>NZ_CP136629.1:6010000-8406336 GCF_032918025.1 Bradyrhizobium sp. BEA-2-5 | reverse complement strand
TGCCTTCGTACTTCCAAGTCTGAGAGATAATCGTTGCGAAAGCGCCGTGCAGGTTTCCTGCCGCGGCGCGACCTCTAGCGGGCGCGGTCTGCTCCGGACAAAGCTCTCCCGTGCGGCGGCCATGCGCCACCCGACAGATCAGCTGTTTGGAGAAGATGCGCCCCGCGAGGTCAGCGCGTACTCGACGGACGCTTCGGGTGGGAGCTGACGTCCGAGGGGTTGATTACGGCACCACTGGAAATTTGCGCTTCGGCTGTTGTTGGTTCGACTGCAGTGATGATACCGTAAGGCATAAGACCTCCCCCTCCCGCCGCGACGTATCGCGGCAAGTTGTCAGCTTGCTCGTGTCTTCAAGTTCGAACTGCCGCTACCGAACACCGAAATGCCCGGCGCTTCGCCGCCGCCGTGTCGTCGTCAACCCGTTCACTCGCTCCGCGTTCCCGCTGCCAGATTCCGACTGACGTCCTGGTCTCTCTTGTTCGATCCCCCAAATTGCCGGGGACATCGCCGGAGAAATTTTGACACAGGTCGACCGTCCTCATATCGCTATGAGCCGTCAATCCAGCTTCGCTTGGAAAGCGTCGCTAACGCACACACCGCCGCCGATTTGTGCGTCCGCCCCTGGGTCTCAAACCGCGCTGATCTGGAGAGCCGTGGGCGTCGCGAACAAGAAATAAATACACCAAGCTGATTTTCTGACAATCCGTGGATTCGACGGGGATCGAGACTCTTCGCGACTGTTGCGGCGCCGCCGACGCTGAGTTGCGAAAGCAAGTTTTTGAATCACCGCACAGATTCACGCGTGTCACAAACGACGGTGCAATACCAAAAATTTTTCATAGAAAATTTACATTTGGTCTCGCGCCGGTCATTTTTCCAATCGCTGTTCGGCGCTATGTGCATAAGTAACTCGCGAGACGTCATTTTTCTCGATTGCTTTTGCAGGGTAACCCCGCTTCGCAAATTTCGACGCGAGAAGCCGGCGCGCTATTCCATCTATCTAGCTTAGCGAAGAACAATCTGTGCGCGAGTGCTCCGCGTTAAGCATGTTGAGCCGGTAGAACTACGGACGCGACGAAACATGACATGCAGTTCGTTGCGCGGCAACGCCGACTCTTCTCGCGCTATGAAACTTCCACGACAAAATGCGAGACAAAAACAAAAAGCCCGGCGCGAGCCGGGCTTCGTGACAAATGTGTTTTTCAGTCAGCTCGCTCGGCGAGTTCTTGCTTCGCGAGCGCTACTTGGCGAGCTTGGCGATCCGCTGCGACAGGCGCGACACCTTACGGCTCGCGTTGTTCTTGTGAATAATGTTGCGCTGCGCTGCCTTCATCAGCTCGGGCTCGGCGCGGCTCATCGCCTTCAGCGCCGCCTCGCGGTCGCCGGTCTTGATGGCTTCCTCGACGGTGCGCACGGCGCCGCGCATCTGGGTGCGGCGCGATTTGTTGACGGCAGTGCGGCGGGCGATCTTGCGCGTCGCTTTCTTGGCGGAAGTGGTATTGGCCATGGTTCTCTAACTGTCCTTCGGCGGTGATCGCTCGGTGGTCGGGCTTGCGCGCACCGGCCGGTTCAAATCCCAACTCTGATGTATTTGTCCAAGGTGGTTCTCTTGGGTGTCCTTGAGGCGGCCATGCGAAGAGCGCAAAATGCTGCCCCCGCATGCGGCACTGTCCAAAGAACAGCGGCGGCAGGATTGCGCCCACCGCCATCGGCCGGTCTTATAGATGGCGCGGGCTTAAGCGTCAACGCTTTCGGGACCCAAAAAGGGCCCGAAATCGCCCCCGCGGGGGCCGGATAAGCCGCTGAAGAGGTTGAATTTCCGGGGGGCGCCCGGTAAGGCCTGACGACGCGTGGGGCGCGACTGGGAGTTAGGGTGAGGCATGATCCGCGGCTTTTTCCGACTGATTGGGCTGTTGCTGCTCGCCGGCGGGTTCATCTTCATGGTCTATGACGGCGCCCGCTGGGTGGCCGACCAGACCCTCAGGTTCACCCGGTTCGGCCAGTTCTGGAACGACATCCACCAGTCGAGCCAGCAGGCATTCCATGCCTGGGTGGATCGCTTCGCGCCCTGGCTCTGGAATGACGTGATCCGCCTGCTTCTGGAGCAGCCGGTGTTCGCAGTGCTCGGCATTGCCGGCATCCTGCTGATGATCCTGTTCCGGCCGCGCAAGCCCCTGATCGGCTACGCGCGCGACTGACTTGTCGGCAGCCCTCCCTGGCTGCAGCGCCCCGTAACGGGGCTGCCATCATCCGCGTAAGGACATATATAGGTGACAGCCGGCCCGCAGGCCGTTGCCGCGTCGGCCGATGTCCCGCCTGGAGGTGTCCATGTTGTTCATGCGCAAGACCACCGCGTTGCCAAGCGCCGCCGAGGCGTTGCCGGGCCGCGCGACGCCGATCCCGACCGCGATCACCCATTTCGTCAATGGCAGCAAGTTGCAGCCGCCTTATCCGCAAGGCCTCGAGCAGGCGGTGTTCGGGCTCGGCTGCTTCTGGGGCGCGGAGCGCAAATTCTGGGAACTCGGCGAGGGGATCTACACCACCGCGGTCGGCTATGCCGGCGGCCACACGCCGAACCCGACCTATGAGGAAGTATGCTCGGGGCGCACCGGCCACACCGAAGTGGTGCTGGTTGTGTTCGACCCGAAGAAGATCTCCTACGAGAAGCTGCTGAAGACGTTCTGGGAGAACCACAACCCGACGCAGGGCATGCGCCAGGGCAACGACATCGGCACGCAATATCGCTCCGCGATCTACACGTTCAGCGACGCGCAGCGCAAAGCCGCCGATGAGTCGCAGGCGATGTATCAGAAGGCGCTTGCCGCCAAGGGCCTCGGCGCCATCACCACCGAGATCGCGCCGGCCGGTGAATTCTACTTCGCCGAAGACTACCACCAGCAATACCTCGCCAAGAATCCGGCGGGCTATTGCGGGCTCGGCGGCACCGGCGTGTCCTGCCCGATCGGCGTCGGCGTCACCGCCTGACCGTCTTGTTGAGAAAGAGCCCGCTCCGGAAAGCCGGTTTGCGCTCTTCACGGGCACGGTTCCAAGCCAATGGGAGGCCGGCTTTTCCGGCCTCCCGCTCGATCCTCGAAAACCCTTTGTTAACCATAAGTGGTGCAAGACTGGGCCTGTCTCGCCGTTGAGGGATAGGTCCGGTGCCGGTTGCACGCGCGTTACGATTGCCGATCACTGCCGTTGTGGCTGCGCTCGCGCTGTCTGGCTGCATGAGCACGTCCGGTCCCGTCGCCGTCGGCCCGCAAGGTGTCGATGCCGTCACCTACGGCCCGGCCTACGCACCCGCTCCAGTTGCCGATGCCGGCGGCGGCGGTGCGATCAGCGCATTGCGTTCCGCCTTCGCCAGCGCATCCCCTGGTTATGGCTATGCCGCACCGGCCGCCGCCCCGGTCGTCTATGCCGCCGCCTCCCCGGGTGGACCCCCCGCCGGTTACGACAACGGATATCACCTTGGCCCCGGCGACAAGCTTCGCGTCGTGGTCTACGGCCAGGAAGGCCTCACCAACAGCTATGCGATCGACGCCGGCGGCTCCATCACCATGCCGCTGATCGGCGCCGTGCCGGCGCGGGGCCGCACCACGGCAGGTCTGGCCGGCGAGATCGCCGCGCGCCTGCGCAACGGCTACATCCGCGAGCCGTCCGTGGCGGTCGAGATCGAGGCCTATCGTCCGTTCTTCATTCTCGGCGAGGTCCTCGCGCCCGGCCAATATCCTTACGTGCCGAACATGACAGTCGAGAGCGCCGTCGCCATCGCCGGCGGTTTCTCGCCGCGTGCCCGCCGCGACAGCGTGACGCTGACCCACACCGATGCGTCCGGCTCCGGGCGCTTCGTGGTGCCGCTCGGCACCCCCCTCAGCCCCGGCGATACCGTGTTCGTCGGCGAGCGCTGGTTCTAACGAAGGACAGCGTCCTTCGTCATTCCAGGTTCGCCCTATCAGCGCAGATGCTTCGCGAAGAACGCCATGCTGCGCGGCCAGGCGATGTCGGCGCTGGCCTTGTCGTAGCTCGCCCGCTCGTCGCAGTGGAAGCCGTGCTGAGCGCCCGGATAGATGAAGACCTCGACGTCTGGCCGTTTCGACTTGATGGTCTCGACGTCGGTCAGCGGGATCCCGGCATCCTTCTCGCCGAAATGCAATTGCGTCGGCACCTTCGGCGTCTCGTCGGCAAAGCGCACGACGGCGCCGCCGTAATAGCCGACCGCGGCTGACAGCCCGGCCAGCCTGGTGGCGGCCGCATAAGCGACGCTGCCGCCGAGACAGAAGCCGATGATGCCGATGGGGCCGACGCTCTTCACGGCATCGATCGCGGCTTGCGTGTCGCGCAGCATCGCGGCCCAATCCGGATTGGCGACGAACTTGCGCGCCTCCGCGATCTCGTCGGGCGAATAGCCCGACTGGAAGTTCGGCGACGTCCGGTCGAAGATCGACGGCGCGATCGCGACATAGCCTTCTTTGGCGAGGCGGTCGCAGACCGAGCGGATGTGGTGATTGACCCCGAAGATCTCCTGGATCACCACCACCGCGCCCTTCGGCGTGCCGGAGGGGTCAGCGCGATAGGCGCCGAGTTCGAAACCGTCCGAAGCTTTCAGTTTGATGTCTTGTCCCATGGTCCATCCTTGTCAGTTTGGGGGTTGCATGAAGCTTCTTGGCGATCGCTGCGAAAGCCGATCATGCATCGAGCATGATCTAGCGCCACATCCAGTTCTCGCCCCAGTCGGCCTTCCAGCCGGTCAGCCGGTGTTTGCGGAATTGGAGGAAGAGGCGGTCGTGGTGCGGAAACAGCCCGCCGCCGCCGAGGTCGCGGAAGGTCAGGAAGATCTCGTTGCCGGGCTGTCCGCTGACATAGGTGAGCGGCGTGCCGAGCGCGCGCTGCGCGTCCGCAACGCCCATGCCAAGCGCCAGCGGCGTGGTGTTCGACAGCGTCGCGGTGAAAGTGGATGGGGCTGTCACGAACGGCAGCTTCTGCGCGCTCGCCGCTGTCGTGGCCGCAGTCAGCAGCAAGGCAACGGCGACTGTCTTCATGACGCGGGCTTTCCCGGCGCGTCGGCTTCAAGGCCATCCAGGAACGGCAGCACCGCGGCGATGAAGGCCTGCGGCTGGTCAATGTTGACGGCATGGCCGGCGTTCGGAATCACCGCCTTCTGCGCGCCGGGGATCTTTGCCGCCATGTAGTCGGACGCGGCGAGGAACGGCGTGTCGTCGGCGCCGACCACGATCAGCGTGGGCACCTTGATGTCGGGCAGCAGCTCGATCACGCGCGCATCGCGCTGGGTCAGCATGCCGCGCGCGGCAAGCGCCAGCCCGCTGGCGTTGCGATGGGTGACCGATGCGCGCTCGGCGCTCAACGATCTCAGCACCTCGAGCCCTTCGCGGTCGAAGCGGTCGCCGGTCTCACGGGCGCGCTTGTTCCAGGCTTCGCGCGCGTCGTTCTTCTTGAAGCCAGGGCCAGTGTCGATGATCAGCAGCGCGCGGGTGCGCTCCGGATGCGCGCGATAGAATGCGAGCGACATATAGCCCCCGAGCGAGAGACCGCCGATGATTGCCTTGTCGGCGCCGGCGGCGTCGAGGAGAGCGGCGATGTCGCCGACCGTCAGCGCTTCGCTATAGGCATCGGGATCATCGGGATAGTCGGACTCGCCGTGGCCGCGCATGTCCCACAAGACCAGCTTGTGATCCCTCGCGAACGCTTCGACCTGCCCGTGCCACATCGCCGAGGTCGAGGAATAGCCGTGGGTGAGCAGCAACGGCGGACCTCCGCCATGAACCTCGTAGTAGATCCCGACGCCGTTGCGGTTGAGCTTGGCCATTGACGGGCTCCTTGTGTTTCTCTCGCCGCTGTTATCGGACGGCGTTGCCGGTGCTTGCTGCCGACGCTTTGAGCAAGCGCCTGTCGATTAGACACGAACGCTGGCATTCCAAAAAGCGTCATGCCGTTGCCGCATCGCACAACAGGCATCTTCGGAAATTTATTCTTTTCGAGCAATTCCAAATTGGATTGCCTCCAGCCGGGAACCGGATCATTGTTTCGGCAACTGTCGCTGACCCGGTGGGCGCCGGCCAAGACCCAACAGTGAGTTGCCGCCGTAAGCGGCTTCCTACACCGGAAGGGGAGAGAGATGCCAAATCTCAATATCAACGGACGGAATATGTCCGTCGAGGCGGCCAATGACACGCCGCTGCTTTGGGTCATCCGCGAGCAATTGCAGATGACGGGCACCAAATTCGGTTGCGGCGCCGGTCTGTGCGGCGCCTGCACGGTTCACGTCAACGGCGAAGCGGTGCGGTCCTGCCAGACCTCGGTCGCCGACGCCGTCGGCAAGAAGATCACCACCATCGAAGGCCTCTCCGCCAAGGGCGATCATCCCTTGCAGAAGGCCTGGGTCGCTGAGCAAGTCCCGCAATGCGGCTACTGCCAGACCGGCCAGATCATGCAGGCGGCGGCGCTGCTGTCGAAGAACACCAACCCGACCAAGGAAGAAGTGGTCGCGCATATGGACGGCAATCTCTGCCGTTGCATGACCTATTCACGAATCCAGAAGGCGATCATGCGCGCTGCGTCCGACATGCGCACCGCATCGGCCACCGGATCCGAGCGGAGGGCCACATGAACAAGCACGTGAAAAACCTCGCTCCAGAGACGACCGATCTCAGCCGCCGTTCCTTCCTGGTCGGCACCGCTGCTACCGGCCTCGTACTCGGCTATGCCGGGTCAGGCATCGACCAGGCGCTCGCGGCACCCGCGCCCGCCAACTTCGAGCCGAGCGTCTGGTATTCGATCGCGCCCGACGGTCTCGTCACCGTGACCTGCGGCAAGGCCGACATGGGCCAGCACGTCGCCTCGACCATGGCGCAGATCGTGGCCGAAGAGCTCGGCGCGAACTGGAAGGACATGCGGGTTCAGCTCGCCTCCAACGATCCGAAGTTCAACGATCCCGTGCTGGGCGCGCAGATCACCGGCGGCAGCTGGTCGACGATGATGAACTTCGATGCGATGAGCCGCGCCGGCGCAGCCGGCCGTATCGCATTGACCGAGGCGGCGGCGGCCTCCATGGGCGTGCCGGCCGGCGAGCTGGTGGTACGCGATTCCAAGATCAGCCACGCAAAGTCGAAGAAGTCGATGTCGTTCGCCGAGGTGGTGAAGAGCGGCAAGGCGACCAAGACCTTCACGGCGGATGATCTGAAGGCGATCAAGCTGAAGACGCCCGACCAGTACACCATGATCGGCGTCTCGGTGCCGCAACTCGACATCCCGTCGAAGACCAACGGCACGGCCAAGTACGGCATCGACGTGATGGTGCCGGGCATGGTCCACGGCGCGCTGGTCACCCCGCCGGTGCGTTACGGCGCCACCGTGAAGTCGGTCGACGATAGCGCGGCCAAGAAGCTGCCCGGCTTCATCAAGGCCGTCACCCTCGACGACAAGACCACAACCACGACCGGCTGGGTCGTCGCGGTCGCCAACACCTATGCGCAGGCGAAGAAGGCCGCCGCGGCGCTGAAGATCAGCTATGACGGCGGTCCGAACGCAAAGCTGTCGAGCGAATCGCTGCTCACGGAAGCCAAGCGGCTTCAGGGACTGGACGATTCCGGCCAGTTCTTCGTCAAGGACGGTGATCCCAAGGCGGCCTTCGGCTCGGCGGCCAAGGTGCTGGAGGCGGAATACACCACCAACATCAACATCCACGCGCCGATGGAGCCGATGAACGCCACCGCGGAGTTCAAGGGCGACATCCTGCACATCTATTCCGGCAACCAGTTCGCGACGCGCTCCGGCGCGATTGCGGCCGGCGCCGCCGGGATCGATCCGAAGTTCGTGGTGATGCACCAGATGTGGCTGGGCGGCGGTTTCGGCCGGCGTCTCGACGCCGACATGATGGTGCCCGCGGTGCAGGCGGCGAAGGCCGTCGGCAAGCCGGTCAAGGTCATCTACACGCGCGAAAACGACATGACGATGGATTTCTCGCGTCCGCTGACCTACCAGAAGGTGAAGGCCGGCATGGACGGTGACGGCAAGATCGTCGCGATGAGCCACGACGTGGTTTCGGCCTGGCCGACCGCGCGTTGGGGAATCCCCGATTTCCTCACACCGTCGGTCGACAAGAAGGGTCCGCTCGACTCCTTCACCGTGAACGGAGCGGACTTCTTCTACACCGTGCCCAACCACTATGTGCGGGCGATCAAGAACGAGATGGCGCACAACGCCACCCCGTCGGGTCAGCTCCGCTCGGTGGCGCCGGGCTGGACGTTCTGGGCGGTCGAAAGCATGATCGACGAGATCGCGCATGCGACCGGCAAGGACCCGGCGCAGCTGCGCATCTCGTTGCTCGACGGCAAGGGCAAGAACGACGGCGGCGCGCAGCGTCTCCGCAACACCTTGCTCGCTGCGATGGGCCTTGCCGGCTACGGCACCAAGCAGCTGCCCAAGGGCGAAGGCATGGGCGTTGCGTGCGTGTCGTCGCAGGAGCGCGCCACGGCGAGCTGGACCGCCTGCGTCGCCCATGTCGCGGTCGCCCCGTCGGGCGAGGTGACGGTGAAGAAGCTGACGGTTGCGACCGACGTTGGTACGCAGGTGAATCCCGACGGCATCCGGGCCCAGGTCGAGGGCGCGGCGCTGTGGGGCATGTCACTGGCGCTGTTCGAGAAGGCGACGTTGAAGGACGGCGGCATCGAGCAGACCAACTTCGACAGCTATACGCCGCTTCGGATGAGCCAGCTGCCGGAAGTCGCGGTCAACGTCATCGCCAATGGCGAGAAGGCGACCGGCGTCGGCGAGCCCGCGGTGACGGTGGTGGCGCCGGCGATCGGCAACGCCGTCTTCAACGCGGTCGGTGCCCGCGTCCGCGGCCTGCCGATCACCGCAGAAGCCGTCAAGGCGGCGATGAAGGCGTAACGATCTGAACGAACAAGAACGCCGGAGAGCACGAGCTCTCCGGCGTTTTTCTTTGCTCCGCGCGTCGGCCGGGCGGTTACGGCATCAAATCTGACGCCGCAAAAATTCATGATTCGCCGCCGATCTGCGCATCTGCATTGATTTTCAGTCGGCCTGATTTTGCTGGCGGATTCGGCGATCGCTCAAATTGTATCCATTGCGCTTAAGCGCCGTTCAGCATCCCCATTAAGCCGGAGGGAACGCATCGTCAGGTAGCGTCCCGGCGTCGGTCGTTACTGCGACGGGGATGCCATGACTGCCTTAGCCAACAACCAGACTTCGAAGCGCCGCCTGCTGCTGGCGTCAGATCGAAGCGATCAGAGCAACGAGCTCGCCAGCATCCTGCGCTCGGTGGGCGAGGTCGATACCGTTCCGACCTCAGATATTCCCGAGCAGCCGGGCCGCGATCTCTCCGGCCTCGTGGTCGACATCAACCTGCGCTCGCCCGAGGCCGTGCAACTCGTCCGCGCCAAGCTGCAGGCCGATGCCTATCGCGAGATGCCGCGGCTGTTCGTGCTGGCGGACGCCCTGCATCACGGCACCATGCAGGCCTGGGCGTTGGGGGCCACCGACACCATCTCGCGGCCGCTTCAGCCCGAGGCCATCCTTCAGCGCATCCGCGCCGCCTTCCCGGACACTGCCGCCTATGACGCGACCGATCGCGGCAAGACGCTCAACCGCGGCGTCGAGGCGGCGCACGCGGTGCTGGCCAAGATGTTCGAGAGGATGCGTGCCGGCGAGCCGCTCAAGTTCGAGGACATCGTCGCCGCCGAGAGCAAGATTCTGAAGGCGATCAAGCATTCCTCGCTGCGCGAATGGCTGACCACGGTCGGCTGCCACCATGTCGGCAGCTATCGCCATTGCCTGTTCGTCACCGGCTTCGCCGTCGCCTTCGCCCAGCATCTCGGCATGCGCGAGGACGACCAGCGCCGCCTGACCCGCGCCGCGCTGCTGCACGACGTCGGCAAGGCCTTCGTTCCTGCCACGCTGCTCGAGAAGCCCGGCAAGCTCACCGACGAGGAGATGGAAGAGGTGCGCCAGCATCCGCGTCGCGGCTATGAAGCGCTCGCCGCGCAAGGCGGCTTCCCGCCGGAGATGCTGGACGTGGTGCTGCATCATCACGAATTCCTCGACGGCTCCGGCTATCCGAACGGCCTGTCGTCGAACCAGATCAGCGACATCGTGCGGCTGACGACGATCGTCGACATCTACGCCGCCCTGGTGGAGAAGCGCGCCTACCGGCTGCAGTTCACCCACGCCAAGGCATTCTCCATGATGGAGGAGATGGGCGGCAAGCTCGACCAGCAATTGCTGCAGGCGTTCCGCCCGGTGGCGTTCGGGCATTATTGATCTCCAATGGTTTTCGCCGTCATTGCGAGCGGAGCGAAGCAATCCATCGCTCCGTCTGTGCGGGCCGATGGATTGCTTCGTCGCTCCGCTCCTCGCAATGACGCCTTTGGCGGGGATCCTAGCCAATCAACGCAAGTCGTCCTCCTTACCTCCGCCTAGATTCCGTTGATCATCGGCAAGACCGATGCTGGGGCGAGTGAGGACGATCATGGATACGGCAACGACCGGGGATTTCGACATCCCCGCCGACATCGCGGCAACCCTCGTCGATCCCGTCGCCTATGCGGACGACCGCATCCACGACAGCTATCGCTGGCTACGCGCCAACAATCCGCTCGGCATCGCGCGGCCCGAGAAGTTCGATCCGTTCTGGGTGGTGACGAAGCACGCGCATATCCAGGCCATCAGCCGGCAGAACGAGCTGTTCCACAACGCCGATCGGCCGACCACCCTAACGACGCAGGCGCTCGAGGAGCGCGTTCGCAAGATCACCGGCGGGCCCAATTTGGTGCGCTCGCTGGTGCAGATGGACGCGCCCGATCACCCGAAATATCGCGCACTGACGCAAGGCTGGTTCATGCCGGCCAATCTCGGCAAGTTCGAGGCCCGCGTTCGCGAGATCGCGCGCGCCACGGTGCAGCGCATGCTCGCGAGGGGCGGCGCCTGCGACTTCGTCGAGGACGTGGCGCTCGGCTATCCGCTCCACGTCATCATGGAGATCCTCGGCGTGCCCGAGGCGGACGAGCCGCGCATGCTCAAGCTGACGCAGGAGCTGTTTGGCCCGCAGGATCCCGACACCGCGCGCGTCCGCGACGCGCTGAGCGCGGAGCAGGTCTCCGCGATGTTGCAGGCGATCATCGCCGACTTCTCCGCCTACTTCCGCAAGATCACCGAGGATCGCCGCCAGAACCCGCGCGACGATCTCGCCACCGTCATCGCCAACGCGAAGATCGGCGGCGAGTATATGCCGGAGCACGATCAGACCAGCTATTACATGATCGTCGCGACCGCGGGTCATGACACCACCTCATCCTCGACCGCGGGCGCGATCTGGGCGCTGGCCAGGGACCCCGCGGAATTCGCCAAGGTGAAGGCCAACCCGGAGCTGATCTCGGGCCTGGTCGATGAGTCGATCCGCTGGATGACGCCGGTCAAGCATTTCATGCGCTCGGCCACCGCGGATACCGAGCTCGGCGGCCGCAAGATCGCCAAGGGCGACTGGCTGATGCTGTGCTACGCCTCGGGCAATCGCGACGAGGAGGTGTTCGAGGACCCCGATCGCTTCCGCAGCGACCGCAAGCCCAATCGCCATGTCGCGTTCGGCTATGGCGCGCATCTCTGTCTCGGTCAGTACCTCGCCAAGCTCGAGATGCGCATCCTGTTCGAGGAGCTGCTGCCGCGCCTGAAGTCGCTGTCGCTCGACGGCGAGGTGAAGATGACGCAGGCCTATTTTGTCAACGGCCCGAAGAAGCTGCCGATCCGGTTCGAGGTGAATTGACGCGGCCAGGGCCGCGTCACTCCACCATCTTCCTGAGCTCCGCCTTCGCCACCTTCTCCAGCGTCGAGCGCGGCATGTCGTCGACGAGCCTGATCTCGCGCGGCACCTTGAAGTCGGCAAGTCCGGAGCGGCAGGCGGTCATGACGTTGTCGTGCAAATCGGCAGGCAGGGCCGCGACGCCGCCCTGCGGGATGATGAAGACGACCGGCACCTCGTCCAGCATCGGATGCGTCTTCGCCACCACCGCCGCCTCGCGCACGCCGGGGACCAGCGCGATCACCTGCTCGATCTCGGAGGCCGCGACGTTCTCGCCGCCGACCTTCAGCATGTCCTTGGCGCGATCGCCGAACTTGATGTAGCCGTTCGCAAGCCGCTCGACGCGGTCACCAGTGAGAAAGAAGCCGTGCTCGTCAAAACTCTCGCGCGTCGCCTTCTCGTTGTGCAGATATTCGGCGAACAGCGACAGGCCGGGAATGCCCTTGATCGCGAGATTGCCGGTACCGCCGACTTCCGTCGGCCGGCCGTCGTCATCGGTGATGCGGATCTGGTATTCGGGCGCGGCGCGGCCGATCGACATCGGGATGTTGGGCTGATCGACCTCGCCGACGATGCCGTGGGTGATGGTCTCGGTCATTCCCCACCAGCCGATGACCTTGACCCCGAACGCGGCGAAGGCCGGCGGCTCGTTGACGGCGGTGCCCCAGAGCCGGAACTTGTGATTCTTCGGCACCTCGTGCTCCAGCAGCGCCTTCATGCAAAACGGGATGGTCGAGGTCCAGGTCGCGCCGTGCTCGCGCGCGACGCTCCAGAACCGGCTGGCGGAGAAGCGCGGTTGGATCACGCAGGAGCCGCCGACCCACAGCGTCGCCAGCATGGAGTAGGCCAGGGCATTGGTGTGGAACAGCGGCAGATAGGTCTGATGCACGTCGCTCGCATGCAGATCCTCATTCGCGGCGTTGATCTTGGCGCCCCACAGCGCATTGGCATGGGTCCACAGCACCGCTTTCGGCCGCGACGTGGTGCCGGAGGTGTACTGCACGCTGCAAGGCGCCAGCGGATCGGCCGGGCGACGTGGCCGGTCGGCACTGTCGGCAAACAGCGCGTCAAAGCTGTCGCCGCGCGCGGGCAGCTGTGCCGGCGCTTGCCCGGCGTCGTGCGAGGTCACCGCGATCCAGCGCAGGCTCTTGCAGTTGGCGGCGATCAGTTCCGCATAGGCCGGCTGCGTGATCGCGGCGACTGCGCCGCAATGATCGGCGAAATACTCGATCTCCGCCGGCGCCGAGCGGGTGTTGGTGGTGACCGCGATGGCGCCGAGCTCGGCACAGGCAAACCAGGCCAGCATCGCCTCGATGCAATTGTCGAGATGAATGAGCACATATTCGCCCTGCCGGATGCCGCGCTTCGCAAGGCCCGCAGCGAGCGCACCGACTCGCTCGTGAAATTCGCCATAACTCCAGTGCCGCGCCGGCTCCTCGAACGGCGCCCAGATCAGGAACGGATGGGAGCTGCGCACCTCGGCGCGCATCCTCAAGAGCCAGGGCACGTCGAGCCCCGCAAACGGTCCCACGATGCCCGGCACTGCTTTTGAATTGCTCATATGTCCTCCCGCGCGGCCTTGCCGGCCGCCATTGGTCTTGGTTGGGAGCAGTTCTGCCATCGGCGTGCGCCGAGAGCAAATCGTGATTTGCAAAGCGGTTTTGCGCTGAAGCAATTTGTTCCGCCGCGCGGAAGAGATCGATTTATTCGCGGCATCCGTCATCGGGCGCGCATTCGCACGCCGCGCCGGCTCGCAAGGACGAACGAAAGCTAGGTCGCGTTCTTTTCGTACGACGAGATCTCGATCAAGCTGCCATCCGGGTCCCTGCAATAGACCGAGCGCAGCGTGCCGCGCGCGCCTTGCTTGGCGACGGGGCCTTCCTCGATCCTGACGCCATTGGCCTTCAGATGCGCGACCACTTCCTCGGGTGTGCTCGACGTGAGGAAGCAGAGATCGTCGCTGCCGGCCGCCTCGTGCTCGGCGGTGAACCAGTCCACCTTGTCGGCATCGCGCGGCCGCACATTGATCTTCTGGTTGCCGAACACCAGCGAGGTGCGCGGTGTCTTGCCCTTGCCGGGGTCGAACACCTTCACCTCCATGCCGAGGATCCTGCTGTACCAGGCAACCGAGCGCACGACATCGGTGACGTTGATCACGAGATGGTCGAGGCCATTCACCTTGACGGACATGATCGATCCTCTTCGGTCCAGAGTGCTTTCGAGCGATGTGGTCGCCGGTTCTGGTGCGATCAGAGCCGAAGCTTAGTCTTTCGTCGCGGTCGGCGGCGCACGTGTCGCACTGGTCGCTTCAGGCATTGTTTGTTAAAACCGCGCCGCACGCAACGCAACAGAAACGGGCAGGGCGCCAAACCCTGCTGGATTGGGAGAAACTTCATGATTTCACGCCGTACCGCGCTGGGCCTGATCGGGTCGGGGATTTCGACATTCGCGATCGGCCGCGCTTCCGCTGCCGACTATCCGGCGCGGCCGGTGCGCTGGATCGTGGGTTATCCGCCGGGCGGCGCCACCGACATCATCGCGCGCCTGGTCGGGCAGCGGCTCTCGGAAAAGCTCGGCCAGCAATTCGTGGTCGAGAACAAGCCGGGCGCCGGGAACAATATCGCCACCGAATCGGTCGTCAATGCCGAGCCCGACGGCTACACGCTGCAGCTGGTCAATCCGGCCAACTACATCAATGCCTCGCTCTACAAGAATCTCAAGTTCAACTTCGTGAACGACATCGCACCGGTCGCCTCGTTCCAGCGCGTGCCGAACGTGATGACCGTCAACAAGGACGTGCCGGCCAAGAACGTCGCCGAGTTCATCGAATATGTGAAGGCCAATCCCGGCAAGGTCAACATGGCCTCGTCCGGTAACGGCACCTCGGTGCATCTGTCCGGCGAGATGTTCATGGCCATGACCGGCTGCAAGATGCAGCACGTGCCCTATCGCGGCGCGGCGCCCGCGATCACCGACATGCTCGGCGGCCAGGTGCAGGTGATCTTCGACAACATGCCCTCGATAATCCAGCACATCCGCTCCGGCTCGTTGCGCGCGCTGGCTGTGACGTCAACGGAGCGATCCTCGCAACTGCCGGATGTCCCGTCGGTCGCCGAAACCGTGAAGGGCTACGAGGCGAGCGCGCTGTTTGGCATGGGCGCGCCGAAGAACATGCCGAAGGAAGTTATCGCCAAGCTCAACACCGAGATCAACGCCGTGCTCGCCGAACCCGACATGAAGAAGCGTCTAGTCGAGCTCGGCGGCGATCCGCTGATCCAGACGCCGGAAGCCTTCGGCAACGACATCAAGGCCGAAACCGACAAGTGGAAGAAGGTGGTCGAGTTCGCCGGCCTCAAGGTCGAGTAGGCCTCGCAAGAGGCGCGATGCTGGATCGCGCGGGACAAATGTGGCCCGCGTGGTACAGCCGGTCCGCGGCCGAAGCCGTCGGCCTTGACGCGGAATAGAATGACGTTCAGGAACCTTATCAAAGGTGCCGCGCCTGGCTAACTGCGGCGTCCGAGGAGCCGGATCATGCGCGCATCGGGATTGGCAATGCTTGTTCTGGGAACGATGACGCTCGCAGGCGCGGCGAGTATCACGCCAGCTTCCGCCGATCCTTATGACTACCCATGGTGCGCGCAGGGCCCTAGCCTGGGCTATCCCGGCGAATGCGCTTACCGGACCTACCAGCAATGCCTCGCGAGCGTGTCCGGCCGTTATCTCTATTGCGGCGAGAATCCGCGCTTCCTGTTCAGCGAACCGCCGCCGCCACCGCGCCGCTATCAGCGTCGGCACCGGACCGTATATCCCGACTAGCGTTGCGGCATCACCGCAAGGCGGTCCGTCGCCACCGTTCCTGACGTTCGTCCCCCGGCTGGGTCCATCCTGACGCGATCGTGAAGTCGCGCGCTTGACGTCGCGCCGTTTGCGCCTATACTAAACCACATGGTTAAGTATAAGGACGAGGCGCTGGACCGGACCTTTGCGGCGTTGTCCGACCCGACACGGCGTGCGCTGCTCGCGCGCCTCGGCGAGCAGGACGGCCTGACGGTGAGCGAGCTGGCGGCCCCGTTTCCGGTCTCGCTGCCGGCGATCATGAAGCATCTCGACGTGCTCACGGATGCCGGCCTGATCATGCGGGAGAAGACCGGACGCACGGTCGCCTGCCGGCTCACCGCGCAGCCGATGGAGCAGGCGATGAACTGGCTCAATCGCTATGCGCAGTTCTGGTCCCACAATTTCGATCGTCTCGCCGCCTTCGTGGAGGAAGAACCATGGCAAACCAATCCGCAGTCGCCGCCGACGCCGGCCTCGCCGCGCGCCCAAGCCTCACCCTCACGCGGCGCCTCCGCGCGCGGCCGGAAAAAGTCTACGCCGCGTGGACCGAGCCGGAAAATCTAGCGCAGTGGTTCGGGCCGGGACAGGTCAAGCCCGGCACGACGCAGGCCGAGCTCGATGTCCGCGTCGGCGGACGCTACCGGATCAAGTTCACCGGCTCGAACGGCGAATATCACGAGGTCGGCGGCACCTATCGCGAGGTGGTGCCGAACGAGCTGCTCGTCTTCACCTGGGCCTGGCACTCGACGCCGGAGCGTGAGTCCGAGGTGACGATATCGATCAAGCCCGATGCCGGCGGCACGTTGCTCACCTTCCATCACGCACAGTTCGTCGATGAGACCGCCCGCGACAATCACCAGCGCGGCTGGACCGAATTCCTCGGCAGCCTGGAACAATACGTCGACGCCTGACCCGCAAAGGAGCATCTCATGCAACAGCACAAGATCGTCTCGCGCGAGGAATGGATCGCAGCCCGCAAGGCGCTGATGATCGGTGAGAAGGAGCTGACCCAGGCCCGCGAAGCGCTCAGCCGGCAGCGCCGCGAACTGCCCTGGGTGAAGGTCGACAAGGCCTATCAATTCGACGGGCCGAACGGCATCGTGTCGCTCGGCGACCTGTTCAAAGGCCGTCCGCAGCTCGTCGTGCAGCATGTGATGTTCGCACCCGACTGGGACGCGGCCTGCAAGAGCTGCTCGTTCTGGGCCGACGGTTTCGAGCGCATGGTGCCGCATCTGGCCGCGCGCGACACCACGATGATCGCGATCTCGCGGGCGCCGCTCGCAAAGCTCGACGCATTCAAGGCGCGGATGGGCTGGACCTTCGACTGGGTCTCCTCGGGAGAGAGCGACTTCAATTACGATTACGGCGTATCGTTCACGCAAGGGCAGATCGATGCGGGGGACGCGAAATACAATTATGGAACGACGCCGCTCTACGGTCCGGAGCTGCCCGGCATCAGCGTGTTCTACCGCGACGAGGCCGGCGAGATCTTCCATACCTATTCCTGCTTCGCCCGCGGCCTCGACATGATGAACGCCGCCTATCAGTATCTCGACCTCACGCCGCTCGGTCGTCACGAGGAGGGGCTGCCCTATCCGATGGACTGGGTCCGCCTGCGCGACCAGTACCAACCGGCGCCGGTTCAGGCATCCTGCTGTCACTCCTGATCGTCATTGCGAGGGGCTCGCGACAAAATTGCAGAGCAATTTTGCGCGGAAGCGACGAAGCATTCCATTCCTCGGCGTTTGAAGAGATGGATTGCTTCGCAGGCGCTCGCAATGACAGGGAGCCCAAACAGCAGGAAACCGCCCAATGCCTTACGTCGATGGATTCATCGTCGCCGTGCCGAAGAAGAAACTCAAAGCCTATGCGCAACTCTCGAAGAAGGCCGGCAAGGTCTGGCGTGAATATGGCGCGCTGGATTATCGCGAATGGGTCGCCGACGACGTCAAGCCGGGCAAGCTGACCTCATTTCCGCAGAGCGTGAAACTGAAGGCCGGCGAAACCGTCGTGTTTGCCTGGATCACCTACAAGTCGCGCGCCCAGCGCGACCGGATCAACGCCAAAGTGATGGCCGATCCGCGCCTTGCATCGATGAGCATGGGTGACGTGCCGTTCGACGGCAAGCGGATGATCTATGGCGGCTTCGCCAGCCTAGTGAAGGTCTGACGCGGCACGGTTTCGCCGCAATCCGCGCAATAACCGGCTGTTAAACATCACGCTCGGCAAGCCGCGCGATGCCGCTTGCGTTTACTTGGTGATCCCGTATACTTTGCAATACAAAGTTCGGGCGAATCATGCGTGACCTCGACAAGGCGTTGGCCGATATCCTCGCCATCCGCAGCCAGATTGCGGCCGGAACGGCGTTTCGCGGCTACGGTCCGGCGACCGTCGCCGCCACCAGCGGCATCGCGCTCATCACGGCGCTTGCGCAATATCTTTGGCTCGCCGATCCCACCGCTCATCCGATCGCGTTCCTCGCAGGCTGGGCGGCGGCCGCGTTGGTCTCCGCCGTGCTGATCTGGATCGAGATGCAGGCGCGCTCGCGGCGGCATCATTCCGGCCTTGCGGACGCGATGGTCCAGCAGGCGATCGAGCAGTTCGTTCCCGCTGTTATCGCCGGCGTGCTGCTCGCGATCCTGCAATGGAAGTTCGCGCCCGAGACGTTGTGGATGTTGCCCGGCCTGTGGCAGGTGCTGGTCAGCCTCGGCGTGTTCGCCTCGGTCCGCCTGCTGCCGCGCACGATCGCGCTCGGCGGCGCCTGGTATTTCCTGTCGGGCTTCACGGTGCTGCTGATTGCAAGCCAGAGCCACGCGCTGTCGCCCTGGACCATGGGACTGCCATTCGCGATCGGCCAGTTGCTGCTCGCAGCGCTGCTCTATTTCGCTTCCGGAGGCCATGATGCCGAAGACTGACCTGACCACCGCGCCCTTCTCCTATGAAGGACTCGACCGCGTGATCCACGAGAAAGCGAGGCTCGGGCTTCTGACCTCGCTGATGGCGCATCCCAAGGGGCTGGCATTCGGCGATCTCAAGCAGCTCTGCGGCCTCACCGACGGCAATCTCAGCCGGCACCTTGCCGTGCTCCAGGAGGCGGGCCTCGTCGAGATGACCAAGGGCTACGAGGGCAACCGCCCGCACACGACCTGTCGCCTGACCAAGGCCGGCCGCCGCCGTTTCCTCGACTATCTCGCCGTGCTCGAGCGGCTGGTGCGCGACGCGGCGAAAGCCGCCGGCACGACAGAAAAGGCCGGCGGCAAGGCTGAGAAGGCCGCCGGCAAGGACGACGGCGCAGCTGGCCGCCTCGGTATCCAGCCGGTTTGAATCATCCCATTTTTGTCCGGAGACTTTGTGATGCAAAGTAACGTCGCGCTCAAGCCGGAAGCCGCCATCAGGCTTCATGTCGGCATCATCATGGACGGCAACGGCAGATGGGCGACGCGGCGCGGCCTGTCCCGCGTGCGCGGCCACGAGGCCGGCGTCGAGACCATCCGCCGAATCGTCGAGGCCGCGCCCAAGCAGGGCATCGGTACGCTGACGCTTTACGCCTTCTCGGCGGACAATTGGCGCCGTCCGAAGGCCGAGGTCGCCGCACTGATGGGGCTGTTGCGGTTCTACCTCGCCAACGAGATCGCCGCGCTTGTGCGGAACGGCGTGCGTCTCACCGTGATCGGCCGCCGCGACCGGCTGCCTGACGGCATCGCCACCGCGATCACGCGCGCAGAGGCCGAGACCGCTGGCGGCACCACGCTGCATCTGCGCATCGCGATCGACTATTCGGCGCGCGACGCCATCCTGAACGCCGCCGCGCGCGCGGCCGGCACCGGCGAGCTTAGCCGCGAGACTTTCGCCGAGCTCGTCACCGGCGAGGCTGGCCTTCGCGACGTCGATCTCATCATCCGCACCTCGGGCGAGAAGCGGCTGTCGGACTTCCTGCTCTGGGAGGGCGCCTATGCCGAGCTGCATTTCACCGAGCGGATGTGGCCCGAATTCGATGCCGCCGATCTCACCGAGGCGCTCGCCGCCTTCCACGGCCGCGAGCGCCGCTTCGGCGGACTGATCGCGATCGCGCCGGCGGAGGTGCCGAACCTCTAGCGCGTCAAGCCGCGCAAACTGCTCTCTTCCGAAAGCCCGGCCGGGGGGTTGGGCTCTCTCACAAGATGCGGGGACGAACGATCACGCCAACCAAAGCGGGAGCGATCATCCATGCGCATTCTTCTCATCAACGTACCGCATCCGGCGATCGGCAGCCGGATCCCCGACGACCATCTGCCGCCACTCGGCCTGCTGTCGATCGGCGGGCCGCTGATCGATGACGGCCACGACGTCGGTCTTATCGATGCCGAGTTCGGGCCGATGCCGGTCGAAGCCATCGTGGCGGAGGCATCGAGATTTGCACCGGATGCGGTGCTGTTCGGCCATTCCGGCTCGACGTCGGGCCATCCTGTGATCGCCGAGGTGGCGCAGGCGATCGTCAAGGCCGTGCCAAACGTGCGGATCGTCTATGGCGGCGTGTTTCCGACCTATCACTGGCGCGACATCCTGCGCGAGGAGCGCTACGTCACCGCGATCGTGCGCGGCGAGGGCGAAGAAACCGCGCGGCGTCTGATGCGGGCGCTGGAGGCCGGCGAGGATCTTCGCATCACCAACGGTATCGCGTTCCGCGACGATTATGGGCCGCGCATCACGCCGCCTGCGCCTGTTATCCGTGATCTCGATGCCCATCGCGTCGGATGGGAATTGATCGATCACGCGCGCTACAGCTATTGGGGCGGCCTGTGCGCCGTCGTCGTGCAGTTCTCGCGTGGCTGTCCGCATCTTTGCAATTACTGCGGCCAGCGCGGCTTCTGGACGCGATGGCGGCACCGCGATCCCGTGCGCTTTGCAAAAGAGCTGGCGCGGCTCCATCGCGAGCACGGCGTCAAGGTGATCAATTTCGCCGACGAGAATCCGACCGTCTCGAAGAAGGCGTGGCGGGCCTTTCTCGAGGCCTTGATCGCGGAGGATGTCGATCTGATCCTGGTCGGCTCGACCCGCGCCGACGACATCGTGCGCGACGCCGACATCCTGCATCTCTACAAGAAAGCGGGCTGGCAGCGCTTCCTGCTGGGCATGGAGAACACCGACGAGAAGACGCTGGAGCTGATCCGCAAGGGCGCGACCACCACGATCGATCGCGAGGCCATCCGTTTGATGCGCCGGCACGGAATGCTGTCGATGGCGACCTGGGTGGTCGGCTTCGAGGAGGAAACCGATCGCGACCATTGGCGCGGTCTCAGGCAGCTGTTGTCCTATGATCCCGACCAGATCCAGATGCTGTACGTCACGCCGCATCGCTGGACGCCGTATTTCCGTCTCGCGGCGGAGCGGCGCGTCATCCAGACCGATCGCAGGCTCTGGGACTACAAGCATCAGGTGCTGGCGACCCGGCACATGCCGCCATGGCGCGTACTGCTCTGGTTCAAGTTCACCGAGATGGTGCTGCAGTGCCGCCCGAAGGCGCTGCTCCGCGTGCTGCTCCACCGCGACGCCGGACTTCGTCACGCGATGCGCTGGTACACGCAGATGGGCCGCCGCGTCTGGCCGCATGAAATTCTCGGCTTCCTGCGCGGCAAAAGACTCAAGCACGGGCCGACGGTGCAGGAATTTTGGGGCGCGCCGCAGGATATGGAGGAGGAATCGATGTCGTCGCACCGGCCCGAGCGCCGCGTCGGCACATCACGCGCGGCGTAAGTCGATACCGTCTTGTCGGGTTCTGGATAACTGGCGCTGATGACTGGACGCCTGAGTCATCAGCGCGATAATTTCCAGGTCGGCTGCGCAGAACAAAAAGAACCGTGGCGGTCGAGGCGTCGAGTTGAGCATACAGGTTGCGATCTTAAAAATATTGGCCAGTCACGTCCGCGGCAAAGCCACAATCAATTCACTCAAGCACGATCTCGCAATCCTCTCATCGAGCGGCGACGATTGGCATGCGCGGATCAAACGTCTGGCGTCGCGGGTCCCCGAACTCGACATCTTTAGCAATCGCTATGTGCTCCGTGACGTCGAAGGCTGGGAGATCACATCGGCCGGTCGCGAGTTCCTGCGCGCGCTGGAGGCGGTCACGCAAGACAATCTGCCGTCCGCGCCATCGGCCGAGACCGTAATCCGCGCCGAGGGCAGGCTGATCGTGGTCGGTCACCGCTTCAAGAATCGCGTGCGGGCACCGAGCGATACCGAACAGAGCACATTGGCGCGCCGCCGGCCGATTCGTGAACCGCATTGAACCTCACTGCGCTGCACGCGACCTACCTTCGGGGCGTGGCTCCGGAGGTCGCAAATGACTGCTTTGGCTCAATCGATCGCACGCGCGTTTTCGGCCAATTCGCTTCGGAGCAGCATCGCCCGGCATGTCCTGTTGTTTGCGTCCGCTGTCCTGTTCGTCGCGGCACTCAGGGCAAGCTACGGCCTTGATCTCAGCGCCGGTCTCTTTTAGCGGCGCGACAAATTATCCGGCTTCAAGTCATATTGGGTAACCTGACCGGGGCAGCCAGGCGCACGCTCTCCTTGCATCGCGAACCCGGGCCGGTCTTCCATGGATAAGCCGATGCGCTGCCAGTGCGGCAGGACGCGAACCATTGTGCTCGACAAGCATTTCCGCACCGCGCTTGTATGCCCAAAATGCGATGAGGTTCAGCTGGCCGGTCCGGCCAAGCCGGAGGAACGGGTGTCGGCCGCACGCTGAAGCGCGATGAGATCAGGTTGAATCGTCATCGCGCGCTAGCTCGTTGTTTAAGCATCATCTTTCCGGAAGACCGCTTCGCACTTTTCCGGATTATGCTCTGCGCGGTCGTTTTCGGCGCCGAAACCCGCTAGGTTCCGTCTGACGAAACGGACCAAAGCGAAACCCGATGCCGCAGCCTTCCGACACCACCGCCATCACCCTTGCCGACATACGCCGTGCCGCGGATGTGATCCGGGATGCGGTCATGGTCACGGCCTGCAACGAGAGCCGCACGCTGGGCGAGATCTGCGGCTGTCGCCTGTTCCTCAAATTCGAGAACCTGCAGTTCACCGCGACCTTCAAGGAGCGCGGCGCGCTGAACCGCCTGCAGGCGCTGTCGCCCGCGGAGCGCAAGCGCGGGGTGATCGCAATGTCCGCGGGCAACCACGCGCAAGGCGTCGCCTACCACGCCAAGCGGCTCGGCATTCCCGCCACCATCGTGATGCCGATCGGCACGCCCATGGTGAAGATCGAGAACACCAGGCACCACGGCGCCGAGGTCATCATCACCGGGCAGACGCTGGAAGAATGCTTCGCGTTCGTCGGCTCGCATGCCGCGCAGAAGGGCCTGATCCTGATCCATCCCTATGACGATCCGCTGATCATTGCAGGACAGGGCACGATCGGACTTGAAATGCTCGCGACGGTGCCGGAGCTCGATATCCTGGTGGTACCGATCGGCGGCGGCGGGCTGATCTCGGGCATCGCCACGGCCGCGAAGACGTTGAAGCCGTCGATCCAGATCGTCGGCGTGCAGGCCCAGCTCTATCCGTCAATGTACAATGCGGTCAAAGGCGAGCAGCTGCCGATGCGCGGCGACACCCTCGCCGAGGGCATTGCGGTCAAGGCTCCCGGGCAGATCACCACGAAAATCGTGCGCGAGCTCGTCGACGACATCGCGCTGGTCAACGAAGCCGAGCTCGAGCGTGCGGTCGCAACCCTGATCTCGATCGAGAAGACGGTGGTCGAGGGCGCCGGCGCCGCCTGCCTCGCCGCGCTGATGTCCGATCCGTCCCGCTTTGCCGGCCAGAAGGTCGGCCTGGTGCTGAGCGGAGGCAATATCGACACGCGGCTGATTGCCTCCGTCCTCACCCGGGAGCTGGCCCGCGAGGGACGGCTGACGCAACTGGCGCTCGACATCGTCGACCGGCCCGGACAGCTCGCGGCGGTGTCGATCCTGCTTGCCGATGCCGGCGCCAATATCATCGAGGTCTCGCACCAGCGCACCTTCTCCGATCTTCCGGCGAAGGCGACGCTGCTCGAGCTCGTGATCGAAACCCGCGACCGGGCCCATCTGGAGGACGTGCTGGCAAGGCTCAGCGCCGAAGGATTTACGGTGCGGGAAACCTAGCGACTTTGCGCTATCTGCCACGAACTAAAGTGCCTAACCCGCCATCCTGAGGAGGCCGCAACGCGGCCGTCTCGAAGGATGAATCGGCCACCGGCCGTGCCGTGCATCTTCGAGACGCGCGCAAGTGCGCTCCCCAGGATGACGGTTCACTAGGCAAATGGGGCTGATGCTCACTCACCCGCCGCCAGCTCGGCGAGCTTCGCGATGGTGTTGATGTTGCGCGCGGTACCCTTGGCGGCGGCGGGGATCTTCAGCTTCGAGCGGCCCATGCCGCTGCCATAGGCGACATAGATCTCGCGCTTGCCGAGCCGCACCTCTTCGTCCTGCTGACCCTTGATGTCCTTCAAGGCGTCCTTCGGCGGCGGCTCGTCGAGGAAGATCGCGACAGTATAGTTCGGCGGCGCTTTCGGAAACGGATTGGCTTTCAGCACCGCGGCGATCTCGTCCGCGCTGCGGATGGCGACGCCGACCGGCTTGCCGGCATAGGCCTGCAGCCGCCGCTCCAGCGTGGCCTTGACGTTGGCCGCGCCGAGCTTCGAGGAGAACACGACATTGCCGCTGGCGATATAGGTCTGCGCGTCGGCAAATCCCTCGTCGACGCACATCGCCTTCAACTCGGTCATCGGCAGCTTGCCGGTGCCGCCGACATTGACCGCGCGCAGCAGGGCGACGTAACGCGGCATCGACTAGCCGTCGGTTTTCTTCTTCGCGGGCTTCTTGGCCGGCGGCGGCTCTTCCATCGCCTTCTTCATGGCGCGGGCATAGGCGTCGGCGGCGTTCTCGGCCGAATTCTGCAACCTCTTGGCGGTCGCGGTTGCGTTCAGCATCGTGCTCTTGGCCAGGAAGCGGAAGCGTGCCTTGGCCTCCTTGTCCTTGGCCTTGGCGGCGCGCGTGACCCAGACGGCCTGGCGTTTCTTGGCAGCCGCCATCACGGCCTTGGTCTGCGCTTTTGCGGTTTGCCGGATGACGGCGTCGAGGTCGGCTTCGGCCATTCAGTTGCACTCATTGACTGGACATGCGCCGGGCGGGGCGCGCGGAGGGAGAGGAGCTACCCCTAGCGTAACCGGTACCGTTTGAACATGCGATCCTTTTGCGAATTCCCGGAGGATCGCATCGACCCCTGCACCGAGGCTTGCGCGGCGTGCGCTAGTCTCCTGACGACCCCGGCGGCACCTTCGCGCCGGCGAGCAGTCCGGCCAGCTCCACCTGCCGGCCCAGTCCGGTCTTGGCCAGCACTGCCTTGAGCTGGTTGCGCACCGTTTCGCGGGAGATGCCGAATGCGCCGGCGATTGCCTCGACGGTGCGTCCTTCGCCGATGCCGCGCGCGACGCGCGCCTCCGCCGGCGTCAGGTCGAACAGGCCCTGCAGCACTTCCGCGGTCGGCACCTCGGCCGGCACCACCGGCGTCACGATCACGATCGCCGCCGCGCGGTCGAACAGGTCTCGTGCCGCGCCATGGATCGGGACCAGATGCACGATCAGCGGCGGCCGATCCTCCTGCGCCGCGATCGGCACCGAGCGCACCTCCACGCTGATCAGTCCTTGATCAAGCGCGGCCAGCGCCTGGGCGAACAGCGTGTCGGCAGCCGTCGACGCCAGCGTCAGGCGCTCGCCGCGATCCTGCATCACGTCGGGCACCAGGCGGTCGAACAGCGCGTTGGCCGCCATCAGGCGGCCGCCGCGCCGCAGCACTGCCGCGGGCAGGCCGAGCATCGCCAGCGATTCGGTTGCCGCCCTGGCGCGCTCCATCCCGAGCCGCGCCGACAGCAGCGCCGCACGCGCCAGATGCGGCCGCAGCGCGTCGAGCTGCTCGATTGCCTCCCGCTCGATCGGTCCGTGCTGGTATTCGCGCTCGACGCTGTAGATCAGCACGTCGCCGCTCGGTACCGGGATCGCGGTACCGGCGCCCCATCCGAGCCCGCGCGGGCGGAAGAATTCGCGGATCTGGAAATCCTGCTGCACCTCCTCGGGCGTATCGAACACGTCGATGTCGCGCAGGAAGCCGGCATGGTTGGCCGCGAGCAAGCGCGGCAATCGCCCGTTGCGCTCGTGCCAGCCGCCTTCGACATAGGCCACGGTGTCGTCGTGCATGTCGGGGGATGCGACCCAGCGGACGTCGTGCGGGGCCGCCGTCAGCAGCACGATACCGCGCGCACGCGCGATCGCACCGACCTGATGCAGGACATTCGGCCACAATTCGGGGACAACCGCGGCCTCATAGGCCAGTTCAATCAGATGCTCGTGCAGGTCGTTCGCCATCGGTCATTCCAAAAACCGTTGTTGCCCAATAGATAAACCCGGCGACCCCGGAAATATTGCGTAAAGCAATTCAGCCTGAGCCACGAGTCCGGGTTATTCCGGTGCGCGTTCACGCGCATCAGGGGGGAATTCCGACGTTTTCGCCGCTCTTCTTCGCGATTTTCGCGCGGGCGCCTGGGCCTCGCTCGCTCGGCTGCGACCCGGCGCGCGGCCGCCGGCGCCCGGACGACGAATTCGAAGGCCGATGCCAGGTCGGCGGGGCAGACCCAAGACTTGATAGAGGCTCGAAAGAGACTTGATGAAGACTCGATAATCGGGCCCGGCGATCATCGCCGCGTGTGGCGAAATCGAAGCTGCGTGACAGGTGGAAATATTCCGAAGCATCTCGAAACCTGATTGGCGTGACTGGCGCTGCGCCAGCCCCGTCGGCGTCACACATTTGCAACGCTGCACGCGATCGTTCGAGCATGAACATCCTTTAATTTGTATCCGCGCGATCCGTGGCGCCAGCTAGGGCGTGATCCGGAAAAGTGCGAAGCGGTTTTCCGAAAAGGATCATGCCTAAGGGGGGCCTAAGCGCGATGACGATTCAAACCGGGTCTCATCGCGTTGTGAGCGGCCAAGTCTGACATTCACGCGAGCCATCGTCGGCTCGGAGAGGGCCGATGATCAGCCGCAGGGCGCTTTCCGGATTGTTGATGACGCTGGTCGGCCCCTCGTCGCGGGCCGGCAGCGAGGGGCTGGCGCTGGGCCATTGCCAGGGATCATGCGCGAATGTCGACTTGCCGACCCTTGGCTACGATCAGTTCTGCCGGTCGTTGTTCGATATCGCGGCAAGCGGCAGGCTGCATGCGGTCGCAACCGGTTCGGAGATTCGCGGAGAGATGCGATCTCTGTTCCGGGCGCGGCGGCTTTATCGGCCGTCGCACGACGAGATCCGGGTTCTCTGGCGCGCGCCCGCGGATAGCTTCTCGGTCGTGAAGGTCGAGTTCGATCTGGAATGCGGCGTGCCGGTGCGCGGATGTCTTGGAATTCCCGGCGGAGAATTCAAAGGATTGATCCTGCTCGGCCACGGCATGGCGAGCACGCCGGAGCGCTGCTTCGACGATGCCGACAAGGACTACATGAACGCGCTCGGCAAACGGCTATGTCGGGACGGCTATGTCGTCTGGTGTCCTTACATCATCCAGATCGGAAATCAGGAGAGCCAGAACAACATCGCCGCGATGCTGGCATCGCACGGTGTCTCCGCCCACAACGTGTCATGCGCATCGCTCGACGCCGGCGAAATCGTTTGCAGGAAGCTCACCGGCGCGTCGGGTTTGAATGTCGGCGTCTACGGGGTGTCCTGGGGCGCCTTTCTCGCGCTGCATCTGGAAGCCGCGACTGGGCGGATGCGGCCGACTGTCGTATCCGGATATATGCGCGACGAGAAGAAGTTCCTGATGTCATCCGTCATCACCAGGAATCTCGGCGTCGAACTTGCGGCCTACATCCATTTCAGCAACGGCCGCGCCAAATACGCCGGCGCCGGTCTGGCATATCTGCTTTGTCCATGTCCGCTGTTCGCCGAGATTGGCAATCGTGACGGTGCAAACGCGATGGAGCTCGGGCGGGATGAGAAGTTCGCGGAGATGCGGTCGGTCTACGCATCGTCAGGCCATCCGCATTTGATCGACATCGACGTTTTCGACGGCGTGCACGAGGTCAGCGGCAAGCGTGCAAGGCCTTGGCTGTACGAGCACCTTGCGTCGCCTCTCTATCAACAGACGTCTCGTTTAAAGGGCGCCATCGCGCTGTGAGCGCTCGGCCCGCGGCCGCGCCCGATCCGTCGTCGACCACGCGCAGAGCTGAGCTCGACCATGCCGAGGTAGCGCTCATTTGCATCACATTGCCGGGAGTTTTCGGTGTCCGCGGCATGCCCCGCGCTGGATGGCGGTCGCAATCGCGGTGCGATTGCAGCGCCGCGTGACGTTTCTTAAAACTGTCCTTCAGCCGAGATCGCTGGAACAAGAGCGATCAGCTTACAGGATTGTCGGATTGGCCGCGTTATGATCTGCTGCAAAGCACCTGCCCATCCTGACCTTCGGGTCTGAGGGAACTCGACGTCATATCCGTCTCGTAGCGTCTGTTGGTAGCCGAAGGGTTGGACTGCATGAGTGGTACGGAACGCATGCTCGGCGGTTTGGCAGGGGTTCTCGTATCGGCGGGGTTGGTGGCGGCGGGAGTATCAGCGGCCCATGCCCAGGCGGGGCCGCCGGGGCCTCCTGCTGTAGGCGTGTTCGAGGCGGTAAAGCGGCCGATCACCGAAACCAATGAATTTCTCGGACGCATCGAGGCCCCCAACCGCGTCAACGTGGTGGCGCGTGTGACCGCGTTCCTGGACAAGCGGAACTTTGTCGAGGGCTCCGAGGTCAAGGCCGGCGATCTCTTGTACCAACTCGAGCGCGGCCCGTTCGAAGCCGATCTCGCATCGAAGAAGGCACAGGTCGCCCAGTTGCAGGCGACGCTGGTCAACGCCAAGCTGACCACCGATCGCGCCAAGGCTTTGATGGGCGGCCCGGCCGGCCAGCAATCCAATGTTGATGCGGCGGTCGCCAACCAGCAGAGCCTCGAGGCGCAGGTGCAGGCCGCGCAGGCGCAGGTCGACCTGTCCCGGATCAATCTCGACTACACCACGATCCGCGCGCCGATCGCCGGCAAGATCGGACGCACGGCATTGACCGAAGGCAACGTCGTCGGGCCAAGCTCGGGGGTGCTGACCACCATCGTCAGCCAGGACCCAATGTACGTCATCTTTCCCGTGCCGGTGCGCGAGGCGCTCGATCTGCGCGACCGTTATGCGACGCGCGGCGGCTTCAAGGCCGTCGTCATCCGCCTGCGGTTGCCGGACGGCCGGCTGTACGACAAGACCGGCGAGCTGAACTTCGTCAACAACACGATCGCGCAGAACACCGACACCATCTCCCTGCGCGGCGTCATCCCCAACCCGTCAACCTACACCTCCGTCGCAGCCGGCGGCTCGGTCCGCGAACTCACCGACAATGAGTTCGTGACCGTTCTCCTCGAAGGCGTGCAGCCGGTCGAGGTGCTCGCGATCCCGCGTTCGGCGGTGCTGTCGGACCAGCAGGGCGAATATGTCTATGTCGTCGGCGCGGACAACAAGGCCGAGCAAAGGCGGATCCAGCTTGGGCAATCGACCGCAACGATTGCGGCGGTGACGAGCGGCATCTCGCTCGGCGACAAGGTCGTCGTCGAGGGGTTGCAGAAGGTCAAGCCGGGCGAGGTGGTGGCGCCGGGGCCCGTCAGCGCGCTGATCCAGTCGAGCATGAAGGTTTCGGCGGACGGCGGCGCCGGCAACACGCCGAAATCGACGGGCAATAACCCATGATTTCTGCCGTCTTCGTCGATCGTCCGCGGCTTGCGATCGTCATCGCGTTCGTGATCACAATCGCGGGCGCGCTGGCGCTGATGCAGATTCCGGTCGCGCAGTTCCCGGACATCGTGCCGCCGCAGGTCACGGTCTCCGCCGTGTTCCCCGGCGCATCGGCTGAAGTGGTGGAATCGAGCGTCGCCCAGCCGCTGGAAGCGCAGGTCGTGGGCGTCGACAAGATGCTCTACATGAAATCGACCAGCGGCAATGACGGCAGCTACACGCTGACGGTCTCGTTCGCGCTCGGCACCGATCCCGATATCAACACCGTCAACGTCAACAACCGCGTGCAGAGCGCGCTCGCGCAATTGCCGACCGAGGTGCAGGCGCAGGGCCTGACCGTGCAGAAGAAATCCTCGGCAGTGCTGCAATTCATCGTGCTGTACAGCAAGAGCGGCGAGCAGGATCCGCTGTTCATCACGAACTACGCCATCATCAACGTGCTCGATGCGATCGCGAGCACCCCGGGGGTCGGCCAGGCCAATCTGTTCGCCAAGATGAACTACTCGATGCGGATCTGGTTCGACACGCAGCGGCTCACCAGCCTCAATCTCACGCCGTCGGATGTCGTTGCCGCAATACGCACCCAAAGCGTGCAGGCGCCGGTCGGCCGCATCGGCGCGCGCCCGATCAGCGACGACCAGCAATTCCAGTTTAACGTGCAGACCCAGGGCCGCCTGACGACATCCAAGCAGTTCGGCGACATCGTGCTGCGGGCCAATCCGGACGGATCGGTGCTGCGGATCAGGGACGTTGCTCGCGTCGAGATCGGCGCGCAGAACATGGATTCAGAGTCGCGGATCGACGGCAATCCCGGCGTGCCGATGGGCATCTATCTCGCGCCCGGCGCCAATGCCGTGACCACGGCCAAGGCGGTGCAGGCCACGCTTGCGCGGTTGTCGGAGCGGTTTCCGCCGGGGCTGACCTATCTCGTGCAGTACGACTCCACCACCTTCGTGTCCGATACGATCAAGGAGGTGATGAAGACGCTCGGCGAGGCCTTCGTGCTCGTCGTGATCGTGGTGTTCCTGTTCCTCGGCAATCTGCGCGCCACGGTGATCCCGGCGGTCGCGGTTCCGGTCAGCCTGATCGGCGCCTTCGCGGTGCTGCTCGCGCTCGGCTATTCCGCCAATACGGTCTCGCTGCTGGCGATGGTGCTCGCGATCGGCATCGTGGTCGACGACGCCATCGTCGTGGTCGAGAACGTCGAGCGCGTGATGGCGGAGGAGCAGGAGCTGTCGCCGGCCGACGCCACCAAGAAGGCGATGGCGCAGATCACCGCGCCGATCATCGCGATCTCGCTTGTGCTGCTCTCGGTGTTCGTGCCGATCGCGTTCATCCCGGGCATTTCCGGCACGCTGTTCCGCCAGTTCGCGGTGACCATCAGCGCCGCGATGGTGATCTCGGCGCTGAATGCGCTGACCTTGTCGCCGGCACTGTGCGCCGTGTTCCTGCGCCATGGCGGACCGCGCCGCGGCATCATGGGACGGGTGCTCGGCAGCATCGACTGGGTGCGCGACCGCTATGCCGGCGTGGTGCAACGGCTGGTTCGTGTGGCGGTGCTGTCGCTGGTTGCGGTGCTGGTGTTTGCCGGCGCGGTGTTCGGCATGTCGCTGATCACGCCGACGGGTTTCCTGCCCGAGGAGGATCAAGGCGCCTTCTTTACCTCGGTCCAATTGCCGGACGGCGCATCGGTGGCACGAACCAGCGAGGTCACCCAGCAGGTTGAGGCGCTTCTGAAGAAGAATCCGGCGATCGACCATGTGTTGTCGATCATCGGCTTCTCGCTGCTCGACGGAGCCAGCGAGCCGAATTCGGCATTCATGGTGGCGCGCATGAAGGCGTTCGCCGACCGCAAGGCCGTCACCGACTCGGTGCAGGCGGCGATCGGGCAGACCTTCGTCGGGGGATCGCAGATTCGTCAGGCATCGGTGCTGCCGTTCAACCTGCCGCCGATCATCGGGCTTTCGACCTCCGGCGGCTTCGAATATCAGCTCGAGGCACTGGAAGGGCAGGATCCGGCCTCGCTCAGCAGCGTGATGGGCGGGCTGATCGGTGCTGCGAACCGCAATCCGAATCTGGCCCGCGTGTTCTCGACCTTCACTGCGACCAATCCGTCCATCCATCTCGACATCGACCGCGGCAAGGCGCAGGCGCTCGGCGTGACGATCAGCGACATCTTCACCGCGCTGCAGGCGACGCTCGGCGGCATCTACGTCAACAATTTCAACCGGTTTGGCCGCACTTGGCAGGTCAACGTCCAGGGCGAAGCGTTCGATCGCAGCGACATTTCGGACATCTGGCGCATCTATCTGCGCAACAGCGGCGGCGAGATGGTGCCGATCCGCTCCATCGCGTCCTTGCGCATCGTGACCGGACCGCAGGTGATCACGCGCTACAACAATTATCGTTCGGTCACCGTGAACGGCAGCCCGGCGGCGGGCGTGTCCTCGGGCACCGCGATCGCGACGATGGCCGACCTCTCCAAGTCGACGCTGCCTTCCGGCTATTCCTACGAGTGGACCGGCACGGCCTATCAGGAGCAGGCGGCCTCCGGCCAAACCGGCATCATCCTCGGGCTCGCGGTGCTATTTGCCTATCTGTTCCTGGTCGCGCTGTATGAGAGCTGGACGATCCCGATTCCCGTGCTGCTGTCGGTCACGGTCGGCGTGTTCGGTTCCTATCTTGCGATCAAGCTCGCAGGCCTCAATCTCGACCTCTACGGCCAGATCGGGCTGGTGGTCCTGATTGCGCTCGCCGCCAAGAACGGAATTCTGATCGTCGAATTCGCCAAGGAGCAACGCGAGGCAGGCAAGCCGATCACGGAGGCCGCGACGATGGGCGCGCAGATGCGCTTCCGCGCCGTCATGATGACATCAATTGCCTTCATCCTCGGCTTGGTGCCGCTGGTGGTCGCGACCGGTGCCGCGGAAATCAGCCGCCGCGCGGTCGGCACCGCGGTGTTCGGCGGTATGCTCGCCGCAAGCTCGGTCGGCATCTTCCTGGTGCCGATGCTGTTCGTCACCTTCCAGGGCTGGCGCGAGGGTGTAAAGAACCGCTTCGGCAGACGGAGCAAGGCGGAACAGCCTGCCTCGCATTAGATCCCGCCTAATCCCTTCGCGCATTAGCGGAGCGCGTGGGGCGGGTCTATGCTGCTGGCCTCATCGATGGAGTTCTGGATTGAGCGTTGCCTTCACCAAGGAAGAAAGTGCCGAGACGGCGTCGGAAACGCTGTTGCCGGACCGCCCCATTTCGCCGCATCCCAACCTGGTGACCGAAGCCGGACGGAGAGCGTTGGAGCGCCATCTTCAGGAGGCGCGCGAGGCTTACGAGACTGCGCAGCAGCTCGAGGACGTCAACGAACGGCGGCGGCAGTCGGCGGCCCCACTGCGCGACGCGCGCTATCTCACGGAGCGGCTCCGCACCGCGCAGGTCGTGCCTGACCCTGCTTCCACCGAAACCGTTGCCTTCGGCAGCACGGTGACTTTCAGCCGCGCCGACGGGCGGGTGCAGACCTATCGCATTGTCGGCGAGGATGAAGCCGATCCAAAGGCAGGCTCGATTTCCTTTGTCTCGCCGGTGGCGAGGTCGCTGATGGGCAAAGCCCTGGGCGACGTCGCAGGCTCGGGCGATCAGGAACTGGAGATCGTCGCGATCGCTTAGAGAGTGATGGGATTGGATTGAATGGCGGTCGCAAAGGCGGCGCGCCCCCTCGCCCCGTTCTCACGGGGAGAGGGTTGGGGTGAGGGCTCCCTCCGCACACGGAGACAGATACTCTCGCGGAGACTCCCCCTCACCCGGAACGCATCTGCCGATGCGTCATAGCCGAAGCCTTGGCTTCGGCGTTCTTGGGGACGGCCGCTGAAGGCGGCCTATGCCTCTCCCCGCGCGCGGGGCGAGGTGAACCGGAGTCCGCGGCTCGATTCGGAGCAAAGTGATCACGCCGCCGGCAGGGCAAGCCGCTCGATGGTTTGAATATGCCGCGCCAGCAGGCTGCAGGCTTGTTCGATGTTGCGGGCGCGCAGCGCCTGCAGGATCACGCGATGATCCTGGCTCGGCCGCGGCCGCCACCCGGCGTTGCGCGCCATTGCGAACACCAGCCGCGAATTCGCCAGCTGCAGGCCGTCGAGGCTGGCGAGCAGCCGCGGCATCGCGCAGGGCGCCACCAGCGCATGATGGAAGGCGCGATTGGCCATCTCGAAATCCTGCACGGTCTCGGCATTGTCGCCTTCGATCATGGCGAGTTCGATCCGTGCCAGATGGGCCGATGTGAGCCTGGGGGCGGCATTGCGCAACGCGACCACTTCGAGCGCGGCGCGCATCTCGGCGATTTCCTTCACCGACCTGGTGTCGAGCGGGGCGACCCGCACCCCGCGTCGCGGCACCGCAACGACGAGATGCTGCGCCTCCAATTGCCTGAACGCCTCGCGCACCGGGACGTGGCTCGAATGGAATTCGCGCGCGACATGGTCCTGCCGCAGCGGCGCGTCCGGCAGCAATTCTCCGCTGATGATGCGCTCGCCGATCGCTTCGGCGATGCGCCCCGCGGTGGTCGTGTTCTCGCCCTCGTTTGTCATAGATTATCTATCGAAAAAACGGGTGCGCGCGCGTTCGGGCTCGGCTAGCATCGTTCTAAGTCCATAGATCATAGATAATATCTCAGATTATCTATGATCCACAGCAAGCGAGAAAGCAAGCCCTATGGTTGATGTCGTGGAAATCGAACGGACCGACAGCCGCACCAGTGCAGCGCCCCGCAAGACCTGGGACCGTACAGAGGCCGAAGCACTCTACAATTTGCCGTTCGCGGACCTGATGTTTCAGGCGCAAGGCGTGCATCGCGCCAACTTCAATCCGAACCATGTCGAAACCGCGAGCCTGCTCAGCATCAAGACCGGCGGCTGCCCGGAAGACTGCGGCTACTGCTCGCAGAGCGCACATTACGACACCGGCCTGAAGGCCACTCGCCTGATGCCGCGGCACGAAGTGGTCGCGGTCGCGCAGCGCGCCAAGGACGCCGGCGCAACCCGCTTCTGCATGGCCGCGGCCTGGCGCAGCCCGAAGGACCGCGATCTCGATCAGGTCTGCGACATGGTCAGCGCGGTGAAGGGCCTGGGCATGGAAACCTGCGTCACGCTCGGCATGCTGACGCCAAAGCAGGCCGAGCGTCTCTCCGACGCCGGGCTCGATTTCTACAACCACAACGTCGACACCTCGCCCGAGTTCTACGACAAGATCATCACCACCCGCACCCTGCAGGACCGCATCGATACGCTCGCGCATGTGCGCGACGCCGGCATCAAGGTCTGCTGCGGCGGCATCATCGGCATGGGTGAACAGGTCGATGACCGGCTCGGCATGCTGATGCTGCTTGCCAATCTCCCCAGCCATCCGGAGAGCGTGCCGATCAATCTGTGGAATGAGGTCAAGGGCGTTCCGGTCAACGACACCGCGGAACGGCCTGATCCGATCGCGCTGGTGCGTCTGGTCGCCACCGCGCGGATCATGATGCCGAAGAGCGTGGTGCGGCTGTCGGCCGGACGGCAATACATGACCGACGAGCTGCAGGCGATGTGCTTCCTCGCCGGCGCGAATTCGATCTTCATCGGCGATGTGCTGCTGACCACCAGGAACCCGCAGCGCGATCGCGACGCCCATCTGCTGGACCGGCTCGGCATCAACTCCGCCCTCGCCTGAGCGCAGCTCCGGCACGCGCGCGGCGGGATTCGCCGCGCGACCAACGACAAATCTGAGAGAGAAGCATGAGCGCAATCCACGCGGCCAAGGTCGCTGATTACGCCGCGGCCTTGCACGCCCTGAGCAAGGCCGATCGGCTGCGCGGTCTCAAGCCGCGCGCGGGCATCGATTTCGTCTCGAACGACTATCTGGCGCTCGCGGGCGCGCCGCGCATCAAGAATGCGGTCTCGGCCGCGCTCGATGCCGGCACGCCGATCGGCGCCGGCGGGTCGCGGCTGCTGCGCGGCAATTGCGAGGAGCACGAACGGCTCGAGGCCGAAGCCGCCGCGTTCTTTAGGGCCGAGACGGCGCTGTTCTTCGGCGGCGGCTACGTCGCCAATTTCGCCGTACTGACGACGCTACCGCAGCGCGGCGACCTCCTGGTGCTCGATTCTCTCGTGCACGCCAGCATCCATGAAGGCGCGCGGGCCGGCCGGGCCGAATTCCGGATCAGCGCGCACAATGATCCCGGGTCGGTCGAAGACACCATTCGCGGCTGGCGCGCCGAGGGCGGCACGGGCCGGGTCTGGATCGTGGTCGAAAGCGTCTACAGCATGGATGGCGACGTCGCACCGCTCGACGACCTCGTCGCCATCGCGGACCGACACGACGCGTTCCTGATGGTGGACGAGGCGCACGGCACCGGCGTCTATGGCGAGCAGGGGCGTGGGCACACTGCACCTTATGAAGGGCGCGAGAACCTCGTGATCGTTCATACCTGCGGCAAGGCGCTGGGCGCCGCCGGCGCGCTGGTCACAGCCTCGACCGTGCTGCGCGACTTCATGGTCAATCGTTGCCGCCCGTTCATCTTCGCCACCGCGCCGTCGCCGCTTGTGGCCGTCGCCGTGCGCGAGGCGCTGCTGATCCTGCAGCAGGAGCCCGGGCATCAGCAGCGCCTGGCAAAACTGGTCGCGTTCACGCATCGCGAGCTCGACCTGCGCGGTTGGCGCAGTCCGTCGCGCTCGCAGATCGTGCCCTACATCGTCGGCGACAATGCGCGCGCGATGCAACTGGCGTCTGCACTACAGGCGCGCGGCTTCGATATCAGAGGCATCAGGCCGCCGACCGTGCCGACGGGCACCGCGCGGTTGCGCATTGCACTGACCCTCAATGTCGACGAGGACGACGTGCGCGCGCTGCTCGACGCGCTGGTCGAGGAGACGAAAGGCTGGTCGCGATGACGAGCCGGATCGTTATCACCGGCACCGATACCGGGATCGGGAAGACGGTGTTCTCCGCTGGCCTCGCCGGCTTCCTCGGCGCGCGCTACTGGAAACCGGTTCAGGCCGGCCTCGAGGAGGAAACCGATGCGCAACTGGTCGCACGACTTGGCGGGCTCCCGGCCGGTCGCATCGTGCCGGAGCGTTACCGGCTTCGAACGCCGGCTTCGCCGCATCAGTCCGCGGCCCTCGACGGCGTGCGCATCGACGCTGCCGCGCTCGGCGTGCCCGATGTAGGGGACCGGCCGCTGGTGATCGAGGGCGCCGGCGGGTTGATGGTGCCGCTCGACGACAGCACGCTCTATATCGACGTCTTCGCGCAATGGCAGCTTCCGGTCGTGCTCTGCGCCCGCACCGCGCTCGGCACCATCAATCACTCGCTGTTGTCGGTCGAGGCGCTGCGCAAACGCGGGATCGACATCCTCGGGATCGCCTTCATCGGCGAGAGCAATCCCGAGAGCGAGCGTGCGATCTGCGAGATCGGGCAGGTGCGCCGGCTGGGCCGGTTGCCCTGGCTTGCTCCGCTTGCGGCAGACACGCTGCGGGCAGCGTTCAAGGCGTCGTTCCAGCGGGAAGATTTCAATCCATGACATCCGCTCGGAAGTCGCCGATCTGGCACCCGTTCACCCAGCACGCGCTGCACGGCGAGATGACCAGGATCGTGCGTGGGGAGGGCGCCTATCTCTACACCGCGGATGATCGCCGCATCATCGATGCGATCGCATCCTGGTGGGTCGTGACCCACGGCCATTGCCATCCGCACATCGTGCGCGCGATTCAGGACCAGGCGGAACAGCTCAACCAGATCATATTTGCCGGTCATACCCATGATCCGGCCGAACAGGCTGCCGCACAGCTAGTGAAGCTCGCGCCCCCTGGCCTCGACTACGTGTTCTTCTCCGATTCCGGCTCGACCAGCGTCGAAGTGGCGCTGAAGATGGCGCTCGGCTACTGGCACAATATCGGCGCGACGCGCACGCAGATCATCGTCATGCAGCATTCCTACCATGGCGATACTGTGGGGACGATGTCGGTCGGCGCGCGCGGCGTGTTCAACAAGGCCTATGAACCCCTGCTGTTCGACGTCGCGTCAGTCCCGTTTCCGGCCGCCGGTCATGAGCAAGCGACCCTCGACGCGCTCGAAGCCGCGTGCAGGAAGGAATCCGCGGCAGCGTTCATCGTCGAACCGCTGATCCTGGGCGCGGGCGGGATGCTGATGTATCCCGCCTGGGTGCTGAAGGAGATGAAGCGCATCTGTGAAGCCTCAAACGTGCTGTTCATCGCCGACGAGGTCATGACCGGCTGGGGCCGGACCGGCACCTTGTTCGCGTGCGAGCAGGCCGAGGTCAGCCCGGATATCGCCTGTTACTCGAAGGGCCTCACCGGCGGGTCGCTCCCACTCGCGGTGACGCTGTGCCGCGCCGAGATCTACGACGCGCATTATTCCAGCGATCGTTCGCGCACGTTCTTCCATTCCAGTTCCTACACGGCAAACCCGGTCGCCTGCGCCGCCGCAAGGGCCAACCTCGAACTCTGGCAACACGGCGCGGGCGAGCGCGTCGCCTCGGTTGCCGCGATGCAGGAGCGCCTGATCGCACCATTCCGTATCGATGCACGCTTTGAAAACGTCCGCCGCACCGGGACCATCACCGCACTCGACCTGAAGGCAAGCGATGCGGGCTACCTCGCCGGCATCGGCCCAAAACTTCAGGCCTTCTTCCAACGCCGGAACCTGCTGCTGCGGCCGCTCGGCAACACGATCTACGTCATGCCGCCCTACTGCGTGACGGAAGCCGATCTCGTGGAGATCTACGACGGGATCAGGTGCGCGGCTGACGCGCTGGCTTGACGACGCGCTTCGCACCCAAAAGTCCATGGATTGATGAGTGCATCGCGTGCCGTGGTGCCCGCGATGGGGTCTCATACGACATCGGCGTGCCCTCGCAGGCACGCCGATGAGCCCGATCATGAGTGCTGGTGTGGCGCCGGATGCGGCCTCGCAGCAGGATGCGGCCGTGGCGCCGGATGAGGCCGCGGCGCCGGCCGAGACACCTGCGGCGACGCGGGCCGACGCACAACAGCTTGCGCGACGCGCGGCGCCGGCGGATGCGCGGCCGCGCGTGGCTGCGGCGGTGCATGCTGCACGAGCTGCGGTCTTGACGCCGGCGGAGCGACGTGCGGCGCCGGTGCGGGATGTGCGCCGGCGCCCTGCAGAGCATGCGCAGTCGGCAGGGCGTGTCCCGTCGGCAAAGCGTGGCCCGTCGCAGTCTGCGCATGTCGGGGCGGCGGCGCCGCGATCGGCTTGCCCGGGCGCGCGGCGATCACGCCGGCGCCGCTGAACCGTGCTGCGTGCGCGGTCGCGGCGACTGCCGGATGACCATGGTTGTTGGCGAGCGTCAGCGCTGGATTCTTCATCGCCGCTTGCGCGTGCCGCGTCTGCTCGCCGGTCGCAGCCATGTGCTGCCCGTTCTGGGCGGCGAGCTGCTGCGGCGTCGGCTTCACCGTGGTGCCGCCGGTGCCGCCGTTGTAGCTGACGTTGGTCGTGTTGTTGACGACGGTCCTGTTGTAGACGTTGGTGACCGAGACGTTCGAGATGTTGTTGACGGAGCTGTTGTAGAAGAAGCTGCCGCCGCGCCAGTAGCCGCCCTCGTAGCCGACGCCGGTGTAGCCGAAGCCATAAGAGATGCCGCCGTAGAAGCCGACGGTCGGGCCCCAATATCCGGCGTGGAAGGCGTAGGCGCCGTCGCTCCAGCCCCAATAGCCGGGTGTCCATAGCAATTCAGGCGCCGGCGGAAGCACCCATGTGCCGGGCACCCAGTAGTAGCCGGTGTCGTCGCTCCATGCCCAATAGCCCGGAGTCCAGATGTAGCCGGGCGCGGGGATCGGCGGCTGGACATAGACCGGCAATGGCGGCGGCGCTGCATTGGCGGTGATGCCGATGGCAAGCTGCGCGCGCGCAGCGTGTGGCGGCGAGAAACAGCAGAGGCTGAGAGCCAGGGCGAAAGGCAGTCCGGCGATGCGGCGCATGGCACATACTCCAATCTTCTCCCCCAGCGTTGGAGTCGAATAGTGGCGGCGACATGAACCCGTTGTGAATGTTTGTGCTGACACCGTGATTTCGAGATCGCGCGACGGCGGGATCGTTAACGACGGCGAATGCACGTCAGCCCGGTGTCAGGATGGAACGCGATCATGCGGTCTCGTCAGCTTCATCACCGCGCCAAATAGTCGAATTTTCGATTTGAATTGGACGACGACCCCCTGCGCGTCATCAATCGGTGACGGAGCATCCGGCTGCCAAAGGCCGGGCAGGGAGGTTTGGTATGGCGCGATCCGCCGACATCGACATCAACGCGGGCGCGCGCCTCGACAGGCTGCCGATCTGCGGATTCCACTGGCGCATCCTGGCCCTGATCGGGGCCGGCATGTTCCTCGACGCGTTCGATATCTATCTGGCCGGCGGCGTGCTGGGCGCCGTGCTGAAGGAAGGATGGTCGACACTCGAGCTCAACGCCGCATTCGTCTCCGCGACCTTCGTCGGGATGACGATCGGCGCGTGGTGTTCCGGCATCCTCGGTGACCGCTTCGGCCGCCGCTTCTCTTACCAGATGAACCTCGCGATCTTTGGCCTCGCCTCGATCGCCGCGGCCTTCGCGCCGAACATGATCGTCCTGATCGGCCTGCGTTTCATCATCGGCATTGGCCTCGGCGCGGAGATCGTGGTCGGCTATGCGACCTTGACGGAATTCGTGCCGGCTTCCTCGCGTGGGCGCTGGATCGGGCTGCTGGCCGTGATCACCAATTTCTCGCTGTTCGTCTCGTCGATGGTCGGCCTGTGGGTGATCCCGACGCTTGGATGGCGCTACATGTTCGGCCTTGTCGGTTGTCTTGCGATGGTCGTCTGGATTCTGCGCAAGTCGATGCCGGAATCGCCGCGCTGGCTCGCCGCCAACGGACGTGCCGATGAAGCCGAGAAGATCCTGTCGGCGATCGAAGCCGAGGCCGCGCGCAAGGCGAAACTGCCTGCCGTCGCTGCCCGCGCGCCGGCGCAGGAGTCTCCGGGCGCGGTCTGGCGTCTGTTCCAGCCGCCCTATCTCGCGCGCACGCTGCTCGGCAGCCTGTTGCACATCGTCGTCGGCTTCAGCCTCTACGGGTTCATCGGCTGGCTGCCGACCTTCATGGTCAAGGGCGGCCACAGCGTGGTTTCCTCGCTGGGCTACACCACCGTGATGGCGCTGGGCGGCCCGGTCGGATCGCTGATCGGGCTCGTGCTGGCGGACCGGCTCGGACGCAGGCTGTCGATCGTCTGCTCGTCGATTGCGGCCGCGGCGCTCGGTATCGCCTATCCATACATGCCGGATGGTGTTGCGCTCGCGGCCGTGGGCTTCCTGCTGATCACGGCGATCTACGTGATGCTGGCGACCGGGTTCGCGATGCACGTCCCCGAACTGTTTCCAACGCGGTATCGGCTTCGCGGCACGGCGATCTGCGCCACCTCCGGACGCATCGCGACCGCGCTGGTTCAATACGTCGTGGTTGCGATCTTCGCCTGGCAGGGGCTGACCGGCGTGCTGACGACCTTGGCCGGCATCCTCGTCTTCCAGGCCGTGGTCTTCCTCGTGTTCGGTTTCGAGACCAAGGGACGATCTCTCGAGGACGCGTCGGCGGTCACGGACGCCGAGGCGGGAGGGCGGTCGTCGATGGCGCGGAGGCCGGCGGACCTCGGCGCCTAGTTCAGGTCGGAGCACGCTGCTCTGATCCGGTCGCGGAGCCAGCCGTTGGCATTGCTCTGATCGTATCTGCGGTGCCAGTACAACATCCAGTCGAACGGCGCGGACTCGAACGGCAGTTCCTCCATCCTCAGACCGTCGTCCATCAGCACGGTTGCGAGGTGCCTCGGCATCACCGCGAGCAGATCGGTCTTCTTCAAGACATGGGGCACGACCAGCCAATGCGGCACGTTCAGGGCGATGCGTCTTCGATGGCCGCGTTCGGCGAGCACGTCGTCGACGAAGCGAAGATCGGTCGGGCTCATCGAGACCTTCATGTGCTCCTGCGCGATGAAGCGCTCGAAGGTCAGCCGTGCGCGCTTGATCTGGTGCCCGCGTCGCATCAGGCAGACCATGCGGTCGCGGAGCAGCGTCTCGGAACGGATCGATGCGGAATGTTCGAGCCCCATGCTCACCGCGACGTCGATCTCGTCCCGCTCCAGCGCATCGATCGTAAGCGAAGGCGGCAGATGGATCGTGTTGTAGGAAATTCGGCCCTCCGGCGGCCGCGCTGCGGCGAGTCGCGGCAGCAGCAGGCACGCAAGAATGTCCGACATCCTGATCGTGAAGGTGCGTTCCGTCTTGTCTGGATCGAAGCCGGCATCGCTCGCCATCACGCGCTCGACCTGGCGCAGAACCTGGCGCAGCGGCTCCGCCAGTTCGGTGGCGCGGGGTGTGGGCTTCATCCCGGTCGTGGTCCGCACCAGGAGCTCGTCCTTGAACATCGCGCGCAACCGGTTGAGCGCATTGCTCATCGCGGGTTGGCTGAGACCGACGCGGTCTGCCGCCTTGGTGACGTGACGCTCGGTCAGCAGTGCGTCCAGCGCGACGAGCAGATTGAGGTCGATGGATCGAAGGTTCATCAATTATTCATATCGTGAATGACGAGAGATAACAAATCCATTTCATCCATGATGGTGCAGCGCGTATCAATCGATCAGGACCAAGGAGGCATCAATGAGCTTTGAGACGATCAAGCGTGACGTGAAGATCTGCATGTTCGACCAGTACGGCACGGTCGTCGACATGCAGGGCGGCCTGACCAGGATCGCGGCGCCCTTCCTCGCGAAGAAGGGCTGGAAGGGCGATCCGAACTCCTTCGTCACGTGGTGGCGTCGCACGCATTTCGAGAACTCGATGATCGATGCGCTGCTGCATCGCGAGCACACGCCCTATCGCGAGATCGGGCACCGCGCGGTTGCCCACGTCATGGACCGCGCCAAGATCGATTACACGATGGACGATGTGCGCTACCTCGTGGGCGAGATCGAGAAGCTGGTGCCGTTTCCGGAGGTGCCGGACGCACTCGCACAGCTGCAGCGCAAGTACAAGCTCGTCGTGCTCTCGAACGGCGATCCCGACATGCTCGAGACCGCGAAGCAATACCACAAGGTCCCGTTCGATCGGGTGATCTCGGTGGCGGAGGCCAATTCGTTCAAGCCGCATGTCGCGACCTATACGAAAGCGGCCGAGATCATGGGCGTGCAGCCGGCGCAGGTGCTGTTCGTGGCCAATCATGCCTTCGACTGCATCGGCGCCAAGTCCGCCGGCATGCGGACGGCCTTCATCGACCGGCGCAGCCGCCCGTTCGGCATCACGCCGCATCAGCCCGACATCCTGGTGCCGTCGATGAAGGACCTCGCCGATGCGATCGTCTGATCGCGAGCCGCTGTCGGGCATCAGGGTCCTCGACCTCTGCCGGGTGGTCTCCGGCCCGTTTGCCACGATGCAGCTCGGCGATCTCGGCGCCGACATCGTCAAGATCGAGGATCCGCGACAGGGCGACGAAAGCCGCCGTTACGGCCCCCCGTTCATCGGCGGCGAGAGTGCGTATTTCCTGTCGGTGAACCGCAACAAGCGAAGTTGTGCTATCGATCTGAAGTCGCCGGCCGGGCGCGACGCGGTGCTCGATCTTGCATCCGTCGCCGACGTCGTTATCGAGAACTTCCGCCCCGGTACCTTGGACAAATGGGGGCTCGGCTTCGACGCGCTGAGGGCCCGCAAGGGCGACATCATCCTGTGCAGCATCTCGGGGTTCGGCCGCACCGGCGCCGACGCCGCGCGCCCTGGCTACGATCTCATCCTGCAGGGCGAATCCGGCGTGATGCACATTACCGGCGATCCGGATGGGCCGCCGACCAAGGTCGGCACGTCGATCGCCGACCTCGTCACGGGCCTCTATGCGTCGCATTCGGTGCTGGCTGCCCTGATGCGCAAGAGCCGCACCGGCGAGGGCGGCCGGGTCGACGTCTCCATGCTCGACGCCATGGCATCGCTGCTGACCTTCAACGCCGGCATGTACTTCGCCTCGGGACAAAGCCCGAAGCGCCGCGGCAATGTTCATCCGACCATCAGCCCGTATGAACCGTTCGAGGCGAGTGACGGCTGGATCAATGTCGGGGTCGCGAACGACAAGTTCTGGGCGGCGTTTTGCGGCGTCATCGACCGTCCGGAGTTGCGCGAAGACGTGCGCTTCGCCACCGCCCCGAAGCGCGCGGCGAGCCGCAATGAGCTCGTCGCGATCCTTTCGCCGATCTTCGCGCGGAGGAGTCGCGCCGACTGGCTGCAGGCGCTCGGTGTGGCAGGCATTCCGTGCGGCGCGATCAAGTCGGTCGGCGAGGTCTGCGAAACGCCTCAGCTCACGCAGCGCGGAATGGTCCAGACCATCGGCCATCCGGCCGCGGGAGATGTGAAGTTCATCGCGAGGCCGACGCGATTCGGCGACGTCCCGCCGCCACCTTCCACGCCGCCGCCAATGCTCGGCGAACACACGCGCGAGGTGTTTGCGGAATGGCTCGGCTGGAGCGACGATCAGCTCGGGAGATTTGCCGACGAGGGCGCGTTCGGCGACTTTGGACGGACGTTCGTGCGCCCGCCCCTGTGAGTCTCGTTATGTAGGCATCGTCGTGAGAGCTATCGCCGAGCAGATGCCGCGTCGCGCCGTCGGCGACGAGCGGCGGATCGTTCTTCCTGTCGCGCCTCTTCGGACCGAAATCTGGCACTTTGCGCTTGCGGGCAGCCTCCCTCGGACGCGGCACTGGCATTGCCAGGATCGATATCCGGTTTCATACTCTGGCATAGGCCGGAGCCGGCCAGCTAACCTGACGGCGCGGCCAACCCGGAGAATGCAAGAGACGATACCGGGTTACTGAGCGGCGGAGAGACGGCGATGTCGTTTCGTCTCGCATTTGCCTTTGTGTCGATAGCGGCGCTCCTGGTTGATCCGACTGACGCCGTGTCGCAGGACATGCTGCGGAGTGTCGACCTCAACAGTCCGGAAATGACGACGTCGGAGATGACGCGCGCCGAGGTCGACGCGCTCCTCAAGTCGGTCCCTCAAGGGGACGGACGCGCTGCGGATTTGGATGGAAAGCGACTGTCGCACCTCGATCTCTCGGGCCTCGACTTCACCGGCGGCAACCTTCATCTCGTAAAGCTCAACCGGACCAATCTGAAAGGCGCCCGCTTCGATCGGGCTATCTTGAACCAGGCTTGGCTAATCGACGCAGACTTGACCGGGGCGTCCCTCGTCAAGGCATCGCTGCTCGGCACGCAGATGCAGCGTGCCAGGCTTGGCGGCGCCGACTTGAGCGGCGCTCGGATAACCGCCGATCTTTCCGGCGCCACCCTGATCGGGGCCAGGCTTGCGGGCGCCGATCTGAGCGCTGATATGCGCAACCAATCGATGGGCCTGATGCGTGGCGTGCTCAAATCCGCCGATCTGCGGAACGCGGATCTAAGCGGCGCCAATCTCTCGCGCGCCGATCTCGAATTCGCGCAACTGCAGAACGCCAATTTGGCGAACTGCAGCCTCCACAGAGCTGACCTTGCGGGAGCCGACCTATCCGACGCTAATGTCGCCGGCGCAGATTTCACCGAGGCCGACCTTGCGTCGGCTCTGTTGCCGAGCGCGGCCACGCTGGCCGAGGCCCGCAATCTGGACAAGGCCCGGAACTTGAACCTGGCGCGGCGCCCCCGTTAGGGATCGAATTGCAGTGTCCTGCGACAAGACCTATGTTCTGTCTTGAGAACCACGCAGCCGCTCATCGTGCGGCGGGCAGGACCACGGTGGATGGTTGCATGTCGCACCGGAGGTGATGCCATGACCATTTCTCCCAGACTGCACAACTACCTTGCTGCAGAAAACATCGAGTACGACGAAATCCCGCACGTACTGACGATGTCGTCCGCCCTTACCGCCCAGGCTTGTCACGTCTCGGGCGATCGCTTGGCCAAGGCCATTGTGCTGCGCCGCAACGACGGGTACCTGCTCGCCGTGCTGCCGGCATCGCATCACCTCAGGCTGGCGGATCTCAGGGCGAGATTCGGTGACGATATCGCCATGGCCGCTGAAGGCGAGATCGATCGGCTGTTCGCGGACTGTGCGCACGGGGCGGTTCCCGCCGCCGGCAGCTGCTACGGGCTCGACGTTATCGTTGATGACAGCATCCGGATGCAGCCCGAGATCTATATCGAAGCTGGCGATCATGAGACGTTGCTTCATCTCGGTCGTGCGCAATTCGCACGCCTGACCGCCGGTTCCCTGCATGGCAGCTTCAGTGCGCACGACTGAGGCGGCGTGACAGCGGGACCGTCTATCGGTGCGCCCCGACCGGAGCATGATCCGGAAAGGTGCGAAGCGGCTCTCTCCCGAGACAAGGGAGGAACGCGCTTGCGCGGAGATCATGCTCAAGCAAGGGGCTCTAGCGCGATGACGCTTCGACCCGGTTTCACCGCGCCTTAAGGCGCAGCACGCATGCAGTCGCGCCAGCTCTGCTGTATAGTTGCGAGCGAGGGGGCTGCTGCCTTGGACGGGAGGTCCTCCATGAAAGTCAAGGACGTGATGCACAAGGGCGTCGATTGGGTAAGCCCCGACACCCCAATCACCGAAATCGCGAAATTGATGCAAGGGCACGACATCGGCTGCATTCCGATCGGGCAAGACGATCGTCTGATCGGGATGGTGACGGATCGCGACCTCGTCTGCAAAGGTCTCGCGAGCAAGGACTTCAACTCTGCGCGCACCACGGCGCGGGATGTGATGACGGAAGGCATACACTGCTGCCGGGAAGACGACGATCTGACGAAAGCTATACATCACATGGAAACGCTGAAGATCCGCAGACTGCCGGTGATCAACAAGAGCAAGCGGATGGTTGGCATGATCAGCCTGGGCGATGTGGGCCACTTTGCCGGTGATGATCTCTTGTCTCAATGCGTGAAGAGCGTGTCGGCTCATCATTGAGGCGAGGCCGGGCGGATCGCACGACGATCCGCCCGACATCTCGTTATTGCCCGGTCGATCAACCGAGGTGATGAACCTTCTGCAAGCCGTAGACCGGGGTTGGGATGCCTTCCATCCGCGCCTTCAGTTGCAGCGCCAGATATTGGGAGTAATGCCGCGACTGGTGCAGGTTGCCTCCGTGGAACCACAGCGCTTGCTGCTGGGTTGGCTTCCACATGTTGCGCTGCTCGCCCTCCCACGGGCCGGGGTCCTTGGTGGTCTCGGATCCAAGACCCCAGACCTTGCCGACCTTGTCGGCGACGTCCTTCGAGATCAGGTCGGCGGCCCAACCGTTCATCGAGCCGTAGCCGGTGGCATAGACGACGAGATCCGCGGGGAGTTCGGTGCCGTCAGCGAATCTGACGCCGGTCTCGGTCAGTTCCTGCACCGCCGCGCCCTTGCCGCTCTTGAGCTTGATCGAACCGTCGATCACGAGATCGCAGGCGCCGACGTCGATGTAATAGCCCGAGCCGCGGCGCAGGTACTTCATGAACAGGCCGGAGCCGTCGTCGCCCCAGTCATGCATGAAGCCGATTTTCTCCAGCGCGGCGTAGAAATCCTTGTCGCGCTCGCGCATCTGCTCGTAGAGCGGGATCTGGAATTCATGCATGATCTTGTAGGGCAGCGAGGCGAAGATCAGATCGGCCTTGCGCGTGGTCATCCCGCTCGCCACCGCCTGCTCCGAATAAAGCGTGCCGAGCCCGATATCCATCAGCGTGTCGGACTTCACGATATGCGTTGATGAGCGCTGCACCATGGTGACGTCGGCACCACCTTCCCACAGCGCCGCGCAAATGTCGTGGGCGGAGTTGTTGGAGCCGATCACCACCACCTTACTGCCGCGATATTTCTCCGGCCCCGGGTGGGTCGAGGAATGCTGCTGCTCACCCTTGAAGATGTCCTGCCCCTTGTAGGTGGGCCAGTTCGCCTTGCCCGACATACCGGTCGCCAGCACGAGCTGCTTCGGCTTGAGCGTGATCTCCTTGCCGTCGCGCTCGACCACGACGGTCCATTCCCCGGCTTTCTCGTCATACTTGGCCGACTTCGCCGTGGTCGAGCTCCAGTAGTTGAGCTCCATCACCTTCGTGTACATCTCCAGCCAGTCGCCGATTTTGTCCTTCGGTGCGAACACAGGCCAGTTTTTCGGGAAGTCGATATAAGGCAGATGGTCGTACCAGACCGGATCGTGCAGGCAGAGCGACTTGTATCGCTTGCGCCAAGAATCGCCGGCGCGTTCGTTCCTCTCGATGATGATGGTCGGCACGTTCAGTTGCCGCAGCCGCGCGCCAAGCGCAATGCCGCCCTGCCCACCGCCGATGATCAGCGCATAGGGTTGTTTTGCGTGACCAAGCTCGGTGATTTCCTGGTCGCGTTCCTCGCGCCAGCTCTTGCGGTCCTTGCCATGACCGTGCTTGGCGCCGAGCGGACGGGTAAAGCCCGACTTCTCCTCATGTCCCTTGAGCTCGGCCATCGTGGTGAGCAAGGTCCAGATGCGTCCATCCTTCATGCGCAGGTGACCATAGCCGCGCGCGACATCGGTCTCGAACTCGATCCAGCTCTCGATGATGCCGCCGGCCTCGCTGGCAGCTTCGCCATCGGCAATGCGCCATCCCGATGGTTTGCTGTCCGCAAGCCGCGCCTTCAGCATGTCGCGGATCTGATCCTTGTCTTCCATGGTTTTGATGTTCCAGGTGAAGGTGACCAGATCGCGCCAGTAGCAATCGGTCTGGAACAGCGCGATCGCGCGTTCGATGTCACCCGTCGACAATGCGGCGTTGAACTCGTCGAGCAGCGCGGTGATCTTTCCGTCCGGGGCCTTCGTGAGCATGTCTCATTCTCCCATATGCCGGCGTCGATCGCCTTTGCGTCGTGGTTCCGGCGCGTTCGTTAGCGAGGTCGAATCTTGCCTCGACCACCATGTCAGCAAGCCTCATGCCACTGCCGCGCATTTCGAAAAACGCTCGGCATTTCCTCGCGTTAACTGCCGGCGCCAGGCCGCCTCACTTGTTGCGCCATGCAACAGGTGTTGCACGCAACAAACTTGATCGGCGGCACAATCCGAGTGACACTTGACGCAACAACGTGCGGGGAAACATCCAGGAGCATCAGCCGTGACGACGGAGCGGGCTGCGCACATCGACGAGCTGGTTCGCGTTGCGGTCGGTCAGACCAGCGCGCGTGATGCAATCATCCATCAGTCGTGGGTACGATGCGTCTCCGAACACAAGCTCGATCCGTTGGTGCTGCGCGACGCTCATATCGTGACGTCCGGACGGCTGCGCGAGCATCGCGACGCCATGGACGAATTCCTCCACACGGCGCGCTTCGGCGTCGAGATGCTGTATCGTCAGATCGCCGGACTCGGCTACGTGCTGCTGCTCACCGATGCCAGGGGCATCACGGTGGATTTCATCGGCGACCCGACATTCAACAACACGCTTCGCAGGGCCGGCCTCTATCTCGGCGCCGACTGGAACGAGCCGCATGCCGGCACTTGCGCAGTCGGCACTTGCATCGCCACTGAAGAAGCCCTGACGGTGCATCAATCCGACCATTTCGACGCCACCCATATTCCGCTGACCTGCACGGCCGCGCCGGTCTTCGATCCGAGCGGCAAGCTCGCTGCGGTGCTGGATATCTCCGCGCTGCGTTCGCCGGAGCCGAAGGCCAGCCAGTTCCTGGCGCTGCAACTGGTCAAGTCGTTCGCCCACAAGATCGAGAATGCGAACCTGCTGAACCGTTTCCGGCAGGAATGGATCATCAAGCTGTCCGGCTCCGCGGAATTCGCCGATGTCGATCCGGATTATGTCATGGCCGTCGATAGCAACGGCCGCATCATCGGTTTCAACAATCGCGCAAGGCAGCTGCTCGCCCGCGAACTGGCCAAGCGTCCGGACCTGCGCCTGCGGGCCGACGGCTTCGGCGTGTCCGACATCTTCGAATGCACCATCGACGATCTGCCGCGCTTCGCCCACTCGCGCCCCACCGGCCAACGCATACTGCGGCTAGCCAATAGCGGCGCGACGCTGTTCGCGCAGACCTTGCCGCCCCCGAACAAGCTGGTGGCGCCGGCGTCCTCCCGCAGCGAGTCGGCGCTTCCGACGCCGTTGCGCAACCTGTTCCGCGGCGATCCCGCCATGCATCATGTGGTGACGCGCGCTGCCAAGCTCATCAACACCCAGATGGGCTTGCTCATCACCGGCGAAACCGGCACGGGCAAGGAGCACCTGACGAAGGCGCTGCATTCGGTCAGTGCGCGGGCAGGCAGGCCCTTCGTCGCCGTCAACTGCGCCGCGCTGCCGGAAAGCCTGATCGAGAGCGAGCTGTTCGGCCACGAGGCGGGCGCCTTCACCGGAGCGGCGGCCAAGGGCAAGAAGGGTCTCGTGCTCGAAGCCGACGGCGGCACCCTGTTCCTTGACGAGATCGGCGACATGCCGATCTCGTCGCAGACGCGCCTGTTGCGCGTGCTCGCCGAGCGCGAGGTGACGCCGGTCGGCCGCACCCGGCCGGTCCCGCTCAATGTCCGCGTCATAGCTGCCACCCATCGCGACCTCGTCGCGCTGGTGAGGGCGGGGCAGTTTCGCGAGGATCTCTATTTCCGCCTCAACGGCGCGGTGCTTGCGTTGCCTCCGCTGCGTCAGCGCACCGATATCGAGTGGCTGATCGATCAATCCCTGCATCGGCTTTCGACGGAGCACAATGCCAACTATGCGCTGACGGCAAGCGCGCGCAGCGCGCTGCTCAAGTACCAATGGCCCGGCAACATCCGCGAGCTGATCAACGCGCTCGATCATGGCTGCGCGCTGTCGAACGACGGCACGATCGATCTTGTCGATCTGCCGGACCGGATCGCTCATCCCCTGGGTGAGGAGATATCCGGAAAGCCGGTACGTGGCGGAGCGGCGACGTCGCGGCAAGCCGATGCGCTACTTGCGGCGTTGCGCAACAATCGCTGGAACGTCTCGCGGGTGGCACGCGAACGCGGCGTCGATCGCTCGACCATCCATCGCCAGATTCTCCGCTTCGGCATCACGATGCCGAAAGACCTGACCTGAGTGCAGCCGCTGTCCGCCTTCGCTGACCGCCACCGTCAGATACGACATCCCTGCCGAACGGTGGCGCGAACCCATACATAATTGAAATTGCATGTGATTTTTCCTGCCTGGGCGTTCGGCCGCCGTCGCCGCCGACTTCGGCCCATCCGCTTTCGCAAGCGAAATTCAGCACGCCTCACGGCAGCGTACGCCGTTCGCTGCGGGATCGTAGTATTGTCGTCGGCGGCCGTCGAAGCTAGGATTTCGTGTTAGCATTCGATCGCGGCGCACGAAGAGATGCACTCCAGAATCAAGCGGATGGTCGCGGCTGCGATCGGACGGCACGGCAAATGGAGGACATTATGGCGTGGCGTGACGACAAGGCCCGGGCAGCCCTGATCCGCGATGCAGCGGGCAGCGTGCCAGCGGGCAAGAGCCCCCGGGCCTTTGCCGAGCCCTTGTTCGGCTACACCAATATCGAGGATCTCGCCAATTACGATGCCGCCTCGCTTGCCCTCCTGGCGGAACAGGCCTGGGAGCACGTGCAGCGGCGCACGGCCGGCAGCGCCGATATCCGCGTCGTCAATCCGACGTTGCCGAACGGGCGCGAGATTTCCGTGCTCGAAATTCTCAACGACAACATGCCTTTCCTGTTCGATTCCACCATGGCGGAGCTCGCCGAGCAGGGCCTCGAGGTCACCCTGGTCGCTCACCCGATCATCGCCGTGGAGCGCGATGAAGGGGGCAAGCTGTTGCGATTCTACGGGGAAGCACTGCCGGAGGGAGCAAAGGGCGCGCGCGAAAGCCTGATTCATCTCCACATCACCCGCCTGGACGCGGATTCCGATCGCCAGAAGCTGATCGACGGCCTGACCAGGACGTTGAACAATGTCCGCGCCTGCGTTGCCGACTGGCGCGTCATGCGTGACAGTGTCGAGGAAGCGATCAAGACGTTCTCTTCCAATCCGCCGCCGCTGCCGATCGACGAACTCGCCGAAGCCAATCAGTTCCTGCAATGGCTCTGCGCGGACAATTTCACTTTCCTCGGCGTGCGCAAATATCGCTTCTCGCCCGACAGCGACGCGTCGGACGACATTACGACCGGCGAAGGCCTCGGCATCCTGCGCGATCCGGACGTGAAGGTTCTGCGCCGAGGCAGCGAAATGGTGGTGATGACGCCGGAAATCCGCGAGTTCATGCACGAGCCGACCCTGCTGATCGTCATCAAGGCCAATGTCTCCAGCCGGGTCCATCGCCGCACCCGGATGGATTATGTGGGCATCAAACTCTACTCGCCCGACGGCCGGCTCGAAGGCGAGTTGCGCGTCGTCGGCCTTTTCACCTCGGGCGCCTATACTCGCTCTGTACGGCAGATCCCGTATGTCCGCCACAAGGTTTCGCGGGTGCTGCAGCGCGCGGGCTTCGACCCGAACGGCCATTCCGGCAAGGCGCTGATGCATATTCTCGAAGATTATCCGCGCGACGAACTGTTCCAGATCGACGTCGACACGCTCTACAACTTCGTCATCGAGATCCTGATCCTCTACGAGCGTCCGCGCGTCCGGGCGCTTCCGCGGGTCGACAAGTTCGATCGCTTTGTCTCCATCCTCACCTTCATTCCGCGCGACAAATACGACACCGACGTCCGCACGCGCGTCGGAGCCTTTTTGGCGCAGGCCTACAAAGGGAAGCTGTCCGCCTCCTACGTATCATTCCCTGAAGGGGCGCTTGCGCGTGTCCACTTCATCATCGGACGCTATGAAGGCAAAACGCCCGTCGTCGACCGCGCCCTGCTCGAGGCCGGGATCAGCGCCATTGCCGCGACCTGGGCCGACAAGCTGAAGGCCGCGCTCACCGCGTCGACCGATGGCATGCGGGCGCGCATGCTCACCAACCGATATGCCCAGGCCTTCAGCGGCGGCTATACCGAGGTGTTCGGCGCGGAACAGGCGATCGCCGATATCACGACCGTCGAAAAGCTGACGCCGGCCCGCCCGGTTACGATTTCGGCTTACCGCATCGAAGGCGACGATCCGAGGCGCTTCGGCCTTAAGGTGTTTTCGGACGCCGTACCGCTGTCCTTGTCCTACCGCGTGCCGGTGATCGAAAATCACGGCCTGCGCGTGGTCAACGAACGCACCTATCAGATCGTGCCCGGTACCAGGCCTGCGCCGGTCTGGCTGCACGACATGACGATCGAGACCAGTGACGGCCAGCCCATCGAGATCAACCCGGAATTCAGCCATCGCCTGGAAGCCTCGATCATGGCGGTGGTGACCGATCGCGCCGAATCCGACGGATATAACGGCCTGATCCTGCGCACCGCGCTAAGCTGGCGGGAAGTCTCGACCATCCGGGCGCTGTCGCGTTATTTGCACCAGATCCGCGCTCCGTTCACCCAGGATTACATGTGGGAGACCTTGCGCAAGAACGCCGCGATCACGGCCAGCCTGGTCGCGATGTTCCAGACCCGCCTCGATCCGCGCCTCGCCTTGACGGACGCCGAGCGCGCGGCGCGTGAGACGGCTTTGCTTGCCGAGATCGAGGAACAGCTCAAATCCGTCGCCTCGCTCGACGAAGACCGCATCCTGCGCCGCTTCACCAATCTGGTGCAGGCTACCGTTCGTACCAATCTGTGGCAGATCGGCGAGGATGGACATCCGCGTCCGGTGATCTCCTTCAAGTTCGAGGCGCGCCGGATCGACGACTTACCCGCTCCACGACCGCTCTACGAGATCTTCGTCTATTCCCCTCGTGTCGAAGGCATTCACCTGCGCTTCGGCAAGGTGGCGCGCGGTGGCTTGCGCTGGTCCGACCGGCCGCAGGATTTCCGCACCGAGATCCTCGGCCTGGTGAAAGCGCAGCAGGTCAAGAACGCCGTGATCGTGCCGGTCGGTGCCAAGGGCGGCTTCGTGCCCAAGCGCCTGCCGCCGCCTTCCAAGCGCGACGCCTGGCTCGCGGAGGGCACCGAAAGCTATCGCATCTTCGTTCGCTCGCTGCTCGAACTCACCGACAATCTCGACGGCGACATCGTCGTGCCGCCCGAATCCACCGTGCGCCACGACGGCGACGACCCTTACCTCGTCGTTGCCGCCGACAAGGGCACCGCCACCTTCTCCGATGTCGCCAACGCGATCTCGGCCGAGAAGAACCATTGGCTCGGCGATGCCTTCGCATCCGGCGGCAGCCAGGGTTATGACCACAAGAAGATGGGGATCACGGCGCGCGGCGCCTGGACGGCGGTCAAGCGCCACTTCCGCGAGCTCGGCACCGACATTCAGACCATGCCGTTCACCGCGGTCGGCGTCGGCGACATGTCGGGCGACGTTTTCGGCAACGGCATGCTGCTCTCGCCGGCGACAAGGCTTGTGGCGGCGTTCGATCATCGCGACATCTTCATCGATCCTTCGCCCGATCCATCGACCAGCTTCGCCGAGCGCAAGCGCCTGTTCGATCTGCCGCGATCCAGCTGGCAGGACTACAACAAGTCGCTGATCTCGCAGGGCGGCGGCGTGTTCTCGCGCTCGCTCAAGGCGATCCCGCTTGCGCCGGAAGTGCGCACGCTGCTCGATCTCGACAAGCCGCAAGCCACGCCTTTCGAGGTGATGACGGCGATCCTGAAGGCTCGCGCGGACCTGTTGTGGTTTGGCGGCATCGGCACCTATATCCGTTCCGCCGGGGAAAGCGACGATCAGGTCGGGGACCGCGCCAACGATCCAATCCGCATCGCGGGTGGCGACGTGCGCGCCCGGGTGATCGGCGAAGGGGCCAACCTCGGCGTTACCCAGCGCGGCCGCATCGAAGCGGCGCAGAAGGGCGTCAAGCTCAACACCGACGCCATCGACAATTCGGCCGGCGTGAACACGTCCGACGTCGAGGTCAACATCAAGATCGCGCTGGCGCGCCCCGAGCGCGAGGGACGCCTCAGTCCCACTGACCGCAACAGCCTGCTTGCCGCGATGACCGACGAGGTCGGCGTGCTGGTGCTGCGCAACAACTATCTGCAGACGCTGGCGCTCTCGCTGGCCGAGCGCAAGGGTGTGGCCGAGACCGGTTTCCTCACCCGCCTGATGCAGTCGCTCGAACAGCGCGGCTTGCTCAGCCGCGCTGTGGAGTTCTTGCCCGACGACGCCGCGCTCACCGAGCGCACACGCCGCGGCCAGTCCCTCGCGCGGCCCGAGCTTGCCGTGCTGCTCGCCTACGCCAAGTTGACCCTCTACGATGACCTGCTCGTCACCAGCGTGCCCGATGACCCCTATCTTGCCCGCGAACTATCCCAGTATTTTCCGCGCGAGGTTCAGGACAAATTCCCGACCGCGGCCGGATTGCATCGCCTGCGGCGGGAGATCATCGCGACCAGTCTCGCCAATGCGGTGATCAATCGCGGCGGCCCGGCCTGCGTCGTGCGCTTGATCGACGAGACCGACGCCGATATCCCGACCATCGTCATGGCCTATGTGGCGGTCGACGAATGCTACGGCCTGAAGTGGCTCAATGACGCGATCGACGCGCTCGATGCCTGCATCGACGGGCAGCTGCAGCTGTCCCTCTACGCTTCAGTGCAGGACCTCCTGCTCTCCCGCATGGTCTGGTACGTGCGCAATGCCGATTTCAAGGATGGGCTGGAGGCCGTCGTCGCGCGCTTCGGCCCGGCGATCCGCCAGATCGTCGCCGGGCTCGACGCTGCCTTGCCGCCGGACTTGCAAGCCGCGCGCGTCAAGCGGCGGCAGGAACTCGCCGACGCCGGTGTCCCGGCCGGCCTCGCCGGCGAGCTCGCCGATCTTGACGCTTTGATCTCGGCTCCCGACATCGTGACGGTTGCCGAGCGCACCACGCGCCCCATCGGCGATGCCGCCGCGACCTTCTACGCCGCCGAAGCGAATTTCCGTCTCGACCGCATCATCGCCGCCGCACGCAGTGTGCCGGCCAACGATTATTTCGAACGCATGGCCATCGATCGCGCCGTCGAGCAGATCGCCGGCGCCGAAAGGAGACTGGCCGCCGATATGCTGGCAACCGGCCAGTCTGGCCAGCAGGCCGTCGAGACCTGGCTCGCGGCTCACCCCGAGGCGACGCGTATCCGCCGCTCGGTCGAGGAGATCGCTGCCAGCGGCCTGACCCTCGCCAAGCTGACGGTGGCGGCGAACCTGCTGGGGGACTTGGTCAAGGCCTGACGGCGTGCGAGGCAGCGACATGAGAAGTGTGATGCTGGCGCAGGTAGTTAGCCGGGCAACGGAGGAATCCAATGATCCACGCCACTTGTCATACCGCCGACAATGTTCGCTGTATCGAGTTCGATGCCACACCGTGGTTCAGCGAGGCTGACGCTCCGAGCATTATCGATTTGGCCCAACGAGGATGGACCAGCACTGCGATTGCAGATTCCCTCGAGCACAGACAAGGATACGAACGCCTGCACGACCTCGTTGAGTATGCGGCGAAGCGACTGCAACTGGAATCTCTGGAGGACCCAACCTGGGAAACCTTCGAGTGTGTCGTCGATGGACCCGGGGCCGTCGCTTGGCTCGAGAAAAACCGGCCCAACGTTGTTGCAAGAATCCCCTAACCCGCGGGGAGCGCAGCAATGGCTGCAATTGAACGGCGGCAAACGAAGCGGAAGTGGCGCACCCGACACGATTCGAACGTGTGACCTTTGCCTTCGGAGGGCAACGCTCTATCCAGCTGAGCTACGGGTGCGTGCAGGGGTTCATTTAGCTGATTGGCTCCCTGTCGGCAACGGCGTTGTCCAACTGGTTAAGGGCTGTAAACTGCCTCCCGACAATATGACAGGCCGCGAAAAAAGGCCGTCTTTCGAGGGAGTTTGCCCATGCGTCCGCTGGAATTCGGCTGGTATCTGCCCACGCATGGCGACACCACCGCCTATGGGCTGATGGAGGCCCAGATCGCCGGTTCGCCGGAACTCTGCGAGCGCGTGGTTAAGGCGGCCGAGGATGCCGGCTTCGAGTATCTGCTGATTCCGGTCGGCTCGGTGTGCTGGGAGGCCTGGATCACGGGTGCCTTCATGGCGGCGCGCTCCAGCCGGATCAAGCCGCTGATTGCGGCGCGGCCCGGCTATATCAACCCGGTGCTGATGGCAAAGATGATCTCGACCTTCGACCAGATGTCGGGCGGGCGGATCTGCATCAATCTGATCGCCGGCCAGAACGAGAGCGAGGTCGAGGGCGTGCGTCAGCCCAAGGAAGAGCGCTACGCGCTGATGGAGGAGGAGGTCTCGATCCTCAAGGCGCTGTGGACGACGCGCGGTCCGGTGCATTTCCAGGGCAGGTTTCACACCATCTCCGGCGCGCATATCAGGCCGCGTCCGTTGCAGCAGCCGTTTCCGAAATTCTATCTCGGCGGCGGCTCGCGGCAGGCCTGGGAGGTGTCGGCGAAGCATTCCGACGTCCATCTGTTCTGGGGCGATCTGCCGGAACGCATCGCGGAGAATATCGCCGAGATCCGGCGGATGGCGCGGGCGCATGACCGCGAGGATGCGATCGGCTTCGGCATGCGGCTGCAGGTGATCTGCCGCGAGAACGAGGCCGATGCCTGGGAGGCGGCCGACCAGCTGGTGCGCCACGCTACCGAGCGGCAGAAGCAGGAGATGAAGACGCTCTACAATCGCTCGGAGGCCAACCAGCGCGTGCAGCAGCTCGCGCGCGACTACGGCGATCTTCTGATGCCGCATCTGTGGACCGGCATCACCAAGGTGCGGCCCGGCGCCGGCATCGCGGTGGTCGGCAATCCCGCGCAATGCGCCGCGACCTTGCAGCAGTTCATCGATGCCGGCTGCCACTCCTTCTGCCTGTCCGGCTATCTGCATGACGAGGAGGCCGAGCGGTTCGGCCGCCTGATCCGCCCGATCCTCGCCGCCAACAATCGCGGGCGGCTCGTCGCCTGAGGCGCGGGTGCGGAAGCTTTCCGAAAATTCACGGGCGAATCTGCGCCTGACGCGCCATGATCCGGCCGAGCTCGCGGCAGCAACGGAGTCGAACCATGCATCACCGGGTCTGGCTTGCGGCCGCGGCCTTGCTCGTCGTGGCGGCGGCGCACGTACCCACTGCGTCCGCGACGCAGGCACAGACCGAGCGCGACCGGAAGCCGGTCAAGGAGATCGCCAATGCGCGGATTGCCGTCGGCAAAGCGAGCTTTCCGCTCTACCTCTCGGCCGACTGGTCCAATCCGCTGCCGGATGTTACGCGCGCGGTGCTCGTGCTGCACGGCGTGCTGCGCAATGCCGACGACTATTTTCGCGCGGCGCTGAGCGCGCAGGCCGCAGCCGGCGATGCCGGCGAGCATGCGCTGATGATCGCGCCGCAATTCCTGATCGAGTCCGACGTCGAGGCATTCAAGCTGCCGGCGGAGACGCTGCGCTGGAGCCTCTATGGCTGGCAGGGCGGCGAGCCTGCGCTCGCGCCGAGCGCGGCGAGCTCGTTTGAGGCGCTCGATGCCATCCTGGCGAAGCTCGGCGACCGCAAGCTGTTTCCCAACCTGCAGCAGGTCGTCGTGTTCGGCCATTCCGGCGGCGCCCAGGTGGTGCAGCGCTATGCGATCGCGGTGAAGGGCGACCAGGTCCTGCTGCGCGAGGGTATCGGCGTGCGCTATGTGGTCGCCAATCCGTCCTCCTACGCCTATTTCACCAAAGAGCGGCCGGAGCCCGCGATCGCGGCGAACTGCCATGGCTATAACAGCTGGAAATTTGGCATGGACAACCGCCCGCCCTATCTTGCCGAGCCTTCGCCGGCTGCGCTGGAGCAGGCCTATGTCGCACGCCGCGTGATCTATCTGCTTGGAACGCTCGACACCAACCCCAATCATCCCGCGCTCGACAAATCCTGCATGGCGGAGGCCGAAGGACCATATCGTTACGCGCGCGGGCATTCCTATGCCGCCGCGATGCAGGCCCGCGACAACGGCGCGCCGAACCACAGCGTGTGGGACGTGCCCGGCGTCGGCCATGCCGGCGGCAAGATGCTCAATTCGCCCTGCGGCCTGACCGCCGTGTTCGACATCCCCGGCTGCGAGGCGGCGCGCTGAGCCCCCGACACCAGAATTTGTGCGCGGATTCGGTGGCAAGCGGCACTGAGATCGCCTACGCTCGTATCGCGAATGGAGCAGCACGACCGACAGCTCGATGGAGAACATCATGAGAGCAGGTTTGATCACGCTTCTGACAGCCGGTGCCTTCCTCGGCTTGACCCCGGCCAACGCCGCAGAGGGATGCGGTGACGGTTGCCACAGGACCTCACGAGGTGCCTGCGTGATCGACGGATGGGGCACCGCCGCGCGGGTTAGGAACGAGTGTCCCGCCACCTCACGGCCGCGCCCGCCGTGTGGCGGCGGTGGCTTCGTCTGGCGGCGCGACTACCAGGCTTGCAGCCAGACCACGAAGGATTGGCTCTAGCCGCCGACGGCCCAGCCAGCCTCAAGCCGGCACGATCACCTTGCCGATCGGCCAGAGCGCGATGCCCGCAAGCTTCAGGTGAGCCCAGGCGAAGGGGATGCCGATGATGGTGATCGCGAGGACCAGCGCGGTCAGGACATGGCCGAGCGCCAGCCACCAGCCGGCGAGCACGAACCAGATGATGTTGCCGATCACCCCGAGCGGGCCGGTGCCGATATCGCTCATGCCGGTGACCTCGTCGCGGCGCACCGCCCGCGAACCGAACGGCAGCAGCGTGTAGACGGCGATGTTGAACGCCGCCCGCGCCCAGGGCAGGCCGATGATGGTGATGGCCATGATGATGGCAGCCACCAGCCAGCCGAACGCCATCCAGGCGCCGCCGATCAGGATCCAGAGGATGTTGAGGAGAATAGACACAGGCTGCATGGCTGACACCTTCGCGCCGCTTGGGACTGCTCTTTATATACGCCGCCGCCCGGTGCTGCGGTAGGTGTGGCCTAACCGCGCGCCTGCCGTGACGAGGCGCTTCGGTTCGGCGGCCCGCGCTGAACGACAGCTGGCACCTCATTGCATCCATCGCGACGGCAACTAAGCTCGCGCGACCGGGCAGGGGCGCAAAGACGCCTGCACCGAAAAGGGAGAACAACAATGAGAACAATATTCGGAGCAGGGATCCTGGCGGCGCTGGCATTGTCGGTGTCGGCCGTGCGGGCCGAGGACGCCGTGCGCTTTGCGCCGCTGAAGGCGGAGGAACTGTCGCCAGCGCAAAAGGCCTGGGCCGACATGATCAGCGCGCCGCCGCGCAATGCCAAATTCACCGCGCCGCCCTACCGCGCCTACATCCGCAATCCCGATCTGGCGCCGAAGCTGTCGAACCTGTCGGAGTACCTGCGCTGGAATACCTCGCTGCCGGCGCGGCTCAGCGAAATGGCGATCCTGATCACGGCGCGGCACTGGACCGCGCAATATGAATGGTCCGCGCACTATCCGCTGGCGATGAAGGGCGGGCTCGATCCGAAAATCGCGGACGCCATCGCCAAGGGCGCGCGGCCCGAGAGCATGAAGGACGACGAGGCTGCGCTGTACGATCTCGGCATCGCGCTCTATCGCGACAAGAAGGTCAGCGACGCCGTCTACAAGGCGGCGCTGGATAAATTCGGCGAGCGCGGCATCACGGATATCATCGCCATCATGGGCTATTACGACATGGTCTCGATGATGCTGATCACGATGTAGGCCGGCCCCGCGAATAACGGCGTGCAGCCGTTGGCGGTACTGGAGAAGTAGGGCTGTTGTCCGCTCCCTCTCCCCGTTCTTACGGGTCGAGACGAGCGAAGCTCGCTCTTAGAGGGCGATGCGATCCGACCTCTCCCCGCAAGCGGGGCGAGGTGGTTCAGCCGTCAATTTGATGGGCGCCTATCGCCTACCGCCGGAAGCCGCTGGCGCGCGAATAGCCCTGGCGGCCTTCCTGGGCGGGGCGCGCTGCCATGCTGGCGCGCGTCTCACTGGCGACCGGTGTCGCCGGCCTCAAATCCTCGAGGAAGATCGGCTTGGAGAAGTAGTAGCCCTGCGCGTAGCGGATCTTCGTTGCCGCCTGGAGATAGGCGAGCTCCTCGTAGGATTCGAGGCCCTCGGCGATCACCGTCATGCCGAGCGCTTCGCTCAAGGATTCGATCGCGCGCAGGATGCCCTGGCTGCGCGGGCGCTTATGGATGTCGGTGATGAAGGAGCGGTCGATCTTGATCTCGTCCGCGGTGATGTCGGCCAGCGCCGAGAGCGAGGAATAGCCGGTGCCGAAATCGTCGATCGAGATGCCGACGCCGATGCCGCGCAGGATCGGCAGGATCTGGTCCTGGAAATGTGACCGCGTCACGAACGCGTCCTCGGTCACCTCGATCATGAAGCGTTTCGGGAAGCCGGTGTCGTCGAGCGCCCGCGCGAAGCTGCGCATGAATTCGGGATTGCCGGCCTGCTTGGCGGCAACGTTGATGCTGATGGTCGCATCCATGCCGAACGTGTCGTTGATCAGGTCGATCGATTTGACGATCTCGGCGAGCACGAGATGGGTCAGCTCGTCGATTAGCCCGAGCTCGCCGGCAAGATTGATGAACGAGCCGGGCGCCTGGATCACGCCTTCGTCGTCGCGCAGGCGGACCAGGGCCTCGATGCCCTTCACCGCCTGTGTGCGGATGTCGACCTTGGACTGGAAGGCGCAGCAGAAGCGCTTTTCCAGGATGGCGAGCCGCAGCGACTGCTCGACCTTCATCCGCGCCTGCGCCTCGCGCTCCATGCTGGTGTCGAAGAAGGTCGCCAATCCCTTGCCGTTGTTCTTGATGCGGTACATCGCGATGTCGGCGTTCTGCCGCAGCGTCTCGAAGCTGCTTCCGTGGTCGGGATAGAGGCTGATGCCGACCGAGGTCGAGGCGAAGATCTCGGAGTCCTCGATGAAGAACGGCGCCTTCAGCCTCTCCTGCATGACATGGATGAATTCGGCGACCTCGTCATTGCCGCTGATCGGGTTCAGCAGCAGCAGGAATTCGTCGCCGGAGATGCGCGACAGCATGTCGGAATCGCGCAGGTCGCGCCCGAGCCGCTTCGACAGCTCGACCAGCAGCGCGTCTCCCACGGAGTGGCCGTAATAGTCGTTGATGTGCTTGAAATTGTCGACGTCGAGAAAGGCCAGCGCGAAATGGCCTTGCGAATCGTCGCGGATCAAGCCGTTGACGCGGTGCTCTATCACCCGGCGGGTCGGCAGGCCGGTCAGCTCGTCGAAATAGGCCGAGCGGAACAGCTGGTCCTCGAAATTCTTCTGTTCGGTGATGTCGGAGGATGCCGAGATCAGGAGATTGCGACCGGCGATCCGGACCGGCCGGTGCGAGGTCAGAAACACGTATTTGGATGCGCCGCAGGAGAGCGTTTCCTCGAGCACCACTGGACGGCCGCTGCGCAGCAGGTCCAGGTTGGCGGCGTGGCGCTCATCGACCGAGGACGGCTGGCTCGCGCTGGCGGCCAGCTGCAGCTGGCTCGCGGCTGCTTCATTCACCAGGATGAACTGGCCCTGCTCGTCCTGGACGGTCACACCCGCCGGCAATAGCTGGAGCAGGTCGCGCAGGATACGCAATTCATTTCCGGAAATATCGTCTTGGCCGGTCGCTGCCGCGCCCGCCTGAAAATCGTGCCTGGTGAGACTATGCATGCGCCGACCTTGGCAAAGTCCGTTGTAGTTTTGGTTAAGCGGACCTGCGAAATGCCGTGACAGAATGAGACCGCGGCGGCTTTCGCAAGCCGTCGCGGCAATCGTCATTAACAGAGTATCAATGTCGGCCGCGACCGTTGGTGAAAGCGATTGCGCTGCGCGCGGTTGCATCAACACATGCGCGTGTGCCGGAAAGCCAACTTATCAACAGTTCGGAAGCTTGCACTGCATGGTGCAGTGAACACCGGTCTTCAGGTAACTGATCTCGGTCTTGCCGTCGAACGGCCGCAGCGCCGACTTGAGCAGCTTGGTGCCGAAGCCGGCTTCGCCGATCGCCTCGACCGCCGGTCCTTCGGTCTCGTCCCAGATCACGTTGAGACGTCCGTCGTCGACCGTCCATGACACTTGTAAAAATCCGCGCGGCGAGGAGAAGGCGCCGTATTTTCCGGCGTTGGTTGCGAGCTCGTGGAAGATCAACGCCAGCGAGACGGCGAGCTTGGCGGGCAGGAACAACTGCTCGCCATTGAGATTGAACCGCACATGGCCGTAGGGCCCGAGTTCCGAGCGCAGCAAATCCTTGATATCGCAGCCATAGCCATCGACCCGCGCGATCAGATCGTCGGTTGCCGAGAGCGCGCGGATGCGATGGTCGATGCGCTGCCAGACATCGGGCCGGTCCTGCAGCGCCTGATGCAGCACGGCATGAATGGTCGAGGACTTGTTCTTCAGCCGGTGCTGCAATTCGTCGACCACGACCTTGCGGTACTGCTCTTCCTCGATCAGCCGTTTGGAAACTTCGCGCTGCTGTGCGACCAGGGAACGGTAATGCTCGACGCCCCAGATCGCGATGCCGCACACAACCCAGAACATCATCAACAACGCAAAGCGCGCCGGATCGGCGTGCGCGCCGCTGAAATTGAGCACCACGCCGAGCAGGCCGCTCGCCAGCGCGGTCGCGATCCCGATCCGGAAACCGCCAAGGGCGGTGGCAAAGAACACCGCCGGGAAATAGGGCGTGAAGAACACATCCGGCCGGATCTGGGCGAGCCCGAAGCGCGCGGCCGTGGCCAAAACGAGACAAAGCACCGCGAAGGCCACCGCAAGCCGCACCGTTGGCTGGGCATCGCCCCGCCAACACGCCCTGAAATCGTCGATCCACTTCGCCATCGGTCGTTCCAGTTCACGTGAACAGGCGACCCAAAATAAGGCCGCTGCGACCGAAAAACCGCAGTTGTGGCCTTCTGGCCACAGGCGGACCTTGCGAGCGTGGCGGCTTGCAAGTGCTTGTATTGGCAGCAGGAGCTGGGGAATATCCACAACATCCTACGTAAGTTGAGGGGACCGACATGGGACGGCTGGACGGCAAGGTCGCGGTGATCACAGGGGCGACCAGCGGCATCGGGCTACGCACGGCGGAGGTCTTTGTCGCGGAGGGCGCGAAGGTACTGATCGCCGGGCGTCGCGCGCCGGAGGGCGAGGCACTGGCGCAACAGCTCGGCGAGAATTGCGTCTTCCGCCAGACCGACGTGACGGTCGAAGCGCAGATGCAGGCGCTGATCGCGCTCGCGGTCGAGAAATTCGGCAGGATCGATTGCCTGTTCAACAATGCCGGCGGGCCGGCGCAGACCGGCGGCATCGAGGGCCTCGAGGCCGAGCGGTTCGATGCGGCGATGGCGACGCTGGTGCGCAGCGTCATGCTCGGCATGAAACACGCCGCGCCACACATGAAGAAGCAGGGGGCGGGCAGCATCATCAACAACGGCAGCATCGCCGGCCGCCTCGCCGGATTCTCGTCGTCGATGGTCTATAGCGCGGCCAAGGCGGCGGTGATCCATCTCACCAAATGCGTGGCGATGGAGCTCGGCGAATCCAACGTCCGCGTCAACTCGATCTCGCCCGGCGCGATCGCAACAGGCATCTTCGGCAAGGCGCTGGGGCTCTCGACCGACGCAGCGGAGAAGACGCCGGCGGTGATGCGCGAGGTCTACAAGACCGCGCAGCCGATCCCGCGCGCCGGCCTTCCCGACGACATCGCCCATGCCGCGGTGTTCCTGGCCAGCGACGAATCCAGCTTCGTCAACGGCCACGACCTCGTCGTCGACGGCGCCATCACCGGCGGCCGCAACTGGAGCCAGCAGCAGCAGGGCTACGTGGCTCTGCGCAAGGCGTTCGATCAGGCGGCGGGCTGATTCGGTATCGTCATTGCGAGCCACCGGTCGGCGCGGCGGGGGAGAGGTGAGACGCTCTCGAGTCTCGACATGAGTGCGTGTCTGCCTTGGGTGGTTCACAAGGCGACGCAAGTCTGCGTCGCCGGGGGCGTCGGGTTGCGACGTATTACCCCGATGGGCAAATCAGCGCTTCTGTCGTCGGGCAATTCAGATGTTCAATTCCGTCCGTCTCCCCCGATCGAGGGGCGCTTCGCGGTCGTCACGAACGTGGGTCGAGATGCGGTGGAGCCGATGCGCAGTCGACGAATGCGCATGACTCGGACAATTTATGTCGCGAGAATGCGGATGTATGACCCGCCGGCCGCGCTACACACTCAATGTCGTCCTGGCGAAAGCCAGGACCCATAACCACCGGCTTTGGTTGTCAGAAGGATCGTGGCCCCAGCGTCGCGCAACAATTCGCATTCGGGGTAATGGGTCCTGGCTTTCGCCAGGACGACGATCGTGTGTGGCATCCGCACTGTCATCGCCCGGTTCGACCGGGCGACCCAGTACGCCGCGGCTTCTCGGCTCAAGCATAGGCATCTCTGGAATACTGGATCACCCGCATGCGCATGCGCGGGTGATGACACCGCGCTGCTTGACGTCTTGACTCGCAAGCCATCCCCGCCGGCGTCCTGGCGAGAGCCAGGACCCATTACCCCGAATGGCCATTGTTGAGCGATGCTGGAACGACGAGCCCCTTTCACAACATCCGCCGCGGCGTATGGGTCCCGGCCTTCGCCGGGACGACGGCGGTGGGTGTGGCGCGAGCTGGCGTTCTTTCTTCCTTCAGGAAGGATCGCAAATCACACCTTCTGCTTGGCCGCGGCCTTCGCAAGATCCGGCGCATTCACAGCGGGGATCGCGACGCGGCCGGGGCCGGTTTGTTGAAGCGCGGCGGCGGCCTTTTCGTTCGCCATGATCTTGGCCATCACGGCCTGTCCCGCGCGCTCGAAGATCGCGCGGTTCTCGATCACGAATTTTTGCGATCTGCGCAAGCCGTCGATGTAGCCGTTGATCTCGGGCACGACGTAGCGCGCCACCATGTCCCAGCTCCGCCGCGTCGCTTCCGGATTGGCCCAGTCGTGCACGAAGCCGATGATGGCGCCGACGCCGCCGGAGACCTCCATCACGTTCTTGATGGTTTTGACGAGATCGTCGGGCGTGCCGATGGTGGACGCGGCTCCCTCGACGAAGGCGGTCTTGTCGACCGCTTCGTCGGGTGAGGAGAATGCGGTGAGGCCCGGCCGCTGCAACGTGCCGACATTATATTCGTTGTGCCAGCGCATCAGCCCGGCGCCCGCTTCGCGGCGCGCCTGCTCGCGGGTCTCGGCGATGTGGAAGGTCAGCAGCACGCGCCAGTCGGCACGGTTCACCTTGGTGCCGTGCTTCTTGGCGGCATCCTCGGCGAACTGCCATTGCTGCTGCAGCGACATCAGGCCCTGCGTCGTCATCGAGCCCAGCGAGATGATGCCGATGCCGTATTTGCCGGCGAGCGTCATGCCGGAGGGCGAGATCTGCGAGGCCACCACGAACGGCATCTCCTCCTGCAAGGGCAGGATCTGCAGCGCGGCGTCGTTCATTGTGAACCAGTCGCTCTTGGCGGTGACGCGCTCGCCGTTGAAGAGGCGGCGGATGACGCCGATCGCCTCGTCCTGGCGGTCGCGCTGCGTCATCGGATCGATGCCGAGCGTGTGCGCATCCGAGGCGAGTGCGCCCGGGCCGGAGCCGAAGATGGCGCGGCCGCCGGTCATGTGGTCGAGCTGCACCATGCGCTGGGCGACATTGAAGGGATGGTGATAGGGCAGCGATACCACGCCGGTGCCGAGCTTGATCCGCTTGGTGCGCTCGCCGGCCGCGGCCAGGAACATCTCGGGCGAGGCGATCATCTCCCAGCCGGACGAATGATGCTCGCCGCACCAGAACTCGTCATAGCCGAGTGCGTCCAGCTGCTCGACGAGGTCCAGATCGCGCCGGAACTGCAGCATCGGATGCTCCCCGATCGGGTGATGCGGGGCAAGGAAGGCTCCGAACTTCAGGCGCGCCATGGCGGTCTCTCCGGACTATTGTTATCGGGGGCTTTCCGCCAACCTACGGGGTGGCCCGGGGCAAGGCAATGCTCGGGGGTTGCGGCGGTCGCATGGTTGTTGCGCAAATCGGCGGCGATTGCCGCCGTCCGGAATGTTTCCCAGCGCGTCAACGCAAATTGGCAGCCGGGCTCGAGCGTCTGTGATCCCGGGCTTACCTCGCAGGTAATCGAAGCGATGACCGGAATCTGCTGATGTCCGCCGTAACATCATTTCGGGCAGGACAGGACATGCACCAGATCGTTTCGACGCGAGCGGATACGTCCCGCCGCTGGTGGGTGCTGGCGATCGTGGTGTCGGCGCAGTTCATGTTCGGTGTCGATGCCTTCATCGTCAACGTCGCGATCCCGACGATCGCGGCGGAGCTGCACGCGACGCCGGCGCAGATCGAGGCCGTGATCGCGATCTACCTGATCGCCTATGCCACGCTGGTGGTCACCGGCGGCCGGCTTGGCGACATCCATGGCACCAGGAACGTGTTCGTCGCCGGCGTCGCCGGGTTCTCGGTGACCTCGCTGTGGTGCGGTCTCGCGCAGTCCGGGCCCGAGCTCATCGTCGCGCGGCTCGCGCAGGGCGCAACCGCGGCGCTGATGGTGCCGCAGGTGCTGGCGACGCTGCATCTGTTGTTCTCAGACGCCGCCCGCGCGCGGGCGTTCGGCATCTACGGCATCGTGCTGGGACTTGCGGGCGCCGCCGGCTTCATGCTCGGCGGCGTGCTGGTGACGCTCGACCTCGCCGGGCTCGGCTGGCGCGCAGTGTTCTTCGTCAACGTGCCGTGCGGTGTCATCATTATCGCGGCGGCGCTGAAGATCATGCCGACGGTGCCGCGCCGCGCCGGCACGCGGCTCGATATCCCGGGCGCGATCGTGCTGTTCGCGGGCCTGTTGTGCCTGATCGGTCCGCTGCTGTTTGGCCATGATTTCGGCTGGACGGCATGGGTCTGGCTGGTGATGACAGTGGGTATCGCTGTGATCGCGACCTTCGTGCGGCTCGAGCGGGCCGTCGCGCGCCGCGGCGGCATGCCGCTGATCGATCTGTCGCTGCTGTCGGATAGCGCCTTCATGCGCGGGCTGGTCGCGGTGTTTTTCTTCTTCTTCGCCAACCTGTCCTTCTACCTCATCATGACCATGTTCATGCAGAAGGGCTTGCAGATTCCGCCGCTACAGGCCGGGCTGGTGTTCGTGCCGCTGGCGCTGACCTTCGTGGTTGCCTCGCGTCACAGCGGCGTGCGCGCCAGGCATCGCGGCACGCTGGTGCTGATCGAGGGCTGTGCGCTGCAGATCGTCGGTCTCGCCGTGCTCGTCGCGACGATTGAGGTGGTCGCGGCACCTTCGGCACTGCTGCTCGCGCTGGTGCTGATGATCTTCGGCTACGGCCAGGGGCTCGTCATGGCGCCATTGTCGAGCGCGGTGCTCGCGAGCGTGCAGCCCGCGAGCGCCGGTGCCGGCTCCGGCATGTACGGTACGACGACGCAGATCGGCAACGCGGCCGGCGTCGCCGCGATCGGCGCAGTCTTCTTCGCAATCGAGAGCACGATGTCAGCACGTCTGGCGCTGTTTGCGGCATGCGCATTGTTTGTGCTGTCGATCGCCATTTCAGCCGCATTTCTGTCATGGATGCGCCGCGCCACCCCTTGAATCCGGCTGCACGCGGCGCGCATTCCTGAAAAGTTGGTGCTCAAACAAGGTGCTACGGCAACTATTTCGGCCGGCCCGCGGCGCGATCACGCATTAACGCCGATTCTCACAATTCTGCAGGGAACGACAGCACACGGCCTTTTCATTTTGCAGTGCAGCAATTATCTGATCGGGTGACACAGAAAACTAAATCACCTCAGGAGTTGCTGTTGTCCCTGATCAACAACGTCGAATTTCTGCGTCATCTGCCGAAGATGAACGCGTTCAGCGGCCTTGGCGCACTCGCGCCGGCCGTGCCGACGCCGCTCGTCGAGACGACCGAATTCGGCGTCAACCCCGGCGATCTGAAAATGTTCTCGTTCGTGCCCGCGCAGCTGGCGCGGTCGCCCGCGCTCGTCGTGGTGCTGCATGGCTGCGGCCAGACCGCCGCGTCCTACGATCTCGGCGCCGGCTGGTCGGCGCTTGCGGCGCATTACGGCTTCGCGCTGCTGATGCCGGAGCAGCAGGCGTTGAACAACGGCAACACCTGCTTCAACTGGTTCAACCCGCAAGACATCGCGCGCGGGCAGGGCGAGGCCGCTTCGATCAGGCAGATGATCGCGCATATGATCGGCACGCATGAGATCGACCCGCGGCGGGTCTATGTGACGGGACTGTCCGCCGGCGGCGCGATGGCCTCGGCGATGCTCGCGACCTATCCGGAAGTGTTCGCGGCCGGCGCGGTGATTGCCGGACTGCCCTATGGCATCGCCTCGAATCTGCGCGAAGCGCTGCACGCGATGATGCATGGCAGCGCGCTGTCCGCGCCCGAGCTCGGCGGTCTCGTGCGCAACGCGTCCACGCATGGCGGCGCATGGCCGAAGGTCTCGGTGTGGCACGGCAGCGCCGACCGCACCGTCAATCCCGGCAATGCCAACGAGATCGTCAAGCAATGGCTCGACCTGCACGACCTGCCGCCTGCTGCGATGTCGAAGGCGGATGTCGACGGCCATCCGCGCCAGGCCTGGTGGAACAGGGACGGCGAGACGCTGGTGGAGTCCTATGCCATCACCGACATGGCGCATGGCACGCCGCTCGGGCTGGCCGACAATGATCAGCGCTACGGCGTCGAAGGCGCATTCCTGATCGAGGCCGGCATTTCCTCGTCCTACCACATCGCAAAGTTCTTCGGCCTGACCGACAAGGTCCGTCAGCCGCATATCGCGCCGACCGGAATTCCGCGCGAGCGCGCCGACACGGTCTCGATGACGGTACCGGTGCCAGCGGCCGAGCCGGAGGTGGCATCGGGCCGCAAGAGCGATCGGCCGCGCAGGCGACGGAGCAAGGGTGTCGATGTCGGCGGCGTCATCACGCGGGCGCTCACCGCCGCGGGGCTGATGAAGTAGCTACATCTCGCCGGTAATGAACGGATTGGTCATGCGCTCCTGGCCGATGCTCGAGCCGGCGCCATGGCCGCAGATGAAGCCGACATCGTCGCCGAGCGGCAGCAGTTTTGTCTTGATCGAACTGATCAGCGTGGCGTGACTGCCGCCGGGCAGATCGGTGCGGCCGACCGAGCCCGCGAACAGAACGTCGCCGACATGGGCAAAACGTAACGCCTTGTTGAAGAACACCACGCTGCCCGGCGAGTGGCCGGGGCAGTGGAAGATGTCGAACTTGAGATCGCCGATCGACACGGTGTCGCCCTCGTTGAGCCAGCGGTCGGGCGCGAAGTTGCGTACGCCGGTCATGCCGAAGCGCGCGCCGCTTTCGACCACGTTGTCGAGCAGATATTTGTCGGCGATATGCGGGCCCTCGATCTTGACCTGGAGCGCGTCGCGCAAATCGGCCGCGCCGCCGACATGGTCGATATGGCCGTGGGTCAGCCAGATCTTCTCCACGGTGACGCCGGTCTGCTTGATCGCGTCCAGAATCTTCGGCACGTCCCCGCCAGGATCGATCACCACGGCCTTCTTGGATGGCTCGTCCCAGATGATGGTGCAGTTCTGCTCGAATAGCGTCACGGGAACGATGATCGCGCCGGCCTTGGGCTTGGTGTCGGTTGTCTCGTTCATGGGGGCACCATAGGCTTCCGGCAAACGCCGTCAACACGCGCCGGAAATGCGGCCGCCCCGGCGTGTGATCCCAAAACGGACCGTGATAAGGTCACCTCCAGCAGAACAAGTTCGTGAGCAGGCCGGTACGCGGCTGCTCTCGATCATGATTCAAGTCCTCGCAGTCCGGAACTTCATGACCCAGGCTTCCAAATCACCGCTCGGCGGACCCCGGACCACCGCGCGCGCCTTCTTCGTTGCGGACCGCATCAACACGTCGGGCCTCGAGCGCGGCGACGTGCTGGCCACGACGCCGCTGGCGTTTCGCGTCAATGAAAATGGCGTGGCGATCCTGTTCCGCTACGGCGTCGTCGTGCTGATCGGCCTCAATGCGCTGGAGGAGGATGAATTCCTGCGCAGCCTGCAGTCGCGCATGACCGGCCTGTTCACGCGGCGCGAGGAAGAGATCGCAATCATCGAGCTCGCCGCCGAGAAGGAGGATCAGATTCCGCCGGGCGGCCCGATCTATCTGCAAGGCCTCTCGCCGGAGCGGCTGATCCTCGTCGGCGAGGCGTTGGCGAAAAGCGTGGTGCTGGCGCGGCACGAGCGGGAAGTCCGGGCAGTCTTCGACACGACCGAGCCGCTTGCGCGTGAGCTCGCCAAGGGCGGCCGCGTCCATCGCGGCCGCGTTGCGATCCTCAAGCACATCGGCAACGCGCTGCTGGTGCGGCATCGCGTGGCCGGACCGGTCGAGGTGTCGGAGAAGCCCGATATCCTCTGGGACAAGCCGCAACTCGAGCGCCTCTATGCCCGGCTCGAGGACGAGTATGAATTGAAGGAGCGTGCGGAATCGCTGAACCGCAAGCTCGCGGTCGTCGCCGAAACCGCGCAGGTGCTGACCGACATCATCGACACCGGCCGCTCGCTGCGGCTGGAGCTGATCATCGTCTTCCTGATCCTGTTCGAGGTGCTGATCACCATCTATCAGCTAGCGATGGCCCGGCATTGAACCGGCTATAGCGGCTGAATCCGGCCATCTTTCCGTCCCGAATTGTGCGTCATCCCTGAACCGATCGGCCGCTCCGGGCGCGGAGCGGCCTGGGCCGGGCTGCGAGCTTGGGGGGACGAGATGGATCAGGACAACAGGGACTGGTGGCGACGCGGCATTTTCTATCAGGTCTATCCGCGCTCGTTCGCGGATAGCGACGGTGACGGCGTCGGCGATCTCAAGGGGATCATCACGCGGCTGCCCTATCTGACGCGGCTCGGCGTCGACGCGATCTGGCTGTCGCCGATCTTTCCCTCGCCGATGGCGGATTTCGGCTACGACATCTCGGATTATGTCGGCATCGAGCCGCTGTTCGGCGCGATGGCCGATTTCGACGCGTTGCTCGCCGCCGCCCACGATTCCGGTCTGAAGCTGATCCTCGATCTCGTGCCGAACCACACCTCGGACCAGCATCCCTGGTTCATCGAGAGCCGGTCGTCGCGCGACAATCCCAAGCGCGACTGGTACATCTGGCGCGATCCGGCCCCCGATGGCGGCGCGCCCAACAACTGGCTGTCCGAGTTCGGTGGCAGCGCCTGGGCGTATGACGAGACCTCAGGCCAATGCTATTACCACGCCTTCCTCGCCCGGCAGCCGGACCTGAACTGGCGCAATCCGGATGTCCGGGCCGCCATCTATGATGTGATGCGGTTCTGGCTCGACAAGGGTGTCGATGGCTTTCGTGTCGACGTGATCTGGCACCTGATCAAGGACGCCGATTTCCGCGACAACCCGCCCAACCCGCATTATGTCGAGGGCCGGCCGCCGAACGAGAAGATCCTGACGCAGTACTCGACCGATCAGCCGGAGGTGCACGATGTCATCGCCGAGATGCGGCGCGTCACCGATTCCTACGGCGCCCGCGTCCTGATCGGCGAGATCTATCTGCCGCTGCATCGCCTGATGGCCTATTACGGCAACGATCTCACCGGCGCGCAGATGCCGTTCAATTTCGCGCTGCTCTCGACCTTCTGGAGCGCGCGCTCGATCGAGAAGATCGTCGAGGATTACGAGAAGGCGCTGCCGAAGGGCGCCTGGCCGAACTGGGTGCTCGGCAATCATGATCGGCCGCGCGTGGCGAGCCGCGTCGGTCCCGAGCAGGCCCGCGTCGCGGCCATGCTGCTGCTGACGCTGCGCGGCACGCCGACGCTTTACTACGGCGACGAGATCGGCATGCACCAGCTCGCGATCGCACCGGAGGACGTGCGCGATCCATTCGAGAAGAACGTGCCCGGCATCGGCGTCGGCCGCGACGGCTGCCGCACGCCGATGCAGTGGAGCGCCGAGCGCCATGCCGGGTTCTCGACCGCCACGCCATGGCTGCCGATCGCGCAGGATTTTGCCAGCGACAATGTCGCAAGCCTCGAGGCGGAGCCGGCGTCGATCCTCAACCTCTACAAGGCGCTGATCGCGCTGCGGCGAAGGCTGCCGCAGCTCATCCATGGCAGCTATGAGCCGGTGGCGGCGCACGGTGATGTGCTGCTCTACCGGCGGCGCAGCACTGACGGCGTCGTCGTGATCGCGCTGAATTTTGGCGCGGCGCCGGCGTCGGTCTCGTCGAGCGCGATCGGTTTCAGCAACGAGGTTCTGCTGTCGACCTTGATGGACCGGCAGGGCGAGAAGGTCGAAGGCGTGCTCGATCTGCGCCCCAATGAAGGCGTGATCCTCGGACCGCATCAGGACGATTGACGCCGTGTGCGGGGCTCATTGGTATCGATGTCGCTGCGCTTGAGCAGATAATCGAGCCCGCCGACCCGGTACCAGCGATAGCCGTAGGCCTCGATCAGAAGCTTGTGGCGACCGGCATCGTCGGCGCGGCTGTGGTCCTCGGTCAGGAGATTGACGAGGAGATTGCCGGCATCGTCGGGCAGCCCGACGTCGAAGGATATCTCGAGCGGCTTTTCCGCGAAATTGTGCACGAACAGCACCGAGTTGTTACGCCAGTCGTACCGGATGATCAGGATGGCGGGATTTCGGCTTGCGATGACCTTGAAATCTCCCCAGCCGACCTCGGGGACTTCCTTGCGCATCCGGACGATGCGCTCGGTCCAGTTCAGCATCGAATTGGGGTCGCGCCGTTGCTTGGCCGCGTTGACGTGCTCATAGCCATACGGTCCATTGTCGATGACGGGCACACATGGCCGATCGCTCTCGGTGAAGCCGGCGTGCGGCTCGGTCGACCATTGCATCGGCGTGCGCGCGCAACCGCGTTCGGGCAGATCCAGATTGTCGCCCATGCCGAGTTCATCGCCGTAGCGGATCACGGGCGTGCCGGGAAGCGTGCACATCACGCTGTAGGCGAGCTCGATGCGTCGGCGGTCGCCGCCCAGCATGGGCGCAAGCCGTCGCCGGATGCCGCGGTCGTAGAGCTGCATGGTCTTGTCGGAACCGAATGCCTCGAACACCGTCTCGCGCTGCGGCTTGGAGAGGCGGCCGAGGTCGAGTTCATCATGATTGCGCAGGAACAAGCCCCATTGTGCGGTCGCGGGCCGTGGCTTGGTCGCCGTCAAGGCCTTCGCCAACGGCTTCGTATCCGCCGACGCCAACGCGTAGAACAGATGCTGATTGACATGGAAGTTGAACATCATGTGCATTCTGTCGCCGTCACGCCCGAAATATTCCATGTCCGTCTCGGGCAATACGTTGGCTTCGGCGAGGATGATCGCGTTGCCCTGGCGCCATTGCAGAAATTCCCGAAACGATCGCAGCATGTCGTACTGCTCGACCGGCTTGCGCCTGGAGGCGCCCTTGGTCGCGATCACGAAGGGCACGGCGTCCATGCGGAAGCCCGAGACGCCGAGCTGAATCCAGAACCCCATGATCTTGAGGATCTCGGCCTGCACATGCGGGTTCGATGTGTTGAGGTCCGGCTGGAAATCGTAGAAGCGATGGAAGTACCAGGCGCCGGCTTGCTTGTCGCGCGTCCAGGTCGATTTCTGAACGCCGGGAAACACCATGCCGGTGTTGGCATTGGCAGGCTTCTTGTCCGACCAGACATACCAGTCGCGGTACGGCGAGTCCTTCGAGCCGCGCGCTGATCGAAACCAGGCGTGCTGATCCGAGGTGTGATTGACGACGAGGTCGATGATGACGCGGATGCCGCGTTGCTGGCAACCATGGGTAAATTCAACGAAGTCGCCCAGCGTGCCGTAGCGCGGATCGACGTCGTAATAATCCGAGATGTCGTAGCCGTCGTCCCTGTTGGGCGAAGGCTGAAACGGCATCAGCCAGATCGCGGTGATGCCGAGCCCGTGCAAATAGTCCAGGCGCCGGAGCAGGCCGCTGAAATCACCGATGCCATCGCCGTTGGCATCCATGTAGGTGCCAACCGACAGGCAGTAGATCACTCCGTTCTTGTACCAGAGGTCGTCGATCACCAGGCAATCCTCTCCAGTCCCACCCGTGACGGCGGCCGGGAGGATAAGCGGTGAGGCGGCGACGGGTTCCTGTGGAGCGCCTTCCCGCAAGGGAGCCGGACGACGCTCCGTGCCGAATGGCTACCGCTTGATCTGCGCCTTCAGCGTGTCCTCGACCACGCGATCGAACGATGACGCCTTCGGCGCGCTCTTGCGGTGCTCGGCGACGTATTTGTCGCGCTTGGCGACCAGCGCGGCGAGCTTCTCGTTCAGCGCCTTGCGCTGGGTGATCTGCTTGTCGATCTCGGCGGTGCGCGCTTCCGACTTCATGGCGCGGAGATTGTCCGGCAGATCCTCGTCCCTGACCTTTGCCACATCGTTGCGGCCGGCCGCGACGTCGGCGACCAGATCACCGTCGCCGGTGACCGCCTCCGACGTCACCTTGGCGCGCTTGTTGATGAAGCTTGCCATCTCCGACGCACGGGCCGGCGAAGACGCGGCGACGCTCGCCAGCTGCCGGGTTTTGGATTCCGTTCGCTTCTGCAACGCGCGCGGGCCGTAGGGAATCACGGTGCCGTTGATCTGGCGCTGCAGGATGATGATGTCCTCGTCGAACGGCGTTTCGATGGTGACGATCTGGCCGCCATCCTGCGGGATCGGGATGAACTCGCCGTTGCCGTTCTGCGCGATATCGCGCCACACCCGCTCGGTATCCTGCGCGTTGCCGGCAAGCACGGCGTTGACGATGATGTCGCGTTGCTTGGCGACGGCGAGCGTGACCGGGTATTTGGTGTCCTGCGCATAGTCCATGTGCGGCGGGGCGTCGCCGACCAGAAAAACGATGCGTGTGCTGTCGCGGCCTTGCGTCCACTGCATCTTGTTGACGGCGACGTCGAGCGCCTCGTTGACGCTCTCCGGCCAGTCGCCGCCGCCGCGCGCCTTCAATTCCAGCAGATTGCCGTAGAGATCCTGGATGTCGCGCGTCAGCTCGACCTTCCGGGTCACATAGTCGTCGCCGATGTCGCGATAGGCGACGAGGCCCATCCGGATATCGGCGTCGGGATTGGAATCGACGATTGCGGTCGCGATCGACCAGACCTTCCGTTTGGCGCCCTCGATCAATCCGCCCATCGAGCCGGTGGTATCGAGCACGAAGGCGACCTCGACCACCGGCTTGGCGATGGCGGAGCACAGTCCGGCTGTTAGCGGCAGGGTTGCGAGAGCGAAGACGAACGAGCGAAGCGTGATGCGTGACCTCATGGGCCTCTCCTGCAGTGGTTTCGTCCCTCGGAACCAGGTTCCATCGGCTTCGCGGTGGCTTGAGGCCGGAATCAAGGCGCCTTCCTCGCGAATTTGCGGCCGATTCCCGCGCTGCCGCGCTCTATCGGCTGGAGCATGATCTTCGCGGAAAACCGGCTTCCACTTTTCCGGATCATGCTCTCGTGGAATCGGCTAATCTTCGCGCAATGGACTCATCCGCCCGCCAGATCGCCCTCGTGCCGCCGCCGGACCGTCGCCAGTCTGAGACCGCGCTCGCCATCGCGCGCGGCACGGCGCGGCTGCTGCGTTCGCTCGGCTTCTCCTGCATCAGCGAATTGCCGCTGCCCTCGGGCCGCCGTGCCGACCTGGTGGCGCTCAATGAGCGCGGCGAGATCTGGATCGTCGAGATCAAATCATCGGTGGAGGATCTGCGCGCCGACCAGAAATGGCACGAATACCGCGCCCATTGCGACCGGCTGTTCTTCGCCTTCACGCAGGATCTGCCGTGCGAGATCTTTCCTGATGACACCGGCCTGATCATCGCCGATGCCTATGGCGCGCACATGCATTGCGAGGCGCCCGAGCATCGCCTGCCGGCACCGACGCGCAAGCAGATGACGGTGCGCTTTGCAATGGCCGCGGCGCAGCGCATCAACCGCCTCGTCGATCCGCAGGGGCACGGCGAGTTTTAGAGCGAGCACGCGATCTTAACCCGTCATCCCCGCGCAAAGGCCTCGCCTTTGTCGCCGGAGGCGCGAGCGGAGCGAGCCTCGAAGGATGGTTCGGCCCGGCTGATGGGGAGCGAAGCGAAACCCATCACTTGTCGCCGCCGCGTGAAGTTGGTGGGTTTCGCTTCGCTTCGCTCTACCCACCCTACGAAGCGACGAAAAGCAAATGGCCGGGACGAGCCCGGCCATCGCGAAAACAAATGAAGCGTCGATTACCGCGGCGCGCGCTTGGCCAGAATGCGCTGCAGCGTGCGGCGGTGCATGTTGAGCCGGCGCGCCGTTTCCGAGACGTTGCGGTTGCACATCTCGTAGATGCGCTGGATGTGCTCCCAGCGCACGCGGTCGGCCGACATCGGGTTGGTCGGCAGCTCGGATTTCTCCGCGCTGGTCGACAGCAGTGCCGCGACGACGTCGTCGGCATCCGCCGGCTTGGAGAGATAATCGATCGCGCCCATCTTCACCGCGGTGACGGCGGTGGCGATGTTGCCATAGCCGGTCAGCACGATCGCGCGTGCATCGGGGCGCTTCTTCTTCAACGCCGAGACCACGTCGAGGCCGTTGCCGTCGCCGAGCCGGAGGTCGACGACCGCGAAAGCGGGCGCGGCGCGGCCGATCTCGGCGAGACCATCAGATACCGTGTCGCATGACTTCACCGCGAAACCCCGCGTCTCCATCGCGCGCGACAGACGTTCCAGGAACGGCTTGTCGTCCTCGACGATGAGGAGCGAGCGGTCGGCATGGTCATTCAGTTCAGTGATGGCGTTCACGGTCCATTTTTCCCTGTGGCAGACACCAACAATATGGGGTTCTACCGTGGCGCTGCCAAGGCAGCCGAAAGTCGCGTGCTTGTCTGGAGAGAACAATGCATCCGTAATGCCAGAGTTGCGATTAAGAATCGTTCTCAGGATTCGGTTTCGTCGCCCGGCGCGGCTTCCTCGAAGCGCTCGCGCGGCCAGACGATCTGCACCACGGCGCCGTGATCGGGAAAGGTGCGATTGGTAAACGACACCTTGGCGCCGGTACGTTCCAGCAGCGTCCTTGCGATGAAAACGCCCAGACCGAGGCCCCCACGTGGGTTTTGGGCCTCATCCGCACCCCGGCGGCGCGACAGATACGGCTCGCCGATCCGCTTCAGCATGTCGGGCGCGATGCCCGGACCGTCGTCGGAGACGACGACCTCAACGGTCTCGGCGTTCCACCATGCGTTCACCTCGACGGTGGTGCGGGCGAAATCGACCGCGTTCTCGACGATGTTACCGATGCCGTAAAGGATCGCCGGATTGCGCGAGCCGACCGGCTCAGGCGTTGCTGCGACAGCAAGCCGCACCTTGATCTCGACGCCGAAATCGCGGTGCGGCGCCACCACCTCCTCGATCAGCTCCGACATCTTCATGCGGTCGAACGGCGCGCCGGTGGAGGAGAGCTGGGTGATCTTGCTCAGGATGTCGCGGCAGCGCTGGGTCTGCTCGCGCAAGGTCTTCAGGTCGGCGGCAAAGCTTGGGTCCTTCACCGTCTTTTCCAGTTCGCGCGAGATCAGGAAGATCGTCGCGAGCGGCGTGCCGAGCTCGTGCGCGGCGGCGGCGGCGAGTCCGTCGAGCTGGGTCAGATGCTGCTCGCGCGTCAGCACCAGCTCGGTCGCCGCCAGCGCGTCCGCGAGCTTGCGCGCCTCCTCGGTGACCTGGAACGAGTAGAGGCTGGTGACGCCGATCGCGAGCACGATCGAGAGCCAGACGCCGACGAGATAGACCGGCGGCAGCACCAGCGGATCGTCGGAATCCCACGGCAGCGGAAAATGGAAGAAGAACAGCGCGGAGGCGCAGGCGACCGCAAGGCAGCCGAGCGCGATCGTCAGCCGGATCGGCAGCGCGGTGGCCGAGATCAGCACGGGCGCGAGGAACAGGAACGAGAACGGGTTCTGCAGGCCGCCGGTGAAGAACAACAGGCCGGCCAGCTCCACGATGTTCAGCGCGAGCAGCCCGGCCGCCTGCATCGGCTCCAGCCGCTGCATCGGATTGGCCGCGGTCTGGAGCGCCAGATTGAGCAGCGCCGAGAACGTCACGATGGTGACGCATGGGACGATCGGAACGTCGAATTCGAGCCCCTGTGCCACGATGAAGATCGCGGCGAGCTGCCCCAGCACTGCGAGCCAGCGCAGCCGCAGGATCGTGTCCAGCCGGACATAGCGGCGGGGTTGGCGGAAATCGGAAGCGACGTCGGTCATGCCGGGACCTTAGCTGTGCCGTGGGCGGCGCACAAATTCGCGACTTAGCGCAACGATGCAGGGCAAGCCTTGCGCTTATTGTCGCAATGGCTCAATGACGGCCACATGCAACAGGTCGGGACAGGTCAGGCGCAATCGCCGGCGGTCGATCAGGGCGGATCGGCCGCGATCGACGTCGCGCACCTCGTCAAGGTCTACAAGCAGACCCGCGCCGTCGACGATATCTCCTTCACGCTTCCGCGCGGCAGCATCACCGGCCTTCTGGGCGGCAACGGCGCCGGCAAGACCACGACCATCGCGATGATCATGGGCCTGGTGCTGCCGACCTCCGGCCGCGTGCAGGTGCTGGGGCATCGCATGCCCGAGGAGAGCGCGGCCGTGCTGGGCCGGATGAATTTCGAGAGCCCCTATGTCGACATGCCGATGCGGCTCACGGTGCGGCAGAACCTCACCGTGTTCGGCCGCCTCTATGCCGTGCAGCATTTGCGTGAGCGGATCGACCAGCTCGCCGATGATCTCGACCTCACCGAATTCATCGACCGCGCCAACGGCAAGCTCTCGGCCGGTCAGAAGACCCGCGTGGCGCTGGCGAAGGCGCTGATCAACCAGCCCGAGCTGCTGCTCCTGGACGAGCCGACCGCCTCGCTCGACCCCGATACCGCCGACTGGGTGCGCGCGCATCTTGAGCGGTATCGCCGGGACAACAACGCCACCATTCTCCTGGCCTCGCACAACATGCTCGAGGTCGAACGGCTCTGCGACCGCGTCATCATCATGAAGCGCGGCCGCATCGAGGACGACGACGCGCCGGCAGCGATCATGGCCCGCTACAACCGCACCACCCTGGAAGAGGTGTTTCTGGACGTCGCGCGCGGCCGGGTGCGCGAGGGCGCGCCAGAGGGCACACCATGAGTGAACTCGTCAGCCAGCACCAGCACGCCATTTCACTGCAACGCATCAATGCGATGGTCCTGCGCTACTGGTATCTCTTGCTGTCGTCCTGGCCGCGGCTGCTCGAGCTGCTGTACTGGCCGGCGCTGCAGGTCATCACCTGGGGCTTCCTCCAGAATTACATCTCGCAGGCATCCGGCTTCTTCGCCAAGGCGGGCGGCACGCTGATCGGCGCCGTCATCCTCTGGGACATCCTGTTCCGCGGACAGCTCGGCTTCTCCATCTCGTTCCTGGAAGAGATGTGGGCGCGCAACCTCGGCAACCTCATGATGAGCCCGCTCAAGCCGATCGAGTTTCTGCTGTCGCTGATGGTCATGAGCCTGATCCGGCTCGCGATCGGCGTCATCCCGATGACGCTGCTCGCGCTGTTTCTGTTTCACTTCAACGTCTATGCGCTCGGCCTGCCGCTGATCGCCTTCTTCTGCAATCTGATCTTCACGAGCTGGTCGGTCGGCATCTTCGTCTCGGGTCTGGTGCTGCGAAACGGCCTTGGCGCCGAAAGCATCGTCTGGACCCTGATGTTCGCGATCATGCCGCTCGCCTGCATCTACTATCCCGTCAGCGTGCTGCCGGTCTGGTTGCAATACGTCGCCTGGGCGTTGCCGCCGACCTACGTGTTCGAGGGAATGCGGGCCCTGTTGATCGAGCACGTCTTCCGCGCCGACCTGATGGTGTGGGCGCTGGCCATCAACGCCATCCTGTTCGCTGCCTCTTTTGCGATCTTCCTTGCCCTTTTGCAGAGCGCCAAGCGCAACGGGTCGCTGCTCGGCGGTGGTGAATAAATGTCACTTTCTCGTGGATTCTCGGCCTTTTAGCCCGATATCGCCCCCAGATTCGGCTCGCGGCGCATTGACGCATTGTTACGCATTGGTCAGTATGCTGCGGCGCAAAACAGGGGTCTGAAAATACTATGCCCATTGGTGAGTTCGGCGGCGCGCCGCCGCTGGCGGCAGAAGGCAGTCCGGTCCTGACGACGCCGATGTACTGGATGTACGAGATGGCTCATGCCTCTCTCAATCCGGCACGTGCGGTCACCGACGCGACCAAGCTGCTGTTTCAGAATCCCCTCAACCCCTGGGCGCGCACCGAGGTCGGCAAGTCGGTCGCCGCGGCCTGTGAATTGTTCGAGCGCACCACGCGCCGCTACGGCAAGCCGGAATGGGGTCTCAACGACACCGAGGTCAACGGCATCCGCGTCCCTGTGGAGATCCGTTCGGTCTGGGAAAAGCCGTTCTGCAAGCTGCTCTATTTCGATCGCAAGTTCGCCCGCCCGCTGCGCAGTCCGCAGCCGCGCGTGCTGATCGTGGCTCCGATGTCCGGCCATTATGCGACGCTGCTGCGCGGCACGGTCGAGGCTTTCCTGCCGGCGCATGAGGTCTACATCACCGATTGGGCCGATGCCCGCATGGTCCCGCTCGCGGCCGGCCGGTTCGACCTCGAGGACTATGTCGATTACCTGATCGAGATGCTGCACGCGCTTGGCGGCAACATGCATGTCATCGCGGTGTGCCAGCCGTCGGTGCCTGTCGTGGCGGCCGTTTCGGTGATGGAAGCGAATAACGATCCGTTCGTGCCGACCTCGATGACGTTGATGGGCGGCCCGATCGACACCCGCCGCAATCCGACCGCGGTGAACAACCTCGCCCAGGAGCGCGGTATCGACTGGTTCCGCAACCACGTCATCACCAAGGTGCCGTTCCCGCATCCGGGCATGATGCGCGACGTCTATCCGGGATTCCTGCAGCTGAACGGCTTCATCAGCATGAATCTCGATCGGCACATGGATGCGCACAAGCAGCTGTTTGCCAATCTGGTGAAGGGCGACGGCGATCTCGTCGACAAGCACCGCGATTTCTACGACGAATATCTCGCGGTGATGGATCTCTCGGCCGAGTATTACCTGCAGACCGTCGACACCGTGTTCGTGAAGCACTCGCTGCCGAAGGGCGAGATGACTCATCGTGGAACCCGCGTCGAACCCTCCAAGGTCAAGCGCGTCGCGTTGATGACGGTCGAAGGCGAGAACGACGACATCTCCGGTCTTGGCCAAACCGAGGCGACGCACGCGCTCTGCACCGCGATCCCGAACCATCGCCGAGTGCATTACGTGCAGAAGGGCGTCGGGCACTATGGCGTGTTCAACGGCTCGCGTTTCCGGTCCGAAATCGTGCCGCGAATCTCTGATTTCATGGTTTCGGCGGCCAATGCGCGGCTTTCGCTGGTCGCCGCCGCCGAATAGGTATCGCCCCGGCCGCGATTTTCGCGGTCGCACAAGTCACTGATTTAACTAAAAGAATCTCAAATCAGACCAGGCTCAAGGGATGAATATAATTCCATTCTTTGGGCCTTTTTCGTAACCTTGATTCATCGGAAAAATTCGGGTTCCAGCCCCTGCCTGTAGAGGTCAATTAACGTCCAGCCCCTGTATATTGGGCAAATGATTTGTTTTTGCGCCGAGCGCTTTCCCTGGCGGCGGTTATGGCAGAATCCGGGCGAACTCCTGCTCCCCGGACTGACAGACATGGCCACTCGCGCACTCCTTTATCGTCGGCCTGCCGAACCCGCGACCGTATTGGTCAGACACGGCTCCCAGTTCTTCACCGTCAGGTTGCGCCGGCACAGGCGCGCGCGCCGTTACACACTCAGGATACATCCGACCGATCGTGAAGCGATCCTGACGATGCCGCCGCGCGGCACGATTCCGGAAGCCAAGGACTTCGCCAATCTCCATGGCGGCTGGATCGCCGCCCGTCTCGGCCGTCTGCCGAAGGCCGCGCCGTTCCAGCCCGGCACCGTGGTGCCGTTGCGCGGCGTGCCGCATCGCCTGGTGCACCGCTCGGGCGAGCGCGGCACGGTGTGGACCGAGACGCGCGACAGCGGCGAGAAGATCATTTGCGTCGCCGGCGGCGTCGAGCACATGGATCGCCGCGTGCACGACTTCCTCAAGCGCGAGGCGCGCAAGGATCTGCAGAAGGCGGCGCAGCTTCACGCCGCGGAACTCGGTGTGCGGGTACGCCGGATCTCGATCCGCGATCAGTCCAGCCGCTGGGGCTCCTGCACCTCGGCCGGCTCGCTGTCGTTCTCCTGGCGCCTGATCCTCGCACCGCCCTTCGTGCTCGACTATCTCGCCGCCCACGAAGTCGCTCATCTCGTCGAGATGAACCACTCGGCGCGGTTCTGGCGCGTGTGCGGAAAAGTCTGCCCGTCGATGGAGCGCGCCAAGAAGTGGCTCGACACCTACGGCAACGATCTGCATCGCTACGGGGTCGAGGAGTAGGGCGCAGCAGCGCCGGTCTACGATACTACGCACTGTCTTCGCCGCCTCCTATCACCGCCCGCGAAAGCGGGCGATCCAGTATTCCGGAGGCATTCGTGTTCAACCGATAGGCCGCGGCGTACTGGATCCCCGCACGTCCGGGGATGACGGCTTGAACATAAATGAAAGGCGCGGTGCGTAGCCCGGATGGAGCGCAGCGCAATCCAGGGCAGCTCTCATTGGTGGGGCGACTGGTCCCGGATTTCGCTTCGCTTCATCCGGGCTACGAATTGATGTGATTTGTCGGACTAAAGCGCGATGAGTTAGGTTGAATCGTCATCGCGCCTTAGCTCTTTGTTTGAGCATGATCTTTTCGGAAAACCGCTTCGCATTTTTCCGGATCATGCTTTAGCGCCTACCGAAACAACCGATCCGCCAGCCAGCCGTCAAGTCCAGCCGCAGCCTCGGGCCGCGCGTTCGGGTTGGGTGGCGCCGAGGCGCGGGCTGGCGTCGGCGATGGCGGGCGATAATAGCTGCCGCCGGATGGTACCGGCGCGGGCGGCTGCGATGCCTGCATCGGTGGCTGAATCTGCATCGGTCCCGCCGGCGCTGCCGGTGCGGTGACCTGCGACGAGATCTGCATCAGGTTCGCCGGTCCCCAACTGCCTTGCGAGTTCGGGATCGCGGCCACCGGCACGCCCTCGTGCGCCGCGCGCATGAAGCGCGTCCAGACTTCCACCGGCAGGCCGCCGCCGGTCGCCTTCTTGGTTGGCGAGTTGTCGTCGTTGCCGAGCCAGACACCGGTGACGAGGTTGGCGGTGTAGCCGATGAACCAGGCGTCGCGATAATCCTGGCTGGTGCCGGTCTTGCCGGCGGCCGGCCAGCCGGGAATCTCGGCCTTCTTGGCGGTGCCTGATATCAGCGTCTCCCGCATCATGCTGTTCATCATCGAATCGTAGCGCGGCTCGATCACCTGGTTGGGCGGATCGGTCGGTCGGTCATAGAGCAGCTTGCCCGAGCTGGTCTTGATCTTGGTCACCACATGCGGCGAGATGGCGTAGCCGCCGTTGGCGAAGGGCGCGTAGGCGCCGACCAGCTCGACCACGGAGACCTCGGAGGTGCCGAGCGCGATCGAGGCATTGGGTTCGAGCTTGGAGGAGATGCCGAGCCGGTGCGCGGTGCGCACCACGTTCTTCGGCCCGACCTCGAGGCCGAGGCGGATCGCGACCGTGTTGAGCGACATCGCCAGCGCCTGCGTCAGCGTCACCGCGCCGAAATATTCGTGGGTGTAGTTCTCGGGTCTCCAGCCCTTGACGTCGAGCGGCGCGTCGGTGCGGATGGTGTCCGGCGTCAGTCCTGCCTCGAGCGCGGTGAGGTACACGAACGGCTTGAACGAGGAGCCCGGCTGGCGCTTGGCGGTCACAGCCCGGTTGTACTGGCTGTCGGAATAGTTCCGCCCGCCGACCATGGCGCGCACCGCGCCGTCGGGCGTCATCGCCACCAGCGCGCCCTGGCTGACATTGAACTTGACGCTCTTGGCCGCGAGCTCGTCGATGATCGCGGCTTCCGCCACGCTCTGCAGTTTCGGATCGATCGTGGTCTCGACCTTGATGCTCTCGTCGATCTGGCCGACAAGGTCGTCCAGCACCTCGCCGATCCAGTCCGCGACGTAATTGACCGTGCCGGCGCCGGCCGGCTTCACCACAATCGAGGGATGGCCGATCGAGGCCTTGGCCTGCGCGTCGGTGATGAATTTCGCGTCCGCCATCGCCGCGAGCACGATCTGCGCGCGCGCCTCGGCGCCTTCCGGATTGCGGTTCGGCGCAAGGCGCGACGGCGACTTGACGAGGCCGGCCAGCATCGCGGCTTCGGCGATCGTGACGTTCTTCGCCGACTTGCCGAAATATTTCTGCGCGGCGGCTTCGACGCCGTAGGCGCCGGAGCCGAAATAGACGCGATTGAGATAGAGCTCCAGGATGTCGTCCTTGGAGTGCTTGCGCTCCAGCCAGATCGCGAGCTCTGCCTCCTGCAGCTTGCGCTGTATGGTGCGTTCCTGGGTCAGGAACAGGTTCTTCGCGAGCTGCTGCGTCAGCGTCGAACCGCCCTGCGACACGCCGCGATGGAGCACGTTGGTGACGAGGGCCCGCAGGATGCCGACGGGATCGATGCCGAAATGCGAATAGAAGCGGCGGTCCTCGATGGCGATGAATGCCTTGGGCAGATAGGGCGGCAGGTCCTTCAGCGCGATATTGGCGCCGGCCATCTCGCCGCGCTGCGCCAGCATGCTGCCGTCCATGCCGACGATCTGGATCGTCGGCGGCCGCTTGGGAATCTCCAGCGACTGGATCGGAGGCAGATGGGCGCCGACATAGACCACGACGGCGATCACCGCAATGCCGGCCCACAGGCCGAGCACCGCGGTCCAATAGAACAGGCGGCCGATGCCAAAGCCCCGCGACTTGCTGCGCCGCTTGCTGCCGCCGCGCGACGGGCGCGGTTTCTCGCTACCGGAATCGCCGCTCTTGTCGCCGCTCTTGTCGCTGCTCTTGGGTTTGGACTTCGCGGGCTTGTAGTCGCCGCCGCCGGGAATGCGGTCGGAGGGCGACAGTCTGAGGTCGGCAAGCGCGGCCGGCAGCCCGAACAGCGGCTCCTTGCGCGCACCGCCTTTTTTACGTCCCCACGCCATCCGCAACGCTCACACCCTGACAGGGCGCACGCTAGCGTTCCCGGTTTAAGGGGCGGTTACGCAAAGCTTAACGGGGGATTAGGAGGTGAGGCAGCGCGTGCTACATAGAGACGGAACAAGAAACGAAGGAGCACCGCATGGGCCATATCGATCCGACCAAGGAGATCTTCGCGCAATTCCGGGAGAACGACCGCCCGGGCCCGATCCACATGCTCAATCTGGTGCGCCTGCGGAAGGAGGCGGCCTATCCGGACGGCCGCAAGGCGAGCGGCGCGGAGGCCTATGCGGCCTATGGCCGCGAGAGCGGCCCGGTGTTCGAACGCCTCGGCGGCCGCATCGTCTGGCAGGGCAAGTTCGAGCTGATGCTGATCGGCCCGCAGGAGGAGCGCTGGGACCATTGCTTCATCGCCGAATATCCCAGCGTCGCGGCCTTCGCCGAGATGATCCGCGATCCCGTCTATCGCGAGGCGGTGAAGCATCGCCAGGCCGCGGTGGAGGATTCGCGGCTGATCCGGCATGCCGTGCTGCCGGTGGGAAAGAATTTCGGGGAGATTCCGGAGTGACGATGTCGGCCGTCGGCCGATATCGTCATGCGCGGGCTTGACCCGCGCATCCATCAGAGAAGAGCCTTCTCAATTTGATGGATTGCCGGGTCAGGCCCGGCAATGACGAGCTCCAAAACAAATCGGCGGCCCGGAGGCCGCCGATTGCATTTCATACCCGCGCGAACCGACTAGCCCGCCGGGCCGGCGTCCTCGAGGATCGGGCCGAACAGCTCCCAGCGCTCGCCGTTGAAGCGCATCATCTGCAGCTGCTTGTTGACGCGATAGTCGTTCGGCGCGGTGTTGCCCTTGATGCCGGGCAGCGCCATGTCGAGCTCGACATTCTTCAGGTTGGTCGCCTGCTTCAGCACGTTGTCGCGGGTGAGATCGTCGCCGCACTGCTTCAGCACCTGCACCAGCAGCTGCGCGGTGATGTAGCCGTAGACGTTCAGGTTCGAATCCTTGTCGCCTTCAGGATAGTACTTGGCCATGAAGGCGAAATAGCGCTTCATGCCGGCATCGTCCTTCCACTGCGGATCGGCCGGATCCTTGCCGTAATTGGTGCTGATCAGGCCTTTGGAGGCTTCCAGGCCCGCCGGCTGCAGCACGGCGCCGACCGAGGTCGCGTTGATGTCGACGATGTGGATCGGGTGCCAGCCGAGCTCGGCGATCTTCTTGATCGCCTGCGCCGCCTGCTTCGGCGTCGAGGCCGAGAAGAACAGGTCGGCGCCGGCGTCCTTGATCTTGATCACCTGGGAATCGATGGTCGGGTCGGAGACCTCATAGGAGGCTTCGGCCACGATCATCTTGGCGGCCTTCTCGCCGAGGCCGGCCTTGAGGCCGGCGAGATAATCCTTGCCGAGGTCGTCGTTCTGGTAGAGCACGCCGATCTTGGCGTTGGGATGCTCCTTCAGAATGTACTGCGCGTAGATGCGGCCCTCGACGAGGTAGGACGGGTTGAAGCCCATGGTCCAGGGGAAGTTCTTCGGGTCGGTGAAGCGCGCCGCGCCGGTCGCGGCGAAGAGCTGCGGGACCTTCTTGGCGTTGAGATATTTCTGCACGGCGGCGTTCGCGGCGTGCCGATCATCTGGAAGGTGAACAGCACTTCGTCGCCCTCGACGAGCTTGCGCACCTGCTCGACGGTTTTCGGTGGCGAATAGGCGTCGTCATACTGGATCAGGTTGATCTTGCGGCCGTTGATGCCGCCCTGATCGTTGATCATCTTGAAGTAGGCGGCCTGGGTCTTGCCGATATTGGCGTAGACGGAATAGGCGCCGGAGAACGGCACGGTCTGGCCGATCTTGATCTCGGTGTCGCTTGCGCCCGGATCGTACTTCTTCTGGGCAAAGGCCGACGTTGCTGACAGCGCGATCGCGAGCGCCGTTCCCGTGACCAGGTGGAAAATCCCGTTCCTCATAGTGCTGTTTCCCTCACGTGACTGATGGTTGGCCGATGATCTTGTCCGCGGGATCAAGGTCCCGCGGTCGCCATCGCTGGGCCGGGATACTGGAGGAACCGTTGTTGCAACGCAAGACGAACGCTGCCGAAAAGGTGAGCGATTTCAGTCAACCAAAGTAGGGGGCGATGCGAAACAATAAAGCCCGTCGGCCACATCGCTCGGTCGGCAGGGCGGTGATGGTAATCGGATGAACAAAGTAGAAGTTTGCCGAGAGCTTCGTTCCCGGCTCCACTTTGCCGTCCTGCTGGCAGCAACAAACTCAGCGTCGTCCCGGCGAAGGCCGGGACCCATTACCACGACTGTCGATTGCCTTGCGATGCTTGAACGACGAATCCCATCTCCAACACAAGCCGCGGCGTATGGGTCCCGGCCTTCGCCGGGACGACAGTGTACTTGAGATGCGCGACCTCGATCACGTCACGTCGGCGCGGCGAACTGGCTAGCCCGCCGGGCCCGTGTCCTCGATGATCGGTCCGAACAGCTCCCAGCGTTCGCCGTTGAACTTCATCATCTGCATCTGCTTGTTGACGCGGTAGTCATTCGGTCCCGTCGTGATCGACATGCCCGGCAGCGCAAGGCTCGGCACGAACTTCTTCAGGCTGGTCACCTGCTTCATCAGGTTGTCGCGGGTGAGGTCGTCGCCGCACTGCTTGAGCACCTGGATCAGCAGCTCGGCCGTCGAGTAGGCATAGGTGTTGATGGTGTTGAGCTTGTCGCCCTCCGGGAAATACTTGTCCATGAAGGCGAAGAAGGCCTTCACGCCCGGATCGTCCTTCCACTGGGGATCGCCGGGGTCCTTGCCGTAATTGGTCGAGATGATGCCCTTGGAGATGTCGAGGCCGGCCGGCTTCAGCGTTGCCGACACCGGGCTCGCATTGATGTCGAGGATGTGCACCGGGGTCCAGCCGAGATCGGCAAGCTTCTTGATCGCCTGCGCCGCGAATTTCGGCGTCGAGGCGTCGAAGAACAGATCAACCCCCATCGACTTCAGCTTGACCACCTGCGAATCGACGGTGGGGTCGGTGACCTCGTAGGAGACCTCGCCGACGATCATGCTGGCGGCCTTGTCGCCGAGGCCGCTCTTCAGGCCGGTGATGTAGTCGCGGCCGAGATCGTCGTTCTGGTAGAAGATGCCGATCTTGGCGTTCGGGTGATTGGCCAGGATGTATTTGGCGTAGATGCGCCCCTCGGACTGGTAATTCGGGTTGAACGCGATCGTCCATGGCGCGTTCTTCGGGTCGGTGAAGCGCGCCGCGCCGGTCGCGGCGAAGAGCTGCGGGATCTTCTTGGCGTTGAGATATTTCTGTACGGCGACGTTCGGCGCCGTGCCGATGATCTGGAACGTCAGCAGCACCTCGTCGCTTTCGACCAGCCTGCGGGTCTGCTCCACCGTTTTCGGCGGCGAATAGGCGTCGTCATATTGGATCAGCTCGACCTTGCGGCCGTTGACGCCGCCCTGGTCGTTGATCATCCTCATATAGGCGGCCTGGGTCTTGCCGATATTGGCGTAGACGGAATAGGCGCCGGAGAACGGCACGGTCTGGCCGATCTTGATCTCGGTGTCGCTTGCGCCGGTGTCGTATTTCTTCTGCGCGGTGGCCGATGTAACCGACAACGCGATCGCAAGCGCCGTCGCAGCGAGCAATTGCACGCTTCTCATGTCCGTGACCTCCCTCTTGCCGGTGATCTTGTCCGCAAGCTCAGGCCGGCGGATGTCACCGTTGCACGGGATGATGGAGGAACGGCTGGGCCATTGCAAGACGATGCACCCTGCGCGCGATGTCGCGTTTGAGCATGATCCGGAAAGTGTGAAGCGGTTTTCCGAGTGGATCATGCTCAAGAAAACAAAAGCGCGCCCGCGCTTTAGGCCAGCCAGAGCTGGATCAGCGCCAACCCAGCGGGAGCCGCCTGCACATAAAGAATGCGACGGCTGACGGTCGCCGCGCCATAGACGCCGGCTGCGATCACGCAAAGCAGGAAGAACGCCTTGATCTGGAGCGCGAAGGCGGGGTTGCCGTGCACGAGGCCCCAGACGAGGCCGGCAGCGAGGAAGCCGTTATAGAGGCCCTGATTGGCGGCCAGCACCGCAGAATCGTTTGCCTTCTCGATCGAGTTGCGAAACGTCTTCAGCCCGAGCGGTTTGGTCCACAGAAACATCTCGAGCACAAGGAAATAGACGTGCAGCATGGCCACCACCGCGACCAGAACATTGCCAAGCAACAGCATATTGCGGCCCCCCGGAGCTTCGGTTCTGATTGAATCAAGAAACGAAGCTCAAGATTCTTGTTTTGGTGCGTTTTCTTCACGCGAACCGGTGTCCGCTTCGCTCGAAAACGCTCCTTACCGGAATTCGGGTGGACGCTAGCATGCGGGCGGTGAATTGTATGCCGACCGATCTGCTTGCCCGAGATATGACAATGGCCGACCGCAGGACTCCACAGACCTTCAACCTCGACCGCCTCAAGACCCCGATCGGCACCGCGCTGCTGGTGACCGATGACGACGGCGTGCTGCGCGCGCTCGACTGGGACGATTATGAAGCGCGCATGCTCGACCTGCTGCGGCTGCATTATGGCGCCGTGACGCTGCGGGACGGCCGCGCGCCGGCTGCGATGCGCAAGGCGCTCGGCGATTACTTCAACGGCGATCTCAATCGTCTCACCGATGTCGAATGGCGCGTCGCCGGCACGCCGTTCCAGCAGAAGGTCTGGCACGCGCTGCCGAACATTCCACACGGCACCACCATGAGCTACGGCGCGCTGGCGGCGAAGCTGAACGCGCCGAATGCGATGCGTGCGGTCGGTCATGCCAACGGCTCCAACCCGATCAGCGTGGTGCTGCCCTGTCACCGCCTGATCGGCGCGGATGGCTCGCTGGTGAAGTACGGCGGCGGACTGGAGCGCAAGCGCTGGCTGCTGCGTCATGAAGGCGTGGAGGTCTAGAGCATGATCCGGAAAAGTGCGGAGCGGTTTTCCGAAAAGATCATGATCAAACACAGAGCTAAAGCGCGATGACGATTCGACCCACTCTCATCGCGCTCTAGAGCGTTTGGAGTGGGAACCGGTTCGCGTGAGGAAGCGCGTCAAGACCACAACAGAACGACCCGCTTCGACCGCCGGTGCGGCGATCAGTCGAGATCTTCGCTGGGCATCTTGCGCAGATCGCGCACGATATAGAGGAACACAACGAGCGAATGCACCCACGCGAGTATCGCTCCCACCAGCATCGCATCGACCGTCGTCATGTGAGACTCCTCGCGCGCTATTGGCCGACGTCGTCAGATCGCCTTTTTCGATGGGGCGCCGGTTCTGGGGAAGGGATACAGCCACTTCCAATAGGCCTTGTTGCGCTCCAGCTGCCGCTTGTGGGTCTCGCGGCATTTCGTCGAGCAGAATTGCTCGAAATACCAGTTGTGCCGGATCAGCCCGAAAGGCCGTTTGCACGCCGGATTTCCGCAACGAGCTGTCATGACGCTGCCTCCGCATTCGCGCGCCAAAGCCAGCGGATGAAGTCCTCCTGGCCTTTGTAGAGGCAGAGGCGTCCGCAGTAGCGTTCGCCCGCCGGATTTCGCAAACAGATGATCTTGGGGTCTTCGCTGTCACACTGGGCGCAGCGCGGTTCCGAACGCATGGCGACCTCCCTCCGAGGAATTGCCATTTGCCAATCAAAATGTCTGGTGCTGTCCTTGCCGTCGATCTTCCCGAAGGACGACGATGCGAACTCTCGCGGCGCCGCCGTCGATGCGCAACTTGTCCAGATGTTTTGTGGCATCATCCTTGCGTATAGCCGGCCTGGTGATGGCTGATCCAACTCACGCACCCGGCGCCGCGCTGTGCTGCGCGAGGGCGGTATCGAGGCATTTGATCAGGACGTCCCCGTCGCAGGGCTTGCTCAGAAAGCAGATCGCTCCAGCCTTCAGCGCCCGGACGCGATCGCTTTCGACCGAGAACGCCGTGACGAAAATGAACGGAAAGCGGCGTCCGCTGGCAATGAGGTGGCTCTGCAGGTCGAGCCCGCTCATGGCCGGCATCCTGACATCTGCGATCACGCAGGATGTGTCATTCAGGCGGGGCGAGTGCAGAAATTCCTCGGCCGACGCGTAGGTCTCGACCGCGTAGCCCAGCGATCTGACGAGATTGTCGGTCGCGGTGCGAACCGACATGTCATCGTCGATGATCGATATCACGGGCGGGTTGGGCAAGGAGGTTTTCCCGGGCCGGAAGGGCCTCTGGCGTGTGCATCATGTGGGGACCACACTGCGTCGCCAATCGGGGCCGGAGAATCATACTTAGGTTTGCGCCCCGCCGGCTGCCGGTCCGATCTGGAGCATCTGTGCCATCCTGACCAGATCGGGTAACGACTTCGCCGCCATTTTCCGCATGATGTGCCCGCGGTGTATCTTCACCGTGATCTCGGCCACGCCGATTTCGGCGGCGACCTGCTTGTTCATCAACCCCGCCGTGACGAGCGTCATCACCTGGCGTTCACGCGGCGTCAGGGTCGCGAAGGCGGCGCGCAGGTTTGCAAGAACCTTGGCCTCATCGCGACGGTTCCTGTCGCGCTCGAGCGCCGCGGTCACGGCATCCAGCATGTCCTGGTCGCGAAACGGCTTGGAAAGGAAGTCGACGGCGCCGGCCTTCATGGCACGCACCGACATCGGAATGTCCCCGTGGCCGGTCATGAAGATGATCGGAATATCGATGCCCGCCTTCGCCAGCTCTCCCTGAAAGTCGAGGCCGCTGAGCCGGGGCAGCCTGATGTCGAGGATCAGGCAGCTCGGGACATCCGGGGGCTTGCGCTGCAGAAATTCATGCGCCGAGCCGAATGCTGCGGTCCGCAAGCCGACGGATCGGAACAGATTGCTCAGCGCGTCACGCACGGATGCGTCGTCGTCGACGACGAAGACGATGGGATCTTCGGCGTTTGCCAGACCAGAAGGCGATGCCGCGCGCCCGGTCACCATGCATGATCCTCTTCGTGCAGTGGCAAGGTGAACTGGAACGTCGCGCCGGGGCCGATATTTGCGGTCACGGACAGGCGGCCTCGGTGGGCTTCGACGATCGATCGGCAGATCGACAGCCCCATTCCCATGCCGCTGGCCTTGGTGGTGTAGAACGCGTCGAACAGTCGTTCGGCGTTCTCGCTCGCGATCCCGACGCCACTATCGGAGACCGTGACCACGATCTGCCCGGCCTCGTCATGGCGCGTCCGGATCACCAGTTCCCGCGGCCGGTCCGTGACCGACTGCATGGCCTCGATGCCGTTGAGGACCAGGTTGAGGATGACCTGCTGCAGCTGGATACGGTCGGCGACGACAGACGGGAGCGCGGGAGCGAGGTCGAGTTGCAAGGATACGTGGTGGCGCTGCAGTTCATGCTGCACCAGGCCGATCACCTGGTTGATGACCTCATTGACGTCGAGCGGCGCCTTCTGATCGGTCGTCTTGTTCACCATCGCGCGGACGCGCTGGATGACCTCGCCCGCCCGGTTGCCGTCGCTGATGATCGACCTGACCGCGCCGCGGGCTTCGTTCAGATCGGGGGCCGCCCGGTTGAGCCACCGCAGGCATGCCGCGGCATTGGTGACCACGGCGGCAAGCGGCTGGTTCACTTCATGGGCGATCGATGCGGCGAGCTCGCCGAGCGCCGTCACGCGCGTGACGTGCGCGAGGTTGGTCTGCGCTTCGTGCAATTCCGCCTCGGCTCGCTTGCGGGCGGTCACGTCGGTGACCGCTCCGACGAATTCGGTGCCGCCCGAAAGGTTCGTCACCGCATGCGCCCTAGCGTGAACAAATTTGATCGCCCCACTGGGCATCAGCAATCGATAGCCGTGCTCGAAGTCTGTGCCGTCGAGCGAGGCGCGGTCGATGGTCCGCCGCATGCGGGCGCGATCGTCCGGATGGACGCGCTGCAGGACCGTGGCATGTGTGATGGAAGGAGCTCTGTCGAATTCGAAGATCCTGAACGTCTCTTCCGACCAGATGATCTCGCCGCTGGCAACGTGCCAGCCGAAGCTGCCGGTGTGGCTCAATCGCTGGGCTTCGGTCAGGTACATTTCACTCTGCTGCAGCGCATTTTCGGCCTGCTTGCGCTCGGTGATGTCCTCGCATGCGATCAGCACGATCAGCTGATCGTTCAGCCGCCGCACCGCCTTGGCGTTTTCACGAACCCAAATCCTTGAACCGTCCTTGCGGACCTTCCGGATTTCCCAATTGTGGGTCTGGCCGATGTTGTCGAGGCATGCCGCGACGTTGCGCTGGACCATGTCGCGATCTTCGGCGGCAAAGACCCGCAGCACGGATTGTCCGAGCAGTTCGTCGACGGTGTAGCCCAGCTGTGCCGCGCCGAACGTGTTGACCGACAGCACGAGGCCCGTTGCGTCGACCATGAAGTACATGACCGGGTTGTGTTCGAATACCTCCTTCCATTGCGCTTCGCTGTTGCGCAGCGCCTCCATCGCGCGCTCCTCGCTGCTGGCTCGGCCACGCAACATGGCCTCCATCCGCCTTTGCGAGCGGCCCACCAGACGGATCATCAGCAGTGCGGCGGTAAGCGACGCGACGAGCAGCGCCAGGGCAACCAGATGGACGGAAGCCGCCGGCTGCGGACCAAGCAACAGCCCGATGCAGGTTGCAGCCAAGGCCAGCACCATGCCGCCGAGCAGCCATTGCTCGGCCGACCAGGACTTCGTGGTCGGGTCGCGGATCATCGGCAGCACCAGCACTTGGCCATCATCATGGGCCGCGCTGCGTCGCTAGGTGACTGCTACCATCAGCGGCGACAACGCCGCCCTCCCAACGGACTGCATATTAGCAGCTTTCTTGCCGCCCGGACGGGATCGCGCCGGCCTTTTTGGCGGTCCACACCCGCTAGATCGCGCAGAAAGCGAAGCCATCGAGCGCGCTCAGGTCCAGGTTGCGAGCTAAACTCAAGTATGAGTCATCCCCACCGAATGTAACGGTCGGATCAACCTCCGTTCAATGGCCCGCTCCATCCCGGTGACTACGCTTGATGGGTAACTCGATGACGGTAGAGGTTTCCGGGGTTCAGCAATCGCCTATCAGAGACGGAGATTGAAATGCCCAGCGCGCGCCTGCATCTGATCGTTTGCTCCGACGACGTCGACCACGAGGCGAGGCCCCAGAGACGCGATCGCAGCTTCCAGCCTTCCGTTATCGAGGGTGGCAAACAAACAGCAAGCACGCCGGCCGACAACCCGTGGATCGATCTGCTGGACGCATTCGATCTGGGCGTCGTGGTCTGTCAGGCCAGCTACCTCGCCTTGCTGGGAGCGAGCCTGGCGGCGCTGCAGCCGCAGTTCGACGTGCCGGATTCAGGGCGGTAGCCGGCCCTGAATTCCAAGTCCGGCAGGCTGCCGGGACCGAAGCGCTGGCTGCTCACGCCTGGGTCGCGCAACACGGGTCCGATCACAGCCTCCGTGGGAGCCCGGAATCCATTCCCCGCCTAGCCCCGGCTCTGATGGATTCCGGGCTCAGTTCTGCAGACGCCCTCAGCTGCGCAATGGCGCACCGGAATGATGGGTGGAGCAGGTCGACGGCGCGGCTCCCGTGCCGGGCTCCCGACCTCGGCAAATTGCAGCAATTTTTTCGAAAGATGCCCGGTTCGCTTTAGCAGCTTTTGAAGCACCTGATTATTGGATCTGTCCGCCAACGGCATCGCTCCGCAGAGCTGTGCGTTGGTTCGCGCACTGACAGATCAGGGGCCGGTCATCATGAATCAGGCACAGCAGCCCAAGCCGTTTCCCGAAGACAATAGTTCCGTCACCAGGGATGAAGCCGAGGGCGCGCGAGGATTGCAGCGCGATTTGCAGGAGCGGCTGCAGCCGGCGCATGACGAGCCGGTCAGCGATAGCAGTCCCCATCCCGAAGCGCCCGCAGGCTCGGGCCGCATGGTTCGCCGCCTGCTCAAGGTCGGCATTGGCCTTGCCATCGTCGCCGTTTTCGGATGGCTGCCGCTCAAGGCCGTGTTGCAGACCTCGAGCGTCGAGGCCGTGGTCAATGCCAGGATCGTGACCTTGCGCTCGCCGATCGACGGCACCGTGAGCGCGAAGCCGCAAAAATCCACGCAGCTCAGCGTGGTTCGCGAGGGCGATACGATCCTTCACGTCGTCAACGCGCGCGGCGATCGCGCCCGGCTCGACGATCTGCGGCGGCAGATGTCGCGGCTGGAAAATGAGCGCCCGAGTCTCGCCGCCAAGCTTGCGGCCGCCGAGACGGCGCAACAGGATCTTGCCCGCCAGGCCGGCCAGTTCCGTGACGGCCGCATCCTCCAGCTCGAGGCCCGGATCGCCGAAATCCAGACCGCGATCGAGGCCGCCGCCGCACGGCGGGAGGAGGCCGTGGCCGCCGTCGAGCGGGCGTCGTCGCTGATCAAGTCGGGCAGCGTGTCGACGGTCGAAATGGCCCGCCTGACGCGCGAGCAGGCGATCTCCCAGCAGACCGAAATCGGTGCTCGTCGGCGTCTCGACGCCGCCAAGGTCGAGCTCACCGCCGCAAGGAACGGCACCTATCTGGGCGACAGCTACAACGACAGGCCGAGCTCCGTGCAGCGCGAGGAGGAGATGCGCCAGCGCGTCAGCGATCTGCGTGCCGATCTGGCGCATGCCGATGCCGAGATCGACTGGCTGACCCACGAGATCGCCGCCGAGCAGCTGCACTACGTCAACCGGGCGGAAGCCGACATCAAGGCGCCGGTCGGAGGGCGCATCTGGGAGATGATGACGGCGCCCGGTGAGGACGTCAGGGCCGGGCAGCCCTTGCTCAAGCTGCTCGATTGCAGCGGCGCGGTGGTCACGGCAAACGTCACCGAGAGCGTCTACAACGGTCTGAAACTCGGCGAGCAGGCGAGCTTCGAGCCGAACGACGGCAGCGCCGCGCTCCAGGGCGAGATCGTCAATCTCACCGGCGCGTCGGGCGCGCCCGCGAACCTTGCGATCAATCCGGATGCGTTGAACAAGGAGCCGTATCGCGTGACGGTCTCGATGCCGGCGCTCGACACCACGGGCAAGGATTGCGCGGTCGGCCGCACCGGACGCGTGGTGTTCAACGCGGACGCGGCAAAGTCATGATGGCGGCATTTGCGCCCGGGCTGGTCGCCTTCGGCGCCTGTCTTGCAATCCTGCCCTTGCTCCATCGCGAGCAGACCCTGGCCCGCGTCATGATGACGGGCATGTCGTTCGTCCTCTTGGTCCACTATTTCGCGTGGCGGGTGACCCACACCCTGCCGCCGCCGGGCCTCACCGCAGATGCGTTGGTTGGCTATCCCTTCATGCTGGCCGAAGCGGCCTCGATGATCGCGGTGTGCCTGTCGCTGCTGTTTCTCAGCCGCACGATCGACCGTTCGCCTGAGGTCAATGCAAACCTGCGCCGATCGAAGTTGCCCGCAAACGCGCCGCTCATCGACGTCTTCATCTGCACCTACAACGAGGAACGGTCGATCCTCGAACGCACCATCATCGGCGCGACCGGGCTCAACTATCCCAATTATCGCGTCTGGGTGCTCGACGATGGGCGCAGGCTCTGGCTGCGCCGGCTCGCCCAGGAGCTCGGCTGCAACTATCTGACCCGTCCGGACAACCGCCACGCCAAGGCCGGCAACATCAATCATGCGCTCCAGCACGCGTCCGGGCTGGCTGAGCGGCCGGAGTTCATCTCGATCCTCGATGCGGATTTCGTCCCGATGCCGGACTTCCTGACCCGGGCGATGAGCCTGATGCAGGACGGCAGGGTCGGCGTGGTGCAGACGCCGCAGCACTTCATCAATCCAGATCCGATCCAGACCAACCTTGCCGCGACCGATGTCTGGCCCGACGAGCAGCGCTTCTTCTTCGACATCCTGCTGCCGGCCAAGGACGCCTGGGGCACGGCATTCTGCTGCGGCACCTCATCGCTGATCCGTTTCTCCGGCCTGATGCAGATCGGTGGCTTCCCGACCAACTCGGTGACGGAGGATTACCTCGTCACACTGCGTCTGAAGGAGAAAGGGCTGCGCACGGTCTATCTGAACGAGCGCCTGACCATCGGCCTCGCGCCGGAGGGACTGAAAGAATACATCACGCAGCGCGGGCGCTGGTGTCTCGGCTTCATGCAGATCTTCCGGGGCCGCAGCGGTCCGTTCTCGCGGCGATCGAAGCTTGCCTTCATGGATCGGCTGTCGCTGGTCGACGCCTTCATGAGCTGGGCGGCGGTCTACGGCACCAAGGTTTTCGGCCTGGTCGTGCCGTGGCTTTATCTGCTGTTCGGGATCAAGGCGGTCCATGCCGACCTGTTCGAGCTGCTGAAATATTTTTTGCCGTTCTATGTCTGGCACGCCTTCACGATGGCCTGGATCTCGCGCGGCCGCTCGCTTGCGATCATGACCGACGTGTCGCAATACATCGCGGCGCCGGCGGTGTTGAAGGCGGTCGTGACCGGCCTCGCCAGGCCGCAGGGACACAAGTTCAAGGTCACCGCGAAAGGCGGCGACCGCAACAGGCGATTCGTCGAATGGCCGCTGCTGCGGCTCTATGGCGGTGCGCTCGTCATTACGCTCGCAGCCGATCGCCTATGCCTTCATCCTGCACCTGCGCGGCGAGAACATCGCCTATGGCGGACTGGCCCTGGCCTGGAGCCTCTACAATTGCATCGTGCTCGCGATCGTGTGCTTCATCTGCATCGAGCAGCCGCGGCGCCGCAAGGCCGAGCGCTTCGAACGCGACGAGCCGATCCTGATCCATCAGGACAGCGAGATGCGCTTGATCCGGATGGCCGACATCTCGATCTCGGGCGCGCGCTTCATCGATCCCGTCCCGCCCGCCATCGGTTCCTTGATCAAATGCAATGTCTACGGACAGAACGTCGCCGCGACCGTGGTCCGGCGCACCCGCGACGGCTTCGGCGTCCGCTTCGAGGACGCGGTGGCGACGCGGGTCAATGTCGTGCGCGCATTCTATGCCGGCGAATATGTCCGCGCCTTCCACGGCGTGCGCGCGGCGCCGGTCGGCAAGGCCCTGCTGATGCGGCTGTTCGGTTAAGTACGATAGGTCATTCCGGGGCGATGCGAAGCATCGAACCCGGAATCTCGAGATTCCGGGTTCAGCCCTGCGGGCTGCCCCGGAATGACGGGTGGCTACGCCGCCGGCTTCGCGGCCTGGTCCTCGCTCGCGAGCAGATGCAGCAGCGCGCTCTTGATCGCGGCCTGCCGCGTCGGCGCGTTGATCTGCGCGCCCAGGAGGTCGGTGACGTAGAACACGTCGCGCGCGCGCTCGCCGAAGGTCGCGACATGGGCCGAGGCGATGTTGAGATTGAGCTTGGAGATGGCCGTGGTCAGCTCGTAGAGCAGGCCGGGCCGGTCGAGGCCGGAGACCTCGATCACGGTGTAACGGTCGGACCACTGGTTGTTGATGGTCACTTCCGGCTCGATCACGAACGGCCTCGCCTTGCTGCGTACGGTGCGCCGCGCCACGGCTTCGGGCAGTCGCAGCTTGCCCTCCAGCACGTCTTCGATCATCTCGCCGATGCGCGTGGCGCGCCGACCCTCGTCCTCGTCGCGGTCGTATTCCCGGGAGATCGAGATCGTGTCCAGCGCGCGGCCGTCGGTCGTGGTGTAGATCTGGGCATCGACGATGTTGGCGCCGGCCGAGGCACAGGCGCCCGCGATGATCGACAGCAGCCAGGGATGGTCGGCGGCAAAGATCGTCAGCTCGGTGACGCCGCGCACCTCGTCGAAGCCGACATTGATCGCCAGCTTGTGGCCGGCCTGCTCGCTGGAGCGGACGAAGCGGGCGTGGCGGATCTTGCGCGGCAGCTCGACCTTGAGCCAGTAGGCGGGATAGTGCCGGGCGATATAGGCGTCGAGCTCGTCCTTCGGCCATTCGGCGAAGGCCATGCGGAATTCGGCGTGCGCCACCGCGATGCGCTGGGCGCGGTTGACCTCGGAGAAGCCGCCGGTCAGCACCGGCTCGGTCTCGTAATACAGCGTGCGCACCAGCTGCGCCTTCCAGCCGTTCCACACGCCCGGGCCGACGCCGCGGATGTCGGCCGTGGTCAGGATGGTCAAGAGCTTCATCTGCTCGACCGACTGCACCACGGCGGCAAAATTCTCGATGGTCTTGCGATCCGAGAGGTCGCGCGACTGCGCGACCGTGGACATCGTCAGATGCTCCTCGATCAGCCACGCCACGAGCTCGGTGTCGGCAGGGCTGAAGCCGAGCCGCGGGCACAGCCGCCGGGCGACCTTCGCACCGGCGATCGAGTGATCCTCGGGCCTGCCCTTGGCGACGTCGTGCAGCAATGTCGCGATGTAGATCACCGCGCGGTGCTCGGGCCGGGTCTTGCGCATGAGGTCGCTGGCGAGGGTGAACTCCTCGATGCCGCCGCGCTCGATGTCCTGGAGGAAGCCGATGCAGCGGATCAGGTGCTCGTCGACGGTGTAGTGATGATACATATTGAACTGCATCATCGAGACGATCTTGCCGAAAGCGCGGATGAAGTGGCCGAGCACGCCGGTCTCGTTCATCCGCCGCAGCACGATCTCCGCGTTGTCGGAGGTCAGGATCTCCATGAACAGCCGGTTGGCCTCGGGATTTTCGCGCAAGCTCGCGTTGATCAGGCCGAGCGAGCGCGTCACGTCGCGCATCGCATCCGGGTGGAAGGCGAGGTTGTTCTTCTGCGCGAGGCGGAAGATGCGGATCAGGTTGACCGGATCGTGCTTGAACACGTCCGGCGCGGCGACGTTGATGCGGTTGTTGTCGACGATGAAGTCGTCGCTGCCGTTAACCCGCCGGCGCTTGGCGCCGGGCCGCAGCCGCGCCATCATCCGGCTCAGCACCGGGGCGGGCTTGGCCTGCTGGTCCTCGAGCTTGGCGCAGAGGATGGCGGTGAGGTTGCCGACTTCCTTGGCGACCAGGAAGTAGTGCTTCATGAAGCGCTCGACGTCCTGCATGCCGGGATGCGAGGTATAGCCGAGCCGGATCGCGATCTCGCGCTGGAGGTCGAAGGAGAGGCGCTCCTCGGCGCGGCCAGAGTAGAAATGCAGATTGCAGCGCACCGACCAGAGGAAATCGGCGCAGCGGCGGAAGCTGCGATATTCCTGTGCGTCGAACACGCCGCGCGCGACCAGCTCGTGGGTATCGCGCACCCGGTAGACGTATTTGGCGATCCAGAACAGCGTGTGCAGGTCGCGCAAGGCTCCCTTGCCGTCCTTGACGTTGGGCTCGACCAGATAGCGCGACTGGCCGCCGCGGCGGTGCCGCTCCTCGCGCTCGGCGAGCTTTGCGGTGACGAATTCCGACGCGGTGCCCTGCACGACTTCCTTGTCGAAGCGCTCGACCAGCTCCTCGTAGAGCGGCTTGTCGCCGGTGAGGAAGCGCGTCTCCAGGATCGCAGTGCGGATCGTCATGTCGCCGCGCGCCTGCCGGATCGATTCGTCGACCGAGCGCGTGGCGTGACCGACCTTCAGCCCCATGTCCCAGAGGCAATAGAGGATCGCCTCGGCGACCTGCTCGCCCCAGGCGGTCTGCTTGTAGGGCAGGATGAAGAGCAGATCGATGTCCGATTCCGGCGCCATCAGGCCGCGGCCATAGCCGCCGGTGGCCACGACCGCCATGCGCTCGGCGCCGCTCGGGATCGGCGAGCGGTAGAGATGGCGCGTCGCCGCCGAATACAGGATGCGGATGATCTCGTCCTGCACGTGGCAGAGCCGCTCGGCGCAGCGCCGGCCGTGGCGGTCCTTCAAGAGGATCGCCTGCGCAGCGGCGCGCGCCGCGATAAGTTCCGCCTTGAGCAATTGCGCCATCGCCGTGCGGAACGCGTCCTCGCGGCCGGCATGCCGTTCGGCGAGTGCATTCACCGCCGCGGTGATCCGCTCGGTCTCGAAACGATCATCCGCTTCAGGGCGGGCCTCGGCTACGACGCTGTCCATAGGTTCATCCGATATCGGACGGAGCCGTTGCTGTCACTGACCAAAGTATAACGACAGCAGCTCCATGCTCTCATGGCGGCGCTTCGAGCAAGATCGTTCTCGCGCCGTCTCGTAAAGGGTAGAGATTTTCTCGTTGACCGCAAGGCTAACTCATTGAAATAAAAGATTGTTTCTTTTTCTGATCGAGGGGGCGACGAATGCAAAAATTTTCCCGGCGCACGTTCGCTGCGCTGCTCGCGGTCTCGACCTTGCTGCCCGGCGCGGCGCGCGCCGCCGACACGCTGAAGGAGATCCGGATCGACTGGGCGACCTACAATCCGGTGTCGATGGTCCTGAAGCAGAAGGGCCTCCTGGAAAAGGAGTTCGCCAAGGACGGCATCAACATCGTCTGGGTGCAGTCGGCCGGCTCCAACAAGGCGCTCGAATTCCTCAACGCCGGTTCGATCGATCTCGGCTCGACGGCGGGTTCGGCGGCGCTGGTTGCGAAGATCAACGGCAACCCGATCAAGTCGATCTATGTCTATTCGCGTCCCGAATGGACCGCCCTGGTCGCAACCAAGGACTCCAGGATCGCGTCCGTCGCCGACCTCAAGGGCAAGCGCGTGGCGGTGACGCGTGGCACCGATCCGCACATCTTCCTGGTTCGTGCGCTGCTCGGCGCCGGCCTCACCGAAAAGGACATCACGCCGGTGCTGTTGCAGCACGCCGACGGCAAGACCGCGTTGATCCGCGGCGATGTCGACGCCTGGGCCGGCCTCGATCCGATGATGGCGCAGGCGGAGGTCGAGGACGGCGCAAAACTGTTCTACCGCAAGGCGGAAGCCAACACCTGGGGCATCCTCAATGTGCGCGAGGAGTTCCTGAAGGCGCATCCGGATATCGTCCGCCGCGTGCTCGCGACGTACGAGGAAGCGCGGAAATATTCGCTGGCCAACTATGACGAGCTGAAGAAGACCTTCATCGCGGTCACCAAGCTACCGGACGCCGTGGTCGACAAGCAGCTCAAGGAACGCACCGAGCTGACCCACAGCCGAATCGGTAGCGCCCAGCGCGAATCGATTCTCGCCGCCGGCCTCGCCTTGCAGCAGGCGGGCGTGATCGACGCCAAGACCGACGTCAAGGCCGCGCTGGACTCGTTGATCGACGATCAGGTCCCGCTGCCCACCAACTAACCGCCGTCGTCAAGCCAACCTCCGTCGTCCCGGCGAAAGCCGGGACCCATAACCACAGGGCTTTGTTGTTGGACAAAACTGTGACCCCAGCTGTCCCAATCACCACGTCCTGTGGTTATCGGTCCCGGGTCGCGCCGAGCCTGTCATCGGGCGGCGCTTCGCGCCGACCCGTTGGCTTGCCCGGTACGACGTGGATGGAGTTGGACTGGCTCCACCTTGCAATCCCGCCGGAAGAATAGTTCTTGCTATGGCCATGACCGTTGACGTGCCCGTGCTGAAACAGACGGCCGTGCCGCCTGCGGCGCCGGCGCGGTCGTCGCGCTATGCGCGCCCGGTGCTCGGGCTCGTGCTGCCGGTCGCGCTCGCGCTGGGCTGGGAACTCGTCGTCTCTCTCGGCTACTCCAACGGCCGCCTGGTGCCGCCGCCGTCAAAGGTGTTCGAGACCATCATTGAGCTCGCCAAGAGCGGCGAGCTGTCGCGCCATATCCTCGCGACGCTGTGGCGGGTCGGCGCGGGCTTTGCGCTCGGCGTCGTCGCCGGCACCATCATGGGCGCGATCTCCGGCTACTGGGATTTCGCCAAGCGGCTGCTCGATCCGACGGTGCAGGCGTTGCGCGCGATCCCCTCGCTCGCCTGGGTCCCGTTGTTCGTGCTCTGGCTCGGCATTTTCGAGACCTCGAAGGTCGCGCTGATCGCGGTCGGCGTGTTCTTTCCGATCTATCTCGGCGTGATGGGCGCGATCCTGTCGGTCGACCGCAAGATCGTCGAGGTCGGGCGCGTATTCCGCCTGTCCGGACCGGCCATGATCCGCCGCATCCTGTTGCCGGCCGTGCTGCCGGCCTATGTGGTGGCGCTGCGGGTCGGTCTTGGCCTCGGCTGGATGTTCGTGGTCGCCGCCGAATTGATCGGCGCCTCCGAAGGCCTCGGCTACCTCCTGCTCGACGGCCAGCAACTCGGCAAGCCGGCGCAGATCCTTGCCGCGATCGTGATCTTCGCGATCCTCGGCAAGTTGACCGACTGGCTGATCGAGGTCGCCGCCGCGCCGCTGCTGCGCTGGCAGGACGCGTTCGGCGCGCGGGGAGGGCAGTGATGCTCGCGCTCAAGGAAGTCGGCAAGACCTATCCGAACGGCGTCCACGCGCTGGAGCGGTTCTCAGCCGAGATTGCACCTGGCGAGATCATCGCGATCATCGGCGGCTCCGGTTGCGGCAAGTCGACGCTGCTGCGCGCCATCGCCGGCCTCGACCATGCCAGCACAGGCAGCGTGACGCTCGACAATGCGGTGATCACGTCGCCGCACGCCAAGATCGGGATCATCTTCCAGGAGCCGCGGCTGCTGCCCTGGCTCAGCGTCGCCGACAATATCGGCTTCGGCCTCGCCGACCTTCCGGCCGAGGCGAGGCGCGCGCGCGTCGTGGCGGCGCTCGCCCGCGTCGGCCTTGCCGACAAGGCCGCGGCCTGGCCGCGCGAATTGTCCGGCGGCCAGGCGCAGCGGGTCGCGATCGCCCGCGCGCTGGTGCCGCAGCCCGAAGTGCTGCTACTCGACGAGCCGTTCTCGGCGCTCGATGCCTTCACGCGGCGCGATCTGCAGGATCATCTGCTCGATCTGTGGGCCGACACGCGGCCGACCCTGATCCTGGTCACCCATGACGTGGACGAGGCCGTGGTGCTCGCCGACCGCGTGCTGGTGATGCGGCCGCGGCCGGGCCGGCTGTTCGAGGAGATCACCATCAACCTGGCGCGGCCGCGCGACCGCAAATCGGAGCTGTTCGACACTTTCAAGCGCCGCGTGCTGACCGCGCTCGACCGCTCGCTCGACCGTTCGGTGCGGGACGTCACCGACAAATCCAGCGCCGGCGAGGCGATGTGGTGGTGACATCGGCTCGTTAAGGCCTTACATCGGCATAAAGAAGAATAGCCGGGAGATAAGACCATGGACGCCGCCGAACTCCGCGCGATGCAGGCCCCGATCAAGGAGCGCTACAAGAACGATCCCAAGGCCGCGCTGATCACGCTGAAGGCCAAGGGCTCCACCGACAGCGAAGGCATCGCCTGCAAGGTCGAGACCGGCCGCGCCATCGCAATGGCCGGTCTGCATCCGGGCACCGGCGGCTCCGGCCTCGAGCTCTGTTCCGGCGACATGCTTCTTGAAGCGCTGGTCGCCTGCGCCGGCGTCACGCTGAAATCGGTCGCCACCGCGATCGAGGTGCCGCTCAAGACCGGCAACGTCTACGCCGAGGGCGATCTCGACTTCCGCGGCACGCTCGGCATCGACAAGGAGACTCCGGTCGGTTTCGCCGAGATCCGCCTGCGCTTCGAGGTCGACACCGACGCGCCGCAGGACAAGCTCGACCTGCTGCTCAAGCTCACCGAGCGTTATTGCGTGGTCTTTCAGACCATCAAGAACGGCCCCAAGGTGTCGGTGTCGATGCAGCGGGTTTAGCGCGTCGCCCCGGCGAAAGCCGGGGTCCATACGCCGTGTCCCATCGGTTCAAGCCGTGCTGTCCGACGGCTTTCGTTCCACACGAACAGTCGTGGTTATGGATCCCGGCCTTCGCCGGGACGACGGAACAAATGTCCCCCGAACTCCACTTCGTCCTGATCCTCGTGCTGCGCATGGCGGTTGCGGCCGCATTCGTGGTCAGCGCGTCGATCATCACCGAACGCGCGGGGCCCGTGATCGGCGCGCTGGTTGCGACCCTGCCGGTGTCGGCCGGTCCATCCTACGTCTTCCTCGCGATCGATCATGACGCCGCCTTCATCGCGCAGGGTGCGCTGGCGAGCCTGCCGGTCAATGCCGCCACGATCTATATGGGCCTGACCTACGCCGTGCTGGCGCAGCGCTTCAGCATGTGGATCAGCGCGGGCAGCGCGATCGCCGTGTGGCTGGTGCTCGCCACCATCATCCGTCAGTTCGAGTGGTCGCTCGCCGCCGGGCTGATCGTCAACGCCATCACCTTTGCGATCTGCATCCCGCTGCTCCGGCCCTACCGGCACGTCGCGAAAATGCCGCTGATCGCGCGGCGCTGGTACGACATTCCGCTGCGCGCCGCGCTGGTCGCGAGCCTGGTCGGCACCGTGGTCACGGCGTCAGGCTGGGTCGGCCCGCGCGTCACCGGCGTGATGGCGCTGTTTCCGATCGTATTCTCCTCGATGATGCTGATCCTGCATCCGCGGATCGGCGGTCCCGCAACCGCCGCCGTGCTCGCCAACAGCGCCTGGGGCCTGATGGGCTTCGGTCTCGGCATTGCGGTGCTGCACGTCGCGGTGCTGCAATTCGGCTCGCCGATCGGCCTCTGCTGCGCGCTCGCCACCTGCATCGTCTGGAATCTGGTGCTGTGGCAGATCGGACGAAGGAAGAGCGCGAAGAGGTCTTAACCTCCCCTTGAAGAGGGGAGGTCGCTTTGCTCGGCAGAGCAAAGCGGGTGGGGATCTGCTCTCTCAGCAAATGGTGTCGTCTGCGGCTGACCCCCATCCCGACCTTCCCCCTTTCAGGGGGAAGGGGAAGGATGATCCGTAGCCCGGATTCAGCGCAGCGCAATCCGGGGCGGTCGTGCAACGGAGAGCGCGTTTCCGGATTTCGCTGCGCTGCATCCGGGCTACGCAGCTACTGCTTCGGCAGCTTCGCCCTTAGCGCATACAGCGCGTCCAGCGCTTCGCGCGGCGACATCTCGTCGGGGTGCAGCGCTTTCACCGCCTCCATCAGCAACTCGGCCTCGCTCGGCGGCGCGGCTTCCGCGGCGGCGCGCGAGGGCACGGCGAACGGCGGCAGGTCGTCCACCAAGGCTCGCGCGGTCTGGCCGCGGTCCTGCGCCTCCAGCTTGGAGAGCACGGATTTGGCGCGTGTGATCACCGCCGGCGGCAGGCCGGCCAGTTTCGCCACCTGGATGCCGTAGGAGCGGTCGGCCGAGCCCGGCAGCACCTCGTGCAGGAACACGACGTTGCCCTGCCATTCCTTGACCCGCACCGTCGCATTGAACATCCGCGGCAGCTTGGCCGCGAGCGCGGTCAGCTCGTGATAATGCGTGGCGAACAGCGTGCGGCAGCGGTTGCTCTCGTGCAGATGCTCGATCGCCGCCCAGGCGATCGAAAGGCCGTCGAAGGTCGCGGTGCCACGGCCGATTTCGTCCAGAATCACCAGCGCGCGCTCGCCGGCCTGGTTCAGGATCGCCGCGGTCTCGACCATCTCGACCATGAAGGTGGAGCGGCCGCGGGCGAGATCGTCGGCGGCGCCGACGCGCGAGAACAGGCGATCGACGATGCCGATCCGCGCGCGCGCCGCCGGCACGAAACTGCCGATCTGCGCCAAGAGGGCAATCAGCGCATTCTGGCGCAGGAAGGTCGATTTACCCGCCATGTTCGGGCCGGTCAGCAGCCAGAGCTGACCGGACTTCTGCGCTGGCGCAGGCGACAGATCGCAGGCATTGGCGATGAACGGCTCGCCGTTGCGCTTCAGGGCCCGCTCGACCACCGGATGCCGTCCGCCCTCGATCGCAAAACCAAGCGAGCCGTCGACATCAGGCCGCACGTAATTGTCGTCGATCGCAAGCTTGGCCAATGACGTCGCGACGTCGAGCATCGCAAAGGCATGCGCGGCATTGCGCAGATCATCGCTCGCCGCGAGCGCCATCGCGCTCAGGCGTTCGAAGATCTCGAGCTCGAGCCCGAGCGCGCGGTCGCCGGCATTGGCGATCTTGGCTTCGATCTCGCCGAGCTCGGAGGTGGTGAAGCGCACCTGCCCGGCCAGCGTCTGGCGATGGATAAAGGTGGCGTTCAGCGGCGGCGACATCAGCTTGTCGCCGTGCTGGGCCGTGACCTCGACGAAATAGCCGAGCACGTTGTTGTGCCGGATCTTCAGAGCCTTGACGCCGGTGTCGTCGGCGTAGCGCGCCTGCATCGAGGCCACCACGAGGCGTGAGGCGTCGCGCAAATTGCGGCTCTCGTCGAGCGCGGCCTCATAGCCCTCGCGGACGAAACCGCCATCGCGCTTGATCAGCGGAAGCTGTTCGGAGAGCGCACGAGAAAACTCCTGCGCCAGATCGCGCGAGGGACGCCGCAAGGCCGCCATCACGGTCGAAACCTCGGCCGGCGGATTGGCAAGCTGCGCCAGCAGCTCCAGCACCTGGTCGGCGGCGATGATGCCGTCGCGGATGCCGGCGAGGTCGCGCGGTCCGCCGCGGCCGACCGAGAGCCGAGCCAATGCGCGCGACATGTCGGGTGCGCCGCGGAGCACGGTCCTGACGTCCTCGCGCGCAGCGGAATCCGCGACGAAGGCCGAGACGGCATCGAGCCGCCGCGCGATCACGGCGACGTCGGTCAGCGGCGCGGCAAGGCGCTGTGCCAGGAGGCGCGAGCCCGCCGCGGTGACGGTGCAGTCGATTGCATCGAGCAGCGAGCCGCGGCGCTCGCCGGCCAGCGTCCGCGTCAGCTCGAGATTGGCGCGGGTGGCCGGATCGATCGCCATGGTCGCGCCGGAAGCCTCGCGCGCGGGCGGCGACAGCGGCGGATGCTTGCCGACCTGGGTGCGGTCGACATAGGTGACGGCGGCGGCCGCGGCGGTGGCCTCCAGGCGCGTGAGCTGGGAGAGCCCGTCCATGGTCGCGACGGCGAAGTAGTCGCACAGCCGCTTCTCGGCGGTCGCGCCGTCGAACACGTCGCGGGTCAGCGGCGTCACCGCCGGCAGCTCGCGCAGGGTCTGTCCGAGCTCGCTGTCGTTGTAGAGCGCGTCGGTGACGATCGCCTCGTTCGGGTTGATGCGCGCCAGCGTCGCGGGGAGCTCGCCGCTGGAGCATTCCGTCACCATGAATTCGGCGGTCGAGATGTCGATCCAGGCGAGGCCGAAGCGGTCGCCGCCGGCGGAGGAGCGGGCGCGCGCGATCGCCAGCAGGTAATTGTTGGCGCGCGCGTCGAGCAGCGTGTCCTCGGTCAGCGTGCCCGGCGTCACCAGCCGCACCACGCCGCGGCGCACCACGCTCTTGTTGCCGCGCGCCTTGGCCGCAGCGGGGTCCTCGGTCTGCTCGCAGACCGCGACGCGGTGGCCGGCCGAGATCAGACGATGCAGATAGTCCTCGGAGCGCTCGACCGGTACGCCGCACATCGGGATATCCGCGCCCTGGTGCTTGCCGCGCTTGGTCAAGACGATCCCGAGCGTCCTGGAAGCGATCTCGGCGTCCTCGAAGAACAGCTCGTAGAAGTCGCCCATCCGGTAGAACAGCAGGAGGCCCTGATGCGCCGCCTTGATCTCGAGGTACTGTTCCATCATCGGCGTGACGCGCGACGGCGCCTCGGCGGCAGTGGCTTCGGGCGGAACGGGGATGGGCTGCTGAATGGTCATGAGGTGGCGGAAACTACAGAATTTCGCCGCGTGGTCCTATCCGAGAGAAGGGGGTTTTCCACCCTGTCCACGGTCCGAAATATGACGAGGCATCACTGTAATGCGCTGATGCCACGCAGCCGCGTCAATTGACCTGCCGCGGGCACGCTCCTAAAACCCATCTCAAGTTCCAGTCGATCCAGCGCTAAGTCGCGGCATTCAGGGAGAGATTCAATGCGTGATGTGTTTATCTGCGATGCCGTGCGGACCCCGATCGGCCGTTTCGGCGGCTCGCTCGCCAAGGTTCGCGCCGACGATCTGGCCGCCGCCCCCATCAAGGCGCTGATGGCAAAACATCCCAATCTCGATTGGGCGCAGGTGGACGAAGTGTTCTTCGGCTGCGCCAACCAGGCCGGCGAGGACAACCGCAACGTCGCGCGCATGGCGCTGCTGCTGGCGGGCCTGCCGGATTCGGTTCCCGGCCAGACCCTGAATCGGCTCTGCGCCTCGGGCCTTGATGCCGTCGGCGCCGCGGGCCGCGCCATCCGCGCCGGCGAGATCGAGCTCGCCATCGCAGGCGGCGTCGAGTCGATGACGCGCGCACCCTTCGTGATGGGCAAGGCGCAGGAAGCCTTCTCGCGCTCCGCCGAAATCTTCGACACCACCATCGGCTGGCGCTTCATCAATCCGCTGCTGAAGGCGCAATACGGCGTCGACGCCATGCCCGAGACCGGCGAAAACGTCGCCGAGGAATTCCAGGTTTCGCGCGCCGATCAGGACGCCTTCGCCATCCGCTCGCAGCAGCGTGCGGGTGCGGCGATCGCGGCAGGCTATTTCGCCGAGGAGATCACGCCGATCACCATTCCCGGCGGCAAGGCTGGCCCCATCACCATCGACAAGGACGAGCATCCGCGTCCCGAGACCACGCTGGAAGGTCTCGCCAAGCTGAGGCCGATCGTGCGCAATCCCGGCACGGTGACGGCCGGCAACGCCTCCGGCGTCAATGACGGCGCCGCCGCCATGATCCTGGCCTCGGAAGCCGCGGTGAAGAAGCACGGCCTGACGCCCCGCGCCCGCATCCTCGGGCTCGCTTCGGCCGGCGTGCCGCCGCGCATCATGGGCATCGGCCCGGTGCCGGCAACGAAAAAGCTGGTCGAGCGTCTCGGCATCAAAGTGTCGGACTTCGATTTGATCGAGCTGAACGAAGCCTTCGCCTCGCAGGGTATCGCCTGCCTGCGCCAACTCGGCGTCAAGGACGATGCCGATTTCGTCAATCCGCATGGCGGCGCCATCGCGCTCGGTCATCCGCTCGGCATGAGCGGCGCCCGCCTCGCGCTCACCGCGGTGCACGGCATGGAAAAGCGCGGCGGCAAGCTCGCGCTCGCCACCATGTGCGTCGGCGTCGGTCAGGGCGTCGCGGTCGCGATCGAGAAGCTGAATTAATCCAACGGCTTGGAGAGGCTGAAAACAGCCCTTCCCCAATTTGGTTATGCAATATAATGATCTGACGTGAGCTCACCGGGCGCGTGGGCCGCTGAGGAATTCGCCATGACCTTGTTGTACCCGCTGCAATCGCTTGCGGCCCATCCGGCGCGGCTGTCGCCGGACTATCGCTCCACCGTGAAGCGTTCGCCGCAAAAGCCGCTGATCCCGATGCGGCACACGCTCTCGGAATTGACCGGGCCGGTCTATGGTCATGAGACCGTGCGCGCGCACGACAACGACCTCACCATCCAGGCCAAGGGCGAGCCGCTCGGCGAGCGCATCATCGTGCACGGTCATGTGCGCGACGAGGACGGCCGTGGCGTGCCGAATTCATTGATCGAGATCTGGCAGGCCAATTCCTGCGGCCGCTACGTGCATGTCCGCGACCAGCACCCGGCGCCGCTGGATCCGAATTTCACCGGCGCGGGCCGCACGCAGAGCGATGCCAAGGGCTACTACAAGTTCATCACCATCAAGCCCGGCGCCTACCCCTGGGGCAATCACCACAACGCCTGGCGACCCGCGCATATCCACCTTTCGGTGTTCGGCTATTCGTTCGTCTCGCGTCTCGTGACGCAGATGTACTTCCCGAACGATCCCTTGTTCCCGTTCGACCCGATCTTCAACTCGGTGCCGGACGAGAAGGCGCGCGGGCGGATGGTCTCGTCGTTCGATCTCGAGAACACGAAGCCCGAATGGGCGCTGTGCTACCGCTTCGACATCGTGCTGCGCGGGCAGAGTGCCACGCCGATGGAGACCAGGTAAGTGTCGAACCCGCGTCCTGATGGAATCACGCCTTCGCAGACCGTCGGCCCCTATTTCAAATACGGCCTGACGCCGAACGGCGAATACGCCTGGAACGACGCGTTCACCAATAACCTCCTGACGCCTGACGTCTCGGGCGAGCGCATCCGCGTCGAGGGCAGGGTCTATGACGGCGACGGCGCGGTGATCCCGGATTGCATGCTGGAGATCTGGCAGCCGGATGCGCAGGGACGCTTCGCTGACCCGCAGGACAAGCGTGCGCTGCCGAACTCCTCGTTCAAGGGCTTTGCCCGCTGCGGCACCGACAAGGACGGCAACTACGCCTTCGATACCATCAAGCCGGGCGTGGTGCCGGATCCCGACGGCAAGCCGCAGGCGCCGCACATCCTGCTTGCGGTGTTCGGCCGCGGCATGCTGCGGCATCTCTACACCCGCATCTATTTCAGCGACGAGGCCGGCAACGCGGCCGATCCCGTGCTGGCGCTGGTGCCGGCTGACCGCCGCCTGACCTTGATTGCCAGGCGCAACGCCGGCGCCGGCAACGTCTACACCTTCGACGTCCATCTGCAGGGCGACAACGAGACGGTGTTCTTCGACGTCTAGCGAAAACTGCTGTCTCCGCGCATGGCGACCACGCGATGCGCGATCACCTCCCGGGCCGATCTCAAGGCGTGACGCCCGGCTTGAACACGGCGAGCGGCGCGGGATCGCGGCTCGGCGGCGGCGGAACCTTTCCGTCGACATCGGTGAAGCCGTATTTAACCGCCAGCTCCGAGGCGAGCAGGATCTGGCCGCTCTTGGTCATCACGTCGGGATCGCTGGCGAGTGCCGCCACCGCGCGCCCGGCGAACACCGGCGTCTCGCCGCGTTCGGCGATCAGTTTGGCGAGCGCCGGCGGGACGCGATCGGGCTGCGCCGCAAGCTTCTCGCTCTTGATGTAGCCGGGCCAGATCGAAACGGCGGCAATGCCGAACGGCTTCAGCTCATGCGCCATGTCGCGCGCCATCCGGTCGACGCCTGATTTCTGCACGCCGAACGGAACGTTGAACGTGTATCTGACGCCGCCGCCCGACGACGTGTTGACGATCAGGCCGCGCTGCTGCGGCAGCATCAGCGGCACCGCCAACTGGCTGGCGACGAAATGCGAGCGCAGGCCGACGCGGTGCATGGTGTCCCATAGCGATGCCGGGACCTGCCAGAACGGGACATTCACCGGCATCACGTTCGGCGCCGCAAACACATTGTTGACCAGCACGTCGAGCCGGCCGTGGTCGCGCCGGATCAGGTCGAAGACCTCCTGCACCGAGCCGTCGTCGGAGTGATCGCACAAAAGGCCGATGCCGCAGCCGCCGGCCTCGTCGATCGCGGCGATGGTCTCGTCGAGCGAGCCCGGCCATTCCGATCCGCCGCTGTTGCGCGTCCGCGCTGTGACGATCACGGTCGCGCCGGCCTCGGCAAGGCCGATCGCCACGCCCTTGCCGACCCCGCGGCTACCTCCCGTCACCAGTGCGATGCGATCCTTGAGGCGTCCCTTGGTCATGATGTCTCCCAATATGGCTTCTTCGGAAGATAACTTGACAATAATCTTCCTAGGAAGATATTAGGCCCGGAACGGTAGAGGCGTCAATCAGGGAGGTTTCGCGATGGTCACGAGGGAAGAGAACGAATTGCTGTGCCGCGTCACGGGTGACGCGCCGATGGGACGGATGCTGCGGCAGCATTATTGGCTGCCGGCGGTTCTCTCGGTGCGCGTCCGCAAGGGCGAGGCGCCGGTTCGGGTCAAGCTGTTCGGCCGCAACTTCGTGGCGTTCAGGGGCAAGGACGGTTCGGTCGGCTTCCTCGACGAGGCCTGTCCGCACCGCGGCGCGTCGCTGGCGCTGGCACGGGTCGACGACTGTTCGCTGACCTGCCTGTTCCACGGCTGGAAGATCAATGCGCAGGGCGAGGTGCTCGACGTTCCCAACGAGCCGAACAATCCGAAGGAATTCGCCAAGACCGTGAAGGCGAAAGCCTATCCTGCGCGCGAAGGCGCCGGGCTGATCTGGGTCTGGCTCGGCGAGGGCGCGGCGCCGCCCGCGCCCGACTTCGAATGGATGGATCTGCCGCCGGATCAGGTCTACGCAGCCGGCATCGAACTCAAAGCCAATTGGCTGCAGGGCGTCGAGGCCACCATCGATTCCTCGCATGTCGCGCTGCTGCACCAGAGCTGGACCGCGACGTCGTCGACCGATTTCGGCGCGACGCGCGTCAACACCGAAGTCGCTTACGAGTTCGACAAGAAGCCCTATGGTTTCCGGGCCGCGGCGCTGCGCACCGCACCGGATGGGTCATGCCTTGCCCGAGTCACCGAGTTCGTGATGCCGTACTATGGCTTGATCGCGCCCATCTTCTCCGGGCCGCAGCAGGACCGCACCGCGATCATCGCGGTGCCGATCGACGACGAGAACCTGATCCAGTGGTACATCTTCTACAATCCCGAGAAGCCGGTGGATTCCTGGCGCAAGGTGCAGCGCGCCAACCAGTGGCCGATGGCTGGCGGCCTGCCGGGCGATCAAAGCAATAATTGGGGGCAGAATCGCCAGATCATGGATGCCGGCAACAGCACCGGCTTCCATGAGATTGTCATCGAGGATTTCGTTGTGATGGTCAGCATGGGGCCGATCGTCGACCGTTCGCAGGAATATCTCTGCTCGGCGGACCAGGCGATCGTCAGGGTGCGTCGCCAGCTGCTCGACGAGGTGCGCGGCTTCATGAACGGCAAGGCGCCGAAAAGCGGCCAGAGCGAGGTCATGTCCTACAAGGACATCCGCGCCGTCGGCGGCCGGCTCGCCTCCGCTGCCGAGGATTGGCGGCAGATTCCGCGCTGATCGGATTTGACGCCTTGGGCGCGGGCATCGTCTCCGCGCCGATTTCTCCGCATCGACCCAGGAGACGCTATCTCATGACCTGGCACCATCTGTGCGCCGCCGCGAAACTGTCGGAAGGGGAGCCGTTGGGCTTCAAGCTCGGCGAGCGGCGCGTTGCGCTCTACAAAGTCGACGACGACGTCTTCGCGACCGGCGACGTCTGCTCGCACGCGTTTGCGCTGTTATCGACAGGCTTTCTCGAAGGACATGTGATCGAATGCCCGCTGCACGGCGCGATGTTCGATGTCCGTGACGGCAAATGCCGGTCGAGCGCCTACAGGAATATCGAGGCGTTCAAGGTCGAGATCCGCGACGGCGAGGTCTATGTGCTGCTCGACGGCGGCGCCGCCCTGGAAACCGCCGGTGATGGCGGTGCGGACGTCAAGCCGTGAGCGGCCTTGTCGTCATCGGCGCTTCCTATGCCGGCATTCAGGCCGCCCTCACCGCGCGTGAAGCCGGCTATGCCGAGCCGGTGACCGTGATCGCCGATGAGAGCGCGCTGCCATATCAGCGTCCGCCGCTGTCGAAGGATTTTCTGCTCGACGAGATCAGCGCGCAGGGTCTGCTGATGCACGACGAGGCAATTTTCTCCGACAACAGGATCGAGCTGTGTCTTGGCAGCCGCGTTGTCGGGATCGATCGCAACGCCGGCCGGGTGGTATTGGCCGGCGGCGCGGTCCTCGACTTCGAACGCCTCGTCATTGCCACCGGCTCGCGCGCGCGCAGGATCGCGGTCCGTGGCGCCGACCTCGACGGGGTCTGCTATCTCAGATCGATCGCCGATGCCGCCGACCTCAGGGCGAGACTCGGCGAGGCCAGCGAGATCGTGATCGTCGGCGGCGGCTTCATCGGGCTCGAGGTGGCGTCCTCGGCGGCCAAGCTCGGCAAGAAGGTGACCGTGATCGAGGCCGCGTCGCGGTTGCTCGAGCGGGCGGTCTCTCCGGTGGTGTCGCGCTTCCTGCTCGATCGTCACGTACGAGCGGGCGTTGCGGTGAAGTTCGGCACGGCCGTTTCGGCAATGATCGGCGATGGCGGACGGATCGCGGCGGTCGAGCTGAACGAAGGCGTCCGTCTCGGCGCCGACCTTGTCGTGGTCGGCATTGGCGGCATCGCCAATGATGAGCTCGCCGTTGCCGCGGGGCTGGATTGCGCCAATGGCATCGTGGTGGATGAGCACGGCCGGACGGCATACCCGGGCATCTATGCCGCCGGCGACTGCGCCAATCACTACAGCCGCTTCGCGGGAGGATGGATCAGGCTGGAGTCGGTTCAGCACGCGCAGGACCAGGGACGGTCCGCGGGACTTGCGATCGCGGAAAGCCATGAGGCCTATGACAGCGTGCCGAGGTTCTGGTCGGATCAACACGATCTCAAGCTTCAGATCGTCGGGCACTCGGCGCGCAGCGACCGGATCGCGATCCGGTCGCTGCGCGCCGAAGCCGGTCGGTTCTCCGTGTTCAGCTACCGGGAGGGCAAGCTCGTCGCAGTCGACAGCATCAACAATCCCGCCGACCAGATGGTGGCGCGGCGCCTGATCGCAGCGGGCATTTCGCCGACGCCCGACCAGGCCGAAGACAGTTCATGCGATCTCAAAGCGCTGCTGAAGACGGGCAACAAGGCCGTTGCGTCATGTTGCCGGCGGCAGAGCTAATCCGCCGCCGCAAGCCGGCCGGACTTCTTCGGCGCCTTCACGGCTCTGACCGCGAGCAGCTTGCGCAGGCAGCGGTCCAGCATCGCGAGCTCCGCCTTGGTCAGTCCACTTGCTTCGGTCACGGCCTCGACCACCCTTGCCACCTCGGCAATGCCGCGGTCGGCGGTCGCAAGACCCTTGGCGGTGAGGCGGACCAGTTCCGAACGGCCGTCGTCGCTGGCCGAGACGCGGAGGACGAAGCCGCCTTCCTGAAGCCGCGCCACGCGCTTGGTCATGGCACCCGACGTGACGAGGAGCGCGCGGAACAGGTCGGTCGGGCGCAACTCGTACGGCTTCCCGGAGCGCCGGAGCGCCAGCAGGACATAGAGCTCGCCGGTTTGCAGGCCGACGGCCTTCGCGATGTCCTGCAGGCGCATTTCGTGCAGCTGGTTGACGCGCTCGAGCCGCAACAAGGTGCAGGCCGCGGCAAGGTCGAGGTCGGGGCGCTGTGCAAGCCAGGCGGCTTCGATGTCGTCGTAAAGGGTGCTGTCGGGCGTAGGCGGCGGCTTGATCGCAGGTTCGGCGCGGCGTGACACGCTGCTTTTCTTCATTCCCTTCCAGTCCCCTTCGTCCCGCGCCAAGGGCGCCGGCGCCATGCGTCGCAGCAATCTAGCATCGTCGAATTGACGTGTCGCCCCCGCAAGTTCCTGCGATCGCTTCACACAAGCGCATCGCTCGGCGGAGCGGCCATTTGCCGCCTTTCGTCGAGGTTGACAATTATCTTCCTAGGAAGAATATTCCGGGTAAGAAACAAGGGAGGAGCGTATGCGCGGACTTCGCGCTGTCATCATATTCGCGGCCTTGGTCGCGGCCTGCGGCTCGGCCGGCGCTGCCGAGACCGAATTGATCCTTGGCCAGACCATGCCCTATAGCGGGCCGGCGTCGGCCCTGAGCGCCGTCGGTAAGGTGCAGACCCGCTATTTCCAGATGATCAACGATCGCGGCGGCATCAATGGCCACAAGGTCAAGCTGATCTCGCTCGACGACGGCTACAGCCCGCCGAAGGCGGTGGAGCAGACGCGCAGGCTGATCGAGAATGACGAGGCGGTCGCGATCTTCGGCAGCATGGGAACGGCGCAGAATGCCGCGGTGCAGAAATATCTCAACGCCAAGAAGATTCCTCAGCTGTTCGTGTTCGCGGCAAGCGAGCGCTTTGCCGATCCGAAGACCAGTCCCTACACCATCTCGGGGATGACGCTGTTCAGCACGGAGGCCGCGATCTACGCGCGGCTGGTGGCTCAGCATACGCCCGGCGCGCGCGTCGCCGTGCTGTACCAGAACGACGACTACGGCCGCGAATATCTCCGCAGCATCAAGGCCGAACTGGTGCGGCTCGATCCCAAGGCCGAGATCGTCGCGGCCTCGCCCTACGAAGTCACGTCGCCGACGGTCCATTCGCAGGTCGTGGCGCTGGCGAGCACCAACGCCAACGTCTTCCTCAATGCATCGACCGGCAAGTTTACCTCGCAGGCGATCCGCAAGGCGGGCGAACTCGGCTGGCGCGCGCAGCAGTTCCTGCCGATCGGCAGCAACTTCGTGCCGACGATCCTCAAGCCCGCCGGGCTCGACAACGCCAAGGGGGCGATCTCGGCGACGCCGACCAAGTCGGTCGGCGATCCCGAATGGGCCAACGATCCCGCCTATCTGGAATGGCTGGCTTTCATGAAAAAATACTATCCCGAGGGCGATATCGAGGATCAGCTCAACTTCACCGGATGGAACGTCGCTGTGCTGATGACCAAGGTCATCGAGGCCTGCGGCAACGATCTTTCCCGGCAAAATCTTATGAAGCAGGCCACCGCGCTGAAGAACCTGGCGCTGCCGGGTCTGATTCCGGGCATCACCGTCAACACCAGTCCGGATGATTATCGCCTGATCACGTCGTTGCGCCCGCAGCGTTTCGACGGCGAGCGCTGGGTTCCGATGTCCGGTAGCATGGCTGCGCAATGAGGGCCGCGAATTGTGGTGAAGCGCGGCCGGCCGCCAAAGCATGATCCGGAAGGTGCGAAGCAGTTTTTCGAAAAGAACATGCTCAAATAACGAGCTAAAGCGCGATGACGATCCGACCTAATTTCATCGCCGTTAGCGGCCGCGCCTGAGCTCTTCGGTGGCGCGCCGGAGCACCTCGTGAAGCCACTCGTGCGAAGGCTCGTCCTCGACGCGTTCGTGCCAGAGCAGCCGAACCTCCACGGGCGTCGTGGTGTAGGGCAGTTCATAGGTCGTGATCGCATGCGCCTGCTCGAGCGCACGCGCCAGCGGCCGCGGAACGATCGCGGCCAACTCGGAATCGATCAGCAGTGCGGGCACGGCAAGGAAATGCGGCAGCGAGACGGCGATCCGCGGCGGCCGGTCGCTGTCGGAGAGGGCCCGTTCGAGCGCGGGGCGGTCGTACATCTCCGAACGCCGGGCGAGTCCGCGCTCGGAGATGAAGCCGCCGATCGCGCCCTCCTGCTCGCCGCCAAAGGACACGACGACCAGCGGCAGGGTCGCGAGCTTTGCCTTGTCGAGCCGGCCAAGCTTGCGCTTTTTGCCGACGATCAGCACGTCGTCATATTCGAACAACAGCGCGGTGCGGAAGCGGCTCGGTGGCGAAGAGAACACGCCGATCGCGACGTCGATGCGGCCGAGGTCGATCTGCTCGGCAAGATCGATCCGCGTCACCGGCTTGATGGTGAGGTCGATCGCCGGAGCTTCCCGGCCCAGGATCTTCAGCAGCGGCGGCGCCAGCACCATCGTCGTGAAGTCGTTGGCGGCCAACGTGAACGGCTTGGTGGAGGCCGCCGGCGCGAAGGTCGGCAGCTCGACCGCAGCCTCCAGCGATCGCAGCGCCTGGCGAACCTGCGGCGCCATCGTCAACGCGCGCGCGGTCGGCTGCATGCCAGTGGCCGTGCGCACGAACAGGTCGTCGTCCAGCATCTCGCGCAGCCGCGCCAGCGAGTGGCTGACGGCGGACTGGCTCAGCGCGACCTTCTGGCTGGCCCGCAGCACGCTGCGCTCCTCCATGACGGCGTCGAATACCTTGAGCAGATTCAGATCGAGGGTCTTGAAGGAAACGGACACGATGCGAGTCCTGTCTGTAGCGGATCGTTCGCCTCGGCAAAATTCCGCGATCGACCGCAGTTAAGGCCAGCCGCCTGGCGGATGCAACCGAGCGGTTTCTCCGCGAGCTGCCATGCTGTCACCACCGGCCATCTGAAGCCGGTTCAGGATCACCGTGCAATACTTTCACTTCCGCAACGCGGCGTTCTGGCCAAGATTGCCCGCACCGGGTTGGGAGGAGAACAGCGATGAAGGCCTGGGTGATGGCGGCCCGAAGTGGCGCGCGTAAATCGATCGGACTGGCGTTGATGCTGATGGCGACAGGGACATCGGCGATTGCACAGAGCGGGCCGGTCAGGCTCGGCGTGCTGACCGACATGTCCTCGCTCTATGCCGACAATGGCGGCCAGGGTTCGGTGGTCGCCGCGCAGATGGCGGTGGACGATTTCAAGGGCAAGGTGCTGGGCCGCCCGATCGAGATCGTTGCCGGCGATCACCAGAACAAGGCGGATATCGGCTCGGCGATTGCCCGGCGCTGGCTGGAGAACGACAATGTCGAGGCCATCCTCGACGTCCCGAATTCCGCGGTCGCGCTGGCGGTGCAGGGCATCGCGCGCGACAAGAAGAAGCTGTTTCTCGCCACCGGCGCGGCAACGTCCCGGCTGACCGGCGACGAGTGCTCGCCAACCGGCATCCACTGGACCTACGACACCTACGCGCTGTCGCAGGGCACGACCAAGGCGATTTCGCGAACTCGGCGCCAAATCCTGGTTCTTCCTTTCGGCTGACTACTCGCTCGGCGCGCAGCTCGAGGCCGACAGCCGCAAGGTGATCGATGCCACCGGCGGCAAGGTGCTCGGCGCGGTGAAGCATCCGATCAACACGCCCGATTTCTCGTCCTTCCTGTTGCAGGCGCAAGCCTCCAAGGCCGACGTGATCGCGCTCGCCGACGCCGGCGGGGACTTCATCAACGCGGTCAAGCAGGCCGGCGAATTCGGCGTGACGCGCACCCAGAAGCTTGCCGGCCTGATCGTCTTCATCGCCGACATTCACAGCCTCGGGCTGCAGAGCGCGCAAGGCCTGATGCTGAGCTCCGCCTTCTATTGGGACCTCAACGACCAGACGCGCGAATGGTCGAAGCGCTTCATCGAGAAGACGAAGAAGGTGCCGACCGTGATCCATGCCGGGACCTATGGCGCGGTCATGCACTACCTCAAGGCGGTTGAAGCCGCCGGCACGCTTGATGGGCCGACGGTCGCGGCCAAGATGCGCGAATTGCCGGTCAACGATTTCATGACCCGCAACGGCAGGATCCGTCCCGACGGTCGGCTGGTCCGCGACATGTATCTGTTCCGCGTCAAGTCGCCGGAGGAATCGAAATACCAGTTCGACTACTACCAGCTGCTGGCCACGATCCCGGGTGAAGAGGCGTTCAGACCGATGGAGGACGGGGGATGCTCGCTCGTGAAGAAGTCGTGATCGACCGGGATGTGGCGTGCGGAGCCGCGCGCAATCCGATCGACGAGGTGATGGCCGGCCGGCTGTCGTGCCGCGAGTTCTCCGGCAGTCCGGTCTCCCGATCGACCGTCGAGCAGATCCTGCGCGTGGCGCGGTTCGCGCCGAGCGGCGCCAACATCCAGCCCTGGCACGTCTACGTGCTCGCCGGCGCCGCCAAAACCGAGGTGTCCGCTGCGCTGCTGCATGCATTTGAGAACGAGCCGAACGAGCACGTCTCCGAATATCAATACTACGCCAGCGCCTTCCCCGAGCCGTATCTCGGCCGTCGCCAGGAGTTCGGGCGATTGTTCTATGACTCGCTCGGGATCGCGCAAAGCGACATTGCGGCGAGGAGCCGGCAGACCGCAAAGAACTTCATGTTCTTCGGCGCGCCGGTTGGATTGATCGTCACCATCGATCGGCGCCTCGCGATGGGAAGCTGGCTCGATCTCGGCATGTTCATCCAGAACGTGATGCTGGCGGCGGTGGGGCGCGGGCTGCAATCCTGTCCGCAGGAAACCTTCGCCAGATTCCACCGGATACTGCGTCCGCTGTTGTCGATCCCCGCCGAGCAGATGGTGGCCTGCGGGATCTCGCTGGGCCACCCCAGGGAGCGGTCGCGCGCGCGGCTGATGCCGCGAGCGGATGTGGAGGCATTCGCCTCCTTCAAGGGTTTCGAGGATTAGACCAGGAGAAAGTCATGGGAAGCCGTGAACAGCTTATCGAACGCAGCATTCCGTTTCTGCGCGAGGTCAAGGACATGACGCCTAGCGCGGCGATGGAGCGATGGCTCAACAAGACCTATGGAGAGGACAGCGCGCTGTACCAGGATCTCGCCCGCCTCATCAAAATGGGAGTCGCGGAGGGTTGGGCGGCGAACCAGGAGGTGGAGGGCCCGAACTATCGGCGCAGCCGCATCCTTGAGCCGGTCCCAGAGACGTTCCAGTTCAGCATCACCGCGGTCTACATGAACAGCGCCGATCCGCGCCGCTTCAAGGACGAGGACGATCATGACGTGCTGCGCGGGCAATATCACGGCCACCCCTATGGCGAGCTCAATCTCGTCGTTCCGCTCGACAAGGGCGCGCAGCTGAAGGGGTTGCAGGGCTGGCAGGGGCCGGGCTGGACCGCGCCGGATCCCGGCAGCCGGCACTATCCGGAGGTGAGGGGCGGCGCGGTCATCGCGCTGTTCTATCTGCCGGCCGGGCGCATCTCCTACGATTTCAAGGCGCCGGCCTGATATCCGGCGCGGGCGGCGATCCGATCTGGAGAAAGCACATGACGTTGATCTACCCGGTCGCTTCGAACAGCGTCCATCCCCCGCGCCTGTCGCCTGCGTACCGGAGCTCGATCAAGCGCGCGCCGAGCAAGCCGCTGATCCCGATGCGCCAGACGCTGTCGGAACTGACCGGCCCCGTCTACGGCCATGAGACCATGCGTGAGGGCGATAATGATCTCACCACCCAGCACAGCGGCGAGCCGCTCGGCGAGCGCATCATCGTGCACGGTCATGTGCGCGACGAGGACGGCCGTGGCGTGCCCAACACGCTGGTCGAGCTGTGGCAGGCCAATGCCTGCGGCCGCTACATCCATGTCGTCGACCAGCACCCGGCGCCGCTCGATCCGAACTTCACCGGTGCCGGCCGGACGCAATCCGATGCCAAGGGCTATTACAAGTTCGTCACCATCAAGCCCGGCGCCTACCCCTGGGGCAATCACCACAACGCCTGGCGACCCGCGCATATCCACCTTTCGGTGTTCGGCTATTCCTTCGTCACCCGCCTCGTGACGCAGATGTACTTCCCCGGCGATCCGCTGTTTCCGTTCGATCCGATCTTCAACTCGGTGACCGACGAGAAGGCGCGGGCACGGATGGTCTCGTCGTTCGATCTCGAGAACACGAAGCCCGAATGGGCGCTGTGCTACCGCTTCGACATCGTGCTGCGCGGACGCAATGCCACGCCGATGGAGATCAGGTAAGTGTCGAACCCGCGTCCTGATGGAATCACGCCTTCGCAGACCGTCGGCCCCTACTTCAAGTATGGCCTGACGCCGAACGGCGAATACGAATGGAATGACGCCTTTACCAGCAACCTGCTGACGTCCGATGTCTCCGGCGAGCGCATCCGCGTCGAGGGCAAGGTCTATGACGGCGACGGCGCCATAATCCCGGACTGCATGCTGGAGATCTGGCAGGCCGACGCGCAAGGGCGCTTCTCCGATCCGCAGGATGCGCGGGCGCTGCCGAACTCCTCATTCAAGGGCTTCGGCCGCTGCGGCACCGACAAGGACGGCAACTACGCCTTCGATACCATCAAGCCGGGCGTGGTGCCGGATCCCGACGGCAAGCCGCAGGCGCCGCACATCGGGCTCGCGGTGTTCGCGCGCGGTATGCTGTTGCACCTCTACACCCGGATCTATTTCGACGACGAAGCCGGCAACGCCGCTGACTCCACGCTCGCGCTGGTGCCGGCCGGGCGCCGCGCGACCTTGATTGCCAGGCGCAAGGCCGGCGCGGGCACCGTCTACACCTTCGACGTCCATCTGCAGGGCGACAACGAGACGGTGTTCTTCGACGTCTAGCTGCGCGCCGCCGGCGGCGCGCAATTCCAGCATTGAAGGGACGAACGAAATCCGCTGCGCACGTTCGCCGTAGCGGATTTCGCTTGACCATGCATAATCGGTTATATAACAATATCGTTATATAACCGATTGAGATCAAGCATGGCCAGCCTCGATGCCGCCTTTTCCGCGCTCGCCGACCCGACCCGCCGGGCAATCCTGGCGCGCCTCGCGCTGGGCGAGGCGACGGTCATGGAGCTGGTCGAGCCGTTCGACATGACCCAACCCGCGATCTCCCGCCATCTCAAGGTGCTCGAGGGCGCCGGCCTGATCGTGCGGCGGATCGAGGGCACCAAGCGGCCGTGCCGGCTGGCGCCATCGGCGGTTGCCGAGATCGATCAATGGCTCGGCATGCTGCGCCGCGCGCTGGAAACCAATTACGACCGGCTGGACGACGTGCTGGCCGCAATGAAGCCTGAGCAGTGAAGGGTATCCCCATGAGCAAGTTGACGCTGAAGACCGAAGGCGACCGCTATGTCGTCATCACCAGGCGCTTCGTCGCGCCGCCGGAGGCGGTGTATCGCGCGCATACCGAGCCGGAGCTGTTGCAAAAATGGCTGCTCGGTCCCGACGGCTGGACCATGCCGGTCTGCATCAGCGAGGCGAGGCCCGGCGGCCGGATCCGCTACGAATGGACCGACGGCAAGGGCGGCGGCTTTCATTTGACCGGTGAATATCTCGCGCTCGAACCGTTCAGCCGCATCGTGCATGTCGAGCGCATGCATCTGCCGGATCCGACGCCGGACAATCAGGTCGAGACGCGCTTTGCGCCCGACGGCGACGGAACCTTGATGACGATGCGGATGACGTTGCCGGATGCCGAAACGCGCACGGCGATGCTCGCGACCGGCATGGAGCACGGCATGGAAGACAGCTATGCTCGGCTCGACCGGATGAGCTGAACGTGACCGACGCGAGGGAGAATGCGCGACCGTTTCCTGACGGGGTTGATTGGCTATCCGATCGCGCATTCGGCGGCGCCTGCGATGCACGAAGCGGCCGCAGCTGCGCTCGGCGTTCGCGTCCACTACCAACTCATCGAGGTCGAGGGCGCCGGACGCGACGATCTGCGTGCGATGCTCGAGGGTATCCGGCGGCTCGGCTTTGCCGGCGTCAACGTCACCTTTCCCTACAAGGAGGCGGTGGTCGAGCTGCTCGATGACCTCGCACCTGATGCGCGCGCGATCGGCGCGGTCAACACCATCGTCGCCGATGGCGCGCGGCTGGTCGGGCACAACACCGACGCGACCGGCTTCGCGCGCGCGATCGCACCGCTGCTTGCCTCAGCGCCGCGCGGCCCGATCGCGCTGATCGGTGCCGGCGGCGTCGGCAAGGCAATCGCCTTCGCGCTCGCCGGCCTCGGTGTCGGCGAACTGCGCATCTTCGACGCTGATGCCGTCAAGGTCGCGCGGCTGGCCGGTCAGTTGGCCGGCCGTCATCCGGTTCGTGGTGTCGCCAGCGTCGAGGCCGCGGTCGATGGCGCGACCGGCGTCGTCAACGCAACGCCGGTCGGCATGCTGACGAGCCGCGACAGTCCCGTGCCGGACAGCTTGTTGCATCCGTCGATGTGGGTCGCCGATGCGGTGTACACGCCGCTCTGGACGCCGCTGCTGTCGGCGGCCAAGGCCAAGGGCGCCAAAGTCCTGACCGGGCGCGATCTGGCGATCTACGCGGCAGCGGACGCGTTCGAACTGTTCACGACAATGATGCCTTCGACGGATGTCATGGCAAATGCGTTCGACGCGGTGATGGCCGCACGCTACTCTCCGCCCGCCTGAAGGGCGGAGACATCAAATGACAAAAATCAGGATCGGGCTGGCCGGCTGCGGCTTCGTGTCGGAGCTGCACATGTATGCGTTCCGGCGCGTTTATGGCGTGGACGTCGAGGTGAGGGCGGTCGCGGCGCGCGGCGATCATGTCAACGAGTTCGCCCGCAAGCACGCAATCCCGAACGTCTATCGCAGCTTCGCCGATCTGGTCGCGGACGCCGATCTCGACGTCATCGACATCTGCACGCCGCCCAATCTCCATGCCGGGATGATCGTCGGCGCGATGCAGGCGGGCAGGCATGTGATCTGCGAAAAGCCCTTCGCCGGCTATTTCGGCCGCGAGGGCGACGAGCAGCCCATCGGCAGGCGCGTGCCGAAGGCGCTGATGTATGAGCGCGTGCTGGAAGAGATGGACGCGACACGCGCCGCGATCGAGCGGACAGGGAAGCTGTTCATGTACGCCGAGGACTGGATTTACGCGCCGGCGGTGACCAAGACCGCGGAGATCATCAGGGCGACGAAAGACAAGATCCTGTTCATGAAGGGCGAGGAGAGCCATTCCGGCTCGCACGCCGCGCATGCCGCGCAATGGGCGATGACCGGCGGCGGCTCGCTGATCCGCATGGGCTGCCATCCGCTCTCGGCCGTGCTCTATCTCAAGCAGGTCGAAGCGAAGGCGCGCGGCGAGACCATCCACGTCGCCAGCGTCACCGGCGACGTCGGCAACGTCACAGCCGGCCTCAAGCCCGAGGAGCGCGCCTACATCAAGGCCAATCCCGTCGACGTCGAGGACTGGGGCACTCTCACCGCGACCTTCTCCGACGGCACCAAGGCCACCGTGTTCTCCGGCGACATGATCATGGGCGGCGTGCGCAATCTGATCGAGACCTATACGAGTGGCGGCTCACTGTTCGCCAACATCACCCCGAACACCCATCTGATGAGCTATCAGACCAGCGAGGAAAAGCTCGCCGGCGTCTACATCACCGAGAAGGTCGACCGCAAGACCGGCTGGCAATATGTCTGCCTCGAGGAGGAATGGACGCGCGGGTACTTGCAGGAGATCCAGGACTTTATGGAATGCGTTGCGACCGGACGACAGCCGCTGTCGGACCTCGCGCTCGCGTATGAGACGATCAAGGTGAACTACGCCGGCTATTGGGCGGCGGAGGAGGGCAGGCGGGTGACATTGTAGTCGCACGGCACCGCTTCCCTTCTCCCCTTGTGGGAGAAGGTGGCGCGCGAACGCGCGCCGGATGAGGGGTTGTCACCGCGTCATTCGCTCGAGCGGCAAGGCGACATCTCACCTCCCCGCAAGAGCGGGGTGAGGGAGCGCAGCCCCGATGCGGCGGCAGTCTCGCCTCGTCGCCACGCTACGCCGCGTAGACCGAGCCCTTCGGCAGCGGGAACACCGGGTCCTGTGTCCTGATGTTGGTCGGCCACACCACCGAGATGTGCTCGCCCGCGTTCTGCATCACCACCGGTGTCGAGCGTTCGTTCTGGCCGGACAGCGGCGTGCCCGGCGGGAAGAATTTCACGCCATAGCCCTGGATGGTGCCGCCCGCGGGGATGTCGACGTCGAGCGCCGCCTTGCGGATGGCCTCGGGCTCGAAGCTGCCGTACTTCTCCTTGGCGACCGGCAGCACGTTGTTGAGCAGCACCCAGGTCTGGTTGAAGCCCATCGAGCAGTGTGGCGGCACGTCGGTCGCACCGGTCTTCTCGCGGTAGCGCGCAACCATGGTCTTGGTGAGGTCACCGATGCCCGGCGCGAGCTTGGCGGGGTCGAGCAGTTGCGCCGGAACCGGGTCGATGTTGCAGAAATTGTCGATGTCGGCCCCGAAGGTGGCGCGCAGCTTGTCGAGCTGGCTGTAGCCGGCGCCGGCCCCGAACAGCATCTTGAAGCGCAGGCCGCTCTCGCGTGCCTGGCGCAGGAACAGGGTGATGTCAGGGTTGTAGCCGGCATGCGAGATCACGTCGGCCTTGGCGCGCTTGATCTTCGTGACGAGCACCGACAGGTCCGGCGCCGATGCCGAATAGCCCTCGCGCAGCACCACCGGGATGCCGGCCTGCTTGGCATAGGCCTCGTCGGCCGTGGCGACGCCGACGCCGTAGGGCCCGTCCTCGTGGATCAACGCGACCTTGACCTCCTTCGGGTCCATGCCGAGCTTGGCTTTCGCATGCTCGTTGATGAAGCTTGCAAAGGCCTGCCCGTATTGATCCGAATGGATCTGCGCGCGAAACACGTATTGCAGGTTCTTGTCCTTGAACACGGCGGTCGAGACCGCGGTCGTGATCCAGAGGATCTTCTTCTGCTGCTCGACCTTGGCCGCGAGCGGCACCGCATGCGAACTCGCATAGACGCCGTTGAGGATGTCGATCTTCTCCTGGCTGATCAGCCGTTCGGCCTCGTTGATCGCAACGTCGGGCTTGCTCTGGGAATCCGCGGCGACTGGAGCAATCTTGTACTTGCCGCCGACACCGCCTTTCTCGTTGACGAGATCGATCGCGATCTGCGCGCCGATCGACGAGGCGACCGAGCCGCCGGCGGCGAAGGGGCCGGTGAGATCGTAGATCAGGCCGATCCGGACCGTCTCGGCCTGCGCCTGTGCCCGCGTCCAATCCAAGCTGAAAGCAGCGGCGGCCGCCGCTGAAGTCTTCAGCAGCGTCCTGCGTGAAGTCGGCATTGCGTCCTCCCCTGAAACCGTCAGCCGTGTGACGGCTCTTGCTTGTTTTCGCGGAGTATTGGGAGGCGAGGTCGGAAAGTCAACGCGGCTTGCGGCTGCGGCGTCTTGCGCTTTGGTCGAGTGGAAGCTCTAGAGCGTGCCGCGACGGAATAGGAGCGCGCGACGCCACCCTCCCCTGGAGGGGGAGGGTCGTTGCGCATGTAGCGAAGCGGAATGCGCAGCGGGGTGGGGTGACGGTCTCACCACACGAACAGCGCCCGTGCCGATAGATCACCCCACCCGGGCGCACATTTCGCTTCGCTCAATGTGAGCCGACCCTCTCCCCTCCAGGGGAGGGTGAAGAGTCTACTCCATCACCGCGGCATGGTCCGACGGCGCCGACTGCTTGCGCAGCGTGGCCTTGGTCGAGCCGATCAGGAACGCGAGCGGGATGGTGTAGAGGATGAAGACCATCACGAGTTGGTAGTCGTGCGCGAAGGCGATGATCTGCGCCTGCACGCTGACCATTCTGTCGGCCATGGCGCGGCCGACGTCGGTGTTGAGGTTGATCATGCCTGACACGTCGGGCATCTGCAGCGCGTGGTTGAACGGGTTGATCTGCTCCGACAGCTTTGCGTAGATCCGCCGTCCGCCTTCCGTCAGCTGCGCGATCACGATCGAGATGCCGACCGAGCTTGCGACGTTGCGCAGCAGCGTCAGCATCGAGGTGCCGTCGGTGCGCAGATGGTTGGGCAGCGTCAGGAACGCCACGGTCGAGAGCGGCACGAAGACGAGGCCGAAGCCGAAGCCCTGGATGACGCTCACGGTGACGATCTCCGGCACCTGGGTCAGGTCGGTCCAGCCGGTCATCTGGAACAGCGATCCCGCGGTCAGCGTCAGGCCGGAGATGATCAGCGTGCGCGCCTCGAAATAGCGCATCATGCGGCCGACCAGCATCATGGCGAAGAAGGTGCCGATGCCGCGGCTCGCCAGCAGCAAGCCGGCGGTGATGATGGGATAGCCGATCACGTTCTGCATGTAGGGCGAGGCCAGCGCCATGGTCGAGAACAGCACGAGCCCCATCACAGTCATGAACACGCAGCCGCCGAGGAAGTTCTTGTCCTTGAACAGCGCGAACTGGATGAAGGGCCGGCTGGTCGTCAGCGAATGGGCGAAGAAATAGAAGGCGACGGCCGAGACGATGAATTCCGCCAGGATCTCGTTGGATTCCAGCCAGCCCAATTGCTCGCCGCGGTCGAGCGCGAGCTGAAGCGCGCCGATCGCGACCGCCAGCGCGGCGAAGCCGAACCAGTCGAATCTGAGGCTGATGTCCTTCCTGGTCTCGTCCATGAAGACGATCAGCCCGAGCACGGTGATGGCGCCGAACGGCAGATTGACGAAGAACACCCAGTGCCAGGAATAGGTCTCGGTGAGCCAGGCACCCAGAGAGGGTCCCATGATCGGGCCCATCATCACGCCCATGCCCCAGATCGACATCGCCTTGGCGCGCTCCTGAAGCGTGTAATAATCGAGCATGACCGATTGCGACAGCGGCACCAGGGCCGCGCCGAACACGCCTTGAAGCAGGCGGAACAGCACCATCTGGTTGATGTCCTGCGCGAGGCCGCATAGCACCGACGCCATGGTGAAGCCGGCCGAGCAGATGATGAAGATGCGCTTGCGGCCGAAGCGGTTGGCGATCCAGCCCACCGGCGCGGTCATGATCGCCGCGGCGACGATGTAGGAGGTCAGCACCCAGTTGATCTGGTCCTGCGAGGCCGACAGCGTGCCCTGCATGTAGGGCAGGGCAACATTGGCAATGGTGGTGTCCAGCGCCTGCATGATGGTCGCGGTCATGGCGCAGATCGTCACCATGTTCCGGCGCAGGCCGGGCACGGCGGATGGTGACGGTGCATTCATTCAGGTCGGTCCTGTTCGAGCGTTGGAAACCACCTCCCCCGCAAGCGGGAGAGGGGGCGCACTGTTATCGCGGCCGCCAGTTCGGCCTCATCTCATTTATTCCTGCTCGTGATCCGGGTGCGCCGAGGCCGGCGCCAGCCCGAGCAGGCCGGCCAGCGTGCGGCGGTGGTTGGTGTCGATCGTCGCGTAGACGCTCATGCCGGCTTTCAGCTTCTTCACGAACGGATCGTTCTCGTCGAAGTAAATCCGCACGGGGACGCGCTGCACCACTTTGACGAAATTGCCGGTGGCGTTCTGCGGCGGCAGGATCGCGAATTGCGCGCCGGTGCCGGGAGAGAGCGATCCGATCTTGCCCTTGAACACGTGGTTCGGGAACGCGTCGACGACGAGCGTCACCGGCTGTCCTTCGGTCACGTAAGTGAGGTCGCTCTCCTTCGGATTGGCGTCGACCCAGGGATGGGCGACGTCGATGATGGAGAATACCGGCGTGCCGGCGGCGACATAGCGGCCGAGCTGAATCTGCTCGACCTGCGTCGCCACACCGTCCATCGGCGCGCGCAGCACGGTGTGATCGAGGTTGCGCTGGGCATCGTCCAGCTTGGCTTTCGCCTGCGCGTAGGGCGGGAACTGCTCCAGCGGCAGCGCGGGATCGCCCAGCAACTGCGTCTTGGCGTTGGAGAGCTGCTGCTTGATGAATTGCGCCAGGCTCTCGGCGGTCACTTGTGCATTCGCTGCGTTGTCGAGATCGAGCTGCGAGCCGAAATTGTTCTTGGCCAGCGTCGACTTGCGTTCGACGTCGCGCTTCTTCAATTCGATGCTCTGCTGGGCGAATTCCAGCATCCTGCCGTTGATCTTGATGTTGTCGACCAGGTTGTCATAGGTGGTCCTGGTCTGGTCGAGCGCAGCCTTGGCCTGCGCCACCGCATGGCGGAACGGAACCGGGTCGATCTCGAACAGTTCGTCGCCCCGCTTGACCGACTGGCCTTCCTTCACGACCACCTTCAGAATCTTGCCGGAGATGTCGGGCGTCACCAGCACCTTCTGCGCGCCGACATAGGCGTCGTCGGTGCCGACATAGCGCCCGCCATTGAGATAGAAGACGATGCCGCCGATCGCAGCCAGCGTCGGCAGCACGACCAGCAGCAGCGTGCGGCGATAGCGCCGCAGGCCCGCCATCAGGCGACGGCGCGGCGCGCGGCTGGCCTTGCCCGACGGCGCAGGCTCGCCCGGATTGCTCTTCTGCTCGGGGGCCAGTTTGAGGACGGGTTCAGCCATAGCGCTGTTCCTTTCGGGAGGGCTCGCCGGCTGTGGTCTGGACGGCATTGCGGACGTTTTCCTTGATCGATTCCAATTGGGTGAGCAGGCGATACGCGTCAGCGGGGCTGATGCCCTCGAGTGCGGTCGCGGTAAGTTCGGAGCGGAGGCCGGCGAGCTTGCCGAGCAGCGGGCGCGCAGCCTTCTTCAGGTAGAGGCGCTTGACGCGGCGGTCGCGTCGCTGCGCCGTTCGAGCCAGTCATTGTCGCAGAGCTTGTCGATCAGGCGGGTCAGCGTGATCGGCTGCACCTCCAGCAACTCGGCGAGTTCGGTCTGTTTCAACCCCTCCTGGCGTTCCACCTTGGACAGCACTGCCCACTGCGCGCGGGTGATGCCGTAGCGGGCGGCCTCCTTGTCGGCATAGACCCGGATCAGCCGGAACACTTCGCCCAGCGTAAACAAGAAATCGGTGTCCACCGAACCGCGCATCGATCCTGCCTCCATAAGCTTGGGATATAATAAGCTTGCTTATGATTTCTGCATGCCGGGTTAACGCGAGGCTGCCCCGCATTGCGGGCATGGCTGCAACCCGGCGGCGGACCGGGGTTGGGAGCCGGGCTTTGGGAACGGGCGCGCAAATGCTACATATCGAGGCAATGAGCCTGGCCAAGCCGACATTTCCTGCCCCCGACCACGATCACGGCCGCTGCGCCGCGGACGCGATGGCGCATGCCGAGCAGGTTTGTGCGCGCCGCGGCCAGAAATTCACGCCAATTCGCCGTCAGGTGCTGGGGGCGCTGCTCTCCAGCCATCGCCCGCTCGGCGCCTATGAGGTGATCGACGAGCTCGCCAAGTCGATGGCACGGCCGGCACCGATCACGGTCTATCGTGCCCTCGATTTCCTGATGGCCAACGGCCTCGTGCACCGCATCGAGAGCCGCAATGCCTATCTCGCCTGCGCGCATGACCATGACGAGACCTCGATGGTGGCGTTCCTGATCTGCGACCATTGCGGCTCGGTCGGCGAGATCCCGGCCGCCCCCGTCGCGCAAAGCCTGACCGCGGCGGCGCGGGCCTCCGGGTTCATCCCGAAACTCTCCGTCGTCGAGATCGCCGGCACCTGCGCGCATTGCCAGAAATGATTGAGCGCGGCCAAAGTCCTCACCGCGGTGTCGTCCCTGCGAAAGCAGGGACCCATAACCACCGCCCTCAATTGTTATACGACGCTGGAACGACAAGTCTCGTTCACAACACCGGCCGCGGCGTATGGGTCCCTGCTTTCGCAGGGACGACGCAGTCCGACTAGCAACAACACGGCACCAAGCCGGCCCGCGAGGAAACATGTCGACCCAAGCGATCTCCGCCAGCGTCACGAGGCCCGTCAGCGTCGGACACGGGCTGCCGCCCGGCGCCATCGCCGTGATGCTGATGCTGTGCGTGAGCTGGGGCTTCAACCAGCTTGCGGTGAAACTCGCGCTGCCCGACGTGCCGCCGATGTTGCAGGCGATGATCCGCTCGGCCGGCGCGCTGCCGGTGATGCTGATCGTCGGCTACCTGCGCGGCGTCAAATTCTTCGAGCGCGACGGCACGCTGGTGCCCGGGATCATCGCCGGGTTGATGTTCGGCTGCGAGTTCGTTCTGATCTTCACTGGCCTCGTCTTCACCTCGGCGTCGCGGGCCTCGGTGTTCCTCTACACCGCGCCGTTCTTCGTTGCGCTCGGCTCGCACCAGTTCCTCGGCGAGCGTCTCTCGACCGTGCAGTGGAGCGGGCTTGCGCTGAGCTTTGCCGGCGTCGCGCTCGCGATCGGCGTGCCGCAGCCGAACGTCGACGCCAAGGTGCTGCTCGGCGACCTCATGGTGGTCGGCGGCGGCGCGCTGTGGGCGGCGACCACGCTGGTCGCCAAGGGCACACAGCTGCGCAAGGCGGCGCCGGAAAAGGCGCTCGGCTACCAGGTCGCGATCTCGATTCCGATCCTCGGCTTCGCCACCTGGATCGCGGGCGAGCGCATCGAGCATGTGCCGAGCGCGCTGTCGATCTCGCTGCTCGCCTATCAGGCGGTCTGGGTGGTCGGCTGCACATTCGTCATCTGGTTTGCGATGGTGAAGACCTACTCCGCGAGCAAGCTGTCCGCCTTCACCTTCGTCACGCCGCTGTTCGGCGTGGTCGCGGCCTATTTCATCATGCACGACACGCTGACGGCGGTGTTCGGTGTCGCCGCGCTGCTGGTGATCGCCGGCCTCTACCTCGTCAACAAGCCCGACCCGAAGGTGACGCCGGATCCCAACGTGCCGGCGTGAGAGCTGCGAGCCCGCTGCAACGCGACCCTGTCGTCCGGTATTGATATACATCAACACCGCCATAGGCATTTCGTGAAGCCTCCCACGCGAAGCATGTCGTGGAGGCGCGCCAATGGCAATCGATGCCACCGATGCAATTGAAGCCGGAATCCGGTCTGCATTCACCGCGTATTCGAAAGAGGATGATCCGGATTGGCGCAGTTCGTGCTGGATAAAGCCCGATGAGTGCTCCCATCTGGCGAAGAGCATCTTGAAGGAATTGGCCGCCCGAGGCTTTGAGATCGTCAGGAAGTCGTCCTGATTGCGCGCCCTGGGGAGCGAGAACCATCCTCACCGTCGTCCTGGCGAAAGCCAGGACCCATTATCCCAACTGTCGGTTGTCGCGCGACGCCGGGGGCCGTTTTCCCGTTCACAAGCAAATTCGGTGGTAATGGGTCCCCTGAGTTCGCAAACGAAGTGCAACACTTCCTTGAGGAGGTGTTGCCATGGGGCGGACTTACAAGCAGCTCTCTCTGGACGACCGATGCGAGATTGCCTGCCTATCGGCCAATGGCAGCTCGGTCCGGCAAATCGCGGCAGCTCTGGATCGCTCGCCATCAACGGTCTCTCGGGAACTGAGGCGCAATCGGGGGAGCCAGGTCGGCTACAAGCCAAACTATGCCCAGCACCAGATGCGAGCGCGGCGCTGGACGGGCGGACGCCTCGAACGGGAGCCCGGCCTGCGCCGCGCGGTGTTGGAACGCCTTCGCCGGGGCTGGTCGCCCGAGCAGGTCGCCGGCCGGCTGGCCCGCGAGTCCGGGCGCAAGGTGATCTCGCACGAGACCATCTACCGCTTCATCTATGCCCAACTCAGGCGCACCACGGATTTCAACTGGCGGCGCTATCTGCCGCGCGCCAAGAGCAAGCGCGGCCGCCGCGGCAAGAGGGGCGGCAGCCCCGCAAGCTTCATCGAAGGCCGTGTTTCCTTGGCAAATCGGCCGATCGAAGTGGCCGACCGCAGCGTGCCCGGACACTGGGAGGCCGACCTGATGATGTTCTCGAAATACGGTCAGGCCGTGCTGACCGTGCACGAGCGCACCTCGCGTCTGCTGCTCGGCATCCGCCTTGCCAGCAAGGTCGCGCGCGGTGTCGCCCGCCATCTCGTGGGCTTCTTCGCGACCCTGCCACAGGAGCTGCGCCAGACCGTGACCTTCGACAACGGCACCGAGTTCGCCGGTCACCTGGCGCTGCACCGCCTCTCGATCGAGACCTTCTTCTGCGATCCCCACGCCCCCTGGCAGAAGGGCGGCATCGAGAACGCTATCGGCAGGATGCGCCGCTTTATTCCCCGCAAGACCGATCTCGTAACCCTCTCGACCGCCAGATTCCGCCAGTTCATCGCCGCCTACAACAACACCCCGCGCAAATGCCTTGACTACCGCACGCCTGCCGAGGCCTTTGCTCAAGTGTTGCACTTCGAATGTGAATCTACCTCCTGGCCTTCGCCAGGACGACGGAGGCGACATCGCGCCCCGTCACTACCCCCTCTCGATCGGCAACTCTGCATCCTTCGCCCATTCGCCCATCGAGCCGTCATAGAGCGTGAGATTGTCGTAGCCGAGCCGATGCAGCTGGAACAGGTCGATGGTCGCGGAGATGCCGCCGCCGCAATAGGCGACGACGCGCTTGTCCCTGGTGATGCCTTGCGCGGCGAAGGTGGCTTCGGCCTCCTCAAGCGGCACGAACGTCTTGGCCTTGGGATCGATCAAGGTCGCCGCCGGCACGCTGACGCTGCCGGGGATGCGGCCGGACCGGCCGTAACGGCTTGGCTCCAGTCCCTTGTAGAATTGCGGGCCGAGCGCGTTGACGATGACGGTGTCGCCCTCCGTGGTCGCGGCGAGCACGTCATGCTTGTCGACGAACATGCCGTCCTTTGGCCGTCCCGCAAACGTCGCCGGCGGATAGCCGCCGGCAAGCCCGGTCTCGATGTCGCGTCCTTCGGCGGTCCATTTGTCGATGCCGCCGTCGAGCACTGCGGCCCCCTCGAAGCCGAGCGAGCGCAGCATCCACCAGAACCGCGTCGACCACATTGCCGTGCCGATCGAATAGAGCACGACGCGGCTGCCCGCCGAGATGCCGTGGCGGCCGAACGCGGCTTCGAGCTGCGTTGTCGGCGGCATCATGAAGCGCAGATGGGTATGGGCATCCGAGAACTCGGCCTGCAAATCGAGGAAATTCGCGCCCGGGATGTGGCCGGCCTCGAACGTCTGGCGGCCCGAGACGACAATATAGGGAACGTTGCTGCCGGCGGGGGCCGGCTCCAGATAGGTCGTGCAGTCGAACAGGCGAAGGTCCGGCCGGATCAGGATCTCGGCAAGTTCCGCCGTGGTGATCAGCTCGCTGTGGCCGGCCATTTCACGTCCTCCCGTTGTACCCTTAACAGGATGCTAAGATGCGCGAGATCACATGAAAAGCTGTCACTTTGCCCTTTGATTCACCCCAATCCGGTCCAATATAGCTGGGCATGCAGGACGCCGCTGCATGGCTTGCGTTTGGCCTCAATTGGCGCCATAAGCTGTTGAATTCACTCCGAAACACGATCGTTAGGCCCGCCGCGCGCGAGGCCCATCGCCCCCTTGGTGAATGTCACCAAAACCTGATATTCGAGACGCCATGAACAAGCCCGAGATTTTGCCGCAAGACGACGTCGCCGGCCCCGCGCCGCGGCACCAAACCACCCAGGTCAAGGTCGGCAACGTCGCCGTGGGTGGCGGTGCGCCGATCGTCGTGCAGTCGATGACCAACACCGACACCGCCGACATCGACGGTACCATCGCCCAGGTCGCAGCGCTTGCGCGCGCCGGCTCCGAAATGGTCCGCATCACCGTGGACCGCGAGGAGGCTGCAGCCGCCGTTCCGCACATCCGCGATGGCCTGCGCAAGCGTGGCATCACCACGCCTTTGATCGGCGACTTCCATTATATTGGTCACAAGCTGCTCGCGGCCTATCCGGCGTGCGCCGAGGCGCTGGCGAAATACCGCATCAATCCCGGCAATGTCGGCTTCAAGGACAAGCGCGACACCCAGTTCGCCGACATCATCGAGATCGCGAACAAGAACAACAAGCCGGTCCGCATCGGTGCCAATTGGGGCTCGCTCGACCAGGAGCTTTTGACCAAGCTGATGGACGAGAACGCAGCCTCGGCCAATCCGCGCGACGTGCGCGCGGTGACGCGCGAGGCCATGGTGCAGTCCGCACTGCTCTCGGCCGCGCGCGCCGAAGAGCTCGGCATGCCCAAGGACCGCATCATCCTCTCCGCAAAGGTCTCGGCGGTGCAGGATCTCATCGCGGTCTACCAGGATCTCGCCTCGCGCTCCGACTACGCCATCCATCTCGGCCTGACCGAGGCCGGCATGGGCTCGAAGGGCATCGTGGCGTCCTCGGCCGCGCTCGGCATCCTGCTGCAGCAGGGTATCGGCGACACCATCCGCATCTCGCTGACGCCGGAGCCCGGCGGCGACCGTACCCGCGAGGTGCAGGTCGGCCAGGAGCTCTTGCAGACCATGGGCTTCCGCACCTTCGTGCCGCTGGTTGCGGCCTGCCCCGGCTGCGGCCGCACCACCTCGACCACGTTCCAGGAACTGGCGCGCTCGATCCAGGATTTCATCCGCGACGAGATGCCGACCTGGAAGACGAAGTACCCTGGTGTCGAGGAACTCAACGTCGCGGTGATGGGCTGCATCGTCAACGGCCCCGGCGAGTCCAAGCATGCCAATATCGGCATCTCCTTGCCGGGCACCGGCGAAGCGCCGGCTGCACCTGTCTTCGTCGACGGCAAGAAGTTCCGCACGCTGCGCGGGCCGACCATCTCTGCCGACTTCAAGGCGCTGGTGATCGACTACATCGACCAGCGCTACGGCCAGGGCACCAAGGTGCCGGAGCAGGCCGGCGCCGCGGAGTAGTTTCACTCTGCGCGTGACCCATACTCAACCGTCGTCCCGGCGAAGGCCGGGACCCATAATCACAGACGGTGGTTGTGGCGCGAGATGTGGGTTACCAGCCTTCGCAAAACCCGATCCTGTGGTTATGGGTCCCGGATCGGCGCTCCGCTACGCTGCGCTTGTCCGGGACGACAGATATGCTTGCGGCGCGGATTGCGCTTCGCTCCATCCGGGCTACGATGGTCAAAACAAGAACCATCGGGAGAACGCCCATGAGCTCGCTGTCCGGCAAGCAAGGCCCGCGCTACCGCCACCTCGCCGACCAATCCGAGCCCTATGAGACCATCGGCGTCGAGAAGCTGACGCCCATCATCGGCGCGGAAATCTCGGGCGTCGATATCGGCGCGCTCGTCGAGGGCGACACCCGCTCCAACCGGCAGATGGACGAGATTCACCGCGCGCTTGCCGAAAACCTCGTCATCTTCTTCCGCGACCAGCACATCACGCCGCAGCAGCATCTCGCCTTCGGACGCAAGTTCGGCGAGCTGCATTTCCATCCCGCCGCACCGCACGAGGACGAAGACCCGGCATTGATGAAGATCTACGCCGACAAGAACTCGCCGCGGGCTAACGGCGAGGGCTGGCACTCCGACGTGTCCTGCGATCTCGAGCCGCCGATGGGCTCGATCCTTTACATCAGGCAATGTCCGCCGCGCGGCGGCGACACGCTGTTCGCCAACATGTACGCGGCCTATGAGGCGCTGTCGGACCGCATGAAGGCCTATCTCGACGGGCTCACCGCGCTGCACGATGGCGAGCCGATCTATCGCGGGCTCTACGCCAATTACGGCGTCGCCGACCGTCCGTCCTATCCGCATGCCGAGCATCCTGTGGTGCGCACGCATCCGGTCACGGGCAGGAAGGCGCTCTACGTCAACCGCGGCTTCACCCGCCACATCAACGGCATCCCGCGCGACGAGAGCGATGCGATGCTGGCTTATCTCTACCAGCACGCCGAGAACCCGCTGTTCCAGTGCCGCTTCCGCTGGACCGAGAACGCCATCGCCTTCTGGGACAACCGCTGCACCCAGCACCGTGCAATGTGGGACTACTGGCCGCACACGCGCTCGGGCACGCGCGTGACGGTGAAGGGGGAGCGGCCGGGGTGAGAAATTGCGTGGTGCGTAGGATGGGTAGAGCGCAGCGAAACCCATCCTCTCATTGCGTGGATGCAAGTGTGATGGGTATCGCCGCGCTCCACCCATCCTACGAACTGCAACGAAAATAAAATCGGGAGACCGCCCATGCTTCGCGCCGAGGACAACAAATTCCTCACCGAATCCGGTGAGGGGACCGGCATGGGCGAGTTGCTGCGGCGGTTCTGGATTCCGGTGCTGCTGTCGGAGGAGCTGGCGGAGCCGGACAGCGATCCGAAGAAGATCGTGGTGATGGGCGAGGAGCTGCTCGCCTTCCGCGACACGAGAGGCGTGGTCGGCGTCATCGACCAATACTGCCCGCATCGCGGCGCCAATCTCTGGCTCGGCCGCAACGAGGAATGCGGCATCCGCTGCGTCTATCACGGCTGGAAGTTCGACACCGACGGCCGCTGCGTCGACATGCCGACGTCGTATCCCGACCTCAACGCAAAGGACCTGATCCGGATCAAGTCCTATCCGGTGCGCGAATGGGGCGACATGATCTGGGCCTATATGGGCCCGGCCGATCAGATGCCCGAACTGCCGGCGCTGGAGATGGCGCTGCTGCCGGCCTCGCACCGCTTCGTCACCAAGAAGTGGCAGGACTGCAACTGGGTGCAGGCGGTGGAAGGTTCGATCGACACCGCGCATTTCACCTTCGCGCATCTCTCCTTCGAGAAGGAGGAGAACGAGATCCTCGACATCAAGAAGCATTTCGTGAACCCGCTGACGCGGGTCGCGACCGATCACATGCGCTGGATCGCCGAGGATCCGCGCCCGGTGATCAAGATCAATCCGCATGAAGCGGGTCTCACGGTGGCCGGCGGACGGCTCACCGGCAGCGACAATATCTACTGGCGCATCGCCCAGTTCCTGATGCCGTTCCACAGCTACGCGCCGAGCTCGATGCCGGGCGAGAACATGTTCGGCCAGACCTTCGTGCCGGTCACCGACACCAATTGCTGGATCTACACCTATGCCTGGAATCCGCACCGGCCGCTGACCGATGCCGAGCGGGAAGGTTATGCCAACGGCAACGGCGTGATGGCTGTCGTCGACGAGAACTACGTGCCGCTGCGCAACAAGGCCAACGACTATCTGATCGACCGCAGGCTACAGCGGACCAAGAGCTACACCGGCATCAAGGGCGTCTCCGAGCAGGACGCCGCGGTGCAGGACAGCCAGGGCCCGATCGCCGATCGTACCCGCGAGCATCTCGGCCCGACTGATCTCGGCATCATGCATTTCCGCAAGCTGGTGATGGAAGCGGCCCGCGCGCTGCAGAAGGGCGAGGCGCCGCCGCATGCTCGGCATCAGGACCGCTACACCGTGCGCTCCGGCGCCTGCGTCACCAGCAAGACCAAGGACCTCGCCGCCGTGATGATCGAGCGGTTCGGCGATCCCGCCGGCTTCGTCGGCGGTCCCGGCCAGAACGCCGCGGCGGAGTGATCACTACTGTCGTCCCTGCGAAAGCAGGGACCCATAACCACAGTTGGAAATTGTTGGAATGGGCTGTGGCCGCAGCCTGGTCCAACAACATCGATCGGTGGTTATGGGTCCCGGGTCGCGCTTCGCTTGCCCGGGACGACGAAGGGGGTACCGCTACAGCGGAATCCTTCGATACTCGCGGTTGGCGAGGCTCGCTTCCTCGAGGTCGAGGTCGCGCTCGATGCGCCGCCTTGTCTCGTCGGTGATCTTGCCGTCGCGCAGCAGCATGTGGATGAACTTGCGCTCGGAGGCGATCAGCTCCCGCGTCAGCTCGGTGCCGGTGGCGGAGACGTCGTGGGTGTCGGGATTGAGCGAGTCGGGCAGCTGGTTGATGCGGATCTCGTGCCGTGAGCGCAAAAGCTTGATCACCTCGTCGGAAAGCTCGCGGTCGTCGGTGATGGCATCGAGCGACTTCAGCGCGGCGTTCAGCGCCTCGCGCCGCGCCGCGATCTCCTGCTCGTGCTCGGCGATGTGCTCGCTGCGTCCGTCCCTGGCGACGCCGAGCCAGCGCACGACCGGCGGCAGCGTCAGGCCGACGCCGATCAGCGTGACGAAGATGACGCCGAAGGCGACGAACAGGATCAGGTCGCGATACGGAAAGGCCTCGCCATCAGGCAGCGTGAACGGCAGCGCCAGCGCGGCCGCCAGCGACACGGCGCCACGCACGCCGGTGAAGGCGAGCACGAACGCCGCCCGCCACGACGGCAGCGGATCGCGCTCGCTCACGCGGGCGCTGATCCAGCGCGGCAGATAGGTGCCGGGAAACACCCAGATGAAGCGCGCCACGATCACGATGACGGCGACCAGCACGGTCGCGATGAGAATGTCGTCGAGCGGGAAGGACTTCGACTTCTCGTAGAGCGCGCGCATCTGGAAGCCGGTGAGCAGGAACAGCATGCCCTCGATCAGATAGATCACCAGATCCCAGAAGAAGATGCCCTGCAGGCGCGTTGCCGACGAGATCAGCAGCGGCCCGTTCCAGCTCACGTAGAGGCCGCAGGCGACGGTCGCGATCACGCCGGAGCCGCCGACATGTTCGGGCAGCCAGTAGGAGACGTAGGGTGTGATCAGCGACAATGTCAGCTCGACCTGCGGATCCCTGGCGCGGCGGCGGGCGCGCAGGCTGAGCCAGCCGACCGCGGTGCCGAACGCGATCTCGCCGGCGACGATGACGAGGAAAGTGCCGGTCGCCTTCGGCAGCGAGAACAGCCCGGTGGTGATCGCGGCGAGCGCGAAGCGGTAGAGGATCAGCGCGGTCGCGTCATTGGCGAGCCCTTCGCCCTCGAGCACCACCAGGATGCGGCGTGGCATGCCGAGCCTGCGGGCGATCGCCAGCGGCGCGACCACGTCCGGCGGCGCGACGATGGCGCCGAGCAGGAAGCCGATGCCCCAGGGCAGGCCGATCAGATAGTGGGTCGCGGTTGCGACCATGAAGGCGGTGAAGATCACGCAGCCGACCGACAGCAGCACGATCGGGCGCAAATTGTTCTTGAACTCGCGCCAGCTCATGGCGACGCTCGCCGAGTAGATCAGCGGCGGCAGGACCATCAAGAGAACCAGTTCCGGCGGCAGCTCGACCGGCGGCATGCCCGGCACGAAGGCCAGGCCGACGCCGGCCAGCATCAGCAGAATCGCGGGCGCGATATCGGTTCGCCGCGCCACCAGGGCGGTTCCCGCCAGCACGCCGAGCAAAGTAAGAAAAATCTGAAACTTGGCTTCCATAACGGGCTCAATTCGCCCGGAAACCACCGCCAGTCAATGCGGTCCGGCCGGAGCCGGACCGCGAGGGGCGTGTCACAAAGCCGTCACGGGGCGCGCCGCGCCCGGTCGATCAATCCCTGAGGTCGTAGCGGTACGATTTCGACACGATCTGCCAGCCGTCGGCGAGCTTCATCGCCACCAGATAGTCGGTGAAATAGCGCGGCGGCAGCTGGCAGCGCACCTTGATGAAGGCGGTCTTGTCGTCGGAACGGTCGATGGTGACGACGAAATCCTCGCGCGGCTTGCCCTCGGCTTTGGCCGAGGCGCGCTTGCGGACGCGATCGAGCCAGTCGGGTACGGTCAGAACCTGAAGCTCGCCCTTCTCGACCCAGCGCAGATCGGCGCTCGGATGAAAAGCCTCGGCGAGCTTGTCGGCGTTGCTCTCGTAGAGACCGTCGAAATAGGTTTGCACGACGCTTTCGACGCTGGATCGATCTTGGCTCATTGGTTGGTCCTCCCGGCAGGATTGGATCGGCTGGAGCGTTTTCGAGCGAAGCGGGTGCCGGTTCGCGTGGAGAAAACGCGTCAAAGCTCGAATCTAGAGCCCCTGTTCCGATTCAATTGGAACGGAAAGGGCTCTAGGATTTAGCCATGAACCGCCGGATTGCGCCATGGCCGGCGACAAAATTCTGCGTGAGGGATGAGTTGTGACCGCATCTGTAAATTCGAACGAACATATCCTGACCGGCGAATGCTTCTGCCGCGACGTGCGCTACGAGGTGGCCGACGCGTTTGCCTATGCGCTCAATTGTCACTGCTCGAACTGCCGGCGCACCACGGGATCGGCGTTCAAGCCGTTCGCAGGAATCGCGCGCGACAAATTCACCGTGGTCAGCGGCGCTGATGGGCTCCTGATCTATGGCGACGAGCTCACCCACGACGCGCATTGCGGCCGCTGCGGCTCGCTGCTCTATTCGCAGGTCCGCGACGGCGCCTATGTCCATGTCGCGATGGGCACGCTGCGCGATGCGCCGGCGATCCGGCCGACCGCCCACATCTTCGTCGGCTCCAAGGCGCCGTGGTACGCGATATCGGACGATCTGCCGCAATATCAAGAGCACGTGACGCAAGGCGGGGAATAAATTCGCGCGACGTCATCGGCGTGCTGCTTGTACTCCTTGCCGACCGCCTTGCGCACGGCATTTCATCAGCCGGTGCGGCGAGATCGCGCTCGCCGCGATGTTCACCGTCAGCGCCAGCAATGCCGTGTTGTAGATGAAGGACACGATGCCGTGCGCCGTCGCGGTGCGGCGAATGGTCTTGTCGGTGATGCCGACGTCGGAGACCTGCGCGGTCATGCCGATCACGAAGGAGAAATAGACGAAATCCCAGTAATCGGCGTCGACATGTTCAGCGCCGCTCGGAAACTGCAATCCGCCGGGCGTCTTGCCGCGGTAATACTCATGGGCGTAGTGCAGCGCGAACGCCGTGTGCACCACGGCCCATGACAGCGTGATGGTGACGATTGCCAGCGCCAGTCCGGCCGGGCTCCCCTTCGATGCGCCGAGCTCGAACACGATGGCCGCGAGGCTCGCCAGCGCGCCGAACGCGGTCAGCAGCAGGATCAGGAAACGGCCGTCGTCCTGGAGGATGGCGCTTCGTTTGATATGGGCGACGCCACAGCGCAGCATCATCACATAGGCGAGCACAAGATACAGCGCGGCGAAGGCATCCCAGCCCGCGAGCAGGCGCGTGACGATGCGCGGTGCTCCCGGCACCAGCAGCGCAGCCAGGATGCCAAAGGCGATCGAGCCGAACGTGCGCGGCCGGCCCACGATGACGCGGACCGGCAGCGGCAGCTTGCGGAAGCGAACAAGGCGGTCGTCGATCTCCTTGTTCATTTCGCGCCGCTTTCGGCTAGTTCTTGCGCTCGGCGACGAAGCGGGCGGCCGCGCGCAGCACATCGCCGCGGTCGCCGAACACCGACAGCGCGGCATCGGCGCGCGCGAGCAAGTCGCGCACGCGCTGCTTGGCGCCTTCGATGCCGAGCTGGGTGACGAAGGTGGTCTTGCCGAGCGCTGCGTCCTGGCCGGAGGGTTTGCCGAGCGCGGCCGCATCGCCTTCGACGTCGAGCAGATCGTCGGCGATCTGGAAGGCTTCGCCGAGCGCGCGTCCGTAATCGTCGAGCGCCTGATATTCCTTTTGCGAGGCCTGGCCGAGGATCGCGCCGGCGATGCAGCCGTAGCGCAGCAGCGCGCCGGTCTTCATCTGCTGAATGCGGGCGACATCGATCGGCTCGTTGCCGCCGAAGCGGCCTTCGCCGGCGAGGTCGAGGATCTGGCCGCCGACCATGCCGCCGATGCCGGCGGCCCGCGCCAGCGCGCGGGTCAGGAGCAGGCGGACCTGGGCGTCCTTGTGGATCTCGTCGCGGGTGATGATGTCGAAGGCGAGCGTCAGCAGGCCGTCGCCGGCGAGGATCGCGGTCGCGTCATCGGTCTTCTTGTGCAGGGTGGGGCGGCCGCGGCGCAGGTCCGAATTGTCCATCGCCGGCAGGTCGTCATGGATGAGCGAATAGCAGTGGATGCATTCGAGCGCCGCGCCGGCGAGCAGGGCCGCCTCGCGCGGCACGCCGAACACGGCGGCGCTTTCGACCACCAGGAACGGCCGCAGACGCTTGCCGCCATTCAGGCTCGAATAGCGCATGGCCTCGATCAGCCGCTTCGGGCGCACGATCTCGTCGCTTTCGGTCGTGTCGGACAGCAGTTTGGCGAGCAGGGCTTCGGTATCCTCCGCGGTCTGGTCCAGCCGCTTGGAAAACTCTGCAGTACCGGTCGTCATTAAGAATTGCTCCAGATCGATTTTCGGCCGGACAATCGTTGATGGCATCGGCTTCGTCAATTCCCGCCCTGCGACGGAATGCGCCTTAAAAGTGCTGGAAAAACCGTGAATTATCCCGCAGACGTCGACGGCGCCGGCCGTGTTCTGGCGGGCGGGTCCCAAATCCTTCCTGGAATGGTCCTCCCCGGAAACCCTCGTTTTGCGCATCGTCCGAATTTTATTGCTGCTTTTGCTGGCCCTGCTGTTGCTGCCGTATCTGGTCGCGCCGTTCTACCGCACCGGCCATCCGGTTTCGACGCTGATGGCCTGGCGGATCCTGCGCGGGGCCCCGGTGACGCGGCATTGGATCGATTTCGGCGCGATGTCGCCCTATCTGGTGCGGTCCGTGGTCGGCTCCGAGGATGCCCATTTCTGCAAGCATCACGGCATCGATTGGGGCGCGTTGCGCGAGGCGATCGACGACGCCGAGGATGGCGAGGTGGCCCGCGGCGGCTCGACCATCACCCAGCAGGTCGCCAAGAACCTGTTCCTGTGGTCCGGCCGCAGCGTGATTCGCAAGGCGCTGGAATTCCCGCTGGCGCTCTGGATCGATCTCGTCCTGCCCAAGCCGCGGATCCTGGAGATTTACCTCAACATCGCCGAAATGGGCCCGTCCGGCCAGTTCGGCGCCGAGGCCGGCGCCCAATATGCCTTTGGCAGGTCCGCCGCGGCGCTGTCAGCCCGCGAGGCCGCGCTTTTGGCGGCGATCCTGCCGAATCCGGTCAAAAGAAGCGCCCGGAACCCGGGGCCGGGGGTCCGCAGGCTGTCTGCCACCTATATGGCCCGGGCCAACGCGGTGGAGCGTTGCTGGCGCGAAAATCGCGGCTCCTGAGGGCCTTTTCGGGCGCTTTTTGCTGGCTCGGACCCTAGCTTTACGCGATGCCTTCCTCTATAAGCGCGGCCTTACCGGCATCGCAGCTTGCGCTTCGAAGCGCTGAGCCGTCCGCATTTCGGACGATGCCTCCGCAACACCCCTAGAGGACACCGTCATGGCCGTTCCGAGAAGAAAAACCTCGCCGTCGCGCCGTGGCATGCGCCGCTCGGCTGACGCCATCAAGAAGCCGACCTATGTGGAAGACAAGGACTCCGGCGAGCTCCGTCGTCCGCACCATCTCGACCTCAAGACCGGCATGTACAAGGGCCGTCAGGTCCTGAAGAAGAAAGAGTCCTGAATGGACATTCGGCCTACGCGCCGCAGCCATGCGGCGCGGCGCCTGAATTCGGTCAACGAGTGCGGCCAAGACGGGCGCGTCCGCGGCGAGGCCAATGAGCACCGCCGCATTGCTGGTTCTCCCTGAATAAGGCGCAAGCCCCGATGGTCGGTTTCCCGCTGCTTCTGATTCCGCTCGCGGTCTACAACATCATCGCCTTCCTGATGCCCAGCGTGTCCTTCTCCGACCCGCTGATCAGGCTGACATTGCTGTCGGGCGAGCAGTGGCAGATCACGCTCAGCGACATGCTGCTCGCGGCCGCCGTGCTGCTGTTGCTGCTCGAGGTCATCAAGGGCGCGCGCCCCGGCGCGAAATATCTCACCGACCATCTGCTGTCGCTGATCGTGTTCGGCGCCGCCGCCGCCGAATTCGTGCTCTGGCCGAAATTCGGCAACTCGACCTATGGCCTGCTCGCGCTGCTGGCGCTGGTCGATTTCATCTCCGGAATTGCGCTGCGCACCCGCCGCCGTGCGGTGGTCGCGCCTGCGGCACCAAGCGTCAGCAGGCCGCAGCGCGAGGCGCCGCAGCCCGCGCCGGCAGCGCCGCCCGCGCCGCGTTCCGAGCCCGCGCCCGTCGCCGCACCGGCGCCTGCCGCGCCGCCGGCCGCACCGGTTCCCCCGGCGACATCGGTCGCGGAATCCGTGCTGCTCGATCAGTCCGCGCCGAAGCCGACCGTCGCTTCGCCGGATTTGCAGCCGGGCGGCCATCCGCCGTCGGACCCGCCGCAGCGCTGATATTTTTCTAGATGATCTGCCGGGTCCGCCGCGCCACGCTGCGGCGTTCGTCGACATGCGGACCGTAAGCGCTCTGCGCGTCGGCCAATGACCCACGCCGCTGCCCGCGCGTCTGCGGTTCGTGTGCGGCGGTCGCGATCAGGTGGGCCACAAACGACGGATCGGCATGCGGCAGCGGGATCTTGGGCGCCCAATGGGTGGTCGCGGCCAGCGGCACCAGCGCCGTGCTGGCCGCCGCAGCATCGCCGGTGCACTCACCGTCGAGGATTTCCGATTGATCGATATCCTGCATCGTCTGCGACCCGTTGGAGCGTCATAGTTTGGGACGTCGCGTCCCTCCGCAACACCCCCGTGGCAAGGGTCATGCCCGCCGTCCCCAGTTCGTTCCCGGACAGTCGAAAACGTGGTTTCCAGATTATTTATCAACTTCACCTAGCGTTGGATTCGCCGGAACCACTATCTTGAGAGCGTGTAGAATCACCGGGCGCCGTCCCAAATCGAGACATGTTCGATGCCCCCTGTCCCGCCAGCTGCCAGCATCCTCGCCTCGCTCGGCCAAGCGACATTCGCCTGGGACCTGGCGAGCGATGCGATTGCCTGGAGCGACAATGTGGCGGCGGTCTTCCCGGATATCCCGGTCGCGGCGCTGGCGAGCGGTGCCGAACTTGCAAAGCTGATCGAGCCATCGCGCTCGGTGCGATCCGATGCGCTCGGTGCGCCGGCGCCGGTGCGGAGCGGGGAGGGCATGCCCTACCGGATCGAATATGGCGTGCGGGCCGTCACGTCAGCGCCGGTGATCTGGATCGAGGAGACCGGCTGCTGGTTTGCCGGCGCCGACGGCAGGCCGGCGCGCGTAGAGGGCGTCGTCTGCATCAACAATGAGCGGCATGCCCGCGACGAGCAGCTGTTGAAGCTGTCGCGGCACGATCCGCTGACCAACGAGCTCAACCGCACCCATCTGATCGCCTCGCTCGCCGAGACGATGGAGGAGTGCGCGCGCTTCCGCAGCTCCTGCGCCTTCATGCTGGTCGGCATCGATCATCTCGCCCGCGTCAACGACGCCTTCGGCTTCGACGTCGCCGACGCCGTGATCCTGGATGTCGCCAGGCGCATTCGTTCGCGCCTGCGCGGCGGCGACGTGCTCGGGCGCTTCTCCGGCAACAAGTTCGGCCTGATCCTGAAGAACTGTACCGTCGACGACATGAACGTCGCCGCCGAGCGCTTCCTCACCGGCATCCGCGACGAGGTGGTGCCGACGAAATCCGGCCCGGTCTCGGTCACGGTGTCGATCGGCGCCGTCACCATTCCGCGCCATGCGAGGTCGGCGGAGGAGGCGGTCAATCGCGCCCAGGAGACGCTGGACGCGGCCAAGAGCCGCCGCGCCGGATCGTTCGCGCTGTGGAAGCCGAATGTTGAGCGCGACGCGCAGCGCCGGGTCAACATCCGCGTCACCGACGAGATCGTCACCGCGCTGAACGAACGCCGCATCGTGATCGGCTTCGAGCCCGTGGTCGATGCGCGCCTGCGGCAGCCCGCCTTCCACGAGTGCCTGGTGCGGATGGACCAGGGCGATGGCCAGGTGCTGCTCGCGCCCGACATCGTGCCGGTCGCCGAGCGGCTCGGCCTGATCCGCCTGGTCGACCACCGCGTGCTCGAGCTCGTGGTCGCCGAGCTCGCCGCTGCGCCCAACATCTCAGCCTCAACATCTCGCCTGATACGACGATGGATCCGGACTGGTGGGCCGGGATCGAGTCGCTGATGCTGGCGCATCCCGGTGTTGCCGAGCGGCTGATCGTCGAGATCACGGAGACGGTCGCGATCCAGGACATCGACGACGTCCGCGGCTTCGTCACGCGGCTGAAGAATTTCGGCAGCCGCATCGCCATCGACGATTTCGGCGCCGGCTACACCTCGTTCCGAAACCTGCGCAAGCTCGGCGTCGACATCGTGAAGATCGACGGCGCCTTCGTGCAGAACGTCACCCGCTCGGCCGACGACCGCGCCTTCGTGCAGACCCTGATCGACCTCGCCCGCCGCCTCGACATCAAGACGGTCGCCGAATGGGTGCAGGACGAGGAAGCCGCAGGCATGCTGCGTGAGTGGGGCTGCGACTACATCCAGGGCCGCCTGATCGGGCTCGCCTCAGCCGGACCGCCCGTGGAACGGGCCGGCGGAGAAGCCCGTGCCCGCCACGGGCTGAAGCGCGATGATCGGCTGATCACCGCGCTCCAGATTCTCTTCAGCTCTCGCCGCCGGCGAAGATGTTCTTGCGGATCGTGGCGTGGACGCCCCAATTGCCGTCGACCACCTGGGTGACGCCGAAATCGACCCCGACCGACATCAGCGAGATCGCCTCGTCCTCGCTCAGCTTCTTCGTCGTCATCAGGAATTTGCGCATCTTGCGGAAGGCATCGCGCAGAGCGAGGTCGACCGACGACTTCTTGTAGATCTCGGTCTGCGCGCCGGCTCCGAGCTCGCTGAGGTAGTTGGCATAGCTGAAGCCGTGCACCAGCCATTCGTCCTGGGTCTCCAGCATCGGGTGGTCGAGGCCTTCGAGGCTGGTGCCGGCGAGGTCGGCCTTCTTGTGCAGGATGACCTCGAAGGTGCCGGTCATCGAGCATTCGATCGCGGTGCCGCTGAGCTCGCCGTCGCCCTGCGCGGCATGGGGATCGCCGACCGACAGCAGTCCGCCTTCGACCGCCACCGGGTAATACATCGTGGCGCCCTTGCCGATGCGCCAATCGTCGATGTTGCCGCCGGTGTAGCTCGGCGGGATCGAATCGACGAACTCGGCCTCCTTCGGCGCGAGCCCGATCACGCCGAAATGCGGACGCACCGGGATGCGCACATTCTTCAGGATGCCGTGGTTCTCCTTGACCGTCGAATGATCGACCGGCACGCCGGGATAATCGATCGTCTTGTGCACCACGCCGGACGGATCGGTCTGCGGCGTCCAGGTGAAATTGTAGACGGCGCGCGCCCAGTTGCGCTCGCCGGTCGCGTCGACCTCGTAGATGGTGACCACCTCGCGCGGCTTCGGCTCGGTGAGCAGATCCTTGTAGTGGAAGCCCCACGATGCCGCAGCGTTGCTGCCGAACGCCTTGCCGGAATATTTCGGGTTGGCGCAGGGCCGCGGCGCGACGTCGATGATGCGCAGCTCGAGCACGTCGCCTTCCTCGGCGCCGCGCACGAACACCGGCCCGGTACAGATATGCACGCCGAGGCCTTCGCCGGGGCCGCGTCCGAACAGCGAGGCATCCATCGGGCCGGCGCCGCGCCGGTTCACACCCTTCTTCTCCTTGGTCCAGAGATAGACGCTCTCGACGCCGGGATCGCCCTTGACCATGCGCTCGGCATCGTCATTGGCGTGATGCGTCAGCGCCTCGATGGTGATGAAGTCGCCGGAATTGATCTCGACGCGCGGCTTCAGCGACTTGCTGAAATAGCCCCAATGCACGGTGTCGGCATTCGCCGGCAGGTGGTGATAGGCGCGCTGCGCCGGCTGATGCTTCTCGGCGGCGGCCGCCATTTTCGGCGTCACCAGCGAGATGCCGCCGGCGGTCATCGCCGCGGCGCCGCCCGCCGCCGCGAAGCTCGAGCGCAAGAACGAACGGCGTTCCCGGTCGAGCGTCTCCTTGAACTGTCGATGATGCAATTCGAAGTCCGGGCAGTTCTTGTCGTCACCTGCGCACATCTTGAGCTCCTCCTTGGATCGAAAGTGCGCATGAGAGTGCATGGCGCCGCGCCGCTCCGACATGACCGGGCGCGCCCAATAATTTGTCGGCGCGCTTGCTGCCTTCGCAGCGCAAAGGCCTGTGCGGCAGCGTGCGAGGCATCTGCGGCGGCCGCCTTCGCATCGCGGCATGGCCGGAACGGTCAAGAATTTGGGCGCATGCGATCAAGTTGCACTGCGTTCGCCGCTGATAGCGCTGCCACGCGAAAGCGGCCGCTTCCGCGCGTTGCACGACGGCTGGGCAACATGTGCCGCAGCAACATGCTTGCCGCCTGCCTGCAATCGGTGCAGGCTGCGTTCACGGCTCTGTGAGTGGAAGGCCGCGGTGCTGCGGCCTGGAGGGGTGATGGTCGCGACGACCTTTCGGGTTTCGGTCGATGCGATCCCGCGGCAAAACCGGCGGGAGGTCTGGCGCGAGGCGCTGGCCGGTCTGCAGCTCGATTGCGAATTGCCGGAGACCGGTCAATTCCAGTTCGGCGAATTGACCGCGAAGCGCTCGACCAGCGGCGGCCAGCTCGCGCTGCTGCGTTCGACCGAGCAGCAGATCGTCTGCAGCGGTCATGCGGCCTCGCCGGGAATGCCGGCGCGGGTCGCCATCATCTTCCACGGCTACGGTCGCGGCAGCATCACGTCCGGTCAGCGCAGCTGCGAGTTCGCCGACAACGACGTCTCGGTGTGCGACCTGCAATCGCCGTGGCGCATGACCTTGCGCGAGGATTTCGAGATCCTGCTGCTTGAACTGCCGCGCGAGCGCTTGCTCGGCCGGCTCGGGCATAATCGTCTGCGTTTGCCGGCGGTGCTCGGGGCGACGATTGCGGCTGCGGCCGTGCGTCCGGTAATGCGGACCGTGGGCGGCAACTTCGCGATCCTGGACAAGGCGGATCTTGCCACCGCCGAGGTCGCGGTCACCGAACTCGTCGCCGGCGCGCTGCTCGGCGAGACGCGGCTCGATGCCGAGGCAATGACGCAGGTCCAGGCCGGCCATCTGCGCCGGGTCGATGCCGCGATCGAGGCCCAGCTCGGCAATGCCGGCCTGACCATCGCCGACATCGCGCGGCAGGAGGGGCTGTCGCAACGCTATCTGCAACGGCTGTTCGAACGGCAGAACACGACGTTCTCGGCCTATGTGCGCGAGCGGCGGCTGGAACGCTGCTGCAACGATCTGATCGATCCGAACTATGCCGACCAGCGCATCGCCGAAATCAGCTACCGCTGGGGCTTCACCGATCAGGCCCATTTCAGCCGGATGTTCAGCGCGACCTACGGCACCTCGCCGCGCGACTTCCGCAAGGCGGTGCCGCGCGATGTGGAGGGCGAGCGCACGCGCGGCCGGCCGCGGCTGGCGCGTGGCACCGCAACGGTGTTGCGGCTCGCGCCAAGTCTCGCGTCAAGCCCGGTGGCGCGCGAGACGGTTGCGCCGCCGGAGCCGATCATGCCGGTTGAACTGCCGGCGGCTGTACCGGAAGGGCGGGGCGCCTCGCATCACCATCTCAAGGTGTCCAGGGAGACCGCGCATTGGGGCTATCTCAGCCGCGCCATCCCGCCGGTCATGAGCGTGCAGTCGGGCGCGGTGGTGACGATCGAGACGCTGACCCAGCACGCATTCGATGATTATGAGCGCATGATCAAGGGCGACCCGGGTGCGGAGAGCGTGTTTCGCTGGACCGCCGAGGGCAAGTCGGTCGAACGGCGCGGCGCCGGCCCGATGGATGGTTCGATCTTCGGCCGCGGTGCCGGCGAGGGGTTCGGCGTGCACATCTGCACCGGACCGATCTATGTCTGCGGCGCGGAGCCGGGCGATGTGCTCGAGGTGCAGATCCTCGATATCTGGCCGCGGCCATCAGCCAACCCGGCCTATGCCGGCAAGTCGTTCGGCAGCAATGCCGCGGCCTGGTGGGGCTTTCAATACAACGATCTGATCGATCCGCCGGCCAAGCGCGAGACCATCACGATCTTCGAGACCGATGCAGAGGCCGAGTGGGCCCGCGCTGTCTATTCCTACCGCTGGACGCCGCAGACCGATCCGTTCGGCGTGCGCCACGAGACGATGGATTATCCCGGCGTGCCGGTCGATCACGCCACCGTCGAGAAACAGCCCGGCGTGCTCGCCGGCGTGCGGATTCCGGCACGGCTGCATTTCGGCTTCATGGCGGTGGCGCCGCGCGAATCCGACATCATCGATTCGATTCCGCCCGGCTATTTCGGCGGCAATGTCGACAATTGGCGCGCCACCAAGGGCACCACGCTCTATCTGCCGGTCGCAGTATCAGGCGCGCTGTTCTCGATCGGCGATCCGCACTTCGCGCAAGGCGACGGCGAGGTCAACGGCACCGCGCTCGAGCTTTCGCTCACCGGCCAGTTTCGCTTCATCCTGCACAAGAGCGGCAGGGCGACCAAGCCGCATGTCGAAGGGCTCGCGCACCCGCTGTTGGAAACGCCGGAGGAGTGGATCCTGCACGGCTTCAGCTACGGCAATTATCTGCGCGAGCTCGGGCGCAACGCGCAGTCGGAAATCTACCAGCGCTCGTCGGTCGATCTCGCGCTGCGCAATGCGTTCCGGGCGACGCGCAAATTCCTGATGGAGTGCTACCGTCTCAGCGAGGATGAGGCGCTGGCGCTGATCTCGCTCGGCGTCGATTTCGGCGTCACGCAGGTTGCCGACGGCAATTGGGGCGTCCACGCGATCGTCCGCAAGAGCATGCTCCCCGGGGCAAGGGGCGCCTGACGCCGGCCTGAGTTGCCGCCGTCAGGATTGCGCGAAACGATAGCGGCCGGTGAGTCCGGCCGATCGGCGAAGCGACCTACTCGTCCTTCTTCGTCGGCTGCGACATGCGCTCGAGGCGTTCCTGCATGTCCTTCATCTGGCGGCGAAGGTCGTCGATGTTGCCGTCATCGGGCGTGGGCTCCGGCGCCTTCTCGGCCTCGCCGCCGCCGCGTTGCGGCACGAACGGCTTGAACATCGAGAAGGTCTGTTGGAACAGCTCCATGTTGCGGCGGACCTGCTCCTCCAACGGAGCAAAAGGAGTGCCGGACAGCGTATTGGCGATCTGCTTGCGGAACTTCTCCTGCTCCTGCGTCAGCGTCGCGATCGACTGCTCCAGATATTTCGGCACCACCATCTGCATGCTGTCGCCATAGAAGCGAATGAGCTGGCGCAGGAAGGTGGTCGGCAGCAGGTTCTGGCCTGCCTTGTTCTCCTGCTCGAAGATGATCTGGGCGAGCACGGAGCGGGTGATGTCGTCGCCGGTCTTGGCGTCATAGACCAGGAAATCTTCGCCGTCCTTGACCATCGCGGCGAGGTCTTCCAGCGTCACGTAGGTACTCGTTCCGGTGTTATAGAGCCGGCGGTTCGCGTATTTCTTGATGGTGGTGGGTTGGTCTGATTTCGCCATGGGCTCTCACTTCAACACCGAAGAACCTGGAACCCTACGGCATCGCCGCAGGGCAAAATGCAACGCATCGCAGCAAAGGTAAGCATTTTCAAAGCGGTTCGGCTACAGTTTTGTGCTATGCGGTTAATTCCAAAGCATAGGATTTGCTCAGGAAAGTGCCAAGGCCGTCATTTTGAGTGCGTCGCGGCGCGATTTGCCCGACAGTGCGATTGACATGTCTCGATGAGGTTTACAGGATAGCCGTCAAGAGACAGGCCCGCCAAATCGGCCGCCCGCCGTCGAGAAACCCAGCTACAACCCATAGGAGATGCCCATGTCAGACGATGTCGTCATCGTCAGCGCCGCCCGCACCCCGGTCGGTAGCTTCAACGGAGCGTTCGCGACCCTTCCCGCCCACGATCTCGGCGCCATCGCCATCAAGGCCGCGCTGGAGCGCGGTGGCATCGAGCCCGGCCGGGTCTCCGAGGTCATCATGGGTCAGATCCTGACCGCCGCCCAGGGCCAGAACCCGGCCCGCCAGGCTTCGATCGCCGCCGGCATTCCGGTGGAGAGCCCGGCCTGGGGTGTGAACCAGCTTTGCGGCTCGGGCCTGCGCACGGTTGCGCTCGGCTATCAGGCGCTGCTCAACGGTGATTCCGAGATCGTGGTCGCAGGCGGCCAGGAATCCATGAGCATGGCCCCGCACGCCCAGCACCTGCGCGGCGGCGTCAAGATGGGCGGCCTCGAACTGGTCGACACCATGATCAAGGACGGCCTGTGGGATGCCTTCAACGGCTACCACATGGGCAACACCGCCGAGAACGTCGCACGGCAGTGGCAGATCACCCGCGCCCAGCAGGACGAGTTCGCCGTTGCTTCGCAGCAGAAGGCGGAGGCCGCGCAGAAGGCCGGCAGGTTCAACGACGAGATCGTGCCCGTCACCATCAAGACCCGCAAGGGCGACGTCGTCGTCAGCGCCGACGAATATCCGCGTCATGGCGCCACCCTCGACGCGATGGCCAAGCTCAAGCCGGCCTTCGAGAAGGACGGCACGGTCACTGCGGGCTCGGCCTCCGGCATCAATGACGGCGCCGCCGCGGTGGTGCTGATGACCGCCAAGCAGGCGGCCAAGGAAGGCAAGAAGCCGCTCGCGCGCATCGTGTCGTGGGCTCAGGCCGGCGTCGATCCGAAGATCATGGGCTCGGGCCCGATCCCGGCCTCGCGCGCCGCGCTGAAGAAGGCCGGCTGGAGCGTCGGCGATCTCGACCTGATCGAGGCCAACGAAGCCTTCGCGGCGCAGGCCTGCGCCGTCAACAAGGATCTCGGCTGGGACACCTCCAAGGTCAACGTGAATGGCGGAGCGATCGCGATCGGCCATCCGATCGGCGCATCCGGCGCACGCGTGCTGGTGACGCTGCTGCACGAAATGCAGAAGCGTGATTCGAAGAAGGGCCTGGCCACGCTGTGCATCGGCGGCGGCATGGGCATCGCCATGTGCGTTGCACGCGACTGAACAAAAGGCAGCGAGGCCGGTTAGGTGATGAAAAGATCATCTGTCAACCGCGGCGCGAGCTGATAAATAAGATGCCCGGCTTTGCGCCGGGCATTTTTGTTTCGAGGGGTTGTGAGTGCGTAGGCCGGAGTTATCCGGTTATAAAAGACGGCCAAGGAGGAAACGGACATGGCACGTGTTGCATTGGTCACGGGTGGTACGCGGGGCATCGGTGCGGCGATCAGCAAGGCGCTGAAGGCCGCCGGCTACAAGGTCGCGGCGAACTATGCCGGCAACGATGCGGCGGCCGAGAAGTTCAAGGCCGAGACCGGGATTCCGGTCTACAAGTGGGACGTCGCGTCGTTCGACGCCTGCGCGGAGGGCGTGAAGAAGGTCGAAGCCGATCTCGGGCCGATCGAGGTGCTCGTCAACAATGCCGGCATTACCCGGGATACCGCCTTCCACAAGATGACGCTCGAGCAGTGGACCGCCGTCATCAACACCAATCTGGGCTCGCTGTTCAACATGACGCGCCAGGTCATCGAGGGCATGCGCGCGCGCAAGTTCGGCCGCATCATCTCGATCTCGTCGATCAACGGCCAGAAGGGGCAGTTCGGTCAGGTCAACTATTCCGCGGCGAAGGCCGGCGACGTCGGCTTCACCAAGGCGCTCGCGCTCGAGAACGCCAAGGGCGGCATCACCGTCAATGCGATCTGCCCGGGCTACATCAACACCGAAATGGTGCAGGCGGTGCCGAAGGACGTCTTGGAGAAGAACGTGATCCCGCAGATCCCGGCCAACCGGCTCGGCGAGCCCGAAGAGATTGCGCGCGCGGTCGTGTTCCTTGCGGCCGACGAGGCCGGCTTCATCACCGGCTCGACCCTGACCGTCAACGGCGGCCAGTATCACGCCTGACGCGAGCAGCGTCGTCGCGTCGCAGGCGCGCACAATCAAGTAGCGAATGCCCGGCCTTGTGCCGGGCATTTTCGTCTTTACAACGCGCCACACGCGAAGGAAGACGTGGCCGGCCGGGACATCGGCGAGCGGCTGCAGACCGCCGTCCTTTCGACAGTCATGCCGGCCACGACGGATTGAATTGAGATGACGACCCGAACTGCCACCTTTGTCGGATTGACCGCGATCCTGATGTGGTCGCTGCTGTCGGTGATGACGGTGGCGACCGGAGCCATACCGGCGTTCCAGCTTGCGGCCATGACGTTTGCGATCGGCGCCGCGGTCGCGTTCGCGAGCTTCCTGTTGCGTCCATCGGCCTTCGGCGCGTTGAAGCAACCGGCGGTCGCCTGGGTCGTCGGCGTCGGCGGGCTGTTCGGCTATCACGCGCTGTATTTCCTGGCGCTGCGCTTCGCCCCGCCGGCCGAGGCCGGCCTGCTCAATTATCTCTGGCCGCTGTTGATCGTGCTGTTCTCTTCGCTGCTGCCGGGCGAGCGGCTTGCGGTGCACCACATCGTCGGCGCGCTGCTCGGCCTCGCCGGCACCGTGCTGCTGTTCGCCGGCAACACCGGCGCCTTCACGAAAGAGCAGATTCCAGGTTTCGCGGCCGCCTTCGTCGCGGCGTTCGTGTGGGCGTCCTATTCGGTGATGTCGCGCCGGCTCAAGGCGGTGCCGACCGATGCGGTGGCCGGCTTCTGCCTTGCGACCGCCGTGCTTGCGGCGCTGGTGCACATGATGGTGGAGACCACCGTGTGGCCGGAGACCACGCTGCAATGGCTTTCCGTGATCGCGCTCGGCATCGGGCCCGTCGGCGCTGCCTTCTACGCCTGGGACATCGGCATGAAGCGCGGCGACATCCGCGTGCTCGGCGCCGCCTCCTACGCGACGCCGCTGCTCTCGACCGGCTTCCTCATCGCCGCCGGTTTTGCCAAGGCCAGCGCCAACATCGCCATCGCCGCCATCCTGATCGCCGGTGGCGGCCTGATCGCGGCGAAGGACATGGTGCTGCGAAAAAGAACGTAAGGATGGATAGAGCGAAGCGAAACCCATCAACTTCTATCCACGCGGCGAGATGATGGGTTTCGCTGCGCTCTACCCATCCTACGAGAGCTCTTACGGAGCCGGCTCCCAGCCCTTTGGCGCCAGCTCGAACTTTGCGAACTCGAATCCCGGCGCGACGGTGCAGCCGACCAGCGTCCAGTCGCCACAGCTTTCCGCGGCCTGCCAAGCGTCCGCCGGCACGATTGCCTGTGGCCGCTCGCCGCGCGCCACATCCGGCCCGAGCGTGATCGAATGTGGAGCGCCGTCCTCTGCAATCCGCAGCGTCAGCGGCGCGCCGGCGTAATAGTGCCACGTCTCGACCGCATCGACGCGATGCCAGTGCGAACGCTCGCCGCGGGCGAGCAGGAAATAGATCGCGGTCGAATGCGCGCGGCCGTTGGCGTCGCAGCGCGCGTCGCGGAACGTCTCGCGATAGTGCCCGCCCTCGGGATGCGGCTGCAGCGCGAGCCGCGCGATGATGTCGGCAGCCGAGAGGTCGGCCATCACGACTTATTCTTGCGCTCGCGCAGTTCGCCGAACACCGCGGCGGCGTCCGCGCCCTTCATGTGCAGCTTTGCCGCGACCGCCGGCTCATCGGCGCGCAGGAAGACGTTGGCGTTCTTCTCGTCGCCGAGCAGCACCGGAATCGTCGGCTTGTTCTCGGCGCGAAGTTTTGTGACTTCTTCGGCCCGCTTCTGCAGCGCCGCATTGTCCGGCTCGATGGTGAGCGCGAACTTGACGTTGGACGCGGTGTATTCGTGGCCGCAATAGAGCTTGAAGTCGTCGGGCAGCGCCCGCAGCTTCAGAAGCGAATCCCACATCATCGGATAGGTGCCCTCGAACACGCGGCCGCAGCCGATCGAGAACAGCGTGTCCGCGGCGAAGACCGTCTTCTCGGTGTCGAACACGTAAGAGATGTGGTCGAGCGTGTGGCCGGGCGTCTCCACCACGCGTGCGAGCAGGCTGCCGACCTTGATGACATCGGCATTGGCGGCGCGCAGATCGACATTGGCGATCTTGGCCGACTGGTCGCGCGGGGCGACGACGCGGCAGCCATATTTCTGCTTGAGTTCGGCAACCCCGCCGACGTGATCGCCATGATGATGGGTGATCAGGATGTCAGTGAGCTGCCAGCCCTCGCGCTCCAGGGCCTCGAGGATGGGACCGGCCTCCGGCGCGTCGATCGATGCCGTCGCCTTGGTTTCCACATCGTGGATCAGATAACCGAAATTGTCGTTTAAACAGGTGAAAGTACGAATTTCGGCGGCCATGTCATCTCCACGAACAAACGGGACGGACATTTCAAAGCATGATGTATTCGAAAGACCGGTATCGACTTTCCCGGGTCATGCTTTTAACGCGCCCAATATAGGGGTGAAATATGGCGTTAACGCTCCGGCGGCAATGCAATTTTCCGCGCACCCGGGCAGCGGGGGGCGTGTTAGGCTAAACACCATGGACGTCATCGACCTGCGCGACTTCTATTCGCAGCGCCTCGGCATCGTGGCGCGGCAGCTGATCAACCGGGGTATCCGCGCGCGGTGGCCGAACGCCGAGGGCCAGCGCGTGCTCGGCATCGGCTATCCCACGCCCTATCTGGGATTGTTCCGCGAGGACGCCGAGCGCTGCATCGCCTTCATGCCGGCGGCCCAGGGTGTCCTGAAATGGCCGACGGGACGGCCGGCGCTGGCCTCGCTGGTCGACGAATACTCGCTGCCGCTTCCTGACGCCGCGGTCGACCGCATCCTCCTGGTCCATGCGCTGGAGATGTCGGACGATCCGGCCGCGTTGCTGCGCGAGGTGTGGCGCGTGTTGTCGCCGTCCGGGCGCGTGATCGCCGTGATCCCGAACCGGCGCGGGGTGTGGACCCGCACCGACAGCACGCCCTTCGGTCACGGCCGGCCCTATTCGCGCTCGCAGATTACCGAGCTGTTGCGGCAGACCTGGTTCACGCCGTCGTCGTGGGGCGAGGCGCTGTTCATGCCGCCGGTGCAGGGCAGCTGGTTCCTGCGCTCGGCGATGGCGTGGGAGCGCGCCGGCGCAGCGCTGTCGCTGCCCTTTGCCGGCGTCCATATCGTGGAGGCGACCAAGCAGGTCTACCGCGCGATCCCCGCGCGCCGCGAGCGCACGCAACTGATCCCGTCATTGCGTCCGGTGCTGGTGCCGTCCTCGACGGCGACGCGCAAATCGGCTCACACCGAGCCGTGAAATGTCACCCTCCCCGGAAGGGGGAGGGTGGCTGCACAGTTGCGTTACTCGTTGCCCTGATTGAAGTCATCGCTCGGCGCGGGCTGCGCCGCCAGGTCGGAGCGCGGGCCGTGCGGACGGCGACGGCGGCGCGGGAAGCGCTCGCTCCGTTCGCCGCGTTCTGCGCCGCCATTGTTGCCTTCATAGGCGCCGTTGACCTGCGGCTGCGCGCCGCCGGTGATGAACGAGGGCAGGCGATCGACGCCGCCGGCATCGGCCATCGCGGGCTGCGGCTGGTTCTGCGGCTGCGGCTGGTATTGCGGCTGCGGACGATGATCGCGCTCACGATGTTCACGCGGTTGATGCTCACGCGGTTGCTGGTCACGCTCGCGATGCTCGCGCGGCTGCTGCTGATCGCGCTGGTACGGCTGCTGGCCGTTGTCGCGCATGAAGGGTTGCTGCTGCTGCGGCACGAAGCCCGGCTCCTGGCCGAAGCTCGAATAGCCGTCGCTGTCGTCGTCGCCGTCTTCGGTCGGCGTGACCTCGGCGTCCGGGCGCGGTTGCTGCTGGTTCTGGCGGAACTGCTCCTGGGCCGCCGCGATCAGGCGGAAGTAATGCTCGGCATGCTGGTAGTAGTTCTCGGCTGCAACGGGGTCGCCGGAGGAGCGCGCATCACGCGCAAGCTGGAGATACTTTTCAGCGATGTGCGAAGCGGTGCCGCGAATCTTGATGTCGGGTCCGTTGGACTCGTAGACCCGGGTCATCGGGTTCTGGCCGCGCCGGTTGTTGTTATTGTTGTTGCGGTTGCGCATCCGCTGCTTGTTCTGACCGTTTCTCATGTGTCGCCTTTTATTCCAGCCCTGAAGTTATTGCAGTCCACAGTCCGATTTCTCAGAAGTCCGATTCCCAGAGTCCAATTCGGCGCGCGCCTAGGCACACGGAATCGCAATACCGTTCGAAGTGGTTTCGATGTCGCCGACCATCTCGTTCAGCAAAGTCGCGTGCAGCAAAGACGCGTTCCCCAACCGCCGGCAATCGCGCCAGCGACCAAATCATTCCGCCCGTTGAGACAGGCTCAGTTCTCGTGCGTAAGTCTTCAAGCGCAATATCAGGCTTTCGTTCACGTTGCGGTCGGAGAGCAGCGCAGCTTCGGCTATTGCGCTCTATGTGACCTGCGTTCCTGGAACCTTTCGATCGGCGGGCTCTGCTGAACCCTGGTCATCACCCGTAACGGATTACGGGGCCAGCACCGATGTTGTGCCCGGAACCTAGTCGTTCCCGGGGGATAATCCAAGAGGTTTTTTTTCGTTCCAATAGGACTTTATCGGGGCAGCCGGCGGGCGGAAACGGCCCTCGAAACGCCCCCCAGATCGGCCTTGGGCGGCCCTGTTGGGGATAACCCGGATGCCGTCATCAGCGCTTCAACGTCGCCGCTCTGGCCTTGTCCAACTTCCACAACCAGAAATCCGCCTGAGGCCAAAAGACCCGCAGATTGCGAAATCAGCGCGCGGTAGGCGTCGAGCCCGTCGGCACCGCCGTCGAGCGCCGCGCGCGGATCATGCGCGCGCACTTCGATGTCGAGCGCAGCGATATCGGCCGAGGGAATGTAGGGCGGGTTGGACACGATCAGCTCGAATGCGCCGGCCAGCCCGCTGCCGTAGTCGCACTCGATCCATGTCGTGCGCTGGCTAAGTCCGAGCGCGGCGGCGTTGCGGCTCGCGGTCTGCAGCGCTTCCGCCGAGATGTCGGTGGCGAAGCCATGTGCGTTCGGCAGTTCCGAGAGCAGCGCCAGCAGGATTGCGCCGGAACCGGTGCCGAGATCGGCGATCCGCAACGCGCGCTCGGCCGCGCCGTCGGCGCGCAGCAGTTCGAGTGCGCGCTCGACCACCGTCTCGGTGTCGGGGCGCGGCACCAGCGTCGCGGCGGACAGATGCAGCGGCAATCCCCAGAACTCCTTGACGCCGAGGATGCGCGCGATCGGTTCGCCGGCGAGGCGGCGCTGCGCGAGACGCTCGAGGTGATCCGCCTCGTCTCCCGTCAGCGCGCGCTTCGCGCCGGTGACCATGCCGGTCAGATCGAGCCCCAGCGCGGCGCCGACCAGCAGTCGCGCATCGAGCTCGGCGGCGTCGCGGCCGGCCGCCTTGAGGCGGGCGGCGAGGCTGCGCCTGATACTCTCGACGGTCTGGCCATTTCCAGCAGGTTCGCTCATCGCGCGTTGTTAGCCGATGGTCGATGCGGCGTCGATATCACTTGCGCCCCGTGCGGCCGGCGCGCACGGTCGAAATCTCAACCCATCGATCCGGAACGCGCGACCATGACGGGCTATGACGACCAGAACATCTTCGCCAAGATCCTGCGCGGCGAGGTCCCGAGCTTCAAGGTCTACGAGACCGACCGGACCTTTGCCTTTCTCGACATCATGCCGCGATCGCCGGGACATACCCTGGTGATTCCGAAGGCGCCCGCGCGCGGCATCCTCGACATCGCGGACGACGACCTCGCCGCGGTGGCGCGATCGGCCAAGCGCATCGCCATCGCCGCGATGAAGGCGTTTGCCGCCGACGGCATCATCATCCAGCAGTTCAGCGAGCCCGCCAGCGGCCAGGTGGTGTTTCACCTGCATATGCATGTGATGCCGGTGAAGGCCGGCGTCGCGCTGCTGCCCGCGCAGACCCGCAAGGAGGAGATGGACGTGCTCATCGATCACGCCAAACGCATGATTGCGGCGCTCGCATGCTAGACGCCGAGATAGCGCTGCAGGACCTCGGGCTGCGCCTTGATCTCCTGCGCCGGCCCTTCATGGACGATGTGCCCGTTGTTGATGATGTAGATGCGCTGCGCCAGCGCCAGCGTCGCGGCGAGATTCTGCTCCACCAGCACGATGGTCTGCCCGGCCTCGGCCAGATCGCGGCACGCCTTCATCAGATCGCGCACGATCAGCGGCGCCAATCCCTCGAACGGCTCGTCGAGCAGGATGATGCGGGCGTCGCGGATCAGCGCGCGGGCGATCGAGAGCATCTGCTGCTCGCCGCCGGACAGGTCGGTGCCGCGGTTGCCGCGCCTCTCGCGCAGCCGCGGGAACATCTCGTAGATGCGTTCGAGCGGCCAGCGCTGCGAGGCGGTCAGGCCTGCGATCACGAGGTTCTCCTCGACGCTCAGGCTGCCGAAGATGCGGCGCTCCTCATGGACCAGCTGCATGCCGGCCTGCGCGATCTTGTGGCTCTTCCGGCCGGAGATCTCGACGCCGTCGAACATCACCGAGCCGCGGCGCGGGGTGACGACGCCCATCAGGCTCTTCAGCGTCGTGGTCTTGCCGGCGCCGTTGCGACCGAGCAGCGCCACGACCTCGTTGCGCTCGACGCGCAAGGAGACGTCGAACAGGATATGGGAATCCCCGTAATAGCTGTTCAGTCCATTGACCTCGAGCAGGCTCATGCGGCGAGCACTCCATGCACGCCGCCAAGATAGGCTTCCTGGACGGTCGAGTTGTTCTTGATCTCTTCCGGCGTTCCCTCGACCAGCACGCGGCCTTCCTGCAGCACGGTGACGCGCTCGGCGAGTTCGAACAGCGCATCCATGTCGTGATCGATGATGATCATGGTGCGCCCCTGGCTGATCGACTTCAGCAGCTTGACGGTCTCGACGCGTTCGCGCGGGCTCATGCCGGCCAGCGGCTCGTCGAGCAGCAACAGGCTCGGCGACGTCGCCAGCGCCAGCCCGATCTCCAGCCGTCGCTTCTCGCCATAGGCGAGCTCGGACACGGGCGTATCGGGCCTCGATGTGAGATTGACCAGCTCCAGCGTTTGCTGCACGCGCTCCGACAGGCCGGGGATGCTGTCGATGCTGCGGAACAGGTCGAGCTTGAACTTGCCGCGCAGCGCCGACAGCGCCGCGATCACCAGATTCTCGCGCACCGTCAGCCCGGCGAATAGCTGGTTGACCTGGTAGCTCTTGGTCAGGCCGAGCTGACAGACGTCGGTGACGTTCATGCCGGTGATGTCGCGGCCCTCGAACAGGATGGTGCCCGAGGTCGGGTGCACCTCGCAGGTCAGCATCTTGAAGAAGGTCGACTTGCCCGCGCCGTTCGGGCCGATGATGCCGCGCAGCTCGCCGTGATTGACGGTGAAGTCGATGTCGCTGTTGGCGAGCAGGCCGCCATAGCGCTTGGTCAGGCCCCTGGCCTGGAGGATCGGTCCGGAGGCGCTGCCCTCACGGCGGCGCGGCGCCGGCGTCTTGGCGGCGGGCGCTGCCGCGTGCCGGTCGCTTGCCACGGCGACGACCTCGGGCGCGCTCTCCTCCGGCTCCTTGGCGCCGCGCTGTCCGGTCAGGAGGCGGTAGAGATCGGCGAGGCCGCCGATGATGCCGCGGCGCAGGAAGCACACCAGCAGCACGAACACGATGCCGAGCACGAGCTTCCAGGCCGCGCCGAGCCCAAGCGCCGCCTGCAGGAAGTCCTGCAGTGACAGCCAAACCGCGGCGCCGACCAGCGGCCCGAACAGTGTGCCGCGGCCGCCGATCGCGGTCTGCATCACGAGCTGCCCCGACGTATCGAAGGTGAATGCGTCGGGCGGCATGAAGGCCTGCAGCACGCCGAGCAGCCCGCCGGCAAAGCCGGCATAGGCGGCGGCGATCACGAAGGCGGTCAGCTTGTAGCCGTGGATGTTGTGGCCGACCGCGGTCGCGCGCAGCGGATTGTCGCGGATCGCGCTGAACACGGCGCCGACCGGCGAGCGCACGATGCGCAGCGCGATCACGACGCCGATGAAGTAGCACAGCGCCAGGAACTGGTAGAGCGACCAGCCGGTGGTGAAGTGCAGCGTGGTGAAGCCGAGATTGAAGCTCGGGGTCGGCACGCCCGGCAGCCCGTTCTCGCCGCCGGTGAAGTCCGACAGCGGATTGAACTCGACGAAGAAGAACACCTCGGCGATCGCCACCGTGATCATCGCGAAATAGATGCCGGTGCGGCGCAGTGCGATCAGGCCGATCAGATAGCCGGTGGCGGCGGCCGCGATCATGCCGATGACGAGCGCGAGCACGACGTAGGGGAAGCCGGCGCGCGTCAACAGATAGGCGGTGACGAAGCCGCCGACGCCGTAGAACGCGGCCTGGCCGAACGACAGCAGGCCGGCGAGGCCAAACAGGATGTCGAAGCCGAGCCCGATCAGTCCCCAGACCAGGATCCGGTTCACGGTGTTGGGCGCGAAGCCGAGCCACGGCAGCACGAAGGGCGCGACGATCAGGCCGGCGGCCGTCAGGAATTCGATCAGGTATGGGCGCTGTTTAAGCATCTAAATATCCGTCGTCATTCGCGGCCCTGCGTGCCGAGCAGGCCATGCGGTCTGAGCACCAGCACGAGCGTCATCGCCGCGAACAGCATGACGTAGGCGTAACCGGGGTTGAACATCGAGGTGATGCTGATGATCTCGCCGGCGATCAGCCCGCCGAGGATGGCGCCGGGAAACGAGCCGACGCCGCCGATCACCACCACCACGAAGGTCTCGACCAGAATGTCGTCGCCGACACCCGGCGTCAGCGACACCACCGGCGCATTGATGATGCCGGCGAAGCCCGCGGCCATCGCGCCGATGCCGAACACGATCATGAAGACGCGGTAGACGTTGATGCCGAGCGAATCGACCATCACCGAATCCTCGATGCCGGCGCGCACGATCATGCCGAGCCGGGTGCGGTACAGGATCAGGAACAGCGCGCCGAGCGCGACCGCGACGATGCCGACGACCGCAAGCCGGTAGGTCGGATAGAACAGGAAGCCGAGCGAGGTGATGCCCTGCAGCAGCGCCGGCGGCGGCACCACCTGCGACTGGCTGGTGAAGATCAGCCGCACGATCTCGACGAAGCAGATGCCGAGGCCGAACGTGACCAGCAGCTGGTCCTCATGCGGGCGATGATAGAAATGGCGGATGATGATCCGCTCCATCGCGACGCCAAGCGCCATCACGAACAGCGAGCCCGCGATCACGGCGAGGATGAACGAGCCGGTGTAGGAATAGGTCACGTATCCGGCGTAGCCGCCGATCATGAACATGGCGCCGTGGGCGAGGTTGAGCACCCCGAGCGTGCCGTAGATGATCGTCAATCCGGAGCTGATCAGCGCCAGCAGCGCGCCGAGCGCCAGTCCGTTGAAAAGTTGCGAGACGAAATTTGGCCAGTTGATCATGGCGCGCGTTCACTCAGCCGTTTTATCTGGCCCGGTCGATGGAGGATGCGTTCCGAGAAAAGCGGCGCCGCGGGTCGGGTCGCCCCGCCCACGGCGCCGAGTCTTCCCACGTTAATCAGGTGTAGTCGCCGAGATGGCAGCCGAACGCATCCGGCTTCTGCATCAAGCCGTCGCCGGGGACGATCTCGATCACCTCGTAATAGTCCTCCTTGTTCTTCATCTCCTTTTCCATCTTGCCGCGGACGATGACGACGGGGCGGACGCACTGGTGATCCTCGGGGCGATAGTGGACGTCGCCGACCAGCGAGGGCAGCGTCTCGCCCTTCTCGTAGGCCTTGATGACGTCGGGCGGATAGAAGCTGCCGGCTTCCTCGACCATGCGCGCCCAGTGCGCGAAGCTGACATAGGCGTTCTCGGCGCCCCATTCCGGCTTGTATCCGTACTTCTTCTCGAAGGCCTCGTTGAACATCTTGGCCAGCGGATACTTGTCCTCGATGGTCCACCAATAGTCGGTCGCGGCGTAGACGCCCTGCATCAGGCCGCCGGTCTCGCGGGCGATGAACGGCACCTGGTAGGGCACCACGAGCTTCATCTTGTCGAGCACGCCGAACTGCTTGGCCTGCTGCGTCGACAGCACGGCGTCATGACCCCAGTTGACGTTGATCAGAACGTCGGCGCCGGAGTTCGCGACGTTGAGCAGATAGGACGAATAGTCCGGCGCGCCGAGCGGCGAGACCTGGTTGGTGACGGTGGTCCAGCCCGCCTCGGCGAGACGGTCCTGCATCGACTTGGTGACGGTGTGGCCGTAGGTGTAGTCGGGCGTGAGGTAGGCGGCCTTCTTGTTCTTGCCGAACTGCTTGATCAGCACCGGCGCGATCGCCGCCGCGGCGGTCTGGCCGAAGAAGTTCTGGCGGAAGCCGTAGCGCACGCAATCCTTGCCGGTGGTGTCGTTGGAGCCGGAAATGCCGCAGACGAAGATCACCTTCTCGCGCTGCGCCAGCTTGTTCAGCGCCACCGCGACCGCGCTCGACGTGCCGCCGGTGATCATCACCGCCTTGTTCTCGGAGATGAAGCGCTGCTGCGCCTGCACGGCCTCGTTCGGCTTCGCCGCGGAATCGGCGACGCCGAATTTCAGCTCCTTGCCGAGCACGCCCTTGCTGGTCTTCGGCGAGATCTTCTTGATCAGTTCGTGGCCGCTGTTGATGTGCTCGATCGCGAGCTGATAGCCCTTGAGCTCATCCTCGCCCTGCACCGCATAGGTGCCGGTGCGCGGGACCGAGATGCCGATGAACGCCGAAGAGCCCGACGTGCCCGCGGGATAGGTTCCGATCGCCGGGTGGTCCTCGGCGAATGCCCGCGATGCGATCGAGGCCGGCAGCACGCTGCCGCCGATCAGGCCCGCGCCGGCTTGCAGCAAAGTGCGGCGCGAAACGTTCGGGGCGCTGCCCGGCCGAAAATCCCTGGTGCTCATCGCTCAGTATCCTCCAATTATATTGATTGTTGGCGCGCATGCTCACTCGTCGCCTGATCGGATCGATCGGCGGCACGATGCGCCGGCTGCGATGGAGCAGCCTGTCACGGCTACAATTCCTCACCGGCATATTTAGTCAATGTCACCTTTCGTCGAATCATATCGGCCTACGATAGAAATAATATCGTTCTACGATGTATCGAGGGTTTACCGACCGGGTGCGGGTCCTGTAAGTGAGGGAGCGATGATCCAGGAGCCTTCAAGTCGCACCGGAAATCCCGGAGAGCACGCCGTGTCAGAGCACGGTCACGCCGTGACCGAGCACGGTGGCGCCGAGCAATCGGGCAGCCTGAGCATTCGCGCGATCAACGTCCTGAAGGAACTGGCGGTCGAGTTGCTCGACGAAGTGCCGCCGAAGGTGGGTTGGACGCCGCCGGACGATCTGTTGCGCCTGCTCACCGCGCGGCATCTCGCGACGGCGCGAAATTGCGGACGGCAAACCATGCGCGAGATCATCGCTTGGGCCGAGACGCGCGGAATAACGATCCCGTCTCCGCATCACACCGGCAAGTCGTTGTCGGAGGTCTGGGGCGATCTGGTCGAGCGTGCCTCGGCCGGGCATCTCACCAAGAGTGAGATCACCGAGGCGCTGGAGAAATCCATTCGCCGCAGGAGCCCGCGGATTCCGGTCGCGTTCCAGATCGTGCTGCTGAAGATATTGAGCTCGACCTACGATCACTGGCCGCAGCCCTGAGCTTGCCCGGCCCATGCCGTTCGATCGTCAAACCGTTGAAAACATGAGTGGAAGGGCGGCCGGTAGTATGGTGCGTCCGACGCGGGCTTGATAGCGTTGCACGGCGTCTGCCGTCCGGCGGAGCGAGCCAGCAGCAGGACGATCGAATGCCGCAACCAAAGCAACGACGAGCGCCCGCCGGAGCAACCAAGCGCAAGGCGGTGGCCGCGCCGGTGGACTACCGGGCGCTGGCGCAGTTTCGCTACGAGTTGCGGAGGTTTCTCGCATTCAGCGAGGAGGGAGCCCGGAAGGCCGGAATGACGCCGCGGCAGCACCAGGCGCTGCTCGGCATCAAGGGGTTCGTCGACCCCGGTCCGCCGACCGTCGGCGACATCGCGCGGTTCCTGCTGATCCGGCATCACTCCGCCGTCGAACTGATGAACCGCATGGCAAAGCTCGGGCTGGTCAGCCGCCTTGCCGATCCCGATGACGCGAGGCGGGTTCAGCTCAAGCTGACGGCGAAGGGCGAGCAGAAGCTCCAGGCGGTCTCGAAGAAGAACATCGAGGAGCTGCGCCGCGTCGCGAGCCCGGCGTTGCGCCGCTTGCTGAAGTCCTCGCCGTCTTCCGGAGAGGACTGAGCGTAGCATCCGCCGGCGCAAGCGGCGGCGCGCGTCAGGCCGCCGCGCCTTGCGCAGCGAGCTGTGCGGCCTGGTGCTCCGTCGTCAGTGCGTCGATCAATTCGCCCAGGGCTTCACCCGCGATCACCTGCGGCAGCTTGTAGAGCGTGAGGTTGATGCGGTGGTCGGTGACGCGGCCTTGCGGAAAATTATAGGTGCGGATGCGCTCGGAGCGGTCCCCGGAGCCGACCTTCTCCTTGCGCTCGGCGGAGCGTGCGGCGTCGACGCGTTGCCGCTCGGCGTCGTAGATGCGCGAGCGCAGGATGTTCATGGCGGAGGCGCGGTTCTTGTGCTGCGAGCGGCTGTCCTGCATCATCACCACGATGCCGGTCGGGATGTGGGTGATGCGGATCGCCGATTCGGTCTTGTTGACGTGCTGGCCGCCCGCTCCTTGCGCGCGCATGGTCTCGATTCGCAGGTCATCGTTCTTGATGTCGACGTCGACGTCCTCGACCTCCGGCAGCACGGCCACCGTCGCGGCGGAGGTGTGGATGCGTCCCTGCGTCTCGGTGTCGGGCACGCGCTGGACGCGGTGCACGCCGGATTCGAACTTCAGCTTCGAGAACGCGCCGCGGCCCTGCACCTCCGCGATGATTTCCTTGTAGCCGCCGACGGTGCCTTCGCTGGCCGAGATCACCTCGACCTTCCAGCCCTGAAGGCTGGCGAAGCGCTCGTACATTCGGAACAGGTCGCCGGCGAACAGCGAGGCTTCGTCGCCGCCGGTGCCGGCGCGGATTTCCAGCACCACGTTGCGGTCGTCCATGGCATCCTTTGGCAACAGCGCGACGCGGATCTTCTGCTCGAGCTCGCCGATCCGCGCCTGCAGCGTTTCCAGCTCGGCTTCCGCCATGCTGCGCATCTCGGGATCGGTCCCCGCATCCGCCAGCATCGCCTCTGTATCGGTGAGCTCCGATCGGGCGGAGCGATAGAGCTTCACCGCGTCGATCAACGGATTGAGCTCGGCGAGCTCGCGCGTGATCGCAACATAGCGATCGGACTTGACCTCGCCGAGCAGCTCGGCCTCGAGCGAGGCGTGATGCGCGAGCAGGACGTCCAGTTTGGCTTCGGGTAGCATGGCGGTATCTCGAATTGCGGAAGGTACGGAAGGGCGGCAGCGGCGACGGCAGCGTCGCTACAAGGCCAGCCCCTCGGTTTCCGCAAACTTCGTCAGCGCCTCGCGGATCGAGACGCTGCCGGCCGGCGCGTCCAGCAGCGGGCCAAGCACCGCCTCGGCCTTCTTGGCGTCGAGATCGAGCACCATCGCCTTGACCGGGCCGAGCGCAGTCGCCGAGAGCGACAGCGAGCGGTAGCCCAGCGCGATCAGCGCCAGCGCGCCGATCGGCTTCGACGCCATCTCGCCGCACAGCGAGAGCGACTTCTTCGCCGCGTGCGCCTTGCTTGCGATGTCGCGCAGCGCGCGCAGGATCGGCGTCGACATGGTGTCGAAGCGCTCGGAGACCTTGGCATTGCCCCGATCGACCGCGAACAGGAACTGGAACAGATCGTTGGAGCCGACCGAGATGAAATCGACCTTCTTCAGGAGCTCGTCGAGCTGGTAGAGCAGGGCCGGCACCTCGACCATGGTGCCGATGTCGATTCTTTCAGGCAGCGTGTGGCCGTGCTGGCGCAAGTATGTGAGCTCGCGCTCGACCAGTGCCTTGGCCGCATCGAATTCGGCGACCTCCGAGATCATCGGGAACATGATGCGCAGCGCACGGCCGCCGCCGGCGCGCAAGAGCGCGCGGATCTGGCCGCGCAGCAGGCCGGGACGATCCAGCCCGAGCCGGATCGCGCGCCAGCCGAGCGCGGGATTTTCCTCGATCACGGCTTCCATATAGGGCAGCGCCTTGTCGCCGCCGATGTCGAGGGTGCGGAAGGTGACGGGCTTGCTGCCGGCCGCGTCCAGCACGGTGCGATAGAGCGCGAGCTGGTCGCTGGTGCGCGGCAGGCTCTGGCCGACCATGAATTGCAGCTCGGTGCGGAACAGGCCGATGCCGGCGCTGCCGGTGTCCTCGATATGCGGCAGGTCGATGGCCAGCCCTGCGTTGATCATCAGCTCGACCTTCTGGCCGTCCTTGGTGACGCAGGGCCGGTCGCGCAGCGCCGAATATTGCGCCTGCCGGCGCGCCCGGAACCGGACGCGCTCGGCATAGGCGGATTCGATCTCGGTCGAGGGGCGGACATAGATCTCGCCGGAAATGCCGTCGACGATGATGGCATCGCCGGGATCGGCGATGCCGGGCGCGTTCGGCACTTCCCCGACCGCGGGAATGCCGAGCGCGCGCGCCACGATCGAGACGTGCGAATTGGCGGTGCCTTCCTCCAGCACGATGCCGCGCAGGCGCTTGCGGTCGTAGTCGAGCAGCGCCGCAGGGCCCATCGCGCGGGCGATGACGATGGCATTGTCGGGCAATTGTTCGCGCGACGGTGCGTGATCCTGCCCGACCAGCTGCCGCATCAGGCGGTAGCCGAGGTCTTCCAGGTCGTGCAGGCGGTCGCGCAAGTATGGATCGGTCGAGCGCAGCATGCGCGCGCGGGTGTCGGATTGTACGCGTTCGACCGCGGCTTCCGCGGTGAGGCCGGTGGCGACCGCCTCGTGCAGCTTGTGCGACCAGCCCTGGTCGTTGGCGAACATGCGGTAGGCTTCCAGCACCTCGCGATGCTCGCCGCCGTCGGCGACGTCGCCGCGCTCCAGCATGCGGTCGAGGTCGGCGCGCAGCTTGGCGAGCGCGGTGTCCAGCCGCTTGATCTCCTTCGGCAGGTCCTCGGCGATGTAGTCCTTGATGACGACGCGGGGCTCGTGCAGCACGACATGGCCGAGCGCGATGCCCTCGGAGAGCACTGCGCCGGTCTTGTGCAGCGAGTGCCGCGCGGCGGGCTCGGCGCCGGGCTGGGCCAGCGCGGACAGCTCGCCCGAGGCGATCAGCTCGGCCAGCACCATCGCGGTGGTCTGGAGCGCCTCGAGCTCCTCCTCGACATAGTTGCGCTTGGCGCGGTTCTGCACCACCAGCACGCCGAGCGTGTTGCCGGCACGCAGGATCGGCACGCCGAGGAAGGAGTGGTAGATCTCTTCGCCGGTCTCGGGGCGGAACGAGAAGGCCGGGTGGCTCTGCGCATCGCTCAGATTGAGCGGCGTCGCCTCGCTGGCGACGAGGCCGACCAGGCCCTCATGGGCGCTGAGCACGGTATGGTGCACCGCCTCGCGGTTGAGGCCTTCGGTGGCGTAGAGCTCGAGCGTGTTGTCGATGCGCAGCACATAGACCGAGCACACCTCGGCCACCATGTTGGCGGCGATCAGCACCACGATCTTGTCCAGCCGCTCCTGGGCCGAGACCTGCTCCGCCATGGTTTCGCGGAGCCGTCTCAACAAGACGCGGGGACCTCCCGACGCGCTCCGCATGTGTTTCAGTCCCTCCCCACGAAGCCAGCGCACCGGTGCGGCCGGCCGCTGGCGCATAACTCGTCAAAAACAACAATTTTAATCATTCGGCGTCGCCGCTCGCCAGTTCCCGCCGATTCGGGATCACTAAACTGTGCCACAGTTTGCGACAGCCTACCTGACTCGCCGTATAGCGAATTGAGGCTTGTTTTGCCAAGCAAAACGCCTGCCAGTAGCAAATAACGTCTGCGTCAGCCCAATGCTGCGCCCGCTAAGAGAAATTCTAACTCCGGGGCGCGGCTGGGGAGCACCGCCAGTGCTCGGTCTCGTCGTTCCGGGGCGTCGCGAAGCGACGAACCCGGAACCTCGAGATTCCAGGTTCGATGCTGTCGCATCGCCCGGAATGACAGCGGAGCGAGCGCCGCCCCCGCCGGTCGCGCTTACGCCTGGTCGAGGCCGTACAGCGTATGCAGGGTGCGCACCGCCAGCTCGGTATAGGCGGCATCGATCAGAACCGAGAATTTGATCTCGGAGGTTGTAATGGCCCGGATGTTGATGTTCCGCCCGGCGAGGGCCGAGAACGCCTGGGCGGCCACGCCGGCATGGCTGCGCATGCCGCTGCCGATCACCGAGATCTTGGCGACGTCGGTGGCGGTATCGAGCCGCGCATAGCCGATCTTCGCCTTGGCGGCGGTAATCGTATCCTTGGCGCGGGTATAGTCGGCGGCCGGCACCGTGAAGGTGAGGTCGGTGGTCTTGCCGTCCTCGGAAACATTCTGCACGATCATGTCGACGTTGATGTTCGCATCCGCCAGCGGGCCGAAGATCGAGGCCGCGACGCCGGGCTTGTCCTCGATCTGGCGCACCGAGATCTGGGCCTCGTCCTTCGAAAAGGCGATGCCGGTGACGACGTGGCTTTCCATGATCTCCTCCTCGCTGCAGATCAGCGTGCCGGGCGGCTGGTTGGCATGCGGGTCGATATCCTCGGGCTTGTCGAAGCTTGAGCGGACGAAGATCGGCATGTTGTGGACCATGCCGAGTTCCACCGAGCGGACCTGGAGCACCTTGGCGCCCTGCGAGGCCAGTTCCAGCATGTCCTCGAACGCGATCTTGTCGAGCCTCTTGGCCTTCGGCACGATTCGCGGGTCGGTGGTGTAGACGCCGTCGACGTCGGTATAGATGTCGCAGCGGTCCGCCTTGACGGCGGCAGCGATCGCCACGGCCGAGGTGTCGGAGCCGCCGCGGCCGAGCGTGGTGATGCGGTTGGTCTCGGGGTTGATGCCCTGGAAGCCGGCGATGACCGCGACCTCCTTGCGCTCCTGGAAGCGCTTGATGATCTCGCTGCCGTCGATGTCCTCGATCCGGGCCGAGGCATGGGCGTCGCTGGTCTTGATCGGGATCTGCCAGCCCTGCCAGGAGCGGGCCTGAATGCCCATGCCCTGAAGCACGATGGCAAGAAGACCTGACGTCACCTGTTCGCCCGAGGCGACCACGGCGTCGTATTCGCGCGCGTCGTGCATCGGCGAGGCCTCGGTGCACCAGGCGACCAGCTCGTTGGTCTTGCCGGCCATCGCGGAGACGACCACGGCCACTTCATGGCCGGCATCGACTTCACGCTTCACATGGCGTGCGACGTTGCGGATACGTTCGATGTTGGCGACGGACGTGCCGCCGAATTTCATCACGAGGCGGCTCATGACGACGCGTGCATTCCTTCAAGAGGATAAGTAGGTTAACCCACGCCGAAAACCGCAAGCGCGGGGACCGAAACGCGCGTATACATAGCGCCGCGCCCGGGGGCAAGCCGGTAGGTAGGGGGCCCTCGAGTGTCTTTTGGGGGTGTTTTGGCCGGTTGCGGGCGGGTTGTGGCGCACGGGTAACACGAGGGCAACTCGAAGGCGGATTGGATGGGACGCTATATCGACGAGATCCTGCAACCGGGCGAGCGGGTGCTGTATTCGACCAATGCGCACTGGATCTTCTACTTTCCGGCCATCGTGGCCTGGATCGTGGCGCTGGCCCTGTTGATCCTGTCGCGGATGACCACGGTCGACGGCCTCGTGATGGCCTGCTTTGCCGCCGCCGCCGTGGTCGCGGTCGCGGCGCTGTACTGGACCGCCGCGGCCTGGTTCCATCGCTTCACCACCGAGACCGACGTCACCAATCTCAGGGTCGTGCACAAGACCGGTTTCATCAAGCGCCGAACCTTCGAGATGGCGCTGGACAAGGTCGAGAGCGTCGACGTCGACCAGTCCATTCTTGGACGTATTCTCAACTACGGCGACGTGACGATTCGCGGCGTCGGCGAGGGCATCGAGACGATCAGGACCATCGCCTCGCCGCTCGCCTTCCGTAGTTCGATCACCACGCGGTAGGACCGCGCGCAACCATGGCCACGCAATCAACTCTTTCCAGTTCCTCCGCCAGTTCCTCCGCCAATGCCTCCGCAAGCTCGGTCGATCCGGCCGAGATCGCGAAATTCTCGAAACTCTCCGCGGAGTGGTGGGACCCCAAGGGCAAGATGGCGCCGCTGCACCGGATCAACCCGCTGCGGCTCGGCTATATCCGCGACGCCGCCTGCCGCAAGTTCGAGCGCAACGCAGTCTGAATTGCCTCGGCCTGCGCGTGCTCGACATCGGCTGCGGCGCCGGCCTGCTGTGCGAGCCGTTGTCGCGGCTGGGCGCACAGGTCATCGGCATCGATCCTTCCCAGAGCAACATCGCCGCGGCGAAGCTGCACGCCGACAAGAGCCATCTTGCGATCGACTATCGCTGCACCACGGTGGAGGAGATCGACCCGCGCGAGCGCTTCGACATCGTGCTGGCGATGGAGGTGGTCGAGCACGTCACCGATGTCGGCGTCTTCCTGAAGCGCTGCGCCTCGATGCTGAAGCCGAACGGCCTGATGGTGGTCTCGACGCTGAACCGCAACTGGAAGAGCTTCGCGCTCGCCATCGTCGGCGCCGAATACGTGCTGCGCTGGCTGCCGCGCGGCACCCACGAATGGAGCAAGTTCGTCACCCCCGATGAGCTCGAGCGCTATCTCGGCGACGTCAACCTCACCATCACCGAGCAGACCGGCGTGGTCTACAGCCCCTTCGCCGACAAATGGACCCTCTCGTCCGATACGGACGTGAACTACATGGTGGTGGCGGAAGAGGTGTGAGTTAGATGCCACGGTCGCGGCCACACGATAGGCGTCGTCCCTGCGAAAGCAGGGACCCATAACCACCGGCTCCAACAGTTGGGCGAGGTCCGCGTTCCGATTTGTTGTAGGGTCAGCTGTCCGGCTATCGTGCCCCAAACAGCTCCCTGTGGTTATGGGCCCCTGCTTTCGCAGGGGCGACGCGGAGTTTGTGGCGCGACTGGTGGAGATGTGAGACGCTGTGTCCTCCCAAAGGTGTCGTCCCTGCGAAAGCAGGGACCCATAACCACCGGCCCAAATAATTGGGCGAGGTCAGCGTTCCGAGCATGTATTACGTCTACATCCTCGCAAGCTGACGCCATGGCACGCTGTATATCGGCGTGACGAATTCCGTACAGAAGCGGCTCGAGGAGCATAGAGCCGGGATAGGCTCGTCGTTCGTCAAGACATATGGTGTCTACCGCCTCGTCTACGTGGAAGCCTACGAGCGGGCTGAAGAAGCCATCGCTCGCGAAAAGCAACTCAAACGATGGAAGCGCGACTGGAAGATCGAGCTGATTGAACGCGAGAATCTCGAATGGCGAGACCTCAGCGACCTGCTTGTCTGACCGGCGTGCCACATACTGCTCCCCGTGGTTATGGGTCCCTGCGTTCGCAGGGACGACGGCGAGTTTGCGGAGACCACGCAGCCCTGTCATGCACCGCCTCGGTTGACCGCGTCGGCCACAATCGGCACGCTGCGCGCATATTCCCGCCCGGCACACCTCCCTTATCCTGCATGCTCACCATCGCCAGTCTCTGGATTCCCTTCACCATCGTTGCCGCGCTCGGGCAGGTCGCGCGCAATGCGATGCAGCGGTCGCTGACGAAGCCGCTGGGGACCTGGGGCGCGACCAATATCCGCTTCCTGTTCGGCTTTCCATTCTCGGTGCTGTTCCTCGCGCTGGCGGTGCTGCTGACCGGCGATCGCGTGCCGTGGCCGGCGGCCGCGTTCTGGCCGTGGCTGGTAACCGGCGCGCTCAGCCAGATCGTCGCCACCGGCCTGATGCTGCTCGCGATGAACGACCGCTCCTTCGTGGTGACGACGGCGTATCTGAAGACCGAGGCGATACAGACCGCGATCTTCGGCTTCATCTTCCTCGGCGATCACCTCACCTGGCTCAAGGTGCTCGCGATCGTGATCGCGACCGTCGGCGTCGTCATCACTGCGCTGCGGCCGGGCGGCGAGAAGAGCTTTGCCGAACTGCGCCCGACCGTGCTCGGCCTCGGCGCCGCCGCGGTGTTCGCGATCTCGGCGGTGAGCTTTCGCGGCGCGATCATCGCGGTGCCCTCAGTCTCATTTGTCACGGCGGCCTCCTACACGCTGATGTGGAGCCTCCTCGTGCAGACGCTGATCCTGTCGGTCTATCTGTTGCTGCGCGCACCCGACGTGCTGAGGTCGATCCTCAGGCTGTGGCGGCCGTCGATGCTCGCCGGCTTCACGGGCGCCTTCGCATCGCAATTCTGGTTCCTGGCGTTCGCGCTGACGGCGGCCGCCAATGTCCGCACACTTGCTTTGATCGAGGTGCTGTTCGCGCAGGCCGTGGCCTACTACTCGTTCAAGCAGCCGATCGCGCCGCGCGAGGTGTTCGGCATCGTCCTGATCGTGATCGGCGTCGCGCTGCTGATCGCCGCGTAATTACCCTTTCACCGCAATCAGCACCGCACCCGCCGAGATCAGCGCGATCCCGAGCCAGCCATAGGCCGAGGGGCGCTCGCCGAGGAAGACCGCGCCGAACAGCGCCACCAGTACCACGCTGAGCTTGTCGATCGGCGCGACCAGCGTCGCCGGTCCGAGCTTGAGCGCGCGGAAATAGCAGATCCACGACGCGCCGGTGCCGAGCCCGGACAACAGCAGGAACAGCCAGCTCTTCGCCGAGATCGGCCCGGACTGGGTGAACTGCCCGGTCGCGAACAGGATGGCCGACAGCGTGATCAAGACGACCACGGTGCGGATCAGGGTGGCGAGATCGGAGTTGATGCCCTCGACGCCGACCTTGGCGAAGATCGCGGTCAGCGCGGCGAAAACGGCGGAAAGAAACGCCCAGACCTGCCAGGAGGAGAATGAGTCGGGGGTCATGCTTCCTCGTGGCCGTCATTCCGGGGCGCGCGCAGCGCGAACCCGGAATCCGGAGATCGCGGCGCGAGATTCCGGGTCTGGTCCTTCGGACCATCCCGGAATGACGGAGTGAGTCAATTCCTATCTTCCGGAAGCGTCGGCAGCGGCGAGACCTCGATGCCTTCGTCGATCAGCGACTTCGCCTCTTCCGGCGAGGCCTCGCCATAGATCGGACGGTGCTCCTTGTCGCCGTAGTGCATGGCGCGAGCCTCGTTGGGAAAACGCTCGCCGACATTGTCGGCGTTCTTGACGATATGATCGCGCAGCTCCTTGAGCTTGGTGCGCAGCTCGCGCTCCTGCGCCATCAGCAGCGAGGTCAATTCATTGCCGGTCGCTTCGACGGGCGCGGCCGGCGCCGGCTGGGCCGGTTCGCGGCCCTTCTTGCTGACGATCTGCGGCGCCATGATCGCGCGCTCGATCTTGCTTGAGCCGCAGGACGGGCAATCGATCAGGTGACGTCGCTCCTGCAATTCATAGGCCGACGAGCTCTGGAACCAGCTCTCGAAGGCGTGGTCTCGGTCGCAGCGAAGGGCGTAGCGGATCATGCCGAGCCCCGCACGAGGTGCAAATGGTCCGGTCCGGCCTTGGGGTCGGAGACGCCGAAGCGGCGGCCATGCTGGAGCGAGGGAATGGCCCGGCGGGCGGTCTCGACCTTGGCCGGGTCGATCTTCGCCATGATGATGCCGGGCTCGACGTCGCCTTCGGCGAGGATCTCGCCCCAGGGATCGATGATCAGCGAATGGCCGTAAGTCTCGCGCTTGTTCTCGTGCAGGCCGGCCTGGGCCGCGGCGAAGACGAAGCAGCCGGTCTCGATCGCGCGTGCGCGCAGCAGCACGTGCCAATGCGCTTCGCCGGTCTTGCGGGTGAAGGCCGACGGCACCGTGATGAAATACGCGCCGCTCTCGGCGAGCGCGCGGTAGAGCGCCGGGAAGCGCACATCGTAGCAGATCGTCAAGCCCACGCGGCCCCAGGGCAGATCGGAGATCACGGCGGTCTCGCCCGGCTGGTAATTGGCGGATTCGCGATAGCTCTCGCCGTCCGGCAGCTCGATGTCGAACATGTGGATCTTGTCGTAGCTCGCGAGCACATCGCCCTCGGGCCCGATCAGGAAAGAGCGGTTGACCGCCTTCTCCGGCGAGAAGCGCAGCGCCAGCGAGCCGACATGGAGATGAATCTTCAATTCCGCCGCGAGCGCGCGGTAGGCCTTCAGCGAAGCGTCGTCCTCCTCGCTCTGCAGATGCTCGAACAATGCCTTGCGGTTCAGCTGCATCATGTTGCTGACTTCGGGCGTCTGCACGTAGTCGGCGCCGTTGGCCGCAGCCTGCCGGATCAGCTTCGTTGCCTGTTCGAGGCTCGGCTCGGGCATCAGGCCGGTGCGCATCTGCACCATGGCCGCGGTGAAAATGTTCTCCGTCATCAGGCGCCGCCTCCGTTGCTGAGCATGCCGTCGAGCTTGCCGTCGCGGTCGAGCGCATAGAGCTCGTCGCAGCCGCCGACATGGGTCTTGCCGATGAAGATCTGCGGGAAGGTCGAGCCCGCGCCGGCGCGGCCATACATCTCGTCGCGATAGGCCGGGTTGCTGGCGACGCTCAATTCGGTGAACGCGGCGTTCTTGCGCGTCAAAAGCGATTTGGCCGCGGTGCAATAACCGCAGCCCGGGCGGGTATAGATTTCAATGGCAGCGGTCATGGTGCGCTCGGTTGAACCAGAATGTCAGATTATATGGGAGCGCGGTGGGTATCGACAACCCGGGCAAACACCAGCACGTCGACCTGCGCGGCTTTGGCGCGGAGCAGCGCCCGCGCGCAGGCGTCCACTGTCGCGCCCGAGGTCAGGACGTCGTCGATCAGGATCACACGGCGGCCCTGGACGTCAGCCTTGCGTTCATCGGCGACCCCGAATGCGCCCTGCACATTGCTGGCGCGGTCCTTGCGTGACAGCCCGATCTGCTGCTCGGTGGCGCGGATGCGCCGCAGCGCTTCGGCAGCCATTTTGACGCCGCTCTGGAGCGCGATCACCTTGGCGAGCGCCCCGGACTGGTTGTAGCGGCGGCGCCAGGCCCGCCGCCAGTGCAGGGGCACCGGCACCAGCATATCGGCCTCGCGTAGCAATTCCTTCCCCGCCCGTGCCATCCAGCGGCCCATGGCGGGCGCCAGATCGGTGCGGTCCTGGTATTTCAGCGCATGCACCAGCGTGCGCGCGACGTCGTCGTAACGCACCGCCGCCCGCGCGCGCTGGTAGGCCGGCGGGCTCGCGATCGCCTCCATCGACAGCATGTCGGGGCCGGGGTCATAAACGAAGGGAATGCCCAGCCGCGGGCAGTAGGGCCGTTCGATGAACGACAATCTGGCCCAGCAGGCCGCGCACACCCCCTCGCCATCGACCGGCTCGCGGCACGAAACGCATAGCGTCGGCAGCGCGATATCGAGCGTCAGCCGCGCCGTGCGCAGCCACGCGCCCCCGATCGCGCCAAGTGCGCGCTGGACGTGACCGGTAATGGAGCGTGTCGGTGATGCCTCGGCGTCCATGGCGGGCGAGGCTAGCGTTTGAGCAGCGCGGGCTCAAGGCGCATTGCCTGCGGCGGCGGTCCGGCGTAACCAGCGGGCATGGCAGCGCCTCCGCCCTCAGCCCCCATCCTGTTCGATCGCGCCGTGCTCGGCGCGCGGCTGGCGCGCGCGCGGCGCGAGGGGGCGGCGACGTTCCTGCTCGATCGCGCCACCGAAGACATGACGGATCGGCTGCAGGCGGTGTCGCGCAGCTTTTCCGCGGCGGCCGACGTCTGGACGCCGGGCAACGGGCTCGCGGACGCCCTGCATGGGCGTGTCGCCGCGGTCGATGCGATCGGATTCAGTGAGGCGGAATCGCTCGGACTGGCGCCGGAGTCGCGCGATCTAGTGGTCTCCGCGCTCGCCTTCCAGTTCGTCAACGACCTGCCGGGCGTGCTTGCGCAGGTTCGCCGGGCGCTGAAGCCGGACGGGCTGCTGCTCGCCGCGATGATCGGCGGCGACAGCCTGACCGAGTTGCGGCAGGCGTTTGCCGCCGCGGAGGCCGAATGCGAGGGCGGCGTGTCGCCGCGCGTGGCGCCGTTCGCCGACCTGCGCGACATCGGCGCGCTGTTGCAGAGGGCAGGCTTCGCGCTGCCGGTCACCGACGTCGATCGCGTCGTGGTGCGCTATGCCAGCGCGTTCGCGCTGATGGCTGACCTGCGGCGCATGGGCGCGACCAATGTGCTGCGCGAGCGACGTCACACCTTAACTCGCCGCGCCACCATGCTGCGGATGGCCGAAATCTACGCCGAGCGCTTTGCCGATGCCGATGGCCGCATCCGGGCGACGTTCGACGTCATCTGGCTGTCCGGCTGGGCCCCGCATGCGAGCCAGCAGCAGCCGCTGAAGCCGGGATCGGCCAAGGCGAGCCTTGAGGCGGCGGTGAAGCAGGCGAAGCGCTGAAGCGTGAGGTGAGCACGCTGCGCAGGCTCCCTTCCTCCTTGCGGGGGAGGGCTATCGCAGATGGTTTCGCCAGCTGGCAGGCCGCATCAATACGCAGGTGACGACATCGCGTGGTGTGACGCCTGGAATAGAGAACCATCCTCAGCGTCCTCCCTGCGAAAGCAGGGACCCATAACCACAAATGCCAATTGTTGGGCGATGCTGGAACGACGAATCCCTTCAACAAGGTCCGCCGCGGCGTATGGTCCCTGCCTTCGCAGGGACGACGCGTTGGAGAAGCCGCGGACTCACATCACGATTTCGGAATAATGGAATAATGCCGGTGAGTTGCCCGACGTGTCAAGTCGCCTGGTCGGACGCCGGCCACCGCCACCTGCTTTGCATGGGGTTGTTTTCGATATTTTGGCAGCGCGCCTCCCTCGCAAGCGGGAGGGGCGAAGAGGATCACAGCAGCAGATCGATCAGATGCGGGATCAGCGGAATGTCCGCCGGCGGCATCGGATAGTCGCGCAGCTTGTTGGCGCGGACCCAGGCGAGGTTCTGCCCTTCGCGCGGCGTCACCAGGCCCTCCCAGCGCCGGCAGATGTAAAGCGGCATCAGGAGGTGAAAGGTCTCGTAGCCGTAGCTGGCGAAAGTCAGTGGCGCGAGGCATGGCTCGGCGACGGTGATGCCGAGCTCCTCATGGAGCTCGCGGATCAGGCTTTGCTCCGGCCGCTCGCCCGGCTCGAGCTTGCCGCCGGGGAATTCCCAGAGGCCGGCCAGCTGCTTGCCCTCGGGACGTTGCGCGATCAGGACGCGCTTGTCGGCATCGACCAGCGCGCAGGCCACGACGAGCGTGAGCTTGATGTCAGCCATGCGGCGTCAATGTCCCGATGCGAGTTCGTCTCGCAGATTCTGTCATTGCGAGCGAAGCGAAGCAATCCATCTCCGCGTCGCTGGATGAGGTGGATTGCTCGCGCGCGCCGCTCGTAGTGACGGAAGCGACTAGGACCTGTAATCCCCGTTGATCGCGACGTATTCCTTGGTGAGGTCGCAGGTCAGCACGCGGTCGCGGCCCTTGCCGAGGCCGAGCGAGACCTTGATCGCGATCTCCGGCGCCTTCATCGCTTCCGACACCTGCGCTTCGTCATAGTCAGGATCGCGCGCGCCGCTCTTGGCGACGCGGATGCCGTTGAACGAGATCGAGAGCTTGTCGCGATCGGCCGGCTCGCCGGCCTTGCCGACCGCCATCACCACGCGGCCCCAATTGGCGTCTTCGCCCGCGATCGCGGTCTTCACCAGCGGCGAGTTGGCGATCGACATCGCGATCTTGCGCGCCGAGGCCTTGGTCTTGGCGCCCTCGACCGTGATCTCGACCAGCTTGCGCGCGCCTTCGCCGTCGCGCGCCACCTGCTCGGACAGATCAGCGAGGATCTGCTGGAACGCCTTGGTGAAGGCCTTCAGCCGCGGGTCGCCGGCGCGCGAGATCTTCGGCGCGCCGTTGGCGGCGGCAGCGCCGGTCGCAAAAGCCAGCAGCGTGTCCGACGTCGACGTGTCGCCGTCGATCGTCACCGCATTGAAAGTGTCCTCGACGCCGCTCTTGAGCAGCGCCTGCAGCGCGGCCGGCGCGATCGGGGCGTCGGTGAAGATGAACGACAGCATCGTTGCCATGTCGGGGGCGATCATGCCGGCGCCCTTGGCCATGCCGTTGATGGTGACCTTGGCCTTGCCGAGCTTGACGGTCGCGGTCGCGACTTTCGGGAATGTGTCGGTGGTCATGATCGCCTTGGCCGCGTCCATCCAGCGATCGGGGGTCGCGGTCTGTGCGAGCTGCGCCAGCACGCCGTCGAATTTGGTCGCATCCAGCGGCTCGCCGATCACGCCGGTCGAGGCGAGGAAGATCTCGCTCTCGCTGCACCCGACCGCCTTGGCGGCGATCTTCGCGGTCAGCGCGGTGGAGGCGCGGCCGGTCTTGCCGGTGAACGCATTGGCATTGCCGGAATTGACCACGAGCGCGCGGGCCTTGCCGCCCTTCAGCTTGGAGCGGCACCATTCCACGGGGGCAGAGGGGCACTTCGACTTGGTGAAGACGCCGGCGACGGCGGTGCCCTTGTCCATCACCGCCAGCAGCACGTCGGTGCGGTTCTTGTAGCGGATGCCGGCTTCGGCCGTCGCAAGACGGATGCCCGCGATCACGGGCATGTCGGGAACGTCGGGCGGGGCGAGGGGAGAGACGGCGGTGGACATCGGCAAGTTTCCGGCTACGGGGAGGGAAGCGCTCCATAACATCTCGCCGTGCGAAGCGGGAGAGGGCTGCGATGCGGACGCGCCACAGCATCGTCCCGGCGAAGGCCGGCAACTGTTATGTCGGCTTGGTCTGCAGGTAGGGCTTTCTGTCGCGCATCATGGCGTTGAGGACCGTTAGGAGCTTCCTGGCGACGGCAATGAGAGCGAGCTTGGCTGGTTTGCCGACCTGTCGCAGCCGCGCGTAGAAGGCCTTGAATGGATCGGCCCGACGAACCGCGTTCAGAGCCGCCATATAGAGGGCGTCACGAACGCGCTTTCGGCCGCCGGCGATCTTGCGTTTTCCACGGAAGGCGCCGCTGTCGACGTTGAAGGGGGCAAGGCCCGCGAGCGCGGCGATCTGCTTCGCTCCAACATGTCCAAGTTCCGGCATCTTCGCGATCAGCTGCATGCAAGCCACGGGACCCACGCCCGGCAGTGAGCGCATCAACCGCGCATCGTCCGCGATCTCCGGCTCGGCCTTGGTCAATGCGTTGATATCGGCCTCGATCTCGGCGATCTCGCCATCGAGAACCTCAATGAGCCGACTGATCCGTTCGGCCATGGCGCGGTCGTCGGCCTCGCTGCGCCGGTTCTTCTCCTGCGCGCGCATGAGAACCAGTTGGTCCCGCCGTTTTGCAAGCCCTGCCAAAGCGTTGCGGGCGGGATTGGCGGCCCGCTCGGTTGCCGGCTGCATGACCCGGCCAAAGGCCGCCAGCATCCGTGCATCGATCGGATCGGTTTTGGCAAGTTGGCCGCTGGCCCGCGCAAAATCGCGAGCTCGAGCCGGATTGATCCGAGCGAAGCGGACACCGGCCTGGCTTAGGGCCTCGCGAAGCGCGAGGTCATAGGCGCCCGTGGCCTCGAAGACGACCAGCGCATCGCATCGCCAACGCGCCACCTGCTGTGTGATGGCCTGTGCCGCGTTGGCGATGCGCCTGGACACGCCGTCAGCTTCATCAAAGATATCGAGATGCTTCTTGGAGACGTCGATTCCGACATAACGAGGGGGTATGATCACGGTGCCTGTCCCTGTGATGCGAGGTCTGTTGGCGCAGCCTCGTGCAACTGTTCAGGTTGGTAATGGAACGGGCGGGAGGCCGAGCCGGCTCACGGCGTCAAGCGCCAAGGACCCAACGGCTTCCCGCCCAACCCATCATGACAGACTTCCAAGACACAGGGACCCATCACCACCGTCATCAATTGTTTAAGAAACGGCCGCCGCGGCAAGACAAGCTTCGCTGCGGCGTATGGGTCCCGGCCTGCGCCGGGACGACGCGATCAACCGAAGGCGTTCCAAAAAGAAAATGGCCGGGACGAGCCCGGCCATCGCGCATTGAAGCTATTGACGTCGCGAAGCTTACTTCTTCGCCGGCGCCATCTTGTTGTCGGCGGGCTTCGGCGCGTCCTTGGCGGCATCGGCCGGCGCGGCCGCGTCGGCCGGCTTGTCCATGCGCTCGACCTTGGCTTCGGCGCGCAGCTTGGCGACATACTCGGCCTGAGCCTTGCGGGTCACGTACTGCTCGATCTGGGCCTTGACCTGCTCGAAATCGGGCGCCTTGCGGTTGCGCTTTTCCTCGACCTTGATGATGTGCCAGCCGAACTGCGACTTCACGGGGTCGGAGATCTTGCCGGGCTCGAGCGAGAACGCCACGGCCGAGAACTCCGGCACCATCTGCTCCTTGGTGAAGAAGCCGAGGTCGCCGCCATCGGCGGAGCCCGGATCTTTGGACTTCTTCTTGGCGAGCTCGGCGAAATCGGCGCCCTTGTCGAGTTCGGCCTTCACCGCCTTGGCCTCGTCCTCGGTCTCGACCAGGATGTGGCGGGCGCGCACCTCCTGCTCGCCGGTGATCTGCTTGGCGGCTTCCTCGTAGACCCTCTTCATGGCGTCCGGCGTGGTGCCGGCCTTGCCCTCATTGGCGAGCAGGCTGTCCATCAGGAGCCGGTTGCGGGCGAATGCCAGGCGCTTCTTGAACTCCTCATTGTTCTCGATCTTCTTGTCCTCGGCGGCCTTGGACACGATCTTCATGTCGATCAGGAACGACAGCACGTTGTCCTTGCGGGTCGAGGGGTCCATCTGCTGCAGGCTCGGGCCGAGTTCCTCCTCGGCGAGCGCCACGTCGCTGGCGTGGATCTCCGAACCGTTGACCTTCGCCAGCACCGGATCGGATTCCGCGGCCCGGACCGGGAGGCCGGCAGCCAGCACTGCGACAAGACAGCCCGTCGCGGCCAGGGTGGCGAGGCCGAGGCGCAGGCCGGTTTTGGTTTCCGGGGGCGAGGTGGTCATGCAAAATCCTTGTCTCAAAGGGGGGAAGCTCGAGCGGGGCGGACACTCGCCCAATCGTGTTACATTGGCAACGCGAAAGTCTTGTCAAAATGATGAATTCCTTGACATCTTGCCAGCGTTGACAACCCCCCGACCGGGCCATATCTCTGGCCAACCGCGTCAGCGGCGAGAGCGCTTATTTTGCTGCGTTTTTCGCCGTTGAACCCAGGATGGCCTGTTTCCCACTCAATTGGCGGAGGAGCCCCCGGGCCGGGGCTCGAACCGCAGCGCGTCACGGTGAGTTGATAGGCGATCCGGCGGACCATCTCAGGCTGTAATCCAAGACTGAATTCCAAGTTGAATTCCGACACTGAACGAAGACCGAACTCGAGACCGAAGAACAGGAATTAGGCATGATCGGCGCGCTCGCCCGCAAGTTTTTCGGCTCCGCCAACGACCGGCGGGTGAAGGGATATCAGTCCCGCGTCAACGCGATCAACGCGCTGGAGCCCGAAGTCTCCAAGCTGTCCGACGAGGCGCTGAAAGCGCGCACCGCCGAGTTCAAGAAGCAGCTCGCCGAAGGCAAGACGCTCGACGATCTCCTGGTGCCGGCCTTCGCCACCGTGCGCGAGGCGGCCAAGCGCACGCTCGGCCAGCGTCATTTCGACGTCCAGCTGATCGGCGGCATGGTGCTGCACGAGGGCGACATCGCCGAGATGAAGACCGGCGAAGGCAAGACGCTGGTCGCAACGCTCGCGGTCTACCTCAATGCGCTCGCCGGCAAGGGCGTCCATGTCGTCACCGTCAACGACTACCTCGCCCGCCGCGACTCCGGCTGGATGGGCCAGATCTACGGCTTCCTCGGCATGACCACCGGCGTGATCGTGCACGGCCTCGACGACGCCGAGCGCAAGGCGGCCTATGCCTGCGACATCACCTACGGCACCAACAACGAATACGGCTTCGACTATTTGCGCGACAACATGAAGTACCGGCTCGAGGACATGGTCCAGCGCCCGCACTTCTTCGCCATCGTCGACGAGGTCGACTCCATCCTGATCGACGAGGCGCGCACGCCGTTGATCATCTCCGGTCCGCTCGACGACCGCTCGGATTTCTACAACACCATCGACGGCTTCCTGCCCAGGCTCGACAAGACCGATTACGAGGTCGACGAGAAGCAGCGCACTGTGACGCTGACCGAAGCCGGCATGGAGAAGATCGAGACCCTGCTGCGCGATGCAGGCCAGCTCAAGGGCGAGTCGCTCTACGACGTCGAGAACGTCTCCGTCGTGCACCACATCAACCAGGCCCTGCGCGCCCACACGCTGTTCACCCGCGACAAGGACTACATCGTCCGCGACAACGAGGTCGTCATCATCGACGAGTTCACCGGTCGCATGATGCCGGGCCGCCGCTATTCGGAAGGCCTGCACCAGGCGCTGGAGGCCAAGGAGCACGTCCAGGTCCAGCCCGAGAACCAGACGCTCGCCTCGATCACCTTCCAGAACTACTTCCGCATGTACGAGAAGCTGGCGGGCATGACCGGCACGGCCGCGACCGAAGCGGACGAATTGTTCGACATCTACAAGCTCGAGGTCGTGGAGATCCCGACCAATCTGGCGGTCGCGCGCCTCGACGAGGACGACGAGGTCTATCGTACCCAGCAGGAGAAATACGCAGCCATTCTGGCCGAGATCGAGCGCGCCAATTCGCGGCTCCAACCCGTGCTGGTCGGCACGGCCTCGATCGAGAAATCAGAGGTGCTTGCCGAGTTCCTGAAGAAGAACGGCTACAAGCAGATCGATTTCGGCAAGGAGGGCGCGCTCGACAAGCTCTATGCCGCGGCCCGCGCCGGCAAGCAGGCGAAGCTGTTCGCGGTGCTGAACGCGCGCTTCCACGAGCAGGAGGCCTATATCGTCGCGGAAGCCGGCGTGCCCGGCGCGATCACGATCGCCACCAACATGGCCGGCCGCGGCACCGACATCAAGCTCGGCGGCTCGCTGGAGATGCGCATCCAGCAGGAGACCGCTGCTATCACCGACGAGGCCGAGAAGGCGAAGAAGATCGAGCAGATCAAGGCCGACATCGAGCGCTTCCGCGAAATCGTGCTGAAGGCCGAGGAGACCGTCGAGATCGAGCCGGCGAAGGGATCCAAGCCTGCCAAGACCGTGAAGAAGCCCGGCGGCCTCTACATCATCGGCTCCGAGCGCCACGAATCCCGCCGCATCGACAACCAGCTGCGCGGCCGTTCCGGCCGTCAGGGCGACCCCGGCCGCTCGAAATTCTTCCTGTCGCTCGAAGACGACCTGATGCGGATCTTCGGCTCGGACCGTCTCGACAGCATGCTCCAGCGTCTCGGCCTGCAAGAGGGCGAGGCCATCATCCATCCCTGGATCAACAAGGCCCTGGAGAAGGCGCAGCAGAAGGTCGAGGCGCGCAACTTCGACATCCGCAAGAACCTCCTCAAGTTCGACAACGTCCAGAACGACCAGCGCAAGGTGATCTTCGATCAGCGCGTCGAGCTGATGAAGGACGAGAGCGTCGCCGAGACCGTCACCGACATGCGTCACGCCTTCATCGACGACCTCGTCGCCAAGCATGTGCCCGAGCATGCCTATGCCGAGCAGTGGGACGTCGCGGGTCTGAAGGAGGAACTGAAGCGCGTGCTCGATCTCGACCTGCCGGTCGACGAATGGGCGAAGGAAGAAGGCATCGCCGACGAGGAGCTGCTGAACCGCATCGAGACCAAGGCCGACGAGCACATGGCGGCCAAGGTCGGGCAATGGGGTCCCGACGTGATGCGTTACGTCGAGAAGACGATCCTGCTCCAGACCCTCGACCATCTCTGGCGCGAGCACCTGATCATGCTCGATCATCTGCGCCAGGTCATTGGCCTGCGCGGCTACGGCCAGCGCGATCCCTTGCAGGAGTACAAGACCGAAGCCTTCAATCTCTTCCAGGAGATGAGCGCCCATTTGCGCGAGGCGGTCACGGCGCAGCTGATGCGGGTCGAGATCGTCCCGCCGGAGCAGGAAGCCCCGGTCCTGCCGCCGATGGAGGCGCACAAGTTCGACCCCAACACCGGCGAGGACGAGATGGCGCAGGCGCGCCTGACCGAGGCCACCTACGCCCAGGCCTCGCTGGCGCCTGGGATGATTGCCACCGACCGCGATCCGAACGATCCGGCCAGCTGGGGCAAGATCGGCCGCAACGAGGACTGCCCGTGCGGCTCAGGCAAGAAGTACAAGCACTGCCACGGGCGGTACGCGTAAGCCGTCGCACGCGCTGAGGCGGCGGGCGACTGGCCCGCCCGTCGAGCCGCATCGCTCTCAGCCGGCGAAGGCCTTGTCGAGATCGGCGATCACGATCTTCTGCATCTTCAGCATGGCCTGCATGACGCGGTCGGCGGCCTTGCGGTCGGGGGCGCTGAGATAACGGCCGAGCGCGGTCGGGATCACCTGCCAGGACAGGCCGAATTTGTCCTTGAGCCAGCCGCAGCGCGATTCCTGGCCGCCGTCGGTGAGCTTCTCCCAGAAGTAGTCCACCTGCTCCTGGGTCTCGACGCTCAGGAAGAACGACACCGCCTCGTTGAACTTGTGCTGCGGCCCGCCATTGAGCGCGTGGAACCGCTGCCCCTCGAGTTCGAAGCTCGCCATGAAATCGCTGACGGTCTCGATCTTGGCGTTCGGAAACACCGATTGGTAGAAGGCGACCGCGTCGCGGACGTTGTTGTCGAGCCAGAGGAACGGCGTGATCGAAGTCATGACGGGAATCCTCACTAGCGAGTGATCGGGTGGACCAGCGCGGCCAAGCGCGAAGGCTGCGCCGCAGGGCGCGCCCCAAGGACGCTCCAAACCGCTGCATCCCGACATTTCCTGCCGGTCTTTTTTCGATGGTTTCGTTAGAAGCGCGCCGGGCCGGCGCGGCCTTAATTGGCGCTGCCGATCAGGCTCTCCAGCAGCCGCTTGAGCTCGCTCGTCGACTTGTCGCCGTAGCTTTCCAGGATGTGCTCCTCCTGGTCCACCGCGAGCGAGTTGAGCTTCCTGCACAGCACCTTGCCGCGGTCGGAGATGAACATCAGGACCTTGCGGCGGTCGTTCGGGTCCTGCACGCGATAGACCAGCGTGTCGGAGACCATGCGGTCGATCATCTTGGTCAATGTCGGATGGTTGAGCAGCACCGCATCCGCAAGCTCTCCCATCGAGTGGCCGTTGCCATCCGACAGCACTTTCAGGATGCGCCATTGCTCGACGGGAACACCTTCCTTGCTCAACCGCAGTTCGAGCTGCCGGTTGATTTCCCGGTTGGCTTGCGCGAGCAGGTAGGCGAGGTGTTCGGTGATCGGGGAGTTTTCTTTCGGCGGTTTAGCCACGGCGTGAGACCTGGTTCCTGACCCGGTGAATGAATGTCCGGCAACTCATGCCGTTTCTATATGCACTTCAATTGTTGAATATTCAATATTTTCACCTAGGATATTCCCCCAACCAAGGGGCGGATGCCGCGACCGCCCGCTGGCTGCGTTGCGTACTGCTTCCCAGACAGGAGTTGGCGTGCTCTCGACGGTCTCTTTCCAGGCGTATGGCGGCATGCCCGTCGCGCCGCCGCTGCTGTTTCGAAACCCGTCGTCCTGCGCGGCCGATCTTGCTTTGACCCTCAAGCCCGGCTCGTCGCGCCGTGGCGGCACCGACAGCAAGCTTCGAATCGGCAATTTCATCACCTTCTCCGGCGCGCCCGGGATCTGGGGCCCGAGCTCCACCAACAGCGCGATGCTGGCGGTCGCCGAGATCAACAAGCGTGGCGGCATTCTGGGCCGCGAGCTGGAGCTGTCGATCTACGATTCCGGCGGCCCGATCGAAGACGTGGTGCGCCGCGCCGAGCAGGCGATCGCCTTCGACGAGGTCGACCTCATCATGGGCTCGCATATCAGCGCCGTCCGCGTCGCGCTGCGCAAGGTCACCGGCGACCGCATCCCCTATATCTACACCCCGGTCTATGAAGGCGGCGAGCGCACGCCGGGGGTCATGGCGATCGGCGAGACGCCGCGCTGGCAGAGCCGGCCCTCGATCCATTGGCTCGCGGAGGTCAAGAAGGCGGCGCGCTGGTACCTGATCGGCAGCGACTACGTCTGGCCCTGGCAGTCGCATCGCGCGGTGAAGCGCTACATCAAGGAAGCGGGCGGCCAGGTCGTCGGCGAGGAGTTCGTTCCGGTCGGCGAGGACAATCACGAGCCGCATCTGGCGCGCATCCGCGCCGCCAGGCCGGACGTGGTGCTGATCTCCCTGATCGGCACCGACAGCATCACCTTCAACCGCGCCTTCGCCGAAGCGGGCCTTGCCACCTCGACGCTGCGGCTCGGGGGCGCGATGGACGAGACCGTGCTGCTCGGCATCGGCGCCGACAACACCGAGAATCTGTTCTGCGCCTCCGGCTACTTCGGGTGCATCGATTCGCGCGCCAATGACGACTTCCGGACCAGCTACCGCGCGATGTTCGGGGCGCATGCGCCGCCGATCGGCTCGGTCGGGCAGTCCAATTATGAGGGGATGCGCTTTCTCGAGGCGGCGGCCAACGAGGCGCGCTCGCTGTCGATCGGACCATTGTCCGCCGCAGCGCACAACCTCGTCTACAGCGGCGCCCGCGGCACCGTCACAATTCGCGACGGCCGCGCCGAGATGCCGATGTACTTCGCTGAAGCCGACGGTCTCGACTTCAATGTGATCAGGACGATCTAGATGGACCGGGCGATGCCGCGCTCGCCGCGCGGCTTGCCGGTGCCAGACAGGAGCAGGTGTGCATTCGACGCCCTACGTCATGGCCCGAACCTCGAGCAACAGGGATGGCGGCCTTCCATGCCCGCCATCCCTGCTGTTCCGGAACCTGACGTCGGCGCGGTCCGATCGGGTCTTTTCCCCGATGGATCGGGACGGTTTCGGTCCGCGCGGTGCGCGCAGCCGGCTTCGGATCGGCGGCTTCGTCTGCTGCACCGGTTCGCCCGGGATGTGGGGACCGGCCGCGACCTCGAGCGCGCAACTCGCCGTCGCCGACATCAACCGGCGCGGCGGCATCCTCGGCCGCGAGATCGAATTCTCGGTCTATGATGCCGGCGGACCGATCGAGGACGTGCTCGATCGCGCCGAGCAGGCGATCGCATCCGACGACGTCGATCTCATCATGGGCATGCACACCAGCGCAGTGCGCGTCGCGCTGCGCGGCCTGATCACCCGCAGCAAGATCCCCTATATCTACACCCCGGTCTATGAAGGCGGCGAGCGCACGCCGGGGGTCATGGCGATCGGCGAGACGCCGCGCTGGCAGAGCCGGCCCTCGATCCATTGGCTCGCGGAGGTCAAGAAGGCGGCGCGCTGGTACCTGATCGGCAGCGACTACGTCTGGCCCTGGCAGTCGCATCGCGCGGTGAAGCGTTACATCAAGGAGACCGGCGGTCTCGTGGTCGGCGAGGAGTTCGTGCCGGTCGGCGAGGATAATCACGAAGCGCAGCTGGAACGCATCCGCGCCGCGAAACCCGATGTCGTGCTGATCTCGCTGATCGGCACCGACAGCGTGACCTTCAACCGCGCCTTCGCCGATGCCGGTCTTGCCGCCACCACGCTGCGCTTCGCCGGCTGTTTCGACGAGACCGTGCTGCTCGGCATCGGCGCCGACAACACCGAGAATCTGTTCTGCGCCTCCGGCTATTTCTCCTCCGTCGGCTCACGCGAAGGCGACGATTTCAGGGACCGCTATCGCGCGATGTTCGGTGCCTTCGCGCCGCCGGTCGGCTCGTGCAGCGAGTCCGCCTACGAAGGATTCTGCCTGCTCGAGGCCGCCGCCAAGCGCGCCGGCACGCTGGACATGCGGCCGCTGCTCGCGGCGGCGGACAACCTCGTCTATCGCGGGCCGCGCGGTCCGGTCACGGTGCGCAGCGGCCATGCCAGGATGCCGATGTATCTTGCCGAAGCCGACGGTCTCGACTTCAGGGTGATCAAGCCGATCTGAGCAGTGCGACAGCGTCGCCGGAAGGTTTTGCGAAATAATACTTGAAAAGGAAAATATTTCCGTTTTCAATACAACAATGGGGTGAGCGGTTCGTGCGGGCAACGCGCCGGTGCACCCTGCCTCGAGGGATCAAATCCAAAGATCAAAAGCTATCAGGAGAGCGCCGTGACAGTTGTCCTTCCCACGCCCGACCAACTTCGCAGCGTCGCCGAGCAGTGCGGCCTTTCGCTGACCGACGACGACGTCGCCTCGTTCCGCGGCCTGATGCAGGGCTCGATCGAGGCCTACAATCTCGTTGCCACGATGCCGGACGAGGTGCCGGAGGTGAAGTACCCGCGCACGCCGGGCTACCGGCCCTCGGCCGAGGAGAACCCGCGCAACGCCTGGTATCGCAAATCGACCGTGACAGGTGCCGCCAGCGGCAAGCTGAAGGGCAAGACCGTTGCGCTGAAGGACAACATCATGCTGGCCGGCGTTCCCATGACCAACGGGTCGTCGACGCTGGAAGGCTATGTGCCCGATTTCGACGCCACGATCGTCACGCGCATGCTGGACGCCGGAGCCGAGATCAAGGGCAAGGTGCATTGCGAGCACTTCTGCCTGTCCGGCGGCAGCCACACCGGATCCTACGGGCCGGTGCACAATCCGCACAAGATGGGCTACTCGGCCGGCGGCTCGTCGTCGGGCTCGGGCGTCGTGGTCGCGCTCGGCGAGGTCGACATGGCGATCGGGGGCGATCAGGGCGGCTCGATCCGCATGCCGTCCTCGTTCTGCGGCATCTACGGGATGAAGCCGACCTGGGGCCTCGTGCCCTACACCGGGATCATGCCGATCGAGATCTATGTCGACCATACCGGCCCGATGACCGCGACGGTGGCCGACAACGCGCTGCTGCTCGAGGTGATCGCCGGCGACGACGGCTACGATCCGCGCATCAAGGCTCCGAAGGTCGAGGAATACACCAAGGCGCTCGGTCAGGGCGTCAAGGGCATGAAGATCGGCATCCTCAAGGAAGGTTTCGAGCAGCCGGGCGCGGAGGCTGCGGTGAATGAAAGCGTGCGCGAGGCGGCAAAGCGTTTCAAGGATCTCGGCGCCACCGTCGAGAACGTCTCGATCCCGATGCACCTCCTCGGCGGCGCGATCTGGACCCCGATCGGCACCGAAGGCCTGACCCAGACCATGATGTTCGGCGACGGCTACGGCCTCAGCCGCGGCGACCTCTATTCGACCTCGCTGATGGATTTCCACCGCGGCTGGCGCCGGCAGGCCGATTCGCTGTCGGAGACCACGAAGCTGTTCATGATGCTCGGCACCTACATCAACAACAATTTCGGTCCACGCTTCTACGGCAAGGCGCTCAACATCTCGCGCCGGCTGACCGCGGCCTACGACAAGGCGTTCAGGGATTACGATCTCCTGCTGATGCCGACCACGCCGATGAAGGCGACCAAGCTGCCGGAGCCCAATGCCAGCCGCGAGGAGTACGTCGCCCGCGCGCTCGAGATGATCTCCAACACCGCGCCGTTCGACATCACGCATCATCCCGCGATGTCGCTGCCTTGCGGCATGGTCGATGGCCTGCCCGTCGGCCTGATGCTGGTCGGCCGCATGTTCGAGGAATCCACCATCTACCGCGCCGCCCATGCCTTCGAGCAGATCGGCGACTGGAAGAAGATGTGAGGCCCCGCTTGTCGCAGACGCAGGCTGGATGGATCGAACGCCATGGCTAGCACTTTTGCCGCGGCGTTCGAGATCCTGAGCTTCGGTGCGATCATCGTGTTGATCGTGCTTGGGCTCGGAATCATCGCCAGCATGATGGGCATCTTCAACTTCGCGCAGGGCGAGTTCGTCCTGCTCGGTGCCTACATCACCTATCTCGCCTATGCCAGGGGCCTGCCGATCTGGGCGGGCATGGTCGCGGCGCCCTTCGTCGTCGGCGCGCTTGGCTTCGTGCTGGAAGCGCTGATCATCCGCCGCTTCTACGCCGCACCCATCGTCGCCATGCTCGGCACCTATGCGCTCGGCCTGATCATCCGCGAATCCGTGCGCGGGCTGATCGGCGGGTTCTATCTCACCGTGCCGGAGCCGATCGGCGGCTCGATCGACATCGGCTCCGTCCACATCTCGGCCTGGCGCTTCACCATCATCGTCGTCACGCTCCTGGTGATGGCCGGCTGCTATCTCTTGCTGGCGCGCACCTCGTTCGGGCTTCGGGTCCGCGCCACACTGGAGAACCCGTCGCTGGCGCGCGCCTCCGGCATCTCCACGCCCTTGATGTACGGCGCCACCTTCGCGTTCGGCTCTGCGCTCGCCGGGCTTGCCGGCGCGCTGATCGTGCCGGTGTTCAGCCTCTACGCCGATCTCGGGCTGCGCTTCCTGATCCAGGGCTTTGTCGCGGTCATGGTCGGCGGCGTCGGCTCCTTCATCGGCCCGGTCGCCGGCGCCGGCGTCATCGGCACGCTTAGCGCCGCTCTGCCGTGGGTGATGGCGCCCGTCGTCGCCGATGTCCTCGTCTTCGTGCTCGCCATTGTCTTCATCAAATTCCGCCCGCAGGGTCTCATCGCTGGAAAAGGGGTTTAATCACATGTTCGATCGTACCAATCTCACGCGCCGCCGCTTCATGAGCAATTTCGCGTTCGCGACCGGCGCGCTCGCGACCGGGGTCGGTAGCTGGGTGGTCAGGCCCGACTGGGCCAATGCGGCGGAAGGCCCGATCAAGGTCGGCATCGCCACCGACCTCACCGGCCCCATCGCCTATGCCGGCAATGCCGACGCCAACGTCGCCAAGATGGTGATCAAGGAGATCAACGCGGCCGGCGGCCTGCTCGGCCGTCCGCTCGAGCTCTACATCGAGGACACCGCGTCCAACGAATCCGTCGCCGTCGGCAACGTGCGAAAGCTGATCCAGCGCGACAAGGTCGACATGGTGCTCGGCGGCATCACCTCGTCGATGCGCAACGCGATCAAGGATCCGATCGTCGCCCGCGGCAAGACGCTCTACATCTATCCGCAGCTCTACGAAGGCAAGGAGTGCACGCCCTACCTGTTCTGCACCGGCCCGACGCCGGCGCAACAGTGCGACGAGTTCATCCCCTGGCTGATCAAGAACGGCGGCAAAAAGTTCGCGCTGCCCAGCGCCAACTATGTCTGGCCGCACACGCTCAACGTCTACGCCCGCAAGGTGATCGAAGCCAACGGCGGCGAGGTCGTGTTCGAGGAATATTACCCGCTCGACCAGGTCGACTTCTCCTCGACGGTCAACCGCATCATCTCCAACAAGGTCGATGTCGTCTTCAACACCGTCATTCCGCCGGGCGTCGGGCCGTTCTTCAAGCAGCTCTATGAAGCGGGCTTCCTCAAGAACGGCGGGCGGCTCGCCTGCGTCTACTATGACGAGAACACGCTCAACATCAACCAGGCCGCGGAGATCGAGGGCCTCGCAAGCTGCCTCGATTATTTCAAGGTGCTGACCAAGGAGAACCCGTTCGACGCCAAGATCCAGGCCGCGTACGAGAAGGATTTCCCCGGCAACTTCCTGTTCGCCGCCGGCAGCGCCGCCACCGGCACCTATCGCGGCCTGAAGCTGTGGGAAGCCGCGGTCAAGGAAGCCGGCAAGATCGATCGCGAGTCGGTTGCCGCCGCGCTCGACCACGCCAAGATCGCCGAAGGTCCGGGCGGGCCCGCCGAGATGGTGCCGGGCAAGCGGCACTGCAAGATGAAGATGTACACCGCGGTCGCCAAGGGTGGGAACTACGAGATCGTCGCCCGCAGCAACGGCCTCGTCGATCCCAAGGAATGCTGAGCGATCAATGGTTGGAGCAAGAGAGGCTGTCGCACGCGTCGGTGAGGAACCAGATGTCGTGACGGGCGAGGGTGCACCGGCCGCAAGCGCGCCGGCGGGACGAGCGTCGGCAGGATGGAAGGTCCTGCCGATCGTGGAGGGGCTGGTGCTGTTGATCGCACTGGTCCTGCCATGGGTGCTGCAGGACTATCTCACGGTGTTCGCGACGCGGGTGCTCATCCTGGCGCTGTTCGCGCTGTCGTTCGACCTGGTCTGGGGCTATGCCGGCATCATGAGCTTCGGCCAGGCCCTGTTCTTCGGCTCGGCCGGCTACGGCGTCGCGCTGCTCGCGCGCGACCTCAACGTCACGTCGATTCTCCTGATCCTGCCTGCCGGCACGTTGATCGGGCTCACCGCGTCGCTCCTGCTCGGCGGCTTCCTGCTGCTGGGACGGCATCCCTCGAGCGTGATCTTCGTGTCGCTCGGCACGCTCACCGGCTCCTATGCCGCCGATCGCCTGGCGCGCGGCTGGTACTATCTCGGCGGCCAGAACGGCATCCCGTCGATCCCGCCGCTCACCCTCGGCGGCTACGAGTTCGTGGAGGGCCCGATCCACTATTACATGGTGCTCGGCATCCTCGTGGTCGTCTATCTGCTCTGCCGCTTCCTGGTACGTTCGCAGTTCGGCCTGGCGCTCGCGGGCCTGCGCGAAAACGAGCAGCGCATCGCTTTCTTCGGCTACAAGGTGCAGCACCTGAAAGCCATCATCTTCACCATCGGCGGCGCCATTGCGGGCCTCGCCGGCAGCCTCTACGCCTTCCACGAGGGCTTCGTCTGGCCCAACATGCTGGGCGTCGTGTTCTCGACCCAGGTCGTGCTCTACGTGCTGTTCGGCGGCTCCGGCACGCTGATCGGCGCCGTGATCGGCACCGTGATCATCGAGGGCGTCAGCTTCTGGCTGTCGGACAATTACCGCGACGTCTGGCCGATCATCCTGGGCCTCTTGCTGCTGCTCGTGATCCTGTTCCGGCCGCTCGGCCTGATCAGCTTCGTGCTCGGCGAGCGCGAGCGGGTCGGCAGCTTCGGTTCGAAGCCAAAGGAGAAGCGCAATGCCGCTCCTTGAGGCCGCCGGCATCAAGAAGGTCTTCGGCAAGCTCACCGCACTCGACGGTGCGGCGCTCACCGTCGGCGAGAACGAGTTCCACGGCCTGATCGGCCCGAACGGCTCGGGCAAGAGCACGCTGATGAAGTGCATCGCCGGCGCCGAAGTGCCGACGCAGGGCAAGGTCTCCTTCGTCAACACCGATATCACCGCGTTCACGCCGACCGAGCGCGCGCGCGCCGGCATGAGCCTGAAGTTCCAGATCACCTCGGTGCTGCCGACGCTGACGCTCTACGACAACATCCTGCTCGCGCTGCAGGCGCACTGCTCGCTGCTCGACCTCGTGTTCTCGCGCACGCGCAACAAGCTGCACGACCAGGTCATGACCATGCTGACGCAGTTCCGCCTCGCCGACCGTGCCTTCGATGCGGCCGCTGCGCTGTCGCACGGCCAGCAGCAATGGCTGGAGATCGCGATGGCGCTCGCCGGCAAGCCGAAACTGTTGCTGCTCGACGAGCCCACCGGCGGCATGAGCCTGGAGGAGCGCCGCGTCACCGGCGAATTGCTGCAGCCGATCAAGCAGCATTGCTCCCTCGTTATCGTCGAGCACGACCTCGATTTCATCCGCGACATCTGCGATCGCCTCACCGTGCTCGACCAGGGCAAGGTGCTGGCCTCGGGAACAGTGTCCGAGATCCAGGCCAACAAGGCCGTCCAGGAGATCTATCTGCGCCGTGCCTGAACAAACCTTCCTCGATATCAAGCATCTCGACGCCGGCTATGGCCGCAGCCAGGTCCTGTTCGACGTCAGCCTCGGCATTCCCTGGCGCGGCGGCGTCGCCGTGCTCGGCCGCAACGGCGCCGGCAAGACCACGCTGATGAAGACCATCGTCGGCGAACTGCCGGCGTGGAAGGGGGAGGTTCTTCGACGGCCGCGACATCAGCCGCCGCGCCACCCAGGAGCGCGTCCGCGCCGGCATCGGCTATGTCCCGCAGGAGCATTCGGTGTTCGCGCGCCTGTCGGTGCGCGACAATCTCGCGGTCGGCTCGCTCGCGAGCAAGAAGGCCGACGCCGTCGATCACGTGCTGACCATCTTCCCCAAGCTCGGCCAGCGGCTCGACCAGCCCGCCGGCACCCTCTCCGGCGGCGAGCGCAAGATGCTCGCCATCGGCCGCGCCATGCTGGGCGATCCCAAGCTATTGCTGCTGGACGAGCCGACCGAAGGCGTCTGGATCGGCGTGATCGAGGAGATCACCGAGCGCCTGATCGATCTCGCCAAGGAGATCGCCGTCATCATCGTCGAGCAGCACCTCGACCTGGCGCTGCGCGTCGCCGACTACGCCTACGTCCTCGACCGCGGCAGGGTTGCGCTGCAAGGCGGCGCGAGTGAGGTGCGGAGCGATCCGGAACTGCTGCGCTATCTGGCGCCGTAGCGCTGCGGAACTTCAATGCGGCAGGCGGTCGGCCTTCCGCCCGATCACGCCGTCTCCCGGCGTCCGCGTCCGCCGCACCGATCGCATCTCGCGACGTACATACCAGGCGGCGACCGAGCAGATCAACCAGGCCAGCGCTGCGGCGATGAAGGCGGCCGGGACGCTGCGGTCCACCGTCAGCGCGAAGACGATGGCAAATGCCAGCATGCCGAACGCGCCGAGCGCCGCGCCTGCGGCATCCAGCGCCGCGGCCTGCTGCCCGCGCCACGTGCCGTCGAGGCCGGCGTTCCGCTTGCGGCGGATTTCATGCTTCTCGATCAGGGTCGCGCTGGCGCAAAGGATGACGGGGAGTGCAAGAAAGGCGCCGCCGACATAGGCGCCGCAAGTGCTGCTGATCAGGCCGGTCAGGACGGTGGCGCCGCCGCCGAGCACGAAGCGGATCAGATATTCGGTCCAGCGGCTTTCCCTGAGCGCGGACAGTGAGACGCGGACCGGTGTCACGCCTGTCCTCCGGCAACGCCCAGCAAGCCGAACACGATCGCCAGCCAGACGATCAGCGCCAGCAACGTGGCGGGGGCGGCGCGCAGCTTCGCGCGAATCAGCAGTTGGCAGACCGCGAAGCTATAGATGGCCAGCGCAACGGCGCCGGCCATCATCGCGCGGCTCTGCAGGCCGGCGTAGTCGGCGCCGTGCTGGTACACGGCGATGCCGAGGGTCGCGAGCGCGACCGACGGCGCCGCGCCGAATAGGCCGGCGAAGCTCTTCGGGCGCAGCAGGTCGCCCAGCATCGCGAAGGCCGACACCACGGCCCCGCCCAGCAGAAATCGGATGACATATTCGGTCATCGCGCCTTGCCCCGCGGCGGATCGTCACCGGGATAACCGGTCCACAATCGCAGCAGCCGCTCGAGAATCGCTCCGAGGCCGAATCCCGCGATCACGTCGCTCGTCCAGTGTGCGAGCACCACAACGCGCGTCAGCGAAAGGCCGACCGCGACTGTCTGGATTGCGCACCGCGCGCCGGCGGGCAATGTCGCGGCCGCCGACGCCAGCGCGCCCATATGCAGCGCGTGCCCTGATGGAAAGGCGTCGTCGCGCTTGCCCGAGATCGGGATGCCGTTGGCATGGCCGGCCACGGTCAGGCGATCCGGGCGGGTCTGATTGAACAGCAATTTCAGGCCATGTGGCAGCAGCGATGCTGCGACCGTCACCAGCAGCGCGTGATTGCCGGCGCGCTCGAGCGAGGCGCCGCGCCCGCGTGAGGTAAGCCAGCCGGCGGCGGCGAGCACAAGCAGGACCTTTTCGTCAGCGCCCCAGGTCAGTGTGCGGGCGATCTCTTCCGGCGCAGGAGCGGTGTTGCGGGCGATCGCACGCGCGATGATGGCGTCCGCCGCGGTCGGGCGAATGGTGATCGGGAAGGGGGCGCCTCGATGGCGGCGTGCTCGAACTCTGGCTGTCGTATCCATGGTCAGGTTCCCATCCAACGCGCCAGCCGCGGCATGGGTCCTAACGGGGCATGCAAGGAACCAAATGCAGATCGATGGTCTTGAACTTCTGCCCGTCTCGACCCGATCCGAAGGTTTCACCCCAAGGCTTCGCGCCAAGGCTTCGCGCGCCAACCGGGATGCACGGCGGGCGATGGATTGTAGTCAGGGAGAGGTGTCGATGACGGAGCCGGACGTTCGCAAGGGGATGCCGCCGGTCAAGCTTTCGCGCGAGGAGTTCGAACGGCGCTACCGCAAGCGGTTTGCCGATCCGGTCTTTCAATCCATGCAGACGGAGCTCGCGACGATCATCGCCGGCGCCTGGGACGCCTATCGTCATTCGCGCAAGGCGCCGGTCACCCGCAAGGCCGGCCCCGGCTTTGCCGATCCCGAATATGATCTCGCGGTCGATTGGCTGTCCGCGCGCGATGCCATCGATGAAGCGCAGCGCAGGCACGACGATCCCAACGAAACGCCGCATATCCTGCTGATCAACGGCTCGGCGCGCAGCGAACACACCTGTCCCGGCGAGATGTCCAAGAGCTGGCGCATGGTCGAGATCGCCGAGCGCGCCTTCCGCGAGATGGGCCTCGCGGTCGATGTGCTCGATCTGTCGCGGCTGACGTCCGAGTTCGGCAGGGAGATTCATCCCTGCAAGGCCTGCGTCGGCACCGCCATGCCGCTCTGCCACTGGCCGTGCAGCTGCTATCCGAACCATTCACTGGGCCAGACCGGCGACTGGATGAACGAGATCTATCCGCTCTGGGTTGCCGCCCACGGCATCCTGATCGTGACGCCGGTGCACTGGTATCACGTGCCAGCCGGGCTCAAGGCGATGATGGACCGCATGGTCTGCGCCGACGGCGGCAATCCCGATCCGACCTCGACCCACGGCAAGAACGCCACCGAAGCCAAGGCGATGGAGCTGAAGGGCTGGCCCTATCCCAGGCATCTGCGCGGCCGGCATTTCGGCATCGTGGTCCACGGCGACAGCGTCGGCGCGGAAACCTGCCGCCGCTTCCTTGCGGACTGGCTCACCGACATGCAGCTGATCTCGGCGGGGCGCTTCGCCGAGCTCGACGGCTATGTCGGCTACATGGAGCCATACGCCACCTCGCATCGCGATCTCGACGAGGACAAGGCCTTCCAGGAACAGGTGCGCAATGTCGCGCTGGCGCTCGGCGCCGCCGTCGACCTCGCGCGCACCGGGCATCTGGAAGATCCCGGCAAGGGGCTTGAGGACCCGCAGCCGAAGTAGGGTGGAATCCGGGTTCCCAAAGGAACGAAGCGCCCCGGCTGCCCGTTAGGCCGCGGGAGGAAGTCACAATGCGCAATATTTCGATTGCAGCTCTTGTTGCGGCTGCCGTGATGAGCAGCGGTGCCGCGTTGGCGCAGCATTCCGGTACGCCATCGGAACAGAGCGCGTGCACGCGCGATGCACAGCGCTTCTGCCGGAAGGACCTCGGCAATGACGGTGCCGTGCAGAACTGTCTTCAGATGAAGCGAGCCAGCCTGAGCCGGAGCTGCAAGAAGGTTTTCGAAAGCCACGGAATGTAACGGTCGCCTGCGAACGGGCATCCGTGATGGAGCGTGGCGGTTAGCTCGGGCAAATCATGTCGCGAGAACGTTGTGGTGTGACTCACAGACCGCGCCACACATTCAGTGTCGTCCTGGCGAAAGCCAGGACCCATTACCCCAAATGAGAGTTATCGCGCGACGCTGGGGCCACGATCCCATTCACGATCAAGTTCTGTGGTTATGGGTCCCCTGAGTTCGCAAACGAAGTGCAACACTTCCTTGAGGAGGTGTTGCCATGGGGCGGACTTACAAGCAGCTCTCTCTGGACGACCGATGCGAGATTGCCTGCCTATCGGCCAATGGCAGCTCGGTCCGGCAAATCGCGGCAGCTCTGGATCGCTCGCCATCAACGGTCTCTCGGGAACTGAGGCGCAATCGGGGGAGCCAGGTCGGCTACAAGCCAAACTATGCCCAGCACCAGATGCGAGCGCGGCGCTGGACGGGCGGACGCCTCGAACGGGAGCCCGGCCTGCGCCGCGCGGTGTTGGAACGCCTTCGCCGGGGCTGGTCGCCCGAGCAGGTCGCCGGCCGGCTGGCCCGCGAGTCCGGGCGCAAGGTGATCTCGCACGAGACCATCTACCGCTTCATCTATGCCCAACTCAGGCGCACCACGGATTTCAACTGGCGGCGCTATCTGCCGCGCGCCAAGAGCAAGCGCGGCCGCCGCGGCAAGAGGGGCGGCAGCCCCGCAAGCTTCATCGAAGGCCGTGTTTCCTTGGCAAATCGGCCGATCGAAGTGGCCGACCGCAGCGTGCCCGGACACTGGGAGGCCGACCTGATGATGTTCTCGAAATACGGTCAGGCCGTGCTGACCGTGCACGAGCGCACCTCGCGTCTGCTGCTCGGCATCCGCCTTGCCAGCAAGGTCGCGCGCGGTGTCGCCCGCCATCTCGTGGGCTTCTTCGCGACCCTGCCACAGGAGCTGCGCCAGACCGTGACCTTCGACAACGGCACCGAGTTCGCCGGTCACCTGGCGCTGCACCGCCTCTCGATCGAGACCTTCTTCTGCGATCCCCACGCCCCCTGGCAGAAGGGCGGCATCGAGAACGCTATCGGCAGGATGCGCCGCTTTATTCCCCGCAAGACCGATCTCGTAACCCTCTCGACCGCCAGATTCCGCCAGTTCATCGCCGCCTACAACAACACCCCGCGCAAATGCCTTGACTACCGCACGCCTGCCGAGGCCTTTGCTCAAGTGTTGCACTTCGAATGTGAATCTACCTCCTGGCTTTCGCCAGGACGACGACAATATTTGCGACGGCGGCGCAATAGACTCACTGTCGTCCCTGCGAAAGCAGGGACCCATAACCACAAATGCTGATTGTTGTGCGACGTCGGAACGACGAATCCGGTTCACACCACAAGCGCGGCGTATGGGCCCCTGCTTTCGCAGGGACGACACCGTGTGCTTCTTGAAATGTCTATCGCAAACGACCGGCGGCGCGTGCGTGCCGCGCTTGCTACTTCACCGCCGAGAAGCGGGTGTCGAACGAATTGGTCTGCACGACGGGCGCGGAGCCGGCGAGTTGGGTCGACGACGACGGGGCCGGTGCGGCGGCCGCTGCGGTGGTCACTGCCGGCTTCGGTGCCGGCTTGGCGGCCTGCTTCGGCTCAGCCTTGGGGGCGACGCGAACCACCGACTGCGGCTTGGCCTCGGCGACCTTCGGCTTGGCCGGGGCAGCAGCGGCCGGAGCCGGCGCGGTCGTCTTGCTGGCGTCGGCGGTGCCGCCGATGCCGACCTTGCGGGCAAAGCTGGAGAAGAAGCCTTCGGACTTGTCAGAGGTGGACTTGTCGGAGGTGGATTTGTCAGAGGCGGATTTGTCGGACGCGTTCGCCGAGGCAACGCGGGTGCTGGCCGACGATGCGGTGGACGACGTCGTCGCCACGACCGGCTCGTCCTGCTGGACCGCAAGATTGGGCTTCGGCGGATTGACCGTACCGGGGATCGTGCCGGGCGCGCGCGCCAGCGACATCGACGCCAGCGCCTGGCTGTCGCCGCCTTCGGAGAGGCCGGTGTTTCCTTCCGGAATCTTCGAGGCGAAGATCGCGTTCATGCCGCCGTCGATGCCGGTGTTGAGGCGCGCAACGGGCGTACCCTTGGATACCAGCTTGGCGGTCTCGGCGGCTTCCTTCTGCTCCTTCTCGTGCACGGCGCTCGCGATCTCCTCGGGGATCACATAGGCCGGGCATTTTGCCGAGGCGTCGAACACCAGGTCGCGCTTGGCGTCCGCCGGCTTCGCCGCGTCGAACACGTATTTCCTTTCGCAGAAATCGACCCTCGGCTCCTGCCGCGTCACCTCGAAATGATCATAGCCTTCCTTGATCATCTTCCAGAACGGCATGTTCGGATTGTTCCGGTGCCTGGCCATGTTCACCGGCGTCATCTTGAACGGATAGGCCTGCAGCTGGAACGCCTTCTGGCCGCCGAAGAAGGATTCGCGCCCCAACGAATAGATCTCCGCGATCTGCTCGTCCGTCATCGCGTAGCAGCCGCGCGACGAGCAGTCGCCATGCACCATCAGCTGCGAGCCGGTGCGCCCCAAGGCCTTGTCGAACGCGTTCGGATAGCCCGTGTTGAAGGAGAGGTAATAGGCCGACTGCGGATTCATCTGGCTCGGATTGATCGAGTAGAATCCCTCCGGCGCCTGGCGGTCGCCTTCGCGCACCTTGGGGCCGAGGTCGCCGGACCAGCGGCAGATCGGATAGGTCTTGAGCAGCGCGAACTTGCCTGAGCGGGTCTGCTTCCAGATCTCGAGCTCGGCCTCCTGCTTGAACAGGCGGACCAGGATCGGCGATTGCAGGTCCATGTCCTTCTCGGCCATCGCGGCGATCAGCTTCGGCGGCACCGGCTGGTTGGCCTTGGCGTTGGTCGCGAGCGAGACCTGGTCGCTGTCACAACCGGCGAGCATGACGCCTGCGGCGAGCACCGCCGAGGTCAGAAGCGCGCGTACGAGCGTGCGATGAGTCAAGTCCGAGCTCCACACCCACCGGGCGATTTTCGCGACCCCAACACGGCGAATATGCCCTGAAGCCATTGTGTAAAATATTAGCCTTCGACGACCCCTGCTCGCAACCTGAACCGGGGCGGACAGCCCTCACGGTAGCAGGCATGGTTCAAGGAATGTTAAAGACCCGGCTCGGGGCCCAATTACGGCAAAATTGCCCGGTTTGGACGAAAAATCGGGCGGTTTGGGCGCCTCAGCCGAGCTTGCGGCCGATATCGAGGAATTTCTGGCGCCGCTGTTTGCGAATCGCGTCCGGATCAAGATTTCGTAGGTCGTTGAGCGCCTGGGCGATGGCCTCGCCCGTCGTGGCGATCATGGCCGCGGGGTCGCGATGGGCGCCGCCGACCGGCTCCTTCAGGATCTGGTCGATCACGCCGAAGCGGAGCATATCCTGGGCGGTGATCTTCATGTTGTTGGCGGCTTCCTGCGCCTTGGTGCCGTCGCGCCAGAGGATGGAGGACGCCGCCTCCGGCGAGATCACGCTGTAGATCGCGTGCTCCAGCATCAGGACCTTGTTGGCGGTGGTGATGGCGATGGCGCCGCCCGACATGCCCTCGCCGGTGATGATGGCGACGTTCGGCACGGTCAGCGCCAGGCAGGCGTCGGTCGAGCGCGCGATCGCCTCGGCCTGGCCGCGCTCCTCGGCGCCGATGCCGGGATAGGCGCCCGCGGAATCGGCGAGCGACAGCACCGGCAAGCCGAACCGCTCGGCCATCTCCATCAGCCGCACGCATTTGCGATAGCCTTCCGGCCGCGCCATGCCGAAATTGTGCCTGATACGGCTCTCGGTGGAATCGCCCTTTTCCTGGCCCATCACGCAGATCGGCTCGCCGCGGAAGCGGCCGAAGCCGGCGACCAGCGCCTCGTCCTCGCCGAACTTGCGGTCGCCGGCGAGCGGGGTGAATTCGGTGATCAGGCCCTTGATGAAGTCGTTGAAATGCGGCCGCTGCGGATGCCGCGCGACCAGCGTCTTCTGCCACGGCGTCAGGTTCTGATAGAGGTCGGCCAGCGCCTGCGCCGCCTTGTCCTCGATCCGCCCGATCTCGTCGCTGATGTCGGTGCCGGACGCTGCGAGCGCCCGCAATTCATCGACCTTGGAGTCGAGCTCGGCGACGGGCTTTTCGAAGTCGAGATAGCTGCGCATCTGGTCTTGCATCAACTCAATATAGGGAGGAACGGTGCGAGGGGCGAAGCGGTTTCGGCGTCGGAAAGAGAAGCTTTGTAACTTCAAACGGTTAACGCGCATCTGGGTGGAATGCACGCTTCGGGATCGCAAGCAGGTGACGCTCTTTCTGCGGAGACGAAGCGGAAGTCAAGGCGGATTGCTCGTAGCCCGGATCGAGCGAAGCGCAATCCGGGGAGCGATATCGGCGGAAATACCATTCCCGGATTTTGCTGCGCTCCATCCGGGCTACGGATCCCTAGCACTTCTCGGCCAGCGGGTGCAGGTCGCGCACCAGGCTCTTCAGCCGCTCCTCGACCACATGGGTGTAGATCTGCGTCGTGGAGATGTCGGTATGGCCGAGCAGGGTCTGCACGATGCGCAGATCGGCGCCGTTGTGCAGGAGGTGGCTGGCGAAGGCGTGGCGCAGCACGTGCGGGGAGACCAGCCGGGCCTGCAGCCCGGAGGCGACCGCGAGCTCCTTGAGGTCGCGGGCGAAATGCTGCCGCGTCAGATGTCCGCTCTCGCCGAAGGAGGGGAATAGCCATTTCGAGGGTGCGGCTTTCTTTGCCTTCGGCTGCATCACCTCCGTCGCGGCAAGGTAATCCGCCATCGCCTGCCGCGAGGCCTCGTTGAGCGGCACCAGCCGTTCCTTGTTGCCCTTGCCGCGCACCACGATCATGCGGGCGTCGCGCTTGGCCGCCGAGCGCGGCAGCGCCACCAGTTCGGAGACGCGCAGGCCCGTGGCGTAGAGCACCTCGAGCAGGCAATAGAGCCTGAGAGCGCGCTGCCGCTTCGCCGGCGAGACGTCGGTCTGGGTCAGCTCCTTGGCCCGGGTCAGCATGCGGTCGACATCCGCGATCGACAGCACCTTCGGCAGGCCGCGGCCGCGCTTGGGGCCGGACAGGATCGCGGCCGGATCGTCGCCGCGGATGCGCTCATTGAGGAGGAAGCGGTAGAGATGCCGCATTGCCGACAGGCGGCGGGCGACGCTGGTGGACTTGAAGCCGCGGATGTCGAGATCGGCGAGATAGTCGCGCAGCGTCTCGGTGTCGGCGCTGGTGAAATCGGCGCCGGCATGGGCGAGGTAGTCGGAGAAGTCGGTGAGGTCGCGGCGATAGGCGTCGAGCGTATTGGGCCCCGCGCCCTGTTCCGCCGCGAGCATGTCGAGGAACAACGCGGTCAGTTTGGCGTCGGAGGGCTTGGTGAGGGTCTTGGCGGGATTTTTGGCAGCAGCGGGCATGCCGGAATCCTAGCGCCTATTTCTTGAGAAATTTATCCGGCGGGATCGTTACCGTCATTTCCCGCGGCTTGGGATTGACGAAGTTGGCCAGAGCGAAGACCACGCCATAGACGATGCCGGCGATCACGGCGACGACCGTCAGGAAGCGGAACAGGCTGGGCATCGAGGCGACTCGGGCGGCAAATTAACCAATGAAATCATCCAACATGTTCGCCGCGCGGTTGCAAGAGTCGCTGGTAAGGGTGTCGCCGGGGGTAGTATAGGTGGCTCGAATTCTGAACAATTCGTCCCAATATCCGAGCTTTTTGATGTCCGACGCAGCCGTACCGGCGCCCACCCATCCGACCCTGGAGGCCGACATCGCGGCTGCGCTGGGGACGCGGTCGATCGTGCTGGTCGGCATGATGGGGGTGGGCAAGTCCACCATCGGCCGGCGGTTGGCGGCGCGACTCAAGCTGCCGTTCACCGATGCCGACACCGAGATCGAGGCGGCGGCGGACATGACGATCCCGGAGATATTCGAGAGCAAGGGCGAGCCGTATTTCCGCGACGGTGAGGCGCGGGTGATCGCCCGCATCCTCGGCAATGGCCCGGTCGTGCTGGCGACCGGCGGCGGCGCCTTCATGCGCGAGGAGACCCGCAACCGGATCCGCGACCGCGCGATCTCCATCTGGCTCAAGGCCGACAGTGATATCATCATGCGCCGGGTGCGCCGCCGCGCCGATCGTCCGCTGTTGCACACCCCCGACCCGGAGGCGACCGTCAACCGCCTGCTCAGCGAGCGCGAGCCGGTCTACCGCACCGCCGATTTGACGATTGCCTCGCGCGACGTGCCGCACGACCGGATCGTCGAGGAGTGCATCGAGGCCCTACATGCGCATCTGTGCGGTGCGCGTCCGGCCGACGAGCCACCATCTGATGGATTGAACGCGACCTCATGACTGCGCCCTTGAAACATTCTGCCTCCGTTACCGTCGACGTCGCGCTCGGCGACCGCGCCTACGACATCGTCATCGGCCGCGGCGTGCTGTCTTCGCTTGGAGAACGGGTCGCAGCCCTGCGGCCGGGCGTGCGCACGGCCATCGTGACCGACCGCACCGTCGCGAAATACTGGCTCGAGCCCACCGAGGCGTCGCTCGCAGCCGCCGGCGTGCCGACGTCGCGGATCGTGGTCGAGGAGGGCGAGGGCTCGAAGAGCTATGCCACGCTGACCGAGGTCAGCGAAGCCCTGATCGCCGCCAGGATCGAGCGCAACGATCTCGTCATCGCGCTCGGCGGCGGCGTCGTCGGCGATCTCGCCGGCTTTGCCGCGGCGATCCTGCGCCGCGGCGTCGATTTCGTGCAGGTGCCGACCTCGCTCCTGGCGCAGGTCGATTCATCCGTCGGCGGCAAGACCGGCATCAACTCGCCGCAGGGCAAGAACCTGTTAGGGGCCTTCCACCAGCCGGTGCTGGTCATCGCCGACACCGCCGTGCTCGACACGCTGTCGCCGCGCCAGTTCCGCGCCGGCTATGCCGAGGTCGCCAAATACGGCGTGCTCGGCGACGAGGCCTTCTTCACCTGGTTGGAAAAGAACCATTCCGACATCTTCAAGGGCGGCTCGGCGCGCGAGCACGCGATCGCGACCTCGTGCCGCGCCAAGGCGGGCGTCGTCTCGCGCGACGAGCGCGAGACCGGCGAGCGCGCGCTGCTCAATCTCGGCCACACCTTCGGTCATGCGCTGGAAGCGGCGACCGGCTTCTCCGACCGTCTGTTCCACGGCGAGGGCGTCGCGATCGGCATGACGCTGGCGGCGCAGTTCTCGGCCGGGCTCGGCATGATTTCGTCCGACGATGCGGGGCGCATCGCGCGTCATCTGTCCGCGGTCGGATTGCCGACCCGCCTGCAGGACATCGCCGGTTTTGCGCAGGAAGGACTTGCCGATGCCGATGCGCTGATGGCGCTGATGGCGCAGGACAAGAAGGTCAAGCGCGGCAAGCTCACTTTCATCCTGCTGGAGGCCGTGGGACGCGCGGTGATCGCCAAGGACGTCGAGCCGCAGCCGGTGCGCGACTTCCTGCAAGCCAAGCTGAAGGCCTAGACCGGGATGCCTCTCCTTCGGATCGTCATCCCGCTCTGTCTTTTTGATTTGAGCATGATCTTTCCGGAAAACCGCTGCACACTTTTCCGGATCATGCTCTAGCCACGGATCAGTTCAGTGGGATGGTTCACCTTCTCGATCGTGCTGCTCTGCCTGTTCATCTCGGCGTTTTTCGCAGCGAGTGAGACAGCGCTGACCGGCGCCTCGCGCGCCAGCATGCTGCGGCTGTCGAAGCAGGGCAACACCGATGCAGGCGTGGTCTCCAAGCTGGTCAACATGCGCGAGCGCATGATCGGCGCGCTGCTGCTCGGCAACAACATCGCCAATATCGGCGCCTCGGCGCTGGCGACCGGCGTGTTCACCGCCTGGTTCGGCGACGTCGGCGTGCTCTATGCCACCGCGGTCATGACCGTGATGGTCGTGGTGTTCGCCGAGGTGCTGCCCAAGACCATCGCGATCAACGCACCCGACCGCATCTCGCTTTTGGTCGCGCGGCCGATGCGGCTGACGATCCTCGTGCTGGGGCCGCTGCTCACCGTGATCGAGACCATCGTGCTGGCGCTGATGAAGCTGCTCGGCATCAAGGTCGGGGCGCACCAGGCGGTGCTGTCGCCGACCGAACGTCTGCGCGGCGCGGTCGATCTGTTGCATCACGAGGGCAAGGTCGAGAAGCAGGACCGCGACATGCTCGGCGGCTTGCTGGATCTCAGCGAGCTGCAGGTCTCCGACGTCATGGTCCATCGCACCGAGATGACCATGGTCAACGCCGACCTGCCGCCCGAGGAACTGGTGCGCGAGGTGCTGGCGAGCGAATACACCCGCATCCCGCTGTGGCGGGAGAAGCCGGAGAACATCGTCGGCGTGCTCCACGCCAAGGACCTGCTGCGCGCGATGCGCGCCAACGAGGGCGACATGTCCGCGATCGATGCCTCGGCGATCGCGCTGCCGCCCTGGTTCGTGCCGGAAATGCGGCCGATATCCCAGCAGCTCAAGGCGTTCCGCCGTCGCAAGACCCATTTCGCGCTCGTCGTCGACGAGTATGGCGAGGTCGAAGGCCTCGTGACGCTGGAAGACATTCTGGAGGAGATCGTCGGCGATATCTCCGACGAGCACGACGTGGTGGTCACCGGCGTGCGCCGTCAGCCCGACGGCTCCGTCGTGGTCGACGGCTCCGTGCCGATCCGCGATCTCAACCGCGCGCTGGACTGGCACCTGCCCGATGAAGAGGCAACGACGGTCGCCGGCCTCGTCATTCACGAAGCGCGCTCGATCCCCGACCGCGGCCAGAGTTTTACCTTCCACGGCTTCCGCTTCCGCGTCCTCCGCCGCGAGCGCAACCGCATCACCGCGCTCCGCATCGTCGCCGTCCCGCGCGAGACCGAGCTGGAGGAGAAGAAGCCGAAGCGGGCGGGGACGGCATTCTAACGCTCTGCGGCAAGCGCAAATCCACCACCGTCACCCTGAGGTGCGAGCGGAGCGAGCCTCGAAGGGTCGACGGCCACCGGCCGGGCCGTGCATCCTTCGAGACGCGCTGCGCGCTCCTCGGAATGACGGATCAGGTGACGTAGGCCTACTCGATATCGATCGAGATACCCGACAGCTTCCAGGCGCCGTCGGAGGGGATGAAGCCGAGCTGATACTTCACCTGCTTGGGCGTGGTGTCGAAATGCCCCTTCAGCCGCAGCACGCCCTTGTCGTCGATCTTGGCGTCCTCGTCGAGAACGATCGGCTTGGCAACCACGGCGTCGAACACCGCATGCTTGTCGACCAGATCCTTGAAGATGGTCTTGAGCTTGTCGGGCGGAAACTGGTCGCGGAACGGCTTTGAGATCTTGGCGTGGAACACGGTGAAATTGTTCGCGGCCACCGCATCGTTGAGCGAGACCAGGATGCTCTTGATCAGCACCTCCTGGACGAACGGGCTCGGCATGTCCAGCGCCAAGGCCGGCCGCATCGCGCAGATCAGGAGCAGGCCGGCGGCGGTGACGATCGACCGGAAACGTGGCCAGCAAGGGATCATCAATGGCCCCATATCATGCGTGGCGGTGCAATCCGTAGTTTCACCTGCTCACGCAGGGAGCAGGAGCAGGTCCATCCTGTTCTCATAACGGAAAACCGCCGCTTCGTCTTGAGGCAAGCGCGAACTAGCGCGGCTTTTCCCCGGGGCCGTGGGCGTGGATCGCCAGCGCGTGCACCGAGCCGGCGAGTTCCTGCGCCAGCGCCGAATTTATCATGCGATGGCGGTCGACCCGGCTCTTCCCTTTGAAGGCGGCAGACACGATATAGACGCGAAAGTGCGTCTCACCGCCCGGCTGATGGCCGGCGTGGCCCTCATGCAAGTGTGACTCGTCGACGACCCGCAGGCTTTCCGGCGTGAAAGCTTCCTGCAACTTGTTGCTGATAGTGTCTTTGGTGCTCATGGCGGCGGAGTTAGGTTCGCGACAGCTTTTCGTCAATGGTGCAAGCGGGAAACGAGGTCCGCGCAATGTCAAGACTTGAAGGTTTTTGCATTGCGTAGTCAAAGTCAGCCATGCCGATCGATTCATCAAAGTTCTTCGACTCCATCCGCGTCAAGCCGACCAAGGTCAGTGCGAAGCGCCAGGCGCAGGCCGGCGAGCAGGCTGTGACCTGCGAGTGGGCGGGTTGCCAGAACAAGGGCGCGCATCGCGCCCCGAAAGGCCGCGAGAATTAGCGCGAATACTGGCACTTCTGCCTGGACCACGTGCGCGAGTACAACCAGAACTACAATTTCTTTTCCGGCATGAACGCCGACGCCGTCGCGCGCTACCAGAAGGATGCGCTGACCGGCCACCGTCCGACCTGGAAGATGGGCGCCAATAACGGCAAGAAGGGCGAGAGCGGTCTCGATGCCGCCTCCGATCCGTTCCACGTGTTCTCCGAGCTCAACGGCCGCGGCCGCTGGCGCCCCGGACCGGGCGGCGCGGAGCCCAAGGCCGAAACGCGCAAGGTGATGAACGCCGAGCGCAAGGCGCTCCAGGTCATGGGCCTCGGCCCCGGTGCGACGCTCGCCGACGTCAAGGCCAAGTACAAGGCGCTGGTGAAGCAGCACCACCCCGACGCCAATGGCGGCGACCGCTCCACCGAGGACCGCCTGATCGAGATCATCAAGGCGTATAATTATCTGAAGACGGTCGTGCGGGAGGCCTGAGCTCTCTAGTCCTCGTCGCCCTTGCGAAAGCAGGGGCCCATAACCACCGGCCGTTATCGTTTGTACAAAATGTCTGCCCGACTGCCCCATAGATGGGCCGCGGCGTATGGGTCCCTGCTCCCGTGCGCAATTGCGCACTAAAGCGCGATGACATTTGGATGAATCGTCATCGCGCTTTAGGTTGTTGTTTACGCATGATCTTTCCGGAAAACCGCTTCGCACTTTTCCGGATCATGCTTTAGGCAGGGACGACGGCAGAGTGTGTGGCTCCGCCGTCGTCCAACGATGCAATTCTGTAGCCCGGATAGAGCGCAGCGCAATCCGGGGCTCTTCCCATCCGCGGCTACACCGTTCCCGGATTTCGCTGCGCTCCATCCGGGCTACGGTTTCATTCACCCCTTCGGCATCGCCCCGACATAGGACGAGCTCGGCCGGATCAAGCGCCCGGTGCGCCGCTGCTCAAGCGCGTGCGCGGTCCAGCCGGCAGCGCGTGCGGTGGCGAAGATCGGCGTGAAGGCCTGGCGCGGAATCGCGAGCGCGTCGAGCAGGATCGCAGTGAAGAACTCCACATTCGTCTCCAGCGGCCGCTCCGGATTCTTCTTGCGCAGCGCGGCGCGGATATAGGCCTCGACCTCGCCGGCGAAGGGCAGGTCGGCGCCGTTGGAAGCCAGCGCCTCGATCGCGGTCTTCAGGACGTCGGCGCGCGGGTCGCGCACGCGATAGACGCGGTGGCCGAAGCCCATCATCCGGTCGCCGCGCGCCAGCGCCGCGTCGACCCACGGCTTGATCCGTTCACGCGAGCCGATCGCATCCAGCATTTCCAGCACCGGCTCCGGTGCGCCGCCATGCAGGGGGCCGGTGAGCGCGCAATAGCCCGCGGTCACGGCGGCGAACAGATCGGCTTGCGTCGAGGCCACCACGCGCGTCGTGAAGGTCGAGGCATTCATGCCGTGGTCGCAGACGGTGACGAGATACGCATCGAGCGCGGTGACCTCGCGCGGCTCGACCTTGCGGCCCAGCAGCATCCGCAGCGTGTCGGCGGCGTGGCCGGCATTCGGGTCCGGCGCGATCGGATCGCTGCCCCTGGCTCGGCGGACCAGTGCGCCTGCGATCACCGGGAATGCGCCGACGATGGTCGCCTCATGCTCCAGCCGGTTCTCGCCGCGGAGGCCCGCGATCGCGGCCCGGAAGCCGTCGACGATCGACATGCCGCGTGTCGCAGGCAGCAGGTCCGGCAGGCGGGCGAACGCGCGTTCGCGGGCGGCGCCGAGGCTGGCGCGGACATTGGCTTCACTCAGCGACTTGCTGGCGCCGTTCCAGAGTCGGGCGGTGACGCCTTCGAAATTCAATTTGGCGGCGAGGTTGCCGACATGCTCGCCGGCGATGATCAGCTCGCCGCGCTCGCCGTCGACATGGCTCAGCACGGTTTCAGCCGCGGGGACGCCGTCCAGCCCGATTTGGCTCTTGGTCAGATGAATGTTCATGGCCTGTCTCCTTTCACGCGAGAAAGGTCAGGCCTCTCGACAGATTGATCAATCTTGATTACGTAAATCAATATGAAAAATTCCGATGGGCTGTACCTTTCTGCCCGGGAGGCCGCCGCCGAGCTCGCGATCTCCCCGGCCACCCTCTACGCTTATGTCAGCCGTGGCCTGATCCGCTCCGAGCCGACGCCGGACTCGCGCAAGAACCGCTACCGCGCTGAGGATGTCCGGGCGCTGAAGGAGCGCCGCGTACCGTCGCCGGAGCCGCGCGGGCTGCGCAGCTTCGATGCCGACCTGCCGGTGATGGACACGGAGATCTCGACCATCACCGAGGAGGGCGCGATCTATCGCGGCGTCAATTGCGTCGATCTTTCCGAAAGCGACACGCTGGAGCACACGGCGACGCTGCTCTGGGACGTCTCCGGCGTCGATCCGTTCGCTCCGGACAATTGTCCGCACCTCTCGGACGAAATGCGCGCCATCGCCGAAGCCGCGCGCCGCGCCCAGCCGATCGATCGGACGGTGGCCGTGCTGGCGCTGGCTGCCAGTGCCGATCCCCGCGCCTTCACCCGAGCGCCCGATGGCCGCGCGCTGGTCGGCGCGCGCATCGTGCGCCTGCTGGTCGCGACCATGCTCAATGCCGAGCCGTCGGCCGAGCCGCTGCACGAGCAGGTGGCGCGGGTTTGGACGCCTGACAACAAGCACGCGCCCGACCTGATCCGCCGCGCGTTGGTGCTGCTCGCCGATCATGAACTGAACGCGTCGACCTTCACCGCACGCTGCGCGGCATCGACCGGGCTCAATCTGTACGACGCCGTGATCGCGGGTCTCGTTGCGCTGAAGGGACCGATGCATGGCGGTGCCGGCGTGCTCGCCTCGCGCCTCGTCAAGACGATGCTCGACAATGACGTTGCGCCAGTGGTGCGCGAGCGCGTCGCGCTCGGCGAGCGTTTCGCCGGCTTCGGCCATGGCGTCTACAAGCGCGGCGATCCGCGGGCGATCTCGCTGCTCGAGGCGCTGACGCGCGCCGGCGCGCCGCGCAAATTCACCCGCGAGGTGCCGGAGCGCATCGCGGAAGCCACCGGCGAGTTCGTCAACATCGACTATGCGCTCGCAGTCCTCGTGCACGCGCTGCGCCTGCCCGCGGGCAGCGAGCTCGCCCTGTTCGCCATGGCGCGCAGCGTCGGCTGGATCGCGCACGCCAGCGAGCAATTGCAGTTCGGCAAGCTGATCAGGCCGCGGGCGCGGTATGTCGGGCCGGCGCCGGGGCGGGCGGGAACGACCAACAGCCTCTAGCTATTTGGCCGGCTTGGCCGGTTCGATCAGGCTGCCGCCGTGCCGGCGGCGGATGGTCCAGACGGCCAGCGCCAGGATTACGGCGCCGCCCGCGACCGCAAACATCCAGAGATGCTTGCCGACATGGCCATGATGCGGCAGGCCGGCATAGTCGTGCAGCGCGGTGACGGCGAGAACGCCCGGCAGCACATGTGCGGGCGCCCAGGCCAGGATGGCCGGGATGTTCACCGCGTAGAATTTGGCCGGCGCCATGCCGAGCGCGCCGGCGGTCACGGGGACGAAGGCCCGAACCGGCGGCACGAAGCGGGCGAAGAACACCGCGAGCACGCCCCAGCGATTGAAGAACGCCTCACTCTGCGCCACTACGCGGGGGTAGTTGGAAAGCGGCCAGGCCGACAGGATCTCGCGCTGGCTGCGGTGGCCGATCAGGTAGGCGGTGCCGTCGCCGAGCATCGCGCCGGCGGCGGCCGCGGCGAGCACCGGCAGCAGCTTCAGTTCCCCGCCCGGCACCAGCGCGCTTAGCGCCAGGATGATGGTCGAACCCGGCACCAGGGAGCCGATCACCGGAACCGCTTCCAGCAGGGCGGCCAGAAACAGCGTCAGATAGGCGAGCCAGGCATGGGCCGAAACGAACGCGATGAACGGGTCAAGGAATGAAGTCACAAAATTCCCATGCGGCGGTGATATGGATTGGAGAGCTAACAACTCCCTGCCGGGGTGGAAAGTGCCTCGCGGGCAGGCAGGGCGTCCGCACGCTGCGGCGAAAGTGCGGCGTGATTCGCAGGGCAGCCTTTCAAAAACCGGCGTCCGGACCTATCTTCATGATAGGACAACGGAACTTTGATTGGCCCGCGGGCTTCTGCCGGCCGTTGCTCTCTGCTAGGCTTGTGCCTAGCACCCCATCCGCAGCCAAACCATCAATCTGGTTTCGGGAATGCCCGGGACCTCGGAGGATGAATGACGACCGCCGTCCAGACCAAAACACAAGAACCCGTCGTCGGCTTGCCCGACATGAAAGTGTCGGTTCGCCAGGTGTTCGGGATCGATAGCGATCTCGAAGTGCCGGCCTATTCCGAAGTCGATCCTCACGTGCCCGAAGTCGACGCCGATTACCGCTTCGACCGTGCCACCACGCTCGCCATTCTCGCGGGCTTTGCCAAGAATCGCCGTGTCATGGTGACCGGCTATCACGGCACCGGCAAATCCACCCATATCGAGCAGGTCGCCGCCCGCCTGAACTGGCCCTGCGTGCGCGTCAACCTCGACAGCCACATCAGCCGTATCGATCTCGTCGGCAAGGATTCGATCGTGGTCCGCGACGGCAAGCAGGTCACCGAATTCCGCGACGGCATCCTGCCCTGGGCACTGCAGCACAACGTCGCGCTGGTGTTCGACGAATACGACGCCGGCCGCCCGGACGTGATGTTCGTGATCCAGCGCGTGCTGGAAGTCTCGGGACGCCTGACGCTGCTCGACCAGAACAAGGTGATCAAGCCGCACCCGGCGTTCCGGCTTTTCGCCACAGCGAATACGGTGGGCCTCGGCGACACCTCGGGCCTCTATCACGGCACCCAGCAGATCAATCAGGGCCAGATGGACCGCTGGTCGATCGTCACCACGCTGAACTATCTCAGCCATGACGAGGAAGTGGAGATCGTGCTGGCCAAGGCCAAGCACTATCGCACCCAGGAAGGCCGCGACATCGTCAACAAGATGGTGCGCCTCGCTGACCTCACCCGCAACGCCTTCGCCAACGGCGACCTGTCGACGGTGATGAGCCCGCGCACGGTGATCACCTGGGCGGAGAACGCCGACATCTTCGGCGATATCGGCTTTTCGTTCCGCGTCACCTTCCTCAACAAGTGCGACGAGCTCGAACGCCCCCTGGTCGCCGAGTTCTACCAGCGCTGCTTCAACGCGGAGCTGCCGGAATCGGCGGTGAACGTGGCGCTGAGCTGGTCCATGCCGAAAATCTCCGTCGAGCGCACAGTCACACAGACGAAGAAGGCGGTGCTCGGCGGATTGCTCCACTACAACAACGAGAAGATGGGGAAGCAGAAGTACAAGCGCTTCGCCATCTCGCTGCGGCAAGATGACAAGATTGTCGGCGGCATCGTCGGCGAGGTCTGGACCGCGGTGTTGTTCATCCAGTTGTTCTGGATGGAGCAGAAGTTTCGCAACAAGGGCTTTGGCGCGAAGCTGATCAAGGCGATCGAGGACGAGGCGCGGCGCTTCGGAGCGATGCGATCCTATCTGGATACGATGAGCTTCCAGGCGCCGGGCTTCTACCGCGCCAATGGATATAAAGAGTTCGGTTCGATTGAGGGGTATCCCGGCGGCGTAACGCGCCATTGGTTTACGAAATCGCTATGACAACCTCCAACATCAAATTCCGTCCCGGATCCAAGGAAGCGCCGACCGAGCCGTTCAAGCGCTCGGTCGCCTCCTGCCTCAAGGCGATCGCCAGGACGCCGGAGCTCGACGTCAGCTTCGCGGCCGAGCGGCCGGGACTTGCGCCGGGCAAGGCGCGGCTGCCCGAGCCCGCGCGGAAGATGACCCGGCGCGATGCCGCGATCGTGCGCGGCCATGCCGATTCCATCGCGCTCAAGCTCGCCTGTCACGATCCCAAAGTTCATCGCAAGCTGATGCCCGGCAATCCGCAGGCGCGCGGCGTGTTCGAGGCGGTCGAGCAGGCTCGCGTCGAGGCGATCGGCGCGCGCCGCATGGCCGGCGTTGCCAAGAACCTCACCGCGATGCTCGACGATCATTTTCATCGCGGCAAGTTCGACGAGATCACCGACCGCGCCGATGCGCCGCTCGCCGACGCGCTGGCGATGCTGGTGCGCGAGCGCCTGACCGGCCTCGCGCCGCCGGCGGCGGCGAAGAAGATGGTCGACCTCTGGCGGCCCATCCTCGAAGACAAGATCGGCAAGCGGCTCGACAAACTCAGCCGTTTCACCGAGGACCAGGCGAGGTTCGGCGACCTCGTCCATGATCTGCTGTCGGCGCTCGATCTCGGCGACGACCGCAACATGGATTCGGACGATGACGACGACCACGACGAGAACCGGGACGGCGACAACGACCAGTCCGGCGCCGAAGGCTCGCCCGATTCCGACGCCGCGCAGGAGATGAGCGCCGACCAGGCGCAGGCGACCTCGGAGGAGATGAGCGAGAGCGCGATGGAAAGCGCGCAGGCCTCGACCTCGGATACGTTCGACGACGGCGAGCTCGGCGACGACGAGACGCCCGGCGAGGCGACGCGTCCGAACGCGCACGGCAAGAACGAGCCGCGCGGGCCGGAATATCACGCCTTCGCGCCCAAGTTCGACGAGGTGATCGCGGCCGAGGATCTCTGCGACCATGACGAGCTGGAGCGGCTGCGCGCCTATCTCGACAAGCAGCTCGCGCATCTGCAGGGCATCGTCGCCCGCCTCGCCAACCGGCTGCAGCGCAAGCTGATGGCGCAGCAGAACCGCGCCTGGGAGTTCGACCTCGAGGAGGGCATCCTCGATCCCGCGCGGCTGTCGCGCGTCGTCACCGATCCCTATCATCCGCTGTCCTTCATGCACGAGAAGGAGGCGACGTTCCGCGACACCGTGGTGACGCTGCTGCTCGACAATTCCGGCTCGATGCGCGGACGCCCGATCACGGTCGCGGCGACCTGCGCCGACATTCTCGCGCGCACGCTGGAGCGTTGCGGCGTCAAGGTCGAGATCCTCGGCTTCACCACGCGCGCCTGGAAGGGCGGGCAATCGCGCGAGGCCTGGCTGGCCGCCGGCAAGCCGGCCAGTCCCGGCCGTCTCAACGATCTCCGCCACATCATCTACAAGTCGGCGGATGCGCCCTGGCGCCGTGCGCGCAAGAATCTCGGCCTGATGATGCGCGAGGGTCTGCTGAAGGAGAACATCGACGGCGAGGCGCTGGACTGGGCGCACAAGCGCCTGCTCGGCCGGCCCGAGCAGCGCAAGATCCTGATGATGATCTCGGACGGCGCGCCGGTCGACGATTCCACGCTGTCGGTCAATCCCGGCAATTATCTCGAGCGGCACCTGCGCCACATCATCGAGGAGATCGAGACCCGCTCGCCGGTCGAGCTGATCGCGATCGGCATCGGTCATGACGTGACGCGCTACTATCGCCGCGCGGTGACGATCGTGGACGCCGAGGAGCTCGGCGGCGCCATCACCGAGAAGCTCGCCGAGCTGTTCAGCGAGACTCACGGCTCGGCGCCCGCGCCGGGCATCCGGCGCCGCCTCCACTCGTGAGACATGCGCTCACCCCCTAGCCGCCGCCGTTTCCTCCAGGGTATGGCGGCGGGGCTGTCGGCCGCCGCCCTGCCGCGTCTTGCGCAGGCGCAGAGCGCGACCCAGCCGCCGGCAACGCCGAGACCGGCTGCGAGGCCGAGCCCCTACCGGGTCAACGAACCGGTTTCGATCGACGTCAACGCGCGGCTGCTGCCGTCGTTCGACATCCGCGATCGCGCGCGCACGCGGTTCGGCGCGCTGGAATATCGCAGCGGTCTGATCCTGACCTCGTCGTTCTCCGGCTTCGGCGGCCTCTCCGCGCTACGGCTCGATGCCAAGGGCGAACGCTTCATCGCGGTCAGCGACCAGGGCAGCTGGTTCACCGGTCGCATCGTCTATCGCGGCCGGGAGATGGTCAGGCTCGACGATGTCGAGGCGGCACCGCTGCTCGGCGCCGACGGCAGGCCGATCACCGCGACCCGCGGCTGGTATGATTCGGAATCGCTCGCGCTCGACGGCTCGTTCGCCTATGTCGGGCTCGAGCGGGTCAACCAGGTGCTGCGCTTCGATTTCGCCAAGGGCTTTACCCGCTCGCGCGGCGAGGTGATTGCGCTGCCGCCGGCGGCACGCAAGCTTCCCAACAACAAGGGGCTGGAGGGGCTCGTCTTCGTGCCGAAAGGCCAGCCGCTTGCGGGTACGCTGATCGCATTCTCGGAACGCGGGCTCGATGCGAGCGGCAATCTGGTCGCCTTCCTGGTCGGCGGCAAGACGCCGGGCCAGTTCAGCGTCCGCCGCAGCGAGAATTTCGACATCAGCGACGCGGTCCTGCTGCCGTCGGGCGGTCTGTTGATTCTGGAGCGGAAATTCTCCTGGTTCGGCGGCGTCGGCATCCGCATCCGCCGTCTCGCGCTGTCCGAGATCGCGCCCGGCGCCGTGGTCGACGGCCCTGCGATCTTCAATGCCGATCTCGGCCACGAGATCGACAACATGGAAGCCATCGACGCCCACGTCACCGCCGACGGCGAAACGGTGCTGACCCTGATCTCCGACGACAATTTCTCCCTGATCCAGCGCAACCTGCTGCTGCAGTTCACGCTGGTGGACTGAGGCGCCGGCCCGAGGGACGCCGTCAGGGCATTGCTGATCTGCGCCCCGGCCTGCGCGGCCTTCCGGACAGTTGGTGATCGGCCGTGGTGCCTCTATCTTAACCGGGCCCTTTCCCCGATCCCGGATATCCGCCGCATGAGCTCCCTGTTCTCCCCGATCGAACTGCGCGACCTGAAACTCTCCAACCGCATCGTGGTGTCGCCGATGTGCCAGTATTCGGCCGATGACGGCGTCGCCACCGATTGGCACTTCACCCACATCAACAATCTCAGCCTGTCGGGCGCGGCGATGTTCTGCATCGAGGCGACGCATGTGGAGGCGATCGGCCGCATCACGCCGGGCTGCCTCGGGCTCTACAGCGATGCCTGCGAGGCCGCCTTGAAGCCGATCCTGGCCTCGGTGCGCAAGCATTCGAAAGCGGCGATCGCGATGCAGCTCGCCCATGCCGGCCGCAAGGCGTCGAGCCAGCGCCCCTGGGAGGGCGGGCAGTTGATCCCGATTGCCGAAGGCGGCTGGCAGACGGTCGGACCATCTGACGTCCCGCACAAGGAAGGCGAGGCCGCGCCGGTGGCACTCAACGACGCCGGCCTGAAGCGCATCCGCGAGGCTTTTGTCGCGTCGGCAAAGCGCGCCGCGCGGCTCGGCATCGACGCGATCGAGGTGCACGGCGCGCACGGCTATCTCCTGCATCAATTCCTGTCGCCGATCTCCAACAAGCGGACCGATCGCTATGGCGGTTCGCTGGAAAACCGCATGCGCTATCCGCTGGAAGTGTTCGACGCGGTCCGTGCGGCATTCCCCGCCGACAAGCCGGTCGGCATGCGGGTGTCGTCGACCGACTGGGTCGAGGGCGGCTGGGATCTGGCGCAGACCATCGAGTTCGCGAGAGCGCTGAAGACGCGCGGCGTCGACTGGATCGATGCCTCCTCCGGCGGCGTCTCGCCGCTGCAGAAGATCGCGCTCGGCCCCGGCTACCAGGTGCCCGCGGCGCTGGCGGTCAAGGAGGCGACCGGCGTTACCACCATCGCCGTCGGTCTGATCACGGAGGCAAAGCAGGCGGAAGAGATCGTCGCATCCGGCAAGGCCGACATGGTCGCGCTCGCCCGCGGCATGCTCTACGACCCGCGCTGGCCCTGGCACGCCGCCGCCGAGCTCGGCGGCGAGGTCGAAGCGGCCCCGCAATATTGGCGCTCGCAGCCCTCGACGCAGAAGGCGCTGTTCGGCAAGACCACGTTCGGGACGCGCTGACAGCGCACCTCGCTTGCGAGGTCACTGCATGGCGGGCCCGAACCAGCGCGTCAGCGCGGCGTGGAGGCCCGTCGTGTCGGCGTCGTCGGCCGCCCAGGCGATGCAGGCATCCGGACGGATCAGCAGCGAAGCGCCGCCGCGTCCTGGCACGCATCGCACGAAGATGTCCCAGCGTGCCGCGATCGCTGACGCAGCTCCATCAGTCGCATCGACCAGCACGGCCCTGCCGTCCTCCATCTGATCGAACAAGGTTGTTTCCGCGCCGTCGTCGCCGAGAGCAAAATTGCCGGAGAGCCGGCCGACCGAGGGATGGTCACTGCCGAGATCGTAACGGATCCGGATGCCGCTGATCATTTCGCCGAAATAGCGGGTGCCCTCGTCGAGGCTCATCAGGTCAGCGACGATCTCGCGCAAGGCGTCCGTCATGACATCAGGCCGCATCAAGGCGACCTGGGCGCGGGTGTTGGCGATCACCCTTGCCGCGATCGGATGCCGCTCCTCCGTGTAGCTGTCGAGCAGGCTTTCGGGCATGCGATCGCAGACGACCGCCGCAAGTTTCCAGCCGAGATTGACCGCATCGAGCAGGCCGAGATTGAGGCCTTGTCCGCCGAATGGCGAGTGCACATGCGCCGCATCGCCCGCCAAAAGGACGCGGCCCCTGCGATAGCTGTCGGCCTGTCGCGCATTGTCGGTGAAGCGCGTGGCGGTCTTGACCGCGGTGACGCGAACGTCGACGCCGCTGATCCGGCGCAGGGTGGTCTCGATCTCCTCGCGCGTGACCGGTGCGCTGCGATCGGCCGGCGGTCCGTCGAACTCGGCCAGGAACACCCGGCCAGGAATCGGTCCATAGGCCATCATGCCGACCGGCGTCCGCCGCCAGCCGACCGGCAGAAGTCGATCCGGATGATCGAGATCGACGATGGCCTGGTGTCCCGTGAGGGTCGGTTCGGTGCCGGGGAATACGAAGCCCGCGCGCTTGCGCACGGCGCTGCGTCCGCCGTCGCAGCCGACCAGATAGGCCGCGCGCAGCGTGGCATCGCCGGACGCGTCGCTGGTCCGCGCCACGACGCCGTCGCCGCTATCCTCGAAATCGATCAACTCGCAGCCGCGCCTGATCTCGATGCCGAGCGCGTGGGCGCGCTCGGCGAGCATCGTTTCCAGGGCTTGCTGGTTCACCCCGCGCAACCGCCGGTCCGGCTCGCGCTGACGCGTCTGGTCGATCAGGAAAATGCCCGAGAAGTGACCGCCGAATTTCTTGAACGGCAGGTCGCTCGCATCGCCCGCGCCCTTCATGAGCCTGGACATGCTGTCCGCCATGCTGCGTTCGACCGCATTCATCGCGTCGCCGAGGCCGCGGCGCTCCAGGGCCTCGCCTGCCAGCGCGCCGATCGCGCCGGCCTTGATGGTCTGGTCGGGCTCGGTCAGCCGCTCGATGACGATCACGTCGGCGCCGCCCAGGGTCAGTTCGATCGCCAGCAGCAGTCCGGTCGGCCCGGCACCGACCACAACCACATCTGTTCGTTCACGCGTCACGCCGTCACCATAAAATTGTACTCAGTATAATATTTACTATGGTACAAATTCCCGCATGTCAAATCAGGGCGGATTGCGCGAGCGGAAGAAGGAGGCGACGCGCCAGGCGATCTCGGATGTCGCCACCGAGCTGTTCCTGGAACGCGGCTTCGACAATGTTTCGGTGGCCGAAGTCGCCGAGGCCGCCGAGGTCTCCCGGATGACGGTGTTCAATTACTTTCCACGCAAGGAAGACCTGTTCTTCGACCGTGAAGAGGAAAGCCGTCAGTTGCTGCGGACTGCCTTTGCCGAACGTCCGGCCGGCGAGGCGCCGATCGCGACTCTCCGCAAGCTGGTGCACAGCCTGGCGGATCGCGTGCATCCGTTCGCGAAATTCACCGACGCAACGGCGAAATTCTGGCGCACCGTTGCCGAAAGCCCGGCGCTCTCGGCGCGGGCGCGCGAGATGCGTGACGAACTGATCAATGATCTCGCGAGCGTGCTGGCGGGAGCCATCAACCGCCCGCTCGCCGATGCCGATGCCCGGCTCGCCGCGTCGATGGTGGTCACGGCGCTGACCGTCGCCTATGCGGAAGGGCTTCGCGAGCACAAGGCCCGCAGGTCGGCTGCGTCGTCACGCGAGACTTTCCTGCGGATCATGGAGCGAAGCTTTTCCGGTATCGCGATCATGCTGAAGGATACGCCCTACGCATAGATCCTGGCCGAGCCGGATGCGACAAGGCCATTGTTCTGCCGTAGCCGGGGCAGCTACTCTCGAAGCGCGTGCGAAAGACACGCATCGAACAAAGAGAGGAAACCCATGGAGATCGGCTATTTCACGATGCCTTCGCATCCGCCGGAGTGCGGGTTGAAGGAAGGACACGATTGGGATCTGCAGGTCCTGCGCTGGCTCGACGAGCTCGGCTATCAGGAAGCCTGGATCGGCGAGCATCACACCGCGCCCTGGGAACCCAATCCCACGCCGGACCTGCTGATCGCGCAGGCGCTGATGCAGACCAAAAAACTTCGCATCGGACCGGGCGGCTTCCTGCTGCCCTATCACCACCCGGCCGAGCTCGCCAACCGCGTCGCCATGCTCGACCATCTCTCCGAGGGCCGGCTCAATTTCGGCGTCGCCGCATCCGGCCTGCCGAGCGACTGGGCGATGTTCAACGTCGACGGCATGAGCGGGCAGAACCGCGACATGACCCGCGAGGCGCTGGAGATCATCCTGAAGATGTGGAGCGATCCCGCGCCCTGGACCTACAAAGGCAAGTTCTGGACGGTCTCCAAGCCGGACACGATGTTCGATTTCCTCAAGCCGCACATCAAGCCTCAGCAAGCGCCGCATCCGCCGATCGGCGTCGCGGGACTCTCCAAGAATTCGGACACGCTGAAGCTCGCCGGCGAGCGCGGCTTCATTCCGATGAGCCTCAACCTCAACCCCGCCTATGTCGGCAGCCACTGGGACTCGGTCGAGGCGGGCGCGGCCAAGACCGGCCGCACGCCGAGCCGCAAGGATTGGCGAATGGTGCGCGAGGTATTCGTCGCCGACACCGATCAAGAAGCATGGAAGCTGTCGACCGGCGACATGATGGGCCGGATGATGGGCGAGTACTTCCTGCCGCTGCTCGGCCACTTTGGTTTCAAGGATTATCTGAAGGCCTCGCCCGACGTGCCGGACAGCGACGTCACGGTCGAATATTGCGCGCGCAACAACTGGATCGTCGGCTCGCCCGCGACGGTCACCGAGAAGATCGAGAAGATTTACCAAGAGGTTGGCGGCTTCGGCGTGCTCCTGGTGTTCGGCTTCGACTACAAGCACAAGCCGGAAGCCTGGCACAATTCTCTGCGGCTCCTGAAGCAGGAGGTGCTGCCGCGGCTGAAGCATCTCGACGCCTCGGTCGGCCGCGCAGCGTAGGTTTGACGGTGAGGATAATACGGGGCAGCGGTAACGCTGCCCCGTAGTCATGACGGATCGCCGGCGTCAGGCGGTGCCGAGCCAGAACCGCGTTTCGGTTTGCGCCCAGCCCTTGCCGATGCGGTTGCTCAGCCAGGTGTCGCTGCGCTTCAGACCCTTGTCCTTCTGGCCCTCCGGCGTGTTGCGCCAGGCCTGCCAGCGATACTGGCCGTAGATACTGACGATGCGCGCCGCATAGGTCAGCGCCAGCTGCGAATCGCCTCTGATGATGACGAGGTTGTCGTCGTTCTTGGTGCTGGCGCGGTCGGAGAAATTGTGCGAGCCGGTCATGACCACCGGGTTCTTGCCGGCCGGGTCCAGCACGATCACCTTGCTGTGTACGGCGATCATGAATTTGCCGGTGTTCTTGATCTCGTGCTCCCACCAGTCCGCGGTCTTGTCGATGCCGGCGGGCCGGATCACGTCGGCGATCTGCTTGCCCTTGAAGACCTGCTGCTGCCCGTCGCCGGCCAGGAGCTGCAGCTGATCCTTCGGACTGTCCTTGCCCTGCGCCGGGAAATTGTTGAGCACCCCGCGCACATAGAGCTTCTTGTCCTGCGCCTTCTCCAGAATCGGGCCGAGCAGGCCCTTGTTGCCGGGATTGAGCATCAGGCACACCGCGCCATGCTCGGTGTCCTCGATCATCTTGGTGGCTTCCTTGAGGTCGCCGCTCCTGGTGGTCGGCGTGAACCAGACGCTGAGCCTCGACTTGCCGATGGTGAAAGGCCATTCGTGATCGCCGGCCACGGCTAGCGCCTTCGGCGACTTGCTGCCGTCGGCGTAGATCGCTTTCCAATGGTCGTGATAGGCCGCCGCGACCTTGTCGTCGGTGATCTCGAGCCCGTTGTTGTTCTGGGTGCACAGTCCGGTCCGGGTCCAGTTGGTGCTGCCGGTCCAGACCACCTTCGGCTTCTGCGCACCGTCGCAGAACACCGCGAACTTGTTGTGAGCGTAACGGCTCGGCGCGATCTTGCGGCGGACGATGTCGACGCCGGCCTTCTTCAGCACGCCGGCGTTCTTCTCGGTGTCCTTGGCGGTGGCGTCGGACTTGCCGGTGCTGTTGCCGAGCACGACGTGTGCCTTGCCCTTCATCGCGGTCAGCGCGGCGATCAGCTCGGGGTCGTTGAGCTCGTAGAGCGCGAGATAGACGTCGCGCTTGCTCTTCTTGGCTTCAGCCACCAGCGCCAGCAGGCGGGCGCCGAGCTGGCCCTTGAGGAAGTCGCGGATCTTGTTGCCCTTGGTCGAGATCGCCTTCTCCAGGGTTTGCGCCGGCTTCTTGTCCTTGCCGATGGCGCGCGACAGCCATTGCGCCGAGATCGTGCCGCGGTTGAACCACGGCTTGAGCGGGCCCGACGGCATGGCGGAGACGTATTCGGTCCATGTCGCTGGCGCGCTGTAGGCGGGCTTTACCTTGGCGGGGCCGTCCTTGAGAACCGGAACGACGCCATAGCGGACCGGCGCGTCAGTCGGCGCCAGGAAATCGGTCCAGTTCGTCTTCTGCACCGGCCATTCGGTGCTCGGCCGATGTTCGCCCGGCTTGTGATCCTGCGCCTGGTCCTCGAACCCGACCCAGGTGTCGACCACGGTTGCACTTTTGCCCTGCTGCTGACGATACAGCGCAAAGCCGAGGCAGTCCGGGATCATTGCCGCGACCTCCCAGACCACGAGGATGCCGTCGGTGGTCGGGAACGCCTGAATTGTGGACATCATGGTGATGCTCCAAATCCCTGATGAGAAATATCCGGTCGACATGAACCTGGCGCGTCAACGTCGCCCGGCGATCCCTGAAGTCGCGTCGGATCGTTCCGGGCGTCGGGGCAGCTGATCTAGCAAGGAGAGTATGCCAGACAATCTACAACCGGGTCTGTCGGCAGGATCACAGATCGGTCACGCCATGCGCACCCGTTGGGCCGCGATGCTGTGGACCCGATCGCGGCTCCCTACAGCAGCCGCACCGTGACCTTCGCCTTGCCTTTATGGTCGCCGTAGAACCATCCGCAGGCCCAGGGCAGGCCGATGACGGCCTGGTTGACGTAGAGGAAGATCTCGCCGCTGCGATCGGCGGTGAAACGCGCCTTGTAGACCTGCGGGTCGGTGTTCGACACCGGCAGGGGGTCGAGGAAATACTCGTCGACCCCAGTTTCGCCGACCCGTGCGATCAGCCTGAACCATGGCCGGAACAGGATCCGCCGCAGGAAGATCGCGAAGTAGCCGCGCAACTGCTTTGTGCCTTCGATGGTCGAGGTCCGGTATCCGATCGGCGTCACCGCGCGTCCGGCGTCCTCCCAGGGCTCCGACATCGTGATCGCGATCTCGTACTTGAACCCGGTGCGGACCTTGAGACCGGTCGGCGCACAGATCGCGCCGGTGTCGAAGTCGGCGGCATCCTGCGGGATGCCCTTGTCGACGGCGACAAGCTTGTCCGTTGCAGTGCCCCTGCAGAATGCCCCCGTCGAATCGGCGAGATTGAACAGGAAGTGGCTGACCAGCGTCGCGCTGAACCAGACCAGCAGGGCTGTCAGTGCAAACGGCACGACATGCCGCTTTCCGACATTGAGGATCCACTGATAGATCGCGCAGGTGCGGAATCGATAGATCGCGTTGTGCACGAAGCCGGAGAGCGGCACAGGGCTCGCGCGGTTACGCCAGATGATCCGCATCCTGTCCCGGATCGTCGCGCTGAGCGAACTGCCTACACCCATCAGCACGATGACAGCGAGGATGCCGCCCGCGAACCATTCCGGGTTGCCGGCGTACCAATCGGTCCACCAATGAAAGGAATCGGGCAGGAACGATTGAACGAAGCGCACCAGCTCCGAGATCATCCTGACATAGGAGCTGAATTCGTGCTCCTTGTGCTGGTTATGGAACAGCCAGAACGCGGCCAGATGCAGCGACGCCGCCAGCGTGGCGAAGTAGGCGATCCGGCGCATCCAGACGTAGTTCCACAGCTTCTCCTGCGCGGCATAGCGCGCCGGGTGCGCCCGCGGGCGTCTCAAACGTATTGGCGCCGAGCGGGGTGACCTGGCCGCTGCGCGAGACGACCACGTAGTTCGGCGGAAGTCCGATCGGGGCATAGGCATTGGCGCCGCTGTCGATCCGCTCGAACACGCTCTCGTGGATCTTCGGCATCGGCACGCTGACGCCGGCATAGGGATCGTTGCAGAGGTCGGCGACCTTGCGTGGACCGTACCGGTAGTACGCGCCGAGGCCCGCCCGCGAATCGTAGAGCCGGCCATCCTTGTCTTCGGAGGACTTGATTGACTTGATCGCGTCAGGGTCGGCGATCGGTGCGCTCTTGAATGCGAGGCCGCGCTTGACGGCTTCGTCGACCAGCCAGGCCAGCGGCACGAAGGCGACGGCGTCGTCCGGATAGCCGCCGCCGACATTGGCGTGCATTCCGACGAACCAGACCTGGACGAGGCGCTCGCCATCGATGCTGGTCGGCACCGCGGGTGGAGGCTGTTCCGGCTCTTGCTCGGTCCAGAGCACCGGATGAAAGGTCGTGCGCTCGTCGTCGAGCGCAAGCGCGTGTCGCGCGCATTTCACCTTCGGGCTGAGAATCCGGTTCGGCAGTTCGAGCGGCCACACCCAGTTGGAGATGCCGCGCGTCATCTCGTCGATCGGCAGGCCATAGGCCGCGACGGTGTCCCAGATGCCGATGAACTCGATCGCCGGCACCGGCTTCCGCGCGATCCTTGCATACGGCTTGTTGCCTCGAAGCCGATCCCACAGCGGCACAAGAACATAGTCGCGCAGCGCGCGGAACAGCACCTCGATGCGCCAGATCGAGTGGTAGCCCTCGGCCCGGTATGCGCGATAGGCCTTCACCGCGCCGTCGTGCAGCTCGGATTCGGTGTCCGCGACGATCAGGCCCTGATCGAGGATGAGTGCGGCGAGCGTGCGCACGGTGAATGCGCCGCGGCTGAATCCGAACAGGTAGACCTTCGAATCGTTCTCGTGGTCGTAGTTCCGGCAGATGAACTTGTAGGCGTCGAGGATGTTGCGCTTGAGGCCGTAGCCGAAGGCGCCGCCGAGGATGGCCAGCGGAATGAATTTCGACGTGCCGACGCCGTCATCATACTTGGCGGCCTGCGTATTGCCCTGCAAATCCAGCGACTGAAATATCCGCCAGACGTTGGTGCGCCAGACGCTGGAAGCGGCGTTGCCGGTGCCATCGGACAGAATAATGATCTTCGGACTCGGCATTGAAAGACGCTCGCTGAAACGAATGAAGCGGGTGGCGCAGCGTAGCAGGGACGGGATCGTTTGCTACCTTTGATCGCTCTTTAAACATTCCATGCCGCGATAGGTGTGAACTGGCGCACAAAGCGTCACGTGGTCGCGGCCATGTGAGAGGCGACGGCTTTCGCGTTGCTGCGAAAAGGCCTAGCCTGATAGCGGCGCAATTCATTGATGAGGCACAGCGATGCGCAGCCACGTCAGAAAATTTGCCCATGTCCTTGAGCGCTTCGGTCTTGCTTTGGCGGGAGCTGCAAGCGGTCTGTTTGTCGCCATCCATGTCGGCTCGAGCGTCTCGGCGCTGACCTCGCAGGCGTTCCTGCTCGTCATGATGCTGGGCGGCGCGATCGGCTTCTATCTCGGCATCGATACGCCGCCCAAGCTGTTCCACCCGAAGGATTCGGCGTCGATGCGCAAGATCGACGCGGCGGAGCTGCTCGGCGCGATCGGGACCTTCCTCGCGACGATGGTTGCGTTCTTCTCGGTTGGCGTCGTCGTGCTGCGCAGCGAGCCGGACATCGGCTGGACCGCGGCCATCATGGCGGGCTGGGTGCTCGGCGTTGCCATGCAGATCGTCGGCGGTACGATCGCGCGGGCGCGCGCTTGAAGCGTCGGAGTGGCGTTGGACGAGCTGGTTTGCTGGCTCGGGATCGGTCGTGTTGCAGGGGGGATGGTCTGAACGCAAGTCCTGTGTCGGCCGTCACCCGCTATGCCGGGACACCGCAAAGGCCTACGCCAAGCCGGATCAGCCGCTACTCCGTCTCCCTCATCGGTTCGCGACCTTGGCGGGGTCCTTGACCGTCTTGAACGTCTCCTGCTCGACGCTGTAGAGCTCGCCGCCGACCTTCTCGACCTTGCGAATGTAGATGTCGTGGACGACCTCGCGCGTCTTCGGGTCGATCGACATCGGGCCGCGCGGGCTTTCCCAGGCCATGCCCTTCATGGCTTCGACCAACGCATCGCCGTTGGTCTTGCCGGCGGTCACCTTCAGCGCCTCGTATATCAGATGCATGCCGTCATAGGCGCTGACGCTGATGAAGTTCGGTCGAACATTCGCGTTGGCCTTGCGGAATGCCGCGACATAGTCGCGGTTCAGGTCGGATGGATGCGCGGCGGAATAGAACCCCGCCGTGATCATGCCGATCATCGCATCGCTCATGCCCGGCAGGTCCTCATCGTCGGCGATGTCGCCGGGGCCGATCAGCTTGATCCCGCTCTTGTCGAGCCCGCGCTCGACAAACTGCTTGGCCAGGATACCGGCCTGGCTTGTCGGGACAAAAATGAACAGGGTGTCGGGATTGCCATCCCGCGCGCGCTGCAGGAACGGCGCGAAATCGGGGTTGGCCAGCGGCACTTTCAGCGCTTCGACGATCGTTCCACCGGCCGCGGTGAAGCTCGCCGAAAATACGCCGGCGGCTTCGCGCCCGGGTGCCCAGTCGGACGCGATGATGGTGGCCCGCCTCGATCCGTTCCTCGCCGCCCAATCCGCCAGCACGCTGGCCTGCTGCGCGTGCGTCCAACTGGAGCGCACGAAGTAAGGCGACCGTTCGGTCACGATCGAGGTGCCCGACACCATGACGACGGTTGCCGTCTTGCTCTCATTGGCCAGCGGCGCGAGCGCCAGCACGCTCGGCGTCAGCCCGCCGCCGAGGATCGCGACCTCGTCGTTGACGATCAGCTCCTGCGCAATGCGCTTGGCGTTGTCGGGCACGCTGGCATCGTCCCGGACGATCAATTCGACCTTGCGGCCGGCGACCATGTCGCCGTGCTGTGCCATGTAGAGCCGCGCCCCGGCGACCGCCTGTTTGCCGACCGGCCCCAGGACGCCGGTCAACGGCATCACCAGCCCGACCCTTACGACGTCCTGCGCCTGGGCGTGTCCCGGTCGCACCGCCGCAAGCGCCAGAACAGCCCCGACCAACACGGCAAACCGGGTGCTCGACATGGCCAACCTCCCGCGAGCCCGGAGATGATGCCGGGCCGGTTCGCGACTATCGGCTTCGCGCCAGGGAAGTCCTGATGAAGAAGTGACAGAACGGCGAATTTCCTGCTAAATTTTCCCGATTGGTGCCGTCTGTGGGCATGGAGTGACCTCTATGGACCCGGCGACTGATTCCATTTTGATATTTGATTCCTTTGAGCTTGATCTCGCCCGCGGCGTAGCCCGCGTGGATGGCGTCGATCTCGATCTCAGGCCGAAATCATTCGCGGTGCTTGGCTATCTTGCCGGCAATGCCGGGCGGCTGGCATCCAAGCAGGACCTGCACGAGGCCGTCTGGGGTAACGTCGCGGTTTCCGACGACTCGCTCGTCCAGTGCATCCGCGAGCTGCGCCTGAAGCTGCGCGATGATGACCACAGTATCATCAAGACGGTGTCTCGCCGCGGCTATCGCCTCGATGCCAGGCCGGTGCCGCCGCCGCACGATCATGGATCGCAGAACGCCTCGCGCCAAATGTCCGCTCCACGCGGCATCGCAGCACGCTTGGCCGCGCTTCCCCGAAGGTCGCTGGTCGCCGGCCTGTCGGTGATGGCCTTCGCATCACTCGCATCCGCGCCGCCGATTGCCGCCGGGATGAGGCATCCTCTGGCCGAATTGGCGCACTGGTTTGTGCCGGAGGACCACGGCATCGTGCCGGAGCAGGATGTCGAGCGGATCACCGCGCTGGCCGCCGAGAAGCAGCTGCCGCTTCCCGCCTATCGCGTTCGCGCGCCGGCAAGTGACGTGCCGGACAATGTCCGCCGCTTTCTCGGCGTGTGGGTGAGCGACCAGGGATGGATCAATTCGCACCGCCAATTCATGATGATCGTCACCAATGTCGATCGGGACGGTGTCGCGACCGGCTATCTCGTGAACGGCCCGGCGATGCCGCACAGCCGGGTACCCGGGCCCGGCTTTTCCGGCGGCTTCACCGGTTATGTCCTCGACGACGTCTTGCGCTATGACGGCAATACCGGACTGCATTCCGCCTCCATCACCGCGGATGGACGGATCGAGTTCAAGCTCGTCTTCCGCGAGGGAGGTACCAGTGTCGTGTTCCTCGAACCGCTCTGGACCCTTGCTCACCCAGGCCGCGTTGCCCGCAGTCAAACCTGATCGAGGCGCACCCGGTGTGATTACGTGCGCCGCGAAACACCGAGCCCCGCCAGATGCGTGTCGACGAACTGCGCAAGCCGCTGGCGCAGCATCTGCGGCGGCACGGCCACCATGCGCTCCTCGAGGCCGAGCGAGATGATGCCATGCACCGCGGAAAACAGCGTGCGCGACAGCAGCGCGACGTCGCCGGGATCACGATCGGGCAGCAGGCGGAGCAGCGGCGTCTGCATCAGCGCAAAGGCATCCATCACCATCTGAAGGATGTCGTCCGGGTAAGGTCGGTCGTCCTCCATCCGATGCTCGAACAAGGAGCGCAGCAGATTGGCGTGCTCGGTGGCGAAGCCGAGATAGGCGTCGGCAAGTCCGTGCAGCTGGCGCAGGGGATCGTCGGCCGGGACCGCCTTGAGCCGCGTGGTCAGGGCCTGAACCGTCTCCCGATTGACGGTCAGGATGACCCCGTCGAAGTCGCCGAACTCGTTATAGACGCTGCCGATGGAGCACCCGGCGGCCTCGGCGACATCGCGAACCTTGAGTGATTTCAATCCCTTAGTTGAGATTGACCGGCGCGCGATCTCGATCAGCAGGGCTCGCCGCTGAAGTTTTTTTTGGTCTCGTCGCGATTCTTCTTGAACAATGTTCATTTTCATACTACTAATTTGAGCGTTGCTCAAGTTGACATAGGAGGCCACTCAGATGCAGACCCTAGCACTTCAATTGACCACCACCCTTGTCGATGACGCGATCGAGCTCGTGAAGGGCTTCGGCCGCGCCGTCCTCACTCTGGCGACCGCGCCGATCGAGCGGATCGCCCGCGCCTGCGACGTCGCAGGCGTCCTGGAGCAGCGGCGCGCGGATCGGCGCGCGCCGCGCCAGGCGGCTGCGAGCGGAGGCCGCTGCAAGCCGCGCAACTGTCGATGGTCGCCGTTCGGCGGCTTGAGTGAACTGACCTGAAGCACGCGGGCCGCAATTGTCGGCGAAACCTCAACAAAGCGCTCACCATGTCCCCTGCGAGCCGGTCCGGCGTCGATCAACCCCAGGTCCGGATAAGGTCTCGTACATCTCTGGCGGGCAATGTCGTGACCTCCCGGTGCGCCGGATTTTGCGCGCCTTCGAACCGATACGTTGCGGAAAAGACTAAAGGCTGCGGCATCCCCGTCATTTTCTCCACGCTCACCATTCTCCGCCACCCGAACTCGCAGACCTGCCAGCGCCGTGCGCGCTAACCCAAGGAACTGGTCATGATCAGGGAATTGATGTCGTCACGCCGCTTCGCGCCGCTGTTCTGGGCGCAGTTCTTCTCGGCGCTCAATGACAATGTGCTCAAGAACGCACTCGTCATCATCCTGCTCTATGGCGTCGCCAACGAGCAGGGGCCGGCGCTGGTTCAGCTCGCGGGGGCGGTGTTCATCGCTCCGTTCTTCGTGCTCTCGGCGCTCGGCGGCGAGCTCGCCGACCGCTACATCAAGTCCGTCGTCGCCCGCCGGCTGAAGTTCTTCGAGATCTTCGCCGCGGCCTTTGCCGCCGCCGGTTTCTTCACCCATTCGATCCCGCTGCTGTTCATCGCGCTGGCGCTGTTCGGCATCGTCGCCGCGCTGTTCGGCCCGGTGAAATATGCCGTTCTGCCCGACCAGCTGTCGGTGTCCGAACTCGCGACCGGCAATGCGCTGGTCGAGGGCGCAACCTTCATGGCGATCCTGATCGGCACCATCGCGGGCGGCATGTTCGTCGCCGGCGCCAGCCACATGGGCTGGATCTGCGCTGCCGTGGTCGGTCTGTCGGTGCTGTCCTGGGCATTTGCGTCGCGCATCCCGGTGACCCAGCCGTCCGCGCCCGATCTGCCGATCACCAAAAATCCCTGGACCTCGACCGTGCGCCTGTTGAAGTCGCTCTATGCCGAGCCGCGGCTGTGGGACGGTACCGTGATCGTCTCCTGGTTCTGGCTGGTCGGCGCCATCGTGCTGTCGCTGCTGCCGGCGCTGATCAAGGAGGTCGTCGGCGGCACCGAGGGCGTGGTGACGCTGTGCCTTGCGATCTTCGCGATCGGCATCGCCATCGGCTCGCTGTTCGCCGCAAGCCTCAGCCACGTTCGTCCCAATCTCGCGCTGGTGCCGATCGGCGCCATCGTGATGGGCGTGATCGGGCTCGACCTCGCCTGGGCGATCGCCACCACCTCGCTCGGCAAGGACCTCACCGCGGCCGGTTTCGCGACCTCGTTCGCGGGCCTGCGCATGCTGGCCGACTTCGTCGCCTTCGCCTTCGGCGGCGGCCTGTTCGTCGTGCCGTCCTTCGCCGCGGTCCAGGCCTGGTCGGCGCCGTCCGAGCGCGCCCGGATCATCGCCGCCGGCAACGTGCTGCAGGCTGCCTTCATGGTGATCGGCTCGCTGTTCGTCGCACTGCTGCAGGCGGCCGGCCTCCATATCGGCTGGATCTTCTTCGGCCTCGGCGTCGCCAGCTTCGGCGCGATGTGGTTCGTCCTGACCAAGTGGGGCAAGGAAGGCGTGCGCGACTTCGGCGGGCTGCTTTTCCGCGCGCTGTTCCGCACCGAGGTGCGCGGGCTCGAAAACCTGCCGCCTCCGGGCACGCGCATGCTGATCGCGCCCAACCATGTCAGCCTGATCGACGGCCCGCTGCTGCACGCCGTGCTGCCGATCGACGCCAGCTTCGCGGTGGATACCGGCATCGCCAGGGCCTGGTGGGCCAAGCCGTTCCTGCGCGTCGTCAAGCACTACACCATGGATCCGACCAAGCCGCTGGCCGCACGCGACCTGATCAAGCTCGTCGCCGCCGGCGAGCCGGTGGTGATCTTCCCGGAAGGACGCATCACCGTCTCCGGCTCGCTGATGAAGGTCTATGACGGCACCGCGATGATCGCGGACAAGGCCGACGCCGTGGTCGTGCCGGTTCGCATCGAAGGCGCGCAGCGCTCCTATCTCAGCTATCTCAACAATGGCGAGATCAAGCGCTCCTGGTTCCCCAAGGTGACGATCTCGATCCTGCCGCCGGTGAAGCTGCCGGTCGACGAATCGCTGCGAGGCAAGGCGCGCCGCAATGCCGCCGGCGCCGCGCTCCAGGACGTGATGATCGACGCCCTCGTGAAGAACGCCATGCTCGATCACACCCTGTTCGAAGCGCTCGGACACGCCTATCGCGATCGCGACACCGGCAAGGTCATCATCGAGGACGCGCTCGGCACCAAGCTGACCTATCGCAAGCTGATCCTGGGTGCGCAGGTCCTGAGCCGCAAGCTGGAGAGCGGCACCAGCGTCGGCGAGAATGTCGGCGTGCTGCTGCCGAATTCGGCGGGCGTCGCCGTCGTGTTCATGGCGCTGCAGAACAACGGCCGGGTGCCGGCGATGCTCAACTTCTCGGCCGGCCCGGTCAACGTGCTCGCCGCCATGAAGGCCGCGCAGGTCCAGACCGTGCTGACGTCGAAGGCCTTCATCGAGAAGGGCAAGCTCGACAAGCTTATCGCGGCGCTCGCCGGCCAGGCGCGCGTCGTCTATCTCGAGGATGTCAGGGCCGGCATCGGCCTTGCCGACAAGATCGCGGGCTTCCTCGCCGGCACCGCGCCGCGCGTGTCCCGCCAGGCCAACGATCCGGCCGTCGTGCTGTTCACGTCGGGCTCGGAAGGCACGCCCAAGGGCGTGGTGCTGTCCCACCGCAACATCCTGGCCAATGCGGCGCAGGCGCTGGCGCGCGTCGACGCCAACGCTAATGACAAGGTGTTCAACGTGCTGCCGGTGTTCCACTCCTTCGGATTGACCGGCGGAATGATGATGCCGATGCTGGCGGGCATCCCGATCTACATGTATCCGTCGCCGCTGCATTACCGCATCGTGCCGGAGCTGATCTATCAGACCGGCGCCACGATCCTGTTCGGCACCGACACGTTTCTCACCGGCTATGCGCGCTCGGCGCACCCTTACGACTTCCGGACCCTGCGCCTCGTCATCGCCGGCGCCGAGGCGGTCAAGGACCGCACGCGGCAGGTGTTCATGGAGCGCTACGGCATCCGCATCCTCGAAGGCTATGGCGTCACCGAGACCGCGCCGGTGCTGGCGATGAACACGCCAATGGCCAACCGTCCCGGCACCGTCGGCCGCCTGTCGCCGCTGATGGAAAGCCGCCTCGATCCGGTCCCCGGCATCGAGGAAGGCGGCCGCCTCTCCGTGCGCGGGCCGAACGTGATGCTCGGCTACTTGCGGGCGGAAAATCCCGGCGTGCTCGAAAAGCTCCCCGAGGGCTGGCACGACACTGGCGACATCGTGGCGATCGACGCCGCCGGCTTCATCACCATCAAGGGCCGTGCCAAGCGCTTTGCCAAGATCGCGGGCGAAATGGTCTCGCTGTCGGCGGTGGAGGCGATCGCGGCTGCGATCTGGCCGCAGGCCATGTCGGTTGCGGTCACGCTACCCGATCAGCGCAAGGGCGAACGCATCGTGCTGCTCACCACGCAGAAGGACGCCGACCGCGGCGCGATGCAGCGCCAGGCCAAGAGCGTCGGCGCTTCCGAGCTCGCAGTGCCGGCCGATATCCGCGTCGTCGACAAGGTGCCGCTGCTCGGCACCGGCAAGACCGACTATGTCACGGCGCCACTGCATTGGCCAAGGAAATAGCAGCGGAACTCGCTGCGGCGCCCGCACCGCAGGCCGAGCCCGCCGGCGATGAGGGCGAGGCCGAGTCGGCGCAGCTGGCGCAACACGTCGCATGAGTCTTGGCATGATGGTTGTGCTTTTCGGGAGCATGTTGTCAGATAGACGACAACTGCTCCCGAGAAAGCACGATCATGCTGGACAAACTGAACCCGGCTACGGAGGACGCGCCTGAACTTGCCGCCGAGCGATGGATCGGCGCGCTGGATGCGGCGCTCGCGAGCCGTTCCACCGAGGCTCTATCCGCATTGTTTGCGCCGGAGAGCCACTGGCGCAATATCTTCGGCATCTCCTGGCAGTTTGCGACCTTCAGCGGGCGGCAGCGCGTCGTCGCCGAGCTGCTGGCGCGCGCTGAAGCGGTCGGCGCGCGCGGATTTCGTCTCGATGACCGTGCCTTGATACCGCGGCGGGCCGTGGTGGCCGGACGCGAGACGATCGAGGCGGTCTTCACCTTCGACACGTCGAATGGTCCCGGCACCGGCGCGGTCCGCCTGCTGCATGAGAGGAGCGGAAATTCCGTGGCGTGGACGTTCTCCACGATGCTCGACTTCAACCGCATCTGCGAGGCGCGCGCCGACGGCGCCGCCGAGCAATCCCATGCGCGCGATTTCGCCGCACCGGACTGGCTGGAGCAGCGGCAGGCCTCGCGCGCCTATGCCGACCGCGAGCCTGACGTGCTTGTTGTCGGCGGCGGCCATGCCGGCATCGCGGCCGCGGTCGAGTGCAAGCGGATCGGGCTCGATGCCCTGATCGTCGATCGCGAGCGGCGCATCGGCGACAATTGGCGGCTGCGCTATCGCGGCCTCAAGCTGCACAACAAGACGCCGGTCAATCTGTTCCGCTACCTGCCGTTCCCGCCGAGCTTCCCGGACTACATCCCGAAGGACAAGATCGCGAACTGGCTGGAAAGCTATGTCGACATCATGGAGCTCGACTTCTGGACCGAGACCTCGTTCGAAGGCGCGCGCTATGACGACACGACGCAGCGCTGGACGGTGGCATTGCAGCGGAGCGATGGCTCGCGCACGCTCCATCCGAAGCACATCGTGCTCGCGACCAGCGTCAGCGGCACGCCGAACATTCCCCGGATCGACGGCATCGGGAATTTCGACGGGAAGGTGCTGCACTCCAGCGCGTTCGCGGCCGGGCGCGAATGGGCCGGGCGCTCGGTCGTCGTGTTCGGCACCGGCACCAGCGCGCATGACATCTGCCAGGAGCTGCACGCCGCCGGCGCCGACGTCACCATGGTCCAGCGCAGCCCGACCATGGTGGTCAATGTCGAGCCGGCGCAGCTCTACGACAAGACCTATCTCGGCGACGGCCCGCCGATCGAGGTGCGCGATATCCTCAATTCCGGCGTGCCGCTGCCGGTGATGAAGATCGCGCACAGGATCATCACCGACGAGGTGAAGCGGCTCGATGCGCCCTTGCTGTCGCGGCTGGAGCGCGCCGGCTTCCGGCTCGAGTTCGGCGAGGACGGCACCGGCTGGCCGCTGAAATTCCGCTCCCGCGGCGGCGGCTACTACTTCAACGTCGGCTGCTCCGAGCTGATCGCCGACGGCAGGATACGCCTGATTCAGGCTGCCGACATCGCCGATATCACCGCTACCGGCCTTGCGCTGAAGGACGGCACCTCGCTCGCCGCCGAGCTGTTCGTGCTCGCCACCGGCTACAAGGGCCCGGACCATCTGGTCGGCAGGCTGTTCGGCGAGGACGTCGCCGAACGCGTCGGCCGGGTCTGGGGCTTTGACGATGCGAGCCAGGAGCTGCGCAACATGTGGATGCGCACGCCGCAGCCCGGCCTCTGGTTCGCCGGCGGCGCGTTCTCGCAGGCCCGCATCTACAGCCGCTTCATCGCGCTGCAGATATCCGCGATCGAGGCCGGCGCGCTTTCCAAACAACTCACCTGAACTCTACGCACTCACACTGAAGGACTCCCATGCCGCTTCCGCTCGATCCCGTCATTGAGAAGATCATTCCGCTGCTGCCGCTGCGCGATCCCGAAACCATGACGCCGCAGAGCTGCCGCGATTCGCTGCGCGCGCTGGCGGAGGCGCGCAAGGCGGTGCCGCCGCCGCCGGTCGACGTGGCACGCGACATCGAGGTCGCGGGCGCCGCCGGCAAGCTCGGCGCGCGGCTTTATCGGAGCGGCCGTGGCACGGCACCGACCGTGGTGTTCTTCCACGGCGGCGGCTGGGTCGCGGGCGACCTCGAGACCCACGACCGGCAGGCGCGCAACCTTGCGATCGAGACCGGTGCGGTCGTGGTGTCCGTCGACTATCGCCGCCCGCCCGAGACGCGCTTTCCCGGCGCCTTCGAGGACGCCTTCGCCGCGATCCGCGACGTGGTCGCGCGCATCGACGAATTCGGCGGCGATCTTTCCCGCGTCGGCGTCGCCGGCGATTCCGCAGGCGGCAATCTCGCCGCCACCACCGCGCTGGCCTGCCGCGACGCAGGCATCAGGCTCGCCGGTCAGCTGCTGGTCTATCCCGTCACCGATGTGGTCGGCAATTTCGCCGATCCGGGCGAGAACGCCAAATTTCCGTCGCGCGCCGAGAATGCGGACGGCTACTTCCTGACGCGGGCGACGATGCAGTGGTTCTGCGGGCACTATCTCGCCGACAAGGCCGAGGGCGCCGACTGGCGCGTCTCGCCGCTACGCGCCAAGAGCCTTGCCGGTGTCGCGCCGGCGGTCGTCACCACAGCCTGGTTCGACCCGCTGCGCGACGAGGGCCATGCTTACGCCAAGGCGTTGCAGGCGGCCGGCGTGCAGGTCGCGTATCATTCCGGCGAGGGGCTGATTCACGGCTATTTCGGCCTCGGTGATGCGTCGGAGGCCGCACGCGCCGAGGCGCAGCGCGCGCGGGCGGATTTTCGGGTGTTGCTGGAGCGGGGAGTCTGATTCCTCCCCGTCGTCCCGGCCTTTGTTGGCAAAGGGACTCTAACTTCCCCGTCGTCCCGGCGAAGGCCGGCAACTGTTATGTCGGCTTGGTCTGCAGGTAGGGCTTTCTGTCGCGCATCATGGCGTTGAGGACCGTTAGGAGCTTCCTGGCGACGGCAATGAGAGCGAGCTTGGCTGGTTTGCCGACCTGTCGCAGCCGCGCGTAGAAGGCCTTGAATGGATCGGCCCGACGAACCGCGTTCAGAGCCGCCATATAGAGGGCGTCACGAACGCGCTTTCGGCCGCCGGCGATCTTGCGTTTTCCACGGAAGGCGCCGCTGTCGACGTTGAAGGGGGCAAGGCCCGCGAGCGCGGCGATCTGCTTCGCTCCAACATGTCCAAGTTCCGGCATCTTCGCGATCAGCTGCATGCAAGCCACGGGACCCACGCCCGGCAGTGAGCGCATCAACCGCGCATCGTCCGCGATCTCCGGCTCGGCCTTGGTCAATGCGTTGATATCGGCCTCGATCTCGGCGATCTCGCCGTCGAGAACCTCAATGAGCCGACTGATCCGTTCGGCCATGGCGCAGTCGTCGGCCTCGCTGCGCCGGTTCTTCTCCTGCGCGCGCATGAGAACCAGTTGGTCCCGCCGTTTTGCAAGCCCTGCCAAAGCGTTGCGGGCGGGATTGGCGGCCCGCTCGGCTGCCGGCTGCATGACCCGGCCAAAGGCCGCCAGCATCCGTGCATCGATCGGATCGGTTTTGGCAAGTTGGCCGCTGGCCCGCGCAAAATCGCGAGCTCGAGCCGGATTGATCCGAGCGAAGCGGACACCGGCCTGGCTTAGGGCCTCGCGAAGCGCGAGGTCATAGGCGCCCGTGGCCTCGAAGACGACCAGCGCATCGCATCGCCAACGCGCCACCTGCTGTGTGATGGCCTGTGCCGCGTTGGCGATGCGCCTGGACACGCCGTCAGCTTCATCAAAGATATCGAGATGCTTCTTGGAGACGTCGATTCCGACATAACGAGGGGGTATGATCACGGTGCCTGTCCCTGTGATGCGAGGTCTGTTGGCGCAGCCTCGTGCAACTGTTCAGGTTGGTAATGGAACGGGCGGGAGGCCGAGCCGGCTCACGGCGTCAAGCGCCAAGGACCCAACGGCTTCCCGCCCAACCCATCATGACAGACTTCCAAGACACAGGGACCCATAACCACAAATGTACAAGTGGTGGGACGCTGGGGCCGCAGCTCGCTGCTACAACGGGCTGCAGTGGTAATGGGTCCCGGCCTGCGCCGGGACGACGGAGTGGATGGCTTTGCGTTTACCCCCTCAATCATTCCCGATCGTGTCGCCGAACAGCTGCCAGGTCTCGCCGTTGAACTTCTGCAGCCGCATCGCTTCGACCGGGAAGTAGTCGGTCGGCGAGGTCTTCACCTTGATGCCGGGCAGGAACATCGGCAGCGCGATATCGAGGTTGGCGACCTGCTTCATGATGTTCTCACGCGTCAGGTCGTTGCCGCATTGCTTCAGCACCTGCACCGTCGCCTCCGCCACCACATAGCCGTAGACGATCAGCTGGTCCTGCAGATTGCCGTCCGGAAAATACTTCTTCATGAAGTCCTGCCAGGCGATCACGTCCGGGTCCGCCTTCCATTGCGGATCGTTCGGATCCTTCAGCGAGTAGGACGAGATGATGTCCCTGGAGTATTCGAAGCCGGCGGGCTTCAGCACCGAGGACACCGAGGTCGAGGTCGCCGCGAGGAAGAACAGGTCCGGCTTCCAGCCGATCTCGCCGATCTTCTTGATCGCCTGCGCCGCCTGCTTGGGGATCGCGTGCATGAACAGCACGTTGGCGCCGGATGATTTCAGCTTCACGATCTGGCTGTCGACGGTCGGGTCAGTCGATTCATAGGTGGTCTCGGCCACCACCATCTTCGCGGTGTTCTCCGGCCCCAGCCCCTTCTTGAAGCCGTTGCCATAATCCTTGCCGGCGTCGTCGTTCTGGTAGAACAGCGCGATCTTCGCGTCCGGCTTGTTGGTCAGCACATACTTGGCGTAGACCGCGGTCTCGGCCTGGTAGGACGGCTGGAAGCCGATCGTCCACGGATAATGCGCGTAATCGCCCCACAGCGTGGCGCCGGCGCCGACGAACAGCTGCGGCACCTTCTTGTCGTTGAGATATTTGCGCACGGCCAGGCCCGTCGGCGTGCCCAGCGGATTGAGGATCGCGGCGACCTCCTCCTGCTCCACCAGCTTGCGGGTCTGCTCCACGGTCTTCGGCGGCGAGTAGCCGTCGTCGAGCGTGATCAGGTTGATCTTGCGCCCGTTCACGCCGCCCTGGTCGTTGATCATCCTGAAGTAGGCGGCCTGCGTCTTCGCGATCACGCTGTAGGCTGACGCCGCGCCGGAGAATGGCGAGGTCTGTCCGAGCTTGATCTCGGTGTCGCTGGCGCCCGTGCCATACTTCTTCTCTGCGGCGTGAACCTGCGTCGCGAGCGCAAGCGCGACGGCTGCCGTGACGGCCTTCCAGATCATCGTGAGCCTCCCTGTGGCTTTTTTGTTTTGTTCGCGAGGGAGAGCTTACGCAGGTCGAGGGAGGTGGGCTTGCGACGAGACGCCGGGGCAGGGATGCGAAAATGCGGCGGGGGTGATTATTACCGTCGTCCCGGCGAAGGCCGGGACCCATTACTACGAGTATTTGCCGTTAAGCGGAATGTCGCCCCAGCGCTCTAACCAATAAACAGCTGGGGTAATGGGTCCCGGCTTTCGCCGGGACGACGATAACGAGAAAGCGGAGTCCTTAGCGCACCCGCACGCTGCCGGTGGTCACCGGATCAGTCGGCAGCACGGTAGCGCCGGCTCTGCTGGCGGCGGCGGAGGTGATCATGCCGGGCTCGGCCGCGGCCTGCACATTGCGGGGCGGGTTGAATTCGAGGATGACGAGGGCGGCTGTCGCGAGCACCGCCACGGCGGCGGTTGCAATCGCAGGCACCAGTCTTCCGCGCGGATCGGCTGCGCGAACTTGCATCGAGCAATTCCTTTATCGGGGTCGTTCTTTGGACGTGACATAGGAACGGCCAGGCTTCTTCCCAAGAGTGCGGCGCACATGCCTCACAATCAGTTGTGCTGGCCGTGATGTCCCTCACGGTCTTCGAGACGATGCGGCGTACCGCGTCGAATCGCATTCGTGTCGGAGGGCTTGTTTGCACACTAACATCTGGAAGAGATCGTGGCGTTTTGCATGCGCCTCATGCGCTCGTGATGATGTGCAGTGATGTTGTGATTAACGGCGGAGCGAGCGGCCCGCTTTGCCTTTATTTATAGGGTTTCTTTGCTGGTCGGGGCGCGGGCGTTAAGCGTTTCTTCACGCACTCTCGATGCATCAAGCAGAAGATTCGTGTGATGTGCACGTGATGGAAGAGATGACATCGCTGTCATTGGCGGCAGCTGTCAGCGGAGTGTCGTAATCATCAGCGACGCCTGTCATTGCGAGTCGCGAAGCGACGAAGCAATCCATCTCTCCTCACGCGACGCGATGGACGATTTTACTTCACGCATCATTGCGCAAAGAAGATTTCATTCGCTACTCACCCGCGCGCACGCGCGTCGGTCGGATCGATACACCTGCCGGACATCAGGAGAGGGTGTGTGCTCGCATTCTCGCGTCGCGATCGGTCTGAGTTTTGCGGCAGCTTGATCCCCGCTTGTCGGCAGAGGGCGCAGGGAACGCCGGGTGCCAGCACGCTCCCATGGGTCCCGAGCTCAGGGTGAACTCAGACGCGATTGCTGCGATGTATCGGCTCCCTGCGATTGCCTCGACAACCTCTCCAAGCACTGCACCATCGCAAATTGAAATGTTCGCGCTCTCGGATGATTCCACGAGGGACGCCCTGAAAGAGACGATCTTCACAAAACAAAAACGGCCGGGTCATCTGACCCGGCCGTTCAAAACTCTCTCCGCGAATTCGCGTGTGCAGCGAGAACTCAGCTCGCCTGCTTCACCGGCGCCGGTTTGCCGACCTTCTTCTGGATGGCGCGCTTCAGCTCGAGGGCGCGCGGCGACAGATTGTCGGCGTTGGCCTTGAGCAGGAAGGGGTCGAGGCCGCCATTGTGGTCGACGCTCTTGACCGCGTTGGTGGAGACGCGCAGGCGCACGTTGCGGCCCAGTGCTTCCGAGATGAACGTCACGTTGACGAGGTTCGGCAGGAAGCGGCGCTTGGTCTTGATGTTGGAGTGGCTGACCTTGTGGCCGACGAGGGGGCCCTTGGCCGTCAGTTCGCAGCGGCGGGACATCTTACAAAATCCTTATTGCATCCCCGCCGCTCGAAGGGCGTGCAATCACACGGCCCGCGCGGGGGTTTTGAATTCGCGTCCATTTTCCAGGAACCGCGGGTGTATAGGGGGAGAATACCCGAGCGTCAAGATTATATCGCCGCATGCGGGGCGCCGGAAATGCCGGTTCATAAGGTCTTCCAGCCACTTAACGGCGGATATGGCAACCATATAAAGGGCGTATTCGGCTGCAAGTCTAGGTTCCATACAAGATGCGCCTTGTTGTCCGGCCGAATTGAACGCCGAAATGGACAACGGATAGAGCGCCGATAGCAGGACCGTCAGGTAGGTTAAGTGACCACCGCCATTGCCATTTTGCCCCCGCTCGGCCGGCTGCTCGGCCTGTGCGCGGGCGCATTGCTGCTGTTCTGCGCCGAGCGTGCCAGCGCGCAGGGGCGGCTCGACGCCCAGTATGAGGCGACCCTGGCCGGTATCCCGGTCGGCAAGGGCTCCTGGACCATCGAAATCGGCGACGACAGCTTCTCGGCCTCGGCCCAGGGCGGCACCGCGGGCCTCCTGAAGGCGTTTTCCGGCGGCTCCGGCGCGGGCGCCTCGCAGGGCCGCGTCGTCAATGGCACGCTGGCCGCTACCTCCTACACCGCGACCACCACCACCTCGAAGAAGTCGGAGACGATCCGGATGGTGTTGGCCAATGGCGGCATCAAGGAATCCGCGATCGAGCCGGAGCCGCCGGTCGATCCCGACCGCCTGCCGGTGACCGACGCGCAGAAGAAGAACGTGTTCGATCCGATGACCGGCTCGTTCCTGCGCGCGCCCGGCAATGCCGAATTGATGAGCCCGGATATCTGCCGCAGCGGCGCCGGCATATTCGACGGCCGCATGCGCTACGACCTCAAGCTCGATTTCAAGCGCATGGAGACCGTGAAGGCGGAGAAGGGCTACAAGGGCCCGGTCGTGGTCTGCTCGCTCTATTTCGTGCCCGTCGCCGGCTACATCCCCGATCGTCCCGTGATCAAATACCTCGCCGCCCAGCGCAACATCGAGATCGCCTTCGTGCCGATCGCCGGCACCCGCCTGCTGGTGCCGTTCCGCATGACGATCCCGACCCCGCTCGGCCAGGCCATGCTGGAAGCCACCTCGTTCGTCACGACCGCCGCGCCGCCGCGCGTGGCGAAGACGCAGTAAATCGCGCCGTCATTCCGGGGCGATGCGCAAGCATCGAACCCGGAATCTCGAGATTCCGGGTTCGCGCTAACGCGCGCCCCGGAATGACGGAGCACTCAGCGCGCGGGGGCAAGCAACGAACGTCACCCGAATCCAGTTGACTCTTGCCGGCTTCTGATTCGACTCGGACGCCCCTGGAACTTAAGGAATTCAGTCCGCATATCCTGTGCTTGTGGAGCCCTCTCAAACTTGATCTAGTGCCGCCGCCGTCAGCCTACCCGAGATATTGCGGTGAACGTTTCAGGTCCCAAATGGAGTCAGCGATTCGGCCGCGATTCGTTCTAGAGTCGTTCCAGTGCTTAAGGTCGGCGCGGAAAGCGTCGCATTGTGAGACAGGTTTTGTGAAACACGCTGCCAATGCGAAACACACTGCCAAACCGTCACCCCCGCGCAACGGCTCTGCCGTTGTCGCTGGAGGAGGCCGCGCAGCGGCCGTCTCGAAGGGCGACAGCCCCGCTCGGTCCGCGAGAGGAAAGTCAGATCAACACGCGCGAATAAATCTCGGCCGTGCATCCTTCGAGACGCGCTGCGCGCTCCTCCAGTACAACGGCTAAGCGGCCGTTGTACTGGGGATGACGGGTTGAGCGTTTCGCCAACAAATTCAAGAAACACCTGCAAAATATGGCTTTCTCAACTTCGTTCGGAAATGACCGCGTGCCGGGTGCGGGCGTCACTGCGGTGCTCGGGCCGACCAACACCGGCAAGACCCATCTCGCCATCGAGCGGATGCTCGCGCATCCCTCGGGCATGATCGGCCTGCCGCTGCGCCTGCTCGCGCGCGAGGTCTACAACAAGATCGCCGACAGGGCCGGCGCCGCCAGCGTCGCGCTCGTCACCGGCGAGGAGAAGATCAAGCCGAAGAACCCGCGCTATTGGGTCTCCACCGTCGAGGCGATGCCCAGGGATCTCGACGTCTCCTTCCTCGCCGTCGACGAGGTGCAGATCGCCGCCGATCTCGAACGCGGCCACGTCTTCACCGATCGGCTGCTCAACCGCCGCGGCCGCGACGAGACGCTGCTGCTGGGCGCCGCCACCATGCGCCCGATCATCGAGCGGCTGCTGCCGGGCGTGTCGATGATCACGCGGCCGCGCCTGTCGCAGCTCGAATTCGCCGGCGACCGCAAGATCACGCGCCAGCCGCGCCGCACCGCCATCGTCGCGTTCTCGGCGGATGAAGTCTACGCCATCGCCGAGCTGATCCGCCGCCAGCATGGCGGCGCCGCGGTGGTGCTGGGATCGCTGTCGCCCCGCACACGCAACGCGCAGGTGGCGATGTTCCAGAACGGCGACGTCGATTACCTCGTCGCCACCGACGCCGTCGGCATGGGCCTCAATCTCGACGTCGACCACGTCGCCTTCGCCTCCGACCGCAAGTTCGACGGCTACCAGTTCCGCCGCCTGACACCGTCCGAATTTGCGCAGATCGCCGGCCGCGCCGGCCGCGCCACCCGCAACGGCACCTTCGGCACCACGGGCCGCTGCGCGCCGTTCGAGCCCGAACTCGTCAACGCGCTGCAGAACCACACCTTCGATGCCGTGAAGGTGCTGCAATGGCGCAATTCGAAGCTGGACTTCTCCTCGCTCGGCGCGCTCCAGGTGTCGCTGGCGCTGTCGCCCAATCATGAGGCACTGACGCGGGCCCCGGTGGCCGAGGATCTGCGCGTGCTCGAGCATGTCGCGCGCGACGCCGAGGTGCGCGATATGGCGCACGGGGCCAAGGCGGTCGAGCGGCTGTGGGAGGCCTGCCAGGTTCCGGACTACCGAAAGCTGTCGCCGGCCGCCCATGCCGAACTCGTGACCACGCTGTATGGCTTCCTGATGCAAAAGGGGCGTATCCCTGACGCATGGTTTGCCGCCCAGGTCACCCAGGCCGACCGCATCGACGGCGATATCGACACGCTGTCGGCCCGAATCGCCCAGATCCGCACCTGGACCTTCGTCGCCAACCGCCCGGACTGGCTGAGAGACCCGGAACGCTGGCAGGGGATCGCGCGGGAGGTCGAAAATAAATTATCGGATGCGCTCCATGAACGCTTGACTGAGCGTTTCGTTGATCGCCGGACCAGTGTATTGATGCGCCGCCTGCGGGAGAACACGAGCTTGAATACTGAAATCGGCAAGACCGGCGAAGTCATCGTCGAAGGCCATGTCATCGGCCGCCTCGACGGCTTCACCTTTGCACCGGATGCTGCCGAGGCCGGCAGCGACGCCAAGGCGCTGCAAGCCGCCGCCCAGCAGGTGCTGGCGCGCGAGATCAACGCGCGCGCCGAGAAGCTCGGCAACGCGCCGGACGAGCAGTTCGTGCTGACGTCCGAAGGCATCATCCGCTGGACCGGCGATGCCGTGGCGCGGCTGTCTGCCGCAGACGACGCGCTGCATCCGCGCATCCGCATCATCTCCGACGAGCGCCTGACCGGCGGCCCGCGCGACAAGGTGCAGGCGCGGCTCGAACTCTGGCTCAAGACGCACATCGAGAAACTGCTCGGGCCGATGTTCGAGCTGTCGAAGGCCGAGGACGTCACCGGCATTGCCCGCGGCATCGCCTATCAGCTGGTCGAGGCGCTCGGCGTGCTCGAGCGCCCCAGAATCGCGAACGAGCTGAAGGATCTCGACCAGTCTTCGCGCGCCGTGCTGCGGAAATACGGCGTCCGCTTCGGCGCCTACCACATCTATTTCCCGCAGCTGTTGAAGCCCGCGGCGCGCTCGCTGGCCTCGCTGCTGTGGGCCGAGAAGCAGAGCAATGCCGACATGGCGGCATTGTCGAATGTGCAGCATCTCGCCTCGAGCGGCCGCACCTCGTTCCCGGTCGACAAGCAGCTGCCGCGCGATGCCTATCGCGTGCTCGGCTACAAGCAGGCCGGCGAGCGCGCCGTGCGCGTCGACATCCTGGAGCGGCTGGCCGATCTGATCCGCCCGGCGCTGGCGTGGCGCGAGAACTCGCCCGGCGAAAAGCCCGCCGGCGCATTCGACGGCCGCAGCTTCGTGGTCACGCAGGCGATGACCTCGCTGACGGGATCGGCCGGCGAGGATTTTGCCTCGATCCTGCGCGCGCTCGGCTACCGCATGGACCGCCGTCCGCCGCTGCCGCCGAAGCCTGTCGAGGCCGCGCCGGCCGAGGCCACGGAGGCCGTCGCCGAGACCACGGAGGCGGTGGCCGAGACCACCGAGACGGTCGCCGCGGAGACGCTGCCGGTCGAGGCGACCTCTGACGCCGCCGTGGATGCGCCGGTCGGTTCCACTGCCGAGGTTGTGGCCGAAGCGCCGGAGGCTGCCACGGATCAGCCGGTGTCCGGCGATCCCGCACCATCGGCCGCGCTGCTGCCCGATGTCGGCTTTGCCGAGGTGGTGCCTAGCGAGGCGACGCCGGTCGTCGTCGAGACCAAGCCTGAGCCGGTGGCCGAAGTTGCCGCGGCGCCCGCCGCTGTCGCTGAAGAGCCCGCTGCCGAGGCGCCCGCTTCGGACGCGGTATCCGAGCCCGCGCCTGCCGTGGAAGCCACTGCAGGGACGCCCTCGGAGACCGCCGCTGAGGCGGCCGCGGAGACCGCGAGTGCTGAAGCAGCACCGGCTGAAGCCGCTGTCGCCGCCGCGGAGACGCCGGCCGAACCGCAGCTGGTCGAAGTCTGGCGTCCCGGTGGCCGTTCCGACGAGCGCCGTCCGCATCATCGCGGCCATGATCGCAACCGCGGCCGTCACCAGGGCAAGCCCGCCGAGGGCGCACAGGCCGCTGAAGGCGGCCGTGAGGGCGACAGCAAGCGCGAACAGCATCGCCGTCCGCGCCGTCACCAGGATTTCCGCGCGCCGCGTCCGGGCGCGCCCGCGGATCCGGCTGCGGCGCCCGCCGAGGGCGGCGCGCAGGCCCGCGACAACAGGGACGACAAGGGCCAGCGCCGCGAGCGCTTCGAAGGCAAGGGTCGCGATCGCGACAATGAGCGTCGCCGCGACAACAAGTTCGGCGGCGACCGCAAGGGCGAGCGCGGCGATCGTGATCGCGGCGGCCGCGATTTCGGCAAGGGCGGCCGCGACAAGCGCGAGGGCGGCCCGTCGCATCGGCCCTACGCCTCGAGCGCGCCGCGCGAACGCGACCGGCCGATCGATCCGAATTCGCCATTCGCCAAGCTCGCTGCCCTGAAAGAGCAACTCGCCGGCCGGAAGGAATAGTCCAACCCTTGGTTCAACGCTTGGTCTAGTTTGGATCGGCAGCGCCTCGACAAATGGCTGTGGCATGCGCGGGTGGTGAAGGCGCGCACCTCCGCCGCCGAGCTCGTCGTCACCGGCCATGTCCGCATCAACGGCGCGCGCGAGACCTCGCCGGGGCATGCCGTCAAGGCGGGCGACGTCGTTACCGTCGCGCTCGACAACAGCGTCCGCGTGCTCAAGGTGATCGGCTTTGCCGAGCGGCGCGGCGATGCCAGCTCGGTGCGGGTGCTGTACGAGGATTTGCAGGCCGGCAATTTGCAAGCCGATAAGGAGTAGTTATCTAGCGTCTGTTACTTCGACCGCGGAATGGGGCCGGGTTTCGCTCGCGACAAACGCATTGCGCTTGCGCGCGGATCATGCTCCCAACAAACCGGCGGGCAGGGGCGTGAGAATACTGGCGTTTTTCGGAGCCGGCTTCCCTTGCAGGGCCGGTATTCCTGCGCTACGCAACCCCAGAAAAACTGGATCGTTTCGGAGCGTTGGATGACTTACGTCGTCACTGAAAACTGCATCAAGTGCAAGTACACCGACTGCGTCGAGGTCTGCCCGGTCGACTGCTTCTACGAAGGCGACAACATGCTCGTCATCCACCCCGACGAGTGCATCGATTGCGGCGTGTGCGAGCCGGAATGCCCCGCCGACGCCATCAAGCCGGACACGGAACCGGGCCTGGAAAAGTGGCTCCAGGTCAATGCCGACTACGCCAAGAGCTGGCCCAACATCACCCAGAAGAAAGAATCACCCGCCGACGCCAAGGAATTCGACGGCATGGAAGGCAAGTTCGAGAAATATTTTTCTCCGAACCCGGCAGCGGCGACTGATTCGCCAGGGAATACCACGGTAAGGGCGGGCTTCGGTCCGCTGTGGCCCTCCGTTCGGCCGCCGATTTAACCCTAATGACGGACATATGACCTGAGCGGCCCCTGTTATGCCCGGAATCGGGCGTAAACCATTGATTTTTGCGGAAAATGTGCTATATCTGACACATTACAGGCCAAGAACCCCCTGCCATGCGTACCTTGTGGCTTCGAGGTTCCCGCAAACTCGAACAGGGGCGTGGCAGTTTCCGCGCGCAGGCTGTGTCACAGAAAACGCGTAAAAAGAGTACTTCAGAGACGACGAAAAAAGCCGCTGTCGTTGCTCGCAGCGCAACCAAGGGCCGTGCCAAGGCGTCCGTGAAGGGGGCCAAGAAGGCGGCGGCTGCAAAGTCCTCAAAGAACAAAAGAAGCGTGATGCCAGAAAAGACTGCCAAGACTGCCGCGAAAGCGGCAGCTGCGAAGCCCGCTGCTGCCAAGGTCGCCCCCAAGCCTGCCGCGACCAAGACGGCTGCTGCGCCGAAGCCGGCCGCCCCGAAGGCTGCCGTCCCCGCCGCTGCTCCGAAGGCCGCCGCCAAGCCGGCCGCCCCGTCGCGTCCGGAAGAAAAGAAGGTCGTGACCCAGCGTCAGGGCTTCAAGGCCAACGAGTTCGTCGTCTATCCCGCTCACGGCGTCGGCCAGATCCTGGCCATCGAGGAGCAGGAGATCGCCGGTGCGAAGCTCGAGCTGTTCGTCATCAACTTCATCAAGGACAAGATGACGCTGCGCGTGCCCACCGCCAAGGTCGCCAATGTCGGCATGCGCAAGCTGTCCGATCCGGCGCTGGTCAAGAAGGCGCTGGAGACGCTCAAGGGCCGCGCCCGCGTCAAGCGTACCATGTGGTCGCGCCGCGCCCAGGAATACGAAGCGAAGATCAATTCGGGCGACATCGTCGCGATCGCGGAAGTCGTGCGCGATCTCTATCGCTCGGAGTCGCAGCCGGAGCAGTCCTACAGCGAACGCCAGCTCTATGAAGCGGCGCTCGACCGCCTCTCCCGCGAGATCGCGGTGGTGCAGCACTCGACCGAGACCGAAGCGGTCAAGGAGATCGAAGCCCAGCTCGCCAAGAGCCCGCGCCGCAACGCCAAGGCGGAGTCCGCTGAAGGCGACGCCGAGGGCGATGCCGACGGCGAGGATCTCGACAATGATGGCGACGATACCGCCGTCGAGGACGAGGCCGCCTGAAAGGGTTCGACGGATTGAAAACAAAAGCCCGGTCGCAAGACCGGGCTTTTTGTTTTGGCGGTGCGTCCGTGGGGCACGCTTGGCTCTTTCCTTGTGGGAGGGCCCGGATTGCATTGCAAGATGCAATCCGGGTGAGGGTGCCGCTCCGCGAACTGCAGTCCGTCGCCCGGGGCAGATCGATGTTCCAAACTGTCCGCACCGCCAGCCGCTTGGACAAACGATACTCATTGCCGAGTTATCCCGAAACGGAACGCCGGTAACTCTCGCGCGTTCGCTCGCCAATGCAGGAGAGCGGACATGACATCAAAGGCAGGCATTTTTTTCGCAGGCGTTGGAACAACTTTTTTCATCCTCGGTGCCGGGTTCGGTGGTGGACTGTTCATCGCAAATTCGGCGCTTCAGGATTCTGCCGGCGCCTCCACGCGCGTCTCGTCGCCAGTGCCTGTGGAACCGGCCCGCGTTGTCCTGCCATCCACGGCTGAAGCCGCGCAGCCACAGCAGCCCGCGACCCAACGCGAGCCCGCCTCGCCGGAAGCAGCCTCACCGCCGCAGTCGCCACCGGAGCCGGTCAAGGACGTACAAGCGCCCGTCGAGAAGCAGGCAGACGTGGTGGACACGAGAAGATCTGACATTGAAGAAAAGGAACGGCGCAAGCGCTACGCTGAACGCAAGGCGAAGCGCGCCGCGACCGAGCACGGGAAGCGTCAACAGCGGCGCATCGAGCAGGGAGACCAACGTCGCGAAGCTCCGGTGCTCCTGGAGCAGGCGCAACGCCGCGAAGTGCCGATCATGGCGTCCGAAGACGACGACTCTCCATCTCGTCCGTTCGCGAATTTCTTCGGGAATGACGGAGCGCATCGCTGAGTGAAGGAGTCGAGGAACAGTCCGCGATCGAGGGACGTTAGTGCTGATACAGAAGGCCCGTTCGTCCGATGGCTAACGAAAGCCCTGAACAACGCATAGAACAGGCGTCAGAGGCGATCCGTCAGATGGCTGGGCATGGTGCATTCGAACCATTGCCGCAACAGGATCGGTGGCTGCATCACTTGGCTGAATTGACCAGGGCGGCTCCGCTTCAATCGCTTGCCGTCGCATTCTTGCTGGGGGTCTTCCTGGCTCGGCGGTAACCCTCGGCGACGCCGTTGACGCTGCCGCGCCGTGGTTCGCCAGTACTGCCAGCGCAACTACTTCACCGGCCGCTTCTCGAGCTTCCTTGCCAGCGTCCGCCGGTGCATGCCCAGCCGTCGTGCCGCTTCCGAGATGTTGAACTCCGTCTCGATCAGGGTCTGGTGGATGCGCTCCCATTCCAGCGTCTTGATCGAGGTCGGCCGCGCATCGAGCGCGACCTCGGCGTTGCCTTCGGCCTTGTTGAAGGCGGCTTCGATGTCATCGGTGTTCGACGGCTTTGCCAGGTAATGGCATGCGCCCAGCTTGATCGCTTCGACGGCGGTGGAGATGCTGGCGAAGCCGGTCAGCACGACGATCAGCATCTCAGGGTCATGCGCGTGCAGCGCTTCGACGCAGGCAAGTCCCGACGCGCCGCCGGCGAGCTTCAGGTCGACCACCGCATAGCCGGGCGATTGCTGCTCGAGCAGCTGGCGGACCTCGTCCAGCGAGGCCGACACCGCCACATCGTAGCCGCGGCGCTCGAAGGAGCGCTTCAGCGTGCGGGCGAAGCCGGCGTCGTCCTCGACGATCAGGAGCTGGCGTTCATCCGTCAAGATGGTCTCCGATCGCAAGCGTCGAGAGCGGCAGCTCGAGCTTGACCGCGGCGCCGATGTCCGGCCGGTTGCGCGCCGTCACCACGCCGCCCAGCTTGCGCACCACGTTGACCACCAGGAACAGGCCGAGGCCGCTGCCGGGGCTACCCTTGGTCGATTGATACGGCTTGCCGATATGCGCCAGCATCTCGCGCGAGAAGCCCGGGCCGCGATCGGTCACCGACAGCACCAGCGTGTCGGCATTGCGCTCGGCGGTCAGCTCGATCCAGTCGCGCGAGACCTCGGCGGCGTTGTCGAGCACGTTGAAAATCGCCTGCTTGAGCGCGATGTCGGACACGATCGCGAGATCGGCGCCGAAGGCGTTGCGGAAATACAGCGTGGCCGACGGCCGCGTCGTCCGCCATTCCTCCACCAATGCCGTCAGGAACGCCGCGACCGTCGTCGGCGAGGAGCCTTCGCCGCGCGCTTCGCCCGCCGACACCAGGATCCCCGTGACGATCGATTTGCAGCGTTGCAGCGAGGTCTCCATTTCGCCGAGGTCTTGCGACAGCTCGGGATCGGATGCGAGCGCGGGCATGCGACGCCAGTCGCTGAGGATCACCGAGAGCGAGGCGAGCGGCGTGCCGAGTTCATGTGCCGCGCCGGAGGCGAGCAGGCCCATGCGCACGATGTGGTCCTGCTCGGCGGCATGCTGACGCAGCGCCGCGAGGCGCAGGTCGCGATCGCGCAGATTGCGGTTGATCCGGGTCATGAACACCACGAGCAGCACGGCGTCGAGCACGAGGCCGATGAAGGTGCCGGCGATATAGAGGTTGAAGGCATCGGCGAAACCTTGCTGCGGCAGCTCCAGCGGCCGGTAATAGCTGGTCAGCCAGGCGAAGTTCATGCAGACCAGCGCCACCAGCGACCAGGTCGAGCGGGCATCGAGCAGCACCGCGCCCAGCGTCACCTGGAGCAGGAACAGCGAGGTGAAGGGATTGGTGGCGCCGCCGGACAAATAGAGCTGCGCGGTCAGCGCGGCGACGTCCAGCATCAGGGCGACCAGGAGCTCGCGGTTGTTGATGTCGGCGCGGTAGCGCAGCCACAGCAGGCTGACGACATTGAGTGCCACCAGCCCGGAGATCACGGCCGCCAGGGGCAGCAGCGGCAGCGCGACGCCCATCCAGAACTGCACGGCGCCGATGGTCACGATCTGGCCGACCACCGCGGTCCAGCGCAGCTGGATCAACAGCGCCATGTTCTTGCGGTTGGTCTCGATGTCCGCGGGCGCGGCGAGATCGAACGGCATGCCGGCAGCCGCGCCCGCGGCGGACGGCATCACCGCCGCGCCGGTCGCGGCCTTGTCGTCATGCAGATCCGATGTGCGCTCGAGCATCTGGGCCTGTGTCGCGAGACAGATTGCGGGCTGCGCCGATCAGGCGGCGCACGGCGGCGCGCCGTGAGTCCCACCTTGGATCGGAGGCGCCGGCGCGGCCCCTGTCGCTGATGACGCGCAGGAGCGCGCCCGCCAGCATAAGGGCCAGTGCGAACCATGTCAGCGCGTAAATCAGGTGGTTGTTCGGAAACCGGACGATCGTGAGCCCGCCGATTGGGTAGCCGCCCGGATCTGGCGTCGCATCGGCGTCGATGAAGAAGGGGGCTGCCTTCGACAGTCCGTGCGCGGCGGCGATCGCGGCGACGTCGCGGGAATACCAGCGGCCGGCCGAAGCATCGTTGCTGCGCAGGAAGCCGCCCTTCGGCTCCGACATCCGCAGCAGTCCGGTGACGCTGACGGCGCCCTGCGGCTCGCCATCGCGCCGTGTCGCGGGATCGCGTTTATCGGCGGGAACAAAGCCGCGGTTGACCAGCACGGTGGTTCCGTCGGCGGCTTGCAGCGGGGTCAGCACCCAGAAGCCGGGGCCCTCGGCCGTGACGGCCTGCACCAGCGTTTCATCGGCGTTGAGGAACGTGCCGCGTACGGTGACGCGGCGGTATTCATCGCTCGCGGCCGTGACATCAGGCCATGATGATGGGGGCGGCGGCGCGACCGGCGCCGCATGCATGCGCTGCTCGACCCGCTCGATCAACGCCAGCTTCCAGGTCCGGCGCTCGACCTGCCAGATACCGAGCGCGCCCAGCAGCACCACGCCCAGCATGCCGAGCGTGAGCAGCATAAGCGAGGGCCTGGCAGACCGCATCGTCACGGCATCTGGCTCATCTGGTGCACCGGCATCATGTTGCTGTTGAGGTGGCTCATCACCCACAGCGAACCGGACAGCGCGATCACCACCATCACGATGGTGAAGATCAGCGCCATCATGCTCCAGCCGTTCTCGGAGGCCGTGTTCATGTGCAGGAAGTAGATCATGTGCACGACGATCTGCACCGCAGCCAGCACCAGCACAATCAATGCGGTGACCTGCTTGTCGGCGATCGCGCCGGTCATCACCAGCCAGAACGGCACCGCGGTGAGGACGACGGAGAGACCGAAGCCGATCAGATAACTCTGCAGCGAGCCATGGGATGCCCCGCCGTGAGCGGCGTGGCCGTGCCCGCCGGCGTTGGGTTCGATAGCGTGAGCTTCTTTTGTCATCGCAGAACTCCCAGGAGATAGACGAAGGTGAAGACGCCGATCCAGACCACGTCGAGGAAGTGCCAGAACATCGACAGGCACATCAGGCGGCGGCGGTTGGCCTCGATCAGGCCGAACTTCTGGACCTGCACCATCAGCGTCACGAGCCAGATCAGGCCGCACGAGACGTGCAGGCCGTGGGTGCCGACCAGGGTGAAGAAAGCCGACAGGAAGGCGCTGCGCTGCGGTGTGGCGCCCTCGTGGATCATGTGGGCGAACTCGGTGAGCTCGATGCCGATGAAGGCAAGGCCGAACAGGCCGGTGATCGCCAGCCAGGCTTGCGTCGCGCCGATCCTCGATTTCTCCATCGTCAGCATGGCGAAGCCATAGGTGATCGAGGAGAGCAGCAGCATCGAGGTGTTCACCGCGACCAGGTTCAGGTCGAACAGGTCCTTCGGGGCGGGGCCGGCGGCATAATTGCCGCCGAGCACGCCGTAGGTGGCGAACAGGATCGCGAAGAGGAGACAGTCGCTCATCAGGTAGATCCAGAAGCCGAGCATGGTGCTGGCGCCTTCCGGATGATCATGCTCGTCGATGACGTGGAAGACCGGCTCGGAGTCCTGTGTGGTTATGATTGCAACGCTCATGTCTGGGCTCCCGCGGCAAGCACGCGTGTCCGCGCGTCTTCAGTCCGCACCACCTCATCCGTCGGAATGTCGAAGTCGCGGTGATAGTTGAAGGTATGGCCGATCCCGACGGCGAGCATCGCGATGAAGCTCGCAGCCGCCAGCCACCACATGTACCAGATCAGGCCGAAACCCATCGCGGTGGCAAAGCCGGCGAGGATGATGCCGGTGCCGGTGCTGCTCGGCATGTGGATCGGCTTGAAACCGGTGAGCGGACGCTGATAGCCGCGCTTCTTCATGTCCCACCACGCGTCATTGTCGTGAACGACGGGGGTGAAGGCGAAGTTGTAGTCCGGCGGCGGCGAGGAGGTCGCCCATTCCAGCGTGCGCGCGTCCCAGGGATCGCCGGTGACGTCCTTGAGCTGCTCGCGCTTGAGCAGGCTGACCGCGAACTGCATCAGCATGGAGAGGATGCCGATCAGGATCAGGAACGCGCCGAAGCCCGCGATGACGAACCAGATCTGGAGCGAGGGATCTTCGAACACGCGCAGGCGGCGGGTCACGCCCATCAGGCCGAGCACGTAGAGCGGCATGAAGGCGAGGTAGAAGCCGGTGACCCAGAACCAGAACGACATCTTGCCCCAGAACGGATCGAGCTTGAAGCCGAACGCCTTCGGGAACCAGTAGTTGATACCGGCGAACGCGCCGAACACCACGCCGCCGATGATCACGTTGTGGAAATGCGCGATCAGGAACAGGCTGTTGTGCAGGACGAAGTCGGCCGGCGGCACCGCGAGCAGAACGCCGGTCATGCCGCCGATCACGAAGGTCAGCATGAAGGCGATCGTCCACATCATCGGCAGCTCGTAGCGGATGCGGCCGCGATACATCGTGAACAGCCAGTTGAACATCTTCGCGCCCGTCGGGATCGAGATGATCATCGTGGTGATGCCGAAGAACGAATTGACGCTGGCGCCCGAACCCATCGTGAAGAAATGGTGCAACCACACCAGGTACGACAGGATGGTGATGACGACCGTGGCGTAGACCATGGAGGTGTAGCCGAACAGCCGCTTGCCCGAGAAGGTCGAGGTGACCTCGGAGAAGATGCCGAAGGCGGGGAGAACCAGGATGTAGACCTCGGGGTGGCCCCAGATCCAGATCAGGTTCACGTACATCATCGGGCTGCCGCCGAAATCGTTCGTGAAGAAGTTGGTGCCGACGTAGCGGTCGAGCGAGAGCAGCGCGAGCACGACGGTCAGGACCGGGAAGGAGGCGACGATCAGGACGTTGGTGCAGAGCGAAGTCCAGGTGAACACCGGCATCTTCATCATCGTCATGCCGGGGCACCGCAGCTTGACGATGGTACAGATCAGATTGATGCCGGATAGCGTCGTTCCGACGCCGGCGATCTGCAGCGCCCAGATGTAATAGTCGACGCCGACATCGGGACTGTAGCCGATGTTCGAGAGCGGCGGATAAGCCAGCCAGCCGGTGCGGGCGAATTCGCCGATGAACAGCGAGGCCATCACCAGCACCGCGCCGCCGACCGTCATCCAGAAGCTGAAATTGTTCAGGAACGGGAACGACACGTCGCGTGCGCCGATCTGGAGCGGCACGACATAGTTCATCAGGCCCGTGACCAGCGGCATCGCCACGAAGAAGATCATGATCACGCCGTGGGCGGTGAAGACCTGGTCGTAGTGATGGGCGTTGAGATAGCCTTCGGAGCCGCCAAAGGCGAGCATCTGCTGGCCGCGCATCATCAGCGCGTCGGCGAAGCCGCGCAGCAGCATCACGATGCCGAGGATCATGTACATGATGCCGATGCGCTTGTGGTCCACCGTGGTGAACCACTCGCGCCAGAGATAACCCCAGAGACGGAAATAGGTGACGATCGCAAACAGCGCGAGGCCGCCGGTTGCCACCACCGCGAAGGTGCCGACCAGGATCGGCTCGTGGATCGGCAGCGCCTCCAGATTGAGGCGGCCGAAGATCATCTTGACGAGATCGGGATTCATGCGGTCCTCCTCAGGACTCTGATTTCGGACGCTGACCGAGCAGCAAGGATGTCGACGAGGGATGCGCGGGCGAGAACGGCGGGCGCTTCAGCCCGAAGCCGCGCAGCGGCGTCAGGTCGAGCGGCGCGGTGATCTCGCGCGACGGCGCGTCCTTGATCTCGTCCATCGAGCAGATGCCGGCGACGAAGGTCGGCTCAGAGCCGAGCGGCGCGCCGCGTCGGGCGTATTTGTCGTAGGCCAGCGGCAGCGTGTTGTTCAGGCCCTGATGGCCGGCGCCGCCCTTGGCGTCGATCGCCATCATCTCGCTCTGGCACATCTTGCCGGTCTCGACGCACATGTTGAGGATCGCCTTGTAGAGATCGCGGTCGACCGAGCGATAGAGCCGCACCGGATCGTTCTGGCTCGGACGCTCGAGCTGCAGATAGTCGGTGCGGCCGAGCATGTTGGCGCTGGTCTTGGCGGTGGCGATCCACTTGTCGAAATCGGCGCCAGACAGGCCCTTGAAGTTGAAGTGCATGCCGGAGAAGCCGGCGCCGCTGTAATTCGCCGAGAACCCCTTGTAGGTGCCGGGGTGGTTGACGACGGCGTGGAGCCTGGTCTCCATGCCCGGCATTGCGTAGATCTGGCCGGCGAGCGCGGGGATGTAGAACGAGTTCATCACCGAGGAGGCGGTGATGCGGAAGTTGATCGGACGATCGACGGGCGCGGCCAGCTCGTTGACGGTCGCAATGCCGTAGCCCGGATAGATGAAGAGCCACTTCCAGTCGAGCGCGACGACGTCGACCTCGAGCGGGGCGTCCTTGCTCTCGATCGGCTTGTCGGCAGCGATGCGGCCGAGCGTGCGGTACGGATCGAGCAGATGCGTGCCCATCCACGTCAGCGCGCCCAGGCAGACGATGATCAGCAGCGGCGCCGACCAGATCACCAGCTCGAGCTTGGTCGAGTGGTCCCATTCCGGCTCGTAGCGAGCGGCCGTGTTGGACTGGCGGTAGCGCCAGGCGAACAGCGCCGTCAGCGCCATCACGGGGAGGACGATCAGGAGCATCAGGACGGTGGAGATGATGACGAGGTCGCGCTGCTGGGCAGCGATGTCGCCGGCTGGCGCCAGCACGACGTAATCGCACCCGCCAAGGAGCGCCGCGAACGGCAATAAGGCCAATAATTTCAAGGCGCGCACGGCTCACCCCATTTGAATTTTATGAGTTCCGCCAAGGGGTAGCTGCGATGCAGCAAAGTTCACATTGGACAATTTGTCCAATGTTGCACTGCGGGATGGAGGATCAGAAGGTGAGGTGGACCGCGTGGCAATCTGCTCGTGGCCTCACTTCTTGTTCGAGCACGGTCTATTCGGAAAACCGGTTGGTCATGCTCCAAAGGACGGTTCTCCGGCGATGGCACAGGCCCCAGCAATGGCTCACGGCACCCCGACCGCATCAGGTCACGGGCAGGCGAAACCCGGCGAGATCGCTATCGGCGTCATCATCGGCCGCACCTCGGAATTCTTCGACTTCTTCGTCTTCGCGATCGCCTCGGTGATCGTGTTCCCGCGCCTGGTGTTTCCGTTCGCGAGCGAACTGACCGGCACGCTCTACTCATTCGGCATCTTCGCGCTGGCGTTCGCCGCGCGGCCGCTCGGCACCGTGATCTTCATGGCGGTCGACCGCCGCCACGGCAAGGGCGCCAAGCTCGTCATCGCGCTGTTCCTGCTCGGCACCGCCACGGTCGCGCTCGCCTTCCTGCCCGGCTACGACACGATCGGCGTCGCGGCAATCTGGCTGTTGGCCGCCGCGCGCGTGCTGCAGGGCATCGCCTGGGGCGGCGCCTGGGACGGCCTTGCCTCGCTGCTGGCGATGAATTCGCCGGCGCATCGCCGCGGCTGGTACGCGATGGTGCCGCAGCTCGGCGCCCCGCTCGGACTGATCGTGGCGAGCGCGCTGTTCGCCTATTTCGCCGGCAATCTTTCCGCGGATGATTTCTTCGGCTGGGGCTGGCGCTATCCGTTCTTCGTCGCCTTCGCCATCAACGTCGTGGCGCTGTTCGCGCGCCTGCGCATGGTGACGACGGAAGAATATTCCGAGCTGTTCGAAAGCCGCGATCTCGAGCCGGCGCGGGTCGGCGAGACCATCGCGCAGGAGGGTCGTAACATCATGCTCGGCGCATTCGCGCCGCTGGCGAGCTTCGCGCTGTTCCATATGGTCACGGTGTTTCCGCTGTCCTGGGTGTTCCTGTTCACCCGCGAGAGCCCGGTGCGCTTCCTGATCATCGAGATCGTCGCCGCCATATTCGGTGTCGCCGCGATCGTGATCTCCGGCATCATCGCCGACCGCGTCGGCCGCAAATCGCTGCTGATGGGATCGGCGATCGCGATCGCGATCTATAGCGGCTTTGCCCCGCAGCTGCTCGATGCCGGCGCGTTCGGAGAGACCATCTACATGGTGATCGGCTTCATCCTGCTCGGCCTGTCCTTCGGCCAGTCCTCCGGCGCGATCGCCTCGAACTTCGCGCGGAACTATCGCTACACGGCCTCGGCGCTGACCTCGGATTTCGCCTGGCTGTTCGGTGCCGGCTTTGCGCCGCTCGCGGCGCTGCTGCTGGCGACGCATTTCGGCCTGATCTCGGCCGGCGCCTACCTGTTGTCGGGCGCGGTATGGACGCTGCTGGCGCTGTGGCTGAGCGGATTGCGCGAAGCCGAGGGTTGAACTCTTCTCCTTCCCCCTGAAAGGGGGAAGGTCGGGATGGGGGTCTGCCGCACGCGCTGGCGTGTGTGGAGACAAGATCCCCACCCGCTTTGCTCTGGCGAGCAAAGCGACCTCCCCTTTTCAAGGGGAGCTGGATAGGCCTCGCGGATGGTGCCCGATACCCATCTCCATCCTCAGCGAAACAGCCCGTCGACGCGGAACGAATACCCCAGGCCGACGATGTAGTTCGGCGAGTTGCGGTTGAGTCCGAACGCGACATGGAAGTCGACCTGCTGGGTCGGGGTGATCTGGTACAGGCCGCCGGAGTTGATGAACTGGGTCGGCCGCTCGCCGTCGGGATAGTCGCCGACATATTCGGTGAACACGCTGATCCGCTCGGTCAGCTTCTTCTCGATCACGAAGGTCGCTTCCGACACGTGGCGGCCGGTCAGTTCGGCGGGGCGGAAGAATTCCGTGAACATGCCGCTGACGCCCCAGCCGTCATGCAGCTCCCATGACCATGGCAATTGGATGTAGGGCTGCGCGCCGCGACCGGCGATTTCGGCAGCGCCCGTCGGCAGCGCGACGCCGGCCGTGATCGAGAGGTCGAGCTTCCCCGGCACGGGACTGATCTGCCATTTGATCCCCGGCGCGACGTCGGAAAAGCCCGAGGTGCCGGGCGAATTCACAGTGCCGACATAGTTCGGCAGGTCGATCAGCACCTCGAGGCAGGGCGCGATTCCGAGCTGCCAGCGGCTATTGCTGCCGTCGATGCTGCGGCCACTGCTGCGGCCGGTCAGGTTGATGCCGTTTTCGTTCTGCAGGCTCCCGACCGGCACGACGATACTCGAATTGGTGACGTCGGGCCGGTCGGTCGCGATTTCGTCGCTCGGCTTGGGACAGCCGTCCGCGCGCGCGGCGGTGGCTGCTGCGAGTGTGAGCGCAGCAAGCACGCACCCGAGTTCGGCAAGTCGAGCGACGGCGCCGAACCGATTCTGAAACACTGGGGATGCTCCAATAGCCCGGCGCCGCTGCGGAGGTGGCAGCTTTCGATAGAGATCGGCGGCGCGCCGGGAAATTCCCGGTTGGCTCAAAATTCTTCGTCAGTCGTCGGCGGCGCGAGCGCGCGGCATTCCAAGGAATAGAATCGCGGCATGCCTGCTCCTGTTGTGGTGGCAAACAGGAGACCTCCGGGAATGACCATTCGTTCGATCGCAGGCGTGCTGGCGCCGCAGCAGGCCAAAATTGCCGCGATGGCGGCCATCGCGATTCTGCTCGCCCTGAACAGCGCCCGTGCCGCGGGAGATGCGGCGCGCGGCGCCACGCTGTACCAGGGCTGCGGCGATTGCCACTCGATCGACAAGAACGACGTCGGCCCGATGCACAAGGGTGTCGTCGGCCGCCTCGCCGGCTCCGTCGCAGGCTACGACTACTCGCCGGCGCTGAAGAATTCGAAGATCGTGTGGACCGAGGAAAATCTCGACAAATGGCTCACTGGTCCGGACACGATGGTTCCGGGCACCAAGATGTTCTACGAGGTTCAGGATCCGAAGGATCGCGCCGACATCATTGCCTTCCTCAAGGAGAAGGCGAAGTAGCGGGCTATCTCTCATGTCGTCCCTGCGGAAGCAGGGACCCATAACCACTGGAATATGTCGTTAGGGCGCGCTGTGGCCCCAGCCTTTTCCATCAATCGATAACAGTGGTTATGGGTCCCGGCGTTCGCCGGGACGACGGTCGTGAGAGGGCGTGCAGCCTCAATCCGCCACGATCTTCACGCGATCGCGCACCTTCACCTGCGCGGTGCGATCGAGGCCGTTGAGCACGCGGAAGCGCTCGGCGGGATGATCGACGCCGGCCATGCGGTGGGAGAGCGATTCCACGGTATCGCCAGGCTGCACGGTGATGACCTTGATGCGCAGCGGGCGCGCGGCCTGGATCTCTTCGAGAGTCAGGCGACGGAACGAATTGACGGTCTCGCGCGCGTTGCGATCGCTCTCGGTCGATCTCTGCCGTGTCGCGAAGATGAAGCGGTAGACGTCGCTGCCGAAGCGCAGCGCATAGACCTTGAACTGCCACTGATCGCCCTTGGCGGTGGCGGACGCTGCCGGAAAACCGTTGATCGTGAGATCCTCGGTCGACGCCTTCTCGACGCCTTCCATCCAGCCCGAATTCAGGTAGTCGCCGAGCGACTGCTCGGCCGGCACCCGCACCACGTCGAAGCGCATCGCCTGCGCGCCGCCCTCGCGCACGCCGATCACGGCCTGCGCGGTGTTGTCGAGCGTGAAATTCTCCGGCGCCTGGAAGGTGAAGCCGAGCTTCGGATGCAGGAAACGCCGGCCGCGGACGAAGCCTTCGCTGGGATCTTCGCCATAGACGAGGTTGTCGATAGCGGCGAGATAGCTTTCGCGGTCGCGCTCGTTGCTCTCGGGCGATGAGTATTGCCGTGCGGTGGTCTGCGCGTTGTTGATGCGCTCGGGCGTTGCCGGATGCGACGAGGTGAAATCCTGCGCGCGCGGATCGAGCGAGCTCTTGCCGGCCTTCAGCTCGGCATTGCGCTCCATCGCCGAGAGGAAGCGCGCCGCGCCATAGGGATCGAAATGTGCCTTGGCGGAAATGCCGACCCCGATGCCGTCGGCCTCGATCTCCTGCTTGCGCGAGAAACTCGCCATGGTGAGCTTGGTCTTGGCCAGCGCGAGCGCGGTGAGATCGGGATCGTTGCTCATGTCGGTGACGACGCGGGTGACGATCGCGGCCTGGCGGGCCTGGTCCTCGCGCATCGCGGCGTGCTTGGACAGCACATGCGCCATCTCGTGGCTGAGCACGGAGGACAATTCGGAGGTGTCGCTGGCGAGCGCGAGCAGGCCGCGCGTGACATAGAGCTGGCCGTTCGGCAGCGCGAACGCGTTCACCGCGCCGGAATTGAGGATGGTGACCTTGTAGCCCTGATCGGGGCGGTCGGAAGCCGCGACCAGCCGGTCGACGGTCTTGCTGACCAGCGCCTCAAGCCTGGGATCGTCATAGGTGCCGCCATAGCTCGCCAGGATGCGCTCGTGCTCGCGTTCGCTCGTGGGCGTCTGCTGCACCACGCGGTTCGGCTTTACCGGCGCCACCGCTGCCGTGGGCGTGGCCTGCTCGAACCGGCCGACATTGCCGCAGGCCGACAGCGTCAGGGCGGCGCAAACGAGCGCCGGCGCAGCCGAAAGGCGGCGGCCAGTCCCCTCTTCACGCCGTCCTGCGCGCTCAATCACGTCAAAAACTCACAAATTGTCCCGTAAAAAGACCGGGGCAGGGCCCCTGGGTTTCTTGAGTCCCTTGGGCCCCTAGTTCCCGCCGAGCACTTCAAGCTGCCCCACCCGGAGCAGTTCGATTCGCGGCCCACGTCGTGCTTCCACCCAGCCTCGTACACGAATCTTACGATTTTCCAGAGACTTGGGCGCAAGCCCCGCCGCCTCGAACGCAGGGACTATGCGCTTTGAAATAGTCACGGCAAAGCCACGTGTCCAGTTCCGTCCGAAGTTGAGGTAGGTCGTTGCCCCAGCTTGCCGGACCGACAGGACTTTGCCCTCGACCACCGTAAAACGCCCGATCTCCGCCAAAATATCGTCCGGACTTTCCGCGTTTTTTATGGCCGTGGAGCCGGCCCAGGTTCCCGATCGGGCGGCCCTTGCCTCGGCCTCGGCCGCCATCAGCGCGGTGGCGCAGTCCTGGTCCGGGGTCTCGGATGACACCAGCGCGAGGCCCTGGCGCAGCAGCTCGCTTTGCACGGGCTTCTCACTGCCTTCGAGGAATGCGTAGGCCGGCTGTCGGCCATAGCGGTCCGGCGTGTCGTCCTGTCCGCGCAGCGTCACCTCGCGGCCGACCAGCAGCGCCGTCAGTGCGGCGATAGCCTTCGCCTTGTCGGCCACCTCGATACCGGCGAGCTTGACCTCACGGCCGTCGTCGAGCCGCAGGCTGCGCGCATCGACGATGGCGGCGACGCGACCCTCGCCCTGAATCTCGAAATTGCAGCCAGTCGCTTCGGCGCGTCCGATGCTCGCGCCGATCGCGAGGACGCATACCGTCATCATCACCGCCCACGGACGGCGACGCCATGCTCTATCGCGTGGAGGCGTCATGCGGCACTCGCCACTTCGGTGCGCTCCGGTCGGAGCGTGGTCGCCAACAAGGACAGTCTGACGGAAAGATCGCTTCGGGGCCACCACAAGCGAAGCGAGATCGCATCGAGGGATGCCATCGTTGATTCGGTGGTCAATTTTCTGCGGCGCTTCTCATCGCGTGCACAGGCGAAATTGGTGTTTCACATCAATCCGTGCCTGTCGCGCGACGAACTCGTCTTCAGCGCCCCTTGTCGTGACGAAAATTGCCGTCCGATCGTGCATCGAGCGGCCTTCACACGCGTCAACCTTACCCATTCATCATCTCAACTCCGTGCGCGGAATGAGAATTTGTTATTGTTGCCAATGACTTGCGGCGCAAGATAACTATTCGGCAATTTTTTGAAAGGCGGCCGATTGCGGTCGCTCACGCATATTGCCGAGGTTCTTGTGTCGAACCCAGTCGTTCTCACGCTGTCGACCAGCGATCCGCTCAGCGATTATCTTCTGCTCTACAACGCGATTTCGGCGATCAGCGTCGGCGGCGGACTCGCTGCTGCCAACACCGATTACGTGATCCACTTCTCGCTCTCGTCCGGTGCGCGCACGCTGCAATTGCTGGACGATCTGCCGGCCATCAACCTGATGAGCGGCTCCACGCTCACCTTCGACGGCAACTCCGACTACAACAATCAGCTCGGCGGCCAGGACTACAGCGACGTCATCGACGCGCGCGGTTATCAAGGCTTCGTGGTCACCTCCGGCACGGTGACGTTCAAGAACCTCACCATCATCAATGCGGTTGCAAGCGGCGGCAATGGCGGGGTCGGCGGTGGTGGCGGCGGCGCGGGCCTCGGTGGCGGCCTGTTCGTCGGGCAGAACGCCAACGTCACGCTGAACAATGTCAATTTCGGCAACAACACCGCCAAGGGCGGCGATGGCGGCGTGGTCGATCCGGCCGGCGGTGGCGGCGGTGGCGGCGGCATCGGCGCCGATGGCGGCAGCGGCAATGGCGGCGGCGGTGGTGGCGGCGGCTTCGGTGGCCAGGACTATTACGGCTACCACGGCAATGGCGGCAGCGGTTACAGCGAGGCGGGCTCCGACAGCCAGCATCCCTCGACCGGGGCGCAGAACGCGGGCGGCACACCGGCGACGATCGAAGGTGCGGCGGGCGGTGGACAGGGCGCCGACAATTACGGCGGCAGCGGCTACGGCGCGCATGCCGGCGGCGGCGCGAGCGGTGGCGGCGGCGGCGGCGGTGTCGGTGGTGGCGGCGGCGGCATCGGCGGCGCTAACTCGGTAGCGGGCGCTCCCGGAGCTGGCTTCGGCGGCGCGGGCGGCGTTGGTGGCGGCGGCGGCGGCGGCATCTATAGCGGCGGCAATGGTGGTTTCGCCGGTGGTGGCGGCGGCTCCGGCAACGGCAGCGGATACGCGCACACCGGCGGCAATGGCGGTTTCGGCGGCGGAGGCGGCGGTTCGAACGGCACGCCCGGCACCGGCGGCTTCGGCGCGGGCAGCGGCTCGCTCGCCGGCGGCGGTGGCGGCGGCCTTGGCGCCGGCGGCGACATCTTCGTTCAGCAAGGCGGCACGCTGACCGTCATCGGCGGCACCTTGATGGATGCCACCGAGACCGGCGGCACCGGCGCCAATGGTGCGGGCAACGGCTCCGCCTATGGCGACATCTTCATCCAGGGCACGATGATCGTCACGCCGACGCACACCGTGCCGACGTTCTCCCAGGGCCTGCAGACCGTCACCACGCTCACGATCGGCGACAGCATCGCCGATGAGCGGGGCATCAGCGGCAGCGGTACGACCGGCAGGCTGGTCGTCTCCGGCGGCGGTACGCTGACGTTGACGGGTGCGAGCAGCTATGTCGGCGGCACGCAGATCGATTCCGGCAACACTCTCTCGATCACGGCCGACAACAACATCGGCGGTTCGGCCGGTGCACTGATCCTCAACGGCGGCACGCTGACCACGACCGGCGGCTACACTTTCACGCACGATATTCAGCTCACCGCCAATGGCGGCACCTTCGATATATCGTCCGGCACGATCGCGGACACCGGCTCGATCAGCGGCTCCGGCACCTTCACACTGTCGGGTGCTGGGACGTTGCAGCTCGGGATGGGTCAGCTCGCCGGGCTGACGGGCACGTTCGGTCTGAGCAGCGCGCATCTGTCGCTGACGTCGAGCGGCACTTTCGACGACACGCTCTCGGTCAGCGGCAATTCGATCCTGTCGATCGCGAACGGCAAGACCGTGTCCGACACCGCCCTCGTTACCGGCAGCGGCAATCTCGGCGTCGATGGCGGCGGTACGCTCATGCTTGGCCATGCCGCAAATACCTACGGCAGCACGACGATCTATTCGGGCACGGTGTGGCTCACCGCGGCCGGCGCCGCCGGAACCGGCAACATCTCGTTTACCTCAGGCATTGTCGGCACGCTGAAGATCGACAACGCCGCGCTGAGCGGCAATGCGTTCGCCAACACGATCGCGAATTTCAATCCCGGCCAGTTCATCGATCTGACCGGGCTGCAGTACAACACCCAGAATCCGTCGCTCAACACGGTCAGCCTGTCCGGCAACACGCTCTCGATCTCGAACGGCACCACGACCGATACGCTGACCCTTGCCGGCGTCGGCGCTGGGACCAGTTTTCAGCTCTCGCAGGATGCCAACGGCGGAACGATCGTGCAGGTCGTCTCGACCCGCGTCTTCAACGTCTCCAACGTCGCCGAGCTCAACGCCGCCATTCTGCAGATGGATTCCGGCGGACAGAACGCCGCGTCGAATGCCAACTACACGATCAACATCACCGCCAGCTTCAGTCTGACGTCGGAGCTGTACGCGCTCAATCTGCTCAGCGGGTCGAGCGTCACCATCAACGGCAGCGACGGTCACGGCGGCAGCTACACGATCGATGGCCTCAACGCCCAGCGCGGTTTCTTCGTCTATGCCGGTAACGTAAACCTCGAGAACCTGGCGATCCAGAACACGGTGGCTGCCGGCGGCGGCGTCGTTCGCGGTGGTGGCGGCGGCGGCGCCGGGCTCGGCGGTGCGCTGTTCGTCTCGTCGAACGGCAGCGCCACCATCGACAATGTCACCTTCCACAACAGCGCCGCGATCGGCGGCAACGGCGGTGCCGGCGGCACTGGCAATATCGCGTACGGCTACGGCTACGGCGCTGGCGGCGGGATGGGCGGACGCGGCGGAAGCAGCGGCGGCGGAGGGATCGGCCTCGGCGCTCAGGGCGCGGACAGCGATCTCTTTAGAAGCGGTTCACCCGGCATTGTCCCCAACACCGCTGGGGGCGGCAAAGGGAGCGACGGTTACCTGATCTCGATCGGGGGCGGGACCGAGCTTTACTGGTATGGCGGAGCAGGCGGCGCCAATGGCGGCGGCGGCGGCGCGGCTGGGTGGATCGGCAGCGCCGTCCGCGCACCGTACGGGCCAGGGGGCGGTGTCGGCGGCAGAAACGGGGCCGACGGCGGCAACGGCGGCTTCGGTGGCGGAGGCGGCGATGGCGGCGACGGTGGCTTCGGCGGCGGTGGCGGTTACAACGGCGATGGCGGCTTCGGCGGCGGGGGCGGCATAGGAGGTATCGGCGGCTTCGGTGCCGGCAATGGCGGCACCAATGGCAACGGCGCGCCGGGCGGCGGTGGCGGTCTCGGCGCCGGCGGCGCTGTCTTTGTTCAGCAAGGCGGCTCGCTGACCATCAAGGGCGGCTCGCTCTCCAACGATTCCGGGTTCAATGCCGTCGCCGGCGGCACCAATGGCATTGGCCAGGCCAGCGGCTCGGGCTTCGGCTCCGGCATCTTCATCCAGGGCAACAACAATCTCAGCTTCACGCCGGCCAGCGGCCGGACGCTGACGGTCGCCAACGACATCGCGGACCAGAGCGGCAATGGCGGCACCGGTGCCAATGCGGGCGTCGGCGGCCTCGCAATCAGCGGTGGCGGTACCGTCATCCTCGGCGGCAACAACACCTACACCGGCAATACCACGGTCAGCGGCGCCGGCACCCGGGTGTCGATCTCCGCCAACGTCAATCTCGGTGCGGTCACCAACGTGCTGAAGCTGGGCGATGGCACCGGCATCAGCTTCACCGACGGCTTCACGCAGACCCGCAACATCACGGTCGCCGGCGATCCGGTCTTCAACGTCGCCGCCGGCGAGACCGTCACCCAGAGCGGCGTGATCTCCGACGGCGCGACGCCTGGTGATGTCGAGGTGACCGGCGGCGGCCGGCTGGTGCTGTCGGCACACAACACCTATTCCGGCGGCACCGTCATCAAGGGCTCGATCCTGGAGCTGGCGGCGAACGGCGCGGCAGGGACCGGCGCGATCGCCTTCACCGACGGCAGCACCGAGAAGCTCGTGCTCGATGCCGCGGCGTTCTCGGGAACGTCGTTCAGCACATCGATCACCGGCTTTGCCGGCGGCGACACCATCGACTTCGGCAACATCGCCTATGACGCCACGGCGACGCTGTCCTATGCGAACGGCGTGTTGCTGGTGAAGAGCAGCGGCGGCACGACGCTCGCATCGCTGAACCTGAGTTTTAGCGCCGGTGCCTCGGCCGGCTCGCTGATGCTGGCGTCCGACGGCTCGGCCTCTCCGCATCTCGAGATCCGGTCACAGGCGAGTATCGCCTCGGTAACGGCTGACACCACCGATCATCTCACGACGCTGAACGCCGGCAAGGTCGTGACCATCACCGTCAACTTCAGCAACACGGTGAGCGTGACCGGCGCGCCCGAGCTGCTGCTCAACGACGGCAAGGCCGCGACCTATCTCAGCGGCAGCGGCTCGCAGGCGCTGGTGTTCAGCTACACGGTGCAGGACGGCGACAGCACGTCTGATTTGCAGGTGCAGAGCCTCTCGCTCAACGGCGGCACGATCAGGGATCCCGGCGGCCAGGACGCCGACGTGACCCATGCGGCGACCGATCTGCATCTCGTGATCGACGCGATCGCGCCGACCGTGTCGGTTGCGGCGAGCTCGACCGCACTGCTGGCCGGTCAGACCTCGACCGTCACCTTCACCTTCTCCGAGGTGGTCAGCGGCTTCGCGCTGACGGACACGACGGTGAGCGGCGGCGCGCTGAGCAACCTCGTGCATGTCGGCGTCAACGCCGCGCACCAGGACGTCTACACGGCAACCTTCACACCCGATGTGACCAATTCCGAGGCAGGCTCGGTGCAGGTCAACGCGTCAAGCTATACCGACAGTGCCGGAAACGCCGGCGCGGCAAGCAATGCGATCACCTTCAGCGGCGATACCAAGGCGCCGACGGTGGCGGTCTCCGTCGATCACACCACGCTGACTGCCGGCGATAGCGCGCTCGTCACCTTCACCTTCTCCGAGGCCGTCAGCGGCTTTGGATTGGGTGATGTCGCCGTCGAGGGCGGTACGCTGGGCAATCTCACCCATGTCGGCATCGATGGCGCCGGCCATGACGTCTACACCGCGACCTTCACGCCCGATGTAACCAACACCGAGGAAGGTTCGGTGCAGGTCAACGCGTCAAGCTATAGCGACGTCGCCGGCAATTCCGGCGCGTCGAGCAACACGATCAACTTCACCGGCGACACCAAGGCGCCGACCGTGTCGGTTTCAGCTGACCATGGCACGCTGCTCGCCGGTCAGACCGCGGTCGTGACCTTCACCTTCTCCGAGGCCGTCGCGGGCTTTGCGCTCGGCGATGTCAGCGTCAGCGGCGGCGCGCTGGGCAGCCTTGTCCATGTCGGCGTCAACGGCGCCGGGCAGGACATCTACACCGCGACCTTCACGCCCGACGTCACCAATGCCGAGGCTGGCTCGGTGCAGGTCAACGTATCGAGCTATAGCGATACGGCCGGCAACGCCGGCGCCGCCAGCAACGCCATCAACTTCACCGGTGACACGCTGGCGCCGACGGTCTCCGTCGCGCTCAATCCCGACACGGTGCTGGCCGGCGACCTCTCGGTCGCGACCTTCACCTTCTCGGAGGCCGTCTCGGGCTTCGCCCTTGGCGGCATCACCGTCCATGGCGGCGCGCTGAGCAATCTTGTGCATGTCGGGCTCAATGGTGCTGGGCAGGACGTCTACACCGCGACCTTCACGCCCGATGTTAGCGACACCGAGACCGGCTCGGTGAAGGTCAACGCGTTGAGCTACGCCGATGTGTCCGGCAATGCCGGTGCCGCGAGCAACACCGCGACGATCGGTGGTGATACGCTGGCGCCGACGGTGTCGATCGCGGCTGACCGCAACGCGCTGCTGGCGGGCCAAACCGCGCTGGTGACGTTCACGTTCTCCGAACAAATTGCGAGCTTCGCGCTCGGTGACGTCACGGTGCATGGCGGGGCGTTGGGCAATCTGGTCCATGTCGGCGTCAACGCATCGGGCCAGGACGTCTACACGGCAATTTTCACGCCGGATGAAAGCAACACTGAAGCGGGCTCGGTGCAGGTCGCGGCGTTTGGTTACACCGACGTCGCCGGCAATAGCGGTGCGGCAAGCAACGCCATCAATTTCACCGGCGATACCAGGGCCCCGACGGTGTCGGTTGCGGTGAGCCCGAGCACGGTGCTTTCCGGCCAGACTTCGGCCGTCACTTTCACCTTCTGCGAAGAGGTCGCGGGCTTTGCGCTCGGCGATACCGTCGTCGCCGGTGGTACGGTAACCAATCTGATCCATGTCGGGCTCAATGGTTCAGGCCAGGACGTCTACACCGCGATCTTCACGCCTGACATCAACGACGTCGTGGCGGGCTCGATCCGGGTCACCGCCGCAAGCTATGCCGACGTATCAGGAAATGCCGGCGCGGCGAGCAATACCGCGACGATCGGTGGCGACACGCATCCGCCGACGGTATCGGTGGCGGCCGATCACAGCCTGCTGCACGCCGGCGACGCCGCGCTGATGACGTTTACCTTCTCCGAGGCGGTCGCGGGTTTCGGACTCGGCGACGTCACCGTCCATGGCGGACTGCTGGGCAGCCTCGTCCATGTCGGCGTCAACGGCGCGGGTCACGATATCTACACCGCGACCTTCACGGCCGATGTCACCGACCATCTGTCGGCCGATCTTTCGGTTGCAGGGGCGAGCTACACCGACATCGCCGGCAACGCCGGCGGAGCGAGCAACGCGGTCAGCTTCACCGGCGACACCAAGGCGCCAGCGGCGCCGACGCTGGCCCTGCACCGCGACACCGGCGTCTCGGGCGCCGACCACATCACCAGCAATCCGCTGATCGATTACACCAAGTTCGATGCGGCCGACACGCTGCGCTACAAGGCCGACGGTGCCTCGGCCTTCTCCACGGCGGTGCCGATCTTCACGACCGACGGCATGCACTCCGTCACGGTGCAGGAGGTCGACGCCGCCGGCAATGTCAGCGCGTCGTCGAGCCTGACCTTCACCCTCGACACCACGGCGCCCCATCTCACCGGGATCACAGCGACGCCCTCCGGTGGCGTCGCAGCGCCGGGTTCGCTGGTGCAACTGACGGTCGGCTTCAACGAGGCGGTTCACGTCAATGGCGGCACGCCGAGCCTGACGCTCAACGATGGCGGCACCGCAATCTACGACGCCGCGGCAACGGTGCTGCTCGGCGATTCCTCGAAGCTGGTGTTCGATCACATCGTGTCATCGACGGATCGGGCCGGCTCGCTGGCCGTGACCGGCTTCGCCGCCAATGGCGCCGATGTCGTCGACCTGGCCGGCAATGCGGCCTCGCTTTCGGCGGTGTCCACCGTCTTCGACGCCCTGCACATCAACGAGACCATCGTGCCGGCCTACACGCTCGGTGCCATTACCCGGCCGGAATTGCATCTGGATCTGGGCGGTCGCATCATCATGGATGCAACGGCATCGGCATTCGCCGGACATTATGGCATGCAGTACCTGTTCCTCGGCCTGCCGGCGGGAACGCCCCATCAGACCGTTCCCGACTTTCATCTCTGATTGCAGCGCTCCGGCGCGGCGCCTCATTCCGCTTAGCGGAAAACAGATTGCTGCCGCTGCGGCTTGCTGCAGTGCAGGCCATGCGGCATGATCCGGCCCTCGAAACGGACCTGATGGAACGAGGTCCGCGCTGCAAGGGAGGATTGGAATGAGACGAGTTTTGGCCGGCGTGTTGGCCTGTGCGTTTGCGATCTCGGCGAATGCGTCGCTGGCGCAGGACAAGCCTCCGCTGAAGCTCGGCGGCATCCTCGACATGTCGAGCCTGTATGCCGACATCACCGGTCCCGGCAGCGAGACTGCGGCCAAAATGGCCGTCGAGGATTTCGGTGGCGAGGTGCTGGGGCGCAAGATCCAGGTGCTGGCGGCCGACCATCTCAACAAGGCAGATCTCTCCGCCAACATCGCCCGAGACATGCTCGACAACCAGGGCGTCGAGATGATCTACGACGTCGCGGCCTCCGCGACCGCGCTTGCCGCCGGCGAGATCGCGAAAGCGCGCAACAAGATCATCATGTTCAACGGCCCGGGCTCGATCCGTCTCACCAACGAGGCCTGCGGTCCCTACACCGTGCACTACGTGTTCGATACCTACGGCCAGGCCAACGTGACCGGCCTTGCGGCTGTGAAGTCGGGTCTCGACACCTGGTTCTTCCTCACCGCCGACTACGCCTTCGGCCAGGACCTGGAGAAGGACACCGGCAGCGTCGTGACCAAGACCGGCGGAAAGGTGCTCGGCAGCGTGCGCCATCCGCTCAACACGTCGGATTTCTCCTCCTTCCTGCTGCAGGCGCAGGCCTCGAAAGCCAAGGTGATCGGGCTTGCCAATGCCGGCGGCGACACCATCAACGCGATCAAGCAGGCGGCCGAGTTCGGCATCACCAAGGGCGGCCAGAAGGTCTCGCCGCTGCTCGCCTTCGTCTCCGATATCGATTCGATCGGGCTCGAGACCGCGCAGGGCCTGTTGCTGGCCGAGGCGTTCTACTGGGACCTCAACGACGACACGCGCGCCTTCTCGAAGCGCTTCATGGAGCGCACCAAGCGGGTGCCGACCTCGGCGCAGGCCGGTGTCTATTCTTCCGTCACCCATTACCTGAAAGCCGTGAAGGCGGCCGGCACGACCGACGCCGCGGCGGTGATCAAGGTGATGAAGGAGACGCCGATCAACGACTTCTTCGCCAAGAACGGCAAGATCCGCGAGGACGGCCGCATGATCCACGACATGTATCTGTTCGAGGTGAAGAAGCCGTCGGAGTCCAAGGGCCGCTGGGACGACTACAAGCTGCTCGCCACGGTGCCAGGCGCCGAGGCGTTCCAGCCGCTGGAGCAGTCGCGCTGCCCGCTGGTGAAGAAGTGACGGGAAGCGTCATTCCGGAGCGATGCGCAGCGTCGAATCCGGAATCTCGAGGTTCCGGGTCTGGTCCTTCGGACCATCCCGGAACGACGCCGTAACAACCAACAACAACGAAAGGCAAAACGCCATGAGCGATAATCAGATGGTCCTCCAATCCCTCGACAAGGGCCTGCTCACCATCACCATGAACCGTCCCGATCGGCGCAACGCGCTCAATCCCGACATGACGCGCGGCCTCGTCGAGGCGGCGCGCCGCGCGCAGGACGACACCGAGGTGCGTGCCGTGCTGATCCGGGGCGCGGGCGGCTCCTTCTGCGTCGGCGGCGACGTCAAGTCGATGGCAGCAGGCCGCGCGCCGCTGCCGTTCGAGCAGAAGCTTGCGAATCTGCGCCGCGGCATGGAAGTCTCGCGCATCCTGCATCAGATGCCCAAGCCCGTGGTGGCGCAGCTCGATGGCGCCGCGGCCGGCGCGGGCCTGTCGATGGCGCTGTCCTGCGACCTGCGCATCGCCTCCGAATCCTGCAAGATCACCACCGCCTTCGCCAAGGTCGGATTCTCCGGCGATTACGGCGGGACCTATTTCCTGACGCAACTGCTCGGCAGCGCGCGGGCGCGTGAGCTCTATCTGATGTCGCCGGTGCTGTCGGCGCAGGAAGCCTACAACCTCGGCATGGTCTCCAAGGTGGTGCCTGATGCCGACGTCGAGGCCGAGACGCTGGAACTGGCGCTGTCGCTGGCGCAGGGCCCGTCGATCGCGCTCGGCTTCATCAAGCGCAACATCAACAATGCCGAGCATCTGGCGCTGGAGGATTGCTTCGACGGCGAGGCGATCCATCACACCCGCTGCGGCGACACCGAGGATCACAAGGAGGCCGCCAAGGCCTTCGTCGAGAAGCGCAAGCCGACATTCAGGGGCAGTAGACCATGGCCGAGTATATGCGGCTGCGGCAGATCTGCCTGGTCGCGCCGCAGCTCGCGCCCGTGATCTCGGACATCGCGGAGATCATGGGCCTTTCCGTCTGCTATCGCGACGGCAATGTCGCGAAATACGGTCTGGAGAACGCGCTGCTCCCGGTCGACACGATCCTGCTCGAGGTGGTAGCCCCCTTCAAGGACGGCACCACGGCCGGCCGCTTCATCGAGAAGACCGGCGGCCGCGGCGGCTATATGGCGATCTTCGTCTGTGAGGATCCCGACGCGCGCGGCGCCAAGGCCAACACGATGGGCGTGCGCACCGCGAACGTGATCACGCATGCGCCCTATCACGGCGTGCAGCTCCACCCGCGCGACTGCCGCGCCGCCTTCATCGAATTCAACCACACCGAAGGCAGCGACGACATTCTGGGCCCCTATCCGCCGGCTGGCTCCGATTGGCAGAAGTCGATCCGCAAGGACACGACTTTGGCGCTGACCGAGGTCGAGATGCAGAGCCCCGAGCCTGAGGCGTTGGCGGCGCATTGGGGCAGGATCATCGGCATTCCCGCCGATGGTACCGTGGTGAAGCTGCCGAATAGCACCTTCAGCTTCGTCAAGGGCGACAGCGAGATCATGAGCGGCTTGACGTTTGAGGTCGTCGACAAGGCGAAGGTGCTGGACGCCGCAAAAGCCAGAGGCTGTGAGGTGAAGGGCGACGGGTTCCTGCTCTGCGGCGTGACGTTCAAGCTGACGGCGTGACGTCGTAGCCCGGATGCAGCGAAGCGAAATCCGGGGCCGCGCGCTTCGCGGATAGACCGGCCCCCGGATTGCGCTCCGCTCCATCCGGGCTACAAGAAGAATAAAAAGGAACGCCCCATGCCGCATCCGCTCGATACCTTCTTCGCCCCAAAGAGCATCGCGCTGATCGGCGCCTCGCGCGATCACGAGAAGATTCCCGGTCGGCTGCTCGCGATGTTGCGCAAGAACGGCTACCCGGGCGCGCTCTATCCGATCAACCCGAATTATGACGAGATCGACGGCTTGAGGTGCTTCAAGTCGATTGCCGAGATCGGCGCGCCGGTCGATCTTGCCGTTATCGTCATTCCGGCCCGTGCGGTGCTGCCGGCGCTGGAGCAATGCGCGGCCGCGGGCGTGAAGAATGCCGTCATCATCTCGTCCGGTTTTGCCGAGGAGGGCGGCGACAGCGCTGACATGCAGGACGCGATCGTCGCGCTGGCGAAGCGGACCGGGATGCGGATCAGTGGGCCGAACGCGGAAGGGTTTTACAGCCAGGCGCAGAAGGTCGCCGCGACCTTCAGCCCGACCGTCGACGTCAAGCCGGATGCGCCTGATCTCGTCGCCAGCAAGCGGCGGATCGGCATCGTCGCGCAGAGCGGCGGCATCGGCTTTGCGATCTATCATCGCGCCAAGGCGCTCGGCGTCGCGCTCAGCTATGTCGTCAGCGCCGGCAATGAGAGCGATCTCGGCGCCGGCGAGTTCCTCGACTACATGGTACAGGATGTCTCGACCGACGTGATCCTGCTGTTCATCGAGGGCATCAGGGACGTCGACAAGTTCTTGGCGGCGGCGAAGCGCGCGGCAGAACTCAAAAAGCCCGTGATCGTCACCAAGGTCGGGCGCTCCGGCGCCGGCGAACGTGCGGCGGCCTCGCACACCGCGAGCATGGCGGGCTGGTCGGCGGCCTATGATGCGGTGTTCGCGAAATACGGCTTCATCGTCTCCAACGACCTCGACGAGGCCGTGACCATTGCTGCCGTGTTGACCACCAATCCGCTGCCGAAGGGCGATCGCGTCGCGGTGCTGACGGTGTCCGGTGGCGCCGGCATCTGGGGCGCCGATACCGTCTCGATGCAGGGCCTGCGCGTGCCGGAGCTTTCGGCCGCGATCCAGAGCCAGATCAAGCAATGGATGCCGTCCTACGGCGCGGCAGGCAATCCGGTCGACGTGACCGCGCAGGGCGTGTCATCCGGCGGACTGCAGAAGAGCATCGAGCTGTTCGACACGTCTGATGAAGTGGACGCGACGCTGGTCGTGCTGTCGCTGTCGAGCGAGACACGGATGCCGTTCAAGGAAGCTGAGTTGAAGCCGGTGATCGCCGCGCAGAACAAGCCGGTGGTGTTCTATTCCTACACGCTGCCGTCGCAATTCGCGCGGCAGGAGCTGGCGAAGTCGGGCGTGGTGGTGCTCTCAGGACTGACCCATGTCGGCGTCGCAATGCGGCGGCTGGCGGACTATGCCGGCTTCAAGCCCGCGCCGGAGATCTCGGCATCAGCGTCGCCGGCGCACGATCTCTCCATGCATCTGAAGGCGAAGACGCTCTCCGAATATGACAGCAAATCGCTGCTGCGCGCGGCCGGCATTGCGCTGCCGGATGAGGTGCTGGTGATCGACCGCGACGGGCTCGATGCCGCGATCGAGCGCGCCGGATTTCCGCTGGTCATGAAGATTCAGTCGCCCGCGATCGCGCACAAGAGCGAGGTCGGCGGCGTCCGCGTCAACATCGCCGCCAAGGGTGCGGCTTTCACGGCCTATCGCGACATGCTGGAGACGGTGCAGAAGCAGCGGCCGGGCGCCGAAATCCAGGGCGTGCTGGTCGGGCCGATGGCCAGGAAAGGCGTCGAGATCATCGTCGGCACCATGGCGGACAAGACGTTCGGGCCGATGGTGATGGTGGGGCTCGGCGGCATCACCACCGAACTGTTCAAGGACGTGGTCTATCGCCCCGCGCCGGTGAGCCCGGCCGAAGCGAGCACGATGCTGGAGACGCTGAAGGCCGCGCCGCTGCTGCACGGCTTCCGCGGCGCGCCGAAGGCCGATGTCACGGCACTGGCGCGGTTGATCTCGCAGATTTCAGTGCTGGCGGCGCAGCACCGAAGCGAGATCGCCGAGATCGAGGTCAATCCGGTGCTGGTGCACCCGGAAGGGCAGGGCGTCACGATCGTCGATGCGCTGGTGGTGCCGAAATAACTCGGTGTCGTCCCGGCGAAGGCCGGGACCCATAACCACCGAAGTGAGTTGTAAGAGAAGCCGACGCCGCTTGTGCCCCTTCCGCAGGCCGCGGCGTATGGCTCCCGGCTTTCGCCGGGACGACGCGTTGTGAGAGCGGCGCGAGGACCTACCGCCCCTTGAAGTTGGCGACGCGGCGCTCGGCGGTGGCCTTCACGCCTTCCTTGAAGTCTTCCGTCGCGCGCAACCTGGTCTGCTCGGCGAGCTCGTGGTTGGTCGCGGCCATGACGCGGTCGGCGAGGCCGGCGCGCATGGTGGCGCGGGTCGAGAGCAGGCCGAGCGGCGAGCATTCGGCGATCTCCTGCGCGAGCTTCATCGCGGCCGATTTCACCTGCTCCTGCGGCACCAGCTCGTTGGCGAGGCCCCACTTGTAGGCCTCCTCGCCGGTGACGCGGCGGCTGGTGTAGAACATCAGCTCGGCGTTGTTCTTGCCGATCAGCTCCGGCAGCGTCACGGTCAGGCCGAAGCCGGGATGGAAACCGAGTTTGGTGAAGTTCGCGGAGAAGCGCGCCTCGGGGCAGGTGACGCGGAAATCGGCCGACACCGCGAGCCCGAGTCCGCCGCCGATGGCCGCGCCCTGGACGGCGGCGACGATCGGCTTCTTGTTGCGGAAGATGCGCACCGCCTGGATGTAGAGATGGTTGATCGGCAGGTTCGAGGCCGGATCGCTCTTGGCGCGCGCCTCCTGCGCCTGCCGCGCCGGATCGCCGAAATTGGCGCCGGCGCAGAACGCCTTGCCCTGCGCCGACAGAACCGAGGCGCGGATCTCGATGTCGCGATCGAACTCTTCCAGCGCATCCGCGATCTGGTTGATCAGCGATATGTCGAAGAAGTTCAGCGGGGGTTTTCGGATTTCGATCAGGCCGACATGGCCGTGGGTTTCGACGCCGATATCCGTATATTTGGTCATGATCTGTCCTCGTTGAATTAGCGAAGGCCCAAACCGCGGGCGATGATGCCGCGCAGCACTTCGGTGGTGCCGCCCTGGATCGTCAGCTTCGGCGCGGTCTTGATGGCGAAGTCGAGCTGCCGCTCCAGCGTCTCGCGATTGCTCGCGGTCTCCTCGACGAAGGCGGCGAGGTCGCGCACGCGGTGCGGAAGCTGCTGCTCCCAGACCGTGCCGATGTCCTTGACGATGGACGCTTCGACCACCGGCTCCTTGCCGGCTTCCAGCATGCCGGCAACCGAGACCGACATGCGCCGCATGGTGTGGAGTTGCGCCACCAGCCGGCCGATGCCCTCGGCGCTGCGCGTGTCCGGATTGGGACCGACTGCGCGCACCAGCTCGGTCAGCACGTAATAGGTTTCGAGGAAGCGCTCGGGGCCCGAGCGCTCGTAGGCGAGCTCCGAGGTCGCCTGCTTCCAGGCGCCGTCGACCTCGCCGAGCACGTGATCGTCGGGAATGAAGTGGTCGGTGAAGACGACCTCGTTGAATTCGTACTGTCCGGTGATCTGGCCGATCGGGTTCACCTTGATGCCCGGCTGCTTCATCTTGACCAGGAACTGCGTCAGGCCGTGGCGGCGGTTCTCCTTGGTCGGCGGCGAGGTCCGGAAGATCGCGATCATGTAGTCGGCGATGTGTGCCGACGAGGTCCAGATCTTGGTGCCGTTGATGAGATAGCCGCCGTCGGTCCTGGTCGCGCGCGTCTTCGCCGCAAACAGGTCGGAGCCGGAGTTCGGCTCGCTCATGCCGATGGCGAAGCAGATCTCGCCGCGGCAGATGCGCGGCAGGATCTCCATCTTGATGTGCTCGGGCGCGTATTTCAGCAGCACCGGCCCGCTCTGGCGGTCGGCGACGAAGAAGCGCCGAGTCGGCGCGTTGGCGACGCGCATCTCCTCGGTCACGACGTAGCGTTCGAGGAAGGAGCGTTCCTGGCCGCCATATTTCTTCGGCCAGGTCATCCCCAGCCAGCCCTTGGCGCCGACCCGGCGGGAAAATTCCGGCGCGTCGGTGTCCTCGCGGTTGGGCTTGTGCGGATCGAAGGTGCCGGCGGCGATTTCCTCGGCGAGGAAGGCGCGCACCTCCCTGCGCAACTGTTCGCACTTCTCCGGCAGGCGGATCGGATCGAAACGGAGGGCAGCGGTCATTGTTGTCTCGTCTCCTGATCAGCGCGACGCCACGAGCGGCCACAATTCGTCGGCGCCGCGGTTCGCGACCAGCCTGCCGAGCTCGACGGCCCAGTAGCTTTCCGAGCCGAAATCGTCGCGCCAGGCCAGCGCGCGCAGCGAATAGCGGTGCAGGATATGCTCCATGGTGAAGCCGATCGCGCCGTGGACCTGATGGGCGATGCTGCCGCCTTTCTCGGCGGCTTCCGCGCAGCGGATCTTGGCCGCTGCGGCTTCCAGGAACACCGCATCAGTGTCCAGCGACTTGGCGTTGACGATCGTGTCCGCCGCCGAGGTCGCGGCGGCGAGTGCGGCGGCGTTTTCGCCGGCAAGGCGCGCGAGATTGTGTTGCACCGCCTGGAATTTCGATATCTTCTTCTCGAAGGCGACGCGCTCGTTGGAATAGCGCACGGAGATATCGAGCATCGATTCCAATGCACCCGCGATCTGAAGGCTGCGAGCGACGCCGCCCATCAGCATCAGCGTGGTCTGGTCGCAGCCCTTCGGCGCGGGCCTGGTCGTGACCGGCTGCACCTTGTCGAGCGCGACGGTGTCGTTGTGATCGCCGCCGAGCCCGATGCCGGATTCGATCCGGCACTTCGCGACGTCAACCAGCGCGACCGACACCCCGCCATTGCCGCTTGCCAGCACGGCGAAATGCTTTGCGTCCTTCGCGAACGGCACGCCGCGGGCACGGCCGGAGAGCGCGCCATCGGCATCGAGGCTGATGCGGTCCTTCGGCGAAGCCGGCAGCACCGTCATCTCGCCTTCGGGCGAGGCGATCCTGGCCTGCGCCAGCAGCCACCCCGCCAGCATGGTCTCGGCCAGCGGAACAGCGATCGCATGCCGCCCGGCGACGTTAAGGACGCTGAATCCTTCCGCGAGGCTGGCGCCGGAACCGCCGAGATCGTCGGGCACCCAGGACAGCGGCAGGCCCGCCTCGCTCAGCGCCCGCCACAGCGGCGCCTGCCACGAATCCTTCTTGTCGTTGTTGATGGTTTGCGGATCGGCGAGATCGGCGAAGATTTTCTCCGCGGTCTCGACGACGATATTGTCACTCTCCGCCACAGCGTTCCCCGTGTTGATTGGCTCGGGCTGGCCGTTCGGCCATGCCCTGCTTGCGATGTTGTCTTGCGCTCAATGATGGGGAAAAGCCATAGCCGTGACAAGCGCTGCCCGCAGGGCCACTTGCGCGGATGGCATGAAGCCGGACATGGCGCATGAATTCCGCATAGTGAACTTTCGATTGTCCCTGTTTGTATGCCATGCACACGCGCAACCGGCCGCTGACATAAGTTCAGTCCGCCAGATGAAACTCGATCGCCTTCCGCATCAGGTCGGCGAACTCGGTCTCCTGGGTGACCAGCGCGTCGTTCAATCCGGCCACGCACAGCACCAGCGGCTCGTTCGATTCCGCAATCGGCGGCAGGTTCATGGCGACGGCGCCGGCGCCCGGCGTGACCAGGCCGAGCGAGAACGCGTGCCCCTTGGCACGCACCTTCTTCAGCTCCAGCAGCAGCGCCTTGATATCGACCTGCCGATCGGGCCGGGTCTCGTTGGCATTGATCAGGCGCACCAGGCGGCGCACCTCCTTGTCCGGATAGGCCGACAGCAGCGCGTACCCCGACGCGGATCGCGCCAGCGGCCGCAGCGTTCCGGCTTTGACATACAGCCGCATCGGCAGCTTGGCCTGAATGATATGGACATATTGCGCGCTGAGCCCGTTGCGCACCGCGAGCATGATGGTCTCTCCGGTCCGCGCGGAGAGCTCTTCCATCAAATTGACCAGGCGGCCTTTCGTGAACAATGCCGGACTCAGCCAGTGCCCCAGCATCGAGATCCGCGGCGTCGGGATATAAGTGCGGCGGCTGGTGTCATAGTGGAGATAGCCGAACGCCGTCATCGTCCGCATCAGCGCCGAGGTGCTGGATTGCGGGAACTTGAGCGCGGCCGCGACCTCGATGGCGGACGCGGCCCGCTGGTGCTCCTCGAAAAATTCGAGCACATCGAACACGCGCCGCGCCGACTTGACCGCATTGTCCATTTTCGGCAGGTCGCGCGAGGTATCGCCGGGGAAATCGGGGCCGTCGAAAGACCGCGCCCCGGCAGCCGCGCCGGCCTTTGCCAAATCTTTCTTCGCCACCGGCATCGCTATCGTCCCTGCTGTGCCACCCGTCGCTTCAGCCACCAGCCATATTGCTCGGGCCAACTCGTCCACTCCGGATCGCATCCGAGCGCAAGTGCCGTCTGCGCAGGCCAGTTCGGATTCCACAGCAGTTCGCGGCCGAGTGCAATAAGCGTCGCCTTGCCGTCCCGCAAGATGGCTTCGGCATAGTCCGGTTCGCGGATCAGCCCGACCGCCACCGTCGGCATGCCGGCTTCCTTCTGGATGCGCTCGGCGAACGGCACCTGGAAGCCCGGGGTGCGCGATACCAGCGAATTGCCGCGCGGCAGCTTCATGCCGCCCGACGAGCAGTCCACCATGTCAATCCTGATCGCCTTCAACTCGGCCGCAAATGCGATCGAGTCCTCGATCGACCAGCCGATGTCGACGCCGTCGACCGACGAGATGCGGACGAAGGCCGGCAGATGGCTGGGCCATTCCTCGCGCATGATCGCCGCGATCCGCAGCGGCAGGCGCATGCGGTTCTCGCGCGACCCGCCATATTCATCGTTGCGGTTGTTCGCCAGCGGCGACAGGAACGAGTGCATCAGATAGCCGTGCGCGCAGTGCAGCTCGATGACGTCATAGCCGGCCGCCCTGGCGCGGCGAAACGCCTGGCGATAGTCGTCCACCAGGGCATCGATCTGCTCTGAGGTCAGCATCTGCGGTGCCGGCCAGCCGTCGTCGAAGGGAATGCCGCTCGAGGCCGCGATCTGCCACGGGCCTTCGCCGCGCGCCTTGATGTCGGATTCGCCGAGCGGGTTGCCGCCTTCCCACGGCCGTTGCGACGAGCCCTTGCGGCCGCCATGGGCGATCTGGATCGCGGCCTTGGCGTTGAAGCTGTGGATCAGCGCGGCGAGGGCGGCGTGGTCCGCGATGTGCGCATCGTCCCAGATGCCGAGGCAGCCATGGGTGATGCGTCCCTGGGTGTTCACCGAGCTCTGCTCGACGAACACGAGGCCGGCGCCGCCGGCGGCGAGCTTGCCGATATGCGCGGTGTGCCAATCGGTGGCGCGCCCCTCCCGCGCCGAATAGGTCGCCATCGGCGAGACCATGATCCGGTTCTTCAGTTCGAGATCGCGCAATTGCAGCGGGGTAAACAGCAGCGGCAGCTCAGTCATGGGATGTCCAGCCTTGCCTATGGTTTCTTGCCTGTGGTGTGTAGGTTCGTGCGCGCAGTCATTTCTTCAGCAGCGGGCAGGCGCTCTCCTCGGGCGTCGCGAACGCCTCCTTGCCCGGAATCACCTGAACCAGCTTCTCGTAGTCCCAGGCGCCCTTCGATTCGGCCGGCGACTTCACCTGCACGAGATACATGTCGTGGATCAGCTGGCCGTCCTCGCGCAGGAATGCGTTGCGGGCGAAGAAGTCGTCGATCGGCATGTCCTTCATCTGCGCGATTACCTTGGGGCCGTCGTCGGTGCCGGATTTCTCCACCGCCTTGAGATAGTTCATCACCGCGGAGTAGAGACCGGCCTGCACCATGGTCGGCCGTTTCTTGGTCCTGGCCATGAAGCGCGCGGCAAAGTCGCGGGTCTTGTCGTCGAGATCCCAATAGAAGGCGGTCGCGAGCTGCAGCCCCTGGGCGGCCTGCAAGCCGATCGCGTGGATGTCGCTGGTCTGCATCAGGAAGGCGGCGAGCTTCTGCTGCTGCGCCATCCCGAATTCCTGCGCCTGCCGGATCGAGTTGGCGAGGTCGCCGCCGGTGTTGGCAAAGGCGATCACGTCAGCCTTCGAGCTCTGGGCCTGCAGCAGATAGGACGAGAAATCCATGCTGTTGAGCGGATGCCGCACTTCGCCGGCGATGCTGCCGCCGACCTTCTCCACGGTCCTGGCCGCGTTGTTGCGTAGCGCGTGGCCGAAAGCGTAGTCGACCGTGACGAAATACCAGCTCTTCGCGCCCGATTTGGCCAGCGCCCGCACCGTGCTGTTGGCGAGCGCATGGGTATTGTAGGTCCACTGCACCGAATTCGCCGAGCAGCCCTTGCCCGTCAGATCGGAGGAGCCGGCCGACGACACCAGCATCGCCTTGTTCTTCTGCTTGGTGAGCTCGAGCACGGCGAACGCGACAGCGGAATTGGCGAAATCCACGATGACATCGACATTCTCCTGCTCATACCAGCGCCGCGCGATGCCGGCGCCGATGTCCGCCTTGTTCTGATGGTCGGCATCGACCATCGCGATCGGCTTGCCCAGGACCTTGCCGCCGAAATCCGCGATCGCCATCCGGACCGCTTCGACCGCTCCGGGGCCGGCGGCGTCGGCATAGAGGCCGGCCTGGTCGGTCAGCACGCCGATCTTCACCGCGTCGTCGGAAATCTGCGCGTGGGATGGCGCGGCGAAGGCGACTGAGAGGATTGCAGCGCTCGCGGCGATCCATCCGTATCTTGATGTCATTGTCCCTGGTTTCCTCTAGTTCGATTGCCTTATGGCGTTGGTCTTGTCTTGCCTCAGGTCGATCATGCCCGGATGCGACCGCGGATCCCTGTCCGCGCCGAGCAGCACGTGCTTCTGGATCTTGTTGGTCGAGGTCAGCGGCAGCTCGGCGACGAAGGCGATCCACGCCGGCAGCTTGAACGCCGCCAGGCGCTCGCGGCAGAAGCGGAAGATGTCCTGCGCGAGCTCGCGTGAAGCATCGGTGCCGTCGTTGCTCACGATGAAGGCCGCAACTTCCTCGTCGCGGATCGGATCGCGCGCAGAGACGACGGCGGCCTGCTTGACCAGAGGCGACGTCGTCAGTACGGCCTCGACCTCCGCCGCCGAGATGTTCTCGCCGGCGCGCCGGACCAGGTGCTTCAGCCGGTCGACGAACACGAAGGCGCCGTCCTCGTGCTGCCAGACGCTGTCGCCGGTGTGAAACCAGCCGCCGCGCCACGCCTGCTCGGTGGCCTCTGGGTCCTTCAGATAGCCGGAGAAGAAGCCGCGCCGCGGCGTCGCTTCCGAATGGCGCACGCAGAGTTCGCCGACCGAGCCCGCCGGCAGCGCATTGCCGTCGGCATCAAGGATCGTCATTTCGAGCCCCGGTACGCTGCGGCCGATGGTGTTGGTCTCCAGATGCCGCGGCTCGACGGTGTTGAACGGACTGCGTCCGGTCTCCGTCATGCCCCAGCCCTCGACGAAGGGGATGCCGAAGCGCTCGCGGGCGCGCGCGCGCTGCTCGGGATTGGCGCCGACACCCATCGAGAAGCGCAGCGCATGGGCTTTCTCGTCCGGCGTCTCCGGCTGCGCCGGCAGGGCCGCGACGATCACGCCGAGATAATGCAGCACGCTTGCGCGGCACGCGACGATATCGCGCCAGGCAAATTTCGCGTTGAAGCGTTCCGGCAGGATCAGGCAGCCGCCGGTCAGCATCATCGCGATCGGGGTCAGGGTCAGGCCGGCCATGTGGAACAGCGGCAGCGGGCTGTACAGGCGCTCCGTTCCGGCGTGATACGTCGCCTCGCCGCCGTGGCTGATGTACCAGCGGCCGGTCGAGACCACATATTCATTGGTCAGGATGCATCCCTTCGGGCGCGCCGTCGTGCCAGACGTGTAGAGCAGCGCAGCCTCGGTCTCGCTTCCCGGCTCGCCGGCGCGTGGTGGCGGCCGCCTGGCCTGCGGGACTGTCTCGATGCCGGCGCCGAGATCGTCACCGGAGACGGTGAGCAGCGGAACGTCGCCGGTCAGCGCCTTCTGCAATTCCTTCTGGTCAGCCAGCGTGACGATCAGGTCGGGTTCGGCATGCGCGATCAGGTATTCGATTTCCGCCGCGCGATAGGCCGGGTTGATCGGAACGATCGAGACGCCGAGGCCGTTGAGCGCCAGCCAATGCACGATGAAGTCGGGCCGGTTCTCCAGCAGCAGACAGGCGCGGTGTCCATGGCCGAAACCGGACGCGCGGTACAGATCGCGCAACGCGCAGACCTGCTGCGCAATGTCGCCATAGGACAGTTCGACGCCGTCGGGAAAGTATGCGCGGTCGGGACGCGCGGGAATGCAGAGGAAAGGTTTGAACGCTGCTGCATCTGATGTCGCAGCGAACGTGCTGAACACGGTGTACATCGTGGCGAAACTTCCCTCTGACGGCCGCTGATCGATGTCAACGATGCCGATCCGAAGGAGCCGGGTGCTTCGTTGAGCGCATTTGTCATGCGATCGCGACATTGCGCGGAAGCTATAAGGGCGAATAATATGCTGTCAAATCTATTATGAGTTTCCATAAAACTCATATGTAGTTTGAAGCCAACGTGGAGGTAACGAGATGAAGATGCATATGTTGTCGGGCGGCCGTCTGCAGATGTCGAAGCGGACCTATCTGCCCGATGCCGCGCGCGGCGAGACGATCGACCTTCCGGTGTCCTGCGTGCTGCTGCGGCACACGCAAGGCAATGTGCTCTTCGATACCGGATGCCATCCCGATGTCGCGACCGATCCTGAAGGACGGCTGGGCACGCTCGCCAAATACATGCGCCCGATCATGCCGGCGGATGATCATGTGCTGACGAGCCTGAAGGCCGTCGGCCTCGGCGCCGACGATATCGACGTGGTGATCTGCTCCCACCTGCACACCGACCATTGCGGCTGCAACGCCTTCTTCAAGAAGGCGACGATCTTCGTCCATGCGCTCGAGATCGAGGCCGCGAATGCCGACAACGCGTTCGATCGCGGATACATCAAGGCGGACTGGGATCATCCGCTGAAGATGGAGGTCTTCGACAAGCAGATGGATGTGTTCGGCGACGGCAGACTGACGCTGGTCCCGCTGCCCGGACACTCGAAGGGAACGACCGGCGCGCTGGTCAAGCTCGACAACAGCGGCGAATTCCTGCTCGCCTCCGACGCGCTCAGTGTGCGCGCCAATCTCGACCAGCGGACCTCGCCGCGGAACAGCCTCGACGTCGACCAGTTCCTGAAGTCGCTCGACGAGATCGCAAGGCTCGAGGCGTCCGGCGTCAAGATCATCTGCGGCCATGACGAGGCGCAGTGGGCCAGCCTGCAAAAGGGGCTGAACGCGTATACGTGAGGATTTGGGCGCGGCTTGCAGATGTCGTTCCACGCGATATGGTGTGCCGCCGCCGGAGTTCATCTGGCTCACAACAACAAGGAAAATGTAGATGTCCAAGGATGGTTTGTGCGCAATCGTGACGGGATCGGCATCGGGACTCGGCGCCGCCACCGCGCAAATCCTCGCCACGCAGGGCGCGCGCCTCATCATCAACTATTCCAACAGCAAGGCGGAAGCCGAAGCGACCGCGGAAGCCTGTCGCAAGCAGGGCGCCGAGGTGCTGGTGGTGCAGGGCGACGTATCGCGCGATGAGGACTGCAAGAAGATCGCCGCCGCTGCGCAGGGTTGGGGCCGGCTCGATATCCTCGTCAACAATGCCGGCACCACCAAGCATGTCGCTCACGCCGATCTCGACGGATTGTCGGCGGAGGATTTCCAGCGGGTCTACGGCGTCAACACCATCGGCCCGTTCCAGATGGTGCGCGCGGCGCGCAGCCTGCTCGAGGCGGGCGCGAAGGCTTCGGGGCGTCCGTCCGCGGTGGTCAACGTGTCCTCGGTCGCCGGCATCAGCGGCGTCGGCTCGTCGATCGCGTACGCCGCGAGCAAGGGCGCACTCAACACCATGACGTTGTCGCTGTCGCGTGCGCTGGCGCCGCTGATCCGTGTCAACACGGTATGCCCCGGCTATATCGACACGCCCTGGTTCACCAAGGGCCGCGGCGAGGCAGGGGCCAAGCAGGTGCGCGATGCCGTGGTCGCGCGGGTGCCGCTGAAGGTTGCGTCAACGGCGGAAGACATCGCCAATCTGGTCTGCTTCCTGGCAAGCCCGGCCTCGAGCAACATGACCGGCGAATTCGTCCGCATGGATGCCGGCATGCATCTCATTCAGTGAAACTGGCTATCCGCGACTTCCGACCAGTTACGGAAACGAAAATGCCCGGGCCAAGCCCGGGCATTTTGATTTTGGATCAATATTCGGTTCGCTGTGCCGTCACCTGTTTCCCGGATCCGGGATCACACGTGCCGCGACCAGCCGGTGCCAGATGAACAGCACCACCACGGCGCCGATCGTGGCCATGATGAAGCCGGCGCCCTGGTCGGGGCTGTAATGGCCGATGGCCTGGCCGAGGAAGGTCGCCAGAAATGCGCCCGCGATGCCGAGGATGGTTGTGAGAATGAAGCCGCTCGGGTTGTTCGGCCCCGGCGCCAGCCAGCGCGCGATGATCCCCGCGATAAAGCCGACGATGATGACCCAGATGATGCCGCCCATGTCTGTCGTCCTCTTCAGATGGAATCAACAATGCCGCTAAAGCCTGCGGTGCAGCTCGTCGCCGCTCGGCAACCGCCCGTCCGGTGTCAGATGATTGATCGCGTCGGGCAGGTACTGGCTCAGGCCCCGCAGCAACTGGTCGCGCGATATGCCGCTCTGCGATGCCAGCGAGTCGATCTGGTCGGCGCCGAGTGCGCTGGCGAGATCGCCGGGCGCGATTTGCTTGTTGGGACCGTTGCTGACCCAGGAATTGGCCGCATCGCCCTGGCCCTTGTCCTGCAACTGCTTGAGGAGCTCGCCGAGCCCGCCGCTGAGCACGGTGCCGGCCGCGCCGCCCGCAAGCAGGCCGCCAAGGCCACCTTTGAGCAAATCGCCGAGACCGCCGCCACCGGGCAGGCCTGCGGTGACGTTGCCGGGAGGAAGCGGCGGCGCCTGCGCCGGCTTCGGCTCAGGGGCGCTCGCGTCCGCCTGGCCTCCGGAGAAATGCTTGACCGCCTTCCATGCCAGCAGCGCGAGGATCGCCATCGTCATCGGCGACATTCCGCCGCCGCTGGAGCTGTCGGATGATGTGCTTGGCGCGCTTGGACCGCGCGGGCCGTTCTGCATGCCATTGAGGACGTCGAGTAGACCCATGATCGTCTCCTGCCGCAACCGTGCCCCGAGCGGGAAACATAGCTTCCACCCATGACGGTTACAAGGCGGGCCACCCGGCCTGCGGTGCGTCGAAATAGGCAGGCAACCCCAGGTCTGCTATCGAAGCCTGCTATCGAGCCAATGATGAATGGACGTTTGGCAAGATGAACCAGGACCGGCCGATCGGCATTGCGGGCGCGGGAAGCATCGGCTGCTTCGTCGGCGGCATGCTCGCGGCTGCGGGGCGCCGTGTCGCACTGCTGGCGCGGCCGCGGCTGATCCAGGAGATCGCAGCCAACGGCTTGCGGGTCAGCAGCTTTGACGGCTCCGAGCGGACGGTATCCGCGGATCGGCTCATTGTGTCCGACGATCCGTCGATCTTGTCCGACGTCCAGACCGTGCTGGTGACGGTGAAGAGCGCCGATACCGCTGCGATGGCCGACGTGATCGCGCGCCACGCGCCTGGCGATGCCGCGGTGATCAGCCTGCAGAACGGCGTCGGCAATGTGCCGCTGCTGCGCGAGCGTCTGCCGGGCCGCAACGTGCTGGCCGGCATGGTGCCGTTCAACGTGATCGCGATGGGCGAGGGCCGCTTCCACCGCTCGACCTCCGGCGACATCGTGATCGCGCAGGACGACGCGGGCACCGCGACGCGGTTGTCGGTGCCGGGCCTTGCGGTCAAGCCGACCGGCAATATCGATGGCGTGCAGTGGGGCAAACTGGTCGTCAATCTCAACAATGCGCTCAATGCGCTGTCCAATATTCCGCTGCGGCAACAGCTCGCGCAGCGCGGCTGGCGACGACTGCTTGCCGATCAGATGGCCGAGGGCCTGGCCGCGGTGCGCGCCGAAGGCATTGCGCCGGTATCGCCGACGCCGCTGCCGTCGAGCTGGATGCCGCCTTTGCTGCGGCTGCCCGATGCGCTGTTCGACATGCTGCTCGGACGCACGATGAAGATCGATCCCGAGGCGCGCTCCTCGATGTGGCAGGATCTGAAGCAGGGCCGCAAGACCGAGATCGACTATCTCCAGGGTGTGATCACGGCGATCGCGGATCGCCGCGGGCTCGCGGCGCCATTGTCGCGCCGCGTCATCGCGCTGATCCGGAAGGCGGAGGCGGACGGCAAGGGCTCGCCGGGGCTGACGCCCGAACAGATCCGCGATGGCAGACCATGAAAGCCGATGATCGTCCGCCACGTCGATCGAACAGGAGGAGATGACATCATGAAACGGTCCAGCATCATGCTGCTCACGCTTGTTGCGCTCGCGGCCGGCCCGGTCCGTGCGGCGCCGCCGACCGTGACACCGTCGCCTGGCTATGATGCGCGCTTGCAGGAGCAACGCGCGGCGGCCGCAGCAGCGAGCCGAGCGGCCGCGCCTGCGCACAAATCGGTCGCACCCCGGCACCACAAGCGCACCCGCGCGCACTGATCCATCACAGAGACGACCTCAGATGAAGCTGCTGTTCCTCGCGCTCACCTTGGTGTTTGGCTTCACCACGGCCTCAGGTGCCGCCGACTATGCCGGGTCGATCAGTGCCTACCGGCGCGCCAACCGCATGCCCGCGGTGAGGCTCGACGCGAAGCTGAACGCGATGGCGCTGAAGCAGGCGGAGGCGATGTCGGCGACCGGATCGGTCAGCCACTCCGCGGGCGGCAGCTTCTTCACGCGCATCGCGCCGCTGAAGAAGCAGCGCGCCGCCGAGAATATCGGCGCCGGCTTCATCGCCTTCGCCGAGATGCTGAAGCAGTGGGAGAATTCGCCGGGCCATCGCGAGAACCTGTTGATGCCGGGCGCCAAGCGCGTCGGTGTCGCCTTCGTCGACAATCCAAAGTCGCCGTACCGCAGGTTCTGGGCGATGGTGATTACCGACTGAACCTGCGGTGTCATTCCGGGGCGGAGCGAAGCGACGAACCCGGAATCTCGACGGAAATGGCAGAGAGATTCCGGGTTCTCGCTTGCGCGAGCCCCGGAATGACTAAGCGAGTCGTCAGTTTCGCTTCGCAACCTTGGTCGGTGGCGGCGGTGTCGGCGTGAACAACTTCTTCAGGCCGTCCAATCCCTCGGAAAGCCGCGGCCATTCGCAGGAGAACGTACCCTTCATGCAGTTGCTTGCCCGCGGCCGCGGTTCGGGGATGGGGACGGCAGCGACCCGCGGCTTGACCGGCCTTGCGGCGGGGACGGGGACTTTCGCAGTCTCACTGCGCGACGGCTCATTGTGCAATGACGCCTGCTGGATTTGCGGCGGCCGCACCGGCTGTGTCTCCTGCCGCTCGAGTTGCTTCGCATTGAACGCCGCAACGATACGCGAGCGGCGCTGCTGCTCGAGGTAGCCGGTATATTCCTCGTCGATCTTCTTCTGTTCCTCCGGCGTCGGATTGGGGCCGGCGATGTCGAAGGTGCGATCCTGGAGGAAGTCGTAATAGGAATAGCCGCCGCCCGGCTTGCGGCGGCCGGCAAACTTGGCGTTGCAATCGGCAAGTTGCGCGGTCTTGTCTTCCCTGGTCTTCGCTTTCTCGGCGAGGTCGGCGCAGTCCTCGAAGTCCTTCGGGCCGCCGCGCCACCATTGCGCGTGCGCGCTCATGGGCGCCAGCACGCAAGCGACGGCGAAAGCGGCAACAGCCAACGTCGATGATCGTGACGGCATCACGGACATTGAGACCAAACCCGAACGACACAGAGTGAGCAGATTGTCGCCATTTTAGTGACACTTGTCACCCGGGAACCCGACGATTTTCCTGACCTGTGGAATGTTGCCGCAGCTGATGGAACACAGCCTTCGCGATTGGAATAATTGAAGAATCTCATCGGAACGGGCCGGAGATCAGAACAATTCGCCTTTAATCGTTCACTTCACCCTGTGCAGCAATGCCACCAGTTCCGCCTGCCGGTGCGTGCCGGTCTTCTGGAAGATCGTCTTGAGCTGATTGCGCGCGGTGGCAAGGGCAACGCCGGCGGCCTGCGCGGCCGCTTCGACCGAATCGCCGCGCGCAAGCCGCGCGGCAAGGCGTGCCTGCGCCGGCGTCAGTTCGAACGTCGCTGCAAGGAGCGCCTGATCGAACGCCGCGCTGCCTTCGAGATCGCGGATCAACAGGATCGCGCGCGCCCCGAGGAACGGCGAGCGCGCCGCCGGAGGCACCGGCTGGATCTGGATCACGATTGGCCGCTTGTCGATCCTGCGCACCACGATCGGCGACGACGGCAATGGATGTAGGTCCGAGCTGTGGGCCAGCTGATCGATCAGCCTGGTCAGATCGGCATTGGCCTGCCGGTCGAGCAGGGTGAGGCGATTGTTGCGGATCGCAAGGTCGTAGCCCAGGCAGCGTTCCGCCTGGCTGTTCATGCCGATGATGGTGCCGAAGCGGCCGACGGCAATCGCAGCGACCTGGATCAGATCGAGCGCGCTGGTGATGCCCGAGAGCGCGGAGCGGCCGACGACGGCGGAGAGCGTCGCGGCTTCCGTGAGCGGCGCCGACACCCTTTGCAGCGCCTTGATCTCGTCGGCGTCGAACAAGCCTTCCCTGGGCGAACGCTGGATCGTCAGTGCCCACAACGCCGGGCCGGAGTGGAAGCCGATCGCTGCGAACCATTTCAGTCCGAACTCGCCGAGCGTGGCGTAAAGCGGATCGCGCAGCATCTCGGTTTCGGATTCGAACAGATCCGCATCGGTGATGACATCGACGCCGGCGTGCATCAGCGGCACGCCGCGGGCTGCGCGGATGTCGGTGAGGTGAAGATTGTGTGGGAAGTAGGTCTTGGTGAAATACTCGGTGATCGAGTCCGTGCGCGGAATGTCTTCAGTGCGGATATCGCTCTGAAGCATCGCAGCGCCGGTCGCGCCGACGGCGGCGCAGACCTCGTCCATGAAGGACGGCCAGGTCGAGGGATCGAGAACCACATCGCCGAGGCGCGCGGTCACATCGTCAAGCCTGTGCAGATCGACCAAAATTCAGCTCCGCCGATGCAACCAGCGTTGTTTTGTCAGGCGAAACAGGCCGCGCCTCGTTGCGCCCGGTACCGGGCATAAGAAAACCCAGGAGCCCGATATGCAAGTTAAATCAGCGACAGGCTAGGGGCCGGGTCCGCGAGTGCTGGCGAAACATGATCGAAAATCGGCGGGTCCCGCTGGCCGGTGCGATCCGGCCTACGATAAGTGACCATCCTCACGGTGGTCGGCTTCGGTCAGCGCCACGCGGCAGAAGCTGGCGGCGATCGCGACGACCTCTTCCACGGCTTGCGGGTATTGCTTCGACACCCAGCGCAGCGCGATCGAGATGACGGCGCCGACCATGCCGACCGAGAGCAGCGAGGCGGCCGCGCCCTTGTCGCTGCGTTTCGGGTCTAGTGCCGGCGGCACCAGGATGTCGCTGAAGACGCGCAAGGCGTCGAGCTTGACTGCATCGACCGCCGGACTGATGCCTGAAATTTCCAGCAGAAAGACCCGCGCGGGCTTCGGGTGCTCCTTCAGCCGCGTGAAATAGAGCGTCAGCGCCGCGCGCAGCCTCATCTCGGCATCGTCGCCTGCGGCTGCGGCGGCCGCGGTCATTTCGTCGTGCAGGTGGCCGACGACATGGCCGTAGGCGGCGATCAGCAGAGCCTCGCTGTTGGCAAAGGACTCGTAGAAATAGCGCTCGGTCAGCTCGGCCGCCTCGCAGATCGCCTTCACGGTGGCGCCGCGATAGCCGACCTCGCCATAGACCTCGATCGCCGCATCGATCAGCTTGAGCCGCCGCTCGGTGCGGCGTTCCTCGGCGTCCATACCGCCATAGAGGCGGGCTTTCCGGCTCCTTGCCATGAAAGTGTATTGACACGAGGCATTGTCAGATGTCAAGTTATCTGACAATATAGATTGTCAATACTGCCACGGAAGGGTCAGGGCATGTCCGCTCATTTCGACGTGTTGATCGTGGGCGCGGGACTGTCGGGCATCGGCGCCGGCTATCATTTGCAGGCCAACTGCCCGGACCGCAGCTACGCCATTCTTGAGGGACGCGACTGCATCGGCGGCACCTGGGACCTGTTCCGCTATCCCGGCATCCGCTCCGACAGCGACATGTTCACGCTCGGCTACTCGTTCAAGCCGTGGACGGATCCGAAGGCGATCGCCGACGGGCCGCAGATCCTGAACTATGTGCGCGAGACCGCGAGCGAGAACGGCATCGACAAGCACATCCGTTTCAACCACCGCGTCGTGCGCGCCGACTGGTCATCCGCCGACTCGCAATGGACGGTCGAGGTCGAGCGTGGGCCGGAGAAGACGATCGAGCGCTTCACCTGCAACTTCCTGTTCATGTGCAGCGGCTACTACAAATACGAGCACGGCTACACGCCCGACTTCCCCGGCATCGCGGATTTCGCCGGCCGCATCGTGCATCCGCAGAAATGGACCGAGGACATCGACTACGCGGGCAAGCGTGTCGTCGTGATCGGCTCGGGCGCCACAGCGGTGACCCTCGTGCCGGAGCTCGCCAAGAAAGCGGCGCAGGTCACCATGCTCCAGCGTTCGCCGACCTATGTGGTGTCGCGGCCGGACGAGGACAAGGTCGCCAACTGGCTGCGCGCGCGGCTGCCCGCGAAACCCGCCTACGGCCTCACGCGCTGGAAGAACGTGCTGTTCGGCATGTATTTCTACCGGCTCTGCAAGCGCGATCCGGAGCGCGTGAAGAAGCTGATCCTCGGCGGCGTGCGCCACGCGCTCGGCCCTGACTACGACGTCGCGACCCATTTCACGCCGCGCTACAATCCCTGGGACCAGCGGCTATGCCTTGTTCCCGACGGCGATCTGTTCCAATCGCTGCGCAACGGCGGATCGTCCGTCGTCACCGACCAGATCGAGACCTTCACGCCCGGCGGCATCAAGCTCAAGAGCGGCAATGTGCTCGACGCCGACATCGTGGTGACCGCGACCGGCCTCGATCTGCAGGTGCTCGGCGGACTCGAGATCAATGTCGACGGCGCGCGAGTCGATCTGTCGAAGACCATGAACTACAAGGGGCTGATGTACTCGGGCGTGCCGAACCTCGCCGCCGCGTTCGGCTACACCAATGCATCCTGGACGCTGAAATGCGATCTCACCTGCGAGTATGTCTGCCGCATGCTCAACCACATGAAGGCGCATGGCTACGCGCAAGTCACGCCGCGGCGGAACGATCCGACCGTGACCGAGCTGCCCTGGGTGGATTTCTCCTCGGGCTATATCCAGCGCGCCGCCGCCAGGTTCCCCAAGCAGGGCTCGCGCCGGCCGTGGCGGCTCTACCAGAATTATGCACTCGATATCATGACGCTGCGCTTCGGCTCGCTGAAGGATGAGGCCATCGAATTTCTCCCGGCACGTCGGGCGAGCGCGGATGCCCCCTCGAATCCGGCCCGGCAGGTGGCGTAACGCGCGACGCGCCAAACGCGATGCAACTTCGCGCGCGCCCGATGTGGCGCGGGCTGGCGATCACCCGGCAGCTCTGCTATGGGATGGCGACGCCCGCATGCTTTCGCTGCGGGCGGTGCGGTCCCGTAGCTCAGCCGGATAGAGCGGCGGTTTCCTAAACCGTAGGTCGGATGTTCGAGTCATCCCGGGATCGCCATTTTTCGCTCGCCGCGCGCGGTCGGCGAGGCTTTTCACATGCATTTCGGCGCCATCTGCCCGGCGTTCGCTCCTCCCAAGTTCACCCCAAATTAGGGAAAGCCCGGGACAATGGGGAGGGGGCACCGGAAGACCGCGCGTATGCGAGCTAGCGTTCCAGAACGGGTTGAGCAGGGGGGCGGCGATGCCCTTCGCGATCCGCTGCGTTCAAAGGCCCGGCCGCTCGTCGTCGATGTCGACGAGGTCATGATGCGGGGAAGCTCCGCCCCGGCCGATATCGCATCCGATCTGATCCGCCGCCTTCGCGCTTTCGCCGCGGCGATCACCGCTTCCCTTGGACCGCAAGCGCGATCAGCGCATGGTGCGGATCCATCGGGGTTCGATCCATCCCGGGCGCAATTCGACCACGACGCGGTCAGGTTCCTGCTGCAGGTGCTGGGCGAAGGCCGCCCGGTGTACCTTTGCTCGGAAACCCATCCCGAGCCGTTCGTCAGCGCGGTTGCCCAGCATCTTGGGGTCTTTACCGCCTGGGCCGCCGCGCCGGAACGTCAATTGGCGGCGGCACAGCGCGAAGAGCTGCCGCCCCTGCTTCACCAGGGCTTTGACTACATCGGCAGCGCAGCGGTCGCGTTGCCCGATTCCGCATCGCGCCTCGCGCGCCCCGCTCGATCCGAGCCGTCCGCGCCGGTCGGCATGCACACCTGGCTGAAGCTGTTCAGGGTGCATCAATACGCGAAAAACGCCCTCGTGCTGGTGCCGCTGCTGACCGCACACAAATTCGCATTGGGATCGGCGGCGACGTCGCTATTTGCGGTGATTGCATTCTCGCTCTGCGCGTCGGGCGCCTACATCCTGAACGATCTTCTCGACGTCGAGGCCGACCGCGCGCATCCGACCAAGCGCAACCGCCCGATCGCAAGCGGCACCGTCCCGGCCTCGCGCGCCGTCGGCGCGATGGCCCTGGCGCTGGTCGCCGCCTTTGCGATGGCAATGTCGATATCGATCGAGTTCGGCGGCGTCCTGCTCGGCTATTTCGCGCTGACCACCTCCTATTCGTTCTGGCTCAAGCGCATCGCGACCGTTGACGTCGTCGTGCTCGCCACGCTTTACACCGTCCGCGTGATCGGCGGCGCCGTTGCGATCAGCGTGCCGATGTCGGAATGGCTGCTTGCGTTCTCGCTGTTCATCTTCATGTCGCTGGCGCTGGTGAAGCGCTATATCGAGCTCGCCGGCCAGCCGGACGGCGCCGTGCTGGCGGCGCGCGGTTACCAGGTCGAGGACAAAGCGATGATCGCGATCCTCGCCGCCGCGTCAGGCTTCAACGCCGTCGTGATCTTCACGCTCTACATCTCGTCCGATACGGTGCGCGCGCTTTACAGCCATCCGCAACTGCTCTGGGTCGGTTGTCCGATCTTGATGTACTGGATCGGCCGTGTGATGTTGTTCGCGCAGCGCGGATTGATCGACGACGATCCGGTCATCTTTGCGCTGAGGGATCGCGTCAGCTGGGTCGCGCTCGGCGCGATCGGCGCCATCATGCTCGCCGCCATCTAGCGATGCCGGCCGCTGCGTTACCAGCACCTGTGCCATCGGCCTCCAATCCGGGCGGGATCGGCCTGTCCGGCTGGGGCAACTATCCCAAGGCGTCGTCCGAACTGCTGGCGCCGCAGACGCCCACAGGCGCGCGGGACCATCTGCTTGCGCGGTCCGGCGTCATCGCGCGCGGGGCCGGACGGGCCTATGGCGATGCCGCGATCGGAACGCAATCCACCATTTCGTCGCGCGGCCTGAACCGGATGCGGAGCTTCGATGCCGCAACCGCCCGATTGACGGTCGAAGCCGGCGTGACCATCGCCGACATCCTTGCCGTTTTCGAGCCGCGCGGCTTCTTCCTCAAAGCCGTGCCCGGCACGAAATTCGTGACGGTCGGCGGCGCGATCGCGGCCGACGTTCACGGCAAGAATCATCATCGCGATGGCGGCTTCGGCACCATCGTCGATTCGTTCCGCCTCGCGCTGCCTGGCGGCGAGATCGTCACCTGCTCGCGATCGGAAAACGCCGCGCTGTTCGCGGCGACACTGGGAGGCATGGGCCTGACGGGCATCATCCTCGACGCGACGCTGCGGCTGCTGCCGATCGAGACCGCCTGGCTGCGTCAGGACACCCGCGTCGCCGGCAATCTCGATGCGGCGATCGATCAGCTGGAAAGCAGCGCATCGACCACCTATTCGGTGGCCTGGATCGACTGCCTCGCGCGCGGCGCGGCGCTCGGACGCTCGCTCGTCTATCTCGCCGAGCACGCCACGCGCCGCGACAAGGATACGCTGGGACCGGACCTCGAGACGTTCCCCAGCCTTCGCACGTCGCGGCTCGCGGTCCCGGAGCTGTTTCCGGGATGGCTGCTCAATCGCGCATCGATGCGGGTGTTCAACGAGCTGTACTTCCGCCGCGGCGCCGCGCATCCGGGCACGCCGCGGCTGGTCCATTGGGACCCGTATTTCTTTCCGCTCGATGCGATCGCCGACTGGAACAGGATCTACGGCCGGCGCGGCTTCGTGCAATATCAATGCGTGATCCCGCTCGACCGCGCGCGCCGCGTTCTCGCCGAAATTCTCGATCGTGTGTCGCGGCGCGGCGATGCGTCGTTTCTTGCGGTTCTCAAGCAGCTTGGCGAAGGCAGTGGGTCGATGTCGTTTCCGCTCCGCGGCTACACGTTGACGATGGACTTTCCCGTCACCGACGCGCTGTTCGCCTTTCTTGACCAGCTCGACGCGCTGGTGGTCGATGCCGGCGGCCGGATCTATCTCGCCAAGGATGCGCGGCAGTCCCGCGCGACATTCGAATCCGGATATCCCGGCCTTGCGGCCTTGCGGGACATCCGCCAGCAGATCGGGGCGAACAGTCGCCTCGTGTCCCATCTTTCAGCACGGCTTGGAATTTGATGACCGGCACAAAATCAATTCTGGTGATTGGCGGCAGCTCGGACATCGGGCACGCGACCGCGCTGCGCTATGCGAGGGAGGGATGGCGCGTGACGCTCGCCGCCCGCGATATCGGGGCGGCACAGCGCAATGCGGACGACATCAAGACGCGAAGCGGTACCGAAACCTCGGTTGTCGCGCTCGACGTGCTGCAGACCGGGCAGCTCGGCGGCTTCGTCGCCGGTCTTTCGCCACTTCCCGACACCGTCGTATGCGTTGTCGGAGAGCTCGGCGATCAATCGCGTGCCGAGACCGATCCCGGGCTTGCGATGCAGATCATGCGCACCAATTTCGAGGCGCCCAGCCTGCTGCTCGAACTGTTCGCGCAAGCCTTCGCGACGCGCGGTTCGGGCACCATCGTCGGCGTGAGCTCGGTCGCCGGCGATCGCGGGCGGGCCTCGAACTATTACTACGGCGCGGCCAAGGCCGGCTTCTCGCAATTCCTGTCCGGCTTGCGCAACCGCCTGGCGCTTGCGGGCAAGGTCCGTGTCGTCACCGTCAAGCCGGGATTCGTGCGGACTAGGATGACGGCGCATATGAAGCTGCCGGCTCCCTTGACGGTGCAGCCGGATCGGGTCGCGGAGGATATCTTCCGGGCCGATGTGACCAGGCCGCGTGACGTGATCTATGTGGCCCGCCGCTTCCGCCTGGTGATGGCGATCATCTGCGCGCTGCCGGAGACGATCTTCAAGCGGATGCGTATCTGATGCCCGGCATCGCCGCCAACCATGCGTCGTTCCCGCGAGCCAGCACGATCCGGCAGAGCGTCCCGCTTGTGACGGCATTGGTGTGGCTCGTGCTGTTCGCGGCGACCCTGATCTTCAGCGTCACGCTCTGCGACGGCAGGCTGATCTTCACCCTCGACGATCCCTACATCCACCTCGCCGTCGCCGATCATATCCGGTCCGGCGGCTACGGCGTCAATGCCTCCGAGGTCTCGTCGCCAAGCTCGTCGATCATCTGGCCCTATCTGCTGGCCGTGACCGAGACGCTGCATCTTGGCGCATTCGGTCCGCTCCTGATCAATGCCGCGGCCGCGGCCGCGACTGTCGTGGCTTTCCTGCGCATTCTAGAATCGGCCGAACTGCTCGACCCCGGCCGGGAGAAGCCGCTGCTGTTTTTTGTCGTGTTGCTCGCCATTTTTTCGACAAGCGCGATCGCCCTGCCGATGACCGGCATGGAGCACAGTCTTCACGTCTGGGCCACGGTCGCGACCTTCGGCGGCCTGACCGAAGCCGCGCGCGGACGGTCGCCGACCGCCATGCATTTCGCGGCGCTGGTGCTGCTGCCGCTGATTCGCTTCGAGGGGATCGCGTTTGCCGTTGCGGCGATGATGGGGTTTGCTCTGCTCGGCCAGCGCCGGTTTGCCGCCGCGGCCGCCGCCGTCACGCTCTGCGCGTACGCCGCGTATTTCGCGCGCATGGCCTGGCTCGGTCTCCCGCTCTTGCCGAGCTCGGTATTGCTCAAATCGCGCATCGCCGAATCCGGCTATGAAGGAGCCGGCGTCTTCGGCTCCATCCTCCGCAATCTCGGCGACAGCTTCGCTGATCCCGCCGGCTTCAGGCTGATGCTGCTCGGCCTTGCGCTCGCCGGCGCGATGGCGCTGCTGCGCGCCGACCGCGGCGCGCAGCTCGTCTGTGCGACGGTGCTCGCCGCGATCGCTGCGCATCTCGGCTTTGGCCAATATGGCTGGTTCTACCGGTATGAGGTTTACATCGTCGCGCTTGCGGTGCTGGCGCTGCTCTACGCGGCTGCACGTGCGCGAGCGGTCTTGAGCGTCCCGCAATGGACCGCCGCGACGCTCGCCAGCATTGGGCTGGCTGGTTTTGCCAGCGTGGGCTATGCCAGCGCCGCCCTGGAGACGCCGTTTGCCTCGCGCGGCGTCTATGAGCAGCATTACCAGCTGGGCCGCTTCGCCCAGCAGCTCTACCGGCGGCCGATTGCCGTGAACGATCTTGGGCTTGTTGCCTGGGGGAATCCGAACTTTGTCCTGGATCTGTGGGGGCTCGGCTCGGAGCGCGTGCGCAAGGCGAAGCGCGCCGGCCGCTACGGCCCGCCCGAGATCGCCGTGCTCGCCGACGAGCATCATGTCGGCGTCGCCATGATCTACGACAGCTGGTTTGCGCAGGGCGTGCCGGCGAGCTGGAGGAAGGTCGCGATCCTGCACACGATCCCGGTGACCGGCGCGCTGGGTGACGTAAGCTTCTACGTCACGCCGGCCGCGCAGCCGGAGCTCGTCGCCGGCGCGCTGAAGGCCTTCGCGTCGACCCTGCCGGCGCGCGATCGTCTCGAAATGGTCGCACCGTGAGCGTCGCGCGATCGCGGGAGCGTCGCGCCGGGTGCTCAAATCCTCGCAAGCGGCCCCTGCGCCGGAACGGGAGAGCCGCTGCTTGACTCGCGCAGCAGCAGGATTGCGACGATCAGCGTGATCAGCGCGGCGATCCCGAAGCCTCCGATCGAAAGCACGTCGACCCAATGGACGTCCGTGCGGGGCGTGTTGTTATGGACCGTGTGCATGTAGCCGAAGGCTCCGATCGGTATCGGCGCCGCATAGATGATCGCCCGTTCCCACTCGCGGGCCTTGGCCTGAAGCGCCGGCAACAGCAGCGCCATTCCGACACTGAAGATCAGGAAGTCATAATCATACGCATAGGGGCTGATGCAGACCGATACGATCGCGGTCAGGCCGAGACTCTCGCGCACCGGCATCTTGCGGTAGACCGCAACCAGCACGATGCCGAGCGCAAGAACGGCGACGATGCCCTGGCCGATGAACGCTGCCGATGCGGAGAACCCCGTGGTTCGCAGCGCGGCATAGGTCGAGACCATTCGATACAGCGGATAATAGGCTTCCCGCAGGAATACCGACGAATCATGCACGCTCTGCAGCATCACGGTCCAGATCTGCATGCCGAACAGCAACGTGCAGATCGCCGAGCTGATCAGCACGACGGCGCCCGCCGTCATCACGACGATCCACGAGCGCCGCAGGATGGCATAGAGTGCGAAGGCAACGGCGAAATGCGGCTTGATGATCATGAGACCAAGGGCCGCGCCCGCGAGCATCGGTCGCTCTTCGAAGTACAGGCACACCAGTCCGATCAGTGCGGCGGTAAGGAAGCTGTTCTGACCGCATGCCAGCGTGACCCCGATCGTTGGGAAGAAAACGATGAGCACGAGCACGAACCGGTTTCCGGCAAGACGCCGCAGCACGGTGAGGTAAACAGCCAGCGTCGAGGCCATGAACAACAAATAGGCCATTCCGAACGGGACCAGCGCGAACGGAGCCAGCAGCAGGTTGAATTGCGGAGGATAGGTCCATGGCATGAAGCCGTCGTGCCCGCCCGACGCCTGCTTCTCGATGATGGCGAGCTTCGCGAATTGATAGGCCTGGTCGAGGTCGCCGAGCCATACCAGCTTTGCGGTAATGTAGAAGGCGGCGAAGTCGACCAGTTCGCGACCGTGCCCCAGCCCCAGCTGGGAGAACCACACAACCTTGAACAGAAGGGCGGCGACCAGCATCACGAGGATTCCGCGCGTGTAGTTGGCGCGCTTCGAGTCCGTCGACTGAATGTTTTCGAGCGTTGTTGCGAGCATCTAGCCGGGCCCTGTTATGGCAACCCAAGCTAGATTGAATAGGTTAAGCAGTCGAAAAATTGCATGGATAGGGTGGTTGGTCCCCTGTCGCCCGGCAGCGGCAGGGATGCATGAATCGGTCGGTGCGGGCCGGAACCGGACGGTATCTCGGTGTCCGGATGCGACTTTCGCTGGACGCTCCGTCGGCGGCAATGATAACGGCTGACAACAACCATCTCGTGACGGACCGCATGCCGAAATCGCCGCCTCCTTCCAATCGCGGGCCCAGCCCATCTCCGGTTCTGCAACGCGCCGTGGTCGCATTGCAGATGGGACAGGTCGTCGAAGCCGAGCGGCTGGCGGCGGAGGTCTTGAAGGCAAACCGGAGCGATGTCGGCGCGGCCTCGATCCTGGCACGGGCGCTGATGATCCAGAACCGCAACGAGGAAGCGATCGCACCGCTCGAGCGCGCCGTGCGCCGCGTCGAGGATCCCGGCCTCGAGACCCTGCTCGGCGCGGCGCTCGGCGGCGCCGGTCGCGGCAGCGAGGCGATCGATGTGCTGCGGCGAACCACCGCGCGGCGGCCGCCGTACCTGCCCGCATTCCAGGCCCTGGCGGGGCAGTTGCACTCGGCCGGCCGGATCGACGAGGCGGTTGCCGTCATCGAGAGCGCGCTGGTTCTCGCGCCGGGGAGCCTCGAGTTTCAGCTGCTGCTGGCGCAGCTGCTGCCCCAGCGCAATGAGCGCGGCCGGGCGCGCGAGATTCTGGAGAAGCTGCGCAACGCGGCGCCGGGACATCCCGATGTTCTCGCCGCGCTCGCGCGTGTGCTGCTGCTCGATGGCGAATATGCTGCCGCGGCGGATCTTTACCGCCAGGTGGTGGCGCAGCGCCCCGACGACCCGCTGACGCGTCTCAGCTTCTCCGCCAGTCTTCTGGAAATGGGCGACCGCGCGGCCGGCGAGGCCAATCTGCGTCTCGCATTGCGCGGCCGGCCGCAAATGATCGGCCGCACGACCGCCGCGCTGATCATGTCATCGCACGGCCGCTTCTTCTTCCGTCGCAGCGCCTTTGCGGAATTTCTGAGCTAAAGCGTTTTCGAGCGAAGCGAACACCGGTTCGCGCTAACGCGTCAAAACAAGAATCGAGAGCGGCCGCCGGTGCACCGTCGTCCCGGCCTAGTGAGCAATTGCGCACGGGGGCCGGGACGACAGCCGGGATAAGCCGCGGCCTCTGCGCTCAAGCACAAGCGTCTCTGGAATACTGGATCACCCGCATGCGCGCATGCGCGGGTGATGACACCGAACTGGCTCAGGATCGTGCCACATATTCGGTGTCGTCCTGGCGAAAGCCAGGACCCATTACCCCAAATCTCAACTGTTGAGCGACACCGGTCCGCGATCCCGTTCATCATCGAAGACGGTGGCTATGGGTCCTGGCTTTCGCCAGGGCGACGGCGGTGGTTGCGGAGCCCCCCATCGGGTAGTTCGCAATGACGGAGGAGGCCGCAGCTGAGCTTCGCGCGCCCGCTCTACGTCCGGAATTGCCGCCGATAGAGTCCGGACTCGCGGGCCATCCTGTTGGTCAGTTCCTGGGCGCGCGATGTTTCATCCGGCGTCATCGCCGCGGTCTGCGCGACCCAGTTTTCGCGCTTCACCGGGAAGCACTGCGCAACCGGCGTGCCCTTTGGCAACACGCCGTTGAAACTGGTGTCGTGCCAGCGTGCCGGGAAATGAACCCAGCTGTCGTGAAACAGATCGCAATCGACCATGCCGGTCAGCGTGGTGAACGGCAGGTCGAACCGGTTGACCGGATGCGTGAAGAACAGCGAGTAGCCCGGCGGCGCCTCGATGGTCCACAGATTGACGAACTTGATGACGAAGCGGTCGGGCTCGAACAGCGGCGAGCCGACCACCTGGCTTTCGTCGTGGAAGCCGACCGGCGAGCGCGGGAATTCGAGCGCGCCGCCGGCCGGAAGGTTGTTGTCCCAAGTGATCGCGCCATTCTCGACCTTGAGATCGCAGATCAGCGGCAACAGGAAACCCGATGTCATCGCATCGACGAATGGCGGGCAACGCTTGACGGTATCCTCTTCGCGATTGCTCATCGTATTGAAGGCCTGCGTCGGCATCGCCTTGAGCCATCCGGGAAGCCCCAACGACGCAGGCATCGGCGGCGGAATCTTGCCCTCGAGCTCCGCCGGGCAGCGGAATTTGATGGTGATCGCTTCGTTGTTGTTGGACACGGCTTTGGTCCTTGGTTCGTTCAGTGTCGGCGGCGCCCTTGCGCCAGTCGATGCTCGTCTAGCACGCGACGACGGGGCGGAGAAAGCAGCCGCATCAATCGCGAAGCGAGCCGCGATATCGAGCTATAAGTTGTTGTTATCATGACGGATAAGGCAAAGCCCTTAATCTCCCGGTTCGGCGCGCGCCAATACTGCTTTTCCGCGTCCCTCCGCTCGCCGGTGTGCAAGACTCTGCCGATAGGCATTGGCTTTCGACGCCCGCGGGGCGCATCATGGCCGGCGTCGCTGACGACACGATCTGCGTGAGGTAACGGAGCTACCATGGCCGAATCGAAGGTTGAGACCGCCAACGCTGCAGCTGCCGCGTCCCCCTCCGGCGAGAGCGGCGGCCCCAGCCAGCTCGCGGTCGCGACCGTCCGCACCGTGCCGATCGAGCAGGCGCAGTCCCGCACCGAGCACGATCTGCTCGGCGAGGACGATGTGCCGGCCAATGCGCTGTGGGGCATTCATACCAAGCGCGCGGTGATGAACTTTCCGATCACCGGCGTGCCGGTCGGGCACTTCCCGGAATTCGTCCGCGCGCTGGCGCTGGTGAAGCAGGCCGCCGCGCGCGCCAACAAGCGGCTCGGCTATCTCGCACCGGAGAAGGCGGATGCGATCGAGGCCGCCTGCACCCGGATTGCGACCGAAAAGGTCTATGCCGAATCCTTCGTCGTCGACGCGATCCAGGGCGGCGCCGGCACCTCCACCAACATGAACGCCAACGAGGTGATCGCGAACCTCGCACTGCGGCTGATGGGGCGCAAACCGGGCGACTATCACGCGCTGCATCCGAACGACGACGTCAACATGGCGCAGTCGACCAACGATGCTTATCCGACCGCGCTGCGGCTCGCGGTGATCTTCGCCACCCAGCCGCTGGTGCGCGCGCTGGACGATCTCGCCTACTCCCTCAAGGGCAAGGCGGTGGAGTTCGCCGACGTGTTGAAGATGGGGCGGACCCAGCTTCAGGATGCGGTGCCGATGACGCTCGGCCAGGAATTCGACGCCTTCCACGTGACCGTGAAGGAGGACGTCGCGCGCCTGAACGAGATTTCCGCGCTGTTCCGCGAGGTCAATCTCGGCGCCACCGCGATCGGCACCGGCATCAATGCCGATCCGCGCTATGCGGCGCTCGCGGTCGAGGAATTGTCGCGGCTGTCCGGCCAGCCGATGGTGCTTGCCTCCAACCTGATCGAGGCGACGTCCGATCTCGGCGCCTTCGTGCTGTTTTCCGGCGTGCTCAAGCGCGTCGCGGTCAAGCTGTCCAAGATCTGCAACGACCTGCGGCTGCTGTCGTCCGGGCCGCGCACCGGCATCGGCGAAATCCGCCTGCCGGCGGTGCAGGCAGGCTCCTCGATCATGCCCGGCAAGGTCAATCCTGTTATTCCAGAAGTGGTCAACCAGGTGGCATTCCTGGTGATCGGGCACGACCTCACGGTCACGATGTGCGCCGAAGGTGGCCAGTTGCAGCTCAACGCGTTCGAGCCGACCATCGGCTATTGCGTCTTGAGCTCGCTGCGCATGCTGACGGCGGCGGTCGATACGCTGACCAAGCGTTGCGTCGACGGCATCGAGGCCGATCGCGAGCGTTGCCGCAGCCTGGTGCAGGGCTCGATCGGCCTGATCACGGCGCTGGCGCCGTCGCTCGGCTATGAGGCCTCATCGCGCGTGGCGCGCCGTGCGCTCAAGGAGAACCGCTCGGTCGCCGACATCGTGCTGGAGGAAAAGCTGCTGACCGAGGCGCAGCTCAACCAGCTGCTCGAGCTCGAGGCCATGACCCGCCCGGCGCGCCGGCAGCCGGTGCCGAAGAGTTGAAGGACAGCCGCTGTTGGCGAGGACATCAGCCGACACGGAGGATGTGCAGTATTCTGTCCGCAAACTCAGTTCACTCTCCCGCTTGCGGGTCGAGACGAGCGAAGCTCGCTCTTAGGGGGTGGGGTGAGGGGCTCTCTCGGCCAGGCGGTGCGAGTTGCGAGACCTGTACCCCTTCGCCCGGATCGCATCTTGCGATGCGATCCGACCTCTCCCCGCAAGCGGCAGGGCAATCGCATATGGATTGAACCGATTCTTCCGCGCCGTCATGGCCGGGCTTGTCCCGGCCATCTACGTCTTTTCTTTGCGTGGAGACGAAGACGTGGATGCCCGGGACAAGCCCGGGCATGACGAGTTTGTGGGAACTCCGATTGCCTCAAACGGCCATATGCGATTGCCCTCCCCGCGCGCGGGAGAGGGGGCGCAGTCCCTTCGGGGCCTACAGCGTCTTGATGAACTCGATCAGGGCGCGGCGTTCGTCTTCCTTCAGCTCGGGCCCGATCACGCCGGTGCGCTTCTCGTTGGAGAATTCGTGGCCGGAATTGCCGTTGCCGCGCTTGGTGGTGTCGAGCATGAAGGCGTTCTTGATCTTGTCCTTCCAGGCATAGCCGAGATCCTTGGGATCATACTCCCGGCTGCCGAGATAGAAGGTTGCGGGACGATCCTTCACCGGCGACAGCAGTGCGTAGATGGTCGGGACCGAGCCGTTGTGCAGATAGGGCGGGGTCGCCCAGATGCCGTTGAGCGGCCGGACCTTGTAGGCGAGCGGCGCCTGGATCTCGTTCGGCCGGTAGCCGTTGATGCGCTTGCGATCTTCCGGCGGGGTCTTGTTCTGGTCGTACCAATAGTCGACGGTCTTCTCGACGAGATCGCCGAGCGCCGGACCGAAACTGCCGTCCTTGATGTTGAGATTGGCCGGGGTCTCGACGGTGCGGTGCGCGAGGCCCTCGGCCTGCGCGCTGTCGGTGCCGATATGGCTGATCGGAATCATCTCGACGTCGAGCAGCGGCTGGCCGGCCTCGTTCCTGGTCCAGCGCTTCTTGTCCTTGAACAGCGCAAAGGCTTCGCTCGCGGGCAGCGCCTTGCTGTCGATCGCCGGGCCGTGGCAGCCCTGGCAATGCGTCTTGTAGAGCTCGCCGCCCTTCTTCGCGAGATCCATGTTGATCGGCGGCAGGATGTTCTCCGGCCATTTCGGCGACGCCAGTCCGCCAAAACCCTTGTCCTCGCTGGGCGGCTCGCCGGCGATCATCCGCTCCATCTCGTGCAGCACGTCGATCCGCGCGCTCGATTTGTAAAGTCCCTTGGACTCGTCGAGCAGGTTGAGCTCGGCGCTGACGCCGAGCGCCTCGCCGGCGTTGCGCACCATCGGCTGCATGATCGAGCCGTCATATTGCACCCAGCTGAACCATGGCGCGTTCCAGATCCGCGGGAAATGCACCGGCGCCGAATGCGAGGCGTAGTTGTTCGGGTTGTTCAGATCGATCGAGAACACCTGATTGCCGATCCGGTTCAGCGCGTCGAGCCGCGCATAGCCTTCCTCGACGCTGTTGGCGGCGACCTTGTTCTCCAGCGAATTGATGTTGGCGTATTGCTTCAGCACGAGGTCGAGCTGCCCGCGCAGCGCCATGCGCTCGTCGAGGCTGGCGTCCTTGCCGAGGATCTCGTCGGCAAAGCGCGAGAAGCGCCCCGGCCAGAACCGCGTCAGCAGCAGCGAGACGCCGACGCTCTTCTGGAATTCGAACAGATTGGTGTTGGCCGGCCCGCCGTCGATCACGATCTCGGTGCCGCGATAGCTGAAGCTGCCGGTGTGGCAGGCGGCGCAGGTCAGGCCGACGCCGGTCATGTCCGCCTTGCTGTGCGGATTGCGCCACGGCGCGCCGTTGGCATCGGCCATCGGGCCGCCCTGCGCGAAGCCGATCGGCAGCGCATCGGGTTTGCCCGGAATCACCGTGTCGGGAATAAAGCCGAAGCGGCCGAGATAATTGGTCTCGCTGAGTCGCGGCGCCGCGGTGAACAGCGGCCAGACCGTCGGCTGCTCCAGCGCCACGAACCATTCATGGGGAATGCCGAAGGTCCGTGTGCCCTGGTCGGCGTGATAGAACCAGCGCAGCCGCTCCGCGCTGACATTCTGATCCAGCCACACCGTCTTTGCCGGCGGCTGGTAGTCGACGACCTTGACGCGGAAGCCGCTCGCCACCGTCTCGATATCGTCCTTGAAATAGAGGACGCCGGCGACAATCAACAGTCCGATGACGAATATCGTCTTGCGAGGCATGCCCCGTTCCCCCAGTTCGCGGTACTCGCGCGTGATATGGATGAGATGTTAAAATTCGCCGAAAAACGAGTTCGCGTTAAGCGTGTGATGCTGTGTGCGCCATCCTACAGTGGCGGCGCTTGGTCTAACAACGGAAATGTTGATTGGCTGTGAGCCAGTTCACTTGCGGCGTTCCCTCCGCGGCGGCATTTGCGCGCATCGAGGCCAGCGGCTAGAAACGACGGCGCAACAATTCTTCGAGATGTCATCTTGAACACGTCAGGCGCGCAGCCGCTCACGATCACGGTCTCGAACCACGGCACGGTGTCCGCGCTGCTGCTGCGGCCGGCGCAGGCTCGTAGCGCCTATGTGTTTGCCCATGGCGCCGGCGCCGGCATGACGCATCCCTCGATGGCCGCGATTGCGGAGGGCCTGGCGGAGCGCGGCATCGCGACATTGCGCTATCAGTTTCCCTACATGGAGAAGGGCAGCAAGCGGCCCGATCCGCCCGCCGTCGCGCAGGCAACGGTGCGTGCCGCGGTGGCGGAGGCCGCGCGTCATTGCGGCGAACTGCCGCTGTTCGCCGGCGGCAAGTCGTTCGGCGGACGCATGACCTCGCAGGCACAGGCCAAGGCGCCGCTCGCCGGCGTGCGCGGGTTGGTGTTTCTCGGCTTTCCGCTGCATCCCGCCGGCAAGCCGTCGAGCGAGCGGGCCAAGCATCTCGCCGAGGTCGAGGTCCCGATGCTGTTCCTGCAGGGCACGCGCGATGCGCTGGCCGAGCTCGACCTGCTCGAGCCCGCGGTGAAGGGGTTGAGTCATTGCGCGACGCTGCATCTGGTGCAGGAGGCCGACCACTCCTTCCATGTCCTCAAGCGATCCGGCCGCAGCGACCGCGAGGTGATGGCCGAGGTGCTCGACGCCTTCGCGGCCTGGGTGGCGAAGCATGCGTAAGCAGGCCGGCTTTGCCGCCCTGTGACACCGTCCCGGATTGCGCTCCGCTCCATCCGGGCTACTAATCTCGGCACATGACCAGGATCCTGATCGTCAATCCCAACACCACCGCGTCGATGACCGCGACCATCGCGGCCGCGGCGCAAGCGGTGGCCGCGCCGGGCACCGAGATCGTCGCCGTCACATCTGCGATGGGACCGGCCTCGATCGAAGGCTTCTATGACGAGGCCTTCGCCGTTCCCGGGCTGATCGAGGCGCTGCTGAAGACGCCCGATGCCGATGCCGGCATCGTCGCATGTTTCGACGACACCGGGTTGGATGTCGCGCGGTCGGCGGCGCGCTATCCGGTGGTCGGGATCTGCGAGGCGGCGCTGGTCACCGCCGGGCAGATCGCCAAGCGCATCGGCATCGTCACCACGCTGCCGCGTTCGATCGTGCCGCTCGAGGAACTGGTGCGCCGCTACGGCTTTGCCGACCGCGCCGTGGTCACCGCCTGCGACGTCGCGGTGCTCGATTTCGAGAAGCCGGGCTCGGGCGCCAAGGCCAAGCTGGAGGCCGAGATCGCGCGAGCGCTCGACAAGGGCGCCGACGCAATCGTGCTCGGCTGCGCCGGCATGGCCGACCTTGCCCATGAGCTGTCGGTGCAATTCGGCGTGCCTGTGGTCGACGGCGTGGCCGCTGCGGTGAAGCAGGCGGAAGCGCTTGCCGGCCTCAAGCTCACGACGTCGCGTCGCGGTGCTTACGCGTCGCCCGCGGCCAAGGCCTATTCCGGCCTGCTGGAGAAATTTGCGCCGCGGTCAGCCTGACGCCGCCCCGCCATAGATCCGGTCGCGCAGGCGGCGCATGCCGGACAGCCAGCGCTCGCGATTGGTGACCTTGCGCTGCATGTATTCCTGCACCTGCGGATGCGAGAGAATCAGGAAGCGCTCCTCGGCCATCGCCTCGATCACCATGCGCGCGACCTCGCCCGGCTGCAGCACGCCGTCGACGCGCGCGGCACTCGGGCCCGGCGTCGTCATGCCCGTCTGCACCGATTGCGGACAGAGCACGGAGACACGGATGCCGCGATCGCCATACTGGATGGCGAGATGCTCGGCGAGCGCGACCGCGGCGTTCTTGGTCACGCCGTAAGGCATCGAGTTCAGCGAGGCCAATAGCCCCGCGGCGGATGCGGTGTTGATGAGATAGCCGGAGCCGCGCGCGAGCATGCCGGGCACCAGCGCGCGCGCCGCGAACACGTGGCTCATCACATGCACGCGCCAGCTCACGTCCCAGTCGGCATCGGAGGCGGCCTCCTGTCCCTTGCGCGAGAGCCCGGCATTGGAGAAGAACACGTCGACCGGGCCATATTTGTCCTCGGCCGCGGCGATCAGCGCCTTGATGTCCTCCTCGAGCCCGACATCGGCGGTGACGGCGAGGCCGTCGATATCGCCGGCGACGCTCGCGAGCCGATCGCGCGAGGTCTTGAGATCGGCGACCACGACGCCGCGAGCACCGGCGTCCGCATAGGCCCGCGCCACTGCTTCGCCGATCCCGCTCGCGCCGCCGGTGACGACGCAGACCTTGTCCTTGACTTGCATGGTTCGATGTCCCTGCTTGTTATGTGGTGGGCCGGATTGTCAGCCCTGATACAGGCGCTTGTCACGCGCCTTCTGGATCGCGAGCGCGGCCATCAGGTCGAGCATCGGGGTCGAAATGGCGGCCGCGCGGGCGAATGCCGCCGGTGCGCGCACCAGCACATCGATCTCCATGGCGCGCCCGAGTTCGTAATCCTGCAGGATCGACGGCTTGTGGTCCGGCGCCGGCCCGCTGCGGGTGACGCGCTTGACCTCTGGAATGTAGTGTGTCGCCACCGCGTTGGCCTCGTCGAGCAGGCGCGGGATCACGTCCTGCATGTCAGGATCGTCGCGGACGCCGCGCGCGGTCAGCCCGGTCAGCAGGCAGAGCACCGACATCGACATGTTGGTCAAGAGCTTCGACCAGATCGTCTCGCGGATCTGCTTGACCTCGGGCGATTCGATCGCGGCGTCGTTGAGCGCCGCACGCAGGGTGGCGATGCGCTCGCTCTGCCGATCGTCGCATTCACCGATCAAGAGGCGGTTGCGGTCCGGCGACAGGTTCGCGACGATGCCCGGCGCGATCACCTCGTTGGAGGAGAAGATCACGCCGCCGATGATGCGCTCCTTCGGGACGGTGCTGCGCAAATGCCCGCCGGGATCGAGGAAGCCGAGATCGGGAATCTGAGGATGCCGCGGCGGCAGGCCGATGCCGTACCACCAGGGAATGCCATTCTGCGCGAACACGATCGACGTGTCGCGCTGAAGCAGCGGCGGCAGCCCGGTTGCGAGCGCGCCGATGCCGGTCGCCTTCAGCGTGCTGATGACGATGTCTTGCGGTCCCAGATCGGCAGGATCGGCTGAGGCCTTCACCTTGGCGGTGATGCTGCTATCGCCGACCTTCAGCGTCAGTCCGCTGGTCTTCACCGCGTCCAGATGCGCCCCCCGCATCACGCAGCTGACCTCGTGGCCGGCGCGCGCCAGCCGGACCGCAATGTGGCTGCCGACGGCGCCCGCGCCGAAAATGCAGATGCGCATGATTGGAACAATTCTCCGCAACGTGCCCCGTCAGTTTCCACAAGCGCGGGGCATCGCGCAACCCGTCATGCGCGTGGTGCGGTCGTGCGCGCCCGAAAGTGATGGATCAAGGCGCCTGCTCTCGCCATAGTGCAAGGCTCGTACAAGATAACAGCAATGCCGAACGAGGGAGCAACGTCATGTCGGCCAGCCCCGTCCTGTGGACTCTCGATGAGCGTGGGGTTGCGACCGTCACGTTGAACCGGCCGGAGGTCAACAACGCCTATGACGGCGCGCTGATCGCCGGCGTGCTCGCGGCCATGGACGATCTCGGCAGAAAGCCGAACCTGCGCGTCGTCGTGCTCAGGGGCAACGGCAGGCATTTTCAGGCCGGCGCCGACCTCAAATGGATCAACGGCGTGCGGCCGCAATCGGCTGAAGCGAACGAAGCGGCGTCGCGGGCCACCTTCGAGGCCGTGCAGCGGCTCAACACGCTGCCGATCCCGACCGTCGCACTGGTGCAGGGCGGCTGCTTCGGCGGCGGCACCGGCGTGATCGCGGCCTGCGATGTCGTGATCGCCGCGGACAACGCCCTGTTCTCGATCACCGAAGTGCGCTGGGGCCTGACCGCGGCGATCATCATCCCGCAGCTCTGCGACGCCATCGGCGTCCGGCAGGTCCGCCGCTACGCGCTGACCGGCGAGCGCTTCGGCGCCGAGGACGCCCGCCGCATCGGCCTCGTCCACGAGGTGGTGCCATCAGCCGAGCTCGACAGCGTCGCCGCCAAGGTCGTCGAGCAACTGCTCGCCAACGGGCCCGAGGCGATGGCTGAGACCAAGAAGCTCGCACTGGAGAGCTCGTTCGGCGGCATGGCGGTGGACGATGCCGCTTACACCCGGCTCGTGCAGCTGCATTCGGCCAAGCGGCAGACCGCGGAAGCTGCCGAAGGGCTTGCATCCTTCGCCGAGAAGCGCGCCGGCCGGTGGGGTGGCGGCGCGTAGGCTCAGCAGCCGCGGCAGATGCCGCGCATGCTGCGATAGACCTCTTCGTCGTCACGGCGCATCAGCTGCAGCTGATCGAAGGTCTTCGATTCGCTCGACCGCGTCACCGGCGGCTCGGGCTTGCGCTTCGCCGCAAGTTCCTGCTCTTGCCGATGGTAGCAGGCCTCGCGCTCCGCCTTGGCCTCAATGAAGCGGCAGGTCTCGATCGCCGCCGCGGGCGTCGCAACGATGATGAGACCAAACGACACTGAGATCGGGAGTTTCAAGCGGGCGATCCTTTCGCGTCCTTGTCTCAGGTCGGCATGCCAACGGCAAGGCCGGCGTCGCATCACAGCGGCTGCGACAGCGATTTTTTCAATGTCTTCAGCAGCGCCTGCACCGCGGCGGCATCGATGCGGCGCTCGGGAACGGCGGCCTTGACCCACAATTCCGGGATCGGAAAGTCGGTGAGTACCGGTTGCAACGCGCCGTCGCGCAGCGCGTCCGCGACCAGATAATGCGAGAGCAGCGCAACGCCGTTGCCGGCGATCGCGCTTTGCGTCAGCACGCGGCCTTCGTTCGAAGAGAGAATCGCGCGGACCTGGATATTGATGCGGCCGCGCGGTCCCTCGAACGGCCATTCCGGTCCGGTCGGCAGGAAGCTGAGGCAGCGATGATCGACCAGGTCGCGCGGATGCTTCGGTATGCCGTGCGTCTTCAGATAGGCCGGTGAGGCGCACACGAGGCGCGGCAGCCGGCACAACGGCTCGTCGATCACGCCGCCGAAGGAATGCGGGAAGGCGCCGATGGCGATGTCAAACCCCTCGGTGACGGGATCGACCGGACGATCGATCAGCACGATCTCGAGTTTCACGCTTCCGTTCTGCTTCTGGAAAATCGTGAAGGCATCGGCGAGGCGCGCCACCGTCAGCGAGGTCGGCGCCTTGATGCGCAGGTGATCGGACAGATCGCGCTGCTTCTCGCCCATCCGCGACAAGAGATCGCCGACATCGGCAACCACGCCGCGGGCGCGATGCACATATTGCTGCCCGGCCTCGGTCAGCCGCAACTGGCGGGTCGAGCGGTGGAACAGCGCGGTGCCGATCCGCTCCTCGAGCTGGGTGACGCGCTTGGCGACGACGGAAGTCGCGACATTGAGCTTGCGCGCAGCGGCAGAGAAGCCGCCGGCATCGGCGGTGGCGAGGAAGGCTTCGAGATTGACCAGCGTATCCATCTGCCTTGCTCGAGCCTTTCTCGATTCGCGAAAGCTGATTACATAATTTAGTGGATTGTACTGCAATATGCATCAATTCATAGTTGGCCCAATCAACTTTGTTCAGGGCGGAAATGATGCGAGCGAGCACGATCGAAGAGCCTGCGCGGCAGGTCCCGGTCTATGGCGAATATGACGTGGTGGTGCTTGGCGGCGGACCGGCCGGCATCGCGGCAGCGGTCGGCGCGGCACGTGCCGGACGGCGGACGCTGCTGATCGAGCGCTACGGCTTCCTCGGCGGCATGGGCACCGCGGCCGGCGTCACCAATTTCTGCGGCCTGCACGCCAACATCTTCGGCGAGATGCACCGCGTGGTGCAGGGTATCGCCTCCGACCTCTTGGCGCGGATCGACCGGCTCGGCGGGCTGAACGCGCCGCATCTGATCCTCGGCAAGATCCTTGCGCAGGCCTACGACACCGCGGCCTACAAGATCGCAGCCGACGATCTGCTCGCGCATCACAAGGTCGACATCCTGTTCCACGCGCTCGGCGCCGGCGTCGTCATGGATGGCGCGCATATCCGTGCGCTGATGGTCGAGACCAAGGCCGGCCGGCAGGCGGTGCGATCAGAAATCTTCATCGACTGCTCGGGCGATGGCGATCTCGCCGTGTGGGCCGGCGCGCCCCATGAGGTCGGCGATAATGCGGGCGGCATGCTCTATCCCTCGATGATGCTCCGCCTCAACGGCATCGATCCCGGGAAGGCGGGCGAGGCCTGGCGGACCATCCCGGCGCTGATGGCTGAGGCCGAGGCGGCCGGCACCCACTCATTCCCGCGCAAGTCGGCGATCGTGCGGCCGCAGAAATCGCAGATCGAATGGCGAGTGAATTTCACGCAGGTGACGCGGAGCGATGGCGGCGCCATTTCCGGTATTGATCCTGATGACATGACGCGCGGCGAGATCGAGGGCCGCCGCCAGGCGGTCGAGGCGTTCAAGTTCCTGCGCACGGTGCCGGGCTTCGAGCATTCCTACATCGTCGATCTGCCGCCGCAGCTCGGCATCCGCGAGACGCGGCGTGTGATCGGCGGCTACATGCTGTCAGGCGAGGACGTGCTCGGCTGCGCCTCGTTCGAGGATTCCATCGGCGTCAATGGCTGGCCGATGGAATCCCATGTGCCGGGCGATGTGATCTTCGAGTTTCCGCCGATCCCGGAGAGCCGCGGCTACAACGAGCTGCCCTACCGGATGCTGGTACCCCAAGGCGTCGACAATCTCCTGGTCGCCGGCCGTTGTGCCTCGATGACACACGAAGGCCAGTCGGCGGCGCGGGTCTCCGGTGCCTGTTTCGTGATGGGCGAGGCTGCCGGTTCCGCCGCCGCGCTGGCGCTGTCGGGCAATACGATTCCGCGCGACATTTCCGTCGAAAAGTTGCAACAACAGCTCAGCATACAGGGCGCTTTCATCGGCCGCGATCAGGCCGTGCCTGCAGGATTGTAAGCGGAGGACGGCAATGAAGGGTTGGGCGCGGCTCGCACTCGCGGGTCTCCTGGTGTGGGCCGCGAGCGGTCTCGCGCGGGCCGAGGATGTGCTGAAGGCCAAGATCGGCGTGCTCCGCCTGTCGTCCTCCGCGCCCGTTTTCATCGCGCAGGACAAGGGCTATTTCCGCGACGCCGGCCTGGAGGTCGAGCTGAAATTCTTCGACGCGGCGCAGCCGATCGCGGTGGCGACGACCTCAGGCGATGTCGATTTCGGCGTCACCGCCTTCACCGCGGGCCTCTACAATCTCGCCGGCAAGGGCGTGCTGAAGGTGATCGGCGGCATGAGCCGCGAGAAGCCCGGCTATCCCCTGATCGGCTATTTCGCCAGCAACAACGCCTATGCCGCCGGCCTGAAGACCCCGAAGGATCTCGCCGGCAAGCGTGTGGCGGTGACGCAGGTCGGATCGAGCTTTCACTATTCGCTCGGCCTGCTCGCCGACAAATACGGCTTCAAGCTCGCCGACGTGAAGATCGTGCCGCTGCAATCGCTGTCGAATGCGGCGGCTGCGCTCAAGGGCGAGACCGTTGATGCGGCGCTGCTGCCGATCTCCACGGCGCGAAAGCTGATGGACGAAGGCGGCGCGAAGTTCCTGGGCTGGGTCGGCGACGAGACGCCGTGGCAGTTGGGGGCGGTGTTCGCCTCGCCGAAGACGCTGGCCAACGCACCGCTGGTGACCAGGCTGCTCACCGCGCTCACCCGTGCCGACCACGAATATCACGACGTGATCCTGACTGCGATGAAGGACGGTGTCGCGCCGATCAACGACAAGACCAAGCCGCTGCTGGAGATCATCGCGAAGTACACCAACCTGCCGGTCGAGCAGGTGGTCGGCAATTGCGCCTATGTCGATCCCGACGGCAGGCTCGACGTCAAGAATGTCGACAACCAGATCAAATGGCTCCAGGAGCAGGGCTTTGCCGACAAGGGGTTTGACGTGAATGCCATCATCGCCAAGGAATTCGTGAAGGCGGATTGATGTCGAGCCGTAACGAACCGTCATTGCGAGCGAAGCGAAGCAATCCAGAGTCGCGCCACATATGCGGAGGGATGGATTGCTTCGTCGCTTCGCTCCTCGCAATGACGAGCTCCATTGCGAGTGACGCACAATGGACCTGATCGCCAGCCACATCTCCCATCGCTTCGGCGATCTCGCCGTGCTCGACGATGTCTCCTTCACCGTCAGCGCCGGCGAGGTGGTGGCAATCGTCGGGCCCTCGGGTTGCGGCAAGAGCACGCTGCTGTCGGTCCTGGGCGGGCTGCTGCAGCCGAGCTCCGGCGCGGCGGAGCTGCGGGGCGCACCGCCGGCGGACAGTCTCAATCCGCTGACCTTCGTGTTCCAGGATTTTGCGCTGCTGCCCTGGGCCACGGTGGAGGAGAATGTCGCGTTTCCGTTGTTGCATACGGGCTTGAGTGCCGGCGAGCGCCGGGCTGTGATCGAGGACGCGCTGCGCCGCACCGGCCTGACCGATTTCCGCACCACCTATCCCAAGCAGCTCTCCGGCGGCATGCGCCAGCGCGTCGGCATCTCGCGCGCGCTTGCGGTGAAGCCCGCGATCCTGCTGATGGACGAGCCGCTCTCGGCCCTGGATTCGCAGACCCGCGAGCTCCTGATGGAAGACTTTGTCCGCCTGCTCGCCGATGGCGGCATGGGCGCGGTCTACGTCACCCACAATCTCGAAGAAGCCGCACGGCTTGCCGACCGCATCGTGGTGCTGTCGCGCCGCCCCGGCCGGATCCGGGAAATCGTGACCATCCCGATGACGCGCGCCGAGCGCGGCACGACGGATGCGCGCGGGCCGATGGCCGCGCTACAGGGTGAGCTGTGGTCGCTGATCCGCAACGAGGCGATCGATGCCGAACGCGAGGTCCAGCATGCTTGACCGCGCGCCGCGGGAAGCGAAAGACCAATCGGCGGAGGCGACGCGCCCGGTCGCGTTTCGCGGCGCCGGCTTTATCCCCGGCGGCAGCCGCCATGCCGGCTGGATCGCGCTCGCGCTTGTGATCGCGGTCTGGCAGCTCGCCGGCAGCGCAGGGTGGGTGAACCCGCTGTTCCTGCCGGCGCCGTCTGCGATCGCTGTCGCGATCTACAAGCTCGCGATGTCGGGCGCGCTGTGGCAGCACTTGTCGTGGTCCATCATGCGGATCGGCACCGGCTGGCTCATCGGCACGGCCGCCGGCGTCGTCGTCGGCTTCGCGATCGGGCTGTCGACCATGGCGCGCGGCGTCGGCATCACCTTCATCTCGGCGCTGTTCCCGATTCCGAAGATCGCGCTGCTGCCGCTGTTGATTCTCTGGCTCGGCATCGGCGAAGAGCCGAAGATCGCGACCATTGCGCTCGGCGTCTTCTTCTCGACCGCGATCTCGGTCTATAGCGGCGTCGATGCGGTGCCGCGCAACCTCATCCGCATGGCGCAGAGCTTCAACGTTCCGTTTGCCACCATCGTGCGCAAGGTGATCTGGCCGGGCGCGCTGCCCGCGATCCTCGCCGGCTTCCGCATCACCGCCTCCGTGGCGCTGCTGCTCGTCGTCAGCGCCGAGATGATCGGCGCGCAATACGGCATCGGCGCCTTCGTGCTGCAGGCCGGAAATCTGATGCAGACCGATCAGCTGCTCGCGGGCGTGGTGATCCTGTCGGTGTTCGGGCTCGCAGTGGGCAAGGTGATCGGCTGGCTCGAGACGCGGCTGTTGCACTGGCGATGAAGGCAACCTGCCGGCCCGCAACACCACTGTCGTCCCGGCGCAGGCCGGGACCCATAACCACAGGGCGTGATTGTTAGAACAGGCTGGGGCCGCAGCGTCTTTAACCAACCGAGCGCGGTGGTTATGGGTCCCCTGAGTTCGCAAACGAAGTGCAACACTTCCTTGAGGAGGTGTTGCCATGGGGCGGACTTACAAGCAGCTCTCTCTGGACGACCGATGCGAGATTGCCTGCCTATCGGCCAATGGCAGCTCGGTCCGGCAAATCGCGGCAGCTCTGGATCGCTCGCCATCAACGGTCTCTCGGGAACTGAGGCGCAATCGGGGGAGCCAGGTCGGCTACAAGCCAAACTATGCCCAGCACCAGATGCGAGCGCGGCGCTGGACGGGCGGACGCCTCGAACGGGAGCCCGGCCTGCGCCGCGCGGTGTTGGAACGCCTTCGCCGGGGCTGGTCGCCCGAGCAGGTCGCCGGCCGGCTGGCCCGCGAGTCCGGGCGCAAGGTGATCTCGCACGAGACCATCTACCGCTTCATCTATGCCCAACTCAGGCGCACCACGGATTTCAACTGGCGGCGCTATCTGCCGCGCGCCAAGAGCAAGCGCGGCCGCCGCGGCAAGAGGGGCGGCAGCCCCGCAAGCTTCATCGAAGGCCGTGTTTCCTTGGCAAATCGGCCGATCGAAGTGGCCGACCGCAGCGTGCCCGGACACTGGGAGGCCGACCTGATGATGTTCTCGAAATACGGTCAGGCCGTGCTGACCGTGCACGAGCGCACCTCGCGTCTGCTGCTCGGCATCCGCCTTGCCAGCAAGGTCGCGCGCGGTGTCGCCCGCCATCTCGTGGGCTTCTTCGCGACCCTGCCACAGGAGCTGCGCCAGACCGTGACCTTCGACAACGGCACCGAGTTCGCCGGTCACCTGGCGCTGCACCGCCTCTCGATCGAGACCTTCTTCTGCGATCCCCACGCCCCCTGGCAGAAGGGCGGCATCGAGAACGCTATCGGCAGGATGCGCCGCTTTATTCCCCGCAAGACCGATCTCGTAACCCTCTCGACCGCCAGATTCCGCCAGTTCATCGCCGCCTACAACAACACCCCGCGCAAATGCCTTGACTACCGCACGCCTGCCGAGGCCTTTGCTCAAGTGTTGCACTTCGAATGTGAATCTACCTCCCGGCCTTCGCCGGGACGACGAAACTTACGCGCTCCCCCTGTCCCGGCGAAACGGGTCGCGCTTCGCTTGCCCGGGACGACGAGGTCACGCGTTGCCGCGATCTTCCCTGAACAGATCCAGCTTCTGCTGCACGGGCCGGTCCGAGAAGCTGAACAGCACGGCGTCGTCATCCGCCTCGTGCGTTACCCAGTGCCAGCTCGGCACCACGAACAGATCGCGCGGGCCCCACTCGAAGACCGCATCGCCGATGCGGCTGCGGCCCTTGCCTTCGATCGGGCAGAACACCGTCGCATCGGTCGCGCGATAGCGCGCGGTCTTGAAGCCCCTGGGCAAAAGCTGGATGAAGGTGCCGATGGTCGGCATCGCGAAATCGCCGGTCTCGGGGTTGCTGAACTTCAGCTTGAGCCCGTGACAGGCGTCCCACTCCTGGCTCGCGCGGGCCTTCTCCAGCGCCTCGCGGGTGTAGGCATAGGGATAGCTGAAGATCGGCGAGGTCTTCGAGCTCCGCTTCTGGTCGATCGGCAGCAGGTTGTGGCCGTAGCGCGCAAAGCTGTCGCCGGCGGGTTTCGTGATCTTCTGCTGGTCTTCCTTCGATCCTTCCGCGAAGGAGCAGTCGAAGAACTGCACCAAGGGGATATCGAGACCGTCGAGCCAGAACATCGGCTGGTCGGTCTCGTTGGAATGATCGTGCCAGGTCATGGACGGCGTGATGATGAAATCGCCGGGCTCCATCGCGGTGCGCTCACCATCGACGGCGGTGTGGGCGCCCTTGCCTTCGAGCACGAAACGCAGCGCCGACTGGCTGTGCCGGTGCGCAGGGGCGACGTCGCCGGGCACCACCATCTGCACGCCCGCGTAGAGCGAGGTCGTGATCTTGGACTGGCCGCGCAGCCCCGGGTTCTCCAGCACCAGCACGCGCCGTTCGGCTTCCTTGGCGGTGATGAGCTTGCCGGCCTCGAGCATGTAGTCGCGGATGACGTCGAACTTCCAGAGATGCGGCCGGCAGGCGCTCTTCGGCTCCGGCGTGATCAGGTCGCTCATCACCGTCCACAGCGCGGTGAGATTCTCGCCGTCGATCTTGCGGTAGAACGCCTCGCGTTCCGGCGTCTTGGTCACGGCTTCCATGGTAAGCCTCCCATCATTCTTGTCGGTGCAATTTAATTGACAGTATACTGACAATATGGCTAGCGTCAATCAACCAAGCCAATAGGGAAATGCAAGGGAGGTTCCGATGAAGCTGCATGGCTATTTCCGGAGCAGCGCGTCCTACCGGGTCCGGATCGCCCTCAATCTGAAGGGGCTCACCTCAGAGCATCTACCGCATCATCTGCGCAAGGGCGAGCAATGTGCGCCGGCCTATCTCGCGATCAATCCGCAGGGGCTGGTGCCGACCCTGGAGAGCGACGCCGGCGCGATCCTCACCCAGTCGGTCGCGATCATCGAATGGCTCGATGAGACCCACCCCAATCCTCCGCTGCTGCCGAAGGATCCGCTTCGCCGCGCCAAGGTGAGGGCATTCGCGCTGGCGATCGCCTGTGACACCCATCCGGTGCAGAATTTGAAGGTGCTGGCGCGGCTGCGCGAACTCGGGCTGCCCGAGGAGAAGGTCCAGGAGTGGGCGGCGTGGGTCAATCGCGAGGGCCTGTCGGCCTGCGAGACCCTGATCGCGGCGGAGTCCGGCCCATTCTGCTTTGGCGACCAGCCGACGCTTGCCGATCTCTGTCTGGTGCCGCAGCTCGCCAATGCGCGGCGTTTCGGCGTCGACGTCTCGGCCTATCCGCGCCTGCTCAAGGCCGAGGCCGCGGCCAAACAGGTCAAGGCGTTTGCCGACGCCGCCCCGGACAAGCAGCCCGATGCCGAATAACAAGCCAACGCCCGTCACCATGGACGCGGTCTATGCCGCGCCGGGCTATCTGTTCCGGCGCATGCAGCAGATCGCGGTCTCGATCTTCATGGAGGAGTGCAAGGCGTTCGATCTGACCCCGGTGCAATATGCCGCGCTGGTCGCGATCCATACCCATCCCGGCATCGACGCGACGCGGCTTTCGGCGGTGATCGCCTTCGACCGCTCCACGCTCGGCAGCGTGATCGAGCGGCTTCAAGCCAAGGGCTATATCGAGCGCAAGCCGGCGCCAGAAGACAGGCGGATCAAGCTGCTCCATCTTACCAAGGCCGGCGCGGCGGTGCTGAGCGACATCATGCCCTCGGTCGACAAGGCACAGGCGCGGATGCTGCAGCCGCTGAAGCCTGCCGACCGCAAGACGTTGCTGGCGTTGTTGACCCAGCTCGTCGACCTCAACAACGAGGCGTCGCGGGTGCCGCTGCGCGCCGAGGACGCGCTCGAACATCTCGGGAGGTCGGGCTGATGGCGGAGACAAGACCCGTCCTGATCGCAGGTGGCGGCATCGGCGGCCTTGCCGTGGCGCTGGGCCTCGCGCAAAAAGGCATCCGCTCGATCCTGCTGGAGAAGGCCGCCGCGCTCGGCGAGATCGGCGCCGGCATCCAGCTCGGCCCGAACGCGTTCCACGCCTTCGACTATCTCGGCGTCGGCGAGGCCGCGCGCAATATGGCCGTCTATATCGATCAGCTCCGGCTGATGGACGCGCTGACCGCCGGCGAGATCACCCACATCGATCTCGGCGATGCCTTTCGCGCGCGGTTCGGCAATCCCTATGCCGTGGTGCATCGCGGCGATCTGCACGGCGTGTTCCTGCGCGCCTGCCAAAGCCACCAACTGATCGAGCTACGTGTTTCGAGCGAGGTGACAGGCTATGAGCAGGACGGCTCGTCCGTGACGGCGAAGCTCGCCGATGGCGAGCGGATTGCCGGCCGCCTCCTGATCGGCGCCGATGGCTTGTGGTCGAACATCCGCAAGCAGGTCACGGCGGACGGTCCGCCGCGCGTCTCCGGGCACACCACCTATCGCTCGGTGATCCCGACCGAACAGATGCCGGAGGACCTGCGCTGGAACGCGGCGACGCTGTGGGCCGGTCCGAAATGCCACATCGTGCATTATCCGCTGTCGGGCTGGAAGGTGTTCAACCTCGTCGTCACCTATCACAACAATGCGCCGGAGCCGGTTGCCGGCAAGCCGGTCTCCGAGCAAGAGGTGATGAAGGGTTTTACCCACGTCCATGAGCGGGCGCAGAACATCATCCGCCACGGCACCAACTGGAAGCTCTGGGTGCTGTGCGATCGCGATCCGAACGAGCGGTGGATCGACGGCCGCGTGGTGCTGCTCGGCGACGCCGCGCATCCGATGCTGCAATATTTTGCGCAGGGCGCCTGCCAGGCGATGGAGGACGCGGTCTGCCTGTCGCACATGCTGGCCAGTCACGATGACCAGACAGCGGCGCTCGAAGCCTACAGCGCGCAGCGCTTCCCGCGCACTGCCCGCGTGCAGCTGATGTCACGCGCGATCGGCGAACACGTCTACCATCCTTCAGGCGAGCTCGCCCGCATCCGCAACGCGATCATGAGCGCGAAGTCGCAGAACGAATGGTGCGACGATATCGCGTGGCTGTATGGCGGGACAGGGCTAAAGGCGTAACTGCCCGGCGGTCGACGCAAGAGACGCGGTCGCTGTATTCTCCGACGTCGTCCCGGACAAGCGAAGCGCAGATCCGGGACCCATAACCACCGAACGCGGTTGTCATGGCAGGCTGGGGCCCCAGCCTTCGCGCCGCAAATATTTGTGGTTATGGGTCCCGGCTTTCGCCGGGACGACATTGAAACGCCTTGCTGTATGGCGGGACGGGGCTGGGTGGCTAGCTACTTACTCGTCGTCCCGGACAAGCGAAGCGCAGATCCGGGACCCATAACCACTGAAGGCGGTGTCATGGCGGGCTGCGGCCCCAGCCGTCGCGCCGCAAATATTTGTGGTTATGGGTCCCGGCTTTCGCCGGGACGACATTGAGTGTGAGGTGACGTTGTGGCGCAAGGGCATGCGCCCTCACATCCGCATCAATGCCTGCCGGTCGATCTTCCCCGTGCCCGTCTTCGGCAGCTCGTCGATGAAGATCACCTCGCGCGGATATTTGTATGGCAAGAGCTTGCCCTTGACGTAGTCCTGCAGCCTGCGCGTCGCCTCGGCCGTGTCGAAGCCGGCCTTGTTCATGACAACCACGGCGCGCAGCGTCATGCGCCGGTCCGGCAATTCGGCGGCGAACACCGCGCATTCGCGGATGTCGGGATGGTCGGCGAGACACAGCTCGACCTCGAGCGGATAGACCCATTGGCCTGAGATCTTGATGAGATCATCGGCGCGGCCGCGGAAGAAGTGGAAGCCGTCGGCATCGCGGATGAAGCGGTCGCCGGTGTAGATCCAGCCGCCCTCGCGAATGGTTTCCGCGGACTTGTCCGGCCGGTTCCAGTACAGCGGCGTGTTGGAATCGCCGCGCACCCACAGGATGCCTTCCTCGCTATCGCCGACCTCGTTCCCGTCCTTGTCGCGCAGCGCGACCTCGTAGCCGGGCACACGCAGCCCGGCGGCGCCGAGCTTCTTCTGCGCAGGAAGGTTGGAGAGATAGATGTGCAGCACCTCGGTCGAGCCGAGGCCTTCGACGATTTCGAGCCCCGTGAGCGTCTTCCAGCCGTTGAAGACCTCGGCCGAGAGCACCTCGGCGGCGGAGAGCGCCATGCGCAGCGACGAGAAATCCGCGGTGTCGGCGCCGTCGGCCTTGGTCAGGGAGATGTAGAGCGTCGGCAGGCCGAAGAACACGGTCGGCCGATATTGCGCGATCGCCGCGAAGATCGACGCAGGCTTGGGCTGGCCCGGCAACAGCAGCGTCGCGGCGCCGGCAGAGAACGGGAAGGTGACGGAATTGCCGAAGCCGTAGGCGAAGAAGATCTTCGGCACCGAGAAGCAGATGTCGCCAGGTGTCAGCTTCAGCACGTTCTGCGCAAAGGCGGCATCGCTATAGGCCATGTCGTGCTGGAGATGCACGATGCCCTTGGGCCTGCCGGTCGAGCCGGAGGAGTACATCCAGAACGCCATCTCGTTGCGACGGGTGTCGGCCGCGTCGAGCTCGGTCGGAAATCCTTGCAGCCAGTCGCCGGCCTCGCGCGTTTCGGCAACCGCGTGATCACCGGCGGCGCCATTGACCACCACCAGCGTACGCAGCGGCGTGTCCTTGCAGGCTTCCGCGTTGAAGCGCGCACAGAATTCCGCATCGGTGACGGCGACCTGCGCGCCGGCGTCGGACAGGTAGAATTGCAGCAGCTCGGGCGTCGTCAGCGTGTTGATCAAGAGCGGCACGAAGCCGGCGCGCACCGCGCCGAAGAATGCCGCGGGATAGGCCGGGGTGTCGTCGAGGAACAGCAGAACGCGGTCGCCGCGCTGCAGTCCGAGCGACCGGAAGGCGTGGCCCCAGCGTGCGGCCTCAGCGCAGAGCTCGCGATAGGTCCGCGTGCCGGCCGAGCCGGTCAGCGCCAGCCTTTCAGCGTTGCCGTTACCGAGATTGTCGAACAGGATGCGGCTCGCATTGTAGCGCTCGGGGATCGTAAAGCCGATCTCGCGCGCACCGGGATTGTCCAGCGGAACCTGGTCGGCGATCCCGGTCATGATTGTCCCTTTGCGGCTGCGTAGCGCGCCATGAAGGCCGGCGACATCGCGCGCAGCCGGAAATCGTCGATGCGGCCGGAGCGGGTGATGTAACTGTAGGCGAAGTCCAGCAGGGGAAGCTTCATGTGCTCGGGGAAGTGCTCGTACCAGAACGCGCTCGTGCGCGCAGCATCGACGAGCTTCTGCACGATGGGCTTGCGCGCGCTTTCGTAGCGCGCAAGCGCGGCGCCGATGCCGCTCTCGGTCTCCAGCGCCTTGACCAGCGCGATCGCGTCCTCGATCGCGAGCCGCGTGCCCGAGCCGATCGAGAAATGCGCCGAATGCAGGGCGTCGCCGAGCAGCACCATGTTCTTGAACGACCAGTGCTCGTTCCAGACCCAGGGGAAGTTGCGCCAGACCGATTTGTTGGAGACCAGCCGGTGGCCGTCCAGCGTCGCGGCGAATACGTCTTCGCAAATCGCCTGCGATTCTTCGATGCTCTTGTCGGCGAAGCCGTAGGCTGCCCAGGTCGCCGCGTCGCATTCGACCAGGAAGGTGCTCATGCCCGGCGAATAGCGGTAGTGATGGGCGTTGAAGGCGCCGCGGTCGGTCTTCACGAAGGTCTGCGACAGCGTGTCGAAGCGTTTCGAGGTGCCGTACCAGACGAACTTGTTGGAGGAGTAGGACAGCGACGTCCCGAAATCGCCTTCGAAGGCGCGGCGGACCAGCGAGTTCAGGCCATCAGCGGCGACGATCAGATCGTAACCCCTGAGCTCATCGACCGACTGCATCACGGTGTCGAAGCGCGGCGTGACGCCTGTGCTGCGGACGCGCTCTTGCAGGATCGTCAGCAGCGCCAGCCGGCCGATCGAGGAGAATCCGACGCCGTCGATCTCGACGCTCTCACCGCGCAGATTGAGGGTGATATTCTTCCAGCTCTCCATATGCGGGGCGATCGCATCGACCGTTTCGGGGTCGTCGGCTCGCAGGAATTCCAGCGCCTGGTCGGAGAACACGACGCCAAAGCCCCAGGTCGCGTCGGCCGGGTTCTGTTCGAACAGGTCGACCTGATCCTCGGGATGACGCTTCTTCCAAAGATAGGCGAAGTAGAGCCCACCTGGCCCCCCGCCAATCACGGCGATCCGCAACGTCTGCCTCCCTAATTGACAGTATACTTACTATTTGGGTCCAGACTAATCGCCCTCCGGCGGGAACGCCAGAGGGAAAATGCGCGCGGCGACTAGCCGCGTGGGGCTGAAAGTTTCAGTAGCAGCGGCGGACCTTGACCCCGCCGACCCATACCCAGCGGCAACCGGCGGCGACGGGTTTGCGGGCGACGACCGCACCGTTAGGACCGGCGCAGCCGGCGCGATAGACGCCGCGCGCACAGACGACCGCGTTGGCGTCGGAGGACTCGAAGGTCATCGTCGCGGCAAAAGGCAGCAGGGCGGCGGCGATCAGCAATATCGAACGCATGAAATTCCCTCTCCCGGGTGAGGCATGGTTGGCCTGTAGGTGGCAACAAGGTGCTACGGCTCCGTGCCCGACAAATCGCCGGGCACATGTCGTCTCACCGCCCGGCGCGGCTATTTCTTTTCCGCTTCCGCCAGCACCTTCTTGCAGGCGGGCGCCAGCTTGTCGCTCTGCTTGGCGAGACAGGCGATGATGCGGCCGCCGCCGGGCGTCACGCTCTTGCAGAGCTTCTCGTAGTCGCCCATGCAGGCGTCGCGTTGCGCGGTGGTCAGCTCCTGGGCGTAGACGGCGGTTGCGCCGCAAAGCAGCGCGGCGGTCAGGACGATACGCAGCATTGTTCGCTCCCTTCTCCGGTCTCTAGCGTGACAACAGGATTATCGCGCCGCGAACGGCGCCAGCACGTCGCGGCACGCCGGCGACAGCGAGCCGGCATTGGTCGCGAGGCACTGCACGATCCGCCCGCCGCCCGGCTGGACGCCGCCACAGATCGAGCGGACGTCGGCGCCGCAGGCCGAGCGCAGCACCAACAGTTCTTCGCGCGGCCGCAGCGGCCGCAACGCGATTACGGCCGGCGCGGCGGCGCCGCCACCAGCGGCGGCCACGGCCTTCTCGCAGGCCGGCGAGACCTTGGCCTTGTTCTTCTCCAGGCATTCGAGCGCCGCCGCGCCGCCCGGCGTCACGCTGGCGCAGACCTTGGGATAGTCGGCGCGGCACGCGCTGCGGATCGCCGAAACCTGCGCGCTGGACGGCGCTCCGGCCGCCTTCGGTGCGGCGGCCTCGGCGGCGGGCTTGGCCGTCGCCGGAGCAGCTTCGGTCTTGGCCGCCGCGGGCGCGGAGTCTGCCTTCGGTGCGGCGGCCGGCGCTTCGACGGCCTTCACCGCGCTGGCGCAGCCCGGGCCGAGGCTTGCCATGTTCTTCTGCAGACATTGCAGCGAGGCTTCGCCGCCCGGCGGTACGCTGGAGCAATGGGCGATGTAGTCGTTGCGGCATTGCGACTTGATGGCGTCGCGCTGCGCCTGGGTCGGCGCCTGCGACAAGGCCGGTGCGGTGCTCATGAAGGCTGCAAGCGCAAGCCATGCGGACAGCTTCGTTGCTCGTGTCAACGCATTGATCATCTGAATAAATCCTCTGGTCGCGCCGGATGCCTCCGGCTCAACTGAACTGAGTTCTGAAAAAGTCTTGTTGTAACAACCTCGGCGAGCGGCATCATTTTCGCTTTCGAGTTCCGCTGCAAGCGGATTGTTGCTATGGATGAAGCAGGCGGATTTTTTGCCCGTCACGAGATATTTATATTTAGTCATTTGAATCGAGGCTCGGAAATGAGGCATGCGCGCGCGTCGGCGCATTTCGGTCGGAGCAATTTTGTGCGGCTGCGAAATGCACCGCTTGCGCGCGTCGCGTTCGTCGTATCGGCCTTCGTCAGTTTAAGTGCCTGCGAGCAAAACAGTTTTGTTGCGCCGCCGCCGCCCAAGGTCGAGGTTGCGCCGCCGGTGCAGCGCGCCATCACACGTTATCTGGACGCCACCGGCAACACCGCTCCGATCAAGAGCGTCGATCTGGTCGCGCGCGTGCAGGGCTTTCTGCAAACGATCGACTATCAGGACGGCGCCTTCGTCAAGCAGGGCACCCAGCTGTTCACGATCGAGCCGGAGACCTACAAGCTCAAGCTCGAGCAGGCGCAGGCGGCCGAGGCCGGCGCGCAGGCCACGCTGAAGCAGGCCGAGCTCGACTTCAAGCGGCAGACCGATCTGGTGCAGCGGCAGGCGGTCTCGCAGGCGACACTTGATACCTCGACCTCCACCCGGGACAACGCCCAGGCCAGCCTGCAGCAGGCGCAGGTCAACACCAGGATCGCGGCGGTCAACTACGGCTACACCAACGTCGTCGCGCCGTTCGACGGCGTCGTCAGCGCCCATATGGTCTCGGTCGGCGAACTCGTCGGCGTTTCCTCGCCGACCCAGCTCGCCACCATCGTCGCGATGGACCCGATCTATGTGAACTTCACCGTCAATGAACAGGACGTGCTGCGCGTGCGGGATGAAGCGCGCCGTCGTGGTCTGACGGTCAACGAACTCAGGCAGTTGCCGGTCGAGGTCGGCCTGCAGACCGAGACCGGCTATCCGCATGAAGGCAAGCTCGACTACGTTGCGCCGACCCTGAACCAATCGACGGGCACGCTGGCGGTCCGCGGCGTGTTCCCAAATCCGGATCGGACCTTGCTGCCCGGCTTCTATGTCCGCGTTCGCGTGCCGTTCGAAAAGCAGGACAAGGCGCTGCTGGTGCCCGATGTCGCGATCGGCAGCGACCAGGCCGGCCGCTATGTGCTGGTCGTCAATGCCGAGAATGTGGTCGAGCAGCGCAAGGTGACGACCGGCCCGCTCGATGAGGGGCTGCGCGTCATCGAGAGCGGCCTGAAGCCGGATGACCGCATCGTGACCGCCGGATTGCTGCGCGCGATCCCCGGGCAGAAGGTCGATCCGCAGGTGCAGAAGGCCGACGCGGCGCCGGCAGCGGCCAAATAGGACGCACGCGCCATGATCTCGAAATTCTTCATCGAGCGGCCGGTCCTCTCGAACGTCATCGCGCTTCTGATGGTCCTGATCGGCGGCGTCGCGCTGTTCAACCTGGCCATCGCGCAATATCCCGACGTGGTGCCGCCGACGGTGCAGGTCACCACGCGCTATCCCGGCGCCAGCGCCAAGACCGTGATCGACACCGTCGCGCTGCCGATCGAGCAGCAGGTCAACGGCGTCGAGGACATGCTCTACATGCAGTCCTACAGCGGCTCCGACGGCACCTACACGCTGACCGTGACCTTCAAGATCGGCACCGACCTCAACTTCGCGCAGGTGCTGGTGCAGAACCGCGTCTCCAGCGCGCTGTCGCAATTGCCGCAGGCGGTGCAGAACCAGGGCGTCACCGTGCAGAAGCGGTCGACCTCGATCCTGCTGTTCGTGACCCTGACCTCGCCCAACAAGACCTATGACAGCCTGTTCCTGTCCAACTACGCCACCATCAATATCCGCGACGAGCTCTCCCGTCTGCCCGGCGTCGGCAACGTCACCGTGTTCGGCGCCGGCCAGTATTCGATGCGGGTCTGGCTCGATCCCAACAAGCTGCAGGTCCGTGGCCTCGTGCCGCAGGACGTGATCCAGGCGATCCAGCAGCAGAGCCAGCAGGTCTCGGCCGGCCAGGTCGGCGCGCCGCCGACACCGCCGGGACAGGCGTTCCAGTACACGCTCAACGTCAACGGACGGCTCGACGACGTCGGCCAGTTCGAGAACATCATCGTCAAGTCAGGGGCCAACGGCGATGTCACGCGGGTGCGCGACGTCGGCTGGGTCGAGCTCGGGGCGCAGACCTACAGCCAGATCTTCTCGCTCAACAAGCAGCCGGCGGTCGGCATCGGCGTCTTCCAGTCGCCCGGCGCCAACGCGCTCCAGGTCGAGCAGGCGGTCGAGAAGAAGATGGCCGAACTCGCCAAGCGCTTTCCGGAAGGCATCAAGTACGACACGCCGTTCGACACCACCAAGTTCGTGGAGGCCTCGGTGCACGAGGTCTACATGACCCTGATCGAGGCCGGCCTGCTCGTGCTGATCGTGATCCTCGCGTTCCTGCAGGATTGGCGGGCGATGCTGGTGCCGGCGACGACGGTGCCGGTGACCATCATCGGCGCGTTCGCCGCGATGGCGGCGCTCGGCTTCACCATCAACATGTCGACGCTGTTCGCGATCGTGCTCGCGATCGGCATCGTGGTCGACGACGCCATCGTCGTGGTCGAGGGCGCCGCGCACAACATCGAGCAGGGCATGAACGGCCACGATGCCGCGATCAAGGCGATGGACCAGCTGTTCGCGCCGATCGTCGGCATCACCCTGGTGCTGATCTCGGTGTTTCTGCCGGCTTCGTTCCTCGCCGGGCTGACCGGACGCATCTATTCGCAATTCGCGCTGGTGATCGCCGCGACTGCGCTGCTCTCCGCCATCAACGCGGCGACCTTGAAGCCGACGCAATGCGCGCTCTGGCTGCGGCCGGCCGTGCCGCCGGAGCAGCGCAATTTCTTCTATCGCGGCTTCAACGCGGTCTATGACCGCGTCGAGCGCGGCTATACAAGGCTGATCAGCGGCATCGCCGGGCATGCCAAGACCTCGGTCGCCATTGCGCTTGTCATCATCGGGCTTGCCGGCTACGGCCTGTCGCGGGTGCCGACCGGCTTCCTGCCGATCGAGGACCAGGGCTATCTGATCGCCGCGGTGCAGCTGCCCGACGGCGCGGCCCTCGACCGCACCCAGCACGTGCTCGACGAGGTCACCACGATCGCCGGCAAGACTCCCGGTGTCGACCAGGTCATCACCATCGCAGGCATCTCGGCGCTCGACAACAGCGCCAGCCTCGCCAATGCCGGCGTCGCCTACATCATCCTGAAGGACTGGGACGCCCGCAAAGGGCCCGGCGAGGATTTGCGCTCGCTGGTCTATGGACTGAACGACAAGCTCGCGACGATCATGGAGGCCCGCACCATCGTGCTGCCGCCGCCGCCGATCCAGGGTATCGGCAACGCCGCGGGATTCTCGATGCAGGTCGAGCTGCGCGACGGCAACGCCGACTACGGCAAGCTGCAGGCGGTCACGGGGGCGATCGTGGCCAATGCGCAGACCCAGAGCGCGCTGCAGCGGGTCCAGTCGTCGTTCCGCTCGATGGTGCCGCAATTCAACGTCGAGATCGACCGCGTCAAGACCCAGACCCTGCACGTCACGACGGACCAGGTGTTCTCGGCGCTGTCGACCTATCTCGGCTCGTCCTACGTCAACCAGTTCAACAAGTTCGGCCGCGTGTTCCAGGTCTATACCCAGGCCGAGGCACAGTACCGCCTGAGCCTGCGCGACATCGAGAACATGCAGGTGCGCAACTCGAACGGCGACATGATCCCGATCGGCACCGTCGCCAAGATCACACCGGCCACCGGCCCGTCGCTGATCAGCCTCTACAATCTCTATCCGTCCTCGACCGTGATCGGCCTGCCGGCGCAGGGCTACTCCTCCGGCCAATCCTTGAAGCTGATGGAGGAGATCGCGGACAAGACGCTGCCGCCCGGCACCGGCTATGAATGGACCGCGATGTCCTATCAGGAGAAGGCGGTCTCGAACCAGATCTACTGGGTGTTCGGCCTCGCCATGCTGCTGGTCTATTTCGTGCTCGCCGGCCAGTATGAGAGCTGGTACGCGCCGATCTCGGTGATCCTCGCGGTGCCGCTGTCGCTGCTCGGGCCGATGCTGATCCTCTCCGGGCTCAAGATCGAGAACAACCTCTACACCCAGATCGGCATCATCCTGCTGATCGCGCTCTCGGCCAAGAACGCGATCCTGATCGTCGAGGTCGGACTGGAACGTCATCTGCGCGACGGACGGTCGGTGCTCGATGCGGCGATCGACGCGGCACGCGCGAGATTCCGGCCGATCCTGATGACCTCGTTCGCCTTCATCCTCGGCGTGCTGCCGCTGGTGGTCGCGACCGGCGCCGGCGCCAGCGCGCGCAAGTCGATCGGCATCACCGTGTTCTCGGGCATGCTGGCCTCGACCTGCCTCGCGGTGCTGTTCGTGCCGGCCTTCTTCGTGGTGGTGCAGCGCTTCGAGAACTGGCGCAAGGCGAAGAAGGGCAAGACGACGCCGCAAGCCGCACCGCAGGCGTCGGGCACGGCGCATTGACTCCCTCGCTCCGCTCTTGCGGGGTCGAGACGAGCGAAACTCGGGTGGGGTGAGGGGCTCTCTCGGCCAGGCGGTGCGAGTTGCGAGACCTGTACCCCCTCGCCCGGATCGCATCTTGCGATGCGATCCGACCTCTCCCCGCAAGCGGGAGAGGTAAGAAAGACCGCTACACCTTCACCATGCGCTTGCCGCGATTTTCGCCCGCGAGCAGCCCGATCAGCGCCTTCGGTGTGTTCTCGAAGCCATCGATGATGTCCTCCTGCACCCTCAGCTTGCCGGACTTCACCCAGGCCTGCAGGTCGGCGAGCGCACGCTGGCTCTCCTTCATGTAGTCCATCACGATGAAGCCCTGCATGACGAGCCGCTTCACCACGATCAGCCCGGGCACACCGCGCGGGCCGTGCGCGGCAGGAGCGCCGTCATACTGCGAGATCGCGCCGCAGCAGGCGATGCGGCCGTAATTGTTCATCTGTGGCAGGCAGGCTTCGAGGATGTCGCCGCCGACATTGTCGAAGTAGACGTCGATGCCTTTCGGCGCCGCTGCGCGCAGCGCCTTGAACACCGCGCCGTCCTTGTAATCCACCGCGGCATCGAAGCCGAGCTCGGTGGTCAGCCATCTGCACTTGTCCGCGCCGCCGGCGATGCCGATGACGCGGCATCCCTTGATCTTCGCGATCTGTCCGACGATCGAGCCGACCGAGCCCGCAGCCGCCGAGACCACGACCGTCTCGCCCTCCCTGGGCTTGCCGATCTCCAGCAGGCCGAAATAGGCGGTGAGGCCTGCGATGCCGAACACGCTGAGCAGGTGCGTCATCGGCTCGAGCTTCGGCATCTTGGTGAGATGCTTGGCCGGCACCGCCGCAAATTCCTGCCAGCCGGTGTCGCCGAACACGATGTCGCCCGGCTTCAGGCCGGGATCCTTCGACGAGATCACCTCGGCGATGGCGCCGCCGGCCATCACGCTGTTGGCCTCGACCGCGGAACGATAGGTCGCGCCGTGCATCCAGGCGCGGTTGGCGGCATCGAGCGAGATGTAGCGCACGCGCAGCAACGCCTCGCCGTCCTTCGGCGTGGGGATCGTCCCCGTGGTCAGGCGAAAATGCTCGGGGCCAAGCTTGCCGGTAGGCTTTTCGACAAGCAGGATCTGGCGATTGACGGTGTCGTTCATTGGTGGTGTCTCCCCTCGCGTTGGTCGTTTCGCATGCAATTGACTGCGACGCGCGCAGCGCCTTGCACAGATTGTGCGCTGCATGAACGCTAGTCCGCGCGCTGGCATTCCACAACGGGAACGTTTCGGCAAAGTCGCGCTGGACGCGAAGCGTGTTGCGTAGCTGCGTAAATCTGCCACACTTGCCCTCCGCCGGGAACTTACGGGGGTAAGAGAATGTCCAGCAGGTTTACGCAGTATATCCTGATTGCGATGGTCCTTGGCATCGCGATGGGGACGATTGTCTTCAACTACTTTCCTGACAGCCGTGCCGAGATCGCAGCAGACGTCAACCTGATCGCGATGCTGTTCCTGCGACTGATCAAGATGATCATTGCGCCGCTGGTTTTCGCGACCCTCGTCGGCGGCATCGCCCATATGGGAAGCGGTGCCAAGCTCGGCCGCATCTTTGCCAAGACCATGGGCTGGTTCGTCTCCGCCTCCTTCGTCTCGCTGCTGCTCGGCCTCGTGATGGTCAACCTGCTGCAGCCCGGCGCCAACTTCCCCGGCACGCTGCCCGACAAGGCGCAGTCGACCGGACTGCCGGTGTCGGCGTTCTCGATCGAAAAATTCCTCACCCATCTGATCCCGACCTCGATCGCGGACGCGATGGCGCAGAACGAGATTCTGCAGATCGTCGTGTTCGCGGTGTTCTTCGCGGTTGCGCTCGGTGCGATGCCTGAACGGGCCAAGCCGATCATGAGCCTGATCGACGACCTCGCGCACATCATGCTCAAGGTCACCGGCTATGTGATGCTGTTCGCGCCGCTCGCGGTGTGGGCCGCGATCATGGCGACCGTCTCGAAGAACGGCCTCGGCGTGCTCTGGAAGCTCATCGTCTTCATGGGCGGCTTCTATCTCTCGCTCCTGATCCTGTGGGGCATCCTGGTCGTCGTCGGGTTCATCGTGATCGGGCCACGCTACAGCCATCTCTTGCGGCTGATCCGCGAACCGCTGATGATCGCGTTCTCGACCGCCTCGTCGGAGGCTGCCTATCCGAAGACGCTGGAGGGGCTGAACAGGTTCGGCGCCTCCTCGCGCATCTCGGCCTTCGTGCTGCCGCTCGGCTATTCCTTCAACCTCGACGGCACGATGATGTACTGCACCTTCGCGAGCATCTTCATCGCGCAGACCTACCACATCGAGATGTCGGTCGGCACGCAGCTCGCGATGCTGGCGACGCTGATGATCACCTCGAAGGGCGTCGCCGGCGTGCCGCGCGCGTCGCTGGTGGTGATCGCCTCGACGCTGGCGCAGTTCAACATCCCCGAGGCGGGCCTGCTGATGATCATGGGCATCGACACCTTCCTCGACATGGGCCGCAGCGCCACCAACGTGATCGGCAACTCGCTGGCGACCGCCGTGGTCGCGAAGTGGGAGGGCGAGCTGAAGGCCGAGCACGAGCTCGGGCCCGACGACGCAGTGCCGCAGGATGCGGTGCCCGGCGCCGTGATGGCCGGCCATTGACGGGAGGAATGCATGCATCGCGCCCGCTGGAGGCCGATACGGGCTGAAGCGCCTCTCCTGTCGACATGCCTGCTGTCAGTGTGCCTGCTGGCGGCAAGCCTGCTCTCTGGCCCAGTGTCCGCACAGCCGGCGGGCGAGGGGCTCAGCCCCACGCTCGCCAACATCAAGGCCACGCACACGGTGCGGATCGGCTATCGCGAAAGCTCGCTGCCGTTCTCGTTCCTCGATCACTCCAACCGGCCGATCGGCTACAGCCTCGAGCTGTGCGATGCGATCGTCGAGGAGATCGGGACCGAGGTCGACGACGCCAATCTCAAGGTCGACTACGTCAAGGTCACCTCCGACGACCGCATTCCGGCGGTCGTCGACAAGAAGATCGACCTCGAATGCGGATCGACCACGGCGAATGCCGAGCGCGGCAAGCAGGTCGCATTCTCGCCGCTGATGTTCGTGGCCGGTACCAAGCTGATGGTGCCGAAGGCCTCCGGCGTCACCCAGGTCGCCGACCTGAAGGGCAAGACGGTGGTGGTGACCAAGGGCACCACCAACGAGCAGGCGATGCACAATGTCGACGCCAAACAAAAGCTCGGCCTCAACATCGTCACCGCACCCGACCACGAGCAGTCCTACCAGATGCTGGTGGACGGCAAGGCGGATGCGTTCGCGACCGATGACATCCTGCTCTACGGCCTGATCGCGCGGCACAAGTCGCAGGACAAGTTCCGCGTCACCGGCGACTACCTGTCCTACGATCCCTACGGCATCATGTACCGCAAGGGCGAGCCGCAGATGAAGGACGTGGTCGAACGGGCGTTCCGCAGGCTCGCCTCGAATCGCGACATCGTCCCGCTCTACAACAAATGGTTCGTCGCCCGGCTGCCGACCGGCGAGAAGCTCAATGTCGCGCTGTCACCGCAGCTCGAAGAGGCCTTCAAGGCGCTCGACGATTCGCCGGGCGGGTCGAACTGACGCATGATCCGGAAAAGCGTGCAGCGGTTTTCCGAAAGGATCATGCTCAAACAATAACCCAAGGCGCGATGACGATTCATCCCGATCGCATCGCGCTTTAGCCGCGAATTTCGGCCTCTCGCTTTGCAGGAGAGGTCGCAAAGTCCGGCGCGCGCCGTTCACCGCCAATAGCGCCGCGACAAATCCAGGCACTGCCGGACCCAGTATCCATTCACGTGGATCAGCTGGCATGTGCTCGGAGGCGGCTCCTTGATGATCGGGTAGCCGTGGATGTCGATATTCGTCGGGGCCGTGACGCCGCGCCAAAACACCGCATTGGCGGCCGGAGGATTGAAGGCGGCGGCGAACGCCGCGAGTGCGACGAAGCTCAAAAGAAGTTTGCGCATAATCTGTTTCCGGATCAATCAATGCACGGAAGCGTACTCCCTTGCGCAGGATGAGCAAGGCGCTGAATCGATCAAAATGACGGCCAGAGCTTCCGTGCCGGCCGCACCACCGCCCCGCGTCAGCCGCCGCGGACTGCCATGCATGCGAGGGCAACGATGCCGACCGCCGCCAGAACAACCATGACCTGGAAAACCGCGCGGCCAAGAATCGCACCCATCAAAGCTCCGTCGATCCGGCGGGATCTTCCTTCGAGTGTCCACGCGCCGCGATCTCTGGAGCATCATCGGCAGGCAAGATTCGGCTGTTGAAGTCAGCGAGCTCGTTGCTTCACCAGCTAATGTCGTTCGGCGACGATTCGATCGACTTGTCGCTTCAGCTCTGCTTCCATTTCGGAAATGACGTCGTGCGGCAGGCGAGCGCGGAGGCGATTGGCCGTCTCGTGCTGCATCCTGGGCTGCCTCGCGAGCGCGGGCCGTTCGATGGCCTGATCCTCGATCCATCGTCGAGAGGACGCATAACCTGTCGCGCCGGCCGTCACGTCAGTCCCGTAGGGTTCGCGAGGATCCTGATCCGACTGCACAACGTCCTTCATGAGCTCTGCCTCCTGGCACTATCTCGCAAGAATTCCCTTGCTCAGGCCCGAACCATTCGGCTCGTCCGGCTTGTCGCCCATCAATGACGCTGAAGCCTGCAAAGTTGTTCCGCACGGAACCTGCAAAGGTCTGCCGCAGTCAGCCTCATGAAGCGGGAACCAGAACCATCAGCATCCTCATTCGTTAACGGTGGTTGATCGTTCGGAGGTCGCCATGGCTTACGCGAGACCAAGTCGTCAAATAGCAATTGTGGTCGAAGACGACACGATCCAGCGCGACATGATTGCGCTGTTGTTGGAAGAAGGCCATTTCGACGTCATCCAGTGCGAGGACGCCGAGACGGCAGCGCTGGCCATCAAGATGCGTCATCCGTCGCTGGTGGTTACCGATATCAAGCTCACGGGCAAAATGGATGGCGTCGAGCTTGCACGTTTGGTCGTCGATTGCGATCCGGGCGTGCGCGTTATGGTCATCTCGGGCCGGCCCCCGGACTGCGCGCTGCCTGAGGGCGTCAAGTTTTTCGAGAAGCCGGTTTATCCACCCACGCTGCTGCGAGAGCTGGCGTCGTAGCTCTCGCCGATGGGTGGCCCATGCAAGACGATCCCGAAATCGATTGGCACCGGGAGCAGATTGCGAAGAACCGGGAACTGATCGCGGAATTGCAATCCGGAAATACGGCGGGGACTGACGTGTTTCCAGAGACGCAAGCCGAGATCGAGCGTCTCACGGCACAGATCGAGCAATCGGAATTGATCGTCGCCGCCTATGAGAAGGAGCACCCGCAAGACTGATCGGGCGCTCACAGTGCAGGATCGCGCCGGCGAGCCCGCGTCGTCGGGCAGGGGAACGCTGCCTACGCGAACACTTCGTCCAGCGCGGCCGAATACGCCGCCTCGACCAGCGCCGGATGCCGGCGCCCCAGCGCTTCCATCTTCACCCCGGAGTTCACCTCGAGGATTTTCCACGCGCCATCCGTGCGCACGACGTCGATCGAGGCGTAGCGGATGTCGACGGCCTGCGCGGCCCTGATCGCGAGCGCGACGCAGGCCTCGCGCGTCGTGCCATCGGCGAGCAGCACGGGCTCCGCGCCGGCATCGAGGTTATGCCGCCAGTTGAGCAGAAGCTGTTCGCCGGCGGGCGGAACGGCGTCGAGCGCGGCGGCATCGAAATCCTCGGTCATGGTCTTGAGTTGCTCGGCCGTCGCGCTCGCCTGCGCCAGCGCGCGCAGCGATCTTATGCCGTCGCCGGTCATCGACGGGCGCGCCTTGCCGTAGACAATCAGCGCGCGCGCATCCAGCAGCACGACGCGCACCTCGTCCGCGATCTCGACATAGGGCGAGATGGCGAGACTTGGATGCGCGGCAAGGACGCGCGCGACCGCGGTCTCCAGTTGCGTTCGCGTCTTGACACGGAAGACAAGCTCGCCGGAGGTCCCCTCATTGGGTTTGACGACGAGCCCCTGGGGATGCTGCTCGAGCAGACGCTGCATCGCGTCCAGCGAGTCCGATCCCGGGATGTGCTTGCTGAGCTTCGCGCCCAAAAACAGCGTATGCGGAATGACGGGGACGCCGGCCGATGCCAGCACGTCCGCGCAGGCCGATTTGTTGTTGGCGACCTGATGCGCGACCGCGCTGTTCAGCCCGACGTCGTAGCCGATCGCGAGCCGCCGCGCGTTGCCCCTGGTCATGGTGACCAGCCAGCCGCCGGACCGCACCTCGACGGCAATCGCGTGCGCCAAACAATATTTTTTGATGGTTTCCAGGAAGATTCGCTGGCTGATCAGGACCACGAGATCATTTTCCCTTCACCGCGGTTTTCGTAGCAATTAATTGCCAGATCGATACCGATCTCAGCAAGTAAATTACCTGCAGTACCACGTGTTAACGATGACGCGGTTGAACCTCTGCGCGAAATCGAACGACTGCCATTCTGAGATCGCAATTGCGCGCCAGTTGATCTTGACTATCTGCTGCATTGGCGCAATGGACACGCGAGATCTTCAGTGATTTCGGCCACTTCCGCGCCGTCGCGAGCCGTCTAGAAATCAAACTATTCTAATTCTGGTCAGTCGAGAAAACGAAAACCCATGAGCGCGTTTTACCGAGAGAAGGTTCTTTCCGTCCACCACTGGACCGACACGCTGTTCAGCTTCCGCGCCACCCGCGATACCGGCTTCCGCTTCCAGAACGGACAGTTCGCCATGATCGGCCTCGAGGTCGACGGCCGTCCGCTGCTGCGCGCCTACAGCATGGCGAGCGCCAACCACGAGGAAGAGCTCGAGTTCTTCTCGATCAAGGTCCAGGACGGCCCGCTGACCTCGCGCCTCCAGAAGATCAAGGAAGGCGACACCATCCTGGTCGGCCGCAAGGCGACCGGCACGCTGATCACCGACAATTTGCTTCCCGGCAAGCGGCTGATGCTGCTCTCGACCGGCACGGGCCTCGCGCCCTTTGCAAGCCTGATCAAGGATCCCGAGGTCTACGACCAGTTCGAATCGATCGTCCTGGTGCATGGCTGCCGCCAGGTCTCCGAGCTCGCCTATGGCGAGAAGCTCGTCGCGAAGCTGCGCGACGACGAACTGTTCGGGCCGCTGCTGTCCGAGAAGCTCTCATATTATCCGACCGTGACCCGCGAGCCGTTCAAGAACCGCGGCCGCATCACCGACCTCATCAGCTCCGAGCAGATCTTCAACGACATCGGCCAGGGCCCGCTCGATATCGAGACCGACCGCATCATGATGTGCGGCAGCCCGGCGATGCTCGAAGAACTGAAGGCGATGTTCGAGAGCCGCGACTTCGTCGAGGGAAGCGGCAACAAGCCTGGCCATTTCGTGATCGAGAAGGCCTTCGTCGAGCGCTGAGGCCGTAGAGCGTCAGGATTGTCCGTCCTGGCGAAAGCCAGGACCATTACCACCGCTCCCTGTTTTGCGAAGGCTGGGGCCCCATCGGGCTCCAGCCTTTTGCATTGTGGTTATGGGTCCTGGCTCCCGTGCGCAATTGCGCATTAGGCCAGGACGACATCTGTGTATGTGGCGCCGTCCAATCTCCCACTGCTATAACGCCCCCAACGCCGCGCGGCCGTTGCGCGAACGCGGCGATCTGGGAGCAGCACCTTGTCCATCACCGATCCGGATGCACCGAAAACCGCCTTTGTGTTTGCCGGCGGCGGCAGCTTTGGCGCGATCCAGGTCGGCATGCTGCAGGCGCTGGCCGCGCATGGCGTGGTCGCCGACATGGTGGTCGGCTCCAGCGTCGGCGCACTGAACGGCGCGTTCTACGCCGGCGACCCGACGGTCTCGGGCGTCGCGCGGCTGGCCGAGATCTGGCGCGGCCTCAACCGGCAGGACGTGTTTCCGGTGACGTGGCGGACGCTGGTGAGCTTCCTGTGGCGGCGCGACTTCCTGATCCCGCATGACGGCGTTCGCAAGCTGATCGACGACTACATCCCGTTCCGCAATCTCGAGGACGCGCGGATTCCGATCCACATCGTCACCACAGACATCATCAGCGGCGACAGCGTGGTGCTGTCGGAAGGCTCGACCGCGGAGGCGATCGTCGCATCGACCGCGATCCCGGGTGCGTTCACGCCGGTGCATTACCGCGATCGTTTCCTGGCCGATGGCGCGATCTCCAGCAACACGCCGGTCCGCGTCGCGGTCAGGCACGGTGCCAAGCGCCTGATCGTGCTGCCGACCGGGCATGCCTGCGCCAACCAGGCGCCGCCGATCGGCGCGCTCGCCAATGCCCTGCACGCGCTGACGCTCCTGATCGCGCGGCAGCTCGTCAACGAGCTCGAGAACATCGGGCCCGATGTCGAGTACTTCGTGGTGCCGCCGCTCTGCCCGCTGGTCGGCTCGCCCTACGATTTCTCGCGGACTGCCGATCACATTACCCGGGCACTCGACACCACCAACGCCTGGCTCGACGGCGACGGCCTGAGGCCGGGGCACATCCCGCACGAATTGCAGCCGCACGACCACTAGGCGGCATCCGCGGGTGATGACACCGCGTGGTGTGACGCCTCGAATCGAGAACCATCCCCATCGTCGTCCCTGCGAAAGCAGGGACCCATAACCACAAATGCCAATTGTTGGGCGATGCTGGAACGATGAGTCCCTTCAACAAGGTCCGCCGCGGCGTATGGGTCCTGCTCCCGTGCGCAATTGCGCACCAGGCAGGGACGACGGAGGAGCTGCAAATTCACATCATGATTTCGGGATAATAGAATAATACCCCTGATTTGCCCGACGTGTCAAGGTGCTGGTCGAGCGCCGGCACGTCGCCGGCTCCTTTGCATGGGGTTGTTTTCGATATTTTGGCAGCGCGCCGTGCGACGGCAGCTGTCCTATCCCGCTGTCGGCCTCGTTCCATGGCTCGATGACGTGGACACGTCAGTTTCAGAAGCCCGCAAGCGCTATATGCGCTAGCCCTGCCCGCAAGCGGGAAAGGGGGCGCAGTCTTTGTGGGGCTCTCCGCTTCGTTGCAGTGCAAAAGTCGATTTCGTTTTAGTTCGACCGGTATCCGCACCCGCCCATTCGGGCGGTTGTCACATCTGTGAGGGCTCGGCCGTATAACCGTAGTGCACTTGTTCCGCGAGTTGGATTAGGCTCGCGGCCGACAGGTCATTTGGGCAGACCGGAGGAATTTCATGGAAACCATGCTGCTGCCCTTCTCGCCGCGCTACATCGTGCTGACGATCTGCGCGGTGGTCACCGCGCTCCTGCTGCTGGTTGGGATTTTCGATCACAAGGTCTTCAAGATCGTCCTGATCCCGCTGATCATCTTCGGCGCGCTGACGCTGCTCGGTGTCCGCGATCTCCTGCAGAAGAGCCACGCGGTGCTGCGCAACTACCCGATCTCCGCGCATATCCGCTTCCTGCTCGAAGAAATCCGGCCCGAGATGCGGCAATATTTCTTCGAGAGCGAGAAGGACGGCATGCCGTTCTCGCGCGACACCCGTGCGGTGGTCTATCAGCGCGCCAAGATGGAGCTCGACAAGCGTCCCTTCGGCACCCAGGAGGACGTCTACCGCGACGGCTACGAGTGGATGCATCACTCGGTCGCGCCGAAGACGCATGCCGCCGAGAAATTCCGCATCACCATCGGCGGTCCCGATTGCACCAAGCCCTATTCGGCCTCGGTGTTCAACATTTCGGCGATGAGCTTTGGCGCGCTCAGCCCGAACGCGGTGCGGGCGCTGAATGCCGGCGCCAGGAAGGGCGGCTTCGCGCACGACACCGGCGAAGGCGGTGTCAGCCCCTATCACCGCGAGATGGGCGGCGACATCATCTGGGAGATCGGCTCGGGCTATTTCGGCTGCCGTCGTCTCGACGGCAGCTTCGATCCCGAAGCGTTCGCGCGCGTCGCCAGCGAAGACCAGATCAAGATGGTCGAGCTCAAGATCAGCCAGGGCGCCAAGCCCGGCCATGGCGGCGTGCTGCCGGCGGCCAAGGTCTCGGAAGAAATCTCGAAGATCCGCGGCGTCGCCATGGGCGAGGACTGCATCTCGCCGGCCTATCACAAGGCGTTCTCGACGCCGCTGCAGATGATGGAATTCATCGCCGAGATGCGCCACCTTTCCGGCGGCAAGCCGGCCGGCTTCAAGCTGTGCATCGGCCATCCCTGGGAGTTTCTGGCGATCTGCAAGGCGATGATCGAGACCGGCATCTACCCTGATTTCATCGTCGTCGACGGCAATGAGGGCGGCACCGGCGCCGCGCCGCTGGAGTTCATGGATCATCTGGGCATGCCGATGCGCGAGGGCGTCAACTTCGTCCACAATGCGTTGATCGGCATCAACGCGCGCGATCGCATCAAGATCGGCGCCTCCGGCAAGATCGCAACCGCCTTCGACATGGCGCGCGCCATGGCGATCGGCGCCGACTGGTGCAATTCGGCGCGCGGCTTCATGTTCTCGCTCGGCTGCATCCAGTCGCTGAGCTGCCACACCGACCGTTGTCCGACCGGTGTCGCGACGCAGGACCCGATCCGCAACCGCGCGCTCTATGTGCCCGACAAGATCGACCGCGTGTACAACTACCACCACTCGACCCTGCACGCGCTGACCGAGCTGCTCGCCGCTGCCGGCCTCGAGCACACCAAGGAGCTGCGCCCGATCCACTTCTCGCAGCGAAGTTCGACCACCGAGGTCTCTTCCTTCGCCGAGCTCTATCCGACGCTGCGTCCCGGCGAACTGCTCGAAGGTACCCAGGACCGCCGCTTCCGCGACGCCTGGGCGATGGCGCGCGCGGATTCGTTCCAGCCGGCGGGGTAGGGGCGGCAAATCCGTAGCCCGGATGAAGCGCAGCGTAATCCGGGACCACTCTCTGTGCGGATCGACCGATCACGGATTACGCTGCGCTCCATCCGGGCTACGCTCACGACGTACCAGCGGACGCGCCGAACCATTTGGTCAGCGCATCGGTTAGGCCGGCCTGCGTTCGCTCGCCAACCCACGCCACGTAGCCATCGGGCCGCACCAGCACCGCGGTCGGGGCCGAAACCGTTTCGTGCGCGGGAAGCTCCCATGCGCCGCGATACTCGGTATCGACCAGCTGAACCCGGTCGGTCCATCCCGCGATGGCGATGCCGCCGGGCGCGCCGAAATTCAGCAGCACCGGCCGAGCCCGGTGCAGCAGCGTGAAGACCTGCATCGGGCCGTCGGCGGTGACCAGATCGAGATCGGGCATGCGGCGTCCGAGCAGCGGATGGCCGTCGCCAAGATCGTAGTGAAGATCGAGGCCGGACATCATCGCGGCAAAGCTTCTGCGCGGCTCGTCCATGCGCAGCAGGCCGGAGACGATCTCGTTCAGCGCCCTGGTGCGCGGATCGGTGCGGTTGAGCGCGACATGCGCCATGGTGTTGCGCAGCACGCGGGCCGCCACCGGATGCCGTTCGGCTTCGTAGGTGTCGAGCAGGCTGTCCGGCGCGATCTGCTTGACCACCTGGGCCAGCTTCCAGCCCAGGTTCACCGCGTCCTGCACGCCGATATTGAGGCCTTGGCCGCCCATCGGCGGATGCACATGGGCGGCATCGCCGGCCAGCAGCACGCGCTGTTTGCGGTAGGTCACGGCCTGCCGGGTCATGTCGGTGAAGCGCGAGATCCAGACAGGACTGTGGATGCCGAAATCGGTGCCGTACGCGGCGACCCTGCCTCGCTGACGTCGCGCAAGGTCGGCTCCCGGTCGGTGCCGAGTTGCCGCTCGGTCAGCACCAGCCGCACCCGCCCGCCATCTTCCGCCTTGCCGATCGCTGAGGTGCCGGTGTCGTGCCGGCGAAAGCCCCATTCCGGTTCGCCCGCCATCTCGGCCTCGGCGATCAGCCAGCTCGTGGTCGGATCCCACCCGGCGAATTCGATGCCCGCCGCTTTGCGGACGAGACTCCGGCCGCCGTCGCAGCCGACGAGATATTGTGCCCGGAGCAATTGGCCATCCGACAGTTCGACTTCGACGCCGCCGTCGTCCTGCGTGAAGCCGATCACGTCGCGCGCGCGATAGGTCTGCACCACCAGTTCGCCAACCCATTCGCCGAGCAGGCGCTCGATATGGTTCTGCCGGAGCCCCAGCGTGAAATTGCGCCGGGTCGGAAAGTCGGTGATCTCAAGCGGAACCAGATGAGAATGGAACAGCACCGCCGGATGGCGCGTTCCCAGCGCGACGAAGCGGTCGCCGATGCCGCGCTGATCGAGGATCTCGATGCTGCGCGCGTGCAGTCCGCCGGCGCGCGCCCCGATCAGGTCCTCCCTCGCGCGCCGCTCGACAATCGCAACATCTATTCCCGCCAGCGCCAACTCGCCCGCCAGCATCAGCCCGGTCGGACCTCCGCCGGCAATCACGACAGCATGTTCCCGCATCCCACACTCCTCCGTTCGATTGGGCGCGCGTTCTACGGGATGATCCCGGGCTTGCGGCAAGCCCGGGGGGTCTACATATATCTGAGTGGGGAGAGAGCGTTTGCTCTATAGAACCACCTCCGAGACATCATTGAGAAGAACGGCGCGGCAAATTTGCTGTCGTCCCGGCTTTCGCCGGGACGACGTTGGAAGATGGCGCGTTCAGAACTCGCCGTGGATGCGGCCGGAGAAGATGTGCACCGGGCCGCGGTCGGCGTTGTAGGCGGGGTTGGTGATGAACTGATAGTCCGCGGTCAGCGTCAGGTTCTTGTTCACCTGATAGGCGTAGTAGGTCTCGAAGATTCGCTCCGGGCTGTAGTTCAGCGCGCCGTCGCCGATCAGCAGGCCGGTGCCGCCGGCGGCAAGAAAGTCGCGATGCGCGTCGGAAAGCCCGTTGACGGCGCCGCCGATGCCGATCGTATCGTCCGGCCGCCCCCAATGGCTGCCCTTGATCGACAGGCCGCCCGATACGCTGCGGTCGATGTCGGTGAAGGACAGGATCTGGTTCTGGCCGTCATTCCAGCTTGCGCGCGCGAACAGCCCGACGTCCTTGACGATCTGCTGCTCGCCGTTCAGATAGAAGCCGTATTTCAGATTGTCCTTGCGGATGCCGGCCATCACGTCGTTGATGTCGAGCCCCGGATTGGCATCCTCGATGGCGAGCGCCTGGCGATAATTGCCGGTGTTGCCGCGGTTGCCGAACACGCCGACGCGCAGCTTGCCGGGTTGGTCGAAGATCGAATGGCGCTCTTCAAACTCGACGACGGCGCCGCCGGTCTTGAAGACCAGCACGTCGCTGTTGGGCGCATCGGGGACCTGGAACAGCCCGGCGCGCACCGCCCAGTCCTTGCGGTTGAGCTCGACCACGGCGCCACGGGTGTAGCCGGGCAAATCGGCGGGGAAGTCGTAGGCGGCCGACGACCACATCGCCCAGTTCATGAAGTCGGCGCGCGGGTCCTTGGCGTAGGCATTGCCGTCGAAGAAATCGCCGACGGCGAAGCGGCCGACGATCAGAGTGACCCGGTCGACATCACGCTTGCCGGCAAGCTGGTTCGGAGCGTCGGGCACTTCCTCCTGCTCGCCGCCGAGGCCAAAGGTCTGCCTGAGATAGTAGCGTTGCGCGCGGATTTTCGGGAATGGCGCGCCAGCCTTCTGCGCCTCGCCGTTGGAGAAGCCGGCGAGGCCGAGCGTGCCGTTGATGCCGAAGCCCTGCGCGAGCTCGGGATTGAAATAGAACTCGCCGCCATCCCACAGCCGCGCGCCGAGGAAGGCCGTGGTCGTCCATGTCTGCTGCAACTGCCCCGCGCCGGGAAGGCTGTTGGTGCCGGCATAGGGCGAACGGAAGGACGGATAGGTCTGCGGCAGCAGCGTCGTCTGGCCGTGCACGCTCCAGTCGCTCGATTCAGGCAGCGCGGTGCGCGTCGGCGTCGCCGACCATGGCGAGTCGCCGAACTGATAGTTGAGGCCGAATTTCAGCAAATGAATACGCGGGTCGATGCTGACGCCGGGCATGCCGAAATCATTGAGGCCGAGCGTGCGGCGCGACAGGTCGACATAGTCGTATTCGACCTTGGCGGTCCAATTGCCGCTCACCGCAAATTCGGCGCCGGCGCCGACGGTCCAGCCGGTCTGGTACTGGCCGGGCTCCGAGATCACCTCGCCCGCGGCGTCGTTGATCCGAACCTGGCTGTGGCCCCAGGCGAAGCCGCCGGTCACGTAAGGCATCCAGGTACCGAAAGAGTAGCCGGCGCGGCCGCGCAGCGTGCCGACATAGTCGATCGACGAATTGAAGGGACCGAGCACTCGCCGCGGCAGGTCGGTCGGGCCGGTGAAGGTCGCATCCGCCTCGACGCCGAGCACGAAGCGGTTGGCGAATTCCTTGTTGTATCCGACCTGGAAGCCGCCGATCCCGCCGGTGATGGTGGGCGGAAAGAACACGCCCTGTTCCAGGATCGGGTTGGTGCCGGGACCCAGCGTGCCGTCGCCATAGCCGACATGGGCGCCCACATAGAACCCGGTCCAGCTGTAGACCGCCCTGGCGGCGGGGGATTTGAGCGCCAGATCGGCCGCGGTCGCCGGCGCGCCGAAGGTTGCCGCACCGAGCGCTGCGCCGGCGGCGATCTGGACCCGGAAGAGGCGGACGCAGGTCATGACGCGGCTTTCCGCGAACGAGTGGCGGTTTCGCCCGGCATCACTGCAGATTTGGTGGCCGCTTGCCACCCGAGATTTGAAATCATCGCCCGCCGTCCCCGGTCCGATCTGTGTCGTCCCATCCAAAGCCAGATCAGCACCTAGCATCCCCTGCTTCTTATTGCAAATCATTCGCAATAGCAACTGAGGCGCGCCCGATACCGTTCCGATTTGCACGCCACCGTGACAGTCACGTAACAGCGCGAGGCGGCAGGCCACGTCGGCGGCGATCGGCCGCGTGTCCGTGGCAAACCGGTCGCGACCCGACCGTTCAATCGATGCCGCCATTGTCCTCGTGCTTTGTGTTGATGAATGCCGGCTGCGATGCCCTGCCGAGCACGACCCGCGCGCCGGCCCGTTCGATACATCGCGCCATCGACAGCGCCGTCCGCAGCCCGGCGTTTGAGATAGTGCGGTTCCGGTGGAGCGCGGCCGCGCCGCGCAGGATGGCGCTCGCCAGCCTGAGCAGCACGATCGCGCTCCATCGCCGGCCGCGACTGCGCGCGGTCACGCTCCCACCGTGGCGAGCTGGACGATCCGCAGCAGCACGAGGCCGGCGGCGACGACGAGATAGCCGCGCAGCACGATCATCCAGATCCGGCTCAGCGGGCTGAGCCGCGCCGGTGGCAGCCGGTCGAGCGGCGGCATCCGCCAGCTGTCGGGGTCGACCAGCGAGGGCTTGCGTTTGAAGCGGAACGACGCGTTGCGGCGCGACGACAACTCGTACAGCTTGACGGCCGCCGTGATCGCGAGCGCAAGCACGCTGCCGCCGATCAGGATGCCGATGATCCACGTCTCGCCGAGATCGGGGAACAGCACCGCGGCGGTCAGGATCACCGACAGCATCACCAGCCCCGCGACTACCGCGCCGGTGAACAGGTTCAGCCTGACGGAATTGACCCAGGGCCCGAGGATGTGGCGGTCGTTGCACAGCAGCAGCAGGAACACGGTCGCGCTCGGCAGCAGCACGCCGGCCAGCGTCTGCACCGCGTTGGTCAATAGTCCGAGCGGCGTGCCCGGCGTCAGCACCAGCACCGCCGCGAGCACGATCAGGCCGCAATAGACGCTGTAGAAGCCCTTCGCGTCCCACGGCTTGCGGTGCAGCGAGTGCTTGACCGCGAACACGTCGCCGATCGCATAGGCGGTCGCGAGGGAGACCGCCGCAGCACCGATGATGCAGGCATCGAGCAGCGCAAGGGCGAACAGCACCGCCGGCAGCCGGCCGGCATATGTCTCGAGGCCGACCGCGGTCCCCAGCGCGTCGGTGTAATTGCCGAATTCGGGCTTTCCTGCGAACACTGCCGCGCAGAACGAGATCATCGCGACGGCACCGACTACCACCAGCACGATGCCGATGCACAGATCCAGCCGCTCATAGCGGATGAAACGCGGCGTGATCCGCTTGTCGACGATGTAGCTCTGCTGGAAGAACAATTGCCACGGCGCCACCGTGGTGCCGACGATGGCGACGATCAAGAGCATCACCTCGCTGAGCTTGGCGTCCTGCGGCATCTTCGGCACGAAGAAGTCGGAGGCGATCTGCCCGATCGGCGGATGCGCCATCAGGATCACGGGCACCAGCGGCAGGCTACCGGCGACCAGCACGATGCCGAAGCGTTCGAAGCGGCGGAAGTTGCCGGTCGAGACCGCCAGCATCACGATAGCAGCCGAGGCCAACACGCCCCAGAACCGCGAGACGCCGAGGAAATGAAGCGCGAGCGTGATGCCGATGAACTCGGTGACGATGGTCAGCGCGTTCAATACCAAGAGGTCGATGACGCTGAAGGCGCCCCAGAACTTGCCGAAGCGCTCGAAGATCAGCCGCGCATGGCCGACCCCGGTGACCGCGCCGAGCCGCACTACCATCTCCTGGTTGACGTACAGCACGGGGATCAGCAGCAGCAGCGTCCACAGCAGCGTGGTGCCGTAATTCTGTCCGGCCTGGGTATAGGTGCCGAACGCGCCGGCGTCGTTGTCGCCGACCATCACGATCAGGCCGGGGCCGACGATCGCCAGCAGTGTCTTCAGCCGGGCCAGCAAGGTCGCGCGCGGCGCGGTGTCGTCGCGAGCGATGCTGCCGAGCGCGCCGTGGATGTCGCCGGCATGCGCGCTATCGAGAATGGCGGTTTGTGTGGTCTTGCTTTCGGTCATTTCGCGTCTCCTCGCCGCCTTTCGGCACGGCGGGAGGGACGCGGGCGTCGTCAGGCGCGCACGTCTCCGCTACCGTGAGCAGCGGCATTTCCAGATGTGATGCAGATCGAGAATCCCGTTGCCGCGCCTGAATGCTGCGCAACGGGGCAACTAGGTCCTTCGTCCATGTCGGCCTCCTAAACCAAGACGACTACTTCCGACCGAGCAGCGGGCGCCGCTTCACCTCGCCCCGCGTGCGGGGTCGAGACGAGCGAAGCTCGCTCTTAGAGGTCGGATCGCATGGTCAGATGCGATCCGGGTGCGGGGGGCTTCCGCGAACTCAGCTATCACCGTGTGCGCGGAGGCGGCCCCTCACCCAACCCTCCCCCCGTAAGAACGGGGAGAGGGAGCGGCAGCACCGTCGTTATCAAGCCCGCCCTCACGGTCGGCCTAAGCGCACAGCCGCGGCTTTGCCGCGGCGTGGCGCGTGGCTGTTGCGCGCGGGCCGAAACGCTGGCCCGCGCGTCGCTGCTGATCGAGATCGCCGCCGGTGTCGTCGATGGTCCACCGGCATTCCAGGCGGCCGTCGATCAGGACCCAATGACAGGCCGGGGTTGGACGCCGGCGGCGGCCCGCCAGGCGGCGAAAGCCCGGCAGGTTGTCATTGCAATGAATGGCAGCCGGCGGCGGCATGCGCCGCGGCTCGACAACGCGCCGCGGGCTTGCTTGCCGGAATTTTGCGAGCTTTTCGAACATCGCTCACCTCCACTTCCGCTGGTCGCGGCAGGCCGGTGAGGAGCAGTGGTCAGCTTGGGCGCGACCACCCGTCCACGCAGGCGAGATCTGCGCGATCAGTCTTGCTGTGTTGCGGCGTCACCAGTCCCGGCATCGCCGGACTACTGTCGCCTGAGTTGCTACTGCCCATGTGCCTTCTGTGCTGGCTCGTGGATCGACTTGTCTCCGGAGATAGAACCCCCGGCGCGGAACGAACGTTCCGGTCCATGGGGCACTACGCCGGCGACAATGGCCTGTCAAGCCGATTCCGCTATCCTCCGGGGAGGATCATGATTATCCTCCGGGGAGGATAGGAGACCCAGATGTCCGACGACCATCCACACGCTGCGATCGCCCGGCGCCTGAAGCGCGCCAACGGCCATCTCGACACCATCGTCGAGATGATCGAGCAGGGCCGGCCCTGTGCGCAGATCGCCCAGCAATTGCAGGCGGTGGAGAGCGCGATCGAGAGCGCCAAGAAGGCGCTGATCCACGATCACATCGGTCACAGCCTGGAGGAGACGCTGAAGGCATCGGGGCCGAAGGGCCGTGCCGTGCTGCGCGATTTCAGGCTGGTCGCGAAGTATCTGTGATGGACGTGTTCAAGAATTGACCCGCCCGGGGGGATGGCCGGACGGGTCGGTTGCGACACGGGGTGGATGAGGACCCGTGCCGAACACAGGATCCGCAACCTTAAGAATTGTGTCGATCAGTAGTAGCAGCTGCGCACGCGGCCGATGTAATTGCCGTAGGCGTCGAACTGGCGCACCCAGCCGCAGCGCCGATAGCCGCCGCCGTAGTAATAGCCGTCGCTGGCCGCGATCGCGCTGCTGACGACGGCGGCGCCGACGAGACCTGCGCCAACGCCCCAGCCCCAGCCGTAGGGCTTCGCCTCAGCCTGCGACGTCGTGGACGCGATGGTGCCGGTCACGGCGAGCGCGGTGAGGGCGAGGGCGGCGAGCTTGGTCTTGATCGACATGGAATACTCCATCCTGTGTGGGGCGGCGCCGGTGTGGTCCGCATGCCCGTTGGACGGAGGCTGTCCGGTTCCGGTTCGAAGATCGGGGCGGAAATATGGTTTCGCGAATTGTTTCGTCGCGTCTGCCCGGACGAAGCAGTTCTGATCCCGACGCGTTTTCTTCACGCGAACCGGTTCCCGCTTCGCTTGAAAACGCTCTCGGTCAGTGGCCGCGAAACACGCTGGGATCGAACCTGTCGACGTCGGCGAGCAGCTCGCAGAACGCGTGCGCGCCGTGCTCGATCAGCTTCTCACCCTTCTCGGCCGAGGCCTGGGTCGCATCGCCGATCGCACCACTCGGATTGAGGTCCTGCGCCTGCCAGGCGAATGGCGCCGGCCGCTGCGTCGACAGAAAGCGGTGATCCTTCTCGATCTGCACGCTTGCCGGCTTGAAGTCCGCGATCGCGTCCTTGCGCACGGCGTGTGGATATTTCGCCAGCATGATCGAGGTCTCGACCGCGCCGCCGTGAATGCCGTGGCGCACTTCGCCGGCGTCGAACAGTCCGTCGGGCGCGCCGAAGCGCGACCAGCTCGTGGTCACCACCAGCATCTGATGGTGCGCGCGCAGATCCTGCGCAACCAGCTGCATCGCGGCGGAATTGCCGCCATGGCTGGTCACGATCACGAGCTTCCTGACGCCGGCGCGCGCCACGCTCTCGCCGAGCGCCATCCAGCTCTTCAGCGCCACGTCGGTCGGCAAGGTCAAGGTACCCGGAAAATCGATGTGCTCGGTTGAGATGCCAACCGGCTGCAACGGCAGGAACGTGGCGGGGGCGGTCGCCGGCAGCAACTCTCGCACCCGCGAAAGATAGGCCTCGCCGATCATGACGTCGGTTCCGAGCGGCAGATGCGGACCGTGCTGCTCGGTCGCCGCCAGCGGCAGCACCGCGATCCAGCGCGCGGCCGTATCCTTGGCCATATCGGGCCAGTGGATGGCGGTCCAGTCGCGGGGCGGAAGCTGAGAAGTCATCAAGCCGGTCGTTTCAATACAAGCGTTTCACGGGATGGATTTGCAGGCTAGTTTGTTTAACATCATAACGGGTTCGCGTCTCCGGGCGCGGTCCACGTCTTCCCGCCTTCCATCATGGGCCATAATGATCGACGGAGTCCAACCATGATCCCGGCCTTTTTGCTGCGAGCGTTAACCACAAGCCTTCTGACCGCCACGCTTTGCGTTGCCGCGGCGCTTGCCCCGGCGCGGGCGCAGAGCTCGGACAAGACCTTCGACAAGGTCACCTTCGGCACCAACTGGGTCGCCGAGGCCGAGCATGGCGGCTTCTTCCAGGCGGTTGCCGACGGCACCTACAAGAAATACGGGCTCGACGTCACCATCGTCCCCGGCGGTCCCAACGAGAACAACCGCATGCTGCTGATCGCCGGCAAGATCGATTTCTTCATGGCCGCGAACACGCTGATGTCGTTCGACGCCGTCGCCAACAACGTGCCGCTGGTCGCCATCGCCGCGATCTTCCAGAAGGATCCGCAGGTGATGCTGACGCATCCCGACGCCAAGGTCACGAAGATCGAGGATCTCAAGCCGCTGACGCTGTTCGTCTCCAAGGAGGGCATGGGCAGCTATTTCCAATGGCTGAAGTCCGAATACGGCTTCGACGAGAACAAGGTGAAGCCCTATACCTTCAACCCGCAGCCCTTCATCGTGAACAAGCAGAGCGCGATGCAGGGTTACGTCACCTCCGAGCCCTTCGCGGTGGAGAAGGCCGCGGGCTTCAAGCCCAACGTGCTGCTGCTCGCCGATTACGGCTTCAACACCTATTCGACCCTGATCGAGACGCGCCGCGACATCGTCGAGAAGAAGCCCGATCTGGTCCAGCGCTTCGTCGATGCCTCCATGATCGGCTGGTACAATTACATCTACCGCGACAATTCCGCCGGCAATGCCCTGATCAAGCAGCTCAATCCGGAGATGACCGACGATCTGCTTGCCTATTCCGTCGCCAAGATGAAGGAACACGGCATCGTCGATTCCGGCGACAGCTTGAAGAACGGCATCGGCGCGATGAGCGACGAGCGGATGGCGAGCTTCTTCGACAAGATGGTGCGGGCCGGCGTGGTCAAGAGCGGCATCGACTATCGCCAGGGCTACACGCTGCGCTTCGTCAACAAGGCGGTCGGCGCCGAACTCCGGCCGAAGAACTGACGGGTGCGGACGGACGATGGCGGGACCTGCGTTGTCTGGATCTGATGCAGCGTCGGCCGTGCGCCTGCGCGGCGTCAGCAAGACCTATGACAGTGGCGTGAGGGCGCTCGGGCCGCTCGACCTCGATGTGCGGCGAGGCGAGTTCGTCTCGCTGCTCGGGCCCTCCGGTTGCGGCAAGTCCACTGCGCTGCGTCTCATTGCAGGTCTCGCCACGCCAAGCGCCGGCACGGTCGAGGTCTCGCATCATGGCGCCGAGCAGCGCGGCAGCCACCGCATCGGCTTCGTATTTCAGGAGCCGACCCTGATGCCGTGGGCTACCGTGCGCGACAATGTTCGCCTGCCGCTGAAGCTCGCCCGGCTGCCTGCGACCGACGCCGACGCCCGCATCGATGCGGCGCTGGATCAGGTCGGGCTCGCCGATTTCGCCGATGCCTATCCGCGCGAGCTCTCCGGCGGCATGAAGATGCGGGTGTCGCTGGCGCGCGCGCTCGTCACCGACCCCGAGATCCTCCTGATGGACGAGCCGTTCGCAGCCCTCGACGAGATCACGCGCTTCCGCCTCAACAACGATCTGCTCGCCCTGTGGCGCCGCCTTCGCAAGACCGTCATCTTCGTCACCCATTCGGTGTTCGAGTCCGTCTATCTTTCCGAGCGTGTGATCGTGATGACCGCCCGCCCGGGCCGGATCGGCGCGGAGTTTCGCATCAGCTCGCCGGAACCGCGCGGTGAGGAGTTCCGCACCTCGGCTGAATATGCCGCGTTCTGCCGCGAGGTCTCCAATGCACTGGCGCCATCCTATGCGGGGCAGGCGGGCGCATGAAGTCTCCGCAAGACCTCGTCCGTTTTCTGCTTCCGGTCGCGGTGTTTGCCGCTGGCCTCGTGCTCTGGGAAGCCATCGTCCGCGGCTATGGCATCCAGCCCTATGTGCTGCCGAGCCCGCTGTTGGTGCTGAAGACACTGGTTGCGGACTGGCCTATCCTGTCACAATCGCTCGCCACCACGCTGCTGACCACGCTCGAGGGGTTCCTCGCGGCGAGCATCGGCGGCATCGCGCTGGCGCTGCTGTTCAACCAGTCGAAATGGGTCGAATATTCGCTGTTCCCCTATGCCGTGGTCCTGCAGGTGACGCCCGTCATCGCAATCGCGCCGCTGCTGCTGATCTATCTGGAGCAGCAGACCGCGGTCGTGGTCTGCGCCTGGATCGTGGCGTTCTTTCCGGTGCTGTCGAACACGACGCTCGGCCTCAATTCGGTGGATCGCAACCTCGCCGGATTGTTTCAACTTTATGGCGCCTCACAGCTGCAGACGCTGCTGTTCCTGAAGCTGCCCGCGGCGCTGCCCTATATCCTCGGCGGTCTGCGCATCGCCGGCGGGCTGTCGCTGATCGGCGCGGTCGTGGCCGAGATCGCGGCGGGAACTGCCGGCGCCGGCTCCGGCCTCGCCTACAGGATCGCGGAGTCCGGCTATCGCTTGAACATACCCCGCATGTTCGCGGCGCTGCTTCTGCTGTCGCTGGCCGGGATTGTCATCTATGGGGTGCTGGCGCTAGTTTCCCATTTGTTGCTGCGACGTTGGCATGAAAGCGCGTTAGGAAAGGACAGTTGATGGCCCCGATTTCTTCCGAAAAGATCGATCTGTTGATCTATGGACCGATCCGGCCAATCCTCGAAAACGGCTTTCCCGATCAATACGTGCTGCACCGCGCCGAGAGCCGCGGCGACCTCGAGCGGCTGACGCCCGATACGCTGGCCAAGATCCGCGGCATCGCCGTCACCTATCATACGATGGCGACCGACAAGACCGCGCTGGCGCTGTTTCCGAAGCTCGAGATCGTCGGCAGCTTCGGCGTCGGCTACGACCACGTCGATTCCGCCTATGCGCGCGATCACAATATCGTCGTCACCAACACGCCCGACGTGCTGACCGAGGAGGTCGCCGACGTCGCGATGGGCCTTCTGATCGCCACCTTGCGCGAGTTCATCAAGGCCGACCGCTATGTCCGCTCCGGCCTCTGGCAGACGCAGAACTATCCGCTCAGCGTCGGCTCGTTGCGCGACCGCAAGGTCGGCATCGTCGGCATGGGCCGGATCGGCCAGGCCATCGCGCGCCGGCTCGACGCCTCGCTGGTGTCGGTGGTCTACCACTCGCGCAATCCGTCCAAGGACGTCTCCTACAAGCACTACCCTGACCTGCTCGAGATGGCGAAGGCGGTGGACACGCTGATGGTGATCGTGCCCGGTGGCGCCGCCACGAACAAGATGATCAATGCCGAGGTGCTGAAGGCGCTCGGTCCGCGCGGTGTGCTGGTCAACGTCGCGCGCGGCTCGGTGGTGGACGAGCCGGCGCTGATCCAGGCGCTGAAATCAGGCACCATCCTCGCCGCCGGCCTCGACGTGTTCGCGGCCGAGCCGAACGTGCCGGACGAGCTCAAGACCATGCAGAACGTCGTGCTGCTGCCGCATATCGGTTCGGCCTCGGTGGTGACGCGCAACGCGATGGACCAGCTCGTGGTCGACAATCTCAAGGCCTGGTTTGCCGGCAAGGCGCCGCTGACGCCGGTTGCGGAAACGCCGGTCAAGGGGCGCTGATGTCGTTGTCCCGCCTCAACGCCGTGCTGTGTCTGCTGCTGGCCGCGTGCGGTCCGGTGGCGGCGCAGGACGTCACGACGTTGAAGAAGGACATGATCGGACAGTGGGAACTCTCGACCACCGAGCGCAGCAAGACCTGCGTCGTCACGCTCAAGAGCGATGCGGCGGCGCAGGGCTTCAAGCTGGAGCTGGAGCCGGCCTGCGCGGCCGCGCTGCCCTTCACCAAGGACATCACCGGCTGGAGCATCAAGGGCCTCGGCGACATCGTGCGGCTGCACAATGCCGCCGGCGAGACCGTGATCGATTTCACCGAAGTCGAGACCGGCATCTTCGAAGGGATGCGCACCAGGGCGAGGGCGTCTACATCCTGCAGGATCTCGCTGCCGCGCGTTCGATGGCCAAGTCGATGGACCAGATGATCGGCGACTGGTCGATGGTGCGCGGCAACGGTCAGCCGGTCTGCGGGCTGACGCTGACCAACACCGACGCCGGCAACAACAATTTCCAGGTGTTCCTGAAAGGCAAATGCGATCCCGCGGTCGCGGCCTTCAACCCGACCATGTGGCGGCTCGATCACGGCCAGATGATCCTGATGTCGGCCAAGGGCCAGGCCTGGCAGTTCGAGGCCGACGACCACGCGCAGTGGCGGCGCGTCCCCGACACCGCCGATCCCCTGATCATGCTGCGTGAACAGTAGGTCGCTGCTCACACATATCCGGAGCGACGTGGCGGGTCCGTTGGCCGGGCCACAAAACCGCTGTCGCCCCTGCGAAAGCAGGGACCCATAGCCACCATGCAGGTTGGTTGCAACGCTGTGGCCACAGCTCGTTTCGGCAACTCACCCCTGTGGTTATGGGTCCCTAGCTTTCGCAGGGACGACGATCGGGGTGGAGCCGTCTCGGCTTTCGATCTGCACCCTCACAGCTCCAAAATAATTCCCTTGCCCCTGTCGATCCGGGCCGCCCCGGATCGTCGTCCTCCATAGCGAGCCGATTTTTCACCGCGACCGTCCCGCGGCTTGCCTGAAACAGGAGCAATTCATGCGCTTTATGTCGATCGTTACCTCGTCCCAGCCGCCGCAGCAGCCGACCCCGGAGCTGCTGGAGGCCATGCACAAGCTCGCCGACCGCGAGATCAAGGCCGGCCGCATGATCGACAATGCCGGCCTGATGCCGCTCGCCACCGGCGCGCAGGTCCGCCTGGTCGGCGGTGAGCTCAGCGTGGTCGACGGTCCCTTCGTCGAGGCCAAGGAAGTGATCGGCGGCTACGCGATCTCGGACGTCCACAGCAAGGAGGAAGCGATCGCGCTCGCGGTCGAGTTCATGCAGCTGCACAAGGTTCACATGCCGGGCTGGGAAGGCACCTGCGAGGTTCGCGCCTTTGCAGGTTTCGCCGGCCAGTGCGGTGCGTAAGCGGAGGACAAGCGATGCGCTTCATGTATGTCCTGGTGGCCGAGAAGCCGATGCTGCCGAATCCCGCGTTGAGGGAGGCGATCCGGAAGCTGGCCGAACGCGAGATCGCGGCCGGCCGGATGCTCGATACCGGCGCGCTGCTGCCGCGCACGGCGGGCGCGGAGGTGCGGATCAAGGATCGCAAGCTCACCGTCACCGACGGTCCCTTCATGGAAGCCAAGGAGGTAGTCGGCGGCTACGCCATCTTCGAGCTGAAGGACAAGGAGGAGGCGGTGGCGCGCGGCGTCGAGTTCATGCAGCTTCATCTCGACCACATGCCGGACTGGGAATTGTCATGCGAGGTTCGCCCCTTCATGGAGTGCTGATGGCCTCCTCAGCCGGATGCCGGTGGCCGCCATGACGGTCGACGACGTCAAGCGCACCATCCTCGGTGTGTGGCGCATCGAGCAGCCGCGGCTGATCACCAGCCTGTCGCGGATGCTGCGTGATGTGCCGCTCGCCGAGGACCTGACCCAGGAAGCGCTGGTCGCCGCGCTCGAGCATTGGCCGGCCGCTGGCGTGCCGGAAAAGCCCGGTGCCTGGCTGATGGCGACGGCCAAGCGCCGCGCGCTCGATCATCTGCGCCGCAACCGCATGCTGGCCGAAAAGCACGGCGTGATTGCGCACGACCTGACGCGGGAGCAGGAGACCATGCCCGACTTCGATTCCGCGCTCGACGACGATATCGGCGACGAATTGCTGCGGCTGATCTTCACCGCCTGCCATCCGCGCCTGTCGCGGGAGGCGCGCGCCGCGCTGGCGCTCAGGATGATCTGCGGCCTCACCACCGAGGAGATCGCGCGCGCCTTCCTGCAGGCGGAGGCGACCATCGCCCAGCGCATCGTGCGCGCCAAGCGCACATTGTCGGAGTCAGGCCTTGCCTACGAGACGCCGCGCGGCGAGGAACTGTCCGAGCGGCTCGCCTCCGTGCTCGAGGTCGTCTACCTCATCTTCAACGAGGGTTATACCGCGGCAAGCGGCGACGAATGGCTGCGGCCGCAGCTCTGCAACGAGGCGCTGCGCATGGGCCGCGTGCTGACCTCGATCGCGCCATCGGAGCCGGAGGCGCACGGGCTGCTGGCGCTGATGGAGTTCAACGCCTCGCGGATGGCGGCACGTACCGATGCGTCCGGCGAGCCGATCCTGCTGATGGACCAGAACCGCGCGCGGTGGGATCGCCTGCAGATCCGCCGCGGGCAGCTCGCGCTGGCGCGGGCCCGCGAGCTCGGCGGCGCCGGCGGCTTCTATGTGCTGCAGGCCGCGATCGCCGCCTGCCACGCCGAGGCCGGCACGCCTGATGCGACCGACTGGCACCGCATCGCCGCGCTCTACGGCGACCTCGCCGCGCTCTTGGATTCTCCCGTGATCGAGCTCAACCGCGCGGTTGCGATCGGCATGGCCGAGGGGCCGCTCGCCGCGCTCGCGATCGTCGACGGTCTCGCGGGTGAGCCGGCGCTGAAATCCTATCATCTGCTGCCGAGCGTGCGCGGCGATCTGCTGCATAAGCTGAGCCGTTTCGCGGAGGCGCATGCTGCGTTCGAGGCCGCCGCCGCGCTGGCCGGCAATTCGCGCGAGCGTGAGTTCCTCAAGCGGCGCGCCGCGATCGCCGCGCGTGCCGCGCAGGATCATGGCTGCCGCTGACGGCTCCGCGATTTCGACGGAGCGAGACCACGTAGCCCGCATGAGCGAAGCGACATGCGGGTCTTTGCGAAGGGCGACCCCGGGTGTCGCGTCGCTCACCCGGGCTACAAGGTTGCTGCGGGTCGTCGTGTCCGCGATTTCGACTCAAACCTGCGGCATGCTCGGACGAATTCTTTTGGACCGGGAACTGCCACCATGACAAAGCCATCCGTGCTGGCGATCGGCCTCGACCCGACCTTCGTCGATCTGTCCGTCATGCCGCAGTTCACGCCCGAACTGGTGCGCAGCTATCTCGGCGCGCAGATCGAAGGCCTGCGGACGCTCGGCTACGACGTCGAGAGCTGCCTGATCGACCTCGGCGATACCGCGGAAGCCGTGACGGCGGCGGCTCTCAACGCGCGCCGCTACGACTGCGTCGTGATTGGTGCCGGGCTGCGCGAGCCGCCGGAGCGGCTCTTGCTGTTCGAGACGATTCTCAATCTGGTGCACCGGCTCGCCCCCCATGCCGCGATCTGCTTCAACACCAGGCCGGCCGATACCGCCGCGGCCGTGCAACGCTGGGTCAAACCTTAGGATGCAAGATGAGCGGGCGCCTTGAGCCGGCGAATCGGGCTCGCCGCGCCGTCCACCGTGCATGGCCGGCGCTCGGGCCGGCCCGACGCCGGCATTGGCCGGGGCCCGCCGCGAAGGTCCGGCGGTTGTTGCCGGCGGCAACCTATGACACCATCCAGAGTCCGATTTGTTTTAGACTTTGGAAGCTTATGCCGCGCCGCAAATTTGCCTGGGAGAAGCTGACGGACGAGCAGTTGCTCGCGCAACCGCTCAACCGTCTGAGGGTTGCCGTCGAGGGCACTTGGCTCGCCGATTGTGTGAATACGCTCTATGAGGAGCTCGAGGAGCGCGGCATCCGGTTGCGGCCGCATACATGGATCTCGAGCGAATGGTTCAGCCCGGCGGATGTGCCCGGCATCGCGATCCCGTTCTACCTCGCCCATCCCCGCCTGATGAAGCTCGAGAAGAAGATGATGCTCGACGTCGAGGGCGCCTCGTGGTCCGAGTGCATGGCCATTCTCCGCCACGAGGCGGGGCACGCCGTGCAGCACGGCTACCAGCTGCAGCGCCGCCGGCGCTGGCAGCAGCTGTTCGGTCCGTCGTCGCAGCACTACCCGCGCTACTACCGGCCCAATCCGGCCAGCCGCAATTATGTCCAGCACCTTCGGCTCTGGTACGCGCAGAGCCATCCGGACGAGGACTTCGCCGAGACCTTCGCGGTGTGGCTGCGGCCGCGCTCGAACTGGCGGACCCGCTATGCCGGCTGGCCCGCGCTGAAGAAGCTAGAATATGTCGACGAGCTGATGGGCGAGATCGCCGGCAAGCGGCCGCAGCTCGCGACGCGCGAACGGGTCGATCCGCTGCATACGCTCAAGCAAACGCTCGCCGAGCACTACCGGAAGAAGCAGGCATTCTACGCTTTCACGCCGCCGAAGACCTACGACCGCGATCTTTCTAAGCTGTTCTCCGCCGATCCGCGGCATTATCGGCGTCCGCCGGCCGCGGCCTTCATCAGGCGGCACCGCGCCCAGATCAGGCAGCTGGTGGCGCGGTGGACGGGCGAGAACCAGTTGACGCTCGATGCCGTGCTTGACGACATGATCTCGCGCTGCCGCGAACTCAATCTGCGTGCCGTCGGCCCCGAGCAGAAGCTCGTGACAAACTTCACCATTCTGCTGACCGCCAAGACCATGCACGCGCTGTTCGGCCCGTCGCGCCGGAAATGGATCGCGCTATGAAACAGCTTCGCATTCTGGTGCTGATGCACCCGGACTGTGTGCCGCCCGACTCCAGCGATGGATACAGCGCGCGGGAGATCAACGAGTGGAAGACGGAATACGACGTCGTGAGCACCCTGCGCGCGGCCGGCCATGAGGTTCGTCCGCTCGGCGTGCAGGAGGAAATCAAGCCGGTGCGCGACGAGATCGAGGGCTTCAAGCCGCACGTCGTGTTCACGCTGCTGGAGGAGTTTCACTACGACGTCGTGTACGACCAGCACATCGCGAGCTATCTCGAGCTGATGAAGATCGCCTATACCGGGTGCAATCCGCGCGGCCTGATCCTGGCACGCGGCAAGGATCTGTCCAAGACGCTGGTGCACCATCGCCGGATTCCGGTGCCGGCCTTCGCGGTGTTTCCGATGCGCCGCAAGGTCAAGCGGCCGCCGCGTCTCGAGCTGCCGCTGATCGTCAAGAGTCTGAGCAGCGACGGATCGCTCGGTATCTCGCAGGCGTCGATCGTCGATACCGACGAGAAGCTCGCCGAGCGCGTCGCCTTCATCCATGAGCGGATCGGAACGGCCGCGATCGCCGAGCAGTTCATCGAGGGACGCGAGCTCTATGTCGGTGTGCTCGGCAACAACCGGCTGCGGGTGCTGCCGGTGTGGGAACTGAAATTCGGCAGCATGGGTGGCCCCGCTGCGCGCCAGATCGCCACCGAAAAGGTCAAGCACGATACCAGCTATCAGGAACGCGTCGGGATCGTCGACGGCCCGGCCGAGGATCTCACGCCGGAACTATCCGCCCATATTCAACGGCTGGCGAAGCGCATCTACCGGACCCTGGGGCTCGATGGCTATGCGCGCATCGACTTCCGCCTGTCGACCAATGGCGTTCCCTATTTCATCGAGGCCAATCCCAACCCCGAAATCGCCAAGAGCCAGGAGTTCGCGACGGCCGCCGGGCATGACGGGCTGGACTATCCGGATCTCTTGCAGCGCATCGTGACGCTCGGAATAAGCCGCGCCAAGGCCGGCGCATCGCTGGGCTGACTCGAGGCCGCTAAAGGCTGCGCTGCATCGGATGGCGTCGCGCATCCCTGGGGATGAACATCGCAAACGTTTCCCTAACGCGCGCGGCCGGCGTCACGGTGCCGGCGGCCGCGGACACCGGGGCCGCCGTCGGACGAAACGCGTCCGGTTCCGGCCAGCGCCGTGCAAGGATTTCGTTTACCGAAACCGGCATTGCGAGCCCATCATTGTGGCAGCTGTCGTAGACGTACAAACCGGCAAGAAAAATCGATACGACAACAAGGATCGTCCTGAAAATCGGCATTGTGCTTGCGCCTTCTTGATTGAGGCGAACAATGCCCGGTGACGGTGAACCGCGCGTTTAGCGCCGAGGCCGATCGGCCGATACGGTTCCCAACTCATGAACGCGGGCCGCGTAAACGGCCCGCTTACCAATGCCTTCAAGGTTGCGGCAACCAGCTTTCCTCACCGGCGGGAAAGAAGTCTCTGGCATTGAAAGACCAACAACAAAGACTGAGGAGGCACCATGTTCGTCGCCATTCGAGTCATGATCCTGATCGCCAGTGCATATGCCGGCTCGGCCGTTGCAGAGATGCAGTTTGCGCCGCTGCCGAGCCTTACGGCGTCGTCCGCGCCGTAACGCCGGCAAACGAGGCGGCGCGCTCTACGCCGGACTGGGCGCCGCCGCGCCGACCGCGATTGCGCGCGCTGCGTTTTCCGTCATCCTCGTCGCCGTCAGGCGCAGGAAATACAGCGACAGTCCCGGGTTGCGCTCGCACAGCTTCCTCAGCGCGCCGTCGCTGATCCAGAGCAGCTCCACATCGGTCGCAGCTTGAGCGGTTTGCGTGCGGCGGCGCTCGAGCGAAAACAGCCCGATCTCGCCGAACAGTTCACCCGCAGATACCCCGCGATCGATCTCGGGAAACCTGACCTCGCCCGATACGACCATGTACAGCAGGTCGGCGTCGTCGCCCTTCCGGAAGATTGTTTCTCCCGCCTTGAGATGCTTCGGCTGCATGAACGGTTGCAGCCAATTCGGAGAAAGGTCCGTCGCTGCGGCACGCTTCGCTTTCCGAAGCAGCCGAACCATCTGGAACAGCAACACCACGTTCAGAGGCAGCAGAATGATATGCAGGATGAGCACCGGGTAGATCCGGTCGCCCAATCCATAGCTGATGAATGCCAAATTGCTGAATATCGCGACAGCGCGCAGGCTCAACATCGTGCTCATGCAGAACGTCAGCAACACAAGTGCAGAAGCCAGGTAACCCAAACCATCGATCAACGTCATGACAACGCCCACTGGGAAATGAATTGCAAGCAATCCGATCTGAAAACGACCGGCAACATACACCAGTGCGCTCAGTTTCCTGAGCGGAAATGTGGCCGGCCCGCACTTGCGGCGGTGCACGCGTCGTGACGCGGCCTCAGCTCGACGAACGCGCGCGCGAGGCGACGTGAACGGCCCGGCCCTTCGCCGGCTTTGCCCTGGCGGCGACGACGGTCCGGCGCGCCTTGCTGAGCCGGGCCGCGCCCGGCGAACTCTTTCTGAGCAGCAGCGCGAGCCGCTTGCGCGTGCGGCCGGCGATCGACCTTGCCGCCTCTCGCGCGGCCCCGGCCTTGCGGATGATCGTCGTCACCGCGGACGCCGGCGACGCCGCAACGAAGGCGACATCCTTCGCCTTGGAGAGACTGCCGATGCCTTCGCACGGCGCTTCGCGCGGCAGGTCGATGCGAATCGCAAGCGCCTCGGTACGTTCGATCCAGTCTTCGGCTTTGGTGCCGGTGATGATCCGGACATAGTCGCGCGTCTCGCGCGGCAGCTCGCTCTCCCTGGCAAGCCATTTCTGGATGCGGCCGGGACCTGCGTTGTAGGCGGCGGCAGCAAGGCCGAGATTGCCGAAATCGTCGCGAAGCTTGCGCAGGAATTTTGCCGATGCCGGCAGCGCCTTCATGGGATCGAAGGGATCGTCGAGTCCGACCTCGGCGGCTGTCCCTGGCATGAACTGCGCGACGCCCTGCGCGCCGGCATGGCTGACCTCGTTGGACTTGAAGCGGCTCTCCTGCCAGAGCAGGCGGGCGAAGAATGCCACGGGGATTTCGCTCGCCTGCGCCGCGTCCTTCAGGCTGTGGCAGAATTTGTCGATCGCGGACAGCTGCGGGTCGGCCGCGGCATCGCTCGGCTGCGCCGCAGGCGCGGGCGTCTTGTCCGCGTCCGTCGCAGCGGGTGCCTCGCTGGCATCGGCGCTTTCGATAAAGCGTGCGGCAAACGGAACGGCGTCTGATGTCGCGTCGCGCGAGAATGTCGGGGCTTGGGTTGAGGCATTGATCGAGCCGGGCGAACGATCAAAGTCGAGCATCAAGACAAGAAACGCGGCAAGCGCCGCGATGACAAATCGCATTTGCTTCGTGAGACCTGAATTGTGATGTGAGTTGCGCGCAAATGCACTTCGGATCACGACTTTTTAGCGGGTCGATTGCGGCGAAGCCGCGAAATCAGCTGTTCCGCCGCGGAACTTCGCTGCTATTCGCATTGGAACTTCGACGCTTTCCGTAGCTTTACGGTAGCCACGTTGGGATACGCGATGTTCCGACCGTTTTCCGTTGCACGCTTTGCCATTGCGCTTTTGCTCGTGTCGGCCGCGCCGGCGGTGGCCGCGGGTCTTGATGCGGCCGCGATCAACAACGTGGCGGCGCCGCCGGCAAAGTTGCCGGACGGTCGTCAGCTCAACGCCTTCGTTGCCAGGCTCGAGATCCTGCTCGACCGCGCGCATTTCTCTCCCGGTGAGATCGACGGCAAGCTGGGCGACAACGCGCAGAAGGCGCTCCGGGCGTTTGCCGACGCCAATGGATTGCCCTTCGACAAGGCGGTGACGCCGGAGCTCTGGAGCAGGCTCGCCGCCGCCAGCGACGGGCCTGCGATCGCCAGCTACACGATCGTCGATGCCGACGTGAAGGGCCCGTTCGCGAAGAGGATCCCCGCGAGGATGGAGAGCATGAAGAGCCTGCCGGCGCTGGGCTACACCAGTCCGCGCGAAGCGCTCGCGGAAAAATTCCACATGAGCGAGGCGTTGCTTCAGGCGCTCAATCCGGGACAGAAGTTCGACAAGGCCGGCGAGACCATTGCGGTTGCGAACGTCGTCGACGCCGGAAAGCCGCCGCCGATCGCGCGTGTGGAGGTCGATAAGACGCGGCAGGCGCTCAGCACGTTCGATGCAGCAGGCAAGCTGCTCGGCTTCTATCCTGCGACAGTCGGCAGCGCGGATAAGCCGACGCCGAGCGGAACGCTGAAGGTGACGGCGATCAACAAGGACCCGACCTATCGCTACAATCCAAAATACGCATTCAAGGGCGTCAGATCGAAGACGCCGTTCACGATCAGGCCCGGTCCGAACAACCCGGTTGGTGTGGTCTGGATCAACCTCTCGGGAGAAGGCTATGGCATTCACGGCACCCCCGATCCCGACAAGGTCTCCAAGGCGGAGTCCCATGGCTGCGTCCGGCTCACCAACTGGGACGCGCAGCGCGTTGCGTCCGGTATCGCGAAGGGGACGCCGGTTGCGTTCATCGATAGCGCGACAAGCTCAGCAACGGCGAGCGAGACGCGCTGACCTTGACGCAACGTCGTTCACAGATCAGCAACCGACAGAAATGTCGACGCGCTCGGCCTCGGGCCGGACGCCCGTGCGCTCGAGAGATGATGCGTAGCCCGCGAAGCAAAGCGGCTCCGCTTTCCATGCCTAGCGCGGGATTCGCTGGTATGCCAATGTCGCATCGTGCCAAACCCGCAGGAGGTCAGCATGCGAACGATCATAACGAATATAGTGGGAGCACTCTGCGCCATCGCGATGGTCGCGAGCGCACACGCAGCGGTCAAGGAAGAGCCGGTCACCTATACCGACGGCGAGACCACGATGAAGGGCTTCGTCGTCTATGACGACGCGACCCAGGCCAAGCGGCCCGGCATCGTCATGGTGCACGAATGGTGGGGCATCACCCCGCATATCCATAGCGAAGCGCGGAAGTTCGCGGAGCAGGGCTACGTGGCGTTCATCGCGGATATGTACGGCGACGCCAAGACTGCCGACAACCCGAAGGATGCCGGCGCGCTCTCGGGGGCGGTGATGAAGAACCCGAAGGTGATGGAGCAGCGCTTCAACGCCGCACGCGAGCAACTCGCCAAGCAGGCCTCGGTCAATCCGCAGCGGATCGGTGCCGTCGGTTACTGCTTCGGCGGGGCGGTGGTGCTGAACATGGCGCGCACCGGCGCCGATCTCGCCGCCGTCGCGGGCTTCCACGCATCGCTCGGTCTCAACACCCCCGCACCGGCGCCGGGCACCGTCAAGGCGAAAATCCTGATCCTGAACGGCGCCGACGACCCGTTCGTGAAGCGCGAGCAGTACGATGCGCTGAAGAAGGATTTCGACGCGGCGAAGGCCGATTACCGCATCGTCGAGTATCCCGGCGCGGTGCACGCGTTCACGAACCCCGAAGCCACCGAGCTCGGCAAGAAGTTCAACCTGCCGCTCAGATACGACGCCAAGGCCGATCAGGAATCCAAGGCCGAAGCCGCAAAGCTGTTTGCCGCCAACCTCAAGAAATAAGCAAAAGGGCCACCTAAACGGTGGCCCTTTTCTTTGGCTGGTTCGGCCGCGGGACAGGCAAGGCCGGTGTCGCTGCGGCACCTTGCGGAAGCTGCAATCAATCCTCCATTAACGATGGCCGCCGGGAAACTCGACGCAATCGGTTACCGGATCGGCAAGCACTTCCGGCTAGGGTCGGGCATCCGCAGACAGGGTGCCAAGCCGGTGGGCCTCATCTACACGATCGTTGTTCTGAGCCAGCTTCCGTTTTATGGCTTTATCATCGGCTTCGCCTGGGCCGCGAGCGTCGCAGCGCGCAACGGTCGGCGCGGGCGTGCGCTGGTGCTGGCCGTGGTCGCCGCGCTTCCGCTCGTGAGCTACCTTTACGCCTATGTCGAAGCGAGAGTGATGGCGCCGCCGGCACGTCAGGCTGAGGTGGCATCCTGGCCGCGCATAAGCATCACGCGCGAAAATCGGCCCCGGGTTTTCCTCACCACGTGGGGGATCGACGGGTATGTCCCGAAAACGATGGTTGCGCTCGGCCTGTTCGAGAAGGCGTATGGCGTGATCGGTGACGACTGGTACAGCGTCGAGCGCGTGAACAGTGCGGCATGCGTCGACGCCGGCAAGGATGAGCGTGCCATCCGCAACCGAAATCCGAACGAACCCAACCCATGCATGAGGCTCACGAAAATCGAGCGGCGCGACACTCTTCGGCTGAACGCACCGCAAATTGCGGAACCGCATCTGCGCTTGCTTGCCGACCGGGATGCGCCGTCCCACCGCGAAATCGACAGAACGGCTTTCGCGAGCAGCACGCTCGAACTCCGGCTCGTTTCACAACAAGGCAGCGAACTGGTCTCGTTCTGGGAGGCGCCGTATTTCCGGGTTCCGTCTATTCCGCCGCTTTTGGGAAGAGCAGGCTGGTCGCGGGGCTGGTTTGTGGGAGAGCACACTCCTCGACCTGATATCGCGCAATTCGTTCGCGATGCGCTCCACGGCAACTAGGATCAAGGTCGGCGCGTCCCGCGGCTATCGCGATCCACGACAGCGCTTGCCCCAGTGGTTCGACGCCGTGATGCGGCGCGCGGCCGCGCCTTGAAGCCATGCGGAAGACGCAGCCGGCCGCGCGGATGCTGGCCGTCTCGCACGGTTGCCACGGGGCGCTCCCCGGCCGATGATGCGCAAAACGGATCAGAACAATCGAGAGGGAGCGAATGCGCGGGCGTCGTGTGCTGATGGAATCGTTCGTGTCGCACGGCGTGCGTCATATCTTCGGCAATCCCGGCACGACCGAAACGCCGCTGCTCGATAGCCTGCCGGCATTTCCGCAACTCGAATACATCATGGCGCTGCACGAAGGTGTCGCGGTCAGCGCCGCCAGCTTCTACGCGCAGGCGTCGGGGCGTGTCACCGTCGCGAACCTGCACGTCGCTCCCGGCCTCGGCAACGGCATCGGTTCGCTGTACGGCGCGCTGAAGGCGGGTTCGCCCGTGGTCGTGACGGCCGGTCAGCAGGATACCCGAATGCGGCTGAAGAATCCGCTGCTCGGCCATGACCTCGTCGCGATGGCGGCGCCGGTGACCAAGTGGAGCGTGCAGATCGAGCGCGCCGACGAGATCGCGCCGATCATGCGCCGCGCGTTCAAGGTGGCGACCGATGCGCCGCAGGGGCCGGTGTTCGTGTCGCTGCCGATCGACGTCATGGAACAGGAGACCGCGGTCGATGCTCTGGCGCCGGACAATTTGTGGCGCTCGACGCGCCCCGATCCGGCCGGCATCGAAGCGCTTGTCGCGCTGCTTCTGAAGTCGAAGAAGCCGGCCATCATCGCCGGCGACGACGTGGCACGATCGGGCGGCGAGCAGGCGCTGGTGGCGCTCACGGAAGTGATCGGCGCCACCGTGCGGTTCGAGGGGCTCCGCCATCACGCGCCGTTCCCGACCAGCCATCCGAACTATCGTCAGTCGCTTCCGGGCGACGCCCGGCAGGTGCGCAAGGCGCTCGGCGATACCGATCTCGTGCTGCTGATCGGCGGTCCGTTCTTTGAGGACATCTGGTTTGCGCCCGATGGCCACATTCCCGACGGCGCCTCCGTGCTGCAGATCGAAGCTTCGGCCGAGCGCCTCGCGCTCAACAACCGGCTCGATGCCGGCATCGTCGGCGACATCGCCGTCAGCGTCAGTGCATTGTCGGAAGCGGTGCATGCGAAGGCCAGCGCGGACTTCAGGCAGGCCGCGCAGAACCGCAATGCCGCGCTGGCCGAATTGCAGGCGAAGGAGAAGGAGGCCTATCGCGCGCGCGTCGAGAAAAGCTGGGACCGGCAGCCGACCGCGATGCCGCGTGTCACCGCGGAGCTTCGTCGCGGCCTGCCCGATGATGTCGTCATCGTCGATGAAAGCATCACCGCGAGCCTTGATCTCGCGCGCGCCTTCGACTATCGCGGGTTCGGCGATTATTTCGGCGGCCGTGGCGGCGGCATCGGCCAGGGCCTCGCCGGCGCGATCGGCGTCAAGGTCGCGATGCCGGATCGTCCGGTGGTTGCGATCTCCGGCAACGGCTCGGCGATGTACGCGATCCAGGCGCTGTGGACCGCCGCGCACCACAAGCTTGCGATCGTGTTCGTGGTGCTGGCCAACCGCGAGTACCGCATCCTCAAGCACAATGTGGATGTCTGGCGGCAGAACTTCGAAGCCGGCACCCAGCATCCCTACCAGAACATGGATATCACTGGCCCCGCGCTCGACTTCGTGCATCTCGCGGCCGGCATGGGCGTCGAGGCGGTCAGGGTCGAGAAGGCCGACGACATTGCCGGTGCAGTCGCAAAGGCTGTCGCAGCGCAGCGGCCGTACCTCGTCGAGATCGCAATCGAAGGCAAGCGCTAAAGCATGATCCGGATAAGTGCGCAGCGGCTTTCCGACAAGAACATGCTTAAACAAAGAGCTTATGCGCATTAATGATTCAGCCCAATTTCATCGCACTCTCACCGCGCTCGAGGAGTTTCTCATGGCAGGCATTCTGGACGGCAAGGCCGCATTGGTGACGGGCGGCGGCTCCGGCATCGGCCGGGCGACGGCAATTGCCATGGCGCGCGAAGGCGCGTGCGTGGCGGTGTCGGACCTCTCGAAGGACGGCATCGAGGAGACCGTCGCGCTGATCAATGCCGCCGGCGGCCAGTCGATCGCGATCCAGGGCGACGTCACCGACGAGGCTGAGGTCGCGAACATGGTGGCCCGCACGGTTTCGGCGTTCGGGCGCATCGATTGTGCGTTCAACAATGCCGGCGTTGCCGGGCGCTCCGTCGGCCCGCCCGGCCAGCGCATTCATGAACTCACGCAAGCCTCGGTGGCCAAGATGTTCTCGGTGAACCTGATGGGCGTGTTCCTGTGCCTGAAATACGAGATCGCGCAAATGCTCAAACAGGGCGGCGGCGGCGCCATCGTCAACACCGCCTCGATCGCAGGCCTGGTCGGCCTCGCGACGTCCGGCCACTATGTCGCGACCAAGCACGGTGTCGTCGGACTGACCAAGTCCGCCGCGATCGAATATGCCCAGGACGGCATCCGCGTGAACTGCGTCAATCCCGGATACATCAAGACACCGATGACCAAGGAGACGATGGACGAGCGTTACGACGAGATCATCGCCAAGGTGCCCGTCCGTCGCCTGGGCGTGCCCGAGGAAATCGCCGAAGCCGTGGTCTGGATGTGCTCGGACAAGGCGTCGTTCATGACCGGCGCATCGCACGTGGTCGACGGCGGCTATAGCGCCGCCTGATCTTCCGAAGGGCCTTTGTTTACGTTAGTGGCCCAGTTGCACAAACATTCGATCATCGCGGCATGATGGGCCGCGTTGATCTTCGTGGCCTCGGTGCTCTTGCTGCGAGTGATGCATCTCAGGCAATATGGCGCTTGGCAACGAAGAACTTCGAGGTTTGGTGTTCAAACTCAATCGCATTGTCGGTTTCATCATTCTAGCAGTGCTCGTCTACGGCGTGCTTCAGGCTTATGGGTTACTTCCTGAGGGCGCACCTCGGCTGTTTCCTCAACGCAGCGGCTCGCCTGCGGCTTTAGATTGATGCTCCACATCCGAACGGCCGCTGCTGGCCCGAAGCGGACGTCGCGGCGGCAAGGCATGATGTTGCCTTTTGACCCATAGCGGGCATCGTTTGCCGCCAGTTTTGGTCGTTCTCCTATGGCAAACGGAACTGAAGCCGGCCCCGCCTGTTTGCTACGATTAGCCAAGGGAGGTCGGAATGCGGATCATTCTGATGACGGCGATTGGCTGGGCGTTGTCGTGTGGATTTGCGATAGCCCAGGCCGATCCCAACAAGGACGTGAACACGGCAACCGGGCGCTCGGCACCGGAAGAAAAAGGTCAACCACAGCCACAAGGTTGGACCGGGCCGCTTGAAACAAAATCAGGTGGTGCGCCGCCGGAAAGCCCGCAAGGTCAAAGCCCGCCGGGAATGCAGGCAGCGCCGGACGGATCGACAAAGACGGTGGTCGAGCCGCGGAAGTAAGTCCCCACTTCTTGTCTGTGAAGGTCAGCTTCGCTTAGGGTGAAACGGCCCGCAAGGTCGCCTTTTAGGCAAAGCGGGCATGGCGGCGGCGCGGAATGAAGTCACAGCTTGGCCCAAGCGGCTCTTGAAGGGCTTGCGCCAACCAGCCGTGCATACCAGTGGGTTGATCCGCCTCGGTAGCTAACGTAGTCGTTCGCGATGAACGAACGTCCGGCCATCGCCAAGGCTGCAGCTCTTCCGGATACGAAAGCCATCCTGCTCGGGGTCGCATGCGGCCTCGGTGCGGCACTGTGCTGGGCGCTCGGCTTCGTGGCGACCCGACACGGCCTGAAGGTCGGGTTCACGCCCGTCGACCTGCTGATGCATCGCTTCCTGTGGTCGGGCATCGTCTTCCTGCCGCTCGTTGTGCGCGCCGGCCTCCGCGATCTCTGCGGCATCGGCTGGAGCAGGGGCCTCGTGCTGATGGTGCTCGGCGGCCCCGTGATGTCGCTGATCTCCTACACCGGCTTCCTGTTCGTACCGCTCGGCCACGGCAGCGTGATCCAGCCCTCTTGCGCGACGCTGGGCGGCTTGTTTCTCGCGGTCGTCTTGCTGAAGGAATCAGTCTCGCTCTCGCGGGCAGCCGGCGCTGTCGTCATCGTCGTCGGCCTCGCCGTGATCGGCAGCGAGTCGATCGGCCATATGGGGCCGAGCGCCGTGATGGGCGATTTGATCTTCGTTGCGACCGGATTGATGTTCGCGGGCTTCGCCACGCTGGTGCGCTACTGGCGTGTCTCGGCCTTCTCCGTGGCCAGTGTCATCAGCGTGCTGTCGCTCTCGCTGTTTCCACTGTACGCCGCCTCGGGTGGGCTCGCTCGCGATGCGGTCATCGGCCTGCATGAAAACACGCTGCAGGCCATCGCCCAGGGCATCCTGGCCGGGCCCGCGGCGATGTATCTGTTCGCGGTGTCGATCCAGCGCCTGGGCGTTGCCCGCGCAGCCGTATTTCCTGCGACCGTGCCGGTGCTGACCTTGCTGTTGGGATGGCTGCTGATCGGCGAGCCACCAACCACGCTGCAGGCAGCCGGATTGGCCGCCGTGTTGGCCGGATTCTATCTCGCGCAGCGGCAGCGCTAGACGGCTTTGCCGACGTCCTGATTGGCGCGCGGTCGCGGCGACGATTGACAAGCACGCGAGGGATCGCGGATGGTGCGGCTCTCCGCCGTGTCGCAATGAGACGCCGATGCAAGTTCAACGTTTGGCGCTGCCGATGCTTGCAGGGCTCGTGCTTGCGGCTTCGGCTTTGTCGGGCGCTGTCCAGGCGCAAGGTGCCGCCGAGCCGGTACGGCAGACCTCACAGTGGCAGACCTGGCAGTGGCAGACCTCGACGCCGGAAGAGCAGGGGATGGATTCCGCCGCGCTGGCGCGGCTCGTCAATGATGGCGCGGCCCACAGTCTCGATAGCCTCCTGATCGCGCGGCACGGCCGGATCGTGCTCGACGCCTACTATGCACCCTACACGCCGGAGATCCCGCATCTGTTCAATTCCGTCACCAAGGCGGTGACCGGCACGCTGGTCGCGATGCTGCTCAGGGATGGCGTGCTCGACAGCCTCGACCATCGCATGGTGGATTTCTTCGGCGATCGCACCATCGCCAATCTCGACGACCGCAAGCGGGCGATCACGGTCCGGTCCATGCTGGACATGACCTCGGGAATGGCCTGGACCGAAGGCGTCGAGGGTGGTCGGCCGGACTCGTTGATCGAGTGGGGCCGCAGCCCTGATGCGATCCAGTTCATCCTCGACCGCCCGATGGCGAAGGCGCCGGGCGAGGCGTTCTATTACAACACCGGCAATGCGCAGCTGTTGGCCGCGATCATCAACAAGCTCACTGGCATGAGCGCGCGGGACTATGCGGTGACGAAACTGTTTCGCCCGCTCGGGATAGCCGCGCCGTACTGGCACAGCATCGGCCCCGGATTGACGCAGGGCGGCGGCGGGCTCCAGCTCGCGCCGCGCGACGCGGCCAGGATCGGCCTGCTCTATCTGCATGACGGTGAATGGGACGGGCAGCGCTTGCTGCCGACCGGCTGGGTCGATCGCATCAGGCACGCGGCGGCGGAGATGCACGCCTCGTTCGACCCATCGTTGCGCTACGCCAATTTCTTCTGGGTCATGCCGCAGCGGCAGGTTGTCATGGCGGTCGGCGACCGCTGTCAGCTCGTCATGCTGTTTCCCGCACTCGACATCGTCACGGTCGTGACCGCGCGCGACTACTGCTCGTTCGGCAAAATGGCCGACGAGATTTCAGGCGCGGTCAAATCCGACACGGCGCTGCCGGTGAACTCCGTCGGCGGCAATCAGCTCGCGAGCGCGTTGCGCGATATCGCAACCGAAAAGCTGTCGACGGTTGGTGCCGTGCCCGAGACGGCCGCCGCCATCTCCGGCAAGACCTGGCGCTTCCCGGCCAATGGCTTCAATTTGCGGGCACTAACGCTGCATCTGACGGATCAGCCCGCGCATTACGAACTGGAAACGGCGACGCCGGATCTGGCGAGGCCGGTGACGACACTGGCGGGACCGATCGGGCTCGACGGTGCGTACCGTCTCGGTCAGCCAACGGCGCTCGGCGTGATGGCGCTGAAAGGAACGTGGCAGGACAACCAGACATTTGCGATCGACCTGCGTCTGGTCGGCGGCGATACCGACCGCCGATGGCTGCTGTCGTTCGATGGTGGCAAGGCCAGGCTCAGCGGCAAGGATCGCTTCGGCGGTGTCGTGCAGGCCGATGCTGACGCGCCGGGCGTGCAATAGCTCAAGCGCGGGCTGCATCTCAATCTTTCGAGTGACGAGAGTGATGGCTGTGTGACTACCCGACGGGCTACTCAACAAAACCTGTCAATGCCTCATTGTAAAAATATTTCGGTTTATCGTAATGACAAATCAATGTATGGTTTGGCCGTCTCACCCGATCGAGGGGGCGCTTCGCGGTCGTCACGAACGTGGGTCGAGATGCGGTGGACGCCGATTGCGCATGAGGCGGACGGCGAAATCGTGCAGGCCTGACGCCCTAGCGGCAGGTGTCCTCTCGCAAGAGGCGAAAGCGTCTTTGCGAGGGCGGTGACAACAAAGCCCAGTCTCGCCGGGGAGAGCACGTATAAGCCGTAAGCCATCGCGCGGGGAAAGCCGGGTTGTGTCCGGTTACACCTGTGGTCCTAACCCCGTGCTTTCAACCCTTGCACGGGGCCCATGGGTGCGATCGGCGCCCGGCTTTCCCTGCGCCCGCTGTTCAAGGGAGGGCGGAATGAAGAGCAAAAGCTCGGGCAAATCATGTCGCGAGAACGCGGAAGTTTGACTCACTGACCGTGCAACATTCTCGGTGTCGTCCCGGCGAAGGCCGGGACCCATTACCCCAAATGCCAATGAACGCGCTACGCTGGGGCGACAGCCTTCTTCAACTACTCGACCCTGTGGTTATGGGTCCCGGCCTTCGCCGGGACGACGCCAAGGAAGCTGTCTGCCCGCATTCCTCTCCGGGATCATCATCCGCGCATCCCGGCAGAAGGCGTCGTCTCCGCGCAGCGACCTTGGCGGCATGATCGAAGGAAATCACGACCGGCGTACGGCAACACGCATACCAGCCATGGCAGACGCCCGCGCGAATCGACAGTGTTACGGAAACTATCCGCCCGAGGCTCTCGGCGCGGCGGCGACCTTATTGGTCCACCTTCGGCGTCTTGCCCGCAATATCGAGGCCGAACCGGAGCGCGCGCTCCTGGCGCTCTTCCGTCAGCAGCTTCAATTCCCGTTCCAGCGACCGTGCGACCTCGTGCTGGGTTTCCTTGGAGCGGCGACGGGAGTCGCCTTGCGGTTTGGCCGGTTCGGCAGTCACGGGAGAAACCCTTGTCATCACAGTGTCACAGGCCCTGATCGCACGGCGGGAGTCGGGGCGACAATCAAAAAGAATTCAGTGGGCGCATCTTTGGAAGGTTTGCTGTGTGTCTGACTCAAATTTGGGCAGAAAATTCTCTTAAGTGTTGCCTCGAATGGAGCCGGACCCCTTCGGCCCGCCGTCTCATCAATTCGGATGAGAGAGCCCGGTTCCGACGAAATCATTTCCGGATTCGCACGAAGGCGTCCTGAAACCGACAAGGTCTAACCTTAGTAGCGTTGTGAAGGACGGCTGCCTGGTGAGACGCTGAGGACCGCGGTGTGAGATTCACGACCTGGTCGCAAGGTCAGTCGGTCCTGCTGAGACGTTGGGGATGATCCCGGAAATGAAGAAGTTGAATGCTGTGCCTTATGTCTGGGCGGCCGCGCTGATTGCGGTCGCGATCTGGGGCGTGAGCGGCACCCCGCAGACGGCACATACCTCTGCTAGCACCCATCTGGCCCGGGTGCGCTAGAGCTTCGGCCGCAGCGAGCGCTGCATGTCCATCGTGTAGGTGTAGCGCCCCTCGGGGTGCGTGGTGATGGTGACCTCGAACAGTTCCTCGCGCTGGCCGTAGTAGCGGCGTACCACGGTGAGTGCCGGCGAGCCGGTCTTGACGCCGAGCTCCCTGGCGATCGGCGCCGGCATGCCGCGCACGAAGATTTCCATCTGCGCGCGCTCGGTGACCTGGCCGTACATCCTGGCGATCTGCTCATGCACCGGGGTGCGGCCGTGATCGGGCCGGGTCACGACATCGGCGAACCGGCGCAGCACGTAGATCTCGGCCCAGCCGAGCGGCGCGGCGAACTGGTCGGAGCGGCGCACCGCCTCGATCAGGAACCAGCTCTTGCCGGGCTCGCATTTCAGCAGGCCAGCCAGCTTGCGGTCGGCCACGATGTCGCTGCTGGCCACGACCTCGCGGTAGGTCTCGTTGGAATAGCGCAGCCACTCGCCGAGCGACTTGACGCTGTGGGTGAACAGCACCGGCGGCTCGGATGCGATCACCACCGAGCCGAGGCCGGCGCGGCGCACGATCAGGCCCTGGTCGATCAGGATGCGCAGCGCCTCGCGCACGGTCTGCCGGCTGGCCTGATAGCTCGCCATCAGCTCGGTCTCGGTCGGCAGCAGATTGCCGACCGCGTAGGTGCCGAGCCGGATGTCCTTCTGCAGCCCGGTGGCGATGTCGCGGTAGCGGGACGATCGCGCTCGGTCCGGTTGTTCAGACATGGCGGATCACTGGTATGCCGTATGGCAGACGACCGGATGTCCCGATTGCATCGACTGCAGCGCAGCCTCGAACGCGGCGAGCGTCGCCAGCACGTCCGCTTCAGGCACCGGGAACGGCTGCCTGCCTTCGACGGCGTCGGCAAAGGCCGATAATTCCGCGGTGAGCGTGTCGATCGCCGGATAGCGCATGGTCGCAGGCGCCTCGCCGGATTTCCGCAGCACCATCGTCTGTTCGTCGAGCACCTCGGCGGATCCCTTCGTTCCGAACACATGCACGCGCCAATAGAACGGTGTTGCGCGAATTGTCGCAAGGGTTGCGCTCACGCCATTCACAAATTCAATCGCCAAGGTTGCAGTGTCGAGCGGCGGCGGTCCCGCCTCGCGCGCACTCAACCGGGCATAGACCTGTCGGGCAGGACCAAAGAGGCTGACGAAGCCGTCGAGCACATGCAGCCCCGCGCCGGTCAGCCCGCCGCCCGGCGATTCCTCGGGCGACAGCCGCCAGTCCTGCGTGATGCTCTGCGAGTTCTCGTTGCTGTTGTGACCCTCGACATGCAGGATGGTGCCGAGCTCGCCGCTGGCTGTGATCGCGCGTAGCGCCTGCATCGACGGCCAGAACCGGCGGTTATGCCCGACCGCGAGCACCACGCCGGCGCTGCGGCACGCCGCGAACATCTCTGCGGCATCGGCGCGCCGAAGCGCTAGCGGCTTCTCGCAAAACACCTGCTTACCGGCGCCGGCTGCCGCGATCACCTGGCTCTTGTGCAGCGAATGCGGCGTCGCCAGCAGCACGGCATCGATGCGAGGGTCGACGAGGACATCGTCCAGGCTCGCCGCGACGGAGAGGCCGTGCGCCTCGCAAAAGCCGGCGGCGCCGTTGGCGTCGGGTTCCACCGCGCGGACGATCCTGAGCCGCGGCTCGTTGCGCGCGGCCCCGACCAGTGCGCGGCCCCATCGACCGAGGCCCGCGATCGCGCAGTTGATCATGACTGTCCCTCCCTGTGGCCGCGGCCGGCCCGGATCGCCTCGATGACCGCGGCGCTGTCGCTGTCCGGGCCTTCAAGCGCGATCGCCGCGCGCAGCAACCCGGCCTGCACCGAGGTCAGCGGCAAGGGCAGGCCGCGCCGACCGGCCTCCTGCAGGATCAGTTCGGCATCCTTCAAGGTCTGCGCGATATGCGATTGCGGCAAGAAATCCCGCGCCAGCATCTTCGGCCCCTTGCTGTCCATCACCTTGGAATATGCTGCCGATTGCCGCGCGGTCGCAAGGAACGTCGCGCCGTCGAGGCCGAGGCTTTCCGCAAAGGCGATGCCCTCGGCCAGCGCGGCGCGGTTGTTCTGCAGGATCAGGTTGATGGCGAGCTTGGTGCGGCCGGCATTGCCGATCGCGCCGACATTGACCCGCTGCGGGCAGAGGATATCGAGCGTCGCCGCGGCGGCGTCGATGATGTCGGCATCGCCGGCGACCAGCGCGGTGGCCGTGCCCGCCCGGACCTCGGCGCTGGTCCCCGAGATCGGCGCTTCGATGAAGCCGAGGCGCGAGCGGGAGGCGAATTCGGCGATTGCCACGATCTCGCCCGGCGCGCAGGTGGTGGTGCAGATGACGCGCGGCGGCACTGTCGCGTTGGCGAGCTCCGGCAGCAATCCCTTGACCTGGGCTGCGTCATACACCGCGACGACGATGGTCCGGCAGCGCGCCGCGACGTCGGCGGCAAAAGCCGCGAACTCGGCGCCGCTGGCTCTCAGGCCATCCGTCTTCGCCGCGTCGATGTCGAAGCCGATCACCCCGATGCCGGCGTCGATCAGCCGCGCGGAGAGCGCCGATCCCATCAGCCCGAGGCCAATCATGCCGACAGGTGTCTCGTGAGCCATGATGCGACGCCGACTCGCTTTATTGCGGCTGGATGCCGGCCGCCTTGACCTCCGCCGACCAGCGCGCGACCTCGCTCCTGACGAAGGTGCCGAACTCGGCGGGCGCGAGCGGCGCCACCATCACGCCGACATCGGCGAGCTTCTTCCTCGTCTCCGGCATCGCGAGGTATTTCGCGCACTCGGCGTAGAGCTTGCTGACCATGGGTTCCGGCGTGCCGGCCGGCGCGAACAGCCCGTACCAGATCGTGGCCTCGAAGCCCGGCATCGCTTCCGCGAGCGCGGGCAGGCCGGGCGTCAGATCGTTGCGGGTCGCCGACGTCACGGCGATGCCGCGCAAGGTGCCGCCCTGCATCTGCGGGATCGCGACCGAGAAGTCGCCGAAGGTCAGATCGATCACCCCCGCCATCACGTCGGTCATCGCCTGCGGCACGCCGCGATACGACGCCGCGACCAGCGACAGGCCGCCGCGCGATTGCAGCTGGGCGATCGAGATCTGCGATGCGCCGGAGCCGTAGCCCGCGGTCAGGTTGGGATTGGCCTTGGCGTAGCTGAGGAACTGCGGCAGGTCCCTGGCCGCGAGCTTCGGATTGACCAGCAGCACCATCGCCGTGGTGGTGGTGCGGATGACAGGTGCGAAATCCTTCACCGGGTCGTAGGGCAGGCTCTTCAGCGTCGCGACATTGCTGGCATGGGTGGTGTTGGTGCCCATCAACAGCGTGTAGCCGTCGGGTGCGCTGCGGGCGACCTCCTGAGCGCCGATGCTGCCGAGCGCGCCGGCGCGGTTCTCGATCAGCACGGTCTGGCCGAACGCGTCCTGCAGATGCTGGCCGACCAGCCGCGCGACGTTGTCGGGACCGGCGCCGGCCGGGAACGGCACGATGATCTTGAGCGGGCGTTGCGGGAAATCGTCGGCCGCGGCGAAAGCCGGCAGGACCGGAAGCGTAGCAAGCAGCACGACGAGCAGCCCCAGCCGTAACTTCATTCCGGTCCCCTCCTGTGTCTGCTTTTTGTGAATTTATACGGACAAATACGTCAGAAAGGCAAGCATCTCGGCTGCGGGATTATTGAGGCGTCTCATATTTGTCCGTATAAATGGTCCATTCAGGGAGCCCGACGACGATGGTGGACATCAGCGATCTCCATGCGCGCGGACTGCGCCGGCGCCAGAAGATGTTCGGCGAGGGCGATGTCGCCAAGCGGATGGCCGCCGCCGGCGATTTCGGCACGCCGCTGCAAAACATCATCAACGCCTATGTCTATGGCGACGTCTGGGAGCGCAGCGGGCTGTCCGACCAGATCCGCAGCCTCGTGATGCTCGGCATCACCGCGGCGAGCAGCAAGCCCGCCGAGTTCCGCGTACATGCCAAGGGTGCGTTGGCCAATGGCTGCACCGCCGCGCAGGTGCAGGACGTGCTGCTGCTGGTCGCGATGTATTGCGGCATTCCGGCGGCGATCGAGACCAGCAAGATCGCGGCCGAGGTGTTCGGCGAGGTGCCCCCGGAGGGGTAGGGCACCGGCCCGCTCCGTGATAGGGACGTTGCCGACCGCGACCGGCAACAGGATCTGCCCATGTCCGCCTTCCCGACCTCGACCACCGTGCTCGATTCCGTATTGTTTCGCGATGCCTTCGGCACGCGCGCGATGCGCGAGGTGTTTTCCGACCTGCGGCTGATCGAGCGCTACGCCGAGGTCGAGGTCGCACTGGCAAAGGCCGAGGCGCGCTGCGGCGTGATTCCTGCTGAAGCCGCCGTGGAGATCGCAAAACGGACCGATGTGACCGCGCTCGATTTCGATCTGCTCAGGCAGGAGACCGATGTCGTCGGCTATCCGATCCTGCCTTTGGTGCATCAGATGGTGAAGCAATGCGGCGAGGCCGGCCGCTACGTGCATTGGGGCGCCACCACGCAGGACATCATGGACACCGCCGTGGTGCTGCAGCTGCGCGACGGCCTGAAGATCATCGGGGACGACATCGCTGCGCTGCGCGGCATCCTCGCCGATCTCTCGAAAAAATACCGCGACACGGCGATGGCGGGTCGAACCCATCTCCAGCAGGCGCTGCCGGTGACCTTCGGCTACAAGACCGCGGTCTGGCTCGCGATGTTCGATCGCCATGCCGAGCGTCTGGCACAGCTGAAGCCGCGCGTTCTGGTCGGCCAGTTCGCCGGCGCTGCCGGCACGCTGGCCTCGCTCGGCGACAAGGGATTCGAGGTGCAGCAGGCGCTGTGCGAGGAACTCGGCCTCGGCGTGCCCGTCTCGACCTGGCATATCGCGCGCGACGGGCTGGCGGAGGCGGTGAACTTCCTCGCTCTCGTCACCGGCTCGCTCGGCAAGATCGCGCTCGACATCATGATCATGGCCTCGACCGAGTTCGCCGAGGTCTACGAGCCCTTCGTCAAGGGGCGCGGCGCCTCCTCGACCATGCCGCAGAAGCGCAACCCGATCTCCTCCGAACTGATGCTTGCGGCGTCCAAGGCGGTGCGCCAGCACGCGGGCCTGATGCTCGACGCCATGGTGCAGGATTTCGAGCGCGCCACCGGGCCCTGGCACGCCGAATGGATGGCGATCCCCGAAAGCTTCGTGCTGACCGCCGGCGCGCTGCACCAGGCGAAGTTCGCGCTCGCAGGCCTTATCGTGGACGAGCAGCGGATGGCCCACAATCTCGACATCAGCCGGGGCTTGATCGTCGCCGAGGCCGTGATGATGGGACTCGCGCCTTCGATCGGCCGGCAGGAGGCGCATGACGTGGTCTATGACGCCTGCCGCCTCGCCAACGACAAGGGCCTGACGCTGGCCGAGGCGCTGGCGGCGGATGATCGCGTCGCCAGCCGGATCGATCGGGCGACGATCGACCGCCTCACCGCGCCGAAAAACTATCTCGGCCTCGCGCCGCAGATGGTCGACCGGGTGCTGGCCTCGGTGAAGCGGTAAGATTCGAGGCAATTGCTCGCCGTCGCGTGATCGCGTGCGGCGGGCAGGAACCTTGCGAATGCGGATCGAATTGGACTACGAATCCCGAGAGTTCCTCAAACGACACGGCGCTTCATGACCGCACATCAACGCAACCTTTCCGCCTCGATCGATCCCGTCAAGCTCGATCGGCTCGCCGAAGTCGCGATCAAGGTCGGCCTGCAGTTGCAGCCGGGGCAGGATCTCCTGCTGACCGCGCCTGCCGCGGCGATGCCGCTGGTGCGGCGGGTGGCGGAGCATGCCTACAAGGCCGGTGCTGGTCTCGTGACCCCGTTCTTCTCGGACGAAGAGATGACGCTGGCGCGCTACCGCCATGGCCACGACGCCAGTTTCGATCGTGCCGCCGGCTGGCTCTACGAGGGCATGGCCAAGGCCTTCTCGGACAACACCGCACGGCTCGCCATCGTCGGCGACAACCCGATGCTGCTGTCGGGCGAGGATCCCTCCAAGGTGGCGCGCGCGAGCAAGGCGAATTCGATGGCCTATCAGCCCGCGCTGGAGAAGATCGTCAATTTCGACACCAACTGGAACATCATCGCCTATCCGAGCCCGTCCTGGGCGAAGCTGGTGTTCCCGGATGATCCCGAGGACGTCGCGGTCGGCAAGCTCGCGGACGCGATCTTCTCCGCCTCCCGGGTCGATCAGGATGGCGCCGTCGCCGCCTGGGCACAGCACAATGCGAAGCTCCGCGAGCGCACCGAATGGTTGAACGGCCAGCGCTTCCACGCGCTGAAATATTCCGGACCCGGCATGGACCTCACGATCGGCCTCGCCGACGGCCACGAATGGGAAGGCGGCGCCTCGCTCTCCAAGAACGGCATCAGCTGCAACGCCAATATCCCGACCGAAGAGGTCTTCACCACGCCGCATTGCCGTCGCGTCTACGGCCATGTCGTGAGTTCGAAGCCGCTGTCCTATCAGGGCACGCTGATCGACAACATCGCCGTGCGCTTCGAGGACGGCAAGATCGTCGACGCAAAAGCCTCGCGCGGCGCGGAGGTGCTGAACAAGGTGCTCGACACCGACGAGGGCGCGCGGCGCCTCGGCGAAGTGGCGCTGGTGCCGCATTCCTCGCCGATCTCGCAGAGCGGCCTGTTGTTCTACAACACCTTGTTCGACGAGAACGCAGCGTCTCACATTGCGCTCGGCCAGTGCTATTCGAAATGCTTCGTCAACGGCGCCCAGCTCACGCCGCAGCAGATCGCGGCGCAAGGCGGCAACCAGAGCCTGATCCATATCGACTGGATGATCGGCTCGGCCGAGACCGACATCGACGGCATTCTGGCCGACGGCAGCAAGGTGCCCGTGTTCCGCAAGGGCGAATGGGCTTAAAGGCCGCCCGCGAATTCTGCTTCACCTCGCCCCGCGTGCGGGGAGAGGTCGGAACACATCGCCAGATGCGTTCCGGGTGAGGGGAGTCTCCGCAAACACAGATATCATCGAATGCGCGAAGGCGGCCCCTCACCGCATCCCTTTAAGAGCAAGCTTCGCTTGTCCCGACCTCGTAAGAAACGGGGCGAGGGAGCGCAGTTCGCGCTCTACTAAAACCTCCGCCCCCGCGCGGCGAGCAGGTCGCCGCGCGGCGCGCTGAAGCGGCAGGTCTCGTACTGCGGCCGGAAGCCGAGCCGGCGATAGATCTTCAGCGCGGGAGCGTTGCGGCTCGAGACGTTGAGCCAGCACGGGTGCTCGACCGAGACGTCGTGTGCGGCCAGCACGCGATAAACCAGCAGCTGGCCGAGCCCACGTCCCTGCCGCACCGGATCGACGGCGACCGACTCGATCCACATCGAGTTCCGTTCCGGCTCGGTCAGGCAGAAGCCCGACATCTGTCCATCCTCCGACGCGATCCAGACCTCGCTCTCGGTCAGGACCTGCGCCATCTCCTCCGGCGAATACAGGCGGAAGGCGGCGTCCGAGGCATAGGCGGCATTGTGGATGCGCGCGACTTCGCCCGCGCAGGCGGTGACGTCGCTGACCTGCTCGATGGTGGCGCGCGCGGCCGCGAGCGTGCGCGCCGGCTGCAGCGGCTCGACGCACTTCATCCCGATCTCGGACTCGACATGAACAAAACCGAAGGCCGCGACGAAGGCCATTCCCGCCGGCCAGTCGCTACTCACCAGCGTCTGAACGGTGAGATCGGCATCGGCGTCGATCGCAAGCACCTCGTCGAACAGCGCGAGGCCAATCCGGCGGCGGCGCATCTCGGGCGCCACGACGATCTTGAGAAATCGGGTGTGATGCGCGCCCTGGTCGCGCAACGAGGACTCGGCGAGGCCGACGAGTACGCCATCGCGCTCGGCAACACGAAAGCCGCGCCCGCCGCGGTTCTGCGGCAGCTTCAGGAACTGGTCCCATTGCGGCAGCGTCACAGGGCCTAGCCGCGGTTCCACCGCGGCTGCCTTTGCGTAAAGTTCGACCACCGCTTCCGCATCAGCCTCTCGAAGCGGCCGGATGGTGATGCCGTCATCCATGAGTCGAGAGTTTACCCGATATCGAGCCGATAGACATCCTTTGCCGTCTTCAAGAACAACGCCGTCTTTTCGGCTTCGCTATATTGTGATGCAAGCCGTTTAAAGGTGTTGAAGATGACCTGGTAGCTGCATTGCCCCTTATCAGGTGGGAAGTTGCTCTCGAACATGCAACGGTCCGGACCGAACGCCTCGATGCAGGTCTCGACATAAGGCCGCCAGGCGGCAGCAAGTTCCTCCGACGAGGGCGGCCTGGGGCGGAGATGGAAGTCGTAGCCGAGCAGGCACATTGCGAGCCCGCCGAGCTTCACCACCACGTTCTGGCATTTGGCGATCTCCTGGATCGACGCCTGCCAGACCGGAAAGGTCTCCGCGCGCTTGCCGGCGAAGCGTCCGGTGCCGACCGGGCCGCCGCAATGATCGAGCACGATCCTGGTATCGGGGAAGGCGCGCACCAGGTCGGTCAGTTCGCCGATCTGCGGATGGAACAGCCAGGCATCGAAGCTGAGGTCGAGCGGTGCCAGGCAGGCGAACCCCCTACGAAAGGTGGAGTCCAGCAGAATGCCCTTCGGCCGGTTCGCGTACATATGCGCGACGTTGGGATCCTCGTCCCAGGCCGAGGAGTGGCGGATGCCGCGGAACCGGCCGTTGCCGGCGGCAATCTGCGCCTCCAGCACCGCCTTGGCCTGATCGCCGATCAGAAGGTTAACGTGGCTGACGATGCCGGCGCAGATCGCCGCCTTGCCGTAGCCGCCGCTCGCCGCCATCGCCGCGACGCCGTTGGCGAACTCGACTTCGCCGACCGGCCGGAATGCCTCGGGTCCGTGCGCGCGATACATCGAGCGGCAATCGACATAGACGGTGGCGATGATGTTGTGGCCGGACGCGATGTCGGCGGCCATCTCCTCGATCAGATAGCGGTGGCCGCGATTCCAGAGATGGTGATGGGGATCGACGATCGGCCGGGCCGGATCGATGATCTCCTCGGTGTATTGGGCGAGCCAGTCTTCGCGCGGATTGGCATAGAGCCCGCTGGCGGAGGCGGGCAGAGTGCTGGCCATGGATAATACTCCCTGTTCTTGCTCTTGTCGGCCGCCGATACGATGTCGGCTTTGGGGAGGATAACGAGCCGCGCAGGAGCGCGTCAAACCCGGGCCTCTGCCTGACCTCTACCTGAGGAGGCATGCGTACGTCTGCGCGTGCCGGTCAACCCGACCGTATTGCCGGTCGCGACCACGTCATCGACTGAGCTTGCCTCGCCGACGCCGGCGATGCCTGCTCGGTGCGCCAGGTGATGATGACCGAGGCGATGACAAGAAGCGCTCCAAACAACATCGTGACGGAAAACGGCTCGCCCAGAATCAGCGTGCCGAGCAGCACGGCGATGATCGGGTTGACGAAGATGTAGGTCGAGACCATGAACGTCGACACATTGTCGAGCAGCCAGCGAAATGCCGTGAAGCCGATGACGCTGCCGGCGATGGCGAGATAGATCACGGCCGCGAGCGAAGGCGCCGAAACGTCGCGCGGCGAGAAGCCTTCCAGTTCACCGGACGCAAGACTGATTGCAAACAGGACCGCGCCGCCGATCGACAGTTGCATGCCTGACGACAATGTTGGCGAACCATGATCCGAAGTCCGACGCGACAGCACCGTGCCCACCGCCCAGGAGAACGCCGCAGCGAGCAGCAGCAGAATGGGAAGGATACTGAAATGGCCCTGTTCGGCCGATTGCCAGCCCACGATTGCAACACCAGCAAGGCCGGGCAGCAATGCGGCCAGCGTCATGGTCGCAGGACGCCGGGTTTGCGGATACAGGAAATCGATGAGCAACACCCAGAACGGGATCGTAGCCAGCATGATCGCGGCGATGCCGGACGGGACCGATTGCTGGGCATAAGCGAGAACACCATGGCAGCCGACGAAGAACAGCACGCCGCAGAGTGCTGCGGTCAGCCAGTTCCACCGCGAAACGCGCGTGACGTCCGCCCCGTTCAGCGCGACAAGGATCAGGCCGCCGCCGAGCGAGCGAAGGCCCATCAGCAGGAACGGCGGGATCGTCTTCAGGCCGAGCGCGATCGCGAAATAGGTGGAACCCCAAAGCAGGTAGATGGCGGCGAACGCGCCGACAATCAAAACGCGCTTGGACATGCGAGGCTCCCGAGCTAGATTCTAACTCCTTAATGGGTTATCAAATCCAACCCATTAAGGGGTTATGCGTTCCAGAGGAGTTGCTGGACCATGCCGCGCGTTCCTTCGCCTGAGGCGTCGTCCCGGGAAGAGCTCAGCATCAAGTTCGTCAATACCGTCGCATGGCGTCTCCGCGACCTGGTTGAGGATCGGATCGCGACCTCGGATTCCATCCTGAAATGGCTGGTCGATGCCGAACTGGCGGATCGCCGGATCGCCGCGCAGCTCAAGGCGCGATGGAAAGCCTCACCGCACGAGGCCGATGCCTTTCTGAATGCGGCGCATGGTCTGCGCGAGGCGCTCTACAGGATCTTTATCGCCCGCATCGGAGGCGGCCGGATCGATCGGACGGCGCTGGCCGATATCAACCGATACCTCGAAGCAGCGTTGGGCGGTGTTGCGCTCGGACCTGTCGGCGACACCCTGCGGTGGCTGCCGACAGCCGGGAAAGTTGCGCCCGAGACGCTGCTCAAGCCGATCGCATGGTCGGCGGTGAGCCTTCTGACCGGGCCCCGTGCGCTGAGGGTGAAGCAGTGCCAGGATGAGCGGGGTTGCGGTTGGTTGTTCGTTGACGAGAGCCGTACCCAGAACCGGCGGTGGTGCTCGATGGGCGATTGCGGCAATCTTGCCAAATCGCGGCGGTACTACCGGCGCAGCCAGGCGGCGGAGGAATGAGTGCGTTGAGCCTCACACCCCATCCAGGATGATCACCGTCGGCGTCGCCGGCAGCGTGTCGCGCGAAATCCGCAAGGTGCGCTCGCCACCGCGCCGGTCGATCTCGAATTGCTGGCCGATCCGGCGCATGAAGTCGTCGAGCGGGGTGGCAAAGCGGTGCATCGGCAGCACCACCGAGGCGCGAAGCCGCTTGGTGATCTCGGAGATGCCGTCCAGCGACATGGTGTAGGTGCCGTCGATCGGCACCATCACGATGTCCAGTCGCCCGATCTGGGCAAAATGGCTGTCGTCGAGCTTGTGGTGAAGGTGGCCGAGATGGCCGATGCAGAGCCCGGCCGCCTCGAAGATGAAGATGGAATTGCCGTCGTTGATCATCTCGCCGCCGGAGTCTTCGCCCCAGTAGCGGCGGATGTCGGTGGTGACATTGCGGATATAGACGTCGCCGATGCGCTCGGCGTAATGCGCGGCCTGCCCGTTCTCGCCCCAGCCATGCAGCACGTGGGGAATCTTGGGGTCGGGAAACAGCGTGTAATGGGTCGCGTGGGCCCGGTTCATGGTCGCGACGTCTGGCAGCCGCCCGGTCCGATAGACGCCGCTATAGTCGGTCGCGATGCGCAAGCCGGCGGGCGTGTCGATGAAATAGGTGGAATGGCCGGCATAGGTGATTGCGACTTCGTCGGACTTGGTCGCGGTCTTGTCCGCGGTCTTGGCCGCGACGCGGCGGTAGCTCACGGGAACGGCGCGCGGCGGCGCATTTGCCATCGCCAGGCATTCGCTGCGCTGGGCGTCCTGCGCGAAGGCATGACCGGTCAATGGTCCCAGCAAGACAAGCGCGGCGAGCAATCTCAGCATGACCTGTTCCGTCTGCGGCGGCATCCGCGGACGGAAGAGTAGCGCGCAATTGGCGTGCCGTCATGATGAGGCCCGTGCATCGCTCCATGGCGCGGGCTGCAACACGAGCCGGGCGATTATTGCGTCGGGACACGCTAGGATGCCGCGCAAACGATCGAGATCAGGGAGTTCTGCGTGACTGATACCGTCTCTTCGCAGCGCGCGCCTTCGACCAAACGGCTCGAGCCATTGCGCCATGTCGACGCCGGTGTGCTCAACATCGCCTATTACGAAGCGGGCCCCTCCGATGGGCCGGCCGTGCTGCTGATGCATGGCTTCCCCTACGACATCCACTCGTATGTGGACGTCGCGCCCGTGCTGGCGGCGCAAGGCTGTCGGGTCATCGTGCCCTATCTGCGCGGCTACGGACCGACGGCGTTCCGCGACAAGGCGACGCCACGCTCGGGCGAGCAGGCGGCAATCGGCGCCGACATGATGGCGCTGATGGACGCGCTTGGCATCGAGCGCGCGGTGTTCGCCGGCTATGACTGGGGCGGCCGCGCCGCATCGATCGGTGCGGCGCTGTGGCCGGAAAGATGCATCGGACTCGTCTGCACCAACGGCTACATGATCCAGGACATCGCACATGCGATGGTGCCGGCGCAGCCGGATCGCGAGGTCGCGCTGTGGTACCAGTACTATTTCCAGCTCGAGCGGGGGCGGGCGGGGCTCGCCGCCAACCGGCGCGGCATCGCCAAAATCCTGTGGTCGCAATGGTCGCCGAGCTGGGCGTTCGACGACGCCTGCTTCGAGCGGACTGCGGTCGCGTTCGACAATCCTGATTATGTCGACGTCGTGATCCACAGTTATCGGCACCGCTACGGCGTTGTCGATGGGGATCCGCAATATGCGGATTTGCAGCGGCGGCTCGACACATTGCCTGTCATCAGGGTCCCCGCCATCTCGCTGGACGGCGCCGACGACGGCGTGACGTTCGCGACCGACGGCAGTCGCACCGCGGCAAAGTACACCCGCCGCCTGGCCCATCGCCTGATTCCGCATGCCGGGCACGACCTGCCGCAGGAAGCGCCGGAGGCGTTCGCCGCGGCGGTGATCGAGGTGGTGAAGGCTAAAGCGCGATGAGATTAAGTTGAATCGTCATCGCGCCTTAGCTCTTTGTTTGAGCACGATCTTTTCGGAAAACCGCTTCGCACTTTTCCGGATCATGCTTTAGCGCCGCGGGCTGATCTTCCAGGCGATGGCAAGCGTCAGCAGCGTCAGAATGCCGCTGACCAGCGCAGCCGTCGGGATTGTCAGGGCCAACGCCGCGGTTGCGGCCCAGCCGATCGAGGAGAAGGCTTCCGCGAAGGTGGCGATGCGGGAGGAGGTTTGGCGCCGGCGGAACTGGCTGCGCTTGGCCTGCGCGCGGAACCAGAGCTGGACCGCGGCGGCGGATGCGGTCGCGATGAGGATTGCGATCGCCGTGACCGCGGCCTGCCCTGGCGAGGCAAACGCCAGCGCGGCCACCAGCGGGGCGAAGATTACGGCGATTGCGATCAGGACCACCTCGACCTTGGCGCGGGTCACGCGTGACGGCGGCAGCGGCGCGGTCGCCACCAGATCGGGCGCGTCCTCGCCGGAGATGGTCAGCCATGCGAGCCCGCCGGCGAGCTGGCCTGCGGCCATCACGATGACCGGCGTAATCAGCACGATCGCGGTCGACGTACCGGAGAAGCTGCGCCAGAGCAGGAGTGCCGGCGGCACCAGATAGAGCAGCTGCATCAAAGTCTGCGAGATCAGCCAGGGATCGCGCCACAGGAGCATGAATTCCTTGCGCCGCAGCGCCTGTTGGCGCGATCCGCCGCGGAACGCGCGGGCGCGTCCCCGCGTCACCGCAGCCGGATTGGCGGCGACGCTGGCGACCGTATCGGCGAACCGCGGTGCGAATAGCGCCATCACGCCGCCGAGCATCACCAGCGCCGCGGCGAGCAGCAGCATCATGATTTCGAGGTCGCCGAGCGATGCACGGGCCGGCCACCACAGCAGGCTGTCGGCAGCGGGGGCAATTCGCGCCGCGGTTTCCGAGGTCAGAAAAGCAAAGCGCGACAGCGTGCCGTAGGACATGATCGCCGCGACCTGCAGCGCGATCACGAAGCCCGCGCCGATGACGGCGGAGACGACCTGCGCCACCAGCCGCGTCCGGCTCGGCCCGATCACGCGGAACAGGAACGCGGTGACGGCGATCGCGGCGGCGGCCGCCGACAGCCCGATCGCAAGGACGACGCCGAAGCCGGCGAGCCAGCGCGGGCCGCCGAGATAGACCAGCACGTCGATGAACGGCGTCGACAGCAGGAGCGCCATACTGCTCACCGTCAGCGCGATCGCGGCGATGCGGACCGAGAACAGATTGGTCAGCGTCGCCGGCGAGGACATGATCAGGTCGAGATCGGCGCGGGCGTAGAATACCCGCGTCACTGACTCGATCGCCTGCGACAGCATCAGCGCCCAGGCCAGGAAGATCGTCGCGGTCAGCACGATCAGCGACGACGGGTCGAGCGGAAACCGCAGGTCGGCATAGCGGTTGACCACGGCATAAGCCGGCAGATGCAGGATCGCCGCGAAGATCAGAAGGCCGATCACGGCGCGATTGCGCCGGCGCCGGCCGCCGGTCATCATCGCCAGCCATTCGCGCCACGCCAGGCGGAATTCGTGGCGGGCGAACCAGGTGAGGTGGGCGACCGAGCTCACGCGGCCGCCGCTTCGGTATCGACCAGCGCGATGAACATGTCCTCGAGGGTGGTGTCGTTGCGGCCGTTCTGCGCGCGCAGCTCCGCCAGCGTGCCTTCGGCGACCAGGCGCCCGGACGCGATCACGCCGATGCGGTCGGCCATACGCTCGGCGACCTCGAGAATATGCGTGGTCATGATGACGGTGCAGCCGGCGCGGACGCGCTCCTGCAGCAGTCCCTTGACGTGACGCGCCGACAGCGCGTCGAGCCCCGTCAGCGGCTCATCGAGGATGATGAGGCGGGGATCGTGCACCAGTGCCCCTGCGAGAGCGACCTTCTGGCGCATGCCCTTGGAAAAGCCCTCGCAGCGCTCGTTGAGATGCGGCTCGAGCCCGAGCGACACCAGGAGATCGCGCGCCGAGCTCTCCGACGTGCGCGGATCGATGCCCCAGAGGCCGGCGACGAATTCGAGGTACTCGAGCGGGGTCAGCTTGTCGTAGATCATGGGCTCGTCGGAGACCCATGCCATCACCTGCTTGGCGGCGACCGGATCGGCGAGCGCGTCGATGCCAAGGATCGACACCGAGCCGGCATCGGGCCGCAATAGCCCGGCCACCATGCGCAGCGTCGTGGTCTTGCCAGCGCCGTTCGGCCCGAGCAGCGCATAGAACTCGCCGACACGGATCGTGAGATCGAGCGCATCGACCGCCGGGCGGTCAAAACGCTTGGTTAACCCTCGCACGGCGAGTGCGGACAGTTCAGGTGTCATGGCGTGGTGGCGATCCGGAATTTCGCTCGTCGGTTGCGCAAAGCTTGGACAAAAACCGTTTCGGTGCAGTGAATCGCACGAGGCAAATCAAAGGTGATATCCGTATTAGTCCGTGCTGCGGCAAATCTCCGCAAATGTGATGATACAGCGACAACAGCGGTTTGTTGACAGGGATCGGGCCTTTTGGCTCAATCAGGGCGGACATAGGCGGCTTTCGGCGCTCCAGACACAAGGGCGTGAAGGCGGGATGCAACGAGCGATCGGATAAGAATCGCCGGGCATCGGGGAGGGAACGATGCTGGATTTTGTTCAGCAGCTGGTCAGCGGTGTTGCGCTCGGCTGCGTTTACGGCCTGATCGCGCTCGGGTTCGTGCTCGTCTACAAGGCTACCGAGGTCGTCAACTTCGCCCAGGGCGATCTGATGATGCTGGGCGGCTTCTTCGCCTTCACCTTCATCGGCATGATGGGCCTGAACTACTGGATCGGCTTTGCCGGCGCGGTGGCCGCGATGGCGCTGTTCGGCATGGTGGCGGAGCGCGTCGTGGTGCGGCCGATCCTCGGCTATCCCCAGTTCTCGATCATCATGGCGACGATCGGGCTGGGCTATTTCCTGCGCTCGGTCGCCGGCATGATCTGGGGCACCGACGACCTGAAGATCGAGACGCCGTTCAGCCAGGGCGTGCTGCGCATGGGCTCGCTGGTGCTCGCCTATGACAAGCTCTCGGTGATCGCGGCGACGATGATCCTGTGCGCGCTGCTCTGGCTGTTCTTCAACAAGACCATGCTCGGCACTGCCATGCGCGCCAGTTCCGAGAACATGCTGGCAGCCTACTATATGGGCATTCCGGTCAAGCGCGTGGTGTCGGTCGTCTGGGCGATCAGCGCGGCGGTCGCGACCTGCGCCGGCGTGCTGCTGGCGCCGATCACCTTCATCCACTCCAATGTCGGCCTCGTGCTCGGCCTGAAGGCATTTCCCGCCGCCGTGCTCGGCGGCTTCGGCTCTATCCCGGGCGCGGTGGTCGGCGGCGTCCTGATCGGGGTGATCGAGAGCATGGCCGGCTTCTACCTGCCGGAGGGCTGGAAGGACGTCGCGCCCTATGTCGTGCTGCTGACGGTGCTGCTCCTGAAGCCCGAAGGCCTGTTCGGCCTCCACGTCCGCAAGAAGGTCTGAACGCCATGCGCTTCATGTTCAAGACCGATTATGAAGACGACATCAGGCTGTTTCCGCATTCGGGCTACGTCGTCACCTACGGCGTCCTGCTCGCCCTGCTGCTGATCGCACCGCATGTGCTGTCCAGCTATCTAATGAGCCAGCTCGTCTTCGTCTGCATCTATGCAATCGTCGGCGTGGCGCTCTTGATCCTGACCGGCTTCACCGGCCAGGCTTCGCTCGGGCACGCCGCGTTCCTCGCGATCGGGGCCTACACTGCGGCCTATTTGCAGACATACAATGTGCCGTTCCCGGTCTACTTCCTCGCCGCCGGGCTCTTGACCGGCATCATCGGCGCGATGGTCGGCTTTCCTGCCCTGCGGCTCACCGGCATCTACCTCGTCATCGCCACCATCTCCTTTGCCTTGATCGTCGAGGAGATCCTGGCGCGCTGGGAGAGCGTCACCCACGGCAACGAGGGCATGCGGGTCAAGACGCTGTCGCTGCTCGGCGTCGCTGTGCCGCGCGACAGCCCGACCTTCTATTACCTCTGTCTTGCCGTGCTGGTGCTGACCATCGTCGGCACGCTCAATCTGCTGCGCTCGCCGACCGGCCGCGCCTTCGTCGCGATCCGCGACAGCGAGACGGCGGCGCGCAGCATGGGCGTCAATGTCGCGCTCTACAAGGTGAAGTCCTTTGCCATCTCGGCGGCGATCACCGGCTTTGCCGGCGTTCTGTTCGCGCACAAGCTCTCCTTCATCTCGCCGGAGATGTTCACGCTCCAGCTCTCGATCGAGTTCATCATCGTGATCCTGATCGGCGGCACTTTCAGCCTGCACGGGGCGGTGCTGGGGGCGATCTTCATCGTGATGATCGATCCGTTCCTGACTTATCTCAAGGACGACATGCCCGGCATCATCGCCGGCATCGCTGCGACCCTCGGCGCCGGCACCGAGCGCGCGGGCCATATCCAGGACGCGGTCGCGGCCTTCGCCTCGCTCAACGGCCTGAAGGGTGCGATCTACGGCATCATCATCGTGCTGTTCGTGCTGTTCGAGCCGCTCGGGCTCTACGGCCGCTGGCTGAAGATCAAGCTCTTCTTCCAGCTGTTCCCGCTCTACAAGCGCGCCACCTTCAAGCGGCAGAAGATCTACGTGAAGTCGGAGCGCAATCGATGAGCTATTTCCGTGCCGAGAACCTGTCGCTGCATTTCGGCGGCCTCAAGGCCGTCGATGCGGTCTCGTTCGCGGTCGAGAAAGGTGAGATCCTCTCGATCATCGGCCCCAACGGCGCCGGCAAGAGCTCGATCTTCAACCTGATCTCGCGGATCTACCGGCCGACCTCGGGCCGCATCTTCTTCGAAGACCAGGACATCACCGAGGAGCCGCCCTACGACATCGCCAGGCTCGGCATCGCCCGCACCTTCCAGAACATCGAGTTGTTCGAGAATGCGACCGTGTTGTCGAATCTCCTGGTCGGCCGCCACCGGCACTCGACCACGCAGCTCTGGCAGGAGCTGCTGTTCCTGCCGAGCGTGCGGGCCAACGAGAAGGTGCACCGCCGCCGGGTCGAGCAGGTCATCGAATTCCTCGATCTCGAGCCCTATCGCGACAAGCTGATCTCGGGGCTGCCTTACGGCGTGCGCAAGGTGATCGAGCTGGCGCGCGCCCTGTGCTCGGAGCCGAAGCTGATCCTGCTCGACGAACCGTCCTCCGGCCTCAATGTCGAGGAGACCGGCGACATGTCGTTCTGGATCCGCGACCTGAAGAGCGAGCTCGGCGTCACCGTGCTGATGGTCGAACACGACATGTCGCTGGTCAATCGCGTCTCCGATCGGGTCATCGCGCTGAACTACGGCCGGGTGCTGGCGATGGGCTCGCCCGCGGAGGTGCAGCAGCACCCCGACGTCGTCGCCGCGTATCTGGGCGCATGAGGATGATGCCATGAGCACAGCGGACACCATCCTGAAGCTCTCCAACGTCGAGAGCTATTACGGGCCGATCATGGCGATCCGGGGCATCTCGCTGGAAGTGCCGCGCGGCCGAATCGTGACGCTGCTCGGGGCGAACGGGGCCGGCAAGACCACGGTGCTGAAGACCATCTCGGGCATCCTCGATCCGCAGAAGGGAACGATCGAGTTTCTGGGCAGGCCGATCCAGCGCATGGAGGCCGACCGGATCGTGCGGCTTGGTCTCAGTCATGTGCCGGAAGGGCGCGAGGTGTTCCCGTTCCTCTCCGTGCGCGAGAACCTGATGATGGGCGCCTATCCGCGCAAGGACCGGGACGGCGTTGCGGAGGATCTGGAGCGTGTCTACGGCTATTTCCCGCGGCTGAAGGAGCGCATCAACCAGCCGGCCGGACAGCTCTCCGGCGGTGAGCAGCAGATGCTCGCGATCGGGCGCGCCCTGATGAACCGGCCGACGCTGCTGCTGCTCGACGAGCCCTCGCTCGGTCTGTCGCCGCTGCTGGTGAAGGAGATCTTCACCATCATCCGCAGGGTCAACGAGGAGCAGGGCATGTCGATCCTATTGGTCGAGCAGAACGCCAAGGTGGCGCTGGAGACGGCACATTACGGCTATGTGCTGGAGATCGGCCGTATCGTGATGAACGACAGCTGCGACCGCTTGATGCATTCCCAGGACATTCAGGAGTTCTACCTTGGGGCCAAGGAAGCGGGCGCACGAGGCGAGCGGCGCTGGAAAAAGAAGAAGACGTGGCGGTGAGAATGACTGGGCGCTGGCAATGGCGCCGAGGAAGGTTTGGCACTGAAAGAGAGTTGGAGCTAGATTTCAGGCCCGTTTCGCCAACAAGACCGGCACGAAGGGCCGGCGGGTGAGACGGGCGGCAGAGGAGGGAGCGCGCATGGCCCGACCGGCGGTGCTGACGGTCGCTGATACGATCGCGAAGAGCTTCCTGCGCGCCGCCGAGACGCGGGGCGACAGGCCGGCCATCCGCGAGAAGAAGTTCGGCATCTGGCAGCCGACGAGCTGGCGCGAATGGCTGGAGATCTCGAAGGAGATCGCCTACGGCCTGCATGCCACAGGCTTCCGTCCCGGCGACGTCGCCTCCATCGTCGCCAACGCCGTTCCGGAATGGGTCCATGCCGACATGGGTATCCTGTGCGCCGGCGGCGTCTCCTCCGGAATCTATCCGACCGATTCCTCGTCCCAGGTCGAGTATCTCGTCAACGATTCCCGCACCAGGGTGATCTTCGCCGAGGACGAGGAGCAGCTCGACAAGATTCTCACCTGCCGCGCACGCTGTCCGTCCCTGCAGAAGATCATCGTGTTCGACATGGAGGGCCTCAGCGGCTTCTGCGATGACATGGTGCTGTCGCTCGCGGAATTCACGTCGCTCGGCCGCAATCATGCCTGGGGCAATCCGGCGCTGTGGCAGGAGATGATCGACAGCCGCAGCGCCGGCGATCTCGCCATCCTCGTCTACACGTCCGGCACGACCGGTCCGCCCAAGGGCGCGATGCATGCCAACCGCAGCGTCACGCACCAGATGCGGCACGCCAACGATCTCTACCCCTCGACTGACAGCGAGGACCGGCTGATCTTCCTGCCGCTCTGCCATGTTGCCGAGCGCATCGGCGGCTACTACATCTCGGTCGCGCTCGGCTCGGTGATGAATTTCGCCGAGAGCCCGGAAACCGTGCCGGACAATCTGCGCGAGGTGCAGCCGACCGTCTTCCTCGCGGTGCCGCGCATCTGGGAAAAGTTCTATTCCGCCATCACCATCGCGCTGAAGGATGCGACGCCGTTCCAGAACTGGATGTATGCCCGCGCGCTCGCGATCGGCAACCGGATGACCGAGTGCCGGCTGCAGGGCGAGACGCCGCCCTTGTCGCTGCGGCTCGCCAACCGCGCGGCCTACTGGCTGGTGTTCCGCAACATTCGCCGCATGATCGGGCTCGATCGTTGCCGCATCGCGTTCACCGGCGCGGCACCCATCGCACCGGAGCTGATCCGCTGGTATCTGGCGCTCGGCATCGACATGCACGAGGTCTACGGCCAGACCGAGAATTGCGGGGTCGCCACCATGATGCCGGCGGAAAGGATCAAGCTCGGCTCGGTCGGCACCGCGGTGCCCTGGGGCGAGGTCGCGCTGTCGCCCGAAGGGCGAGATCCTGATCAAGGGCGACTTCCTATTCATGGGCTATCTGAACCAGCCGGAGAAGACGGCCGAAACCATCGATCCGCGCGGGTGGCTGCACACTGGCGACGTCGGCACCATCGACAATGAAGGCTTCGTCCGCATCACCGATCGGATGAAGGACATCATCATCACCTCCGGCGGCAAGAACATCACGCCGTCCGAGATCGAGAACCAGCTCAAGTTCTCGCCCTACATTTCCGATGCCGTGGTGATCGGCGACAAGCGGCCGTATCTCACCTGTCTCGTGATGATCGACCAGGAGAACGTCGAGAAGTTCGCCCAGGATCACGACATCCCCTTCACCAACTACGCCAGCCTGTGCCGGGCGAGCGAAATCCAGGACCTGATCTGGCGCGAGATCGAGGCGGTCAACGTGAAGTTCGCCCGCGTCGAGACCATCAAGAGGTTTTATCTGATCGAACGCCAGCTCACCCCGGAGGACGAGGAGCTGACGCCGACCATGAAGTTGAAGCGCGGCTTCGTGAACAAGCGCTACGCCGCCGAGATCGAGGCGATGTATCGCGAGCGTGCAGTGGCATAGCCGAGGAGAAGGAAATTGGCGAGGGAGCGAGCCGGCCCGACCCTTCGCTCAACATGGGCCATGTAAGGAGGAGACTGCAATGTCGAAATCGCTGAAGGCGCTGGGCCTTGCGGTGAGCGCGCTGGCGCTCACCTGTCTGCCAGCCGCGGCGCAAACCAAGGTCACCAACGAAGGCATCTCGGCGACCGAGATCGTCATCGGCACCCATCAGGACCTGTCGGGTCCGATCAAGGGCTGGGGCGTCCCCGTCTCCAACGGCATGAAGATGGCGGTCGAGGAGGTCAACGCCGCCGGCGGCATCAACGGCCGCAAGATCCGCCTGGTGGTCGAAGACAGCGGCTACGATCCGAAGAAGGCCGTGCTGGCTTCGCAGAAATTGATCGAGCGCGACAAGATCTTCGCGATGGTGGGGCCGATGGGATCGCCGACCGTGCTTGCTGCGCAGGATATCTTGCTCGACGCCGGCGTGCTGCAGCTCTTTCCGCTGACGGCGGCCGAGTTCACCTTCAAGTTCGATCCGGCCAAGCCGCAGGAGCGGCTGAAGTTCAACAACCTCCTGCCCTATGTCGAGAGCACGCGGGCCGCGCTCAAATACATGATTGAGGCAAAGAATTTCAAGAAGCCCTGCATCATGCATCAGGACGACGAGTACGGGAAGAACGTGCTCGATGGTTTTAACCAGCAGCTCGCTGCCATGAAGGTGCAGCCGGCCTCGATCACGAGCTACAAGCGCGGCGCCTCCGACTTCTCGGCGCAGGTCGCCAAGATGAAGTCCGACGGCTGCGACCTCGTCGTGCTCGGCGCGGTCCTCCGTGAGCCGATCGGCACGATGAGTGAAGCGAAGAAGCTCGGATGGGACGTCACCTTCCTCGGCGCCACGCCCGTTAACGTGCTCGAAGTGCCGGCGCTCGGCAAGGAAGCCGTCGAAGGGCTCTATGCGGCGTCGGGCTTCGAGATCCCCTACGAGGACACGGCCAAGGGCAAGGTGAAGGACTGGCTGGTGAACTACAAGAAGATGTTCAACACCGACGCCAATACCCAGGCGATCATCGGCTACAACGCGGTGATGACCTTCGCCTTCTACGCGCAGAAGGCGGGCAAGGATCTCTCCGGCCAGAAGATGCTCGACGCACTGGAGTCCGGCGACAAGTTCCAGGACATCTTCAATTCGCCGCCGACGGTGTTCTCGAAGACCAACCATCTCGCCACCACCATCACACAGGTCCAGCAGGTCAAGAACGGCCGCTGGGTGCTGGTGAAGGACAATCTGATGTTCTGATCGGCATTTCTCGGGATCGTCATTCCGAGATGGTGCGTGAGCGCTAGACCGCAGGTGCGCAGTTGCGCACCGGGAAGCCTTGAGATTCCCCAATTCGCAATTGCGAATTGGGGTTCGATGCTTCGCATCGTCCCGGAATGACGCGATCAGTTCGTCCGCGCCGCCGGCCGCCACGCGGCCTCGGCGACGAGCGGGGCATCGACATAGCGGCTGACGCCGTGCTGGTCGATCACGAAGGTCGGCCGAAAGCTCCTGATGTCGCTGTCCTCGATCATCGCCATGCGGCGGTTGTCGAGCGTCAGCCAGCGGCCGTCGAGCCGCGCCGCGACCACCGCATGGTCTTCGCCGCCGACGAGGTCATGCAGGACGACGATCCGCAGATCTTCCGGCGCCACGCCGGCCTTGCGCAGCGCCACGAGTTTCGCGATCGCATAGTCCTCGCAGTCGCCGCTGCCGCGGGCGAAGGTGGCGAGCGGCGGCGCCCAGACGTCGGGCTCGCCATAGGCCGCAAGATCGCTGCCCGGACGGATCGCAAGGTTGATCGCGCGGTTGATCTCGCCGAGCCGGGCGCGACCCTGACGCGCCCGTCCGGCATCGACGATCGCCAGGAATCGCAGCGCCGCCGGCGACGCGCAACCGCCGCGGTCGCTCTCGCAGGCTGCCAGTTGCTCCAATTCGTCGGCGAGCTGGCGTTGCACGCCGAGCCATTTGTCGTGCAGGCCGCCGTCGGCAAGCAGGCTGGTGGTCAGGCCGAACGGCTCGGTCGACTTTCTGATCAGCGTCGCCGGGCCGGGCGAAAGCAGCGAAGCGGCATTGAGCTCGGCAACCGGCGCGGCCAGCGCCAGGCCGAAGCCCAGCATGACGGCGCGCAGCGCCAGCGGGCGAAGCGAGAATCTCATCTGACACCCCCTGTCCGCTCATCGGCGGGTGGACATTGCACCGCGCACGCGACCGGATCGTTTCATGCCGGGCAGCATGGCGAACGATCCCTTCGAATCGACTTAAGATGTGGGGAATCAGGGGAAGAGGCTAAAGGGCGCCTGCTTGGGGTCCCGAAAACTTTACCGGTTTGTGAAAGGAAGCGGCGAACCTTTTTCCACTGCTTTGCAACTCATCCTTGCCTTCTGGTTAACCCGGCCGGTCCGCGCACGGGACTGCTGTGATTTGTAAGCTAAGTCACAGCTTTGGCCGGGAAATTGGGGTCAAATGCCCGCTCTGGGCTAAGGGGAAATAGAGGCAAGTACAGAAATGCCAATCAATACCACGAATACGTGGCTCAGTACGTATCTTGGCTTAAATACCACCTTATGATACCGTCAAGCGAATCCGAACTACACGGCTCTTCACAGCGTGAGCCAAGTCACATCCAGTCAAACCGCACTACAGGACCACCTTGCGCAAGCACAGAGTGGTTTCGCCAAGCTTTATCCGATGATATGCAGGCATAATCATTCGGATATTTTAACAATATTAACTCTCGTGCGGTGATCCGCAGTGAACTTTGTCGAGAAATTCGACGGCCTGTTGCCGAACACGGACGCTTATGCCCGTGGATACGTGCACGTCGACAGTGTTTCCACGCATGCTCCGCCCGGCGCGATCATCGTCGACGACGGGCAATTGCTGTTCACCGGCGACTTCAAGCGGACCGGGCTCGATCTCGTCATCGCGAAGGAAGATCGGGAACTCGTCCTGCACGACTACTTCAAGGGCGAAAAGCGCGCGCCGCTGGCGTCGCCTGACGGCGCGCATCTCACCGGCGATCTCGTCAACGCACTCACCGGCTATGCCCAATATGCCCAGGCCGGCGGCGCGGCGGAGCCGGCCAAGGTCATCGGCCATGTCACCAAGCTGACCGGGAACGCGACGGCCATCCGCAACGGCGTCGCGATCGTCCTGAACCAGGGCGATAACGTCAACAAGGGTGACGTGGTGCAGTCCGGAGGCGACTCGACGCTCGGCATCACCTTCATCGACGGCACCGTGTTCGGTCTCGGACCGAACGCCAAGATGGTGCTGAACGAGATGGTCTACGACCCCAACGGGTCGAGCAACTCCTCGCTGCTCAGCCTGGTTGCGGGCACCATCACCTTCGTCGCCGGCGAGACCGCCAAGCATGGCGACATGAAGGTCGACACGCCGGTCGCCACCATGGGCATCCGCGGCACGGCGGTGCTGGTCGAGATCGATTTCGACGTGCAGGGCACCGGCGGCGTGCCGCCGGCCAAATTCCAGGTGCTGGTCGAGCCGAACGGCACGACCGGCTCCTACATCCTGTTCGACAAGACGACGCTCAATCCGATCGCGACCGTCGATCAGGCCGGCACCCAGACCATCGTCAACGGCCAGGGCAGCGTCAGCTTCGTCTCGTCGGCGCAACTGTCGACCGATGCGCAGAAGCTGATCACGGACGTGTTCTCGCTGAAGTTCACCGACAACAACACCAACACCAAGCTGACCACGAACTTCACCGACAGTGTCGTCCCGGTCTCGAGCAGCTTCAAGCTCACCAGCAGCGACGGTGGCGCGCCGATCATCATTCTGCTGACCTTCGTCAACACGACCGGCCCTCAGGCCGGCGGCGTTCCCAACAGCAGGATCGACCACATCCCGGGGCCGCCGCAGGTCGTGACCCAGGACGCGGCGTTTACCGAGCGGCCGGGGCTGACCCAAAGCGGGCTGTTCGACACTGCGACGGGCCAGATCAAATGGCTGGACCTCAATGTCGGCGACATACCGAGTGCGAAGGTCGGCTATTCCGCGTTCAGCTACCGGGACGCCAACGGCAGCGACGTGACCTCATCGCTGACGGCAGCGCAGCTTGCGGCCATCAAGACCGTCGAGATCCCGTTGCTGCTCGAGCCCGATCCGAACAACAAGAATGCCGGTTCGGCGACCTGGACCTACAACCTTGCCGACAGCGCCTTCGACTTCCTGGCTGCCGGGGAAACGCTGACGCTGACCTATGTCGCGCGCGTCGATAACAATTTCGCGCCGAACAACGAGACTACGTTCAAGACCTTCACGATCACGATCACCGGCACCAACGACACGCCGGTGGTGACGTCCTCGGCGCAGGCCGGTTCGATCACCGAACTCGCAGCAACGACGAATTCCGCCCAGCCTGATACGGCGCACGGCACGCTGACGTTTACCGATGCGGATCTGACCGACACGCATACGGTCACCATCACCGGCGTCACCGAGACCGGCGTCACCACCGGACTTGCCGGCCATGCCACCGTGCTGACCTGGCTTTCGCTGGGCGCGCTGACCGATTCGACCGATGGCGTGACGGGATCGCGCTCCTGGACGTTCTCGGCCGCCGACAGGAGCTTCGACTATCTCGCCACCGGCGAGACGCTGACGCTGACCTACACGGTCGAGATCGACGACCATCAGGGCGGCGTCGTCACGCTGCCGGTCACCATCACGATCGTCGGCACCGACGACAGGCCGGTGATCACCTCGCCGACCCAGGCGGCCGCCATCACCGAAGCCGAGGAGACGACCGGTTCGGTCGTGCCGGATACCGCATCCGGTACCGTGACCTTCGTCGATGTCGATCTCAGCGACACCCACAGCGTCACCGTGGCCGGCGTCACCGAAACTGGCGTGACCACGGGGCTTCCCGATCAGGCGACGATACTGGGCTGGATGTCGCTCGGCACGCTGACGGATTCGACCGGCGGCGTAACCGGATCGCGCGCCTGGACCTTCTCGGCCGCCGACAGGAATTTCGACTATCTCGCTGTCGGCGAGACGTTGACGCTGACTTACCTGATCCAGGTCGACGACCATCACGGCGGCGTCGTCACCCAGCCCGTCACCATCACCATCACGGGCACCAACGACGCGCCGACGTTCACGTCGGAGCCGCCGACCGCCACGGTCCCCGAGATGATCGGCGAGACCGGATCGATCAAGCTCGACATGGCCCAGGGCGCGGTGACATTTGCCGACGTCGATCTCAGCGACACCCATATCGTGTCCATCACCGGCGTCGCGGAATCCGGAACGACCACAGGCCTGCCTGAGGACGAGTCCATCATCCTGAACTGGCTCTCGCTGGGGATGCTGACCGATTCGACCGGCGGGATCGCCGGATCCCAGGCCTGGACCTTCTCGGCCGCCGACCGCAATTTCGATTATCTTGCCGACGGTGAGACACTGACGCTGACCTATACGGTCGAGGTCAATGACCATCATGGCGGCGTGATCAGCCAACCGGTCACGATCACGATTACCGGCAGCAATGACGCGCCGATCGTCACGTCGGTGCCTCAGGCGGCCATCATCCCCGAACAACCCGATACGACCGGTTCATCGACGCTGGACAACGCATCCGGCACCGTGACGTTCACCGATGTGGATCTCAGCGACACCCACACCATGACCATCACCGGCGTCGCCGAATCCGGGGCGACCACGGGCCTGCCCGACGAGTCCACGATCCTGAACTGGCTGTCGCTGGGGACGTTGACAGACGCGACTGGCGGTTCAATCGGATCGTCGACCTGGACGTTCTCGGCCGCGGACCAGAATTTCGACTATCTCGCCCTCGGCGAGACGCTGACGCTGACCTACACGATCCAGATCGACGACCACCATGGCGGCGTCGTCAACGAGCCCGTGACGATCACGATCAACGGCGCCAACGACGCGCCGACACTCGCCGACTTCAGTGCCGGCACGCTCACCGATACCGCTGATAACGACACATTCGGCACGCTGACCGGCACGCTCCATGGCAACGACGTCGACCATGGCGAAACCGCAACGCTGACTTATGCCGCGCTCAATTCGGATCACGCCGCGGTCACGCAGACCGCAGGCCTCTACGGCTCGCTGACCGTCAACCCGGACGGCACCTACAGCTATGTTCCCGATGCCGCCGCGATCAACGCGCTCGGCAAGGGCACCTATGCCGACACGTTCGATGTGGAAACGATCGACGCGCATGGCGCCATCGGGACTGCGAAGCTGACGATCGACGTGATCGGCGCCAACGACGCGCCCGTGATCCACACCGACAACGTCAGTATCACCGAACATCCCAACGGGACCGAGACGATCTCCGGCCTGACCGTGACGGACGCCGATGCGACGTCCGACGAGACCTTCTCCATGGCCGCGGTGACGACGCCCGGTGCGGGCAGCAGCGTTGCGCCTTCGTCGCAGGAGGGGCTTCTCTCCGGCATCAACACCGCGCTTGGATCGCCGGGCCTCGTTTACAACCCCGGCCAGACAGCTCCAGCGACCGACAAGATCGCGCTCTCGGTGACCGATGGCCATGGCGCAACCGATACGGTCAATTTGATCTTCAACGTCCAGCAGGACCCGCCGCAGCCGGTGACACTGACGGGGACCAGCGACAAGGACGTGTTCTTCGGGTCAGGTTATCAGGACAAGTTCGTGTTTGCGCCGAACTTCAACCACGACACGATCCTGAACTTCACGCCAGGCGAGGACCAGATCGACCTGTCCACGGTCGTCTCGGCAAGCACCTTCAGTACCTGGTTCGATCAGCATGTTGCGACATCGCCGACGAATTCGGCGGATACGCTGATCACGGTTGACGGCGCAGACACGATCACATTGCACAATGTTGCGAAGGCGAGCCTGTCCCAGAACGACTTCATCATTCATTTTACGTGACGGACGCGCGGCCGTGCCCGCGGGTCTGGTCCGGCTGATTGTGCACTGCGTGCTTGCTCGATTGGAACAATTCTGCGCGCGTGATATCCAGATGGCATGAAACGGCTGAAGGCGATACGCAGGTGGTTCGCACGGCGCTTCGGCTACGCGCGGCTGGTCTGCGTGGCGCTGTTGATCGGCATTGCTGCGCTGCGGATCGTGGATCCGGCTCCGGTTCAGGAGCTTCGCGTCAGGACGTTTGACACATTCCAGGCGCTGCAACCGCGCCACAAGACGGCGCGGCCGGTCACCATCGTCGACATCGACGACAAGAGCCTCGCCAGGCTCGGCCAGTGGCCGTGGCCGCGGACGCGGATCGCCGATATCGTCACCAATCTCACCCGGCTCGGCGCCGTGGTGATCGCGTTCGACGCGGTGTTCTCCGAGCCGGATCGTCTCAACCCCGATATCGCCGCCGATACCTTCAACAGCCTCGATGAGGAGATGCGCGCCAGGCTGCGGCAGCTGCCGAGCAACGACAGCATCATGGCCGAAGCCATCAAGAACTCGCGCGTGGTGCTCGGCGAATCCGGCGGACCCAACGTGCGCGCCGACCTCAACGAAAAGCTTCCGGTCACCGGACTTGCGATGCTCGGCGAGGAGCCGCAGCCTTTCATGTTCATGTTCCCGGGGTTGCTGCGCAACGTACCGGTGCTCGAGGAGGCGGCCGCCGGGCGCGGCCTGTTCACGATCAGGCCGGAGCGCGACGGCATCGTCAGGCGCGTGCCGATGATCATGGTGGCGCAGGGCATCACCATGCCGTCGCTGAGCTTCGAGATGCTGCGGGTGGCGAGCGGCTCGGGCACGATCCTGATCAAGGCCGACAAGGCCGGTATCAAGAGCCTCGGCCTCAAGGGCTTTGCGATCCCGACCGATCTCCACGGCCAACTCTGGATCCACTACGCCCGCCGCGATCCCTCGATCTATGTCTCGGCGGTCGATGTGCTGGACGGGCGCGTCTCGCCGGACCGAATTGCCGGCAAGCTGATCGTGATCGGCACCTCAGCGACCGGGCTGAACGACATCAAGACGACGCCGGTGACGCCGGCGATGCCCGGTGTCGAGGTTCACGCCCAGGTGCTGGAGAGCGCGCTGACCGGCGACGTCGTTTCGCAGCCGAATTACGGCATCGGCATCGAGTTCTTCGCCGCGTTGATTATGGGGCTCCTGGTGATCGCTTTCGCGCCGAAATTCGGTCCGATCACGCTGGTCGCCGTCGGCGGGATGTTCGCCTCGGTGCTGATCGGCACGTCCTGGTATTTCTATTCCCAGCACCGGCTGCTGATCGACTTCACCTATCCGCTGCTCTCGACCACGGCGATCTATCTGACGCTGATCTTCGCCAGCTTCGTGCGCGAGCAGCGCCAGCGCCGGCAGATTAGGTCGCAATTCGTGCAGTACATGTCGCCCGCGCTGGTCGAGCAACTGGCGCAGTCGCCGGAGCGGCTGGTCCTCGGCGGCGAGGAACGCGAGATGACCATCATGTTCTCGGACATGCGCGGCTTCACCTCGATCTCGGAAACCTACAAGAGCAATCCGCAGGGCCTCACGGCGCTGATGAACCGTTTCCTCACCCCGCTTTCCAACGCGATTCTCGCCCGCAAGGGTAACATCGACAAATACATGGGCGACGCCATCATGGCGTTCTGGAACGCGCCGCTCGATGACAAGCAGCACCAGCTCAACGCCTGCGATGCGGCGCTCGACATGCTGGAGCGCGTCGATGACCTCAACCGTGAGCGCGAGCAGGAGGCGAAGGATGGCGGCCACGTCTATGTGCCGCTCAACATCGGTGTCGGTCTCAACACCGGCTCCTGCGTGGTCGGCAATATGGGCTCCGATGTGCGCTTCGACTATTCGGTGCTGGGCGACAGCGTGAACCTGGCCTCGCGCCTGGAAGGGCAGACCAAGGAATACGGCTTTCCGATCATCGTCGGATCCAGGACAGCGCTCGCGGCCAAGGAGAAGTTCGCGATCATCGAGCTCGACTTCATCATGGTCAAGGGCAAGACCGAGCCGGAGGTGATCTACGCCATCGCGGGCCGTGAGGATGTCGCGAACTCCGGCCGCTTCCAGCGGCTGCGCAACCTGACCATCGAGATGCTCGCCTGCTACCGCGGCCGCGATTGGGACGGCGCGCTCGCCGCGATCGAACGCGGCCGCAAGACCGACGAGGCGCAGACGCTGCAATATCTCTACCGCCTCTACGAGGCGCGCATCCACGCCTTCCAGAAGGAGCCGCCGCCCGACGACTGGAACGGCGCATTCGCGTTGACGACGAAATAGCCGACGCAAACCCGATGTCGTCCCGGCCTAGTGCGCAATTGCGCACGGGGGGCCGGGACCCGTAACCACGAATGGCCGTTGACGGAAGATCGTCTCGCCGCGTGCCCATTGCGGCGGCGGCGGCGTATGGGTCCCGTCTTTCGCCGGGACGACGATAGGAAGATTTACTCCATCCCGATCGTCGTCAGATCCTGGAACCAGTGCTGCGCCTGCACGAACTGCTTGATCTTCGGCGACAGCGCGTGCGGGTTGGTGTCGTGGACCACCCAGACCAGCGTGGCATCGTCCACGATCAGCGCATGCGCCTGGGCCAGCAATGCGTCCTGCTTGGCGCTGTCGAAGGTCTGCTTGGCCTCGTCGATCAGCGCGTCGACCTTCGGGTTCTTGTAGCCGCCCCAGTTGACGCCGACAGGCGCGATCTGCCCGGAATGGAAGAAGCGGACGATGGCGTAGAGCGGGTCGGAGGTGACATAGGCGATGTTGTTGGCGGTGATGCCGGCGTTCATCTCGTCGGCCGCGCCCTTGCGCCAATGCGTATAGAGCGTCTCGAGCTCGACCACCTTGAAATCGATGTCGATGCCGATCTCCTTGAAGCTCTGCTGCAGGAATTCGTTCATCGGCAGCGACAGCATCTGGCCGGTGCCGCCTTGCGCAATGATGAAGGTGGTCTTGAGCGGCTTCGCCTTGGAGTAGCCGGCTTCCTCGACCAGCTTCTTGGCTGCTGCGAGATCATATTTCAGCTCGAAAGTGGGCTTCCCGAACCAGGGGCTTGACGGATCGACCTGGCCCTTGGCTGGCTTGGCCAGCCCGTTCATCAGGCCGACCACCGCCTCGCGATCGATCGCAAGGTTGAGCGCCTTGCGCAGGCGGATGTCGGTCCAGGGCGAGCCGGGCAGCACGCTGAGATGATAGTTCCAGACATGCGGCGTGACGTTGTCGACGAGCTTCATGCCGGCCGCTTTCAGCTGCGGCACGGCATCCGGCGCCGGCGTCTCGATCAGGTCGACTTGTCCCGCAAGCAGCGCATTGGTGCGCGTCAGCGCTTCCGGCATCGGCACCAGCACGATCTTGTCAGCCTTCGGAATCCGCTTCTTGTTCCAGTAGTCGGGGTTCTTGGTCAGCTCGGCGAGTTCGCGCGGCACCAGCTTGGTCAATTTGAACGGGCCGGTGCCCGAGGGCTGGCTGGCGAACTTGTCCCAATCCTTGCCGAGCTTTTCATACTGCGCCGGGCTCGACACCAGGAACCACAGCATCTGATACGGGAAGAAGGAATCGACCGTCTTGGTGGTGATCTCCACGGTGGAGTCGTCGATCTTGGCGTAGCTGGCGACGGAGGGCAGGCGGGTCTTCACCTGCGCGCTCTGCCGCTTGTCGAATTGCGGCGCCTTGTCGTTGAGCACCTTGTCCAGATTCCAGATCACCGCATCGGCGTTGAACTCGCTGCCGTCGTGAAACTTCACGCCCTTGCGAAGCGTGAAGCGCCACTTGGTCTTGTCGGCATCGTCGACTTTCCATTCGGTGGCGAGGCCCGGCACCAGCTTGCCGGGGCGATCGGCGACGTCCATCTCCCAGGCGACCAAGGGATCGTAGATCGTGTAGGCCGTGAATTGGTAGGCGCCGGCGCCGCGATCGGGCTGGCCCGTCGTCAGCGGGATGTCCGCCATCGAGATGCCGTAACGCACAATGGACTCTGCTTGCGCGGATGTGCCCGGCCAGCCCGCAGTCAAGGCGAGCGTCATTGCCGCCATCAGGATCGAATTGCGCGCACGCATATGAAGGCTCCGTTGGAAAGACGTTGGAGCCAAATCCTGCAAGCATGATGCCAGAATAGGCATCTTCGCTTCGTTCAGGCGCGAGGTGGGAAGAAATGACGCGCCCGGCGGTTATTTGCTGATGAACTATTCCCCTTGGCACAGGCATTGCATACGCTTGCCCAAGAAATAATCACCAAAACGTCACCAGACTCGAAGGGGCTGCTCAGATGCGTAACAGGAAAACCAATGCGACGGCGATCATGCTGGCGCTTGCGATAGCCACGGGCGTGCCGGCGATTGCCGGCGCCGAGACCGTGCTGCGCATCGGCATGACCGCTGCCGATATTCCGCGCACCCTGGGTCAGCCCGATCAGGGCTTTGAAGGCAATCGCTTCACCGGCCTCACCATGTACGACGCGCTGACCGGCTGGGACCTGTCCTCTGCCGACAAGGCGAGCGTGGTGATCCCCGGTCTTGCCACCGAGTGGAAGGTCGACGATGCCGACAAGACCAAGTGGATCTTCAAGCTGCGCCCCGGCGTCACCTTCCATGACGGCTCGCCGTTCAACGCCGATGCCGTCGTGTGGAACGTCGAAAAGGTGCTGAAGCAGGACGCGCCGCAATTCGACGCCAGCCAGGTCGGCGTCACCGCCTCGCGCATGCCGACGCTGGCCTCGGCGAAGAAGATCGACGACATGACGGTCGAGCTCACCACCAAGGAGCCCGACAGCTTCCTGCCGATCAACCTCACCAACCTGTTCATGGCGAGCCCGGCGAAGTGGCAGGCCTTCTACGACAAGGCCGAAGGCGCCGATGCCAAGGCGAAGTCGCAGGCCGCCTGGACCGCGTTCGCCAAGGACGCCTCGGGCACCGGCCCGTGGAAGATGTCGAGCTTCACGCCGCGCGAACGGCTCGAGCTAGTCAAGAACGCGAACTATTGGGACAAGGCGCGCGTGCCCAAGATCGACAAGATGGTGCTCCTGCCGATGCCGGAGGCGAATGCGCGCACCGCAGCGCTGCTCTCGGGCCAGGTTGACTGGGTCGAGGCGCCGGCACCCGACGCGCTGCCCGAGCTCAAGCAGCGCGGCTTCAAGCTCTACGCCAACGAGCAGCCGCACGTCTGGCCCTGGCAATTCTCGCGCGTCGAGGGCTCGCCCTGGAACGACATCCGCGTGCGCAAGGCGGCGAACCTCTGCGTCGATCGCGAAGGCCTCAGGGACGGCCTGCTCGCCGGCCTGATGGTGCCCGCGACCGGTACCTTCGAGCCCGGCCATCCCTGGCGCGGCAAGCCGACCTTCGAGATCAAGTACGACAAGGCGGCAGCGCAAAAGCTGATGCAGGAAGCGGGCTTCGGTCCCAATAAGAAGCTGACGGTCAAGACGCAGACGTCCGCGTCGGGCTCGGGACAGATGCAGCCGCTGGCGATGAACGAATATCTTCAGCAGGCCCTCGCCGAATGCTATTTCGATGTGAAGCTCGACGTCATCGAGTGGAACACGCTGTTCACCAACTGGCGCCGCGGCGCCAAGGACCCCTCGGCCAACGGCTCGAACGCGACCAACGTCACCTATGCGGCGATGGACCCGTTCTTCGCCCTGGTGCGCTTCCTGCAATCGGGCATGGCGCCGCCGGTCTCGAACAATTGGGGCTTCATCAACAACCCCAAATTCGACGAGCTGGTGAAGAAGGCGCGTCAGACTTTCGATCCCGCCGCACGCGATGCCGCGCTCGCCGAACTGCATGCGGCCTCCGTCGACGACGCGGCGTTCCTCTACGTCGCCCACGACGTCGGCCCGCGCGCGATGAGCCCGAAGGTGACGGGCGTCGTGCAGCCGAAGAGCTGGTTCATCGACTTCTCGCCGGTGACGGTCGCGCCGTGAGGCGCTAGTCGCGCAATAGGTGCACCCTCTCCCCTTGTGGGAGAGGGTGGCTTCGCGCAACGCGAAGCCGGGTGAGCGGTTGTCTCCGCGGACTGCCTCCCTGAGATGAAATGATTGTATCCGCGGATCGAAAACCCTCATCCGGCGCGCGTTCGGCGCGCCACCTTCTCCCACAAGGGGAGAAGGAAGAAAAGAGACAACGTGCTCGCCTATATCGCCCGACGCATCGTCTATGTCGTCCCGATCGTCATCAGCGTGGCGCTGGTGTGCTTCCTGCTCGTGCACATCACGCCGGGCGATCCGCTCGTTGCGGTGCTGCCGGCCGATGCCTCGCAGGAGCTCGCGGCGCAGCTTCGCGCCGCTTATGGCTTCGACCGGCCGCTGCCGGTGCAGTTCGGCCTGTGGCTGCTTCGTGCCCTCCATGGCGATCTCGGCAATTCCATCGCGACCGGCCGCCCCGTGCTCGCCGAGGTCATGCGCGCGGTCGGCAACACCGTGATGCTGGCGATCGCGGCCGCGATGATCGGCTTTACGCTCGGCCTGCTGTTCGGCCTGATTGCCGGCTATTTCCGCGACACCTGGGTCGACAAGGTCGCGACCTCGGTTGCGATAGCCGGCGTGTCGCTGCCGCATTATTGGCTCGGCATGGTGCTGGTCATCATCTTCTCAGTTCAGCTGAACTGGCTGCCCGCCGTCGGCGCCGGGCCCAGCGGCTCCAATTCCTGGGCCTGGGACTGGGCGCATCTGAAATATCTCGTGCTGCCGGCGATCACGACATCGGTGATTCCCATGGGCATCGTCACCCGCACGGTGCGTGCCCTCACCGGCGACATCTTGAGCCAGGACTTTGTCGAGGCGTTGCGCGCAAAAGGCCTGCGCGAGACCGAGGTGTTCCGCCACGTCGTCAAGAACGCCGCGCCCACTGCGCTTGCCGTGATGGGTCTTCAGCTCGGTTACATGCTCGGCGGCTCGATCCTGATCGAGACCGTATTCTCCTGGCCGGGATCGGGCTTCCTGCTCAACTCCGCAATCTTCCAGCGCGACCTGCCGCTGCTGCAGGGCACGATCCTGATCCTGGCGCTGTTCTTCGTGTTCCTCAATCTGCTGGTCGACATCGCCCAAGCCGCGATCGACCCGCGCATCAAGCGGAGTTAGAGCATGATCCGGAAAAGTGGGAACCGATTTTCCCTCGCGGCAAACGCGGATCGCGTTTGCGCGGAGATCATGCTCCAACAAGGAGCGAGCGCATGAGTGCGATGTCAGATACCGCATTGCAAGCCGTCCCTGCGACCAAGGCGCGCGGCTATTGGGCGACCGTCGGCCGCCGCATCATGCGCGACAAGGTCAGCATGGCCTGCGCCATCATCCTGGTGCTGATCTTTGCTTCGGCGCTGCTGGCGCCATGGCTGGGTCTCGAAGATCCCTACAAGGGCTCGATGATCCGCCGCCTGCGCCACATCGGCACGGCCGGCTATCCGCTCGGCACCGACGAGCTCGGCCGCGACATGCTGGCGCGGCTGATCTACGGCGGCCGGCTGTCGCTGGTCATCGGCATCCTGCCCGTGATTCTCGCCTTCTGCATCGGCACCTCGCTCGGCATCATCGCCGGCTATGTCGGCGGCAAGCTCAACACCGCGATCATGCGCACGGTCGACGTGTTCTATGCCTTTCCGTCCGTGCTGCTGGCGATCGCGATCTCCGGCGCGCTCGGGGCCGGCATCCTCAATTCCATCGTGTCGTTGACGGTGGTGTTCGTGCCGCAGATCACCCGCGTCGCCGAGAGCGTCACGACGGGCGTGCGCAACATGGATTTCGTCGAGGCCGCGCGCGCCTCCGGCGCCGGGCCCTTCACCATCATGCGCGTGCACATCCTCGGCAACGTGCTCGGCGCGATCTTCGTCTATGCCACGAGCCTGATCTCGGTCTCGATGATCCTGGCGGCTGGTCTCTCCTTCCTCGGTCTCGGCACGAAACCGCCGGAGCCGGAATGGGGCCTGATGCTGAACACGCTGCGGACCGCGATCTACGTCAATCCCTGGGTCGCAGCATTGCCGGGCGCGATGATCTTCGCGGTCTCGATCTGCTTCAACCTGCTCTCGGACGGCCTGCGCAGCGCCATGGACATCAGGAATTAGAGCATGAGCGACGCCAATCTCTCCGTCGATATGCTGGAGCCGGTCGCCGACATCGGCGGCGCCGCGCAGCCGCTGCTGCAGGTCAAGGGACTGACCAAGCATTTTCCGGTGCGCGGCGGGCTTTTCAGTCCGCGCAAGACCGTGCGCGCCGTCGACAACGTCTCGTTCACCGTCGCCAAGGGCGAGACGGTCGGCATCGTCGGCGAGTCCGGCTGCGGCAAGTCCACCACCGCGCGGCTTCTGATGCATCTGATGCCGCGCGACGACGGCGACATCATCTATGACGGCCGACAGGTCGGTCCGTCACTCTCGCTGCGCGAATTGCGGCGCGGCATGCAGATGGTGTTCCAGGACTCCTACGCCTCGCTCAATCCGCGCCTTACCATCGAGGAATCGATCGCCTTCGGCCCCAAGGTGCACGGCATGGCCGACGCCACGGCACGTGCGCTCGCGCGCGAACTGCTCGGCAAGGTCGGCTTGCGTCCGGAAACCTTCGCCAACCGCTATCCGCACGAGATCTCCGGCGGCCAGCGCCAGCGCGTCAACATCGCGCGGGCACTGGCGCTGTCGCCGCGGCTGGTGATCCTGGACGAAGCCGTCTCGGCGCTCGACAAATCGGTCGAGGCGCAGGTGCTCAATCTCCTGGCCGATCTCAAGCGCGAGTTCGGCCTGACCTATCTGTTCATCAGCCACGACCTCAACGTCGTTCGCTACATCTCGGACCGCGTGCTGGTGATGTATCTCGGCGAAGTCGTCGAGCTCGGTCCCGTTGATGCGGTCTGGGATGCACCGGCGCATCCCTATACCCGCGCGCTGCTCGCGGCGATGCCGTCGTCGGATCCCGACCAGCGCACCGAGACGCCGCCGATATCAGGCGATCCGCCCAATCCGATCGATCCGCCCCCGGGCTGCCGCTTCCACACCCGTTGTCCGTTTGCGGAGCCGCTCTGCGCAAACGACACGCCAAAACTCAGCGATCTCGATACAATGGGCCATCAAGCGGCGTGCTACATGGCCATTCCTGGCTCGGGGCACAGCCGCGCGCCGGCAAAAGCAAAAGGAGAAAACGCGGCATGACCAGACCTACTCCCAAGGATGTCAAGGTGATCGCGCACGTCGCCGACGTGCCTGCCGACGACGAAGTCGCCACCCGCATCGCCAATTCGATCGGCCCGGCATTCGACGGCTTCGCGCCGATCTCCGGCACGCTGCCCTTCGATCTCGAACCCGCGAGCTTCCTGCTGGCGCAGATCGCGCAGAAGACTGAGAAGGTGTCGAAATGAGCTCTGATCCGGCCCTGATGACGCTGACCGCGGTCGCCAAGGCGATTGCCGACAAGAAAGTTTCCTCGCATGAGGTGACGCGCGCCGTGCTGCATCGCATTGCGGAATGGCAGCCGCGCCTCAACGCCTATATGGCGATCGAGTCCGAGCAGGCGCTGGCCGCCGCCACGGAGGCCGATACCGCGCTCGCCAGGGGCAATAGTCGCGGTGCGCTGCACGGCGTGCCGCTCGCGCACAAGGATATGTACTACGACGCGGGTCACGTCGCGACCTGTGGCTCGCTGATCCGCCGCGACTTCGTGCCGAAGACGACCGCGACGGCCTTGCAGCGGTTGAAGGACGCCGGCCAGGTCCGCCTCGGCACGTTGCATCTCGCCGAATTCGCCTATGGGCCGACCGGGCACAACGCCCATTACGGACCGGTGCGCAATCCCTGGAATGTCGCCCACATCACCGGCGGGTCGTCATCCGGCTCGGGCTCCGCGGTCGCCGCGCGCCTGACCTATGCGGCGCTCGGCTCGGATACCGGCGGCTCGATCCGCATGCCCGCGCATTTCTGCGGCGTCACCGGTCTCAAGACCACGGTGGGCCGCGTCAGCCGCGCCGGCGCGATGCCGCTGTCGCAATCGCTCGACACGGTCGGCCCGCTGGCGCAGACCGCGGAAGACTGCGCGCTGCTGCTCGGCCTGATGGCCGGCGCCGACCCCGAGGATCTGACGGCGTCGACGCAGCCGGTGCCGGACTATATGGCCGCGACCAAACAGTCGCTGAAGGGCCTGAAGATCGGCGTGCCGACGGCGTTCTATGTCGACGACCTCGATCCCGAGGTGGCGCGTATCCTGGACGAGAGCGTCGCTACCTTGAAGAAAGAGGGCGCCGAGATCGTCAAGGTCGAGCTGCCCGATCAGCGCCAGCTCTCTTCGGCATCGCAACTGGTGCTCGCGGTCGAGGCTGCCGCCTTCCACAAGCGCTGGATGATCGAGCGTCCGCAGGATTATGGCGCACAGGTCCTGATGCGGCTCCAGAACGGCCTCGCCGTTCCCGCCATCACCTATCTCGAGGCCATGCGCTGGCGCGGGCCGGCGCTCGCCGCGCACAACGCAGCCGTCAGCGGCGTCGACGCGGTGATTGCGCCGTCGTCGCCGGTGCCGGCACCCACGATTGCCGAGAGCGATGTCGGCAATGGTCCCGGCGCCGACGCGCTGTTGCAGCGGCTCACGCTGTTCACCCGCCCGGTGAATTTTCTCGGCCTGCCGTCGCTCACAGTGCCCTCCGGCTTCACGAAGACCGGCCTGCCGGTCGGGATGCAGCTGATCGGACGCTCCTTCGAGGAAGCGGTTCTGCTTCGGATCGGCGCCGCGTTCCAGCGCGCGACCGATTTCCACGCCAGGATACCCAAGCTCGCATGACCAACCTCGTCGAGATCAACAACCTCAACATCCGCTTCACCGGCGAGCGCACGGTCTATGCCGTGAACGATCTCAGCCTCTCGCTCGGCAACAGCGAGGTGCTGGGCCTGCTCGGCGAGTCCGGTTCGGGCAAGAGCGTGACACTGCGTGCGCTGATGCGGCTGCTGCCGAAGAAGCGCACGCAGATCACTGGCACGGTCAACGTGCTGGGCCGCGACGTGCTCGCCATGAACGACGAGGAGCTGTCGTCGTTTCGCGGCCAGACCGTGTCGATGATCTTCCAGGAGCCGGCGCTCGCGCTCGATCCGGTCTACACCATCGGCCGCCAGATCGCGGAGACGGTGATGCGCCACGAGGGCAAGAGCGAGCGCGAGGCTACCGCGCGGGCGCTCGAGATGCTCGAGGTCGTGCGCATTCCCTCGGCGAAGCGCCGGCTCGACGCCTATCCGCACGAGATGTCGGGCGGCATGCGTCAGCGCGCGATGATCGCGCTCGCGCTCGCCTGCCGTCCCAAGATCCTGCTGGCGGACGAGCCGACCACCGCGCTCGATGCCACCGTGCAGATCCAGATCCTGTTGCTGCTGCGCGAGCTGCAACGCGAATTCGGCATGTCCGTCATCTTCGTTACCCACGACATCGGCGTCGCCATCGAGATCTGCGACCGCGTCGCGGTGATGTATGCCGGCCAGATCGTGGAGCAGGGCACGCTTCGCGACATCGTCCGCTCGCCGGTGCATCCCTACGCCAAGGGCCTGCTCGCCTCGACCATCCATGGCGCCAAGCGCGGCGCCCGCCTGGAGACCATTCCCGGCACCCCGCCCTCGCTCGATCATGCGCCGGCCAGTTGCTCCTTTGCACCGCGCTGCAGGTTCGCCGAGCAACGTTGCAGCGAGAGCCTGCCGCCGAGTGTGCAGGTCGCTCCCGGCCGCCTGGCACGGTGCATCCTGGCCGAGCCGGCGTCCGTCACGGTCTAAAGCGCGATGAGATTAGGTTGAATCGTCATCGCGCCTTAGCTCTTTGTTTGAGCATGATCTTTTCGGAAAACCGCTTCGCACTTTTCCGGATCATGCTTTAGCTCGCCCGTGCGACCGCGTCGGCAATCCAGCGCCGCACCGCGGCGATGCGGCGGTCCCGCGCCTGCTCGGTGCGGGAGACCAGGTAGATCGTCTCGCTGTATGCGGCCTCGAACGCAAACGGCGCCACCAGCCGCTTGCCGAAGCCCGGGCGCGCCTTGATCAGGGGCGCGATCGCAATCGCGACGCCGAGCCCGTGTTCGGCGGCCTCCAGCATCGCCGGCACGCTGTCGAGCCACAGATGTCCGCGCGGAGCGAGATTCGGCAGCCCGGCCTCCCTCAGCCAGGCTGGCCACGCCCGCGGCTGCGTCGTGACATGGATCAGCACCTCGCGCGACAGGTCCGCAGGGGTCCGAAGACCTGCCCTGACCAGCGCCGGCGTGCAGACCGGCAATCCTTTGACCTGCACCAGCGGCTCGACCTTCAGCCCGGTGGCATGTTCCCGCCCGTAGCGGATCGCGACATCGACGCGCGATCCGTTGAAATCGGCATATTGGTGCGTGGCTTCGATCCGCAGCGTCAGTTGGGGATGGCGCCGCTTGAACTCCGGCAGCGCCGGCAGCAGCACGGCGCTGGTGAAGAACGGCAATGAGCTGATCCAGAGCTCGCCGCTGGCCTCGCCGCGTTGCCGCAGCATGTCACGGCTCGCCTCCTGCAGCGTCGCCAGCGCGGCCGACACTTTTGCAAGGTAGCGCTCGCCGTCGTCGGTCAATCGCACCGAACGTGCGCCGCGGACGAACAGCTTGGTGCCGAACTGCTCTTCCAGCCCGCGGATCTGGTGGCTGATCGCCGACGGGCTCAGCGACAGGTCTCGCGCGGCGCGCCGGAAGCTGAGTTGCGTAGCCGCGCGCTCGAAGGCGAGCAGCGCCGGCAGCGGTGGGATCACTCGCGGATCGGGGGCATCCAATGGGTGAATCCTGCTCACCTGAAGTGATGAATGGCCTTTTGTCATGGCCGCTATTCTTGGATCAGATTGGTCGAACGCTCAATCCTGCTCATCTCAGGGGATCATTCGCCTTGGCCATCTTCGAACCGCTCGCCACGCCCCATCACTGGAAGCCGGCGGCGCTGGCGGCCGGGCCGTTCACAGGCCTTCAGGGCGGGGCGGTCGCAAGCCTGCTGACCGGCGAGGTCGAGGCCATGGCCGGCGCGCGCAATTGGGGCACCGCGATCTCGGCGGCGGCCTGGTTCCTGCGGCCGACACCAATGACGGAACTGCGCACGCAGGTTACCGTGGTGACCGAAGGCGGCCGGGTCAGCGTCGTCGACAACACGCTCTGGCCGGCCGGTGAGGAGCAACCCTGCGCGACGGTGCGCGTGACGCTGTCGCGCGAGCGTGCCGTCGAGGTCCCGGGGTTTTACGGGAGCTCAGCCGATCCGGTGGATCCCACGGCATTTCCGTTGCGCAGCCCACACGCCGTCCATGGCCGCAGCTGGTTCATGGATGCGATGGAAGCCCGTGCCGGCGGCGATACCGCCTGGTTTCGCTTGCATCACGCCGTCATAGCGGGCGCCGGTCCGCTGGCGCGGGTGCTCGGCCCGGCTGACTGGACCCACGGCATCGCGCGGCCGGTCCAGAACGTGGTGGCAGACCCCAATCCGAACCTCGCGGTGCAGCTGTTCCGGTCACCGCGGGGCGCCTGGATCGGCGTTCGCGCCGATGCGCGCTGGCGCCCGGAGGCCGGGCTCGGCGTCGGCAGCGGGGTGTTGCTCGATGTGGATGGCGAGATCGGCCGGGTCTCGATGTCGGTCATTCTCGTGCCGCTTCCGGGAAGCGCGCCCGCGCGAGGCCAGGGTTCCGCCGCCGGTTAACCCTAATTTATTCCGTCAACTGTCGGTGCGATCACAAAATGAGGCCGCGAACCATGCTTTGGTTCACGCGACTTAAAATGGACGGTGGTCGCAAACGTCTATACAACGTGGTGATCACGTAACTCTTTTGTTTTGCAGAGATCAGTTTTTATGGCAGCCGCGCCCGCTGTCCGGCGTTCCGAACTGGCTGAGGCGCTGCGCGCTTGTCGCACGGCGTTCATCGGCGTCGGCTTGATGAGCTGCATGATCAACCTGCTCTATCTGACCGGGTCGATCTTCATGCTGGAGGTCTACGACCGGGTGCTGCCGAGCCGCAGCATCCCGACCCTGGTCGGCCTCGTGGTCATCGCCGCGGTCCTCTACATCGCCCAGGGCGTGCTCGACCTGCTGCGCGGACGGATCCTCGGCCGCGTCGGCACCTCGCTCGACGAAGCGCTCAATGCGCGCGTGTTCGACACCATCGTGCGCCTGCCGCTTCTGGTCGGCAGCCGCAACGAGGGCCTCCAGCCGCTGCGCGATCTCGACAATGTCCGTTCCTTCCTCGGCGGCATGGGCCCGAGCGCGTTCTTCGATCTGCCCTGGCTGCCGTTCTACATGGTGATCTGCTTTGCCTTCCATTGGCTGCTTGGCGTCACGGCGCTGGTCGGCGCGATCATCCTGGTGACGTTGACACTGATCACGGAATACTTGTCGCGCACGCCGGCCAAGGAAGCGATGACGCTCGCGGCGCGGCGCAACGATCTTGCCGCCTCCAGCCGCCGCAACGCCGAGGTGATGGTGTCGATGGGCATGGCCGGACGGATGAACCAGCGCTGGAGCGAGGCCAACGAAAAGTATCTCGCCGGCAATCAGCGTGCGAGCGACGTCGCCGGCGGTCTCGGCGCGATCGCAAAGGTACTGCGCATGATGCTGCAATCGGCCGTGCTCGCGGTCGGCGCCTATCTCGTCATCCACCAGGAGGCGACGGCCGGCATCATCATCGCCGGCTCGATCCTCTCCGCCCGCGCGCTCGCTCCGGTCGATCTCGCCATCGCGCATTGGAAATCCTTCGTCGCCGCACGCCAGAGCTGGCAGCGGCTCAATCGTCTGCTGCAGCAGATTCCGGCGCGGCCCGAGCAGACGCTGTTGCAGACGCCGGAGAAGAAGCTCTCGGTCGAGGCCGTGACCATGGTCGCGCCGGGCGACCAGCGCGCCATCGTGCAGGACGTCACCTTCGCGCTCGCCGCCGGCAACGGCCTCGGCGTGATCGGCCCGAGCGGCTCCGGCAAGTCGTCATTGATCCGCGCGCTGGTCGGGGTCTGGCAGCCGGTGCGCGGCAAGGTACGGCTCGACGGGGCGGCGCTCGATCAATGGTCGTCCGACATGCTCGGCCGCCACATCGGCTATTTGCCGCAGGACGTCGAACTGTTCGGCGGCACGGTCGCGCAGAACATCAGCCGGTTCGATCCCGAGGCGACCTCCGACGCGATCATCGCCGCGGCCAAGGAGGCCGGCGTGCACGACATGATCATCAAGATGCGCGAAGGCTACAACACGCAAGTCGGCGAGCAGGGCGCAGCGCTCTCCGCGGGTCAGGCGCAGCGCGTGGCGCTGGCGCGCGCGCTCTACGACAGGCCGTTCCTGGTCGTGCTCGACGAGCCCAACTCCAACCTCGACACTGAGGGCGACGAGGCGCTGACCCGTGCGGTGCGTGGCGCGCGCGAGCGCGGCGCGATTGTCATTGTGGTTGCGCACCGGCCGATCGGCATCGAGGGCGTCGATCATCTGCTGGTGCTGAAGGACGGACGCATGCAGACCTTCGGGCCGAAGGAGGCAGTGCTCGCGCAGGTGCTGCAGCGTGCCGCGCCGCCGGTGCCGACGCCGATCAAGATCGTCGCGGATGCGGGAGCCGCCAAGTCATGACCGATCAACCGCGCAACGCACATCGCTCGATCCGCAAGCATCTGATCGTCGGTCTCGCCGTGGTTCTGGTTCTCGGCGGGGGCGTCGGCGGCTGGGCCGCAACGGTGCCGATCTCGGGCGCGCTGATCGCGCCGGGGCAGATCGTGGTCGAATCCAACGTCAAGAAGGTGCAGCATCCGACCGGCGGCGTGGTCGGCGAGGTGCGCGCCCGCGACGGCGACCGGGTCAAGGCCGGCGACATCGTGGTGCGGCTCGACGACACCGTCGTGAAGGCCAGCCTTGCGATCGTGGTCAAGACGCTGAACGGTCTTTATGCGCGCGCGGCCCGGCTCGAGGCCGAGCAGCAGGGCCGCGACAAGATCGCCTTCCCGCCGCAGCTGCTCGAGCAGGCCAAGGATCCGGACGTTCGCGACATCATGGCGAGCGAAACCAAGCTGTTCGACGTCCGCGTCAACGGCCGCACCGGGCAGAAGGCGCAGCTGCGCGAGCGCATCACGCAGCTCAACGAGGAAATCTCCGGTCTCAGCGCCCAGGAGAAGGCCAAGGACCAGGAGATCGCGCTGGTGCAGAACGAGCTGGTCGGCGTCCGCCAGCTCTATGAGCAGCATCTGGTGCAGCTGACGCGCCTGACAACGCTCGAGCGCGACGCGGCGCGGCTCTCCGGCGAGCGCGCGCAGTACATCGCATCGCGCGCCCAGGCCAAGGGCAAGATCACCGAGACCGAGCTCCAGATCATCCAGATCGACAAGGACGTGGTCAGCGAGGTCTCCAAGGACCTGCGCGAGACCAACGACAAGATCGGCGAGCTGATCGAGCGCAAGGTCGCTGCCGAAGACCAGCTCCGCCGCATCGACATCCGCGCGCCGCAGGACGGCATGGTGCTGCAATCGACCGTGCATACCGTCGGCGGCGTCGTCACGGCCGGCGATACCTTGATGCTGATCGTGCCGCAGACCGACGATCTCCAGGTCGAGGCCAAGGTCAATCCGGTCGATATCGATAAGCTCCAGATCGGCCAGAAGACGCTGCTGCGCCTCTCCGCGTTCAACCAGCGCACCACGCCGGAGCTCAACGGCGTCGTCAGCCGCGTCTCGCCCGACGTCACCACCGACCAGCGCACAGGCCAAGGCTACTACACCATCCGCGTCTCGATGCCGCCCGAGGAGGTCGCCCGGCTCGGCGACGTCAAGATGATTCCCGGCATGCCGGTGGAAGCCTTCGTCCAGACCGGCGACCGCACCATGCTGTCCTATCTGATGAAGCCGATGAGCGACCAGTTCATGCGCTCGTTCCGAGAGAAGTAGCCGCGCGCTGCTCTTGTAGCCCGGATGAAGCGCAGCGAAATCCTGGAACAGTCGCGCAGCGGATGAAGTCATCCCGGATTGCGCTTCGCTTCATCCGGGCTATGCACCTTCAGTGATTCTCGCCCCGCGTCGTCCCGGCTTTCGCCGGGACGACGCTGTTGGAATTACCGCTCCAGATTCTTCAACAGCAATTCGAGCGCCGCCTTCGCAAATGCCTGCATGTTCGCCTGCCGGTCGCCGCTCGCGGTCTCCAGCGTCATCACCTCCGCGGCGGCCTGCGACCGCCATGCAGCTATGGCCCGCTGCGTCGCCGTAGCGGTTGCCGGTGGGGCCGGCGGCTCCGGTCTCGGACAGGCCCCAGTCGGTCGAGAGGCGTTCGCGAATCTGCCGCGCCAGCAATTGCGCGTAGGGTTCCGATGCCGAGCGGATGCCGCGCATGGCGTCGTCGGGAATGTCCATCAGCGCACGCCGCGCGTCGCGGGTGTAGATCACGCCGCCGCCGAGGAAGTAGGCCGACGCGCCGGGAACCGCGAGCAGCGAAGCGGAGATCAGTCCGCCGCTTGAGGATTCCGCGACCGCAATCGTCTGCTTGTTCGCGATCAGTTTTGCGGCGACCTGTTCGGCGATGGATGTGAGCGCGTTCATCGGCCTTCTTTCTCGTTGCCTGCCATGAAAATCCCGTGGGGCGTTCTGCCTTCCTAGCACACCACGCAGGCTTTTGCCGAGTTGCAGGCCGCGGCATGGCCTGATTGAATGCAAGACAAGAACCAAGCGCCGCCCGACAAGCTTGTGGTGAGAGCGTGCGCGGAGGAAACATCATGACGTCGCCGATTGCGGGCGGCGTGGATTGCGATCTGCATCCCGCCGTGCCTCACCTCACCAGCCTGCTGCCGTACATGAACGACTACTGGCGCGACCAGGTGACGACGCGCGGCATGACCGACCTGATCTCGCAATCCTATCCCACCAATTCGCCGATCTCGTCGCGGCCGAACTGGCGTCCCGCGCAAGGCAAGCCGGGCTCGAGCCTTGCGGACATGCAACGCCAGGCGCTCGACAGGTTCGGCGCGGCCTACGGCATCTGCAATCCGCTGTACGGCGTGCAGATGGTGTTCTCCGAGGACATGCAGGCCGCCTTCTGCCGCGCGCTGAACGACTGGCTGGCGAAGGAATGGCTCGATCGCGACAAGCGGCTGCGTGGCTCGATCGTGATCCCGACGCAAAGCGTCGAGAAGGCCGTCGCCGAGATCGAGCGCTGCGCCCCGGACAAGCGTTTCGTGCAGGTGCTCGTGCTGGTCATGGGCGACGTGCCGCTCGGCAAGCGAGCGCTGTGGCCGATCTATGAGGCCGCGGAGCGGCTGGAACTGCCGGTCGGCATCCATGCCGGTTCCGCCTACCACAATCCGCCGACGGCGGTGGGGTGGGGGTCCTACCACATCGAGGACTATGTCGGGCAGGCCCAGGCGTTCCAGACCCAGCTCACCAGCCTGATCGTCGAAGGCGTGTTCGCCAAATATCCGCGGCTGAAAATGGTGATGCTGGAGTCCGGCGTTTCCTGGATCGCGCCCTATCTCTGGCGCCTGCACAAGTTCTGGCGCGGGGTGCGGATGGAGACCCCATGGGTCGATCGCGCGCCGCTGGAGATTGTGCGCAGCAACATCCGCTTCTCGTTACAGCCATTTGATGCGCCGCCGGAAGCCGAGACATTAATTCGCCTGTTTGATCATATGCAGTCGGACGAATTGGTCCTATTCTCCACGGACTATCCGCACTGGCAGTTCGATGGTGACGAGGTGCTGCCGCGGGGGTTGTCGCAGGATCTGGTGTGCAAGATCATGATCGATAATCCGCATGCGACCTATGGCCGGCTCAAGGTGAAGGAGATGACGCCATGAACATCCAGCTTCGCGAGCGTCCCGAAACCGCATCGCCGACCAGCGTCAAGACCGCGATCGCCGACTGCGACATCCATCCGGCCCGCGCCACCAAGGATGAACTGTATCCTTATCTCGAAAAGCGCTGGCATGCGCATCTCGAGACCTACGGCGTCCATGCCTATCAGGGCATGATGGAAGGTCCGCCCTATCCGAAAGCCCAGCCCAACGCCTCGCGCCGCGATGCCTATCCGCCGGAGGGCGGACCGCAGGGCTCCTCGCTGTCGTGCATGCAGAAGCAGCTGCTCGATCCCAACAACGTGCAGCTGGGGGTACTCAATCCGCTCAACACCGGGCAGGGCATCCGCAATCAGGATCTCGCCGGCGCGATCTGCACGGCGATCAACGATTGGCAGATCGAGAAATGGACCAGCAAGGATTCCCGGCTGAAAGCCTCGATCGTCGTCGGCAACGAGGACGGGTTGTCGGCCGCAGCCGAAATTCGCGAGCGCGCCGGCGACAAGAACTTCGTGCAGGTGCTGCTGCTCAGCCGCAATGTCGAGCCGCTCGGCCAGCGCCGCTATTGGCCGATCTACCAGGCCGCGGAGGAGGCAGGCCTTCCCGTCGGCGTCCACGCCTTCGGCTTCGGCGGCAACCCGATCACGCCCTCGGGCTGGCCGTCCTATTACATCGAGGAGATGGTCGGGCATTCGCAGTGCCAGCAATCGGCGCTGGCGAGCCTCGTGCTGGAAGGCGTGTTCGAGCGCTTCCCGAAATTGAAGATGGTGATGATCGAGGCCGGCTTCGGCTGGGCGCCGTCGCTGGCGTGGCGGCTCGACAAGGTGTTTTCGCGGCTGCATGCCGAGGTGCCGCATGTGAAGCGGCCGCCGTCGGAATATATCCGCGAGCAGGTGTGGTGGACGACGCAGCCGATGGAGGATCCTGAAAGCCGCGAGGATCTGTTCGACGTTATCAAATGGATCGGCTGGGATCGGCTCTTGTTCGCGACCGACTATCCGCATTGGGATTACGATGAGCCCTCGCGCGTCTTGCCGGCGGGCGTCAGCGACGCCAATCGCCAGGCGTTCTATCTCGACAACGCCAGGCAGCTGTACGGTATCACATAAGATGGCCCGGCATGTCATTGCCGCGGTCGACGAGCTTCCGCCGGGCACGCGAAAATTCCTGGAGATCGACGGACGGCCGATCGCGGTCTTCAACATCAAGGGCGAGTATTTCGGCCTGATGAACCGCTGCCCGCATCAGGGCGCGGCGCTGTGCGAGGGCCCGCTGATCGGGCTCGCGCAATCGAACAATCCCGGCGAGATCGAGTACACGAAGCTCGGTGAGATCATCCGCTGCCCCTGGCACGGCTGGGAGTTCGACATCCGCACCGGCCAATCCTACTGCGACCCCCGTCGCTTCCGCGTGAAGGCCTACCCGGCCCACGTCGAGCCGGGCGCGAGCGTGGTGAAAGGGCCGTATGTCGCGGAGACCATCAAGGTCGCGGTGGAGAGCGACTACGTGGTGGTGGATTTGTAGCCGCGAGGGTCCCGAAATCCTGTTCACCGGAGATGGCAATCGGTGAGCGTCATGCAAAGCATCCTCCTGCGTGCGTTTGGCCGTCCTCGGGGTCTCCTGGGGAGGCTCGGCGGCATGATCATGGCGCGCAGCAATGCAGATTGCGGCGCGTGGGTCGCAGATCGTCTCGAGGTCGGACCTGATGACAGCGTGCTCGAAGTCGGGTTTGGTCCCGGCGTCGTCATTCAACGCCTGTCGACCTTGGTGCCGGCGGGACGCGTCGCGGGCATCGATCCGTCGCAGGAGATGGTCGGGCAAGCTCGCGCCCGGAACGCGGCCGCGATCGAGGATGGTCGTGTCGAGCTTCGGCTTGGCTCCGTGGAACGCATGCCATTCGATGCGGACAGCTTCGACGCGGCGCTGGCGATCAACTCGATGCAAGTCTGGCCGGACGCCGTCGCCGGGCTACGGGAGGTCCGGCGCGTCATGAAGCCGAGCGGCAGGATCGCGCTCGGCTTTACGCGCTACTCCGGACAGCCCAAGGAAGGGGTCGCGGAAAGGCTGGCAGCAGCCGGCTTCACGAGGGTTCAGCTGGTCGAGACAAATGAGTGGTTCTGTGCCCTGGCGACAAAGCCCAATGCAGGATGAGTTCGTAAGCGGGGCTACGCTCCGCCAACCCACCACCATTCATTCCGCCATCATCTGCCGTTCCTGCGCATAGCGCACCAGCGCGGCAAAGCGATAGATGCCGTGCACGAACTTGCCGTAGGGCATGGTGATGAACAGCGCGAACACGGCGCCGAGATGCAGCGCGAGCAGCGGCCCCATCGCGCCGGTCTCGCGCCACAGCAGCAAGGCGAGGCCGGTGATGCTGGTCAGGAACAGCATCAGGATGAACGCGGTGTCCATGCCCATACGCTGCTCGTCGACCAGCACGCGGTCGCGCTTCCATTTCTCGCCGAGCAGGCCGAGCGGGCCGACCACGAGACCGATGCCGCCGAGCGAGCCCAGCACCACGGGCAGGTCCCACCACGGATATGGTGCCTCGCGCCCGAGCAGATAGTGATAGAGCGTGCCGACGCAGGTCGCGGCGAAGCACAGCAGGAAGCCGTAGAAGGTCAGGTGGTGATAGAATTTGCGCCGGTCGGTCGGCTTGTCGTCCTCGTTGTAGCAGCCGACGCCGCCGCCATGGAGATAGCGCAGCTCGCCGGCATCGCGGATGGCCTGCAACAGCGCCTTCGCATCCGTCGTCATGCCGACCGGCTTGCCGATGTCGCGCCAGAACGCCCGCACGCCCATCACCAGCGCCAGGATCGCGTAGAGCAGGGCCAAGCCGAACAGCAGCGCCATCGCATTGTGCGGCATCAGTTTGTAGAACGCGCCGGGACCGGTGTGGATGCCGGTGAGCACGCCGCGATCATTGACCGCGGCGAAGCCGAAGATGAAGGCGGCGATGCTGAGCGCGGCGATGACGCTGATGACGAGCCCGTTGCGCGCGAACGCACCGGACAGCGCCCGCGGCCAGGCGTAGGCCGCATAGGACTCCGCGCGGGCGACCGCGAGCGTCTTGGGGACGTTGACGTTGAACTCGTGCGGCGGCGAGAACTGGCAGTCGACGTAGCAGGCGCCGCAGCCATGGCAGAGATTGGCGAGATAGTTGAGGTCGCCGTCGGAGAAGGCGCGGCGCATCTCCATGGCCGGAAACACCGCGCACAAGCCCTCGCAATAGCGACAGGAATTGCAGACCGTCATCAGACGGTCGGCTTCGTCCAAAATCCTAGTTCCGTGCATCGCGTCAGTCCCGCCTTCAGTTCCGGGCATTCTTGGCTGCTTCTCGGCCGGCGACGCGCCCGAACACGCTGCCGATGGTCATGCCCATGCCGGCGGCATAGCCCTTGCCGAGCACGTTGCCGGCCATGATCTCGCCGGCCGCGAACATGTTGCCTGACGGCTTGCCGCCCTTCATCAGCATCCGCGCCTCCTTGTTCACGCGCGTGCCGAGATAGGTGAAGGTGATGCCGGGCCGGACCGGATAGGCGAGATAAGGCGGTGTCTCGATCCGGCGCGCCCAGTGAGTCTTCGGCGGCGTGATGCCTTCGGTACGGCAGTCGTCCAGGATGGTATGGTCGAAGGTGCCTGATAGCACCGCGGCGTTGAACTCGGTGATGGTCTTCTCCAGCGCGGCCGGATCGAGCTCGAGCTTGCCGGCGAGCTCCGCCACCGTCTGTCCGGCGATCGGCGGAAACAGCGTCGGCATGAAAGAGGTGACCACGGTTGAATCGAAGATGATGTAGGCGATCTGGTCGGGCTGCGCCGCAACCAGCCTGCCCCAGATGGCATAACGCTTCGGCCAGATGTCCTCGCCCTCGTCGTAGAAGCGCTGCGCGTGCTTGTTGACGACGATGCCGAACACGACCGAGTCGTGTCGCGTGATGATGCCGCCGTCGAATTTCGGCGCGCGGGCGTCGATTGCGACCGCATGGCACTGGGTGGGATCGCCGACCTCCTGCACCCCCTTGTCGAGCAGCATCTTCAGGACCGAGCCACGATTATAGGGCGTGCCGCGGATCAGGAAATTGTCGGCGGCCTCGCCCCAATATTGCTTCAGCCATTCGATGTTGGCCTCGAACCCGCCGGCGGCGGCGACCAGGGTCGAGGCGCGGACCTCGGTCTTGCCGCCGACCGGCTGCTTCAGCTGCGCCGAAAGGAACATGCCGTCCTCGACCGTGAGATCGATGACCTCGGCATCGTAGAGGATGTCGACGCCGAGTTCTTCGGCGGTGAGATAGAGCGCGTTGAGCATCGCGCGGCCGCCGCCGAGAAAGAAGGAGTTGGTGCGGCCGAGGCTCAGCGTGCCGCCGAGCGAAGGCTGCCAGCGTACACCCTGCTCCACGATCCAGTTCAGGATGTCCTTGGATTCGCGGATCATGTGGCGCGCCAGCACCTCGTCGGTCTGCCCGCCGGTGACGCGCAGCAGATCCTCCCAGAACTCATCTTCCGTATAGGGACCGGTCAGGATTTCGGTCGCCGCGTCATGGGCGCAGCGCATGTTGCGGGTGTGACGGGTATTGCCACCGCGATAGAACTTTGGCGCGCCTTCCAGCACGAGCACGGATGCGCCGCCGCGCCGGGCGCTGATCGCCGCGCACAGCGCCGCATTGCCGCCGCCGATCACCAGCACGTCGAACCTGCGCGTCAGATCAACCATGCGCTCTTGTTATCGTTGTTGGCATGGAAAGCAACACGGCCGGGCGCATGAGCATGATCCGGAAAAGCGTGTCGCGATTTTCCGGAGAAGTCATGCCCAGCGAGCCCGCCCGGCCGCGAAGTGGAATATCAGGCCGCAACGGTCTCGCGCTGCTCGATGGTCTGGCCGCCACGATAGACGATCAGCGCGGCGACGATGCCGAGAGCTGCGGCGAACATCAGCCAGAAGCCGGGCGAGGCCTTGTCGCCGGTCCGCTCGATCAGCCAGGTCGAGGCGAACGGCGTGAAGGTGCCGAACAGGGCCGCGGCGAGCGCAAACGCCAGCGAGAAGCAGGTGGTGCGGACATGCGCCGGCACGATCTCGACGAGGGCACCCAACATGGTGCCGCTGTAGACGCCGAAATAGAACGAGAACATCATCTCGACCGCGAGCAGCCTGCCGAAGGTCGGCGCCGCCACCAGCCAGTGCAGCGCCGGATAGGCGGTCACCAGCGACAGGCAGGCGATCGTGATCAGCACCGGCTTGCGGCCGATGCGATCGGACAGCGCGCCGCCGACCGGATTCCAGACGAAGTTGGCCACCGCGACGAGCAGCGTGACCAGCAGCGCGTCATGCGTCGACAGCTTCAGCACAGTCTTGCCGAAGGTCGGCGTGTACACGGTGACGAAGTAGAACGTCGTCGTGGTCAGGATGGCGATCATCATGCCGAGGACGACGATGCGCCAGTTGGCGAGCGCGGAGGCGAACACCTCGCTCGCGGTCGGATGCTTCTTCATGGCGAGGAAGGCCGGCGTCTCCTCCAGCGTCCGCCGCAGGAGGAAGATCAGCGGAATGATCAGGCATCCCACGAAGAAGGGAATGCGCCAGCCCCAGGCGGCCACGGTGTCGGCGGGCATCACCTCGGAGAGGATGTAGCCGAGGATCGAGGCCACGAAGATCGCGACCTGCTGGCTCGACGACTGGAACGAGGTGTAGAAGCCGCGATTGCCGGGCGTCGCGATCTCCGCGAGATACACCGACACGCCGCCGAGCTCGACGCCGGCCGAGAAGCCTTGCAGCAACCGGCCGATCAGCACGATGATCGGCGCCGCGATGCCGATGGTCGCGTAGCTCGGGCAGAACGCGATGACGATCGTGCCGAAGGCCATGATGCCGAGCGTGACGATCAGTCCCTGGCGGCGGCCGATGCGGTCGATATAGGCCCCCAGCACGATGGCGCCGACGGGGCGCATCAAGGCGCCGAGCCAGAACACGCCGAAGGTGTTGAGCAGCGAGGCGGTCTCGTTGGTGGAGGGGAAGAACGCCTTGCCGATCGCGGCGGCGTAGAAGCCGAACAGGAAGAAGTCGAACTGTTCGAGGAAGTTGCCGGAGGTGGCGCGCAGGATCGCGCCGACGCGATTTGATCTGCGGGACTTGCGATGAACTCGACTGCGACATAACGCCCTTTCCTCCCCGTGACAAAAACGGCCGGCGCAAATTGTCTCGCCGGCCAAAGCAGTTAACTGCCATGTGCGGCAATTTGGCACGGCTGTCCGGCTCGACCAACCCGGAATCGCGCGGGGGGCTATGGGAAAAAAGCCGTAGATGGAAATCGCAGCGAGCCTTTCGAGCGAAGGGGATACCGGTTCGCGCGAAGAAACCTCGTCAAAACAACGATCTAGCGCTTCGACTCTGGTAGGACCGAAGCCCCGGCCGTCGCGTGCGCCGCATCAGGGCGCGGCGTGCGCCGTTGTGCCGAGCCAGCTTCGGAACGCGGAGAGCTTTGGCGTATCGGCGCGGCCCTCCGGCGCGACCAGGTAGAACCCGGCATCGGCCGGCAGCGCGATCTTGAAGGGCACAACCAGGCGGCCCTTGGCGATGTCGTCCTGGACGTAGGAGGTCCGTCCCATCGCCACGCCGATGCCGTCGATCGCGGCCTGGATGGTCATGAAGATCATGTCGAAGGTGATGCCGGGCTGCCTCGCGATATCGACGGGCAGGCCCGCCGCGGTCAGCCACAGCCGCCAGTCGTCGCTGTTGGCGTTCGAGGTGTGCAGCAGCGTGTGATCCCTGAGGTCTTCAGGGCATTTCAGCGGCCTGGTTCCCTGCAGCAGTGACGGACTGCATACCGGAAACAGCTCGTCCGCCATCAGCCAGTCGGCGCGCACGCCCGGCCACTGGCCGCGGCCATAGCGGATCGCGGCATCGACATTGTCGCGCTGGAAGTCGACGAGGCTGGTCGAGGTGGTGATGCGCACGTCGATGCCGGGATGTTGCTCCTGGAAATCGGTCAGCCGCGGCAGCAGCCATTTTGCCGCGAGCGAGGCCAGCGTCGACACCGTCAGCACGTGATCGTCGTCCCTGCGCAGCAGGCGATCGGTGGCGAGCCGGAGATCGTTGAAGGCGGCTCTGACGCCCGGGAGGTAGTCGCGCGCCTCCGGCGTCAGCGCCAGCGCGCGGTTCTGCCGGATGAACAGGCGGATGCCGAGCTCCTCCTCCAGCCTGCGGATCTGATGGCTGATCGCGGTCTGGGTCACGTTCAGCTCGCTGGCTGCCAGCGTGAAGCTGAGATGGCGCGCGGCGGCCTCGAACGCCCTCAGGCCATTCAGCGAAGGCAGGCGGCTGGTCATTCCTGGAGTGTCTCCAAATACATGACTTTAATTCATGCGAAACGGTACAAAGTGTCGTTTGTGAGCGGGCTGAATAGCTCCGATATTAGCGCCAACAGGTTACCGATAGGAGCCGCAGATGTCCATTTTCACGCATGAATCGATGACAAATAATCATACCCAAAATCATCACGCATCGGGCCTGCTGAACCAGGTCGGCGAGACCCTTCACGTCTGGTGGGAGCGCTACGAACGCCGCCGCGAGTTGTCGCAGTGGACCGAGCGCGACCTGCACGACATCGGCATGTCCCGCAGCGACATCGTGTTCGAAACCGAGAAGCCGTTCTGGCGGGCCTGAGAAGGACGCCACCGCTGGCGTCGCCTCGATCGAGGGACGCCAGCCAATTTCTTCACCCGAGGAGCGTGTCATGGTTGCGCTGCATCTCGACGATCTCAAGCAATACTCTGACGTGCTGCGCGCCAAGAACGGCAGCGAGGTCAAGGTGCGCTTCGTCGAGCCGCGCGACCGCGAGGAGCTGCAGAGCTACATCCGCTCGCTCTCCGCGGGATCCCGTTACAACCGCTTCCTGGGCGCGTTGAGCGAGCTGCCGAAGACGGAGCTCGAGCGTTTCATCCATGTCGGCGAGGCTGACCGGTTCACGATCGTTGCGACCATGATGGTCGACGGCTTCGAGACCATCGTGGCCGAAGCGCGCTACGCCTTCCATGCCGATAATTCGAGCGTCGAGTTCGGCCTGTCGATCGATGACCGGTGGCAGGGCAACGGCATCGGCAAGGCGCTGCTCAGGAATCTCGAATGCCGCGCGGCGTCCTTCGGAGCCGCGCGCATCTTCGGCGACACACTGCGTTCCAATGCGACGATGATCGGCCTCGCCCGGAAGTTGGGCTACGCCTTCAGCCAGAGCCCCGGCGACTGGAAGCTGGTGCGCTTCGTGAAAGAGATCCACGTCGAACCGCAAGACATTCCCTGTGCCAGCTGGCGGCTTGCCGCCACTTCCCGCTCGGCCGCGATGTCCTCGCTTGCGGTTTGACTGACTGGCCCGGTTCTGGCCCCTCCAGAACCGGGCCCTTTTCTCTAGCCCGTGCCTTTGCCGCGATTTCCGCTCGTCATGCGCGGGCTCGACCCGCGCATCCATCGAGCGAAAGCGTTTCTTTCGATGGATTGCCGGGTCAAGCCCGGCAACGACGGATCAGGCTTCCTCCGTAAAATCCGTCGACGTCGCCACCGTCCGCCATTCCGCGAGCTCCCTCGCGACGAACGCATTCTTGGTCTCGATCCGCTCCACGGTGTCGCTGCCGAGCGGCAGCCGCAGCGGCGGGTTGTCGGCGTTGACGAGCTTGAGCATCGCGCCGGCGAGCTTGCGCGGGTCGCCGCGCTGGCCGTGGTTGAAATCGGCGGCGACGGCGCGGGTCTTGCCGACGCTCGCATGATAATCCTCGATCTGATGCGCGGTGCGCGACAGCGAACTCTCGTCGAGGAAGTCGGTTCGGAAGAAGCCGGGCTCGACCACCGTCACCTTGATGCCGAGCGGCGCGACTTCGGCGGCCAGCGCCTCGCTGATGCCTTCCACCGCGAACTTGGTCGCGCCGTAGACGCCCCAGCCCGGATAGCCGGTGTAGCCGCCGACCGAGGAGATGTTGATGACGTGGCCCGAACGTTGCCGGCGCATATGCGGCAGCACCGCGCGGGTGGCGCCGAGCAGGCCGAACACGTTGGTGCCGAACAGCCGCTGCGTCTCCGCGGCGCTGGCCTCCTCGATCGCGCCGAGAAGGCCGTAGCCCGCATTGTTGATCAGGATATCGATGCGGCCGAACTTTTTGACCGCCTCGCCGGCCGCGGCGTGGGCCTCGGCCTCGCTGGTGACGTCGAGCCTTGTGGCCAGCAGCCGCTCATGCTGGCCGAGGCGGGCGGTGACGGTCGCGGGATCGCGAGCGGCGGCCACTACCGCATCGCCGGCCTTGAGCGCGGCTTCCGCGATCAGGGCGCCAAACCCCCGGGAAGCTCCTGTGATGAACCAGACACGCATGATCTTGCCCTTTCCTGGAAGGCCCGGCGCACTGCCGGGCTGATGGGCAAAGGGATAGCGGCTCGCCATAATTGAGATAATCAGCTATATATTCTTCAAGCTACTGAGTAAAATTCATCAATGCGGATCGATCCTTCGGACCTCGCCACCTTCCTCGCGATCGCCCGCCACAAGAGTTTTCGCGCGGCGGCGACCGAGCTTGGCGTGTCCGCCTCGGCGCTGTCGCATGCGCTGCGCAACATCGAGGAGCGGCTCGATCTGCGCCTGGTCAACCGCACCACCCGCAGCGTGGCGCTGACCGAGGCCGGGGAGCTTTTGTTCGCGCGGATCAGTCCGGCGTTTCGCGACATCGACGATGCGCTGGAGGACCTCAACAATTTTCGCGGCAAGCCGGCGGGCACGCTGCGCTTCACCGCGGCGCGCCAGTCGGCGCAACTGGTGCTGCTGCCGATCGTCACGCGCTTCCTGAAGGCGTTTCCTGATATCAGCGTCGAGATCATGATCAACGACGCGTTGATCGACATGGTCGCCGCGGGTTTCGATGCCGGCGTGCGGTTCGGCGAGACCATTGCTGCCGACATGATCGCCGTGCCGATCGGGCCGCGGCATCGCTTTGCCGTGGTCGGCTCGCCGGCCTATTTCAAGACGCACAAGCCGCCGGTGACGCCGCACGACCTGAAAGACCTGCCCTGCATTCGCTACCGCTTCACCTCCGGCGCGATCTATCGCTGGGAGTTCGAGCGCGGCGGCATCGAGGTCGATATCGACGTCGCGGGGCCGCTCACGCTGAACGACCAGGATCTGATGGTCGATGCGGCGCTCGACGGGGCAGGGCTCGCCTATGTGTTCGAGGCGCAGGTCGAGGCGCTGATCGCCAAGAGAAAACTGGTGCGCGTGCTGGCCGACTGGTGCCCGGCCTATCCCGGGTTCTTCCTCTATTACCCAAGCCGCCGCCAGTTGCCGGCCGCGCTGCGGGCGTTCGTGGATTTTTCGCGCGGCAGCCCGTAGCCCGGATGGAGTTGCGTAGCCCGGATGAAGCGAAGCGCAATCCGGGAGACTACGTCCGCGGTAAGACCGATCCCGGATTTCGCCGCGCTTCATCCGGGCTACGAGATCGTTATGCGCGGGCTTGACCCGCGCATCCATCAAACAAAAAGGCATTCCTTTGGGATGGATTGCCGGGTCAAGCCCGGCAATGACGGGACACTGAACGGGGATCAACTTCCCCGGAACACCGCCTTGCGCTTCTCGATGAAGGCCTGCACCGCCTCCTTGTGATCCGCGGTCGTGGTCAGGCGGATCAGTCGTTCAGCCTCGTGGTCGCGCGCCGTTTCGAAGTCGAACAGCAGGGCCTCGTCGAGATTGTCCTTCATGTAGCGCAACGCCAGGCGCGGGCCTTCGGCGAGCGATCTGGCCAGCGCGAAGGCCTCGGTTTGCAGCTTGTCATCAGGCACCACGCGGTTGACGAGGCCGATGTGCTCGCATCTTAAGGCATCGACCTTCTCCGAGGTGAACATCAGCTCGCGGGCGCGCGAGGTGCCGACCAGCCGCGTCAATAGCCAGGCCATGCCGTAATCGCCGCTCAGCGCCACGCGTAAGTAACCGGTCGAGATGAAGGCGGATTGTGCGGCGATGCGGATATCGCAGGCCATGGCGATGGCAAGCCCGGCGCCGACCGCGGGACCGGGCAGCGCGGCGATGGTCGGCTTGCGCACCGACACCAGCGCGCCGGTCAGCAGCCGTTGCCGCTCCTGAAGGTCGGCAACCTTGTCGTCAAAGGACATGTCCAGCTTCGCCTTGTCGCGATGTGCGCCCATGCCCTTGACGTTGCCGCCGGCACAGAACGCTTCGCCCGCGCCGGTGAGCAGCAACGCGCCGACACCGGGATCCTCGCCGCAGGTCCGGATCATCGTGCGCAGCGCCGGCGTCAGGTTATCGGATAGCGCATTGCGCGCCTCCGGCCGGTTCAGCGTGATGATCGCGACGCGGTCGCGGACGACGCAGAGGAGTTCACTGGTGCCGGTATCGATCTTGATTTCGTTCGACATGTTTTCCTTCCCCAGTTTCATCCGTCATTACGAGCCACCCGGTCGGCGTGGAGCGCCGCCGGATGACAGGCTCCGCGAAGCAAATCCATGCCGCCGCAAGTGGAGGAATGGATTGCTTCGTCGCTTCGCTCCTGGCAATGACGAATGTGGCGGCGGTTTGCGTCCAGCCTACGCTGCTTGCATGATCTCCGTCATCTCAAAACCTCTCCACCCAGGGCCGCAGCTCCAGCTCCCAGCTCCAGGCGCTGCGCGGCTGCTGCAGCACGTTCCAATAGTTCGCTGCGATCGCGTCGGGATCGAGCATCGAATCCGGCTTGTCCGCCGGTTCGGTTCGCGCCGCGCTGCGGATGCCGCCGTCGATGACGAAATGTGCGACATGGATGCCCTGTGGCGATAGCTCGCGCGCCATGCTCTGTGCGAGTCCGCGCAGCGCGAACTTGCCCATCGCGAACGGGGCCGACTGCGCATAGCCCTTGACGCTGGCGGAAGCGCCGGTGAACAGGATCGCGCCGTGCTTGTTCGGCAGCATGCGCCTGGCCGCCTGCTGCGCCACCAGGAAGCCGCCAAAGGCGCTGACCGCAATCGCCTGCGCGACCTCGGCCGGAACGAGCTCGATGAAAGGCCCGCGCGTGCGGCCGCTGGCATTGTAGACGACGAGGTCGGGCGTTCCGATCTCGCGCTCAACGAGGCCGAACAGCCGCTCCACCTCGTCGGGCTCGGTGGCGTTGCAGGCATAGGCCTTGGCACCGGTCTCGCTGCAGAGCGCGCCGAGCTTCTCGATGCTGCGGGCGCCGAGTGCCACGCGAATTCCCTCCCGCGAAAATAGCCGCGTCAACGAGGCGCTGAGGCCCTCGCCGGCGCCGACGATCAGGGCGATCTTGTATTTTGGAATATCCATTGGGCTTTCCTTTGCTCGGCCGGAGGAGGATAGTCGTGCCCAAACAAATGAGCACCGAAGCCGGGAATTCAATGCAGCCGCACAAGCAGGATCCGAAAACGTCAGCCGCCAGCCAGCCGAGGCTGCTGGCGCCCGATACGACGGGAATGAATTTCTACCGGGCCGATCCGGCGCTGACCGACCTTCTGAAGCTGCATCTGCCCGATGCATTGTTCCGTCATATCGAGCCGCATCTCGACCGTCTCGGCGAGCTCGCCGGCGGCCATCTCGACGAGTGCGCGCGGCTCGCGGACCGGCACACGCCCGTTCTGCACCAGCGCGACAAGTTCGGCCGCGACATGCAATGGATCGAATACCACCCGGCCTATCGCGAACTGGAGAACGCCGCGTTCGGCGAGTTCGGCATCCATGCGCTCTCGATCCGCAAGGGCATCATGGGCTGGCCGGACAAATATCCCGTCGTCGCCAAGCACGCCTTCACCTTCCTGTTCAACCAGACCGAATTCGGCATGGGCTGCCCGATCAACGTCACCGACGGCTGCGCCAAGCTGCTGGCAAGTTTCGGCAGCGAGGCGCTGAAGGCGAAATATCTCGACGGCCTGACCTCGACCGACATGAGCAAGCTGACGCAGGGCGGCCAGTTCATGACCGAGAAGGAGGGCGGCTCCGACGTCGGCACGCTGACCACGCGTGCGGTGCAGGAGGGTGACCATTGGCGTCTCTACGGCGAAAAATGGTTCTGCTCGAATGCGGACGCGAAGGTCGTGATGCTGCTGGCGCGTCCTGAAGGGGCGGGCCCCGGCACGCGCGGCGTCGGCCTGTTCCTGATGCCGCGCTTTCTCGACGACGGCTCGCAGAACAACTACCGGATCGTGCGCCTCAAGGACAAGCTCGGCACGCGTTCGATGGCCTCGGGCGAGATCAAGCTCGAAGGCGCGATCGCCTACGCGGTCGGCAAGCTCGACCGCGGCTTCGTGCAGATGGCCGAGATGGTGAACTCGTCGCGGCTCTCCAACGGCGTCAAGTCCACCGCGCTGATGCGCCGCGCCTATCACGACGCGATGACGGTGGCGACGAACCGCGTGGTGTTCGGCAGCCGCATCATCGACCTGCCGCTCGGTCGCCGCCAGATGCTGAAGATCATGCTGCCGGTCGAGCAGGCGCTGTCGATGAGCTTTCTCACCGCCGATGCGCTCGATCGCGCCGAAGCGGGAAGTCAGGATGCGGCGGCGCTCCTGCGCATCCTCACCCCGACGCTGAAATTCCGCGCCACGCGCGATGCGCGCAAGGTCTGCGGCGATGCGCTCGAGATGCGCGGCGGCATCGGCTATATCGAGGAATTCGCCACCGCCCGTCTGCTGCGCGATGCCCATCTCGGCTCGGTCTGGGAGGGCACCGGCAACATCGTGGCCATCGATGCGCTGCGGCGCGCGGTCGGCCGTCACGGCGCGGACTCCGCGCTCGCGGCCGATCTGCACGCCCGGCTCGACGACAGCCCGAATGTTCCGCAAGCCTGGTGCAACCAGCTGCGCGACCTCAGCGACCGCGCGGTCGCGTTTGCGCGCGAGGTGGCGAGCCGCGTCGACAATGAGGGCGACGCGCGCCGCGCCACCAGCCTGCTCTATCATGTCGCGAGCGCGGTCGCGCTCGCCTGGGAGGCGCATCGCATCCACGACATGCGCGGCGATGCGCGCCGCCTGCTGCTGTCGCGCCTCGTCATCGATCATCGGGTGTCGCCGAGCGATCCGTTCCGGCTGACGGAAAATACCGTTCAGCGCAGGATGACCGGGCACCTGCTCGGCGATCGCGCGGTCGGCATGGCCGAGGTTGGCGAATTGCTTGACGCAGCGTAGGCTGCTGCGCGAGCGAACTTTTCAAACAATCAAAAACGTCAAGGGAAACACCGATGAAGGCCGCCGTCCTCCATGAAGTCAACCAGCCGCTCGTCATCGAGGACATCAGCCTGCCGAAGCCCGGTCCGCGCGAGGTGCTGATCCGCACCGCGGTCGCCGGCCTCTGCCACTCCGACCTGCATTTCATGGAAGGGCTCTATCCGCATCCGCTGCCGGCGGTGCTCGGCCACGAATCCGCCGGCGTGGTCGAGCAGGTCGGCTCCGACGTCACCTACGTCAAGCCGGGCGACCACGTCGTCACCTGCCTGTCCGTGTTCTGCGGCACCTGCGACAACTGCACCACGGGCCGCACCGTGCTCTGCACCGACACCACGGTGAAGATGCTGCCGGGCGTCTCCAACCGCCTGTCATGGGGCAGGAAGGAGAAGCTCAACCAGTTCCTCAATCTGTCGTCGTTCGCGGAGCAGATGCTGGTGCACGAGAATGCCATCGTCAAAATCAGGAAGGAGATGCCGCTCGATCTCGCCGCGCTGATCGGCTGCGGCGTCATCACCGGCTACGGCGCGGTGGTGAACACGGCGAAGGTGACGGCCGGCGAGACCGTCGCCGTGATCGGCTGCGGCGGCGTCGGCATGGCCGCGATCAACGGCGCGCAGATCGCCGGCGCCGGCCGCATCATCGCCATCGACACCAATCCGGCCAAGCTCCAGCTCGCGACCAAGCTCGGCGCCACCGACATCGTCAACCCCGCTGACGGCGACGTGGTCAAGCAGGTGCGCGACCTCACCAATGGCGGCGTGCATCATTCCTTCGAGGTGCTCGGCCGCAAGGAGACCGCGGAGCAGGCCTTCGGCATGCTCGCCTCGGGTGGCACCGCGACCATCGTCGGCATGATTCCGTTCGGCCAGAAGATCGAGCTGCACGGCTTCGACTTCCTGCGCGAGCGCAAGATCCAGGGCTCGTCGATGGGCTCCAACCATTTCCGCGTGGACATGCCGCGCCTGGTCGATTTCTACCTGCGCGGCCGCCTGCACCTTGAGGACTGGATCTCGGCCAAGCTGAAGCTGTCGGAGATCAACGAGGGCTTTGCCAACATGAAGGCCGGCAAGACGCTGCGCAGCGTGATCATGTTCGATAGCTGAGCGTGTGTCGTTCCGGCGTGGGCCGGGACCCATACGCCGCGGCCTTGCTTTGGGCACGTGGGTGGACGACTTTCTTTACTCACCACAAGCTGCGGTGGTTATGGGTCCCGGCCTGCGCCGGGACGACACCTGAATCGCTCACCGCGCCACATGCGCGGACACCGCGAGCCATTTTCCGTTCTGCCGCGCCCAACAATCGGTATAGCGGCCGTGCGCCGGCTCGCCGTCCGCGTTGGTGTAGCTGGTCTGGGCGTGGATGATGGCGAAATCGCCGAGGATGCGGATTTTGACGTCTTCGGCCTTCAGCCCCTTGATCTTCACCGGGATCGCCGTCTGCTTCAGGAAGGCCGCGCGGTCGACCAGGCTCTTGTCGGGATTGGTGCAGTAGAAGTCCTGCGCCAGGATCTCATCGAAGCGCTTGACGTCGCAGTTCTGAACTGAATCGACGTAATCCTTGTTGAGCTTCGTCAGCTCCTCGAGGTCATTGCTCATTGGCTTTCTCCCGGTTTCCCCTCGTCACTGCGAGGAGCGAAGCGACGACGCAATCCACGCCTCCGCGCAGACGGATATATGGATTGCTTCGCTTCGCTCGCAATGATGATGGCAAGTATCAATCGTCGAACATCTTCGGCAGCACGAACCCGCCGGACTCGCGCTCGATCAGCTCGGCGAGCTTCAGCGGCGTGCGATCCTCCAGCCACGGGCCGACGATCTGCACGCCGACGGGCAGTCCGTCGGGCGCAAAGCCGGTCGGGATCGCAGTCGAAGGCAGGCCGGGCAGGGTCGCGATGCCTGGCCAGGCGAGCTGGTCGGTGTAGATGTGCGGCACACCGTCGATCAAAATCCGCCTCTGCTCCTGGTCCGGCGAATGGTCATGCGGAAAGGCCGGCGTCGGCATGATCGGGCAGATCACCGCGTCGAAGCTCTTGAACAGCGCGCGCCATTGCGCCCGCAACCGCGAGCGGGCGACCGTCGCCTGCACCCAGTCGCGGTGGCTGAGCGCGATGCCGCGCAGCCGCTCGGCCTGCAGGCTGGTGTCGCCGGCGGGCAGCGCGGCCGCCGCCGCGCAGGCGCCGGCATAGACCTCCGGCGGGAAGGTCGCGGCGAGGAACGACAGCAGCATCCGCATATAGAGCCGCGAGGACGCCGCGAAATCCGGTAGCAGCGGGCTCGAACGCGATATCTTCGCGCCGGCCTTGTCGAGATGGCTCGCGAGCTTGTCGATCCTGCCGCGCACCGCCTTGTCGGTCGGCAACACCGGATCGGTGTCGATGACGAGGATGCGGAAATCCTTCAGGCCGGCGTGGCGCGCCGCCGGCAGGTCGAGGCGATAGGCCTTGCCGGCATCGAGCGGATCGGGTGCAGCCATCACGTCGAGCAGCAGCGACAGGTCGGCCGCGCCGCGCGCCATCGGGCCGGTCACCGCAAGGTCGCGCTCATAGATGATGGGCGGCGCCGGCGGCGCGGTGTGGCCGCGCGACGGCAGCAGCGCGAAAGTCGGCTTGTGCGCGAAGACGCCGCAATGAAATGCCGGCACACGCAGGGAGCCGCCGATATCGGAGCCGGCGAGCGCGCAATAGCCCGCGGCGAGGGCTGCGGACGATCCCCCGGATGATCCGCCCGGCGTGCGGCCGAGATCATAGGGGTTGTTGGTGGTGCCGTAGATGTCGTTGTAGCTCTGCCAGTCTCCGAGGCCGACCGGCACGTTGGTCTTGCCGAGGATCACGCCGCCGGCCTGCTTCACCCGCTGAATCGACAGCGCGTCCTCGGTCGGGACGAAGTCCTTTTGCGGCGGGAAGCCCCAGGTCGTCGGCAATCCCGCGACGTTGAAGGATTCCTTCACCGTCATGGGGATGCCGAGCAGCGGCCTGTGCTCGCCGCGCGCGATCGCGGCATCCGCGGCGCGGGCGGCGGCGAGGCCGCGCTCGAAATCGCGCACACAGACCGCGTTGACCTTGCCGTCGTGGCGCTCGATGCGGCCGATCGCGTCCTGTGCGAGCTCGACCGCCGAGACCTGCTTGTTGCGCAGCGCCTTCGACAGGTCGACGGCGGTCTTGAAGCTGTATTGCGATTTGGCCACGGCGTGCTCCCGGTTTGTTGTTGGCGCGATGATGGGCAGTTTGGTTGCCGCCCGCAAGCGCTGTAGCCGTGACGTTGTCGCCGTGTTTGATCGGAATTGCTACGCCGCGCCGATCACGATCCCGACCGCCAGCACGATGGCGCCGCCGAGCACGATCTGGAACACGGCCTGGAGGAACGGCGTGTCCATGTAGCGCGAGCGGATGAAGGCGATCGCCCACAATTCGAAGAACACGACAATGCAGGCGATTCCCGTCGCGATCCAGAACGCGTTGGCCCAGTTGTCGGGAACGAGATAGGGCGCGGTGTGGCCGAGCCCGCCGAGCGTCGTCATCGCGCCGCAGGTGATGCCGCGCAGCCAGGGCGAGCCGCGCCCCGTGAGCGAGCCGTCGTCGGACAGCGCTTCTGCAAAGCCCATGCTGATGCCGGCGCCGATCGAGGCGGCGAGGCCCACCAGAAAGGTTTGCCAGTTCTGATGCGTGGCAAAGGCGGCCGCGAACAGCGGCGCCAGCGTCGAGACCGAGCCGTCCATCAGGCCGGCAAGGCCCGGCTGCACATATTGCAGCACGAACATCCGCCGTCGCGTACGGTCTTCCTCGGCGCGCACGTCGGGCTTCAGGATCTCGCCGGTCAGCTTCACCGCGAGCTTCTCGTGGCCCTTCTCCTCCTCGGCGAGGTCGCCGAGCAGCCGGCGCACGTTGACGTCCTCGGCCTGGTCGGCGGCCTTGGCGTAGAAGCGCTCGGCCTCGAACTCCATGGTCTCGACTTCCCGGCGGATCGTGTCGAGCGGCAGGTTCTTGGTCAGCCAGATCGGGCGGCGGCGCAGGAAGCCCTTGACGTCCTCGCGGCGGATCGGCGGCAAATGCTGGCCGAAGCGCTGCTCGTACGTTTCCAGCAGCATGTGGCGGTGGCCGCGCTCCTCCTCGGCCATCTGCTCGAACAGCTTCGCGGAGTCGGGATAGCGCTCCTTCAGATCCTCGGCGAAGGTCATGTAGATCCGGCTGTCCTCCTCCTCGGAGGAGATCGCAACCGCCAGCACCTCGCGCTCGGTCAGATCGGCAAAATTCTTCACGGCAACGCCTTGTTCACGGAGTTTAGAATTAGAATAGTTCTAAACTATAGGGTTGCGGTGGCACCCGGTCAAATCCGGATCGGCCCGGATTCGCTGCTGCAGCACCGGCAAGCCGCGCGGATTGGGCGAGGAACACGCGTGAGATCAACGGGATGCGACGCGACGGCCGAATGGGCGTCTAGCGCTGCGCGCCGACCTCTCGCAGGAATGTGAGCAACAGGCGGCTCACCTCGGCCGGCTGCTCCTGCTGGACCCAATGGCCGGCGCCGTCGACGAGATGGCAGCCGAGCATCTTGATGCAGGCCTTGCGCTGCATCGCCTCGAACACGCCGGGCCGTTGATAGGTACCCCAATCCTGCTTGCCGGAAACGAAGGCGGACGGCTGGTCGATCGTGCGGTCGCTCCAGGTCTGTAGTTCCGGGACGAACGCGCCCGAGGTGCCGCAGCGATACCATTGCAGGCCGCCCTGGAATCCGGTGCGGCCATATTCGGCGCTGTAGTAAGCGAGTTCGCGGTCCGGCAGCCATTTGTTGGCGGCGATCGCCTCGCGTGACGGCATCTCCTCGGCGACGGTGGCGGCCATGTCCTTGGCGAGATCCATCACGTAATAGGTCGGCAGTTTTGCCAATTCGCCCGCCGACCACGATTCGAGCGGATAGGGCTTGTTGCCGGTCCAGTCCGCGCTCTTGTGATGATAATAGGCGCGCAGGAAATCATGCAGGCCCTGCGACGCGCGCTGCATGTCGGCGTTCGCCTCGCGCGTCGCGTAGTACCATTGATAGTGTTTTCGCGGCCGCGGCAGCGCGGCAAGCGCGCGATGGACGGGGTCTTCGGCCGCAGGCTTTGCCGGCGCGCTCGCGGTGTTGAACGGCAGCGACGGCGGCCCCGAAAACGGCGCGCTCATCATCACGACCGCGCGGAACACGTCGGGCCGGATCAGCGCGCACCACGCCGCGACCGACGAGCCGAAATCGTGCCCGATCACGGCATCGACGTGCTTGTAGCCGAACGCTGCGACCAGCCCGAGCGCATCGCGCACCAGATTGGGCAGGCGGAATGACGCGAGATCGCCGTCGTACTCCGCGCTCCATCCCGTCGTGCGTCCATAGCCGCGCTGATCCGGCGCGATCACGTGATAACCCGCATCGGCCAGCGCCGGCATCACCTTGCGCCAGGAGAACGCCAGCTCGGGAAAGCCGTGCAGCAGCAACAGACAGGGCCGGCCGGATGTTTCAAAGCCCGCTTCCAGCACATGCATGCGCAGGCCGTTGATCCCGTCGACATAACGCGAGCGGATGGTGGAGGGCAGCGGGACGTCGGGGAGCGTTTCCATCGTGCAGATCACCTGTTGGGCATCGCCGCAGAACCAGCGCATTTGGCTGTATGCTGGCGGCCATTGATTGACGATAGCAATTTTGCCCAGGGGATGCATACCGCATGCGCCACGCGAGGATTGCAGAGCTGCCCGGCTGGATGTCGCGTCTCGGCGTGATGATCGTGGCGGCAAGTCTGGTGCTGATGTCGGCGGTGCGTGCCGCCGACATCAAGCAGCTCACCGAGAAACTGCCGCGCGCCTATGTCGGCGAATTCCTGTGGGACGGCGACAACGCGGTGCAGAACGTCGTCATTACCTTCGACAAAGTGCAGGCCCTGAACGAGCAGAACGCGGAAGCGCGCGGCTGCGGTTCATATGAGGTCGGCCGCCACGTGACCAAGATCGGCGTGCAGATGTTCATCCGGCTGTCCGATCTCGAGGTCGAGATCTTCGAACGCTCGCCCGATGGCAACGGAGCGTTCGAAACCGACGGCAGCCATCGCGGCAAGCTGTCGGAAGATCTTCAGCAGATCGATGCGCAATGGACCACCACGGCATCAGGCAAGCACGGCCAGCTGCATCTGCGTGCCGTGGCATCGGTCGCGTGCGCACCGGCGGAGGATTTGTAGTGCTGCATAACGGCAGAATTGGAGACGGGGAAGCGTCGTCCGTCCTTCACCCTCCCCTGGAGGGGGAGGGTCGGCTCACGGCGAGCGCAGCGAGATGTGAGGCGGGGTGGGGTGATCTCTCAACACGGGCAGAGGCCGAGCCGACAGGCTGTCACCCCACCTCGGTTCGCATTTCATGCGAACCGATCCTCCCCCTCCAGGGGAGGATAAGAGGCACCTCCGGTGGAAGGTCGAAGATTCACGCCTTTGCTGCTGCCTTCGGCCAATAGCGGTCGCGCAGATGGCGCTTCACCAGCTTCCCGGTCGGCGTGCGCGGCAGCTCTTGTTCGAAGTCGATGCTCTTGGGGCATTTGATCGGCGACAGATGCTGCCGGCAGAAGGCGATCAGGTCCGCCTCCAGCGCCTTGCCGGCGCGTGCCATGTCGTGCGGCTGCACCACCGCCTTCACCTCTTCGCCCATCTCTTCGTTCGGCACGCCGAACACCGCGACGTCGGCGACCTCAGGATGCGTGATCAGCACGTCCTCGGTCTCCTGCGGGTAGATGTTCACCCCGCCGGAGATAATCATGTAGGACTTGCGGTCGGTGAGATAGAGGAAGCCGTCACTGTCGAGATAGCCGACATCGCCGAGCGTCGACCAGCCCTTGGCGTTGTAGGCCTTCTTCGTCTTCTCGGGGTCGTTGTGATAGGTGAACGCGGGCGCATCGGCGAAGTAGACCGTGCCGATCTCGCCTGTCGGCTGCTCCTCGTCGTTCTCGTCCAGAATCTTGATCTTGCCGACCACGGCGCGGCCAACGCTGCCGCGATGCTCCAGCCATTGTTGCGAGTTGCAGACCGTGACGCCGTTGCCTTCAGAGCCCGCGTAATACTCGATCAGGATCGGTCCCCACCATTCGATCATCCTTGCTTTGACGTCGACCGGACAGGGGGCAGCGGCGTGAATGGCGCCTTTGAGCGTGGAGACGTCATATTTGGTGCGGACCTCGTCCGGCAGCTTCAACATGCGCACGAACATGGTCGGCACGAGCTGCGATTGGGTGACCTTGTACTTCTCGACCAGCTTCAAGAACTCTTCGGCGTCAAAGTGCTCCATGATGATGGAGGTGCCGCCGAGCACGATCGCCATCATGTTGAAGCGCAAGGGAGCAGCGTGATAGAGCGGCGCCGGTGACAGATAGATGCTGCCGGTGTTCATGCCGCACATGTCGGCGCAGAGCACGCGCAGAAGCGGGTTCGGCTCGTCGATCGCTTTACCCTCGAAGGCCTTCTTGACGCCCTTGGGCCGGCCGGTGGTGCCGGACGAATACAGCATGTCGTAGCCGGCGACCTCATCGGCGATCGGCGTGGTCGGCTGCGCGGCGGCTTCCTTGTCGTAGGAGCGGAAGCCGGGCAGCGGCTCGTCCATCATGTAGAAGATCGGCTCGCCGGCGGCGCCCTTGTTCAGGCCCTTGATCTGGTCGGCGCATTTCGGGGTGGTAATGAACACCTTCGCGCCGCAGTCCTCGATGATGTAGTCGATCTCGTCCTGCTTCAAATAGCGGCTGATCGCGGTGTAATAGAGCCCGCTGCGCTGTGCCGCCCAGCAGATCTCCATGAAGGCGAGCCGGTTCTCCATCAGAAGCGCGATGTGGTCGCCGGCCTTCAACCCGAGCGATCGGAAGAGATGTGCGCCCTGGTTCGAGAGCTCGTCGAGCTCGCGATAGGTGATCGCCTTGCCGGTGCCGGCCATCTGGTAGGCGATCTTGTCGGGCGTGGTGAGGGCGTGGATAGACGGATGGGTCACAGACGTTTCCTCGGGTGTTGCCTCAGGCGATGCGTCGTCCCGGCGAAAGCCGGGACCCATAACCACCGCTTTGTGTTGTTGGAATGAGTTGGGGCCGCAGCCCGGCATAACCACAAGCACCTGTGGTTATGGGTCCCGGCTCAAGGCCGGGACGACACCTTTTGTATGGAGGTTCTTGCGGCCTCTCACCGCTTCCTAGGAGTCAGGCGCTTCTTACAGGCGTTCGACGATCGTCACGTTGGCCATGCCGCCGCCTTCGCACATGGTCTGGAGGCCATAGCGCTTGCCGCGCTGGTGCAGGGCGTGGACCAGCGTGGTCATCAGCTTGGTGCCGGAGCCGCCGAGGGGGTGGCCGAGCGCGATGGCGCCGCCGTTGACGTTGAGACGCTCCGGATCGGCGCCGGTGTTCTTCAGCCATGCGGTCGGCACCGAGGCGAAGGCCTCGTTGACCTCGAACAGGTCGATGTCGCCGATCTTCATGCCGGCCTTCTCGAGTGCGCGCTTGGTGGCGTGCAGCGGCGCGTCCAGCATGATGACGGGATCGCCGCCCGTCATCGTCATGTGGTGGACGCGCGCGAGCGGCTTGACGCCGAGTTGCTTCAGGCCGCGCTCGTTCACGACCATGACGCCGGAAGCGCCGTCGCAGATCTGGCTGGCGCTGGCGGCGGAGAGCCTGCCGTTCTCGGCGATCAGCTTGACGCCCTTGATGCCGTCGAGGCTGACGTCGAAGCGGATGCCTTCGTCGATCTGGTGGGTGTCCTTGCTGCCGTCGGCGCGGGTGATCTCGAGCGGCACGATCTCCTTCTTGAAGTGACCGGCCTGCGTCGCCGCGATCGCGCGCTGGTGGCTGTTGTAGGAGTACTCGTCGAGCTCATCCTTGGAGAGGCCGTACTTCTCCGCCATCATCTCCGCGCCGGTGAACTGGCTGAACACGATGTTCGGATATTTCTTCTCGATGCCCGGGCTCTTGTAGTTGCCAAAACCGTTCTTGGCCGGAAGTTGCGAGGACAGGCCCATCGGAACCCGCGTCATCGATTCCACGCCGGCCGCGATCACGACGTCCATCGCACCCGACATCACGGCTTGCGCGGCGAAGTGCAGCGCCTGCTGCGAGGAACCGCACTGGCGGTCGATCGAGGTACCCGGCACGCTTTCAGGGAGCTTCGAAGCCATGACCGCGTTGCGCGCGACGTTGTTGGACTGCTCGCCGACCTGCATCACGCAGCCCATGATCACGTCCTCGACCAGCGCGGGGTCGGCGCCTGATCGTTCGACCAGCGCATCGAGCACGGTCGCGGCGAGATCGGCCGGATGCCAGCCAGCGAGACGGCCCCCCTTGCGCCCGCCCGCGGTGCGCGCAGCGGCGACGATATAAGCCTCGGCCATGTCGGATCTCCCTGATGTTTCCGGATTGGGCGGTCTGAAAGTTGGGCCGGATTTAAGGGGTGGCTCAGCATTTAGTCAATCAATCAATTAACTCTTGAGTGCGGCCCCGCCATGGGCTTATGTGCGGCCTCGATTTACCGTCGAACCCTGACCTGAAGCGGGACCAGAGCGCAGTTGAATACCAGCGTACCGACGAGACTTCCGGCCGGCAAAAATGCCACCGCCGACAAGCTATTGGTTGCGGCCAGCGAGCTGATGATCGAGCGCGCCTCGATCGAGGTCTCGTTGTCCGACATCGCGCAGAAGTCGGGCGTCAACGCCGCGCTGGTGAAATATCATTTCGGCAACAAGGACGGGCTGTTGCTGGCGCTGCTGGCGCGCGACGCCGCCACCGAGATGTCGCAGCTCGAATATCTCATCAGCCAGCCGATCACGCCGTCCGCGAAACTGCGCCTGCATGTCGCCGGCATCATCCGCGCCTATCACCGGTTCCCCTACATGAACCGGCTGATTCACTATCTGCTGCACGAGACCAGCGCGGGCTCCGCCGATGAGGTCTCGAAATTCTTCGTTGCGCCGCTGCTGGACTTCCACCGCCGCCTGTTGGCCGAAGGCGTCAGCCGCGGCGAATTTCGCCAGACCGATCCGGTGTTGTTCTACACCAGCCTGATCGGTGCCTGCGATCATTTGTTCTTCGGCCGGCATGCGATGTCCCGCGCGACCGGCGTCGGCCCGGTCACCGATGATGTCTGCCGGCAATACATCAAGCACATGGAAGCGCTGATCTGCGGCGGCATGCTCAATCCCGATAAGGAAACGGCAGCAGTCGCCGCCGGATAACAAGTTCGAAGTCTAGAGAAGAAACGCCCAAGGAAAGGTTGTATCGATGCAGTTGAAAGACGTAGCCGTTCTCATCACCGGCGGTGGTTCGGGCCTTGGTGCCGCGACCGCCCGCGCCATGGCTGCCAAGGGCGCCAAGATCGGCGTGATCGACCAGAGCAAGGAAAACGCCGAGAAGGTCGCTGCCGAAGTGAAGGGCGTCGCGCTGCATGCCGACGTCACCAGCGAGGAGCAGATCAAGGCCGCGATCGCCAAGGCGGAAGCTGCGCACGGCGTCGCCCGCGTGCTGATGAACTGCGCCGGCATCGGCGGATCGCAGCGTATCGTCGGCCGCGACGGCGTCTACCCGCTGGAAAAGTTCGCGCGCATCATCAACGTCAACTTGATCGGCACCTTCAACTTGCTGCGCCTGTTCGCCGAGCGGCTGGCGACCGAAGCCCCGATCGGCGAAGAGCGAGGCGTCATCATCAACACCGCTTCGGTGGCGGCTTACGAAGGCCAGATCGGCCAGATCGCCTATTCTGCCTCGAAGGGTGGCGTCGTCGGCCTCACGCTTCCGGCCGCGCGCGATCTCGCCAGCCAGAAGATCCGTGTCAACACCATCGCGCCCGGCCTGTTCTTCACACCGCTGCTGATGGGCTTGAACGAAGAGGCGCGCAAGAGCCTGGGCGCCCAGGTGCCGCACCCCTCGCGTCTCGGAGACGCCAATGAATATGGCATGCTCGCGGTGCACATCGTCGAGAACCCGATGCTCAACGGCGAGACCATCCGCCTCGACGGCGCCATCCGCATGGCGCCGCGCTAAGCCACAAGCTCGACTGTCGTCCCGGCCTTGCGCGCAATTGCGCGCTGGAGCAGGGACCCATACTCCGCGGCGTCTGTAACAGGCAAACCTGGCAGACGCCGCGCAAGACAACAACAGCCTGTGGTTATGGATCCCGGCTCGCGCTTCGCTTGGCCGGGACGACGGTCGGGAGGACCATGCGCGTGTCTCAGCCGCTGCTGATCGAACATCACGAAGGGGTCGATTGGGTCACGCTCAATCGCCCCGAGAGCCTCAACGCACTCGATCCTCCGCTGATCGACGCGCTCAACCTCTATTTCCAGGGCCTGCAGCGCAATCGCGACACCCGCGTCGTGGTGCTGAAGGGCGCCGGTGCGAATTTCTGCGCCGGGCTCGACCTCAAGCACGCGATGGCGCGCCGTGGCGGGCAGGCCGAGCCGCCCGGCGTGACGGAGTCGCTGGACTCGCAGCGCCGCATAGCCGACATCGTGATGCTGATGCGGCGTTGTCCGCAGCCGATCCTGGCGCTGGTGCAGGGCGCGGCGGCCGGCGGCGGCTTTGCGCTGGCGCTCGCCTCCGACATCCGCATTGCGACGCGGTCGACGAACGCACGGATGAACTGCGCCTTCATCAAGCTCGGCCTTGGCGGCTGCGACATCGGCACCAGCTATTTTCTGCCGCGGTTGGTCGGCGTCTCCGTGGCATCCGAACTGATCCTCACCGGGCGCTTCATCGAGGCCGACCGCGCGCTTGCGGTCGGCCTGGTGTCCGAGGTGGTCGAGGTCGCCGATCTTGATGCTGCGGCCAATCCTTATGTCGAGGCCATGATGACGGCCTCGCCGGTCGGTCTCCGCCTCTCGAAGGAATGTCTCAACATGAGCGTAGATGCCGGATCGCTGGAAGCTGTGATCGCCATGGAGGATCGCAACCAGGTCCTGTGCAGCCGCTCGGAAGAGTTTTCGGAAGGCATCAGGGCCTTCCTCGAGAAGCGAAAGCCTGTCTATATCAAGCGCTGAGAACAGATCCTTTTAAGGACAGAAATTCCGGGAGACGCAAAATGGATGGAGACGCGGCGATGCTGACGAAACCTGCCTTTCGCAAGGTGGATTGGCTCGCACGTGACATCGCGGTCGAGCAGCGCGACGACGGCACCGTCGTCCTGAAGTCGCGGATTCCGCTCCAGACCTACGAGACGCATATTCCGGCCTATCTCGCCAAATGGGCGGCGCAGGCGCCGGAGCGCACCTGGCTGGCGCAGCGCGGCGGTCCCAACCGCGAATGGCGCAAGGTGTCCTACGGCGAAGCCAAGCGCACCGTGGATGCGCTGACGCAAGGCTTGCTCAATCTCAAGCTCGCGGGACGTCCGGTCACGATCCTCTCCGGCAATTCGATCGAGCACGCGCTGATGACGCAGGCCGCGATGCAGGCGCGCGCTCCAGCGGCTCCAGTCTCGCCGGCCTACTCGCTGATGAGCCACGATCACGTCAAGCTGAAATATCTGTTCGACCTGATCAAGCCGGCTGTCGTGATGGTGCAGGACGGCTCGACTTTCGAGAAGGCGCTGAACGCGCTCGATCTCAGCGGCGTCACCGTCGTCCACGTTCTGCGTCCCTGCGAGGGGATCAAGAGCACGGCCTTTGCCGATCTCGCGGCAACGCCGGTGACGGCCGCGGTCGGCGCCTCCATCGCAAAGATCACGCCGCAGACTGTGGGCAAGCTGCTGTTCACGTCGGGCTCGACCGGCATGCCCAAGGCCGTCATCAACACGCAGGAGATGATGTGCGCCAATGCGGCGATGATGATGCAGGTTCGTCCGCGCGACCCGAGCGGCCCGATCTCGACCATGCTGGACTGGATGCCCTGGAACCACACCATGGGCGGCAATGCGGCGTTTCACCCGATCCTGGTCGATGGCGGCACGCTCTATATCGACGACGGGCGGCCGATGCCGGGCCAGTTCGACGAGACGCTGCGGAACCTGCGCGAGATCTCGCCGACCTATTACGCCAACGTGCCGGCCGGCTACGCCGCGCTGGCCGCCGCCATGGAGAAGGATGATGCGCTCTGCCGCTCCTTTTTCAAGAATCTCTCGATCATGGCTTATGGCGGCGCGCGGCTGCCGGACGATCTCTACGATCGCATGCAGACGCTGGCGGTGAAGAGCACCGGCGAGCGCATCGTGTTCTACACTGGCTGGGGCTCGACCGAGACCGCGCCGACCTCGACCGGCACTTACTGGGACACCGAGCGCGTCGGCCTGATCGGCCTGCCGTTCCCCGGCGTCGAATTGAAGATGGTGCCGTGCGGCTCGAAATACGAATTGCGCCTGCGCGGTGTCAACGTCACGCCGGGTTATTTCGGCCAGTCGGATCTCACGAAGAAGATGTTCGACGAGGAAGGATTCTACTGCATCGGCGATGCCGGCATCTTCGTCGACGACACCGATCCGGTGCAAGGCATCATCTTTGCCGGGCGCGTGGTGGAGGACTTCAAGCTCACCACCGGCACCTTCGTACACGTCGGCTCGCTCCGCACCGATGCCATCGCCGCCGCGACGCCGGTCGTACATGACGCGCTGGTCGCGGGGCAGGACCGTGAGTTCATCGGCCTGTTGTGCTGGCCGAACCTGCATGCCTGCCGCCAGCTCGTCGGCAATGCCGACGCAAGCTATGAGGACGTGATCCGGCATCCCGACGTGGTCGCCTGCCTCAGAAAGGGCTTGCAGGCGCACAACGCCTCCACCACCGGCAGCAGCATGCGCATCGCGCGTGCCATGCTGATGGTCGAGCCGCCCTCAATCGACGGCAATGAGCTCACCGACAAGGGTTACATCAACCAGCGCGCCGGCCTCGAGCGCCGCGCCGCGCTGGTGAAGAAGCTGTATGCCGGCAAGCCCGGCGACGACGTGATCATCTTGAACTGATCATACGAAAGCAAACATGTCATTCCGGGGCACGCGAAGCGTGAACCCGGAATCCAGAGGTTCCTTACGTCGAGGTTCCGGGTTCGATGCCGCGCATCGCCCCGGAATGACAGCAAGTAAAAGGTAAGCGCCATGAATTTCGATTTCTCCGACGAACAGAAGCAGATGCGCGACGAGGCGCGGAAGTTCCTCAGCGAACAGTGCCCGCCGAAGGCCGTGCGCGAGGTGCTCGACGGCAAGGCGCCTTACGACAAGGAGCTGTGGAAAGGCCTTGCCGAGATGGGCTTCCTTGGCGTCGCCATCCCCGAAGAGTTTGGCGGCGCTGGCGCCGGCCATCTCGAGCTGTGCGTGATCGCGGAGGAGATGGGCCGGGCCAACGCGCCGGTGCCGTTCTCCTCGACCGTGTACCTTGCGGCCGAAGCGCTGCTGATCGCCGGCAGCGATGCGCAGAAGAAGAAATGGCTGCCGCCGATCGCTTCCGGGGAGGCGATCGGCACGCTGGCGCTGTTCGAAGGCAAGGGCAACCCGTCGCCGAAGGCGATCAAGGTCACGGCCAATGGCGGTGTGCTCAACGGCGTCAAGAAGCCGGTGTCGGATGGTGCGATCGCCGATTTCGCCGTGGTCGCCGCGCGCACCGGCTCGAGCGGACGCGAGTCCGATATTTCCTTGTTCATGGTCGACCTCAAGGCTGGTGGCGTCGAGGTCAAGAGCCTCACCAATCTCGATCCGACCCGCGGGCAGGCCGAGATCACCTTCAAGGACGCCAAGGCCGAGCCGCTCGGCGCTGCTGGCGAAGGCTGGAGCATCCTCACCCAGGTGCTCGACCGCGCCGCGGTGCTCTGCGCCTTCGAGCAGGTCGGCGGCGCCGACCGCGCGCTGGAGATGGGCCGCGACTACGCGCTCGACCGCATCGCCTTCGGTCGCCAGATCGGCTCGTTCCAGGCGGTCAAGCACATGCTGGCGGACATGTATGTATCCGCGACGCTGGCGCGCTCCAACAGCTATTACGGCGCCTGGGCGCTCTCGACCAACGCCGCCGAGCTGCCGGAAGCCGCCGCCGCCGCCCGCATCAGCGCGACGCAGGCGTTCCAGCACTGCGCCAAGAACAACATCCAGGTTCACGGCGGCATGGGCTTCACCTGGGAGTTCGACTGCCACATGTACTACCGCCGCGCCAATGCGATGGCGCTGGGGCTCGGCAGCCTTACTTACTGGGAAGACCAGTTGATCGACCGCATGCGGAAGAAGAACGCGGCGTGACGCTACGATTCGTCGTTCCGGGGCGCGCGTAGCGCGAACCCGGAATCCAGAGGTTGGGAATTGAGATTCCGGGTTCGATGCTGCGCATCGCCCCGGAATGACGGAAAGAAAGCCACCATGAATTTCGACGACACCCCGCAGGAGGCCGCATTCCGCGCCGAGGCGAAAGCCTGGATCGCGGCCAATGCGCCGAAGCAATATGAGGACGAGCTGCGCAAGGCCTCGCTCGGCCGTGTTGCGCTCAAGGGCGCCAACATCCTGCAGGTCGCAAAAGCCTGGCAGAAGAAGAAGGCCGATGCCGGCTGGGCCTGCCTGCACTGGCCGAAGGAGTATGGCGGCCGTGGCGCCTCGCCGATCGAGCGGGTGATCTGGCAGGAGGAAGAGGGGCCGTTCGGTCAGCTGTCCCGCATGTTCATCATCGGCCACGGCATGTGCGGGCCGACCATGATGGCGTTCGCGCGCGAGGAGCATAAGCGCAAATATCTGCCGCCGCTCGCCTCCGGAGAGAAAATCTGGTGCCAGCTGTTCTCCGAACCCGCCGGCGGTTCTGATGTCGCAGGGCTTCGCACGCGCGCCGAGAAGGATGGCGACGACTGGGTCATCAACGGCCAGAAGATCTGGACGTCGGGCGCGCATTATTCCGACTACGGCATTTTGCTCACCCGCACCGATCCGACCGTGCCCAAGCACAAGGGGCTCACCATGTTCTTCCTGGACATGAAGAGCCCTGGCGTCGAGGTCAGGCCGATCAAGCAGGCGAGCGGGGCCTCGGATTTCAACGAGGTCTATTTCACCAATGTCCGCATCCCCGACCATCAGCGCCTCGGCGAGGTCGGTGACGGCTGGAATGTCTCGCTGACCACGCTGATGAACGAGCGCATGTCGATCGGCGCCGGCGTCGCCACCGGCTTCCCCGAACTGTTCGACTTCTGCAACAGCCTGATGCTCGACGACGGTCCGGCGATCGAGGATCGCGCGGTGCGCTCGAAGCTGGCGAACTGGGCGGTGAAGGCGAGCGGGCTGAAATACACCAGCATGCGCGCGATCTCGGCGCTGTCCAAGGGTGAGCGGCCGGGGCCGGAAAATTCCATCGGCAAGCTGGTGGCGGGCTCGATGATCCAGGACGTTGCGACCTACGCACTGGATCTGCAGGGTGCGAGCGGCGTGGTCAGCGGCGAGGATGCCGAGCTGGCCGGCCGTTTCCAGGCCATGCTGCTGCGTGCGCCCGGCACCCGCGTCGAAGGCGGCACCGACGAGATCATGCGCAACATCATCGCCGAGCGGGTGCTGGGCCTGCCCGGCGACATCCGTGTCGACAAGGACGTGCCATTCAACAAGATCCCGACGAAGGGAAGAGCTTAACCGTCATTCCGGGGCGGCGCGATAGCGCCGAACCCGGAATCTCGAGATGAATGAATAGCATCTAGATTCCGGGTTCGCGCTGCGCGCGCCCCGGAATGACAGAGAGATAAAGCCATGAACTTCGACGACACCCCGCAGGAAGCCGAGTTTCGCGCCGTCGCCCGCAAGTGGATCGCGGCCAACGCGCCGAAGGAGTTCGAAGAGGAGCTCTCGAAGTCCTCGCTCGGCCGTATCCGGCTCGCTCACCACGACATCGTCGATGTCGGCAAGGCCTGGCAGAAGAAGAAGTTCGAAGGCAATTGGGCCTGCCTGCACTGGCCGAAGGAATATGGCGGGCGCGGTGCCACGCCGATCGAGAAGGTGATCTGGCAGCAGGAGGAGGGCGTCTACGGCAAGCTGACGCAGCCGTTCCAGATCGGCGAAGGCATGTGCGGTCCGACCGTGATGGCTTTCGGAAGCGAGGACGCCAAGCGCCGCTACTTGCCGAAGCTTGCCTCGGGCGAGGAAATCTGGTGCCAGCTGTTCTCGGAGCCATCGGCCGGCTCGGACGTTGCGGGCTTGCGCACGCGCGCCGAGAAGAAGGGCGACAACTGGGTCGTCAACGGCCAGAAGATCTGGACCTCGGGCGCGCATTACTCCGATTACGGACTCCTGATCGCGCGCACCGATCCGAACGTGCCCAAGCACAAGGGCCTCACCATGTTCTTCCTGGACATGAAGAGCCCCGGCGTTGAGGTGCGGCCGATCAAGCAGGCCAACGGCATGCAGGAGTTCAACGAAGTCTATTTCACCGACGTCGTGATCCCCGACAGCCAGCGGCTGGGGGCCGTCGGCGAGGGCTGGAGCGTGTCGCTGACGACGCTGATGAACGAGCGCATGTCGATCGGCGCGCGGCTTGCGACCGGCGTGCCTGAGATGTTCGAGTTCTGCTCCAATCTGATGCTGGAGGACGGACTCGCCATCGACGATCCCGCCGTGCGCTCGAAGCTCGCGAGCTGGGCGGCGAAGTCGAACGGACTGAAATACACCAGCTACCGCACGATCTCGGCGCTGTCGAAGGGTGAGCGGCCGGGCCCGGAGAATTCGATCGGCAAGCTCGTCTCCGGCCTGATGCTCCAGGACATCGCGACCTGCGCCATGGACCTCCAGGGCGCGGCCGGTGTTCTCACCGGCAACGACGAGGAGACGGTGCAGGGCCAGTTCCAGCAGATGCTGCTGTCCTCGCCCTCGATGCGCATCGCCGGCGGCACCGACGAGATCCTGCGCAACATCATCGCCGAGCGTGTGCTGGGATTGCCCGGCGACATTCGCGTCGACAAGGACGTGCCTTACAACAAGATCCCGACCAAGGGGCGCTGAGCATGGATGCCACCACCAAGCCGCGCTACCCGACCGAGGACCGTATCGGCGCGCTCGAGGAATTGCTCAACGAGCGCTACTCGGTGCGCGCGTTCCAGCCGCGCGAGGTGCCGCGCGAGGTCATCGAGCACATTCTGGCCACCGCGCAGCGCACGGCGTCCTGGTGCAACAGCCAGCCCTGGCAGGTCATCATCGCCAGCGGCGAGGCCAAGGAGCGCTTTCGCAAGGCGATCTACGCGGAGGCCTCAAAGGGCCTTGGCGATGATTACGATTTCACGCCGCCGCGCGAATATGTCGGGGTCTATCTGGAGCGCCGCCGCGAAAGCGGCTTCCAGCTCTACAACACGCTCGGCATCGCGCGCGGCGACAAGATGGCCTATGCCAGGCAGGCGCTGGAGAACTACAATTTCTTCGGCGCGCCCCATGTCGCGATCATTCACACCAACGAGCCGCTCGGCATCTACGGTGCGATCGACTGTGGCGCCTATGTCAGCAATTTCATGCTGGCCGCGCAGGCGCTCGGGCTCGGCACCATCCCGCAGGCGGCGATCGCGCGCCATTCCGGGCTGATCCGTCGTCATTTCAACCTGGCCGACGATCGCCGGGTTGTCTGCGGTATCTCGTTCGGCTATGCCGATCATGCGCACAAGGTGAACAGCTACCGCACGTCGCGCGCGACCGTGGAAGATACTGTCACATTCGTCGATGTATAATTTCCTCAAGGCGGGAAGGTCGGTTCACCCTCCCGCCGAGGACAAGAAGAGCTGCAAGAAGAAACGACAAGAACAACAATGGCGAATAACGCCTCCCTGACGCCGGCGGAGATCAGCTGGCAGCTGCACCGTCTGCCTGCGCTCGAGCGCGACGCGTTCATCGCGGCGCATTATGTGGGGCAGCCCGTCGCCTGGAAGACCCGCTTCTTCGACGCGATCGACTGGGGCGCGGGCTCGGTGCTGCAATTCAGCTTCCTGCAGCGCGGCTGGCATCGCCATTCCCGGCTCGACAATCCGATCTATGCCTATGTCGACATCGAGCAACATCCGGAAACCCGCGGCCTGCGCCGCGGCCGGCGGATCGACCTTGAGGGCACCATCAAGGGCGTCGACTTCGTGACCGGGATTACGCTGACGCTGGACAAGTTCGAGATCCTGCCGATCAATTTTTTCGATCGCTTCGTCATCAGCTCCGATAGCCGGTATTAACGGCGGGCAGCGCGGCGGGCCGGCGCGTCGGCATAGCGGGCGGCCATCGCGCCCGTCAGCTCGGCCATCTTCTCGCGCAACTCTGGCGGCGCGACCACTTCGGCCTCGGCGCCGAGCCGCAGCAATTCGGTCGCTGCATGCCACACCGTCTTGCCGACCGGCATGGTGGCGAGCCGCCAGCCGTCGGCGTCGGTACCATCAGCGAGCTGCATCCGCGCCTTCACGTAAGGGTGGGCCAGCGCATCGAACAGTTTCAGCCCGAGCGGCGACAGCCGCACCGTGGCCTCGTTCGGATGCAGCTCGGCCTCCAGCCGCTCGATCGAGGCGCGCCAATAGGCGGCGAGGTCGAACTCCGCGGACCGCGCGAACGGCGTCTCCAGCACCGCGCAGTCGAGCACGCGCGCGACGCGATAGGTGCGCACGCTGCCGTCGACCTGGCCGGCGAGATACCAGCTGCCGCCCTTCAGCACGAGGCCGAGCGGCGCGACGCGGCGTTGCTTCTCCGCGCGCCAGCTCTGGTAGCGGATCTTGATCAGCGTCCCGCGCAGCACGGCGCCGGCGATGGCGCGCAGGTGCTTTGGGTCTTCCGCCTCGCCGAACCAGCCCGGTGCGTCGAGATGAAAACGCTCCTGCATCCCTCGCGCGTTGGGCCGCAGGTTCTCCGGCAGGGCAGCCATCAGCTTGTTCTGCGCGGCGATCATCGCGGCGTCGAGTCCGAGCGCTGCGGCCGGGCCGGGCAATCCCGCCAGGAACAGCGCGCCCGCCTCGCTCTGCGACAGGCCGTTCAGCCGCACGCGATAGCCGTCGAGCAGGCGATAGCCGCCTTCGGCACCGCGGTCGGCGTAAACGGGAACGCCGGACGCCGCGAGCGCGTCGATGTCGCGATAAATCGTTCGCACCGAGACTTCGCAGGCCTCCGCGAGCTCGGGCGCGGTGACCCGTCCCCTGGCCTGGAGGGTGGTGAGGATCGACAGCATCCGGCTCGCGCGCATGGCCAAATCATACCTGACACAAGATGTCAGGTATAGGCAGTCATTAAAGAGGCCATGCCCCCGACGGCGCCAGGAGACCCGACCATGAGCACCGCTGCCCCCACCGACCGCATCACGCTGTATTATTCGCCGCAGACGCGCGCCACCGGCACGCGGGTGCTGCTGGAGGACCTGGGCGCTCCTTACGATCTCCACGTTCTCAACATGAAGGCCGGCGAGCAGCGCATGCCCGCCTATCTCGCCATCAATCCGCTCGGCAAGGTGCCGGCGATCCGTCACGGCGAGGCGCTGGTGACGGAGCAGGTCGCCATCACCATCTATCTCGCCGACCTGTTTCCGCAGGCCGGCCTCACGCCCGCCCTGAACGATCCGCTGCGCGGCCCCTATCTGCGCTGGATCGCATATTACGGATCATCGTTCGAGCCGGCCCTGATCGACAAGTTCATGCAGCGCGAGCCGGCGCCGATCACGCAATCGCCCTATGCCGATTACGACACCATGCTGGGTGCGCTGGAGGCACAGCTGTCGAAGGGCCCGTATCTGCTCGGCGAGCGCATGACGGCCGCCGACGTGTTGTGGGGCGTCGCGTTCAGCTGGACCATGATGTTCGGCATCGTGCCGAAGAAGGACGTGTTCGTCCGTTATGCCGAACGCATGACGGCGCGGCCGGCGTTCCAGCGTATCACGGCAGCCGACGCCGAGATGGCGGCGCAGCATGCGGCGGCCGCCGGAGTGTGATACGGATCGGGCCGATGGCGAAAGTCCTGCACAGCACCAACTGCTTCAACACCTTGATCCGCGTCGCGGAGGACTGCCCGGCGCAGCGCGGCGAGGAGCCGCAGTTGCGCGGCGGCCAGCCGACGGTCGCCGTGTTGCAATACCGGATGATCGCGGGCGCGCCCTACAAGTACACCTCCGACGACGTCGTGTTCGCGACGTCGGCGGCCGGCCGCGCGCTCGATGCGAAAGCCGCGAAGAAGGCGCGCTGCCTCGCCCGCGAGACGTTCTTCTCGCGCGGCCAGGCCTGCATGCGCGCCTCGCCGCTCGGCAAGCGCTTCGGCTGGGGTGTCCATGCCGACGCCGAGGGGCGCATCGCGCTCTACGCCGTCGACAGCAAGCGCTACCAGGCACTCGCCGCGGATCCCGACATCGCGCAGGTCCGCGCGATGCGGAGCAAGCGGGCGTGAAGAGGCACTGCTCTCATCCTCCTCTGGAGGGGGAGGATCGGTTCGCATGCAATGCGAACCGAGGTGGGGTGATCTCTCCACTCGGGCACCGTTCGTGCTGAGAGATCACCCCACCCCGTCTCACATTCCACTGCGCTCCATGTGACCCGACCCTCCCCCTCCAGGGAGGGTGAAGGGGAGTGTGCCGTGCGACCAATCGCTAAAACCGCGGCGCCCGCTTCTCGGCAAACGCCTTGATGCCTTCCCTGATCTCGTCGCCGCGCATGCTGTCGCGGTGGCGTTGGTCGGCGGCGGCTTCATCGAACTCGCCGTGGGCGAACTCGTTGATGGCGCGCTTCATGCCGCGCATCGCCTGCGGGGCGTTGCCGGCGAGGACGCCAGCGAGCTTGTCGACTTCCTCGTCGAGGGATTCCACCGGCACCATCGCGGTGAGATAGCCGATGCGCAGCATCTCCGGTGCGCCGATCTTCTGTGCGGTCAGGAACAGCTTCTTCGCGTTGTCCACGCCGAGACGCGTCACGTAGCGTTTGATACCGCTCGGGTAATAATGCAGCCCAAGCCGCGCCGCCGGCATGAACATTTCCGCGCTATCGACGCCGATCCGGAAATCGCAGGCGAGCGCGAGGTCGGTCGCGCCGCCATAGACGCCGCCGTTGAGCCGGCAGATGGTCGGTACGCCCAAATCCTCCAGCCGGTTGACGACCACCTCGAAAGCCGAGCCCGCGCTCTGCTGCTCGCTCGCGCTGACCGCGCGCTCCGCCACCGAGTTGAGATCGTAGCCGGCGGAGAAGGCACGCCCGGTGCCGGTCAGCACAAGCACGCGAATATCGGGATCGGCCTCGATCCGGTCGAACAGCCTCGTCAGCTCGCCGAGATCCTCCGCCTGGAGCCGGTTGAGATGTTTCGGTCGATTGAGGCGGATGGTGGCGCGCGGGCCCGCGATTTCGAGCACGGGTCCGCTGGCGGTGTCGGCCGCGTCAGCCATCTTGGTCTCCATCATTATTGATTCTCACGTTCGCGCCGCTTGGCCTCGGCGTCGATGGTCTCGGCGAGATCGGGATGCCTTGCCATCAACAGGCGGAAATCGACCAGGTCAAGCACCAGCAACCTGGTCACCTTGCTGGTCGAGACGCTGGCGCCGCGCTTGGCGTTGCCGAGCAATGCCATCTCGCCAAAGAACTCGCCTTCGCCAAGCTTCACCTTGCGCCCGGGCAGGTCGACCTCGACCTCGCCGGCGGCGACGAAATACATGCAGTCGCCATTGGTGTCCTTGCGGATGATCATGGTGCGCGGCGGCAGGTCCATGGTCCGCAGCATTTGGGTGACGTCGGCGATCGCGGCCGGGCCGAGATGCGCGAAGAACGGCACCTTGCTGACGGTCTCCCAGGTTCTCAAGAAATTGTCGCGACGGGTTTCTGCGGCAAAGCCGGTCGCCAGGATACCGGTCCACAGTCCGAACACGCCGAGGCCCGAGATCATCACCATGGCGGCGACCACGCGGCCGAGCGGGGTGATCGGCACCACGTCGCCATAGCCGGTCGTGGTCAGCGTCACCACCGCCCACCACAGCGCCGCCGGCACGCTGCCGAAGGTCTGCGGCTGGACGTCCCGCTCCAGGAAATATTCCGCGACGGAGGCCAGGAACACCACCATCAGGAAGATCACGAGCACGCTGAGCAGCGGCCCGGATTCCACCACCAGCACGCGCCGGAGCTGGCGCAGGCCGGGAATGCCCGGCACCACCTTGAGCACCCAGAGCACGCCGAGCAGCCAGGCGGTCTTCGGCTCGACGCCGGACAGCAAGGCCACCGGCACGGCCAGCGCGCCGATCGCGTCGACCACGCCGGCGCTCGACAGCGCGTAGAACCAGAATTTGCCCTGCCGCCCCATGTGGCGCAGCCGCACCAGCCATTCGAATACGAAATAGGCAAGGCAGGCCCACAGCAGCGCATCGACCCAGCGCGGCGCCGCCTCATGGGCCGGCGCGACCGTCAGCAGCGTCATCATCGCGACACCGGCCGCGACGGCGACATAGGCCGCCGTGGTCATGTTGCGGCCGGCGGTGGCGGAAACGAAGCGCGTCAAGGCCGGAAGGACGAGCCGCTTGGACATCGGAACGGAGCTTGCCTGTCGATGAACTGCTGGAATTGAGGCCCTGCGAACGGCGGAGCCGATGTCACAACGTGCCTCTCCCGGTTGAGGCCGTCAACGCGCAGGCCATGGCGGGATGCTCGCGGCGAAAGACCCATCAGTTGGACGAAAGGCCTAACCATGTTGGCCCGATTTTGCGCCCGCGAATGTGAGAAATCGGACAAAACGTCGCTTTTTCCCCGTATATCAGGGATGCTGGTTCGCCGCTGCGACTCCTGTGTGACTAGGCAGGCGATTCGGGCAGGCAAACCAGGGCAGGAATGAAGCGACTAATAAGACGATCTTATTCACTTCTTGAGAATTGGCTGGTTTCCGATGGATACCTCACATCTCGCGCAGCACGCCGGCGCCGCCGGGAGTCTCTTCGCTTCGATCTTCGTGGTCGCCACGCTGTCAATGCGCACCATGATCCCGTTGCGCGTGTTCGCCATCCTGACCAACATCATCCTGATCGCGACCGCGATCCCGACGCACAATTACGCGACGCTGATTCTGCATGCCGTGCTGCTGCCGGTGAACACCTATCGGCTGCACCAGATGCTGCAACTTGTCCGCAACGTGAAAAGATCGGTCAACAGCGATCTGTCGATGGATTGGCTCAGGCCGTTCACGACGGAGCGCAAATGCACCGCGGGGGAAGTCCTGTTCTACAAGGACGAGAAGGCCGACAGCATGTTCTACATTGTCAGCGGCCGCTTCCGCCTGGTCGAATCGGGCATCGAGCTGCCGGTCGGCGCCCTCGTCGGCGAGTTCGGCATGCTGTCGCCGTCGAACACGCGAACCCAGACGCTGGAGTGCGTCGAGACCGGCATGGTGCTGTCGGTGACCTATGACCAGGTCGAGCAGCTTTACGTCCAGAACCCGGCCTTCGGCTTCTACTTTCTGCGACTCGCCAGCGCCCGTCTGTTCCAGAATATCTCGACGCTCGAGCAGCAACTCGCGCAGCACACGACCCCACAGGTTGCGGAGCCAAAACCTGCATGAGCCCCGTGACGAGTTCTGGAGGCGCCGCAGTGCCGGATGACGACGGTCTCCTGGCTTCGCTCCGTTACCTCTTTGCCGACATCATCGGCGATGAGGACGAGGGGCCGCCGGTGCTGCCCGACGCCTGCCCGGACCATCTCGGGCCGGCCGTCACCAAGGCCATCAATCTGTTGATCGCCTATCAGGGCACGAGCTACGCCCAGCTCTATATCGACCGGCTCAAGCGCTTCGTCGGCCGCCGCGGCGTCGACGACGCCCTGCTTGCCGAGATCGCCCGCTTGATGGCGGAGCGCATGGCCTATGAGGACGCGATCCGCATCGCGCAGCTCAAGCTTGGCGAAGTCAACGCGGTGGGCGGCCTTGCGGCGCGCTCGGCCGACGACGTCAAGAAGTTTCGCCTGGACGAGTTGATCGACGCCCTGCCGGCAGTGGTCGCCGATCCGGTGCTCGGCGTGCTGGATCAATTCGGCTGGCGGCGTCGCCGGATCTCGATCCGCTTCAGCGCCAACAACCGCTTCAGCGTTCGCCGGCTCAGGATCGAGGCGGGCCTGAAGCGCTGGCGGCTGTTCTCGGGACGCTATGCCAGGGAGCGCGTCTGGGTCGAGCGTTGGCTGCACATGATCGACCGCAGCCTGACCAAGCAGCCGGGCGCCGCCCCGGCGCTCGTGCAGACCGCGACCATGGTCCAGGGCTACGGCGATCCCTACCGCCAGGGCATCGCGGACTGGCACGTGATCATCGACGGGCTCGCCAAGCCGACCTTCGACGGCGTGCTCGTGCTCCCCGACCTTGCCGGCGCCATTACGGAAGCGCGCGCAGCCTCCATGCCAGATCCGCGGCAGGCAGCGCTGAAGCGCAAGATCGCGGAAATCCGCGCCCGGGCACCGGCGGTTGGCTCGCATTGAACGGGATTTCCAGTGCTGGACCCGTCATCCCCGCGCAAAGGCGAAGCCTTTGTCGCTGGAGGTGCGAGCCTTGCGGCGCAATTGCGCCGCTGGGCGAGCCTCGAAGGATGCACGGCCACAGATGGGCCCTCGCCCTTCGAGACGGCCGCCTTGCGGCCTCCTCAAGGTGACGGTGATAGCTCCCGCGTCATTGCGCGCGAAGCGAAGCAACCCATAGCGCCGCAAGCGGAGAACACCTACCGCTTGATGTGCGGCGGCTCGTCGTAGCCGCGGCGGCTGGAATAGAACAACAGGCCCATCAGGCCGATGCAAACCGCAGCCAGAACCGCAATGCCGATCGTGAACACCACGATGCCGTAGGCCGGCACCGGAGCGTCCACAGTCAGGCCTTCATAGGCGTAGGCGCCGACGGCGGCCAAAAAGGCCAGCAGGCCGATGCTGATTGCAATGCGCATGCGTAGCTGCCTCTGCTGAGGGCCGAGGGCAACAGGGCAGTTGCGCCGGTTATCCCGCCGCGGCGGTGGCCTTGGCCAGCGCCTGCTGTCCGGCTTCGGTCAACTCGGAGAGCGTCGTCCTGCCGCTCTTGGCGCATTTGATGATGTATCTGGCAACGCGGCGGCGGGTGTCATGTTCCTCGCCGTGAGCTGCGTCTGAACAAACGCGATCGAGCGCAGCGTTCATGGCGAAGAGCGTGCGTGAGTCAAACCGTTCCTCGATCATCGCAGCTCTCCTTTGCGACTCGCGGCTACTTGCGGAACGTCAGCCATTCGCTGACTTCCATCACAGTCTCGGTCTGTCTGGCCTTCTTCATCAGCATTTCGCGTTCCCGTCCCGGCGGCAGCTTGCGCGCCGCAATGCGCGAATCTTCGGCGAATTTCTGCAAGCGGTTTTCGAACGATCCGGGAGGCCGCGACCTGTTGCGCTTCTTCTTGATCATGCCGTCTCCGAGCTGGAACAGCAATACTAGGCTTGTTCCCCGGACGCCGTCGTTAACCCATGACATCGGTCGAATTGAAAAACCGCGCGCCCCGAAATCGCGACCCAAAATCGCGACCCAAGATCGCGACCTGGGATCGCGAAGATCGCAGGAACGATCTTCGGCGCTCTGCGTAACACCCGTGCGTTCGCTGCTTTGCTCCCCGAAAGGCGGTGGACCACTCCGGTGACGGGCCTCGGCGAATTTGATCGCCGGGGCCCGCATGTCTTCCAGCAAGGCAGCCAAGGAAACAATAAGGACATAAGCAATGGTACATTCCAATCAGGGCATCGTGAAAGACAACAAGGGGCAGGAGCAGCCGGCCGACAAGCAGCGCGCGCAGGCCGCGCAGAAGACCGACCCGCGAAAGTCGAATGCGCGCGAAGCGACGCGTGATCCGAAATTGAACGATGCCGACAAGACGCCGGGATCCGGCATGACATCGGACGACCGCGGCGATCCTCCAACGGGCTGAACGTCGTTCCGCTCTGCAGCAATCGCGGCAATGCGGCAGGAACGATGACCCGGGTCGACCGTTGGCGTCGAAGGATCAATGGAGAATTGACATGGCGATGGACGAGAAGGAGGTCGGAAATCTGATCGGCAGCGACAAGGTCGAGGGCACGGCGGTCTATGGCGCCGATCGCAACCGGATCGGTTCGATCGAACGCGTGATGATCGACAAGAAGAGCGGGCGGGTGTCTTACGCCGTGCTTGGTTTCGGCGGCATTCTCGGTCTCGGCAACGACCATTATCCGCTGCCCTGGCAGTCGCTCAAATACGACACGAGGCTGGGCGGCTATGTCACCGGCGTCACCGAGAGCCAGCTGCGCGGCGCGCCGAAATACGGCAGCGAGCGCGAGTGGAATTGGTCCGATATCGGCACCACGCGCGCGGTGAACGACTACTACGGCGTGCCGTTCGTCTGAACGTCCCTTAGACGTCCCCTTGAGCGGGGGACCCGTATTTCACCGGTGGTACCCACCGGGAGCCGAGGTGTGTGTGATGCTCGGGGATGTAACCGTCGCATCCTTGGGACGTCTGTACACTAGTGAACATACGTCAATAGCTGTGCAAGGTAACATACGTAATTGAAGTCGGTCCTGCAGTTGCCCGATTAAACATGCGGGAGACCAATCGTTGGCGTCGCTAGTCCGGAAATTGGAGCAGTTTGCACGGCTTTCGCCGGTAGACCAGGTCCTTCTCAATCGCGCGTCTACCGAGCGCGTCCGCCATTTTGGTCCGCGGGTCGACATCGTCCGCGAGGGCGAGAAGCCGAAGGACGTCCATCTGATCCTGTCCGGCTGGGCCTATCGCTACAAGCAGCTCGAGGACGGCCGGCGTCAGATCGTGGCTTTCTTCCTGCCCGGCGACATTTGCGATGTGAACGTCTTCATCCTGCGCGAGATGGACCATTCGATCGGTACCGTCACGGCTGTGTCGATCGCCGACCTCTCCCGCGAATTCTTCGACAAGGTCGCAGCCGGACATCCGCGCATCGTGACCGCGTTCTGGTGGGAAACCCTGGTCAACGCGGCGATCCAGCGCGAATGGACCATGAGCCTCGGCCAGCGAACGGCGCTGGAGCGGATGGCCCATCTGCTGTGCGAGATCTGGCTCCGGCTGCGTGCCGCAGGCCTGACCCAGGGCGACAGCTGTGATTTCCCGCTGACCCAGGGCGATCTCGCCGATGCCACCGGGCTCTCCAAGGTTCACGTCAACCGAACGCTGCAGGAATTGCGCGCCGGCGGCCTGATCGTACTCAAGGGAAAGACCCTGGTCGTCCCCAATCTCGAGCGGCTGATGCAGGCCGGCCTGTTCAACCCGAACTACCTGCATATGGATCACGAGGGACGGCAGCTCGACGCCGCTGCGACGCCGACGGACACGGCGGTCGGGTAAGTAGCCCGCTCCGCTGCATGTCGCGAGAGCGCGGATGTATGGTTCACCGGCCGTTCAATATAGGCGGTGTCGTCCTGGCGAAAGCCAGGACGACAGTGGTGCATGTGGCGCGACCGCAGGGACGACAGTTGTATTTGTGGCGTGACCAACGGCCTGGTTTCACCCATTCGCCGCCTTCACCACCACGAGGTTCTCGTCCGGCGTCGCCGGGTGGCGCTTGAGGTGATCGCGGCGCAGTGCGATCTCGTCGCGGACCAATTCGTAGCCGAGCTTGAACGTGTCCATTCCGTCGCCGGAAACGGTGCCGTCGCGCAGGCCGGTCACCGCGCCGCGCAGGATCGCCTCGAGCTCGTCCTGCAATTCGTCGAGATGCTCGGCGCAGGTAGCGTGCTCGACGCGCTCGCCGATGTCGAGGATCCTGCCCGCCAGCTCGCTGGCCTTCTCGGGTGCAACGCGGGTGATCTTGGCGTAGATCGCCGCGAAGATCGAACCGATGATGCTGAGCGCGGCAACGCCCACATACATCAGGTCGCTGTACTTGTCGATGAACGACTTGGTGTCGTCGTTGATGTAATCGGCGGCGCCCTGGTGCGCGACGATGAAGGCGTCCTTGTCGGTCGCCGCCGGCTCGATCTTGGAGGCGAAGCCGTCGTCGAGCGCGAGTTCCGACTTGTTCTCATAGATGATGCGCGCGAGCTCGGCGGCTGTCGTCGTGGACATCGAGGATTGCGCGACCAGCAGCCATTCCAGTCCGATGGTGTCGACCTCGTCATCGGGGATCACCGGCGAGGACGACAGCATGCCGGTCGAGACCGTCTCCTCCGAAATCGCCGGGTATTTGCGCGCCAGCGCCTTGGCCGCGTCGATTGCATTCAGCGTGAAGCCGCCGGCGCGCTTGGCATATTGCTCGTAGGTCTTGTCCTTCACGATCTTCGAGGCATGCTCGATCGCGATCACGGCGGCGAAGCCGGAGGCGAACAGCTTGTCGAAAGATGTGTTCGGCGGCGCCTGCTGTACCCGCTGCGCCGCGTCGGGGCTGTCGGCAATCTCGAGCGCGCTGCGGACGAAATTGACGCTGTTCTCGCCGTCGCCGACGACCGCGATCCGCTTCTTCTTGAGCTCGCTCAGCGATTTGATCTTCTTGCCGCCGGGGCTGAGCACCAGCACCACGTCATGCTCGAGGATCGCGATGGCGCGGGCACGCGGCGGCACCCTTGCATCGGTGCGCAGGATGGCAAGCGAGGCGTCGCGGCGATCGAATTGCGCCAGCGCCTTGGCGTTGTCGGGGTTCGGCGTGATCTTCAGCCGCAGCCGTGACGAATTGTTCTTCAGCACGGTGGCGAGCTTGGCGGCGAATTTCGCCTCCGGGCCCTTGGCATCGCCGACCGCGAACACCAGCGTTTCGGAATTGCGCAGCCAGAGGCGGCCGCCGATCACGGTGACCGCGCTCAGCAGCAGCGTCAGCAGGGTGAAGATGATGATCTGCGCGCGGTTGGTCTTGACGACCGGTTTGGCGACCGGTGGGCGCGGCGGCATCGGCGCAGGCGAGGGGGCTTCGGCACTCATGGCTGATTACCTGGCTCGTCACCCGTCCGGGACGGCCCGTTGCCGTAACCCGATCGGCGCGGCGCTGCCCGGTGAATCCGTAAATGGCTATAAAAGAAAGAAAATTTCCTATGTTGCCGACGATATACCTCCCCGGGGGGAATGCAAACCGGCTGCCGGCCGTAACCTTAATCTCGGCCGGCCTGCGCCGCGATGCCACATGACCATTGCCACTATCGACGGTCGGACCGAGATGTGATTTTCGAGGAGGCGCAGGTGCATTCCGGCGCCGGAGATGTCATAAATGAGACACGCTTCGGTTTGCGGAATTGTGCTGACGGCCTGACCCGGATTTCTTGCAATCACATTCATCGAAGTAAAAGGGCGTCAGCTTGTTGTTTCCCTCCATGTCATCGTCGGTGTCGGTTGGTGCCCTGGTGGGATGGATGTTGCTTCTCACCGCAAAGCACATCATCGCCGACTTCATGCTGCAGAACGCCTGGATGGCGATCGGCAAGGATCAGAAGACCGGCTGGGCGCTGCCGCTGCTGGCGCACTGCCTGGTCCATCTCGCGGTTGCCCTGGCGCTGATCCTGGTGGTGGCGCCGCGGTTCTGGTACGTCGCCTTCATCGACTTCGTGATCCACATCATCGTCGATCGGGCTAAGGGCATCTGCGCCTCGCATTTCGGCGTGACGCTGGAATCCGGGCATCCCTGGTTCTGGACCCTGATCGGCGTCGACCAGGCGCTGCATCACCTTACCGGCTTCGCGCTGTCGATCTATATGGCCGCGAACTGAGCGGGTTTCGCGCGCCTTTCCTCACATCCTGGGACCAGGAATCCAGATGCCCGCGACGCGGGCGGATGTGATTCGCGCGCAACGGGCAAGGCCCTCCGGAAGCGACCGGAAGCCGTGGTTAACCTTTCGTTAGAGGATTACGCGGCATCTTCCCGATCGAGGGGGATTTGCAAATGTTTTCAAGCCGCGACGCCTTCGAGAACGATGCCTGCCCGGTTGCCGACGATCTGCTCGGCCAGATGTACCGCGCCAATCCGAACGGGCTCTCGTTGCTGGTTGCCAATGTCGCGCCCGACGTCAGGGCCAGGCTGGCGCTGTTCTGCTACCGCCGCAGCCATTTGCACTCGCTGGCGGTCGCGATCGCAGCAAGCTGCAGCGAGCGTGACCTGGTCGAGAACGGCGGCCGCGTCGGCTCGACGCTCTACGCGCTGTCGCGCGAGCCGGCCCGCGCCGCGACCGTTTCGCATGGTGGGCGCAAGCCGATCACGCTGTCGACCAAGCCGCTGACGACCTTCGCGCCGATCGTCGATGACGAGCTCGACGACGAGGACGTCAGCGACAGGGTCACGGCGTAACGTCTGGTCAGATCGGCTGCGCGCTCGCGATGAGCGGCAGCCCGTGCCGGCGCCGCGCCATCGCGCATTCCGCGTCGCCCGGCTGGCAGGTCCGGCATACCTCCGGCCGCACCGCATAGACTTCGCAGCGCGTTGCTTCTCCGACCCGGCCCGCTAGCGCCGAGCAGCGATCGCCCTCGCAGCGCATGCCTGATTGTCGCGCGTTGACGAATTGCGGTGGGATCAGATCGAGCTGCGCGTCGTCCTCGATGGTGAAGCGCGGCCAGTTCTCCGAATAGCTGCAGCAGGCGCCGCAGGACTGGCAGGGGTTTGCGTCGGCTGCGTCGGTCGCGTTGTCAGCCATCAGGTGTCCCTCGGCGCTTCCCAGACCAAGCTGCGGCGCCAGCGCGCAGCACGTCGCGCCGCTCCGGATATTTCTCGTCGAGATAGGTCGCCTCGACCACGCGGTCGGTGCGGAAGCTGCGGAAGTCGCCGCGCAGCTCGCACCAGGCCGCCAGCAGCCGGACTGCTTCGAGATAGCCGACCGAAATCGGCCAGATCACGCGCTCGCTATCGCGGCCATGCTCGTCGCGATAGTTCAGCGTGATCTTCTTGCCCTCATGGATCTGGCTGCGGGTCCTGACCATGTCGATGCGGTCGGGCTCCCGGTTCCAGGCCGAGCGCGCCCGGCTCGCCGGCTCCAGCACGAAAGGCCGCAGGCGCTCAGGCACTGTGTCGGCGATCTTGGCCATCAAGTCTTCGGCCGCGCGCGCCAGCGTGGAGTCGGCATGGCCCGCGACCCATTGCGCGCCCAGCACTGCCGCCTCGATCTCGTCGGGTGTCAGCATGAGCGGCGGGAGGTCAAAGCCTTTCTCCAGAATGTAACCCATGCCGGCTTCGCCGCGGATCGGCACGCGCTGGCCGATCAGCGTCGCGATGTCGCGATAGATCGTGCGCTTCGAGGTCTCGAGCTCGGCCGCGATCGCGTCCGCCGTCAGCGGCTTCCGCGTGCGCCTCAGCACCTGGATGATTTGAAACAGCCGGTCGGCGCGTCTCATGGCAACTCTCTCGATCGCTCTCTTGGCACGTGTCTGGTCGAGTGTCTCGGTAGCTGTTTCGGCAGCCGTCTTGACGAGTGTCTTGACGGGTCTCGTCTCTCTCGGTGCGCAGGCTTTTCTGGGCCCCGGCCGGCTACTGCTGACAGCATGTTGGCAGCAGGTGGGGGCTATATCAGGACAACACCTCAAGTGAAGGGAATTTGTCCATGACGAATCTTGACGAACTCGGTTTCCGGCAGGCGCAAGACTTTGCGCTGGAACAGCTGGTCACGGTCTACTCCACTTCCGGCGACCTGCGCTGGGCCCTGGTCGCGCTGATCGCACAGTCGATCAGCACGGTCTGGTCCTACGGGCGGGCACGGCTGGTCAAGCGCGTTCGCGAGGCGGTTCGCCGCCTCGCACCCGTCGGCCCGTTCGACAGTGAATGCCACTACTGCTGACACCATGCTGGCAGCAGGGGACGGCTAGCTTCAATTCACGACCACAGGCGATCGGGAGCTTCATATGATTACGCTTTACGGTTTTGGCGCCGGCTTCGGCCTGCCGGAAATCAGCCCCTTCGTCACTAAGACGGAAGTGCAGCTCAAGATGGCGGGGCTGCCCTACCGGAAGGAGCGGGCGATGCCGCCGGCGTCCCCCAAGGGTCAGCTGCCCTTCATCGACGACGGCGGCGAGGCGGTGGCCGATTCCACCTTCATCCGCGCCCATATCGAGCGCCGCTACGGCTTCGATTTCGATGCCGGGCTCTCGTTGCAGGAACGCGCGCAGGCCTGGGCCTTCGAGCGCATGATCGAGCATCACGTCTATTGGGCGCTGGTCGGCGCGCGCTGGGTCGATCCGGTCAATTTCGCCAAGGGGCCTGCGCATTTCTTCGACGGCGCGCCGGAGCATATGCGCGACAAGATGCGCGAGGACGCCCAGTTCCGCGTTGCCGAGAATTATCTGCTGAGCGGGCTTGGCCGCCACGGACCTGACGAAGACGTCGATCTCGCGATCCGCTCGCTGTTCGCGCTGGCGGTCCAGCTCGGCGACAAGCCGTATCTGATGGGTGATGCGCCGTGCGGCACCGATGCCACCGCGTTCGGCGCGCTGGCGGGAATCCTCACCCCGTTCTTCGATTCGCCGCTGCGCGAGCGCACCGAGAAGTTCGACAATCTCACCGCCTATGTCGGCCGGATGATGCGGCAATATTATCCGGAATTCGCCTGGGCGCCGCTGCAGCAGCAGGCGGCCTAAAGCGCGATCGCGCTTTAGGTTTAGTTCGGGGCATGATCCTTCCGAAAAACCGCTTCGCACTTTTCCGAATCATGCCTGGGCCGGCGCGGCAGGAGCGGGCTGGCCCTTCAATGCGGCGAGCTCCGCCTCGAGCTCGGCGATGCGCTGGTCGCGCGCCGCCAGCGCCGCGGCGACATCGCCCGCGTCGAATTTCTGCGGAATGTGCTGCGGGCAGTTGGTGTCCCAGGCCGCGATCTTGAACAGGATCACCTGCTCCGGCCGCGCACGGTAGCCTTTCGGCATCAGCGCGCGCGTCAACGCCGGATCGTCCTCCACCACATTCGCCTCACCCCACAGCTTGACGCGGCGGCGGTGCGCGTAATCCATCACGAAGATGTAGGCCCTGGGGTTCTCCGTCAAATTGCCTTGCGTGATGAACTGCTGGTTGCCGGCATAGTCGGCGAAGGCCAGCGTCTGCTTGTCGAGTACCTTGAGAAACCCCTTCGGTCCGCCGCGGTGCTGGATGTAGGGCTGGCCGTCGGCTGAAGCGGTGGCGAAATAGAAGCTGTTGACCTCGCTGAGGAAGCCGGCGAGGTTCTCGTCGATCTCGCTGCGCCAGCCGCCATGCGCCTCGAGCTCGGCGTAGGTGGCGCGCGAGCCCTTGCGGGTCTGGATCGCCTTCACCGCCGGACTGAATGCGACGTCGCTCGGATAGCTGTGACCATCTGACATCGGTGCCTCCCGTGACGGGCGCCTTAAGCGGTTGTCCTCACTGCTTAAGATGGACATTCCTAGATCGTAAGCAATCTTGTGCATTGACACTTCACTGTTGCCAATTATGCAATAGTGCCATGGACCGGATCGACGCCATGCAGGCCTTCGTCGCGGTGGCGGACCTCGAGGGGTTTGCCCCCGCCGCCCGCAAGCTCGGCCTGTCGCCGTCCGCCATCACCCGGCTGATCGCGGCGCTGGAGGAGCACCTCGGCGCGCGGCTGCTGCAGCGAACCACGCGGCAGGTGACGCTGACCGACGTCGGCGCACGCTATCTCGAGCGCGCGCGGCGCATCCTCGCCGATGTCGAGGAGGCCGACGACGCGGTCGAGAACGAGCGCACCCGCCCCGAGGGGCGGCTGGTGATCTCGGCACCGTTCGGCTTCGGGCGGCTCCATGTCAGCCCGGTGGTGAGCGCCTATCTGAAGCGCTATCCCGGCGTCGGCGTCGATCTGCGGCTGTCCGATCGCAGGATCAATCTGGTCGAGGACGGCGTCGACCTCGCGGTCAGGCTTGGGCACCTGCCGGATTCGACGCTGGTGGCGCGGCATGTCGGCCGGATGCGCCGCATCGTGGTGGCGTCGGCCGGCTATCTCAAGCGTCGCGGCGAGCCGAAGCGACCGGCGGACCTCACCGCCCACGACACGATCCAGTTCGGCGCCATGACCGCGACGCCGGATTGGCGTTTCATGGAGGATGGCCGCGAAGTCCGCATCACCCCTACGCCGCGCTTCACCAGCAACAGCTCGGACGCCGCCATCCAGTACGCCGAGCAGGACGGCGGACTGACCCGGGTGATGGCCTATCAGGCCGCCGAATCGCTGAAGGCGCGGCGGCTCCAGATCGTGCTCGCCGAGTTCGAGCAGCCGGCGGTGCCGATCCACGTCGTCTATCCGACGACGCGGCTGTTGTCGGCCAAGGTGCGGACCTTCATCGATATCGTGACCGAGATCACCGACTGGTATTTCGACTAGCTCACCGGCGGCTTCTTCGGCACCACGCGGAAGGTGCCGCTGGCGCGCGCGATGGTCACGCCGTCGGCCTTGATCAGGCTCTGCGCGAAGCAGATCGTGCTGCCGGTCTTGATCACGTCGCTCTCGATCGCGAGCCATTGCCCGACATTGGCGGAGCCGACGAAATCGACCGCGAGCGAGATCGTGACGAACGAGGTGGTCCAGCCGGTCGCCTGGCCGCAGCTATAGCCCATCGCGTTGTCGGCAAGGGCTGCGATCAGACCGCCATGGATCAGGCCGCGGCCGTTGGTATGTGGCCTCGCCAGCCGCAGGCCGATGATGACGGCACGCTCGGTCTTCTTTTGGTAGAGCGGCTCCCAGGGCTCGGTGAGCGGGCTCTTGCGGAACAGCGGCTCGAAGCCTTGAGGGACGTCTTGGGGATTGTCGGGCACGACTTGCGTATCGGTGGTCATCTGAAGCTCGCATATGACGTTGCGTTGATGCCATTGAACGCGATGTCGATGACGGTTTCACCGCCTACAAAGTTTTAAACGGGATTTGCACGGCTGTTTGAAGCTCGCTCGCGCCGGGTGCGGGATACAATATCAGCATCGCGGCCGCTTCCCAACCGTGACGCAGTTCACGCGCATCCCGCCGCAGTTTGTGACATGCTTCGCGCCGCGTCCATGGCATGAGGAGAGACCATGTCGGCCGTGACCCGCCTGACCTATCTTCGCATCGCGCTCGTCGTGGTCGGTCTGATCGCGATTTTCGCCGTCTATCCGCTGTTCCAGCTCTGGCCGTCCGGCTGGTCCTGGGGCCACGGCCATTCGCATTACCCGATGATGATCGTCGGCATCTATGCGACGCTCGGCGTATTCCTGCTGCTCGCCGCGCGGGATCCGCTGCAGCACCGCAGCCTGATCTGGTTCACGGTGTGGTCGAGCGTCGTGCATGGCGGCATCATGGCCGTGCAGGCGGTCAGTGACGAGGCCGAGCGCGGTCACCTGCTGGGCGACGTCCCGGCGCTGTTGCTGATCGCGCTGGTGCTGGCCTGGCTGATGCCGAAGCCGGCCGTGGCGGCTGCCTAAGCACAGGCATCACGTCCCGTCATCCTAGGAGGCGCGTAGCGCTGTCTCGAGGGATCGACGGCCACCGGCGGGGCCGTGCATCCTTCGAGGCTTGCTGCGCCGCCGGGATGACGAAGCCGGCAGTCGGTGATCAGAACGGCAGTCCCACATAATTCTCCGACAGCGAGGTCGAGGCCGCCTTCGAACTGACGAGGTAGTCGAGCTCGGCGATCTGGATGCGCGCGGCGAATTCGCCCTCGTCGGGGAATTTGTGCAGCATCGAGGTCATCCACCAGGAGAAACGCACGGCTTTCCAGACCCGTGCCAGCGCCTTCGCCGAATACCCATCGATGCCGGCGGTGGATTTCTCGTCGTAGAACTCGCGCAGCGCGCTCGACAGATAATGCGCGTCGCTGGCAGCGAGGTTCAATCCCTTGGCGCCGGTCGGCGGCACGATGTGGGCTGCGTCGCCGCATAGGAACATCCGGCCGAAGCGCATCGGCTCGGCGACGAAGCTGCGCAGCGGCGCGATGCTCTTCTCGATCGACGGGCCCGTGACGAGGCTGTCGGCCGCCTCCTGGTCGAGCCGGCGCTTCAATTCGTCCCAGAAGCGGTCGTCCGGCCATTGATCGACATGATCGTCGAGCGAACATTGCACATAGTAGCGGCTGCGCTTGGTCGAGCGCATGGTGCACAGCGCAAAGCCGCGGGCATGGTTGTTGTAGATCAGTTCCGGCGAGACCGGCGGCGTCTCCGAGAGAATGCCGAGCCAGCCGAACGGATAGACCCGCTCGAACTCCTCGATTGCCGAAGACGGGACGCTGGCGCGGCTGACGCCATGGAAACCGTCGCAGCCGGCGACGAAATCGCAATCGATCGTGTGGGTGACGCCGTCTTTGACATAGGTGACGCGCGGATGATCGGTGTCGAAATCAAGCGGCTTGACGTCGGCCGCCGAGTAGATCGAGGTCAGGCTGGCCGCCTTGCGGGCATCCATCAGGTCGAGCGTGACCTCGGTCTGGCCGTAGATCATCACCGTCTTGCCGGTCGCGCCATGCAGATCGATGCGGTGCCGCGCGCCGCCGAACGCCAGTTCGAGACCGTGATGGATCAGGCCCTCCTGGTGCAGCCGGGAAGCGGCACCGACGCTCTCGAGCAGCGACACGGTGCCTTCCTCGAGCAGCCCGGCGCGAATCCGTCCCAGCACATAGTCCGGGGTCTGCCGCTCAAGAATGATGTTGTCTACGCCGAAAGTATGAAGTAGTTGCCCAAGCAACAGTCCGGCCGGACCTGCACCAATGATTGCTACTTTTGTCCGCAATACCTTGTCCTCCCGATCGGATAGGCTTTTAGCCGGTGCCCGCGCCGTCAACTTGCCAAGGCAACTATATCATATAACGGTTTTGGCAAGACGGATTTGCGCGCGACGCACGTTCGCCGCAGCGCAAGATGCGGCGGCGTGGGACCGGGGCGGAGGGTGCGACGAGGCGTCCGCCCGGCGGATTTCGTCTTGAATATCCGTCTGAATTAGATAACATGTTAAGTAATGAGGCCGGGCACCAAGCTCGCCCTGGAGAGGAGGAGACGTGATGAGGAAAACAGTGTTGGCGGTGTTGATGGCCGCCGCCATCGTGCCGGCTGCGCGACCTGCTGTCGCGCAGGACAAGACCGTCAATCTCAAGGTGTCGCTATGGGTGCCGCCGGCGCATCCGCTGGTGCCGGCGACCCAGGCCTGGGCCGCCGACATCGAGAAGGCATCGGGCGGCACCATCAAGGTCACCGTGTTTCCGGCCCAGCAGCTCGGCAAGGCCTTCGACCATTACGACATGGCGCGCGACGGCATCGCCGACGTCACCTATGTCAATCCCGGCTATCAGCCCGGCCGCTTCCCGATCGCGGCCGCGGGCCAGCTTCCGTTCACCTTCTCCGACGGCAAGAAGGGCACGCTGGCGCTGAACGAGTGGTACCACAAATATGCGCCGACCGAGATGAAGGACACCAAGCTGTGCTTCGCCTTCATCCACGATCCGGGTGCGCTGCACGGCAAGAAGAAGATCGTGCTGCCGAGCGACCTCTCCGGCGTCAAGGTGCGGCCCGCGCAGAGCACCATCGGCGAGATGGTGAAGATGTTCGGCGGCACCAATGTGCAGGCCTCCGCGCCGGAATCGCGCGATGCGATCGAGCGCGGTGTGGCCGACGAAATCACCTTCCCCTGGGGCTCGATCTTCCTGTTCGGCATCGACAAGGTGGTGAAGTACCACATGGACGTGCCGCTCTATTCGACGGTGTTCACCTACAACATGAACCTCGCCAAATATAATTCGATGTCGGCTGCCCAGAAGAAGGTGATCGACGACCACTGCACGCCGGAATGGGCCTCCAAGGTCACCGACCCCTGGACCGATTTCGAAGCCAATGGCCGCACCAAGATGAAGGCGCTGGAAGGCCACGAGGTCTATCCGCTGACTTCGGATCAGCTCGCCGAGTGGAAGAAGGCGGTCAAGCCGCTGCGCGATAGCTGGGCCGAGGCGGTGAAAAGGGCCGGCGGCGATGCGGCAAAGATCGGCGCCGATCTGGAGGCCACGCTGAAGAAGTTCGAGGCGGGGATCTAAGGCGCTGCCGAGGCAAATGAGGTCGTCGTGCCCGGGCTTGTCCCGGGCATCCACGTTCTTGCGCGCGGCAACGAAGACGTGGATGGCCGGGACAAGCCCGGCCATGACGCCGGGAGGGATCTCGAAGCATGGCTGCCAATTCCGAAGTCTCCCAAGACGGCGTCATCACCGGCCCACCCGAGCCGGCGCGCAAGAATTTCATGGATCGCTTCATCGATTCGATCGAATGGGTCGCGGCCTTCTTCGTCGGCGTCGTCGCGCTTAATACCTTCACCGCGGTGTTCATGCGAAAATTCTTCGCGGTGACGATCCCCGACTACTACAATTTCGGCCAGTTCCTGCTCGGCATCCTCATCTTCTGGGGCATCGCGGCGACCTCCTATCGCGGCACTCACATCACGGTGGACCTGGTCTGGGGCAATGTCGGCCCGCGCTATCAGCGCTGGATCGACGTGTTCGCGACGCTGGTGCTGCTGTTCGTCGTCACCGTGCAGACCTGGACGCTGTTCGACAAGGTGATCGACACCAGGAACAGCCATATCGTCACCATGGATCTCGGCGTGCCGGTCTGGCCGTTCTTCCTGGTGTCGTGGATCGGCGACGTCTGCGCCGTGCTGCTGATCGCGATCCGCACCTACCGGCTGATCTTCCACCCCGAAGACATCCATGATGCCAAGATCAAGACCGCGGAGTAGACGGCCATGAGTCTCGACCTCAGTCCCGAGACCGTCGCCGTTATCGGCTTTGTCAGCCTGTTCGTGCTGATGCTGCTCCGTGTCCCCGTCGGCATGGCGATGGGCCTCGTCGGCATCACCGGTTTTGGCTATCTCACCGGCTTCGCGCCGGCGCTCAAGCTGGTCGGCCAGACCACGATGCGGACGGTGACGGATTACACTTTCGGCGTGATTCCGATGTTCCTGCTGATGGGATCCTTCGTCAGCAACTCCGGCATGAGCCGCGAGCTGTTCCGCGCCGCCAACGGCTTCGTCGGCCATCTGCGGGGCGGTCTCGGCATCGCCACCGTCGGTGCCTGCGGCGGTTTCGCCGCGATCTGCGGTTCGTCGGTTGCGACCGCCGCGACCTTCTCCGCCGTCGCCTACCCGGAGATGCGCCGCTTCGGCTACCCGCAGTCCTTTGCCACGGGGGTCATCGCGGCCGGCGGCACGCTGGGCGCGATCCTGCCGCCCTCCACGGTGCTTGCGGTCTACGGCATCATCACCGAGCAGGACATCGGGAAGCTCTTCATCGCGGGCATCATTCCCGGCCTGCTCGCGATCCTGATGCACATGATCACGATCGGCATCATCGGCGTGACGCGGCCCGGCTTCCTGCCGGCGGGAAAGAAGGCGTCGTGGCACGAGCGCTTCGTCGCGCTACGTGACGTCTGGTCGCCGCTGCTGCTGTTCCTGTTCGTGATCGGCGGGCTCTATGGCGGCTTCTTTGTCCCGACCGAAGCCGGCGCGGTTGGCGCGGTGGGCGCCTTCATCATCGGTATCCTGCGCGGCAAGCTGACCAGGGAAGGCATCCTGCAATCGCTGCTGCAGGCGACGCGCACCGCCGCCGCCGTGTTCACGGTGCTGATCGGCGCGCTGATCTTCGGCTATTTCCTCACGGTGACGCAGACGCCGCAGAAGGTCACGGAGCTCCTCACCGGCCTTGGCCTTGGTCCCTACGGCGTGCTGGCGCTGATCATGGTGATGTATCTCGTGCTCGGCTGCCTGATGGACGCGATGGCGATGATCATCCTGACCGTGCCGATCATCTTCCCGGTCATCATCCACCTCGGCTTCGACCCGATCTGGTTCGGCGTCATTGTCGTCATGACCGTCGAGCTCGGGCTGATCACTCCGCCGGTGGGCATGAACGTGTTCGTGATCAAGAGCGTGATCAAGGACGTCAACATGTCGACGATCTTTGTCGGCGTGCTGCCGTTCGTCATCACCGACCTGATCCGGCTGGTGATCCTGATCCTGTTCCCTCTGCTCGCGACCTGGCTGCCGCAGCGCATGATTGGTTAGGCCCATGAATCCCGAGCTTGAAACCAGATACGTCTTCACCGTCACCGCCCGCATCGGTGACGTCGTCACCGCCGGCGAGACCGGGATCGGCGTCCGGCGCATCATCCCGATCATCGGCGGCGAGGTGACGGGCGCGATCACGGGCAAGGTGCTGCCGTTCGGCGCCGACTTCCAGACCATCCGCCCCAACGAGCTGATCGATCTCGAAGCGAAATATGCCTTCGAGACCGACGACGGCGCCGTCGTCTATGTCGAGAACAAGGGCATGCGCTTCGGCCCGGTCGAGCTCCTGCAAAAGCTCAAGCGCGGCGAGCCGGTCGATCCCAAGCTGATCTATTTCCGCACCGTGCCGAAATTCGAGACCGGGCACGAGAAGTATCGCTGGCTGATGGAGCACATCTTCGTCGGCTCGGCGGCACGGCATGCGGACCGCGTGGTGATCGACGTGCACCAGGTGCTTTAGTTTCGCACACTTGCAGTCTCACCTGCCGCGATCCGCCCCAACATTCGGTGTCGTCCCTGCGAAAGCAGGGACCCATACTCCGCGGCCTGTGTCGTGAACGGGACCCGTCGTTCCGCCGTCGCGCAGCAATAACCGTTTGTGGTTATGGGTCCCTGCTTTCGCAGGGACGACGGGAGGAGGGAGCGCGCGTATCCATTCCATCACCGTCACCCTGAGGAGGCCGCGCAGCGGCCGTCTCGAAGGGTCGACGGCCACCAGCCGTGCGCGCTCATATTGACTCTCCCGCTAATCGTTATAATACATAACTATTCTGAACCGGAAACAATAACGCCATGGGAAACGCTGCCGGCGGGGGAGACGCCTCGCTGCTCAGGATCGAGACGCGAGGGGCGGTGCTGACGGTCGGGCTGAACCGTCCCGCCAAGCGCAATGCGCTGAACGACGGCATCATCCTGGCGCTGCGGGATTGCTTTTCCGCGATACCGGATGCGGTCGGCGCGGTCGTGATCCATGGCATCGGCGACCATTTCTCCTCGGGTCTCGATCTCTCCGAACTGACCGAGCACGACGCGACCGGCGGCCTGCTCCATTCCCAGATGTGGCACCGGGTGTTCGACCGCATCCAGTACAGCCGCGTGCCCGTGATCGCGGCGCTCCGGGGTGCGGTGATCGGCGGCGGGCTGGAGCTTGCCTGCGCGGCGCATATCCGCGTCGCCGAGCCCTCGACCTATTTCGCGCTGCCGGAGGGACAACGCGGCATCTTCGTCGGCGGCGGCGGCTCGGTGCGGCTGCCGCGGCTGATCGGCGTCGCCCGGATGATGGACATGATGCTGACCGGACGCGTCTATAGCGCGACCGAGGGCGCGTCCTACGGCTTCGCGCAATATCTGACGGAGGCCGACGGCGCGCTGCCGAAAGCGCTGGAGCTGGCCGAGCGCGTCGCCTCCAACGCGCCGCTGACCAATTTCGCCGTGCTCCAGGCGCTGCCGATGATCGCGGAGGCCAATCCGCAGACGGGTCTCTTGATGGAATCGCTGATGGCCACCGTCGCGCAGAGCGACAAGGAGGCCAAGAAGCGCATCCGCGCGTTTCTTGATCGCAAGACCGCCAAGGTGAAGCCGACATGAGCGCCGCGCCGTCTGGGAACACTGCGAGCGCGCATCCGCTGCGCCCGATCTCGTTCGGCAATCCTGACGTCACCGTCGAGCGCCGCGACGACGGCACCATCTATCTCCGACCGAAGCTCAGCCTCGCTGATTTTCCGGTTCGCATCACCGATCGGCTGCACCACTGGGCGAAGGCCGAGCCGAACCGCGTGTTCATGGCCGAGCGTGCCGCCGGTGGCGGCTGGCGGCAAATCACCTACGCGCAATTGCTCGAGGCTATCAGGCGCATCGCCTCCGCCTTGATCGCGCGCGGCCTCTCGGCGGAGCGGCCGGTCGTCATCCTCTCCGGCAATTCGATCGACCACGCCCTGCTCGCCTTCGGCGCGTTCTATGCGGGCGTTCCGTTCTGCCCGGTATCGCCGGCCTATTCGCTGGTGTCGCGCGACTATGGCAAGCTCAGCTTCGTCATCAAGCTTCTGACGCCAGGCCTCATCTTTGTCGACGATGCCGACAAGTTCGCCGACGCGCTGCGTGCCAATGTCGGATCCGACGTCGAGATCGCCGCAAGCCGCGGCACCGTGCCCGGCCGTGAGGTGACGCGCCTCGCCGGTCTCTTGGCGACGCCGGAAGACCCGCGCCTCGATGCGACCCATGCGGCGATCGGCCCCGACACGATCGCAAAATTCCTGCTGACCTCGGGCTCGACCGGCAACCCCAAGGCCGTCATCAACACCCAGCGCATGATCTGCGCCAACCAGGTGATGCTGCGCGAGACGCTCGCCTTCCTCACGGACGAGCCGCCCGTCATCATCGACTGGCTACCCTGGAACCATACCTTCGGCGGCAACCACAATATCGGACTGACGCTCTACAACGGCGGCTCGATGTACCTGGACGCCGGCAAGCCGATGCCCGGCGGCATCGAGGAGACCGTGCGCAATCTCCAGGAGATTTCGCCCACAGTCTATTTCAACGTGCCCAAGGGCTACGAGTCGCTGCTGCCGTATTTGCGCGACGACCAGGGCCTGCGCGCAAAGTTCTTCGACCGGCTGCACGCGATGTTCTTCTCGGGCGCGGCGCTGTCGCCCTTCGTCTGGGACAGCCTCGACGAGCTCGCGGTGAAGGAAAAGGGCTACCGCGTGCCGATGCTGACGGGCCTTGGCGCCACCGAGACTGCACCGTTCTTCATGTCGGTCAATCCGCGCACCAGCCGCTCCGGCCATGTCGGCCTGCCGGTCTCGGGCAATGACGCCAAGCTGGTTCCGAACAACGGCAAGCTGGAGGTCCGCTGCAAGGGGCCGAACGTAATGCCCGGCTACTGGCGCCAGCCCGACATCACGGCGAAATCGTTCGACGAGGAAGGCTTCTATAAGTTCGGCGACGCGCTGAAGCCCGCCGACGCTGGTGATCTCAACGCCGGCTTCGACTTCGACGGGCGGATCGGCGAAGACTTCAAGCTCGCCAGCGGCACCTGGGTCAGCGTCGGCCCGCTGCGGGCGCGCTTCGTTGCGGCCTGCGCGCCGCTGGTGCGCGACGTCGTCATCGCCGGCATCAACCGCGACGAGCTTGCTGCGATCGTGATCCTCGATCTCGACGGCTGCCGCCTGATCAACCCGCAGCTCGCCTCTGGCGACATCGCGGCCGCGGCCAACGATCCGCTGGTGCGGGCGGCCTTCCGCGAGCGCTTCGCGCGCGTGCTGGCCGGCGCCACCGGCTCCTCGACACGGATCACGCGCGCGATCCTGATGGACACGCCGCTATCGATCGACAAGGGCGAGGTCACCGACAAGGGCTCGATCAACCAGCGCGCGGTGCTGGAGCATCGCACGGACATCATCGGAGCGCTTTATGCGCCGGTGCCCCCGGCATCGGTGATCACACTCGTCTAGTTCTCGAACAGGAGAAAGCCATGCAGTTGAAGGACCAGGCCGCCATCGTCACCGGCGGTGCATCGGGATTGGGCGCTGCGACCGCGCGCCGTCTCGCCGCGCAGGGCGCCAAGGTCGCGGTCTGCGACCTCAACGCCAAGCTCGCCGAGAGCGTCGCGGCCGAGATCGGCGGCATTCCCGTGGTCTGCGACGTCGCCGATGCGGCGGCCGCCGAAGCCGCGGTCGCTGCCGCCGCCAAGGCCCATGGCCCGGCCCGCGTGCTGGTCAATTGCGCCGGCATCGGCGTTGCCAAGCGCGTTGTCGGCCGCGACGGCCCGATGGCGCTCGCCGATTTCGACAAGGTGATCAAGGTCAACCTGATCGGCACCTTCAACATGCTGCGCCTCGCCGCGACCGAGATGTCCAAGCTCGAGCCGCAGGCGACCGGCGAGCGCGGCGTCATCATCAACACCGCCTCGGTCGCCGCCTATGACGGCCAGATCGGCCAGTCGGCCTATTCGGCATCGAAGGGCGGCATCGTCGGCATGACGCTGCCGATCGCGCGCGAGCTCGCGCAGTTCGGCGTCCGCGTGCTGACCATTGCGCCCGGCCTGTTCCTCACGCCGCTGCTCGCCAACCTGCCGCAGGAAGCCCAGGACTCGCTCGCCGCGGCGATCCCGTTCCCGCGCCGGCTCGGCAATGCCGACGAGTTCGCCGCGCTCGCGCTGCACATGGTCGAGAACGCCTACCTGAACGGCGAAGTGGTGCGCCTCGACGCCGCGCTCCGGATGGCGCCGCGCTGAAGCATGATCCGGAAGAGCATAAAGCGCGCTTCCGGATCGCTCATGCTCGATCAAGGATAAACCATGTTCGTGAACCGGCGCGAGGTCCAGATCCAGTGGGGCGATTGCGACCCCGCCAACATCGTCTATTACCCGCGCTATTTCGCCATGTTCGACGATTCGACCTCGACCCTGTTCGAGGTCGCCGGTTTCTCCAAGCAGGACCTGGTCCGCAAGTATGGCCTGGTTGGCATTCCCATGGTCGACACGCGAGCCAAGTTCTACATCCCCTCGACCTATGGCGACTGGATCACCATCGAGACCAAAATCGAGAGCATCAAGCGCTCGAGCTTCGAGGTGAAGCACAACGTCTACAAGGGCGAGGCGCTGGCGATCGAGGGGTTCGAGACCCGCGTCCTGGTCGGCCGCGACCCCGTTAACCCCGACAAGCTGAAATCGGCACCGTTCCCGCAGGAGATTATTGACCGCTTCATGAAGGGCTGACTCGCACCCCCTCATGACCTAAAGAAGGGGCTGAATTGGCCCGCAAAACCGGTTTAAACCCAAAAAACTTAACTGCAGGGAGGAATGAATGAGGAAGGCCACTCTCGCCGCGGCGCTCGCAGCAGCCATCGCGCTGCCGGGCGCGCCCGCACTGGCGCAGACCAATGAAATCACCATCGGTATCTCGATCTCGACTACGGGTCCTGCCGCCGCGCTCGGCATTCCCGAGCGCAATGCACTCGAGTTCGTGCCGAAGGAGATCGGCGGCGTGCCGCTGAAGGTGATCGTGCTCGACGACGGCGGCGATCCCACCACCGCGACCACCAACGCCCGCCGCTTCGTGACCGAATCCAAGGCCGACATTATCATGGGCTCGGCGCTGACGCCGCCGACCATCGCGGTCTCCAACGTCGCCAACGAGGCCGGGATCCCGCATTTCGGTCTTGCGCCGTTCCCGATCACGCCCGAGCGCATGAAGTGGTCGGTCGCGATGCCGCAGCCGATTCCGATCGTGGGCAAGGTGCTGTACGATCACATGAAGTCCAAGGGCGTGAAGACGCTCGGCTACATCGGCTATTCCGATTCCTACGGCGACCTCTGGTTCAACGACCTCAAGGCCCAGGCCGTGCCGATGGGCATGACCATCGTCGACGAGGAGCGCTTTGCCCGTCCTGACACCTCGGTAACCGGACAGGTGCTGAAGCTGGTCGCCGCCAATCCGGACGCGATCCTGGTCGGCGCGTCCGGCACCGCAGCCGCCCTGCCGCAGACCGAGCTGCGCGAGCGCGGCTACAAGGGCCTGATCTACCAGACCCATGGTGCTGCCAGCATGGACTTCATCCGCATCGCCGGTGCGGCCGCGGAAGGCGTCATCATGTCGGCCGGTCCGATCATGTCGCCGGAAACCCAGCCGGACACCGCGCTGACCAAGAAGCCGGGCCTCGCGCTGAACTCGGCCTATGAAGCCAAATATGGCCCGAACAGCCGCAGCCAGTTCGCCGGCCACTCCTACGACGCGTTCGAAATCCTCAAGCGCGTGATCCCGGCGGCGCTGAAAACGGCAAAACCCGGCACGCCGGAATTCCGCGAAGCGATCCGCAAGGCGTTCATCTCCGAGAAGGAGATCGTCGCGACCCAGGGCGTCTACAACTGGACCGAAAAGGATCGCTACGGCCTCGACGACCGTTCGCGCATCCTGCTGACGGTCAAGGACGGCAAATACGTCCCGGCGATGTAAGTTGGCTCACCATCCGTGAAACGAAGAAGCCGGTCCCGATGCGGGCCGGCTTTTTCCTTACCCTCCCCTGGAGGGGGAGGGTCGCTTCGCATCGCGGGAGCGATGTGAAGCGGGGCAGGGTGAAAGTCTATCGCCGCCGGTGGTGCCTCAATGGCACGGCTTCCGCCTCGCGAGTGCCGTAGAGTTCGACATAAATCCGCTCCAGCACGGCACTGAGGTCAGCCGTGATCTCCGAATTCCAGAAGCGGATGACGCGATATCCCTCGTTCTCCAGCCATTGCTGCCGCTCGCGATCGCGCAGTGCAGTGTCATCGTCGTTGTGGTGTCCACCGTCGAGCTCGATGATCATCCGCTTGGCCGGGCAAAAGAAGTCGACGACATAGGGACCGATCGCGGCTTGCCTTCGAAAATGCGTTCCGTCCGTTGGCAGCTCTCTCAGCCCGCGCCACAGGATTCGTTCATGCGGCGTCGTGTCGGCGCGCAGCTTCTTCGCAGCCGCTCTTAGGATCGATGCTGAGACCATTTGCGCGGCTTCACCCCACCCCGATCGCACCCGCGATGCTGCGCATCGCCGCGTGCCCTCGACCCTCCCCCTCCAGGGGAGGGTGAAGTGGAGCGCAATCTTCGCGCGAATGCAAGTCGATGGACGGCTCTTACCCTCCCCTGGAGGGGGAGGGTCGCTTCGCAGCGCGAGTAGCGATGCGAAGCGGGGTGGGGTGACGGTCTATCGCCGTCGGCAGTACCTCAATCACCACTGGCAACCGACGTACAACAAGGGCAATCTAAACCGCGCTCTCGCCTTCGTGCTGGAAGCCGAGATAGCTCGCGGCGACGCCCTTGTTGGCGGCGATGTCCTTGGCGGTACCTGACAGAACGAATTCGCCGAGCTCCATCACATAGGCCTGGTCCGCGATCTTCAGCGCGGCCTGCGCGTTCTGCTCGACCAGCAGTACGGAGACGCCGGCGGCGCGCAGCTCGGTGACGATACGGAAAATGTCGGCGACGATGATCGGAGCGAGGCCGAGGCTCGGCTCGTCCAGCATCAGGAGTTTTGGCTCGCCCATCAGCGCGCGGCCCATCGCGAGCATCTGCTGCTCGCCGCCGGAGAGCGTGCCGGCAAGCTGCTTGCGCCGCTCCTTCAGCCGCGGGAACAGCGTGTAGACCCGCTCCATCGAGGCTTTCGCCCGGCTCCGCTCGATGCGGAAGGCGCCCAGCTCGAGATTGTCCTCGACATTCATGGTCACGAACAATTCGCGGTGCTCGGGGACGAGGCCGAGCCCCATCGCGACGCGGTCCTCGATGTCGAGCCGGGCGCCATGTCGACGCCGGCGAAGCTGGTGCGACCCTTCAGCGGCAGAATGCCCATGATGGCCGAAAGCAGCGTGGTCTTGCCGGCGCCGTTGGCACCGACGATGGTGACGATCTCGTTGGCCCCGACCTCGAGCGAGACCGAGCGCACCGCCTCGACCTTGCCATAGGCGACATGCGCGTCGGTGACAGACAACAGCGCGCTCATGCCGCCACTCCGAGATAGGCCTTGATCACTTCGGGATTGGTCTTGATCGTGGCGGGGGTGCCCTCCGCGATCTTGGTGCCGAAATCGAGCACCACGATGCGGTCGGCGAGGTTCATGACGAAGCCCATGTCGTGCTCCACCAGCAGCACGCTCATGCCGCCGTCGCGCAGCTCGCGCAGCAGCGTCGCGAGGCGCTGCTTCTCCATGTGGCGCAGGCCCGCGGCCGGCTCGTCGAGCAGCAGCAGCATCGGATCGACGCAGAGCGCGCGGGCGATCTCGACGATGCGCTGCTGACCGAGCGAAAGGCTGCCCGCGAACTGGTGCATCTGCTCGGTGAGGCCGACGCGCTCGATCTGGCGGGCGGCTTCCGCGAGCAGCTTGGCCTCGTCGGCGCGGTCGAGGCGCAGCATCGAGGAGAGGGGGCCGGAATGGCCGCGCAGATGCGCGCCGATCGCGACGTTTTCCAGCACGGTCATGTCGGGGACGAGCTTGACGTGCTGGAAGGTCCTGCTGATGCCGAGCTTGACGATCTCCTGCGGCGGCGCGTTGTCGACCTTCTTGCCGAGCACCGAGATCTTGCCGCTGGTTGCGGTCAGGACGCCGGTGATCAGGTTGAACGTCGTGCTCTTGCCGGCGCCGTTCGGGCCGATCAGCGCCACGATCTCACGAGCCCGGACGTCGAACGAGACATTGTTGACCGCGACCACGCCGCCGAACTGCTTCCGCGCCCTGTCGATGTGCAGAAGGATCGGAGACGTTCCTGGCGCCCGTTCGCGGTGCTCCAGGTTCACGGACGTGTCCGGGGTCTTGCGGGCGGGCTTGAACGGCAGCCGCGACATCAGCCAGGGCCAGACACCCTGAGGTGCGAGCTGCAGCAGCGCCACCAGCATGATGCCGAACACGATGGTCTCGACCTGGCTCTGGCCGCCGAAGATGTAGGGCAGGTAGCTCTGCAACACCTCCTTGAGGATCACGACGATGCCGGCGCCCAGGACGCCGCCCCAGACATAGCCGGCGCCGCCGACCACGGCGATGAAGAGATATTCGATGCCCATATGCGCGCCGAACGGGGTCGGGTTCACCGCGCGCTGGAGATGGGCGTAGAGCCACCCCGAAAGACCGGCGAGCACCGCGGCATGGATGAACACCAGCAGCTTGGCGCGCGGCGTCTGCACGCCGAACGCTTCGGCGGCGACATGGCCGCGCCGCAACGCGCGGATCGCGCGCCCGGTGCGGGAGTCCAAGAGGTTCATGGTGAGTAGCGCGGACAGCAGCACCGCGACCCAGATCGCATAATAGATCGCATCCGGGCTCAGCATCTTGAACGTGCCGATCGACAGCGGCGGGATCGACGAGATGCCGTCGTTTCTCCCCAGGAACTCCAGCTTGCTGAAGAGATAGAACAGCCCGAGCCCCCAGGCGAGCGTGCCGAGCGGCAGATAATGGCCGGAGAGGCGGACGGTGATCAGCCCGAGCAGCACCGCGAGCGATCCGCTGACCACGAGCGACAGCGGCAGCGTCAGCCAGGGCGACAGGCCGTAGGCCGTCGACAGCACCGCGGTGGTGTAGGCGCCGAAGCCGACGAAAGCCGCCTGCCCGAACGAGGTCAGGCCGCCGACGCCGGTGAGCAGCACGAGACCCATCGCGACCAGCGCCGCGAGGCCGATATTGTCGAGCAGCACGATCCAGAACGGCGGCATACCCGGGACAAGCGGAATCACCGCCATCACGAGCGCGAAGATGATGAGGGGAAGGCGCTGCGTCATCGCGCTCAATCCTTCTCTTCTTCGACCTCGGGCGCCGCGAGCGAGCGCAACACGAGCACGGGGAGGATCAGCGTGAACACGATGACTTCCTTGAAATTGCTGGCATAGAAGGACGAGAACGCCTCGACGATGCCGACGACCAGCGCCGCGACGGCGGTGAGGGGATAGCTGACGAGCCCGCCGATGATCGCGGCGACGAAGCCCTTCAGGCCGATCAGGAAGCCGCTGTCATAGTAGAGCGTCGTGATCGGCACGATCAGGATGCCCGACAGCGCGCCGATGACAGACGCCAGCAGGAAGGCGATCTGCCCGGACAGCGTGGTGCGGATGCCGGCAAGCCGCGCCCCCAGCCGGTTCACGGCGGTCGCGCGCAGCGCCTTGCCGGTCTTGGTGTAGCCGAAGAACAGCCACAGGGCGACGATGAAGCCGATCGTCAGGCCGTAGACCGCAAGGCTTTGGCCGGTGAAGCGCAGCGGGCCGGCGGTTACTGCGGCATTCGACAGCGCAGGCGCGCGCAGGCCCTCGGCGCCGAAGAACAGCAGGCCCAGTCCCTGCAGCGCGAGGTGGACGCCGACGGACGCAATCAGCAGCACCAGCACCGAGGTGTGCGCCAGCGGCTGGAACGCGATGCGGTAGAGGTAGAGGCCGATCGCCGCCACGATCAGGAGCGCGAGCGCGATGTTGACGGCGATCGGCGTGCCGGGACCGACCAGCGCGTAAATCAGGCCGAGCAGCGCGACGGGAAAGGCGATGTTGAGCGCGACCGAGTGGATCACCAGCCGCGCATGCAGCGCGTTGCGGGCGAAGAACAGGTCGAGGGCGAAGGCGACGAGGCCCATCGCGACCGCAAGCCGTGCGGTGCCGGGCACCTGGCCGGTCGCCAGCATGGCATAGGTCAGCGCGCCGTAGGTGACGAATTCGCCCTGGGGAATGAGGATGACGCGGGTGACGGCGAACACCAGCACCAGCGCCAGGCCGAGCAGCGCGTAGATCGCGCCATTGGTGATGCCGTCCTGTACCAGGAACAGCATGATGGTGGTATTCAAGACCGGACGCTCCCCCTCAAGCGTCGGACCGCCTCAACCGGTCGTGCCGGTCAGGTCGGCCGATATCGGCTGTTGAAAGGTGCCGACATTTGATATAGTCCATAACAATTATTAGATATAATCTCAAGGTCCCCGAGTGTCGTGCGGGATTCTTGTACCGGGATTGCGAGCCTGGAGCGATGACTGTTTCCAAGACCGCCACCGATGCCCTCCGTTCGTCGCGCGCCCTGCGCAGGGAACCGGCCGACTCTGCCGGGGACGACAGCATGCTGCAACTGGGCGAACTGTCCGGATTGCTCGGCTATTCGTTGAAGCGGGCCCAGCTCAAGGTGTTCGAGAACTTTCTGCGCTGCATGGCCTCGCTCCAACTGACGCCGGCGCAGTTCTCGGTCCTGCTCCTGGTCGAGAAGAACCCCGGCCGCAACCAGACCGAGATCGCCTCCACGCTCGGCATCCTCAGGCCGAACTTCGTGGCCATGCTCGACAATCTCGAAAGCCGCGATCTGTGCGCGCGGATCCGCTCCACCAACGACCGCCGCTCGCACATCCTGGTGCTGACCGACAAGGGCAAGGCCGTGCTGGCGCGAGCGAAAAAGCTCGTCGCCACCAAGCACGAGGCCCGGCTGAACGAGGTGCTCGGTCCGGCTAACCACGCCGCGCTGCTGGAGATGCTGGCGAAGCTTGCGCAGGAGTTTTGACGCTCTTGTCATTCCGGCGCGTCGCGTAGCGACGAACCCGGAATCTCGCGCGACAATCTCTAAAGCGCGATGCGATCGGGATGAATCGTCATCGCGCCTTAGCTCTTTGTTTGAGCATGATCTTTTCGGAAAGCCGCTGCGCACCTTTCCGGATCATGCTTTAGATTCCGGGTTCGCGCTTACGCGCGCCCCGGAATGACGAAGGTGGATCAATCCACCAGGATCACCCGCACATCGTTGACATTCGTCAGTGTCGGCCCGGTCAGCAGCAAATCCCCGGTCTGCGCGAAGAAGCCGGTGGCATCGTTGTTCTCGAGATAGGCCTTCGGATCGAGGCCGATCGATTTCATCTTCGCGAATGTCGCCTGGTCGATCACTGCGCCGGCCGGGTCGGTCGCGCTGCCGGCGCCGCCGTCGGCGCCGTCGGTGTCGCCGGCGAGGGCCGAGATGCCGGCGGTGTCCTGCAACAGGCCGGCGAGCGCCAGCGCGTATTCCTGGTTCGGTCCGCCGCGCCCCTGGCCACGCACGGTGACCGTGAGCTCGCCGCCGGAGAGGACCGCAACCCGCTTGCCTTCGCTGCGCGCCTTCAGCGCAAGCCGCGCGTGATCGGCGGCGACCTCGCGCGCCTCGCCTTCGAGATCGGCGCCGAGGTCGATGGTCTCGTAGCCGGAGGCGCGCGCCATCTTCACCGCGGCGTCGATCGAGGCCTTCGGCTTTGCCAGCAGTTCGAATGTCGCCCGCGCGAAGGCGGCATCGCCGGGCTTGCAGCTTTCGTTCGCGGGATCGTCGAGCGCGCGACGGACCGCGTCGTCGATGGAGAGATTGTATCTGGCGACCAGCGCGCGCGCATCCGCCAGCGTCGTCGGATCCGGCACGGTGGGGCCGGACGCGATCGCGGAAGGGTCGTCATGCGGCACGTCGGAGATCGCGAGCGTGACGATCTCGGCGGCGTTCCTGCCTGCGCGCGCCAGCCGGCCGCCCTTGATGCGCGAGAGGTGCTTGCGCACGACATTCATCTCGCCGATCGGCGCGCCCGAGCGCAGCAGCGCGCGGTTGACCTGCTGCTTCTGGGCAAAGCTCACGCCCTCGACCGGCGCGATCCAGTTCGCCGAACCGCCGCCGGTCAGCAGCACCAGCAGGAAATCGTCCGGGGTCGCTGTCGCGGCGAGCCGCAGCGTGTCGTCCGCCGCTTTGAGCCCGGCTTCGTCAGGCACGGGATGGCCGGCCTCGACCACGCGGATGCGGCGGGTCGGCACGCCGTAGCCATGGCGCGTGGTGGCGATGCCGACCAGCCGCTCCGGCGGGAGCTCGAGCGCGTCGAGATAGTGCCGCTCGGCCGCCGCGGCCATCGCGGCTGCGCCCTTGCCTGCGCAGAGACAGATCACCCGTCCCTTCGGCACCGGCCGCAGCCGCGGCGCCAGCACGACATCGGGATGCGCAGCCGCCACCGCGGCATCGAAGATCGAACGCAGGAAAGGACGACGGTCGGTCATGGTTGTGCCTTATGTAACGCGGTCAGTTTCCGCCGACTTCGCCGCTGATGACGTCGCCGAACAATTGCCAGCGCTCGCCCTTGAACTGCATCAGCTGGAGCTGTTCGATCGGCTGGAAGTCGGCAGGCCCGGTCGACAGCGTCACGCCGGGCAGCAGGCCGCCCTGCGCGAATTGCTTCAGGCTCGCCGCCTGCTTCATCACATTGGCGCGGGTGAGGTCGTCACCGCAGCGGCGCAGCACCTCGACCATCGTGGTCGCCATGTTGTAGCCGGTCATCGCCGAGGCATCGACGCGGTTGGTGTCGGGCATGTATTTGGCGAGCAGGTCGTCGAACGCCTTCATGCCGGCGTCGTCCTTCCATTGCGGATCGCTGGCGTCCTTGGCGTAGGCGGCCGAGATCACGCCCTGCGCATTGTCGAGGCCGGCCGGACGCATCACGGTCGCGGTGGAGGCCGAGACGTTCGAGATGATGGTCACGGGCTTCCAGCCGATCTCGCCGATCTTGCGGATCGCCTGCGCCGCGAATTTCGGCGTGGTGAAGAAGACGATGACGTCGGGATTGGAGGATTTCAGCCGCACCACATGGGAATCGATCGTCGGCTCGGCGACTTCATAGCTCTCCTTGGCGACGACGCGCGCGGGGTCGCTGGCGAAGCCGTCTTCCAGCCCCTTGAGGTAGTCCTTGCCCATGTCGTCGTTCTGGTAGAGCACCGCGACCTTGGTGCCGGGCTTTTCCTTGAGCAGATATTTCGCGTAGATCCGCGACTCGCTCTGATAGCTGGGCAGCCAGCCCATGGTCCAGGGGAAGGCCTTCGGATCGTTCCACTTGGTCGCGCCGGTGGCGACGAACAGCTGCGGCACCTTCTTGGCGTTGAGATATTTCTGGATCGCGGTGTTGGAGGCGGTGCCGAGCGTGCCGAACAGGAACAGCACCTCGTCGCTCTCGACCAGCCGGCGCGTCTGCTCGACGGTCTTAGGCGGCGAGTAGCCGTCGTCGTAGGAGACGAAAGTAATCTTGCGCCCGTTGATGCCGCCGTCGTCGTTGACCTTCTTGAACACCGCGGCCATCGCCTTGCCGACCACGCCATAGGCCGAGGCCGGGCCGCTATAGGGCATGGTGTTGCCGATCTTGATCTCGGTGTCGCTCGCACCGGTGTCGTATTTCTTCTGCGCCCATGCGGCATTGCCGGTCGCGGCGGCGACGGCGAGGCCGAGCAGGGCGGTTGCGACACGGTGTCGGATCGGCATCGGCATTTCCCGAAATCTCCTTGTTGTTGCCGCCGCGCAAGGGCGTCGGTTTCTTGTCGGGGTTCTTGCCGGTTTACCTAGCGTATTGCCGGGCAAAGTGTAAGCAGGCATTGCCCGGGCCGGCCTGCGAGCAGGCTATGGCTATAAACTCCGGTTTCCGACGCGTTTTCTTCGCGCGAACCGGTACCCGCTTCGCCCGAAAACGCGCCAACAAAAAGCCCCCTGCGACGGTATCGCAGGGGGGCCTTTCCCGGTCGAGGGGCGGCGGGAAATCAGCCGCCGACGTCGGCGCTGATGACCTCGCCGAACAGTTCCCATTTCTCGCCCTTGAACTTCATCAGCTGCAGCTGGCTGATCGGGGCGAAATCGGTCGCCGACGTGTTGATCTTGATGCCGGGCAGCAGCGCCTCGGTGCGGAAGTCCTTCAGGCTCGCGGCCTGTTTCATGACGTTCGCGCGCGTGAGGTCGTCGCCGCAGTTCTTCAGCACCTGGACCAGCGTCTGTGCGACGCCGTAGCCGACGATCGTGCCGCCGTCGGTCTTGTCGCCTTCGGGGAAGTACTTCGTCATGAAGTCGAGGAACGCCTTCATGCCGGGGTCGTTGGCCCATTGCTTGTCGGAAGCGTCCTTCAGATAGGCCGCCGAGATGATGTCCTGCGCGTTCTCGAAGCCGGCCGGCTTGATCACGCTGCCGACCGAGGCCGAGACGTTGTTGAGGAAGTGCAGCGGCTTCCAGCCGATCTCGGCGACCTTCTTGATCGCCTGCGCCGCGAATTTCGGCGTTGTGATGTTGATGAAGACGTCGGCGCCGGTCGCCTTCAGCTTGACGATGTGATTGTCGATGGTCGGCTCCGACGTCTCGTAGCTTTCCTCCAGCACGATCATGCTTGCGGCCTTGGCGCCGAGGCCGTCCTTCAGGCCCTTCAGGTAGTCCTTGCCGTAATCGTCGTTCTGGTAGAGCACGCCGATCTTGGCGTTGGGCAGCTCCTTCAGGATGTATTTGGCGTAGATCTGCGTCTCGCTCTGGTAATTGGGCTGCCAGCCCATGGTCCAGGGAAAATCCTTCGGGTCGTTCCACTTGGTGGCGCCGGTGGCGACGAACAGCTGCGGTACTTTCTTGGAGTTCATGTATTTCTGGATCGCCGAGTTCGACGGCGTGCCGAGCGAGTTGAAGATCAGCAGCACTTCGTCGCTCTCGACCAGCTTGCGGGCCTGTTCCACGGCCTTCGGCGGCGAGTACGCGTCGTCGTAGGAGACGAAATTGATCTTGCGGCCGTTGATGCCGCCCTCGTCGTTGATCTTCTTGAAATAGGCGGCTTCGGTGCGGCCGATCACGCCATAGGCGGAGGCCGGTCCGCTGTAGGGCATGATGTTGCCGATCTTGATCTCGGTATCGGACGCGCCGGTGTCGTATTTCTTCTGGGCGAGTGCAGCGCTGCCGGATGTCGCGACGAGCGCGAGCGCGGCCCCGAGGACCGCAAGTTTCTTGGTAGCGGACATCTATGTCTCTCTCCCTGTTTGTCAGACGCATGTGTCTCGGCCCTCTTGCTTGGAGAGCTCTTTATTTGGCTGCAGTGATTATCATTTTAGGCGGTTCGCCTCAATGAGAAGCCCCTGCGGCAAACGCCGCAGGGGCGGTATCTTTGGTCGACCTTTCCGGCCTAACCGCCGACGTCGCCGCTCAGGACCTCGCCAAATCGCTCCCAATGCTCGCCCTTGAAGCGGATCAGTTGCAGCTGCGAGAGCGGCGCGAAATCGGAGGCCGACGTGTTGACCTTGATGCCCGGCAACAGCCCCGCAGGCTCGAAATCCCTGATGCTGGCCGCCTGCTTCATGATGTTCTCGCGGGTCAGATTGTCGCCGCAGGCCTTGAGCACGTGCACGAGGCCCTGGCTCACGATATAGCCATACATCACCGCGGCGTCGGCGCGGTTCGCATCCGGATAGTACTTATCCAGGAATTCGTTCCAGGCGATCATCGCCGGGTCCTTCTTCCATTGCCCGTCGGTCGGGTCCTTGAAGTATTGCGACGAGATGATGTCCTGGGCGTTCTCGAAGCCGGCCGGCTTCATCACGCTGCCGACCGAGTTCGAGACGTTGTTGAGGAAATGCAGCGGCTTCCAGCCGATCTCGGCGTTCTTCTTGATCGCCTGCGCCGCGAATTTCGGCGTGGTGATGTTGATGAAGACGTCGGCGCCGGTCGCCTTCATCCTCACGATGTGGGAATCGATGGTTGGCTCGGAGACTTCGTAGCTGTCCTCAATGGCGATCATCGAGGCGGCCTTGGCGCCGAGCCCGTCCTTGAACCCCTTCAGATAGTCCTTGCCGTAGTCGTCGTTCTGGTAGAGCACGGCGATCTTGGCGTTCGGATGGTTCTTCAGGATGTATTTGGCGTAGATCTGCGTCTCGCTCTGGTAATTGGGCTGCCAGCCCATGGTCCAGGGGAAGTTCTGCGGATCGTTCCACTTGGTGGCGCCGGTGGCGACGAACAGCTGCGGCACCTTCTTCGAGTTCATGTATTTCTGGATCGCCGTGTTGGGCGGCGTGCCGAGCGAGTTGAAGACGAGCAGCACCTCGTCGCTCTCGACCAGCTTGCGCGCCTGCTCCACCGTCTTCGGCGGCGAGTAGGCGTCGTCATAGGAGATGAAATTGATCTTGCGGCCGTTGATGCCGCCCTCGTCGTTGATCTTCTTGAAATAGGCGGCTTCGGTGCGGCCGATCGCGGCATAGGCGGAGGCCGGGCCGCTATAGGGCATGATGTTGCCGATCTTGATCTCGGTGTCGCTGGCGCCGGTGTCGTATTTCTTCTGGGCAAGCGCAGCGCTGCCGGATGCGGCGACGAGCGCAAGCGCAGCAGCAAATGCCGTCAATTGTCGTATTGCAGACATGCCGTTTCTCTCCCTGATTGCAGATGATGTGTCGCGGCCCCCTGTTTCGAGGGCTCATTATTGGTCGTAAAAACTATCATCTTACCTGGGGTGTCTCAATGAAAAGCCCCTGCGGCATTGCGGCAGGGGCTGCGTCTTTAGTCGACCACCCTCAAGGCGGGCCGCTGCTCAAAAATTCGCCAACGCGTTCGCCTGTGCGCGGCGCCAACCGCAGAGATTGCGGTCGAGTAAAGCGGCGCCGTTGAGTTGAGCGCGCGGCCGAACAGACCGACGTGACGATCAGTTGCTCAGATTGCTCGAAATGATGTCCCCGAACAGCTCCCACCTTTCGCCTTTGAACCGCATCAGGCGCAATTGCTTGATCGGTGCGAAATCGGTGGCCGAGGTGTTGATGCTGATGCCCGGCAGCAGCGTGCCGGGGACGAAGTCCTTCAGGCTTGCGGCCTGCTTCATGAGGTTGGCACGGGTGAGGTCGTCACCGCACATTTCCAGCACCTGCACCATGGTCTGTGCGGCGGCGTAGCCGAACGAGGTGGCGCCGTCGAGCTTGTTGGCGTCGGGATAATTCTTCTTGAGGAAGGCAAGGAATTTCTCCATCCCGGGATCCTTGTCCCACTGCGGATCGGCGCCGTCCTTGAGATAGGATGCCGACAGGATACCCTGCGAATTCTCGAAGCCCGCCGGCTGCATCACGCCGCCGACCGAGGCCGAGACATTGGCGACGATCTGCAACGGCGTCCACGCGATCTCGGCGGCCTTCTTGATCGCCTGTGCCGCGAATTTCGGCGTCGTGATGCTGACGAATGTGTCGGCACCGGTGGCCTTCAGCTTGACGATGTGGCTGTCGATCGTGGGCTCGGATGTCTCGTAGGCCTCGTCGGTGACGATCATCGATGCCTTGTCGCCGAAGGCGTCCTTCAAGCCCTTCAGATAGTCCTTGCCGAGATCGTCGTTCTGGTAGAGCACGCCGACCTTGGCGTCCGGCTTCTCCTTCATGACGTATTTGGCGTAGATGCGCGCCTCGCTCGCGTAGTTCGGCTGCCAGCCCATGGTCCAGGGATAATCTTTCGGGTCGTTCCACTTCGAGGCGCCGGAGGCGATGAACAGCTGCGGCACCTTCTTCTCGTTCATGTATTTGCGGATGGCGCTATTGGTGGAGGTGCCGAGCGAGCCGAAAATCAGCAGCACCCCGTCGCTCTCGACCAGCTTGCGCGCCTGCTCCACCGTCTTGGGCGGCGAATAGCCGTCGTCATAGGTTATGAAGTTGATCTTGCGACCGTTGATGCCGCCCTTGTCGTTGACCATCCTGAAATAGGCCTCCTCGGTCTTGCCGATCACGCCGTAGGCCGAGGCGGGTCCGCTGTAGGGCATGATGTTGCCGATCTTGATCTCGGTGTCGGATGCGCCGGTGTCGTATTTCTTCTGCGCCAGCGCGACATTGCAGCTCGTCAAGATCAGAGCGAATGCGGACAACAGCGCCGCCAGGGACGGGCGTACGGCAGTCATGGTTTCCCCACCTCGGACTCTTGGTTTTGGGTATTCAATACCATCGGCGCGGGGCGTCAACAAAAAGCCCCCGCGACGGATATCGCGGAGGCCGTTGTTTTATTCCCGCAGTGCAACGTCACTCGGAGGGGACGTCGCCGGAGATGATCTCGCCGAACAGTTCCCACTTCTCGCCCTTGAAGCGCATCATCTGCAGCTGCGCAATCGGGGCGAAGTCGGTGGCGCTGGTGTTGATCTTGACGCCGGGCAGCAGGGTATCCGGCGCGAAGTCCTTCAGGCTTGCGGCCTGCTTCATGACGTTGGCGCGGGTGAGATCGTCGCCGCACATTTCCAGCACCTTGGCCAGGGTCTGTGCGGCGCCATAGCCGTACACATAGCCGCCGTCGGACTTGTCGGCACCCGGCATGTACTTGTCGACGAACTCGTTCCACCTCTTCATGCCGGGATCGTTGGCCCATTGCGGGTCGGTGGAGTCCTTGGCGTAGGCTGCCGACAACACGCCCTGCGCGCTTTCGAATCCGGCCGGCTTCATCACGCTGCCAACCGAGATCGACACATTGGTGAGGATCTGGAGCGGCTTCCAGTTGAGCTCGGCGGTCTTCTTGATGGTCTGGGCCGCGAACTTCGGCGTGGTGTAGATCAGGAGCACGTCGGGATTGGCCGCCTTGATCTTGACGATGTGACCGTCGATCGACGGCTCGGAGATCTCGTAGCTCTCTTCCATGATGATCATGGACGAGGCCTTCGCGCCGAGACCGTCCTTGGTGCCCTTGAGGTAGTCTTTGCCGAAATCGTCGTTCTGATAGAGGATCGCGATCTTGGCGTCCGGCTTCTCCTTCATCAGCCATTTGGCGTAGATGTGCGCTTCGCTCTGGTAGGAGGGCTGCCAGCCCATGGTCCAGGGAAAGCTCTTCGGATCGTTCCACTTGGTCGCGCCGGTGGCGACGAACAGCTGCGGGATCTTCTTGGCGTTGAGGTATTTCTGGATCGCGGTGTTCGAGGGCGTGCCGAGCGGGTTGAAGACGGCCAGCACCTCGTCGCTCTCGACCAGCTTGCGGACCTGCTCGACGGCCTTCGGCGGCGAATAGCCGTCGTCATAGGTGACGAAATTGATCTTGCGGCCGTTGATGCCGCCGCGATCATTGATCATCTTGAAATAGGCCTCCTCGGTCTTGCCGATCACGCCGTAGGCGGAGGCGGGTCCCGAATAGGGGATGATGTTGCCGACCTTGATCTCGGTATCGCTTGCGCCGGTATCGTATTTCTTTTGGGCGAATGCGGCAGTGGACGTCGCGGCAACAGCAACGATCGCCGCGGAAATCGCGGCGATCCGAACGGTAGAAAGCATAATATCTCCTGGTTTGCTTCTATAGGCTCTTAACTGGTTTGAGCATGATCTCTTTCGGAAAACCGCTTCGCACTTTTCCGGATCATGCTTCAGTTTTTCTTGAACTTTGCGGCCAGTTGCTGGGCAACGATCGCAATCTGCCTCGCGCCATGCGGCACGAGGTAGATGACGAGGAACAACAGCACGCCGAACACCGCGCCGGAGAGGCCCTTGGAGATGCTTTCCGCCATGTTCGGCACGAAGATGATGAAGGCCGCACCGACGAACGAGCCGGGCAGCCAGCCGACGCCGCCGACCACCATGCCGAGGAACAGCGAGATCGCGAGCGTGATGGTGTAGCTGTCAGGCGCGACGAATTGCACGGCGATGGCGCCAAGCGAGCCGGCAACGCCGGTGATGCCGGCGGACACACCGAAAGCCAGCGTCTTGTAGAGCGCGACGTTGACACCCATCGAGGAGGCCGCGATCTCGTTGTCACGGATCGCCATGAAGGCGCGCCCCGAGCGGGAGCGCAGCAGGTTCACCGAGAAGATGTAGATCGCGATCGTCACGGCGAGCGTGAAGTAGTACAGCCACATGTCCTGCGACATCGGCAGGCCGAACGGCGCGTCCGGCTTGGTGACGACGAGGCCCTGCACGCCGCCGGTCCAGTGCTCGAGGAAGTTCAGCTTCAACAGTTGCGGCATCGCGGTGGCGAGCGCGAAGGTCGCGAGCGCGAGATAGACGCCGGACAGCCGCAGCGCCGGCTTGCCGAACAGGTAGCCGAATCCGAAGCAGATGATGCCGGCGATCGGCAGCGTGAGGGCATAGTTCATGCCCGCATGCTCCATCAGCACCGCCGAGGTATAGGCGCCGACGGCGTAGAACGCGCTCTGGCCGAGCGAGAACTGGCCGGAGCCACCGGTCAGGATGTTGAGCGCCAGCACGGCGAGCCCGTAGATCAGGAGCATCGTCATCTGGAAGATGATGAAGTTCTTGACGAACATCGGCACGACCAACAGCGCCGCCAGCACCACCAGCGAGGTGCCGGTGCCCAGCGTCATGGCCCGCTTCGGAACGGCCTCGACCGCCTGGTGGCCTTCGGCGACGACTTCTTCTGCAGCGCTCATGATCAAACTCGCTTGACGATGTGCCGGCCGAACAGGCCAGCGGGTTTGACGACCAGGACGGAGATGATCAGCGCGAGCGCGATCGGGAGCTTCAGTTCGTTGCCGACGCCGGGGATGTAGGTGCCGGCGAGGTTCTCGAAGACGCCGACCAGGAAGCCGCCGACCACGGCACCGAACGGGCTGCTCAATCCGCCGAGCACCGCCGCGGCGAAGCCGTAGATCAGGACGCCGCCCATCATGTTGGGCTCGAGGAACACGACCGGGGCGATCAGCATGCCGGCGATCGAGCCGATCGCGGTCGCCATGCCCCAGCCGAGCGCGATCATCCAGCTCGTATTGATGCCGACGAGGCGGGCCGATTCAGGCACCGAGGCGGCCGCGCGCATCGCAAGGCCGATCCGGGTGTACTGGAAGAAGAAGAACAGCAGGAGCAGCATCAACAGCGTGATGCCGATCATGCCGGCCTGGTGCGTCGAGATCAGCTGGCTGCCCAGGAACGGCGAGGAGCCGAACGGGGTCGGGTACTGCTTGATGGTGAAGTCCCAGATCAGGCCGGCCGAGGAGTTGATGATCGCAAACAGCGCGATGAAGCCGGCGACGTTGGTCAGCACCGGCGCCTTGGCGAGCGGCTTGAACAGGATGCGCTCGATCGCGATGCCGGCGGCAAACGAAAAGGCGACGGTGAGCACGAAGGCGCCCCAATAGGACAGGCCCCACTGCATCAGCTGCCAGGAGATGAAGGTCGAGAACATCGCCATCTCGCCTTGCGCGAAATTGAGATGGTCGATGGCCTGGTAGATCATGACCACGGCGAGCGCCATGCAGGCGTAGATCGCGCCCGTGGCGATGCCGGCCAGGACCTGGTTGGTGAAAAGCTCCATTGTCCCGGCTCCCTCAGTAACCCAGATAGGATTTGCGGATTTCTTCGTTGTTCGCGATGTCCTTGGCTTTGCCCGACATCACGATCCGACCGGTCTCGATCACATAGGCCTGGTCGGCGAGCTCGAGCGCCAGCTGGGCGTTCTGTTCGACCACCAGGATCGACACCTTGTCCTCGCGGTTGATCTTGCCGAGGATGCCGAACAGATCGCGCACCACCAGCGGCGCGAGGCCGAAGGACGGCTCGTCGAGCAGCATCAGCCGCGGCCGCAGCATCAGGGCGCGGGCGACCGCGAGCATCTGCTGCTCGCCGCCGGACAGCGTACCGGCCACCTGGGTGTGCCGCTGCTTCAGCACCGGGAAGTGGGCGTACATGCGCTCGATGTCGCCGCCGATCGCCTTCTTGTCGGCGCGGCTGATGGCGCCGAACTGCAGGTTCTCCTCCACCGTCATGGTGGTGAAGGTGCCGCGGCCCTGCGGCACGTGGGCGATGCCGAACCGCACGATGCTTTCGGTCGAGCGGTTGTTCAGAGGCTTGCCTTCGAACTCGATCGCTCCGGTCGAGCGTACCATGTTGCAGATCGCGCGCAGTGTCGTGGTCTTGCCGGCGCCGTTGGCACCGAGCAGCGTCACCAGCGAACCCTCGTTGAGCGAGAAGGACAGGCCATGGAGTGCCTGGACCTGGCCGTAATAGGCGCGCAGGTCCTTGACGTTGAGCAGCGTCGTCATTGGTCCTTGCTCCCGAGATACGCCTTGATGACGTCGGGGTCGGCCTGCACCTGGGCGGGCGTCCCCTCCGCGAGCTTCTTGCCGAAATTCAGCGCGACGACGTGGTCGGCGATCGACATCACGAGGCCCATGTGGTGCTCGACCAGGAGCACGGTCATGTGGCGCTCGTCGCGAATGCGGCGGATGAGAGCTCCGAGCACGTAGACTTCCTCGTGGTTGAGGCCGCCGGCAGGCTCGTCGAGCAGCAGGATCTTCGGATCGGCCGCCAGCGCGCGCGCCAGCTCGACCCGCTTCTGCGTACCGAAGGGCAGGCCGGAGACGATGGTGTGGGCGACGTCCTCGAGGTCGAGATAGGCGAGGATCTCGTGCACCTTCTTGTTGACGCTGGTCTCGCTGCGCCGGACCCAGGCCAATCTCAGGGAATCGCTGATGATGTCGCTCGAGGTCTTCGAATGCGCGCCGACGCGGACATTGTCCATCACCGAGAGGTTCGGAAACAGCGCCACGTTCTGGAAGGTGCGGCCGATGCCGATCTCGGCGATGCGGTGCGGCGGCCGCGACAGGATGCTCACGCCGTCCAGCAGGATGTCGCCGGACGACGGCTGGTACAGCCGCGAAAGGCAATTGAAGAGCGTGGTCTTGCCGGCGCCGTTCGGGCCGATCAATCCGAGGATCTGGCCCTTGTGCATGTCGAAGGACACGCCGTTGAGCGCGATGATGCCGCCGAACACGACGCTGACGTCGCGAACCGCGAGCAGGGGCGATGTCCCCCGCGCGAGCTGTGCCTGCGTCATGTCGTCTCGCTCGCCGTCTTCGAGCGGTGCGAGCGGCCCTGCGATGCGTTTCGCTGGGCGTGATGGAGGCTATCTGATCCCCTCGGCCAAACGTGCAACTTTCCCTCCTACTCTGGTCTTTTTGCGTTCTTCTTTTTTGGATTGCGGCGCCATTCCACCGAGCGCCTGCTCGATGTTCCTTACCATCGCCAGCAGACGCGGTCCAATGTCGTTGATCAAACGCTCTTCCGTGAAGCGGAATGCTGGCGCGCCGCAATTGAACGCGTAAGGTCCGGTTCCGTCGTTCAATCTCAATGCGACGCCGACTGCGGCGACGTCGTTCTGCCAGTCGCCTGCGGACATCGTGAAGCCGTGCTTCGCGACCGTCTCGCCGGAGCGCTCGATGCCGTCGCGCATCTTGGCCCAGCGGCTGCCATAGTGATCGCGCAGCTCGCGTAATAAAGCCGCGCGCTCGTCGGGCGGCAATGCCCAAATATAGGCGCGGCCCATCGCACTGGTTGCAATCGGCACGCGCGAGCCGACGTCAAGTTGAACGCCGACCGTCTCGCTGCCGCGGCTCTGGCCGAAATAGATCATGCTGTGACGGTCGCGGCCGCCTACGGCGACGGCACCGCCGGTCGCGCGCATCACTTCCTCGCGGAACGGCTCCGACAGATGCCGAACGCCCAGATTGGCCAGCGCCGCGTAACCGAGCGACATCGCTGCGGGTGCGAGCTGGTACTTCTCGAACTTCGGTACAGGTGTAAGGTATCCCAGCTTGGTCAAGGTGTAGGTCAGCCGCGACACGGTCGGCTTGGGCAGGTTGGTGCGGGCCGCAATCTCCTGATTGCCGAGCAGGCCGTCATTGGGTTGGAACGCGCGCAATACATCCAGTCCGCGGGAAAGCGCGACGACGAAATTCCGATCGGTCGCGGCTTTCTTGCTGGCGCGCTTCATTCCCTGCCCTTGTCATGCTCGTTGACAAGGCACGTGCTTCAAAATAACCCTCCATGTCAAGATGTGGAATTAAATTTCGCAGTGCGAAATTGGTCTAATCGTAGCGGCTCAACGCAAGTCGTGCAGCTACTCAACACAAGTCCAAGAACAAGCATCCAGGGAGAGTCCCGGTGAGTGAAGTCGTCAAGCTCGAACGTCATGACAATATTGCCGTCGTCACGGTTAACAGTCCGCCTGTGAATGCGCTGAGCGCCGCGGTGCGCGGCGGCATCTTCGAATGCATCAAGAGCGCGATCGATGACGCGCAGGTCCAGGGCATCGTGCTGACCTGCGCCGGCCGCACCTTCATCGCGGGCGCCGACATCACCGAATTCGGCAAGCCGCCGAAGCCGCCGGCCCTCAACGACGTGCTGTCCGAGATCGAGAATTCGCCCAAGCCCGTCGTTGCCGCGATCCACGGCACCGCACTCGGCGGCGGCCTCGAGGTCGCGCTCGCCTGTCATTTCCGTGTCGCGGTGAAAGAGGCCAAGCTCGGCCTGCCCGAGGTGAAGCTGGGCCTGTTGCCGGGCGCCGGCGGAACCCAGCGCCTGCCGCGTGCGGTCGGGCCTGAGCTCGCAGTCAAGATGATCGTCGGCGGCGACCCGATCGGTGCCGCGGAAGCGCTGAAGAACGGCCTGATCGAGGAGATCGTCGAGGGGCCGGCCTCGGGCGGCGAAGCCTTCGTGCGCAAGCTGCTGGCCGAGAAGCGCCCGCTGCGCCGCCTGCGCGACGACGATTCCAAGATCGCGGCCGCCAAGGCCGACCGCTCGATCTTCACCAATGCCGTCGCCGCCATGACCAAGAAGTCGCGCGGCCTGGAAGCGCCGTTCGCGGCGGCCGATGCCGTCGGCTACGCCATCGACCTTCCGTTCGACGAAGGGTTGAAGAAGGAGCGCGAGGGCTTCCTGAAGCTCGTCGCCAGCGACCAGTCCAAGGCGCAGCGCTATGCGTTCTTCGCCGAGCGCGAAGCCGCCAAGATCGCGGGTGTCCCCGAAGGCACCAAGTCGCGCCCCGTTAACCGTGTCGCCATTCTCGGCGCCGGCACCATGGGCGGCGGCATCGCGATGTCGTTCGCCAATGCCGGCATTCCGGTCACCCTGATCGAGACCGCCGAGGAGCAGCTCAAGCGCGGCATGGGCGTCATGCAGAAGAACTGGGAAGCGACCGCGGCGCGCGGCGGCATCCCGGCGGACGCGCCCGCCAAGCGCATGGCGCTGATCGACGGCAAGGTCGGCATCGAGAATGTCGGCGACGCCGACCTCGTCATCGAGGCCGTGTTCGAGACCATGGCGGTGAAGAAGGAGGTGTTCGGCAAGCTCGACCAGTACGCCAAGCCGGGCGCGGTGCTCGCCTCCAACACCTCGTACCTGAATATCGACGAGATCGCGAAGTCGACCAAGCGTCCGCAGGACGTGCTCGGCATGCACTTCTTCTCGCCGGCCAACGTCATGAAGCTGTGCGAGATCGTGCGTGCCGACAAGACCGCGCCGGACGCGCTCGTGACGGCTGTCACGATCGCGCGCAAGATCGCAAAAGTGCCGGCCGTGGTCGGCGTCTGCGACGGCTTCGTCGGCAACCGCATGCTGGCCCAGCGCGGCAAGCAGTCCGAGAAGCTGCTGTTCGAAGGCGCCTTGCCGCAGCAGGTCGATGCCGTCGTCACCAAGTTCGGCATGCCGATGGGACCGTTCGCGATGGGCGACCTCGCCGGCCTCGACATCGGCTGGCGCTCGCGGAAGGACCGCGGCATCAAGTCGGAGATCGCGGACGCGCTGTGCGAAGCCGGCCGCTTCGGCCAGAAGACCGGCAAGGGCTACTACAAGTATGAAGCCGGCAGCCGCGCCCCGCTGCCCGACCCCGAGGTCGAGAAGCTGATCGACGAGACGCTTGCCCGCCTCGGCCGCAAGAAGCGCGTCGTCAGCGACGAGGAGATCCTCGAGCGCATGATGTATCCGATGATCAACGAAGGCGCGAAGATCCTGGAAGAGGGCATCGCGGCACGTCCTAGCGACATCGACGTGGTCTGGCTCTACGGCTATGGCTGGCCGATCTACCGCGGCGGCCCGATGTTCTGGGCCGACAGCGTCGGCCTCAAGCACATCGCCGATCGCCTGTCGTTCTACGCCAAGGAGACCAACGACCCGAGCCTCGAGCCCGCCCCGCTACTGAAGAAGCTCGCCGCCGAAGGCAAGACGTTCGCCTCGCTCGCGGCGGCGTCGAAAGCTGCGTGATCGGGCGACGGCCCAACCAAGTGTCGTTCCGGGGCATCGCAATGCGATGAACCCGGAACCCATGGCGCCGTCGAATGAGTGGATTGATGGATTCCGGGTCTGGCCCTTCGGGCCATCCCGGAATGACGACCTTTAGAGTCCCTGCGAAGGCATTCATGACCTATCCCGGCGAACAATATTATCCCAAGGGCGTGCAGTGGAGCGACGAGATCACGCGCGGCACGCTGCCGGACCTGCTCTCGAGCGCCGCCGCCGAGTTCGGCGCGCGCCCGGTGCTCGAATTCCGCGACCGGCCGATCAGCTACGCCGAGCTGGAGGCCCTGGTCGAGACCGCCGCTGCGGCCTTCATGCGGGCCGGCTACGGCAAGGGTACGTCGGTCGCGCTGTTCCTCGGCAACACGCCGGACCATCCCGTCAATTTCTTCGGCGCGCTGAAGGCGGGCGCCCGCGTAGCCCATCTGTCGCCGCTCGACGGCGAGATCGCGCTGACGCACAAGGTCTCCGATTCAGGCGCGCGCGTGCTGGTCACCAGCAATTTGTCGGCGCTGTTGCCGACCGCGCTGAAATTCCTGGAGAAGGGGCTGATCGACCGCCTGGTCGTCTGCGAGGACGATCATTGGGGCAAGGTCGGCACGCCGCAGGCGGCGATCCCCGACGATCCCGCGATCATCACCCACCGCCAGTTCATCGACGGCGCGACCAGGCCGTCGCAATGGCCGGCGGTCGACGTCGAGGACGTCGCGCTGCTGCAATATACCGGCGGCACCACCGGCCTTCCCAAGGGCGCCATGCTGACGCACGGCAATCTCACCGCGGCGGTGTCGATCTACGACGTCTGGGGCAAGCCGTTGCGCGCGGCGCGTGGCGAGACGATCGAGCGCGTGATCTGCGTGCTGCCGCTGTTCCACATCTACGCGCTCACCGTGGTGCTGTTGTCCTCGCTCAGCCGCGGCAATCTGATCTCGCTGCACCAGCGCTTCGACGTCGAGGCGGTGATGCGCGACATCGAGCTCAAGCGCGCGACCTACTTTCCGGGCGTGCCGACGATGTGGATCGCGATCGCCGCGCTCCCGGACCTCGACAAGCGCGACTTCTCCTCGCTCGCCACCATCGGCTCCGGCGGCGCGCCGCTGCCGGTCGAGATCGCGAATTTCTTCGAGCGCAAGGTCGGCAAGAAGCTGCGCAGCGGCTGGGGCATGACCGAGACCTGCTCGCCCGGCACCGGTCATCCGCCTGACGGTCCCGAGAAGCCGGGCTCGATCGGCCTGATGCTGCCCGGCATCGAGATGGACGTGGTGTCGCTGGAGGATTCCACCAAGGTGATGCCGGTCGGCGAAGTCGGCGAGATCCGCATCAAGGGCCCGAACGTCACTGGCGGCTACTGGAACAGGCCGGAAGGATCCGCGGATGCCTTCGTCGACGGCCGCTTCCTCACCGGCGACATCGGCTATGTCGACACCGACGGCTATTTCTTCCTGGTCGACCGCAAGAAGGACATGATCATCTCCGGCGGCTTCAACGTCTATCCGCAGATGATCGAGCAGGCGATCTACACCATATCAGGCGTGCACGAGGTGATCGTGCTCGGCATCCCCGACCAGTACCGCGGCGAGGCCGCAAAGGCCTTCATCAAGCTGCGCGACGGGCAGCCGCCGTTCTCGCTCGACGAGCTGCGCGCGCAGCTCAATGGCAAGCTCGGCAAGCACGAACTGCCGGCCGCGGTCGAGTTCGTCGACGATCTGCCGCGCACACCGGTCGGAAAATTGTCGCGCCACGAATTGCGCCAGCAGCAGCCCAAGACACCTCAATCCACGCAACAACAGACTGCATCAGGAGCTCGTTCTTGACCGACGCCGTCATCGTTTCCACCGCCCGCACCCCGATCGGCAAGGCCTATCGCGGCGCGCTCAACGCCACCGAGGGCGCAACCCTGCTCGGCCACGCCATCGGCGAGGCCGTCGCGCGCGCCAAGATCGATCCGAAGGAGATCGAGGACGTCGTGATGGGCGCCGCCCTCCAGCAGGGCGCGACCGGCGGCAACATCGCGCGCAAGGCGCTGCTGCGCGCCGGCCTTCCCGTCACTGTCGCCGGCACCACCATCGACCGGCAATGCGCCTCCGGTCTTCAAGCCATCGCGCTGGCCGCGCGTTCGGTGCTCTTCGACGGCGTCGAGATCGCGGTTGGCGGCGGCGGCGAGTCGATTTCGCTGGTGCAGAACGACAAGATGAACGGCTTCCACGCCCAGGACCCCGCGCTGCTCAAGATCAAGGGCGAGGTCTACATGCCCATGATCGACACCGCGGAAGTCGTCGCCAAGCGCTACGGCATCTCGCGCGAACGCCAGGACGAATATTCGCTGGAGAGCCAGCGCCGCACCGCGGCCGCACAACAGGGCGGCAGGTTCAAGGACGAGATCGCTCCGATCACCACGCAGATGGCGGTCACCGACAAGGCGACCGGCACCGTCTCGATGAAGGACATCACGCTGTCGCAGGACGAAGGTCCGCGGCCCGAGACCACCGCTGAAGGCCTCGCCGGCCTGAAGCCCGTGCGCGGCGACGGCTTCACCGTCACCGCCGGCAACGCCAGCCAGCTCTCCGACGGCGCCAGCGCCTGCGTGATCATGAGCGACAAGGAAGCCGCCAGGCGCGGCCTCGCGCCGCTCGGCATCTTCCGCGGCTTCGTCTCGGCCGGCTGCGAGCCGGACGAGATGGGCATCGGCCCGGTCTTCGCCGTGCCGCGCCTCCTCAAGCGCCACGGCCTCACCGTCGACGACATCGGCCTCTGGGAGCTCAACGAAGCCTTCGCCGTGCAGGTGCTGTATTGCCGCGACAAGCTCGGCATCGACCCCGAGAAGATCAACGTCGACGGGGGCGCGATCGCGGTCGGCCATCCCTACGGCATGTCGGGCGCGCGCCTCACCGGCCACGCCCTGATCGAGGGCCGTCGCCGCAAGGCGAAATACGCGGTCGTCACCATGTGCGTCGGCGGCGGCATGGGCGCGGCGGGGTTGTTCGAGGTGCTGCAGTAGTTCACCGTCGTCCTGGCGAAAGCCAGGACCCATACCCCGCGGCCGGGGTAAGGGGCACGGACGGTAGACGCCTTCGCAAGACAACGAAGGCCGGTGGTAATGGGTCCTGGCTTTCGCCAGGACGACGATGGAACAAGACGTTAGGTTTCGCTCAACAGGAGGATCCGATGGATCTCGCATTCACGAAAGAAGAGCAGGCGTTTCGCGAGGAAGTACGGCAGTTCTTCCGCGACAACGTGCCGCCGGATACGCGGCGCAAGCTGGTCGAGGGCCGCCACCTCTCGAAGGACGAGATGGTGACGTGGTGGCGCATCCTCAACAAGAAGGGCTGGGGCGTCAGCCACTGGCCGAAGGAATATGGCGGCACGGGATGGACCGCCGTGCAGCACTACATCTTCAACGAGGAGCTCCAGGCTCACCCGGCGCCGCAGCCGCTCGCCTTCGGCGTCAGCATGGTCGGTCCGGTCATCTACACCTTCGGCAACGAGGAGCAGAAGAAGAAGTACCTGCCGCGCATCGCCAATGTCGACGATTGGTGGTGCCAGGGCTTCTCCGAGCCCGGCTCCGGCTCCGACCTCGCCTCGCTCAAGACCAAGGCCGAGCGCAAGGGCGACAAGTGGATCATCAACGGCCAGAAGACCTGGACCACGCTCGCCCAGCACGCCGACATGATCTTCTGCCTCTGCCGCACCGACCCGGCCGCCAAGAAGCAGATGGGCATCTCCTTCATCGTGTTCTCGATGAAGTCGAAGGGCGTCACCGTGCGCCCGATCCAGACCATCGACGGCGGCCATGAGGTCAACGAGGTGTTCTTCGACGACGTCGAGGTGCCCTACGAGAACCTGATCGGCGAGGAAAACAAGGGCTGGGATTACGCCAAATTCCTGCTCGGCAACGAGCGCACCGGCATCGCCCGCGTCGGCGTCTCCAAGGAGCGCATCCGCCGCATCCGCGCGCTGGCCTCCAAGGTCGAGGCCGGCGGCCGTCCGGTGATCGAGGATCCAGCGTTCCGCGAAAAGCTCACCGCTTGCGAGATCGAGCTGAAGGCCCTCGAGCTCACGCAGCTCCGCGTCGTCGCCGACGAAGGCAAGCACGGCAAGGGCAAGCCCAACCCGGCGTCCTCGGTGCTGAAGATCAAGGGCTCCGAGATCCAGCAGACCACCACCGAGCTGCTCATGGAAGTGATCGGCCCGTTCGCCGCGCCCTACGACGAGCATGGCGACGACGGCTCGAACGAAGCCATGGACTGGACCGCCCAGATCGCGCCGAGCTACTTCAACAACCGCAAGGTCTCGATCTACGGCGGCTCCAACGAGATCCAGCGCAACATCATCGCCAAGGCGGTGCTGGGGCTGTAAGCCGCACATTCAGCTGTCGTCCCCCGCGCAGGCGGGGGACCCAGTACGCCGCGGCGGTCAGAATTCCCAATGATGGCCGCCGAGTACTGGATCCCCGCTTTCGCGGGGATGACGATCGGGGATCTGGGCAACAGCAGTGCCCGCTTGATTTTGGAGAGAAACATGGATTTTGATCTGTCCGAGGAGCAGCGGCTTCTCAAGGAAAGCATCGACGGCCTGCTGACCGATTCCTACGATTTCGAGCAGCGCAAGAAGTACATGAAGGAGAAGGGCGGCTGGAGCAGAACGGTCTGGCTCAAGCTCGCCGAGCAGGGCCTGCTCGGCCTGCCCTTCAGCGAGGCCGATGGCGGCTTCGGCGGCGGCGGCGTCGAGACCATGATCGTGATGGAAGCGCTCGGCAAGGCGCTGGTGCTCGAGCCGTATCTGGCGACCGTGGTGATCGGCGGCGGCTTCCTGCGCCATGCCGGCTCGGCCGAGCAGAAGGCCAAGTACATTCCCGGCATCATCGACGGCAGCAAGACGCTCGCCTTCGCCCAGCTCGAGAAGAACTCGCGCTACGATCTCTTCGACGTCTCGACGACCGCGAAGAAGAAGGCCGATGCCTGGGTCATCGACGGCGAGAAGTTTGTCGTGCTCAACGGCGAGAGCGCCGACACGTTGATCGTCACCGCACGCACCAAGGGCGATCGCCGTGACAAAAGCGGCATCGGCGTGTTCCTGGTGCCCGCGAATGCCAAGGGCGTCGCCAGGAAGGGCTATCCGACCCAGGACGGCCTGCACGCCGCCGACATCACCTTCACCGGTGTCGAGGTCGGTGCTGACGCTGCGATCGGCGATCCCGAGAACGGCCTGCCCCTGATCGAGCGCGTAGTCGACGAAGCCCGCGTCGCGCTCTGCGCCGAGGCGGTCGGCCTGATGGACGAATCGCTCAAGACCACGGTCGAGTACATCAAGACGCGCAAGCAGTTCGGCGTCGCGATCGGCTCGTTCCAGTCGCTCCAGCACCGCGCCTCCGACATGTTCGTCGCGCTGGAGCAGGCCCGCAGCATGTCGATGTTCGCCACCATGGCGTCGGACTTCGACGATGCCAAGGAGCGTGCGTCAGCGGTCGCCGCGGCCAAGGTGCAGATCGGCAAGTCGCTGAAATTCGTCGGCCAGCAGTCGATCCAGCTCCACGGCGGCATCGGCATGACCATGGAGGCCAGAATCGGCCACTACTTCAAGCGCCTCACCATGATCGAGAACACCTTCGGCGACACCGACTACCACCTCCGTCGCGTCAGCGAGGGCGGTGGGCTGCTGGCGTAAGTTGTCCCCGTCATTCCGGGGCTCGCGAAGCGAGAACCCGGAATCTCGCGCCACATCTCCGGATTCCCCCGATGCGCGATTGCGCATCTGAGGTTCGCGACTGCGTCGCGCCCCGGAATGACGTGCCAATAACAGGGAAACAACAACAATGAAAAACACCCCGTTCGATCTCACCGGCAAGGTCGCCGTGGTCACCGGCTCCAGCCGCGGCATCGGCCGCTCCTCCGCCGAGCTCCTGGCGAAGCTGGGCGCCAAGGTCGTGGTGTCCTCGCGCAAGGCCGAGGCCTGCAAGGAAGTCGCCGACGGCATCAACGCGTCCGGTGGCGAGGCAACCGTCATTCCCTGCAACATCGCGCGCAAGAACGAGGTCGAGGCGCTGATCGCGGGTGCCACGAAGCATTACGGCAAGATCGACGTCCTCGTCTGCAACGCCGCAGTGAACCCGTATTACGGCCCGCTGCTCGACATCCCGGATGAAGCCTTCGACAAGATCATGGGCTCGAACGTCAAGAGCAACATCTGGCTTTCCGCGCTCACGATCCCGCAGATGGCGGAGCGCGGCAACGGCTCCGTCGTCATCATTTCCTCCATCGGGGGCTTGCGCGGCTCCACCGTGATCGGCGCCTACGGCATCTCGAAAGCCGCCGATTTCGCGCTGTGCCGTTCGCTCGCGGGCGAATGGGGCCCGAAAGGCGTGCGCGTCAACTGCATCGCGCCCGGCCTGGTCAAGACCGACTTCGCCCGCGCGCTGTGGGAAGACGAAGCCAATCTGAAGCGCCGCACCGCCACCACCCCGCTCCGCCGCATCGGCGAGCCCGACGAAATCGCCGGCGCGGTCGCCTACCTCGCCTCGGACGCATCGAGCTTCATGACCGGCCAGACCATCGTCATCGACGGCGGCGTCACGACGGCCGCGACGTAAGGTCAATCGCTCTAAAGCATGATCCGGAAAAGTGCGAAGCGGTTTTCCGAAAAGATCATGCTCAAACAAAGAGCTAAGGCGCGATGACGATTCAACCTAATCTCATCGCGCTTTAAGAGATAGCGCGCAATCGTCCCACGATCTCGTCATGCCCGGCCTCGTGCCGGGCATCCACGTCTTTGGCGGTTGCTGCGAGCAAGACGTGGATGGCCGGGACAAGCCCGGCCACGACGACGCCGAAAGAACGGCGCACGCCGCCCGCGAGAGGCGTTTGCCTCAAACCTGCTCCAGCGCGCGCTCGAAGTCCTCGATCAGATCGTCGGCATGTTCGAGCCCCGCGGAGAAGCGAATGAACCCCTCGCTGATCCCGAGCGCGGCACGGTCCTCCGGCTTCAGGCGCTGATGCGTCGTCGTCGCCGGATGCGTGACGAGGCTCTTGGCGTCGCCGAGATTGTTCGAGATCCGCGAGATCTTCAGCGCGTTGAGGCAGCGGAAGGCGCCGGCCTTGCCGCCCTTGACCTCGAAGCCGACCAGGGTCGAGCCCCCGCGCATCTGCTTCTTCACCAAAGCTGCCTGCGGATGATCGGCGCGGCCGGGATAGACCAGCCGCGAGATCTTCGGATGGCTCGCCAGCACCTCGGCAATGCGCGCTGCAGTCTCGGTCTGCGCGCGCACACGCACGCCCAGCGTCTCCAGGCCCTTGAGCAGGACCCAGGCATTGAACGGAGAGATCGAGGGGCCGGTCTGGCGCATGAAATTGTGGATGTGCTCAGCGATGAAGGCTTCCGACGACAGGATGATGCCGCCCAGGCACCGGCCCTGGCCGTCGATATGCTTGGTCGCGGAATAGACGACCACGTCGGCCCCTAGCGCGAGCGGGCTCTGCCAGATCGGAGTGGCGAACACGTTGTCGACCACGAGCCGCGCGCCACCCCTGTGCGCGATCTCGGCGATCCCGGGGATGTCCAGCACGTCGAGGGTCGGGTTGGTCGGGCTCTCCAGGAAGAACGTTTTCGTGTTGGGCTTCAGCGCGCGCTGCCATTGGTCGAGATCGAGCCCGTCGACCAGCGTGGTCTCGATGCCGTAGCGCGGCAACAAGTCCTGGATGACGTAGAGGCACGAGCCGAACAGGGCGCGCGAAGCCACGACGTGATCGCCGGCCTTGAGCGGTGCGAGGATCGCGGTCGTCACCGCGGCCATGCCGGTCGCCGCCGAGCGGGCGGCTTCGGCGCCTTCGAGCTCGATCATGCGGCGCTCGAACATCGCGATGGTGGGGTTGGAGTAGCGCGAATAGATGAAGCCGGGATCCTCGCCCTTGAACCGCGCCTCGCACTCCTCGGCGCTGTTGTAGACGTAGCCTTGGGTGAGGAACAGCGCCTCCGACGTCTCGCCAAATTGCGAGCGCAGGGTCCCGGAATGGACCAAGCGGGTTTCGGGACGAAAGCGGGCCGTGGTTTCAGATTCAGACATGTGACCTCCGAGGTGGCCATTTCCTCTGGAGAACGGTCACAAAAAAACCGGCCTGGATATCTCCACTGGCCGGGATCACAGAGGTCCCCGGCCTGTTTAGCGACTTATTTAACGTGGCTGCAAGCCGGCCGGCTCAAATCACCACGGGATAAGTGATGCTCATATTCCCTCGCGCCCTTTCCGTCAAGACGGTCATCGGATAACCCGTAAAAGCCCATATTTTGGGGCTTGATGGCCGCCTGGAGTATGATTTTTGGGCCATCTCGAGGGATCGCCGAGGGACCGCATCGTGTCGTTCACGCTGGAAGATGAATCCAATGGTATCCTGCCCGACCGCATGATCGCGGCGATGGCGGAAGCGGGGCTCATCCTGCCCGAATACGACTTTGTCGAGAGCCAGATCCAGCCGGCAAGCCTCGATCTGCGCCTCGGCGATATCGCCTATCGCGTCCGCGCGAGCTTCCTGCCCGGTCCCGGCGCCACGGTCGCCGAACGCATCGATGAATTGAAGCTGCACGAGTTCAGCCTCGCCGACGGCGCGGTGCTGGAGACCAACTGCGTGTACATCGTGCCGCTGCTGGAAAGCCTGGCGCTGCCGCCGGAAATCGTCGCGGCAGCCAACCCCAAGAGCTCGACCGGCCGGCTCGACGTCTTCACCCGCGTGATCGCCGACGGCACCCGCCGCTTCGACATGATCGGCGCCGGCTATCATGGCCCGCTCTATGCCGAGATCAGCCCGAAGACCTTTCCGGTGCTGGTGCGCGAGGGCTCGCGCCTCAGCCAGGTCCGCTTCCGGATCGGCGAGGCGACGTTGACCGCCGACGAGCTCGAGACGCTGCATGCCGCCGAGCGCCTCGTCGACATCGACGATGCCGACCTCTCCGGCGGCGTCGCCGTCTCCGTCGACCTCTCCGGCGAGAAGGCGAGCGGCTTCGTCGGCTATCGCGCCAAGCGCCACACCGGTGTCGTCGACGTCGATCGCCGCTCCGGCTACGCGGTCGAAGACTTCTGGGAGCCGATCTCGGCCCGCCCCGACGGCAGCCTCATCCTCGATCCCGGCGAGTTCTACATCCTCGCCTCCAAGGAAGCTGTGCAGGTGCCGCCCGACTACGCCGCGGAGATGGTGCCGTTCGATCCCTTGGTGGGCGAGTTCCGCGTGCACTATGCCGGATTCTTCGATCCCGGCTTCGGCTATGCCGGCGCCGGCGGCCAGGGCTCGCGTGCCGTGCTTGAGGTGCGCTCGCGCGAGGTGCCGTTCATCCTCGAGCACGGCCAGATTGTCGGTCGCCTCGTCTATGAAAAGATGCTCGCCCGCCCCGACGCGATGTACGGCCAGCGCATCGGTTCCAACTACCAGGCGCAGGGCCTGAAGCTGAGCAAGCATTTTCGGGTGTAATTCCGTTTCGCGCGCGTGTAATTCCGCGCGCCGGATTTCGCGTCATTCTCCGCCGTCATTCCCCGCGAAAGCGGGGAATCCAGTACGCCGCGGCTTCTCCATCGACAACAACTGTCTCTGGAATACTGGATCGCCGATCAAGTCGGGCGATGACACCGAGTGTGTGTTGGTTGCGCCGTCTCTTCGGCGAATGACACATTTCAGTTTCGCGCGCGTGCGTAATTCCGTAGCTCGGACTTCCCACTCGTTGTCATTCCCCGCGAAAGCGGGGAATCCAGTACGCCGCGGCCTCTCCATCGACAACGTCTGTCTCTGGAATACTGGATCGCCCGATCAAGTCGGGCGATGACACCGAATATGTGTCTGGTTGCGTCGCGCCTATGCCGATGACACACTTCCAGAAGCTCTCCAAGGATTTCGGGTGCAATTCCGTTTCGCGCGCGTGTTCCGTAGCCCGGATGAAGCATAGCGAAATCCGGGACGCTGCATACGCGCATTGAGCTGCCCCGGATTGCGCTTCGCTCCATCCGGGCTACGATTGCGCATGCGAGCTCGCCTCGCCAACAACAGCCAGGGAGCGAACATGACCGCAGGCGAAAGCGCACAGGAAGCGCAATGGCGGAAGTGGCGCGGCGTCGCCGACCTCTATCATGCTTATTTCACCGGCCTCATCCTCACCGTGGTGACTCGGCGCGGGACAGCGGATGCTGCGGAATTCGTCTTCCGTGTGTTCCGCCGCCAGCAGCAGGAGCGTTTCCTGCCCGGGCTCGAGAAGCTCGGGCTTAAAGGTCTGCCGCCCGCGGTCGCGGCGGCGCAATATCACTATCTCTCCAACTGGATCGGCGGCGTGCATGTCGAATACATGTATGAGAGCGACGCCAAGGCCTGGATCCGCTATCCGCCGCCGCGCTGGATCTGGAGGGGCACCGCGATCTGCGGCGTGCCGGGCGAGGTCAGCCGCGCGATGCTGCGTGGCTGGCACGCCAACAACGGCGTTGCGCTTGGTGATCTCAGGCTCGGCTTCGTCTGCACCAAGCAGAGCGTCGATGGCCAGGATGGGCTCGAAGGCTATTATTGCGAATACGATCATCCGCTCGAGCTCGATCAGCGCCTGGTGTTCGCGCGCCATCTCGAGGCGCCGCCGTTCGATCCCGGGACCGCGCCGGCGCTGCCGGTCGCGAGCTGGCCGAAGCCGCGTCTGGAAAAGGCCTATCGCAACTACGCCATGGAATATGTCCGCACCGCCGCGCCCGTGATGGTGCAGCTGTTCGGTCCGGAGGATGCCGGCTATCTGCTGCATCTCACGGGCAAGCTGATCGGCATGCAATATTTCGACGAGGTTGCGCAGGCGCTCGGCGGCAGCCGTGGCCGTACCACGGAATTTGCCGCATTCCTGCGCACTCTCTTCGAGTCGCAGGACGATGTCGCTGACATCACCGAGTCCGAGGGCCAGTTCGAAATCCGCCAGCAGGGCTGGAAGCTGATGGCCGACGTCGCCGATTATCATCCGGCCTGCGCCAGCGTGCTGACCGGCCTGTTCGAAGGGCTGGCGGCCGGCTGCGGGCGGCATATTCCGGTGCATCTGAAGCCGAATAGCACCGCCGGCGCACCGTTCGTCTGGTCGATCGGCTAGCGCCAAGGTTCATCCGGGTTCACCTGCAATCGCGCAGGCCCCCCTTGCGTCCCGCGCACGTGGATTCCGCCGTTGCCATGGTAGGGAAACACCATGGCGCGGCTCCCCAGATCGCGCGTGGGAGTAGAAATGTCCGATCTCGGCCTCGCCGAAATACCTGTTGACGAACAAGAGCGGCCGCTGCCGCCGCCGGTGACCAAGCCGGCGCGCAATGCGCTGACCGACGGGCCGATCCTGCGCACGCTGCTCTCCCTCGCCTGGCCGAACGTGATCGGCTTGTCGGCCGGCATCTGCGTGGTGATCGCGGAGACCTCTTATGTCGGCCGGCTCGGTGTCGAGGCGCTGGCGGCGATGGCGTTGGTGTTTCCGACCGTGATCCTGACCATGACGATGTCGGGCGGCGCCATGGGCGGTGCGGTGGCCTCGGCCATCGCGCGTGCGCTCGGCGCCGGCGATCGCGAGCGCGCCGGAACGCTCGCCGTGCATGCGATGCTGATCGGCCTGACCTTTGGTTTGACCTTCATGCTGGGCATGCTGATCTTCGGACCCAGGGTGCTCGAAATGCTTGGCGGCCGCGGCGCCGTGCTGACGCATGCGATCGCCTACACGCAGGTGTTTTTCGGCGGCGCCGTGCTGCCCTGGTTGCTCAACACCATGGCGGGTGTCCTGCGCGGCACCGGCAACATGAAGCTGCCGTCATTTCTCATCCTCAACTCCGCGGCCTGGCAGATCGTGCTCGGCGGCACGCTGGGTCTCGGTCTCGGACCGGTGCCGCAGTTCGGAATGCGCGGCGTCGCCGCGGGTTCGCTGATCGCCTATTCGATCAGCATCAGCGTGATGGGCTGGTATCTGTTCTCGGGCCGCGCCCGCGTGAAGCCGAAACTCAAGGGGCTGCGCGTGCGATGGGCGATGTTCTTCGACATCCTCAAGGTCGGCGCCATCGCCTGCTTCTCGCCGCTGCAATCGGTGCTGACGATCTCGATCTTCACCCACATGCTGGCGAAGTTCGGCACCGCGATCCTCGCCGGTTACGGCATCGGCGCGCGGCTCGAGTTTCTGCTGACCTCGATCGCGTTCTCGTTCGGCATCGCCTGTGTGCCGATGGTCGGTATGGCGATCGGCGCAGGCCGCATCGCACGCGCCCGGCGCATCACCTGGATCGCGGGCACGGTGTCGTTCCTTGCGGTCGGCGTGGTCGGCAGCTTCATCGCCGTCTTCCCCGATCTCTGGGTCAACCTGTTCACCAGTGATCCGCACGTGCGCGCGACGAGCCATCAATATCTCTCGACCGTCGGGCCGTTCTACGCCTTCTTCGGCCTTGCAACGACGATGTATTTCTCCTCGCAAGGCGCCGCCAAGGTGATCGGCCCGGTGCTCGCGCAGACGGCGCGGCTGATCTATATCGCGGCCGTCGGCTGGTGGCTGTCGACGCACGGCGCCAGCGCGCAGAGCTTCTTCGCACTCGCCGCCGCCTCGATGGGCGTGCTCGGCGTGCTGTCCTGCCTCAGCGTGATCCTGACGCGCTGGGGCAAGTCGGCGCCGGTCGCCGAGCCGCAGCCGGCGCTATCTTGAACCGCCGAAAGTGCCGTCTCGGCTCTCACACCGTCATCCTGAGAGGATGTGCATGCATTCAGCGTCGTCCTGGCGAAAGCCAGGAGGTAGATTCACATTCGAAGTGCAACACTTGAGCAAAGGCCTCGGCAGGCGTGCGGTAGTCAAGGCATTTGCGCGGGGTGTTGTTGTAGGCGGCGATGAACTGGCGGAATCTGGCGGTCGAGAGGGTTACGAGATCGGTCTTGCGGGGAATAAAGCGGCGCATCCTGCCGATAGCGTTCTCGATGCCGCCCTTCTGCCAGGGGGCGTGGGGATCGCAGAAGAAGGTCTCGATCGAGAGGCGGTGCAGCGCCAGGTGACCGGCGAACTCGGTGCCGTTGTCGAAGGTCACGGTCTGGCGCAGCTCCTGTGGCAGGGTCGCGAAGAAGCCCACGAGATGGCGGGCGACACCGCGCGCGACCTTGCTGGCAAGGCGGATGCCGAGCAGCAGACGCGAGGTGCGCTCGTGCACGGTCAGCACGGCCTGACCGTATTTCGAGAACATCATCAGGTCGGCCTCCCAGTGTCCGGGCACGCTGCGGTCGGCCACTTCGATCGGCCGATTTGCCAAGGAAACACGGCCTTCGATGAAGCTTGCGGGGCTGCCGCCCCTCTTGCCGCGGCGGCCGCGCTTGCTCTTGGCGCGCGGCAGATAGCGCCGCCAGTTGAAATCCGTGGTGCGCCTGAGTTGGGCATAGATGAAGCGGTAGATGGTCTCGTGCGAGATCACCTTGCGCCCGGACTCGCGGGCCAGCCGGCCGGCGACCTGCTCGGGCGACCAGCCCCGGCGAAGGCGTTCCAACACCGCGCGGCGCAGGCCGGGCTCCCGTTCGAGGCGTCCGCCCGTCCAGCGCCGCGCTCGCATCTGGTGCTGGGCATAGTTTGGCTTGTAGCCGACCTGGCTCCCCCGATTGCGCCTCAGTTCCCGAGAGACCGTTGATGGCGAGCGATCCAGAGCTGCCGCGATTTGCCGGACCGAGCTGCCATTGGCCGATAGGCAGGCAATCTCGCATCGGTCGTCCAGAGAGAGCTGCTTGTAAGTCCGCCCCATGGCAACACCTCCTCAAGGAAGTGTTGCACTTCGTTTGCGAACTCAGGGGACCCATTACCCCAACCGCTTGTTGTTATGCGACGCTGGGGCCACTATCGCACGCTCAATCGAATTCGGTGGTTATGAGTCCTGGCTTTCGCCAGAACGACGGCGTGGGGAGGCCGCTCGCTACAATTCTCATACCGTTATCGCCGCGCAAAGGCGACCTTTGCGCGGGAGTGACGGTGATAAAGTTTCCGGCCGCTAAAGCATGATCCGGAAAAGTGCGAAGCGGTTTTCCGAAAAGATCATGCTCAAACAAAGAGCTAAGGCGCGATGACGATTCAACTTAATCTCATCGCGCTTTAGCCCTGCTACGCTGCGTTCTTCGCCGATTTGGCCATCGCGGCTTGCATCGCCGCCGCGCCGAGGTCCATCTGCGCGTCCATGTATGGCGCGACCTCGTGCGGCAGCACGTCGGCGATCCACACCACCCGGCAGCGCGCGTCGCCCTCGGCGAACACCTGCACCGAGGCGGAATGCTGCTTCAACCGTTCGCTGCTGATCGCATAGACCAGCCGTTGCCGCTTGTCGTCGCAATCGACCAGCGTCTCGCGGGCCACGGTGCCGTTGGCGAAGCTGACGGTGCGAACGTCGCCATCAAGCTTGGTGTCGGTGACGAAGCCCGGCACCAGCCGCTGGTACAGCGCGCCGAAATCGCGCACCGCGTCCCAGACATGATCTGCCGGCGCGTCGATCGGGATGTCTTTGTAAATGGAAGCCATGAGGTTGAGTCCTTTCTGTCGCATTTGAAGGACCGTCATTGCGAGCAAAGCGAGGCAATCCACCTCACAGCGGTATGCAAGAATGGATTGCTTCGTCGCTTCGCGCCTCGCCATGACGGGTTGAGGCTCAGGTCGAAACCGCCTCGACATTGTTGCCGTCGGGGTCGATCAAGAACGCCGCATAATAGGTCGGGCTGTAGTCCTTGCGGTGGCCCGCCGCGCCGTTGTCCTTGCCGCCGGCTTTCAGGCCTTCGGTATGGAATGTCTTGATCGCGTCATGGCTCGGCGCGCGGAACGCAACGTGCGCGCCGCCTTGGGCCTTGCCCTTGTGCAGATGCAGCCAGAGCGCGGGCTCGCCCTTCGGGCCGAAGCCGGCACCGCTGTCGTCGCGCGAGCAGAGCACGAAGCCGAGTGGTGCCAGCACCGCGGTGTAGAAGCGGACACTGGCGTCGAGGTCGGCGACGCGCAATCCGATATGGTCGTACATGGGAAATCTCCAGTCGCTAAGCGCATCGAAAGACGCGCGGACCGGAGCAGCCTAGCTATTGCAGCGCGAGACGTTCTTGGAAAATCTTGCGGTCGCCGCGCGAGGCCTGGCGGAACTTCAGCGGCGAGGCACCGGCGGCGCGGTGGAAGCTGCGCACGAAATTGGAGAGGTCGCCGAAACCGACGTCATAGGCGATGTCGGTGACCGCGATGTCGTCGTCGGCGAGCAGCCGCGCGGCGTGCCGCAGCCGCGAACGCACCAGATATTGATGCGGGGTGACGCCGAGCACGCTCGAGAACAGCCGCAGGAAATGGAAGGTGCTCAAGCCGGCCTGCTCCGCGGTATCGTCGAGGTCGATCTGATGGTGTGAGTTGTCGTCGATCCACAGCGCGGCCTCGACCGCGCGGCGGCGGTCGCGCAAGCCCGCGGTGAGAGGCTTTGCCTTGCGGTCGGACACCAGCTCGACAAGGCGGCCGGCGAGGATCTGGCCGATCTCGTCGAGACCGAGGTCGCTGTTGCCATCTGCTGCCGTCTGGGCGAGCTCGCCCAGCACCATCAGCTCGGGCAGCGGCGGCGTCGCGCCGACCTGCCAGACCGCCGCGCGGTCGCCGATGGTCTCGACCAGCTCCGGGTCCAGGAAGAACGACAGGCAGACGTCGCCGGACACGTGCTCATGCGTGCAGGTGTATTCCTCGCCGGGGGCGCCGACCAACATCGAGCCTGCCACCAGCTCGAAGAAACCGGCGCGGCAATGGCAGCCGAAGCTCCCGCTGCGCACATAGGACACCGAGTGGCAGGCGAACTGCTCGGCGAACGGCTCGTCGCCGGGTTCCGCCGTACAGCGAAACTCGTTCACCGTGATGCGATCGCGCTGCAGCAGCGTGGTTCGGACCATACCCGGGATTTAAGCTTGCGGCCGGAGTCGTGCAACGGGCAGCAGCACATCAAAAAGGGTCTTGCTGGTGGTCGGCTGGGCGCCCTCGATCGAGAGCAGCCGCCGCTTCGAGATGCTGCCGCCGTTCGGCGAGATCCGGTCGGCATAATTGCCCGCCTCGAGCACCCGGTGGCAGGGCACCATGAGCATGAAGGGATTGCGGCCGAGCGCCTGTGCCACCGAATAGACCGCGCCGGACGCGCGCAAGGCGCTCGCCACCTCGTCATAGGTCCGGGTTTCGCCGCGGGGAATGGTGCGGACAAACTGATAGACGCGCGCGTTGAATGCCGGAATGCCGCTCATGTCGAGCGCAACGCCGGCAAGCTCACCATTGCCGCCGCGCAAGGTCGCGGCGATGCCCTCGATCGCGACAGCGACCTCTTCAGGAGGCCGCATCTCGCGCGCGTCAGGATAAAGCTTGAATAGTCGCTTGCGGGTCTCGATCTCGCGCAGCTCGGGAAGCTGCACGCCGGCCACGCCGAGCTCGCCCCACGCGATACCGCATCGGCCGATCGCCGTGTCGAAAATGGTGTACCCACGCCCCGCCATGACGCCACCAGCCCCCATGCGCGCGATCTTAACATCGTCGCTGGCGCGCGCATCCGGAATCTTGACGTTCGGTTAAGCATGCCGTGGCGCGGTTGCGCGCGGGCCGGCGAGCCTCCGGTCACGCATCTTAAAGGCTTTGCCCGCTATCTGGTCGTCAGCATGCTGCTCCACGGTACGATCGGCGGAACGATGACCAGCACCGGCGCGGATGCGGCGCGCGGCAGCACCGCCGTGGCCGGGACATCGACCGGGCGTCTTCATCCGCTGTTCGCATTGTTGTTGCTGGCATTGGTCCTGCGCCTTGCGGCCGCGCTCTGGCCCAACGTGATGTATCCGGACGAGATCTTTCAATATCTCGAGCCGGCGTGGCGGATGCTCGGTCATGACGGCATTTTGACGTGGGACTGGCGCGAAGGCATTCGCGGCTGGTTCCTGCCGACATTGCTGGCCGGGCCGGTCGCGGTGGGCGGCTTGATTGCGCCGGGCGGCGAGGGCGCTTTCCTGGTGCCGCGCCTGGTCGCCGCATCTGCGTCACTGTCGATCGTGGTCAGCGCCTGGTTCTTTGGTGCACGGATCTCGCGAACCCATGCCATCGTCGCGGCGTTCGCTGCGGCAGTCTGGTTCGAGTTGATCCTGCTCGCGCCGCACACATTGGGCGAGCCGTTGGCGACGGCGCTGATCGTGCCGGCGGCGCTGCTGGTGACCAGCCGTCCGTCGCGGCGGCATCTTGCGATCGGCGGCGCGTTGCTCGCCTTTGCCTTTGTCTGCCGCTTCCAGTATGCGCCGGCCATCGCCGTGCTTGCGCTCGGCGCCTGCTGGATGCGTTGGCGAAACCTGATTCCCTTGATCGCGGGCGGTCTCGCCGCGCTGATGCTCTCCGCCGCGATCGAGCTTGCGCATGGCGCCGTGCCGTTCGCCTGGCTGATCGGCAACATCAGGGAAAACCTGCTGCACGATCGCGCGACCGAGTTCGGCGTGACGCCCCCTTCGGCCTATCTCGTCAACTTCCTGATCGTGTGGTCGGCGGCGATCGTATTGCCGCTCGCCGCGATCTGGCGCGGCGCGCGCCATGCGCCGCTGTTGCTGGCCGTGGCGCTGGTCAACCTCGTCTTCCACAGCCTGATCGCGCACAAGGAATACCGCTTCGTCTTCCTGTCGGTGGCGCTGTTCATCATCGTCGCGGCGCTGGGATCGGCCGATTGGGTGCAATGGCTGCGCGCAAAACCCGGGTGGCGCCGCTGGGCGTTGCCGATCGTGACCGGCGGCTGGGCCTTGCTCTCGGTCACGCTCGCCGGCGCCAGCGAAGGGATGCGCGACTACTGGACGCGTGGTGTCGGCGCGGCGCGGCTCGCCGCCGAACTGCGCAGCGATCCGCAGATGTGCGGCCTTGCACTTTACAATGTTCGTTTCCAGCTGTTGCCGGGTCGCGAACGATTGGTGGGGGCGGTGCCGCTCTATGCGCTCGAGCCCGCCGATCCGCTCGCCGAGCTCATGCTGCCGCCGCTGTTGCAGGCGACCAGGCCGGCCTTCAACCGTATCCTTGCGCGGCCCGCGGCCGCCGGTGATCTGCCGGCGGATTTTTCAAGGCAAAGCTGTGCCCGCGTCGGCATCGCCGATGCCTGCATCTATGCACGAAGCGGCACCTGCGACGCATCCGCCGCCACGGCTTTTGTCCTCAATGACGTGCTCGTGAGGATGGGCCATTAGCGGGGCGGTGCGGCGATCGGCTTCAATGCGCGCTTGATCCGCTGGCTCCGCCCGGGCTATGGTCCGGCCGGTCGCACCGTAGGGTGCGACCTCAAGCATTGAGATCGCGGGCGTAGTTCAATGGTAGAACGGCAGCTTCCCAAGCTGCATACGAGGGTTCGATTCCCTTCGCCCGCTCCAGCCTTCAGGCAAATGTCGCGGGACAGTTTGTCGGCAAGGCACCGTTTGTCGGCAAGGCAATGTATTTCGCGACAGCAGGAGACGTGACGTGAGGTTGCTTGGAGCGCTGCTGCTTGCGCTAGGGGCGCTTTGGATGACAAGGCCGGCATCCGCGCAAATGTATGATCCGCGCTATCCCGTCTGCATGCATGTTTACGGTATGCTGGTCGGCGAGCGCATGGACTGCGTCTTCACGTCGCTGGAACAGTGTCAGGCCGGCGCCGTTGGGCTTCCGGCAACCTGTCTGGTGAACCCCTATTATGCGCCGAGATCGGCGCGTCCTCATCGGCCTGAACGATGACCTTTCCGGCCGTATCGCGAGCGTTGATTTGAGATCAGTGCATGGCATGGTGGTACTACGCGCTCTTCGCGATCGTTCTGCTCGGATGTTGTGCATTGGTGGTTCGCGCCCGTCGCGGCAGCAATACGCGAGAAGATGAGGAGCTGAACCGGCGGATCGATGAGCGCGTCGAGCGGCTCGATCTGACTCGGCGCAATCGCGACAGGGATTCCTGATCGAGGGAATCCGCGTGGCAATCCAGCCAGCTTCGGGCGATCATCCCGGGATATTACGGCGATCTGTTCACGCAACGTGCGCGCCTAACGAACCGTACTCAACCTGTTCTTCTCACAACGCGCAGTTATGTTTCCGTAGTTCTCCGCGTTTGAGAACGAAGTTCCGCCGGAACGATGTCGCGGGTTCCGGCATTGGTCGAATAGAGCCGACCGACCTCCGGCGAGAACGGTCGGTTCAAGCCCGCGTCCGGCCGTTCCCTCTCAACAGCCCCCCTAGAAGACGGCCGGCGCGGGTCCTTATCCCTGTCGTGCTCGATGTGACGAGCCTGCGCGCCGGTCGAGTATCGCTGACATTCGCGATGGATTTAGCGCCAGCCCAAAGCGGGTGCGATCTGGGTCAAGATCGTCTCGATCACATGCGCGTTGTAGTCGACGCCGAGCTGATTGGGGACGGTCAGGAGCAAGGTATCGGCCTCCGCGATCGCCTCATCCGTCTTGAGCTGCTCGATCAGCCTGTCCGGCTCGGCGGCGTAGCCGCGGCCGAAGATCGCGCGCGTCCTCTCGTCGATGAAGCCGATCTGGTCTTCCTCCTGTCCGTTGCCGAAATAGGCGCGGTCGCGATCGTCGACCAGCGCGAAGATGCTGCGGCTCACCGAGACCCGCGGCTCGTGCGTGTGCCCGGCTTCCTTCCATGCGGCGCGATAGGCCCGGATTTGCGCGGCCTGCTGCACATGGAAAGCCTCGCCGGTCTCGTCGTTCTTCAGCGTCGAGCTCTGCAGGTTCATGCCGAGCTTCGCCGCCCACACCGCGGTCGCGTTCGAGCCGGCGCCCCACCAGATCCGCTCGCGCAGGCCCTCCGAGAGTGGTTCGAGCCGAAGCAGGCCGGGCGGGTTCGGAAACATCGGCTGCGGATTGGGCTGGGCAAAACCTTCGCCGCGGAGCAGGTCGAGGAAGACCTCGGCATGGCGCCGGCCCATGTCGGCATCGCTCTGGCCTTCGGCCGGCTGATAGCCGAAATAGCGCCAGCCGTCGATCACCTGCTCCGGCGAGCCGCGGCTGATGCCGAGTTGCAGCCGGCCGCCGGCGATGAGATCGGCGCTGCCTGCGTCCTCCACCATGTAGAGCGGGTTCTCATAGCGCATGTCGATCACGGCCGTGCCGATCTCGATCCTGCTGGTCTTGGCGCCGACGGCCGCAAGCAGCGGGAAGGGCGAGGCCAGCTGCCGCGCGAAGTGGTGGACGCGGAAATAGGCGCCGTCTGCGCCTAGCTGTTCCGCCGCAACGGCAAGCTCGATCGATTGCAGCAGCGTGTCGCCGGCGGAGCGGGTCTGCGATTGCGGCGAGGGCGTCCAGTGCCCGAAGGAGAGGAATCCGATCTTTTTCATGCCGGCAATGTAGGGATGTCCGCGACGAATTGCGATCCGTGGATGTGACCCAGGGATGACTGAAAGTGTTTACCAGCCGGGAAATTGTTCTGCGGCAAATGTTGCGGGTTTTGCAGATCGCGCCGTTGCGCAAGTGCTGCATGCGTGCAGGTCTTGCCGCCTGCGCCGCGGCATGACTTGCGATCTCGGGACGCGCCGCCTAGCTTTCCGCCACGATTTCTCCCGCCAACACCTTTCCGCAGGTCCCGATGTCGCAGCCGCTTCTGTTTCAGCCGATCACGCTTCGCGGCGTGACCTCCCGAAACCGCATCCTGATCTCGCCGATGTGCCAGTATTCGGCGACCGACGGGCTCGCCAATGACTGGCATCTCGTGCATCTCGGCAAGTTCGCCCAGGGCGGCGCCGGGCTCGTGATGGTCGAGGCCGCAGCGGTTGTCGCCGAGGGCCGCATCACCCATGGCGATGTCGGCATCTGGAACGACGAGCAGATCGCGCCGCTCGAGCGGATCGCCGCTTTCCTCAAGGACAATGGCGCGGTGCCCTCGATCCAGCTCGCGCATGCCGGTCGCAAGGCCAGCATGCAGCGTCCCTGGTACGGCAATGCCGCTCTCGATGAGGCCGATCGCGCTCGCGGCGATCTGCCGTGGCGGACGGTGGCGCCGAGCGCGATCCCGATGGAAGACGGCTGGCTGATGCCGCACGCGCTCGACCTGGCCGAACTCGCCGCGCTGCGCGAGCAATGGCGGCGCGCCACCTTGCGCGCGGTTGAGGCCGGCTTCGAATTCGTCGAGGTGCATTGCGCGCATGGCTATCTGCTGCACGAATTCCTCTCGCCATTGTCGAACCGCCGCACCGATGCCTATGGCGGCGACCGCGCCGGGCGGATGCGCTATCCGCTCGAGATCATCGAGACCGTGCGCGCGGCCTGGCCGGCGGAGCGGCCGCTGGCGGTGCGGATCTCCTCGGTCGACGGTATCGACGGCGGCCTGACGCTCGAGGACCAGGTCGCGTTTGCCCGCGAAGCCAGGGCGCGCGGTGCCGATTTGATCGATTGCTCGTCGGGCGGACTGCTCGGCTCGGCGACCGCGGCGCGGATTCCGCGCGGCTACGGCTTTCAGGTGCCCTATGCCGATGAGATCCGCCGCGCCGCCGGCATTGCGACCATCGCGGTCGGCCTCATCCTGCATCCGCAGCAGGCCGAAGACGTCCTGGCCAAAGGCCAGGCCGATCTGGTCGCGATCGGCCGCGAGGCGCTGTTCGATCCGAACTGGCCGCTGCATGCCGAGCTGGCGCTCGGCGGTGGAGGCGGCGAGGTGTTCGCGTCCTGGCCGAAGCAGTATGGTTGGTGGCTGGAGCGGCGCGAGCCGGGCCTGCGCCGGCTCGATGGCCCGCCGCTGCCGTTCCGCCAGAGCTGACAAGAAAATCCGACAACAACCTGGGAGGTCGTTACCATGACATCAGTCGCAAAGCGCCCCTATCGCGGCGTCTTCCCCGTGGCGCCGACCATCTTTGACGCCAACGGCAATCTCGACCTCGAAGGACAACGGCGCTGCATCGATTTCATGATCGATGCCGGCTCGCACGGCATCTGCATCCTCGCCAATTTCTCCGAGCAGTTCGTGCTCACCGACGCCGAGCGCGAGGCCGTGATGCATGCGGTGCTGGAACATGTGGCTGGCCGGGTTCCCGTGATCGTGACCACCACGCATTTCAGCTCGGCCGTGTGCGCGGCGCGCAGCCGCGAGGCGGAAGCTGCCGGCGCCGCCATGGTGATGGTGATGCCGCCCTATCACGGCGCGACCTTCCGCGTCGGCGAGCCGGGCATCTATGAGTTTTATCGGGTGGTGTCGGATGCCATCGACATCCCCATCATGATCCAGGACGCGCCTGTGGCCGGCACGCCGCTCTCGGTCGAGCTGCTGGCGCGGCTGGCGCGCGAATTCGCCAACATCCGTTATTTCAAGATCGAGGTGCCGATGGCGGCAAACAAGCTGCGCAGTCTGATCGAGAAGGGCGGCGCCGAGATCGAAGGCCCCTGGGACGGCGAGGAGGCGATCACGCTGCTGGCCGATCTCGACGCCGGCGCCACTGGCGCCATGACCGGCGGCGGCTATCCCGACGGCATCCGCCAGATCACCGATCCGTTCTTCGCCGGCCGGCGCGACGAGGCCATGCAGGCCTATGCGCGGTGGCTGCCGCTGATCAATTACGAAAATCGCCAATGCGGGCTGCAGGCCTGCAAGGTGCTGATGCGCGAGGGCGGCGTCATCAAGTCCGAGGCGGTGCGCCACCCGCTGCAACCGCTGCATCCGGCGACCCGCGCGGGGCTGATCGAGATCGCGCGGACACTCGATCCGGTCGTGCTGCGCTGGGGACGGTAACGAGGCTTACGCGTCCCACGTCACCGGCAGATCCAGGAGGCCGCGGAATGCCCAGCCGCCGATCCGCGCCGGCTGGTGCGCGATCAGGCGCAGATTCTTCAGCCGGTTGAAGATCGCGGGCAGCGCGACCTCGGCGATCATGGCGCGGGAGGCGAAGGCGCCGGCGCAGAAATGCGGGCCGGCGCCGAAGGCGACGCTCTTGGAGGTGTCTCGTCTCACGTCGAACGCATCGGCGCGCTCGAAGTGCTTCTCGTCGCGGTTGGCGGAGCCGAACATCAGGAATACGCGCTCGTCGGTCTCAAACGAGACGTCGCGGATGCTCCAGGGCTTTGCGATCCGCCGCGGCGACATGCCGATGGGCGAGATCCAGCGCGCATATTCCTCGAAGGCCTGCAGCCACGGGATCGCGCCGGTCGTCGCCAGCGCGAGCTGCTCGGGATGGGTGAGCAGCGCCCACACCGTGCCGGCGATCGCCTTGCGCGGCTCGTTCTGGCCGCCCGAGATCGCGAGCTTGACGTTGGCACGCACGCTCTCCATCGGCATGTCGGTCTGCAGCATCACGCCGAGCAGGCTGAGGTCGGGCGTCTTGCGCAGCCCAGGGACCATGTCGTCGATCGCGGCATCGATGCCCGACGTCGCGGCATGGCAGCGCGCCTCGACCTCGGGGTCGCCGGCATAGTTGGCGATGCCCTCGATCATGCCTTGCGACCACGCGTCCATGGCCTCGAAGCCGATATTGGTGAGGCCGGTGATCGACTTCAGGCACTCGCCGGAGAAGGGCAGCGCGAAGGCCTGCACGAAATCGACCACGCCGTCCGGCTTCAGTTCGTCGAGGATGCGCGTCGCGTGTGCTTCGAACTGCGCCGTCCAGTGCGATCTGACGGTTTTCGGCGAGATCGCCGGAAAGATCGCCTTGCGCTCGTTCATGTGCGCCTCGCCGTCCTTGCGCATCATGTTGTGGCCCATCAGCCGGTTCATCAGGCCGGCGGGCTGGTGTGAGGAGAACACGTCGATCTGCTTCTCGGAGATCGAGATGTCGTCGCGGCTCGTCAGCAGCGTCGAGCCGAGCTGCGGCACGAACGCGATCGGCGCCTCTTTGCGCATGCGCGCCAGCGCCGGGTAGGGATCCTGCCAGAAGGCGGGGACGTCGATGTCGAAATGGGGCGCGGTGCTCACGAGTGATCTCGGTTTGGCCTCGGGTTTTCGGGCCGAGCATAGGCCGGGCGGCGCGGCCCGTCTGTCCCCACCGCTGGGGACAGCGGGAGACCACCGCCCGGAGCGCGCTCAGTTCAGCTGGCGCGCCGAGGCCATCAGGCGCAGCACGATCGCGAACAGCTCGCTCTGCGAGGAGATGCCGAGCCGCTCATAGGCGCGCTTGCGATAGGTTAGGGCGGAGTGCAGCCCGATGCCGAGCTCGGCGGCGATCGCTTCCGAGCTGAGACCGGAGAGGATGCGCAGGCAGACCTCCTGCTCACGCCCGGTCAGCCTGGCGAGCGGCTCAGCGGTTGCAAACAAGGTCTTCAACCGCTCGATCGGTTCAACATCCGCTGCCGGGTCGCGCTGGAAATGCCGCGCCACGGCCGCCGTCAACGCCGGCGCGACCGCGGCCAGGCGCGCGATCTGCTCGCGGCTGAAGCGGCCCTGCGCCGCGATGCGGTAGAAGTTGACGTAGAAGCAGGTGTCGCCGGTCCAGATCGCGGTGGCGCATTTGTCGACGATGCCGGAATCGTTGAAGAAGATCTTGCGATAGCCGTCGCTGTACATGCGGCGGGCAAAATTCGGCAGCACGATCGGCGCGGCCTGCGTCCGCCCCTCGAACACCGCATCGCGGTTCGGGTCGGCCTGATGGAAATGTTCGGAATAGGCGATCCCGAGGTCGCGCCCGGTCGGGATGTTGCCGACATCGAGCAGGCACGCGGCGGTCCGCGGGCCGGTGAACGAGAACACCATGCAGTGACCGACACCGGCGACGCGGCGCAGCGCGCCGATCAGGGCCTGCGGAAAGCTGTCGCGGCCGATCGCCAGCAGCGCCGGCGTGATGTCGCTGACGACAGAAGTCTTGAAGGCGTAATCTGCCTTCATGGCGTCCTCCCTGTGTTTCGGGAAGACTAGAGCGTTTTCCGTTCCGATGGAATCGGAACGGGACTCTAGGCTCCTTGTTTTGACGCGTTTTCTTGACGCGAACCGGTATCCACTTCGCTCGAAAACGCTCTGGCAGCGACATCGCCGGCGCGGAAGCGGCGCCTCAGGCGCCCGGCACCTGGTCGAGGAAGCCGGTGATGCTCCTGATCCGGCCGTCCTTCAGCATGGCGAAGTCGGTGCCCTTGATCGGGCTGTCGACGCCGTCGGGTCCGAGGCCCCAGGAGAATCGGACATGGTCGCCGAAGCCGTTCGGCTCCCCGATCAGCTTGAAGCGGAAGTCCGGAAACTTCTGCTGCACGCCGGCGATCAGCGCGTCGACGCCCTCTTGGCCGTCGCCGCTCATCAGCGGATCGACATAGCGCGCATCGGCGGTCCAGTTCTCGCTCAGCATCTCGCGGCGCCGGCTCGGCGTCCGCTCGTTCCAGAGATCGATATAGCGGCGGGCGATGGCGGCATGGTCGGTCATGGTGCTCTCCTTCGATAGTGCCGGACTGTGCGGCGGTCCGGACTATCGAAGGTTCGCGTGCGCCGATCGATTACCTCCGAGGTCATCGCGCAGGCTATGGTGCGATGGTCAGCACCGCCTTCATGTTGGGATGGTAGCGGCAGTAATAGTCGACCGTGCCGGCCTTGGTCAGGACCGACTTGACCGTCTTCTTCGGCGCGATCGTCACGTCGAATTCGCCGTTCTTCGCGGTGGCGGTGTGGGCCAGCACGTCCTTGTTGACCCATTCGATGGTGTCGCCGACCTTGGCCGACACCTCGGCCGGCGAGATCACCATATTCTCCATCACGATCCGGATGGTGGCCGCATGCGCCGGGACGGCCATCGCGCCGAGCGCGAGCAAAGCCAGCGTTGCGAGACAGCGTCCTGGCAACATCGCGCGCCTCCTCACTTCAGGCCGGCGGCGACGTGTTCGGCATGCTGCTGGTGGCCCTGGAAGATCTTCAGGCCGGTCTGCAGCAGGCTCTTCAGCTCGGGATTGCTGGCCGAGGGGATCAGCTGCGTCTCCAGCGCGGTGTTGACTGCCTTGTGGTAGGCGATCTCGTTGTCGATATAGGCCTTGTCATAGGCGGCGCCCTTCAGCTTGCCGAGTTCGGCGAGCTTGTCGGCCGCCTGCTTCGACAGCGCCTTGCTGGTGTCGTTGTCCTCCGGCGTCACCTTCAATTTCTTGACGAGGTCGAGCGCCTGCTTGTTCACCGCCTCGTGGTCGCGCGCCATGTCCTTGGCGAACGCCTTGATCTCCTTGTTGGAGGCCTTCTCTTCCGCCTGCTTGGCGGCATTGATGTCGATCACACCGGCCGTATAGGCGATGTGCGCGATCTGCGGATCGGTCGGCTTTGCGCCCTGCGCCAGCGCAGCGCAGTTGAGAAGGCTGAGCGCGGCGACCGCGATACCCAATCGAACGAACATGGCTTGAAACTCCTGTTGAGCCGGGCGTAGCGCGCGGCGCGTCGTTGCTTGCACAGGAGTTGGATGGTGCGGGCGAGCAGAGGTTCCCGAAAAATTCAGGCCGTGGCGCGGAGCCGTTTCAGAACCGCCTCGGTCAATCGCTCGCAGCGCTTGCCCGCGAAGGGGAAGGCCTCCATGACGACGGGGCCGATCTTCCGCTCGACATTGTCGCGCAGCATGGTCCGGGCGCGATGCAGGCGGGTCTTCACGGTTTCCGGCTTGAGGCCGAGGATCTCAGCGGTCTCCTCGACATTCATGCCCTCGATCACGCGGGTGATGAAGACGAGGCGGAACGCCTCCGGCAGCTCGTCGATCGCGTGCTCGACGACGTGCTGGATCTCACGCTGGGCCATGGATTTTTCCGGATCGTCCGTTGACGACAGGGGGAACTGGATGATCTGGGCTTCAGGAGCGCCTTTCGGCAGATCGGACCATTCGACGCTGCTGTGCCTGCGGCGCAGGCGGCCGAGCGCCTCGTTCATTGCGATCCGCGACAGCCAGGTCGAGAGGCTGGAGTCGCCGCGGAACTGGTCCAGATGGGTAAAGGCGCGCACATAGGCGTCCTGAACCACGTCCTCGGCCTCGTGGTCGTTGCGCAGGATGCCGCGCGCCAGCCGGAACAGCCGGCGATTATTGGCCTGCATGATGGCGCGGATTGCGGCCTCGTCGCGGGCGCGCGCGCGTTGCACCAGCTCGGCATCGTCCGAGCGGATCGGCGGCAGGGACGTTACATGGGCCTGGCGCATGGCGGGATCGCCCTCACTGTTGGCGGAATAATACCATTGGATGCCGACCGGCCGTACAGGTTCCCGGGAAAATGGTGATCGGCCAAAAAGACCCTACGGCCTGATATAGGCCTCCGGATCGCCGCGTGCATGCGCCTCCATCGCGTCGAGGAAGCAGCGCACCTTCGCCGGGACAAATTGCCGCGCCGGCAACAGCGCGTGCACGTTGAGCGGCTCGCAGGCATGGTCCGGCAGCAGTCGCCGCAGCTGGCCGGCCGCGACGGCGGTGCGAGTGTAGCTCGCGGTGACCCGCAGCACGCCATGACCGGCGAGCGCGGCCTGCAGGCGGACATGGGCATTCGAGCTGGTCAGGCGCGCGCGATCGACCGCGAGATGCTCGATCGCGCCGCCGGGAGCGGTGATCGCCCAGGGCGGATCGCTGGGGCCGGTCAGCAGCGGCAGCTTTCTCAGATCATCCAGCGTGCGTGGCTCGCCGAGCTTGTCGAGCAGCGCGGGTGCCGCGAACAGACCGCGCTCGAGCGTGAAGACGCGGCGGATCACGATGCCGGCCGACGGCAGCGGCGCCTCCAGCATCGCGAACACGATGTCGTAGTTCTCGGCGATCGGGTTGACGATGTCATGCTCGACGTCGATCCGGATCGAAAGCTCCGGATAGCGGCCCATCACCGCGCAGGCGACCGGCCCCGCATGATGCGCGCCGAATTCATAAGGCGCCTTGATGCGCAGCGTGCCCGCCACCGCGCTCGACATCGCCAGCGCCTCGCTGTGGGTGTCGTGCAGCGCCGCGAACAGCGGGCGCACCTTGCGATAGATGGTCTCGCCGGAATCGGTCAGCCGCAGGTGCCGGGTGGTGCGCTCGATCAGCCGCAAACCAAGCTTGGCTTCGAGACGCTGCACCGCAGCACTGAGGCTCGATTTGGGATGGCCAAGCACGCGCGCGGCCGCGGTGAAGCCGCCATGCTCGACAACCTCGCAAAACAGCTCCCAGTCGCGCCACTCCATGGCCGATTGTCCATCCACCGGTACAGTGTGTCCAGCCAAATCGGATTATCCCGGTGACCGCAATCACCTAACCTCGTCGCAACCAAATCTTGCATCGGGAGGGTGAGATGGCTGACGACGGAATTTTCCTGCGCAACACCTGGTACGTGGCGGCGTGGAATCACGAACTGATCGACGGCAAGATGGTCGCGCGCACCATCCTGGAACGGCCGATCGTGCTCTATCGCGGGTCGAGCGGGAAAGTCGTCGCGCTGGACGACCGCTGCTGCCATCGCGCCGCGCCGCTCTCGATGGGACGCGTCGAGGGCGACGACATCAGGTGCATGTATCACGGCATGAAGTTCGCGGCCGACGGCAAATGCATCCAGATCCCCGGGCAGGACACCATCCCCGCCAAGCTCGGCGTGCGCAGCTATCCGGTGGTCGAGCGCTACAATCTGATCTTCATCTGGACCGGCGATCCCGAGAAGGCCGATCCGAAACTGATCCTCGACTATCCGCCGCTCGAGGATCCCAGATGGCGCGGCCTGCCGGGTTACATGCACTACAAGGCCAACTGGCTCCTGATCGTCGATAACCTCAGCGACTTCGCGCATCTCGCCTTCGTGCACACCAACACGCTCGGCGGCTCCGAGGAGTATGCCTACAAGACCAAGCCGGTCGCGATCGAGAAGCTGGACGACGGTTTCCGTGTCGAGCGCTGGCACATGGGCGCCGAGCCGCCGCCCTACCACAAGAAGGTGATAGCGAACAAAACCGACAAGATCGACCGCCGCAATATCGGCCGCATGATCGTGCCCGGCATCTTCACGCTCGACACCACGTTCGCGCCGGCGGGGCAGGGCGTCGAGAAGGGCGTCCAGGTTCCGGGCACGCGGTCATATCGCAACGCGCAGTTCATGACGCCGGAGACGCGCTCGACCACGCATTTCTTCTGGAATTACCTGCACGATTTCGACATCGACAACCCGAACATCGCACTGTCGCTGCGGCACAGCCTCGAGGAAGGGTTCAACGAGGACAAGGATATCATCGAGGCGCAGCAGCGCGTGTTCGACGCCGATCCGGACTATCAGCTGCTCGCGATCGGCGCCGATGCGCCGCTGACCTATTTCCGCTGGCTGTTCGCGCGCAAGCTCGAGGCGGAGAAAGGCACGGCACGCGCCGCCTAGTCCGCTGAAACGACGGCTTTTGCTGCTTGGCAGCAAACCGCGCCGGGGTCGCGAGATCGTGACATCCCGGCGTGGCTGCCGTTGCAGCCGGTTTGGCGTAAACTGATCCGACCCGAATTTGTCGGTCCTTGATCAGCGTGAAGGTGGTCCGCGTTGGCCAGACTATCCCGGTAGCGATCAATCGGTGAATGAGCTTGCCCGAAAAGACGAATCGATCGGATCGAAGTGCGAGCACCAGCTGGGCGCAGGACGCCTGGCTATGGCCGTTTGAAGCCGCGCGATTGGCGCTGGACATCTACTCGCAGTGGTACCCCATTCGTGCGCCCGAGCCCGCAGATTCGCCGGGCGAAGTGGCGGCGCTGCCCTGGACGACAGCCCATTCGGTCGCGCTTCAGCTGCCGTCGATGTGCCTGCTGGATTTCTCAAGAGCGGCCGAAGGCCGGCCGCTGCTGGTCTGCGCGCCCTATGCGCTGCATCGCGCGCAGATTGCGGATCTTGCCCCCGGCCACAGCCTGATGGAGGCGTTGCAGAAGGCTGGCGTTGCGCGTCTCTATCTCACGGATTGGCGCTCGGCGGCACCGGAGATGCGATATTTCTCGATCGACACCTTTCTGTCCGATCTCAACGTGGCCGTCGACACGATCGGGCCGCCGGTCGACCTTGCAGGTCTCTGCCAGGGCGGATGGCTGTCGCTGCTCTACGCGGCGCGCTTTCCAGCCAAGGTGCGGCGGCTGGTGCTTGCCGGCAGCCCGGTCGACGTCTCGGTATCGTCGGAGCTTTCCCGGATGGTCGCCTCGCTTCCACCGCAAGGCTTCGAGGCGCTGGTCCGTCAGGGGGGTGGGATCATCAGCGGCAAGCATATGCTGCAGGCCTGGAGCATCCCGTTCACCATGCGTGACGCGGAAGCGGCGCTGCAGAGGCGGCTCGATCGCAAGTCGGAGGATGCGCGGGCGTTGCTCGATCGCTTCACGCGCTGGAATAGCGAGACGCTCGATCTGCCGGGCACCTACTACCTCGAAGTGACCGACTGGATCTTTCGCCAGAACCGGATCGCGGCTGGAGACTTCCTCGCGCTTGGCTGCAAGATCGATCTCGCTGCCGTCAAGCAGCCCGTCTTCGTGCTCGCCGCAGAGAACGACATCGTTGTTCCGCCCGACCAGGCATTTGCGACAGCGCGGCTCTTGGCCACGCCGCCCGCGTGGCTGCAATGCCATACCGAGCCGTGTGGTCATCTCGGACTGTTCATGGGCTGCAAGGCTCTCGCCGGTTCATGGCGCCGGATTGCCCGCTGGCTTCAGTCCGATCTCGGTGAGGCTGCCGGCGAGCGCGCGCGGATCAGCGCGTGAGTGCAAGATGAAAATGCCCCGAACTGCGCTTTGCAATCTGGGGCATCCGGTATCCTTGGATGACGTGCGTCGCGTCTATTTCGCCGCGACAACCATGATCTCGACGGTGTATTGCGGGGCAGCCAGCTTGGCTTCGACGGTGGCGCGCGCCGGGGTGTTGCCGGGCGAGACCCAGGCGTCCCACACCGCGTTCATCTCGCCGAAGGTCTTCATGTCGGTGATGTAGATCGTTGCCGACAGCAGCTTCGACTTGTCGGTGCCGGCCTTGGCGAGGTGGCCGTCGATGGTCGCCAGGATGTCCTGGGTCTGCTTCGTCACGCTTTCGCCGGCCGCCTTGTTCGCGACGACGCCGGCGAGATAGACGGTGTTGCCGTGCACGACGACCTGGCTCATGCGCGGACCGGTTTCAAAACGCTGAATGCTCATTGGGGATCTCCACTGAATGGCGGGCATGTCTATAGCGTTTTCAAGCGACGTGGCTACCGGTTCGCGTGGAGAAAACGCGTCAAAACAAGAGATCGACAGGTTTGGTCCTGATTTGATCAGAATCAAACCTCTAGCGCGTCAGGGCGACCACCGCCACTGCGCATTTTGCAGCGCGCACCTCATGGAAATCGCGGCCTAAAGCGTGATGAGATTAGGTTCAACTGGAACGGCGCCGAAGGTTTACCTCTCTCCGGCGGGGGAGAGGGAAACCGAAATCGCGTCAAGCAGATCTAACCAAGACACATCCTGCTTTAGGGAGTGGACTCCATTAGGCGTAACTAAATTCGGATCGATGCGAGTTTGACGAACGCCGGTCGAGGAACCTTGCCGCCGGATCTGCGTTCGGAGATTGCTGGCGGGCTCGAACATCGAATCCATGGGGGAGACCATGGGGCTGTCCTGGCAACAAGGTCCACTCTCAACGGGAGCAATCGGCCGGTTCCTCGTGCCCGAACCGCTGCCCAAGAGATTGTTGTACGTCGAGCGGTTGCGCCGGCGTATGCGCGTTCGCTTCGGGGGGATCTGGATCGCCGATAGCGAGAATGTCCTCCTGTTCTTCGAACCGGGCCGCTATCCGGTCGCCTATTTTCCGGAGACCGACATTTCCCCACGCGTCCTTGAACGCACCGAACATACCACCCAACACGCCGATCTCGGGCTCACGTCCTGGTACAGCGTCCGGGCCGACGAGCAGCACGTCGCACCGCGAGGGGCATGGCAGCACACCAGCCTTCCTCCCCATGCGAGCGAACTGCAGGCACGCGTTGCGTTCGCTTGGCGGGCTATGGACGCTTTCTACGAAGAAGACGAACGAATCGTGGGCCATGCCGCTGACCCCTACCACCGCATCGATATCCGCCGCGCCTCCCGTAACCTCGTGGTCCGCCATGGTGACCGGATCATCGCCGATACCAAGCGGCCGCTCGTCCTCTACGAGTCCGGCTTCGCGCCGCGCTGGTACGTTCCACGCGCCGACATCGATGAGTCCACCCTCACTCCCGTGAAACTCCAGACCTTCTGCCCATACAAGGGGCTCTGCAGCTACTACTCCATCGATGAGGCACGTCTGGCGGCATGGGGGTATCCTGACCCCTATCCCGAGGTTCGCGTCATCTCCAACCTGGTGTCGTTCGAACCGGATATCGTCTCGGTCCATCTCGATGGCACCCAGCTCCATCTCGAGCCGGGCCAGACGGTGGTTGCGCATGGCCCAGATCGCAACATCGACGTCTCCGAGGTGGTCCATGAGCCAGGTGGCGGCGGCTAGGAAGCACCTTCGGTCCCTATCAAAGTGGAGTGGGGCATGGCGCGACTGCTGTCGGTGAACGTCGGACTTCCGCGTGATATCGAATGGAAGGGCCGCACCGTACACACCGGGATCTGGAAAAATCCCGTGCGTAGCCGTTGTCGGGTCGGCCGATTGAATCTGGATGGAGACGGTCAAGGCGACCTGAGCGGCCACGGGGGTGAGCAGCGAGCCGTCTTCGTCTACCAGATCGAATCGTATCGCTACTGGCAGGAACGGCTGAAGAGGACCGACTTCGTCCATGGACAGTTCGGCGAGAACTTCACGATTGAGGGATTACCCGACGATGCCGTTGGCATCGGCGACCGTTATCAGATCGGCGGCGCAGTGTTCGAGGTTACTCAGCCCCGCGTGACCTGCTATCGGGTCGGCATTCGGATGAACGAGCCGCGGATGCCGGCATTGCTGACATCCAGCGGCCGTCCGGGGTTCTACTTCCGCGTCCTGCAGGAAGGCGAAGTAGGCGCCGGCGACGAAATCATGAAGGTGGGAGAGGCGAATGAGCGAATGACGGTCGAAGAGATCAACGCGCTTCTCTATTCGCCCAATCATCCACGCGATCGATTGGAGCGCGCCTTGCGGATCGAGACGCTTTCGCCCGGATGGCGCGTGTCGTTTGAGGCGTTACTGCAGAATCAGACGACTGGCGCGGGAAGCGGCAACGCAGGGCTCGCGCCGGCAGCGGCTGCGCATCCGGCTGCACCAGGATTTCAGCCGCTCACGGTGGCAGCGATAGATCAGGAGTCCGCGGACGTCCTCTCCCTGTCGATGCGGCATCCGGACGGTCAGCCGCTGCGACAGGCTCTGCCCGGTCAGTACGTGGTCTTACGTCTTCGACGGATCGGCGGCGGGCCGCCACTCTTTCGCAGCTACTCGCTCTCGGGTCCCCTCTCGACGGAGCGCTACCGGATCAGCGTGAAAGTCGAGCCGGATGGGGCAGCCGGAACCTACCTGCGGGAGCATGTCCGCATGGGCGATGTTCTCGACGTCAGCTCGCCGCGGGGAAGCTTCATTCTGCAGTCGGGAGCGCGGCCCGTGGTGTTGCTCAGCGCGGGAATCGGAGCGACGCCTGTGCTGGCAATGCTTTACGCGCTGGCGGCGGCCCGCTCGACACGGCAGGTCTTGTGGCTGCACACGGCTCGCGACCGGCAGCACCATCCATTTGCCGCCGAAGTCCGCCGACTCATGCCCGCACTCACCCGCGGCCGCAGCTATGTCTGTTACAGCCGGCCAGGCTCGCGCGACAAGATGGGCGAGGATTGCGACGCGACCGGTCACCTGTCGCGATCGGTCCTCGACAAGGTCGGCATCCCGCGAGAGGCGGATGTCTACCTCTGCGGGCCGACTCGCTTCATGGCAGACATGAAAGAGGCGCTCGCAGCCTTGGACGTGGCGCCGGAGCGGATGCATGTCGAAATCTTCAACGGCAGCGAGTCGATGACTCCTGGTGTCGTCGGCGCAGCGACGCGAACTCCTCATCTGCCCAGGGACGACGCCAACACCGGTCCGCTGGTATCGTTCGCGCGAAGTGGCATCGCCGCGCACTGGAAGGCGTCCGCCTACCAGAGCATTTTGGAGCTGGCCGAAGCGTGCGACGTCCCGGTCCGTTGGTCGTGCCGGACCGGTGTTTGTCACAACTGTGAGAGCGGTTTGGTTTCGGGCGAGGTCGCCTATGGACCCCAGCCACTCGAGAAGCCCGCTGACGGCAACCTTCTCGTTTGCTGCTCACAACCGATTCGTGACGTCGTCATCGATTTGTGAGCCTGCGGGCGACGCAAATCAGACCGAAGAGGAGGCGTGGGCGTGATCAACACAACCAGCGCAACCGGCATAAAGCTCTCAGTCGAGGTGATCACGTTGCCGGTGAGCGATGTCCAGCGAGCGTTGCGGTTCTACGTCGACCAGGTCGGCTTCACGCTCGACGTCGACTATTCGCCGAAAGACGCATTTCGCGTCGTGCAGCTCACTCCACCGGGCTCCAGTTGCTCGATACAGATCGGTCGCGGGCTCACCGACGCGCCCGCCGGATCACTTCGCAACGTCTATCTCGTCGTCACCGATGTTGAGGTTGCGCGGAGCCGCCTGCTCGAACGTGGGGTCGAGGTCGGTGAAGTCCGGCACAAGGTGCCCGTTGATGCCTGGGATGGAGGTTTCGCACCCGGGCTCGACCCTGCTCGCAGGGACTACGCCAGCTTCGCCGACTTCTCGGACCCGGACGGCAACAGCTGGGTGTTACAGGAACGGGGGTACCGCAACGTATGACGCGCTTGTGGGAGCATTGACTAGAGAACGAAAGGAGTTCCCATGCGCACAGGCAGGAGCGCGGCGGCGGCTCCTCGCGCTATTGCCTGACCAAGCGCGGCGAGATGCTGAAGCCGATGCTGCAGGCACTCTACGATTGGGGCGAGGCCAACGCAGACACGTTCGGCGTCCGCTTCCTCAGCGCGGAGGCGGACTAGAGCAGGATGAGATCAAGCTGTGGCCGCGAACTGAGGCGCGTTCGCTCTCCCGCCCGCGACGTGGAAGCGTCAATTGCAGAAGTCCGCAAATGGCCTATGCGACAGCCTTGGGCGAGGGACATTTGCGCAATTTCGGAATATTAGAAGAATACGTCTGAGTTGCCCGACGTGTCAAGTTGCTTGGTCGAGCGCGGGCCACTGCCGGCTACTTTGCATGGGGTTGTTTTCGATATTTTGGCGACGGTCCCGTAAGTTCATGCTGCACCGGTCGAGAGAGCCGGTTTCCGGCCGGAACCTTAAGCAAGGAGAGCGCGTTCTCGCGGGATGTTGGGGGCAATCAACAAAGGAATGCTCATGCACATCCGCATCTCTACGGCATCCGTCATCGTTGCGGCGCTCTCGCTTGGAACACCTGCCTGGGCGCAGGTGCAGGGAACGCAACCGAAGGCGCTGCCGCAGGCTCAATCTGACCAGCCCAATGCCATCCGGAGCATACAGGTCGTGGACGTCAAGGATCTCAAGCCTGAGGTCCGGTCAAGGGTCGAGGCTGTCGTCGCAAAGGCAAGCGAAGACGACCTGCGGAACCTTCGCGGTTCCATCGACGCATCTGAAGAAGCGGTATCCGCGCTGAAGGCGAAGGGCCTCAGCTCGGCACAAGTTGTCGCGGTCAATCTCACCAACGGCATTCTGACGCTTTTCACCAGGACGGCCTGATCGCAACACGGCCTGGGGAACTTCCGCTCAGCAAGAAAAGCCCGCTGGTTCACGCCGGCGGGCTTTTCGACTGCACCTCAGAGTAGCACGCGTCAATTCACCGCCTTCGCCGCCGCACGTCCTGCGTTGCGCCCCGAGAACAGGCAGCCGCCGAGGAACGTTCCTTCGAGCGAGCGGTAGCCGTGCACGCCGCCGCCGCCGAAGCCGGCGGCTTCGCCGGCCGCGTAGAGCCCGCGGATGATCTGGTGATCCCTCCCGAACACGCGGGAGTCGAGATCGGTCTCGAAGCCGCCCAGCGTCTTGCGGGTGAGAATGTTGAGCTTCACCGCGATCAGCGGCCCATGCGCGGGATCGAGGATGCGGTGCGGGGAGGCGGTGCGGATCAACTTGTCGCCGATGTAGCGGCGCGCATTGTGGATGTTCATGACCTGCGCATCCTTGACGTAAGGATTGGCGATCGCGCGGTCGCGCGCCTCGATCTGGGTTTTGATGGCGTCGAGCTGCAACAGGTTGTTGCCTGCGAGCTTGTTCATGGCGCCGACGAGCTCGGCGAGATTGTCGCGCACGATGAAATCGGCGCCGTGCTGCTTGAACGCCTCCACCGGCGCCGGCGCACCCTTGTTGGTGGCCCGGCGCAAGGTCATGCGCCAGCTCTTGCCGGTCAGGTCGGGATTCTGCTCCGAGCCCGACAGCGCAAACTCCTTCTTGATGATGCTCTGGGTCAGGATGAACCAGGAATAATCATAGCCCGTGGACATGATGTATTTGAGCTGGCCGAGCGTGTCGGAGCCCGGGAACAGCGGCGCCGGCAGCCGCGTGCCCGTGGCGTCGAACCACATCGCCGACGGGCCGGGCAGGATGCGGATACCGTGGCGCGGCCAGATCGGATTCCAATTCTGGATGCCCTCGACATAGTGCCACATCCGGTCGCGATTGATCAGCCGCGCGCCGGTCGTTTCCGTGATGCCGATCATGCGGCCGTCGACATGCGCGGGCACGCCGGAGATCATGAATTTCGGCGGCTCACCCAACCGCTTCGGCCAGTTCTGCCGCACCAGCTCATGATTGCCGCCGATGCCGCCGGAGGCGACGATCACGGCCGGTGCACGGAAGGAAAAATCGCCGACGACGTTGCGCGAGGAACTTTTGCCGCGCTCGACCGAGGTCGGTTCCAGGATCACGCCGCTGACGCCGTCGACCACACCGTTGGTGACGCTGAGCGCATCGACACGATGGCGGAACCTGAAGCTCAGCCGGCCGCTCTTGGCAGCCTCGCGCGCGCGGCGCTCGAACGGCTCGACGATGCCGGGGCCGGTGCCCCAGGTGACATGGAAGCGCGGCACCGAATTGCCGTGGCCCATCGCGTCATAGCCGCCGCGTTCGGCCCAGCCGACCACGGGGAAGATGCGATGGCCCATCGCGCGCAGCCAGCCCCGCTTCTCGCCGGCCGCAAACGCCACATAGGCCTCGGCCCATTTTCGCGGCCAGAAATCCTCGTCGCGGTCGAATCCCGCGGAGCCGAGCCAGTCCTGCATGGCCAAGTCGAAGGAATCCTTGATACCGAGCCGGCGCTGCTCCGGCGAATCGACCAGGAACAATCCGCCGAACGACCAGAACGCCTGCCCGCCGAGCGATTGCTCGCCTTCCTGGTCCACGACGATGACGCGCTTGCCCGCGTCGGCGATCTCGGTTGCGGCCACGAGACCGGCAAGTCCCGCGCCAATCACGATCACATCTGCATCGTCAGCCATGTTTAGGTCCCCCGTCCCGCAGAGATTCAAGACCGCCTCATTGCGTGCGGTCAACGCCAAATGGACCTTGCCTGTGGCGGCGGAGCACCAAGCACGTGCGCCGCGCTGTTCCAGTTTGGGACCTTTCCCCACTTTCACTGCAGCGTGCGCGCAACACCCAATTTGAATTTGTTTTGACCGGCTTCGCTCGTCTGGACAAAAATCCGCGCGCACAACACGCTCACGATTGTCTTGCATCACAGACCAAACAGATTCGGTTTCGACTGGGGCTGGCCAAAATGAAGTTGATGACGGGGTTGCTCGCTGCGGTTCTCCTGCTGGCGGGAATGGGGGTGTCTCAAGCTGTAGTCAGGATCGCCGACGATCGCGGCGGCAAGATCGGCGTCTATGTCGACAGGTATCAGGACCTGCGGACTTCGGGCGAGACGGTCATCATCGACGGCCTCTGCGCCTCCGCCTGCACCATCGTCCTCGGCGCAATCCCGCACAACCGGATCTGCGTGACCTCGCATGCGACGCTCGGCTTCCACGCCGCCTGGGATTTCGGCTCCAACGGCCGCGCCGTCCCCAATCCCGAAGCCACCCATATGCTGTACCTGATGTATCCGCCGGCGGTACGCAGATGGATTTCGGAGCGTGGTGGCCTGACCCGGCGCATGATCTTCCTGCGCGGCAAGCAACTGCAGGCGCTGTACAAGCCGTGCTACCTCAACGCCCAGGCCTCGGCGCCGAAGCCCGCGCACTAGGCTCCGGCTGCTTCTCTGTTTGACGTTCGTCGGCCATTGGCCTGGGCTTACGTCGGGTTATGGACGAGCAGGCGCCGGAACAGCTCGCCATCATTTGACGGCCTGCGGCCGCCATTGCGCTTGCTGCCTGCCGGAACCGGGCTTATCTCAGGCTCATGATTCAGCCGATCTCCACCCGATCCGAGCTCGTAACGGCTCCACAGACCCGGGTGGCGTTTGCGATCCTGTGGGGCGCGGCCGGTATCGGCGGATTGGCCCTGCTTGCCGCCGCCGCGCTCTGGTTCCACTACGGGACCGCGGTGTTTTTCGAAATGATCACGGCCGGCATCTCCGCCTGCTTCTGACAAGGACGCTCTCGCATCATGCCCCGGACCACGCGCCCATTGGTGATCTTCGCTGCCTTCGCGGGCAGTCTGGCGGTCGGCCTGTTCCTCATGCTGTGGGCGATCGGCGGCTTGCGCACCGTTGCCGCGCCGGCCGCGATCGGCGGGCCGTTCCAGCTGACCGACCAGAACGGCAAAGTCGTCACCGACAAGAGCCTCAAGGGCAAGCCGACCCTGATCTTCTTCGGCTACACCCATTGCCCCGACGTCTGCCCGACCTCCCTGTTCGAGATCTCGGAGGTGCTGAAGGCGATGGGCAAGGACGCCGATCGCGTGAATGCCTATTTCGTCTCGGTCGATCCGGAACGCGACACCGCCACCGCGATGAAGGACTATCTGTCGAGCTTCGATCCGCACCTCGAGGGCCTGTCCGGCGATCCCGCCGAGACCGCCAAGGTCATCAGCTCCTACCGGGTCTATGCCAAGAAGGTCCCGACCAAGGACGGCGACTACACCATGGACCACACCGCGCTGATCTATCTGATGGACCGCGACGGCCGCTTCGTCTCGCCGTTCAATTTGAAGCGGACGCCGGAGGAGGCGGCGGCTGATCTCAAACGGTACCTCTGATCGCCATTTCCGGTTCAGAATTAACCCAATCGGCGCTCGCTTCAGGCGCTGATTCGGCTATAAGCCGTTCAATTTCCTGAAATTGCCGGTTATGCCAAATCCCTCTGTCCAGCCCTTTGCCGTCCGTTCGCGCCAGCTTCGCCTGGCCGCGAGCATGATCGCGGCTGCCTTGCTGGCCCTGGCAGGTCCTGCGATCGGGCAGACGCCTCCAGCGCAGCCGCCGGCGGCCAAGGCGGCTCCTGCGCCGGCTCCGCCCACTAGTCCGGCGCCGGCTGCACCGCAAACCGCGCCCGCGGCCCCGGCGGCAACACAGCCGGCCCCGCCCAAGGCCGCCGCCGAGGCAGCCCCGCAGGCCGTGCCCGGCTTCTGGGACCCGCGCCGGCGACCGGAGCGGCCGGACCTGTCGCGCCTGACCGTGATCCGCTTCCTGACCGAGACCGACTATCCGCCGTTCAACTACACCGGCGCGGACGGCAATCCGGCCGGCTTCAATGTCGATTTCGCCCGTGCGCTTTGCGAGGAGATCAAGGTCACCTGCACGGTGCAAATGCGCCGCTTCGAGACGCTGGTCGACGCGCTCACCTCCAACCGGGGCGATGCCATCATCGCCTCGATGGCGGTGAGCCCGCAGCTTCGCGCCCGCGTCGACTTCACCGATCCCTATTACCGCGTGCCGGCGCGCTTCGCCTCGCGCAAGGACGCGGTAATGCCGGAGATCCGGCCCGAATATCTTGAGGGCAAGAAGGTCGGCGTCATCGCCGGCTCCGCGCATGAGGCCTACCTCAAGGCGATGTTCACCGACGCCGAGATCCACTCCTATCCGGATAACGACGCGCTGCGCGCGGCGCTGCGCCGGGGCGAGGTCGATTTCATCTTCGGCGACGCCATCTCGCTGGCGTTCTGGATCAACGGCACGGATTCCGGCGATTGCTGCGCCTTCTCCGGCGGCCCCTTCGTCGAGAGCCGCTTCTTCGGCGAAGGCATCGGCATCGCCGTGCGCAAGGGCAACGACGTGCTGCGCCAGGCCCTGAACTGGGCGATGTTCCGGATCTGGGAAAAAGGCCGCTTCACCGATCTGTGGCTGCGCTATTTCTCGGTCAGCCCGTTCTAGCTCCGTCATTCCGGGGAGATGCGTAGCATCGAACCCGGAATCTCGAGATTCCGGGTCTGGTGCTGACGCACCATTCCGGAATGACGACAAACTTCCCGTCGTTTTGCATTTTGCCGCGAAAGCGTTAGTTTTCGCGGCCTTTTTGGAGAGAACCTGAGGAATGTCCGTGATTGATCCTTCTGCCAGCCCGAGCGACCTGCGTGCGCTCGCCGAACAATCCAACGCCTGGCCGTTCGAGCAGGCGAAGGCCATTGTCGCGCGGCTGAAGAAGAGCCCGAAGGACGAGGTGCTGTTCGAGACCGGTTACGGTCCCTCCGGACTGCCGCATATCGGCACGTTCGGCGAGGTCGCGCGCACCTCGATGGTGCGCCATGCCTTCCGCGTGCTGACGGAGGACAAGATCAAGACCCGCCTGCTCGCCTTCTCCGACGATATGGACGGCCTGCGCAAGGTGCCCGACAACGTCCAGAACAGAGCGCCGCTGGAAGCCAATCTCGGCAAGCCGCTGACTAAGGTGCCCGATCCGTTCGGCACCCATCCCAGCTTCGGCGCGCACAACAACGCGCGGCTTCGCGCCTTCCTCGACCATTTCGGTTTCGATTACGAGTTCGCGAGCTCGACCGACTACTACACGTCGGGCCGCTTCGACGCGACGCTGCTGCGCATGCTGGAGCGGATCGAGAAGGTGATGGCGATCATGCTGCCGTCGCTGCGCGAGGAGCGTGCGGCGAGCTACTCGCCGTTCCTGCCGATCTGCCCGCGGACCGGCCTCGTGCTCTACGTGCCGGTGACGGCGCACGACGCCAAGGCCGGCACGATCTCGTATGAAGATCCCGATACCAAGGAGACCGTCACCGTTCCTGTTACCGGCGGCCGCTGCAAGCTGCAGTGGAAGGCCGACTGGGCCATGCGCTGGGTCGCGCTCGGCGTCGACTACGAGATGGCCGGCAAGGACCTGATCGATTCGGTGAAGCTCTCCGGCGCGATCGCCAGGGCGCTCGGCGCCACGCCGCCCGAAGGCTTCAACTACGAGCTCTTCCTCGACGAGAAGGGTCAGAAGATCTCGAAGTCGAAGGGTAACGGCCTCACCATCGACGAATGGCTGCGCTACGCCTCGCCGGAATCGCTGTCGCTGTTCATGTATCGCGAGCCGAAGGCGGCCAAGCGGCTCTATTTCGACGTCATCCCGCGCAATGTCGACGACTACCAGCAGTTCCTCGACGGCTTTGCCAAGCAGGACGGCAAGCAGCAGAATCCGGTCTGGCACATCCACAACGGCAAGCCGCCGAAGGGTGACATGCCCGTCACCTTCCAGCTGCTCCTGACGCTGGTCTCGTCGTCGAACGCGGAGAATGCCGAGACGCTGTGGGGCTTCATCGGTCGCTATCGTCCCGGCGTGACGCCGCAGACGCACCCCAAGCTGGACGCGATGGTCGGTTACGCCATCAACTACTACCGCGACTTCGTCGCGCCGACGAAGCAGTTTCGCGTGCCGACGGACGGAGAGCGCGCGGCGTTGCAGAATCTGCGCGATGCGCTCGCCAACATGCCGGCGAACGCGAGCGCGGAGGACATCCAGAACGTCGTCTACGAGGTCGGCCGCCGCGAGCCGTTCCTCGACCAGGTCAAGAAGGGCAAGGACGGCCGTCCCGGCGTCACGCTCGACTGGTTCAACATGCTCTACCAGGTTCTGCTCGGCCAGGAGAAAGGCCCGCGTTTCGGCTCCTTCGTCGCCGTGTACGGCGTGCAGAACGCCGTCAACATGATCGACGGCGCGCTGGCGCGGTCGTCGTAGGGATCGCGGCGCTCATCGCCGCTCGGCCTGCGCCGCGTCGCGCAGGCCGTCGCTGGTGGCGCGCAACAGCGTCAGCAGCAGGCCGTTGAGCGGCGTCGGCACGCCGTGCCGTTCGCCGGCCGCGACGATCGCGCCGCTGAGAGCATCGGCTTCGAACGGGCGTCCCGCGACACGATCGAAATACATCGAGGTGCCGGCGTCTGGCGGATAGGTCAACAACGTCGCCAGCATCAACTCGGCCTCGTCGCGCGCGAGCTGGGCGCCGTCGGCGCGGCCGACATTCGCGGCCTCCTCGAGGATGGCGTGGCACAGCGCCTTGACGTCCGCGCGGCGGAACACCGCCTGCCGCTGCAAGGTGAGCGCGGTGATCGGATTGGCGACCGCATTGAGCAGAAGCTTGCGCCACGCCAGCGTGGTGAAATCGGCGGAGCGCCGCACGCGCATCGCCGTACCATCCAGCAGCCCTTCGAACGCGCGTCCGTCCGTGTCATCGGCAACCGCGAATTCATGCTGGCCGGCGCGGCGGAAACGGACGCGATCCGGCGCCAGCCGCTCGCCGTTGTAATAGACGATGGTCGGCACGACGGTGGCGGCGCCGACCAATGGCGCCAGCCGCTCGGCGTGGCCGATGCCGTTCTGCAGCACCGCGACGCGCGTCCGCGGCCCGCACAGCCTCTGCAGCCAGGGCGCGCTCGATTCCGTGTCCTGCGCCTTGGTCGACAACAACACCCAGTCGACCGGCGTCACCTCCGCCGGATCGGTGAGGGCGCGCAGCGGCACCTCCACCGTGCCTTCCGCCCGCTCGACCGTGAGCCGATCGAGCGGGCGCCGAACACAGGCGATCACGTCATGCTTGTCGACCGCCCGCAGCAGGCCGGTGATGATACCGCCGATGCTGCCGAGGCCGACGATGGCGATGGTCTTGCGGTCGGATGGTCCTGTCATGGCGTAACTCTGGGCTTTGCGGAGTGTGTTGCGTTGGGTTGGAAAGTCAGGCCGCTCATGTGGCTTTCCGCCGCAGCCAACGAAGCCGTCGATCCGCCGTCTTCGCAGCGCATCATCACATAATGGTGGCGAGCCCGCAAAATTCGGATAGCAGGCCATCGGCAATTTCACCGGAGCCTGGCGCCGGATTGCGCTACAGTCGCATCCATAAAATCAGCACGGCCTCCGCCGAGAGGCCGGCACAGATGGGAGCATGCGCATGCAGTTCAGGGTTTCGCCGACATCGCTGCAGGACAGTTCGAGCGCCGAGGAATGGCAGGCGCGGGTCGATCTCGCGGCGGCGCATCGGCTCGCCTACATCCACGGCTTTTCGGAAGGTATTTTCAACCATCTCACCTTGGTGGTGCCCGGCCGCACCGACCGTTACTACCAGATCCCGTTCGGCATGCACTGGTCGGAGGTGACAGCATCCTCCTTCATGGAGGTCGGCATCGACGATGCCGAGGTGAAGCGCGGCGAGGGTGAGGTCGAGCGCTCCTGCTATTGCATCCATGCGCCGATCCACAAGGCGCTGCCGCAGGCCAAGGCCGTGTTCCACACCCACATGCCCTATGCGAGCGCGCTGACACGGCTCGAGGATCCGCGGATCAAGGAGATCGGGCAGACCGAGGTCGGGCTGTCGGAAGCGATTGCCTATGACGATCTCTACACCGGCCCCGCGCTCGATCCCGAGGAAGGCGCACGGCTCGCCAAGGTGATCGGCAACAAGACCATCCTGTTCATGGCCAATCATGGCATCTCGACCGTCGGCGAGACGGTCGCCGATGCGTATGACCGGCTCTATTACATCGAGCGCGCCGCGCAGGTGCAGATCTATGCGATGTGGACGCAGCAGCCGCTCAAGCAATTGCCGCAGCATGTGGTGGAGAAGACCAAGCGCGATTTCCGCGACGACCATCTCTACAACGGCCCGTCCCCGGCGCAGCGGCATTTCGATGCGCTGAAGCGGATGCTGGATCGCAAGGAGCCGGACTACGCGACGTAATTCGCGTCAAACTCCACCGTCGTCCCTGCGAAAGCAGGGACCCATAACCACAGGCTCGAGTTGTGGAAGTGCGCTGGGGCTCCAGCGCGGAGCAGTAACAATCATCGGTGGTTATGGGTCCCGGCGCCCGTGCGCAATTGCGCACTAGGCCGGGACGACACCGTTGTTGTGGCGTCTCGCGATGACCGCTACTGGCTCGCCCACACGACGCGCGCGATCCACGCGACTTCCTCGGCATCGAGCATGCGGTCGGGGTGCTCCGGATTGAGCGATGCGAGTTCCAGCATCTTGGCGGTGCGGCGTCTCAATTCCTTCACCATCACCTCGCCGCCGGTCGTGCGCACCACCACGCGGTCGCCGCGGCGGATCGCGGTCGCGGGTGACACCACGATGATGTCACCTTCGCGATAGGCCGGCTGCATCGAGTCGCCCTCGATCTCCAGCGCATAGGCGTGTTCGTCGGTGGTCGCCGGCAGCGCCACTTCGTCCCAGCCCTTGCCGGCGGGAAAGCCGCTGTCGTCGAAATAGCTGCCGGCCCCGGCCTGCGCGAAGCCGATCAGCGGCACCGACTGTCCGCCGCGCGCGCCATCGCCGAGCAACTGCACGAAGGTCTCCATGCTGGCATTGCTCGCCGCCAGCGCCTTTGCGATCGATTCGGTCGAGGGCCAGCGCTCGCGGCCGTCGGCGGTGATGCGCTTGGACCTGTTGAAGGTGGTGGGGTCGAGCCCGGCACGCTTGGCAAGCCCGGACGGCGACAATCCGGCGCGCGCCGCCAGCCGATCCAGCGCGGCCCAGATCTGCGCGTGGGTCAGCGGTCGGGTGGCTTTGGGCTGTTTGGCCATCGAGGAGATCCCGGATGGTAGGAATTATTGCCTGAAACTTCGATTTTCGCAAATCTGCCGTCGGATCTGTCCCGACACCGCTTGAGTTGCGCCGCCGCCGCCGATACGGTCCCTCGCTCGCCAGATGGCGTCTGGGGCATTCTCCCCTCAAATCCGGATAAAACCCCAAGAGACTCAAGGACAAAAGGGAAGGCCGGCCCGTGCCGATGATCTACAAAATCACCCCCGCTTCGGCCTGGCGCGAGGCCGAACGGCAGGGCGTGTACCGGGGCAGTGCCGACGACAAACGCGACGGCTTCATCCATTTTTCCACCGCCTCCCAGGTGGCCGAGACCGCGCGCAAGCACTACCACGGGCAAACCGGCCTGTTCCTGGTTGCGGTCGATGCCGATGCGCTGGGCGATGCGCTGCGCTGGGAGCGCTCGCGCAACGACGAGCTGTTTCCGCATCTCTATGGCGAGCTCGATGTCGGTGCGGTCACCGAGATCCTCGACCTGCGCGCGCGCTCCGACGGTGGCCACGACGTTCCGGAGCTCAAGCCGTGATCCGTGCCTTCGACGCCTTCTCGCTGCCGCTGCTGCGCTGGTTCGATCCCGAGGATGCCCATCGCATGGCGATCCAGGGCCTGAAGCTGCTGCCGCCGATCCGGCAGCGGCCGGACGATCCCAAGCTCGCGGTGCGCGCCTTCGGGCTGAACTTTCCCAATCCGATCGGCATGGCCGCGGGCTTCGACAAGAGCGCCGAAGTTCCGGACGCGCTGCTGCGACTGGGCTTCGGCTTCGTCGAGATCGGTTCGGTGACGCCGAAGCCGCAAGAAGGCAATCCGCGGCCGCGGCTGTTCCGGCTCGAGCGCGACGAGGCGATCATCAACCGGATGGGCTTCAACAATGACGGTGCGGAGGCCGTGCTGCGGCGGCTCGCCGCGCGCGCCAGCGCCGGCGGCATCGTCGGCGTCAATGTCGGCGCCAACAAGGATTCGCCGGACCGTGTCGCCGACTACGTCAAGCTGATCGAGACCTTTGCGCCGGTGGCGAGCTATTTCACCGTCAACGTCTCCTCGCCGAACACGCCCGGCCTGCGCAATCTGCAGGAAGGCGCGCTGCTCGACGATCTCCTCGCGCACGTGATCGACGCCCGCGAGCGGGTGCGCCAGAAGGCGGGCGACACGCCGGTGCTGCTCAAGATCGCGCCGGATTTGAGCCTTGCCCAGCTCGACGACATCGTGCAGGTCGCGCGTTCGCGCCGGGTCGACGGCATGATCGTCGCCAACACCACGCTGGCGCGTCCCTCGACCTTGCGTGAGGAGAATCGCGCGAAGGAGCAAGGCGGCCTGTCCGGCCGGCCGCTGTTTCGTCTGTCGACGCGCATGGTCGCGGAAACCTATGTGCGCGTCGAGGGTGCATTCCCGCTGATCGGCGTCGGCGGCGTGGACTCGGGCGGCGCCGCGCTGACGAAGATCCGCGCCGGCGCCAGCCTGATCCAGCTCTATTCGTCGCTGGTCTACAAGGGTCTCGGCCTCGTCGACGAGATCAAGCGCGACCTGACCTCGACGCTGCTCCGCACGGGGCGGGATTCGCTCTCCGATATCGTCGGCGCCGATGCGGCGACCATCACCGCCGAGGACTGGCCGGTGAGGTAGTTGCCCGTCGCCCGGATGAAGCGAAATCCGGCTGCGCCCCAACCTCCCCTTGAAAAGGGGAGGTCGCTTTGCTCGCCAGAGCAAAGCGGGTAGGGATCAGCTCTCTCCATGAGCTGCGTCGCCTGTGGCTGACCCCCATCCCGACCTTCCCCCTTTTCAGGGGGAAGGGGAAGAGAACTTCGTAGCCCGGAAGCGCAGCGCAATCCGGGACAGTCTCGTCGCGGCACAGCTCCCCAAATTTCGCTTCGCTTCATCCGGGCTACGGACTTACACAGTCTTGAACGTCTTCCTGAGCAGCGCCGGATAGCGCAGGCCCTGCAGGCCGCCGCGTGCGACGTAGAAGCCGAGCAGCGCGATCCACAGGCCGGTGTTGCCGAACGAGCTGAGCACCCACCAGGTGGCGAGGAAGATCGCGAGCGACGCCAGCATCAGATTGCGCATCTCGCGCGCCCAGGTCGCGCCGACATAGATGCCGTCGAAGCCGAAGGCGAACACGCCGGGCAGGGGTGCCAGGATCACGAACGGCAGGAACTCGCGCGCATAGCGGCGCACGTCGTCGCTGGTCGTCATCAGATTGATCAGCGCCGCTCCGAACAGTGCGAACAGCACCGACACCATCAGCGCAAAGCCGATGCCCCACAGCAGCACCAGCCGGGTCGAATCGGAAAAGCCGCGTGCATCGCGCGCGCCGAATGCGCGGCCGCAGAGCTGCTGGGCTGCGTTGGCGAGGCCATCGAGGAAGAAGGCGCTGACCAGGAGGAAATTGTTGAGCACGGAATTCGCCGCCAGCGTGACGTCGCCGGCGCGCGCGCCCTTGGCGGTGAAGAACAGGAACACGGCGATCAGCGCCGCCGTGCGGATCATGATGTCGGAGTTCACCGCCAGCAGACGCATCAGTTTTGTGCGATTGAACAGCGTGGCCGCGGGAACCGCGAAGCCGTTTTGCGAGATCCGCCACGCCACGACGATGCCGACCGCAAAACCCGTGGTCTCCGCAAGCACCGCGGCGATCGCGGCACCGGCGATGCCGGCGCCGTAGACCTGCACCAGCAGCACGGTTGCGATCATGTTGATGACGTTGATGACGACCTGGAGCGCGAGGGCGGGATTGGCGCGGGCCTGCCCGACCAGCCAGCCGAGCACGACGTAATTGGCGAAGGCGAATGGCGATGACCAGATCCGGATCATGAAATAGGTTTTCGCCGCGCGCGTCACGCCTTCGCTGCCGCCCATCAGGTCGAACAGCACCGAGGTCAGCGGCAGTTGCAGCGCGATCAGCCCGGTGCCGATCAGGCCGGCAACGATGAAGCCGCGTACCAGGATCGCGGTCTGCTCGCGCGTCTCGCCGGCGCCCAGCGCCTGTGCGGTGAAGGCGAGCGTGCTCATGCGCAGGAAGCCGAACAGCCAGAACAGGCAGTCGAAGATGACGGAGGCCATCGCGACGCCGCCGAGCAGCGCGGCATCGTCGAGCCGTCCGATCGCGGTGGTCGAGACCACGCCGATCAGCGGCGTGGTCAGGTTCGCGACCATCGCCGGTCCCGCGATGGAGAACACCTCGCGCGTCGTGATCTTCGGGTGGATGGGTGCGTGCATGGCTACAGTTGCAAGGAATATTCGCTTCTATCGCGTCAACCGTCGCGCGGCCATGCTGGAATTGTTCTCGGAGCAATGCGATGGCGGAGGGGCAGCCGACAAGGCGTGCATGGTCAGAACACCACGACCATGCCATCGCTTGCCGCCGTGTAGCGCAAATCGTCGACGCGGCCGAGCATGTCGTCGCTCATATGGGTCAGCACCACGCGCTTGGCGTTGATGGCCGGCAAATGCGCTTCCAAGGTCTTCAGGCTGAGATGGTTCTTGACCACCTTCTCGTACATGTAGGCTTCCGCAATGAAAAGGTCCGCGCCATGCGCCAGCGGAATGAGCGTCTCCGTCCATTCGGTATCGGCGCTGTAGGCGAGCGTGCGGCCCTCGGCCTCGACGCGATAAGCCAGGAAAGGCCCGCCGGATTCGCCGTGCACGACCGGATAGGGTGTCACCGTCACCGCGCCGAAGCTGCGCCTTTCGCGCGGCGCCAGCGTGACGACGGACAGATCGAAGCGCTGCCTGGTTTTGGAGGAATGCTCGAACATCACCTCCATCACCGCAGGCAGTTTCGTTTCGATACCTTGAGGCCCGGCAATCACCAGCGGCCGGGTGCGCCGCGAGAATTGCGCGTCGAGCAGGACAAACGGTAGCCCGCCAAAATGGTCGCCGTGGAAATGCGTGATCAGGATCAGATCGATCTCGTTGCAGTCGATCTCGAGCCGCTTCAGCGCCGGCAGTGCCGACGCGCCGCAATCGATCAGGAAGTTGGTCGCGCCCGGAGACGTGGAAGCAGGTGTTGAGCCTGCCGCCGGAGCCGAAAGCATCGCCGCAGCCGACAAAGCGCAATTGCATCGGCAGCGAGCCTTCCTTGGGATCACCGGCCGCGCGGCGCGCCGAAGACGCGCGAGAGCAGCCAGATCGGGATGACGATGACGGCGCCGAGCAGGAAGTAGCGCCAGGCCCAGTTGATCGCGTCGAAGCCGAAATCCCAGATGCTCTGGAACAGCCTGCGGATGCTGTTGAGGATGTTCCACGGATCGAGGCCGATCGCGGCGAGCACGACACCAACCAAAATCGACAGCAGAATCAACCGGAACGCCACAGAGAGCGGCGATCCGCCGAGAAAGCGGTACAGGCCGTCACTGCGGCCGGCCGGCAAGTCCCGGATGTCGTTTGGCATTGCTCTCTCCCGCGGAATCGCCCGCATTATAGGTCACGGCGGTGCACATGGGAAACCCGCGCACCGCGATCAATGGCTGCCATGCACGCTTGGGATTTAACTTCCTGTCATGGAGATTAACATCCGTTCCAGCGTTTCCAGCCGGTCGGCCTCGCGCGGCGGCTTGTCCCAGCGCAAGCGGCTGATGCGGGGAAAGCGCATGGCGACGCCGGACTTGTGTCGCGGCGAACGTTGCAGGCCCTCGAACGCGACCTCCAGCACGAGCCCCTTGTCGCCCTCGTGCACGACATGACGCACGGGGCCGAACTTTTCCGTGGTGTTGCGGCGGACGAAGCGGTCGATCTGAAGCAGCTCCTCGTCGGTGAAGCCGAAATAGGCCTTGCCGACCGGCACCAGTTCGTCGCCGCCATCGCGCTCGGTCCAGACGCCAAAAGTGTAGTCGGAATAATAGGACGAACGCTTGCCGTGGCCGCGCTGCGCATACATCAGCACGGCATCGATGATGTGCGGGTCGCGCTTCCATTTCCACCATTGGCCCTTCGGCCGCCCGGGCAGATAAGGCGCATCGCGCCGCTTCAGCATCACGCCCTCGACGGCGTCCGCGTCCTCGCCGGCACCTGCGCTCGCCGGATCGGCGCGCGCGGCGGTCAGCGCGTCCCAGCTTGTGAAAGGGACGGTGGGCGACAGGTCGATCCGGGGATCATTCAGCCTGGCGACGAAGGCTTCGAGATGCGCGCGGCGTTCGGTGAAAGGCAGCTCGCGCAGATCGTTCTCGTCGTCGCCGAGCAGATCGTAGGCGCGAAGGTGGATCGGAAACTCCTTGATCAGCTTCGGCGAGACGACCTTGCGGTTGAGGCGCTGCTGCAGGACGTTGAAACTCTGCACGCGGCCCTCGCGCAGAATCAGGAGCTCGCCGTCGATCGCGCCGGGCAGGTGCAGCGACGGCACGAGGTCGGGAAAGCTCCCCGTGATGTCCTCGCCGGTGCGCGAATAGAGCCGCGCCGTGATTCGGCCGCGATCGTCCCGCCCCGCCACCGCCTGCACGCGGATGCCGTCCCATTTCCATTCGGCGATGTAGTCGGCGGGATCGAGCGCGGCGAAATCCGTGTCCTCGATCGCATGCGCCAGCATCACGGGCCGGAACGGCGCGGGATCGCGATTGACGGGCTTTTCGGCGCGTCCCTCCAGCCAGGCGAACAGGTCGAGATAGGGCGGGATGAGGCCCGGCCAGATCAGCTCGACCTCATGCGGGTCCTTGTCGCCGAGTGCGGCAGCCGCGGTCTTGGCGAGGCGCGCGGAGATGCCGATTCGCAGCGCGCCCGTGACGAGCTTCAGCAGCGCCCAGCGCCCGGTCTCGTCGAGCTCGTCCAGCCAGCGCGCCAGCTGTGCCGGCAACTCGGCCTTGCCGAGCGTGCGCAACGTGGTGACGACGTCAGTCAGGGTTGGAGGAGGCGGGTTGTTGTGTCGGGTATCGGGGGGCAAGCTTTCTTCACCTCTCCCGCTTGCGGGGGAGGTCGGATCGTTCGGCTGCGCGTCAGCGCGGTCGGGCGATCCGGGTGGGGGCTGTCTCTGCTTGTCGACCGTGTGGAGACACCCCCACCCCAACCCTCCCCCGCAAGCGGGAGAAGGAGAAGATTTCGGCCACATCAGCGCCACCGTCTCCGAGAGGTCACCGACATAATCGTAGGAGAGCCCGAACAGCACCGGGTCGGTGCGCGCCGCGATGAGATCGCGGATCAGCGCGGGCTTGGCATGCTTGAAGCTGAGCGCGCCGGTCAGCGCGGCCAGCGCATAGCCGCGGTCGGGATCCTCGGTCTCGCGGAAATAGGCGACCAGCAGCAGCTTGTTGTTGCGGCCGGGCTCGTAAGCAAGGCGGTCGAGCAGTTCGGCGAAGCGATTCATGCTTCGGCCTCGCCGGCGGACTCGGCTTCGCCAGCGGGCTTGGCCTCGCCGGTCAGTGCGGCCGTCTCGCTCTCCTCCTCGTCGCCGTAGCCGACGAGATCGAGCGGCCGCGCTTTCAGGCCTTTGCTCTGGCACCAATGCACCAGCGCATCTTCCTGGCCATGGGTGACCCAGATCTCGCCCGCGCCGGTCGCGGCGATAGTAGAGGTAAGGCCGTCCCAATCGGCGTGGTCGGAGATCACCAGCGGCAATTCCACGCCGCGCTGACGCGCCCGGGCGCGCACGCGCATCCACCCTGACGCGAAGGCGGTGACGGGATCGGGAAAACGCCGCGTCCAGAGATCGGAGGTCGCCGAGGGCGGCGCCAGCGTGATGGTGCCGGCAAGCGCCGACTTCTTCATGCCGCGCGCGGGCCGGAGCTCGCCGAGCGGAATGCCGCGCTCCTGGTAGTAGTGCGTGATCTTCTCCATGGCGCCATGCAGGTAGATCGGCGCGTCATAGCCGGCCTGCCGCAACAGCGCGATCACGCGCTGCGCCTTGCCGAGCGAATAGGCGCCGACCAGATGCGCGCGCTCCGGAAACAATTTGACGGAGGCCAGCAGCTTCTTCACCTCGTCGCCAGCATCGCCATGCCGGAACACCGGCAAGCCAAAAGTGGCCTCGGTGATGAAGACGTCGCAGGGCACCAGCTCGAACCGGGCGCAGGTCGGATCGGCCGCGTCCTTGTAGTCGCCGGAGGCGACGATGCAGGTGTCCTGGCAGGTCACGGAAATCTGGGCGGAGCCCAATACGTGACCGGCGGGATGAAACGTCACCGTGACGTCGCCGAGCCGGATCTCCTCGCCATAGCGGATGGCTTGCGTCGATCCGGCAAAATTTTCGCCGTAGCGCAGCCGCATCATGTCGAGCGTTTCCTGTGTCGCCAGCACCGCGCCATGGCCGGCACGGGCATGGTCGGAATGGCCGTGGGTGATCACGGCGCGCTCGACCGCGCGGACAGGATCGATATGAAAGCCGCCGGGCTTGCAGCACAGGCCGGCCGGGACGGGCATCAGGATGTCTTGCGGGCGCATCGTCCCTATATAGGCGCTCGATCCGCGATGTTTAGCCGGATCCGCAGGCTTGACCCGTGCATCCATCTCCGGAAAAAGTCCGTGCTTTGATGGATGGCCGGACCCGGCCGAGATTGGTTCCTTAAAGCGAATGGCCCTCCGCCTGTTTCTGTCCTCCGGCGACCTCGTCGCCGACCGCCGCTACGAGTTCGCGCGCGACCTGCAATTGAAGGGCGATCTGCCGGCTGCCGCCGAGCTGCTCGAACAGGCGATCGAGCTTGTGCCGAAATTCCCGTCGGCCTGGTACACGCTGGGCAAGATCCGCCTGGAGCTCGGCCAGCGCGAGGCCGCGATCGCAGCGTTCCGCGGCGCGCGCGATGCCGATCCCGAAGACCGGCATGGCGCCGGCCTTCACCTGATGCAGCTCGGCGTCGAGGCCGTCAGTTCGATGCCGCCGGGCTATGTGCAGACGCTGTTCGATCAATATGCGCCGCGCTTCGAGGCCGCGCTGGTCGGCGATCTCGGCTATCGCGGCCCGGCGCTGCTGTTCAAGGCGGTGCTGTCGGTGCGTGCGGGCGCCAAGAAGCCGGCCTACTTCAAGCGCACGATCGATCTCGGCTGCGGCACCGGGCTTGCGGCCGCCGCCTTCGCCAAGCAGGTCGACCACTTCATCGGCATCGACCTGTCACCGCGCATGATCGACAAGGCGCGCGCAACCGGCCTTTATGCCGAGCTTGAGGTCGACGACATGTTGAAGGCCGTTTCGGCCAAGCGCGAGGCCAGCGCCGAATTGATCCTGGCCGCCGATGCAATGGTCTATGTCGCCGATCTCGCGCCCGTGCTCGCCGAGGCCAGCCGTGTGCTGGTGGCGGGCGGCGTGCTCGCCTTCACGGCCGAGACCCATGACGGCGAAGGCGTCATCATCGGCGAGGGACTGCGCTACGCCCACAGTGCAGCTTACGTGCGCGACTCTGTCGCTGCCGCGGGGCTGACGCTGGCCCAGCTCGACGATCTCTCGGCGCGCAATGAAGACAATATCCCGGCACCCGGACTCGTCGCCGTCGCGGTCAAGCCTTAACGCACCCTCTCCCACAAGGGAGAAGGGAAGAGAGCGCCGCCTCACACTCAAACTTGAGTCTACACGCTACGCATTTGCCGTGACGCGGCATTGCGCCGCAAAGTCATGACTTCGCGCTTGCCCGGCGCAAAGCGGAATGCGAGAGCTTTTCGCCTCAGGGAGAGAAATAATGAAAAAACATACACGGCGCGAGTTCGGCGCCACTGCATTGTCTGTGATCGCCGCGTCCGTGCTGCCCGCGCCTTTCGTCCGTGCCGCCGACAAGAAGTACGACGCGGGCGCCAGCGACACCGAGATCAAGATCGGGCAGACCGTGCCGCATTCCGGCCCCGGTTCGCTCTACGGCGTGCTCGGGCGCATCGGCGAAGCCTATTTCCAGATGCTGAACGAGAAGGGCGGCATCAACGGACGCAAGGTCAAATTCCTCACCATGGACGACGCCTACAGCGCGCCGAAATGCGTCGAGGCGACGCGGCGCCTGGTCGAGCAAGAGGAAGTGCTGGCGCTCTATGGCTCGCTCGGCACCGCGCCGCAGACCGCCGTGCACAAATACCTGAACTCCAAGGGCGTGCCGCAGCTCTTGCTCAACACCGGCGCGTCGAAGTGGAACAACCCGAAAGAATTCAAATGGACGATGGCGGGGCTGCCGCTCTATCCGACCGAGGCGCGCATCCTGGCCCGGCACGTCGTCAGCGTGAAGCCGAACGCGAAGATCGGCATCCTCTACCAGAACGACGATTTCGGTCGCGACTTCCTGGGTCCGTTCAAGAAGGTGCTGGCCGATGCCGGCGGTACCGCCCAGGTGATCATGGAGCAGACCTACGATCTCACCGAGCCGACCGTCGATTCCCAGCTCATCAACCTCTCGAAATCGGGCGCCGACGTATTCTACAACATCTCGACCGGCAAGGCGTCGTCGCAGTCGATTCGTAAGGTGGCCGAGCTCGGCTGGAAGCCGCTGCAATTGCTGTCGGCTGGCTCGACCGGCCGCTCCATCCTGAGCGCCGCGGGCCTCGAGAACGCCACCGGCATCGTCGCCATCCGCTACAACAAGGAGGTCGGCCTTCCCAAATGGGAGAAGGACCCCGACGTGATGGCGTTCGAGGAGCTGCGCAAGAAGTACACGCCGGCGATCGACCCCGACAACACCATCGCCTTTGCCGGCTACGGCCAGGCCGTGACCATGGGCGAGATCCTGCGCCGCTGCGGCGACGAACTCACCCGCGCCAACGTGCTGAAGCAGGCATCGACGCTCGCGGGCTTCCACTCGCCCTACTTCCTCGACGGCGTCACCTACAGCTACACGCCCGAGAACTACACGCCGATGAAGACGCTCTATGTCTCGATCTTCAACGGCAAGGATTGGGACCTCTCCGGCCAGCCGATGACGGAGTAGCGGTGGGAGCACGTTGTTCCTTGACCTCGGCCCCGCTTGCGGGGAGAGGTCGGATCGCATCCTAAGATGCGATCCGGGTGAGGGGGCACAGGTCTCACGGCACTCGCCGCTCGCGGAAGCAGCCCCTCACCCCAACCCTCTCCCCGTGAAGGACGGGGAGAGGGAGTCGAAGCGTCCTGTCGCCGGCCCCTTGCCACCTGCCGCCAGTTCCGTCCGCCCTCGACGAAGCCGCCTGAACCACCTACCTCTTGGGCGTGTCGACGCTCGATCTCTTCTCCGTTCCGCCGTCGGAAACGGCCGATCTCCTGCCGCGCCGGTTTCGCGACTGGTTTGCCTCCCGCGGCTGGTCGCCGCGCGCGCATCAGCTGGCGCTGCTGGAAAAGGCGCGCGAGGACCGCTCGGCGCTCCTGATTGCTCCGACCGGAGCCGGCAAGACGCTCGCCGGGTTTCTGCCGACGCTGGTGGAGTTGAGTGGAGAAGGATTCGACCGCGGTGCTTCTGCTCACCTCCCCCTGAAAGGGGCGGGGCGGCGCGCTCCGGCGCGCGATAGCGCGGCCGAGCGCGACGGGTGGAGGTCAGCCACAGGCACGGAGCAAGCGCCTGACCCCCACCCCAACCCTCCCCGTTTCAGGGGGAGGGAGCCCGACGATCTCGCAAGCGACGAAATTGAATCGAGGGCAGTTCGCCCAGCCCTTATCTCCACCGGCCGTGGCGTTCGCCGCAGCGGCGGCCTGCACACCCTCTACATCTCGCCGCTCAAGGCGCTCGCCGTCGACATCGCACGCAATCTGGAGCGGCCGGTCGCGGAGATGGCGCTGCCGATCAAGGTCGAGACCCGCACCGGCGACACGCCGGTGTCGCGGCGGCAGCGGCAGCGGCGCTATCCGCCGGACGTGTTGCTGACGACGCCCGAGCAGCTCGCACTGCTGCTCTCCTCCGACGACGCACCGTTCCTGTTTTCCTCCCTGAAGCGCATCGTGCTCGACGAGCTGCATGCGCTGGTGACGTCTAAGCGCGGCGATCTGCTCTCGCTCGGGCTCGCGCGGCTCTGGCGCCTCGCGCCGCAGATGCGCGCGATCGGCCTGTCGGCGACCGTGGCCGAGCCGGATCAGCTCGCGCGCTTCCTGGTGCCGCAGCCCGACGGCAAGGAAGCCGCTGCCGACATCGTCGTCGCCGGCGGAGCCGCGCCGCCCGTGGTCGAGATGCTCGATACGCGCGAGCGGCTGCCCTGGGCCGGCCACAGCGCGCGCCACGCGCTCCCTGAAATCTACGAGCTGATCAAGGCGAACAAGACCACGCTGGTCTTCGTCAACACCCGTAGCCAGGCCGAGATGCTGTTCCAGAATCTCTGGAGCATGAACGACGACGGCCTTGCCATCGCGCTGCATCACGGCTCGCTCGACGTCGCCCAGCGTCGCAAGGTCGAGGACGCCATGTCGGCGGGCAGACTGCGCGGCGTGGTCTGCACCTCCTCGCTCGACCTCGGCGTCGACTGGGGCGATGTCGATCTCGTCGTCAATATCGGTGCGCCCAAGGGCTCCTCGCGCCTGATGCAGCGCATCGGCCGCGCCAATCACCGCCTCGACGAAGCCTCGCGCGCGGTGCTGGTGCCGGCCAACCGCTTCGAGGTGCTGGAGTGCCGCGTCGCCATCGATGCCATTGCGGAGAACGCGCAGGACACGCCGCCGCTGCGCCTGGGGGCGCTCGACGTGCTGGCCCAGCACGTGCTCGGCTGCGCCTGCGGCGAGCCGTTCCTCTCCGATGATCTCTACCGCGAGGTCCGCACCGCCGCGCCCTATGCCTCGCTCGCACGCACCGATTTCGACGATGTCGTCGATTTCGTCGCCTCCGGCGGTTACGCGCTGAAGACCTATGAGCGCTTCGCCCGCATCAAGCAGGACAAGGAGGGCCGCTGGCGCGTCGCCAATCCAAAGGTGCGGCAGAGCTACCGCATGAATGTCGGCACCATCGTCGAGGACGACATGCTGAAGGTGCGGCTGGTGCGCTCGCGCAGCGGCGGCCAGGGAAAGGCAGGCGGCTCGACCGGGGTGATCGCGCGCGGTGGCCGACTGCTCGGCGAGATCGAGGAGGCCTTCATCGAGGGCCTCAGCCCCGGCGATACGTTCGTGTTCTCAGGCGAGGTGGTGCGCTACGAGGCCCTGGTCGAGGATCAGGTCTATGTCTCGCGCGCGCATGACAAGGACCCGAAGGTGCCGTCCTATATGGGCGGAAAATTTCCGCTCTCGACCTATCTGGCCGAGCGCGTGCGCCGGCTGCTCGACGATAGCCGCGCGTGGGGCGGCTTGCCGGAGCAGGTGCGCGACTGGCTGTCGCTGCAGAAGGACGTCTCGCGTGCCGGCGGTGCGCGAACTCCTGGTCGAGAGCTTCCCCCGCGCCAACAAGCATTATCTGGTCTGCTATCCGTTCGAGGGGCGTCTCGCGCATCAGACCCTCGGCATGCTGCTGACGCGCCGGCTGGAGCGCGCCCGCGCGCGGCCACTCGGCTTCGTCGCCAACGAATATGCCGTGGCGATCTGGGCGCTCGGCGATCTCTCCTTCATGATCCGGGACGGCCGGATCGACCTCGACGCGCTGTTCGATCCCGATATGCTCGGCGACGATCTCGAGGCCTGGCTCGCCGAATCCGCGCTGATGAAGCGCACGTTCCGCAACTGCGCCATCATCTCCGGCCTGATCGCGCGCCGCCACACCGGCGAAGAGAAGAGCCGCCGTCAGGTGCTGTTCTCGACCGACCTCGTCTACGACGTGCTGCGCAAGCACCAGGCCGACCACGTGCTGCTGCGCGCCGCGCGCGCCGATGCCGCCACCGGCCTGCTCGACCTGCGCCGCCTCGGCGACATGCTGGCCCGAATCCACGGCCGCATCACGCACCGGGAACTCGACCGCGTCTCCCCGCTGGCCGTCCCCGTGATGCTGGAAATCGGCCGCGAGTCAGTTTATGGCGAAGCTGCAGACGAGCTCCTGGCCGAAGCAGCCGACGAACTCGTGCGGGAGGCGACGACGTAACGCTGATACTCTGGGGAACAGGACGTGACGGCAAGCGCGCAGGTTTTGCGAGACGGTGACGACATGCGCGTTTCGAGGGTCACGGTGTCGGATGTCGGATTCGTGGCGGATCTCTCCGGCGCGCTGTTCTGGGAGGAGCAGCGCCTGCTCGTCGTCTCCGACCTGCATCTGGAAAAGGGTTCGAGCTTCGCTATGCGCGGCGTGCTGCTGCCGCCTTACGATACCTTCGCGACGCTCGGCCGGCTCGCCGCCGTCATCGCGCGGCACGATCCGCGGCAGGTGATCGCGCTCGGCGACAGCTTTCACGATCGCGACGCCCATGCGCGCCTGTCGGATCCGGACCGCGAGGCGCTCGCGGCGTTGCAGCTACGGCGCGACTGGATCTGGATCTCGGGCAATCACGATCCCATGCTGCCGCGCGATCTCGGCGGCGTGGTTGCGACCGAAGTCGCGATCGGTCCGATCGTGTTCCGCCATGAGCCGACCGGCGCAGCCGGCGAGATCGCCGGGCACCTGCACCCCAAGGCGCGGGTGCCGACCCGCGGCCGCGCGATCGAGCGCCGCTGCTTCGCCAGTGACGGCGAGCGCGCGGTGATGCCGGCGTTCGGCGCCTACACCGGGGGCTTGAGCATCCGCGATGCCGCGTTCACACGGATTTTCGGATCGCCCGGCTTCATGGCCCATGTGCTCGGCGACAACCGCGTCCACGCGTTCGTCGCGTCGCGGTGTTATTGAGGATCGCGTACCACAGACTCAGGGTCGTCCCGGGCAAGCGCAGCGCGACCCGGCAACTGTTATGTCGGCTTGGTCTGCAGGTAGGGCTTTCTGTCGCGCATCATGGCGTTGAGGACCGTTAGGAGCTTCCTGGCGACGGCAATGAGAGCGAGCTTGGCTGGTTTGCCGACCTGTCGCAGCCGCGCGTAGAAGGCCTTGAATGGATCGGCCCGACGAACCGCGTTCAGAGCCGCCATATAGAGGGCGTCACGAACGCGCTTTCGGCCGCCGGCGATCTTGCGTTTTCCACGGAAGGCGCCGCTGTCGACGTTGAAGGGGGCAAGGCCCGCGAGCGCGGCGATCTGCTTCGCTCCAACATGTCCAAGTTCCGGCATCTTCGCGATCAGCTGCATGCAAGCCACGGGACCCACGCCCGGCAGTGAGCGCATCAACCGCGCATCGTCCGCGATCTCCGGCTCGGCCTTGGTCAATGCGTTGATATCGGCCTCGATCTCGGCGATCTCGCCGTCGAGAACCTCAATGAGCCGACTGATCCGTTCGGCCATGGCGCGGTCGTCGGCCTCGCTGCGCCGGTTCTTCTCCTGCGCGCGCATGAGAACCAGTTGGTCCCGCCGTTTTGCAAGCCCTGCCAAAGCGTTGCGGGCGGGATTGGCGGCCCGCTCGGTTGCCGGCTGCATGACCCGGCCAAAGGCCGCCAGCATCCGTGCATCGATCGGATCGGTTTTGGCAAGTTGGCCGCTGGCCCGCGCAAAATCGCGAGCTCGAGCCGGATTGATCCGAGCGAAGCGGACACCGGCCTGGCTTAGGGCCTCGCGAAGCGCGAGGTCATAGGCGCCCGTGGCCTCGAAGACGACCAGCGCATCGCATCGCCAACGCGCCACCTGCTGTGTGATGGCCTGTGCCGCGTTGGCGATGCGCCTGGACACGCCGTCAGCTTCATCAAAGATATCGAGATGCTTCTTGGAGACGTCGATTCCGACATAACGAGGGGGTATGATCACGGTGCCTGTCCCTGTGATGCGAGGTCTGTTGGCGCAGCCTCGTGCAACTGTTCAGGTTGGTAATGGAACGGGCGGGAGGCCGAGCCGGCTCACGGCGTCAAGCGCCAAGGACCCAACGGCTTCCCGCCCAACCCATCATGACAGACTTCCAAGACACAGGGACCCATAACCACCGATGTCGTTGTTGCGCGACGCTGGGCCACCGCCTGCTCTAACAACTCGACCCTGTGGTCATGGGTCCCTGCTTTCGCAGGGACGACGGCGGAGTAGCGGCGCGGTCTCAGCCCTGCGCCGCCTTCGCCTGCCGCGCCGCACATTCGGTGTCGTCCCGGGCAAGCGCAGCGCGACCCGGGACCTAGAACCATCACTGTTCGAGATTGCGCAAAGCTGTGGCCCCAGCGCGGCATCACAACTGCATGCGGTGGTTGTGGGTCCCTGCTTTCGCAGGGACGACAGCGGAGTAGCGGCGCGATCTCGCCCTAAGCCGCCTTGGCCTGCACGCTCTCGCAATACTCCGCCAGCCTGTCCGCCAGCCGCAGTGTCGCCGGGCTGGCTTCGGGGGCGGCGACGAGGGCGACCTCGGTGCGGTTGATCGGCGCAAAGCCCTCCTTCGCCGTCAGCACGCGGTGCTCGGACTGGATCGACATCTCCGACAGGATGCTCAAGCCCATGCCGGCGGCGACCGCGGCCTGGATGCCGGCGAGATTCGATGACGTATAGGCGGTGTGCCAGGCGCGGCCGGCGCTTTCCAGCGCGTGGATGGCGCCGGCACGATAGAGGCAGCCCGAGGCGAAACCGATCAGCGGAACCGAGCCGGCCGTCGTATCGCGCGGGTGGCTCTTGCTGGTGACCCAGTGCACGCGTTCAGGCCAGACCGCGATGCCGCCCTTCTCATTGGCGGCGCGCTTGATCAGCGCCAGATCGAGATCGCCGCGCTCGAGATCACGGTAAAGGAACAAGCTCTGGCCGGAGCGCACGTCGAGCCGCAAGTTCGGATGGCTGCGCGCGAAGGTGGCGAGCAGCTTTGTCAGCCGATAGGCGGCAAAGTCCTCGGTGATGCCGATCCGGATCGCGCCTTCGCTGCCGGGTCGCGAGAGCACGTCACGGGCCTCTTCGGCGAGCGACAATAGCCGCCGCGCATAGGTCAACAGCCGCTCGCCGGCTTCCGTCGGGGTGACATCCTTGCCGCTACGGATCAGCAGCAGCTGGCCGACATCCTCCTCCAGCCGCTTGATCTGCTGGCTCACGGTCGACTGCGTGCGGTGGACGCGCTCACCGGCGCGGGTGAAGCCGCCGGCCTCCACCACCGAGACGAAGCTGCGCAGGAGCTCCAGGTCCAGCATGGCGGCCTCCATTGATAAATCAACTGCATGCCAGTCTATCATTTAATTTCCAAATATCAAGGCGTGGGCCTAGATCATGACCGAAGGAGAATTCGCCCATGTCCGCCGCAACCTCGATGGCCGCCCCGCGCGCCCGCTTCAACACGCTGCCGCTCGCCATCGGCCTGTTCTGCCTGCTCTGGAGCTACGCCTTCGTCGCCGGCAAGATCGGCGTCACCCATTGCCCGCCGCTGATCCTGCTCGCCGCGCGTTTCTCGCTCGCCGGGGTTCTGATCCTCGCCATCTCCTGGCTGCGCCGCGACCAATGGGATCTCACCTGGCGCGATGCGGCGGTCTTCGCCGTGCTCGGCATCGCCAACAACGCGCTCTATCTCGGCCTCGGCTATACCGGGCTGCAATCAGTCTCCGCCGGTCTCGGCGGGCTGATCGTCTCGGCCAATCCGGTGTTCACCGCCATGCTGGCGGCGCTGTTCCTCGGTGAGAGCATGACCTTGCGCAAGGTGATTGGTCTCGTGCTCGGCATCGTCGGCGTCGCCTTCATCGTCTGGCATCGCATGTCGGTCGGATCGGACAGCCCGCATGGCATCCTGTTCACGCTGGCCTCGCTCGCCTCGATCGTCGCCGGCACCGTGCTGTTCAAGCTGCTGGCACCGAAGGGCAGCCTGTGGATCGGCAACGGCATCCAGAACATCGCCGGCGGCCTTGCGGTGATGCCGTTCGCCTTCGCGCTCTCCAGCGTCAGCGACATCGTGCCCAGCATGCGGCTTGCCGGCGCCTTCGCCTTCCTCGTGCTCGGCGGCTCGATCCTCGCCTATTGGCTCTGGTTTCATCTGCTGAAGGTGTGCGGCGCCACCGCCGCCAGCGCCTATCACTTCCTGATGCCGCCGCTCGGCATGCTGTTCGCCTTCCTCGTGCTGGGCGAGCACGTCGAGGCGCGGGACCTGCTCGGCATCATTCCGGTCGCGCTCGGGATCTATCTGGTGACCCGCCCGGCAGCCGCCGCGGCCAACAGGAGTATGTCGTGAGCATCACCATCACGCTGGTCGGAGGCCCCACCGCCCTGATCGAGATCGACGGGTTCCGCCTGCTCACCGATCCGACCTTCGATGCGCCCGGCGAGTATCGATTGCCGCATGTGAAACTGGAGAAGCTGACGGGCCCCGCGCTCGGCGCGCGCGATGTTGGCGCGATCGATGCGGTGCTGCTGAGCCACGACCAGCATTCCGACAATCTCGACCATTCCGGCCGGGATTTCCTCAAAGGCGCGAGGCGCGTGCTGACGACGGAGGCCGGCGCCAGGCGGCTCGGCGGCAACGCCGAGGGCTTTGCACCCTGGGCCTCGACCGAGTTGCAGAAGGGCGGCCGGACGCTCACCATCACCGCGACGCCGGCGCGGCACGGACCGGCCGGGATCGAGCCGTTGTCCGGCGACGTCATCGGCTTCGTCGTGCAGCCGGCAAAACCGGGCCGTCCGGTCTATGTCAGCGGCGACACCACCTGGTTCGACGGCGTCGCCGAGGTTGCGCGGCGTTTCGACTGCTGCGTGGTGCTGCCGTTCGCAGGCGCAGCGCAAACCCGCGGCCCCTTCCATCTCACCATGGACACCAATGACGCGATCGAGACCGCGCGCGCCTTTGCGGACGCGGTGATCGTGCCGGTTCATACCGACGGCTGGGCGCATTTCCGGCAGAGCGCGAGCGACCTGCGCGCGAGCTTCGATACGCTCGGCTTCGGCCGCCGTCTGCGCATCCTCGAGCCCGGCATCGCCACGGTCATCGAGCCGTAGGTTTCGTCCCAGGAACCTTGCCGGTATCCGGCTCGTTGTCAGACGGCTGGAACCGGACATGACGCGGCAAGGGACGATCCCACCACACGACAAACATGACGATGCGCCGGCGGCGAAGCCCCGGCGACAGCCGTTCAGTTTCAGCCGCGTCCTGAAGACGCTCGGACCCGGGCTGATCACCGGCGCTTCCGACGACGACCCTTCGGGGATCGGCACCTACAGCCAGGCCGGCGCGCAACTCGGCTACGGCATCGGTTGGACCATGCTGCTGACGTTTCCGCTGATGAGCGCGATCCAGGAGATCTCGGCGCGGGTCGGCCGTATCACCGGGCATGGCATCGCGGGCAATGTATGCCGGCATTATCCGGGCTGGCTGCTCGCGGTCGTGGTGGCGCTGCTGTCGATTGCCAACACCATCAACATCGCGGCCGACCTTTCGGCCATGGCCGATGCCACAAAGCTTCTGATCGGCGGTCCGGCCATCCTCTATGTGGTGCTGTTCGGCGTCACCTCGGTGGCCGCGCAGATCTTCATGAACTACCGGCGCTACGTCGCTATCCTGAAATGGCTGACGCTCAGCCTGTTCGCCTACGTCGCGGCGCTCGCCTTTGCCAAGGTGTCGTGGATGGAGGCGCTGGCCGGCGTGCTGCTGCCGCGCATCAGCTGGAGCGCCGACTATTTCACGACCATCGTTGCGATCCTCGGCACCACGATCAGCCCCTATCTGTTCTTCTGGCAGGCCTCGCAGGAGGTGGAGGAGCAGCGGGTCGATGTCACCAAGCATCCGCTGATCGAGCGGCATTACGGGGCCCGGCGCGAATTCTCGCGCATCCGTGCCGACACCATCACGGGAATGGCGTTTTCGAACCTGATCGCATTGTCGATCATCGTCACCGCCGCCGCATCGCTGCATGCCACCGGCAAGACCGACATCCAGACCTCGGCGCAGGCCGCCGAGGCGCTGCGCCCGATCGCCGGGCCGTTTGCCGAGGTGATCTTCGCGCTCGGCATCGTCGGCACCGGCCTATTGGCGATCCCGGTGCTCGCAGGTGCGACGGCCTATGCGGTCGGCGAGGGCCGGCGATGGCGGGTTGGGCTGACGCGCAGGCCGAAGGAGGCGATCGCGTTCTATTCGGTGCTGGGGCTGTCGGGCGGCATCGGCATCGCGCTCAACTTCACGCCGATCGATCCGATCGCGGCGCTGTACTGGAGCGCGGTCTTCAACGGCGTGCTCGCGGTGCCCGTGATGGTGCTGTTGATGTTCATGGCCCGCCGCCGGGACGTCATGGACCGCTTTGTGGTCGGCGGCTGGCTGTACTGGCTCGGCTGGCTCTCGACCGGCGCGATGGCGCTCAGCGTGATCGCGATGGGGATCGGCTTCCTGCTGTAGCTTGTTCGAACTCCTCAGCCCTCGCCGAACAGCGAGCTATCGATCTTGGTCGTCGATTTGACCTTTCGCAGGATGATCGTCGTGCGATAGCTCGCGATATCGCTGTCCGGATGCATGAGGCGGTCGAGGATGAACGATTGATAGCGCGCGAGGTCCGAGGACACGATCCGTAGCGAGTAATCCCAATCGCCGGCAATCATGCAGCATTCGACGACCTCCGGAAGGGCGATCACCTTCTTCTCGAAGCGCGCGAAGGATTCCCTGTTCTGTTGCTTGAGACGGACCTCGACGATCACGTCGAACCCGAGTCCAACCCGCGTCGGGTCCACCAGCGCCACATAGGAGTTGATGACGCCGGCCTCTTCGAGGGTGCGAACGCGTCGCATGCAGGGGGCGGACGAGAGGCCGATCCGTTCGGCCAGCTCGAGATTCGTGATGCGCCCCTCGACCTGCAGCACGTCGAGGATCTTCCGGTCGATCTCGTCGATCACGATCGTGGTTCCCATTTCTTTCGCATTTTCGATGTTTTACGCAATTGATTGTAGAAGAAGGGCTGAAATGCATCTCAAATCGCAATGTCATTGCCCTCCCGCGCGCATAAGATGTGATGCGAGGGTTCTTTGATCGCTGCGACCGAGCAGCAAGGAGCGGGCATGGCCGGAAATGACGACAAATCCTTTTGGGATCGCGCGCGGCGGCACCTCATTCGCTACGGTGGGACGTTCGCTCCCGTCATCATCGAGCGCGCCTCCGGGTCCTTCGTCTATGACGCCGACGGCCGGGCCATCCTGGATTTCACGTCCGGACAGATGAGCGCCGTGCTCGGTCATGGTCACCCGGAGATCGTCCAGACCATCACCGAGCATGCCGAACGGCTCGACCATCTCTTCAGTGGCATGCTGACGCGCCCAGTCGTCGCGCTGGCCGAACAGCTTGCGGGCCTGCTGCCGCCGGCGCTTGATCGCGTCATGCTGCTCAGCACGGGCGGCGAGTCGAACGAGGCGGCCATCAAGATGGCCAAGCTCGCCACCGGCGGCTTCGAGACCGTCGCGTTCGCGCAGTCCTGGCACGGAATGACGTCTGGCGCGGCCGGAACGACCTATTCGGCCGGCCGCAAGGGTTATGGTCCGGCGCCGGTCGGCTCGCTCGCGATCCCGACGCCGAACCCCTATCGCCCGCGCTTCGGCAATGCGGCTGATTGGCGGGCCGAGCTGGCCTACGCCTTCGATCTGATCGATCGCCAATCGACCGGCTCGCTTGCCTGCATGATCGCCGAGCCGATCCTCAGCTCCGGCGGGCTGATCGATCTACCCGAAGGCTACCTTGCCGAGCTGAAAGAGCTGTGCCGGGTACGCGGCATGCTGCTGATCGTCGATGAAGCCCAGACCGGCCTCGGTCGAACCGGCGCCATGTTCGCTTTCGAGCGCGACGGCGTCGTGCCTGATATCCTGACCTTGTCGAAGACGCTCGGCGCCGGCCTGCCTCTGGCCGCGGTCATCACCTCCGCCGAGATCGAAGAGCGGTGCCATGAACGTGGCTTCCTGTTCTACACGACGCATGTGTCGGATCCGATGCCGGCTGCGGTCGGCCTGAAGGTCATCGAGATCATCTTGCGCGACCGATTGGTCGAGCGCGCCAGGATCGCGGGCACGCGGCTGAGGGATGGGCTCCTCGCGCTTCAGAATCGGTTCGAATGCATCGGTGACGTGCGCGGCAGGGGACTGATGCAGGGCATCGAAATCGTGCGCGATCGTTTCAGCAAGGAGCCTGACGAAGCGCTCGGAACGCGCGTCTCTCAGCGCTGCATGCAGCTTGGACTGAGCACCAACATCGTTCAGTTGCCCGGCATGGGCAGCGTATTCCGGATCGCCCCGCCGCTGACAATCAGCGACGACGAGATCGATCTTGGCCTCTCGATCCTCAGCGACGCGTTCGAAAGCGCATTGCAAAGCAGGGCTGGCTAGATCAATCCTTGCGGAACACGATTGAGGCCATCCAGCCGGTCATCAGCGCCATGAACGCGGTGATCAGGCCGTAGACAAGGCCGTTGTGCCGCGCCGTGGTGGCCACGAACTGCTCGAATCCGACCTTGACGATCTCGAACGCGGTCTCGGTCTTGGTCACCAGCGCGCCGTCGGAAAACAGCTTGATCTCGATCTCATAGGTCCCGATCGGCACCTCACCGGGCAGTGGAATGCCGGTGCGGAACAGCGTTGGTGTCAGGAACGTCACCGCCGAGGTCGCCTCACGGTACAGCCCGTGCTCGGAGCGCAGCCGCACGAAGGCGCTGCGGAACGCATCGTTCGGCACCACGTCGGCGTAATCGCCGCCGACCCGCTGCGTCAGCAGCACGTTGTTGAGCCCGATCTGCTGCCGCCTTGCGATCTCGGGCGAGGTGATCGCATCGAAGGGGCGGTTGGCGAACAGCGCGAGATAGCTCGGCACCTGCAGGAACTGCCGGTAGTCGGTGTTGATCCAGATGCCGAAGGTGCGCTCCTTGCGCCGTGTCACCATGTCGGCGCGCGGGCCCCTCACGGTGACGACGAGATCGTAAGCCGTGCGGTCGGCGGGCGTCGTGGCGTCCCTCTCGACCGAGCCGAACAGCACCAGCTCCTCGCCGGAATAGTTCGGTGTCACCGTGACGCGGTGGTTGGAGACCGACACGATCAGCCGCTCGGCATGAGCGGGCGCGGCCGCCAGGCTGGCGGCGGCGAGGCCGATGATCGCGAGCGCCGCGCGCAGCCTCATGGCGGGGCTCCGCCGGTTTCACGGATGCTGAACAGGTCCTGCGGCTGGATCACCAGCTCGATCGCGAAGCGGACGCCGACCGAGAGGATCAGCAGGCCGAGCAGCAACCGCAGCTGCTCGCCGCGGATCTTCTGGCCGGCGCGGGCGCCGAACTGCGCGCCGGTGACGCCGCCGACCATCAGGATCAGCGCCAGCACGGCGTCGACGAGGTGGTTGGTCACGGCGTGCAGCATGGTCGCGAACAGCATGGTGACGAGCGTCAGCACCATCGAGGTCCCGATCACCGTCGAGGTCGGCACCCTGAGCAGATAGATCATGATCGGCACCAGGATGAAGCCGCCGCCGATGCCCATGATGGCGCCGATGAAGCCGATCACGATGCCGACCACCACGACCGGAATCACCGAGAGATAGATCTTCGAGCGCTTGAACCGCATCTTCAGCGGCAGGCCGTGGATCCAGCCATGGCTGCCGGGCTTGCGCAGCGTGACGGGGCGGCCGCCGCGGGCGCGCAGCATCGCGCGCAGGCCCTCGGAGAACATCAGGCTGCCGACGGTGGTGAGCAGCACGACGTAGGAGAGCGCGATCATCAGGTCGAGCTGGCCGAGCGCGCGCAGGAAGGTGAAGGTCCACACCCCGAGCGTGGTGCCGAGCGTGCCTCCGATCAGCAACACCGCCGCCAGCAGCGGGTCGATCGCGCGTCTGCGCCAATAGGAAATGGCACCGGAGAACGAGGAGGCCGCGATGTGGCTCGCGACGGAGGCGACCGCCACCGCCGGCGTGATGCCGATGAAGATCAGCAGCGGCGTCATCAGGAAGCCGCCGCCGATTCCGAACATGCCCGAGACGAAGCCGACCGCGGCGCCCATGACGAGCACCAGGAAGACGTTGACCGGAAGATCGGCGATCGGAAGGTAGAGCTGCATGCGCGTCGCTTCTTGTCGGTTCGCCGCGAACTCGGCACAAGGCCGCATTACGGCGTGATGTCGTTCTGGTCGGGCATTCTCCGGCTGAACGAATCCGGTCGGCGCGCAAGACGCAGGCGAACGCGGGTCGATTGCCGCGTTCTTGCATAACCGAATTCGGCGGGGGGAGGGACTAAAGAATCCGCTCCCGGGGGCATTTTTCGCCGCATCCGGCCGCCGTGCTGCGGACGTGGTTGATGATTCAGATTAATGACGCCCGTGTCGCCTTGTTTGAGCATGATCTCCGCGCAAACGCGTTCCGCGTTTGTCGCGAGGGAAAACCGCTCCGCACTTTGCCGGATCATGCTTTAGGGCCGATCGACAGGCCTGGTGATCAGGTTCAGCGCGAGCGCTTCCTTCGGGTTCAGCCAGCGGATATCGGAGGTTTGCGACATCGCCTCGACGATCGCGGAGGAGACGCCCATCTTGGTCATGTAGCCCAGCACCATGCCCTGGATGCGTTGTGCCTCGGCGAGGGGATCGCTGACCGGCGCGCTCGTCGTGAAGCGATGCACGCCAAGCCGCGAGCCCGCGATGCCATAGCGGGTCTGGCCGCCGGCATAGACCAGGACGCAAGCGCTGGCGCAGGACGCGGGGCGGAGCTTGCCCGAGGCATCGGCGGTGGCGACCGCGGTGACGAGCCCGCGCGTGCGGATGACCTCGCCCATGATGGCGGCCTGGTTCAGCGCGCCGCCGGGCGACGACAGCAGCACGACGTCGCCTGGTGCGAGACGCGCCTCGCTGAGCCGGTCGCGGAACCAACTCGCGCTGGCCGAGCCGATCTTGCCGCTGATCGCAAGCGCCCGCCGGCCGCGGCCCGATCCGTCGATGTCGACGTCGGGAATCACCGCGGACGTCATGCTGGCCGCGATGTAGGTCTCGCGCCAGAAGTCCCAGGCGCCCGGCGTCGACAGGTCCCGGTAAGCCTGGATGGCGACGCTCGACAACAGCAGCACGAAGATGATGATGGACCAGAGCGAGAACCGGAAGGCGCGGGGCGGCGATGCCGCGTTCCCTTGCGGCGTCGGCGGAGGCGAGGCCGAGGGGCGCGGGGCAAATGGAGACGGCGCCTGCCGCGGCGGCGCAACCCGGGGACCGGTCGGCGACGAACGGTGGCCCGTTCCATCATCCTGGCGATCGTCGACAGACAAGCCTGACCCTCCGGAACGTACGCCGACGGCGCGGAACTGCGCGCCTGTCTACACGGCCGAAGGTCGGAGGTATAGGACAGCGGCGCCGTCAAGGCGCCGCAGCCGTCTCGAACCTAACGCGCGATGAGATTAGGTTGAATCGTCATCGCGCCTTAGCTCTTTGTTTGAGCTTGATCTTTTCGGAAAACCGCTGCACACTCTTCCGGATCATGCTGTAGTGAGCTGGAGCGGCGAGCGCCGCTGTCCGCTTCGAGGGTTGCTTGACCGGTTTCGCCGCTGCGGGCTGCGCGGCCGCGCCATCCCAGCCGCCGGCGGGCGCTGCGACATTGACGGCATCGTCGGGCTGCGGCTCGGCGCTGAAAGTCTGGATCGCGAGCTTGGCGGCGGCGAGCGATTGCGGGTCGAGGCGCTTGGCGACGTCGTCGCGCTTGCCGGCCGCGTCCGCATCGCCCTGCGCGGCCGCCAGGCTGAACCATTTGTAGGATTCGGCGAGGTTCTGCTCGACGCCGATGCCGCGGGCATAGAGGATGCCGAGGTTGAACTGGCTGTCGGCGACGCCGCGATCGGCCGCCTTGCGGAACCACTGCGCCGCGCTCTTGTAGTTGGCGCCGCGCCCACCGCCGTCGGCGTCGAGCACCGCGAGATTGTGCATCGCCTTGGCGTTGCCGCGCTCGGCGGCCTGGGTGTAGTAGCGGCGGGCGATGTCGGCGTCCTTCTTCACGCCAAGGCCCTTTTCGTAGAGCGTGCCGAGGCGGAAGATCGCGGGCACCACGCCGGCCTGCGCCGCGCGGTCGTACCACTTCGCCGCTTCGTCGTAGTTCGTGGCGACGCCCTTTCCTTCGGCAAAACGCACGCCGATCTCGTAGGCCGCGGTTGCATCGCCCTTCATCGCGGCGGTGCGCAGCGCCGGACCACCGATTGCATCGGGCAGCTTCTCGCCCGCCGGGATCTGGATCATGGCGAGCTTGCCGCCGAGCGGCGGCGCGGTCGGAATCGTGCCGGTGACGTCGTTAGCAGCGGCCGTTGGCGCCGCGGTCGGCTCAGGCGCGACGGCGGGTGCGGGCGCGATTGCCGGTGGGATCGTCACCTGCGCGCTGTCGAGCGTGTTCGGCGCCGGAGTATTGTTGGACTGGCGGCCGAGCGGGGTCGGCGAGGTCATCGACGGCCCGGGCACGCCAGACGGCGCAGCCGGGGCGGGCGCGAAGGAATTCTCGGCAGGCGGCTGCATGGGCGGCGTGGCCGGCTCGCTATGCTCGATCGCCGGCACCTGCGGCGCGGAGCTGGTGTCGAGCAGGTTCATCGCCATCTTGAAGGTGCCGAGCACGATCACGACCACGCTCGCGCCGACCAGCAGCGAGCGGATCTTCGCGGTGATGGTCGAAGGCTGTGCCTCCGGCGCGCCAGTCGCCGGCGCGCCGGCCGCAACCGTGCCGGCCTTGGCGGCAGCCGCCTTCGCGGCCTTGTCGGCCTTCTCCTTGGCCTTGGCTGCAGCCTTGCTCGCGGCGCGCGCCGCCTTCTCGTTGACGGGTTGCGCGGCAGCGGCCTGCGCGGCGCGGCGCGCGGCGGCGATGAAGCTCGATGTCGAGACCGGCTCCTTCTTGCCGGCGGGAAGATCGCTGATCGCGCGCTCGGAATCCGCGATCCGCTCCGACGGCGAAGCGACGCGGCCGGAGGGGCGTGTGCCCGGCTCGAGCGGATGATCCGGCGGCAATTCCGGCGCGAGCGCGGTCCTCGCGGGCGCGGTGTGCGGCTCCAGGATTTCGCTGATCGCACGCGGCGGCAGCGGCGGCGGCGGCGCGCTCTCGACCGGCTGCGCGGCATGGAATTCGCGCGGCGCGGACATGAAGTGCTCCTGCGCCAGCGCAGGATTGGGCAATTCGGGCCTGTACGATTCAGGCTTGTACGCTTCAGCTTTGGACTGCGCGATCGGCTGCGACATCGCCGGGCGCGGCATTTCCATCCGCGGAGCTTCCATCCGCGACTCGGCCGGCGCGGGAGCAGGCGGCGCGGTGCGCACCGCGCGCAGATCGCCCTCGATCATCGAGAGGCGATCGACGACGTGGCCGAGTGCGCTGTGCACGGCCTCGAGCGAGTCCTGGGTGTGCCGGTTGGTCTCGGCCTGGCTGAAGCGGATGTCGGAGAGCTCGCGCTTCACCATGTCGACGATGCCGCTGTCCATCATCGGCTGCGGCGAGGAGGTGTTGACGTTGCGGGCGGCGTCGGCAAGCGAGGCGATGTGGGCGTGCTGCGCCTCGAGGTGCCGCATGATGTCGTGCAGCGCTTCCTCGACCCGGCCGAGATTGCCGGAGCGCTGGTCGGCGGACTCCAGGCGCTCGAGCAGATAGGAGACGCGCTGTTCGAGATGGGTGAATGCCGACGAACTGTCGTTGCCGACCTGCAGGCGGTCGATCCGCTCCGACAGCGAGCGCAGGGCGCCTTCGATGGCATCGGTGTTGTCATAGCCGGCCGGCCGCTCGCGGGTCTCCAGCGTCGAGGCCAATGCGGCAATGCGTTGCTCGATCCCGGCGAAGGCATCGCCATGGCTCTCGGCGCGCGACATCTGCGACAGCTGGTCGACCTTCGCGGCCAGCGCATGCACGTCCCCGGAGAGCTGCAGCAGCGCCTCGTTGGAGGCCACGTTCGAGACGATGCCGCGCAGCGCCGAGATCGCGCCTTCGAGCTGCTGCACTGTCGAGGGATCGTCATTGGCGCGCAGGATCAGATCGAGCTTGGCGCCGAGATTGCGGATCGCCTCGTCGTAACCGGTGAGTTGCTCGGCCGGCGTCAGCGTGCGCAGCACCTCGCGGATTTCCGACAGCGCGCGTTCGATGCCGGCGATCGCCTGGCCCTGGCCGTTGCGGCCCTCCTGGCGGAGCTCATCGATCCGGTGATGCAGCGAGCGGATCTCGTTCTCGATCGATTCGATCGCGCGCCGCGGCATCGCCTCGGTGATGGCGGCACGGATTTCGGCAAGCTCGCTGCGGAAGGCGTTGATCGCCTGCTCGGTATTGTCGGGACGCTGCAGCGACTCGATCTGGCTCGTGATCTTGAGCAGGTGGCGCTCGAGCGATGAGAAGTCGGGTCCGGCCGGCGCAGGCGGCGGCGCATAGGCGGCCATCGGCGGAGCCGATTGCGGCATCGGCGGCGCGCCGCGCGGCGGCATCTGCCGTTGTGCCGATCCATCGAGCTCGTTCTGGCGCGCGGCGATCTCCGCGATCGCGAAATCGAACGAGGCCGGGCTCAGTGGCGGCGAGGGGCGATAGACCTGGGCTGCGGCACGCTCGACCGCCTCCGCCTGGCGCAGCCTCTCCTCCAGTTGCCGGTCATGCATCTGCGGCTCGCGCTGCATCTGCGATTCACGCATCGGCTGTGGCTGCGGTTCGCGCGCCGGCTGCGGCCGCGAAATTTGCGACAGCCGGGCATCGAGGCGCGAAATCGCGTCGTTCAGCTGCCGCGCGACGGCGGGCTGGCCGCGCGGGACTTCGGCGCGCACCGCTTCGGCGCGCGTCAGAGGCTTGGAAATCCGTTCGATCTGCTGGGTGATCGCGTCGAGCCGCTGGTGGATGTCCGCGACTTCGCGGCTCTCCCGGCTCGGCATCGGCTGCCGTTGCTCCATGCGCCAATCCGGCGGGCTCGGTTCACCGACGGTGGAGTTGAGCCAATCGTTGAGTGACATGCCGGCTCTGCGCGCAGCAGCTTCGGCCCGCTCCCGGACGGATGGATCGATGCCGTCAACACTCCACGATACGCGCGAATTCATGACTCTGTCCGGTTCCGACTCCGGCGCCCCACCCGGCGCCTCCAGCCTCCCCACGCATTCCCGTTAAGAGACAATCGAATTCTGCGCCGGGCGTCTGCCTCAGCTGCTGACTTTTTCCCGTCACGGTAAATAACGGGTTAAGGAATGCGGCCAACGGGCGCTAAAGTTAGGGAATCCGGGAACCTGTTGCGCCGGATCAGGACAGCGACTTGTGTCGCCGCCAAATTTCTCCTTCCCCCTGAAAAGGGGGAAGGTCGGGATGGGGGTTTGCCGCGGGCGACGCTGTATGTGGAGCGAGCGGATCCCCACCCGCTTTGCTCTGGCGAGCAAAGCGACCTCCCCGTTTCAAGGGGAGGTGGGTGCCTAGCCGTTGCTTTCGCGCTTGCCGTCGTCGAGCGGCAGCACGTTGCTGCGGCCGGACATTGCCGAGAGCGCGTCGAGCGCCTCGCCGCACCATTCCACCACCATGTGCTCATGGCGCATGCCGAGGCGCAGGCTGAGCATCTTGCCGACATCGGCCGGCGGCGCGGTGCCGTCGGGAAAGCGCTTGTTGAGCAGGCGCTCATAGCGCTCATATCGGTCGCGGTGATGCTCCAGCCGCGCCATCAGGTCGGTGCGCAACGGCTCGATGTCGACGCAGTCGAGCGCATAGAGCCGGACCAGAAGGTCATCCTTGATCGAGGGCGGCACGCTCGGCCGCGCCGCCCAGTGCTTCAGCGCCGCGCGGCCTTCGGCGGTCAGGGTATAAACCAGCTTGTTGGGCTTGCCCGATTGCACGACCTCGCGGCCCTGGATGTAGCCGCGGTCGCGCAGCTTGGAGAGCTCGCGGTAGATCTGCTGGTGGTCGGCCTTCCAGAAGAAGCCGATCGAGGAATCGAACGTCTTGGCGAGCTCGTAGCCCGTCATCGGACGTTCCGTCAGGCATGCGAGGATCGCGTCGCCCAGTGCCAACGCCCACCTCCATCTCAGTTCCCAAGACGACCATTCTCAAGCTCGCTTGACTTTATGCGTTAGTGTGCATATGCGTCAATATGCATATGGTGATCGGCGTGCCGCCCTGTCGCGCGCGGCCGATGTTCAGGCTTCTTAACCCCGCCGCAGGAGACGTCCGAATGAGCAAGCCGGGCCTCGACAAGTGGTACGCCTACATGAAGTCTCATGACCGCACCGCGCTCTGGGATCTTCTGCACCCCGACGCCGTGTTCGAAAGCCCCGTCGTTCACACGCCGCAGCGCGGGCGCGACATCACCTTCAAATATCTCTCCAGTGCCGAACAGGTGCTCGGCGGTCCGACCTTCACGTATCTCGGCGAGTGGCGCAATGACACCGGCGCCGTGCTCGAATTCAAGACCATGATCGACGGCATCGAGATCAACGGCGTCGACATCATCAGCTTCGACGGCGAGGGACGCATCACGCACTTCAAGGTGATGGTGCGTCCGCTCAAGGCGATCAACATGCTGCACCGGATGATGGGCGAGGAGTTGATGAAGCAAAGCGGCGCAACGTCGCAATCGTAAAGCATGATCCGGAAAAGTGCGTAGCGGTTTTCCGAAAAGATCATGCTCAAACAAAGAGCTAAAGCGCCATGACGTTTCAAGCCAATCTCATCGCGCTTTGGTGGCGATAGCATCTGCCGCGGACCTCCGGAACCGGATAAGGTCCGCTCCAACAAACCCAAGGACGCGCTGCGCAGCGTCCGTCGCATATGCGGCCACGTGCCAGCCGGGAGACCAGCATGCCGATCTATAAAGCCCCCGTCGAAGACGTGAACTTCCTGCTCAACGACGTCTTCCAGATCGACCGCTACGACAATCTGCCGGGCTTCTCCGATGCGTCGAGCGACGTGCGCGAGGCGATCCTCGGCGAAGCCGCCAAGCTCGCCGAAGAGGTGCTGCAGCCGCTGAATCGTGTGGGCGATCTCGAAGGCTGCAAGCGCGCTGACGACGGCAGCGTCACCACGCCGAAAGGCTTCAAGGAAGCGTTCAAGCAGGTCGTCGAGGGCGGCTGGCTCGGCCTGTCGGCGCCGACCGAATATGGCGGCCAGGGCCTGCCGGTGACGCTGAGCCAGGCGGTCAACGAATTCCAGATCTCCGCCAACATGGCGTTCTCGATGTATGGCGGCCTGACCATGGGCGCGACCGCGGCGCTGCTGGTGCACGGCACGCCCGAGCAGAAGAAGATCTACGTCCCGAAGATGGTGGCCGGCGAATGGACCGGCACCATGAACCTCACCGAGCCGCATTGCGGCACCGACCTCGGCATGCTCCGCACCAAGGCGGTGCGCCAGGCGGACGGCAGCTTCAGGATCACCGGCACCAAGATCTTCATCTCGGCCGGCGAGCACGATCTCGCCGATAACATCATCCATCTCGTGCTCGCCCGCATCGAGGGCGCGCCGGCCGGCATCAAGGGCGTGTCGCTGTTCGTGGTGCCGAAATTCCTGGTGAACGCCGATGGTTCGATCGGGCAGCGCAACGGCGTCGTCTGCGGCTCGATCGAGCACAAGATGGGCATCCACGGCAACTCCACCTGCGTGATGAACTACGACAACGCCACCGGCTGGCTGATCGGCGAAGAGAACAAGGGCATGCAGGGCATGTTCGTGATGATGAACGAGGCCCGTCTCGGCGTCGCCGTGCAGGGCCTCGCGCAGTCCGAGGTCGCCTATCAGAACGCCGTCGCCTATGCCCGCGAGCGCATCCAGGGCCGTTCCCTCACCGGCGTCAAGGCGCCGGACAAGCCGGCCGATCCGATCATCGTGCATCCCGACGTGCGCCGCACGCTGCTGTCGATCCGCGCCTTCAACGAGGCCGCGCGCGCTTTCGTGATCTGGACCGCGCTGAAGAGCGACGTCGCCCACCGCTCCGAGGATCCCAAGGACCGCCAGGCCGCGGACGACCACATGGGCCTGATGACGCCGGTGCTGAAGGGCTTCCTCACCGACTACGGCTTCGCCAACGCGGTGCAGGCGCAGCAGATGTATGGCGGACACGGCTATATCGCCGAGCAGGGCATGGAGCAGTTCGTGCGCGATGCGCGTATCGCCATGATCTACGAAGGCGCCAACGGCATCCAGGCGCTCGACCTCGTCGGCCGGAAGCTGCCGCGCGACGGCGGCCGCGCCATCATGGCCTTCTTCGGCGAGGTCATGGCCTTCGCCAAGGAGAATGGCGGCGACGAGGCACTGAAGCCCTTCATCACGCCACTCTCCACCTCGCTCGGCCACCTCCAGCAGGCCACGACGTGGCTGATGCAGAATGCGATGGCGAAGCCGGACAATGCCGGCGCTGCCGCAACCGACTACCTGCATCTCTTCGGCTTCGTCGCGCTCGGCTATATGTGGGCGAAGATGGCCAAGGTGACGCAGGACAAGGCCGCCGCTGGCACCACGCCGTACCTCAACACCAAGCTCGTGACCGGCCGCTTCTTCATGGAGAAGCTGCTGCCGGAGACTGCCGTGCATCTGGCCCGGATCCAGAGCGGCAGCGCCACCACGATGGAATTGGCCGCGGAAGCGTTCTGAAAAATTGTCGCCGCACCGCTGCGGCGGCGTGTCCTTCCGTATATATTATGATCCTCATATCAAGGAGGGCGTCATGCCTGAGGCATTCATCTACGACCACGTTCGCACCCCCCGCGGCCGCGGCAAGGCGGACGGCGCGCTGCACGAGGTCACGGCGCTCGCGCTCGCCACCGTGCCGCTGAAGGCGCTGAAGGACCGCAACAATCTTCCGGAAGATTCCGTCGACGACGTCATCCTCGGCGTGGTCGATCCCGTCGGTGAAGCCGGATCCGACATCGCGCGCTTCGCCGCGCTGAAGGCGGGCCTCGGCGACGCCGTTCCCGGCGTGCAGATCAGCCGGTTCTGCGCCTCCGGCCTCGATGCCGTGAACTTCGCTGCGGCGCAGATCATGAGCGGCCAGCATGAGCTGGTGATCGGCGGCGGCGCCGAATCCATGAGCCGCGTCGGCATCGGCGCCTCCGGCGGCGCCTGGCCGATGGATCCCTCGATCGCGGTGCCGGCCTATTTCATGCCGCAGGGCGTCTCGGCCGATCTGATCGCGACCAAATACGGTTTCTCGCGTGACGACGTCGACGCCTACGCCGTGCAAAGCCAGCAGCGCGCGGCCAAGGCCTGGGACGAGGGGCGCTTCGACAAGTCGGTGGTGCCGGTGAAGGACATCAACGGCCTCACCATCCTCGCCAAGGACGAGCACATGCGTCCCTCGACCACGATGCAGTCGCTGGCGCAGCTGCAGCCGTCGTTCACTATGATGGCGCAGATGGGCGGCTTTGACGGCGTCGCGGTGCAGTCGCATCCCGAGATCGAGCGCGTCAACTACGTGCATCACGCCGGCAATTCGTCGGGCATCGTCGACGGCGCCGGCGCCGTGCTGCTCGGCAGCAAGGAAGCGGGCGCGAAGCACGGCATGAAGCCGCGCGCGAAAATCCGCGCGTTTGCCAACATCGGCTCCGAGCCGGCGATGATGCTGACCGGTCCGGTCGACGTCACCGAAAAGCTGTTCGCGCGCTCGGGCATGAAAAAGTCGGACATCGACCTGTTCGAGCTCAACGAGGCCTTCGCCTCCGTCGTGCTGCGGTACATCCAGGCTTTCGACATCGACAGCGCCAAGATCAACGTCAATGGCGGTGCCATCGCGCTCGGCCATCCGCTCGGGGCCACCGGCGCGATGATCCTCGGCACCGTGCTCGACGAGCTCGAGCGCACCAACAAATCCACCGCCCTTGTCACGCTGTGCATCGGCGGCGGCATGGGCACCGCGACCATCATCGAGCGGGTGTGAGGCGAGGGGAGCGAGCAACATGGCCTACAAGAATTTCAAGGTTGAGACCGACGCAGACGGCATCGCGCTCGTCACCTGGGACATCCCGGGCCGTTCGATGAACGTGCTCGACGAGACCTCGACCCAGGAGATCGGCGAGATCATCAAGCAGACGACCAGCGATCCCGCGATCAAGGGTGTCGTCATCACCTCCGCGAAAGAGGCGTTCTGTGCGGGCGCCGACCTGTCGATGCTCGAAGGCATGAACCAGGCCTATGCGAAGGTCTTCAAGGAGCAGGGCGAGACCGCGGCGAACCAGATGCTGTTCGACCAGAGCCGCCGCTTTTCGCTGGTGCTGCGCGATCGAGACGTCGGGCAAGCCGTGGGCGGCCGCGATCAACGGCCTCGCGCTCGGCGGTGGCTTCGAGATCACGCTGTGCTGCCACTATCGCGTCGCCGCTGAGAATCCCAAGACCCGCCTCGGCCTGCCCGAGGTCAAGGTCGGCCTGTTCCCCGGTGCCGGCGGAACGCAGCGTGTGCCGCGCCTGGTGCAGCCGGCGGACGCGATGCAATTGCTGCTCAAGGGCGAGGCGGTCAATCTGACCCGCGCCAAGGCGCTGAACCTCATTCACGCCGTGGTGCCCGCCGCCGACCTCGTCAAGGCGGCGAAGGACTGGATCAAGGGCGGCGGCAAGGCCGTCGCGCCCTGGGACGAGAAGGGCTTCAAGCTTCCGGGCGGTCCGGTGTTCTCCAAGGCCGGCATGATGATGTTCCCGGCCGGCAACGCGATCTACCGCCGCGAGACCTACGACAATTATCCGGCGGCGCGTGCGATCATGAGCTGCGTCTATGAGGGCCTGCAGCTGCCGATCGACGCGGCGCTGCGCGTGGAATCGCGCTACTTCGCCTCGGTGCTACGCTCGAAGGAAGCGGCCGCGATGATCCGCAGCCTGTTCCTCTCGATGCAGGAGCTCAACAAGGGCGCGCGCCGTCCGAAGGACGTAGCCCCGACCAAGGTGAAGAAGATCGCGGTGATCGGCGCCGGCTTCATGGGCGCGAGCGTCGGCTACGTCTCGGCCCGCGCCGGTCTCGACGTCGTCCTGATCGACCGCGACCAGGAGAGCGCCGACAAGGGCAAGGGCCACGCCAAGACTGTGGTCGACGGCCTGATCGCCAAGGGGCGGATGAAGCAGGACGCGGCCGACGCCATCCTGGGGCGGATCTCGGCCACATCAGACTACAACGTGATCTCGGACTGCGACCTCGTCATCGAGGCCGTGTTCGAGGACCGCAAGGTGAAGGCCGAGACCTTCGCCAAGGCGCAGCAATATCTCAAGCCCGACGTGATCTTCGCCTCGAACACCTCGACCCTGCCGATCACCTCGCTGGCCGAGGGCTTCAAGGACCAGGGCAAGTTCGTCGGCATCCACTTCTTCTCTCCGGTCGAGAAGATGATGCTGGTCGAGATCATCAAGGGCAAGAACACCGGCGATCTCGCGCTTGCGACCGCGCTCGACTACGTCCGGCAGATCGGCAAGACGCCGATCGTCGTGAACGACTCTCGCGGCTTCTTCGCCAACCGCTGCGTCGGCCGCTACGTCGCCGAAGGCAACGAGATGTTCCTGGAAGGCGTGCCGCCGGCGATGATCGAGAACTGCGCCAAGATGGCCGGCATGCCGGTCGGCCCGCTCTCGTTGTCCGACGAAGTCGCGCTCGACCTCGGCCTCAAGATCATGAAGGCGACGGAGGCCGATCTCGGCCCCAACGCCATCAATCCCGATCAGAAGAAGCTGATGGTGGAGATGGTCGAGAAGCAGGGCCGCCTCGGCCGCAAGAACAGCAAGGGCTTCTACGATTACCCCGAGAAGGGCAAAGGCCAGAAGAGCCTGTGGCCGGGCTTGTCAGCGCTGCAGCCGAAGCAGCTCGACCCTGACACGCTCGACATCGAGGAGCTGAAGCAGCGCTTCCTGGTGGTGCAGGCGGTGGAGGCCGCGCGCACGGTGGAGGACCACGTCATCACCGATCCGCGCGAGGCGGATGTCGGCTCGATCCTCGGTTTCGGTTTCGCTCCGTTCACCGGCGGCACGCTGTCCTACATCGACTTCATGGGTACGAAGAAGTTCGTCGAGCTCTGCCGCAAGCTCGAGGCGAAATACGGCTCGCGCTTCACCCCGCCGAAACTGCTCGAGGAGATGGCGGCGAAGGGCGAGACCTTTTACGGCCGCTTCGCGCCGAAGAAGCAGGCGGCGTAAACTTCTGAGGCGAACTCGCGCAGGATCAAGCCGGTCATCGATCCGACTTGATCCTGTTGTGCGACGGTCATGCGCGTCAAAGTCCCGCCACGCTCGTTCCCCACTGGCACCACGCTGCTGGCATCACTCTTGCTCGTCGATCGCCGGGGCGACGATCAGCGTGAGGGTGTCGTGCGATGAGTTCTGCGTTCAAGGAAGGTGCCGCGGAGATCGCGGCGAAGGATTCCTTGTCTTCCCTGCGGTCGTCGCGGTGGCGGAAGCCGCTGCGTCTGCGGGGCAAAGGCCCGTCATGGGCCGGCCTCGCGCTACTCGTTCTGGCCGCGGATTTTGTGCTCGCCGCGACGGTCTGGCAGGCCGTCAATTTCTTCCGCCATTGAGCCGTCAGTCTCCGGTGAGAGCAAGGCGCCGGCGAGATAGGCGAACTGGTTGAAGGCGAGACAGGCGACGACGATCGGAGCGCCGGTGGCAAAGGAGAAGCCGTCGGATTGGAGCACGATCGCCGCGAGCACCGCGACCAGCGGCGACTCCAGCATCAATGTCCAAACCCGAAAGTACAAACTGGTTGCCAGCCCAACCAGGGTGCTGGTCAATAAAAGGGTAAAGGCGATCGTCACATTTTTAGACCAGTTGGAGCGGAGGGCGCGCCGCAGGTCATAGTCGGTTAGTTGGATCGCTCGAACAAGGACGGCCACGCCCTCAGCCGAAAGTAGTCTTAATCGGTAGAATGCCGATTAAATTGATTTTGTTCCAGCACGTCTTGAAGGTTTGCACCGTTCATTTCTCCCTGAGGCGCGGTGGACCTGGTCGGCCGGCGGCTTCATCAGATAGGAGAGCACCATCCGCTCGGTGGTCGGGACAAACGCCTCGACCGGCATGCCCGGCAGCAGATGGGTCGTGGCCAGCTTCTTCCTGTCGAAAATTGTCGGCAAGGGGCCGGCCGCGTGGTGCCACGAGGCCGGCCATGTTCGGTGCGAGCTCAGGCCGCCTTGAGCAGGCCTTCCTTCTTCAGCGCCTCCTGCACCTTCGGGCGCGCCGCGACGCGGGCCTTGTAGGCCGTCACGTTCGGCAGGCCGGAGAGATCGAAGCCGAGCCGGTCCTGCGCCCACATGATCATGGTGAAGAGGTAGCCGTCGGCGACCGTGAACTGGTTGCCCATCAAATAGTCGCGTCCGGTGAGCTGGCTCTCGACATATTTGAACTTGCCCATGGCGCGGTCCTTGAAGAAGGCCTTGGCGTCGTCGGCGAGCACGGGCGAGAACATCGGACCGAGATTCTTGTGCAACTCGGTCGTGGTGTAGTTCAGCCATTCGAGCAGCTTGTAGCGCTCGTTGGAGTCCCTCGCCGGCGCCAGCTTCTTGTCGGCGGCCTTGTCGGCGATCATCTGGATGATGATCGGCCCCTCGGTGACCATCTCGCCGGTATCGAGCGCCAGCGCGGGCACCTGGCCCTTGGGGTTCACCTGGAGGAAATCGTCGCCGTTTTCGAGCTTCTTGGCGCGGAGATCGACCTTGACCAGGTCGTAGGGCAGCCCGGCCTCGAGCAGGGCGATATGGGGGGAGAGGGAGCAGGCACCGGGGGTGTAATAAAGCTTCATAGGGGTATTCCTTCCCTTGTTCTTGGCGTCCGGAGAGGGATTGCCTACATGCGCCTGCATGAAATAGTCAAGATTGATGCAGATGCATTCAGTGCGGTACAGTCGGTGCCGGGACCCTATGAGCTAGACCATGAAACGCAAACCATCGACCGAGGCAACAGCCGCCTGGATCCGCCTGATGCGGGTGCAGAGCCGCGTGCTCGATTGCGTCGAGCAGGACTTGAAGAAGGCCGGCTTCCCACCGCTGGCCTGGTATGATGCGCTGCTCGAATTGTCGCGGGCGCCCTCGGGCGAGCTGCGGCCGGTCGAACTCGAGCGGCAGATGCTGATCCCGCAATATTCCACCTCGCGGCTGATCGACCGCCTGGTCGACGAGGGCCTGGCCTCGCGGCGCGAATGCAAGATCGACAAGCGCGGCCAGTTCGTCGAGATCACGGAAGCCGGCCGCGAGTTGCAGAAGCGGATGTGGGGCGCCTATTCGGCTGCGATCGAGAAATATGTCGGCTCGAAACTGTCCGATGCCGACGCCACCAGGCTGTGCGGTCTGCTCGACCGGCTCGGCTGCGCCTGCGGCGACGCCAAGGGCGACGTCAAGAACGAGACCAAGGCTGATAGCAAGGCTGCGCCCGCGCGAGACGGCGTGCCTGCCCGATGATATTGCTGATTCCATCATCCGCAGCCGTTGTGGCTCGCGGATGTCCCTGCCACCGCGCGCCTTCGATCGAAGCGCCCTTGAGTTGGATTATCTATGGCGCGAGACCAGATCGATATGACGCCGCTGCAATCACGCGACGAACTCGTCGCGTGGTTCGAGGCCGGCTGCAAGGAGTCCGAATTCCGCATGGGCACCGAGCACGAGAAGACGCCGTTCACGCTCGAAGGCCACCATCCGGTGCCGTACGAAGGTGCGCGCGGCATCGGCGCGCTGCTCGAAGGCATGAAGCTCCTGCTCGGCTGGGAGCCGATCATGGAGCAGGGCAACATCATCGGCCTCTACGACGTCACCGGTGGCGGCGCGATCTCGCTCGAGCCCGGCGGACAGTTCGAACTGTCCGGCGCGCCGGTCGAGAATGTGCACCAGACCCAGGGCGAGTTGATGGCGCATCTGGCACAGGTGCGCGAGATCGCAACGCCGCTCGGCATCGGCTTCCTCGGGCTCGGCATGACGCCGTCCTGGTCGCGCGCCGATATCCCGGTGATGCCCAAGGGCCGCTACAAGATCATGACCAATTACATGCCGAAGGTCGGTCAGTACGGCCTCGACATGATGTACCGGACTTGTACCGTGCAGACCAATCTCGACTTCTCCTCCGAAGCCGACATGGTCAAGAAGCTGCGCGTCTCGCTCGCGCTCCAGCCGGTCGCGACGGCGCTGTTCGCCAATTCGCCGTTCACCGAGGGCAAGCCGAATGGCTTCCTGTCTTTCCGGTCCGAGATCTGGCGCGACACCGACAACGCGCGCGCGGGCATGATGCCGTGGGCCTTCGAGGACGGCATGGGGTTCGAGCGCTATGTCGACTACGCGCTCGACGTGCCCATGTATTTCGTCAAGCGCGGCGAGGAATACATCGACGTGTCCGGCTCCTCGTTCCGGGATTTCTTCGCCGGCAAGAATGCCGCCTTCCCGGGCGAGCGTCCGACGCTGTCGGACTGGGCCAACCATCTCTCGACGATCTTCCCGGAAGTGCGGCTCAAGCGCTATCTCGAGATGCGCGGCTCCGACGGCGGTCCGTGGGGCCGCTTGCCGGCGCTGCCGGCGTTCTGGGTCGGGCTGCTGTACGACGACGTTTCGCTCGATGCCGCCTGGGACATGGTGAAGCACTGGACCGCGCATGAGCGTCAGGCCTTGCGCGATGACGTGCCGCGCTTCGGCTTCAAGGCGCGAATCAAGGACCGCTATCTGTTCGAGATCGCCAAGGAGTGCCTCGTTCTGGCACATGCCGGCCTGCGCCGGCGCGGCCGGATCGACCAGCTTGGCCGCGACGAGACCCGACACCTCGAGCCGCTCGATCGCATCATCGATTCCGGCCGGACGCCGGCGGAGGAGATGCTGGAGAAGTTCAACGGTCCCTGGAAGGGCTCGGTGGAACCGGCCTACCTGGAATACGCCTTCTAATCCCCGCTTGGGCCCCAATCCGGGCGTGAGGCGCGCGCGAACGGCGGTGGTGTCGCACCCGCCGTTCATCCGCCGTACAGGTTCATGGCGTTCAAATGACGCCCCGCGAAACGCGCGGGGCTGCGCGAATTTGAAAGCAATCTCATGGAGATAGGCCGCCTCTTTAGGGCGTGTGTGGTGATGTTTGCGGTCATGATGGCTGCTGTCGTCGCGCGCCCGGCACTGGCGCAGACCAATTTCGACCGTCCCGGCGGCGACTATCTCAATGCGCCGGTGACGACGGGCGATCCGGCCGATTGCGCGCTGACCTGCGAGCGTGACCGCCGTTGCCGCGCCTGGAGCTTCAACTATCCGACCGATACCAACAACAGCGCGGTGTGCTGGCTGAAGAGCACGGTGCCGGCACGGGTGCAGAACGTCTGCTGCGTGTCCGGGGTGCGCGGCGCGGGCGTGGTCGAACCGCGCAACGGCGCCATCGAAACCTCGATCGATCGCCTCGGCGGCGACTACAAGAATTTCGAACTGAAGAGCAGCGACGGCGACGAGGCCTGCAAGGCCGCCTGCACCGCCGACAACAAATGCCGTGCCTTCACCTATGCCCGCCCCGGCTACACCGGGCGCGAGGCGCGCTGTTTCCTGAAGAAGGAGATCAAGCCGCCGCGCCGCAAGGCCGGATTCACGTCGGGCGTGGTGCGGTGAATCCGTAGCCCGGATGGAGCGAAGCGTAATCCGGGACCGCGCTCACCGCGGATGGGCCTGTCCCGGATTTCGCTGCGCTGCATCCGGGCTACGCGACGACAGGCTACTCCGCCGCCAGCACCGTAATCTCCGGCCACAGCGCCTTCCAGCGCGCCGCCTTCGTCACATAGTTCGCCGGCGAAAAATTGGGGGTTCGGTTCGGCCGCACGATCATGCCGGCGACATCGTCGAAACCGTTCGGCGCATAGACGTCGTAGCCGCACGTGGTGCGACGGATGCCGATCTGCGTGTTTTCGGTGAGGAAGCGATCGATGCCGTCGGTCGAACGCGACAGCGCCGGGTAGGGCAGGCCGTGCTTGTCGGGATACCAGAGATGGACGCGGGCTTGGTTGCGCACCTCGATCGCAACACCGACATGGCGAAGCCGTGCCTTGAGCTCGCGGATCACCGCGTCCTCGGCCTCCCACGAGATATCCGGATCGAAATAGAAGATGTCGTGGTCGCTGATGCCATGATCGGGCGGCCGGCCGGTCAGCGCGTTCCACACGGTCTGCACCAGGCAGCCGGCGACCAACCACGCATCGGGCAGACCGAGGCGGTACAACTCGTCGGTGATGGCTTGATTGGCCGGGTTGCGCAGCGCCGCGGTGAGGAATTCGTCCTGGGTCACGACGAGGCGGTCGCGTCGTAGCCCCGGACCGCCTTCTTCGACGCCAGCGTGCGCCAGTGCCGGCGCAGCAACGGCTCGACGGTGGCGCGGTTGGCCTTCGACAGGCGGATCAGGACCATCGGGTAGTCGCGGTAATGATCGGTGAAGTAGAACACCTTGGGCTGATGCTCGACCAGCATGTCGCGCTCATCCGGCGGGACGCCCGGCATCACCAGGCTGTCGCCGTCCTCCTTGAGCCGCACCAGCATCTTGTTGCGTACCTTCAGCGCCGGCGTGCCGTAGGAAGAGCCGTCCTCGACGTCCGGCCACGCCAGCGCGATGTGCCTGATGTCGTCGAAGGTCACCGCGATCATCCCACAAGGAATGTAGCCCGGATGGAGCGAAGCGAAATCCGGGACATCTTGCCGAGTGGGAGATCCCGGATTGCGCTGCGCTCCATCCGGGCTACGCGTCTACTGCACCGAGGTGAAGAAGCGGGCGAGTCGGAAGCCTGAGAGCCAGGTCCACACCGGCTGACCGCGCATGCCGAGATCCCAGGAGCCGAGCACGGCATCGGCGCGGCCGATCAGATTGTCGATCGGCAGCAGGCCGACGCCGCCGGCGCGCAGCGGCACGCGGCTGTCGGCGGAATTGTCGCGGTTGTCGCCGAGCACGAAGAGATGCCCGGCCGGCACCGTCACTTCGGGCGTGTTGTCGAGCGGGCCGTTGTCGCGCATCTTGAAGATCAGATGCGAGACGCCGTTCGGCAGCGTCTCGACATAGCGATAGGCAGGCTCGCTGCCGCCACGGTCGTCCTCGGCGGCGCCGACGCCGTCGGGCTTCAGCTCGGCGGGACGGTCGTTGATGAAGAGCTGGCCCTGCCGCATCTGGATGCGGTCGCCGGGCAGCCCGACCACGCGCTTGACCCAGGCCTGCGAGCGATCGCCGGGCCAGCGGAACACGACGACGTCGCCGAGCTTCGGCGTCTCCGCGAACACCCGGCCGCTCTCGGGCAGGCTGATCTGAATCGGCAGCGACGAGGTGCCGTAGCCATAGGGGAATTTCGAGGCTAGCAGCGCATCGCCGATCAGCAGCGTCGGCTCCATCGAGCCCGACGGCACGTAGAACGGCTCGGCCAGCGCGCCCTTGGCGATGAAGACGACGGCCACGATCGCGGCCAGTTGCACGGCCTGCCCGCGCCAGCTGGTCGGCTTGGCCGTCACGACTTCGTTTCCGCTGCTCACTAGCCCGTTCCTCCGACCGTAATCCGTTCCATCCTGAGCGTCGGCTGGCCGACGCCGACCGGCACGCCCTGACCGTTCTTGCCGCAGGTCCCGATGCCGGTATCGAGCGCAAGGTCGTTGCCGATCATGCGGATGCGATGCAGGTCGGTCGGTCCGTTGCCGATCAGCATGGCGCCCTTCAGCGGTGCGCCGATCTTGCCGTTCTCGATCTTGTAGGCCTCGGTGCACTGGAACACGTATTTGCCCGAGGTGATGTCGACCTGGCCGCCACCGAAATTCGCGGCGAACACGCCGTTCTTGACCGAGGCGAGGATCTCGGCGGGATCGCGGTCGCCCGCGAGCATGTAGGTGTTGGTCATGCGCGGCATCGGCACATGGGCGTAGCCCTGGCGACGGCCGTTTCCGGTCGGCTTCATGTTCATCAGCCGCGCGTTCTGGCGGTCCTGCATGTAGCCGACGAGGATGCCATCCTCGATCAGCACGGTGCGGTTGGTCGGCGTGCCCTCGTCGTCGATCGACAGCGAGCCGCGCCGCGAGGCGATGGTGCCGTCGTCGACGACCGTGACGCCCTTGGCCGCGACCTGCTGGCCCATCAGGCCCGCAAACGCCGACGTCTTCTTGCGGTTGAAGTCGCCCTCCAGGCCATGGCCGACCGCTTCATGCAGCATCACGCCGGGCCAGCCGGCGCCCAGCACGACGTCCATCTCGCCGGCCGGCGCTGGAACCGATTCCAGATTGACCAGCGCCTCGCGCAGCGCGCCGTCGGCGGCCTCGCGCCAGGATCTGCTCTCGATGAATTCGGCATAGCCGGCACGGCCGCCATAGCCCTTGCTGCCGCTCTCCTGGCGGTCACCCTGGCCGGCGACGACGGAAATGTTCACGCGCACCAGCGGACGGATGTCGCGATAGCTCTCGCCATCGGGCCGCAGGATCTCGACGACCTGCCAGGTCGCGCCCAGGCTGACGCTGACCTGCCGCACCCGCGGATCCTTGTCGCGCAGGTAAGCGTCGATCTCGGCGAGCAGCTTGACCTTGGTCTCGAAGCCGGCCCATCCAGCGGGTTCTCGTCGCCATAAAGCTTGATGTTGGTGTGGGCCGGCGCCGCGGCGAAAGTGCCAGCATAGCCGCCGCGCACGGCGGCGACCGCGTCGGCGGCGCGAATCAGCGCCGGCAGCGACACGTCAGAGGAATGGGCGTAGCCAACCGCGTCGTCCTTGACGGCGCGTAGGCCAAAGCCTTGCGAGGTGTCGTAGGTCGCCTGCTTCAGCCGCCCATTGTCGAACATCAGCGCTTCGGTCTGGCTGTATTCCAGGAACAATTCGCCGTCGTCGGCGCCTTCAAGGCCGCGGGACACCTCGCGGCGGACGGCATCGCGGTCCAGATTGGCGCGGTCGAGCAGGGAGGTCGTGGCGGGATTGGTCATGGTCACTCCGACGCAATGCGATTGCTTGGCGATTCCTCGTCATCCTTGCCTGAAGCGCAACTGATTGCCAGTGGGGAACCCGGAAGCCAGGGATTTCGGGGAATTGAAGCAGAGACGAGCGGAAAACTCATCTTACAACCCGGAAACCTGTACCAGTCCCGGTTCAGGCCCGGACGGCGATCACCAAACATAGTGGTTGGGGTGGCAAACCGGGAGTGCCTGCGACTATGCGGTCGATCACAGTGCCCCGTCGGGCTCCTCACCTTGTCGTCATCACCTTGAGCGCCGATCCGCCTTCAGCGGCTGGCTTTCGCGCTCGGCTGCATCGCCCGATTGCGGCTTCGGCTGCGCGGTGCCCTGCGCCGAGGTCGGAAAGCCATGCTCCTGCGCCCAGCGGTACAGCTCGTCGAACACCGGCTTGAGCGCCTTGGCCGACGGCGTCATCTCGTACTCAACCCGTGGCGGCACCTCGGGATAGACCGTGCGCTTGACGAGGCCGTTGGCCTCGAGATCGCGCAGCTGTGTGGTCAGCATGTGCTGGGTCACGCCGGGGATCGACTGGCGCAGCTCGCCGAACCGGCGCTTGCGCTCGACCAGTTGCCAGAGGATGTCGCCCTTCCATTTCCCGGCCAGCACCGACAGCGCGCGATGAAATTGCGCCGACAGGTCGCCGTTGCACGGTTCGGACGCCGCCGGAGGCTCGGCAGGCTCAATAGTCATCTTTTTCATACTACCTCACAAAAAGCATCCTACTTGTTCTTTTCATCTTACTCCCGAATTTAGTGCACCGAAAGCCGCGGGCCAGCCGCCGATCGGTCGGGTGGCCGCGCGGCCCGGCCTTACGAACAACTCGGGAGTCATCAATGTCAGTTGCAGTTGCCGCGGCGCCGTCGCGCTGGAAATCCGTCAGCCTCTGGGTCGTCAGGGGACTGCTCGCCTTGGCCTTTGCCGCTGCGGGCGCCGCCAAGCTTTACGGCGTGCCGATGCTGGTCGAGGAATTCGAACACATCGGGCTCGGTCAATGGTTCCGCTACTTCACCGGATCGCTGGAGCTGCTCGGCGCGGTCCTGATCCTGCTGCCCCCGGTCGCGGCGTTCGGCGGCGTGCTGCTCAGCTGCATCATGGTCGGTGCCACCATCAGCCATCTGTTCGTGATCGGCGGCTCGCCGGTGCCCGCCCTCGTGCTGCTGACATTGAGCGCGATCGTCGCCTACGCCAAGCGCAGCCAGTTCGCCCTGCTCGCGAGCGCGCCGTGAAGTGAGCGCGATGCGAGTCTCTCGCCACAAGCTGACGGTCGTGACCGGGCTGGTGCTGGCCTTCGCGGTGCCGTTCGCCGCGACAATGCTGCTCACCGGTTCGGTAGCGGCGGTCTCCAAACCCGAGCCGAAGAAGCCGGAGCCGCGCGTGCACCACCTTGTGTTGCCGATCAACAGCGACGATCCGGCCACGATGCGGGCGCTGATCTCGACCGCGCTCAACCTCCCGAAATATTATCGGGAGCGCAACGAGCCGTTCGAGATCGAGGTCGTCGCCTACAATACCGGCGTCCATATGCTGCGCGCCGATACCTCGCCGGTGAAGGATCTGTTGCGGGTGGTGCGGGGGCTCACGCCGGACATCCGCTTCGTGGTCTGCGAAGCCACCAAGCTCGGCATGGAGCGCGCCGAGGGTCATCCGCTGGTCCTGCTCGATCATGTCGACCTGGTGCCGAACGGACCCGGGCGCATCATCGAATTGCAGGAAGCCGGCTGGTCCTACATCCGGTCCTGAGCGAGGTGACGATCAAGCCGAGCGGAGAACTTGTCATGACGTCAGCTCACGCACCCTCACGCCGCGCCGTCGTTGCCGCCATGATTGGCGCCGGCGCCTCGCTCGCAATGCCCACCGGAGCTGTGCGCGCAGCGTCGGGACCGCCGCAATTCGGCACCATCCGGCATCAGTTCACGCAGGTCGAAGGCGCCCGCCCGGTGCCGCCGGTGGCGATCCCGGCGATTGCCGGAGGCGCGATCGATCTCACCGCGTTCAAAGGCAAGATGGTGCTAGTGAACTTCTGGGCCACCTGGTGCGCGGCGTGCCGGACCGAGCTGCCGATGCTGGATCGCCTCGCCGCCAGCGGCCGCAGCGATCTCGTGGTCGTCGCTGTCAGCACCGATCGCAACCGCGCGCCGGTCGCGCCCTATGTCAAGCAGCTCAAGCTGCGCCATCTCGCGATCGGCTTCGATCCGGGCGGCCTCGTCTCGCGCGTCGACGCCGCCGAGGTCGACACGCCGTTCGCGCTCTACGGCATGCCGATCTCGTTTTTGATCGGCATCACCGGACAAGTCGAAGGCTACATGACGGGGGAGGCGGACTGGCTGTCCGCGGAGGCGAGCGGGCTGTTCGATTATTATGCGGGCGTCCGCTGAGATGGCATAGCCCGGATGAAACGCAGCGAAATCCGGGACTGGTTCATCCGCGATGAGATCGGCCCCGGATTGCGCTTTCCGGTGCCGCTCGGCGCCCCTAGGGCAATTTGTCATACCCCTCCGCCAGGCCATTCAGGCTGAGCGGGAAGCCGATGCCTTCTTCGGGGGTCTCGAAGATGATGAAGGTCGCGGTCTTGGCGCTGCGCAGCTGGCCGAGCAGCTTGTCGTCCATCACCACTTCCGCCACGCAGCCGTTGGGCAGGCATCTGACGAAACCGGCGCGGCCGACGTCCTGGTTGTCGAGCTTGAGTCCGAGGCCGGAGGGCAGCAGCACACCCAGCGGCGCCACCACGCGCATCAGGCGGCTCTTCTGGTCGGCGGTTTTCAGCACGATCACGGTCAGGCCGGCATTGGAGCGGTCTTCTGCCACCACGCTCTGGATCAGCGCGCATTGCTCGGTCTGGGCGCCAGGCGGGGTATCGCAGCGGATCTGCCAGTCGCCATGGACGGAGCGCACCGCGCCCTGCGCATTCGCCGGCTGGGTCAGGCCAAGAGAAAGGCCGAGGCAGAAGGCCAGAATCGCGTGGCCGCCGAGCCAGCCGGCCATCGTCAAACGAATGTTCGAAGCGCCCATCCGGGTCGATCCTTATAGATGTTCGGTCGGTCCGGCCGTCCGGCCGCCGGTAGCACGCGCGCCACGATGCGCTTCCCGGAAGCGAATCATGATCTCATCTTCTTGTTTGAGCATGATCTTTCGGAAGACCGGTCTCCACTTTTCCGGATCATGCTCAGGCGTCGACTGATACCGCAATGACGGCGCCTTGAAGGCGATCTTGGAGCCATTCTCGCGCCGGATTGGGGCAGCCCGCAGCGAATCAGGTTCCTGAGCGCTGCCCTGTCTGTGGGTACATCCGGTAATCCCCCTGTCAACTGCATGCGGCTTCGTTTCGGCGACTTTCGCTTGATTTTGCGGGAAAAATCGCAAGCGGCAGCTTCATCGCAGGCGCATGGCTTTCGGCCCCACTACTGCATTGCGAGCGCCGGAGAATTATGGTTTGAGAGGCTTGATTTCGCGTTCTAGCGATCTGGCCCCCGTACCCACCTTGACTCAGAGACGGGTATGTCCGGAAGGCCGTTTGTCAGGGCGGATCGTGCTGCATTTTCGGCCACATGCCGGGGGTGCTTTGGGGAATAATGCAAGGGAGCGCGAGCGGCATGAAGATGTCGATTGGCCGGTTGGGCAGGCAATTGCTGGGGTTGGCGGTGGCGGGTGTGGCGTCTGTCGCCGCGGGATCGGCCTTCGCCGAAATGGGGCAGCCGGCGCCGTGGGAGCACACGCTGCAGGAAGGCGTGACCCCGGTGATGGACAATATCGTCTGGTTCCACAATTTCCTGTTCGTGCTGATCACCCTGATCACGCTGTTCGTGCTGGCGCTGCTGGTGATCGTGGTCATCAAGTTCAACGCGAAGGCCAATCCGGTGCCGTCGCGGACCACTCACAACACGCTGATCGAGGTGGCCTGGACGCTGGTTCCGGTGCTGATCCTGGTCGGCATCTCGGTGCCGTCGTTCCGGCTTCTGTTCCTCCAGCTCGACATTCCGAAGGCTGACCTGACCGTCAAGGCGACGGGCAAGCAGTGGTACTGGTCCTACGCCTATCCCGACAACGGCAAGTTCGAGTTCGACTCGCTGATGGCCCAGGACAAGCAGCCACGCCTGCTCGGCGTCGACAACGAGATGGTGGTGCCGGTCAACAAGGTGATTCGTGTCCAAGTCACCGGCGCAGACGTCATCCACGCCTTCGCGCTGCCGGCTTTCGGCGTCAAGATCGACGCCATTCCGGGCCGGCTGAACGAGACCTGGTTCAAGGCCACCAAGACCGGCATGTATTACGGCCAGTGCTCGGAGCTGTGCGGCAAGGACCACGCCTTCATGCCGATCGCGGTCAGGGTCGTCAGCGACCAGGAATTCGCGACCTGGGTCGAAGGCGCGAAGAAGAAGTTTGCGACCAACCCGGCGAATTCCTACGCATCGGCTGGTCAGGCGGCGCAGTAAGCCTCACGGCTTACGGCGCGGATGGAATAAGGGCGACGGGACCGCAAGGTCCGAGAGGGACTGCAAGGCAGGATTTTGAACATGGCGACAGGCGCAGCGACACACGACGATCACGCCCATGATGATCACGCCCACCATCCGACCGGATGGCGGCGTTATGTCTACTCGACCAACCACAAGGACATCGGCACGATGTACCTGATCTTCGCGGTCATCGCCGGCGTCATCGGCGCCCTGATGTCGATCGCGATCCGCGCCGAGCTGATGTACCCGGGCGTGCAGATCTTCCACGAGACGCACACCTACAATGTGTTCGTGACCTCCCACGGCCTGATCATGATCTTCTTCATGGTGATGCCCGCGATGATCGGCGGCTTCGGCAACTGGTTCGTGCCGCTGATGATCGGCGCCCCCGACATGGCGTTCCCGCGCATGAACAACATCTCGTTCTGGCTGCTGCCGGCGTCCTTCGCGCTGCTCCTGATGTCGACCTTCGTCGAGGGCGAGCCGGGCGCCAACGGCGTCGGCGCCGGCTGGACCATGTACGTGCCGCTGTCGAGCTCCGGCCATCCGGGCCCGGCCGTCGACTTCGCGATCCTGTCGCTGCATCTGGCGGGCGCCTCGTCGATCCTCGGTGCCATCAACTTCATCACCACCATCTTCAACATGCGCGCGCCGGGCATGACCTTGCACAAGATGCCGCTGTTCGTGTGGTCGATCCTGGTGACCGTGTTCCTGCTGCTGTTGTCGCTGCCGGTTCTCGCCGGTGCGATCACCATGCTGCTCACCGACCGCAATTTCGGCACGACGTTCTTCGCACCCGACGGCGGCGGCGACCCCGTGCTGTTCCAGCATCTGTTCTGGTTCTTCGGTCACCCCGAGGTGTACATCCTGATCCTGCCCGGCTTCGGCATGATCAGCCAGATCGTGTCGACCTTCTCGCGCAAGCCCGTGTTCGGCTATCTCGGCATGGCCTACGCCATGGTCGCGATCGGCGGCATCGGCTTCGTGGTGTGGGCGCACCACATGTACACGGTCGGCATGTCCTCGGCGACGCAGGCCTACTTCGTCGCGGCCACGATGGTCATCGCCGTTCCGACCGGCGTGAAGATCTTCTCATGGGTCGCCACGATGTGGGGCGGCTCGATCGAATTCCGCGCCCCGATGATCTGGGCGGTGGGCTTCATCTTCCTGTTCACGATCGGCGGCGTCACCGGCGTCGTGCTGGCGAACGCGGGTGTCGATCGCGTGCTCCAGGAAACCTACTACGTCGTCGCGCACTTCCACTACGTGCTGTCGCTCGGTGCGGTGTTTGCGATCTTCGCCGGCTGGTACTACTGGTTCCCGAAGATGTCGGGCTACATGTACAACGAGACTTTGGCCAAGGCGCATTTCTGGGTCACCTTCGTCGGTGTCAACCTGGTGTTCTTCCCGCAGCACTTCCTCGGCCTGTCGGGCATGCCGCGCCGCTACGTCGACTATCCCGACGCCTTTGCGGGCTGGAATCTGGTCTCGTCGGTCGGCTCCTACATCTCCGGCTTCGGCGTGCTGATCTTCCTCTACTGCGTGATCGACGCCTTCGCCCGCAAGGTGCCGGCCGGCGACAACCCCTGGGGTGCCGGCGCGACCACACTGGAGTGGACGCTGTCCTCGCCGCCGCCCTTCCACCAGTTCGAAGTGCTGCCCCGCGTGCAGTAAGTCCACGACAACGCGGCGCACTTAAGGGTGCGCCGCGCCTTTTGAGAGAAGCGAGACCTGATCTTGTCGGTTGTCGATCACAACGCCATCGAGTTGCCCCGGATCTCCGAGGCCGAAGTGGGCGACTATCTCGCGCTGCTCAAGCCCCGGGTGATGTCGCTGGTGATCTTCACCGCGCTGGTCGGGATGGCGATGGCGCCCGGGCATTTCCATCCCGTGCTGGCGATCACCTCGCTGCTCTGCATCGCGGTCGGTGCCGGCGCCTCCGGGGCCCTCAACATGGCGCTCGAAGGCGACATCGACGCCAAGATGTCGCGCACCGCGAACCGGCCGATCCCGCGCGGCCGCATCACCCGTCCCGAAGCCATGGCGTTCGGCATGACGCTCGCCTTCTTCTCGGTGATGACGCTCGGCATCCTCGTCAACTGGATCGCAGGCAGCCTGCTCGCCTTCACCATCTTCTTCTACGTCGTGATCTATACGATGGGCCTGAAGCGCTGGACCGCGCAGAACATCGTGATCGGCGGCGCCGCCGGCGCGCTGCCGCCGGTGGTGGCCTGGGCTGCGGTGACCGGCACGGTCGACGTCGAGCCGCTGCTGCTGTTCGCCATCATCTTCTTCTGGACCCCGCCGCATTTCTGGGCGCTGGCGCTGTTCCGCTCCGACGACTACGCGCGCGCCGGCATTCCGATGCTGCCCAACGTCGCCGGCCCCGACGCGACCCGCCTCCAGATCCTGCTCTACACCATCGTGCTGATCGCGGTCGCCGCGGCGCCCTGGGCGCTCGGCTATTTCGATGCCGTCTACGGCATCGTCTCGCTGATCCTCGGCGCCGGCATGCTGTGGCTTGCCATCGAGGTCTATCGCCGCCGCGAGGGTACGGCTGCCAACCGCGCCACGCGCCGGCTGTTCGCCTTCTCGATCCTCTATCTGTTCGCGCTGTTTGCCGTCCTTCTCGCCGAGGTCGTGGTCCGCGCGATTGCGCCTGTCTTCATCGGATAGGGAGCCGGGGGGCAAGATGGGGGCGCATGGGATATCAATGGACGAGAAACCCGAGCCAGATGGAATCGTCCTCACCGAGGCGCAGAAGAAGAGCCGTCGTCAGCGTTCGATCGCAATCGCGCTCGCGCTCGGCGTGCTCGTGGTGCTGTTCTTCGCCGTCACCATGGTCAAGGGACCGGCAGTGCTAGTGCGGCCGCTGTGAGTGAGATGGCGAACCAGGGACCGCAGCAGGGTGAGGGCGCCAAGGTCACGCGCCGCACGCTGACGCGCGACGCGCTGGTCGCCTCGATCTGCGGCGGCGTGGTCGCGCTGATGGTCGGTGCGTCCTACGCGGCGGTGCCGTTCTACAACTGGTTCTGCCGTGCCACGGGCTTCAACGGCACGACGCAGGTCGCGACCTCGGTGCCTTCGGATGCGCCGCTCGCGCGCACCATTGCGGTCAGCTTCGATTCCAACGTCGCGCCCGGCCTGCCCTGGAAGTTCGAGCCGGAGCAGAGCGAGATCGAGGTCAATATCGGCCAGGTCGTGACCGTCTTCTACACCGTGACCAACCAGGCCGCGCGCACCACCGCGGGCCAGGCCGCCTACAACGTCGCGCCGCTGACGGTCGGCTCCTATTTCCAGAAGATCAACTGCTTCTGCTTTACCGAGCAGACCATGGCGCCCGGCGAGAAGCGCGAGATGCCGGTCGTGTTCTACGTCGATCCGGCGCTGGCCAAGGACAGCGAGAACGACACGCTGAAGACGATCACCCTGTCCTACACCTTCTTCCCCGTGCGCGACGCCGCGCCGAAGCCCGTGGCGGCGGGCGAGGCGGAGCAGCGCAAGGGCGGCTAGTTTTGGAATTTAAGATTTAAGACGTGCCTTGCGGCACGCGAATGGAGAGACGGCAATGGCTGAGGCGCAAGTCAAGCATCACGACTATCATCTCGTCGACCCGAGCCCGTGGCCGGCCGTCGGCTCGCTCTCGGCCTTCATCATGGCGGTCGGCGCGATCGCCTGGATGCACCACATGTTCTCCGCCGCGCCGATCGTGTTCGGCGTCGGCACCGTGGGCGTGCTCTACACCATGGCGAGCTGGTGGGGTGATGTGATCAAGGAAGCCCAGTACAAGGGCGACCACACCCGCGTCGTGCAGCTGCACCACCGTTACGGCATGATCCTGTTCATCGCCTCCGAGGTGATGTTCTTCGTCGCCTGGTTCTGGGCCTATTTCAATGCCGCGCTGTTTCCGGCCGACGCCGTCCATGCCACCCGCGATGCGGTGTTCGGCTGCGGCCTCGGCACGCAGCCCGGCGCCTGCTCTGTCCCCGGCACCTGGCCGCCGAAGGGCATCGAGACTTTCGATCCCTGGCATCTGCCGCTCCTGAACACGCTGATCCTGCTCACCTCCGGCACCACCGTGACCTGGGCGCACCATGCGCTGCTCGAGAACGACCGCCAGGGCCTGAAATACGGCCTGATCCTCACCGTCGTGCTCGGTGCGCTCTTCACCTGCGTGCAGGCCTATGAGTACAGCCACGCGGCGTTCTCCTTCGCCGGCAATGTCTACGGCGCGACCTTCTTCATGGCGACCGGCTTCCACGGCTTCCACGTGCTGGTCGGCACCATCTTCCTGCTGGTCTGCCTGTTCCGGGCCTATGCCGGCCATTTCACGCCGAAGCAGCATCTCGGCTTCGAGTTCGCCGCCTGGTACTGGCACTTCGTCGACGTGGTCTGGCTGTTCCTGTTCCTCTGCATTTACGTCTGGGGACGCGGCGCCGAGACCATGGCCCACGCCGCCCACTAATTGCCGGCCGACGTGCTAAGAGGGGGCGGCCGAATGGCCGCCCCTTTGTTTTTGAAGAGAACCGATGACCGATACCCCGCCGACCGTCACTGAGAGCGCACTGCGCGGCATCGCCTGCCGCTGCCCGCGCTGCGGCCAGGGCAAGCTTTATGCGGGCTTCCTGACGCTCGCGCCCGCGTGCGACCGCTGCGGCCTCGACTACGCCTTCATCGATACCGGCGACGGCCCGGCGATCTTCATCATCATGCTCGCCGGCGCCATCGTGGTCGGCTGTGCGCTGGTCGTCGAGGTCAAGTACCAGCCGCCGTTCTGGCTGCATGCGGCGCTCTGGCTGCCGCTGATCCTCGCCACCACGCTGCTGCCGCTGCGTGCGATGAAATCGCTGCTGATTGCGCTGCAGTTCCACCACAAGGCGGCGCCGAAGGCCAATTGATCGAGCGCGACCCGAAATGAATGATACGACGACGCGCCGGCCGAGCGCGGCCGGCTTCGGCATTTTCACGTTGATCCTGATCGCGGTGTTTATCGCCCTTGGCTTCTGGCAATTGCAGCGCCGGGTCGAAAAGCACGCGCTGATCGGGGCGCTCGATGCGCGGCTGGCCGCCCCGACCGAGGCGCTGCCGCCGCCGTCGGCATGGCCGACGCTGACCTCCGCCAAGGATGAATTCCGCCGCGTCACGCTGACCGCGACCTATGCGGAGCAGCCCGACGCGATGGTGTTCAGCTCCGGCTCCGCGGTGCGCGACGACATTTCGGGTCCGGGCACCTGGGCGTTGCTGCCGGCGAAGCTCGCCAGCGGCGAGACCGTCGTGATCAACACCGGCTTTGTCCAGAACACGATGCAGGATCGCGCCTTCGAGGATCGCGTCGTCGGCCGCCTCGTCACCGGCGCGCCGGTTGAGCTGACGGGCTATATCCGCTTTCCCGAGCCACCGGGCCGGCTGACGCCGAAGGAAGATATCTCGAAGCGGCTGTGGTTCGTGCGCGATCATCGCGCGATGGCGCAAGCGCTCGGCTGGGGCCAGGTCGCACCGTTCTATATCGACCTCGAGGCCCCGGTGCCCGACAGCGGCACGCCGAAGCCCGGACCGCTCAAGGTGCGGCTCAAGGACGACCACATGCAGTATGCCATCACCTGGTTCTCGCTGGCTGCCGCGGTCACGATCGCCTTCGGCCTGTGGTGGCGCGGCCACCGGCGGCGCGCCTCTGGTCGAACCTAGCCTCATCATGGTTTGATTGACCCGCGAAGGAGACCTCGCGGCAAGCAATCAGGGTGTGCCATGGAGAAATACGGCGCCGGGCCAATCGTTGTCCTCGACTATGACCCCAACTGGCCGGCCATGTTCGCGACGGAGCGCGCGGGGATCGAGCACGCGCTCGGCTCGCTGGTCCTGGCCATCGAGCATGTCGGAAGCACCGCGGTTCCGGGCTTGCCGTCGAAGCCGATCATCGACCTGATGGTCGGTGTCCCCAGCCTCGCGGAGGCGCGGGAATGCTGCATCAAGCCGATCGAGGCGCTCGGCTACAACTACATACCGGAATACGCGGCGTGGCTGCCCGGTGAGTTGTTCTTCCGCAAGGGCCCTCCGGGGCCGTGGACCCATCATCTGCATCTGATGGAGCCATCCAATCCGCGCTGGGAAACGCTGCTGGTGTTTCGCGACTATCTTCGCGCGCACCCCGAGGCGGCCCGCGCCTACGCGGATACCAAGCAGGCCCTCGCTGCCGCCGCAAGAGAGGACATCGCGGCCTATCGCAACGGCAAAACGCGTTTCGTCGAGGAGACGACCGCGAAGGCCCGCGCGTGGCGCGCGGACCTGTCCGGTCGATAGCGCGGCCGCGCCACGTCTGCATTCTGCCGTAGCGCATCCATGCCCGCGCCGGGATCAATGACCCATGGGAGCGGGGCCGCCGAGCTTGACCTTGCGCAAGGTCAGCGCCAGCGGGATGGCGGAGAGCGAGATCAGCATCAGGACCCAGAACGCATCCATGTAGGACAGGAACGAGGCCTGGGTCTGCACCTGCTGCCCGATCCACTGGATCGCCTGTTGATGCGCCTGCGCCAGCGAATTGCCCTGGGCGACGAAGAAGTCGGTGACCTGGTGCAGCGTGTCCTGGTATTGCGGGCTTGACGGCGTCACCTGCTCGACCAGCCGGCTCTGGTGGAATTGCTGGCGATGCGTCAGCACGTTGGACACGATCGAGACGCCGATCGAGCCGCCGGTGTTGCGCGCCGCGTTGATCAGCGCGGAGGCCTGGTCGGTCTTCCCGGCGGGAATGCCGTCATAGGACGCCGCCATGATCGGCACGAAGATCAGCGGCAGGCCGACGCCGATCAGCATGCGCGAGCGCGCCATGAACCAGAAGCCGAGATCGCCATAGACGTTGGTCATGCTGTACATGGAGGCGGCGATCACCAGCGCACCGGTAACGATCAGGTATTTCGGCTGCACCCTGGCGGCGAGCCGGCCGACGGCGAACATCATCATCATGGTGACGACGCCGCCGGGCGAGAGCACGAGGCCGGCCCAGGTCGCGGTGTAGCCGAAGTCCTGCTGCACCAGCTGCGGCAGGAATTGCGTGGTCGCGAGCAGGATGGCGCCGGTCGCCAGCATCACCAGGAAGCAGGCGCCGAACTGCCGGGTTGCGACCATGCGCAGGTCGATCATCGGATTGCGCCGGGTCATCTCCCACGGGATCATCAGCACGAACGCCGCGGCGCAGATCGCCGCAAAGGTGATGATGAAGGGCGAGGCGAACCAGTCGTCCTCGAGGCCGCGGTCGAGCACCACCTCGAGCGCGCCGAGGAAGGTCGCGACCAGCGCGAAGCCGATGAAGTCGAACCTGTTGTCCTGGGGCTGCACTCCCTTGGCTTTCGCGGTCGCGGGCTCCTGCAGCACGGCGGCGATCAGCGCGATCGCGAACACGCCGACCGGCGCGTTGATCAGGAAACACCAGTGCCACGACAGGTTGTCGGACAGCCAGCCGCCGAGCGTCGGCCCGACCACCGGCGCCACCACGACGGCAATGCCGAACACCGCGAACGCCTGCCCGCGCTTGGCCGGCGGGAACGCATCGGCGAGAATCGATTGCGCCACCGGCACCATGCCGCCGCCGCCGAGACCCTGCAGGATACGGAACAGCAGCAGCGCGTTCAGATTGGGCGCAAAACCGCACAGGATCGAGCTGACCGTGAAGATGCCGAGGCAGATCAGGAAGAAGGTCTTGCGCCCGAGCGTGCGGGCGAGAAAGCCGGAGGCGGTCAGGATGATGGCGTTGGACACCAGATAGGTGGTGACCACCCAGGAGGCCTCGTCCTCGCTCACGCCCATGCCGCCGGCGATATAGGGCAGCGCCACGTTGGCGATGGTGGTGTCGAGCACCTCCATGAAGCTCGCGAGCGCGACCACGATGGCGATCAGCCAGGGATTGACGGTGACGCTCGGAGCCGGAATGCCCTTGGCATCGATCGCGGCGACACTCATCACAGCCTCCGGAGGCTCGACTTCTCAAGGCGCTCGAAGAGGGACGGCGCGGCATCGATCCGCACCGTCGGGACAACGGACATGCCCGGGCCGAGCGCGACGTCGGCCGGCGGGTTGTCCATCACGATCTTCACCGGCACGCGCTGCACGATCTTGACGTAGTTGCCGGTGGCGTTCTGCGCCGGCAGCAGCGAGAACGCGGTGCCGGAGCCCGGCTGCACGCTCTCGACATGGCCCTGGATGGTGCGTCCGGGATAGGCGTCGATCTTCATCGTCACGCTCTCGCCCGGCCGCATCTTGTCGAGCTGGATCTCCTTGAAGTTCGCGGTGACCCAGGTCTGGTCGGGCACGAACATCGTGAGGTTGGTGCCTGCCTGGGCGAACTGGCCGACCGCGGCCGACAGGTTGACGACGCGGCCCGGCTGCGCGGCGATGACCGTCGTATAGGACAGATTGAGCTTGGCCTGGTCGCGCTGCGCCTCGGCCTGGGCGAGGTTGGCGACCGCGCTCTTGCGCTGCGCCTTCAGCGACTCGACCTGGCGCTGCGCGAGGTTGAGCGTCGCCTGCGCGTTCAGCAGCGCAGCCTGCTGCTGATGCAGCTGCGAGGTGAACTGCTCGGAATTCTGCACCGTGCCGTAGCCGGATTGCTCCAGATGCTGGTAGCGCGTCGCCTGCTGCTGGGCGAACACCAGCGCCGCCTGCGCCTGGTCGACCTGCGCCTGATTGGCAGCAATCTGCGCCTGCTGCACGTCGAGCTGCGCATCGACATTCTCGATGCTGGCGCGCGCGGCCGCGACCTGCGCCTCGGCCTGCGCCAGCGCGACGCGATAGTCGCGGTCATCGAGCCGGGCGATCACGTCGCCGGCCGCGACGTGCTGGTTGTCGGTGACCGGGACGGCGGTGATGTAGCCGGAGATCTTCGGCGCGAGCGCCGACTGCCGCGCCGCGATGAAGGCGTCGTCGGTGGATTCGAAATGCGCGCTGTAGTCCATGTAGAGATAGCCGCCGCCGATCGCTGCGGCGAGCAGCACGGCGCCGATCGCGGAGACGACCGGACGGCGGCGGAGAAAGCTGCGCCGTGTTGCCTTGCCGATGACCTCCGGCGGGATTGTTGCCGGCGGGGCGGGCTGCTTGCCCGCGGGATGCTCCTGCGCCGGAGCCCGTGCGGTGACCGCGGGCCGGTCAGGCTCATGGGAGGCCGGAGCCGAGGGGGCACCCTCGATGCCCTGGTGGCCCGGTTGGTCGCGCTCCAAGACAGTGTCTTCAAACATGATGGCGGCTCCTGCTGTCAGGCGAGTGCCTTCACAAAAGGAACGGAACCGTTCCGTTCTATGCGGCAAATAGTCCCGCCACCGTGCGCCGTCAATAGAAACGGAACTGTATCGTTCTATTTACAACAAGATGTGATAAGGCTATATTGCCTGATATTGCCGGCCTGACCGGCCCATCGAACCCGGGTCGATGCGATGACCACCAGCACCCTGAAGAAGCCGCGGGCGCCGAAAACCAGGCCGGTCGAGGTGCGCGCCGGCCGGCCGCCGAAGGAGCTCGCCGGTGAGGTCGATGCGCGGATTCTCGATGCCGCGCGCAAGGTCTTCCTGCAGCGCGGGTTCGAGGGCGCGAGCATCGACGAGATCGCGGAAGTCGCGCGCTCCGGCAAGCGGACGATCTATGCGCGCTTCCGCGACAAGCGGGCGCTGTTCACGGAAGTGGTGACGCGAGACATCCTGGCACGCATCGCCGAGTTCAAGGCCGATCCGCCGGTCGGTGCGACCATCGAGGAGCGCCTCACCAGCGTTGCCTCGACCCTGCTGCATTGGGGCTTCGATGCCGACCGGATCGGCCTGATGCGGCTCGCCATCGCGGAGGCGCACCGCTTCCCGGATCTCGCCGCCAACGTCAACCGCAGGGCGCGCGCGCTCAGCACCGAGCTCGGCATTCACCTGCTGCGCGACCTGACGCAATCCGACGAGCTCGGCAAGCTGCCGGCCTTCGCGCCGGAGCAGTTGCCGACCACGGCGCGGATGTTCCTCGACATCATCGCGGTGCCGATGCTGCTCCGGGCGCTGTTCGAGGTCGACCTGAAGGCGCTCGATCCCGAGATCGACGCCCATGTCGCGCGCGGCGTCGCGTTCTTCGTCGCTGCGTGCCGGACCGGCTGGGTGGAGAATCCCAAGCCATAGGCGCGCTCAATCGGGCGCGCGCTCTACCGCGTGACGCAGCCAGACCATGCCGCCTTCCAGTGTCTCGCAATGGGTGAGCCGGAGCGATTGTCCGGCGCCGGGGCGGTCGCCTTCGGGGCCGTGATAGTCGACGATGCTTTGCGATCCCGCGACGCCGTCGACCGCCGGAAAGATCAGCGTGCTGAATTCGTCGATCAGCCCATGCTTGAGGAAGGCGCCGTTGATCCCGCCGCCGCCTTCGAGCAGCAGCGTCCTGGCGCCGAACAGCGACGCGAGCTGCGCCATCGCGCCCGGCAGATCGTCGCCCTTCGTGCCTGCAAAGATGTAGGACGCACCGTCCTCGCGCAGCTCGGCGAGATGTGCATCGGACACCTGCTCGCCCAGCACTGCGACGGCGTGATCGCCGCCGACATTGTCCTTGCCGAAATGCACGCGGCCCGACGGATCGATGCCGACAGCAAGCTTGCGGCCGTTACGGTTGCCGAGATGCGCCTCGCGCGGCAGCCTCAGTGGGTTGGTGATATGCCGCTCCGTTCCCTTGGCCATCTCGTTCATGGTGATGCGGCCGATGATCCATCCATCGGCATCGAAGCCGTCATGGATCCGTTCGTAGTGCGAACGCAGTACGTCGGCCGGAATCCCGGCGGCGGCCTTGGTGAAGCGGCTGGGATGAAGCCGGCCGTCGATCGACGTGCCCATGTGGCAGATGATGTGGGGGCGCATAGGCTGAACTCTTCGGTGGGGGATGACCACGCTAACGGGGCGAGTGGGGCAGTTTCAGATTTATAGACGCGCAGGCAGGTTCTCAACGCGGATAACGCCGCGGCGTTTCAACTTCGCTTGTTTAGTCGAACCAGCCGTGCCGCTTGAACCAGAGCACCGGCAGGATGCCGCTGGCGATGATCGCGGCCCAGGCCAAGGGATAGCCGAAGGTCCAGCTCAGCTCCGGCATCTCCTTGAAATTCATGCCCCAGACCCCGACCAGGATGGTCGGGGGAACGCCGACCACCGACACGATGGTCAGGATCTTGAACAGGTCGTTCTGCTGGATGTTGATGAAGCCGAGCACGGCGTCAAGCAGCAGCTGGATCTTGTCCGACAGGCGGGTCTCGTAATCACCCAGCGAAGCCACATCCTTGGAGACGGCCTCGAGCCGGCGCTTCGATGCCGACGTGATCCATTCATTGCCGACGTCGTCGGCGAAGCTCGCGACCCGGCCGACGCCGAGCAGCACGTCGCGCGCCTTCGCCAGGCGATCGGCGAGTTCGCCGATGTTCTCCAGCGCCTCGCGCAGCCTGCGGCTGGAGCGCACTGGACGTTTGCTCCGCACCAGGCCGCCCTTGAAGACGCCTCGCGACAGCCTGTCAGTCTTGGCGCCGAGATGCTCCAGCACGTCGGCGCCGCGATCGATCATGGCCTCGAGCAGCGCGGTGAACACGCACATGCCGTTTTGCAGGCTCTTGTCGGTGCCGATCCGCTTCATGACGTCGTCGAACGTGGTCAGCTTCGCGAACCGCACTGTGACCAGCACCTTTGGGCCGATCACGAAGCCGATATTGGTGATCTCGGCTTCGTTGTTGTCGTCGAGCCGCACCGCCGGCGAGCTCAGATAGAGCCGGTCATGATCGGTGATCAGTCGGCTCGACGCCTCGATCTCGCTCAACGATCGCTCGGACGGGACGCGGATGTCGAGCGCGCGCTCTACGAACTGCTTTTCGTCCTCGGTGGGTTCGAGCAGATCGATCCAGATGATCTCGGAAGGCAATTCCGCGCCGATACTCCGCCAATCGGAGGTCGCCGACCTGTACAGCTTCAGCAATGATCGGGCTCCATGCATGGGGACTTGCGGTCCACACTAATTGCGCGGACGGCAAGCCAGTTCCATGCACTTGGGCGAGCCCGGTCCTTCGCCGGAAGCGGAAGATCCTTAGCTCTTGCTGCTCGCCGTCTTATCGAGCGCGGCACGCAGGCCCTTGGCGAGCTTGACGGCGTCGTCATTGGCCCAGAAATGCATGAAGAACAGGCGCGGCTGTTCGTCCAGCATGTGGCTGTGCAGCGCGGTGACGTCGATGCCGTGCGTCCGCAGCGCCATGATGACGGGGTTGACCTCGTCATTTGTCAGCACGAAATCGCCGGTGATCGCCGCCTTGCCGCCGCCGGTCGGCTGGAAGTTGATGCCGATGGCGACGCCCATCGGGCCAACCGGGCTCAACGCCATGCCCTCTTCAGTGATCGGATCGCGACGGGGCACATTGAACTGATAGACGCCGCCATTGGCCTGGCCCTTGACGCCGATGATCTGATCGAGCTGCGCGGTATCGAGATCGATGGTCGGCGGCGGCGCGGCCGGCGCTGCGGCCTTGAGCGGCGTCTTGCTTTCCGCAAGGCCATCTCGGATCGCGGCGGCGATCTTGACCGGGTCGCCGTGGCCGGCGACGTGCATGTAGAAGGTGGCCGGGCTCGCGCCGAGCAAATGGTTGTGCACGGCCGTGATCTGCAGGCCGTTTCCGATCATCTTCAGCATCACAGGGTTGATTTCGGATTCGAGCAGCACCAGGTCGCCCATCGCCATGACGTCGTCGTGCATGGGCTTGAAGGCAACCCAGCCGCCGAGCGCCAGCGCCGGCTTGATGGTGATGCCGTCGAGCGTCACCGTCAGATCGCTCCGCGGAAAGCCGTAGCGATGCACGTCACCGGTGACGGAGGGCTTTCTGCCCAGCGTGTCGTCGACCTTCTGCCAGTCGATCGCCTGCGCATGTGCCGACGAGACGAACGGCTCGGTGAACACCTGCCAGTCGATCCTTTGCGCGCTCCCGCCGGTGGCGAAGAGGCAGGCACTGACGCCGATCAGCGCCGAAATCGTGTGTCGCATTGGATTGCTCCCTTGAACCTCTTTCGATGCTTCGGATCGTGGCTCTATTGCTTCGAGAGCCCGACAATGGTGCGGAACCCGGCGATGTTCTGCACCGAGATTTCGACGGGATCGCCGAAGCGGACGGCATTGAAGATCAGGCCGTCCTGGACCTTGAACGGTTCGATCCGGTCCGGAGATAACCGGATCAGCAGCGTGTCGTTGCGTTCATCGACGCGATCGACGACGCCGCACAGTGTCTCGCTCCCTTGCGGGTGGACCATCGCCGCCTGCATTGTCACGGCCGCCTCCTGCCGCTCATCGAGGGCGGCCGGCGCTGCCAGGGTTGCGCCCGGCCACAGCACGGCCATGCACAGGGCCACAATTGCTCTCATCATGTTGTCACTCCATCGATCGGTTGACGGCTCTCGGGCGCGCGGGAGCTCAGTCCCGCTCCTTGACCTGGCCGCTGCCGTCGATCACGAGCCGCACCGGCTTGCCGTTCTTTATCGCCTTCGCCGTCGTGCCTTCGGCCGTCGACTTGACCTCGCTGATCTCGGCGTAGCCGGCGGCGCGAAGTTTTGCGACGAGTTCGTCCAGCGTCAGGGCATGGGCCGGCATGACCGCGCCCGCGATCGTCAGGGCGAGAATCAAATGGGAGAGTCTTCCTGTCTGCATGGTTGTTCTCCTGGTTGTGTTGTGCTGCCCCAGGTTCCCAAGCTGCGCGCCGCTCCGCTCAGATGATGCCGACAAGGCGCAGCAGTACGCCCGTGATGCAGGAGGCGGCGAGGACGCTGAGCATCCCCGCATTGAAGCGGAAGATCGCGATCGCGGCGGCGATCGACAACGCCAGCGCCGGCCAGTCGAGGCTAGCAGGCACCGGCGCGTCGAACGACAGGCCTAGCCCGTGCACCGGGAATGTTTGCCGAAACAGCGTGTGCAGCGCGAACCAGATCGACAGATTGAGGATCACGCCGACCACGGCGGCGGTGATCGCCGAAAGCGCGCCCGCCAGCGCCTTGTTGCCGCGCAGCGCCTCGATGTAGGGGGCGCCGACGAAGATCCAGAGGAAGCAGGGTGTGAAGGTGACCCAGGTCGCGAGCAGTCCGCCGAGCGTCGCTGCCAGCATCGGCGACAGGCCGCCGGGATCGCGGTAGGCCGCCATGAAGCCCACGAACTGCAGCACCATGATCAGCGGGCCCGGTGTGGTCTCGGCCATGCCGAGGCCGTCGAGCATCTCGTGCGGCTTCAGCCAGTGATAGTGCTCGACCGCCTGCTGGGCGACGTAGGCCAGCACGGCGTAGGCGCCGCCGAAGGTGACCAGCGCCATCTTGCTGAAGAAGATGGCGATCTGGGTGAACACGTCGCCGGGTCCCAAGGCAATCAGCAGGGCGAACACCGGCACCAGCCAGAGCGCGAGCCAGATGGCGCCGACCCGCAAGGTGCGCGATGCGTTGGGACGGACATGGTCCGGCACCGCTTCACCGAGCATGCTGTCGATCACGGCGGAATTCTTGCCGCCATGCTCGATCGCCGCAAATTCGCTCCGGCCGAGGCGTGCGCCGACCAGCCCTGTGACCGCGGCGGCGCCGATGATCAGCGGAAACGGCACGGCGAAGAAGAAGATCGCGACAAAGGCGATCGCCGCGAGCGCGATCATCACCCGGTTGCGCAGCGCGCGCTTGCCGACGCGTACGACGGCCTCGACGACGATGGCGAGCACGGCGGCCTTGAGGCCGAAGAACAGCGCCTCGACGAAGCTGACATTGCCGAAGGCGGCATAGATGTAGCTGAGTCCCATGATGGCGATGATGCCGGGCAGGATGAACAGCCCGCCCGCCATCAGGCCGCCGGCGGTGCGATGCATCAGCCAGCCAACATAAGTCGCGAGCTGCTGCGCCTCAGGTCCCGGCAGCAGCATGCAGTAATTCAGCGCATGCAGGAAACGGCCCTCGGAGATCCACCTCTTCTCCTCGACCAGGATGCGGTGCATCACCGCGATCTGGCCCGCGGGCCCGCCAAAGCTGAGGCAGGCGACGCGTATCCAGACCAGCAGCGCCTCGTTGAAGGAGATGCCGTGCGCGGGCTCATGCCCGCGCGCCTTCGCTGTCGTTGCGACGTCGGTCATGGCTTCACCTTGCTGGTCGGCCAGTTGTGCGTCTCCTTGGTCGCATCGCGGCACCATCGGTAGAAGGCGTCGTAGAGCAGCAGCCCGGCGCTCAACTGTTCGAGGTCGTCGTCGAACATGCGCGACAGGCCGAGCGAGGCGGCGAGCAGCCCGGGCGCCTCCGGCGAAAGCTCGAGCCGCGCGGTATCGGCCGCCCGCACCATCGTCGCGAGCCGCTCCAGCGCCGGCGTTGCGATCCCGAATTCCTCGATCATCACGTCGAAGGTGCAGAGCTCGCCACGGTGGCTCCAGAACACGTTCTCGATATCGAACGGCGTGGCGTCGAACCGTTCGGCGACCGCCTCGACCTCCGCCGATGTGACGAACAGGAACACGGCCGCGGGATCGACGAAGCGGCGGATCAGCCATGGACAGGCGATGCGGTCGATCTTCGGCCGCGATCGCGTCACCCAGACGGTGCGACCCCGCCCGTCGCGTTTTGGAATCTTGTCGGCGGGAACGGTCGGTAGCTCCGCTTCCCGCCAGCCGAGGTGGCCGCCCTCGAGAATCTCGGCCGCGATGTTGCTGCAGCGGAGCCAGGCGGCGGTGCCTTCGGAAAGCTTCTGTCCCTTCTGGCAGACCACGACCACGGACTGCCCGGTGAAACGGGAAGCCCAGTCCTGGACGCCGAGATGGGAGTAGCGGACCGCGCCCGGGATCAGGCGCGGATCGGCAGCGAAATCTTCATCGAGACGAACGTCGACAAGCGTCGGCGCCTTCGCCGTGCCGATGAGACGGGACAATTTTTCTGATGAGATCGATGTGTATGACGACATGGTGCGCCCTTGGTGACAGGACGCGATTCTTGGGCATGTCGCCTCGCGGGGAGATCGCACATCCCCGTACACACATCAAAAACCCTGATCTCCAGGCTGTCAACCTGACTTTGCCAAATCCCGCAGCTATCGCCGATCGACTGTCACGAAAACTTCATCGCGCAGCTTGGAACAAGCATCCGTGGACTCAGGCCGATGGGGTCACCTCTCCGCCTCCGGCGAGATGCGAATAGGAACATACAATTCGCTGCCGAGTTGCGCGGTGGCAGGGACCAACTCAGGTAGATGCCGACACCGCGAACGTGTCGCGCTCCCGCCTGCATTCATTGGAGCAATGCCGATTGATGGACAGTCATTATTGGCATGCGACGCCTGTTGCTCTTGTCGTTATGCTGCTCATCACAACAACCGGCGGCGCTCTCGCCCACGATCACCAGCACCCCGAATTGAACGGTTGGTACGAGGGCTTGCATAGCAGCAAGGGTCCCTGCTGCGATGGCACGGATGCGCAGCACATCGACGACGTCGACTGGGAAACCAGGAATGGCCATTATCGGGTGCGCATCGATGGCGAGTGGGTTGACGTTCCGAACGAAGCCGTCGTGCCCGGACCGAACCTGTCCGGCCGACCCATCGTGTGGCCCTACTACATAGACGGTCACCCGAAGGCGCGTTGCTTCATGCCCGGCAGCATGGGCTGACGCCCGCCGCTGACATCCCGCCGCCATGTCTCGATGCGCGCCCGGCCGGCCGACAGCATGGTTGACCAATATAGGGTACCCCCCTATATTAGGTTCATGTCGCATACCATCAAGCACAAGTCCAAGCTCGTCGGCCGGGTTCGCCGCATCAAGGGCCAGCTGGAGGCCGTCGAGCGCGCGCTGGAGTCCGAGATTGGTTGTGCCGACGTGCTGATGCTGGTGGCCTCGGTCCGCGGCGCCATCAACGGGCTGACCGCGGAATTGCTCGAGGACCATATCCGTCATCACGTCGTGGATCCCGCTCACGAGAAGGATCCCGAGAAGGCGCAAGGCGCCGCGGACCTGATCGACGTCGTTCGTACCTATTTGAAGTGAGTACCATGACCGACCTGTCTCAGCTGCTCCAGCAGAGCAGCGCGCATGCGTGGCTGTTCGTGCCCAGCGCGATCCTGCTCGGCGCACTGCACGGGCTCGAGCCCGGCCACTCCAAGACGATGATGGCGGCCTTCATCATCGCGATCCGCGGCACGGTGGTGCAGGCGGTGCTGCTCGGCCTGGCGGCGACGATCTCGCACACCGCCATCGTCTGGCTGGTTGCGCTCGCCGGACTTCATTTCGGCCAGCAATGGTCCGGAGAACGCAGCGAAGCCTGGCTGCAACTGGCGTCGGCGGTGATCATCATCGCGATCGCGGCCTGGATGGCCTGGCGCACCTGGCGCGAGCAGGCTGCCGAACACGATCATCACCATCATCACGACGAAACGCGCCAGCTTGTCTTGGCCGGACAATCGCTGTCGCTCGAGGTCTTCGAGGACGGCGCGCCGCCGCGCTGGCGGTTGCGAAGCGAGGCTGGAGCGCTGCCGGCGGCCGGCGATGTTGATGTCGTGACGATCCGTCCCGACGGCAGCGAGCAACGCTTTCGCTTCGCGGGCAGGGATGGCTATCTGGAAAGCATCGACGAAATTCCGGAGCCGCATGCCTTCAAGGCGCGCGTCTCGGTCCGCGCGGACGTGGCGGAAGTCCTGTTCGAGGAGCATGACCATGCGCATATGGATCTCGGCGATGAGGACGACGCGCATGCGCGCGCGCACGCCGCCGACATCCGCAAGCGCTTTGCCGGACGCACCGTGACGACATGGCAGATCATCCTGTTCGGCCTGACCGGCGGGCTGATTCCGTGTCCGGCGGCGATCACCGTGCTGCTGCTCTGTCTCCAGCTCAAGCAGTTCAGCCTCGGCTTTGTGCTGGTGCTTTGCTTCGGCATCGGGCTTGCGCTCACCATGGTCTCTGCCGGTGTTGCGGCCGCGCTGAGCCTGCGTCATGTCGAACGTCATTGGGCCGGTTTCAGCCGCTTTGCCCATCGCGCGCCCTACGTGTCGGCCGCGCTGATCGTGCTCGTCGGCCTCTACACCGGCTGGCTCGGGTTGCACGCGATCACGGCGTGATCCGGGATCACGGTGTGATCCGGGATCGCGGCCCGATCCGCTTCGCCCCACCTCCATCTTGAAACCTGCGCGCGGTGGTCTAGATTTGCCTCAAGGGGACAAGGCAGACTCCCCGTGAGACCTCGGTCCAAGCTCTGCGCGACATTCACCGTCGTGGAGCTTTCACATGGACACCGAACCACACACACGTCGTCGTTCCGAAAATCGTCGTTGCAAAATCGCCATCCTGTCGCGTGGCGACGCCGCGTCGCGCCGGGAGGCGACCCGACAAAACAGCCGTTTCGTCCGCGTCTTCGAAGCGCTCGCCGCTTCGGGCATCGAGGCCGTTCCCGTCGTCTATGACGAGACATTCGCCGATGCCGTCCGCGACCAATTGCTGACGATGGACGGCGTTCTCGTCTGGGTCGATCCGATCCATCAGGGCAAGACGCGCGCCGCCCTCGATCCGCTGCTGCGCGAGGTCGCGGCAGAGGGACCGTGGGTCAGCGCGCATCCCGACGTCATCCTCAAGATGGGCGTCAAGGACGTGCTGTACCGGACGCGTCACCTGGGCTGGGGCGCCGACACCCGTCGATACGCCACGGTCGATGCGTTCCGCGCCGAATTTCCCCCGCGCTTGCGCGCGGCTGGTCCGCGCGTGCTCAAGCAGAACCGCGGCAATGGCGGGCAGGGCGTCTGGAAGGTGGAAACCGTGCCGAACACCGACGCGACGATTCGTGTGTTGCATGCGCTGCGCGGCAGCCAGCCGGAGGAGATGCCGCTGGGCGACTTCATGGCGCGCTGCGAGCCGTATTTCGGCTGGGGCGGCTGCATCATCGATCAGGCGTTCCAGCCGCGCCTGCCCGAGGGCATGATCCGTTGCTATGTCAGCGGAGCGAAGGTCGCAGGCTTCGGGCACCAATTGATCAAGGCCCTGATCCCGCCGCCCCCGCAAGGTCCGGATTCTCCGGAAGCGCAGCCCGGACCGCGCATCATGCATGGCCCCGATGCGCCGCAATTCCAGGCACTGCGAAGCTTGATGGAGGACGAATGGATCCCGCAGTTGATGGCGGCGCTGACGATCGATGAAGCGTCGCTGCCGGTGATCTGGGATGCCGATTTCCTCTACGGTCCACGCGATGCTGATGGTGCCGACACCTATGTGCTCTGCGAGATCAACGCGAGCTCGTGCTTCGCGATCCCCGACGAAGCTCCGGCGGCGATCGCCCAAACGGTCAGGGATCGCATCGGTCGGAACATGGCGAGCGTGAGGTGAGCATGCCCTGCAGGCTCCCTGTTTCTACCCATTGCTCGGGGCCCATGGGTGCGATCGGCACCCGGCTTTCCTTGCGCCCTCTGTTCAAGGGAGGGCGGAATGAGATGCAAAGCTCGGATAGATCATGTCGCGAGAACGCGGAAGTGTGTCACAGACGACGCTACACATTCGGAGTCGTCCCCGCGAAAGCAGACCCATAACCACCGATGGTCATTGTTGAGCAGTGCTGCAACGACGAGTCGCCTCCACAACAAATCGCCGCGGAATTGCGGCGCATCCTCACCGTCGTCCCGGCCTGGTGCGCAATTGCGCACGGGGGCCAGGACCCATAACCACAAATACTGATTGTTGAACGATGCTGGAACGACGAGTCCCATCCACACCATCCGCCGCGGCGTATGGGTCCCTGCTTTCGCAGGGACGACGATCGAGAGAACCCGGCACACGTTTGCGCCTCTGCCTGTCCCTTGCAGCGCGTCTGCAAACTACTTCGCCCGCATCGCTTCCGGCGTATCCGGCTGCGCGGACGGATGCGCCTTGGCGAATGCCGGCAGCGCCATGGCGGTCTCGTGGATGCGCTTCACGGTCGGCCAGGGCGACAGGCTGATCTGCTGGTTGATCGCCGCCGTGACGTGGCCGACCAGGCAGATGTCGGCAAGGGTGGGCGCATCGCCGTGACAGAGCCGGCCGGTCGCCTTGTGGCCGGCGAGGTGGCCCTCGAGCGCCGCCAGCGTCTCGACCGTCCAGTGCCGCCGCCACGCGTTCTGCTGGCTGTCGCGCAGATCGAGCTCGCGGTCGAGATAGCGCCGCACCCGCGGCGTCAGCAGTGGATGGCCCTCGCAGGCGACGATCAGCGCCAGCCCGCGCACCCGGGCGCGGCCGAGCGCATCCGCCGGCAGCAGCGGCGGGCTCGGGTAGGTCTCGTCGAGCCAGTCGATGATCGCGAGCGACTGGAACAGCACCGTGCCGTCGTCGGTCACCAGCGCCGGCAGCGCCATCTGCGGGTTGATCTTGCGATAGGCATCGGTGCGATGCACGTCCGCATCGAGATCGACGAAGACGACGTCGGCGGCCACGCCCTTGAGGTTGAGCGCGATCCGCACCCGAAAGCTCGCCAGCGAACGCCAGAAGGAGAAGAATTGCATGGAGTGCACCCCGCATTTCTTCCCCTCTCCCCTTGTGGGAGAGGGTCGACGCGATGCAAGGCATCGCGGACGGGTGAGGGGTCTGTCTCCGCGGATAGGGAGCCCTCATCCGCCGCGGATTTTGTCCGCGACACCTTCTCCCACAAGGCGAGACGGGAAGAAAGGTCTACCCAGCCCCGTAGCCCGGATGAAGCGCAAGCGAAATCCGGGATCGCCGGGTCAAGCCCGGCGATGACAAGTCTTGGTGAGGCCTACCCAGCCCCCACCTTCTTCTTGCGCCAGGCGAGATGCACGGCGCAGGTGCAGCCCTGCGGATGCGAGGCCAGCTCCGCGTCGTTGGCGGGCGTCGCGGCGGGCGCGATCGCCGATCCCTTGGCGCCGTCCTGCGAGGGGATGTAGTTCAAGACCGGCGCCAGCCAGCGCTCGGTCTCCGCCACCGTCATGCCCTTGCGTGCCGCGTAGTCCTCAACCTGGTCGCGCTCGATTTTGCCGACGCCGAAATAATAGCTCTCGGGGTTCGCGAAATAGAGCCCTGATACGGAGGAGCCCGGCCACATCGCAAAGCTCTCGGTCAGCTTCACGCCGGCCGTGTTCTCGGCATCGAGCAATTCGAACAGCGTCGCCTTCTCGGTGTGATCGGGCTGGGCGGGATAGCCGGGCGCCGGGCGGATGCCCTCATATTTCTCGAGGATCAGTTCGTCCGCCGACCAGGTCTCGTCGGGCGCGTAGGCCCAGAATTCCTTGCGCACGCGCTGGTGCATGCGTTCGGCGAACGCTTCGGCGAGGCGGTCGGCCAGCGCCTTGCACAGGATCGAGGAGTAGTCGTCGTTGGCGCTTCTGAAGCGGTCGGCGACCGCGTCCTCGCCGATCCCTGCGGTGACGACGAAGCCGCCGATGTAGTCGGGCACGCCGGCAGGCGCGATGAAGTCGGAGAGCGCGGCGTTGAAGCGGCCCTCGCGCTTCTCGAGCTGCTGGCGCAGCGTGTGCAGCGTCGCGATTGGCCGGCTCTCGTCGGCATAGAGCACGATGTCGTCGCCTTGCGCATTTGCCGGCCAGAAGCCGATCGTGGCGCGGGCCCGGAACCATTTCTCCTTCACGATGGTGTCGAGCATCTTGCGCGCGTCGTCATAGAGCGAGCGCGCGACCTCGCCGACCTTGGCGTCGTCGAGGATGGCGGGGAAGCGGCCGGCGAGCTCCCAGGTCTGGAAGAACGGCGTCCAGTCGATGTAGGGCACGAGCTCGGCGAGATCGTATTCGTCGAAGCTCTTCAACCCGAAGAAGGCCGGCTTCTTCGGCGGCGCCGCCGCAAAGTCGATCGCGACCTTGTTGGCGCGGGCGTCAGTCAGCTTCAGGCGCTTCTTGTCCGCCTGCGCGCGCAGATGCGCCTCCGAGATCCTGGCGTATTCGGCCCGCACCTCGGCGGCGTAGGCCTCACGCTTCTCGGGCGAGAGCAGCGAAGACGCGACGCCGACCGCGCGGCTGGCGTCGTTGACGTGCACGACGGGACCGGCGCGATAGCTCGGATCGATCTTCACGGCGGTATGCACGCGGCTGGTCGTGGCGCCGCCGATCAAAAGCGGCAGGTTCATGCCCTGCCGTTGCAGCTCGCCGGCGAGGAAGCTCATCTCGTCGAGCGAGGGCGTGATCAGGCCTGATAGCCCGACGATGTCGGCCTTCTCCGCCTTCACCGTCTCGACGATCTTGGCGGCCGGCACCATCACGCCGAGATCGATGACCTCGAAATTGTTGCACTGGAGCACGATGCCGACGATGTTCTTGCCGATGTCGTGGACGTCGCCCTTCACCGTCGCAAGCACGATCTTGCCGGCGGACGAGGAGCCCTCGGTGCCGATGCCGTTCGCGAGGTTGCGCGCCTTCTCCTCCTCCATGAACGGCATGAGGTAAGCAACCGCCTGCTTCATGACGCGCGCGGACTTCACCACCTGCGGCAGGAACATCTTGCCGTCGCCGAAGAGGTCGCCGACCACGTTCATGCCGGCCATCAGCGGCCCCTCGATCACGTCGAGCGGGCGCGACGATGTCTTGCGGGCCTCCTCGGTATCCTGCTCGATGAACTCGGTGATGCCGTGCACCAGCGAATGCGACAGCCGCTTCGCCACCGGCCATTCGCGCCAGGCGAGATCGGCTTCCTTGCCTTCGGTCTTCTTGCCGCGGAATTTTTCGGCGAGCGCCAAGAGGCGTTCGGACGCGCCGGGATCGCGGTTGAGGACGACGTCCTCGCAGGTCTGGCGCAGTTCCGGATCGATGTCGTCGTAGACGATCATCTGTCCGGCATTGACGATGCCCATGTCCATGCCGGCCTTGATGGCGTGATACAGGAACACCGAGTGCATGGCCTCGCGCACCGGCTCGTTGCCGCGGAAAGAGAACGACAGGTTGGAGACGCCGCCCGAGATATGTGCGCCCGGCAGGTTCTGCCGGATCCAGCGCGTCGCCTCGATGAAGTCGACGCCGTAATTGTTGTGCTCCTCGATGCCGGTCGCGATCGCGAAGATGTTCGGATCGAAGATGATGTCCTCGGGCGGTAAGCCGACGCGGCCCACCAGGATGTCGTAGGCGCGCTTGCAGATCTCGGTCTTGCGCGCGAACGTGTCGGCCTGGCCGGCCTCGTCGAACGCCATCACCACCACGGCCGCGCCGTGGCGGCGCGCGATCCGGGCTTCGTGGATGAACTTCTCCTCGCCTTCCTTCATCGAGATCGAGTTGACGACCGGCTTGCCCTGCACGCATTTCAGGCCGGCCTCGATCACGGAGAATTTCGAGGAATCGACCATGACGGGGACGCGGGCGATGTCGGGCTCGGCGGCGACGAGGTTGAGGAAGGTCACCATCGCCGCTTCGGAGTCGAGCAGGCCCTCGTCCATGTTGACGTCGATGATCTGCGCGCCGTTCTCGACCTGGTCGCGCGCGACCTGCAGTGCGGCGGTGTAGTCGCCGGCGGTGATCAGCTTGCGGAAGCGGGCCGAGCCCGTGACGTTGGTACGCTCGCCGACATTCACGAACGGGATGGCGTCGGTCAGCATGAACGGCTCGAGGCCCGAGAGCCGCAGGCGCGGTTCGATCACCGGCACGATGCGCGGCTTGTGCGGGGCGACCGCGGCGGCGATCGCCGCGATATGGTCCGGCGTGGTGCCGCAGCAGCCGCCGACGATGTTGACGAGGCCATCGCGGGCGAACTCGCCGATCAGGCGGGCCATGTACTCGGGCGTCTCGTCATACTGGCCGAACTCGTTGGGCAGGCCGGCATTGGGGTAGGCGCACACCAGCGTGTCGGCGACGCGGCCGATGTCGGCGATATGCGCGCGCAGATCCTCGGCGCCGAGCGCGCAGTTGAAGCCGATGGTGATCGGCTTGGCGTGCCGCACCGAATTCCAGAACGCCTCCGGCATCTGGCCCGAGAGCAGGCGGCCGGACTTGTCGGTGATGGTGCCCGACACCATCACCGGCACGTCGATGCCGAGTTCTTCGGTGATCTCGGCGATCGCATAGAGCGCCGCCTTGGCGTTGAGGGTGTCGAAGATGGTCTCGACCAGCAGCAGATCGACGCCGCCGTCGATCAGCCCGCGGATCTGCTCGCCGTAGGATTTGCGCAGGTCGTCGAAGGTGACGGCGCGGTAGCCGGGATTGGAAACGTCCGGCGAGATCGAGGCGGTACGGTTGGTGGGGCCGATGGCGCCGGCGACGAAGCGCGGCTTGCCGTCTTCGGCGCTCACCCGCTCGGCGGCGGTGCGCGCCAGCCGAGCGCCCTGCAGGTTCAGCTCATAGGCGAGGTCCGACAGGTCGTAATCGGCCTGGGCGATCGAGGTCGTGGAGAAGGTGTTGGTCGCGACGATGTCGGCGCCGGCGCGCAAGTAAGCGGCGTGGATGTCCTCGATCGCCTGCGGCTGGGTCAGGATCAAGAGGTCGTTGTTGCCCTTGATGTCGCGGTGGAAGTCCGCGAACCGCTCGCCGCGGAAGGCGGCCTCGTCGAGCTGGAGGTTCTGGATCATCGTGCCCATGGCGCCGTCGAGCACGAGAATGCGTTCGCGGGCAGCCGCGAGCAAAGCGTTACGCTTGGGGGAAACGGGAACGGACATGTGTCAGGCAGCTTTCTGGGCACCGTTCGGCCGAATGCCGAGCAAATGGCTGATCGCGAATACGAGGTCGGCGCGGTTCATGGTGTAGAAGTGGAAGGTGTCGACGCCGTGCTTGGCGAGCTTCTGCACCTGGCCGGCCGCGACGGTCGCGGCCACCAGCTTGCGCGTCTCGGCATCGTCATCGAGGCCGTCGAATTTCGCGGCAAACCAGTCCGGCACGGTGGTGCCGGCGCGGGTGACGAAATTGCGCGCCTGCTTGAAATTGTGCATGGGCATGATGCCCGGCACGATCGGGATGTCGATGCCGCGGGCGCGGACGCGGTCGCGATAGCGGAAGTAGAGGTCGTTGTCGAAGAACACCTGGGTGATCGCGCGCGTCGCCCCGGCATCGACCTTGGCCTTGAGCGTGTCGATGTCGGCGTCGAAGTCGCGCGCCTCGGGGTGCTTCTCCGGATAGGCCGACACGCTGACTTCGATGTCGCCGTGCCGCTTCTTGATTCCGGCGACGAGGTCGGCCGAGTTCTGGTAGCCGTCGGGATGGCTCGAATAGGGCGTGCCGATGCCGCCGACGGGATCGCCGCGCAAGGCCACGATGTGGCGGACGCCGACCTCGTGATAGCGGTCGACGATCTCGTCGATCTCGCCGCGCGAGGCGCCGACGCAGGTCAGATGCGCGGCGGGCAGCAGCGCGGTCTCCTTGAGGATGCGGGCGATGGTAGAATGGGTGCGCTCGCGGGTCGAGCCGCCGGCGCCATAGGTCACCGAGACGAATTTCGGCTCGAGCGGGGCAAGCCGCTTGATGGTGTCCCAGAGATTGCGCTCCATCTCCTCGGTCTTGGGCGGAAAGAACTCGAACGAGATTTTCGGCGCCTTGGGCGCACGCGGCGCGTTCGGCACGGAGGAAATGGTCTCGGTCATGATACGCAAGGGCTCCGCAACTGGAGGGCAGACGTCCGGCCTGGATATGAAGGCCCTAAGATAAGCCAAACGCGTTGGATCAAACAGCCCATCGGATATGGGAAATTGCCCATTCGTGGCGCAGATTCGGCAAAAATTGACTATGCGGTATGTTCGGTGGGCAGTCCGTCGACTTCGCCGAAGACGACATTAACATATTGAAAAATATTAATAAAGTAGATTGTTTGCAATTGATTGGAGAACGAAATCGATTGTGGGTAGCGTGGTAAAATGATGAGTCATTGCATGTCGTCCCAAAGCCGACGGCTGCCGGCGCCGGCGTTCCGCCGCGGGACTGGTCTGCGCGGCCGGGGCCTTTGTCGCCTCCTGGCGCCACACTAGGTTGACGGCCATGATTCCGCTCTCCGTCCTCGACCTGTCCGTCGTCACCACCGGCACCAGGCCGGCTGTTGCGCTCCGCAACAGCATCGACCTGGCACGCCATGTCGACGGGCTCGGCTATCTCCGCTACTGGCTCGCCGAGCATCACAACCTCGCCTCCGTCGCGAGTCCTGCGCCCGACGTCATGATCGGGCAGATCGCAGCGGTGACGCGGCACATCCGCGTCGGCTCCGGCGGCGTGATGCTGCCCAACCACGCGCCGCTGGTGGTGGCCGAGCGCTTCAAGATGCTGGAGGCGCTGTTTCCCGGCCGGATCGATCTCGGCCTCGGCCGCGCGCCGGGCACCGATGGTGCGACGGCCTACGCGCTGCGCAGCCGGCTCGATCGGCGCGAGGGCGACGATTTCCTGGAGCGGCTGCACGAGTTGATTCTGTGGGAGACCCGCGAATTCCCTGCGGGACACCCCTACAACAACGTCGTCGCGATGCCCGACGATTCGCCGCTGCCGCCGATCTGGCTGCTCGGCTCGAGCGACTATTCCGCCGAGCTCGCGGCCCAGGTCGGGATGGGCTTTGCATTCGCGCATCATTTTGCCACTCACGATGCAATTGCGGCGATGGCCAACTACCGCGCGCATTTCAAGCCGTCGGGCTGGCGCGCGACGCCGCAGGCGATCCTCGCGGTTGCGGTTGTTACGGCGGAGACCGACGCGGAAGCCGAGCGGCTTGCGCTGTCGATGGACCTCAACCGGCTGCGCCGTGACCGCGGTCAATATCTGCCGCTGCCGAGCGTCGAGGAGGCGATCGCCTATCCGTATACGGACGCCGAGCGCACCTCGATCCTGCGCAACCGCTCGCGCCTGTTCGTCGGCAGCCCCGCGACGGTGATAACGAAGCTGGAGCCGCTGATCGCGGCGACCCAGGCCGACGAGCTGATGGTGATCACCGCCGTGTACGACCACGAGGCGCGCAAGAAATCGTATTCGCTGCTGGCGGAGGCGTTCGGGCTGGCGAAGAGGGCATAAAGGAAGAGGGCATAAAGGTTGTCGTCCCGGCGAAGGCCGGGACCCATAACCACCGATGGTAATTGTTGCGCGACGCTTGAACGACGAGCCCCATCCCGGCCCCCGTGCGCAATTGCGCACCAGGCCGGGACGACGTACGGCGCGTGCGGCTCAGTCCTGCGTCTCGCTGAACGTCGCCCGGAACGGATGTCCCGGATACACGCCGACGATGCGGAATTCGCGCGAGAAGAATTTCAGCTCCTCGATCGCGAAGGCGAGGCCCTTGTCATCGGGGTGGCCATCGACGTCGGCATAGAACTGCGTGGCGAAGAAGTTGCCGTCGACCATGTAGCTCTCGAGCTTGGTCATGTTGACGCCGTTGGTCGCAAAGCCGCCGAGCGCCTTGTAGAGCGCGGCCGGCAAATTGCGCACCCGGAACACAAAAGTGGTGACCAGCGGGCCCGCGCCTTGGGACGCCCATTTCGGCTCGCGTGCCAGCACCACGAAGCGCGTGGTGTTGTGCGCCTCGTCCTCGATGTCCTCGGCGAGAATGTCGAGGCCGTAAATTTTTGCGGCGAGACGCGAGGCGATCGCGGCCACGGTCTTGTCCTTGCGCTCTGAGATGTCGCGGGCGCTGCCGGCGGTGTCGGCGTGCACGATCGGCTTGATGCCCAGCTTGCGGATGATGCGCCGGCACTGGCCGAGCGCATGGACATGGCTCTCGACGCTCTTGATGTCTTCGAGCCTGGTCCCCTTCACCGCCATCAGCTGGTGCCGGACCGGCAAGAACCATTCGCCGATGATGAAGAGGCCCGACGCCGGCAGCAAATGATGGATGTCGGCGACGCGGCCGGCGACCGAGTTCTCGATCGGGATCATGCCGAGATCGGCTTCGCCCGACGAGATCGCCGACAGCGCGTCCTCGAAAGTGGCGCAGGGCATCGGTTCGGCCTCGGGATAGGCCTCGACGATGGCGATATGGGAATTGGCTCCAGGCTCGCCCTGGAATGCGATCTTCAGCTTCTTGGTCATGGGTGGCCTTTTACCAGCCGGTCAGGCTTTGGAAAGTATTCTGCGGGCGGTTTCGAGATCGGCCGGGGTGTCGACGCCGCGCGGGACGGTATCGACGATGGTGACGTCGATCCGCATCCCGGCCTCCAGCGCGCGGAGCTGCTCGAGCTTTTCCTGCTGCTCCAGCGGCGAGGGCGGCAGCGCCACGAACCGCTCCAGCGCGGCGCGGCGGTAGGCGTAGAGGCCGATATGATGGTAGCGCGGCCCGTCGCCATAAGGCGCGGTGGCGCGGGTGAAATACAGCGCGCGCAACCGGTTCGGCCCGATCGGCGAGCCGACTGCCTTGACCACGCTGGGGGCCTGATCCTCCTCCTCGGTATGGATGCGCGAGGCCAGGGTCGAAATGTCGACCGCGGGATCGTCGAGCGCCGGCATCACGCTGCGGATGGTCTCGGGGCTGATGGTCGGGAAATCGCCCTGCAGATTGACCACGATCTCGGCATGGCCGGCCGGGTCGAGGGTCGTCATCGCTTCATAAATCCGGTCCGAGCCGGACGGATGGTCGGGACGGGTCATCACGACCTCGCCGCCGGCAGCCTTCACCGCATCGGCGATCTCCGGCGTGTCGGTGGCCACCGCGACCCGGCCGATTGCAGCGGCTTCGGCCCGGCGCAGCACATGCACGATCATAGGCAATCCCGCGATGTCGGCGAGCGGCTTGCCGGGCAGGCGGGTGGCGGCCATGCGGGCCGGGATCAGCACCAAGGTACGGGGATCGGTCATTCGTGTCGGGGCCCGTCCGGCCTGCGGAAATTGCCGGGGAGGAGGTTGAATTCGGCGCGCTTATACGGGTTGCCAGACCCCGGGCAAACCGATATCTCAACCCTGCTTGGGGCGGTGCGATAAGGCCGATTCCCAGGTCTTTCCCCGCGGCCGTATTCCCGGCCTGAAGTCGACATTCAAGGCCCGGAGCCTGACCCAAAATGGACTCCTTCGAACTCAACAAAATCCTCGGTGCGGTTCTCGGCACCTGCATCGTCGTCCTGGTGATGAGCTTTGCCGCCAGCGCGAAATTCGCGCCGAAGCTGCCGGAGAAGCCGGGTTTTGAGATCGCTGTGAAGGAAGAGTCCCATGGCGGTGGCGGCGAGGCCGCGGCGGCCTCCTCCGAGCCGATCGAGAAGCTGTTGCAGACGGCGTCCGTCGAGAAGGGCGCCGCGGCCGCCAAGAAGTGCCAGGCCTGCCACACGTTCGAGAAGGGCGGCCCGAATCGGGTCGGTCCGAACCTCTATGGCGTCGTCGGCGAGCCAAAGGGCCAGGGCCGTGGCTTCAACTTCTCGGCCGCCATGAAGGCCAAGGGCGGCAACTGGACGTTCGACGACCTCAACAAGTTCATCGCCAATCCGAAGGGCTTCATTCCTGGCACCGCGATGGGCTTCGCCGGCATCCAGAAGGATTCCGAGCGCGCCGACGTTATCGCCTATCTGAATTCGAACTCGGAGCACCCGGCTCCGCTCCCGACCGCCTCGAAGTAGCGATTTGCTTCGCGCAAGCATGCGGATGAAACGGCCAGGCAATGCCTGGCCGTTTTTGCATGGGGAATCCGCTGTCGCGGGCTTGTTATCGGGACGTTTCGCCGCACCGATATTGTTCCCGGGCCAATATCATGAGGAAAAAGCAACGTAATTTGTCGAACCGTTGCCTTATATTGGGTCCCATGTAAGCGGGGCCGCAAGCAGGAAGACCGAATTTGGCGATCACCCGACGACACCTCCTTCAAGGCAGCGCACTGGCGGCAATGGCTCCGGCGCTCGGACTCACCCCCGGCCTGTCGGCGATCACGCCGGCCTTCGCCGACGATGCCCCCAACGGGCTGAAATGGCGGCATGCCTTGTCGCTTTTCGGGAATGTCAAATATCCGGTCGACTTCAAGCGCTTTGACTATGTCAATCCGGATGCGCCGAAGGGCGGGTTTGTCCGGCAAATCTCAATCGGCACTTTTGATAATTTCAACATCGTCGTCTCGGGTGTGAAGGGCTCCATCGCAGGCGCTGTCGCCCTCATTTATGAATCGCTGACGACACCTTCGCTCGACGAAGTCTCAACGGAGTACGGATCGCTGGCGGAGGCAGCAAGTCACCCCGACGACTTCTCTTATGTCGTTTATCGTCTGCGCCCTCAGGCAAAGTGGCATGACGGAGCACCGGTTACTCCGGAAGATGTGATCTTCTCGCTCGACGCCTTCAAGACTCATCACCCTATGTTTTCTGCCTATTACAGCCATGTGGTAAGGGCGGAAAAGATTAGCGATCGCGAAGTGAAGTTTGTCTTCGATATGCCTGGCAACCGCGAATTGCCGCAGATCGTGGGTCAACTGACGATTTTGCCGAAGCACTGGTGGGAAGGCACCAATGGCCAAGGCCACAAGCGCGATATCTCCGCGACGACGCTGGAGCAGCCGCTTGGATCGGGACCGTATCGGATCAAGGAGTTCGTCGCAGGACGGACGGTGACTCTTGAGCGCGTCAAGGACCATTGGGCGCGCGACCTCGCGATCAACGTGGGGCGCAACAACTTCGACGAACTTCGCTACGAGTATTTCAGGGATCCGACGGTTGCGATTGAGGCATTCAAGGGCGATCAGATCGATTGGCGCTTGGAGAACAGCGCGAAGGCATGGGCAACCGCCTATAATTTTCCTGCTGTCACCGACAAGCGCGTGGTGCTGGAAGAGTTTCCGAACCGCAGTTCGGGCATCATGCAGGCCTTTGTCCCGAACCAGCGGCGCGCCAAATTCAAGGATCCGCGTGTTCGCCGCGCCCTGAATTACGCGTTCGACTTCGAGGAGGTCAACAAGCTGCTCTTCTTCGGCCAATACAAGCGCATCATTAGCTACTTTGATGGCGCCGAGGAGTTGATGGCGACTGGGCTGCCGCAAGGCAAGGAGCTCGCCATTCTTGAATCCATGCGTGATCAGGTGCCTGCCGAAGTATTCACGACGGTCTATGCGAATCCGGTCGGCGGCAATCCAGAAGCAGTGCGCGAAAATCTCCGTGAAGCATCTCGTCTGCTCAGGGAGGCTGGGTATGAGGTGCGAGACAGGAAGCTCGTGGATGCAAAGAGCGGAGAGCCGTTCTCCATCGAATTGTTGAGTGAGGATCCGAATTTCGAGAGGATCATGCTGGCTTACAAGCCGGCGCTCGAGCGGCTCGGATTTTCGATCACGGTGCGTACGATTGATCCGATCCAATATGAGAACCGGCTTCGCAGTTGGGATTTCGACGTCGTCACCGCATCCTGGGGTGAATCCCTGTCACCCGGAAACGAGCAGCGTGAATACTGGGGATCGAAAGCTGCAGACAACGCCGGATCGCGCAATATTGCCGGCATCAAGAGCCCGGTTATCGACAAGCTGATCGAACGGGTGATTTTTGCGACGGATCGCGAGGATCTCGTCGCGGCGACAAAAGCGCTCGACCGCGTGCTATTGTGGAACCATTACGTCGTCCCGCAGTGGAATTATCCTAAGGTGCGTACAGCGCGCTGGGATCGCTTCGGCCGTCCGGCAGAGTTGCCGAAATATGGCCAATCGGGATTCCCTGCGATCTGGTGGTACGACGCCGACAAGGCGGCCAAGCTCAAGCGTTCATAAAACTCAAGGATCCGCGCATGGCGCTATTCTCCCGTCGGCACGCACTCGGTCTCGGCATCGGTGCGTTGAGTGCTGCAGGCTTGCGTGCTGCGCCGGCGGTGGCCGACAACGGAACCGAGATGCACGGCATGTCGGTGTTCGGCGACCTGAAATATCCGGCGGATTTCAAGATATTCGACTACGTCAATCCGAAGGCGCCGAAGGGCGGGGCGTTCTCGGTGATCCCGTGGGTGCGCGGTTACAACCAGTCCTACTACACCTTCAATTCGCTGAACGCCTACGTCCTCAAGGGCGAAGGCGCGCAGGGCATGGACATGACGTTCGCGACGCTGATGTCGCGCGCCAATGACGAGCCCGACGCGATGTACGGCTATGCCGCGAAGTCGGTGCAGATCTCGCCGGACAAGCTGGTCTACCGCTTCACCATGCGCCCCGAGGCGCGCTTCCATGACGGCTCGAAGCTGACCGCGCAGGATGTCGCCTTCTCGCTCAATACGCTGAAGGAAAAAGGCCACCCTCTGATCCAGGTGCAGCTGCGCGACTTCGTCAAGGCCGAGGCGCCCGATGACGCGACCGCGGTGGTGACCTTCGCGGCGGGGCGCGCCCGCGACGTGCCGCTCTATGTCGCCGGACTGCCGATCTTTTCGAAAGCCTATTATGCGTCCCGGCCGTTCGATGAATCGACGCTGGATATTCCGCTCGGCTCCGGTCCGTACAAGGTCGGCAGGTTCGAGGTCAATCGCTACATCGAATTCGAGCGGGTCAAGGACTGGTGGGCCGCCGATCTGCCGGTTTGCCGCGGCAGCTACAATTTCGATGTCGTGCGCTATGAATTCTATCGCGACCGCGACGTCGCCTTCGAAGGTTTCACCGGCAAGAGCTATCTCTATCGCGAGGAGTTCACCTCGCGCATCTGGGCGACGCGCTATGACTTTCCGGCGGTGAAGGATGGCCGCGTCAAGATGGAGGTCGTGCCCGATGACACGCCATCCGGAGCGCAAGGCTGGTTCATCAACACGCGACGCGAGAAATTCAAGGACCCTCGCGTGCGCGAGGCCCTGATCAACGCTTTCGATTTCGAATGGACCAACAAGACCATCATGTACGGCGCCTATGCCCGTACGGTGTCGCCATTCCAGAACTCGGACCTGGTCGCGGACGGGCCTCCCTCGCCTGAGGAGCTGGCGCTGCTCGAGCCGTTCCGCGGCCAGGTGCCCGATGAGGTGTTCGGCCTGCCGTTCGTGCCGCCGATGTCCGATGGTTCCGGCCAGGATCGCGCGCTGCTGCGCAAGGCGGTGCAGCTGCTCAACGAGGCCGGCTGTGTCGTCAAGGACGGCAAGCGCGTGCTGCCGAACGGCGAGCCCATCACCATCGAATTCCTCAACGACGAGCCCTCGCTGCAGCCGCACCATGGGCCTTACATCAAGAACCTCGGCACGCTTGGCATCGAAGCAACGTTCCGCCTCGTCGACGCGGTGCAGTACCGCGCCCGGGTGGATGACTTCGATTTCGACATGACGATCCAGCGCTTCAGCATGTCGGCGACGCCGGGCGACGCCATGCGCTCGTTCTTCTCCTCCCAGGTCGCGAATACCAAGGGCTCGTACAATCTCGCGGGCATCGCCAGCCCGGCCATCGACGCCATGATCGAAAAGATCATGGCGGCTGACAGCCGCGAAGAGCTGACCGTCGCCTGCCGCGCTTTCGATCGCCTGTTCCGCGCCGGCCGCTACTGGGTACCGCAATGGTACAACAAGACGCACCGGCTGGCCTATTGGGACCAGTTCGGCCATCCGCAGAAGCTGCCGCGTTATGCCAACGGCGTCGGCGCGCCGGACATCTGGTGGCATGAGCCCGCCAAGGCGGCCAAGCTCGAGCAGGCGAAATAGCCATGAGCGCCTATATCGCCCGCCGCATCCTCCTGATGATCCCGACGCTGCTCGGGATCCTCTTCGTGTCCTTCATCGTGGTGCAGTTCGCGCCCGGCGGCCCGGTCGAGCGCGTCATCGCGCAGATCAACGGCGCCGACACCGGCGGCACGTCGCGGGTGTCGGGAGGCGGCGGCGATTTCGGCGCGCAGCGCGGCCAGGGCGCGGGCGCAGGCGCCGCCATCAACTCGAAATACCGCGGCGCGCAGGGGCTCGACCCCGATTTCATCAAGAAGCTGGAGGTGCAGTTCGGATTCGACAAGCCGGCACCGGAACGCTTCGCGCTGATGGTTTGGAATTTCGCCCGTTTCGATTTCGGCAAGAGCTATTTTCGCGACGTCAGCGTGATCCAGCTGATCAAGGAGAAGCTGCCGGTCTCGATCTCGCTGGGGATCTGGCTGACACTGATCACCTATCTGATCTCGATCCCGCTCGGCATCCGCAAGGCGATCAAGGACGGCACCCGCTTCGACACCTGGACGTCGACGGTGCTCGTGCTCGGCTATGCCATTCCCGGCTTCCTGTTCGCGATCCTCCTCATCATCCTGTTTGCCGGCGGCTCGTTCTTCAACTGGTTTCCGCTGCGCGGACTGACCTCGGACGGCTGGTCGCAGTTTCCCTGGTATTGGAAGATCATCGACTATTTCTGGCATCTGACGCTGCCCTTGATCGCCATGGGGCTCGGCGCGTTCACCACCATGACGTTCCTGACCAAGAACTCGTTCCTTGACGAGATCCGCAAGCAATACGTCATGACCGCGCGCGCCAAGGGGTGCAGCGAGAACCGGGTGCTGTACGGCCATGTCTTCCGCAATGCGATGTTGATCGTGATCGCCGGCTTCCCCGGGACCTTCATCCACGCCTTCTTTTCAGGCTCGCTTCTGATCGAGACCATCTTCTCGCTGGACGGGCTGGGGCTGCTCAGCTTCGAGAGCGTGCTCAACCGCGACTATCCCGTCGTGTTCGGCACGCTCTACATCTTTTCGCTGGTCGGTCTCGTGATCAACCTGATCTCCGACCTGACCTATATGTGGATCGACCCCCGGATCGATTTCGAGGCGCGGGAGGTCTGATGACGATGCTCGCGCCCCAACCGGTCGAGACCTCGACGCAATCGCCGCTCGGCGAGGCCGTGCCCGCCACGCACCACGGCTTTTCGCCTTCGCCGCTCAACAGGCGGCGGTGGCAGAACTTCAAGGCCAACCGCCGCGGCTACTGGTCGTTCTGGCTCTTCATCGCCCTGTTCGTGGTCTCGCTGTTCGCCGATTTCATCGCCAACGACAAGCCGCTGGTCGTCAAATATGACGGCCGTCTCTACTGGCCGGTGATCTTCACCTATGCCGAGACGACCTTCGGCGGCGACTTCGAGACCGCGGCCGACTATCGCGATCCGTACTTGCAGAAGCAGATCGCCGCCAAGGGCGGCAGCATGATCTGGCCGCCGATCCGCTACTCCTACGACAGCCGCAACCTCGATCCGCCGACGGCGGTGCCCTCGAAGCCGACCTGGCTGTTGACCGAAGAGCAGTGCAAGGACGTGGTGAAGCGCAAGGGACTGACCGGCTGCCGCGACCTCGAATATAACTGGCTCGGCACCGACGATCAGGGTCGCGACGTGGTGGCGCGGCTGATCTACGGCTTCCGCATCTCGGTGCTGTTCGGCCTGACGCTGACCATCCTGTCCTCGATCATCGGCATCGCCGCCGGCGGCGTGCAGGGATATTTCGGCGGCTGGACCGACCTCATCTTCCAGCGCTTCATCGAGATCTGGACGGCGATTCCCTCGCTCTATCTTCTCCTGATCCTGTCCTCGGTCCTCGTGCCCGGCTTCTTCGTGCTGCTCGGCATCCTGCTGCTGTTCTCCTGGGTCTCGCTGGTCGGTCTGGTGCGGGCCGAGTTCCTGCGCGGGCGCAACTTCGAATATATCCAGGCGGCGCGGGCGCTCGGCGTCTCCAACCCGGTCATCATGTTCCGCCACCTGCTGCCGAACGCGATGGTCGCGACCATGACGTTCCTGCCCTTCATCGTGTCGAGCTCGGTGATGACGCTGACCGCGCTCGATTTCCTGGGCTTCGGCCTGCCGCCGGGATCGCCTTCGCTGGGCGAATTGCTGTCGCAGGCCAAATCCAACGTGCAGGCACCCTGGCTCGGCTTTTCCGGCTTCTTCTCGGTCGCGATCATGCTGTCGCTCCTGATCTTCATCGGCGAAGCCGTGCGCGACGCCTTCGATCCGCGCAAGACGTTCTCGAAGGGCTGAGGTATGGACGCCATCAACCAGCCCTTGCTCGATGTCCGCGACCTCTCGGTCGCCTTCGGCCGCTCGCTTGCGGTCGACGGCGTCTCGTTCCAGATCAAGCGCGGCGAATGCGTCGCGCTGGTCGGCGAATCCGGTTCCGGCAAGTCGGTCAGCGCGCTCTCGATCCTGAAGCTGTTGCCCTATCCGAACGCGTCGCATCCCACCGGCGCGATTCGCTTCCGCGGCCGCGACCTCCTGACCGCGTCCGAGCAGGAGATGCGCGAGATCCGCGGCAACGACATCTCGATCATCTTCCAGGAGCCGATGACCTCGCTCAATCCGCTGCACACGATCGAGGCGCAGATCGGCGAGATCATGTCGCTGCACAGGGGCGTCAGTGGCGCGGCGGCGCGGGCGCGGACGCTGGAGCTATTGGGCCAGGTCGGCATTCCCGAGCCCGAGACGCGGCTGAAGAGCTATCCGCACCAGCTTTCCGGCGGTCAGCGCCAGCGCGTGATGATCGCGATGGCGCTCGCCAACGAGCCGGACCTTCTGATCGCGGACGAGCCGACGACGGCGCTCGACGTCACCGTGCAGGCGCAGATCCTGGCGCTGCTCGCCGAGATCCGTTCGCGGCTCGGCATGAGCCTGCTGTTCATCACCCACGATCTCGGCATCGTCCGCCGCATCGCCGACACCGTCTGCGTCATGAAGGGGGGCGTGGTCGTCGAGCAGGGACCGGTCGAGCAGGTCTTCAAGACCCCGAAGCATCCCTATACGCGCGACCTGCTCGCGGCGGAGCCGAAGCCGGATCCGGCGCCGCCGCAGCCGGATGCGCCCGTCGTGATGTCGGCCGACGATCTCAAAGTCTGGTTTCCGATCAAGCGCGGCCTGATGCGCAAGACGGTCGGCCACATCAAGGCGGTCGATGGCGTCAGCGTCGCCGTGCGCAAGGGCGAGACGCTCGGCGTGGTCGGCGAATCCGGCTCCGGCAAGACCACGCTGGGGCTCGCATTGCTGCGGCTGATCTCCTCGGACGGGCGCATCGTGTTCCTGGGCAAGGACATCCAGGGCCTGCGCTTCAAGGAGATGCGGCCGTTCCGGCGCGACATGCAGATCGTGTTCCAGGATCCGTTCGGCTCGCTCAGCCCGCGCATGTCGGTGGCCGACATCATCGCCGAAGGCCTGTCCGTGCATCAGCCGAATCTGTCGCGCGAGGAGCGCGAGGTGCGCGTCGTCAAGGCGCTGGAGGATGTCGGGCTCAATCCGGATACGCGTTTCCGCTATCCGCATGAATTCTCCGGCGGCCAGCGCCAGCGCATCAGCATCGCGCGCGCGGTGGTGCTGGAGCCGGATTTCGTCGTGCTGGACGAGCCGACCAGCGCGCTCGACATGCTGTTCCAGGCGCAGATGGTCGACCTCTTGCGCGAGCTCCAGCGCAAGCGCGATCTCACCTACATGTTCATCTCGCACGATCTGCGCGTCGTCGCCTCGCTCGCCAGCCATCTCATCGTGATGAAATCGGGCAAGGTGGAGGAGGAGGGGCCCGCCTCCGAGCTGTTCAGGAACCCGAAGAGCGACTACACCCGCGCGCTGTTCGCCGCCGCCTTCCGCATCGAAGCGGCCGGCGACGGGGCTGTGGCGACCTGACTGTCGTTCCGGGGCAACGCGCAGCGTTGAACCTCAGGTGCGCAATTGCGCACCGGGGAACCTCGAGATTCCGGGTTCGATGCTTCGCATCGCCCCGGAATGACGGAAGCAATTATAGCCGCTTGATCGCCAAGACCTCGCTGTCGGCGGCCTTGATCCTGGCGATGGCAGCCTGCGTGTTCTCCACCACCGTTGCCATGTGATGGGCGTTGGCGTGCACGATCGTTGTCGCGTCCCGGACGATGGCGACATGGCCCTTCCAGAAGATCAGATCGCCGCGCTGTAGATGCTTCGATTCGGCGGCCGTCAATTCGCGGCCGAGGCCTTCCTGCTGCATGTCGCTGTCGCGCGGGCAGCCGATGCCTGCGGCGGTGAGCGAGATCTGCACGAGGCCCGAGCAGTCGATGCCGAGGCTGCTCTTGCCGCCCCACAGGTAGGGCGTGCCGACGAAGCGCTCGGCGATCGCAACGAAATCATCTGCCATCGTGTCGAGCGGCGCGAGATGCCGGCGTGGCAGGTGCCAGCCTTCGCGGGTCACCGCGAACGCACCGTCCTCGCGGACGATCGCGAGCTTCGTCCCCATCGCCAGCGCCTCGACCGGCGGCAGCTTGATCGAGGCGCCCGGAAACGCCAGCGTGCGCAGCGCCGTGACCTTGTGCGTCGGGACGGCGCCTGGCTTGGCCAGCGCGGCTTCGGGAATCCAGCCGACATAGCCGTCATCGGCGAGCTGGCCCCAGGCCCAGCCTTCGCCGTTGCGATCGTACACCGTGACGCGCTCGCCCCAGAGCGCCTGCGTCATCTGTTCGGCATCGCTCGCCGGCGCCTGGCGCAGCGGCGCGATGGCGTCGCCGACCTCGAGCACTTCGCCTTCGACGAAGCGCAAGGCCTTGACCTTGCCCTCGAGATATTTCGCCGCGAGGTCGGCGCGGGCCGGCGTCAGACGGGGATCATGCATAGCGCTCGCTCAGCAATGTGTAGAGGGCGCGAGCGGCCTGGCACTCGCCGCCTTCGGGCCGCGCCGGCTTCGCCGACGGCGTCCAACCATAGATGTCGACATGCAGCCAGCTCCCGGCGTGCTCGACGAAGCGCTGCAGGAACAGCGCGCAAGTGATCGAGCCGGCGAAGCCGCCGGACGGCGCGTTGGTGATGGTGGCCGTCTTGGAGTCCAGCCAGGCATCGTAAGGCGGCCACAGCGGCATGCGCCACAACGGATCGTTCTCGCTCGTCGCACAAGACGCGACGTCGGCGGCCAGCGTCTCATCATTGGTGTAGAAGGGCGGTAAATCCGGCCCCAGCGCGACGCGGGCCGCGCCCGTCAGCGTGCCCAGATCGATCAGCAGCTCGGGCTTCTCCTCGTCCGCCAGCGCCAGCGCGTCGGCGAGGACGAGCCGGCCTTCCGCGTCGGTATTGCCGATCTCGACTGTGATGCCCTTGCGCGAGGTGAAGATGTCGAGGGGGCGGAAGGCATTGCCGGCGACCGCGTTCTCCACGGCCGGGATCAGCACGCGCAGCCGCACCTTCAGCTTCGCGTCCATCACCATGCGCGCGAGTGCCAGCACGTTGGCGGCGCCGCCCATGTCCTTCTTCATGATCAGCATGCCGCTCGACGGCTTCAGGTCGAGTCCGCCGGTGTCGAAACACACGCCCTTGCCGACCAGCGTCACCTTGGGGTGATCCGGATCGCCCCAGCCGATGTCGATCAGTCGCGGCGCGCGGCTGGAGGCCATGCCGACGGCGTGGATCAGCGGGAAGTTCGGCGCGAGCTCGTCGCCGTCGATGCAATTGAAGGCAGCACCGAACCGCATCGCGAGGTCGCGCGCCACCTCGGCGAGTTCCGCCGGACCCATGTCGTTGGACGGCGTGTTGATGAGGTCGCGCGCCAGCGCCGCGGCATCCGCCATCCGGATGATCTCCGCCGTGTCGACGCCATCGGGCGGCACCAGGCGGACCTCGGGAGCCTTGTTCATGCGATAGCGGCCGAAGCGATAGCAGCCGAGCGCGAAGGCGAGCGCGGCAAGTCTAGTGTCGTACGGCGCATTGGCGAAGCGGTAGATGCCCGGCGGCAGCAGGCCGGGCAGGGCGCCGGGCCGGAACGGATCGCGCGCCTTGTGGTCGGCGTCCTCGAGACCGAACAGCACCTGCGCGATGCCGCCGTCGGCCGCCGGCAGGACGAGCAATTTGCCCGCCTTGGCGGCAAAGTCATTGGCCGCCGCGAACTGGCGCGCCGGCGCCGGCAGCTCGCCCTGAATCGCATCCCATGTCGCCTTGGTGACGAAGGTGATCGGCGTGGCGGCGGTCGTGGGGGCGGTCTCGAACACGGATGGCATGCGGCTCTCGGCTGTTCTGGCGTCGTTGGTGGGCTACTACACGCCTTTCGCCACAGATGGTAGCGCGCCAACGGTTCACGCGACGTGCAGGGCCGGAACCGGAGCGTCGGCTGCCGGCGACGCCAGTTAACCAGACGTTAGGGTTAACAGTCTATTGCTGGCATGCTCGGCTGGAACCGTTCGCCCGATTTCGTGAGTCACAGTGCCATGTGTCGACAGTCCAATCTGACCCGGCATCTCGCTTCCGCAGCCCTTCTGGCGATCCTGGCCGCAGGGCTTGGCGGTTGCCAGACCATGTCCGACGTGGCGGGATCGATCACGTCGCGGTCCGATCCCACGCCCGATGATCCGCGCCGGGCCGTCGAGGCCTATGGCGAGCGCTATCGCAAGAATCCCAAGGATGTCGCCGCCGCGGTCGCCTACGGACAGGCCTTGCGCGCCAACGGCCAGCGCGCCCAGGCCGCCGCCGTGCTCGAGCAGGCGACCATCGCCAATCCCGGCAACAAGGCGCTCCTCGCCCAGTACGGCCGCGCACTCGCCGACAACGGCAATTCGCAGGCTGCATTCGACGTGCTGAGCCGCGCGCACAGCCCGGACAATCCGGACTGGCGCATCCTGTCGGTGCAGGGCACCACGCTCGACAAGATGAACCGGCACGAGGAGGCGCGGCGCTATTACGCCAGTGCGCTCAGGCTGGCTCCGGACGAGCCGTCGGTGCTGTCCAATCTCGGCCTCTCCTACATGCTGACCAAGGATTTGCCGAAGGCGGAAGAGACGCTGCGCCAGGCCTATGCCAGCGCCCGCGCCGACACCCGGATCCGGCAGAACCTTGCACTGGTCGTCGGCCTGCAGGGCCGCTTCGCGGAGGCGGAAACAATCGTCAAGGCCGACCTGCCGTCGGATGAGGCCGCGGCCAACGTCGCCTATCTCCGCGACATGCTCAACCGCAAGGACGGGCCGCGGACCGCGTCGCGTGCGGCGCCGGTCGTCGCCAAGGACGACTAAACCAAACGCGGCAGCTCCGCCTCCCCTTGAAAAGGGGAGGTCGCTTTGCTCGCGAGCGCAAAGCAGGTGGGGATCATCTCTCCACGAGCGGCAGTGTCTGCGGCTGACCCCCATCCCGGCCTTCCCCTTTCAGGGGGAAGGAGAAGGCAGCCGCGCAGGCGACGCAACTCAATGCATCGTGGCGATCTTGATGTAGGACGGCCCGAGGATCACGATGAACAGGCAAGGCAGGAAGAACAGGATCATCGGCACCGTCAGCTTCGGCGGGAGGGCGGCGGCCTTCTTCTCGGCCTCGTTCATGCGCATGTCGCGGTTCTCCTGCGCCATGACGCGCAGGGAGTGGCCGAGCGGGGTGCCGTAGCGCTCGGATTGCTGCAAGGCCATGCACACCGACTTCACGCCTTCGAGGCCGGTGCGGCGCGCCAGGTTCTCGTAGGCGGTCTTGCGATCCTGCAAATAGGACAGTTCCGCGGTGGTCAGCGCGAACTCCTCCGACAGCGCGACCGACTGCCCGGCGATCTCGTTGGCCACTTTCCGGAACGCCATCTCGACCGACATGCCGGATTCGATGCAGATCAGGAGCAGGTCGAGCGCGTCGGGAAATGCACGCTTGATCGAGAGCTGGCGCTTGGCGATCGCATTCCTGAGGAACAGCATCGGCGCCTGAAGGCCGAGATAGGCAGCGCCGATGCAGATGCCGATCTTGAGCGTGAGCGACCAGTTCGCGCCGGCAATGAAGAATGTATAGATGATTGCGCCGATCAGCATCAGGATCGGCGTGACCGCCCGCGCAGCCAGGAAGTAGACATAGGGGGCGTGGCCGCGATAGCCCGCCATCACCAGCTTCTCGATTGCCGCTTCCTGAGCCAGCCATTTGGTGAGGTTCAGGTCATCCACCATCTTGGAGACCGCCTGCTTCGGCGTCTGCCGCAGCGTCACCTTCTCCGACCTGGAGAGGCGTTCGCGCTCGCGCTGCCGCAGGCGCTCGCGCTCGCTGGCGACCGCCTTCATGCGCTTGTTGAGATCGCCGCCGGCCAGCAGCGGCATCACCAGCGTGTAGACCGTCGCGCTTGCCGCGAAGAAGGCAAGCAGCATGGTCATGAACCTGACGTCGTGGAGCTTGGCGACCAGAATATCAATCATGCGGCACCGTCAGAAATCGAAGTTGATCATCTTCTTCATCACCATGATGCCGATCGACATCCAGACGACGCAGCCGACCAGCATCAGCTGGCCCATCGAATTCGTCCACAGCAGGGCGATGTAGTCCGGCGTCGTGAGATAGACGAGGAACATCACGATCGGCGGCAGCGAGCCGATGATGCCGGCCGAGGCCTTGGCTTCCATCGACATCGCCTGGATCTTCTCCCGCATCTTCTTGCGGTCGCGCAGCACCTTGGAGAGGTTGCCGAGCGCTTCGGAGAGGTTGCCGCCCGACTTCTGTTGGATCGACACCACGATGCCGAAGAAATTGGCTTCCGGCAGCGGCATGCGCTCGTAGAGCCGCGCGCAGGCCTCGCCCAGCGGCATGCCGATCGCCTGCGTCTCGATGATAGCCAGGAACTCGCTGCGCAGCGGCTCGGGAGAATCGGCGGCGACGACCTTGATCGATTCGAACAGCGGCAGGCCCGCCTTGATGCCGCGAACGATCACGTCGACCGCGTCGGGCAGCGCCTTCAGGAACGCCTTTTCCCGCCGCTTCTTCAGGAAGCCGAGCAGCCAGCGCGGTGCGCCGAGGCCCATGGCAAAGCCGATGCCGGCCGCGCCGAGCATGCCGCCACCGGCCAGGAATGCCGCGCCGAACCCGAATAGGCCGAGAGCGCCGGAGATCATCCAGAACTTCTGCTCCGACCACTCCAGTCCGGCCTGCGAGATGCGCAGGCCGAGCGGGACTTTCTTGTCCTTCTGGCGCCGCGCCTCGAGCTCCTTCAACGATCCTTCGACCTGCTCGCGGCGGGAGCGCTGCGTGCGGTCGGCGTTTCGTGTCGTCGTGGGTTCGCTGCGCGCCACCGACGCCCGCCGCGACTCGGCCTTCTTCTCCCCCGAGAGGTAGGGATACAGGAAGACCCAGGCGATGCCGCCCACCGTCGTGGCGGCGAGGAAGGCGAGAGCCAGAGTTTGCATCTGCATCCTGCGTTCCCCTAGACCGGCGCCGGCGCGTCGGAGGCATCCAGCGCCGCCGCAAGCCGCTTCTCTTCGTTGTAGTAGCGCGCACGTTCCCAGAACTTCGGACGGCCGATGCCCGTCGAGCGGTGCCGGCCGATGATCTTGCCGTTGGCGTCCTCTCCGACCATGTCGTAGAGGAAGATGTCCTGGGTGATGATGGTGTCACCTTCCATGCCCATCACCTCGGTGATGTGGGTGATGCGGCGTGAACCGTCGCGCAGGCGCGCGGCCTGGATGATGACGTCGATCGAGGCGCAGATCATCTCGCGGATGGTTCGCGAGGGCAGGGAGAAGCCGCCCATCGTGATCATGGATTCGCAGCGCGACAGCGCTTCGCGCGGGTTGTTGGCATGCAGCGTGCCCATCGACCCGTCATGGCCGGTGTTCATGGCCTGGAGCAGGTCGAACGCCTCGGGCCCGCGGACTTCGCCGACGATGATGCGTTCGGGCCGCATACGCAGGCAGTTGCGCACCAGTTCGCGCATGGTGACCTGGCCCTCGCCCTCGATGTTGGGCGGACGGGTCTCCAGCCGCACCACATGGGGCTGCTGGAGCTGGAGCTCGGCGGCGTCCTCGCAGGTGATGACGCGCTCGTCGTGCTCGATGTAATTGGTCAGACAGTTGAGCAGCGTCGTCTTGCCCGAGCCTGTACCGCCGGAGATCAGCACGTTGCAGCGGACGCGGCCGATGATCTGGAGGATCTCGGCGCCTTCCGGCGAGATCGCGCCGAACTTGACGAGCTGATCCAGCGTCAGCTTGTCCTTCTTGAACTTGCGGATGGTGAGCGTCGGGCCGTCGATCGACAGCGGCGGCACGATGGCGTTGACGCGGGAACCGTCGGCGAGGCGCGCGTCGCAGATCGGCGAGGATTCGTCGACGCGCCGGCCGACCTGGCTGACGATGCGCTGGCAGATGTTGAGAAGCTGCTGGTTGTCTCGGAAGCGAATGCCGGTGCGCTGGATCTTGCCGCCGACCTCGATGTAGACGGTATTGGCACCATTGACCATGATGTCGGCGATGTCGTCGCGCGACAACAGCGGTTCGAGCGGACCGTAGCCGAGGACGTCGTTGCAGATGTCGTCGAGCAGCTCTTCCTGCTCGGCGATCGACATCACGATGTTCTTGATCGCGATGATCTCGTTGACGATGTCCCGGATTTCCTCGCGCGCGGACTCCGAATCGAGCTTGGCGAGCTGGGCGAGGTCGATCGCCTCGATCAGTGCGCCGAAGATGGTCGCCTTGACCTCGTAATAATTGTCCGAACGCCGGGCTTCGACGGCCGGGGCAGGCGGTGGCTTGCTGGGTGCCAGCGGCGGCGACGAGATCGCCGGTGCGACGGGCTCGCGCGACATCGCCGGCGCGCCGGCTGGCTCCGGCGTCTGAAACGCGGGCTTGGGTGCCCGCACGTCCCCATCGTTTCCGCTACGCTTACCAAACACGACGTCTTGACTCCACGCGGACCACTATTTGGACCGCAGCTTTTCGAGCAGGGGCGACAGGAAGGACCCCCTCGGCTTCTTGGTCTCGCCGCGGCCTGTCAGCCGCTGCGCCATCTGAAGAAACATCTCGACCGCGCGGTGATTGGCGGAGATCTCCGCGATCATCTGGCCGTTGTTGGCTGCCGAGCCGAAGATCTGCGGCTCGAACGGGATCGAGACGACCGGCTGGCTCTCGATCGCCTTGGCGAACTCCGTGGCGGCGATTTCGGGCCGTTTCGGCACGCCGACCTGGTTGAGGCAGTAGAGCGGCGGCCGGTCGTTGGGCCGCGCGGCCTTCAACAGATCGAACAGGTTCTTGGTGTTGCGCAGGTTGGCGAGGTCAGGGGCGGCCACGATCAGGATGTCGTCCGCTCCGATCAAGGCGCGCTTGGTCCAGCCGGACCATTGATGCGGAACGTCGAGCACGATGCAGGGCATGGTGGAGCGCAGCGTGTCGAACACGGCGTCGAAAGCGTCGGTGCCGAAATCATAGACCCGGTCGAGCGTCGCAGGCGCCGCCAGCAGGCTGAGGTGGTCGGTGCATTTCGACAGCAGTCGGTCGATGAAGGCGGTGTCGACGCGGTCGGGCGAGAACACGGCGTCGGCAATGCCCTGCGGCGGATCCTGGTTGTAGTCGAGCCCGGCGGTGCCGAAGGCGAGGTCGAGATCGGCGACGACGGCGTCCATCGCGAGGTCGCGCGCGATCGCCCAGGCGACATTATGGGAGATGGTGGAAGCCCCGACGCCACCCTTGGCGCCGACCACGGCGATGATGCGGCCGACCGCCTTGGCTTCCGGCGCCGAGAACAGGTTGCAGATCGAGCGCACGACGTCGATCGCGCCGACCGGCGCGAGCACGTAGTCGCTGACGCCGCGGCGAACCAGCTCGCGATAGAGCGTGACGTCGTTGATGCGGCCGATCACGACCACGCGGGTGCCGGCGTCGCAGACGGTGGCGAGCTGGTCGAGCCCGCTCAACAGATCGCTGCGGCCGTCGCTCTCGAGCACGATCACGTTCGGCGTGGGAGCCGAGCGATAGGCTTCGATCGCGGCCGCCATGCCGCCCATCTGGATCTTCAGGTGGGCCTTGCCGAGACGGCGATCCTCGCCGGCCGCCTGTACCGCGGCGGCAGTCTCCACGGTTTCGCAGAAGGCCTGGACCGAGACGCGCGGCGCAGGCGCAATATGCTCCTCCACGGCCTGCGGCGGGGCGTCCGTCTGCTCTTCGGAGTTTTGCTGCGCGTAGGTGATCATTTTCCTGTGTCGCTTAGCTTGGCCCTGTCGGACTCGGGATAGGTCGTGGCGGTGGTGGTGCCCTTGCGATACTTGTCGAAGGCGATGTTGCGACGCGACGTATAGGCAGGGGTCTCCGCGCGCGGCTGCACGAGGTCGGTCGGGTCTTCGACCATGGCTGCAAGGTTGCGCTGATTGGCGCAGCCGAAATTGTAGTACTGCTTGTTCTCGATGTAGGACCCGTTGTGGATCGACGGGCCGAGATCTTCCGGCCAGAGGCCGCACGGCCCGGCGACCGCTTTCATCTTTGGATAGTTCACGCGGATCGCGGGCATCTGGCGCGGATCCTCGGGATGGTATTTGCGAACCAGGATCCCGCGCGGCGGCACGCCGGCGGCGGTGAACGTGGCCTGGATCTCGCGCAGCGATTCCTGGGCGGTCCGTGCGTTCGGCGTGTCGGCGGGAACGTCGATGGTGACGGCGCCGGTCCCCTCGCGCATCCAGTCCTGCGCCATCCCCATCACCTCGGCGCGCTGCTCGGCAGTCAGGCCGCCGCGGCTGCGGCCGACGAAGACCACGATCGTGCGATCAGCCTCGGTGACCGCGATCGGATGACGCTGGCGATAGTCGGCCGGCGCGTTCACCATCGCGAAACTGTTGTCGGCGGCGTGCTGGCAGGCGCCCAGCGTCATCGCGAGGCTGACGAGCGCTCCGGCGAGAGCGATACCGCGCTGGTAACCGGCGGATGTCCTGGATGTGGTCTGTGTCATCGTCCGCCTCAGTCCGTAATGAAGCCGTAAGTGCCGCGGTAATTCCGCGCCGGCTCGGTGCGGCCGGGCACGCCGTAGACGCGATTGATGCTGCCGAGCAGGTCGGCCTGCGGATCGGACGCGTTGGCGAAGCCGTCATCCGGCCGCGACAGGTCCTTCGGCGCCACCGCGCGAACGACATAGGGCGTCACGATCACGACCAGTTCGGTCGTGTTGTTGACGAAGTCGCGGCTGCGGAACAGCGCGCCGATGATCGGCAGCTGGTCGACGCCGGGCAGGCCGTTGATCGCCTGCTTGGTCTGCTGCTGGATCAGGCCGGCCATCGCCATCGAGCCGCCCGAGGGAATTTCCAGCGTGGTCTCGGCGCGGCGGGTCTTGATCGAGGGGATGGTCGTTCCGCCGGCGCCGCCAGTCAGCGAGTTCTCGTTCGACAGCTCCGAGACTTCCGTCATCACGCGCAGGCTGATACGGCCCTCGCTCAGCACCACGGGCGTGAAGTTCAGCGAGATGCCGAACTTCTTGAAGTTGACGGTCTGAACGCAATTCCCGATCGCGCCTCCCGTTGTCGTCTGACAGGTCACGCCGGTCGGAATTGGAAATTCGCCGCCCGAGATGAAGGTCGCCGATTCGCCGGAGATCGCAGTCAGGTTCGGCTCGGCGAGCGTCCGCACCACGCCTGCGCTTTCCATGGCGCGCAGCGTCGCCGACACCGATGGAGCCGCGCCGAATGATGTGGTGAGGTTGTTACCGGGCACCAGCGCTGCGTTGTTCGCCGTGAACGGGTTCGAATTGGTGAAGCTCACCACGGAGGTGCCGTAGTTGAGGTTGGCGGAGAGGTCGATGCCGAGCTGCTTGACGATGTTGCGCTGGACCTCGGCCACCGTCACCTTGAGCATGATCTGGTCGCGGCCGCGCACCACGATCGAGTTCACCACCTTGTCGGGGCCGCCGACCAGCCGCGTGGCGATCTCGCCGGCCTGCTGCGCTTCGATCGGGCTCGCCGCGCTTCCGGTCAGCATGACGCCCTCGCCGACGCCCTCGATCTGGATATCGGCATTCGGCAGTGCGGCGCGCAGGGCCGCCCGCACGCCGTTGAGGTCGCGCTTGACTGCGATGTCATAGGCCGCAATCTGCTGACCGGCGGAATCGAAGAACACGATGTTGGTCTGGCCGACCGCCGCGCCGATGATGTAGGCGCGCTGCGCCGAGCGGACCACCGCATTGGCGATCTTGGGATCGGCGACAAGCACGTCCTTGATGTCGCGCGGCAGGTCGATCACGATGGACTTGCCGATGCCGAGCGAGAGGAAGCGCGCGTTGATCTGGCCGTCCGCCGCGGCGGGAGCGGCGCGGTAGTCGCCCGCCACCACCGGCGTCAGTGCCGGGTTGAGCGTGAGCGCCGCGACGGCCGAGAACGACAATGCGCGGACCATGAAGGCCCGCATCGTCCGTTGAGTTGCCCCGCCCTTCATCACCTGTGTCCTCATGGTCACTTCTGCATCGTTGCCTGGTTGGCAACGCCAAAGCGGATGACGTTGATCGTCTCACCGCGTCTCTGGTGGTTGTCTTCGGCCCTGACGTCGGTCCCATTGTTGTCGGCGATGCTGCGCAGCGCCAGCGACAGGACGCCACTCTGGCGCGCGCGCGCCAGCGTCTCGGTCTGGTCAGGCTTCAGCTCCAGCGTCACCGTCTTGCCGATCAGTGCGTTGGTGCCGTCCTTTTCCTTCGGCGCCTGGTCGATCGCGAGCACGCGGATGTTGGCGAGAATGACCTCGGAATTGACGATGTCGGCGCCGTTGCGGTCGGGATTCTTGTCCCGCTTCGACAGCAGGACGTCGACCCGGTCATTCGGCAGGATGAAGCCGCCGGCCCCGGTCTCGGGAGAGATTTCAGTCGACACCGCGCGCATCCCGGACGGCAGGATCGCGGCCATGAAGCCGGAGCCTTCGGCCCTGACCAGCTTCTGCTCGCGGATCGGCTCGCCCTGCATCAACGGCACGCGTGCGATCGAGCCGGCGACGTCCTTGATGGCGTCGGCGTGGTTGTCCTTGCGCATGAAGCTGGCGCTGGCGGTCGCCGCCGGCCAGGTCTGCCACTGCAGATCTTCGGCCTTCACCGCCTGGCCGAGGCCAATGTCGGAGCGCGCGACCAGGATGTCGACCGTCGGCAGCTGCGCAACTGGCGGAGGAGCCGCCGGCTTGTCGTCGCTTCCGCTCGCCAAATAAAGCGCCGCAAGGCCGGCGCAGCCTGCAATTGCCAGGACCAGAATGCGGGCCTTATCCATTACGCTTCACTTTCCAACAATACGCCGCGACGCTGCCGCCGCCGTGATCGGCAGTTGACCAGCTATTCGTCAAAGCATGGTTAATGAGGCGTATCTAAATCGCCTTAACGGGCGGTTACCGCTGCTTTCTCAGCGCATGGCGAAGTGCGCGAGATCGATCGTCTTGATCCAGTCCGTCTCGGGATAGATCAGGAGGGCGCCGAGGGCGAGCGCGATGCCGTAGGGAATGCCGCTCTCCTTGGCGTGCAGCCGTGCGAGCCAGGCCTGACCCGCCAGCCCGTAGGGCAGCGGCCATTGCCGGAACTGGAGCAGGAGCAGCGTCAGCGCGCCGCCGAACAGCGAGGCAAACACCAGATAGGGCAGCAGATGCTCGAACCCGAACCAAAGGCTGGCCGCGGCCGCGACCTTGGCGTCTCCGCCGCCGACCCAGCCCATCGCGAACATGCCGAACGCCACCACGAGAACCAGCGCGCCTGCGCCGGCATGGGTGAGGATCTCGTGGACGCCCATCCCGGTCAGCGGCGCCAGGACAAAGAAGCCAGCCACCAGCGCCAGCGAAATCCGGTTCGGGATCGTCATGGTCAGGAGATCGCTCGCCGCCGCAAAGGCCATCAGGGCCGGAAACAGCATCAAGCGTGCGATGTCGAGGATCATGAATTCATGCCGTCAAGCTGGAGCTGCGGTCGAGACCCGACGCTAGCGGCCAATGGTGAACAATCGGAAAAGGATTGCCGGCACATTCTACGCAGGCAGCCGATCGGCCCCCGACAAATAGCAAAGGTCCCGGGATTGCCGGGACCTTTGATGCGAATTCGTCGAAGCCGGCTTACTTCAGCGAGCCCGAGATCGAGTTGAAGGTACCCGAGAGCTTCGTGCCGACGCCGTTGACTGCAGCGATGATCGCGATGGCGATACCGGTGGCGATCAGGCCGTACTCGATGGCGGTCGCGCCCGATTCGTCCTTCACGAAGCGCGAAACGAGGTTCTTCATAAAATCACTCCTGTGTACACGTGGCTGGTCGAACTAGATTTGGTCTCGCCGGCGTTCTCAGCACCGTGACCATTGCGGCACCCTAGTGTTGGACGATTTCGGTGCAGTTAATTTGATCGCATAAACTCTGCGGGAACCCGCTGTTGTTGCGCACAGTAAATTTGGCATTAAGCGGTCCGCTCAAATTGCAGATTGTTGCTGCGATCCGGCGCCCGGCGCCGATTCACGGCTCCTTAAGCGCGCATCTATACCCATGGGGCTTCCGTAGTATGAGGCTGCCATGTCCACCCTTCCGATCGAAGTCATCGAGATGCTCGGCCAGACGATGATGAGGGTGGTGCCGATCACGATCGGCCTCGCGCTGTTCTTCACGGTGCTGACCCGCTTCTGGGCCTGCAATCCCGGCGCGCCGTGGTGGCGCAAGCGGGAGATCGTCACCGACATCTGCTACTGGTTCTTCGTCCCGGTGTTCGCCCGCGTGCTGCGCATCGGGCTGCTGGTGGTGGGCGCGGCCGCGGTATTCGACGTGCACGGTGCCGACGATCTGATCTCGTTCTATGAGAACGGACACGGCCCGCTGGCGCAGCTGCCGCTCTGGCTGCAATCGATCATCTTCCTGGTCGCGTCAGATTTCATGCTGTACTGGCTGCATCGGCTTTTCCACGACGGCGGCTTCTGGAAGTACCACGCCGTCCATCATTCGTCGGAGGAAATCGGGTGGATCTCCGCGGCCCGCTTCCATCCCGTCAATCTCTTGCTCGGGACGATCAGCGTCGACGTCGTGCTGCTGATGGCCGGTATCTCCCCCAACGTCATGATCTGGGTCGGCCCGTTCACCACCTTCCATTCGGCCTTCGTGCACGCCAACCTGAACTGGACCTTCGGACCGTTCAGATACGTGCTGGCGACGCCGGTATTCCACCGTTGGCACCACACCTCGCTCGAAGAGGGCGGCGACACCAATTTCGCGGGGACGTTTCCCATCTGGGACGTGCTGTTCGGCACCTTCCGCATGCCCGAAGGCAAGCTTCCGGATGATTACGGCGTCGACGCCGAGCAGGGCGTGCCGGCCGAAATCGGCGGACAGCTGGCCTATCCGTTCCGTCATTGACCGGACTGTGCGCGCATGAGTGCTGAGACCGCAACCATCCCACAGGCGCGGGCCTCGGTGTTCGCCGAAGTCCCGGCCTGGTTCTGGATGGCGTGCGGCGTCTATGCGCTGCTGCTGTTCGTCGGCGACAGGCTGCTCGCCGATTCCGACACCTACTGGCAGATTGCCGTCGGTCGGTGGATCCTCGACCACCGCGCATTGCCGTCGGTCGATATCTATTCCTTCACCAAGGCGGGTGAGCCTTGGGTGTCGTCGTCCTGGCTGGCGCAGGTTCTGTTCGCGAAGGCCTACGACCTTGCCGGGTGGACCGGGCCCGCGGCGCTGGCCGCGGCTTGCGGCGCCGCCACCTTCGCACTGCTCACCGGCATCCTCGGCCGCGCGCTGCCGGCGATCCATGCGAGCCTGATCGCGTTGGCGGCACTGGTGCTGACATGCGGGCATCTGCTGGCCCGTCCGCATGTGCTTGCGCTGCCGATCATGATGGTCTGGGCGAACGGCCTGATGGTCGCCAGCGAACGTCGCGCGGCCCCCTCGTTCTGGCTGCTGCCGCTGATCGCGCTCTGGGCCAATCTGCATGGCGGCTTTCTGTTCGGCCTGGTGCTGGCCGGCGCCTTCGCGCTCGATGCGCTGTGGAACGCCGCGCCGGCGCAAAGATTGCCGCTGGCGCTGCGCTGGGCCGCGTTCGGCCTCGGCGCGCTGGCCGCGTGCTGCGTGACGCCCTATGGCTGGGGAACGATCCTCGCCTCGCTGAGGATTCTCAGCCTCGGTGAACTGCTGCATCTCATCGCGGAGTGGATGCCGGCGAGTTTCAGCCACCTCGATGCGTTCGAGCTGACCATTCTCGGCCTGATCGGCGCCGTGCTCTATTGCGGGGTGAAGCTGCCGCTGCCGCGGATCGCCCTGGCGCTGGGCCTGCTGCACATGGCGCTATCCCACGTCAGGAATCTCGAGCTCTTCGCCCTGCTGTTGCCGCTGGCCGCGCTGACGCCGGTGGCAACCCAGTTCGGCCTGCATGCCGCAAGCGTGGTCCGGCTGAGGGCCATGCCGGCCGCGATGCTCATCGCCGCGCTCTGCGCCTCGACCTGGTTCATTGCGGTGCGTCGGGACATGTCGCCGCCGACGATCCATTCGCCCGCTGCCGCCGTCGACGCGCTGAAGGCGCACAACGTGCAGCGCGTGCTCAATGATCTGCAGTTCGGCGGCTATCTGATCTGGCGCCAGGTGCCGGTGTTCGTCGACGGCCGTGCCGAGCTTTACGGCGAGAAATTCGAGATCGCCTATTACCGTGCGCTCCAGCTCAAGGACGTCGACGGCTTCCTCGATCTGCTCAAGACCTACGGAATCGATGCGGTGATGCTCGATCCGGCAACGCCCGCCTCCAAGTTTCTCGATCACATCGATGGATGGCAGCGCCTTTACGCCGACGATCGCGTGGTGGTGCATGTGCGTGCCGCCGGCTAGGCGGCGGTCTCCGCAGGGGCGTTTTTCCGCGGGATCACCGGGCCGCTGGCCGATCCGTTCCGGAAGTTGTGACATCGGCGCAATTCAGCGGTCGATTTTTGCTCTTCTTAAATGAATTGCCGTCAGATTTGCCTGCGTCGGGCGCCGGTCCGCTGCGTATCGCTTTTGCCGGCTTGTTAACGTCCCGGGGTAAGGTATGTCGTTTCAGTCCCAGCGTATTCGCGCCGTCGCGCGCATTGGATTCATCTCGCTGGCCGCAGCCGTTCTGTGGCCCGCATTCGCAACGGCGGCGCCGGATCCGGACCGGATCGCGGTCAATGTCGATCAGGCCAAGCTCGTCAAGCTGCCCGGCGGCATCTCCACCATCGTGGTCGGCAACCCGCTGATCGCCGACGTCACCCTGCAGAATGGCGGCGTTGTCGTCGTGACCGGCAAGGGCTACGGCGCGACCAACTTCATCGCACTCGACCGCACCGGCCAGGTGCTGGTGGATCGTCAGATCCAGGTCGAAGGTCCGACCGACCAGTTGGTCACGGTCTATCGCGGCGTCGATCGCGAGACCTACAGCTGCATGCCGGTCTGCCAGCGCCGCATCACCCTCGGCGACGGCGAGACCTACTTCAAGTCGACCATGGACCAGGCCGGCTCGCTCAACAGCCAGGCCTCCGGCTCGGGCGCGGCCGCGAAGCCGCAGAACTAGCGCGTGTCCGCGCCAGCGCTTCACGCGCCGGGGCAGCCGCCTGCCGCAGGCGGTCCATCCGACATGGTTAAGAAAAGCCTGACGGATCGGGTCGCTCTGTCTCGATCCGGCGAAATACTTCGACAATGAGTCCTGGGGTAGTTGTTGCCGCCATGTTGATCCGGGGTCGTTGATGCCGCTGCCCGCTCATTCTTTCGCGCGCCTCCTCCATCGCTTTCGCCGAAACCGCCGGGGCGCGACCGCGGTCGAATTCGCGATGATCGCGCCGCTGTTTTTCGGACTGCTGTTTGCGATCATCGAAGTGGCGATGATCTTCTTCGCGAGCCAGGTGCTGGAGACGGTGACGCAGGATTCCGCGCGCATGATCATGACCGGTCAGGCGCAGGGCGCAAGCTACACCCAGCAGCAGTTCAAGAACTATGTCTGTGGCCAGGTCAGCGCGCTGTTCGATTGCGTCAATGGCATATCGGTCGACGTGCGCAGCTATCCCGCTGCGACGGGCTTCAGCAGCGTCAACATCGCGCCTCCGATCGATTCCAACAACGCATTCATTCCGACCATGAAATGGTGCCCCGGCAAGGACGGCGACGTCGTGGTGGTCCGGCTATTCTATCAGTGGCCGCTGTTCGTCACCAAGCTTGGCTTCAATGTCGCCAACCTCGCCAACGGCAAGCGGCTGCTGACCGCGACCGCGACATTCAAGAACGAGCCATCCGGGACCGCCGGGGCGACATGCTCATGAGCAACGTCATGAAAACTCAGGCAGCGGCCTTGCTGCGCTCCGTCGCGACCCTCTGCAATGACCGCCGGGGTCTTGCCGCCGTCGAGTTCGCTTTCGTCCTGCCGCTGATGCTGGTGCTGTTCTTCGGTACTGTCGAGTTTTCATCCGGTGTCGCGGTCGACCGCAAGGTCACGCTTATGGCGCGCGCCGCGTCGGACCTGACCTCGCAGTCGACGCAGGTGGTGGATGCCGACCTGCAGAACTTCTTCAGTGCCAGCGTCGGTATCATGACTCCGTACGATCCGGCGCCGACCAAGGTCACCTTGTCGGAAATCTACGTCGATGCCTCGAAGGTCGCGCGGATCCAGTGGAGCAAGGCGGGCGTGATGGCCACGGGCGCCACGCAGGCCACATTGACGGCCTCGAGCCGCAGTCAGGGTGATGTCGTGACCAGCGTCGTTCCGGCGGCGCTGCTGGTTGCGGGCACCTATCTGATCTTCAGCGAAGTCAGCTACAAATACGTTCCGACGGTCGGCTATGTGATGGCCAAGAGCGGCATCAATCTCACCGATGTCGCCTTCACAAGGCCGCGGCAGTCGGTTTGCGTGTTCTACGCGCCGACGTCTGCCACGATGCCGACGACCTGCTCGACCTATTAGAGCTTCCGAACGACGCGGAACGCCGATTGGCAATCCAGACAAAAAGGGCCGCACCCGAAGGTGCGGCCCTTGATGCTTTAGCGACAATTTCCTGGAGCTTCGCGCTCCCGGGAAATCGGCTTATCCGGCGGCGCGCAGATTGTCGGCCGAGGACTTGCCGGAGCGGCGGTCGGCCACGATCTCGTAGGAGATCTTCTGGCCTTCGCGCAGCGAGCCAAGGCCGGCGCGCTCGACGGCGCTGATGTGCACGAACACGTCCTTCCCGCCGTCGTCCGGCTGGATGAAGCCGAAGCCCTTGGTCGCGTTAAACCATTTCACGGTTCCCATGCTCATGGGGTAGTCCTTCTCAGATAAACAAGTTCAAGACCCGCTGATCGGCGGGGTGGTGAGATCGAATTTCTGGAAGGGTCGTCAGGGTGTCTGAACCGGCTGTACCGGTGGATGCCAATGTCGTCCGGCCGAAAATCGATTGGTAGGATATTATTCGATAGAAGGCTTCAAAACAATCCTGAAAACAATCCTGACGTGCGCGATTTTTTGGCCGGCGCAGCCGCCGGCCAATTGTGCGCAGGACATCAGGACGTCATGCCCGCAGCGGTTGCAATACCCCGCTTATCGGCGGCGGAACTGGCCGCCGCGCTGGGCTCCGCCCCGCGGCGGGCCACCGGGCGCGCCGCTCGGACGTTCGTCCTTGTGGCGGAAAATCAGCCGGCCCTTCTCCAGGTCGTACGGCGACATCTCCACCGTCACGCGGTCGCCCGCGAGCGTCTTGATGCGGTTCTTCTTCATCTTGCCGGCGGTATAGGCAACGATCTCGTGTCCGGCGTCGAGTTGCACGCGGTAACGGGCGTCGGGGAGGATTTCGGTGACCAGTCCTTCGAACTGGATCAGCTCTTCCTTAGCCATGAATTTCTCCAGGTCGAGCGACGGCTAGTGCTTCGGTCGGTTGTTGCGGTTGGATTGCGGATTCGGCCGGCTCTCGCGATGCAAGAAGGCGACGCCCTGAATGCCTTCGCTGTTGCCGGCCTGCGACGGACGCGGCGACTCGCCCCGGCTCGTCTGCGGCGCGCCATTATTACCACCTCGACGGCGGCGGCGGCGAGGGCCTTTTGCGCCCGGAGCGGCCTCATTCCCACGGACATTATGTGCACGGGGCGCGGAGCGGCCGCCCCGGTGCGGGTGGGTGGCCTGCGCCGGCGCGGCGGCCTCGCGGCCGCCCTGTGTGCGGCGGTCTTCCCGCGGCACGGTAATCCGGATCAGCCGTTCGATGTCGCGGAGATAGCTGAGCTCCTCGCCGCCTGCGACCAGCGAGATCGCGGTGCCGTCGGCGCCGGCGCGCGCGGTGCGGCCGATGCGATGGACGTAAGTCTCGGGGACGTTGGGCAGGTCGAAATTGATGACGTGGGTGATGCCGTCGACGTCGATGCCGCGGGCGGCGATGTCGGTCGCCACTAGGGTGCGGATCTCGCCGGAGCGGAACTGGGCGAGCGTCCGCTCGCGATGGTTCTGGGACTTGTTCCCGTGGATGGCGCTCGCGGCGATGCCGGCCTTTTCAAGGGTCTTCACGACCTTGTCGGCGCCGTGCTTGGTGCGGGTGAACACCAGTGCGCGGTTGATCGGCTCCTGCTTCAGCAACTGGGCGAGGACCGTCGGCTTGGCCGCGAAATCGACCTGGATCGCGCGCTGGGCGATGCGATCCACCGTCGAGGAGACCGGGGTCACCGCGACGCGGGCCGGATCGCGCAGCATGGCGTCGGCGAGCTCGGCGATGTCCTTGGGCATGGTGGCCGAGAAGAACAGCGTCTGCCGCTTGATCGGCAGCTTGGCGACGATTTTGCGGATATCGTTGATGAAGCCCATGTCGAGCATGCGGTCGGCTTCGTCGAGCACGAGGAACTCGACACTTCCAAGCTTCAGCCCGTTGCTCTGCACGAGGTCGAGCAGGCGGCCGGGAGTGGCAACCAGAACGTCAACGCCCTGCATCAGGGCGCGGACCTGACGGCCCATCGGCACGCCGCCGATGGCGAGGGTCGACGCCAGCCGCAGGTGACGGCCATATGCGTTGAAGCTGTCCAGGATCTGGCCGGACAGCTCGCGGGTCGGAGAGAGCACGAGTACGCGGCAGGTCTTGGGCTGCGGCTTGATGCGGTTCTCGAGCAACCGGTGGAGGATCGGAAGCGCGAAGGACGCGGTCTTGCCGGTGCCGGTCTGGGCGATACCGACGACGTCGCGGCCGGTCAGCGCCAGCGGGATGGTCTGGGCCTGGATCGGGGTGGGGGTGACGTAGTTCTCTTCACGAAGAGCGCGCGCGATGGGTTCGGCGAGGCCGAAATCCTGAAACGAAGTCAAAAGAGGGGTTCTTTCCATAAAAGCCATCGTCGTTCCGGCCCATATCGGCCGGAAGCGTGTGAAGGCATTCGGGGACACCCGCGTGTCTGGGGCGTCAAGCTGGGTTAGCTGGAAGGCGAGCCAGAAGCCGCTTGGGGCAGCTTGAACACGCAGCTCGCGAAGGCACCGCGACTCTCGCGGGCATGGCGAGGATATGGACCAGGAACTGGGCGGTTTCAAGATGAGATCGCCGTCTTTGGTGCCCGGAGTTCGCTGAACCATCGCGCAAACTGTCACAAATCGATGCCGGAAATTTAGCCAAGACGGCAATTTTGCCTAAAAGATAGACTGATTGCTCTTTCGGCAGTCAAGTTGCCGGCTCAATGATTGGGCAGTCGGCTTCCGTATTTGCCCGGAACCGATGAAATTATCCAGCCGGTTCATCGGCTTACCGGGGCTGCGTACCGTGGCACAGTTCTTGCGATTCCCTTAACCGCAGGCGGCCAAGCGGCCGTTTCGCAAGCGTTCACGCCTGCGTCAGGGAGACGACATTTCATGCTTACTCAGCTTACTCACGGAATAGCGACGATGACCCGTCGCCGCGCGCTCGCGGCGACGGCCGGCCTGGTTTTGGGTCTGGCTGCGTCCTCGTCCCTCGCGCCCGCGCAAGCGGCCGACGACACCATCAAGGTCGGCGTGCTCCACTCCTTGTCCGGAACCATGGCAATCAGCGAAACCACGCTGAAGGATACCATCCTCTTCCTGATCGATGAGCAGAACAAGAAGGGCGGCGTGCTCGGCAAGAAGCTGGAAGCCGTCGTCGTCGACCCCGCTTCGAACTGGCCGCTGTTCGCCGAAAAGGCGCGCGAGCTGATCACCAAGGACAAGGTCTCGGTCGTGTTCGGCTGCTGGACCTCGGTGTCGCGCAAGTCGGTGCTGCCGGTCTTCAAGGAGCTGAACAACATTTTGTTCTACCCCGTGCAGTACGAGGGTGAGGAGAGCGAGCGCAACGTGTTCTACACGGGTGCGGCGCCGAACCAGCAGGCGATCCCGGCCGTCGACTATCTGATGAAGGAAGAGAAGGTGAAGCGCTGGGTGCTCGCGGGTACCGACTACGTCTATCCGCGCACGACCAACAAGATCCTGGAAGCCTATCTGAAGTCGAAGGGTGTCGCCCAGGAAGACATCATGATCAACTACACGCCGTTCGGTCACTCCGACTGGCAGACGATCGTGGCCGACATCAAGAAGTTCGGCTCGGCCGGCAAGAAAACCGCGGTGGTCTCGACCATCAATGGCGACGCCAACGTTCCCTTCTACAAGGAGCTCGGCAACCAGGGCATCAAGGCAAAGGACATCCCGGTCGTCGCGTTCTCCGTGGGTGAGGAAGAGCTCGCCGGCATCGACACCAAGCCGCTGGTCGGTCATCTCGCCGCCTGGAACTACTTCGAGTCGATCAAGACCAAGGACGGGTCGAACGAGAAGTTCATCAAGGACTGGCAGGCCTACACCAAGAACCCCAAGCGCGTGACCAACGACCCGATGGAAGCGCACGTGATCGGCTTCAACATGTGGGTGAAGGCGGTCGAGAAGGTGAAGTCGACCGATCCGGACAAGGTGATCGACGCGCTTCCCGGCATCGAGGCGCCGAACCTGACCGGCGGCGTGTCGAAGATGCTGCCGAACCACCACATCACCAAGCCGGTGTTCATCGGCGAGATCAAGGCGAACGGCCAGTTCGACGTGGTCTGGAAGACGCCGGGCCTCGTCGCGGGCGACGCCTGGTCGAAGGAGCTGGATGGCTCCAAGGACCTGATCGGCGACTGGGTCGGCAAGAAGTGCGGCAACTTCAACACCAAGACCAACAAGTGTGGCGGCCAGGGCTCCTGACAACAAGCTCCTGAGCTCCTGACCTGAACAACGACACAACACAACCATCCAAGAACCTGGAGAAGGCGGCACAGCTCGCCGCCTTCTCCTCACACTCCTGCCGGGGTACTGACGTGTTCGCCAATTGTATTGATCGTTTTCGTGCGCTGTTTCTCTCGATCCTGCTGCTGAGCTGCCTGACAGTGCCGGCCTTCGCCGGTCCGTTCGAGGATGCGGTCGCCAAATTCGCCAATGACGATTTTTCCGACACGGAAGAGGCGATCGGCGTGGTCGCCGCATCGGGCAATGCGCTGGCCTCGCCCATCATCAGTGCGCTGCAGGACGGCCGGCTCTCGGCCGATCCCGACAGCAAGAAGGTCTTCATCACGCGGACCGACGGCAAGATTGTCGACGCCGCCACGGGGGCTGCCGTCGACAAGCTGCCCGACAACGCCGCCGCGGTCCGCCTCAACAACCGCCTGCGCCGCAGCGTCGACGCCGCGCTCGGCGGCCTGACGCTTCAGTCGCCGGACCCGGCCAAGCGCCTCGCCGCCGCGCAGTCGGTGTTCAAGAGCCACGAGGAGAATGTGCTGCCGACGGTGGAGAGCGCGCTCGCCAAGGAGAGCGTCAAGTCGGTCAAGCAGGCCTTCGCCGAGGCGCGCGCCGCCATCATCCTGTTCAAGTCGGACGCATCCGACAGCGACAAGCTCGACGCCGTCGCCGTGGTCAAGGCGCGCGGCGATCAGGAGGCGCTGGCGCTGCTCACCGCCCTCGGCGCCGACCAGCCGCCGCTGGTCGCCAACGCGGCCGCGAGCGCGGTGTCCTCGATCCAGAGCTCGCTGGCGGTCTGGTCCATGGTGCAGAATGCCTGGTACGGCCTCTCGCTCGGCTCGGTGCTGCTGCTCGCCGCGATCGGACTCGCCATCACCTTCGGCGTGATGGGCGTCATCAACATGGCGCATGGCGAGATGGTGATGATCGGGGCCTACACCACCTTCGTGGTGCAGGAGGTGATCCGAACCCGCTATCCCGGCCTGTTCGACTATTCGCTGCTGATCGCCGTGCCGCTCGCCTTCGTCGTCGCCGGTGCCATCGGCGTCTTAATCGAGCGCAGCATCATCCGCTTCCTCTACGGCCGGCCGCTGGAGACGCTGCTTGCCACCTGGGGCCTGTCGCTGGTGCTGCAGCAGGCGGTGCGAACGATGTTCGGCCCGACCAATCGCGAGGTCGGCAACCCCTCCTGGATGAGCGGCGCGTTCGAGCTCGGCCAGATCACCATCACCTATAACCGGCTCTGGATCCTCGTCTTCACGCTCGCCGTGTTCATGATCCTGCTCGCGATGCTGCGCTACACGGCGCTCGGCCTCGAGATGCGCGCGGTGACGCAGAACCGCCGCATGGCGGCCTCGATGGGCATTGCCACCTCGCGCGTCGATGCGCTGACCTTCGGCCTCGGCTCGGGAATCGCCGGCATCGCCGGCGTGGCGCTGTCGCAGATCGACAATGTCAGCCCCAATCTTGGCCAGAGCTACATCATCGACAGCTTCATGGTCGTGGTGTTCGGCGGGGTCGGCAATCTCTGGGGCACGCTGGTCGGCGCCTTCACGCTCGGCATCGCCAACAAGTTCCTGGAGCCGGTCGCCGGCGCCGTGCTCGGCAAGATCGCGATCCTGGTCCTCATCATCCTGTTCATTCAAAAGCGGCCGCGCGGCCTGTTCGCGCTCAAGGGCCGCGCGGTGGAAGCATGACCCCTCACATCCTCACCCGTTCGCTCGACCGTGCGGCGACCGCGTTCGTCCTGATCGTCGCCGCGATCGGCGTGCTGATCCCGCTGTCGAACCTGCTGCTGCCGCAGGGTTCGATGTTCCAAGTGCCGACCTATCTCGTCGCGCTCTGGGGCAAATATGTCTGCTACGCCATTCTGGCGCTCTCGATCGACCTGATCTGGGGCTATTGCGGCATCCTCTCGCTCGGTCACGGCGCCTTCTTCGCGCTCGGTGGCTACGCCATGGGCATGTACCTGATGCGGCAGATCGGCACCCGCGGCGTCTACGGCAATCCGGTCCTGCCCGATTTCATGGTGTTCCTGAACTGGGAGAAGCTGCCGTGGTACTGGTACGGCTTCGACATGTTCTGGTTCGCCGCGCTGATGGTGCTGGTCGTGCCCGGCCTGCTCGCCTTCTGCTTCGGCTGGCTCGCGTTCCGCTCCCGCGTCACCGGCGTGTACCTGTCGATCATCACGCAGGCGATGACCTATGCGCTGCTGCTCGCCTTCTTCCGCAACGACTTCGGCTTTGGCGGCAATAACGGCCTCACCGATTTCAAGGACATTCTGGGCTTCAACGTCCAGGCGGAGGGCACCCGTGCCGCGCTGTTCGCGCTGAGCTGCCTGGCGCTGATCGTAGGTTTCCTGATCTGCCGCGCCATCGTCTCGTCCAAGCTCGGCAAGGTGCTGATCGCGGTGCGCGACGCGGAATCGCGGACGCGCTTCCTGGGTTACCGCGTCGAATCCTACAAGCTGTTCGTGTTCACGGTTTCGGCCTGCATGGCCGGCGTCGCCGGTGCGCTCTACGTGCCGCAGGTCGGCATCATCAATCCGAGCGAGTTCGCCCCGGGCAACTCGATCGAGGCGGTGATCTGGGTCGCGGTCGGCGGCCGCGGCACGCTGGTCGGTGCCGCGCTCGGCGCCGTCGTCGTCAACTATGCAAAAACGTTCTTCACCTCCGGCATGCTCGCGCCGTACTGGCTGTTCATGCTGGGCGCGCTGTTCATCCTGGTGACGCTGCTGCTGCCGAAGGGCATCGTCGGCACCTTCAACGCCTGGTGGGAGAAGGCACGGCACAGCTCTCCCGACGCCGACAGCGCCGCGCGCGAAGACGGCATCGGCGCACCGAACGCTGCGGAGTAGGCAGATGAACGTCATGGATACCCGCGCGACTTCCGCGATGCTCTATCTGGACGGGGTGCACGTCTCGTTCGACGGCTTCCACGCCATCAACAATCTTTCGCTGACGCTCGAGCCCGGCGAGATGCGCGCCATCATCGGCCCGAACGGCGCCGGCAAGACCACGATGATGGACATCATCACCGGCAAGACCAAGCCCGACGAGGGCGCCGTGCTGTTCGACGGCGTCACCGACCTGACGCGGCTCGACGAGACCCGCATCGCCGAGCTCGGCATCGGCCGGAAATTCCAGAAGCCGACCGTGTTCGAGAGCCAGACCGTGCAGGACAACCTGCTGCTCGCGCTCAACGTCGACCACAGCGTCAGGGCCACGCTGTTCTGGCGCGGCAGCAAGGCGGAAGCCGAGCGCATCGACAAGGTGCTGGAGACGATCCGCCTCACCGAGGCCCGCAACCGCCTTGCCGGCAGCCTCAGTCACGGCCAGAAGCAGTGGCTCGAGATCGGCATGCTGCTGGCGCAGGATCCCAAGCTGCTCCTCGTCGACGAGCCTGTCGCCGGCATGACCGACGTCGAGACGCATCTCACCGCCGAGTTGCTCAAGGAGATCAACAAGACCCACACGGTCATGGTGGTCGAACACGACATGACCTTCGTGCGCGAGCTCGGGGTCAAGGTCACGTGCCTGCACGAAGGCACCGTGCTCGCGGAAGGAACCATCGACCAGGTCTCGTCCAACGAGCGGGTCATCGAAGTCTATCTGGGACGCTAGCGCGATGCTGAAGATCGACAACATCAACCTGTTCTACGGCGCGGCGCAGGCGCTGCGCGGCGTCTCGATCTCGGCCGAGCCGGGCAAGGTGACTTGCGTGCTCGGGCGCAACGGCGTCGGCAAGACGTCTCTCTTGCGTGCCATGGTCGGGCAGTATCCGATCTCCTCGGGCACTATCAATTTCGACGGCAAGGACATCACGGGCCTGAAGCCCTATGAGCGTGCGCGCAAGGGCATCGGTTTCGTGCCGCAGGGCCGCGAGATCTTTCCGCTGCTGACGGTCGAGGAAAACCTCAAGACCGGCTTCGGGCCGCTCAAGCGCGAGGACAGGCATATTCCGGACGACGTCTTCTCGCTGTTTCCGGTGTTGCAATCCATGCTCGGCCGGCGCGGCGGCGACCTCTCCGGCGGCCAGCAGCAGCAGCTCGCCATCGGCCGCGCCCTGGTGATGCGGCCGAAGCTGCTCCTGCTGGATGAGCCGACCGAGGGCATCCAGCCCTCGATCATCAAGGACATCGGCCGTGCCATCTCCTACCTGCGCAACCTCGGCAACATCGCCATCGTGCTGGTCGAACAATATCTCGACTTTGCCTGCGAACTCGGCGACAGTTTCGCGGTGATGGATCGCGGCGCGGTGAAGTTCACCTGCGATCGCGCCAACCTGGATCCCGGCGAGATCAGCCGCCAGATGGCGCTGTAAACAGGATGTGACGCCGCCTGTTGTGGCGCGCGAAGGGAGCGTCGGGGGATGCGGACCGGGATCGCAGGCGCGGCAGCGGCAACGTTTGCGGCAAACCGCGCCCAGGGTGCGGTCCGGTTCGGCGTGCATCTCAAGGATGGCGCCACCCGCCGCGGCGACCTGCATGAGTCCGGCTCGCTGCGCGTCCGCTTCCCATCGCCGGAGGACGACGGCCTCTCGGCCATGTTCGTCAACACCGCCGGCGGCATTGCCGGCGGGGACCGCTTCGAGATCGCGGTCGCGGCCGGCGAGGGCGCGCGTTTGACGCTGACCACCGCGGCGGCTGAGAAGGTTTACCGGGCGCCCGTAGCGTTTTCGAGCGAAGTGGTGGCCGGTTCGCGTAAAGAAAACGCGTCCAAAAAAAATGAGGGCTTGGTGCGATCCGATCCGATCGCAGCATGCCCCGCGGCGGCACGGCTCGACATCGCGCTGACCGTTGCCGCAGGCGCGCATCTCGCCTGGCTGCCGCAGGAAACCATCCTGTTCGACCGTGCCCGCATTCACCGCAGCTTCGACATCGACCTTGCCGAGGGTGCCTCGCTCCTGCTTTGCGAGATCGTCGTGTTCGGCCGCACCGCCATGGGCGAGCGGATGGAGCAGGGCGAATTCGTCGACCGCTGGCGGATGCGCCGCGGCGGCAGGCTGGTCTTCGCCGAGACGATCCGCCTCGACGGCGAGATCGGCGAGAAGCTCGCGCGACCCGCGATCGCGGGCGGCGGCTGCGCGATCGGCACGGCCCTGATCGTGCCCGGCGATGAGGCACTGGTCGAGCGCATCCGCGAGGCGTCGGAATCGTTCTCCGGCGAGGTCGGGATATCCGCCTGGAATGGCTTTGCAATGGCGCGGTTCTGTGCCCAAGATGCGGCGCGTTTGCGCGCCGACATGATGGCGGTGCTCGGCCGCGCCTCCACTGTCCCGCTGCCGCGGCTTTGGCTCAACTAGACCTCTCAAAGAACGATCAGAGTGCTCGCATGAATCTGTCTCCCCGCGAAAAGGACAAGCTTCTGATCTCGATGGCGGCGATCGTGGCGCGCCGCAGGCTGGACCGCGGCGTCAAGCTCAACCATCCCGAGGCGATCGCGATCATCTCCGATTTCATCCTCGAGGGCGCGCGCGACGGTCGTACCGTTGCCGAGCTGATGCAATCCGGCGCGCAGGTGCTGACCCGCGACCAGGTGATGCCGGGAATCTCTGAGATGATCCACGACATCCAGGTCGAGGCGACGTTCCCTGACGGAACGAAGCTCGTCACCGTGCACGAGCCGATCCGATAGGAGCGCGACATGATTCCCGGCGAACTCTTCATCCAGGACGGCGAGATCGAGCTGAATGCTGGGCGCAAGACGGTGACGCTGACGGTTGCCAACACCGGCGACCGTCCGATCCAGGTCGGCTCGCACTACCATTTCTTCGAGACCAACCCCGCGCTGAAGTTCGACCGCAAGAAGGCTCGCGGCATGCGTCTCGACATTGCCGCCGGCACCGCCGTCCGCTTCGAGCCCGGCCAGACCCGCGACGTCCAGCTCGTCGCCCTCGCCGGCAAGCGGGTCATCCATGGCTTCCGCGCCGAGGTGAAAGGGAAGCTGTGACGCGATGGCCTCTGACAGGAAGCTCGCCGGCCGTTAGGAGGCGATGATATGTGGATGCACCCGATCCGGCTTGTCTCCGAAGCCGCCGAGTTCGCTGCGCAGCATCATGCAGGAATGGCGCGCAAAGGGCGCGGCGACGAGCCTTATGTCAATCATCTTGCTGAAGTGGCAAATCTACTTGCGACCGCGATGGATGGCCGGGACGCCGAACTCATTGCGGCAGGCTGGCTACACGATACGATCGAAGACACGGCTGTGACACAGGAAGAGCTCGCGCAAAAGTTCGGCGAGCGTGTTGCCGACCTGGTGGCAGAAGTGACCGACGACATGCGGTTGCCCAAGAGCGTGCGTCGTGAATTGCAGATCGTGCACTCGCCGGCCAAGTCACCCAGCGCGAAGCTCATCAAAATTGCCGACAAGATCAGCAATATTCGCGCGCGCATTCATGCCGATCCAAACGCAGACGAGCGCGCGGATCTCACCGATTACGTCGACTGGGCAGAGAAGGTTGTCGCGGGTTGTCGCGGCGGCAACGCAACTCTCGACCGCATGTTCGACGATACCGTCAAGCTTGCAAGGAGCACGCTGTGAGCACGAAAATAAAGCGTTCCGTCTACGCCGACATGTTCGGCCCGACCACCGGCGACAAGGTGCGACTGGCCGACACCGACCTCATCATCGAGGTCGAGAAGGATTTCACCACCTATGGCGAGGAGGTGAAGTTCGGCGGCGGCAAGGTGATCCGCGACGGCATGGGGCAGTCGCAAGTCACCAACAGGCAGGGTGCGGCCGACACCGTCATCACCAATGCGCTGATCGTCGATCACTGGGGCATCGTGAAGGCCGACGTCGCGATCAAGGACGGCATGATCGCCGGGATCGGCAAGGCCGGCAATCCCGACATCCAGCCCGGCGTCACCATCGTCATCGGTCCCGGCACCGATGTCATCGCGGGCGAAGGAAAGATCCTCACCGCCGGCGGCTTCGACAGCCACATTCATTTCATCTGCCCGCAGCAGATCGAGCACGCGCTGATGAGTGGCGTCACCTCGATGCTGGGCGGCGGCACCGGCCCCTCGCACGGCACCTTCGCCACCACCTGCACGCCCGGCCCGTGGCACATCGCGCGGATGATCCAGTCGTTCGATGCCTTCCCGGTCAATCTCGGCATCTCCGGCAAGGGCAACGCCTCGCGCCCTGCCGCGCTGGTCGAAATGATCAAGGCCGGCGCCTGCGCGCTGAAGCTGCACGAGGACTGGGGCACGACGCCGGCCGCGATCGACAATTGCCTGGCGGTCGCCGACGATCACGACATCCAGGTGATGATCCACACCGACACGCTGAATGAATCCGGCTTCGTCGAGGACACGGTCAAGGCGTTCAAGGGCCGCACCATTCACGCCTTCCACACCGAAGGCGCCGGCGGCGGTCACGCCCCCGACATCATCAAGATCGCCGGCCTGAAGAACGTGCTGCCGTCCTCGACCAACCCGACGCGGCCCTTCACCCGCAACACCATCGACGAGCATCTGGACATGCTGATGGTGTGCCACCACCTCGATCCCTCGATCGCGGAAGATCTGGCGTTCGCCGAAAGTCGCATCCGCAAGGAGACGATTGCGGCCGAAGACATCTTGCACGACCTCGGCGCGCTCTCGATGATGTCCTCGGACTCGCAGGCCATGGGCCGCCTCGGCGAGGTCATCATTCGGACCTGGCAGACCGCCGACAAGATGAAGAAGCAACGCGGCTCGCTGCCGCAGGACAAGGGCAAGGACAACGACAATTTCCGCGTCAAGCGCTACATCGCCAAATACACGATCAATCCCGCGATCGCGCACGGCGTGTCGAAGCTGATCGGCTCGGTCGAGAAGGGCAAGCTGGCCGATCTCGTGCTGTGGTCGCCCGCGTTCTTCGGCGTCAAGCCGGATTGCATCGTCAAGGGCGGCAGCATCGTCGCCGCGCCCATGGGCGATCCCAATGCCTCGATTCCGACGCCTCAGCCGGTGCACTACCAGCCGATGTTCGGCGCCTTCGGCAAGGCGCTCACGGCGTCCTCCGTCGTCTTCACCTCGAAGGCTGCCGTCGCCAACGGTCTCGCGCGCAAGCTCGGCATCGACAAGAAGCTCTATGCCGTCCAGAACACCCGCGGCAGGATCTCCAAGAAGAGCATGATCCACAACGACGCCACGCCCAATATCGAGGTCGACCCGGAGACCTACGAGGTGCGCGCCGACGGCGAACTGCTGACCTGCCCGCCCGCTGAGGTGCTGCCGATGGCGCAGCGGTATTTCATGTTCTAAAACCCGTCCCGGTAACCAGAGCGTTTTCGAGCGAAGTGGATTTCCGGTTCGCGGAAAGAAAACGCGTCAAAACAAGACTCAAGCCAAAAAGAGAAAACCGGGAGGAATTTCCGTGATTTACGTCGTTGCTACTTTGACTATCAAGCCCGAAACGCGCGCCGAATTCATCGCAGCGGCCACCGCCTGCATCAAGGAGACGCGGAAGGAGCCCGGCAATATCGCCTATGATCTGCATGAAAGCGTCACCGATCCCAGCAAGATGGTGTTCGTCGAGCAGTGGGAAAACGCCGAGGCTCTGGTGCCGCATCGGGGCATGGAGCACATGAAGACGTTCGGCCGCGTCGCGGTGAAGTGCTTCACGGCACCGCCGAAGATCGAAGTGATCACACCCGAGAAGGTCGAGGTTCGCTAACGAGAAAAAGAAGGGAGATAATCCATGATCTATGTCATCGCCACCACGCCGATGAAGCCGGAGAACAAGGACGACTTCATCAAGGGGCACAAGGCCTGCACGGTCGAGACCCGCAAGGAGAAGGGTTGCATCTCCTACGACGGCAATGTCAGCGTCAACGATCCCAACCTCTATGTGGTGGTCGAGCGCTGGGAGAGCCGCGAGGACCTCAACGCCCATGCCAGGGCGCCGCACATGAAGGTATGGCGCGAATATTCCGCTAACATGAAGACCGGGCCGACGGTGATCGAGATCATCAGCGACGCCAAGGTCGAGAAGCTCTGAGGCATCGATGATCCGCGCCACCAAGGTCCTGGGACAGCATCGCTGGACGGAAGCGCCAGCCGACACCGTCGTGCTCGATTTCGACGACCGGCACCGGCGGCGGATGGTGATGTCAGGGACGCGCGGGCTCGAATTCCTGCTTGATCTCGAAAACGCCGTCGCGCTGCGCGGCGGCGATGCCTTGGTGCTGGAGGACCGTCGTCTCGTCGAGGTGGTCGCAGCTCCCGAGCCGCTGGCGGAAATCCGCGGCAGCGATCCGCATCATCTGATCCGGGTCGCCTGGCATCTCGGCAACCGTCATCTGCCGACCCAGATCATGCCGAAGGGATTGCGCATCCGCAGGGATCACGTGATCGAGGCGATGGTGAAGGGGTTAGGGGCCCGTGTCATCGAGATCGAGGCACCGTTCGATCCCGAGGGCGGCGCCTATGCCGAGCATGCGCATGCCGACGAGCACGCGCATGGTCACACCGGGCACGATCATGCCCACAGCCATGCGCATGATCACGGTCACCACCATGGCCATGATCATGGGCCTGACCATGACCACCACCATCATCATGATGAGCATTGCGAGCATGCTCATCATCACCACGACCACTCCCATGCTCATGACCACAAATGAGCCTGATCCCGCCGCGATGCGCGGCGGGATGGCGGAGGACGAGGCGGCCGCGCTGTATCGGCTGATGACGTGGCTGTCGCCGTCCTTTCCGGTGGGGGCGTTCGCCTATTCCAGTGGCATCGAATGGGCGGTCGAGGCCGGCGACATCACGGATGCCGCGTCGCTGCGCGATTGGCTCGCCGCGATGCTTTCCGACGGCAGCGGATTTTGCGACGCCGTGTTTCTCGCGCAGAGTTTTCGTGCGGCGTTGCAGCCCAATCATGCCGGGCTGAACGAGATCGCCGAGCTCGCCGCCGCCTTCGTGCCGTCGCGCGAGCGGCAGCTGGAGACGGCCTCGCAGGGCCGCGCCTTCATCGACATCGCCCGCGCCGCCTGGAATTCGCCCGACCTCGACGCGATGATCGCGGCTTGCGAGGGCCCTGTCGTCTACCCCTTGGCGGTCGGCATCGTCAGCGCTGCACACGGCATTCGGCTTGCGCCGGCGCTGCACGCCTTCCTGCATGCCGTGACCTCCAACTGGATTTCCGCGGGCAGCCGGCTGATCCCGCTCGGGCAGACCGCCAGTCAGCGCGTGCTGGCCGATCTCGAGCCGGTCGTGGCAGCGACCGCGGCGGGGGCCAATGCGGCCTCGCTCGACGATCTCGGCGGCGCGACCTTTCGCGCCGATCTCGCAAGCCTGCGTCACGAGACGCAATACACGAGGCTGTTCCGGTCATGATGGTCTCACCGTCGTCCCGGCGAAAGCCGGGACCCATAACCACCGGTCTCCGTGGCTATGCAAGCCTGCGGCCCCAGCTTCGCGCAACAATTCAATTCGGTGGTAATGGGTCCCGGCTTTCGCCGGGACGACGATAACGGAGAGCGTGTCACATGCCCACTTCCCACGGCCCACTTCGTGTCGGCGTCGGCGGCCCGGTCGGGTCGGGCAAGACCGCGCTGATGGACCTGCTCTGCAAGACCATGCGCGAGCGCTATGACATTGCGGCGATCACCAACGACATCTACACCAAATGGGATGCGGAGTTCCTCGTGCGTTCGGGGTCGCTGACGCCGGATCGCATCGCCGGCGTCGAGACCGGCGGTTGTCCGCACACCGCGATCCGCGAGGACGCCTCGATGAACCTCGCCGCGGTCGCGGACATGCGGGCAAAATTCCCCGACCTCGATCTGGTGCTGATCGAATCCGGCGGCGACAATCTGGCGGCGACCTTCTCGCCGGAATTGGCCGATCTGACGATCTACGTCATCGACGTTGCCGCCGGCGACAAGATCCCCTCCAAGGGCGGTCCCGGCATCACGCGATCCGACCTCCTGGTGATCAACAAGATCGATCTTGCACCCCATGTCGGTGCGTCGCTCGAGAAGATGGACACCGACGCCAGGCGGATGCGCGGCGAGCGGCCCTTCGTGATGACCAACCTGAAGAAGAGCGACGGCCTCGATCGCATCATCAGCTTCATCGAGACCAAGGGCGGCCTTCGGTCGCAGGGCAAGGTTAAGGCAGGTTAGGCCGGTTAGGCGTTAATCATTGTGGCACGCCACTAGCGTCCATCCTGTCTTCCTGAGGCGCGAGCAGCGCGAGCCTCGAAGGATGAACGGCCACCGGCCGGGCCGTTCATCCTTCGAGACGCGCGTACCGCGCTCCTCAGGGTGACGGTCGATGAGAGGGGCGCGCACCTCGCCGCAAAAAAGCTGCGCAATCGCCGGAACAATTTCCAACTTTGCCGATTACCAACCTTTGGCGCCGCCAAAGACCGCCGGGTGGCGTCGTTGTTAATGTTGCCGACCGGCTCCTGTTGCGGACCGATGATCGCTATTCCATATTCCTTTGCGGCGGGCCTTCATCGCATCCTGATTTGTCGCCGCCCTTGCAGAAGCCAGATGACTTCCGTCCCCTTTCGCCACCCCCTGATTGCCGAGTAAGCGTGTGGTTCGACTGGGCTTCATCGTTGCCTTGATTGCGCTGATCGGAGTTCTGCTCTCCGGTCTTGCCGCCTATCGGGTGCACGATCAGGAGCTCGCGATCGACGGCATCGCGCTCGCGCGCGCGATCGACGTTCATGCGAGCCTGGTTCAGGACCGCCTCACCGAGCGGGAGCTGCTCGCGCGTGTCGCCTCGGGCCTGTTCCGCACGCCATCCGTGATCAAGCCGAACATGCTGGAGCCGCTGCGCTCGGCGATCTACGCCTTCAAGACCGATTTCGTGGTGGCCGGCTGGATCGCCCGGCTGAAGCCGAACGAGCTCGCCGCGGCGCAGGCCGAGCTGAAGGCCAACGGCTTCACCAACCCGACCATCCGGGATTTCGACGACCAGGCGCTCGACCTCAAGGCGCTCGACAAGCCGATCAACGTGCTGATGGACGTCGAGCCGCGCAATCCGGAGACCTTGAGCATTCCGGGCCGCGCCTTCGACCGCCACTCGGTGGTGGGCCCGATGCTGGCGCGGGCGATGGCCAACGCCAAGCCGGTGGCCTCCGATCCGGTGCCGCTGTTGCGGCAGAACGGCCCGGTCGGGGTCGTGCTCGCCGCGCCGGTGTTCCAGGAGGGCGCGTCCGAGCCGGCGGGCTTCATCACCTTCTCCTACGAGCTGTCGTCGCTGATGCTGACCAACGACGACAGCTCGCTGTTCGCGGTGGCGCTGAAGGATCCGCGCGACTCCAACGACGAGTTCACCGCCAACGAGCAGGGCATCGTCACCTCGCGCGCGGTGCGCCAGGACGGCCCGCTGCCGTCGATGGTGCGCACGGTGACGTTCGGCGGCCGTGACTGGTCGCTCGACTATTACGCCAAGAGCAACGCCACGGTGCGTGCGCAGCAGACCGCGACCATCGTCGCGGCGATTGGCCTCGCGCTGACCGGCATCGTGTGCGGCCTGTTCGGCTATGTCGCCTACAACAATCTGCGACTCAGCCGGGAGATACAGGTCAGGATCGGGTTCGAGCGCCGGCTGACTGCGGTCATCGACGAGCTCAACCACCGCGTCAAGAACATCCTGGCGGTGATCCAGTCGATCGTGACGCGCACCTTGCGCCACGGCTCGGACATGGACAGCGCGCGCGAGCTGCTGATCGGGCGCATCCACGCCATGTCCAACGTGGTCTCGCTGCTCAGCGAGAGCCAGTGGCAGGGCGTCAAGCTGAAGGGCCTGTTCGAGGCGCGCGCCATCCCGCATGCCGACCGCATCGCCGTCACCGGTCCTGATATCGCGGTCAGCGCACGCGCGGCGCAGAGCCTGTCGCTGCTGTTCTTCGAGCTGGCCTCGCATTCCGACGAGGGCCTGTCGCTGGTTGGAAAGCATCCGCACATCACCGCCAATTGGGAGGTCGTCGGCGAGGATGCGGACTCGGTCTTCCATTTCCGCTGGGAGGAGTTCAACACCAGCGAGGCGACGCGTCGGCCGGATTCCGATTTCGGCCTGATCCTGCTCGACCGCGTCGCTCCCGAGGCGCTAGGGGGCACCGCCAAGCGCTTCTTCACCGACGTCTCCTACGTCTATGAATTGACCGCACCGATGGAGACGGTGGTCGACATGACCGAGCGCGACCGCACGGAGCAGTTCTCCGCGCCGCTGCGCCCGGTGAAGAAGTAGCGGCTGCCTCAGGTTGTGTGATCGGACCGCCGCGCGGATTGATCGAAATCACGCGCGAAAGCATGCGCCGTCGTCATCGTGACCAATGCCCGGTATCAGTAATAGACCGCAACCGATTGTTAAAACTTCGTTGAACATGCTTGGGCATATACCGAGCAGGATACCGTCTGAGGACCCCGATGAGGCTTTGGGTCAGCCTGACCTTGCTCGCGGCAGTTTTGCCGGTAGGACTGTCGCTTGCCCTGACTCCGGCGGCGGCACCCGGCGACCCTGCGACAATCCGTGCCAGCTATCGGCGGCCGGACGTCGTTCCGTTCCCGAGCAGCAATCCCTATTCGGAGGCGAAATCCGCGCTTGGACAGCTGCTGTTCTTCGACCCGCTGTTGTCGAGGTCAAAGACGCACTCCTGCGCGAGCTGCCACAGGCCATCCCTTTCATGGGCCGACGGCCTTCCGCGCGCCATCGGTGAGGATCCCAAGGGCCTGCCGATCCGCTCGCCGACGTTGATCGATGTGGCCTTCTTCGAGCCGCTGGGATGGGACGGCAAGTTCAAGGATCTGGAATCCGTTGCGTTCGGGCCGATCCTCAGTCCGGCCAACCTGAACATGACCGAGCCGGAATTGATCGCGCGACTTTCGGCGATCCCCGGATATGTCGATGCCTTCGCCCACGCATTCGGAGACGGCGCGATCACGCGGCCGAGGATCGAGGCGTTGTTGGCGACCTTCGAGCGCTCCATCGTTGCAGGCGAGGCTCCGTTCGACCGTTGGATCAAGGGCGACGACACCGCCATCAGCAAATCAGCCCAGCACGGCTTTGAGCTTTTCAACGGCAAGGCGCGTTGCTCGGCTTGCCACAGCGGCCCGTCGTTTTCCGACGGATCCTTCCAGGATATCGGCACCGCCAAGGGCCATGACATCGGGCGCGGCCGTTTCTTCCCGACCTCGGCGAAGCTGAAATATGCGTTCAAGACGCCGACATTGCGCGACGTCGCGCGCCGCGCGCCCTATATGCACGACGGATCGGTGGCGACGCTGGAAGATGTCATCGAGCTTTACAACAAGGGTGGGATCGATCGGCCGAGCCGATCGCCCGACATCAAGCCGCTGTCCCTGACGGCAGACGAGAAGAACGACCTCATCGCCTTCCTGCAAACCCTGACCGCAACGGCCCCGCCGGTGGCAGGCGTCCCCAAACTGCCGCGCTGACCTCGGCTCAACGCGGTTCAGAACGAGGTTCGTTCAGGACAGGTGCGGCAGCGCCGCGCCCAGGAGGCCGAGCCCCACGATCACGAATGCGCCCGCGCAGGTCTCGAGGGTCGCTGCGCGCGCAGCGGACGATCTTGTCACATAGGCGAGGGCCGACCCCACCCCGATACTTACGACGCTCAACGCTCCGAACACTGTACCGGCCTCCCGATCCGATTTGTCCGGATTTCACTACGACAGTTGAATTGAGCTCCCGTGCCGGAATTAGCTAAAATTTGAGGGAACCGGCTGTAAAGATTGCACTAAGGGACAGGCCGGGGGCTCGCCCGCCACGATTAACCACAATGCAACCCCGGGGTGTCCCGGCAGGCGCAAAGCTTAAAATTTGATATAAGTTAAACAAGTCCTAAGTGTGTGGGCGGTTGGTTCAATGTTTAGTGGATGGGCGCGAGATACCGTCTCGGCGGTGCGCTCCTTTTTCGCCACGTGCCTTGCAGCGGTTCTTTTTTGTGTCGTAGCCGCGCGCAGTGCCGAGGCACATGTCAAGTGGTTTTGTGCCTACGATGTCGCCGGTCAGCCCCGCGGACTCGAGAATGTCCTTTGCCTGGATTTCGAGCTGCTGCTCGGCGTCGCCATCTTCTGGCTGTTTGCGGGTTGCCTGATCGAGCCCACCTCGCTGGGTGACGCCACGATCCGGGTAATGGACCGCGTCACCGAGGGACTGCGGCTGCGCACCGAATTGATGATGCGCGCCGTGTGCGCCTTCTTCTTCATCTCGATCTGGGCCGTGGGCGGCATCCTGCTGACGCCCGAGTTGAAGACGACGTCGCCGTACGTCGGCGCGCTGCAGCTTGCGATCGCTGCCGGGATGCTGTCACGACGCACGCTGCCGCTGTCGGCGGCGGGGATGCTGGTCCTGTTCGGGATCGGTGTGCGCGACTACGGTCTCTTTCACCTCGCCGATTACCCGATCTTTCTCGGTGTTGCCGCCTATTTTGCACTGGTTGGGCTGAACAAGGATTTGTTCGGAGTCCGGCCGATCGACGTGATGCGCTACGCCGCCGCGGTGACGTTGATGTGGGCCTCGGTCGAAAAATGGGCCTATCCGGAGTGGAGCTTCCCGCTGCTGATCGAGCATTCCTCGATGACGCTGGGCTTCGACAACGAGTTCTACATGCGCGCCGCCGGCATGGTGGAATTCACGCTTGCCTTTGCCTTGATCTGGACGCCGCTGATCCGGCGCTGCGCCGCCACCGTGCTGACGGGGATGTTCATCAGCGCGTGCTTCGAATTCGGCAAGATCGACACCATCGGACACTCGGCGATCATCGCTGTCCTGCTTGCGATTGTCGCCGACAACAAGGTGTTGTCGCGCGACCGTCGTGCGCCGTGGCTCGCCCCGGTCGCACTCTGTGCCGCGCTGTCGGTGACCTTGTTCGTCTATTATTTCGGCCACGCCGCGATCTTCAAGACGTCGGTCCTGTAGATCGCCGCCCCTGTGGCGCTATTTGGCGACGTGGACGGCGAGCTTCATCTTCGGATGAATGCCGCACAGCACGGTGTAGTCGCCGGGCACCGAGAAGGTGACGTCGAACTTGCTGCCCGGCTGCTGGTCGCCCGAGTCGAAGCTGAACGTATCGGTGCTCAAATAAGCGTGATGCAGCAGTTCGCCGTCATCGTTAACGAACCGTAAAACCTCACCCCGCTTGATCGAGATCTGCGCGGGTTTGAATTCACGATCCTTCTGCGAAATGACATAAGGGGCTGCGCCCAAAGCTGCTCCAATAAGCGCTCCAGTGACGATCGCCGCCGCAAACGGCACGCGGCCGAACTGGCCCAGGCGCAAGGCGCGCAACAAGCCTGACTGCATGAGACCCCCGCTGAACCTCGAACACCAAATATCGGCTATCCCGGGCTGCAAATGTGGCTCCCGGACCACCTGTAAGGGTGATTATCGCCAGCTGATCTTAACGATTTCAGCATGAGTTCCAGTCACTACTAAAGCAATTTTGAGCAGACAGTTATTTTCCGCAGTGCTGCGCCTTTCTGCGTAGCTTGAGTATCGAGCACTACGGCGAAACGCGGGCATGGACAGCCTATTTGGCAACCTCAAGGTAAAGAGCGGTGCGGCCTTTCGGTTCGCAACCGGCCGCCTTTCGCGTCTTGCCCTGACCAAGGGGTCGATCCGCAGCCAGATTCTGATTTTTTGCCTTGCGATGAGCGCCGTTGCGGTCGCCCTCGGCGGGTACTCCATCCTCGGCATCCGCCATGCCGGCGATCTGGTGGCCAAGACCTTCGACGAATCCCTGATGTCGATCAACTATGCGCGCGCGGCCGGTGCGGATTTCGCCACGATGCGGGTCGCCTCGTCGCAACGCCTGCTGACCACGGATCCGGAGATCCGGGCCAATCTCGATGGCCAGATTGAAAAGCTCGCAAAGACGCTCTCGGAAGACCTGGCGATTGCTGCCGATCGGTCGCAATCCTCGCGCGCCGCGCAAGCCGCCGCCAAGGTTCAGGAAGCCGCCGACGCCTGGATGGCGCTGCACCGGCGCGCGATCGGATCGTCCACGGAGGGCAGCACGGCGGCCGATCCGCGCGCACCGGGTGCGACGGTCGGCGATGTCGATCGCTACTCCAAGATCGTCAGCCAGCAGGTCGAGCTGCTGGTCAATTATACGGCCGGCGATGGCTTCCTGTTCCGGCAAAAGGCGCTCTCGACCATCAAGCGGGACCTGCAGCTCAACGTGGCCGGGCTGACCGTCGCGCTGTTTCTGTCGGCGCTGTTTTCGTGGCTGCTGGCGCGCCGCATTATCGGACCGGTCGCGATCGCATCGCGGGCCGCGCGAAGCATCGCCGGCGGCGACCTCGACGCGACCATCCCCAAGGGCGGGACCGACGAGCTCGGCACGCTTCTGACCGCCATGGAAACGATGCGCGACAACATTCGGCGAATGGTCAATCAAGAAGTATCGCAACGCCGCTCCGCGCAGGCACGGCTTTCCGATGCGCTCGAAACGTCGCGTGAGGGCGTCGTGCTGCTCGACGCGGATGGCCAGGTCGCGCTGGCCAACTCGCGCGCGAGTGAATTCATCCGTCTCTCGCCGCAGCTTCTGCAGTCGGACCGGCTCGATGCCGCCAGGCTGGCCCCCGCCGATGGTGACATCGATGGCTTTGCGAGCGAGGCGCAGCTTGCGGATGGACGCTGGCTGCGCGTCAGCCGCAGCGAGACGCAGGAGGGCGGCGTCGTCCTCGTCTACAGCGACATCTCCGCGCTGAAGCAGCAGAAGGCCGAGCTGCATGAAACCAATTTGCGGCTCGACGCGGCGCTCACGCACATGTCGCAAGGGCTGTGCCTCTACAACAGCGAGGCGCGGCTGCAGGTCGCCAACCGCCGGTTCTGTGAGATCTTCGATATATCGCCGGAGCTTGTCGTTCCCGGAATGACCATGGAGGAGGTGCTCGACCTGAGCATCGCCGCGGGCAATCACGGGGAGCGGACCGTCACCGACCTGCTGGCGGAGCGCGAGCGGTCGATGGCTCAGCACGACGGCAACTATCTGCAGCATCTCAGCGATGGACGGATCATTGCGATCGCGCAACGGCCGACATCCGATGACGGCTGGCTCGTCACCTGCGAGGACGTCACCGAACAGCAACGGGCGGAATCGCAGATCGCGTTCATGGCCCGGCACGATGCCCTGACCAAGCTGCCGAACCGGACGTTGCTGGCCGAGCGGATCGAGCTGGCGGTTGCGCAGGTCGGCCGCGGACTCGGCTTCGCGGTGTTCTGCCTCGATCTCGATAATTTCAAGCAGGTCAATGACACGCTCGGGCATCCGGTCGGCGACGAACTGCTGTGCGCAGTCGCGGACCGGCTCAACGCCTGCGTCCGTGAGGTCGACACCGTCGCGCGTTTGGGCGGCGACGAGTTCGCGGTCATCCAGTGTGGCGTCCAGGGCGGAGACGAGGCCGAACGCCTCGCGCGCCGCATCGTGGAATGCGTGGGCGCGCCGTACGAGCTGAACGGGCATCGCGTCATCGTCGGATGCAGCGTCGGCATCTCGATGTCGCCGGGCGACGGCACCACCGGCGAGAAGCTGCTGAAGAACGCCGACGTCGCCTTGTACCGCGCCAAGATGGAAGGCCGCGGCACCTGGCGCTTCTTCGAGCCTGCGATGGACGCCAGCCTGCAGCGGCGTCGGGCCATCGAGCTCGACCTTCGCGAGGCGATGGTCAAGGACGAGTTCTCGTTGTTCTACCAGCCGCTCTACGATCTCCATCTCGACCGCATCTGCGGCTTCGAGGCGTTGCTGCGCTGGCATCACCCCAAGCGCGGGCTGGTGCCGCCGGACCAGTTCATCCCGATCGCGGAAGAGATCGGTCTGATCGGCCCGCTGGGAGAATGGGTGCTCAATCGCGCCTGCGAACAGGCGACGACCTGGCCCAGCGAGATGAAGCTCGCGGTCAACGTCTCCGCGGTCCAGTTTCGCGATGCCGACTTCATCGACGTCGTCATCGGCGCGCTCGCGACGTCAAAATTGTCGCCGCGCCGGCTGGAGCTCGAAATCACCGAGTCCGTGTTCCTCGCGAACAGCAACGAGACGCTTGCAACGCTGCACAAGCTGAAGGCGCAGGGAGTGCGCATCGCGCTGGATGATTTCGGCACCGGCTATTCCTCGCTGAGCTATCTGCGCAGCTTCCCCTTCGACAAGCTCAAGATCGACAAATCCTTCGTGCGCGACGCGACCGCGACGCATGGATCGAAATCGATCGTCCGCGCCGTCATCAGCCTCGGCAGAAGCCTCGGCATGACCACGATCGCGGAGGGCATCGAGACCGTCGAGCAGCTGGATCATATGCGGGCCGAAGGCTGCAACGAGGCGCAGGGCTTCCTGTTCAGTCATCCGGTCCCGGTGACCGAAATCGCAGCCAAGATCCTCGAACTGAGAAACGGCTTCAAGCCGGCGTCCGTCAAGGCGATGGCCAGCTGACGGCGCGCTGAGCGTCGCCGGACCTTGCAGGCCAACATGAAAAAGGCGGCCCGCGGGCCGCCTTTTCCTATTTATCGCCGCGGTCGCGCTTAGCCGCCGCTGCCGCCGATCACGGCCCGCACCGTCTCGTCGGGCCCGAAATCCTCGGCGCCGTCGACATAGAGCAGCGCGGCGAGCTTCGAGCGGGCGCGGTTCACGCGGCTCTTGATCGTGCCGACCGCGCAGCCGCAGATCGAGGCCGCATCCTCGTAGGAGAAGCCTGACGCGCCGACCAGGATCAAGGCTTCACGCTGATCCTGCGGAAGCTTGTCGAGCGCCGTGCGGAACTCCTCGAACTCGAGATGCGCGTTCTGCGAAGGCTGGGTCTTCAGCGTCTTGGCGTAGTTGCCCTCGGCATCCTCGACCTCGCGCCGCCGCTTGCGATAGTCGGAGCGGAACAGGTTGCGCAGAATCGTGAACAGCCAGGCCGGCAGGTTGGAGCCGGGCTGGAACGAGTCGATATTGGCGAGCGCGCGCAGCAGCGTCTCCTGGACCAGGTCGTCGGCCCGGTCCCCATTACCGGACAGCGAGATCGCGAACGCGCGCAGGCTCGGGACCGACGCAAGGATATCGTCGCGAAGTTCATTCGTGAGAGGCATTAGTCCCCTCCATTGTTCTTGTCGGTATCGCCCCCGGCGACGGCCGCCGCCGCAGCCTCCGGCCCGTCGAGTTTGCGGATCAGCTCCGCAAAGCGGTCGGGTACGCCCTGTCGCACCACGTCATCGTACATGGCGCGAAGCTGGTGGCCGATTCTCGATTGAATCTCGGCGTTGAGACCGCCCTGCTTCTTTACTTCCTTCATGATGTGATCCACGCTTCCCCGGGAGTTAAGTCTCTGATTTCCAAGTCGTTTCCTCGAAAAAAGAGGCTGGCCGCGTTGCCTCGTCGGTCAGGAGCTAATGCAAAGTTGCGCAGAAAGTTCCGGAATGCTGGAACTATTTCGTGGAACTTTTTCGGCTTTCGCGCGTAGTCGGCGATGCAGGGGAACCGGGGTCGTCCCAGAACTGGATTCTGTCGCCCCCAGACAACGGGTTTCAGGCCGCCAGGCCTCACGAACAAGGATGGAGTGGGAATGTCCCGATCGCAGATCGTTGCCGAACACCTTCCGCTGTTGCGCCGTTACGCTCGCGCACTGACCGGAAATCAGGCGTCGGGGGACGCCTATGTCGGGGCCATGCTCGAGGCCCTGTTGCAGGATGGATCGTTGCTGGATCAGAGCCATGGGCCTCGGGCCGGCCTGTTTCGGCTGTTCACGCAGATCTGGAATTCGGTCTCGGTCAACGAAGATGCCGAGGTGACGACCCTGCCGATGCCGCCGGAGCGGCGGCTGTCGAACATCACGCCGCTGCCGCGTCAGGCCTTCCTGCTGCTTTCGCTCGAGGGCTTCTCGGAAGAGGAAGTCGCCTTCGTTCTCGGCACCGACGTCGCGGAGACGCGGCGTCTTGCAGACGCTGCCGGACGCGAGATGGCGGCCGAGATTGCGACCGACGTGCTGATCATCGAGGACGAGACCTTCATCGCCATGGACCTCGAGAGCCTAGTGAAGAATCTCGGCCACAACGTCGTCGGCGTCGCGCGCACCCATGCCGATGCAGTGGCGCTGGCCAAGAACAAGCGGCCCGGCCTGATCCTCGCCGACATCCAGCTCGCCGACGGCTCGTCGGGCCTGGATGCGGTCAACGAGCTGCTGCGCACCTTCGAAGTGCCGGTGGTGTTCATCACGGCCTACCCTGAGCGCTTCCTCACCGGCGAGCGTCCCGAGCCGGCGTTCCTGATCTCAAAGCCGTTCCAGCCGGCGATGGTATCGGCGGTGGCGAGCCAGGCGCTGTTCTTCCAGCGCAATTCACGCAACCGCGCGCCGAGCGCCGCCTCGGCATGAGCTGAATTTACGCAAGCGGCAAAATCCAGACCGGCGTACCGAAAGGTACGCCGGCTTTTTTTGAGCAAGCCTTCGATGGCGACGCTATTTCGGCGTCACGCAGACCGGCATCGTGCTGAGCGCTCGCAGGCCCGAACTGTCGCGGAAGGCTGTGGGGCCTGCAATCTCGAGCTGCTTCACGCGGCTGGCGAGCGCTGTGATCACGGCCTCGGCTTCCAGCCGTGCCACCATCTGCCCGACACAGCCGTGGATGCCGACGCCGAAGCCCATGTGACCGGAGAGCCGCCGTCTGACGTCGAACGGTCGGCATGCTCCCAGCGCGTCTCGTCGCGGTTGGCGGAGGCAAGTAGCAGCAGCACCTTCTCGTGCTTGCCGATCTTGACGCCTGCAATCTCGGTGTCATGCGGCGTGGTGCGGAACACGAATGGCGCCGGTGAATCGAAGCGCAGGGTTTCGTCGAATGCCGCGCGCGACAACGACGGATCTTCCGCAAGCAGCGACCATTGCTCGGGATGGCGCGCAAGCGTGTACAGCGCCATGCCGATCGCGCTGATCGTGGTGTCAAGCCCGGCCGAGAACAGCGAACGCACCAGCAGCGGAGCTTCCTCCGCGCTGATCTCTCCGGCGTCGGCCGCCTCATAGACCTGCGCGCCAAAACTGCCCGGGCGCAGCGCCTCGCGCTGGCAGCGCGCCGCGACCCAGGGAAGCACGCGGGGCGCCTGCTGCATCAAATCGCGAAAATAGTCGTTCTCGGGCCCGAAGCCGGCGAACACCATCGCGCCATAGGTCAGGAAGTTCTCGCGGCCCTCCTGGTCGATGCCGAGCGCGTCGGGAAACACGCTGACCGGAAACACCTCCGCGATGTCCTTGATGGCGTCAAACGATCCGCGCTCGACCAGCCCGTCGATCAGCCGCGTCGCCGTTGACTTGAAATCATCAGCGAGCCGCCGCATCGCGCCGGGCGAGAGGATCCGCGCCAGCACCGCGCGGGTTCGCGTGTGCAGCGGCGGATCGGCTTCCAGCACGATGCTCGGCGGCCGCCACGGCTTTTCCTTGAAGTGGTTTGCAAGTCCGGCGCCGCCGGCGTTGCTGAAATTGACATGGTCTCCGAAGATCGTCTTGACCTCGGCAAAGCGCGGCACCGCCCAGATGTCATATCTGGTCAGGCGGATGACCGGCGCTGCGGCACGCAGCTCCGCATAGGTGCCGTAGGGGTCGGCCCGCGTCGCCGCGCTGAACGGATCGAAATCGCTGCGGACCATGTCGCCGGCAAGGGGGCTCGCAAGGGGGCTCGCATGGGTGCTCATCGGATCCTCCCGTCTTGTCATTGGTTAATTGACCATAGTCAATTAACTCGCATGCTGCAAGGGCGGGGTTGCCATCGGGGCGGGTGCGCGGCATGGAGGCGCGAGGCAGATGGGGATGTCGATCGTGGAGCGAGCCAAAGGCGCACGGCGCTTTCAGCGCAGGGCGCGCCAGGAGGCCGACAAGGAGGCGCTGAAGGCGCTGATCCTCGAGACCGCGCGCAAGGAGTTCGCCGCCGGCACGTTGGAGACCGTTTCGATCCAGAAGATCGCCGACGCGATCGGCTACTCGAAGGGCACCGTCCTCAAATATTACCCGACCAAGCTGTTGCTGCTGCTCGCGGTGAAGCAGCAGAATCTCGAGGCGGTCGCCGAACGCCTCGAGCGGGTCCGCGCGGAGACGGCCGACAGCGATCTGCGGCTGCGGCGCGTGATGGAAACCTATCTCGATTACTGGGCCGACAATCCCGATCACTTCCGCTCGCTGTTCTCGATGTCCGGCACGATCGAGGACCGCCGTTTTCCCGACGGCGTCTATTTCGGCGAGACCGAGATCGCGCGCCGCAGCTACGAATTGTTCGTGATCTCGGTGCGGGAATTTCTGGCGGCACATGGCGCCGAGCCGGCGCCGGGCCTGCCGCAGCGGCTCGCAACCGCACTGCTGGCGGCAACCCACGGCGTGGTCGCGCTCACGCTCGGCACCCCGACCATGAGACTGCCCGACATGCGCGGCACCGGCCGCCTGCTCATCGCCAGCCTGATCGATGCCTGGACGATCAGGCTTGCCGCCGCGCGGAAAAGCGAGGGCTGGCCGCGGGTCACGATCGGCACCTTTGCCTGACAGGGTGGTGCGCATGCGCGATGCGATATGGAATCGCCTGCGTTCGCCTGCTAAGCGCCGCCCATGGATACGACGCAGCGCGATAGAACGGTGGGCTTTCTCTGCTTGGTGGTGACGGCGTTCGGCTGGGCGTTGAACTGGCCGCTGATGAAGCTGCTGCTGCAGCAATGGCCACCCCTGTTCGCGCGCGGGCTTGCCGGCACCTGCGCGGCGGCGATCCTGGGCACGCTGGCGCTGGCCCGCGGACAGTCGCTCGCCGTGCCGCGCGAGGCGATTCCGCGGCTGCTGTTTGCCTCCTTCACCAACGTCTTTGCCTGGATGGGGCTCGGCACGGTCGCGATGAAATATGTGACCGTGAGCGAGGGCGCTCTGCTCGCCTATACGATGCCGATCTGGGCGATGCTGTTTGCCTGGCCGGTGCAGCACAGCCGCCCGACGCTGCGGGATCTTGCGGCGCTGGTGCTCGGCGTTGCCGGCGTTGCACTCCTGCTCAGCGGCAACGGCTTTGCGTTCGGCGCCGACAAGCTGCTGGGCATCGTGCTGGCGCTGCTCTGCGCCATCCTGTTCGCGCTCGGCAACGTGCTCAACCGCAAGCCGCTGCCGATGCCGCCGCTGGCGGTGGTGGCCTGGCAGGTCGGCATCGGCTGCCTCGTGATGCTCCTGCTCGGCATCCTCTTCGAGCATCCGAACTATGCCGCGATCACCCCGCTGGGGCTCGGCTGCTTCGTCTATATGACGCTGGTGCCGATGGGCATCTGCTACGTCACCTGGTTCGAGACGCTGCGCCGTCTGCCACCGACCACGGCCTCGACCGGCATGCTGATCGTTCCCGTGATCGGCGTGGTCTCCGCCGCCATCATCCTGGGCGAGCCGCTGGGCCTGCGCGAGATCGGCGCCATGGCGCTGACGCTCGGCGGCGTGACGCTGGCGCTGCAGCGGGCCTGACGCAAAGAAGGGAACGGACATCGGCGCATCGCGTTCTCCCGAAAAGGGAGCTTGGCCATGCGCAAGGCGATCGCGCGGCTTGATGCGGAGCAGAGGGCGCAACTGCTTTATCTCGCGGATCTCGGCACGGCGATGTTCACGTCGGCCCTCGTGGTGTGCAGTCTGAAGGCGATTGTCGACCTGTTCGCCGCGGGCTGAACCGCCACGTCAGCGCCAACGCGCCGTCAATCCTCTTGCGGCGCGTCGCTCTGGGTGTGCCCCTCGGGCCCGCGATCGAACACACCATAATCGCTCGATTTCACTCCTGCTCCCCCATCGACGCCAATGCCGGCCAGACCGAGCTTGAGCAGCTCGCGGACCGCCGCGGCGCGGGTCGGCATGCGGTGCTTGAAGCGGAAATCGTCGAGGGCTGCCAACTCCTCCGGCGACAGCATGACCTGAAGACGCTCAGCGCGAAGCTCATTCATCGCAAAACACCAAGACTTAGCTTGTTGAGTAATTTGCTAAACCACCAAACTCGCATGGGGTTCCATCGGTTGAGACAAAAACGTCAACTTAGTTGAATTATCAAATGAAATCAATAACTTAGATAAAAAATAAAGGAACGATCCGGCCGCCCGCCTCGTTATGTCGCTGGAGAGATGCCATGGCCAACCACGTCAAGCTTCCCCGCAAGCTGTCCGAGGAGCCGGAAGCCCCGAAACCGCGGCGCCCGAGCCACGCGAAAGTCATCGAGCAACTGGACCGCTGGGCCAACAGCCCCGGTCTTCAACCGCCAAAGGTCGATAATGCAGAGGACGATTCAAAAGCGGAAGCGATCTGAACCCCACACATTCGAGCAGCGCCTCGAGGAACATCGCGTGCGACTTGAAAGCCTGCTCGCCCGATTGCCGCGCGGTGCCGAACGCGAGCAGATTGTCGCGCGCATCGAGCAACTGCGAACAGCCGTTGAGCTGAACGCGATGCTGTCGACGACCGGCTGAGCCGAGAAGCGAAACGGCGGAACGGGCCCACTTGCTCCTGCCGCTCCGCTCGCCTACCATTCCCACGTTGATGGGGATGGAGTCCCCCGATAACCGCCGCGAGGCTGATGACTCCTACCGGGCGCGACAGCGTCGGTAGGAGCATGCGCCACCGCCGACCCGCCGTGTCCCGCGAATGAGAAGGGACAGCGCATGACGGGTCTTCCTGGTTCACTCTCAATCGCATTGTCGCTGGTCGGGTCGATCTGGCTCGTCGGTGTTGTCGCCCTGCTGGTCGGCGCGCCGGGCGAGCTGGTCGCTGCGACCTTCGTGCTTGGGTTGGTGGCGGGCTTCATCGAATGGCGAGCCGGAAAGGTGGAGCATTGAACGTTCAGTTGTTGGCGGCGATCGCGATCGGCGGTTCGCTGGGATCGGTCGCGCGCTATCTGGTGGCGATCGGCGCGGGGCGCCTGGTCGGCACGGAATTTCCCTGGGGCACGCTGGCGATCAATATCGTGGGTTCGTTCCTGATCGGCGTCTTCGCGGAAGCGTTCGCGCTGAGCTGGAATGCCAGCCAGGCGATGCGGGTGTTTCTCACCGTCGGCATTTGCGGCGGCTTCACCACCTTCTCGACCTTTTCGCTCGATGCGATCGTGCTGATGCAGCGCGGCGAGCTATGGTCGGCCGGCACCTACATCGCGGCCTCCGTCGCGCTCTCGATTCTCGCGCTGTTCGGCGGCCTGCTGCTGGTGCGGGCGTTCACAGCCTAAAGCATGATCCGGAAAAGTGCGAAGCGGTTTTCCGAAAAGATCATGCTCAAACAAAGAGCTAAGGCGCGATGACGATTCAACCTAATTTAGTCAGTCGCGCGGCGGCCGGTGCGTGGATTGAGCGGCGCGGTCGGCGGCCGTCGCAGCGCTTCGGGCAGGAACGGTTCGCCCCGCCGAGGTGAGGCGTCGGCACGCACATCGGCGGCCCATTGCGCACGTTCGTGCGGCGTCTGGTTGTCGTCGAAAGTTCGCTTCACATCGACGCCGCCGACGGGGTCGTTGACGCCGTTCCGGCTGGCGGGATGGTCGACGCCGCTGTGGATGTCACTGGAGTTGCCCATCGTGGCCTCCGTGCTCGGCTGATCCGGATCAATATTTGATCCTGGATCCAGGACTTCTGCACCAACGTGGCCCGCGCAAGCGCCGTTCCAAAAAAGTGAAGGGGCGGAGGTCCCGTCTGTGGCCCGGAATCCTTGGCGCGCCCGGGACCAGCCGGTAGGATGGAACCCGGATGGTAGCCAGGAACCAAGGGAAAGACCGGGGAATGAAGCACGTCGACGTCGCGGTGATTGCTGCCACGCTGTGGCTGCTGGCGTCGATGGTGCTGGACATCCTGACGCCGAAGTCGATCACCGCGCTGGTGATCGCCGCCGCGCTTGCGCCGCCGTTCCTGATCGGGATAGGCATCCATTTCGCACGTGAATATTTCAAGGCCAGGCGGCGCAGCTACCCGCCGCCGCAGTTGGACGAACACTTCAAGAACTAGCGTGTTTTCGAACGAAGTGGCACCGGTTCGCGTGAAGAAAACGCGTCAAAGCTAAAATCCAGGCCCCCGTTTCGATTCAATCAGAGCGGGGCTCCGGCCGGGCAGGGCTGCGGGAAACGCTGCACGTGCTGCATTGAACTGTGCAGATGGCTTGCTAAGCTTGTGCCATGACCGAGCAGCTCCCCGATACGATCAGCCGCCTCTACACCGACCCTGGCGAATATGTCGACAGCGACCATCCCGCCGTCGAGGCGTTCGCCCGCGCCGCCGTTCCGTCTGACGCCAGCGCGCGGGAGAAGGCTCGCGTGCTCTACAAGGCCGTGCGCGACGGAATCCGCTACAACCCCTATGTCAGCATGCGCTCGCCCGAGAGCTACCGGGCCTCGAGCGTCCTCGCCGCCGGACAAGGCTATTGCGTCGGCAAGGCGTCACTCTATGCGGCCGCGTGCCGCGTCCATGGCATTCCCGCCCGTGTCGGCTTTGCCGATGTGAAGAACCATCTCACCACCGAGAAGCTGCGCGCGAGCATGGGCACCGACATCTTCACCTGGCACGGCTTCACGGAAGTGTTCGTCGACGGAGCCTGGCGCAAGGCGACGCCGACGTTCAACGATACGCTCTGCGCCAAGGTCGGCGTGGCCCCGCTCGATTTCGACGGCCACACCGATGCGCTGCTGCACCCCTTCGACGGCGAAGGCCGCGCCTACATGCAATACGTCAATGACCGCGGCAGCTATCACGACGTGCCTGCGAAATTCCTGATGCGCGAGATGGCGCGCGACTACGCCAACATGCAGGGCGAGGATCTGTCCGGCCGCGACATGGAGCGTGAGGCGGCCGAGCAGTAGCGGACGAGTGAGCCGATCGCACGCCGGCTGAGGGGGCGGTGTCATGGATGCGGAGCCGCCGAAAGCGCAGGTCAGCCGCCCCGCCAAAGGCTGGGAGGACGCGGTCGCGCTGACCGGCTTCATCCTGGTCGCGGTCGGGCAGGCCTCCAACCAAGTTCTGGCGCGCGGGCTCGCCGGCTCGGTGCCGCCGTTTTCGCTCGCCTTCTTCCGCTGGAGCATCATCGCCATCGGCCTCGCGCCGTTTGCGATCGCAGCGATCCGCGACGGCAAGATCCCGCTGGCGCAGAACCTCTGGCCGATCCTTGCCGCCGGCTTCCTCGGCATGTTCCTGTGCGGCGGCCCGGTCTACATCGCCGGCATCACGACCACCGCGATCCACATCGCGCTGATCTTCGCGCTGTCGCCGATCATGGTGCTGCTGATCTCGGCGGCGCTTGGCATCGAGCATATCGGTCCGCTGCAATGGCTCGGCACGGCGCTGGCGCTCGGCGGTGCGCTCTTGATCGTCTCGGGCGGTCGTCTGGAAACGCTGACGCAGTCGAGCGCGGCCTGGGGTGATCTCCTGGTGGTGTGCGCGATGCTCGGCTGGTCCGGCTACACGCTGCTGCAGTCGCGCGTCGCGCCGCGCGCCTCGCTGCTGGCGCGGGTCAGCTTGTTCTCGGCGGCCGGCGCGCTGTGCTCGCTGCCGCCGGCGCTCCAGGAGATGTGGGCGACGCCGGCTGCGGTGTTCAACACAAGGGCGTTCGAGGCCTATGTCTTCGCCGGCCTCGTGCCCGGCCTGATTGCCTATGCCGGCTTCGCCTGGCTCGGCGCGAGATTCGGCTCGGTGCGGAGCTCGCTGGTGCTCTACGTCGCACCGATCGCGAGCGCGCTGCTGTCCTGGATCATCCTCGGCGAGCCGCCGAAGCTGATCCATCTGGTCGGCGGCCTTTTGATCCTGGGCGGCGTCTGGGCGAGCCTGCGCAAATAGATCCGGTTCCTTCCCAAGGTGCAACCATTTCCGGGCTCGTGCGTTGAATCCAGCGTTGATTCAAGAGCTTAGTCGGAGGTCGCATGAATCTTACTCCCCAGCAGCGCAAGGACCGTGATGCGCAGCGTCAGCAAGACGCATCGCAGGCGATGAAGGAGCATCGCGCCAACGAGAAGGCGTTCTACGACAACTTCCAGCGCCTCAAGGCCGAGCGGCAGGCGCGCGAAGCCGCGGAGTCACGGAAGGCGAAATCCGCTTCGAAATAAGCGCTTGGAGTCACACCAACCAATCCGGATGGTCCGGATCTGACCGACCGAGAAGGAGCGGAAGCGAGGGGGCGAGCACGGCGCAAACGAACTCGCCCCGAAGACGAGAAATCTCCAGGCTTATGGAGGACGTCAGATGTACTTTGCCGATCAGAGAACGGTCACCTGCAAATGCGGTGAGCCCTTGAGCGAATTGATGCTCGTCGACGACCAGACAACCGGAATCAAGTTTCACGTCGGTCGTTGCCCGTCATGCCGTGAAGTGACGGTTGTTCGATCCCAGGACATGCCATCGAACGACAATGCCTGACGCGGACGGTCCTCTCGCGAGTGGGAGGACCGGGCCTTTGGTTTCAGGTTTTCGGACCGGTGAGCGACAGGCCGGCTGACGCATCGTTTGCGGCACACCAGAAAAAGAGCAGGGCGCGACCGGCATCACCACGGTCGCGCCCTACGTCGCCGGTCAATGGGGCAGGGGGAATAACCGGCTCTTCCAAAGACTCGCAGACCCCCTGAGTCGTTCCGTACAAGCGAAAATATTTTCGTACACGGTTAAGTGATGGCCGGACGCGAGAACCCCGCGGGTTTCGTTCGCGTTGTGTCCGGGATCGCCAAGGGATCGTCGAGCGAATTTCCATGGGGCGAGGGACATCACCATGTCAAAGATTCAGATGAGAATTTTCGCTACGCTGGCGGCTGGGTTGACGCTTGGCGCCGTCCAGCTGGCATCCGGCCACGATCTCATCGGCCGCCAGCAGGTCACCACCGCACTGGCGCCGGAGAGCGCCGTCAATCGCGCCGCCAAGACCGACCGTGCCGCGATTCCAGTCACCGGCCTGCCGAGCCGGACCGTTGCGCTGAAGGTCGAGCGGCTTCCCGATACGTCGGTGCTGGTCCGCGTCCCCGTGGCCAAGGAAGAGGCGCGCCATCGCCCGGCAGTGCCCGCTCGGGCACGGCCCGGCGACACCCGCAAGGTGGCCTGCGAGCCCGTGGTCAGCGTACTGACCGAAGTGGCCAAGCTGCTGCAGCCCGGCCGCTGCGTGACCTGAGCAGGGCGAAGCGCTATCGCAACAAGCAAACGCTGTCATCGCCCGCGAAGGCGGGCGATCCAGTACGCCGCGGCCCATTCGCTTAATACCGCTGTCTCTGGAATACTGGATCGTCCGGTCAAGCCGGGCGACGACGATGGTTGTCGGTGCTGGTTTCGCGCTAATCTTGCAAACGAGAGGGCTATTCCTCCTCGTCCGCCTCGCTGCTGCTGGCGGCGCTGCGGCTTGCCATCAGGCCAAGCGCGAGGCCGCCGATCGCCAGGATCGGGATCAGCCGCTTCACGCCGATGGCCCGCACGATCTGCAGGCCGGTGGCGACCACCACCGGATCGGCAAACACATTGGCCGCGGCGGCCTTTGCCGCCTTCTCGGCGCGGCGGCGCATCTCGCGCCTGCGCACGATGTAGACGCTGGCGGCGATCAGCGTGACGACAAGGAACAGCGCGGCGCCGGCGAGGCATGCTTCCACCGGCCCGTAGTGCTGCAGTACGTAGACGAAGGCGGCGGCGCACAGGAAGCCGATGGTGATGAACAGCGCGATCGCGGTGGCCGCGGCCAGCGACGTCAGCCGCAGCACGTTGCCGGTGGAATCCTTGACGTCATTGATCAGCCGCTGAAGCATCGACCAGCCCTGCCCTGAATCTTGCCTTGAATCTTGCCTTGAGCCTTGCCCTGAAGAGCGCATCGACAAACGCAGCGGCGGCGCGCCAGCGCCGCCATCGCATCCAGAGGGGCGGTTTCCGCGTGATCGCCACCATGGGGCTCATCCCCCGGAGACCGCAGATTGCCTAGCGGCGCCAGGCGACGCCGATCAGGAAGCCGATGCCGAGCGCCAGTCCGACGGTCGCGAGCGGTCGCTGCGTGATCGCCTCTTCCAGCGTCTCCTCGATCGAGGATGCGGCATCCTGCGCCGCGCCCATCATCGCGCTGCCGCGCTCCGACATGTCGTCGAGTGTATCTTCCGCACTGGCGCGCGCATCCTTGTAGCGGCGGCGGGCCTGCTTGCCCGCGTTGTTGGCAAACGAGTTCAGCGCGTCGGTGATCTGGTCGGTGAGGGCGGCGATATCGCTTTTCACGGCTGCTACATCCTTTTCAAGGCGTTCGTAGGTCGCTTTGTCCGTCATGTTCTTGATCCCAAATGCGCTGTCCGTGCTCGACATCGAAAAGCTCCCGGAGAACTTGCGTGCTGGAACAAAAACGCGCCGCGCGGTGCATGGTTCCAGCCGTGAAACCGGGCTTCAAGCGGTGCCGGCTTCGCTTGAGAACGCCTTGCTAGTCTTCCGGCAGCTGCGGCGAATTGACCGGCATCAAATGCTCCTTGACGATCAGCGCCACGATCAGGAGCGGCGACGACAGGAAGGCGCCCATCGGGCCCCACAGCCAGGTCCAGAACGCCAGCGCCAGGAAAACCGCGAGCGCGTTCAGCGACAGCCTGCGGCCGACGATCGTCGGTGTGACGAAATGTCCTTCCATGAAGGTCACGACGGTAAAGCAGGCCGGTGCGATCAGCCCGGCGCCGATGGTCGGCGAGGCGATGATGCCGACCGCGACCAGCACGACGAACATCGCGATCGGCCCGATGATCGGAACGAAGTTCAGCGTCGCGGCGAGCGCACCGAGCCCGGCCGGATTTGGCATGCCCGTTGCCGCGCAGATCGCGCCGGTGACGATGCCGACGCCGACATTGATCGTGGTCACCATCAGAAGATAATTGCCGAGATGGGTCTCGACCTCGTTGAGGATGCGCAGCGTGCGCAGCCGCGCCGTGCGTTCGCTGAAGGCCATCACCAGTGCGCGCCGCAGATCCTTCCAGCTTGCGATGAACAGGATCAGGGTCGCGATGAACAGCAGGAATTCGGCGAAGGTCGGTGACAGGAATTCCAGCGTCGGCTGCACCCACTCGAATTTCGGCAGCTGGAGCGTGGCCAGCGTATCGGAGCCGCCGACCATGGTCTGCAATTCCTGCCACAGCGCGAGCGGCCGGTCGAACACATGCAGTTTCTCCTTCAGGATCGCGCCGAGTTCGGGCAGCCGCGAGCTCCACTCCATCACCGGCGAGGCAATGAGCCCGACCATGAAGCTGACGGCGGCGCCGACCGCGATCACGATGACGACCGCGCCGAGCGCGCGCGGGATCCGATAGCGTTCGAGCATGCTCGCCGCCGGCGACAGCATGGTGCCGACGATGAAGGCCATGGTGATCGGGAGGAAGAAGGCGCGTGCGAAATAGAGCACCGCGACAATGACGATAACCAGCAGGGCCATCAACGCGAAAGCGACGGCCTCGGCGCGGCTGACAACCGGCGGCAGCTCGATCTTGCTGTCGGGGACTGGCGTGCCTTCGGGCGCTTTGCCAAGCAGGTCTTCACTCGGAAAGGCGCGCACCGAACTCCTCCCGCGTGAGGACGAACAAACCCGTCGCGTGGTCGCCCCGCGCGTCGAATTGCGCGGTGACAACTGGCCGATACGGAGGAAGTTCCATCGCGGGTTCGTGAAACGTGACGGGTTGACAATCGCGGCTTCGCGACGATTCGCGGCGGAACCGACTCGCGGCCATGCGCGTTGGCCCGGCATCGCATCACCACGATGCGCATCCCGTCCAGGGGCAGCACATGACACAGCAGTCTGTTTCCAGCCGCCGGCTTGCGTCGCGCGCCGCGCGCACCCTTGCCTTCGCCAGCGTCCTGTTTGCGACGCCGTTTGTCGTCACCACGTCGGCCAGCGCCCAGGTCCGCTCTTCCGCGCTCGGCTATGCGTCGACGCAGCCGGGCGCATTTCCCGCCGACGAGGTGATGAACGACCCCTCGGCTGGCGTCGCCGAGGACGGCGCGCTGCCGGAGCGGCTGCGCCGGACCACCGTCGCGCTCAACACGACCGAGGCGCCCGGCACCATCATCATCGATACTGGCAACACCGCACTCTATTACGTGCTCGGTGGCGGCCGCGCGATCCGCTACGGCGTCGGCGTGGGTCGCGAGGGCTTCACCTGGTCGGGCGTGCAGAGCGTGAGCCGCAAGGCGGAGTGGCCGGACTGGCATCCGCCGACCGCGATGATCGCGCGCCAGCCCTACCTGCCGCGCTTCGTCGCCGGCGGCCCCGGGAATCCGCTCGGCGCGCGTGCGATGTATCTCGGCTCCAGCGAATACCGCATCCACGGCACCAACGATCCCTCCACCATCGGCAAGTTCGTCTCGTCCGGCTGCATCCGCATGACCAACGAGGACGTCATCGACCTGTTCAACCGGGTCAATGTCGGCGCCAAGGTCGTGGTGCTGCCGAAGAATGCGCCGCTCCTCGCCGCGCGCGAGATCGGCCCGACCACGACGCAGATCTCGGTCCGGCCGGCCGCGGCGCGGCCGCGCCCTGCGGCGACGACGCTGCCTTCCGGGCGTCAGGCGATGAACATCCCGACGGCTTCCTCGTTGTACTAGAGCGTTCTCGAGCGAAGTGGATATCAGTTCGCGTGAAGAAAACGCGTCAGAACAAGAATCTAGGGCCTCGTTCCGATTCAATCGGAACGGGGCTCTAGGGATCGGCATGGTACCGAGGTCGGTGATGGTGAAACGGCACGTAAGGCGCTGCGCGTTCGGCACGGCGGCATTGCTCGGCCTGTCCCTTGCGCCTGCAGCGCAGGCCCAGGACTTCTTCTCGCAACTGTTCGGCGGCTTCATGCATGGCCGCCCGCCGGTGATCCGGATGCCGTTCGACGACGGCCCGGCGCCGATGGCGCCGCGGGTCGAGCGCCGTCCTCGCTATGACGTCGGCCAGGCCTATTGCGTGCGGACCTGCGACGGCCGCTATTTCCCGCTCGCTGCGACCGGCAACCAGAGCAAGGCGGAAAGCTGCAACAGCTTCTGTCCGGCGAGCGCGACCGAAGTGGTCTATGGCGGCAACATCGACAACGCCGCGACGGAAGACGGCAAACCGTATTCCGACCTGCCGAACGCGTTCCGCTATCGTAACGAGATCGTCGCGGGGTGCACCTGCAACGGCAAGGATACTGTCGGCCTCGCCGCGGTGAAAATCGAGGACGATCCGACCTTGCGCAAGGGCGACATCGTTGCCGGCAAGAACGGGCTGATGTCGGTGAGCCGTCCGGACCGGCGCGGCGCGCAGCTCAACTTCACGCCGGCGCCGGATCGCATCCGCGCCAAGTATGGCCGGCCGGCGGTGGTGGCGCGCGAGTAGCGTCGATCACACGTCGGCGGCCGCTTTCGGTTCCTGGCGCGGAACCGGCCTGCCTCCTGCACGTTAGCAAAGGGCGAACAGCAGATTCACCGATGCCATCAGGGGGCCCCGCATGCTGGTTGGCGTACTCGTTACCTTTCTCGTCGTCATTCTCGTGCTCTATCTCATCAACATGCTGCCGATGGACGGCCGCGCCAAGCAGATCGCGCGCGTGGTGGTCATCATCATCGGCATCGTGTCGCTGCTGAAATATCTGGCGGTATTCTAGATCTGTCATTGCGAGGAGCCAACGGTCCGCGCGAAGCGCGGCCCGATGACAGGCCACGCGACGAAGCAATCCACCTGTCCGCATACGGGAGGGGTGGATTGCTTCGCTGACGCTCGCAATGATGTGGATGCTGTAGCGGACTGCCAACAAAAAAGCTCCGGCTCATCGTCGGGGCTCTTGCTTGTCGCAGCGATCGCGGATCAGCCCCGTGGCCTTCGCGATTTCTGGATAATGGAAATATGGACCTGATTTGCCCGACGAGTCAAGTTGCCGTATCCGCCGGCTACTTTGCATGGGGTTGTTTTCGATATTTTTGGCAGTGCGCCCTTACGACGGCAGGCGATCGCGTCCGGCTCTTCCCGGCGTCACTCGCGGCGCCGACAAAAAAAGCCCCGGCTTATCGCCGGGGCTTTTGCATGTTGTTGCGATCGCTTGCAGATCAGCCGGCGGCCTTGGCCTCGCGGCGGCGGGCGGTGAGGATGTATTCGGTGTAGCCGTTCGGCTGCTCGCGGCCCTTGAAGATGAGGTCGCAGGCCGCCTTGAAGGCGACGCCGTCGAAGGCGGGCGCCATCGGCTTGTAGACGGGATCGCCCGCGTTCTGCTTGTCGACGACGACCGCCATGCGCTTGAGCGATTCCATCACCTGCGCTTCGGTGATCACACCCTGGTGTAGCCAGTTGGCGAGATGCTGGCTGGAGATGCGCAAGGTGGCGCGGTCTTCCATCAGGCCGACATCATGGATGTCGGGCACCTTGGAGCAGCCGACGCCCTGGTCGATCCAGCGCACGACGTAGCCGAGGATGCCCTGGCAATTGTTGTCGATCTCCTGCTTGACGTCATCCGGCGCCCAGTTCGACTTCGACACCGGGATGGTGAGGATGTCCGAGAGCTTCGCGCGCGGTCCGCCCTTGGCGAGCTCCTGCTGGCGCGCGGTGACGTTGACCTGGTGGTAGTGCAGCGCGTGCAGCGTCGCGGCCGTCGGGGAGGGCACCCAGGCGGTGGTGGCGCCGGCCTGCGGATGGCCAAGCTTCTGCGCCAGCATGTCCGCCATCTTGTCGGGCGCAGCCCACATGCCCTTGCCGATCTGCGCATGGCCGGGCAGGCCACAGGTCAGGCCCATATCGACGTTCCAGTCCTCATAGGCCTTGATCCAGGCCTGCGCCTTCATCTCGTTCTTGCGGATCATCGGACCCGCTTCCATCGAGGTGTGGATCTCGTCGCCGGTGCGGTCGAGGAAGCCGGTGTTGATGAACATGATGCGCTTGGAGGCGCGCTGGATGCAGGCCTTGAGGTTGACGGTGGTGCGCCGCTCCTCGTCCATGATGCCGACCTTGAGCGTATTCTCGGGCAGGCCCAGCATCTTCTCGACGCGGTCGAAGATCTCGCAGGTCAGCGACACCTCGTCCGGGCCGTGCATCTTCGGCTTGACGATATAGGCCGAGCCGGTCCGGCTGTTCTTGACCTTGGAGTTGCCCTTGAGGTCGTGGATGGCGAGCAAGCCGGAGACGGCGGCATCGAGCAGGCCTTCCGGAATCTCCTCGCCCTTCTCGTCCAGCACCGCGTCGGTGAACATGTGGTGACCGCAATTGCGCATCAGGAGCAGGCTACGGCCGTGCAGCGTCACCTCGCCCTTGCCGTCCGGCGTCTTGTAGCTGCGGTCGGCGTTGAGCGAGCGCGTCAGCGTCTTGCCGCCCTTCTCGAAATCGGCCGAGAGCGTGCCGTTCATCAGGCCGAGCGTGTTGCGGTAGACCAGCACCTTGTCCTCGGCATCGACCGCGGCAACCGAATCCTCCATGTCGAGAATGGTGGAGACGGCGGCCTCCATGATCATGTCGGCGACGCCGGCTGGATCGTCCTTGCCGATCGCGCTGCTGCGGTCGATCTTGACCTCGACATGCAGGCCGTTGTTGACGAGCAGCATCGCGGAAGGCTGGGCGGCATCGCCCTGGAAGCCGGCGAACTGTGCCGCGTTCTTCAGCGCGGTGGCATTGCCGCTCTTCAGCTTCACCGCAAGCTGGCCCGTGACGACGCTGTAGGCGGTGACGTCGGTGTGGCTGCCGGTCGCGAGCGGCACGGCGGCGTCGAGGAAGGCCTTGGCCTTGGCGATCACCTTGTCGCCGCGCGCCTTGTTGTAGCCCTTGCCGCTCTCGGCAGCGTCGTGCGGAATCGCGTCGGTGCCGTAGAACGCGTCATAGAGCGAGCCCCAGCGCGCGTTCGCCGCGTTCAGCGCGTAGCGCGCATTGGTGAGGGGGACGACAAGCTGCGGACCGCAGATCTTGCCGATCTCCTCGTCGACATCAGCGGTCTCGACCTTCTGCGTCGCCGGTTCGGGGATCAGATAGCCGATCTCCTTCAGGAAGGCGGTATAGGCATCGAGGTCGAACGCCTTGCCCTTGTTGGCGCGGTGCCAGTCGTCGATCTTGGCCTGCAGCGTGTCGCGGAATGCGAGCAGCTCGCGGTTCTTCGGCCCCAGTTCCTTGATGATGGCGGCAAGCCCGGCCCAGAACGCATCCGGCGCGATCCCCGTTTTCGGGGCCGCTTCGTTGGCGATGAAGTCAAACAGGACGGGGGCGATCTTCAATCCGTGGGCGTCGACGCGTTTCATGATGGGCTTTCTTAAAGAAATGGGGCGTTTAGGGGCTGTTTTCGAGAGAAATCAGCAAAAAACGCGCCAAAGGGCCGCGTTCACGGCCCTTTTAGCCCTAAAGTCCCGGTTCTGAGAAGGCCCCCCAGAGGAGGGGGCTGCGCCGCCTAGATATTCGCCGCGAGGTCGGTCAGTTCGTCGAACAGGATGCCGGTCGTGGCCAGCATCCGCTCGATCTCGTCGGTGGCATCGCTGACCGAGCGGTTCGAGGTGTCGATGGTCAGCTCGTTGCCGGTCGGCGGCTGGTAGTCATTGCCGATGCCGGTAAAGCCCTGCAGCGCGCCGGAGCGGGCCTTGGCGTAATGGCCCTTCGGATCGCGGGTCTCGCAGACCTCGGCCGGCGTCGCGACATGGATCTCGCGGAACGCGGTGTCGGCGATGCGGCGCGCGGTGGCACGGTCCTCGCGCGCGGGCGAGACCGCGGCGACGATCGCGATATGGCCGTTGCGAGCGAGATGCGTCGCGACCTCGGCGAGGCGGCGGATGTTCTCGCTGCGATCGGGGGCGGAGAAGCCGAGATCGCTGTTGAGCCCGGCGCGCAGCGTGTCGCCGTCGAGCAGGACCGGCGAGCCGCCATTGGTGAACAGCCGCCGCTCCAGCGCTCTGGCCAGCGTCGACTTGCCGGACGCCGGCAGGCCGGTGAGCCAGACCACGGCACCGTTGTGGCGATAGCGCGCGGAGCGCTCGTCAGGGCGCAGTGCCGATTCCACCGGCACGATATCGACCGGCACGGCGCGCTGGCCGGCATCGACGGACAGCACCAGGCCGCCGCCGGCGATGCGTCCCGCGACCTCGATCACGAGACGGCCGGTGCGCGGGTTCTCGGTGTAGGGATCGGTGGCAATCGGATTCGAAAGCGAAATGTCGATCTCGCCGACATGGTTGCGGGCGATCGCCTTGTTCTCGGTGCTCGAGAGCTCGCCGGGATCGACCGCCTTCTCGATGGCGACGACGGTGGCGCGGCTCTCCTTGGTGCCGAGCCGGATCAGAATCTGCTCGCCCTTGGTCAGCGGCTTGTCATGCAGCCAGAAGATCCGCGCGCGGATGCGGCGGGTGTCGCGCGGGCTCTGCCCGGAATGTCCGATGATGTCGCCGCGCTCGATGAACAGTTCGCGGTCGAGCGTGATGCCGACCGAGCGGCCCGCACCCTGCCGTCCCGCCAGCGGCGTCACCGGCCAGCTCTCGACGGTCTTGATCCTGGCGATCTTGCCGGCCGGCATGATCACGATCTCGTCGCCGGCGATCAGGCTGCCGGATTCGATGCGGCCGGCGACAATGCGCCGGTCGTCGAACTTGTAGATCGCCTGCACCGGCAGCCGCAGCGCCAGCGTTTCCAGCGGCCGCGCCGGCTCGAGCCTATCGAGCGCCTCGACCACGGTCGGTCCCTTGTACCAGCCGATCCGGCCCGTGCGCTCCGCGACACCGTCGCCGTCCCGCGCGGAAATCGGGATCACCGCCGTCGGCGTCACGCCGAGGCCGCTGAGATGCGCCGAGATCTCGTCGCTGATGTCCTTGAAGCGCGCGGCGGCGAAGTCGACGCGGTCCATCTTGTTGACGACGACAGCGACCTGCTTCACGCCGAGCAGATGCAGGAGATAGCCGTGCCGCCTCGTCTGGTCGCGCACGCCTTCGAGCGCATCGATGATCAGCACCGCGCCGTCGGCCTGCGAGGCGCCGGTGATCATGTTGCGCAGGAACTCGGCGTGGCCGGGCGCGTCGATCAGGACGATGTCGCGCGAATTGGTGCGGAAGCGGATCTGCGTGGTGTCGATGGTGATGCCCTGGTCGCGCTCGGTCTGCAACGCGTCGAGCAGGAACGACCATTCGAACGGCATGCCGCGCCGCGCGCTGACGGCCTTCAGCATTTCGAGCTTGCCCTCGGGCAGGCTGCCGGTCTCGTGCAGGAGGCGGCCGACCAGCGTCGACTTGCCGTGGTCGACATGGCCGACGATGACGATGCGCACCTGGGGACGCGTGGTGCCGTTGGGCGTTGCCGAGATCGAGGCGGTGGGAAGGATCATGTTCATCGGAACGCTCGCACGAAGCTTGGTGTTGCTTGAAGTGTTGATCAGAGATAGCCGGCGACGCGCAGGCGCTCGAAAGCATCCTCGGTTTCGTGGTCGAGCGCGCGTCCGGCGCGCTCCGGCACCTTGGTGCCGTCGAGTTCGGTGAGGATCTCGTCGATGTTGGACGCGGTGGAGGCGACCGGGAAGGTGATGTCGGCATCGCCCAGCGAGCGATAACGCTTGCCGTTCCTGGCGAGATACAGCGGGATGATCGGGATGTTCTCGCGCTTGGTGTAGGCCCAGATGTCGGCCTCGGTCCAATGCAGGATCGGATGGATGCGTAAGTGAGCCCCTTGCGGCGGCGACGCGTTGAAATGATCCCAGAATTCTGGCGGCTGGTCGCGCACGTCCCAATTGCCCTCCAGGCCGCGCGGCGAGAACACGCGCTCCTTGGCGCGCGTCGCCTCCTCGTCGCGGCGGATGCCGGCGATCAGGCCGTCGAAGCCGTATTTGGCGAGCGCCATCTTGAGGCCTTCGGTCTTGCGCGCGGCGGAGCGCGCGGCCGGCGGCAGCGTCGGATCGACGGCATCGATCGGCGGGCAGGGCTCGACGCGCAAATCGAGATCCCACTCCTTGCCGTAATGGTCGCGGAAGCGATACATCTCCGGAAACTTCTTGCCGGTATCGACGTGAAATGCCGGGAACGGGACGCGGCCGAAGAAGGCCTTCCGCGCCAGCCAGATCATGACGTTGGAATCCTTGCCGAGCGACCACAGCAGGGCGATCTTCTTCAGCCGGGCGAAGGCCTCGCGGAAGATGTAGATGCTCTGCGCCTCGAGCTGGTCGAGATGGTCCATGGACGGAGGCGCCTGATTGGCGGGAATCCCCGGCACGGAAGATGCATTGCTAAGCGTTGCGGACCGCGTCCTGGCGGCGACGGATTCGTTGTCGAGAAGATGCATCTCTTGGCCTTGGCCTGTGGAGTTGAAAATTCTAAAGTTGCGCTGCAATAGAGAAGAAATAATTTTCTCTTTGCTGACCTTGATCGAGAGATAAATAGAAAATAATTTCAGTCAACCCCCAAGTTGGGGAAGCGAGTGTCTGATGCGATATCTGCCGGTGTTTCTGGATCTGCAAAGCGGCAAGGTGCTGCTCGTTGGAGCGGGCGACCTTGTGCGCGCCAAGTTGCGGCTGCTTGCAGCCGCCGGCGCCGCGGTGCGCTGGTACGCGACCGACGGCGATCACGACATTGCCGGTCTCGCCGCGGAGGACGCCGCGCGGATCGAGCGCGCCGAAGGCCATCCGCTCGCCGCCGATCTTTCCGATGTCATCGCCGTCCTCTGTGCCGGCGCAGGCGAGATCGGCGTTGCGATGTCCGTCCGGGCGAAGGCGCTCGGCCTGCCCGTCAACGTCATGGACGATCTCGAACACTCCAGCTTCATCTTCCCGGCGATCGTCGATCGCGGCGATGTCGTGGTCGCGGTCGGCACCGGCGGCACCTCGCCGGTGGTGGCGCGGCGCGTGCGCGAGAAGATCGAGGCGCTGCTGCCGGCGCGCATCGGCGAGCTTGCCGAGTTCATCGGCGGATTCCGCAAATCCATCAACGAGCGCATCGCCGAATTTCCACTGCGCCGCCGCTTCTGGGAGCGCGTCATCGACGGTCCGATCGGCGCGCTGGTGCTGGCCGGCCGCAGGGACGAGGCCGAGCAGGCGCTGAACGCGATCACCGATCCCGCCGCATTCGCCGGCGCGAGCCCGGAAGGCAAAGCCATCGGTCACGTGACGCTGGTCGGCGCCGGTCCCGGCGATCCGGATCTGCTCACGGTGAAGGCGTTGCGTGCGCTGCAGGATGCGGACATCGTCTTCCACGACGAGCTGGTCTCGTCCGAGATTCTCGATCGGATCCGCCGCGACACCACGCGCGTTGCGGTCGGCCGCCGCGTCGGCAAGCCCGGCATCGGCCAGGACGCCATCAACAAGCGCATGATCGAAGCCGCGCAAGCCGGCCAGCGTGTGGTACGGCTGAAGGGTGGCGATCCCTTTATCTTTGGCCGCGGCGGCGAGGAAATCGAGGCGCTGCGCGACGCCGGCGTCGCTTACTCCATCATTCCGGGCGTCTCCGCCGGTCTGGGCGCGGCCGCGCAATTCGAAGTGCCGCTGACCTTCAGGCACGAGGCGCTACGCATCACCTTCCTGACCGCGCACAAGGCGCGCGATGCCGAGAACGTGGATTGGTCGACGCTGACCGACACCAGGATGACCGTCGTGGTCTACATGGGCATGACCGCGGCGCCCTCGATCCGCGAAGGCATGCTTGCCGCCGGCCGCTCGCCGGAAACGCCGGTCGGCGTGTTCGCCCGTGTCACGCGGCCCGATGCGCAGGGCGCGATCGGCACGCTGCGCGACCTGCCCGAGCTCGTCAAACAGGTCGATGGCGGTCCCGCCATTCTCATCATCGGCGACGTGGTCGCGCATTCCGCGCCGTGGAGCCGGTCCAACGTCACCCAACTCTTCTCCAACCAGATGTTCTCCGAACTGCTGAAAGCTGCCGAATGACCTCCCCGCTCGAACAGAAAAAGATCAAGATCGCCGGCCCCTCGGTCGTGACCGCCAACCGCACCTGGGATGGTGCGGTGGTGTACCGAACCGCCAAGCAAGGCTGGTCCACGGAACTGTCCGATTCCGCTGTCGTCAGCACCTCCGACGATGCGCGCGCGCTTTTGGCCGAAGCCACCGCCGACGATGTCGGCGCGGTCGGCCCCTACATCGCGCCGGTCGAGCTCAAGGACGGCGGCAAGCTCAAGCCGGGCAATCTTCGCGAACACATCCGCGCCAAGGGCGTCACGATCGATCTTCAGGTGCCGGCGTAAGGCTCATCCATCATGTATGCTTACGACGAAATCGACCGCACGCTCGTCAACGAGCGCGTCTCGGAGTTCCGCGACCAGGTGAAGCGGCGCCTCTCCGGCGAGCTCACCGAGGACGAGTTCAAGATCCTGCGGCTTCAGAACGGCGTCTATCTGCAACTGCACGCCTACATGTTCCGCGTCGCGATCCCCTACGGCACGCTGGCGACCAACCAGCTGCGGGCGCTCGCCCATGTCGCGCGCAAATACGACCGCGGCTACGGTCATTTCACCACTCGGCAGAACATCCAGTTCAACTGGATCAAGCTCGCCGAGCTCCCGGACGCGCTCGAAGACCTTGCCAAGGTCGGCATCCATGCGATGCAGACCTCCGGCAACAACATGCGCAACGTCACCTCCGACCAGTGGGCCGGCGTCGCGCCCGGCGAGATCGAGGACCCGCGCATCTGGTCGGAGCTGATCCGCCAGCACACCACGCTGCATCCGGAATTCTCGTTCCTGCCGCGCAAGTTCAAGATCGCGATCACCGCGTCGGACCATGACCGCGCCGCGATCAAGATCCACGACATCGGCCTGCGGCTGATCAAGAACGAGAAGGGCGAGACCGGCTTCGAGGTGCTGGTCGGCGGCGGTCTCGGCCGCACGCCGTTCATCGCCAAGACCATCAAGCATTTCGTCCACGGCCGCGACATCCTCAGCTACATCGAGGCCATCTTACGCGTCTACAACCAGTACGGTCGCCGCGACAACATCTACAAGGCGCGCATCAAGATCCTGGTGCACGAGCTCGGCATCGAGAAGTTCTCCCGCGAGGTCGAGGAGGAATGGAAGGCGATGGGCGATGTCGGGCTGACGCTCGATCACGCCGCCATCGAGGACATCCGCTCGCGCTTCACCTATCCCGCCTACGAGAAGCTGCCGCACATGCCGGACGAGCTGCGCCAGGCCGCGGCCGATCCGGATTTCGAGGCGTGGCGCAAGAACTCGGTGGCCCCGCACAAGGTGCAGGGCTATTCCATCGTCACGATCTCGCTGAAGCCGACCGGCGGGCCTCCGGGCGATGCCACGGCCGAGCAGATGGACGCGCTGGCCGATCTCGCCGACAAATATTCCTTCGGCGAGATCCGCGTCGGCCATGAGCAGAACCTGGCGCTGCCGCACGTCGCCAAGCGCGACCTGCCGGCGCTGTGGAAGGCGCTCGACAAGCTCGGGCTCGCGACGCCCAACGTCAACCTGATCACCGACATCATCGCCTGCCCGGGGCTCGACTATTGCTCGCTGGCGAATGCGCGCTCGATCCCGATCGCGCAGGAGCTGACGCGGCGCTTCGCCAATCACGAGCTCGCCAATCTGATCGGCCGGCTCCACATCAACATCTCCGGCTGCATCAATGCCTGCGGCCATCACCATGTCGGCCATATCGGCATTCTCGGCGTCGAGAAGAACGGCGAGGAAGTCTACCAGATCACCATCGGCGGCCGCGCCGACGAGAACGCGCAGTTGGGCACGCTGATCGGCCCGGCCGTTCCCTATGCGGAAGTCGCCGACGTGATCGAAGACATTGTCGAAGCCTATCTCGCGCTGCGCGACCGTCCCGAAGAATTGTTCGTCGATACGGTGAAGCGTCTGGGCGTCGAGCCTATCAGGGAGCGGGTCTATGCCACTCGTTAAGCAGGGAAGAATCACCACCGATCTGTTCGTGCATGTCGCCGACGGCGCCGAGCTGCCGGGCGACGGCGCGGTGCTGGTGAGCGCCGAGCGCTTTCTCGCCGATCCGGAGGCGCTGCTGCGCCGTCCCGGCAAGGTCGGCGTGATCTGGCCGAACAATCGCGACATCGCCGAACTCGTGCCGCATCTCGGCAGGATCGCGGCCGTCGCGCTGGTGTTCCCGACCTTCCGCGACGGGCGCGCCTACAGCCAGGCACGGCTGCTGCGAGAACGCTACAATTACCGCGGCGAGTTGCGCGCCACCGGCCAGGTGCTGCGCGACCAGTTCGTGTTTATGCTGCGCGCCGGCTTCGACGCCTTCGAGGTCAAGAAGCAGGCGGACGCGGAGGCCTTCATGCAGACGGCCAGGCGCTATTCGGTGTTCTACCAGCCGACCGGCGATGGCCGCATCACGGCGCTGCACCGGCGCATGCAGCTGCGCCATTCGGAGAGCGCCGGCCAGTGAGCACGCTTGCACCAGAGCTCGCAGTGGGGCCGGCCGCACTGCCCGCGGCCGATGCGCTCGATCGCGCGCTGCGCACGGCCTCGCCCGCCGAGGTGATCGCGGCCGCGGTCAGGACGCTCGGCCGCGAGAAAGTGGCGCTGGTGTCGTCGTTCGGCACCGAGTCCGCCGCGCTGCTGAAGGTCATGGCGGACGTCGATCCCGCGATTCCGGTGATCTTTCTCGACACCGGCTGGCTGTTCGAGGAGACGCTGGCTTATCGCGACACTTTGATAGCCGCGCTCGGCCTCACCGACGTGCGCTCGATCAAGCCCGATGAGGAAGCGCTGTCGCGCCAGGATCCCGACCGCGATCTCTGGTTCTCCGATCCCGACGCCTGCTGCCGCATTCGAAAAGTCGAGCCGCTGGCCCGGGCGCTGAAGCCGTTCTCGGCCTGGCTCAACGGCCGCAAGCGCTTCCAGGGCAGTGCGCGCGCCGACATTCCCGTCGTCGAGGACGACGGCGCGCGGCTGAAGTTCAATCCCTTCGCCAACGTCTCGCGCGAGGAGATCGAGGCGATCTTCACTCTCGGCAAGCTGCCGCCGCATCCACTTGTCGCATCGGGATATCAGTCGGTCGGGTGTATGCCTTGCAGCAGCCGGTCCGCTGCCGGCGAGGATGCGCGCGACGGCCGCTGGCGCGGCCGGGCCAAGACGGAATGCGGCATCCATACGATGAAGATGTCGTAGAACCTGATCCTAGCGACAAACGCGAAGCGTTTGCGCGGGGCGCCAGATCGCGATGACGGTTCATTGCGATTTGGCGACGCGACAAAGCCTTCGCAGTGCGGCGAATTCGTAGCACAAGCGCGCTGCGCCGCCGAAAACAAAGAAAACCGGTTTCGTTGACTTAAGACCACTTCACCGTGAGTTATGTCTTGCGTGTTCCCTGACATTTCTCAGGTTGAATGGAGAGCGAAATGATCCGTCGTATCCTGCCGCTGGTCGCGGGATTGTTGTGGGCGAGCTCGGCCTTTGCGGCCGACTATTCACTGTTGAACGTGTCGTACGATCCGACGCGTGAGCTCTATGGCGAGTTCAACAAGGCGTTCGCGAATGCCTATCAGAAGGAGACCGGCAAGAGCATCGAGATCAAGCAGTCGCATGGCGGCAGCGGTTCGCAGGCGCGCGCGGTGATCGACGGATTGCAGGCCGACGTGGTGACGCTCGCGCTCGCCTATGACATCGATGCCATCGCTGCCAAGGGCCTGGTGGCGGCGGATTGGCAAAAGCGCCTGCCGCAGAATTCGTCTCCCTATACCTCGACCATCGTGTTCCTGGTGCGCAAGGGCAATCCCAAGAGCATCAGGGACTGGGACGATCTGATCAAGCCGGGCGTCGCCGTGATCACGCCGAACCCGAAGACATCGGGCGGGGCACGCTGGAATTATCTTGCGGCCTGGGGCTTTGCGCAGAAGAAGTTCGGATCGGCCGACAAGGCGAAGAAGTTCGTCGCCGACCTCTATCAGAACGTGCCGGTGCTCGACACCGGCGCGCGCGGCTCGACCGTGACTTTCGTCGAGCGCGGCGTCGGCGACGTGCTGCTTGCGTGGGAGAACGAAGCCTTTCTGGCGCTCCGCGAATTTGGCGCGGACAAGTTCGAGGTCGTGGCGCCGCCACAATCGATCCTCGCCGAGCCGCCGGTCGCGATCGTGGACAAGGTTGCCGACCGAAAGGGCAATCGCAACGTCGCCGATGCCTATCTGCAATATTGGTACACCAAGGAGGGGCAGGAGATCGCCGCGCGCAACTTCTACCGTCCGCGCGATGCCGAAATCGCCAAGAAGTATGAAAACGCCTTCGCCAAGGTCGAGCTGTTCACGATCGACGACGTTTTCGGCGGCTGGACCAAGGCACAGAGGGAACATTTTGCCGACGGCGGCGTCTTTGATCAGATCTACAAGAACTGATCGGATTATCAGGGGGATATGTGAGCACAGCGGTTGCACGGCGCAGTACCCTGCCGGGCTTCGGTCTCACCATGGGACTGACGCTGACCTGGCTGTCCGTGATCATCCTGATTCCGCTCGCCGGCCTGTTCCTGAAATCGCTCGAGCTCAGCCCCGAGCAGTTCTGGAACATCCTTTCCAGCCGCCGCACCCTGAACGCGCTGAAGATTTCGTTTGGGCTTTCGTTTGCGGCGGCCTGCGTCAATCTCGTCATGGGCAGCATCATCGTCTGGGCGCTGGTGCGCTACCGTTTCCCGGGCCGGCGGCTGTTCGACGCTATCGTCGACGTGCCCTTTGCGCTGCCGACCGCGGTGGCCGGCGTTGCGCTGACCCAGCTGTTCGCGCAGAAGGGGTGGCTGGGCGCGCCACTTGCCGCGCTCGGCATCAAGGTGGCGTTCACGCCGGTCGGCATCTTCGTCGCCATGATCTTCATCGGTATTCCCTTCGTGGTTCGCACGGTGCAGCCGGTGCTCCAGGATCTCGACCCCGAGATCGAGGAGGCCGCGGGGAGCCTTGGCGCCAGCCGCTGGCAGACGGTGTTTCGCGTCATCCTGCCGAGCCTGATCCCGGCGCTGCTCACCGGCCTCGCGCTCGCCTTTGCCCGGGCCGTCGGCGAATACGGCTCGGTGATCTTCATCGCCGGCAATCTGCCCAACGTCTCGGAGATCGCGCCGCTCCTGATCGTGATCCGGCTCTCAGAGTTCCGATATGCCGATGCGACCGCGATCGCGGTGGTCATGCTGGTCGTGTCGTTCATGATCATCTTCCTGATCAACCGGCTGCAACGCTGGGCGCAAGCCCGCATCCCCGTGCATTGAGGTCTTGCGATGTCGATGCAGACGGGATTGGTGACCTCGACCACGCAACTGCGGACCTACGCACCCGCGACCGATGTCAGCGTCGCGGCCCCGGCGCCGCGGCTCGAGATCGGTCGCGCGGAGCCGGGGACGGCGCAGCGCAATTTGCGCACTGAGCCCGGCCCGATCCGCTTCATCATCATCGCGCTCGCGATCGCCTTCCTCAGCATCTTCGTCGTGCTGCCGCTGGTCGTGGTGTTTGCGTCGGCCTTTTCGAAGGGGATCGGCGCCTATCTCGCGGCGCTGGCGGAGCCTGAGGCGCTCGCCGCCATCAAACTGACGCTCTTGATCGCCGCGATCTCGGTCACACTCAACCTCGTGTTCGGCCTCGTCGCCGCCTGGGCCATCGCCAAGTTCGATTTTCCGGGCAAGACGTTCCTGATCACGCTGATCGACCTGCCGTTCTCGGTCAGTCCGGTGATCTCGGGTCTCGTCTTCGTGCTGCTGTTCGGCGCACAGGGCTATTTCGGCAGCTGGCTGCGCGACCACGACATCCAGATCCTGTTCGCGGTGCCCGGCATTGCGCTCGCCACCACCTTCGTCACCTTTCCCTTCGTGGCCCGTGCGCTGATCCCTCTGATGCAGGAGCAGGGCACGCAGGAGGAGGAGGCTGCGATCTCGCTGGGCGCCTCGGGTCTCCAGGCCTTCTTCCGCGTCACGCTGCCCAACATCAAATGGGGGGTGCTCTACGGCGTCCTGCTCTGCAACGCCCGCGCCATGGGCGAGTTCGGCGCTGTTTCGGTCGTCTCTGGCCACATTCGCGGCGAGACCAACACCATGCCGCTCCTTGTCGAGATTCTCTACAACGAGTACCAGTTCGTCGCCGCCTTCGCGATCGCCTCGCTGCTGGCGATGCTGGCGCTGATCACGCTGATCGTGAAGACCGTTCTCGAGCGGCGGCTCGACGAGGCAGAGGTGCCCGATGGCGATTGAAGTCAAGAATATCGTAAAGACGTTCGGCAGCTTTGCCGCGCTCGACAACGTCGATCTCAAGGTCGACAGCGGCGAGCTGGTGGCGCTGCTCGGTCCGTCCGGCTCGGGCAAGACCACGCTGCTGCGGATCGTCGCCGGGCTCGACTGGCCCGATTCCGGCGAGGTCCCGATCGACGGCGAGAATGCGCTCTCTCGCGGCGCCAGAGAGCGTCACGTCGGCTTCGTGTTCCAGCACTACGCGCTGTTCCGCCACATGACGGTGTTCGAGAACGTCGCCTTCGGCCTGCGCGTGCAGCCGCGCGCGGTCCGCAAGGACGAGGCTGCGATCCGCGCCCGGGTCAAGGAGCTGCTCGATCTCGTACAGCTCGACTGGCTCGCCGATCGCTACCCGAGCCAGCTTTCCGGTGGCCAGCGCCAGCGCATCGCGCTCGCCCGCGCGCTCGCGATCGAGCCGCGCATCCTGCTGCTCGACGAGCCGTTCGGCGCGCTCGATGCCAAGGTGAGGAAAGAGCTGCGGAAATGGCTGCGCTCGCTGCATCATGAGATCCACGTCACCTCGATCTTCGTCACCCATGACCAGGAGGAGGCGCTGGAAGTCGCCAACCGCGTCGTGGTGATGGACAAGGGCAGGATCGAGCAGATCGGCTCGCCCGATGAGGTCTATGCAAGTCCCGCGACCGCCTTCGTCCACGGTTTCATCGGTGAATCGATCGAGCTGCCGGTTGATGTGGCCGGCGATGCGGTGCGGCTGGACGGCCGTCCGCTGAACATTCCGGCTTTGGGCGCGGCGTCCGGCGCGGCCAAGCTGTTCGTCCGCCGCCACGACATGGCGGTCGGCCCGGCCGGAACCGGCGCCCTGGAAGGCGCCATCCGGCATGTCCGTTCGTTCGGTCCGATCCAGCGTGCCGAGGTGGCCCTGTCGGGGAGCGAGGGCAAGACCGTGATCGAGATCGACGCCCCCCGCGACCGCGAGCTCCAGGTCGGCGAAATCGTCTCGCTGCAGCCCCGCCGCTACCGGATCTTTGCCGCCCAGGAGTAGGGTCCACGCAAACCTCCCCTTGAAAAGGGAAGGTCCGCTTGGCTCGCCAGAGCAAAGCGGGTGGGGATCTGGTCTCTCCACTTGCAGCGCAGCCTGTGGCCGGACCCCCATCCCGACCTTCCCCCTTTCAGGGGGAAGGGAACGCTCCGTTGCCCGGATGCAGCGCAGCGAAATCCGGGACTTCGCTCCGCGGATAGGCTGCCCCGGATTGCGCTCCGCTGCATCGGGGCTACCAGGCCAACAAGCTCACCTTCCGTTCCGGGGCGGTCCGCAGGACCGAACCCGGAATCTCGAGATTCCGGGTTCGCTGCTGCGCATCGCCCCGGAATGACGGCGTTTTGTGTGGTCAAAAGTTAGCCCCTGTTCACCATTCAGCCACGGTTGGTATGCAACAACGGCGGGCCAATCTTTGGGGGTTTTCTTACAGTGAAACGGACGACGGTCGCCCTGATCGGGCTTCTGCTGCTTGCCGGCTGCGGCACGGACACCAAAATCCCGGAAGAACCGACCATGTATCTCAACATGGCCCAACCCGGCGCTGTCCTGGATAGCCAGGCGGCCGCGATCATGTTTTCGCAGTATCGCCAGAACAATGGCCTTGGCACCGTCGTGGTGGATCCGGACCTGACCAAGCTCGCCGAGCAACAATCGCAGGCGATGGCCGCCCGCAACAAGATGGACCACGACGTGAAGGCGCCGCTCGGCAAGCGGCTGCAGGCCGGCGGTTATCCCGCGACCGTGGCGGTCGAGAACATCTCGGCCGGCTATCATACGCTGGCGGAAGCGTTTTCTGGCTGGCGCGACTCGCCGCCTCACCGCGCCAACATGCTCAAGGGCGGTGTCACAAAATTAGGCATCGCGGCGAGCTATGCTCCCGGCACCAAATACAAGGTGTTCTGGACGCTCATTTTGGCGGCAACCTGATTTCGATAAATTCCGCGTGATCCAGAGCATGATCCGGAAAAGTGTGAGCGGTTTTCCGACAAGATCATGCTCAAACAATAGAGCCCTTCATCTCGTTGATTGACGCCGCGGTAAACAGCCGCCACGGTGCGCCCCAAGTCATTTCCTGACCCAACGGTTACGAATGGATACTTCGGATTCCGCGCCGGCCTTGACGCCGGCGCAAGCGCAGCGCGTGCTGGTTCTTCAGGGCGGCGGCGCGCTCGGCTCCTATCAGGCCGGCGCCTTTCAGGCGCTCTGTCACGCAGGCTTCGAGCCGGAATGGGTGGCCGGCATCTCCATCGGCGCGGTCAACGCGGCCATCATCGCCGGCAATGAGGGCCAGACGCGCGTCAAGCGGCTCAAGGAGTTCTGGGAGATGGTCTCGGCGCCGGTGCCGTGGAATCCGGTCTCCAATCATGACCGCGCCCGCTCGCTGTTCAACGAGACCTCTGCCGCCATCATTGCGACCTTCGGCGTGCCCGGCTTCTTCACGCCGCGCATTCCGCCGGCGCCGCTCTGGCCGCCAGGCAGCCCGCAGGCCGAAAGCTATTACGACACCTCGCCGCTGAAGAAGACGCTGGAGCGTCTCGTCGATTTCGACCGCATCAACGATCTGAAGACGCGGCTGTCGGTCGGCGCGGTCGGCGTCACCTCGGGCAACTTCAAATATTTCGACAATTACGAGTTCAAGAAGCTCGGCAAGACCATCGGCCCCGAGCACATCATGGCCTCCGGCGCGCTGCCGCCGGGCTTTCCTTCCGTGAACATCGACGGCGAACATTACTGGGACGGCGGCATCGCCTCCAATACCCCGCTCGACTACGTGCTCGATGAGGAGATTAACCGCGATCTGCTGATCTTCCAGGTCGATCTGTTCAGCGCCCGCGGGCCGTTGCCGGAGACCTTGCTGGAAGCGGCCGAGCGCGAGAAGGACATCCGCTATTCCAGCCGCACGCGGATGAACACCGACAAGAACAGCCAGATCCACAACGCCCGCATGGCGGTGCGCGACCTGATCGGCAAGCTGCCCGATTACCTGAAGAACGATCCGTCGGTCGAGCTGCTGCGCAAGGCGTCCAAGGAGAACACCGTCACGGTGGTTCACCTGATCTACAAGAGCAAGAACTACGAGAGCTCCTCGAAGGACTACGACTTCTCCCATGTTGCGATGGTCGAGCACTGGGGCGCGGGCGTCCGCGACGTGCATTTGTCGATGCGTCACAAAGAATGGCTAGAACGGCCGCAGTCCGGGGAGACCATGGTGACTTACGACCTCACGGGGGATGAACCCACGCCCCCCGCAAGCAAATAGGAGCGACCGATAATGGGTACGTTGACAGGCAAGACCGCCGTTGTAACCGGCTCGACCAGCGGCATCGGATTGGCTTATGCGCGCGCCTTCGCCGGTGCCGGCGCCAATATCGTTCTCAACGGCATGGGCGTTCCGGCCGATATCGAGAAGGAGCGTTCGGGCATCGAGTCCGACTTCAAGGTCAAGGCGATCTACTCGCCGGCCGACATGACCAAGCCCGCCGAGATCGCCGGCATGATCGCGCTCGGCGAGAAGACGTTCGGCTCGGTCGACATCCTCGTCAACAATGCCGGCATCCAGTTCGTTGCGCCGATCGAGGAGTTTCCGCCGGAGAAGTGGGACCAGATCATCGCGATCAATCTGTCGTCCGCGTTTCACGGCATCCGTGCCGCCGTCCCCGGCATGAAGAAGAAGGGGTGGGGCCGCATCATCAACACGGCGTCGGCGCATTCGCTGGTGGCCTCGCCCTTCAAGTCGGCCTACGTCTCGGCCAAGCACGGCATCGCCGGTCTCACCAAGACCGTGGCGCTGGAGGTTGCGACCCACAAGATCACCTGCAACTGCATCAGCCCCGGCTACGTCTGGACGCCGCTGGTCGAGAAGCAGATCCCCGACACGATGAAGGCGCGCAACCTGACGCGCGAGCAGGTCATCAACGACGTGCTGCTGGATGCGCAGCCGACCAAGGAGTTCGTCACCTCCGAGCAGGTCGCCGCGCTGGCCCTGTTCCTGTGCAGCGACGATGCAGCCCAGATCACCGGCACCAATCTTTCGATCGACGGCGGCTGGACGGCGGAGTAATTTTCCGGCGGGATTTGGCGGCCTAAGGAACAAGCCGGCCCTGATTGGATCAGGGCCGGCTTTCGTTTGAGGCGGCAAGCGTCGCCATCGCCCGGAGCCATCCCTTTTGGTGAAATTTTGCAGCTTTTTCCGATCGGATTCAGGACAATTTGGCGCGCCGTGGGATGATGGCATGGGCATTCCTGACGAGGAGCAAATCGGATGGAGCAGCGGCAGCCATATGACGAGGTGATGGGCAAATCGCATTCCGAACTTCGGCCCAGCTCGCAGCTACGGCTCAAGGGCGAGGTGGTCCTCGCCGGGAGCGCCGGTTACGACGAGGCGCGCAAAGTCTGGAACGGCGCCGTCGACAGGCGGCCGGCCATGATCGCCTACTGCGCGGATACCCAGGACGTGGTCGAGGCGGTGACGTTCGCGAGGTCCCGCACGTTCCCGGTGGCCGTTCGCAGCGGAGGCCACAATGTCGCCGGCCTCTCGGTCTGTGACGGCGGCATGGTCATCGACCTGTCGCGGATGAAACGCATCGATGTCGATCCGGTCAGCCGCACCGCGCGCGCGGAGGCCGGCCTCGATCTCGGCGAATTCGATCGTGCCACGCAGGCGCACGGCCTGGCGACCACCATGGGGGTCAACAGCGACACCGGCATCGCCGGGCTCACGCTTGGCGGCGGCTTCGGCAAGCTCGGGCGAAAATACGGGTTGACCTGCGACAACCTGATTGCCGCCGAAGTGGTGACAGCCGAGGGACAGGTTTTAAGGGCCAGCGCGACCGAACACCCCGACCTGCTCTGGGGCTTGAAAGGAGGCGGCGGCAATTTCGGCATCGTGACTGCGTTCGAATACCAGTTGCATCCGATCGGCACGTCGTTGCCCGTGGCGTCGACGCTTTATCCTTACGATCAGGCGCGCGAGGCCATGCAGTTCTACGATGAATTCGCCCGCAACGCTGCCGATGAGGTCAACGTCGACGCGGCCCTTGTGACGCTGCCGTCGGGCGAGCGGTTCTTCAACATCTCCGGTTGTTACGTCGGCTCGCATCATGACGGTGAGCGCGCCCTTTCGCCGATCGTCAAGTTCGGCTCGCCCGTTGAGACGCGCCTCGCAACCGTTCCCTATCTCGAGATTCAGTCGGGTGGTGATGCCCTGTTTCCGCGGGGACGCCGCTATTACTGGAAGGCGCAGTTCTTGCGCGAGATCGGTGCCGGCGCGATCGACGCGCTGCTCGACGCCTATGCGAGAGCCCCCAACACCGCGTCCTTGCTGGTTCTCCAGCATGTCGGCGGCGCAATTGCGCGGGTTCCGGTATCGAGCTCGCCTTACGCAAACCGCGATGCGGCGTTCGACTGCTTTCCGGTTGCGATCTGGGACGATCCGGCCGGTGACGAGGCGAACATGCATTGGGCACGCGAGCTGTGGAGTGCCGTCAGGCCCTATTCGACCGGCGGCGTCTATGCCAACAACCTGGGGGATGAGGGCGAAGACCGGGTGCGCGACGCCTATGGTGAAAATTACGGACGCCTCGTCGCGCTCAAGAACAAATACGATCCGACGAATTTCTTCCGCCTGAACCAGAACATCAAGCCGACGACATAGTTCTGGGCATCGGAGAAAATCCAAATGCGAAGCCGCTGGACCATTCTTGCTGCTCTGTTCGTCGCTCGTGCCACCATCGCCTTTCAGTTTCAGAGCGTCGCGGCCATCGCACCGCAACTCAGCCAGGGTCTGGGCGCGAGCCTGGCCGATATCGGCGTTCTGATCGGGCTCTACTTTGCGCCGGGCGCCCTGCTTGCCTTGCCTGGCGGCGCGATCGGCCGCCGCTATGGCGACAAGGCGGTGGTCCTTGCCGGTCTCCTGATGATGCTGGCAGGCGAACTGCTGATGACCACGTCAACGTCGTGGAGCGTGCAGATCGCGGGCCGACTGACTGCCGGCATCGGCGGCGTCCTCCTGAACGTTCTGATGACCAAGATGGTCGCGGACTGGTTTGCCGGCCGGGAAATCGCCACCGCGATGGCTATTTTCATCAACTCGTGGCCGGCCGGCATCGCAGTCGCTCTCATGCTGTTGCCGGCAATCGGAGCCACGCTCGGACTCCATGCCGTCAATCTTGCCGTCACCGGGGTGATCCTGATCGGTCTCGGCCTCATCGCTCTGGTTTATCGCGCGCCGGACGCGGCCGTCGCGGTTGAAGGCGAGCGCAGCAGCCTGACCGCCGACACGATCTGCGCTGTGATTGCCGCCGGACTGATCTGGTGTCTCTACAACATCGGCTTTGCGATGATCTTCAGTTTCGGTCCGTCGATGCTGGTCGAGCAGGGCTGGTCCGGGGCCGCAGCCGGATCAACCATCAGTATCGTGCTCTGGCTCGCCGCCCTTTCGGTGCCGTTGGGCGGCTTTCTCGCCGATCGGACCAAGCGCGACGAGGTCATCCTGGTCGCGGGCTGAATCGCCTTCGCGCTCCTGACATTGCTCCTGTCGCGCAGCGGCACGGTGCTTCCCGTCGTCATTGCTCTTGGAATCCTCTGCGGCCTGCCTGCCGGTCCGATCATGAGCCTGCCTGCGCGCGTGCTCGAGCAGAAGACGCGGCCGATCGGAATGGGAATATTCTACACCGTCTTTTACGCCGGCATGCTGGCTGGACCTGCGATCGGAGGAAAGCTCTCCACCGCGGTCGGCTCCGCGGGCGCGGCGCTCGACTTCGGCGCCGCCGTGCTCCTGGCTTGCCCGGCCGTTCTGTGGTTCTTCCGCCGCATGGTTGCCGGCCAGCATTGCGAGCGGGCGGACATCAGGCGCGCCTGACGGGCGCAAGGCTGAACGCGGTCAGGCAGGTTCCTCGGTCCGGCGACAGTCATGCATCGCACTATGCCCCGTCCGGCGCAATCCTATGACGCCGGCCGCCGCTTGCCGAATGCCAGCACGTGCAGGCCGAGGCGCGAGCGCACGACATAGAACAAGAGGATCGTCTCGAAGGTCAGCGACAGCGAGGTCGAGGCCGCGGCGCCCATGCCGCCGTAGCGCGGGACGAGGGCGATGCAGAGCCCGACATTCATCAGGAACGACACCGCATAGGCGGTCGCGCAGATCTTCTGCTGACCGAGCATGTTGAGCAGCCGCTCCACCGGCCCGATCGCGGAGCGCACCACGAGCCCGATCGCGGCGACGAACATGATGTCGTAGCCGACCACGAACTGCGGCCCGAACAGCCAGAGCAATGGCTTGCCAAGCGCCAGCAGCACGATTGTCGCGGCCAGCGACGGCCAGAACGTCCAGTTGATGGCGTGCGCCACATAGGCCGAAAGGCGCGCCTTGTCGCCGAGCGCATTGTATTCCGCGAAGCGATGCGCCGTCGTTGCCGACATCGCGTAGTGGATGAACGAGACCAGCGCCAGCGTCTTCACCACGGCGAAATAGACCCCGACCTCGTCCGAGGGACGGAATTGCTGCAGCACCAGCACGTCGGTGTAGGAGAGCAGCAGGTAGAAACTCTCGACCAGCAGGATCGGTAGTGAGACGGCGAGCCAGCCCCTGACGTCGTAGGCCTTCTCGCCCACCCCGAGATGGGCGGTGAGGCGGCGGTTGAGCACGACCATCTGGCCGATCGCCGCGATGTACACCGCGGCCGCGCTCGCGATCATCGCCGCGGTGGCGCCGAGATTGAGGCCAAGCGCCAGCGCGCCGGCGGTCAGCGCGATGATCAGCGCCTGGCGGATGATGAATTGCGGCATCAGGCCGAGCTGCATCCAGTCATGCGAGCGCGCGATGCCGTCCTGGGTGTTGGCGACGACGAAAGCAGGGAGGGTCATGCAGCCGATATAGAGCGGCACCACCGCGTTGGGATCGATCCAGGGCGAGGCGAGGTGGATTACGCCGGCCAGCAGCAGCGCGACCACGCTGGACGTCGCAAGCACCACCCAGCGGCCGCCTGAGAGGAAGCCGCGCAGCGCCGCGAGGTCGCCGCGCGTGCGGTACTCCGGGATGATCTTCTGCGCGGAGGCGGAGATGCCGAAATCCATCATGCTGCCGAGCAGCAGAACCCAGGTCCAGACATAGACATAGACGCCGTAGTCGGATGTGCCCATCCAGCGCGCAAGCAGAACCTGCGAGACATAGGCGAGCCCCGCGCTGATCACGCGGATGACGAAGATGGTGCCGGCGAGCCGCTTGGTGACCGACGCCTCCTTGGTGCCGCCGAGCGCGCGCGCGGCGAGGCTACGCAGGCGTGCGGCCCGGCCCGATGGCGCAGAGGTTGCGGATTGTGTCTCCATCACAGCCAAGGCGGAAAATTCCTAAAGCGCCGCGTGGCGGCAATGGCCTCCGATCTATCAACGAAACGTTAAGATTGGGTTGGGTGACGCACCCCTTCGGGGTCGTCCCGGGGCGATGCGAAGCATCGAACCCGGGATCTCGAGATTCCGGGTTCGATGCGTTGCATCGCCCCGGAATGACCTACGGCTCAATTCAAATTGATATTGAATTCGTAGCTTTTGTCGCCGCCGACCAGCGTCAGCTTCAGCGCGGCGCCGTCGGCCTTGGCGCCGGGCGGCAGGCCGTCGAGCTCGAAAGAAAAGCGCTTCACGCCCGGCGGCGCCTGCGCAACGAGCTTGGGCACCGGCAGCGCCCAGTCGGGCGTCGGCCCCTCGACGAACAGGCTGAGGTCCTTGCTCTCGGGCGCGGCGACATCGACCAGCACGTTGTTCTTGCCGTCGCGCTTGACGTCGCGGATCGAAAACGGGATCGGGTCGCCGATATTGGCGGGCTTCGGCACCGCGTTGAGTGCTTCCGACAGCGCGGCGTCCTCGGTCGATGCGACGCTCGCGAACGCCAGCTCGGCCTTCGCCTCCACCGGCACGCACAGCTTCTCGCACACCGCGTAGTTGATGTCGGCGCGCAGCACCAGCGGCTTGTCGGGATTCTTCGCCACGATGCGCAGCGGCAGCACCACCTGGTGCTTGTAGCCGAGCGAGGTGCCGCCGGCGCCGTCGTCGAATTGCCGCGGCGCCGGCCACATCACGGTGACCGCCTCGACGTTATCCGACCTGGAGAAGTCGAACCGCGGTGGAACGCCGGAATCGCCGGGTGTGCGCCAGTAGGTCTTCCAGCCGGGCTCGAGCTGGAACGCGATACCGCCAAGCAGGACCGCGCCGCTGCGCGATCCCGCCAACAACCGCACCGCGGAATGCGTGTCCTGTTGCCACGGCGAGGCGTCGTCGGCGCGGACCTCCGTTGCCATACATGCGACGGAAAACAGGGTGGCAACGCCAAATGCGGCACGCAAGGGAACTATGACGATCATGAGACGTCTTTACCTGTAACTTTCGGTGCAAACCATTGAATTGCTTGTGATGCATCGCCGCACGGCGGTCGATGGTTGATTGACAGAACCGCCACCCGATATCAGGATGCCAAATCAGCAGGAAAGGCCTTTGCGGATGCGCCCTGAAGGCAAAACAGGCAAGACTCGCAAGACCACCGCCGGCAGAAACCCGGCCGTCGGCGCCCATGCCGCCGAAGGTGGCTATCTCGACGGCCAGATGCTGATCGCGATGCCTGTCATGAACGACCCGCGCTTCGAACGCTCCGTGATCTACATGTGCGCGCATTCCTCCGAGGGCGCGATGGGTATCATCGTCAACCGTCCCGCCGGCAGCATCGATTTTCCCGGGCTGCTGGTGCAGCTCGACATCATCGAGAAGTCGGACCAGATCAAGCTGCCGGAGAATGCCGAAAGCATGAAGGTGCTGCGGGGCGGACCGGTCGACACCGGCCGCGGCTTCGTGCTGCATTCCAGCGACTTCTACATCGAGAATGCGACGCTGCGGATCGATGATGGGGTCTGCCTCACCGCGACCGTCGATATCCTGCGCGCGATCGCCAACGGCTCCGGCCCCAAGCACGCCATCCTCGCGCTCGGCTATGCCGGCTGGGCGCCGGGACAGCTCGAGACCGAGATCCAGAGCAACGGCTGGCTGCATTGCGATGCGGATGCGGATCTGATCTTCGGCGACGACGTCGACGACAAGTACGCGCGAGCCTTGCGCAAGATCGGCATCGATCCCGGCATGCTCTCGAACGAGGCCGGGCACGCGTAGCCTGTCGCTGAGGTCGTCGACGATCCGTCCACATTCACGGTGTCGTCCCTGCGAAAGCAGGGACCCATAACCACCGTATGCAATGCGGCACCGCGCTGGGGCCCACAGCGTCGCGCAACAACGGCGCTGCGTGGTTATGGGTCCCGGGTCGCGCTTACGCTTGCCCTGGGCGACAGCGGTGGTTTGGGTTACTGCGCCTGCTCCAGGAGGTGTCGTCCCTGCGATAGCAGGGACCCATAACCACCGCATGCAATTGCGGCACCGCGCTGGGGCCACAGCGTCGTGCAACAACAGCGCCCTGTGGTCATGGGTCCCGGGTCTGCGCTTACGCTTGCCCGGGACGACAGCTGTGGGTTCGACTACGACAGCGGTGGTTTGGCTACGACAGCCTTCGCGACCGCTACTCCGCCGCTTCCTGCGCCACCGTCGGCTCGGTTCCCGCCACCGTTGCCCTGCGCATGTCGCGAGGCTGCGACTGGTCGTAGCGGCGGACGCGGTGCATGGTCTGGCGGTTGTCCCACATCACGAGGTCATGCAGCTTCCATTTATGCACGTAGACGAATTCCGGCTGCGTCGCGTGCTCGTTCAGGTCGCGCAGCAGCAGCCGGCCCTCCGGCACGCTCATGCCCACGACCTTGCCGGCATGCGATGAGAGATACAGCGACTTGCGGCGATGGACGGGATGGGTCCGCACCAGCCGTTGCAGCACCGGCTTGAACATCTCCTTCTCCTCGTCGGTGTACTCCGTGAAGCCGAGCGATCCCCGCGAATACATCAGCGAGTGCTCGCAGACGAGGTCCTCGATCTCCGCCTTCGTCTCGTCGTCGAGCGCGTCATAGGCCGCGCGCATGTCGGCGAATTCGGTGTTGCCGCCCTTCGGGTTCACCACGCGCGCCGACAAAAGCGAGAATTTTGCCGGGATGGGACGGAACGAGCTGTCGGAGTGCCAGAGGCAGTTGCCGAGATTGAACAGATGCGCGCGGCTGTCCTTCGCAAGCGGCTTGCCGTCCTTGCCGAGATTGGAGACGTCGTTCAGGCCGGATTGCAGCCGGTAGTCCTTCTCCTTGGTCACGGTGCCGCCGCGCGCGTCCTCGCGCTGGCCGAAATTCAGCGCGAAAGCCATCTGCTGCTCGTCGGTGATGTCCTGGTCGTGGAACACCAGGACCGCATATTTGTCCATGGCCGCCTCGATGTCGATCGCTTCCTGCTTCGTCAGCGGCTTGCGCAGATCGACGCCGGAAACCTCGCCGACGAAATGCTTGTGAAGCTGCCGGATCAGGACCGTCATTGGCGTATCTCCCCGTCTGTCGCGGGCGGTTTTCCCGCTTCGTTTGACGAGAAGGCTACTCGCCGCGCGCGCGCTGTCAACGCTCGCGGGCCGTGCGCGGGTCAGGCATTGCGGGCCATCAGCCCGCCATCGACCGGAATCACCGCGCCGGTGAGGAACGATGCCGCCGGCAGGCACAGGCTCAGCGTCATGTGCGCGACCTCTTCAGGATCGCCATAGCGGCCGAGTGCGGTGCGGCGCTTGGCGTAGATGGTCTTGTGCTCCTCGGAGATGCGGTCGGTGATGGCGGTGCGGATCGGTCCGGGGCAGATGCAGTTGACGGTGATGCCCTCGCGGCCGAGCTCCACCGCCAGCGAGCGGGTGAGGCTGGCAACGCCGCCCTTCGCTGCCGAATACGGGCTGTGCAATGCGGTGGCCCCGAGCGCTTCGGTCGAGGCGATGTTGACGATGCGCGGGCTCTTCGACTTGCGCAGGTGCGGCAGCGCAGCACGGATGATGCGCGGATGCGCCGTCAGCATCACGGCGATGCCCCTGGCCCAGGCGTCCTCATAGGCCTCGTCGTCGATCGCGACACGCACGGAGATGCCGGCATTGTTGACGACGATGTCGATTGCCCCGAAATGCGCGGCGACATCGTTGACGACCTTGGTGATGGCGTCGCGATCGCTGACGTCGAGCGTCCAGGCCTTCGCCGAGCCGCCGCCTGACGAAATCTCCTTCGCCACCGTCTGCGTGCCTTCTTCGGTGAGGTCGGTGACCGCAACATTGGCGCCTTCATCGGCAAACACCCGCGCGGTGGCGCGGCCCATGCCGCTGGCGGCGCCGGTGACGAGAACGGTGAGGCCCTTCACCGAACGGCTGAGCTGCTTGTATTCGGACATGACGGACCCCCCGTTGATTTTTTGCGTTGTGAGAGACGGCAACGCTGGCACCGATCGCAAGATACGTCAAACCACTGATCCCATATCGGCATGCGCGCAGCGCGTTAACGCAAGTTTCCCGGTTGGCTTTTCGAGAAGGATCATGCTCAATCAAGACAACAGCACGAGAGAGGAACGCGCGATGAACGAGCTCGATTTCGGCGGCAAGCAGATATTGGTGGTCGGCGGCTCCAGCGGCATCGGCAACGGCATCGCGCAGGCGTTCCGCGCCAAGGGCGCGCGCGTCGCGATCTGCGGCACCCGCGCGCAGGCGAGCGACTATTCGACCGAGGAAGGCTCGCATCTCGAGGGCCTCGCCTACGCGCAGCTCGATGTCAGCAACCCGCAAGCGATCGAGGCGTTCAAGCCGTCCTTCGACAGGCTCGACATACTCGTGCTCGCGCAGGGCGCGGTGCTCTATCGCCGCGGCGAGTTCGAGATGGCCGGCTTTCGCAAGGTGGTCGAGGTCAACCTGATGAGCCTGATGGCCTGCGCGACCAAATTCCAGGCGATGCTGAGCGAGAGCAAGGGCTCGCTGATCATCGTGTCCTCGACAGCGGCCTATCATTCCACCATGGGCAATCCCGCCTACAATGCGTCGAAGACCGGCGCGGTCGGATTGACGCGGACGCTGGGCGAGGCGTGGGCCGAGGACGGCATCCGCGTCAACGGCATTGCACCCGGCCTCGTCGACACCAAGATGACGAAGGTGACGACCGACAATCCGAAGCGGCTCGAAGGCGCGCTCGCGCGCATCCCGCTGCGGCGATTGGGCACGCCGGCCGACATGGCGGGCGCGGCGCTGTTCCTGGCTTCGCCGCTGTCGTCCTACATCATCGGCCAGACGATCGTCGTCGACGGTGGGCTGATCCTGTAACCGCAGGAACCTGCGCGCCGTTTCCCGGTTAGCTCCCGGACAGATCAGGGAGCGTGACGATGGACAAGGATCGGATTTTCGGAACGGCGAAGGAGTTCGCGGGCAAGGCCGAAGGCGCTGTGGGCGACGCGACCGGCGATGCGCAGACCCAGGCCTCGGGCCGCGCGCGTGAAGCCGCGGGCTCGGTGCAGGATCTCTACGGCCAGGCCAAGGATGCCGCGCGCGACGCCGCCGACACTGCGGTCAACTACGCCAAGGACGCCTATGAGCATCGCGGCGAGACCGTTCGCAGCGGACAGAAGGCGATGGCGCATGAGGTGCAGGACAACCCGCTCGGTGCGCTGCTGGTCGCCGGCGGCATCGGCTTCGCGCTCGCACTCCTGATGTCGCGACCCGCGCGCCGCCCGCCGCCGCGCTGGCGCTATTACGGTTGAGCCATACGATGAAATCGCAGGGCGGGTTGGCGATAGCGTAACCCGCCCTCTCGCCGTGCGAGACGCCGCGCAAGACACGGCGGGTTACGGCTTCGCCTGACCCGCCGTGCAAGTTTCCCGCAAATTTCCAGCCATCAGCTAGCTTGTCGCGCGTGCGCGCCGCCTACTGCCACGGATTCCCCGGCACTGCGGCCCGCTGTCCGACACCGCGCGGCGGGCGCGGCGGCGGAGCGACCAGCGGGCGCTGCTGCGGCGCGCCGAACCCGAACAGATCGCGCAGCCAGGGCTGTGTCTGCGGCTGCTGTTGTTGCGGCTGGGCCTGGGTCTGGGCCGGACGGAACGCGCGCCTTGGCGGCTTCGGCGCGGTGATGATCGAGCCGTCGGGCGCGATCGCCGTGGTCGAGGGCGGCGGATTGGCCGGCCCGCCCGCCGGCGCGGCCGGCGTGGTCGCGGCAACCGGCACATCGCCTTTGGCTTGCTCGCGGCCCATCTCGCGGCGCGGCCAGACGAAATCATCGGCGCGGCCGGCGGGCGGCGCCAGCGCCTCGCCCTTCACCAGCGTGCGCGCGGCGAGCGCATCGACGGCGGCGGGCCGCGAGCCCGGTCCGCCGAGCAATTGATCGGTGCCGACCGTGGAGGCGACCAGCGGCAGCACCGGCCCCGCCAGCGGCCGCGGTGCGGGCTTGCCCGGCTCGGCGCTGGTATCGGGGGTGGCGGGCTCGCTCGGCAGCGCGATCGGGCCGGAGCGTGCCGCGAGCAGGCGCGTGATCTCGCGCTCGACATAATGCGCGAGCTTGCGCGCGCCGGCCTTGGTGAAATAGACGCCATCGGAGCTGCGGAGCTGACGGATCTGACCTTCGAAGTCCGGGCCCTTCTGGAGGAAGCGGCCGGCCTCGTCGACGAAGCCGTCCCACACGTCGACATAGGTGATGCCGGCCTTGGCCGCGCCCTCACGGTACAGCGAATCCAGGAACAGCGTGTCCGCGGTGCCCTTCGTTCCGCGAACAGCGGGCAGGCCGACCCAGAGCACCGGCACGCCCTTGGCCTTGAGGATGTTGGCGAGCTCCTCGATCTTCTTGCCGTAGAGCTCGACCCAGCGGTCGTCGCGGAATTCGTAGAGGCCGTTCGGGTTGCGCGCGGTCTTCTCCGGCGCGGCCGGCTGATCGTTATCGGCGTCGTCGGCCGGCAACTCGGGATCGGCGGGCTTGGCCTCAGCCTTGCCGTCATTCTTGGCGGCGGCATCGGGCTTGTCGCCGGGCTTGGCCTCCGGCTTGCCGCGCGCGTCCTTCTTCTCGTCCTTCTTGTCGACCTTCTTCTCCACGACAGATTCGCGGATCGCGGTGCGATCGTTGAGGCCGAGCATCACGACGATGGCGTCGGGGTTCTCGGTGGCGAGAATGCCCTTCGCGGCCGCGGCCCAATCCGCCGGGTCGCCCTTGGGCTGATAGCGGATCAGGCCGGAGACCGTCTTGTGCTTGCGGATCACGCCCATGTCGGGCTGCTCGCTGTAGGCGTCTTCCAGGCCGTAGGCGAGCCAGTCGGCCATGGCATCGCCGATCACCAGCACGTTGCGCTCGGCGGCGGCCTCGCGCTTGGCCGGTGCCGGAGCGCGCGAGAAATCCTCGCGCGGCCGCTGCGGCTGCGATGATTGGGGTTGCTGCTGCTGGAACGGCGCGAAGAAATCGCCGCCGAACCAGCCGCCACCGCCGTGCTGCGGCGGAGCGCGGCGCTGTGGTTGCGGCGGTCCGCCGCCGAAGCCGGGAAAGCCGAAGAATTGCGCCGAGGCGGGCTGGGCGATGCCGATCAACAGCGCAAGCGTAACCGTCAGCGCGACCAGCGGACCGGCTTCGGTGAATATGCGCAAAAAGGACTTTGGCTCTCGCATCGCGTTCGGTCGCAAATGATCTGGAAGTACGTGAGCATACTAGCGGAATCGGGCCGCAAGCGGGCAGCTTTTCCACCATAAATCGGGTGCCTCCGGCCGCCGTCAAGGTCGGCGGCAAATATCGGATTTCACGGTTACTTTCGGGGTGGAGGGGGGCGAATGTCGCCCCGACGGAACCGTGTCGCTTGCGGGGGAGGGAGAGCCGTAGCCTGGATGGAGCGAAGCGTAATCCGGGACCAGACCAGCCGCACGGCGAGAACCCCCGGATTTCGCTGCGCTCCATCCGGGCTACGGGGCAGCCGGTTCAGCCCTACCGCCCCCTGAGCCGCTCCAGCACCTCGGCGGTGGCAAAACCGTCGGCGGGGACCCCGATCGAGGCCTGGAAGTTGCGCAGGGCTTCCCGGGTCTGGCCGCCGAACTGGCCGTCCGGGGTGCCCTTGTAGAAGCCGCGCTGGGCCAGCAGCTGCTGCAGTTCCAGCCGCTCGGTGCGCGCCAGCTCGCGCTCCTGTCGCGGCCAGGGCTGCACGAAGGGCTGCCCCCCGCGCAAGCGATCGGCGAAATGGCCGATCGCCAGCGCATAGGCCTCGGCCGGGTTGTACTTCATGATGACGCGGTAGTTCTGCAGCATCAGGAAGCCCGGTCCTTGCGCGCCGGCCGGCGCCAGCAGATAGGCTTTGTCGGACGGCCGCGGGAACGGCTGGCCGCCCGGCCGCTTGACGCCGAGATGTTCCCACTGCGACAGCGTCATCCCCTTGGCGCGGTCGGCCAGCATGTAGTTGAAGCCCTGGGGCACCACGACCTCGTAGCCCCAGGTCTGGCCGGACTGCCAGCCGTCCTTCTTCAGGTTGTTGGCGGTGGAGGCGATCAGGTCGGTGGGATTGTCGACGACGTCGCGCCTGCCGTCACCGTCGCCGTCGACGGCGAAGCGCTTGAAGGCGGTCGGCATGAACTGGGTCGGGCCGAAGGCGCCGGCCCAGGAGCCGCGCAGCTGCTCAGGCCTGAGATCGCCGCGGTTGAGGATCTCCAGCGCGGAGAGGAACTCGTCCTTGAAATAGGCCTGGCGGCGGCCGATGCAGGCGAGCGTCGCGGTCGATTGCAGCACGCTGCGGTCGCCCATCTGCGTCGAGTAGTTGGACTCGATGCCCCAGATCGAGGCGATGATGTAGCGGTCGACGCCGGTGGCCCTTTCGGTGGCGTCGAACTGCGCCTTGTACTTGGCGAGAATTTCGCGGCCCTTGGCGAGGCGGTTGTCGTTCACCAGGATGTCGAGATAGTCCCAGATCGACTTGGTGAACTCCGGCTGCGAGTCCATGAGGTCCATGATGCGCAGGTCGGGGCCAAGGCCTGCGGTGAAGCGCTGAAAATTCTCCTGCGTGATGCCGCGCCGTGCGGCATCGGGCCACATCGCGGCGACGCAGTTCGGGAAGTCCGACGCGGCCTGGCGGATCGCCGCCGCGGTCATCAGCGGATGGCCGGAGGCGCCGTCTTCACCGCTCCACGGCGGTGCCGCGCCGTCCTGTCCGGTTGCGGCCTGCGGCGGCGTCGCGTTCGGTCCGGAAAAGATGCTGTCGATCAGGTTGGTCAGGCCGTTGCCCGCCGACTGGGCTTGCGTGCTGCCGGGCAGCAGCAGGGCCAGCGCGATCAGGCTCGCGCCGAAAAGCTTGGTCCTTGATGTTCCCACCGCGCGCATTTGTCGTGTGCCTGTCAAAATCGTGCTGTTCCAGAAGGCCCCGGCACGGTTTCCAATAACTTAACAAGGGCGAGATTTTGTTGCGGCCCGCATTGGCTGACGGGAACGGCGGAATTAAGCCGCACCACACATCCGCCTTTGTTGGCGGCTGCAAAACGGGGTACCAAAGGCATGATTCATTTCGTGCCGCCGTCCCACCCATTTCAAGGCTTCCGATAATCCCATGAAGATCCGCAAAGCTGTATTCCCCGTTGCCGGCCTCGGCACCCGCGTCCTGCCTGCCACCAAGGCGATGCCGAAGGAAATGCTGACCATCGTCGACAAGCCGCTGATCCAGTACGTCTATGACGAGGCGAAGGAAGCCGGCATAGAGCACTTCATCTTCGTCACCGGCCGCAACAAAAGTGTCATCGAGGATCATTTCGACCGCATGTTCGAGCTCGACACGACGCTGGCCGCGCGCGGCAAGAAGGCCGAGCAGGACATCCTGGCGCAGAACCAGCCGGAAGCCGGCGCCGTCAGCTTCACCCGGCAGCAGGCGCCGCTCGGCCTCGGCCACGCTGTCTGGTGCGCGCGCGACATCGTCGGCAACGAGCCGTTTGCCGTGGTGCTGCCGGACGAGCTCGTGCTCAACACGCCCGGCTGCCTGAAGCAGATGATCGACGCCGCGAGCAGGCTTGGTGACAAGTCGAACCTGATCGCGGTCGAGGCGGTGCCCGATCACCTGACCCACCAATACGGCATCTGCGGTGTCGGCAAGCGCAACGGCAAGATGTTCGAGGTCGACGGCATGGTCGAGAAGCCGGCCAAGGGCACCGCGCCCTCCAATCTCTCGATCACCGGCCGCTACATCCTTCAGCCCGAGATCTTCAAGATCCTGGAGACCCAGGAGCGCGGCGCCGGCGGCGAGATCCAGCTCACCGACGCCATGATCGGGCTCGCCAGGACGCAGAAGTTCTACGGCGTCGAGTTCGAGGGCGAGCGCCATGATTGCGGCTCCAAGCCGGGCTTCCTGCGTGCCAACATCGCCTACGGCATGAAGCGCCCGGAACTGCGCGACGGGCTGATCGCCGAGATGAAGAAGTATCTGGGGAAGTAGGGGGCGCGTCTTTCGCCGTGCTACGCGCGCCGGAACGGCAGTTTCGTAGGGCGGATTAGCGCTGCGTAATCCGCCGTCACGTGTCACCGCAGCGTGCGCCGGATTACGCCTTCGGTAATCCGGGCTACGGAATCGGACGATTCATTTCGCGAGAACGCGGATGTGTGAGTCACCGGCCGTGCAACAAACTTGCTGTCGTCCCTGCGAAAGCAGGGACCCATAACCACCAATGCCGATTGGCTCGCGCTATTGGAACGACGAGCCCCTCTCACAACACACGCCGCAGAGTATGGGTCCCTGCTTTCGCAGGGACGACACTTGTGGGTGTGGTCAGCATCGCGCGTCGACTACGCCTCAACGCGCGAGATCACGCCACCTTCCTTCGCCCCGCACGTTTCGCCGGCTCCTTGGCGCCATCCTGCTTCGGCGCGCGTAGGGCGCGGGCGGCGAGGCTGACGACTTCGGAGATCTGCTGGAGCTGCGCGGCAAGCGGAGAGGTCTTGCGCCAGACCATGCCGATGGTGCGCGAGGGCTGCGGATGTTTGAAGCGCGAGACCGTGACCGGCGCCGAGCGCGTCTCCACCGGCACCGCCATCTCCGGGATCAGCGTCACGCCGATGCCGGCGCTGACCATCTGGACCAGCGTCGAGAGCGAGTTGGCGTCCAGCATCTCGCGCGGCGGCGCCGACTGCATGTTGCAGAAGGAGAGCGCCTGGTCGCGGAAGCAGTGCCCCTCTTCCAGCAGCAGAAGCCGCATCTCGCGCATCATCTCGCCGCTCGGCACCGGCGTCTTGGCGTCCTCGCCCGGCCGCACCAGCAGGAAGTTTTCCGAGAACAGCGCGACCTCGGTCAGCGACGGTTCCGATACCGGCAGCGCCACGATCGCGGTGTCGAGCCGACCCTCGGCGACTTCCTTGATCAGCTTCGGCGTCAGCGTCTCGCGGACATGGATGTCGAGCTCGGGATGCAGTCGCGCCAGGTTCTCGATCACCTTCGGCAGCAGATATGGCGCAACGGTCGGGATCATGCCGACCCGCAGCCGCCCGGCAAGCTTGTCGCGCGAGGCGCGCGCGAAGTCGCCGAGCTCGTCGACCGAGCGCAGGATGTCGCGCACGCGGCGCAGCAGGTCCTCGCCAAACGCCGTCAGCGTCACCTGCCGTGCATTGCGTTCGATCAGCACGCCGCCGACCGCCTGTTCCATTTCGCGGATCTGCATCGACAGCGCCGGCTGCGATACCGAACAGGCCTCCGCGGCACGTCCGAAATGCCCATGGCGCGCCAGCGCATCGAAATATCTGAGTTGCCGGAGTGTGACATTTATCATCAGATTATCTTATTGCCGCGATCATTAAAGTCAATTTCACCTGATGGGTTGGGACGCGTAGAATCGTTCTTGGAAGAGCTCCAGCACATTCCAGAATCCATCACCTCGGAGAAGAAACATGGACGCAAAAACCGACGAAGGCGCGGGCAAATGCCCATTCACGGGCGGACCTCGCGGGCACACGAATCGTGACTGGTGGCCGGAGACGCTCGACGTTCAGGTGTTGCATCGGAACTCCAGCCTGTCCGATCCGATGGGCAAGGGCTTCGACTACGCCAAGGAATTCAAGAGCCTCGATCTCAACGCCGTGATCAAGGACCTCACGGCCCTGATGACGACGTCGCAGGAATGGTGGCCCGCCGATTTCGGTCACTATGGCGGCCTCATGATCCGCATGGCCTGGCACAGCGCGGGCACTTACCGCATCACCGACGGCCGCGGTGGCGCCGGAGCCGGTCAGCAGCGCTTCGCGCCGCTCAACAGCTGGCCCGACAACGCCAATCTCGACAAGGCGCGCCGTCTGCTCTGGCCGATCAAGCAGAAATACGGCCGCAAGATTTCCTGGGCCGATCTGATGGTGCTCGCCGGCAACGTCGCGCTGGAATCGATGGGCTTCAAGACCTTTGGTTTCGCCGGCGGTCGCGTCGACGTCTGGGAGCCGGAAGAGCTCTATTGGGGTCCGGAAGGCACCTGGCTCGGCGATGAGCGCTACAGCGGTGAGCGTCAGCTTGCCGAGCCGCTCGGCGCGGTGCAGATGGGCCTCATCTACGTCAATCCGGAGGGGCCGAACGGCAAGCCGGATCCGGTCGCTGCGGCCAAGGACATCCGCGAGACGTTCGCCCGCATGGCGATGAACGACGAAGAGACCGTCGCGCTGATCGCCGGCGGCCACAGCTTCGGCAAGACCCACGGCGCCGGCGATGCATCGCTGGTCGGTCCGGAGCCGGAAGCGGGCGCGCTGGAAGATCAGGGCCTCGGCTGGAAGAGCAAGTTCGGCACCGGCGTCGGCCCTGACGCGATCACCGGCGGTCCCGAGGTCACCTGGACCCAGACCCCGACGAAGTGGAGCAACAACTTCTTCGAGAACCTGTTCAATTTCGAATGGGAGCTGACGAAGAGCCCGGCTGGTGCGCAGCAGTGGACGGCCAAGAACGCCGAGGCGATCATCCCCGATGCTTTCGACAAGTCGAAGAAGCATCGGCCGACGATGCTGACGACCGACCTCTCGCTGCGCTTCGATCCCGTGTACGAGAAGATCTCGCGTCGCTTCCTGGAGAACCCGGATCAGTTCGCGGACGCCTTCGCCCGCGCCTGGTTCAAGCTCACCCATCGCGATATGGGCCCGATCCAGCGCTATCTCGGCCCGCTGGTGCCGAAGGAGACGCTGATCTGGCAGGACCCGGTACCGGCGCTCGATCACGCCGCGATCGACGACAAGGATATCGAGGCGCTCAAGGCGAAGATCCTGGGCTCCGGCCTCTCGGTGTCCGAGCTGGTCTCGACCGCCTGGGCGTCGGCCTCGACGTTCCGCGGCTCCGACAAGCGCGGCGGCGCCAATGGCGCGCGTATTCGTCTCGCGCCGCAGAAGGATTGGGAGGTGAACGAGCCGGCTCAGCTCGCCAAGGTGCTCGGCAAGCTCGAAGCGATCCAGAAGGAGTTCGGCAAGAAGGTCTCGCTGGCCGATCTGATCGTACTCGGCGGCGCGGCTGCGATCGAGAAGGCGGCCAACAACGGCGGCACCAGTGTGAAGGTCCCCTTCACGCCGGGCCGCACCGATGCGACGCAGGACCAGACCGATGTCGAATCGTTCGCTCCGCTCGAGCCGCGGGCTGACGGCTTCCGCAACTATATCGGCGGCAAGCATCAGTTCCTGCAGCCGGAAGAGGCCTTGGTCGACCGTGCACAGCTCCTGCGGTTGACCGGACCGGAATTGACGGTCCTCGTCGGCGGCCTGCGCGTGCTCGGCGCCAATGCCAAGAAGTCCAAGCACGGCGTCTTCACCGGCAAGCCGGGGACGCTCACCAACGACTTCTTCCTCAACCTGCTCGACATGGGCACGGTGTGGAGCGATGCCGGCCAGGGCGTCTATGAGGGCCGCGACCGCAAGACCAAGGCGGTGAAGTGGACCGCCACCCGCGTCGATCTGATCTTCGGCTCGCACTCGCAGCTGCGGGCGTTCGCCGAGGTCTACGGCCAGTCCGACTCCAAGGAGCAGTTCGTGAAGGACTTCGTCGCGGCCTGGGCCAAGGTGATGAACGCCGACCGCTTCGACCTCGTGAAGTAAGCGGCGAGCAAACGGCAATCAGGGCAGGGCGGCGCTTCGGCGCCGCCCTGTTTCATTTGGAGGACGATGAGGAAGGTTTTCGCGGTTTGCCGATCCCGTTCAATCATGCAGCTTCATGTCGCGGATGATCTCCTCGAACTCCGCCTGCGTCGGGGCCGCCAGTGCGACTTGCGGCGCGCTGCTTGTCGCGGTGGGCACGTCGCACTGCGAGGCACCGCGCGAAGGTTCGAAGATTGCGGTCAGGCTCGCCCAGCAGACGAGGAGGGCCACGATCCAGTCCAGTACATTGGATGCCGTCATTGCAGCACCAGCATCAGCATTTCCATGCCCTGACTGCGCGACGCTTGCGCAATTCGGAAGCTACGAAACGTAACTTCGGCGTTGCCGAGACGAGCGCCGACGCTGCGATGCTATCCGGTCCGCGCCCGGCGTCCCTCGATCGGATAGGCGGGGTCGTTGAAGCCCGGCGTCGAGGGATGGCCGGTGACGACGAGGCGGTCGATCAGGGCTTCGTCCTCGGCGGTGAAGCGGTAGTCGAGCGCGCGGATATAGTCGTCCCATTGCGCTTCGGTGCGCGGCCCCGCGATCACGGCGCTGACGAACGACGAGTTCAGCACCCAGGACACCGCGAACTGCCCGGCGGTGATGCCTTTGCTCTCGGCGTGGCGCTTGATCTCCTGCGCGAGCTCGAGCGATTCCGGCCGCCACTCGGTCTGCATCATGCGCTTGTCGTTGCGCCCCGCACGTGTGTCCGCGGGCGGCGCCGCGTCGGGTGCGTATTTGCCGGTGAGCACGCCGCGCGCCAAGGGGCTATAGGGCACGATGCCGAGACCGTAATAGGAACAGGCCGGGAAGTGCTCGACCTCCGGCATGCGGTTCATGGCGTTGTAGTAAGGCTGGCTCACCGCGGGTCGATCGATGCCGAGCCGGTCGCAGATGTTGCAGATCTCGGCGACGCGCCAGGCGCGGTAGTTGGAGACGCCGAAATAGCGCACCTTGCCCGCGCGGATCAGGTCACCCATCGCGCGCACCGTCTCTTCCAGCGGTGTCACGTGATCTTCCTTGTGCAGATAGTAGATGTCGATGTGATCGGTGCCGAGCCGCGTCAGGCTTTCGTCGGCGGCCTGCAAGACCCAGCGTCGTGACAGGCCGCCACGGTTCGGGTCGTTACCCATGGGGTTGGCGAGCTTCGTGGCGAGCACCCAGTTCGACCGGCTGTTGGAGATCGCGCGCCCCACGACCTCCTCGGACTTGCCGCCATTATAGGCGTCGGCGCTGTCGATGAAGTTGATGCCGGCCTCGCGCGCCTTCGCCACGATCCGCGCCGAGGTCGCCTCATCGGTCGGTCCGCCGAACATCATGGTGCCCAGGCAGATCGGCGACACTTTCAGGCCGCTGCGGCCGAGTTGGCGGTATTGCATCTGGCACTCCCTCCGGTGTCATTCCGGGGCGATGCGCCGGCATCGAACCCGGAATCTCGAGATTCCGGGCTCATCGCTTCGCGATGCCCCGGAATGACAGGATCAGCTGTCGTTCTTCAGGATCTTGAACACGCCGTTGGCCATCGCGATACAGCGCTTGTCGACGGTCACCTCGGCCGTCATGAAAATCAGGGTGCGGGTCGAGCGTACCACGCGCGGGCGGGAGATCAGGATGTCGCCGATCTGGCCGGCCTCGACGAAGTGGGTGTCGAGCTGCACCGTCGCAAGCGTCGGCTTGCCCGAGACGAAGCGTGCGGTCATGCCGCAGGTGCGGTCGGCGAAGGTCATCATCACGCCGCCCTGGACCATGCCACGGCGATTGTGGTGCTTGTCCTCGGTGATCAGCGCGAGTTCAAGCGCGCCGTCCTTCAACCGTTCCCACAACGGGCCGATCAACGTCAGGAATCCCGTGGTTTCGGCAATCTTCCAGCCGTCGGATTTGAGTTTGTCCGCGGCCTTGGCCGTCATGAGGTGGGGTCCGTTGCTTGCTGATGATTGATCGCAGGAGGCATGTGCTAGCAGTCATTTCATCAAACGCTGTTGTGTTGTAGTCAAGGTCAATGGCCCGCACATTTGACGATGCCACCCGGCGGAATATCGCAGAGCTCTGTGCCGCATTCGCACGCCTGGCGCCCGCGGACGCCGCGCCGACGCTGAAGCGCGCGGCGGTCGCGATCGCGCTGACCGAAGGCGATGACGGCAGCGGCACGGCGTTTCTGCTGACCCGCCGCAGCGCGCGCCTGCGCGCCCATCGCGGTCAATGGGCGCTGCCGGGCGGCCGATGCGATCCCGGCGAGACGCCGGTCGAAGCGGCGCTGCGCGAGCTCGACGAGGAGCTCGGGCTCGCGTTGTCGAAGCGCGACGTGCTCGGCATGCTCGACGACTATCCGACGCGGTCCGGCTATCTGATCACGCCGGTCGTGGTCTGGGCTGCGGGCAGCGGCGCGATCCGGCCGAACCCGGAGGAGGTCGCGTCCGTGCATCGCATCGGCCTCGATGCGATCGAGCCCGATGATGCGTTCAGCTTTGTCACGATCCCGGAGAGCTCGCGCCGCGTGATCCGCTTCCGCCTCGGTGGCCAGCAGATCCATGCGCCGACGGCCGCACTGATCTATCAATTTCGCGAGGTGCTGGCCGGCCGCAGCACCCGCGTCGCCGAACTGGAGCAGCCGGTATTCGCATGGAAGTAGCGACGATGACGCTATTTGTGATGCCGCTTGCGGGCGTTCATCTTCATTGATTTCCCCTGCGCACCAGGCGAATGCACCGCGACCTCGGGTTCCGGAGGCGCCCGCGACACATTCTCGTAACATGTGAAGCGTGAACGCGTATCCGGAAACGATCCGCAGTCCGGACGCTCGGCGCGCGCCGGTGCGGCGAGCGTCAACGCGCAGGCGGCGGCGAGCCAGAGTGCCATTCTCATCGCAAGCTCCAAGGCTTTCTCCAAGGCTTTCGTCGGAGAACACCGCATTGTGGCGAATATTCTGCATTGATCGCGGCATCCGGCCGCTGCGATCCGGACAATTCCGGGCTGACTTCGCGGCCGTGCTTGCTACAACGAGGCCATGCGCCCGCAATTGATTCGTCTGTGCCCTGGATTTTTCGCGCTCGCGCTCGTCGCCGGCGCGCCGTCCGTATTTGCCGGCGAGGCCGGCGCGCTGCCGCCTTCCGTCGCCAATGCGATGGCGCAGGCATCGCCGCAGGCGATCATGGAATATCGCCGCAAGCTGCAGGAATATCAGGAGGCGCGCGCCGCCTTCGAGCAGGATGCGAGCGCCTATTGGAACGCGATCGCCGAGAAGAGGCGCGGGCGCAATGCCAAGCGGCGCGACCGCGTGCAGATCTCGCTGGACGATTACGTGCTACAGCAGCCGCCGGTCTATGAGGGGCCGAAGCGGCCGGTCAATCCGGCTCCGGAAGAGGAGGAAGGCAAGCCGCCGCGTCCGCCCAAGACGCTCCCGGTGGCCTCGGATCTGGTCAGAGCGGCCGGCGAACACTACCAGTTCACGCCGCAGCGCCCGTCCAGCGAGCTCGAGTTCAAGCGCGCCTATGCGCGCTACGCATTGGCCAACGGCTTGACACGTGAGCAGGCGGTGCGGGTCTATTCGTTCGAGACCGGCGGCACCGGAAGTTACGACGTGCAGGCGGGCATCGAGCACGGCGGCAAGCGCGCGATCTCGACCGCGATGGGCTACAACCAGCTGCTGACGACCAACAGCGTCGAGCTGTTGGCCGAGCAGGGCCATGAACTCGTGCGGGATCTGACCGAGCGGGTTGCGAGGACGCAGGGGCCCGCGCGCAAGGCGATGGAGCACAAGCTCGCGGTGCTGAAGAAGATGGTCGCGTTCACGCGCACCGTGCCCGACGACTGGTCGGCGCATCAGCGCCTCGCCGATACGCCGCAGGGCTGGGCGTGCCACGCGATGGTGCTCGACATCGATATCGGCCCGATGCTGCAGACCCACAAGCTGCTGACGTCCGTGCTGTTCGCCCGCGCCAAAGGCTACACCCGACCGCTCTCCGCGGCCGAGCTCGAAATGATGAACCTCACTGGCGATGGCACCGGTCTCGACATGGTAACGATGCCGCAGGCGATGCGCGAGAAGGTGCCGACCTCGAACTTCTTCCAGCGCGGCGGCTACGAGCGCAATCCGGTCGCGATCCGCCACAACACGGTGGCCAAGCTGCTGGCGGTCACGGACGATCGGATGGACGTGAACAGCGGCAAACCCGGCGCCAGGGAATTGGCGGCGGCGTTTTGATGCCTGCCGAAAACCGTCAGGGTATTTCCTGCTCTGATCGAATCAGAACCGGAGCCCTGGACTCTTCATTTGACGCGTTTTCTTAACGCGAACCGGCGTCCACTTCGCTCGAAAACGCTCTAATTCGAGCCGAACTTGAACTTGCCGTCGCCTTCCAGATAAGGCCCGCTCCGCATGTAGAGCTGGCCGTTCTGGCCGATGAAGAACAGCGTGCCCTTCGGCACCTTCTTGGCTCCCTTCAGCAGCTCGCCGGCGTTGCTGGTACCCATTTTGTAGGAATAGGTTTTGCCGTCCCTGTCATAGGCATAGCCCATGTCGGGCTTGAGCTCCCAGGGCGCAGCCTCCTGCGCGAATGTGCAGGTCGTCATCGCGGCAAAAGCCGCAGTCGCAATAAAAGTCTTGGTCAAAAAATGCGTCATGATCCACCTCCGGCCGAGAAAACGGCGTCGTCCCCACGTTTTTTGAACAAATCACGAACGATGTTCGCGCGTCAATACGACAATCGGCGCGACCGCTCGCGGATCGGGGACTTTGTGATTTCCCGCATCAAGCTTGGCGACTATTTTCGCGTTACCGTTTACAAACGCTTTGATTGCCGGAAACACTACCTTGGGATGATCAGGATGAACCACGTCATGAAGATCGGAATCGGTGTCGCTCTGTCGTTCATGACGCTGGCGTCAGTCGCGCAGGCGGACGAGTTCAGGCTCTCCAACAACCAGCGGATCTCCTGCAGCCGCGGCCTGTCCGCCGGCAAGCTCAATACCGCGACCTGCAAGTCCTACACTTATCTCTTCAACACCAAGACCTCGGAATATTTCCGCTGCCAGGTTTCGCTGGCGCTGACCCGTGACAACAAGGAAGTGATCAACGTCCAGACCGACGGTGGCTGCACCAAGAAGTCGCGCATCTTCGAGACCGACGGAAAGTATGATTTCGACGCGACCGAGACCGAGCCGCCGAACACCAACTCGTTCTTCGGTCCCGGCGGTTATTCGGTCTGGGCCGCCGACGTCACGGCGCAGAAAGTGCGCGGCTGCATCATCATCTCCTCCGGCCTCGGCTCCGATATCTCCAAATGCCTGGACATGACGTTCCAGTGACGGCGGCGCTGATAGCGTGATGCGCAAGCTGCGCCCGGCCCCGCTGTGCCGCTCCTGGCTGTTTCTCGAAGGCGCCAACGAGGACGTGCTGCAGCACGCGGCCGCCAGTGGTGCCGACGTGCTGATCCACGAGCTCGAGGATTTTACCCCGCCATCGCTGCGCCCGAAGGCGCGGGCCCTGGCGGCCGAGCTCTACGCGGCCTGGCGCGACCAGGGCGTGGTGGTCGCGGTCCGCGTCAATCCGCTGGACCAGGACGGCATGGACGATCTCGCCGCCGTGATGCGCGGACGTCCGGATATCGTCGCACTGCCGAAGGTCGCCGAGCCGCACCATGTCGTCAGGCTCGACGAGGCGGTGACGCGGTTCGAGCGCGACTACGGTATCGCCGAGGGATCGACGTCGCTGCTGCCGAATATCGAGTTCGCGCGCGGTCTGGTGCAGACCGGTGCGATCGCCATGGCGAGCCGGCGCGTCATCGGTTGCCTGATGGCCTCCGAAGACCTCGCCGCCGATCTTGGTGCCGAGCGCGGCAGCGATGGCCTGGAGCTGGCTTACGCGCGGCAGCGCTTCATCGTCGAATGTCGTGCCGCTGATGTCGTCGCGGTCGATTGTCCCTACACCTGGAGCGACGCTGAAGGCGTCGAACGCGACACGATCTGGGCGCGGCGGCTGGGTTACACCGCAAAGAGCCTGGTCGATCCCGCGCATGCCTCGATCGTCAACGGCGTCCTGACGCCGAGCGAGGAGGAGATGCGCCAGGCGGGCAGGATCGTCGCGGCGTTCGAAGCGGCGCGGACAAAGGGCTTGGGGCGCGTCGAACTTGACGGCTCGTTGCTCGAGGTCCCGACCTATTCCAATGCAAAACGCCTGATCGCGCGCGGCGAAGCGCTGCGCGCGATCGATCGCGGCGTTCGAGCCTGATCGGCCGTGCCTCAGGAGGCCGACTCTTTCTCCGAGAAATGCATGCGTGAGCGGGCGAACTTCTTGACGCCCATCGGCTTGCCGAACAGGTAACCCTGGACCTGATCGAAATCCATCTCGTGCGCGGCGAGAAAGTCCGCGCGCGTCTCGACTCCCTGGGCAACAACCTGCGCGTCGTTGTCGTGGGCCAGCTCCACGACACGCCGGCACACCGTCTGCTTCAGGCGCTGATCCGCGCAGCCGGTGACGAATTGATGGTCGACCTTGAGCTGGACGAATGGAAAGTTCGGCAGTCCCAGCAAAGACGGCCAGTTGGCGCCGACATTGTCGATCGAGATGCCGATATTGTGCAGCCGAACGCGCCGGGCGACATCGATCGCCAGATCCAGATTATCGACCACGTCGGTGCTGTCGATCTCGATCAAAAGGCCGGCGAAGGCCGCATGATCCGGCATCCGGTAACAGAGCTCGCGCACGGCACGATCGTCGGCGAGGAAGGAGATCGGCAGGTTGATCGAGAGATTGACCGGCCCGGTCTGCTCGAGGAGATAGCGCCAGTCCTCGATTGCGCGCTCGATCACGAACTCGGACAGCGCATGAAAATGCGGATCGCTTTCGTCCGGGATGAAGTAGGCCGGCGGCACGACGCCCCAGGCCGGATGGCGCATCCGGATCAGCGCCTCGGCGCCGCTCGGCACCAGCGTCCGGAGATGAATTTTCTGCTGATACCACAGCTCGAGCCAGCCGGCCTTCAGCGCTTCGGGCACGTCCACCGCCGGGCTCGGCGCGGGTTCAAGCGGCATCAATGACGCAAGACTGTCGCGAAGGGTCCCGGCGCTGAACGGCGTCGACAGCGCCGGCAGCATGGCGATGCCGTACTCGTCGCCGATTTGCCGGACCGCCTTGACGATGATCGAGTCCGGCTGCCCGATGACGAGGACCTTGCCGCCATAGTCCTTTCTCACCAAAGTCTCGAGAATTTTACTGACTTCGATGCCGTCCACGGACACGCCGAGCACCAGGAGATCGGGCCGTTCCGCGTCCAGAACGGTGTCGAGTTCCAAGGCCTGGCTGCATTCACTGGTGATGAAGCCGAGGTCTTCCAGCGCCTCGGCGAGGAAGGTCCGAAGGTGTTTTTTGCTGTCCGCAATGCATGCGCGTGGGGTCAGCTTGCGATGTCCGAACCAGCCGGCTCGTGCGTGTCCGATGTGACTGATGTGATTCATGCCCCGCCTTGTCCGTAGTTACCCCGGCTTGACTCGTACATCCTAGAGCGGCGGCAATCATGGAAATTTCTGGTTCATACATTGATTGCCTCGCTAACCTTAAAGGATTCAATTCGATTCAAATGACCGTGGAATCGCGACGTCTCACCGCTGTTACGCGTGCAACAAATGCGTCATCTGACGGTCATAAGCGCGATCGCGTCCGACTTTGCGCATCGGCAGAAACTCTGTGCGCGTGTGTCATCGAGAGACGGCGTTAATGACTGTGTTGACGCGTCGACGCCGACGCGCAACTGCGTCATTGTCGGACATCGGATCGCATCACGCTGGGCGACTCATCGAGCGCGACCGCGAATCAGATCATCCGTTTTCTGACGCCAATGCAGATGTGCGTGACGTTGCCGCTGCCGCTCGCAACGTCTCCGGCATCAACGTGCAGTAGCCGATCAACCCGGCGCAAGCGACGGCTGCAAGGAGCAGGAATGCGGCGCTGTAACCGGCGTGGACAACAATGAATCCAGCGACAACCATGCTCAGCGCTCCGCCGAGGCTGGTTGCCGTGGCGATCGCGCCCTGGCTGACATTGAAATGCCCGGTACCGTCCGTGAGATCGGCAACCACGAGCGGGAACAACGCCCCGAATATTCCGGCGCCGATGCCGTCGAGCAATTGCACCGACACCAGCCAGTATGGATTGTCCGACAACGGATAGAGTGCGCCACGGATCGCCAGCACCGCGAGCGCGATCGCGAAGATCGGCTTGCGGCCCCAGACGTTTGCCTTGCGTCCGACCAGCATGGCGACCGGCACCATCACCACCTGCGCCGCGATGATGCAGACCGACATCAGCGATGTTCCGAGGTTGCGATTGACCAGTGCGAGCTTCTGCCCGACCAGCGGCAGCATTGCCGCATTGGCAAAGTGAAAGATCACGGTCGACACCGCGAAGATCAGCAGCGGCTTGCTGGTCAGCAGCACGCGAAAGCCGGATGGCCGGTCATGCGCTGTGCGGTGCCCTTCGACGATATCGTCGAGGCCGCGCGCAACCTGGTGATCGATGGCGGCGGGTGGGATCGACAGCGTCGCGGCAATGCTGGCGAGGGCCATTGCCGCGAGCAGCCAGAACACCACCACTGGACCGAACCAGTAGGCGGTGCCGCCGGCGATCGCGGCGGCCACCGCGTTGCCGGCGTGATTGAAGGCTTCGTTGCGGCCGGTTCGCGCCGCGAAGGTCTTGGGTCCGACAATGCCAAGCGTCACCGCGGCGATCGCCGGCGCGAACACCGAACCGGCGGCGGCCGCCAGCGCCTGGGTCGCGGCAACCAGTTCAAACCGGTCGAGCTGTGGCAGCAGGAGGCACGCGGCGGTCACGGCAATGGCGGCGGCGATCATCAATCCGCGCTTGGCGCGGCTGCGGTCGATCAGGGCGCCGGCCGGGGTCTGGGCGATGATTCCGGCGATGGCCGCGATCGACATCACCGAGCCGATCGAGGCCTCGTCCCACTGCCGTTCGGTCAGGAGGTAGATAGCCAGATAGGGGCCGAGCCCGTCCCGCACGTCGGCGAGGGAGAAGTTCAACGCATCGAGCGCCCGCCCAACGGTCGTCCCGGATGGCTGCAAGTCATACCTCGCGGCGAGATTGCGCATCTTAACCCGCCCGCAGGCGGCGAGTTCCCGCGCAGGTAAGGTAGTGTTGCCAGTGGGGATTTTCGCCGCGCATGCGTCATTTGGATGGGTTGACCCGGCGGGGGTGTCCGGCCAATTTCCGGCCGGCTTAAGGGGAGAATAATACTCATGAATTCCAAGTTGATGGCTGCCGCGATGGTGGCAGCCAACGTTTTGTCCGCGCCTGTCGCGCAGGCCGAGCAGTTCATCAACGTGCTGACCGGCGGCACCTCGGGCGTCTACTATCCGCTCGGCGTCGCAATCGGAAAGATCTACGGCGACAAGATTCCGAACGTGAAGACGCAGGTGCAGGCCACCAAGGCGTCGGTCGAGAATCTGATCCTGCTGCAGCAGGGGCGCGGCGAGCTGGCGTTCACGCTGGGCGATTCGCTGAAAGCGGCCTGGGACGGCGAGGAGGAGGCGGGCTTCAAGACCAAGCTCGACAAGCTCCGGACCATCGGCGCGATCTACCCGAACTACATCCAGATCGTCGCGACCGCCGATAGTGGCATCAAGACGCTCGCCGACCTCAAGGGCAAGAGCCTGTCGGTTGGCGCGCCCAAGTCCGGCACGGAGCTGAACTCGCGTGCGATCCTCGCGGCCGCCGGCATGAGCTACAAGGATCTCGGCAAGGTCGAGTATCTGCCCTTCGCCGAATCGGTCGATCTCATGAAGAACCGGCAGCTCAGCGCCACGCTGCAATCGGCCGGGCTCGGCGTTGCCTCGCTGAAGGACCTGTCGACGTCGAGCCCGATCACGGTGGTGTCGGTGCCGAAGGAAGCCGTCGACAAGATCGGCCCTCCCTTCGTCTCGGCGATCATTCCGGCCAAGACCTATACCGGTCAGGACAAGGACGTGCCGACTGCCGCGGTCGTGAACTACCTCGTGACCTCGAGTGCGGTATCGGACGATCTCGCCTATCAGATGACCAAGCTGGTCTACGAGTCGCTGCCAGAACTCGTCAACGCGCACGCGGCTGGCAAGGAGATCAAGCTCGAGACCGCAGCCAATGGCAGCCCGGTTCCGCTGCACCCCGGCGCGATCCGCTATTACAAGGAAAAAGGGCTGCTCAAGTAAGGCCAGTTACGCTTCGAGGGTGTCATGGCCGGCGCCCGTCCCCGACTTGATCGGGGACGACCCGGCCATCCATCTTTCCAAAGACGTTGATTTTTCGATGGATGCGCGGGTCGAGCCCGCGCATGACGTGCGGTGGGGCGCTATAAGCGCCGTTGGCACGGCGGGGGACTTAAATTCGATGCAGCAGCAGGTTGAGGGCGAGCAGCCCATCAAGGTCGAGTTCGATAATTTCGAGCATGGCTTCCCGGAAGGCTTCGGCCCGGGCGCCTGGGGGCATCTGGCTTACGCCATCGGTCTCGCCTTTGCGGTGTTCCAGCTCTATGTCGCCGCTTTCAACTATCTGCCGAGCCAGGTGGTGCGCGGCGTTCATGTCGGCTTCCTCGTTCTGCTCACCTTCGGCCTGATCGCGAACTTCACTGCGAAGAGCAATTTCGGCCGTGCGTTCGGCTGGGTGATCGGCGGCGCCGGCTTCCTCTGCGGCCTCTACCAGTGGATCTTCTACGCCGACCTGATCGCGCGCGACGGCGATCCGACCTCGATCTCGTGGTCGGCACTCTGCTCGCGGTGCTGATCTTCGAGGGCACGCGGCGCCTGATGGGCGCGGCGCTGCCGCTGATGTGCGGCGCGTGCCTGCTCTATTGGTTCTTCGGCCAGTACCTGCCGTCGCCGCTCAACCATCGCGGCTATGATTTCGACCAGATCGTCACGCATCTGTCGTTCGGCACTGAAGGATTCTACGGCGTGCCGATCTACGTGTCGGCGACCTACATCTTCCTGTTCATCCTGTTCGGCTCGTTCCTGGAGCGTGCCGGCATGATCCAGCTCTTCACCGACGTCTCGCTCGGCCTGTTCGGCCGCACCCGCGGCGGACCTGCCAAGGTCGCGGTGTTCGCCTCGGGCATGATGGGCACGATCTCCGGCTCGGGCGTCGCCAATGTCGTCACCGTCGGCCAGTTCACGATTCCCTTGATGATCAGGTTCGGTTACCGCCGCGCCTTCGCCGCCGGCGTCGAGGCGACGGCGTCGATGGGCGGACAGATCATGCCGCCGGTGATGGGCGCGGTCGCCTTCATCATGGCCGAGACGCTCGGCGTCCAGTACTCGGAGATCGTCAAGGCGGCGGCGATCCCTGCGATCCTCTATTTCGCGTCGGCCTTCTGGATGGTGCATCTGGAAGCTGGCAAGCACGGCCTCGTCGGCATGAAGCGCTCGGAAATTCCGAGCGCCTGGAAGGCGCTGGTGACGCGCTGGTATCTCGTGCTGCCGCTCGCTGCCCTGGTCTACATGCTGTTCGAGGGCTTCACGCCGCTCTATGCCGGCAGCATGGGCCTCGCGCTCACGGTCGCGCTGATCCTCGGTGCCAGCATCACGCTCGGCTTCTCCAACACCGTCGTGCGCTACATCTTCTGGATCGGACTCGCGCTCGTCGTCGCCGCGCTGTCGCGTGACGGTCTCCAGATCGTGCCGGTCGCAAGCGTCGTGGCCGGTTTGATCGTCATCGCGGCGATCACCCGCGGCGGCCGCGCCACGCTGAGAGCCTGCCGCGATGCGCTGGCCGAGAGCGCCAAATCCGCCATCACCGTCGGCATGGCCTGCGCCATCGTCGGCGTCATCATCGGCATGATGTCGCAGACTGGCGTCGGCACCATATTCGGCGGCTGGGTGATCGGGCTCGGCGAGAAGAGCCTGTTCCTGGCGCTGGTCATGACCATGCTGCTGTCGATCCTGCTCGGCACCGGCATCCCGACCATCCCGACCTACATCATCACCGCCGCGCTCGCCGCGCCGGCGCTCGCCAAGCTCGGCGTGCCGCTGATCGCGAGCCACATGTTCGCGTTCTATTACGGCATCATGGCCGACCTTTCGCCGCCGGTGGCGCTCGCCGCGCTGGCGGCGGCACCGATCGCCAAGGAGAACCCGGACAAGATCGGCTGGGAGGCGATGCGCATCGCGCTCGCCGGCTATGTCATCCCCTTCATCTTCGTCTATTCGCCGGCGCTGCTGTTGCAGACGGGCGATCCCATGGCGGCCAAGCTCGGCTTCTACGGCGCTGTGGCGCTGGCCGCCACCAAGGCGCTGGTGGCGATCGGCCTGTTCGGCATGGTTGCGATCGGCTTCCTGTTCACGCGGCTGACGCTGATCGAGCGCCTGGTCGCGCTCGGCGCTGCGTTCTGCCTGCTCGGCGAATTCCCGTTCTCGGATACGGCGGGCTTCACACTCGCCGCCGCTGTCGTGCTGTGGCAATGGCGGCAGCGTCCGCGCAATGCGGTAGCGGCGGCTTGAGCCTCTGCCTCGCTTCCGCGGGAGTCGTGAAGGCGCTGTCGATCGCGGCCTTCACGCTCGCCTGGACGCATTCGATCGAGAAGAGCGCCTGGCAGGAGGACTGGCTGGTCACGCCGGCCGGGCTCACGCTGCAACAGGCCCGCGTCAAGGGCACCGGCCCCGGCATGGAGCCGCCGCCCGAGGCGCGGCTCGTCGATGGCTGGTTTCAATGGCAGCCGAAGCGGGCGCCGATGCAAGAGGTCGTGCTCGGCAATTCCGGCGCCGCGGGCGAATGGCACCTGTGCCAGGAGGGACACTGCCAGACGTTATCGGAGATTTTCGGGCATCCGATCGGTGCTAATGTCACGACGATGAGTGCTTGCAACGATCCGTAGCCCGGATGGAGCGAAGCGCAATCCGGGAACAGTGGCCCCGGATTACGCTTCGCTCCATCCGGGCTACAATGACAAGGGAGAACAGGCGATGGATAGGCTCAAGGGCAAGGTTGCGATGGTGGTGGGCGCCGGCTCGATTGGCCCCGGCTGGGGCAATGGCAAGGCGACCGCGGTGACCTTCGCGCGCGAGGGCGCGCAGGTGTTTTGCGTCGATCGCAATGGCGCTGCGGCCGAGGAGACCGTCGGCATCATCACCGGCGAAGGCGGCAAGGCTGTCGCATTCACCGCCGATGTCTCGCGCGCCGGTGAGATCGAGGCGATGGTCGCGGCGTGCCTGAAGGCCTATGGCCGCATCGACGTGCTCGACAACAATGTCGGCATCGCCGAGATGGGCAGCGTGGTCGAGGTGAGCGAGGACAGCTGGGACCGCGTCTTCAGCGTCAACCTCAAGAGCGCCTATCTCGCCATGAAGCACGTCATCCCCGTCATGGTGAAGCAGGGCGGCGGTTCGATCATCAACATCTCCTCGATCGCCTCGATCCGCCATGTCGGCATTTCCTATGTCAGCTACAACGCGAGCAAGGCCGCGATGAACCAGATGACGCGCTCGACCGCGGTCGAGTTCGCCTCGAAGCACGTCCGCGTCAACGCGATCCTGCCGGGTTTGATGAAGACGCCGATGGTCGAGCATTCAGCGGGGCTTGCCGCCAGCTACGCCAAGGGCGACGTGGAAGCGATGTGGCGCGCGCGCGATGCGCAGGTGCCGATGGGCCACATGGGCGATGCCTTCGACGTCGCCAACGCCGCGCTGTTCCTGGCCTCGGACGAGTCGAAATACGTGACGGGAATCGAGCTCGTGGTCGACGGCGGGATCACCTCGAAGTCAGGCACGTGAAGGAGGCTATTGCGCCAGCGCCAGGATGCCGCCAGCAACGGAATGCCAGGCCGCCGAGGTGCTGATCGGCCAGTTCAACAGCTTCACCGCGACCAGTGCCAGCCCGCCATAGATATAGACCGGGTGCGGGCGGCCGCGGGTGCGCCAGTCGAACACGATCGCCACGACCAGCAGCAGATAGGCGACGAGGGCCGGTGCGATCGTGACCGGGACCGGAGGCGGCCCAACCGGTCCGGGAGGGGCGAGGAAGGTCAGGAACCAGCGCGCGATCGCGGCATCGAGGATCGAGACCGCCGCCAGCAGCATCAGGCGCTTGTGGGTCTCGCGGTCGCGCAGGCAGATGATCGCGAGCGCGAACACGACGGCGAAGAACAGGATGCCGCTGAGCGGAACGATGGCAAACGCAAGGCCCTCGCTGAGCTGTCCGATCGCAGCCGAACGCTTCATGACGCTGATCGAGGCCACGATGCCCATCATGGTCATCGCGGTCGCCAGCGAGATGCCGATCAATCCGACGCTGCGATGCCGTGCAATCCGCCCCGAGGCGGCAAGCCAGCTCTGGAACACGAAATAGAGTGTCCAGGCGAAGAACAGCAGCCCATGCAGGTGCACTACGGGAGGCGATGACAGCGAGCCTCTCGCCATCGGCATCCAATAGGTCGGGGCAAAGCCGAGAAAGGCGACCGCCATGCAGGACAGCGCCATATAGAAATAGAAGAACTTCGCCTCGACTTTCGCCGCGGCGCGCGGGGAATTGCGATCAATGAGGATTGTCATGATGTTAGGTCTGACAAACCCTGTGATGGTTCAAAGGATATTGCGGCCCGGCGCTACGCCTCCACGCTGAGCTCGGCGCGGTCGAGCTCTTCCTCGACCAGATGGAATGCGTCGTCGCCGATCGCCTCGGTGCGGCGCAGATTGAGCAATGCCTGACGCGCCGCGGCGATGGCGCGGCGGCGCAGCGGATCCGACGGCAGCTCGCGTGAGGTCAGGCCGCCATCGGGATCATTCTCCGCGCGCAGCAGCACGGCGCGATATTCGAGCCGCAGGATCTCGGCCTCCTCCGACGGGTCGGCGTCGATCTCGTCGAGCGCGGCGCGAAACACCACACCACGGGCATGGGCCGCCTCGCGTCCGACCGGATCGTCGTCAGCGAAATTCAACGCCAGGATCAACGGCCGCAGCGTCAGCCCCTGGATCACGAGCGAACCGAGCACCACGGCAAACGCCGTCAGCAGGATCAGATCGCGATACGGAAACCATTCAGGCAGCGCAAACGCCGCCGCCAGCGTGACGATGCCGCGCATTCCGCACCAGGATACGATGAAGCCGCGCTTCAGGGTCGGCACGGCGTCCACCACGTGGGCGGGCAGCAGGTTGCGCGCCTTCAGCGTGCGCAGCAGCGCGCCGTAGGGCATCACCCAGAGTATGCGGGCGAGGATCACGACGGCGAGGATCGCGGCGGCAAAGCTGCAATATTTCCACCGCACCTCGTCGTCGAGTCCGGACCAGATCGGCCGCATCTGCATGCCGATCAGCATGAAGGCGAGCACGTTGAGCACGAACACCATCGTCTCCCAGACCGCATAGGACGGCACCCGCAGCCGCGCCGGCATGCGTGCCGGCGCCGTGCGCGCGATCGCGATGGCATAGACCACGATGGTGAGGATGCCGGAGAGGCCGAGATGCTCGGCAATGATCCACACCATGAAAGTGCCGCCGAACTGCGTGATGATCGCGCTCGGCGCCTCGGTGATGCGACGCGTAATCATCATCCAGACCTGCGCGAACAGGAAGCCGGCGGCGAGGCTGCCGACCAGCGCAATCGTGATGGATGGCACGAACTCGCGGATCTTCATGTGCTCGGCAGCGACGAGGCCGACCGCGATGCGATAGATCAGAAGCGCGCTGGCGTCGTTGAGCAGGCTCTCGCCCTCCAGCACCTTCACCATGCGGTGGGGCAGCTTCACCTGGCTCAGGATCGCGACGGCAGCGGCCGCATCCGGCGGCGCGACGATCGCGCCGAGCGCGACCGCGGCGGCCCAGGGCATGTCCGGGCGCAGCCAATGTGCGACCACGGCGACCGCCGTCGTGGTGACGCCGACCGCGACCACCACCAGCGTCGAGACCGGCAGCCAGTTGTTGCGGAGATCGCGCAGCGAGGTGTCGAACGCGGCATCGAGCAGCACCGGCGCGACGAACAGTGCCAGCGCCAGTTTCGGTTCCAGCGCCCAGGTCGGGGCCCACGGCAGCAGGGTCAGCAGCACGCCGCCGAGCGCCAGGAAGGTCGGGTAGGGTACCTTGATCCGCCGTGCCAGCGCTGACAACGCCACCGCCGCAAGCAACAGCCCGATGATCCATTCGAATGTGAGCAAGCCGAACCCCCGATGCAGCCGATCGTCGCAATTGACGTATAATCCAGCGTGTGGTTTTGCGGCAAATGGCGCGCTGCCGGACATCGGAAGCCGGCGGTTCGGGCGCGGGAGAGGGACGATTTGTCGGCAATCGGGATGCGATGCAAACCTGCAAATCTGGCCGCGATGCTGGTCTGCGTCGGCCTGTCGGGCGCGCTGATGACGGGCGTTGCGCGCGCCACCGGCAGCGAGCCGGGCGAGGATGTGCAGGCCAATGCCGGCCCCTGCATCGCGGCGGCAGCGGCCGCCGATGACGACAAGACCATCGATGTCTGCGGCGCGCTGATCGACAATGAGAAGGCGGCGCGGCCCGATCGCGTCAAGGCGCTGATGGCGCGGGCAGGCGCCTATGACCGCAAGCAGTCGATCGACCGCGCGATCGCAGACTACGACACCGCGCTCAAGCTCGATCCGTCGCTTGCAGATGCGCATAATGCGCGCGGCGAGCTGTGGCGCCGCAAGGGCGACCGGCCGAAGGCGATCCTGGATTTCGGTGCTGCCGTCAAGCTCGACCCCAATCACGCCGCCGCCAGGGCCAACTACAAATCGCTGTCACTGGAGCTGGAGCGGATCGGCGCCATGATGGCGGTCGCCGGCAAGCCGAGCTTCGATTGCCGCAAGGCACACCGGCCGGTTGAGAAGGCGATCTGCGCCAATCCCACGCTTGCCGATCTCGATCGCGAGATCGTCGCATCGACGTTCCGCACCGTACGCGAGGCGCAGAATCCGCGCCAGGCGCGCGAGCTGCAGCGCGCGCAGGATCAGTTCATCGCCCGCCGCAATGCCGACTTCGGCAAGCCCGGCTACGACCTGGAAAAGGCGATGCGCGAGCGGCTGCAGCGGATCAACGGCGTCGACGGCTACTAGCCGGACCCGGCCGAAGGTCGCGGTCATTTCGGCTTGAAACGGCGCCACTTCCCGTGACAATGGTCGGCAAATGACGCGCGACCGCGCGAGGGAGAAACGCGATGAATATCCAGCAGAGCCGGTATCATGAGGTGTATGCCCGCTCGCTCCGGGACCCCGAGAACTTTTGGGCCGAAGCGGCGCGCGAGATCGACTGGATCGAGCCGGCCAAGAAGATCTTCGATCCCTCTGTGGGCGCCTATGGGCGCTGGTTCGCCGGCGCCGTGGTCAACACCTGCTACAACGCGCTGGATCGCCATGTCGCCGGCGGCCGCGCCCGCCAGGTCGCGCTGATCCACGATTCGCCGCTCACGGGCACGATCACCAAATTCACCTATTCCGAATTGTTGGAGGAGGTGCAGACGCTGGCCGCGGTGATGCAGGATTTCGGCGTGGCGAAGGGCGATCGCGTCATCCTCTATATGCCGATGGTGCCGGAGGCTGTCGTCGCGATGCTCGCCTGCGCGCGGATCGGCGCGGTGCACTCGGTCGTGTTCGGCGGCTTTGCGGCGAAAGAGCTCGCCACCCGCATCGACGACGCGCAGCCGAAGCTGATCCTCTCCGCGAGCTGCGGCATCGAGCCCGGCCGTATCGTGCATTACAAGCCGCTGCTCGACGAGGCGATCAGGCTCGCCGGCAGCAAGCCCGAGAGCTGCATCATCCTGCAGCGGCCGCAGCAGGCTTGCGAGCTCACCGCGGGCCGCGATCATGACTGGGCGACGCTGCGCCGCGCCGCGTTCGACGCCGGCAAGGCCGCGCCCTGCGTGCCTGTCGCCGCGACCGATCCGCTCTACATCCTCTACACCTCGGGCACGACCGGCGTGCCGAAGGGCGTCGTGCGCGACAATGGCGGGCATCTCGTCGCGGTGAAATGGTCGATGTTCAACCTCTATGGCGTCAAGCCGGGCGAGGTCTGGTGGTGCGGTTCCGACATCGGCTGGGTGGTCGGCCACAGCTACATCGTCTACGGCCCGCTGTTTCATGGCGCGACCACGATCATGTACGAGGGCAAGCCCGTCGGCACGCCCGATGCCGGCGCGTTCTGGCGCGTGATCTCCGAGCACAAGGCGGTGGCCTTCTTCACCGCTCCGACGGCATTCCGTGCGATCCGCAAGGAGGATCCGGAGGGAAAATTCATCCGGCAGTACGACCTCTCCAAATTCCGCACGCTGTTCCTCGCCGGCGAGCGCGCCGATCCGCCGACGGTGGAGTGGGCGGAGCAGCAGCTGAAGGTGCCGGTGATCGACCATTGGTGGCAGACCGAGACAGGCTGGTGCATCGCCGGCAATCCGGTCGGGCTCGGCATGCTGCCCGTGAAGCACGGCTCGCCGACGGTGCCGATGCCGGGCTACCAGGTCGATGTCGTCGATGAAGCGGCAAAGCCGGTCGGCCCCAACACCATGGGCTCGATCGTCATCAAGCTGCCGATGCCGCCGGGCTGTCTGCCGACGCTGTGGAATCAGGACGGGCGCTTCAAGGACGCCTATCTCAGCGAATTCCCCGGCTATTACAAAACCTCTGATGCCGGCTACAAGGACGAGGACGGCTATGTCTTCGTCATGGGCCGCACCGACGACATCATCAACGTCGCCGGCCATCGGCTCTCCACCGGCGGCATGGAGGAGATCCTGGCCTCGCATCCCGATGTCGCCGAATGCGCCGTGCTCGGCGTCAAGGACGCGATCAAGGGCGAGGTGCCCTGCGGCTTCCTGGTGCTGAAAGCGGGCGTGAAGCGCCCGCCGGCCGAGATCGAGAAGGAGATCATCGCATTGGTGCGCGACAAGCTCGGCCCGGTTGCCGCCTTCAAGCTCGCCATCACCGTCGGCCGCCTGCCCAAGACGCGTTCCGGAAAGATCCTGCGCGGTACCATCAAGAAAATCGCCGACGGCGAATCCTGGACCATGCCGGCGACCATCGAGGATCCCAAGGCGCTCGAGGAGATCGGGGAGGCGCTGAAGGGGAGGGCGTAGCTCTTGTTGCCTCGCCCCGCTTGCGGGGAGAGGCCGGATCGCATGGCAATGCGATCCGGGTGAGGGGAAGGCTCCGCACGCTCGCTGCATTCATTCTGCGGAGGCGGCCCCTCACCCCAACTCTCTAAGAGCGAGCTTCGCTCGTCTCGACCCCGCAAGAGCGGGGCGAGGGAGTGCTGGCACCTCCCGCGCCTGAGGTCGGCACCTGTGGAACAAGTCTTCCGCATTGGGAAGCAAAACGGCCTTGATTTTGATGGATTGCCGGGTCATCCCGGCCTCCCTGTCATATGCCACGAGATACGGACCCTCGGATGCGATCGATTTCCGCACGCGCGCCTCTTGCCTTGCTGCTCGCCCTGCCGCTGCTTGCAGGCTGTCTCGAGCGCGGCCGATCGCCGATCGCGGAGAGCATGGGGGACGACGATCAGTACTGCCAGGCCGGCGGCAAGGTGGCGGTCGGCTCGCCTGATTATGTCGCTTGCCGCAAGAACCGCGACGTGCAGCGCCAGAACGCCGAAGCCCGCACCGATCGAAGGCAGCGCGATCTCGGCGAATACATGATGAACAACCCCGACCGGCATTGAGCCGCGCCGACGGCCGCCGTCACGCCCATCGCATGCGCTTCCAAGCAAAAACGCGGCAGGTTGCGCTGCCGCGTTTCGTGTTCTGCGCTTCGAGTTGTGCGAGCCGCGCTTACTCCTCCTCGTCTTCGTGCTTCTTGCCGCCGAGCGTCTTCAGCTTGGCGAACACGGCGTCGACATTGAGGTCGTCGTGGCGTTCGATCGGCTGGTCGTCCAACTCGTCCTTGCGGGTGGTCTCGGAGGCCGGCAGCAGGGTCGCGCCGCCATAGGTTGCATCGATCGGCTTTTCCTTGGCAGCGCGCTGCACCTCGAAATCGAGCTCGATCTGCGAGCACAGGCCGAGGGTGACGGGGTCGATCGGGGTCAGCGCCGACGTGTTCCAGTGGGTACGGTCGCGCACGCTCGCGATCGTGCTCTTGGTGGTGCCGACCAGGCGCATGATCTGGGCGTCCTTGAGTTCCGGATGGTTGCGCAGCAGCCAGAGGATCGCGCTCGGACGTTCGTGGCGGCGCGAGACAGGGGTGTAGCGCGGCCCCTTCTTCTTGGCGGCGGAGGGCAGCACCACTTTGCTCTCCTGAAGCTTGAGGCGGTAGTTCTGGTCGCGCTCGCCGCGCTCGATTTCCTCGCGGGTCAGCTGGCCGTTGGAGAGCGGATCCATGCCCTTGATGCCCTGGGCGGCGTCGCCGTCCGCGATCGCGCGCACCTCGAGGGGATGCATCTTGGTGAAATCGGCGACCTGGTCGAAGGTCAGCGCGGTGTTGTCGAGCAGCCAGACGGCGGTCGCCTTGGGCATCAGAGGTGCGTTGCTCATGGCAAATCTCCTTTGTGCTTCGCCCACCCCTCTGGAGGCGAAACCGGTGGTCATCAGCGATGACAGGGAATTATAGGGTCTATATAAGCCCTCCGGGGGGAATGGCGCAATGGGCCAGCAAAATCGCCTTGACAGCGCCCGAAAGCAGTCCCAAGTCCTTACTCAAATTGGCCGTTCCCCGCCTGCCTGGCGAGGGGTTATTCGGTCCCGAGATTGCCCCGAGACAGCCCGATGTCAGCCAAAAAACCCGATCTTAAAATCGTGCTTTGTTCCCCCCGCGGCTTTTGTGCCGGGGTGGTCCGTGCCATCGACACGGTCGAACGTGCCCTCACCATCTACGGTGCGCCGGTCTATGTCCGGCACGAAATCGTCCATAACAAGTATGTGGTCGACAGCCTGAAGACCAAAGGCGCCATTTTCGTCGAGGAATTGGCCGAAATCCCCGACGATACCAACGCTCCGGTGGTGTTCTCGGCGCACGGCGTGCCGAAATCGGTTCCGGCCGACGCCCAGTCCCGCAATCTGTTCTCGCTGGATGCGACCTGCCCACTGGTGACCAAGGTCCACCGCGAGGCCGCGATCCATTTCAAGCGCGGCCGCGAGATTTTCCTGATCGGCCACTCCCACCATCCCGAGGTGGTCGGCACGCTCGGCCAGCTTCCGCCCGGTGCCGTGACCCTGATCGAGACCGCCGAGGACGCCAAGACGATCACGCCGAAGGACCCCAACAACCTCGCCTTCGTGACCCAGACCACGCTGTCGATCGACGATACCGCGGAGATCGTGGCGCTGCTCAAGGAGCGCTTCCCGAACATCAACGGCCCGCACAAGGAAGACATCTGCTACGCCACCACCAACCGCCAGCTCGCGGTGAAGAAGGTGGCGCCGGTGGTGGACGCCCTGATCGTGGTCGGTGCGCCGAATTCGTCGAACTCGCAGCGCCTGCGCGAGGTCGCCGAGCGCGAGGGCTGCAAGATCGCGGTGCTGGCGCAGCGCGCCACCGACATCGACTGGACCAGGTTCGGCGACATCGCCAGTCTCGGCATCACGGCGGGCGCCTCCGCGCCTGAAGTGATCGTCGAGGAGATCATGGACGCCTTCGCCGAGCGCTACACGCTGCATGTGGAGACGGTCTCGGCCGCGGAGGAGAACGAGTTCTTCCCGCTGCCGCGCTCGGTGCGCCCCGAAGCTGCCGCCGAGTAGACCTTTATGGCGGTCTACACCGACGTCGCCGCCGACGAGCTTGCGGATTTCCTGAAACAATACGATCTCGGCGAATTGCTCTCCTACAAGGGCATCGCCGAGGGCGTCGAGAATTCCAACTTCCTGCTGCACACCAGCAAGGGCTCGTTCATTCTCACGCTCTACGAAAAGCGCGTGGCGAAGAACGATCTGCCGTTCTTCCTCGCGCTGATGACGCATCTGGCCGAGCACGGTGTGTCGTGCCCGCAGCCGGCGCGCAACCGCAAGGGCGAGGTCACTAGCCGGCTCGCCGGCCGGCCCGCCGCGATCATCAACTTCCTCGAGGGCGTGTGGCCGCGGCGGCCGAACGTGGCGCATTGCTCCGGCGTCGGCGAGGCGCTGGCCAAAATGCACGTTGCCGGCCGCGATTTTCCGCTGGTCCGCAACAACCCGCTGTCGGTCGCCGGCTGGCGGCCGCTGTTCGATCTCGCCGCCGCACGGGCCGACAGCGTGCAGCCGGGCTTGCACGATTTCATCGCGCGCGAGCTCGATCATCTCGAAGCCGCCTGGCCGACCAATCTGCCGGAGGGCGTGATCCACGCCGACCTCTTCAACGACAACGTCTTCTTCCTCGGCGACAAGCTCTCGGGCATCATCGACTTCACCTTCGCCTGCAACGACATGCTGGCCTATGACGTCGCGATCTGCCTCAACGCCTGGTGCTTCGAGCCGGATCACTCCTTCAACGTCACCAAGGCGCGCGCTTTTCTCAACGCCTATGGCCGGGTGCGCAAGCTCTCCGAGACCGAAGAGGCGGCGCTGCCGCTGCTGGCGCGCGGCGCCGCGATCCGCTTCCTGCTGACGCGGCTGGTCGACTGGCTCAACGTGCCGCCGGGCGCGCTGGTCAGGCCGAAGGATCCCCTGGAATATTTCCGCAAGCTGCGCTTCCACCAGAGCGTCGCTGCTATCAACGACTACGGCATCACGCCGGCCGGGTGCGCGGCGTGAGCGAAAAGCCGCATGTGACTGTTTTCACCGACGGCGCCTGCTCGGGAAATCCCGGGCCGGGCGGCTGGGGCGCGATCCTGAGGTTTGGCGACAAGGAAAAAGAGCTGAACGGCGGCGAGCGACATACCACCAACAATCAGATGGAGCTGATGGCGGCGATCTCCGCGCTCGAGGCGCTGAAGAAGCCGTGCACGGTCGATCTCTACACCGACAGTCAGTATGTCCGGCAGGGCATCACGGGCTGGATCTTCGGCTGGAAGCGCAACGGCTGGCGCACCGCCGACAAGAAGCCGGTGAAGAATGTAGAGCTGTGGCAGCGCCTGGATGCCGCGCTGAAGCAGCACGAGGTCCGCTGGCATTGGGTCAAGGGCCACGCCGGGCACCCGGAGAACGAGCGCGCCGATTTCCTGGCGCGCGAAGGCGTGGCGATGGCGAGGTTGAAGAGTTAGGCGCGCCGCTTGTTGGCTGGGTAGGATGGGTAGAGCGAAGCGAAACCCATCATCTCAACGCACGGTACGAAGGCAATGGGTTTCGCTGCGCTCTACCCATCCTACGAAGCCGCGATCCGCGGCCATCGCCATGCCCATAACTGTCATCGCCCGCGAAGGCGGGCGATCCAGTATTCCAGAGGCGGTAGCGATTGAACCGAGACGCCGCGGCGTACCGTCGTCGCCCGGTCGAGCCGGGCGACGACAGCAAAGTATGCGGCGAAAACTCAGAGCTGCCCGAGCAGCGTATCGCCGCCGGAGACCTCGACCTTGCCGGGCATCGCCTCGAGGTTGAGCTTCTTGACCACGCCGTCCTCGACCAGCATCGAATAGCGCTTGGAGCGGATGCCGAGGCCGTTGGCGGAGGCGTCGAGCTCCATGCCGATCGCCTTGGTGAACTCGGCATTGCCATCTGCGAGGAAGACGGCCTCGTCGCGCTGGTCGGTGTCGCGCTTCCAGGCGTTCATGACGAAGGCGTCGTTGACGGAGATGATGGCGATGGTGTCGACGCCCTTGTCCTTGATGGCATAGGCGTTGAGGAAGATGCTCGGCAGATGCATCTTGTGGCAGGTGCCGGTATAGGCGCCGGGCACCGCGAACAGCGCCACCTTCTTGCCCTTGAAGATGTCGTCGGTGGTCTTCACCTGCGGGCCTTCCGCCGTCATCACGCGGAATTTGGCTTCCGGCAGCTTGTCGCCAACATTGATCGTCATCGTTGTTCTCCCTCGGTGAAGCGGAACTGTCTTAAACCCGGCGATTGGACGGCACAATACGGCCTGCTGCGAGAACGGCAATGCCGGAGGTGAGAGCATTTTCGAGCGAAGCGGATACCGGTTCGCGTGAAGAAAACGCGTCAAAACAAGAATCTAGAGCCCCGTTCCGATTCAATCGGAACGGAAAAAGACTCTGGTCACCGTTCCGTCATCAGCCGGAAAAACCGCCGGCGTCGAGAAAGTCCTGCTCCTCGGCCGTGGTCTGCCGGCCCAGCACGCGATTCCGGTGCGGGAAGCGGCCGAACCGGCGGATGATGTCGGCGTGGTCCTCGGCGTATTTCAGGTTGTCGGGATGGCAGTCATATTGCCCGAACAGCGTCACGCAGCGCTGCTGGTCGTCGAGGTCCTCCGAATGCTCGAACGGCAGATAGAGGAATTCGCGCAGCACGGGGTCGGTCCGCGCATCGACGCCGCGGTCGATGGCGCGCCTTGCCACTTCACGCGCCAGCGCATCGCTTGAAAAGGTCCTGGCGTCGCCTCGAAACAGGTTTCGCGGAAACTGGTCGAGCACGATGGTCAGCGCCAGCGCGCCCTCATCGCTCGCCTCCCATGACGACAATTCGCCGGCAGCCGCCTTCTGCCAGGTGGCGAGGAAGCGGCTGCGGATTTCGGCATCGAAGGCGTCGTCGTGCTTGTACCAGCGGTCGCGGCCGGCATTCCGCCAGAAGCCAAGCACGTCAGCCGGCGTCGCGAGGCTTGCGTCAGACATCGAACGTCAGTCCACTCACGCCTTAAGCCTCGGCCTTTTGCTCGTCGCGGAGCTGCCGGCGCAAGATCTTGCCGACATTGGTCTTCGGCAGGTCGGTCCTGAACTCGATGTGCTTGGGCACCTTGTAGCCGGTGAGCTGCTCGTGACAGAACGTGACGATCGCCTCGGGCGTGAGGTTCGGGTCCTTCTTGACCACGAAGGCCTTCACCGCCTCACCCGATTTGGAATCGGGCATGCCGATCACGGCGCATTCGAGCACGCCCGGATGGCTCGCGATCACTTCCTCGACCTCGTTGGGATAGACGTTGAAGCCGGAGACCAGGATCATGTCCTTCTTGCGGTCGACGATCTTGGTGTAGCCCTTCTCGTCCATGATGCCGATGTCGCCGGTGCGGAAATAACCGTCCGCCGTCATGACCTTCGCGGTGTCTTCCGGCCTGTTCCAGTAGCCCGACATCACCTGCGGGCCCTTGGCGCAGATCTCGCCGGGCTGCCCGAGCGGGACCTCGTTGCCGTCGTCGTCGCGGATCGAGATCCAGGTCGAGGGGACCGGAAGGCCGATCGTCCCGGAGAACTCCTCGATCGTGGCAGGATTGCATGTCAAGGTCGGCGACGTCTCCGACAGGCCATAGCCTTCCGACAACGAGATGCCCGTGACCTTCAACCATTTCTCGGCGACCGGCCTTTGCGTCGCCATGCCGCCGCCGTTGGAGATCTTCAGCTTGGAGAAGTCGAGCTTGTCGAATCCGGGCGTGTTCAGCAGGCCATTGTAGAGGGTGTTGACCGCCGGGAAGAAGTTGACCTGGTATTTCGCCAGCTCCTTGATGAAGCCGGGAATGTCGCGCGGGTTGGGGATCAGGAGATTGCAGCCGCCGGCGCGCACCGCGAGCAGGTAGCAGGCCGTCAGCGCGAAGATGTGATAGAGCGGCAGCGCGCAGACGATCATGAGCTGGTCGACATGCGGCGGCGCGGCGAGCGCCGGCTGGAGCCAGGCGTCGTTCTGCAGGACGTTGGCGACGATGTTGCGATGGAGCAGCGTCGCGCCCTTGGAGACACCGGTGGTGCCGCCGGTATATTGCAGGAACGCGACGTCATCGAGCGTCAGCGTCGGTTTGTTGAGCTTGGCGGCGCGGCCGGCCGAGAGCGCGTCGTTGAAGGCCACCGCCCCCGGCAGCGACCAGGCCGGTACCATCTTCTTGACCCGGCGGACGACGAGATTGACGATGATCCCCTTGAAGCCGAGCAGGTCGCCCATGCTGGCGACGATGACGTGCTTCACCGCGGTATTGGGAAGTACCTTCTGTACGGTGGTGGCAAAGTTCTCCAGCACGATGATGGCTTCGGCGCCGGAATCCTTGAGCTGGTGCTCGAGCTCTCGCGGGGTGTAAAGCGGGTTGACGTTCACGACCGTGTATCCGGCGCGCAGCACGGCGGCGGTCGCGACGGGGTACTGCAGTACGTTCGGCATCATGAGCGCGACCCGCGCGCCCTTCTGCAGGCCCTTGCTCTGCAGGTAGGCGCCGAGCGCCGTCGACATCTGGTCGAGGTCGCGATAGCTGATCGACTTGTCCATGCAGATGAACGCCTTGCGGTCGGCGAACTTGGTGAAGCTCTCCTCCAGAAGGTCGACCAGCGATGCATATTGTGTCGGCTCGATATCGGCGGGCACGCCGGGCGGATATTGCTTGAGCCAGATGCGCTCCATGATGGTCAATCCCCTCTCTCAAATTTGGCTGATGTCCCGGATTGCTTCCGGGTTTTCCGACCTTTGGCCGCGTTATTTCAGGCAGTATTGAGCGATGCCGCGGCCAATGGCAAGCCGCTGCGCGTTATCGACGCATTGGAGGAAATGACGGGCGGGCGCTGTGCTAGCCGGCCGGCTTGGCGTCGGCTTTCGGCTTGTCGGCAGCCTTGGGTTTGTCGGCCGCGGTCTTGGGCTTGGCAGCCGGCTTTGCCGCCGCCGGCTTGCCGGCGGGCTTTGCGGCGGCGGGCTTGTCCGCGGCGGTCTTCGCAGCTGCGGCATCCGGCTTGGCGTTGGCGTGACGGACGGGCTTGGCCGCCGGCTTGCTGTCCGACTTGGAGGCGCCCTTGGCGTCGGCCTTCGCGTCATCGGCCGCATCGGGCTTCTTGCCCGCGACGCGGCTGTGCTTGCCCTTGGCACGCTTGACCGGCTGCATCTTCTCGGTGTCGGCCTCGACCGCGGCGATCAACGCAGCACCGGTCTTGGTCGGCCCCGTATAAACCACGACCGGCTCGGAGGCCGCGGCCGGCTGCGCCAGCATGTCGGCCGGCTTGGTCGGCATCGCAGCCTGCAGGCCCGAGGCGAAGAAGCTGACGCCGCCGTCGCCATTGGTGCTGGAGCTTCCGGCGCTGGCGACGGTGTCTTCTGCGTCGTCGTCACTGGCCGGCCGCTTGCGGTGGGGCCCGCACATCTCGTCGCGCAGGTTCGGCGGCGAGGCGTCGACCGGCACGAGATTGTCGACCGTGCCGAGCGAGGGCCGCAGCCACGCCAGCCCGTTATTGGCAAAGCCGCGGTCCAGGAGCTGCGCGGCGCGGATCGCGCGCATGCGGCCCGAGGTGGCGCCGAGCACCACCGCGATCAGCCGGCGGCCGTTGCGCGTGGCCGAGGCCACCAGGTTGTACCCGGAGGCGCAGATGAAGCCGGTCTTGAAACCGTCGGCGCCGGGATAGCGGCCGATCAGCTTGTTGAAATTGCCGGTGACGCGTTTGCCGAAGCGGATCGCCGGGATGTGTACGAAGTACTCGTATTCTGGCAGGTCGCGCAGGAAGGCGCGCGCCAGGATTCCGAGATCGCGCGCGGACGTGATCTGGCCGTCGGCGGGCAGGCCGTTCGGATTGACGTAGCTCGTCTGCGTCATGCCGAGCTTCTTCGCGGTGTCGTTCATGATCGCGGAGAAGCCGTCGATCGAGCCGCCGACGCCTTCGGCGAGCACCACGGCCATGTCGTTCGCCGACTTGACCATCATCATCTTCAGCGCGTTGTCGACGGTGAGCTGCGTTCCCGGGCGGAAGCCCATCTTCGAGGGCGACTGCGAGGCCGCCGTCGGCGACACCGTGAGCAGCGTGTCGAGCGTCAGCCTGCCGTCCTTGACCGCCTTCAGCGTGACATAGGCGGTCATGATCTTGGTGACGGAGGCCGGATACCAGGGAATGGTCGCGTTGTCCGCCTGCAGCACCTTGCCGGAATCGGCTTCGACAACCAGCAGCGCCTCGGCTTGCGCCATTTGCGGCGTGGCGATGGCGAGCATCGCGACGGCCAGAATCCATTTCAATGACGGGCGAGGAAGGTGCACGAATCCGGTTCCGGTCCTTTGAGACCCGCCTTGAAATAAGGAGGTCTTGCGATTGTGACGTACGGGTTTCAAGCGTGTCCGGCGCCGCATTGCGGCGATGCAAACCCTATACCGGCTTGCCAGCAGAGAACAGAGGCCGGGGAATTATATCGTGGACGAAATCGGCTGAATTTCGGCAGCCGCCTCAATTGGAAAGGCGGGAATTATGGTGTCTCGATGCCGGCGCGCGCCTGTTCCTGAACCATGAACTGGGCCTTGGCGAGCTCGGCGAAATGGCCGCCTTTGGCCACGAGTTCATCGAAAGTTCCGCTTTCGATCACGCGCCCATTCTCGAACACCAGGATCCGCGTGGCGTTGCGGATGGTCGAAAGGCGGTGGGCGATCACGAAGGTGGTTCGGCCCTTCATCACTTCGTCGAGAGCGGCATTCACCTTGGCCTCGGTGACGGCATCGAGCGCGCTGGTGGCTTCGTCCAGGATCAGGATCGGCGGATCCTTCAGCAGCGCACGGGCGATGGACAGGCGTTGGCGCTCGCCGCCCGAGAGCATGCGGCCGCGTTCGCCGGCATTGGTCTCGAAGCCGCCGCTGCGCTCGATGAACGCGAGCGCCTGCGCGCGCTCCGCCGCCTTGCGCATCTCGGCCTCTGTCGCGTCCGGCTTGCCGACGCGCAAATTATCGGCGATCGAGCGGTTGAACAGCAGCGCTTCCTGGAACACCACGCCGATGTTTCGCCGCAGCGAGGTCAGCGTGACGCCGCGCACGTCCATGCCGTCGATCTTGATGACGCCGGACTGCGGATCGAAGGCACGATGCAGCAGCGCAATCGCGGTCGACTTGCCGGCGCCGGTCGGGCCGACCAGCGCAATGGTCTGGCCGGGCAGGGCGGTGAAGGTGAGGTCTTCGATCGCCGGCCGCTTGCCGTCATAGGAGAACGTGACGTCGTTGAACTCGACGAGGCCCGACAGCCGGCCGGCATCGATTGCGTCGGGCCGGTCGTGCACGGCGGGCACGGCGTCGAGCACATTGAAGAACTCGCGCAGGCGCGGGGCTTCCATGAACACGTTGTTGATGAAGCTCACGACCTGCTCGAGCTTCTGGATCAGCATCGTCGCGAAGCTCACGAACATCACGATTTCGCCGACCGAGGTGAGCCCCTGGTCGTGCAGGGCGATACCGAAGGTGAAGATAGCGAGCACCGTGATGGTGGTGGAAGCGCGTGTGATCACGGTGACCAGCGCCCACCACGACAGCACCGGCATCTGCGCGGCCAGCAGCTCGTCGGCGACGGAGCGCAGCCCCTTCACCTCGGATTCGACACGCACGAAACTCTGCACCAGCGCGACGTTGCCGAGCGCGTCGGAGGCGCGCGCGGAGAGATCGCTGTAATAGGCCTCGACCTCGCTCTGCATGCCGTAGGTCTTGCGCACCACCAGCGTAGTCAGCGCGGTGAAGACGATGCAGAGCACGAACAGCAGAATCGCCAGCCGCCAGTTCAGGTAGAGCGACAGCGGCAGCAGCACCACGACCGAGAGGATCGCGGCAAAATGCTCGCGGAAGAAGCCGAGCCAGAGCCGCCACAGCGCGTCCGTGCCGTTGAGCATCACCTTCATCAGCCGGCCGGAATGGGTGCCGGAATGGAAGGTCAACGGCAGCTGCAGGATATGCTCGAAATAGCTCGTCAGTACCGCCTGACGCTGGCGGTGCGAGAGCCGGTCGGCTTGCAAGGCCACGAGCGCGCTGCACGCGATGGTGAAGAGCCCGAACGCCGCCCAGGCGACGAGCAGCGGCCATGCCGAGGAGGTCGCGAACAGCCCGGTGACCGGCCGGCCCGACAGCACGTCGACGATCTTGCCGAACAGCACGGGCTCGGCGAATTGCGCGCCGGCGAGCAGCACGTTGGCGATGGCCAGGATCCAGCCGAGCCGCGCCTCCTTGCCGAGCAGTTCGAGGACGCGGGTATAGAGGCGAAGCATGGACATGCCGGCGGCACTCGTCAGCGGTGGGCGCCCGATCAGGCGGGAATGCAATTTAATCAGGGTTCGCGATGCAGGGCCAGCGGTGACAGCGCGTCATGCTCAGGGTGACGGTGATTGTGGCGACCGGCTCCCTACGCCGTCGTCCTGGCGAAAGCCAGGACCCATAGCCAACGAATTTGATTGGGAGCGGGATAGTGGCCCCAGCGTCGCGCAACAACAAACGGCTGGGGTAATGGGTCCTGGCTTTCGCCAGGACGACGCTGAACATTTGGTGCCGCTTCGCATGCTCTCAATTCACCAGGCGGCCGTCGATCGGCGGCAGAAAAGCCTCGTCGAAGATGTCGGCGGCGTGCGGCCGCTTCTGGAATTTGAAGTCCTCCGCGAGCTGGTCGACCGAGCGCTCGAAGCGCTCCGCTTCGATGCCGCCGATGCCGTCGCGCTTCACCTCGCTGGTCAGGATGTTGTCGCGGATGATGGCGTTCAGCCGCTCCAGCTCCAGATCACGCGAGCCGCCATCCATCCGGCTCGCGACCTCGCCGGCGGCGCGGGCCGGATCCTTGACCGCGAGGTTGGTGCCGCCGATCGCCGCGCGCACGAATCCCTTCACCGCATCCGGCTTCGCGGCGGCAAGGCGCGGGCTGACGATCACGGCAAAGCCGTAGGCCTCGCAGCCATAGTCGGCGAAGCGCAGCACCGCGAGATCGTCGGCGGGCACGCCGCGATCGCGCAAATTGATCGCCGAGAGATACGAGAAGCCGGTGACGGCATCGACCTGGCCGGCGGAGAGCATCGGCTCGCGCACCGCGGCGCTGATCGTGCTCTGCTTGACGCTCGACAGCTTGATGCCGTTCTGCTTCGCGACCGCGGGCCACAGCCGGATCGAGAGGTCGCCCTCGGCGACGCCGAGGCTCTTGTCCTGCATGTCGGTCAGCGTCCTGATGCCGCGGCTCTTGCGCGCGATGATCGCATAAGGCGCCTGGTTGAACAGCACGAACACCGCCTTGACGGGCGCAGCACCAGGCTTGTCGCGAAAGCGGATCAGCGAGTTGATGTCGACGAGGGCGAAATCGCTCGAGCCGTCGGCGACGCGCGCGATGGCATCCGCCGAGCTGGTCGCGACGTTGGTGCCGACGCTGAGGCCCTCGGCGCTGAACAGGCCGCCGGTCGACGCCATCACGAATGGCGCCGCGGCGGCATCAAGCGGACGGTCGAGCGTGAACTGGATGGTGAGCGGCGGTGGCAGATCGCTGGCGCGCAGCGGCGTCAACGCCGGCCACACGCCCCCCGCGAGGCCGATCATGCCGGCCAGTATCAAGCGGAGAACGGTGGTCCGACTTACCTGCATCATGACATCCGGGAGGCGAGACAAAGTGCCGCGCCGGCGCGCCTGCTTCATGACATCGAATGCGCCAGAGCAAGCGTCAATTTCAAGCGTTATTTGCAGGCATTTTGCCCCAGGCAAGGTGAACGGTCGATGACTGCCAGGCTTCGGCTTGCCATGTTTTCACCTCAGGTCGTTCAGCTTGCATTCGGTTTGGGGAACCTAATCTGGAGGCAGTGGGTTAGCTAACCAAGGCCCGTCGGGCCGGCTTCCACAAAGGATGACCGCAATGTTTGCGCGAAAAGGTGTTTTTTCGTCCATTGGCCGCGCAGCCACATTGGCAACGGTTGCCGCGGTGGCGTTGACGGCCGTTGAGCCGACGATAGCGTTCGCAGGCTCTGCTCATACAGGTAAGGCGACTGCTGTGACGACGTCACAAGGCACGAGCGGCGCGACCGACATCAGTGCCCGCCGTCGCTACTATGGCGGCGGTGGCGCCGCGGCTGCGGCTGCGTTCGCCGGGATCGTCGGCACGGGTCTCGCGATCGCCGCAGCCCAGAGCCGCCGCGACTATTACGACTCCTACGGCTACTATGGCGGCCCGGGTTACTACGGTGGTCCCGTCTACTATGGCGGCGGCCCGGTCTATTACGGCGGCGGACCGTACTATGGTTACCGCGGCTATTACGGGCGGCGGTCGCAACTGCCGTATCAGCCGTACTGACAGCCGTCGGCGGTTCTCAGAACTGTCACAAAGCATCCAATCCACCGGCCGCGGGCCGGTGGATTTTTTCGTCGTCGCCGTTAACACGCTGGCGACCCGTTTCGACTAGGCTCGAAGCATGAGTGATTCGATCGAGCGGCTTTACCAGGCGGTGATCGCGGCCAAGGATCTTGATCCGGCTACGTCGCGCACGGCACGGCTGTTCCAGCGCGGCCCGGCCAAGATGGCCAAGAAGCTCGCCGAGGAAGCGATCGAAGTCGTGATCGACGCCGTCAGCGGCAAGTCGGATGCCGTCATTCGCGAAAGCGCCGACCTGTTCTACAATCTCGCCGTTCTCTGGGCGTCCGCCGGCGTGAAGCCGGAGGATGTCTGGCGCGAGATGGAGCGGCGCGAACGGCTGCTCGGGATCGCCGAGAAGCTGCCGAAGTCGCCGGTCAAGGTGCCCAAACCCGCGCCGGTCCCGGTGGTTCGGCGCCGAATTGTCGCGCTGGAGAACCGGCTGCGCAAACGGTAGCCGTAAATCAACCAGATTCAGCTCAATCCCGGCATGGACAAATCCGCTCCATGATGGTTCATCGCGCCCATGTTGAAACGGACTTACGAGTGGTGCGTCGAGGCGGCCGACAAGCCCTATGCGCTGTGGATTCTCGCGGCCGTCGCCTTCGCTGAGAGCTCCTTCTTCCCGATCCCTCCCGACATCATGCTGCTGCCGATGTCGCTGGCGCGGCCGAAGCGGGCATGGTGGTTCGCGGCGGTCTGCACGGTGGCGTCGGTCGCCGGCGGGGTGCTCGGCTATGCGATCGGCGCGCTGCTCTACGACTCGCTCGGGCAATGGCTGATCCAAGTCTACGGCCTCGGCGACAAGGTCGACGCCTTCCGCGCCTCCTATGCGGAATGGGGCGCGGTGATCATCCTGCTCAAGGGGCTGACGCCGATCCCCTATAAGCTCGTCACCATCACCTCGGGCTTTGCCGGCTACAACATCATCCTGTTCATCCTCTGCTCGATTATCGCGCGTGGCGGACGCTTCTTCGTCGTCGCGATCCTGCTCAACCGCTACGGCGATTTCATCCGCGCCGAGCTCGAGAAGCGGCTCGGCCTGTGGGTCGCGATCGGCGCGATCGTGCTGGTGCTGGGCTTTGTTGTCGCATTCAAGCTGATCTAGCGACCGACCGCTTGCGGCTTTGCCTGCGCGCGGCTTCGGGTTACGCTCAGCGCGATGGCTGATGGAATCGCGGACCTGCTCGATCCTGCCGGGCTCACGCTCGTCAGGCCCATGCGTGCAAAGGCGCGCATTGCGCTGGCGGGTCTTGTGCTGTCGGGTCTTGTGCTGTCGATGACGCTGGCGACCCTCGACCACAGCCGGGCCCGCCTTCGCAGCAGCAACAGATCGAGCTGCCGCCGGCGCCGGTCGAGCGCGAGAATCCCGGGCTGATCAATGAAATCGGAAAGCTGTTCGAGAAGTCGAGATCGACGCTGCCACCACTGAAGAGCCCAGGCGAGACCATCAACGATCTGTCGAACATCGCGCGCCCCTCGACGGTGGTGACCGGACGCGCGGCCTGCGTGGAAGCCTCGAACGGCGCGCCGGACTGCAAGATCGGCGCCGACCGCCTGTGCCAGAGCAAGGGGTTTCGGGAAGGCAAGGGCATCGATACCGACGCCTCCGAGAAATGCTCGCCGCTGGTCTATCTGCCGGGCCACAAGCGCGGCCCGAACGACTGCAGGACGGAAAATTTCGTGACACGGGCGGTCTGCCAGTAGCCACGGCGACGCTTGCTTCTGGGATGCCAGATGCTCACGGAAAACAAGGCGTCAGGATGAGGATTTGTCATCCGTTTTGCAGCGTCAAAACGCAATACTTGACAGTGGAAAGATTGCCTTGTTGGTATGACGGCCAGCATTCGAGACCAACCAACGACCAACACTTGAGGATCCGCTTCCAATGTCCATGCCTGCCTTGTTCAAAGGGCGCCTGTCGATCCCCGTGATCGGCTCGCCGCTCTTCATCATCTCGGTGCCCGATCTCGTGATCGCGCAGTGCAAGGCGGGTGTGGTCGGCTCGTTTCCGGCGCTGAATGCGCGGCCGCCGGAGCTGCTCGACGAATGGCTGGCGCGGATCACCGAAGAGCTCGCGGCCTATGACCGCGCCCATCCCGAGAGGCCGTCGGCACCGTTCGCGGTCAACCAGATCGTGCACAAGTCGAACAACCGGCTCGACCACGACATGCAGCTCTGTGCCAAGTATAAAGTGCCGATGATCATCTCCTCGCTCGGCGCGCGCGAGGAGCTGAACCAGGCCGTGCACGGCTGGGGCGGGATCGTCTTCCACGACGTGATCAACCAGAAATTCGCGCACAAGGCGATCGAGAAGGGCGCCGACGGCCTGATCCTGGTCGCAGCCGGCGCCGGCGGCCATGCCGGCACCATCTCGCCGCTGGCTTTCGTCGCGGAGACGCGAAAATGGTTTGACGGCCCGATCGCGCTGTCGGGCACCATCTCCAACGGCCGCGCGATCCGCGCCGCGCGCGTCCTCGGCGCCGACTTCGCCTATATCGGCTCGGCCTTCATCGCCACCAAGGAAGCCAACGCGGTCGAGCGGTACAAGGAGATGATCGCGAGCTCGAGCGCGGACGACATCGTCTACTCCAACCTCTTCACCGGCGTGCACGGCAACTACCTGAAACCTTCGATCGTCGCCGCCGGCATGGACCCCGAAGACCTGCCGACCTCGGATCCCTCGAAGATGAACTTCGGCACCGACGCCTCCGGCGAGCGCGCCAAGCCGAAGGCCTGGAAGGAAATCTGGGGCTCCGGCCAGGGTATCGGCAGCATCGCCAAGGTGGTGCCCGCGGCCGAACTCATTGGCCGGTTCAGGAAGGAATACGACGAAGCCGTCGATCCGGCGCTTGGCTGAAGCACGATGAGATCATGATGAATCATCATCGCGCTTCAGCTCTTCATTTCAGCATGATCTCTTCGGAAAACCGCGTCCCATTTTTCCGGATCATGCTGTGATGGAACCGATCTTTCGCGTCGACGGCGACCGCGTCGTCACCAGTCCCGATGCTGCGGGTCCGTGGGACCCGCGGATGCAGCACGGCTCCGCGCCAGCGGCGCTGGTGGTGTGGGCGGCCGAAGCCCTTCCGACGCCGGTGCCGATGCGGATCGCGCGCGTCACCATCGATCTGATGCGCCCGGTCCCGGTGGCGCCCCTGACGATCGCGACGGAGGTTCTGCGCGAGGGCCGCAAGATCCAGCTCTGCGGGATCAAGCTGCTCGCCGACGGCGTCCTCGTGGTTTCGGCCAGCGTGCTCAAGATCAAGCAACAGACGGCCGAATTGCCGCCCGACATCGCCACGCTTGCGGTCGATCTGCCGGGCCCCGACGAAAGTATGATCGAGCCGGGCAACCTTGCGAACAGTCCGTTCGTGAAATGCATCTCGATGCGGGCCGCGCGCGGCCGCTTCGGCGTGATGGGACCTGGCGCGATCTGGTTCCGCGTCGACCGCCCGCTGATTGCGGGCGCCGTCGTCTCGCAGGCGATGCGGGCAGTGGTTGCCTCGGACTTCTCCAACGGCACTTCGCCGGCGCTCGATTTCAGCCAATGGACCTTCATCAATGCCGATCTCTCGGTGAGCCTGGCGCGCGAGCCGGTCGGCGACTGGATCCTGCTCGACGGCCAGTCCTGGATCGGGCCCGACGGCGCCGGGCTTGCAATGTCGCGGCTCGCCGATCAGCGTGGCTATTTCGGCCAGGCGGTCCAGAGCCTGGTCATCGAGCGGCGCTAGGACGCGCTGCGCTTCTTCCACCTCCCCTTGAAAAGGGGAGGTCGCCTTGTTCGCCACAGCAAAGCGGGTGGGGATCAGCTGACCCCAATCCCGACCTTCCCCCGTTTCATGGGGAAGGCGAAGACCGATCACGTCTACTGTGCATGGGGTTGTTTCACCGATTCGCGGTGCGGGAGCCGCGCCAACCGGCTGCCCCTGCGGCAAAAATAACTGCGCTTCCCGGGAACGGTTGGCGGCACGTGCGAGTTTCGCTCCCGTTAGGGGGTCCCATGATGCGTATTGATCCCGCCGCCGGCATCGTGGCCATGGCCGTCCGGCGGTTGTGTGATGTGCCGGACGGTGTCGACGCCCGGCCGCCGCAGGGACAGACGCGATGAAGCCTGGTCCGTCCTCGGAACGCGCGGTCATCCTCGCCGCGAGCGAGCGGGACGCCGTCAAGACTGCCCACCTGATCAAGGAAGCCGGCTATTACGCCAACATCTGCGCTGATCTCGCCGAGCTCGAACGCCAGATCGCAAGCGGGGCGGGCCTTGCCATCATTGCCGACGAGGTGATCAGGGCCGCCGATCTCGCCGGTCTGACGCACTGGCTGAACGAGCAGCCGTCATGGTCGGACTTTCCTATCGTGCTGATCAGCGAGAAGGGGGGACCCGAGCGCAATCCCGAAGCCGCGCGGCTCGGCCGGGCGCTCGGCAATGTCACCTTCATCGAGCGGCCGTTTCATCCGACCACGCTGGTAAGCCTGGTCGCCGCGACGGTGCGCGGCCGCCGCCGCCAATACCAGACCCGTCAGATCCTCGAGGATCTGACCGAGAGCGAAGGTCTGCTGCAGACCGCGCTCAATGCGGGTCATCTCGGCGCGCTCGAGCTTCATCTGCCGGATTTCGAGCTCGAGGCGTCGCCGACCTGCAAGACCTATTTCGGGCGCAGGCCGGGCGATCCCTTCACCTATCAGGATCTCCTGGACGCGGTGCATCCCGACGACCGCGCCCGCCGGAGCGAGATCGTCGAACAAACCTTGCGCACCGGCTCGGATTATCAGATCGAATACCGCAACATCTGGCCCGACGGCACCGAGCACTGGGTTGACGTGCGCGCCCGTGCGGTGCGTCGGCCCGACGGCGGCATCCGCTCGCTGGTCGGCGTATGCTCCGACATCAGCGCGCGCAAGACCGCGGAGATCGAGCGCGAGGCATTGCTGGCGCAGCTTGCCGCCGAGCGCACCGCACTCGCCGAACTCACCGCGACGCTGGAGCAGCGGGTCGAGCAGCGCACCGCCGACCTGATGAAGGAGGTCGCCGCGCGCGAGCGGGCGCAGGAACAGCTTCGCCAGGCGCAGAAGATGGAAGCCATCGGCCAGCTCACCGGCGGCGTCGCGCACGACTTCAACAATCTGCTGATGGCGGTGATGGGCAATCTCGATCTGCTGCGCAAGCGCTTGCCGGAGGACCCACGCCTGCGTCGCCTGGTCGACGGCGCATTGCAGGGCGCCGAGCGCGGCGCGTCGTTGACGCAGCGGCTGCTGGCATTCGCGCGGCAGCAGGATCTGCGCGCGGTGCCGGTCGATCTCGGCGCGCTGGTGCGCGATATGAGCAATCTGCTCGAGCGCTCGCTCGGACCGCGCATCATGCTGCGGCTCAACATTCCCGAGGGGCTGCCGCTTGCCTGCGTCGACAGCAACCAGCTTGAGCTTGCGGTGCTCAACCTTGCGATCAATGCGCGCGACGCGATGCCGGATGGCGGCGTGATCGAGATCCGCCTCGCGGCCTGGCAGGCGAAGAATGATCCGACGCTGCAGCCTGGCGATTATTTGAAGCTCTCGGTGGTCGACAGCGGCACCGGCATGTCGCCGGACGTGCTGAAGCGCGCGATCGAGCCGTTCTTCTCGTCGAAGCCGGTGGGCAAGGGCACCGGGCTCGGCCTGTCGATGGTGCATGGACTCGCCGTGCAGCTCGGCGGCGAGCTGGAGCTGTCGAGCGCGGTCGGCAAGGGCACCACGGCTGCGCTGGTGCTGCCGGTTGCAACGGCGGTGCCGGAAGTCGAGAGCCCGGCGCCTGCGGCGCAGACGGTCAAGCGCTCGGCGGTGATCCTGCTGGTCGACGATGATCCGTTGATCGCGATGTCCACCATGGAAATGCTGGAGGACCTTGGTCACCGCGTGATTGGCGTCAATTCCGGACCGCAGGCGCTCGAAATCCTCAGGAGCGACCAGGAGATCGACCTGATGATGACCGATCACGTGATGCCCGGCATGACCGGCATCGAACTCGCCGCGGCTTCGCGCAAGGTGCGGCCGCAGCTTCTGGTGCTGCTCGCCACCGGCTATGCCGAACTGCCCGACGGCACCCAGGTCGACCTGCCGCGGCTGGCCAAGCCCTACCACCAGGATCAGCTGCGCGACCGGCTCGATCGGTTGCTCGGGCAGGGCGCCGGTCAGCAAACTGCTGCCGCCACCGCCGATCGTCTCGCCACGCCTTCCACTCTGCCCCCGTGAGGAGCCGCGCTTGCGCGGCGTCTCGAAGGGCGACGGCTCGGTTGTCGCCGCGAGAGGAAAGTCGGGCGCTGGGAACTATTGGCCGTGCATCCTTCGAGACGGCCGCTGCGCGGTCTCCTCAGCGACAAAGGCAAAGTCTTTGCGCGGGCACGACGGGATTGGGCTCGGTGAACCTCACCCCACCATGCGGTCGCGGCCGGTCCAGAAGCGGGCCTTCAGCACCTTCTTGTCGACCTTGCCGACGCCGGTCATTGGTAACTGCTTGACGAACTGGATCTGCTTCGGCGCATGCGCCGAGCCCTTCTCCGCCTTCACAAGGCTTATCAGCTCGTCGGCGTCGGGCACAGCGCCCTCGCGCGGCACGACGATGGCGGTGACGGCCTCGCCCCACTTCTCGTCGGGGATGCCGACGACCGCCACCATCGCCACGTCCGCGTGTTGCGACAGCACATCCTCGACCTCGCGCGGGAAGATGTTGAAGCCGCCGGAGACGATCATGTCCTTCTTGCGGTCGAGGATGAACATGTAGCCGCGCTCATCCCTGCGCGCGATGTCGCCGGTGTGGACCCAGCCGTTCTTCAGCGTCTCGGCGGTGATGTCGGGTCGCTTCCAATACTCCGCCATCACATGCGGGGCACGCACGCAGATCTCGCCGGGCTCGTCCGTCTTCACCTCCTGGTCGTTGTCGTCGAGAATCCTGACCTCGCAGGCCGAGATCGGGAAACCGCAGGACAGGAACAGCTCCGGGTTCCTGGGATCGTGGTCGGCCTTGCGCAGCACCGATACGGGATAGCATTCGGTCTGGCCGTAAAGCTGCGAGAACACGGGCCCGATGCGTTCGATGCCCTCGATCAACCGGCTCGGCGACATCGCGGAGGCGCCATAGAGCACGAGCTCGAGCGAGGACAAATCGGTCTTGTTCAGGGCGGGATGATCGAGCAGCACATAGATCATGGTCGGCACGAACAGCGTGAAGTTGATGCGCTCGCGCGCGATCGTCGACAGCACCGCCTCGGGATCGAAGCCCTTCAGCATGTGCACGGTGCCGCCGCGCATCAGGGTCGGCAGCACCTTCGTCCCGGCGACATGACTGATCGGCGCGACCGTGAGATAGCGCGCAGCCTCCGGAATCTCGAAGTCGGCGAGGATCGCGCCGGCAGCCCCGCTGTTCTCGCGATGATAGCGCAGTGCGCCCTTGGATTTGCCGGTGGTGCCGCCGGTGTAGTTCAAGGTCGAGATGTCGTCGGCGCGGGCGAAATTCTTCGCCGTTGCGCTGCCGGCGTCCTCGGCCACCTGCAACAGGTCGGCGCCGTAATCCGCCGGGCCGAGCGTGAACACGGTCTTCAGGCCCTGTGCCTTCGCCGTGAGCTCGCCGCCGCGATCGCGAAACGTGATGCCGTCGACCACCAGCATCTCGGCCTCGGAGTCCTCGAGCTGGAACAGCTGGTCCTCCAGCGATCCCAGCGGATGCAGCCAGGTGATGCAGAGCCGAGCCAATTGCGCGGCGACGCCGGCGCACCAGGTATCGGCGCGATTCGCGGTGAGGAAGGCGACGCGCGCACCGGGCTGCAATCCAAGCCGCATGAACACGCCCTGGATGCGTCCGATCAGGTCGATGGTGCCCTGATAGCTCAGCGATCCGCCCGGCCATGCGAAGGCGGTGCGCGATGGATAGCGCGCCAGTGCCCGCAAGGTCTGTTCGCACACCGCCGGAAATGCATAGAGCGGATTGCTCATCTGGTTGTCCCTCCCGCCTTTGTCTTTGGCTTTTGTCGTGCCAATGTTGCGCCAAAGCTAACACAATGATGTAGGGAAGAAGCAACTTGTCCGCCGATCCTCTCGCGCATTTTCGCGGTCGCCTGCGGCTGCCGCTGATTGCAGCACCAATGTTCTTGGTCTCCGGTGTCGAACTGGTGGTAGCCGCCTGCCGCAACGGCGTGATCGGTTCGTTTCCGACGGTGAATTGCCGTGAGACGGAACAGCTCGATGCCTGGCTCGGCGACATCGCGCGCCGCCTGCAGGCGCATGCCGATGCAAGCGGCCAAGCAGCCGCGCCGCTCTGTCCGAACCTGATCGTGCACCGCTCCAATGCGCGGCTCGCGCAGGATCTCGCCGTGCTGCTGCGGCATGGGCCAGAGATCGTCATCACCTCGGTCGGATCGCCCGCGCAGGTGGTGGGGCCGCTCCATGATGCCGGCGCGTTGGTGCTGGCGGATGTCGCCTCGATCCGCCATGCGGAGCGTGCGGCGGAAGCCGGCGCGGACGGGCTGGTGTTGCTCACGGCGGGCGCGGGCGGGCAGACCGGCTGGCTCAACCCGTTCGCCTTCGTCCGCGCGGTGCGCGCATTCTTCGATGGACCGATCGTGCTTGCCGGCGGCATCGGCGACGGCCACGCGCTCCGCGCCGCAGAGGCGCTCGGCTGCGACCTCGCCTATATGGGCACCAAGTTCATCGCGACGCGCGAGAGCATGGCGGACGGCAGGTACAAGCAGATGCTGGTCGACTCCACCGCCGACGATATCCTGCTCACCACCGCGTTCACGGGCTTGCAGACCAGCATGCTGCGGCCGTCGATCGTCGCCGCCGGACTTGATCCGGACGACCTGCCGGCGCGCGGCGCGATCGACATCGTCAAGGACATCGACGCCCGCGAAAGCCGCCCCAAACGCTGGCGCGATATCTGGAGCGGCGGTCATTCGACCTCAGGGGTGACCGGGGTGCTCGGCGTCGACGAACTCGTGGCGCAGACGATCGCGGAGTATGAGGCGGCAAGCGCGCGGGTGCGGCTCTAGTGTCCCGAATCCGAAGTTCGCATCATTTGCAGCACCTTCGGAGCGAACTTCGGATTCGATAAGGACACTAGCAAACTTATGATTCTAGTGTGCTTTATGAATGCGAAGTTCGTGAAAGTGGCTGCCGCGAAATCGCACGAACTTCGCATTCAGCACACTAGAGTCGCTGCTTTGACGCGTTCCCGTCGCGCCAACCGTTGCTCGAAAGCGCGCTGGTTCGCGAAATAGCAGCACTCAAATCCCGCCCATCCGCTTAACGCGGCATTAACCATGCCAGTCCCAACAATAGCGTCACGGGTCGCCACGGCTGGTCGCCCGGCAGTTTGTGGGAATGCGACATGGCCTTTGAGGCGCTCTCCAAGACCCCGGCATCGCTCGACGAGCTCCGGACCCGGGTGTTTTACGCCCTGCAGCGGCATCCGCTGTGCCGTCAGGTCGAATTCGACATTGTCAGCACGCCGCGCACCCGCCGGACCAACTGGACGGTCAGCATGCACTCGGTCCAGCCCGGCGCGCTCTGGACGGCGCACGAGATCGTGGCCGACATCCAGGAAGCCTATGAGCTCGACGTCGCGGCCTGATTTTCCGGCCGTTTCGGGACAATTTCACCTATTTGGCGTCGTCACGGCACGGTACCGCCGCATTTCGCGCGCAGTTTGCGGTGACACCGGCCGGCAATGGAGTAGTTTTTGACCAGAGCCATCACCCTCGCCGCGCTGACATGCTTCCTCCTCGCGGGCGCCGCGGTAACAGCCATTTTGGGCCGTGACAGCCTGCCGGCGGCGCAGGCCGACATTGGACCGGTCGCCAACCGTGCCAGCAAGCAGGACAAGCTCGCCGTCACGACGCTTGCGGCGGCCTCGTTTGAGGCGCCCCAGCCGATTGAACCTCCCGCCAATCCGTCTCCGCTCCTGTTGCGGGCGCAAGCCGCGATTCCGGGCGCGACTGACACGGTGCGCCAGGCCTATGCCTCCGTCGAGCCGACCGATGTCGGCCTGCCGAAGATCACCGACCCCGTCGATGCGGCTCAGCCGAAGATCGTCGAGCCCGCGCCGGCCGCCCCGGCGCCGCCGAAGCCCAAGGCGACCGCCAAGCCGGCGCCGCAGAAGAGCTACGCGCTGCTGAGCGACGTGCAGATCGCGGGCATCAGGGATCGCCTGAAGCTGTCGTCGTCGCAGGAATATTACTGGCCCTCGGTCGAGACCGCGCTTCGCAACGTCGCCCGCAAGATCCAGGCCAAGCGCCAGGGCGATCCCGCATCCGGCAGCATGCCGATCGATCCGGACTCCGAGGAGGTCCAGCAGCTGAAGTCGGCGGCGATGCCGCTGCTGTTCCAGCTCCGCGAGGATCAGAAGAACGAGGTCCGTTCGCTGGCGCGCCTGATTGGTCTGGAACGCGTCGCTGCGATGATCTGAGCGGCAGGGTCCGGCCGCGTCGAACCCGCGCTTCGATATTCGCTTCAGCCGAGCCGCATCGACAGCTCGACGTCTCCGTTGAACGGCACCGAGGTGTAGCCGTTGGCCGGCGCGCGCACGCGCGCCAGATAGTCAGGGCTGTCATCGGCGTTGTCGGCGACGACGAAGGCGCCCGGCTTCAGACGGCTCTCCACAAGATCGAGGATATCGGGATAGAGCGCCTTGGCGCCGTCGAGCAGCACGAGGTCGATCGTATCGGGCAGACCCGTGCGCAGCGTCTGGAGTGCATCGCCCTCACGGATCTCGACAAGGTCATAGAGCCCGCCGGCGACGAGATTGTCCCGCGCACGCGCCACCTTGGACGATTCGAACTCGCTGGTGGTCAGGCGCCCGCCGCCATTGTCGCGCAGCGCGGCGGCAAGGTGCAGCGTCGAGATGCCGAATGACGTGCCGAACTCGACGATATTCCGCGCACGGCTGCCGCGCGCCAGCATGTAGAGGAGCGCGCCGGTCTCGCGCGAGACCGCGAGCGGCACATTGCTGAGCCGGCCGTACAGCGCGCGGTAGTCGGTCTTGCTCCGCATCAGGCGCGCCTGGTCCGCGTCGGAAAGGTCGGCCACCGCGAGCCGGGTTTCCTCCACCGCGGCCGAGGCTTGCGCGAACAGGCGCTCGAGCAGGTCCGCGAGCGCAGGTGAAATGAGGGTGGTCATGTCGATCTCCGGTGTGAAAGCGGCGCTCCTTGCGCCTCGCCACAAATACGAATAATTATTCGCATTCGCTAATCGCATTCCCCAGGATGTCCATGACCGAGCGGCGAAGCTCCTCAATTTCCTCGCGAAAACAGCCGCAACAGGCCCGCTCGACCGAGCTCGTCGCGGCGATTCTCGATGCGGCTGTTCAGGTTTTGACCAAGGAGGGCGCGCAGCGTTTCACCACGGCGCGGGTGGCCGAGAAGGCCGGCGTCAGCGTCGGTTCGCTGTACCAGTACTTCCCGAACAAGGCCTCGATCCTGTTCCGCTTGCAGAGCGACGAGTGGCGGCAGACCACCAGCCTGCTGCGTGACATCCTCGAGGATGCCAAGCGGCCGCCATTCGATCGGCTGCGTTCGCTGGTCCACGCCTTCATCCGCTCCGAATGCGAGGAGGCCGCGGTGCGCGTCGCGCTCAGCGACGCCGCGCCGCTCTATCGCGATGCGCCCGAGGCGCGCCAAGCGCGGGCATCCGGCGAGCGCATCGTCGAAGCCTTCATGCGCGAGGCGTTGCCGAAAGCGTCCGGCGCGGTGCGCGCGATGGCCGGCGATCTGATCACGACGACGCTAAGCACGGTCGGCAAGGATTTTTCGGAGAGCCCGCGAACGCCCGCTGAGATCGCGACCTATGCCGACGCCATGGCCGACTTGTTCTGCGCGTATCTGAGGAGCCTCGGAAAGCGCTGAAGTTCACAGATAGTGCCTGGCGACCAGCAGAAATCCGAGCACGCCGCCGGTCACGGCGAAAACCGTTACGCCATTGCACAGACTGACGTAAGCCGCCGACCAATAGGGAGCAGTCTGAGCCGTCGTCGCGACTTTTTTCGATTTCTGGGGCAAGCCAATTGGCTCCTGAAAAGGCGCCGCCATCTGGTCAACACAGATGACGGCGCCCGTCTGAGGGCTTCAGGGCGAAACCCTGTTCCAACGTAAGCCGCGATCATGAACGGTTCGTATACCGCCGGGTGTCGCAAGCTCGCGTGTCAGCTGACGCGTCGAGGTTCCCTAAAGCATGATCCGGAAAAGTGCGCAGCGGTTTTCCGAAAAGATCATGCTTAAACAACAACCCAAAGCGCGATGACGATTCATCCCAATCGCATCGCGCTTTAGAACGAAGCGTAGGCATTTCGAAATGCGATGGCGCCAGCCAGCGAGCGCGGCCGCGTGCGCACGGCATGCCCGTTGTTGCCGCTCTGCACGATCCACTGGCCGTTCTCCTGACCCACGATCTTGCCGACGTGGTGACGCCAAACCACGATGGTGCCGACCGAAGGGCCGCCGGCGTTGGTGCCGTAGCTCGCCCAGGATCGGGCCAGATTGAATTGCGGACCGGGATCGCCGCCGACCTGGGTGCGCATGAACCACCCGCACCACGCAGCTGGGCGACCGGAATGTGCATAGTGCCGATGGTGATGGTGACGGCCGCGGGCTTCGGCAGTTGAAGCGAACGCCAAAAGAACCGCCACAGCGGCCAGAAGTTTACGCATTACAAAGTCCTTCTTGCTGTTGGCAGACCATCCATGTTGTGGGGGAAGCGCAGCGATGATCTGCGATTGGCTTGCGAAGCGACCGCATCGGTCAGGCGACGCAAAACGAAGGCGGGGTATGGCCCGCGCAGGCGTTTAAGAAACGGGCTATGGCCAAAATATGGCCAGTACGTCTCGTCCGGCGGCCGCGGGTCAATCGGAATTTTGACGACGCGCTGGAGCGATCACGTCAATTCGCGTGTGCGCGTGCCTAAAGGCGCATCACGATGCTGCGCTCAAGAGACCCAAAACGACGGAGGCGCAGTGCGAGGCGACGCACGCTGGCGGAGGCCAACAAAAGCAAGGGGATTGCGGGAGTCCGTCTTCGCTCTCGCGTTGCTCAAGCTTCGCCGGACACGCTTCGCCCTTCGGTTCAGCATGGCCGCGCCACGCGTAGCCCGAAGGGCGAAGCGTGGTGCCCCTGGCCGATAATTGCCTAGAGCCATAACCATTTGAATTGAAATCAAATTTTTTCTTGTGGTGCTGCCGATACCAACACAAATACCAACAGGATGACGCGTGGTTAGCCGAAAAAAACAGCAGGCTTCCGGCCGCGGGCACGCGTATGCCATGCTGGACTCCACAATTCCCCGACTGGAATCGGACCCGCCTCTGACCCGAAATCCCGGAAGGACGACCGCGAGTTTAAGGGGAGGGCTCTTGTCGGCGCGAGGCCGACGCCGAAAGCGCTGATCGCGCGACGCTGGTCCGCGATCGTCTGGACCTCCAATGACGATGGCGCGCCAATGTCCGACAACACACTGAATAAGGCGCTTCAGATTATGGGCAGTGATATTGGCGCCGGCGGCGACCAGCGCAGGCGTGGCTACCGCTTGACCGCGTCGAGCCTGCTCAATGGGGGGTTACCCCACGACACGGAGAAAAAAGCGCCGTCGGCCCGACGAGGTGGTGCGGCGCAAGGGCGACCGGAACAAGATCCGAGCATTTACGGCCGCGCGGCCTATTGGGCCGAACGCGTGCGTTTGATGCAGCATTGTTCTAACCGCCTCGACGCCCGCGAAGTGCACTTGCGAGCAGTCTCTCTCGGTTGTTCGGAGTGGAATGATCGAAAACTGTGGGATTGACTCCCACTCTCTCCGCCATCTGCACGATTTTGTGCGCGAACCTACGATTTTGAACGATTTCGCGCCCCGTAGCGTGCTGTTAAACTACGCCATGCGCGCAAGCCCTAAGCATTAATTAAGGTCCGAACCACATGACCTGAATCCCGTAATCGCGGACCGCCTTGAGCTCTATGTTCCGTTCACGATCACGGGCCTTTCCGTGAGCAGTCATTATCGCACGGAGCAACCGCGTGGCAGAGCAGACTATCATTCGACAACCCAAAGCCCCGCACTCGAACGGGGCGCAGCGCAACGCGGCTGGGCACTGTACTTGCTCTAGCGCTGTACGTGGCCGCGCTGATCGCGTCGGAACTCATGCGCAGGCACGACTTGGCGCACGCAGATCTTGACCGCAGGGCTCGAATGGCAGCGATGCGAAAGCGGCCCGAAGCGATTCGCCCGGCGACGTCGTTTGGCTTCCGCCGGGACTAGCACTGGCATGGCGCCTCTCCACGACAGCCATGACCCATATCGCCATCTAGGAATCTCTCGATGGCAAGGCCGTCGATCGGATGGAAAAGGTCAGCGCCGAGCAATACCGGAAGTGATGATGTTCGATGTCGCGCTGATCGCTGAGTGGCGCAACTTACGCACGCGGCCCAGCCTGCTTGGCGACTGTAGCTACGCCTTCGTTTGCTACGGGATTCGGCTTGGTTTGTAATGGCTGAGGTCATGCAGCGACAGGCGGACCTCGCGGACCAGATCCACCAGCGAAAGCGTAAAGAAGCTCAACGCAATAACAAAGAGCAGGGCAACCCCGTATTCATGCCGGAACTGGAAGAAGGTGCAGACGAACGGCAGGATCACCAGTAGCGACGTGACGATCGCGCTGATCGTCGAAAGAACGATTGCCTTGTTCAAAAGCACGGCCCGGCGCCTAAGGTGCGGCACGTCGGGGTGCGTTCGAGAAATGTCGACGTCGATTGTAGCGTGCAGTGCCTGTAGCTTGTCGACGATGCGGTTTGTCCGCCCGATTAGAACCGAAACGAAAGCTGCAACTGCGCCAAGGAGAAATGCTGGCGCCGTCACCTGCGAAATGACCTGCACAGGTGTGCGGTGGTCGGTGTGTCGATCAGCATCTGGATGCTTTCCTCCGCGAACCGGGTACGCGCGCGACGACTTGCAGGCGCAGTGGGGACGTAACGCTCGGATTGAAAACCGAATAGCCCGCGCTTTCGAGATCGACTATGCAATTTCGTCAGAGCAACAGCTGGCTGATCGTAAGCTCTTGCCCAGCCTCGTCGTTCCAGCCACCGCCAGGCAGACCCGCACGATATGACAAGCTGCTCCGTCAGGGGCCTCTTTACCCGTCATTCAGCCCTCGATGGCGCAATTTTTCGCTCATGGCGGGTCCGGCGTACCGATTTTGCATAGTCGCGTCGGCTTCGCACATGCTCCTCTGCGAGAAGCAGAAGGCGGTTCAGGACCAAGCGCCTGCCCGCGATCAACGAGGCTTTTTCGAGATGATCTGGAAGCAAATGCGTGTACGAATCCTGGCTATTCTCTGCGCCCTCTGCGCATGGTCCGGCTGCATGTCTTCTGCGAGCGCCCAACAGGCATCGTGGACTCAGATCGGCATGCTGGCGTGCAAGGTCGACCCCAGTGTTGGGTTTGTCATATTCGGTCATCAGTCGATGTCATGTCGCTTTACACAAAACCCGCCGTTCCCGGTTCAACTCTATGAAGGTGCCCTCAACACCGTCGGAATCGATATCGGTGTTTCGGCAGGAGGCGCACTCGGCTGGGCGGTGCTTGCCCCGACGGCAGGCCCTCCGGTCGGAGCTCTCGCCGGCGAATATGTCGGGGCGTCGGGTGATATCGGCCTCGGCTTGGGCGCCGGTGTCAACGTTCTTGTCGGTGGCTCGGGGCGGTCATTTGCGTTGCAGCCCGTTTCGGTAGAGGGATCGATTGCCATCAATGTCACCGTCGGCCTTTCCGGCCTCCAACTGCGTCCGATCTATTGAAGCTCCGCGGTCTGATCGCCTTCTGGGCTGGGACGCGGCTCCAGTTCTTTGTGCCGAAATTGCATGAAGTGCGCGAACTGGCAGAGATAGGCGAGAGCCCACAGGGAAAACGAATCGGAAGACTCGGTGCCGACTGACCTGCCGAAAACATGGTTTGTTTCGTTTGAGGTGCCGAAGGAGGTGCGCAAAGCATCGGCGCAACGACGTCCGAGATCAAGTGAGAGCTTTCCAACCGAGCTCGACGCCCAGAGGTTTGCTCGCCAGAAGTTCGAGCAGGGCTACATCGTGACAGCGGGCACCATCAATCCCTGCACACCGCGACGGGCAATACCTTCGACTGTCATTCACCATTGGTTCGCGGAATCATCCGAGCCGCCATTGGCCGAGCCGGCCTCATTCGAGAACAACAAGGAGCCGGATCTGCCGTAGGAGCGCTTGCCGCGATGCGATGCCCTTCTGTTCGAGGAAAGCTTCTTGATCTTGTTCGAGGAATGCATCTCGCAGGTCACTGCGAAAGTTGGGGCGCGGGAGGCGCGCAATTGCGTTCGTTTCCCGTGCGTGGTCCTCGCCGTATTGATTGGCTTCTCCGGCGGAATTGCCCGTGCCGACGACGATGATTCGAAGGGGGAGTCGAGCACGCCGAACGTCTACCTCGACATGAGAACTTCCTACGCCAAAGTGCCCGCCGGCGCGCTCGCAATCGGTTTCGGTAATTCGGCCTTGCAATCGGCCGCGATATCGAACGCCGGCAGCTTGCCGGCGATTGCTGGCAGAGCGACGCTTCCGGGCGCCCAAAGCGTCGTGGTCGATCTTCCGATGTCGATCGACGTGACCGACGACGTCTCGCTTTATGCCGGCGTATCAGCAAGTTCGACCGGCACTCCAATGATCGGCCGGTCGCCTGTGGCGATCACGAGTTGGAATCTTGGTTTTCAGGCTAATCTCTACAACCAGAACGGCGGCTCGATTCCGACCTTGAGCTGGCAATCGACCACTACCCAGGCGATTCCGAATGGGCCGTTTGCGGCCACGACATTTACCAATATTTTCGAATTCGACTATGCGCTCGACCAAGAAGAGACTCGTGGGTGGATCGCAGGAATGCAGGACACGCGGGTTATCGTCGGCAGTCCACTCGCGACGATTCATTCGGATATCATGGGCTATGTCGGCGGTTACTACCAATGGCCGAACAATTGGAAGTTTACGGGCCGCGCAGGCATGCAGGTTTTCGGCGGCGCTCAGCTCTCGAACCTCGTGTCGGTCTCCTCCTTCACCCAGCCGATCCTGCGGCTCGACCTTGATCGCATGGACGACAACGACAACCGCCTGTTCGGCGTAACCGCGCAAATCATGTGGGTGCCGAAGCCTGCCTACCAGCTCACGCTCAGGACGCCGCTCTATTTCGTGCGCAATTAGGCTGCCGGTCGCCCGGTCGATCTTCGTCAAAGTTGAACCAGGCGAAGAGCGTCCGGTCGCTGCCCAACATCACCGGATTGTCAGAATTTGCGTGTTCGTCAGCCCGCTCGCCTGACACCCAGATGCGACTTGCGATGGGCCTGCGCTCAACATCGACGCGTCGATGCTTCGGCTATGGCAACTTCGCCACAGGCGGGAAAATTGAGGGAAGGCGTCCGAAACTGCATAGTGGGCTCCGCGCATGAGATGCGATTTGGTGCTGCACGAATTTCTTCAATTATTCAGGTGTGGCAATGAACAAGATTGGTAAGTTTGCAGTTGCGGTCGCAGCTGCGGGGATGATGGGCGGCTATGCAGCTGCGGCGGACTTGCCGGTGGCGCCCGCCTACAAGGCGCCGGCTCCGGTTGCCGCCGTCTATAACTGGACGGGATTTTACGTCGGCGTCAACGGCGGGTATGGCTGGGGCAATCAGGACCCGCTGGTGCTGTTCGCCAACAGGTTCGATCGTGTCGGTTACGACATCAGCGGCGGCATGATCGGCGGCACGTTTGGCGCACAGATTCAGCAGGGATATGTTGTGCTCGGCCTCGAAGGCGATCTGGACTGGGCCAACATCAACGGTTCGTCCGTCGTAACACCCAGCATTCTCGGCCTCGGGCAGGGCGTCACGCTGAACACCTCGTCGAACATCAGCGCGCTGTCGACGGTGAGGGCGCGAGTCGGTATCGCCATGAATAACGTGTTGCTCTACGCGACCGGCGGCGGAGCCTTCGTCAAGTCGACCGCCAGCGCATCGACCATCGCCGGAGTACCCTGCGGCACGGTTGGCGTCCTTCCGGATTGTTCGGGTTCGTCCTGGCGGCCGGGCATCACCGCGGGTCTGGGCGTCGAGTATGGCTTCACACCGAACTGGTCCTTGAAGGCCGAGTATCTCTACACGAAAGTCGTCGGCACCGGAGTCAGCGAGGATCGATTGAATATCGTCCGCGGCGGCATCAACTACCGATTCTGAACCGAGTGAACCGATGAACACCTTCGGTCTTGTTCGGCGCACCTTCGCGTCCGGCGGTGTTCTCTGCGCGGCCATTTTTGGGCGACGATGCGCAAGCGCGGGGCGATGACGCCCCACCCATCCCGAAAAAATGCCCGCTCATCGAATTTCGCGTCGGATGCTGGCCGCCGGCGAGGGGCGCCCGCATTCCGAAGTCCGGACCGTCTTAAATCTCTCCACATGCCATTCATTCCAAATGGGGTCACTAATGCGTTCAAGACTGCTGCTTTCCGTCACTCTGCTTGTTGCCGCCATGGCTTCAGCCAAGGCTCAGGTGCCGCTGTCCGCCTATGTCGATGCGAACGGATTCATCGATGTCCAGAAGCTGACCTGCGCGCAACTCGCAGGGACCTTCCAGGAAGACGCCGACGCGCTGACGGCCTGGTACAGCGGTTGGTACAATGGCCTTGCCAAGAAGCATTTCCTCGACCTGCGCAAGGGCAAGCTCATCGAGCACGAAGTCATCGTTTACTGCAAGGCCAATCCCGAAAAACTCATCATCGATGCCATTGCTGTCGTGTTGAAAGCGGAGCGGGAACTGATGGCAATCCAGGTGAAGTAGATCGTCTGAGAACGGCGTCGGTCGCTTGCTACAGACCGATCCGCTTGTGCGGCTTTGCCGAAGCCGCAGAGTCTCTGTTTCACCTGATGGCGCGCCATGCCAGGTGTCCGACTTGGTCATTTGTTTTGGTCATGTCGAATGGGTGGCGTGGTCGCCGCCGAGCGAAGTGTCGCCGAAGCACGATCTGCCGCTACGGCAGTTAAACCTCGTTTATCATGCGACCGTTCGCGAGAACGACGTATCAGCGATATTGGCCGATATCCTGGCGGCCCATGGCGTCACCGAGTTCGGCGGGCTTGCGGGACACTACCGCTTGCTGTTTCGCGAGTTGTCATCCGAGGTATCGCCGGTTTCGTGCAGTGAAGTCTGGGAGTTCGCTGTGAGTGTTGGAATGGTGTTTTCGTGCAACACCGCGGCGAAATGGTCCGCGATGACAGTTTTTGCATACCGAGTGAGACAAGGTCGATGGCAAATCGCTTCGGTGTTTTCCAACTTGATGAGGCTTGCAGGCAATGAAAAAAATTAGCTTACTTAGCGCGGCAGCGGTGATGTCCGTTTCGTTCACGGGTATTGCAAAAGCCGCCGACCTTCCTCAGCGGCCCGCCTACAAGGCGGCGCCGATCCCGGTGCCGATGATGTACAACTGGTCCGGCTTCTATCTCGGCGCGAACGGCGGATATGGCTGGAGCAACCAGTGTATCGATCTCACCGCCATCAACGGAATTGGCGGCGTCTTCGCGGAAGGCTGCAATAGCAAAGGCGGCGGCATTATCGGTGGCCAGCTTGGTTATCGCTGGCAGGCCGGACAATTGGTGTACGGCCTGGAAGCGCAGGGCGACTGGGCCAACATCCGCAACACGCGCATCAGCGCGCAGGATCCAACCCGCACCTACAAGTCGACCCTCGCCGGCTTGGGCCTCTTCACGGCTCAACTTGGCTACGCGGCCAACGAGGCCTTGTTCTACGTCAAGGGCGGTGGTGCGGTTGGCAGCCAGGACTTTGCCGTCATCGACAGCGTGACCGGCACGGGGCTCGCCTTTGCGAGCCGGACCCGCTGGGGCGGCGTCGTGGGCGTCGGCTTCGAGTACGGCTTCTCTCCAAATTGGACGGCCGGCATCGAGTACGACTATCTGTGGCGGGTGAATGAAAGCAACACGTTCCTGACGCCTTCACTCAGGCCGATCACGTCGATCACCACCAATACCAAGACGGACGCGAGTTTGCTCGCGCTGCGCGTTAACTACAAGTTCGGTGGTTACTGATGAAGAAGGAGGCCGGCCAATTCAGCCGGCCTCCATTCTTTTCCCATCATGACCTTAGCGCAAGACCCGACGCTACTAAGGAGCATCGGGGCCACCAAACCCCAAGTCGTTCCATCGCTGATTGTTTTCAAATCGAAGGACGCGAACATGCCGCCCGGCAAGCTGCTTGCTTCGCGGTCGAAGCTGCGGATTGCCGAATCTGCATAGCGCGTCGCCGCGTTTTCGGCCAATTGGTAAGCGGACGAGAAGACGCTCAGCGTGCCATGCCCGTCCCCCACGAAAACGGAGTATTTTGATGCAAAAGCGATCGCCCCCCAGCCCGCGTATGCTGACCAAGCGCGATTTCCTGCGATCTGCGGCATTGGCGACCATCACCGCGGCTGGCGCCGAATCAAGCCAGGCTTGGGCCCAATCGTCCGAGCGTCCGGGATTCTTCAAGGCCAAGGACATTGCCGAGGCCGGCTTCATCTACGGCCTGCCGATGGTGATGGCCTATGGCATCATGAATGAGTACGCGGTCGACAAGTCGTCAGGGCAGTACAAGGCGCCGTTCAATACGCTGTTCAACGAAGCGCGCGTCTACACATACGAAGATACCGCCGTTATCTCGCCCAACAGCGACACGCCGTATTCTTTCGCATGGCTGGACCTGCGGGCCGAGCCCATGGTCTTTTCGGTGCCGGCGGTCGATCCCAAGCGCTACTATTCGCTGCAGCTGAACGACCTTAACACGTATAATTTCGGCTATGTCGGCACACGCGCCACCGGCAGCGATGCCGGAAGCTATATGGTCGTCGGCCCGCGATGGACCGGTGTAACGCCCCCCGGCATCAAGAAAGTATTCCGGTCGACCACCGATTTCTGCCTGGGACTTTTCCGCACGCAGTTGTTCGACCCGGCCGATATCGAGGCTGTCAAAAAGGTTCAGGCCGGCTACAAGACGCAGCCGCTTTCCAGCTTCCTCAACCAGCCCGCACCCGCGCCCGCACCCGCGCTTTCTTTCCCCAAATTCGCGAAGGACCTCGTCCGCACCGAGTTCTTCGAATATCTGGATTTCGCGCTTCAATTCGCACCGGCGCTGCCGGAGGATCGCTGGATCCGCGAGCAACTCGCCAGGATTGGCGTGGGGCCGGGCAAGAGCTTTGATTTCCGCAGCCTCTCGCTGGAAGACAAGGCCGAGATCCTGCTGGGCATGAAGGAGGGCGAGCGCAGGGTCACCGAGGCCGTTGCCTCCATCGGCAAGGACAACAACGGGTGGCGTGTCGGCTCGGCGTTCGGCGATGCCTCATTCTACCATGGCGACTGGCTCTTGCGCGCGGCAGCTGCGAAGGCCGGCATCTATGGCAACGACGCGGCGGAGGCGATGTACCCTCTGGGCAAAGTGGATGCCGATGGCAAGGAACTTGACTGCTCGAAGTCGAACTACACGCTGACCTTCCCGACGGGGCAGTTGCCGCCGGTCAATGCCTTCTGGTCGGTCACCATGTATGACGGCAAGACGCAGCTTTTGGTGAAGAACCCGATCAACCGCTATCTGATCAACTCGCCGATGCTGCCGCACATGAAGCTCGGCTCCGATGGCTCGCTGACGATCTACGTCCAGAGCAAATCTCCGGGAGCGGACAAGGAAGCCAACTGGCTGCCGGCGCCGGATGGTCCGATCTATGTGGCGATGCGACTGTACTGGCCGAAAACCACACCGCCATCGATTCTGCCAGCTGGCGAGGGGACGTGGAAACCGCCTGGCTTCAAGCGCGTGTCGTAGAGATCGGATTTATATCGGCCGGATGCGCGGCGACAGTGTCGCGATGCAGGCATTTTGGCCGATAAAGGAACCCAGTCGTGCTCATCATTCTGACGCTCTACCTCGTTCTGGTCTGGCTCGTCTTCTTCAGGCTCAAGCTGGTGCGATGGGGCTGGGCGTCCGGCACTGTCGCGGGGCTGCTCGGTGCCTTCATCCTCGCGGTGTTCCTCGCGATGTTCAATTACCTGACCCCATCTGGAAGCTTTGTCGTGATTTCCCGTGTCATGGAGGTCGCGCCCAATGTTTCCGGCGAGGTGATCGAAATACGGATCAAGCCGAACGAGCCGGTGAAGGCCGGCGCGGTGCTGTTCCGGATCGATCCGGCGCCGTTCCAGTACAAGGTCAGCCAGCTCGATGCATCGCTCGCCCGGGCACGCCAGCAGGTCAAGCAGCTGAAGGCCACTTACGAACAGGCGACGGCGAATGTCGATGGGCTAACCAAGCAGCTCGCCTTTCACGCCCAGCGGCTTGCCGATTACCGCAAGCTCGTCAGCGAGGACGCGCAGACCGAGTTTAAACTGCAAGACATCCAGGTGCAGCACGACACGGTCGAGTTTCAGCTCCAGGCGGCCAAGGCCGCGCAGCTGAGCGCGCAATTGGCGATGGAGTCGGAAATCGGCGGCGTCAACACAACCGTCGCGCAGATCCAGGCTCAGCTCGACCATGCGAGGTGGGAGCTCGAGCAAACGACGATCCGTGCCATCGGTGACGGTGTCGTTACGATCATGGCGCTGTCCGTCGGCGACCGTGCGATGCCGGCGCGACCGGTGATGTCTTTCATCGCGGCAAATGATATCGTCGTCGCCGGCATGTTCCCACCGAACGGATTCAGGACCATCAAGCCTGGCGCGCGGGTCAAGCTCGTGTTCGATGACGACCCTGGCCATATCCACGAAGCGACAGTCACCGCTATCCCGCAAGGCGTGGGGCAAGGGCAGATCGCGGTCTCTGGCACGCTGGCGCGGGTCGGCTCGATCGGCGGCGCCAAGGTCTATCCGGCGGCGATTTCCATCCCCAAAACCATCGACCGCAGCCAGCTTCGGCTCGGGATGCCCGGCACCGCCACTGTGTTCGCAGAAAACGCCGGCGTCATCGGCTTGCTCATGTCGATCCTGGTATGGATCGGCTCCTACACTGCATATTTATAGACGCCTGCCGTTTCACTCCCGGCTGCCAATCGGTAGTCCGCCTATGTGCCCAGGAAGGAAAAATGAGTCTTCGATCTACAGGCGCTACTTCAGGCATCGCCTTGGTTGTGCTGCTCGCCCAGTTGTGCCCGGGCGCCCGCGGCTACGCCCAGCAGTCAACGGGCCAGTTGTTGATCTCATCGGGGTTTAACCCCATCGCCGCTACCACGCCGGAAATGTTGAATCGGCTGATGTCGTTTCCACCCAATCAATTTCAGCTGCGCCAAAAGGGCGGACGTTCCTACTACGTCTACGCCGATCCTTCCGGATGCACCTGTGCATATGTCGGCAGTGTGTCTGCAATGAACAAATATCGCGTCAGTTATGGCGCATTGTCAGGTGGCTTTACGAATCCCGAGCAGAACCTGATCGACAGCATGGACAACGACGAAGCCTCGGCCCAGTTCAATAACGACGTATTCGGCCCGGATTTTTAGGCACGCTGGACGGCAGTCTCCCTAGAAGAAGCGCCCGAAACGGCAGCCAGCAAGGCGGGACCGTCGGTCCAAGTTCTATCTTTTGATCCCCACATTCCGCTTGATGAGCTTTCAGAGATAATGCCGGAAAATTCGTGGTCCGCCACGCAACGCGATGTCGGGTTATCTGATTTCGGGCGGCTGAATGGCCGAGGAGCGGTCACCGAGCGGGACAGTTCAAGCGAGCTCGCTTGCACCATTTCTCCGCCTCTCTCGAAACTCTCGTGGCGTGCATCCGGATATCCGGCGGAAAGCGCGGGTGAAGTGAGCAGGATCCGCATAGCCCGATGCGAATGCCACATCGATGATCTTGCTCTGGGGATTGCTCAGGAGCTTCATCGCGCTGTTGAAGCGAACCCGCTCCAACAGGTCCGAATATGTCAGCCCCGCGAGCGAGAGTTTCCGCTGCAGACTCCTGACGCTCAATGCAACCATCTCGGCCGCCTGAATTATGGTCGGGCCGCCTTCGTCAAGATACGAGGGTAAAGTCAGCTTGAGGATGCTGACGATGTTGTTGCTGAAAGGCTGCCGCTCCGTCTCGGGTAAATTCGACGGGACGACATCGACGGGATTAGGAAGACTCAAGAACTGCAACGGCACTTCAATCCACGAGGCCTTCTGACCTGACATGAAGCGTGTATTCGGCCAATGCGATTGAACCTCAATGCTAGGCGCATAGTTTGCTTCAAACGCGAGCACTCTCGGAGTCCAGGTCGCTCCGGCGAACTGACGGACGATGTGCATGACGAAAATGTTTTGTAGCCAGTGGGACATCTCAAGATGGGAAATGCCCTCCGTGCCAACGAGCCTGCTGCAAATTTTCACGCTCTGGCCGCACGGCTCCAGCCATAGATGGAGATTAGTGTCCTCGATCGGCGACCATTTGCAAGCCTGCTGAAGAGCAACCAGGAGGGTTGGCGAGTGCCGGATTCGAACTCGCATGGCTTCGCTCAAATGGTCGAATGCGAGCCGCTGGGCTACCCGAAAGGCAATTTCCGACAAGCCCTGCTTTTCCTGGGCGGCCGTCGCGAAGCGAATGACTGGCAGCAGCGGCACGTAATGATCCGCTTTTTCTTCCAAAGACGTCGGCAACTGAAACTTGGCGAGAAGCGATGCGGTGGGGCCGCCTATTTCTGAATGAAGCTCGGCGAAGGGCATAAGAAACTGACAACGGGTCAATGGAATGATGGTCATTACTACCTGCCAAAAAAATAGCTGCGTTCGCAGACTAGCAGGCCGCTGATTTCCTTGCCTTGTCTTTGTCGCGTAATGCAAGGCATTGCGGGGAAGTCCCCGACTTGCTTCCCTTCGACGCAAGCTTTGGCGGCTAATGGCCAGATTCGTGCCGAAAATGCTTCTAGCTTTGAAGCATTGTTTTCTTGAGGGGGGCGCATCGCCTTCACGCCTCACATCAACCGATGAGAGCTATCCGGCTGCCTTCATACCGGACGGTCCGCGCGGCAATTGTCGTGTCGCTGCGACAAGGTGACGCAACTCTCGATAGTACTGCCCGCGCATTGAAGGTTAGCTCGCGGACGTTGCAGCGGCATCTCGGCCGCATGGGCACAAGTCACAGCAAAATGCTCGCCGAGGTTCGCCTGAACGTGGCTTGCCGGTTGCTTGCGGACTCAAGCAAGCGCCTGTCGGATATCGCAAAATTCCTTGGATATGCCAACGCAAGCAGCTTCAGCCGCATCTTCGCGCGTTTGATGAAAGTTCAACCCGTTGTTTACAGGCGGCAGCAACTTGCCCGTAAGCATGGGCAGGCGCGTCATTGCACAGGACGGTCGACCGCTGAAGTATTCCAGATGATTGGCACGAAAGGGCAAGACGCGCGACCTGAATTGGCGCGAAAGGTTTAGTGAGATCACCACGCTCCTGAAGGAGCTATCTGCTTTGATACGCAATTGCGCGGGGCGATTTGGAAAGCCGTCTGAGCCGACCGAAGAAATCTGAGCCGACCGAAGAAAAAAGAGTCCGACTTCAAAAGGAAAGAACAACCATGCCGCTTCGTTCAGTTCTGATCGCAGTTTGCGCCGCCGCATCACTGGTCTGGTCCCAGAACCTTTTTGCTCAATCGGCTCCCGAACCTAAGCCGCATGTGCCGCTTGAGAAATCCATCGGCCAGGCCAAGTCGGAAGTCGTGCCGTCTCTCTTCGTGATCAATTCGCGCGGCGCGAGCTTGAAGGACGGCAAGCTGGTGCTGATCGGGGTTTCGCCGAATGCGATCGTATTTGCCGATCGTCCGGTCCGGGCGGCCGGTCACGATCTGACAACGCGGATCGTCGAGGATTGGGGCAACGGCAGCGACAATTTCGCGAAGGATCCTCCGAACGCCACCGTTTCCGGATTCAGGAAAGACGGATCATCGGTGGCCGACGTTGTCGTCGTGCTGAAATCGCCCAAGCTCGAAGGCGACAAACTGATCTTCGACGTCGATGTGCTCGAAGGCGACCTTGCGGGAGCTGATGGACCGGCATCGGTCTTTATCGATATCATTGGGCGACCGCTTACGCCGCTGTCCTTTGCCGGCGTCGCCCGCCGGACGGCTTACCGCGGTGCTTTCTACCGGGGCGCCGCCTATGCGGGAGCGGCTGCCCTGGCTGGAGCTGCCGTAGCGGGAGCTGCGGCCTATCCGTACTACTACGCGCCACGCTGCGGATACTACCCCTATCCGCCCTGCTACTGAGCGGGGCAGGCTGGGGGCAGCGTAGCGTCATGCAGTCACTTCGCCGAACACGGGCGGCCGAACGCAAAACGAACTCCATCCGTTTCGGGCAAACAGGAGGAGCCAGGACCATGCGACGGACGACCGTCGTTGAGCTTGTGATCATCCAACCGGCGCACGCACATACCGATCTGAGCGCTTGCGACAGTCCCGACCAGCGCCTCGTCGAGGCGATCGCGGTGGCGTGCCTTGCACATGGAATAGGTTGAATGTCCAAGGGTCATCGGCTTCCGACCGTTCGGGAAATGAAATCAGCGCAACAGCGAGAGATCTGTTGCGATCTGGTAGGGCAAGCAGAGAAATTGGCTTTGAGCCGTCCCGATCAACCGCCGTCTATTTCGGATATCTGTCGTGCTCTTACCGTGAGTGAGCGTACCCTGCGCAAGGCGTTCAACGAGATCCATGGCGTCCCGCCCTGCCGGCGCCTCCGCATGTTGCGGTTGCTGCACGCCAGGAAAATGCTTCTGGCGGCCGACCGCGAGCTGACCACAGTTACCAAAGTTGCAATAGCTTTTGGCTTTAGCGAGCTAGGGCGCTTTTCTGTCGAGTATAGAAGTGCATTCGGCGAGCGTCCGTCTCAAACGCTTAACCTAAGCTGTATGGGCGCCGACCGTGATGTCAGCGCAACATCGCGGGCCGAATTTGCATAGCGAAGCTTCCGGAGTTGACATCAACTACATGGAGTATCGGACCGCAGTCGGAGGAAGATCGACGGGTCGAGGTGTATTCAGACGCGCGTCGCGCCGTCGATCTATGTGATGGGCCACCACGTATTGGCGACCGCGAGAGAATAGCCTTTCGATACCGCCGCGATCAGCTCTTCACGGTATTGCGAGCGTCGCCGCCGGAGATGGCCTGGTCGGCCGCCCGGCGCAGATCGACGGAAGATGGTGCAGAGGCTTGGGCGCAACTCGCGTGCGGGTTGGCCAATTGTTGGTAACGAGGACCGTGGGTTGCCACGCGCTGGATTGAAAAACAGCTTATCTTTCAATGGGGATTGACTGACACTCTCTCCGCCATTTTTCGATTTCTTGGCTCCGGATTGATCCCCGGTAACTGTTGGCCAGCTCATCCCTCGGGTAGCCCCGCTTTGCGCAAGCCCTCGGCTATCCGCATACGCTGTGGGAGACAGGTCGCATTGTCCGTTGGCGAACTAGCGTGGGAGTGAGCCAGAGTGAACTTGGGGTCGACGGTGAGTCCCGCCTCTATCGCGGCCCGTGCGTTCTCGACCCGCCCAAGGTGAGCCAAAGCGGCGGCAAGAAAGAAGTGAACGAAGGCGGCGACATTCCGGTTCGTTTCGATCGCTCGCGTGAATCAGCGCGCAGCGGCCTCGTCGGCTGCAAGATAGGATTGTGCAACACCAGCTGTCGCCAACCAGCTGAATGCCCTGTTGTCACGGGGGGAAAGCCGAAATGCCTCCATGACACAGGCTTCCGTTTCCTCAGCTCGGCCGAGATAACACTTCCCAAGTCCAATCCACACATAAGCGGAGGCGAGATTTCGATCGAGCACCAATGCATGCTCACATTCGGCGATACCCTGGGCGGCGCGCTTGGTAAAGATCCGCACGACACCGAGGAGGCAGTGGGCGCCGGCGTGGTCTGGCATGGACGCAATTACCTTGGTCAGAGTCCCTTCGGCTGCCATGAGGCGCGCGGCCCGGGTCGCCGGTCAACATGAGGCAACGATGGACGAAGCCCTCTATGATCAAGGCCACCGCTGCTTCCCCGAGCCGGAGCCGGCATGTTCACCAGTCGTGGACGCGCTGCGCTACCAAATCGCCACGTAGCGGAGACCAAGCGGCATATTGCACTCGGTGGCCGGCACATTGCCCGTCAGATCGAGATCATCGACATGCTGGGACGCAGCGGTCATCCCACCGACCTGGCAACACAGGTCTTGGGCACCTACCGCGAGTTACAGGAAACTCACCTCTTGCACCGCAACCAGATCCGCAAAGAGCTAGAGCGGTAAAGCGCCTCAATTGGGCAGCCTTCCTGCCACGACGCCTCGAACGGCCGCAACCGTCCGGGCCTTAAAGCGTTTAATGTCTACGCCATGGGCCGTCATCGGTGACGAGAACGTAAATTGCGCTCCACCGCAATTGGAAGGAGACCCGTCATGAGAAGACGCCGTTTCGATCAGGCGCCTCTACCAGATGAACACTTAGAAGAACCGGCCAAGCGACTGCGGAAGGAAGCGCGGGGTATCCCGCCTGGTGTTGAGCGCGAAAAGCTAATCCGCCAGGCGCGTAAGGCCGAAGCTGCCGCTTGCGTACAGGAATGGCTTTCGTCTCCCGGCCTGCAGGCACCGAAATAGACTGCCATGCCGCCAATTCCGTATCTGCCCCTGCGAAAGCAAGGGGTAAATTGCCCCAGGTCACAATCCGAGGAGCACACAACATGACCCTACAAATCCCCGAGGTAGTTTCCACCAGGATCGACCGGCGTGTCTTCGCGATCATGGACAACACAATGCCGCCCCGAGATCATCCTGATGACGAAGACGAAGACGAAGATGAAGAAGACGAAGATGAAGAAGACGAAGAGAACCGAACCGACGAACCGCCGGTCGTGCGCGAGCCGGACGGAGACTAATCAGGATGCTTATACCTAGCCTGAGCTTCGAAGAGCGTGATCTCCAGCCTACGTGCAGCGCGCTGGCGCGTCTGGTGGCTTTCAGGTCGTTCAATTCCGAGAGCAGCGGGCAGACGTTGAATGGACCGCGGTTCTCGGCGGAGCAACCTCTCGGCGTTCGCTCGTGCAGGGGGCGCGCATGATCCTCATATGGCTTGGTGTGCTCCTTGTTTTCGGCGGCGTGCTACAGATGGCGTTTCAACCAATCTGGCGAGGCCGATTGAGCGGTGGAAGGCGGCTTCGCTCTGGGCAAAACACGCTCGAACCTGAAAGACCGGCTAGCGGTTTCGGCATCAAATCGAATTGGCCCGGACTTGTGATGGTCGCGCTTGGCGGCGCTTTCTTGCTGGCCGGAGCCGCGCAGTGATCGCCAAGCCTCGGAGCGCCAGCCCGAACGAACCAAGCGGCTTGCTACCGGCATAGCGACTAAACGGCCCATCGGCGGCTCAAGGCATTTGTCGACGAGCTGATCGAGGCCCGGCGACGGCTTATAGCCACCTGGCGGTCCAAGCAGAAGTCCGGGCGCGCGCCCACGCACTTTGGGAACAGCCCGGCCGGCCCAGTAGCCGTGATCTTGAGTTTCGGTTGCAGGTAGAGCGAGAACTTAGCGAGAGTGAAAACGAGTGAGTTAACGGCGGCGCGTCCGTAAGCGCTCGCGGGCAAAATGAGGAGCAGCTACTTGTCCGAGAGAAGAGAACTGTATCGCAGTCCGAATGGAGATGCATGGTTCCTCGGGCGCGAGCCGGCAAGCGGAAATGCCTTCGCGGCGATGGCCGATCTCGACCTCTGAGCCGGAGCTGACCTAGGGCGTGTACGCACAAAATCCAGTACACGCGTACGGGAATAGCGAGGTCCGGATCGCCCTCAAAAGCAGACATCGAAGATGCTTAAGCGAATGTCCGCCAAGGGCCAAACCCGGACCTTCGCTCAGGAAAATAGGATCGCGCTCCGGCCCGAACCAAATGCTATTCCAGACGGCTGTCGGGCGTTGAGGGGACGCCCAGCAGGCTGGTGATCGCGTCCGGGATTTCAATTTCGCAATGGTCGATGCCGTCGTGATAGGCATGTGCCTCTTGCGATATCCGTAACACAATATTCGCATCGCGGTGGTTCATCGGACCACCGGACCAGAGCCGCAATGCTGTCCGGCATAGCGAACCCCTGGAACGTTCTGATCTCATCAATGAGCAATCTGGCTTGCAGCGTCGGGTACGGAATGGACTCAGGAAGGCTCCCGATGAAAAGTCGCCTGTATCCACGTAAGCTATGACGGATGAAGGCTTCCGCGGCTTCGCGCTGAAATGCTCAACGCGCTTTCTTTGCCTTTGCAATCGGCCCGGATCGGTGCGAACGGTCCATACTTGTGCTGTCGCTCGCTAAATCCGTCGGCATAAGGGCCGTAGGGCGTATCGACCGGCTTTCGCAAAAGATCAGGGAAGTCCTTGTCCAACCCAGCCATTTTCGGTCGCGACTGCGAAATGACGAAGGCCGCCACGTCCCACGCCTGCTCGACGGAAAGCTGCGGGTTCAGGTAATCTGCGCCATGCGGCATGTTGAAATGCAGGAAGTTCGCCGCGGTAATCAATCGCGCCATTCCTGCGCCGTTGTTGAAGCTGTCCGGTCCCCACAACGGCGGCATCACATACCCGAGATCCGTTGTCGGCAGGCTACGGCGGATTCCAGAACCATCTGTGTTGTGACAAGTCTGACAGGAGTTTGCGTAGATCGCCTTGCCGCGAACAGGATCGGCCGCTCGCTTAAGTTCGGGCATCGTTCCGGCACCGAGCCCAGGCAAAATCTGTCCCGCTGCAACGCCTGACGACAGAAACTTGATATAGGCGACGATCGCCTGCATCTCGACGCTATCATTCGGCAGTTCACGGCCATTCATACTGCGCACCATGCAGGAGTTGACCCGATCCTCGATGGTAATTTCAGCACCGAGCCTTGCACTGTATTGAGGAAACAATTCAAACAGGCCGAAGATCGGCAATCCAAACTTCTTCGTTCCGGCTGCGAGATGGCAGTTGCTACAGGCGAGATTGTTGCCCGCAAACCGCCTTGCGGTATCCGCGACTTCTGGGCCGATATGCGCATATGTCGCGGTGATGAGGTCGCGTCCCCTCCGCACCTGAACACCGAAGGCATCATTCGGCAACGCACCGACCTCTGGCACCGTCCAGACTGCCGGCGCCTGCGCGCGGGCCGCGCTGGACGCAGAGATTCCGGCAGCAGCGGCAAGAATGCAGGCAACCCGTAAGAGAGAAAAACATCGGCTTTGAAACAGCATGTCTGATCCTCGTGCCCGAATGCGCAACTGGATCATTCAACGACGGTTTCTGTCAACGGTAGGTAGCCTCCGTGAGCGAGCGGTCCATTCTCTCGATCCGGATCAGCCTGCGCACAAGCTACGGACTATCGGAAAATGAATGATTCACGGCGCGATGCAACTTTCTGAGCGAACGTCAGCAGCGGGTCACACTTGGAAGTTTAGCAGGCGTTCCTCCGAAGTCGCTAAGCCCCAGTCATCCGCAGACCGTGCCATGAGGTCCGAAAGAGGCCAACAGGTGACGCTCGCAGTGAAAGAGGCCACCAACTGAGGCGGCCTTACTCCGTCGGCTCACCAGGCAACTCGCGCTTCTGCGCTTCGTACTGCTTGATCAACAGCAATGCCCTCCAGGGTCAGTTGATCCGTGGTCCGCATGGATAGTGCCCTGTGGTGCGCGATCCTCTTGTCAAACTCGGCGCATTTTTCACACATGACGGCTTCTCCGTCCTGCTGCCCTCAACGCAGCCTGACGACATCGAACGCGAATCTAATCTGCATCACGGGCCCGTCGTCGTCGCGGATCTCAATCGCCATCTGAATTAGGCCGGCGGATTTTTTGCCAGCACCGTGGACCATGTCGGCCAAGGCCTTCACGGCCTCTTCCTGAACCGATCCGATGTCAGGCAACACCATTCCCTCTTCATCCGGGATTAGCGCTTCGTCGTCGCGAAGGTCAAAATAGTATCTTCACATCTGCTGAAATGCGGAGGAGGAAGCCAATGTCCGCGCGCGACGATATTGAGCGCCTCGTCCGGCAAGGAATGCTCTAACGCCTTTGGCCTCACATCCCATAGCGCTCGCACTCATACGCCGCGTTACTCGTCTGCCGGGTTGAACACGAGAATAGTTCCGCTGCTTCTTGTCTATGCCGCAACGAACGGGCCCGATGCCCATGACTTTAGGCAGCGCCGCCAAATGCATTCTGAGTTGTCACCCACCAGACCGTGTCAAATACGGATCCAAGGATCCAGCTAATCGGTCAGCCACTTGTCTGGCGGACAGCGTGGACTGCTCTTCGGGATGAAGCGAGCCGACGGAATTCACGACCAGCCCGCTACAGGCGGCAAGAACAACTATCGCAATCGCAGCGATATATTTGGTGCTCATGACGATGGTCCCTTCATCGCCCCATGAACTAACTGGGCACTCTCAGAAATGGTTCCCGCGCGCAACGATGGCATCGAGCGCGAACTCAGTAAGCCTTGGGATGCGTCGACCTCCCACTCCGGGCTCCTACGAATGGAATATCGCGTCGGATCAAAGATCAAAGGAACGAAAGCGCACGCCAGGCTTTAGAGAGATGCGAGACTGCCGCTCGCTGGTAGAAAACCGGCGCATGTCGCGGATAGCCAAAGGTCGCTACCAAAGACCCGCTGTAGTGAAAACGAGCGCTCGCGCAGATAGCCAAAAGCGGCGGTCTCCGGTTCCATTCAAAAGTCGCTGGCCGTGCCTCCATTGAGTTTGCGGAGGGCTAGGTACGATGTTGGACATAGCTGGCGTTGCCTTTACCGGAACGAGAGCAATTGCATGGACCATCGCGTTGACCTTGACCACACACACAGCCGCGCCATCGTTCGAGAGATCGGCGAGAGATTGGGCGCGTCGCTGAAGCCAGAGCCGGAACTACCCGAAGGACTTAAACAGCAAATCGACCGGCTCCGCGAATTGGAGGAGCAGTCACCATCCATCATTCCGGCGGCTGAGCGCTGGGACAAGGTTCGCCGCTGAGCGAAAGACGGCTCGACCGAATTGGATGAGCAATGCCATCGGTGAACCGCCGTGCGCCAAAAATTCTGAAGGAGTACGGCGAGGCGCAAGCCGAATTGATCGGCAAAGCCGTCGTCCTTACCGATGGAAAGGCGGGCACGATCGAGTACGTTTGGCTGGACGAATTGCACGGGCTTCGGATTTCGATCAAAGGTCACGACGGAAGATGGCCGGTCTCAACCATCAAGATCACAGAGAATTAGACCTTGCTCGGCCGCGCGCAGCACAGCGCGTCCTTTCAGATCAGTCCAATCAAGATGAAAAGAGCGATTTCGGCCAGGAAAGCGATGCTCATGATCGCGACTGTAAGGAACACGTCGCTCGCCGAGACAAGGTTCATGAATGCCTCGCATCTTGCGAAGCCCCAAGAGTAAATCATCTGGCCAGAAAATGTTTCGGTTCCAAACGCAGACGGCGCTAGATGCGAGCGGTGCTGACATCCGAGGCGGCCTGATAAAAGGTAAAGCCGCTTAGGGGCAAAAGCGCCAGTTTGAGCCTTAGCGGGCGACTTCCGGTCTTACGCCATGTTCGGACATGTCCCAGTGCCGCGCGAACTGACGCGAACAGCCAACAGACAGGATGCCCAACGAGGGCTGCTGCGCATTTGGCGATGCATGTTGGTCTCTTGGTAACGCACGATCAGTTGCTCAAGAAGATCTGGATCGGACAACCGCGATCTTCGGTCTGTGGCCGACCCTGTTGCTCGCCGGCATCGTGGTCGCGGCGATCGGCAAAGGATTCATTGGCAGACGATGCGCTGGATGCAGCCGTTGCCCAAGCGCTGGTGGGTGGCGCTGTCCTCGCGCTGGTGGCGCACGCGATGATTCCGGTGGCGCTGGAGGGAGGCCCGCTGGTGGTGCTGTCGATGGTCGCCAGATTCCTGTTTGCACCATCTCGCACTCGCCGAGTCTTTCGTTTCAGTTGACGAACGCAATAGTTTCATCCGGAATAGCCGCTGCCGGTATTGGCTTACACAACACTTTGGCGAAACCAAATGATGCTTAGCGCAGACGTATCCAGCATGCTGGATCGCATTCTAGATGCAGCAACCGACAACCTCAGATTCGCGAAGATTCTTGTCCAGATGGGTCTCGATCCCAGTAGCGTAACCTGGAACGACATCTTCAGCCGCCTGCTGGAAATCTTTCTGCACAACATCACCCTGGCAAACATGTTCGCCCTGATCGGCGCGATCTTCTTTGTCGCCACCCTGCTGACGCACACCATGGTGCCGCTTTGACCAGGCAGCGCCTATTGGAAAATCTCGCGCGGGCCGAAGCCATCATCGCGCAGAACAAGATCGCGGTGCCGACGGCCTCCGCGAGCTGACGGTGGTGCGGCTCGATAGATCCCGGCGCCTTCCGCAAAAGCTGGACCAAGCGAACCGCTCTTCCGAGCAATGGCAATCTTTGCCTTCCTCCGCTCGGCAAGCTTCGTACCTCAGGCCTTGCGGTGGAACAATTTCTTGGTCCGATAGAGCGGAACTGCCTCAAAGAGGTAAGTTCGTAGAATCCTGCCCTCGCTTGAGATCGCTTCCCGGGGTGCGTCAGGCGTCGGCGATCAGTGAGGCGATGTCCTCGAGCGGACGCCGGCTGAAGTCCTTCGCGAGCTCTCCTAAGATCTTGCCTCTCAGGTCGCCATTGAAGTGTTTGCGCATCTCCTCCAGTATCCTGGGGTCGGAGACAACGACTAGGTTTTCTATGGTCCCGTCCAGGCTGAGCTTGTTCAGGAACGCAGCCATCGCGGCCGCGAAGTCGTCTTCGACGAGCCGCCTCCCATCGGGGTTGGCGGAGCTGCTGCGATGTCGCGCGCCCGAACCTGAGCGGGCGGGCGGAGGCGGAGCCGCAGTGATCTCGACCAAGTGCACCCCCGGTTTCACGCCCGTATTGTGGAACAGGCGGATCGTCTCGCCGTCAGCGACGGCAACAGTCGTACCGGTTGGTAGAATCATCGAAAGACCTCCGTTCAGGATCTGCATAAAGGCCGGCGGGCTATGATACTTGCATGCCAGCGCTCTACGGCGCCTCTTCGATCAGTTCCTGGCCCGAAGCTCCCCAGAGCAGGGCAGTCCCGACGGCGACCGAAAGAATCGAGGCGGCCGGGCGGGATCATGAACCGGTCTCCAGGTATTTGCGCCGCTACAACATCGGCGCCGCCGTCGCTGGGCTTACGATGTGGAATACGCCGCCGTCGTGTGACCGCGTGTACGCGATCTCCGTGTCGACGATACTGCTGGAGAGCCTCGCCGCGTGCACGCGCGGGAGGAAGAGGCGCACTAGCGTGCCGGCACCCCGCTCACTCTCTATAAAGACCGCGCCGCCTCGTCCCTCAGCAAAGCGCTGGACCTGGGGGAGCCCGAGGCCGGTGCCACTGCCCGCGGCCTTTGTTGTGAAGTATGCGGTGAAGGCCTGCGAGAGGAACTCCTCGGTCATGCCCTCTCCGTCGTCGGCGACGATGATCTCGACGAACTCCCGGGCCGCGCCAGCGCGAGACTCGACGTTTCGCGCCGCGACGGTGATCGCGCCGCCGTTCGGCATAGCATCGGCCGAATTTCGGCAGAGGTTCAACAAGGCGAAGTACAACTCTTCTGGGTCGGCATTGAAGGCCCATAAGTCAGAGGCGATCTCGGTGTTGATCGTGATGTCCGGACGCAACGCCCGGTCAAGCGAGGCCGCCATTGCTGCGAGGCGATTGCCTTCGACAGGTCCGTCAATCGAGTTGGGGCCCGGTCGCGCAGCGTCGAGGAGCTGCCGGTTGAGTAACGCGCCTCGCGCGATCGCCTCCTGCATTCTGCCGATGATGGCCTTTCGCCGCGCGGCATCGTTCTGGCGCTCGAGCAGCCATAGGCTGCCGTCGATTACGGCGAGAAGGTTGTTAATGTCGTGGGTGACCAGCTGCGCCATGTCCGCTAACGCTTTCACCGTCTCCCGCCTGCGCGGGGCGACCGAGCCACGCGTGTCGGACCGCGCGTCGGTGCGGCACAAAATCCCCGAGACCTCGCCGTTGGGCCCGACAAGCGGGATCTCCACGCACCTGGGCGCAATGAGGCCGTTGCCGCGATCGCAGGCGCCCCGCACCCTTGCGCTGAACGCATGCCGCACGCCAAGCGCGACGCCGGCGCTGTCCACGAGCACGACGACATCCTCCGGCGGTGGATCTTCGACAGAGCCGGGTAATGAAACGCCGATTGTCTTTTTGATCTGCATATCGGGCCTCCTCACCTGCGATCGTTCAACGGAACGCCGACTTCGGCCTGGACACGAGAGCGGGCGACACAGGTCGAAGATTGAGTCTATCGCGGTCGAAAGGAAAATCACCTCTCGCCATGGAGTCGATAGCCGACGTTATCGGGAGTAGCTGAGAGACGCTTGGCACCGCTGCGGAGGCCGTGCGGTGCTTCCGCCTGCAAGCACTCGCCCGAGCGGAACTCTCGGCGATCGAGAAGAGATGTTCACGTGCGTGCGGCCGTCATAACGCGTGGCTATCGACTTCATGGCGTGACGTCATTTCCCATTCGCCGCGCGCAATTCCATGTTGACCAGCGTGAGCGGCAACCTTTCCCGTCACACCGACCCCCGAAAAGGGTCCACAATCAGGAGGCTACAAATGTCAGTAAAGCAGCCGGTTCTCACGCCGCCCCGCGGCGGCGAGACGGTGACCTCAAGCGGGGGCTCGAGCGTCGAGATGAAAGTGGAGAGCAGCCAGACCGGAGGCGAATATGGCGCTGTCCTGTACACGGTGCGGGCCGGGGAGGAGCCGCCGCTGCACACGCACTCGCGGGAGGACGAACTGCTCTACGTGGTGCAGGGGCAACTGATCGCGCGGGTCGGCGATACCCGCGTCGAGGTTGGGCCGGGCGCTTACGCGGCTCTTCCCCGCGGTGTGCCGCATACAATCCAAGTGGTCGGCGACCAGGCGACCCTGCTGCTCAGCTTTGTGCCAGGTGGGCTGGAGCGCTTCTTCGTCCCCCGGAAAGGCGAGCAGCCCGATCCGGCCGCTTTCGGCCTGACGTTCCCTTAGGGCCGGGCAGCGTGCGTGAACGTGCGCCCGCTCGGGCCTGAGTGCCGGCCGCGCGCGACCGGGCCAGATGATTGGCTCCACGCGCCGGGCGGGCGCGCCTAACTGCCTCCCGGCTTGACGCCAACTAGCGCACCGCTGCGGTCGTGGTGGGTGCGCCAACCTAAGCTCTTTTCACCCGCCGGAGGAAATCCGCTATGGTCACTCGCGGTTTCACAGCTCGTCAATCCGGATCAGAACCATCGGACCGGATCCCGCCGGGACAGCACCTCGTCGACAATTTTCCGGTGCTTACGGCCGGCCCCACGCCGCGAATCGAGCCCGCGGACTGGACTTTCACGCTGAAGGTCGGACCTCGTCCGGTCAAAGCGTGGAGCTGGTCAGAGTTTAACGCGCTCCCACGAGCCAAGATGACGCGAGACATCCATTGCGTGACCTCGTGGTCGAAGCTCAACACCGCCTGGGAGGGCGTGGCCGTCGATGACATCCTCGCCGACGCTGGCCTTACCGCACCCACTCCGTTTGCCCTCGCACATTGTTACGACGGATACTCCACCAACGTGCCGCTCGCCGACCTCGCAACGGGAAAGGCGATGGTCGCGCTCAAGTATGAAGGGCAACCGCTGCCGCGCGATCACGGGGGGCCGGCGCGCCTACTCGTGCCGCATCTCTACTTCTGGAAATCGGCGAAGTGGGTGAATGGGCTTCAGTTCACGGAGCGCGACGAGGCTGGCTTCTGGGAGCTGCGCGGGTACCACATGTACGGCGATCCGTGGAATGAGCAGCGATACACGAATGACTGAAGCGATTGTTGCAACCGTGCGATGGCAGAGCTGTGCGATTGTCGAGATCGCGACGAGAACGCCTGCTATCAAGAGCTTCTTTCTCCGCCTCTCCGAGACGTTCGACTCTACGGCCGGACAGCACGTTGACGTGCGGCTGACTGCGCCTAACGGCTACACTGCCATGCGCAGCTACTCGATCGCCTCGGCCCCGAGCGATTCCAATGTGATCGAGCTGGCGATCGAGCGCCTCTGGGACGGTGAGGTCTCGCCGTTCTTTCACGACGTCGCCAAGGTAGGCGACACGATCGAGCTCCGGGGGCCGCTTGGCGGACACTTTCTCTGGCCCGGCCCTTCCAACAAACCAGTGCTCTTGATCGGTGCCGGCTCCGGCGTCGTGCCGCTCATGGCGATGATCCGGTATCGGAAGGCCAGCGCTGAGCCGGTGCCTGTCGCGCTGTTGCTATCCTCCAGGACCTGGGATTACGTGCTGTTCAGGGACGAGCTCTTGGAGCTCGAGAGGTCGCTTCCCGATTTCGTATTCGCCATGGCCCTGACACGCGAGCCGGCGACGCGTCGCACCGACTTCAGCAGGCGGGTCGACAGTGGGATGGTCGCTGACGTCGCGGGGCGGCTGCCTGTGTCACCCGCCCGCGCCTTCGTGTGCGGTTCGAACGCCTTCGTCGACATCGCGGCGGACGCAGCACTCACTTTGGGACTGGAAGCCGGGGCGATCAAGACCGAACGCTACGGCGCTTGAGAAACGATAGGATAGTTTCCGCAAACGCCAGATTCTCCAGCGCGGCCTGCGGCGATCGCGGTCGTGCCGGATAAGGATACGCAGCAGTGAACGAAACGGGAGCCATCCGAATGCTGTCTAAGACGATCGATGTCGACGGTTCGAGGGTTCGTCTGCCGTGAAGGCGGCGCGCATGGCAGGGGGCACTCCGACATCAGGATCGTCGCAGCACTCCAGACGAGGGATACAGCCTGTTTTCAGTGATTTTCGAAGTCCTCCCCAACAAAGAGAACTGGGATGACTACCTCGACAACGCCAAGATGCTGCGCCCCGAAGTGGAGCAGGTCGATGGCTTCGTCGACAACATCCGCTACAAAAGCCTGATCCGCGACGGCTGGATCCTTTCGCTTTCGAACTGGCGGGACGAGAAGTCGCTCGTCCGCTGGCGTACCCACATGCGCCATCACGAGGCTCAGCAGAAGGGTCGCGACGAAATCTTCGCAGACTATCACCTCCGGGTCGGCCAGATCACGGTCGACAATCGGATCCCTGAGGGGGACGCCCTCACGGAGCAGCGGCTCGACGAGACCGAAGTCGGGGAGGGAACGACGGTCACGCTGATCAACGCAACGCGCCCCGCGGAGTGGAAGCAGACCACCAACCCGTACGACTGCGCCGAGTGGCTCGGCCTGAATCCGTGGGCGGCCGACAGCACGTCCTGGGACATCTTTGACGCCGTGCTCACGCCCGGCGACTTGATTCTGCTCATATCCTGGAAGGACGCCGCTGCAGCGCAGGCCTACGAGGACACATCCGCGCCGAGTGACAAGGCGAGGGTCCGAAGAGTGCGGATCGTGCGCGATTATGGGAAATACGACCGTCGCGAGGCGCCTCAGTACTACCCGGACGCAAAGGGCGGCGAGGCCCTCCACGCCTGACGCCGATCCCGATTATTCGCCCAGACATACTGATGGTTGACGAATTGTCGTTGGCGCTTCCTCCGCTTGTTGCCGAATGATTGATCTCTGCGCTGACGATCATGCCTTGGGATCGCATACACGCGGCGCGGTGGCCGGTCCGGTTATCGCCTACCGCGCAGCGCGCTGGCCCGGCTCTCAGAAGTTCCTGAAAGCGTGTCCGTGCGTCCAAATCAATAGGCCGAACCGTTCCAACGTGCGCACGCAAGTTGCATCTACGCCACATGATTGCGACGTGCCCGTCACGTCGTCGAGTGCGAAGGCTCGTCAGTCTCGACAGCCGCACGTTGACGGAGAACTAACAACCCATGGAGCTTCATCAAGTTCGGTACTTCCTCGCCGTCGCGTCCACGCTCAACTTCACCCGCGCAGCCGAGCAGTGCAACGTTACTCAGCCCGCCCTGACCAAGGGGGTGCAGAAGCTTGAGCAGGAACTCGGCGGCCAATTGATCTATCGCGAACGCCAGCTGACGCAGCTCACCGACCTTGGAAAGGAAGTCCTTCCGATGCTGGAGCGCACACTGGCCTCGGCAGAGGCCGTGCGTCGCCGGGCCCAGGAGTTCCAACGCAAGGAGGTCGCGCCACTCAAGATTGGCCTCGCCCCATCTATCTCGGTGTCGCTCGTCCTCGATCCTATTGCGGAGATCGCAAAATTCGTCCCTGGATTTCACGTTGAGCTGCGCGAGGGTGCGGCGGAGAAGCTTGTCGACCTCTTGCTTGAGGGGGAGATCAACGCCGCAATGGTCGGGGACGTCCAGGACATGCCCGCCCGCATCGACGACTGGTTGCTGTTCGAGGAGCGCTACGTCGCGCTTCTCGCGCCGACACACCGGCTCGCAAATCATCCCTCGATCGGCATCGACGACCTCCGTGAGACCGTCTTGCTGAAACGCGCAGGATGCGACGTCGCCCCGAAGATCCAGCGGTCGTATTTCCCCGAGAAACCGCCCCAACTCGGCCACTGCAGCGGTCACGACTTGCACCTGCAACACATGGCCGCGGCTGGCTTCGGCGTGATGCTCGCACCCGAGCACATGCCGCGCCTTCCGACGCTCAAGTCCATTCCGCTCGACGGCGACCTGGTTTCGCGGGAGGTGCGGCTGCTGGCTGTGCAGGGGCGCCGCTACTCGCCGGCGCTGGACGCTTTCGTCAAGGTCGCGCGGCTTCGCGACTGGTCGGTCGAAGCCCCAGACCGGCGTGTACTGCACGCCGCGGTCCCGGAAGCGGCGAGGGCGCCGGCATGACCACGACGCGCACTCCGGCAGCCAACCACTTCCAGCCGATCAATCCGCAGCCCGACAACTCCCAACCGATGAAAAATCAGACCAACAAGACACTTGCCCGGATTCGTACTGAGCTGTTGACGACGTTCAACGCAGCGGATTGGGAGTCATACAACCACCTAGTGCGCTGGCTCCGCGATGCCGACGTGGCATCGCACGCGTTGAAGGTCGGAGACGACGCGCCGGACTTCCTCCTGCCGGACGCTGACGGCCGTCTCCACTCCTCTGAACAGCTGCGCCGCAACGGACCCCTGGTCCTGAGTTTCTTCCGAGGCGGCTGGTGTCCGTTCTGCACCGCAGAGCTGTGCGCCCTCCAGGCAGCGAAGGACGAGTTCGAGAGCGTCGGCGCGACCCTCGCCGTCGTGACGCCCGACACGAGAGACTTCCCGCGGCAGCTCAAGAGGAGCCTGGGCTTGGACCTGAGGGTGCTCTCCGACGTCGACTACGGCGTTGCCATATCGTATGGCGTGCTGTTCCGGGTGCCCGACGAGACCAAAGCGCACTATTCCGGTCTAGGCTTCGACTTCGGCGCCCGGCACGGGTCACCGGTCTGGATGCTGCCCATTCCCGCAACCTACGTGATCGACGCAGAAGGCCGGATCCGCAGTGCATTCGTAGAACCAGACTTCACGATACGGGAGGAGCCGGCGCAAATCTTGGCCTCGCTGCGCCAGGTCGCTTTCACGTCACGATGAGGGAGGCAGAAGATGGAAAGTGACATCCGGGACAATTCGGCAATGAGCCAGTTTGCAATACCTCTCGGCGAGAGTGCGCTCGCAGTCGCCTACTCGGAGGTCGAGGAAGCTCGCGTCGTCCTGCTCCACGCGGAGCTGCGACAAGAGCTCTACGGCCTAGAGTACGGATCGAGGCTCTCGCATGGCGTTCGAAGCGTTGCGGCGGGAAAGAGCAATCGCGAAGTGCCCCTTCATGTCCTCCTACGCCGGCCGACACCCGAGTACGGCGCTTCTTGATGGCTGATCGAAAAACGAACGGAGCGTACGCGAGCACAACGCTTGGGCGACGATACCCCAAGACTATCGAATGCATGTCCAAAGGGAATTTCCGATGTCGTCGCCTGTGTCCGATCCTCAGGCCTGCTGGACCGGCCGAGCACGCGGTTGGCTCGACATTGATTGAAGCCCTTGCGCCGCGCCGCCGTGCCGCGCGCGGGCAGCAAAGGAGACCCCCATGAAATTATCGAGGACTGTCAGCCTGGCCGTCGCCGTCTCGCTGGCCGCCGGCTGCGTGGCGGCGCTCGCGCAGATCAGCGGAGCTACTCCAGCCGGGCCGACCGCAAACGTGGTGGACGCCGCCGGGCACCTGCGCGTGCCCACCGACTATCGAACTCTCTACCAAGCGCTCGGCAGCTGGGCGATTGCCGCCGACAGCGGCCAAGGCTCGAAAGAAGTCCACGCCGTCTACGCATCTCCGGGAGCGATCGACGCCTATCGAAAGACAGGCCATTTCCCGGATGGCGCCGTTCTGGTGAAAGAGGTCTTCGCGACTTCGACGAACGAGATGACCACCGGCACGGTGAGCCACGCCGACAAGCTCAAGGGCTGGTTCGTCATGGTGAGAGACAGCAAGGAAATGCACCTCGGCAATCCGTTGTGGGGCGACGGGTGGGGATGGTCGTGGTTCGACGCGGACGAACCGCTCAAGACCACCTCGACGGACTACCATTCCGATTGCCAGGGGTGCCACGTACCGGCCCAGGCCACGGACTGGATTTATGTGAATGGCTATCCGGTACTGCGTCACTAGGCGACCGAATATGTTGAGGCCTCCTCTTGCCGCGGTTTCGTGGAAGTAATGTCGAATCCCGGAAGTTGGTGCGGCAAGCTGGAAGATTGAAGAGCCTATTGGGACCATTGGTTTCGGTTGTCGATCTTTCGGGTCCGGCCGACGTACAGAGTACAAACGAGCGTATGGAGTTCGACGTGCCCTTCTCTGTCTATGATATTACGGTCCCTGTGATGGTGCACGGGCTCAACGTGATGGACGGCTATCTCCACCACGCTCAAGCGCTCGAGCGAGCCACGGAAATTGAGCCTGGGACGATTCTCGGCGAGCGGCTTGCGCCCGACATGCTGACTTTCGGAGAACAGTTTTCCGTAAGCTGCAACAAGATCGAGGCACACATGGCGAAGCTGATGCAACACGACGCGCCAGCCCCCCATAGTACCCCCATGATGTACGCGGCATTGAAGGGACGGCTCTTCGAGACGCGCGGCTTCCTGCAAAACGTGCAGCCGGACGCGATTGCCGGCGCGCAGTCCCACACATATGAGTTAAGGCCGCCGATCGTGCGAGGCTGGTTCGGTGGCGACGACTATATACGGCACCTGGTGCTGCCCGACTTCTTCTTCCACATCTCGATTGCGCACGCGATCCTTCGGCATCTCGGAGCGAACATCGGGAAACGCGACTACCTCGGCAATCTCGGCCAGCAAAGCGGCGGTGACTACTCGTGAGAGGCAGGCGCGGCGCGCGACACGGGCCCCGCCCAAAGTTCGCGCGCCGGAGATTTGCGCCTTGATGGAAACAGGCTTTCTTGTGACACCCTGGCCGCTAATGACTGCCGCCACGGCTCCAATCGCCGGCCGCTTGACGATCCGCCATCCAGCCTCGGTGATCTGCAGTGTTGGTTTGGCGTTGTTGGCGATCGGTTTGCTCCTGATGGTCTTCTTGCCGACAACTCCGGCGAAGTGGGATGTCGTATGGCGGCTGGCCCTTTGCGGTATCGGTTTTGGCCCTTTCCAGACCCCGAACAACACCGCGATGATGACAGTCGGACCCATAGGACGTAGCGGGGCCGCCGGTGGAATGAACGCCGCGGCTCGCTACATCGGATGGTCACTTGGTTCCGCGCTGGTCTCGCTGATCTTCGGCTTGAGCGGAGACCGTGGTGCGATCTCTTGTTTGGTCGCCGCAATGGCCTTCGCTCTGATGGGGGCCGCTACCAGCAGCGCTCGTCGGTTCAGATAACGGTCCAATGCGGGACGCCGGCACGTCGTCGGAGGCTGTGTGACGATATCTGCGCTATGTGCGCGCCGCCACAGACAGACGACAAGCCGTCGCCGAACCCGGGGGCTCGTGAATCGACGATCAGCCGTGGCATCCGACAGTTGGAGGATCGTTGGAGGAGGTGCCGCATGCTTTCTAGGCCTCTCCCGGGCCGCCCGCTTTCGCCGCGGCCGGAGTTGGGGTTACGGCAGCTGTAAAGGCGCCACCGATCGAGGTCGCGGCGGCTAGGGCGAGACCCACTTCGAAGCCAGATTCGAAAGACGCGACACCGGCGGCCAGTGCCACGCCGGCGAGCTGCGCAATCCGGCTCGCTGCATTGTTGATGCCGGAGGCAAGCCCTTCGTCCGTTTGGTCAACACTCGATAGGACGGACGAGGTGAGCGGGGCCACGAGCACGGCGAAGGACAGGCCAAGTAGTGTCATGGGCCCGATAACGCCGAGCATCAGGGATGCTTCCTGACCGAGCGCCATCCAAACATAAGCAAGCGCTGCACCCGCAGGCCCCGCGATGAGCATGGCCCGCGCCCCGGACTTGTCCGCCAACCCACCGAACACGCCCGAGAGAAGTCCCACGCCGAGCGTGAAGGGCAGGAATGTCAGCCCGGCGTCGGTCGATGACAGGGCGCGGCGGTCGACGAGATCGAAGGGGAGCAGGAAGAACATGATCGAAACCGCCCCATAGATCATCAGTGTCGCGACGTTCAGCCCGAGGAAGGCGCGATTCTCCACCAAGCGAGGTGGCGTCATCGGGTGTTTGCTTCTGCTCTCCCAGAACGCATAGAGAGCGAGCCCGACAATGCCAAGCCCGGCGACGATCGCGAGCACCGTGCGCGGCTGGGCTGTAGCGTCCGCGGCGGCCCGAGCGCCCCTGGGGCCGATCTGACTGAGCGCCCAGGCGAGCGCCCCGAGCGCCGAAGCGAGGATCGCGGCGCCAATCACGTCGAACCTACGCCGGATGCGGTCATCTCTAGGCGCGAAGACCAGCAGAATTCCTACTGCTACGACCGCGATCGGCGGGTTGATCCAGAACACGGATGGCCAGCCAAAGGTCTCGGTCAGCCAGCCGCCCAAGACAGGACCTCCGGCGGTAGTAAGCGCCGATGCCGCGGCCCATATGCCGATCGCCCGATTCCGCTCTGCGCGCGGATAGGTGGCCCCGATCAGGGCGAGGCTGGCGGGGGTGACGATCGCTGCTGCCGCGCCTTGCACGACGCGGGCAGCGATCAGCCAGGCGGGAGAAGGCGCCAGCGCGCAAGCCGCGGACGCCAGACCGAACAGGACGCAGCCGAGCACGAGCATACGCCCCTTGCCATAAACATCGGCAAGGGCGCCGCCGATCAATGTCAGCGAGGCGAGCGCCAGCATATAGCCGTTGAGAACCCATTGAACGGAGGCAAGGTCCGCATCGAAATTGGCACGCAATCTCGGCATTGCAACCGGCAGCGCGGTCGCATCGATGAAAGCCATTGAGGACGCGAGCACGCAGGCCATCAGCACCATGCGCCGGCACCAAGGCGGCGCTTCCCGGCCGAGTTCTCGCGGGCAGGGTTGTGCATCGATAACGCCGCGGCCGCACTGCTCTACAAACGGCTGCGCCTCGCGGCGACAAGCTCGTCGTCTCTGGCTTGTAAGCGTGGTCATTTGCAGTCTCGTTTTGGGTTGTTAGCTGCGTCTGGCAGCGGTCTCACATCTTGGCGGTCGAACCCCCGCGATGGAAATCACCTCTCGCCATAGAATCAATCGACGATCGTTATTGCCGCTCGCTGCGTGGCGTGATGCCGTCGCGGCCTACACACTTGCCTGGACTTACGAACGACAAAGAGAGCCGTCGCAGCGCTATTCCCGGCTGTTATCGAAACTATACCTGCCGGCTATTGGAAAAGTTCGTCCCGCGTTGTGATCAATAGCTACGTCGACCACCAGCAAAGCGCTCTTCCGCCTTCGCTTTCGGAAGCTACCCATGGCCGCTGGCATGGATATGTCGAACGGCCCCTTATCGACGGAACGTATTCGGCAAAGAGACGAGTAACTGAGGAGACAATTCGTATGAAGGCAATCGTCGTAACGGACCAGGCTGCGGGAACGGCCGGGATGAAGCTGGTGGAGCGGCCAGAGCCGCAGGCAGCGATCAACGACGTCGTCGTTCAGGTTCATGCGTCGGGATTTGTCAACACGGAGCTGAGTTGGCCGTCGACCTGGACCGATCGCCTCGACCGCAACCGAACACCGTCGATCCCGGGGCACGAGCTGGCCGGAGTGGTCACCGCCCTCGGCTATGGCACGACGGGGCTGTCAGTGGGACAGCGAGTGTTCGGCCTTTCAGACTCGTATCGCGGCGGCACGCTGGCTGAGTATGTGGCCGTCGAGGCACGCAACCTCGCGCCGCTGCCGGGCGACGTTGACTTCACGGTGGCTGCGAGCGTGGCGATGCCGGGCCTAACCGCGTGGCAAGGACTTTTCGTGCACGGTCGCCTTCAAGCGGGGCAGAGCGTCCTCGTGCACGGCGCGGCCGGCGCAGTCGGGTCGATGGTGGCGCAACTCGCACATGAGGCCGGCGCCTACGTCATCGGCACCGGACGCGCCGCCCACCGTCAGACGGCGCTCGACTTCGGCGCGCAGGAGTTCGTTGCCCTCGAGAACGACGCCATAGAAGACGTCGGCCCTGTCGATCTGGTTTTCGATGTCTTCGGCGGCGACATCGCGAAGCGCTCTGCTGGCGTGATCCGGCCCGGAGGAACGCTAGTGACCATCGCCGGGCCGACCGAGGCGCGGCCCGCCGACGGCTTGGCGATCGACTTTGTTCTCGTGTCCGATCGCGCCCAACTGGGTGAGATCGTCCAGCGGGTGCGGGACGGACGACTTCGGACGAACATCGGCAACATCTCGACCCTCGACGATGCCGTCGCCGCTTTCAATCCGACCAAGCGGATCAGCGGGAAGACAATCATCCGCATTCGTCCATAGCCAACTCGGGGAAGGGCGAATGATCCTGTCCTCTTCGTGGGTCACCATCGCGTCGCGGAAGATCCTGCCATGCAGCACGGCCACCTCATCAGGAGGAAGAATGTGACGTTTGATCATCCGATTTTCACAGGTCGGCTAGCGCAGTCCCCTGATTGGCTGCAATGATGTTGCGAGGAGTGATCCGCGAACGGACGCGGCGGCTCGGCTTCAGGCTGCTGGCCAATGAGCTCGCGCGCCGCGAATCGCCCGACCTGATCTGACGGATTACGTCGTGAGCAGCGCGTCCCTGATCTTGACCGACTGCGGTCTGGCGCTCTCCGAGCCTAAGGCCATCGGGCCGCAGGGCAGCGCCAAGGTGCTCGCCGCGTCAAGCCTGGGCGGGTGCCTCGTGTTTGTCAGCAGCGCCGTCGTCACGGTCGCGCTCGCGGCGATTGGCCGGGACATGCACCTGTCGCCGCTCGACCTGCAGTGGGTGATGAACGCCGAGCTCCTGCCGCTCGCGGCGCTGACCTTGGTCGCCGGCGCTCTAGGTGACCGGTTCGGGCAGAAGCGGATCTTCCTCGCGGGGATCGGTCTCTACGGCCTGGGCGCGGCCGTCGCTGGCTTCGCGCCGAGTTTGGCGTCGCTCATTGTCGGCCGCTTTCTGCAAGGCTTGGGCGAAGCCGTGATCCTGCCCAACAGCCTTTGCGTGCTTGGGCGGGCCTTCGCCGCCGACAAGAAAGCTCGTGCGGTCGGCGTCTGGTCGGCCGCCGCCGCGATCGCCAGCGGCGTCGCGCCCGCGATCGCCGGCGCGATCCTCGATGACGGATCCTGGCGGACGGCCTTTCTGATGCTCCTGCCCGTCGTCGCCAGCGCGCTGGTCGTCGGCGCCGCGTGGATATCCAAGGACGCCCCGACCGGCGACGCCCGGATCGACGTCGGTGGGGCGGTCCTGTCGACGGTTGGGCTCGGCGGGCTCGGCGCGGGGCTGACCAGCTTGACCAACGGTTTCGGTCCGAACCCTTTGGTGCTCGTCACCCTGATGGTCGGTCTGGGCGGCTTAGCCGGCCTGGTGGTGAGCCAATGGCGGTTGGGCGATAACGCCATGCTGCCTCCGTCCCTCTTCGCCTCGCGGTCGGTCGTCGGCGCAAACCTGTTCACCGCGCTTCTTTATGGGCCGTTCACGGTCATGCTAACCTTGATCCCGTTCGTCATGATCCGGGGCGCGCACCTGCCGACACTGGTGGCGGGCCTGGCCTTCATTCCCCTGCAAGTGCTGATTACCGTCGTCTCGCCGCTCGCCGGTATGCTCTGCCGCCGGTTCGGCCGGCGCTTGCCATTGTTCGCCGGCGGCGCCGTCGCCGCGTCCGGATGCACCATGGCTCTCCGCGTCGGTCCGAACGCGACCTATTGGGCGGACATCTTCCCTAGCGTCCTGTTGCTGGCTCTGGGCATGAGCCTGGCGATCGCGCCGTTGACGACGCTCGTCCTCACCTCCGTCGAGGCCGATCGCGCCGGCACCGCGTCTGGCGTCAACAGCGCTGTCTCGCGCGCCGGGTCGCTCTTTGCCATCGCCCTACTCGGCGGCGTCCTGCAGCAGGCCGGTCCTCAGCTATTCTCGGGATTCCATATGGCGATGACTGTCGCCGCGGTCACCTGCGTTCTCGCCACGCTCGCGGTGTTCATTATCGAGCCGGGGCCCCACGTCGACTTCATCCCACGAGACTGACGCGTTCGGTGTCCGCATTCGGCTGGCGAGCAAGTCCAGGAGGAAACAATGAAGAACGAAGACCGCCTATGGGCAGAAGGAAAAAGCTCATGAAGATCCGAACCATTACCGCGGCCACCTGCGCCGCCTTCGCCTTCTCGATGGCCCGCCCCATCCACGCGAATGATGGCGAAGCGCAAATCGTCACAAAGAAATTTGAGGCGGCCATTCCCGATATCCCTGGTAAGGCGTTGCTCGCCGTGGAGGTCGATTATGCGCCGGGCGCGGCCTCTCTGTCCCACACCCACGCGAAGTCGGCTTTCATCTACGCCTATGTGATCTCGGGCGCGATCGAGTCGAAGGTGAATAACGGCGGGACCCGCATCTACCGGGCAGGCGAGAGCTGGTCGGAACCGCCGGGCGCAACCCATTCGATCAGCCGCAACGCGAGCAAGACAGAGCCGGCAAAGCTGCTCGCTGTGTTTGTCCTCGATACCAATGACAACCAGCTGACCACGCCCGTCAAATAACATACTCGCTGCGCCAGCCAGAAATCTGCGGTGCTGATATCGGCCGCGAGTTTATCGCGACTGTCATCCGCCGTGTCACCGAAAGCGGAAATATGCTTCACATAAATAGCAGCATCGACCCTCTTGAAAATGCATTTGCCCGAGACGTCGTCGACGGATTATCGGCTGATGTGAAGACACTGCCGAGCCGTTGGTTATACGACGAGCGTGGATCTGCACTTTTTGAAAAGATAACGACGCAGGATGAGTATTATCTCACGCGAGCCGAAACGTCGATCTTGAGAGAGCGACAGAGCGACATCGCTGATTTTGTAGAGTCTGGCACGATTCTTATCGAGTATGGTGCGGGAGCCGGCGTTAAGACTGAGCTTGTGCTGACAGGGCTGCGTGACCCGCGAGGTTACGTGCCAATCGATATCGCCGATGCCTTCCTTACAGAAACGTCGAAGAGGATCGCTTCGCGCTTCCCGTCGCTCTGGGTTCGCCCCATCCAACGCGATTTCCTGGATGTATTTGAAGTTCCGCTTGATGGCTCCGGCGGTGGCAGGACTGGATTTTTCCCGGGCTCGACGATGGGGAACTTGAACGCGATCGAGGCGAAGAACTTGCTTACGCAGATGGGGCGACACCTGGGCGACGACGGGCGCGCCATCATCGGTGTCGATCTTCAGAAGAACGTAGATACGCTCCTGCGTGCTTACGACGACAGCGCGGGTGTGACGGCCGCTTTTAACCTCAACCTGCTTGAGCGGATCAACACCGAACTGAACGGCGACTTCCGTATCGAGCAATTCAACCACGTGGCGCGCTGGAACGAGATCGAGAAGGCCGTAGAGATGCACCTGGTCAGCTTATGCGATCAGCGTGTTACAGTCCGTGAGCACACGTTCCACTTCAGAACGTCGGAAACCATCCACACTGAGAGCTCCCGAAAACACACTGCGGAGAGCTTCGAGCGGCTTGCCCGATCTGGCGGATGGAGAATTGCCGAGGCTTGGCAAGATGCGGACGGGCTATTCGGCCTATTCGGACTCATTCGCTCCTGAACGGCCGATCGTGCGGCCCACCAAGTTTCCCGAAAAAGAGTGGTGTAAAGGAAGCGGCATGGAAGAGTCCCCCCAGATCGGCGACAGGATCACCGAAAAATCAGCGCCGCCCGATGACAACACTGTCCGCGACTGGATCGGGCCGAAGGGGTTTGTGCATTGGGCCGAGCTGCGGAATTGGATAGAAACCTACTACCCTGGTGTTTTCGCGCCGGATTGGCTCTATGGCGGCAAGAAGCGCGGTTGGTCGCTGCGTTACAAGAGATCCAAGGCTTTCTGCACTTTTCTGCCGGAATACAGGAAGCTTTCGGTCGAGGTGGTCTTGGGGACAGCAGAGCGAGAGAAGTTTGAGGCGCGGCGCTACGAGTGGCGCACGCAGCTGGTCAAGCTTTACGATGAAGCGCAAACATATCTTGATGGAAAATGGCTGAGAGTTGCTATCTCATCCGCAGCCGATCGACATGACGTGACGGAGCTTTTAAGTATGAAGCGTCGTTTTCCACGGTCGGGCCGTTGAGACGCCCGCGCCGTGGTGGTCTCCCAGATCAGATCGGCGCGCTGCGAGCGCCTTCTTGTGCAGCGGCGCGACGTCCTCGTCCTCGCGGGCAACCTGGCGGCCTAGATCGATCCCTTGAGTGTTTCATCCGAGAGCTTCGACATTGTGGTATCGAATGACGCCGCATTGTTGACGTCGATTACCACCCGCGCGCCGGCCATGGCTTCCTTGAGCCCTTCTCCGGTGACTGTGTGTTGACGCCACAGCTTTGCGCGACGCTTGCGATCGCTTCGTGGCCGCCTTGGCGAAGAATGGCGGCGGTCTTCGCGCCGATCGGCCCGGTGCGCCGGCGAGCCTTTCGTCGATGGACCGAGCAGCCGAGCTGATCCGGTTGTGTAACGGTCGCGCGGCTGCTTGTCCTCACGATTTGCCGGCGCGTTTGTTGAAGAGGGCGACTTAGCCGAACGTCGATCCGAGATCGCCCATGGCCACGTCAGCCGCTGACCGTGATGTCGATCCGGTGTGGTTCGTCGGCGAGCTCGCTGTAGTGATCGAGGAATTACGCCGGCTGGCGCATGAAATTGGATGATCAAGCATCGCTTTCTTGCTGATCCACGATCAGCGGCAGGTTCAGCTCGGTGGCGAGCACTTTGTCTACCGTCGACGTGCGGGACCTCGCTGGTAATGAGCGGTGCAGAGTCGAAAAAAGCGGATAGCGTCGGCGATATCGGTCGGTGCACCTACCAAAGGCCCGGACGCGTTCCCAAGAAACGTTACCTGGGTGCTTCCGGGCTCTGGCGTCAAGCTCACTTACATGGAGGCTCTGAGCCCCTCAGACTTCGTCGATGCGACCGGATAGAGCTCAGATCGAGCCGGCTGGCGCAACGGCGGGAAAGTCCTTCTCGGGATCGAACACGTTATTGAAAAAGTTCGTCAAGGAGTACATGGCCACCAGCGCGACGATCTCGATGACGTTCGCATCCGTGTAGCCTGCATGGCGGACGGCCCTCAGATCGGCGTCAGTGACCTTGCCGCGGGTCTCGATGACTTTGCACGCGAACTGGACCGCGGCATCGCGCTTCGGGTCGCTCGCATGGCCTTTCCGAGCGAGGATGATTTCATTGGCCGGCAGCTTGGCCATATGATCGGCCGTAAAGCTGTGAACTGTCAGGCAGTAGTCGCAGCCATTCACTTCAGAGACGGCGAGGCCGATGCTGTCGCGCGTCTTCACGTCGAGCGCCTTGCTCAAGGAGCCGAGCAGGGTAGCCCATGCGTTGAACGCGATCGGGCTTGCCGCGAAGGTCGCCATCATATTTGGGGTGAAACCGATGTTCTTGGTGAACGTCTCAAGGGTCGGTTTCGAATCGGCCGGCACCTGCTCCGGCTTTAGAGCTGCAATCCTTGGCATCACATTCTCTGTAGTTTGCTGGCTTTACTAAAAATCAGACGAGATCCAGCACATCGGCCACCGGACGGCGCGGCTTCTGCGGCCAGTTTCCGGGGCGCTCCGGCCCCACCGACAACAGCATGACCGGCACTTCGTGCTCGGCCAGTCCGAACTCGCGGTGCACCGCTTGGTCATCGAAGCCGATCATCGGCGTCGAACCCAAGCCCCATGAGCGGGCCACATAGATCATCGCAGCCGCGCCGAAGGTGCCGGTGCGTACTGCCTCGTCTCGCTGGCGCTGCGGGTAATCCTTATACAGACCGCGTGCGGGGAGTTCCCATTCCGGCACCATCTTCGCCGGCATGATGCCCGCTTCCACCACCGGTGCCAGGCGCTCCGGTACTACGCTGGAATCAGCCAACTGGCCGATGATGATGAAGGTAACGGCTGCTTCGGTGATCGCGGGCTGATTCCAGGCGATCGGACTCAGCCGAGCCTTGGCTTCAGGCGTGCGTACGGCGATGAAGCGCCAGTTCTGCAAGTGGAAGGACGTCGGCGCGGTGGTGCCGATTCTCACCAGCTCGCGGATTTGGCCGTCGCTCAAGGAGCTGGCAGGGTCGTAGTACTTGGCGGCGGTGCGGCTCAGGATACATTCGATGACGGCGTTGGTCGTGGTGCTTCCGTTAGTCATGGTGATTCCTATGCGTGAAGGGATAGGTTGAGATAGCGGGTGCTTTTGCTCTCTTTGCTGGAAATGCTGCGGGGATGGAGCCCTTTCGACATCTCATGTCAGGGGGCGTGGGTGGGTTCCCAGTGCCCCCGGCGCGGCTAAAAGGACGCAGCGGGCTGCGAGCATCGAATGCGTGTCGTTCACGGACGAACGCGGATGATTGTCTTCCCGCTGATCCGCTTGGTCGGATTGAAAGCGGCGACAGCATCGTCGAGGGTCGCGATCTTGCCGATGTTCGTCCGCAGTCGTCCGTCCCGCACCCGCTGAACGATCTCACCCAGTTGGGCGCGATCGGACTCGACAACGAAGTCGACCGCCGGGCCATCGGCGGGCCGCGCCTCGGACGGCCCGACGACAGACACCAGCATTCCTCCGGCTCGAACGAGGCGCGCGGACCGCTTCCCGATGTCGCCGCCGAATACATCGAAAACCAGATCAACTCCGCCGACGTCTTCAAGCGCGTCGTTGCTGAGGTCGACGAACTCGTTCGCGCCAAAGTCGAGCGCCGTCTGACGGTCGGCGGCGCGTCCGGTGCCGATGACGTAGGCGCCGCCCAATCGTGCGAGTTGTGTCACCATCGACCCGACTGCGCCGGCCGCGCCATGCACGAGGATGCTCTGCCCTGTCTGAAGGCGGCCGTGCTGGAACAGCCCCTGCCACGCGGTGAGGCCCGAGATTGGCAAACTCGCGCCCACCGTGAAGTCGACGTCGCCCGGGAGCGGCGCGAGGTTGCGCGCCTCCATTGCTACAAACTCCGCCAGGGTGCCGTCGCGATGCCAGTCGGCAAGGCCGAACACTCGCTGTCCCACTGAGAGCCCCGTTGTGCCATAGCCGAGCGCGGTGATCACTCCGGCCAGCTCATGTCCGGGAATCGATGGTGTTCGGTCATGCTCGAGGCGGTCGGTCCATGTCGAGGGCCATGTCAACTCGGTAGGGACGAATCCCGACGCATGAATTTGAACGACGACGTCGTTAATCGCTGCCTGCGGCTCTGGCCGCTCCACCAGCTTCATCCCGGCCGTTCCCGCAGCCTGGTCCGTTACGACGATTGCCTTCATCATCCAGCTCCCTGTCTACGGTGTGTCGTCATCTTTCAAGTGTCTTTGCAGACGAGCAAGGCTACGATCGTGAGAATCGATGGTCCAATGACCTGTGGCTATGGAATCGATGCCACCGGCCCGAAAGATCAAAGCGACTGCGCTGAGCCGCGGAGCGAATGCCCCATGAGGCGTGGCGGGTTCGCCGAACCGGAGACGCTGCGGGTATGATAGGCTACGACGCCCGGTGCAGTGATCGACGGCACGAGAGACGCTCAATCCGGATCGACATACGGGATCTGGAGTTCAGCCAGATCATCCTCATACCTGGCCTGAGTGCTTGCGTTGCGCCCGGAAATAGCAGCGTCCAAGCGCGTGCTGATATCCGCTCCAATGCCGAGAATTTGGCCTACGGGACAGAGGTTTGCGGCTTCCAGCAAGAATGCGCGGTGCTGCGCGTCGAGTTCTCCTTCCAGCATGAGGGTGCGCACGAACGAATCTCTTTCGCCCTGGGCACCGTGATGGAAACTGACGCCCACCTCCACCCTCTCCAGCGGTAGTTTGTGGCGCCGAGCCTGAAAACGAACGCTCATAGCGGTGCATGCGGCAAGAGACGCGCTGAGAAGGTCGTAAGGATTGGGTCCAGAAGAAATGTGGCCGACGTCATCTGGGCCGCCGACAGGAAACCGAGATTCGCCGACATGGCCAACCAGCGCGCCATTGGTGGGATCGCTTGCGACGACAACTTCGCGGATATTGGTCATGATGAGGTCCCGATCGTTCGAATGACTGATCCCCCGGCTTCAACGAGTGTGCACGTCAGCAGCGCCGAACGAACCTTAGAGTTCGTGCGAGATCCCAGCGCTGCGTCCGCTCCGGCTAGTGCGTTCAGCAAGTAAATCGGGCGACCATTCAGGTAAAGCTATCATGTCCATAACCGCCAGGAATGCTCTAAAAAGTCCATGTCGAAGCTCGGTGGCCGGAAAATCCGTGACACGCGCGCCGAGTTTGATGGTCTTTCCGCTCACGGACCATGCATCGACTTCTATCAAGCCGAAGCTTCAGTCGGAGGGACAACGCGCGGGAATAGAAATCATAACGGTCTGGCATTTCCCAATAATAAAGTCACCGACGTAGTCTCGCTCGGAAGGTGCTCGGCTTCGGAGCGGATGGGCGTGGACGCTTGCATACGTCGGGCGTCGTGACCGGGTGTAAACCGAGGTCGAAATCGACGACCGGTATGCGCATGCTGCGTGTCATCCACCTGGTGCTGGAATTTCTGATGTGCCTAGGCGATAACCGCGGAGAAGAGAATGCTGCTGCCCCGTCGACCGGTTCCCGAATTGCGCGTGCCCACACTTGCTCATGGCGACTTTGATCTTGCGGCAATGGTCGCCGCGCCGAAGCAATTTACATTGATATCCTTTTATCGCGGGCTCCATTGCCCCGTCTGCCTCAAGTATCTGCGCGACCTGGAAGCGTTGATTCCTGAATATGAGCGCCGCGGTACAAAGGTTATCGCGATCAGCTCTGACGTTCGCGAGCGTGCTCAGGCAATGGCAACCAAGGTCGGTTCCAACTTGCGATTCGGGTATTCGCTACCGCTCGCGGTTGCTCGCGAATGGGGGCTCTATATTTCGTCGTCGCGTGGACATTCATCGATTAACATCGAAGAGCCGCCACATTTTTCGGAGCCGGGTGTATTCCTCGTCCGACCGGACGGTACTTTATACTACGGCGCGGTTCAAACAATGCCGTTCGCACGTCCGCTGTTCTCGGAATTGCTTCAGGCGATCGACTTCGCCGTCGCGAAGGACTATCCGGCGCGTGGCGAGTATGACGGCCCTGTCTGAGCGTCAATCAATTTGGCAGCGCGCGGCCCAACGGTGACGCCGCGCAGTGTGCAAAACATTCACGTGGGTCAAAAATGACGCACAGGACCCCGCGCGCGCTTTTTGCCGTTCTCGCGCGCCATGTACGAGCTCGAATCTCGCTGCACCAAGCCGCTCCGGCATTGATTGCCTCTGCAGGATGGAAACGCCGGCTTCGAGTGTCATGCGGCTTTTGGCATTCCTCGCTCCGGCCTCACGCCACCCGGCGAGCGGCAATAACGACCGTTTATCGACTCCATGGCGAGAGGTGATTTCCGTCGCAGAGGTTGCAAGGTCACTCTCCAAAGCATGGTCGAGCCGAAACTTGCGGTTTCGCTATCGGCACGCGGAACACCATGGGAAGATTGAGGCAGTGGGTCGATATGCAAAGCAACGATGTAATCGAAATCGTCGCGCCATGGGCACGCTGACACTGCAATCCGGCGAGACTTTAGCGGCAGCGGACCATCCGGCTCCGGCGCGCAGTTCGTACCGTCGTCTTCGATGCGGCGGCGCGCCGATCGGTCTGCTGTTCGCGCTCGCGCTCGCTGGCTGCGACGTGAACGCGCAATCGCAGGCGCCACCGCCACCGTCGGTGACAGTCGAGCAACCGGTAAAACGAACGGTCACCGACTGGGATGAGTTCACCGGCCGCTTCGAGGCGATCGAGGAGGTTCAGGTCCGCGCTCGCGTCGGCGGCTTTATCAACAGCGTCGAGTTCAAGGATGGTGCGATCGTCCATGCAGGCGATCTGCTTTACACTGTTGACCCGCGACCGTTCGATGCGGTGGCGCTGCAGGCGGAGGGGCAGCTTGCAGATGCGCGCGCCAAGGCGGAGCTTGCCAAGCGCGAACTCGAGCGTGGGTTGACTCTGGTTCAGACCAGTGCTGTTTCTGAACAAGTCGTCGATCAGCGCCGTCAGGCCTTGCAGGCGGCTCATGCCGCCGAAACGCAAGCTGAGGGTACGCTGAAGGCCGCGCAGCTCAACGTCGAATTCACGCATGTACTGGCGCCGCTCACCGGCCGCGTCAGCCGCCATCTCGTCAGCCCCGGCAATCTCGTGCAGGGCAGCGACACCGGCACCTCGACATTGCTGACCTCCATCGTGACGCTCGATCCGATCTACATCTATTTCGACGTGGACGAGGCGACCTATCAGCGTAACAGCAAGCTGTGGTTCGAAGGCAAGCGGCCGAGCTCGCGCGATACGTCAAACCCGGTGCAGGTGACGCTGACCGGCGAGACAAAGCCCTCGCATGAGGGGAAGATGGACTTCCTCGACAATCGACTGGACATCTCGACCGCTACGCTGCGAAGCCGCGCGATCGTCCCGAACAAGGATCTGTCGATCCTGCCCGGGCAGTTCGGCCGCGTCCGCATCATCGGCTCCTCGCCCTATGAGGCGCTGCTGATCCCGGACGCCGCGATCGCCACCGACCAGTCGCGCAAGATCGTGTTCGTGGTCAGGGCAGGCAACACGGTCGAGGCAAGGCCGGTCGTACTCGGGCCGCTCGATGAAGGGCTGCGTGTGATTCGCGAGGGCCTCAAGCCGGAGGATCACGTCATCGTCGACGGGCTGCAGCGTGCCCGCGTCGGCGCCAAGGTGGCACCGAAAATGGCGCAAGCTCCCGCAGCGGGCAAAGCGCCGGCAGTTCCGGCAGACAAGGCGCTGGCCGGCGACAAGCCGGCGGCGGGTGCCAAGCCATGAATCTCGGAAAGCTTTCCATCAACCAGCCCATCTTGGCGATGGTGCTGTCGATCGTGCTTGTGATCGTCGGCACGATCGCCTACCAGACCCTCCCTGTGTCGGAATATCCGCAGGCGGTGCCGCCGACCGTCACGGTGACCACACAATATCCGGGCGCCTCGGCGCAGACCGTGTCCGACACCGTTGCAGCTCCAATCGAGCAGGAGATCAACGGCGTCGAGGACATGCTGTACCTCTACAGCCAGGCGACCTCGAACGGCCAGCTCACCATCACCGTCACCTTCAAGCTCGGCACCGATCTCGACAAGGCCCAGGTGCTGGTGCAGAACCGCGTCGCGATCGCGCAACCGCGGCTGCCAGAGGAGGTGCAACGCAACGGCGTCGTCACGCGCAAGAATTCGCCCGATATATTGATGGCCGTCTTCGTGCTGTCGCCCGACGAGAGTTTCGACCAGCTCTACATCTCCAACTACACGCTGCTGCAGGTGCGCGACCAGCTGCTGCGGCTCGACGGCGTCGGTGACATTCAGATGTTCGGCGCGCGCGACTATTCGATGCGGCTGTGGCTCGATCCCGACCGGATCGCCAATCTCGGCCTGACCTCGGCCGAGGTGCTGGCGGCGATCCGCGCCCAGAACGTGCAGATCGCGGGCGGCCAGATTGCCGAGCCGCCGATCGCGGATCGCGCCTTTCAGCCGAACCTCACCTTCACCGGACGCCTCAAGGACCAGGCAGTTCGAGGACATTGTGGTGAAAGCCGGTTCCGACGGCCGTACCGTACGTCTGCGCGACGTCGCCCGCGTCGAACTCGGTGCGCTGTCCTACGCCACCAGCAGCCGCATATTGCGCAAGTCGGCCGTTGCAATGGTGGTGACGCAACGGCCTGGATCGAATGCGCTCGCCACAGCGAAGGCGATCTCCACAACCATGGCGGAGCTGAAGGAAAGTTTTCCGAAGGGGCTCGATTACAATATCGGTTACAACCCCACCGAATTCATCGCCCAGTCGGTCCACGAGCTGATCAAGACGGTCTATGAGGCAATGGCGCTCGTCGTCATCGTGGTGTTGGTGTTCCTGCAGGGCTGGCGGCCTGCGATCATCCCGATCATTGCGATCCCGGTCTCGCTGGTCGGCACATTCGCGGTGATGGCGGCGCTCGGATTCTCCATCAACAATCTGACCTTGTTCGGGCTGGTGCTCGCGGTCGGCATCGTGGTCGACGACGCCATCGTGGTGGTCGAGAACGTCGAGCGACATCTCCAGCACGGCATGAGCCGGCGCGAGGCGGCGCTCAAGACCATGGAGGAGGTTGGCGGCGCGCTGGTCTCGATCGCGCTGGTACTCTGCGCGGTGTTCGTGCCCACCGCTTTCCTCGGGGGCATCTCCGGACAGTTCTTCCAGCAGTTCGCTGTCACCATTGCAGTCGCGACCGCGATCTCCTGCTTCTGCTCGCTGACGCTGTCGCCCGCGCTGGCCTCGCAGATCCTGGTCCCGCATGAGGAGAAGCGGTCGCCAGCGCGTTGGAACGTAGTCGCGCGCGGCTGGTCAGCTTTCACTGGTGTCTTCAACCGTGTGTTCGACTGGTTGTCGGATGGCTATGCGGCTGCGGCATCCTTCGTAATCTGGCATTCGACGCCAATGCTATTGCTCTATGTCGCATTGATCGGCAGCGCCGGCTGGCTGCTCGCGACCACCTCGCAGGGCTTCATCCCGGCGCAGGATCGCGGTTACCTCATAATCTCGGTGCAGTTGCCGGGCGCCGCGTCGCTCGCGCGAACCGCTGCGGTGGTGCGCGAGATCGAGCGGGTTGCGCTGGATACGCCGGGTATCGTCCGTGTCGGAGCGTTCAGCGGCTTTTCCGGCGCGACCCGCACGCAGGCCGGCAACGCCGCGGCGTTATTCCCGGTGTTCGACGAGCCGGAAGCACGGCAGAAGAGGGGGCTGACGACGAATGCCATCACGGCCGAGCTGCGCAAACGGCTGTTAGCGATCCAGGGCGCCTTCATCATCGTCATTCCGCCGCCGGCCGTGCCCGGCATCGGCACCGGCGGCGGCTTTGCTATCCGCATCCAAGATCGACAAGGGCGCGGTCCCGAATTGCTCGCGGCCGCGACCAACGAGCTCGTCGCCGCCGCGCGGAAGTCGCCAGATCTGACCTCTGTTTTCTCGCCGTTCACGGCGAACACGCCGCAGATGTTCGTCGATATCGATCATATCAAGGCGCAGAAGCTCGGCGTCCCCATTGCCAGCATTACCGACACGATCCAGACCTATTTCGGCTCGACCTATGTCAACGACTTCAACCTGTTCGGCCGCACCTACCACGTCACTGCGCAGGCCGATCTCCCGTTCCGCAAGGAGACTTCCGATCTCGCGCGGCTGCGTACCCGCAACGCGGCCGGCGACATGGTGATGCTCGGCAGCGTCGTGGATTTCAAGGACGTCTCGGGGCCTGATCGTGTCGCACGCTACAATCTATACTCGGCGTCCGAGGTGCAAGGTGAGCCGGCAGCCGGCGTTAGCTCGACGACGGCGCTCAATGCCATCAAACAACTAGCCGACGAAACGTTGCCGAGCGGCTTTTCCTTGGAATGGACCGATCTGTCTTATCAGCAGGTGACGGGTGGCAATGCCGGCCTCTACGTGTTCCCGATCTGCGTGCTGTTCGTCTATCTGGTGCTGGCGGCGCAATATGGCAGCTGGACCCTGCCGTTCGCGGTGATCCTGATCGTGCCGATGTGTCTGTTGGCCGCCACCATCGGTGTGCGGATCATGGGGCAGGATGTCAACATCCTAACCCAGATCGGTTTCGTGGTGCTGGTGGGGCTGGCGGCTAAGAATGCGATCCTGATCGTCGAGTTCGCGCGCGACATCGAGATCGAGGGCAGGCCGCGGCTGGAGGCTGTGATCGAGGCCTGTCGGTTGCGGCTGCGGCCGATCCTGATGACGTCTTTTGCGTTCATCCTCGGGGTGCTGCCGCTGGTGGTGTCGACCGGTTCGGGTTCGGAAATGCGCCAGGCGGTCGGCGTTGCCGTGTTCTTCGGCATGCTCGGCGTCACGCTGTTCGGCCTGATCTTCACGCCGATCTTCTACGTGGTGGTGCGCAACCTCGCGGAAGGCAAGAACGAGGGCAAACCGATTCAGATGATCGCGGCTGCGGCGCGGTGAGATGCAGTGATGGCAATCCGCCATGAGGCCGGAGCACTATCTCCGTCACGCTGACCCAAGGTCTGTGAGCTGCATTAGCCCGACGTTCGCGGTGGATCAACCGGCCGCGCGGCTCTCAGTTTCTGCACCCCCTGGTCAGGGCGGTACTGCTCGGTTGCACGGGTGAAGTTGAGTGTCGACGCCAGGGCGAGGAAGTAGCGAACTTGATGAAGCTTTGTCCGTCATCCAACTTTCCTTCCAGGTTGCTGTGCCCCCCGAGTCCCTTGGGATCAGCGGGCATGCGCTTGTTGACCCGCGTTTTGCCGCCTTTAGCGAGCAAAGCCTGGCAAATCGCTGCAAATTGCTGCTGAGAAGCAGGTTCCGCGTCCGCTGCAGCCGGCCAGCCCAAGGGATGAGTGGAATTTTTCGGCCGGTGGAGTAGTTTTTCCCGAGGCTGGGGGAATGGCCGCGCGCATGGCCGACGAAGAGCTTGATCAGCCGACTTCAGGCCGATGCCAGACGCCGGAGTCTGACAGATGATGCAGCAGTCGCTGAACGTCGCCTACCCGGACGGTAGTTCTGAGGTGTTGTGGGAGGACGGCGAGCGCGTGTTCAGCCGTGGTTGGCGACTGGACGACAATGGCAACCGGCTTGCCGTGCTGCTTGTTGCCCCTGCCGCCGACCACCCGTCTCGGTCAAGACTCGATCGCCTCACTCACGAATACGAGCTGAAAGATGAGCTCGACGGGGCATGGGCGGCTCGGCCGCTGGCCCTCATGCGCGACGCCGGTCGGACCGTGCTAGTGCTTGATGACCTGGGCGGCGAGCCGCTCGACCGTTTGCTTGGTGAGCCAATGGAGGTAGGACGCTTCCTGCGCCTGGCTATCGCTGTTACCTGGGCTCTGGGCAAGCTTCATCAGCGCGGATTGATCCACAAAGACATCAAGCCGGCTAATATTGTGGTGGACTGCGTGGACGGACACGTGCGGCTCACCGGGTTTGGCATTGCATCGCGCCTGTCCCGCGAGCGGCAGGCGCCCGAGCCGCCCGAGACTATCGCCGGTACGCTTGCCTACATGGCACCCGAGCAAACCGGGCGGATGAACCGCTCGGTCGACGCGCGCAGCGATCTCTACGCCCTCGGCGTCACGCTGTACCAGATGCTCACGGGCGTTCTGCCCTTCACGGCGGTCGAACCGATGGAATGGGTGCACTGCCATATTGCAAGAAAGCCGGTGCCGCCCAGCGAGCGGTTAAAAAACCTCCCAGGCTCTGTCTCCGCGATCATTATGAAGCTGCTCGCCAAGACTGCCGAAGAGCGTTACCAGACGGCTGCAGGCGCCGAGAGCGATCTACGGCGTTGCCTTGCTGAATGGGAAACCCAAGGCGATATCGACGATTTCCCGCCAGGGGAACACGACACTCCGGACCGGCTGCTGATCCCCGAGAAATTGTATGGTAGGACAGCCGAGATCGATACACTGCTTGCCTCGTTCGACCGTATCGTCGCTGGCGGAAGGCCGGAGTTGGTGTTGGTTTCCGGATACGCCGGCATTGGCAAGTCCGCGGTCGTCAACGAGCTTCATAAGCCACTTGTTCCGCCCCGCGGTCTTTTTGCATCGGGCAAGTTTGACCAGTACAAGCGCGACATCCCGTACGCCACGCTTGCCCAGGCCTTTCAGAGCCTGATCCGCCCGCTTTTGAGCAAGACCGAAGCGGAGCTGCGGCAATGGCGAGAGGACCTGCTCGAGGCGCTTGAACCGAATGGTCGGCTCATTGTTGATCTCGTCCCGGAATTGAAGCACATCATCGGCGAACAACCACCGGTCCCCGAGCTGCCGCCACAGGATGCGCAGGGCCGTTTTCAGCTGGTGTTCCGGCGATTTATCAGCGTATTCGCGCGGCCGGAACATCCGCTCGCCCTGTTTCTCGACGATCTCCAATGGCTCGATGTAGCAACGCTCGATTTGCTCGAGGATCTGTTGACCCGGCCCGATGTGCAGAACCTGTTGTTGATTGGCGCTTACCGCGACAACGAAGTTAATCCCATCCATCCGCTGATGCGCAAGCTCGAAGCGATGCGCCTGGCTGGAGCGATATTGCAAGACATCGTATTGGCACCCCTGACCTGTGAAGAGTTGGGACAACTAATCGCGGATTCTGTCCACAGCGAACCAGAGAGAATCGCGCCGCTGGCGCGGCTGATCCACGAGAAGACAACCGGCAATCCGCTTTTCGCTATTCAGTTCATTTCTGCGCTCGCCGACGAAGCATTGCTCACTTTCGATTATGGCGAAGCGCGATGGTGCTGGGACCTGAATCGCATTCACGCCAAAGGCTACACCGACAATGTGGTGGATCTTATGGTGGGGAAGCTGAACCGCCTGTCCGCCGAAACGCGGAACGCATTGCAGAAGCTCGCTTGCCTGGGCAGCGTCCCAGGGTTCACCATGTTGCGGATCGTTTACCAGGATTCCGAGGAGAAGATGCATGGTCAGCTTTGGGAAGCGGTCCGAGCAGGGCTGATCTTTCGTTCGGAGGATTCCTACAAGTTTCTCCACGACCATGTCCAAGAAGCCGCCTACTCCTTGATCCCAGAGGAATCGCGTGCCGAAGCTCATCTCCGAATAGGGATGCTGCTCGCAGCGCAGACCTCTCCAGATAAGCTGGAAGAGGCGATCTTCGAAGTCGTCAATCAGCTCAACCGCGGCTCGCATCTCATCACGTCAATTGAGGAGCTTGAGCGGGTCGCACAGTTGAATTTGATTGCAGGTAGACGTGCCAAGACCTCGACGGCGTATGCCTCGGCGCTGAACTATCTGCTCTCCGGCGGGGCACTGCTGCCAGCGGACTCTTGGGAGCGCCAGCATGACCTGATCTTTGAGCTGGAGCTGCACCGGGCCGAATGTGAGTTCCTCACTGGTGCACTGGCTGAAGCCGAGCAGCGCCTGGCACTGCTGTCGGCCCGTGCCGCAACGACGATCGAACGAGCCCGCGTCGCGTGCCTGCAGGTCGATCTTTACTTGACCCTGGATCAGGCCAGCCGCGCGATCCCAGTCGGTCTTGACTATCTCCGGCAACTCGCCATTGACTGGTCGCCGCACCCGACGGAAGACGAGGCTCGGCGCGAGTATGAGCGGATCTGGTCCCAACTCGGCTCCCGCACGATAGAAAGCCTCATTGATCTGCCTTTGATGAGCAATGCCGAATCGCTCGCGACGCTCGACGTCCTGACGAAGCTCGGGCCGCCAGCCTGGCATACGGATGCAAACCTAGCATCCCTGGTCATCTGTCGAGCAGTCAATCTCAGCCTGGAGGGTGGCAATTGTGACGGCTCATGCTACGCCTATGCGGTACTTGGCAGGCTTGCTGGACCGAAATTCGGCGACTACCAGGCGGGACTTTTATTCTGCCGTCTCGGCTATGAACTGGTCGAACAGCGCGGGCTAAAGCGCTTCCAGGCCAGGATCTATCTGAACTTTGGAAGTCTAGTCACACCCTGGACGAGACATGTCCGGGAAGGTCGTGATCTGCTGCGGCGTGCGTTTGAGGCGGCAAACCAGATCGGTGACCTCACTTTTGCGGCGTACTATTACACCCACTTGAACACGTATCTTCTAGCAGCGGGGAATCCACTCGATAGCGTGCAAGTCGAGGTCGAGCATGGTCTCGCGTTCGCGCGGAACATGCGGTTCGGTTTTGCGATTGACTCCATCGCCGGCCAGCTTGGGCTGATTCGGACGCTCCGCGGCTTGACGCCGATTTTCGGTTCCTTTGACGATGGGCAGTTTGACGAACTCCTACTGGAGTCTCGTTTCTGCAGGAACCCGGATCTGGCGCTCGCCGAGGGTTGGTATTGGGTCCGCAAGTTGCAGGGGCGCTTCTTTGCCGGCGACTATGCGGATGCCCTCGAAGCCTCATTGATGGCGCAGCAGCTGCAGCCGACATCGGCGTCTTTTTTTGAGTGCGCGGAATATCACTTCTACAGTGCGCTCTCCAGGGCAGCGTCCTGCGACTCTGCGGCAGCCGGCCAACAGCAGGAACACGTCAGAGCACTGGCTGCGCACCACCGACAGCTCGAGGTCTGGGCGACGGCTTGTCCGGCCAACTTCGAGAACCGCGTCGCGCTCGTCGCTGCGGAGATCGCCCGGATCGAAGGCCGCGCGCTCGATGCCGAGCATCTTTATGAGCACGCTATCCACTCGGCGCACAAGTACGGCTTGGTCCACAACGAGGCGCTCGCCAACGAAGTCGCTGCACGCTTTTATGCCGCGCGTGGGTTCGAGAAGATCGCGCATGCGTATCTGCGGGACGCGCGGTACGCGTACGTCCGTTGGGGAGCCGACGGCAAGGTACGCCAACTCGACGGGTTGTATCCGCATCTCAGGGAGGAAAAGCCGGTTGCCGGCTCCACAAGCACGATTGGCTCATCCCTCGAACAACTGGATCTGGCTACTGTTATCAAAATCTCGCAAGCCGTGTCGGGCGAGATCGTTCTAGAAAAACTGATCGACACGCTGATGCGCACGGCAATTGAGTACGCGGGCGCCGGGCGAGGTCTGTTGATCCTTGCGGTAGGTGACGGATACCGGATTGAGGCGGAAGTCACGACGAGCAATAATACGGTGACCGTCGGTCAGCGGCAGGCAGGTGTAACTGCCGCAGATCTACCGGAGTCCATTCTACACTACGTGATCCGGACGAAAGAGAGCGTTCTTATCCACGATGCCGCTGCCACGAACCCGTTTTCCGCCGATGAGTACATCCATAAGCATCGCGCCCATTCAATTCTCTGCCTGCCCTTGCTCAAACAAGGCAAACTGGCCGGGGTACTCTACCTAGAAAACAACTTGGCGACCCACGTTTTCACTCCTGACCGCGTCACAGTGTTGAATGTCCTTGCGTCGCAGGCCGCAATCTCGCTCGAGAATTCGCGACTTTATGACGACCTCGCGGATCGGGAAGGGAAGATTCGGCGTTTGGTCGACGCCAATATCATCGGGATCCTCATTGTCGACCGCGAAGGTCGAATTCTTGAAGCCAATGACGCGCTTCTACGCATCCTGGGATATGACCGCGAGGACTTGGTTTCGGGGCGCGTGCGCTGGCCCGAGCTGTCCCCGCCGGAATGGCGCGAGCGCGACATGCTGACTCAGGCAGAACTGAACTCAACCGGGAAAGTTCAGCCCTTCGAGCAAGAATATTTTCGGAAAGACGGCAGCCGCGTGCCTGTGCTTATTGGCGCCGCGCTGTTCAAGGAAGGAGGTGACCAGAGCCTTGCGTTCGTGCTCGATCTGACCGAGCGCAAGCGCGTCGAGGAAGCGCTTAGCCAAGCGCAGAGACTCAGCCGCACTGGCAACTGGATCTATAACGCGAGGACGATGCGTTACCTCTATTGGTCGGACGAGAGTTACAGGATCTGGGGATTTGATCCGCTCCAGGGCCTTCCAACTCGACAAAGTATGTGGGAACGCATTCATCCAGAGGACCGCGACAGAGTATGGGGAGCGATTCAGGAGGCCGTGCACCAGAAAAGAGATTTCATGGCCGAGTTCAGACTCTTGCTACCTGATGGAGCAATCAAATGGGTTGAAGGAACTAGCTATCATGTGTTCTCCCCCAAGGACACGCTGGCTGAGGTCATCACCACAACCGTCGACGTGACGGAACGAAGGCGGGCACAGGATGAACATGAAAAGCTGCGCCAGCTCGAGTTGGATTTCACCCATATGAACCGAGTGAACATGATGGGAGAATTGGCCGCCTCGCTGTCTCACGAAATTCTGCATCCGATCGCGACCGCTCGTAACAATGCCCGTGCAGGGATGCGCTTTTTGGAAATGAACCCGCCAAATCTGGATGAGACCAAGGAAGCGCTCGCTTGCGTCGTCAGGGACACGGACCGAGCAAAGGATATCGTCGGACGAATGCGCGCTCATATCAAGAAAGCGCCTCTGCGAAAAGAGCGCTTTGATCTCAATTCGGCTATCAACGAAGTAGTTTTACTGGCGCAAAGCGTGATCCGCAGGAATGGCGTTTCGGTCCAAACTCGGCTTGCAGATGGACTGCTTCCGGTTATGGGGGATTGCGTTCAATTGCAACAGGTCATGCTGAACTTGATTCTGAACGCGGCTGAAGCAATGGGCTCGGTTGAGAAGGGGCCGAGAGAACTGTTGATCAGGGCCGAGGAGGATCAGACGGGCGTCCTCGTAGCGGTACGCGATTCGGGACCGGGCATTAATACGGAGCATCTCGATCGAGTCTTCGACGCCTTCTACACCACGAAGTCCGGCGGAACGGGGATGGGGCTGTCGATATGTCGCTCCATCATCGAAGCCCATGGGGGCAAGCTGTGGGCGGAAGCGAACGAGCCTCGCGGCGCCGCATTTCAGTTTAACCTGCCAGCGGACAACGGCTCATGAATTGTCTCCAGTCGGCGTACCCGGCTGCAGAGCCGAACGCAGGCATCGTTCGAGATAGTCGTCGTCCACTGGCTTGCTGAGGTAGCAAACAACCCCGTCCTTTAGAGCTTGATCCCTGACGACTTCATCGGGGTAGGCGGTAACGAGGATCGTCGGGATCACGTACCCTGTATCGACCAAATGCCGGTGCAATTCAATTCCGGTCATCCCGGGCATGTTAACGTCGGTGACCAAGCAGGCGGTTTCAGGCAAGGCACGCGATGCCAAGAAATCGGCCGCTGACGGAAACGCTTCGACAGTGTAGCCCAGCAACATTATGACTTTTCGCATTGACTCACGATGGGGCTGATCGTCGTCAACGATAGATATCAATGTAGGGTTCGACATCGCGGGTTCCAACGGCCTCCGCCGACCGGCGGGGCAACACCTCGCGCGGCATGCGACTTAGTGTCGTGGACATTCCCCAATAGCGCAATGTCGACGTTCCTAAGCGATGGCTTAGGTCTTCGGCTATCCGCTTAGGCAACAGATATTGTTCACCTCGACAGATTCGGCGTAGAATGACGCCGGAAATAGGGAAGATGTGCTTTCCCAACGCAGGACACCGAGAATGGGCGAGACAAATCCCAGTGTCTTGGTTATCGATGACGATCCGGAGTTTCGCGACTCGGTCGTGCGTCTGTTGCGTACAGTCGGCTTACCTGCCCGACAATTCTCGTCTGTTTCCGATTTTCTAGAGGCCGATCAGCCGTGCGGTCCTACATGCCTGGTGCTCGATGTGAGAATGCCTGGGAGAAGCGGTCTTGAGCTTCAGCGCGACCTTGTCGGCGCAAACCGGCAAGTGCCGATCATCTTCATCACAGCCCACGCCGACGTGCCGATGACCGTGCAAGCGATGAAGGGCGGCGCGATAGAGTTCCTTACAAAGCCATTCCGTGATCAGGATCTGCTCGACGCCATCGAGGCCGGCCTCGCTCGGGATCGTGCCCGCCGCGAGAGTGATAGCGCCTTGGCTGCGCTCAAGGCGCGTTTCGACACGCTCAGCTCCCGCGAGCGTGAAGTCATGCTTGGTGTCGTGGCCGGTCGCCTAAACAAACAGGTTGCCAACGATATAGGCATCACCGAATCCACGGTGAAGGTGCATCGCGTGAATCTGATGCGGAAGATGAAGGCAAGTTCGCTTCCCGAACTTAGCCGAATGGCGGACCGCCTCAATATACGGCTACAGTAACCGTGGAATGTCTGAGCAGAAAGGCATGTCCTCAATCGTTTCGTGCGAAGGTGCGATCTAATCGCAAAACTCAATCTACCGCACTTCTCTGCGCCGCTGGCTCTCTTTCCTCGGGGCCCTTCCGGCTAACGGATTCGGAGCGCGAGGTATACGTCCTCACTTCTAAGCGAACGCTTAGCCCAGGTAGCGACAAGCGAACGTCGCTGTACCCTCGCGCAATCGACCGCAGCGCTCCAAGCCATCAAACTGCGCCAACAAGAATCTCGACGGAGATCAGCAATGGAACTTCATCAGATTCGTTATTTGCTCGCCGTTGCATCCACCCTCAACTTCACCCGCGCGGCCGAGCAGTGCAATGTCACGCAGCCCGCCCTGACCAAGGGGGTACAGAAGCTTGAGCAGGAACTCGGTGGCCAGTTGATCTACCGCGAGCGCAGGCTGACGCAGCTCACCGATCTTGGAAAGGAAGTGCTTCCGATGCTGGAGCGTACGCTGGTTTCGGCAGAGGCGGTGCGTCGCCGGGCCCAGGAGTTCCAACGCAAGGAGGTCGCGCCACTCAAGATTGGCCTCGCCCCATCCATCTCGGCCTCGCTCGTCCTCGATCCGATTGCGGAGATCGCAAAGTTTGTCCCTGGACTTCACGTCGAGTTGCGCGAGGGAGCGGCGAAGAAGCTCGTCGACCTCTTGCTTGAGGGCGAGATCAACGCCGCAATGGTCGGGGACGTCCAGGACGTGCCCGCCCGCATCGACGACTGGTTGCTGTTCGAGGAGCGCTACGTCGCGCTTCTCGCGCCGACACACAAGCTCGCAAATCGCCCCTCGATCGGCATCGACGACCTCCGTGAGACCGTCTTGCTGGAACGGGCCGGATGCGACATCACCCCGAAGCTCCAGCGGTCGTATTTCTCCGAGGATCCGCTCCACCTCGGCCACTGCAGCGGCCACGACTTGCACTTGCAGCACATGGCCGCGGCTGGCTTCGGCGTGATACTCGCGCCCGAGCACATGCCGCACCTTCCGACGCTCAAGACCATTCCGCGTTTTCGCGGGAGGTGCGGCTACTGGCTGTCCAGGGGCGCCGGTACTCGCCGGCGCTGGACGCTTTCGTCAAGTTCGTTCGCCTTCGCGACTGGTCGGTCGTCGTTCGCACGGCGTGAAAATCGTTGAATGATTCCAGCATCCGAAGAGCGGATGCGTCCACTGCGGCTACTTCAGAAGACGCCAAAAAATGCGCTTCGCATGAAGCAGTGGCGCATCGACCGCCAGTTCAATGGCGGCGCTTCGGTCCCAAGTCCATCGTCCCCAAGTCCATCGTCGAGAGCTTCTCGTTCTTGTCGGCTTACAAATGAACGGTGTCGTCTTACGTTCGGACAGGTCGCTCGCGGTCGCGACGGATTTGGGATTGCGCGGGCGCACAGCGGGTTGGCGGCGACGGTGCTCGGCCTATCGAGGCGCGTGGAGGTTCGCTGATCGCCATCTCGTGCCAGGCAATTGAAGAGAACGAAAGCTCGGTTTCGCGGTGCGATGCGGCTGGTGGCGTTCCTCGCTACGGCATCGTCCGGGGCGGCGAGCGACAATAACGATCGTCTATCGACTCTATGGCGAGAGGTGATTTCCCTCGCCGGCGTTGCAAGCTCACTCTCCAAGAGCAAGGTCCAATCAGTCTCTGGATCAGGCGCCGCGATAGCAAGGCGCCGGTTAGGGCGTTGATTGAACGATGAGAATGGTGCGAAAGAGAAAGAGCTGATGTCCCGGGAGAGTTACGACATTGTCATTGTTGGCGCGGGCGCGGCCGGCTGCGTCGTTGCGAGTTATCTCGCCGAACACACCGATGTGTCGATCGCGCTGATCGAAGCGGGCGACATGGATCGCGATCCGTTCATCCACATTCCCGCCGGCTTCGCCAATATACTGGTCCACGACCGGCATGTCTGGAAATACGAGACCGTTCCCCAGCACGGCATCAAGCGAGCATATCGCTCAGGCAAGGTGCTCGGCGGCGGCTCCTCGATCAACGCGATGTGCTACGTGCGTGGTCAGATACGCGACTTCGCCGCATGGCAGGATGCGGTCGGCGACACCGGCAAATGGTCGTATGAAGACCTGCTCCCCGTCTTCATGGCGCAGGAACGCAACGACACCTTCCACGACGAATATCACGGCATCAACGGTGGTCTTGCGGTCCAGCTGCCCAAGGGCATCAACGAGCTGAACCAATATTGCCTAAAGGCCTTCCAGGAATATGGGATTCCTTATAATCCCGACTATAACGGCGAGAGCCAGATCGGCGTCTCGCCGGTGCAGTCGACGGTCGGAAATCAGCGCCGGTGCAGCGCGGTCGACGCTTATCTGCGTCCGCACCTCGCCTCGGGCCGCGTCACTCTTCTCACCGGGAAGACCGTCGTTCGGATTCTTATCGAAAACAAGCGAGCTGTGGGCGTCGAACTGAAGGACAACAGTCTCGAGAGGATCATGGCCGGCGAGGTCGTCCTGTCAGCGGGCGCCGTTCATAGCCCGAAGATCCTCATGCATTCGGGCATCGGGCCAGCGGATCAGTTGCGCCAGCACGGCATTGCGGCGATCGTTGATTCTCCGGATGTAGGCGAAAATCTCCACGACCACCCGATGGTACCCGTCCGTGCCTATGTGAAGGGTGATCTCGGCTATCAGGCGGCCGCGCATGGACTCGGCACTGTTAAGGCGGGTCTGCGTTATCTCGTCACCAAGGATGGCCCGGCATCCGGCAACGGCATCGAGACGGTTACACACTGGAATCCGTCGGACTTCGCCGCCGAACCCACGATCCAATGCTATCACGCTCCTATCATCTTGAACGAGCAGCTCGGCCCGACGGGCGACCGCTCGGGCATCACCTTCGAACTCGTGGTGCTTCAGCCCAAGAGCCGCGGCTGGGTACGGCTGGCCGATAGCGACCCGACGTCGATGCCCCTGATCAATCCGAACTTCGTCGGCGAGGAGGAAGACTTAAGGGCCGCGGTGGAATCCGTGCGCGCGATCCGCGAGGTTATGGCCCAGGAGTCGTTGGCGTCGGTGATCGAGGAAGAGATGGAACCCGGTCCGCATATCCAGTCGGACGAGGAGATCGGCGAATGGGTGAAGCGTGTCGTGACGACGATGTGGCACCCGGTCGGAACGTGCCGGATGGGTCAGGATGGACGAGCGGTTGTCGACGCAAGGCTCAGGGTCCGCGGGGTCGATAGTCTCCGGGTGATCGATGCCTCGATCATGCCGAATATCACCAGCGGCAATACCAACGCTCCGACCCAGGCGCTTGCGCGCCACGCTGCGACGATGCTGGCCGAGGATCTGAAGCGGATCTAGGGAGTTCCGGCGCGAGCGGGCGATAGCGATGGCCGCGGTCTCCCGTCCGCGCTGGCCAGGGGGAGGCGGCGCCGGTTGGATGCTCTTCGCGGCTTGGGCGCGTGGACGAAGTTCGTGCTATCGTCCGCGCAGTCGCACCTGGCCCTGTGAATCTCGTTATCGGCACTTCACTCTCAGATGCCCTTCCGGGCTTTGCCCTCCTTGGCTATCCGCCGATACTCACTTGGATCTCGATTGTACGCCTTGCGAAAAGCTCGCACAAAACTTGAACGGCTCTCGTACCCCGCATTAAGAGCAATGACTTCGATCGACATCGTCGTTGTCGTCAAGTTGATCGCGGCCTGGCGCATTCTCAAGTCTCGCAAGACGACCATCGGGGACTGTCCAAAAATGTCCGAGAAACGCGCCATGAACGCCGAACGACTCAATCCTGCACTATGGGCCAGGCTTTGAACTGAATGGGCGGCTCCTGGTCGCGCCACCATATCTGCAAAAGCACGAGTGACCTGCCTGTCGGCAAGTATCGAGAATCGCTCAGTCCAACGCTGGGATGATCTGAGGGACCGTCGCACTAACGAGACAACAATTTGCTTGAGCAGAGATGCTGTCATGGCGCCAACGCCAACCTCTTGCTGTAGCAGCTCGTCCATAGCCTCGCGAAGCTTCAGATCGATCTTGTCCGCTGGCTCGAACTGCTCGATCACTGGTTCGCGGAGTTCTCCGAACAGCCTGACAGACTGACCAAAGGATGCATTAAAAAAGCCGCATATCTGAATGATTTCGGGCTTCTCATTCGGCATTGCGACGCGGAGGATGCCGTCTTGACGAGTCCAGCACTCTCTCGAAATGAGCTTCGGTGGGCCACTTCCACCGTCGACCTCGATCGTGAACGGAGCGTTTGGCGGCACGATGATGAGCAAATGAGGGCTCAACGGCATCTCGGGTCCGCCGTTGATAGACATGCGTCCTACGCCACTCAAATTGTAATGGATCCCGGGTACGTCAATCGTCCCGAATTGCACCCGATGGCCTCGCGGCACCAGTAGCTCGGTCAGCGCGACGACATCGATGGAGAGCGCCAGCATCAAGTTGTTGAGGTCTGTTGTAGACAACTTGACAGTGGCGCCCGCGGGCGGTGAAGCGTTCTGCCCGACGAGGACCTGCTTTGGAATAGCTTTCGAAGCGTGCATTTGTAGTAGCCCTTTGTTGCTCGGCTACCGGTGCCGATAGTGCTCCGAAGCCCGTTCGCCAAGGATCAGCGAGGGCGTCGCCTTGCTCATTCGTAGCACTCAACTTCGTCTCCTGCCACTAGACGAAATTAGGACCTGAAGCGAACCAGGCAGCCCTGGTTGGGTTGCCGGTCCAATCTAGGGAGCCCCAAATGTCAGCTCCGAAACGGATCCGGTTTGCAAGGCGTGACGGCGTCCTTCCGAGAAGTGATTTCTTCCGAGCAGAGAATGCGAACGTTCCCATGGTTGTTATGCTGTGCCTGACCGACATCCGTTGCGCATTGCGACGCTCGCGGGACGACGGGAAAGGACTAAGACGACGACCTCAGCGAACTTGTATCGATTGGCAGGCTGCGCACACGCTTGCCGGTCGCGGCGAAGATCGCATTGGTGACCGCCGCACTGACAATGGCTGTCGGAGCTTCACCAACGCCACCTGGAGCTTCCGCGTTCTTGATCAAGTGCGTCTCCACCAGCGGAACCTCGTCGATACGCATCGGCACATACGTGTCGAAATTGCTCTGCTCGACGCGGCCATCCTTGAAGGTGATCGAGCCATGGAGCGCAGCGGTCAGCCCGAAAAGCGTTCCACCTTGAATCTGTGCTTCGATCGTATCTGGATTGACGTACATGCCGCAATCAATCGCACATACGATCCGAGTGACTTTGACTGAGCCGTCGGGCGCTACTTCGACCTCGGCGGCCTGCGACGTGTAGCTTCCGTATGCGAATTGTACCGAAATCCCGCGGCCATGCCGTGCGGGAAGTGGTGATCCCCACCCTGCTTTTTCCGCAGCAAGCGACAGAACAGCAAGCGCTCGTGGATTATGGCCAAGCAATCCCTTGCGATAGGCGACAGGATCCTGCTTCGCGGCATACGCGAGCTCATCTATGAAGCTTTCGACCACAAAAACATTGTGAGTCGGTCCGACGCCACGCCACCAAGACGTCCGGACTCCAGGGGACTCTACCCGGACAAAGTCGACGTGGATATTGGGCAGCGCATAGGGCGGCTCGGCCGCCGCTTCGACGGCATCGGGGTCCAATCCGTCCTTGAAGTAAGGGGGATAATAGCGAGCCATGACTGAGGAGCCGGCGATCCGATGCGTCCAAGCAACCGGCTTGCCGGCCGCATCAAGTCCGGCCGACAGCCGATCGAGATAGTACGGCCGATACATATCGTGCTGGATGTCTTCCTCGCGGCTCCAGATCACCTTCACCGGGCCGTCAACGTGCTTGGCGATCTTGACAGCGAGGATCGTGCCATCGGCTTCCAGCCTTCGGCCGAAGCCACCGCCGATCAGATGATTGTGGATTTCGATCGCATCCTTTGGCAGGCCGGTGAGTTCGGCCACCTGAGACTGCGTGATCGTAGGCGCCTGTGTCCCGACCCAAATGTCGCAACGATCCTTCTGCAGATGAATGGTACAGTTCATCGGCTCCATCGCCGCGTGCGCCAGGAAAGGCACTTGATAGATGGCGTCAACCCGTTGCGCTGCCTCCGCAAGTGCCTTCCGCACATCACCGACGTTACGGGCAACAGCGCCCGGCTTTGTGGATTCCTCCTCCAATTGCTTGACGATATCGGCGTTGCTGACTTTGCTATTCGGTCCGTCGTCCCACGTGATGTTAGCGGCCTCGAGTCCCTTCTTCGCCGCCCCCATGTGATCCGCTACCATGGCAACCGCTTCACCGATATTGATGACCTTCCGGACGCCCTTCACCGCTAGAGCGGCCTTCTCGTCCACCGTTTTCGCTTTTCCACCGAGCACGGGCGAAATAGCAACCGCCGCAACCTTCATACCCGGCAGTCGCGTATCGATGCCGTAGAGCGCGCGCCCATCGACCTTTATTGCTGAATCCACACGCTTGGCACGCGTGCCGATCAGGGTGAAATCCTTCGGATCCTTCAATTTGACATTTTCCGCAGGCGGCACAGGCAATTTCGCCGCAGCCTTCGCAAGCTCGCCGTAGCTCAGATGCTTCGAGCCGGATACATCAAACACGACGCCATCCTTGGCACGGCAAGTCGCTGGATCGACATTCCAGTGTTTTGCGGCTGCCGCAATCAACAGACTACGACCCACTGCTCCCGCCTGACGCAGCGGTGTCCAGAAGGCACGGACAGAGGCGGATCCACCTGTATTTTGAATGCCTATGATCGAATTGACGTAAAGCGCATGATTTGGTGGCGCATGCTGAACCTGAATCTGGTCAAGCTTCACTTCGAGTTCTTCAGCGAGAAGCATCGACAGCGACGTGTAAACCCCCTGTCCCATTTCGATCATCGGAATGACCAGAGTCACGGCGCCGGTTGGATTGATCCGTATGAATCCGTTCGGCGCGAAAGTCCCCGTGACCTCGTCTTCGACCACCTGCCAAGCGGGCGCCGCGAAGACAGACTCCGTGTTTGCACCGGTCAGCGCAAAACCAAGCAGCAAGCCTGTACCCTGAAGAAGGGCGCGCCGCGACATCGCTGTTTCGTCGCCAATCTGCTCTTTCAAAACAAGCTCATCCATGATCTCAAACTCCTGCAGCGTGCTTGATCGCGGCGCGGATGCGCTGATAGGTGCCGCATCGGCAGACATTGCCCGACATGGCAGCGTCGATGTCATCATCCGTCGGCTTCGGTTTGTCCTTCAGCAGCGCCGCCGCCGACATGATCTGGCCGGATTGGCAGTAGCCGCACTGCACTACCTCCAGCTCCAGCCACGCCGTCTGCAAGGCCGCGCCTTGTGGCGCCTGGCCGATCGCCTCGATCGTTGTGATCGCGCTGTCGCCGAAGCTGTCGACCGGCGTCTGGCAGGAGCGGACCGGCTGACCGTCGACATGCACCGTGCAGGCGCCGCACAGCGCCTGGCCGCAGCCGAACTTGGTCCCGGTCATGCCGAGTACGTCGCGCAGCACCCACAGCAGCGGAATGTCGCCATCAACGTCGAGCTTATGGGATGTGCCGTTGATCTTTAACGTGAAAGCCATGGATGCCTCTTGAGCCCGTTGGGAGTGAGCGGCGAGCCGATGCACCCACGCATTAGAAGTCCTCGGCAGGATCAAGTCGCCGAAGCGGCATATTCGGGGAGATCGAGTTCGGACTGAGGTTTCGCTGGGTGTCGCTCGATGGAATCTCCGACAGCCGTACCGATTAATCGCAGCGTGGGGCGAGGTTTTCCAATAGCTGGCATAAATAGTTTTCATAACGGCGTGGAATATTGCTGCGGTTGGACATCTCTGCCATTCGAAAATCAAGGCGCGGATGCAGTCTGCGGCAGCATTCATTGCCGATAGATCGACTGAGCGCGGTTTAGACTTCCCTTCAGTTTTCCTGTGACCAATATTTGCAATACGGCGGCGCCGAACGCTGCGCATTGCGCCAGCGTCTTACCGCGATGACGCACTGGTCGATGCGCTCGCTGAGGCGTCGGTCGATGGGTGGAAGCGCCTCGGCTTGCCGCGGCGGCCCTACGCGCTCGCGGCCGAATGACTTCAAGTCGGGGGAGTTCGCGAATTGTTTCGACCCGCGCTTCAGTTTCGCCGCGCAGCCGGTGAGGCGCGGATCACCACAATGTCGAGAAGCGCAGCACGCCGTTTGATCAAGAAAAAGGCCGGCGGGCGCTACGCCGCCGACCTCGTCTTGCAGCTGCCGGCTGTCAGGTCCGGTTCCGCTGCATTGCATCTTCCTGGGATCGATTTTGATCCGTAGCATCCTCCGTCTGCTGGAGCCATTGCACGACGGTAGGGTCAAACCCTTACGGAGATAGGCACGCACTGCATCATCCGGTGGAGCCCGCTATCCCTTGGTTTAGGGGCAGCCCATGAGATGCTGCGACGGTCCCGATAACAACACATCTAGGTCGGCGCGGGGACGCGTCGCCGTACTTCGTCGCGCGGGTCAACAGCGAACCATGCGGCCCGCCGCATGTTGGCAGGTCCGAGCCGGGAAAAAGCACCGGTTTGAAGCGAGAAGGCACGAGTAGGCAGGCCTAAACTTAGGTTTGCTCATTCTTAGACAATGTACTGTGCGCGATCGACCTCTGTGCCATGGTTTGGTTGTTCTCTCGTGACTACGCTGGTGCTGTCAATCGCCCGATCTATCGAGCAACAATCGAGGAGTTCCAGCGATGAGAATCATGGATGCAATCGCATTGTCAGCTTTTGCTTGCAGGACGGCTGAGTCAGCCTCCGACTTTGCGAGCGTTGTTCGCAACTTGATTTTGGACGTGCGAGACAGTTACCGGCCCGAGTTGCACTACATGCGTGGCCCTGGTCCGAAATGGCGCGCTAAGCATCAACCCAGTCTGAAATTCGACCTTCGAGCAGTATCACCGGTCGAGCAGCACCAAGTATCGCCATTGCATGTGCGTCGTCGCGTTGCGGCCAACTCCACTCGATAGTCAGGCCGGGTTCACGAAACAAGGAGGCGGAAAACTCATTTTCCGGTCGTAGCTCGAACAGTGGACTTTTGTCTGACGATGCCGAAAACGCCCTATCTTTTAAGGGGGAATGACTGACTCTCTCTCTCTCTCTGCCGCGGTCCCATTGATTCTGATTTGGGTGCGCGTGCGGCTATGCACCTTCGTAGCTTGGCAAAGACGACCGAGCTGGTCGAGAGATCGAGCGAAGTCATCTGCCGCCGGAGGACTTCGCATCGCGTGACGTTGAGCGTCGGCTCTTACACCTCTTGGACCCCCGTTAAGAACCTGACCTTCTTGGCGGGCGTCAACTACGCGACCAGAAATACGCGAGCGGCAGCACCGTAACGCTGCCATTGCAGGCGAGCATCGCAAAGCCCGGTGCTTCTACGAGCTAAAGGATCAACATAGCCTCACGGTGCTACTCCACGCTCAACGCAACCGGTGAATCGCCTGAGAAATCACCAAAACCAGGAAGGAAAGCGAAGCGAACTTCAATGATCTCCAGAAAAAGCCTCCGGGATGTCCTCCGGAGGCTTTTACGTTTCCGCTCACAAAAACCATTGCGCCGGGAGTGGACGCCCTTGCCTACCACGGGGAAATCGGTAGGTAAGCCACGGCAGGAGATAAAATTATGGCGTAATTTCAATGATATAAGAGTTCACAGCTTTATTCCGAATGGCGTGCCAAATCCGCGCCATTTCATAACCTTGTCCGACGCGGCTCCGCCGCGGGAGCGTGACCTCGCGCCGGCCGCTTTGCACTCCGTGTTGTCCCGGTCCCAATCAAGCGGGCGGGCGCCCCTCATTTGCGCTATGATTGCCGCCATGACGATCGGGATTACCGGACCCGAACGGAAGGCACCACGACAAAGTGGCGTGGTCAGGCTGATCGTTGCGATCATTGTCACTGTGATCTGCTTGATCCTGCTCGCGCTCGCGAGCGATTTCCTGGTCGACTGGCTGTGGTTTTCGTCGGTCGGCTATGTGCAGGTCTTCTGGACAACAATCGGCGCCAAAGCCGCCGTCTTGGCTACGGTCTGGACGGCAACGGCCCTCATCCTCGGGGTGAACGGGTGGCTCGCGCTGCGTTTGGCCGGCAAGCGGTCGACACAGGTTGCCGCGGCTTCCGTCGGGCAGGTCGCGGGCAGCGCGCCGCCGGATCCATTTGCGCAGTTGTTCGATCGACTGCCGTGGCCCGCGATCGCCGCAGGCGGGGCAGCCTTGCTCGCGCTGCTCGTCGCGGCGGCCGAAGTCGGCTATTGGGGCATCTTCCTGAGGTATCTCTATCAGGCGCTCTATGGCGCAGACGATCCGCTCTTCAACAAGGACCTCGGCTTCTACCTGTTCTCGCTGCCCGCCTATGTTCTGGTCAAGAACTGGATGCTGCTTACACTGGTCCTGAGCGCGCTCTTCGCCGCAACAATCTATTGGGCTCGCGGCGATATCGAATACGACGTTCATCACCGGTCGATGTCGCCCATGGCGATTGCCCACGGTTCGGCATTGCTTGGTCTTCTCTTCGCGGTGAAGGCCTGGTCCTACGCTCTCGACCGCTATCTGCTGCTCTACGGCGACAACGGCGTCGTCGTCGGCGCAAGCTACACCGATGTCCAAGTGGGGTTGCCGGCCCTGTGGCTCATGATCGGGCTCTCGATCATCGCGGCGCTCGTCGCGTGGGCAAATGTGCGGGCGCGCAGCTACCGGCTTCCGGCGGCGGCGGTCATGCTCGTCGTCACCGGCGCCCTGGCATTGTCCGGCATCGTCCCGGCGCTGTTCCGGCAATTCGTCGTCAAACCAAGCGAGCTGGAGCTGGAGAAGCCCTACATCGAGCGCAATATCGCGCTCACCCGGCAGGCGTACGATCTCGACAAGATCGTAACCAAGCCCTTTGCCGCCGAACAGAAGCTCACCTTCAGGACGCTCGACGCCAACAAGGCGACAATCGATAATATCAGGCTGTGGGACTGGCTGCCCTTGTCGGATACCTACGCGCAGCTGCAGGAGATCCGCACCTACTACAAATTCCATGATCTCGACGTTGACCGCTACTGGCTCGACGATTCCTACCAGAGTGTGATGCTTTCGGCGCGCGAGCTGCGCTCCTCGCTGTTGCCGCCAAATGCGCAGACATGGGTCAACCGCCACGTGCTGTTCACCCACGGCAATGGCGCGGTGATGAGCCCAGTCACCCGCAAGAGCACTGAGGGGCTGCCGCTGTTCTATTTGCAGGACATTCCGCCGGTTGCGGACGGAGGCCCCAGGATCGTCGAGCCGCGCATCTATTACGGCGAGGAGAGCGACGACTACGTCATCGTCAAGGGAAGTGCGCCAGAGTTTGATTATCCGAAAGGCAAGGACAACGCCTATGCGCGGTATGAGGGCGCCGGCGGCATTCCGATCGGCTCAGTGGCGTGGCGAACGCTGTTCGCGTACTACTTCAACGACCCGAACCTCTTGCTCTCGAACTACATCACGCCGGAGAGCCGGATCATGATCCGGCGCAATATTCGGGAGCTGGTACCCGAGATCGCGCCGTTCCTGAGGCTCGATCATGATCCCTATCTGGTGATCAGCGGCGGGCGGATGTTCTGGATGCAGGACGCGTATACGACGAGTTCCTATTTTCCGTCGACGCCGCCCGTGCATGATTTCGATCTCAACTACATCAGGAATTCGGTGAAGGTCGTCATCGATGCCTATCACGGGACCGTCGATTTCTATTTGATGGATCCTGCGGACCCGATTGCCGCGACCTACGCGCGCATCTTTCCGCAGCTGTTCAAGCCGTTCGCGGCGATGCCCGCGGATTTGCAGAAGCACATTCGATATCCGGAGGACCTGTTCCTGATTCAGGCGCGGCTGTTCCAAGCCTACCACATGGAGGCCGCCGAAGTGTTCTACAATCGCGAGGATCTCTGGCAATTCCCGCGCCAGCCGGGCAGCGGCGGCGGCACCTCGGTGATGAGCCCTTATTACATCATCATGCGGTTGCCCGGCGAGGCGCGGGCCGAGTTCTTCCTCATGGTTCCGATGGTGCCGAGCCGCCGCGACAACATGATCGCGTGGCTTGCGGCGCGTTGTGACGCGCCCGACTACGGCAAGCTGATCGTGTACGAATTCCCGAAGGAGAAGCTCGTCTACGGGCCGTTCCAGATCGAGGCGCGGATCAATCAGAACACGGAGATATCGCAACAGCTAACATTGTGGAATCAGATGGGCTCGCGGGTGATACGTGGGGCGAACCTGCTGGCGATTCCGATTGAGAACTCGATCCTTTACGTATCGCCGCTCTATTTGCGCGCGGAGTACGGGCACTTGCCGGAGCTGAAACGCGTGATCGCGGCCTATGACGAACATGTGGTGATGAAGGAGACGCTCGGCGAGGCCTTGTCGGCTCTATTCGTCGAGCCTGGCGCGGCGCGGCCGGTCTCGAGTACGAATGAGGAAATACCTGTCACAGGCCCGTCGACGAGTCAGGCAAGGGACGCGCTCGATCGCTACAATAAGGCCGTTGAACGATTGCGGTCAGGTGATTGGAAGGGCTTTGGCACGCAGTTCGATGCAATGCGCGAGCTTTTGGAGGAAATGAACCGGCGTTCCACCGGCCGCTAGGGCGTCAATTTCTTGAGTTGGACCCTGCCTCCAACCCGGAAATTGCGAACGCGGGTAATTTCGGTGACGGTGCATTCAATATAGCAGGGCGAGATCGGAGGCGGTGAGGACAACCCGAACGCCTGACTGGCAGCCGCGGGCCCAAGCCGGGTTAGAGCACCAGATCACTAGTCGAGTACCTGCCGCGCTCCTATTCTCAGTCGTCATTCCCGGCCTTATGTATTCGACGACGAGCACCAGCGCGACGGTCACTGCGATATGGTTCGCCCGCCGGCGATGCTGGTGAAACCAAGGGAGTTAATCGATGAGGTCACTCCTGTTGCTCACGGCCAGCGGTCCGTTGCTGGTCCTCACATCCCACGAACTACTGGATGACAAGCTCCTTGGTGAGCTCAAGGCCAAGGGCATCGGCAAGTTTGTCGCCTTCGATGTTCCGCTCGGTCTCGCGAAGGAACGCTATGGTGGGCATTTCCACGCGGTCGAGAGCGATTTGCACGAAACAGACGACTTGAGGATACTCGATTTCAATGGCCAGCGGATCTTTCAGTTGTTTCGTTTCAATGAGCTCGGTGCCGCAATTTTGCAAGAACAAGCCTGAGGTCCAGGCACCCGTCTGGTTCGTGCAGGATGCGTTGAGCTTTTGAGAATACCCATCGCGGCGATCCCGAGATCCCGGCGCAATATGCCTCGCAATCGCGTTCTGCAGCCGCCAGCCAGCGGCTCGTTACCGTCGGAGCACGGCCCGAAAAAAGTGTGAAGCGGCTTTCCGAGACGATCGTGCCCGAGCACAGAACCAAAGCACGACAAGGATTTCATTCGAAATTCATCGCTCCTTAGAAGTCGGGTAGCGGCATAGGCGCATGCGTCTCGGTCTTCTTCGGCTTTTCGGCGACCAGTGCTTCCGTCGTGATCAGGAGCGCAGCGATGGAGGAGGCATCCTGCAAGGCGGTGCGCACGACCTTCGCAGGGTCAATCACGCCGGCGTTCACCAAGTCCTGGTAGTCGCCGGTCGCGGCATTAAAGCCCCAATTGTAGTTGTCGTTCTCGAGCACCTTGTTGACGATCAGCGAGCCATCTTCGCCCGCGTTCTCGGCGATCTGGCATGCCGGCGCCCGGAGCGCACGGCGCACGATCTCGACGCCCGCCTTCTGATCGGAGTTGGCCGTCCTGATACCCCTAAGCGCCTTCTGCGCTCGCAGCAAGGCGACCCCGCCGCCGGGAAGAATGCCTTCCTCAACCGCCGCGCGCGTCGCATGATGGGCGTCGTCGACCCGGTCCTTGCGCTCTTTCACCTCAATCTCGGTTGCGCCGCCGACGCGGATCACCGCAACTCCGCCGGCAAGCTTTGCCAGGCGCTCCTGCAGCTTCTCGCGATCGTAGTCCGATGTCGTGCCCTCGATCTGGCCCTTGATCTGCGTCATGCGCGCTTCGATATCCTTTCTCGCGCCGGCTCCGTTGACGATGGTCGTGTTCTCTTTCTCGACAATGATCTTCTTGGCGCGCCCGAGCGTGTCGAGCGCGACATTCTCGAGCTTGACGCCGATCTCGTCGGAGATTGCGGTGCCCCCGGTGAGGATCGCGATGTCTTCCAGCATCGCCTTGCGGCGATCGCCGAATCCCGGCGCCTTCACCGCGGCGACTTTTAAGCCGCCGCGCAGCTTGTTGACCAGCAGCGTTGCAAGCGCTTCGCCTTCGACATCCTCCGCAACGATCAGGAGCGGCTTGCCCGATTGCGCCACCGCCTCGAGCAGGGGAAGCACGGTCTGAAGTGTGGACAGCTTCTTCTCGTGGACAAGGATATAGGCGTCTTCGAGCTCGACCCGCATCTTTTCGGCATTGGTGACGAAATAGGGCGAGATGTAGCCGCGGTCGAATTGCATGCCTTCGACGATTTCGAGTTCGGTGCTGAGGCTCTTTGCCTCTTCCACCGTAATAACGCCCTCATTGCCGACCTTCTTCATGGCGTCGGCGAGGAACTTGCCGATCTCGGCGTCACCATTCGCCGAGATGGTGGCGACCTGAGCGATCTCTTCGTTGGCCGTCACCTTCCTGGCATGAGACCTCAGGTCGTTGACGATCGCGTCCACCGCGAGATCGATGCCGCGCTTGAGGTCCATCGGGTTCATGCCGGCGGCGACCGACTTGGCGCCTTCCTTGACAATGGCTTGTGCGAGCACGGTTGCGGTCGTCGTGCCGTCGCCCGCGATATCGCTGGTCCTGGAGGCGACCTCGCGCACCATCTGGGCGCCCATGTTCTCGAACTTATCCTCCAGCTCGATCTCCCTGGCGACGGTAACGCCATCCTTGGAAATGCGCGGCGCACCGAACGGTCTTTCGATCACCACATTGCGTCCCTTGGGGCCGAGCGTGACCTTGACGGCACTTGCCAGAGTATCAATGCCCCGCAGCATCCGTTCGCGCGCTTCAGTTGCGAACATCACGTCCTTGGCAACCATGATGCGAACCTCCTTTTTTCTCCTTCCATTCCTTCCGGCTCCGCAAGCGTCTCGAGCCGCCTTCGAGCCAGTGCCTTGGTCGTCTGTCGGCGACCGCTGGATCATACAACAATTTCAATCATGTAAGAGTTCGCATTTTTGTTCCGAGTGGCGCGCCAACCTGCACGATATTCCGCGATCGGAGTCCCGATCGGGAGTGCCAGCCCCATGATCGACTAATCCTGCTCATTCCCGCCCATCATGTCGGCGATCGCCTTGATGCGGCTTCTGGCGTACTTCGGCAGGCCGGCGCTCAGCGAATCACCGCTGTTGAAGGAGCTCTTGCCCATCAGCAGCTGCGCCGGCACGAGATTGCGCAGCATGGGTGTATTGCTATATTCCCTTTGCTTGTTCAGCACGTCGTTCCTGACCGCAACCAGGATGTAGACCGTCGCGATGGCGGCTTCCGGCTCGGTCGGATGCCGTTGCAGAACCGCAAGCAGCTTGCCGAACTGGATAACCTGGTTGACCCAAAAGATGTTCTGCTCGAGCGCGCTGGTGACTGTGGTGTCGAGCTCTGTCAGGCCCGGCAGCTCGGCAAGGTGCGGCTGCGTGATCAACATGATCTCACTCTGGAACTCGATGAAATCCGGAATTGGCTTTTTGCTCTCGTCGCGCAGCTTGTTGGCAAGCTGAATGCCCGCCGGAATTTTCCCTTCGAACATGTAACGGGACTGCGCGCAGATTGCCTTCGCGTCCGCGCACCAGCGGCGATCCGGCGGACGATTGTGCGCGGCGACCCCGTCCTTGTTGGGAATAGCATCCCCCGCCACGATCGGCCGGTGCTTGACCGCCGGATCGATCTGCTCGAGGAACGCGATATTCGCATACCGCGACAGATCCAATGTGGCTGCCGGTCTTGGAAGTCGAAACCGCGCTTCTCCCAGGTAGACCGAGAGCTTCAGCTTCGTTTGTTGGTTGAGCGTGGGCTCAACGAAGCCTGGGAAGAGCGAGAGAAAGCGCCGCTGAACCGGGCGCGAGCGAGCCCAATCTTCGAAAGGAATGAGTCCGCTCGAGGAGTCCGCGAGCTTATCGTTGCGTTGGTCGGCGAAGATGACGGTGCGCGGTTTGATCTGCGCGATCGGAACGCTGGCGGCTGCGGGCACGTCCTCCAGCTGGAATTTCTGCGCCGCCGCGCCCGTGCAAGCGGCCACCCAGGCGGCGATGAGGACAGCGGCACAGTGGAGTCTCATGGGCGTCAATGCTCAATTTAGCCGCCACCAGAAATAATCGGGATCGACTCGGAGCGGCGGTCGCGGGAGGCGATCCTCGGCATCGGGATATCCGCGCCAGGAGGGATATTCGCGCGGACCAAGACGCCAGGTCGGGTACGGAAAGGGCGGCTGGTTGTCGCCGTAAGGGTGGTTGTCGTAGGACCACTGCCGGAATGGCCCGGTGTAGCTTGCCGCACGCGAGACGATCCGAAATTGCGTATCATTGGTTCTGCCTGACGGATCCCGCTTGAAGTACTCGGTGAATGCGCGCCCGGAGCCGGCCGGTGCGGGATCGCCAGTATAGGGATCGATCGACAGAGTAACGAGCTGATGCATGGCTTCGCGGGAAGGGCCGTTCAACACCGTCTTGGGCGCGTGCAGCTCCCATGCTGCCTGCACGATCGGCTCGAACATCGGCAGCGCCACTTTTGCTCCGGTCTGGCCACGCCCGAGGGTGCGGCGTCCCCCGTCGCCGTTGTCGTAGCCGACCCAGATCGCGACGGTGACGTCATTGGTGAAACCGACGAACCAGGCATCGGCCCAATTATCAGTGGTACCGGTCTTGCCGCCGACATAGGGCGAGAGATGCTTCACCGTGTGCGCGGTTCCGCGAGCGAGCACGCCCTGAAGCATTGATTTCAACTGGTAAAACGATGCGCGGTCGGCGGAGCCGATCCAGTCCACCGCACGCGGATCGCGCCGGTAGATCGCGCGGCCGTCCTGTTCGATCGTCTCGATCGCATGGGGCTGGGGCCGTGCGCCTTCGTTGGCGATCGCTGCATAAAACGCCGCAAGGTCGATTAGCCGCACGGTTTGGGCGCCGAGCACGAACGGGTAATAGCGCATGCATTCCTTGTAGAGCTGCGCTTCCATCGCGAGCTCGCAGACCCGGTCGAGGCCGTGCTCGGCGCTGTCGTCGAGGCCGGTCGCGAGCAATTGCGCGGTGGCGAGATTCCGCGAGTTTTCCAGCGCACGCCGCAGCGTAATGGCGCCCGAAGCGCCGCCGTCGTAGTTCCTCGGCGACCAGAAACCGCGCTGGCGCGCGGAGCCCGTCGCGCCGATCGGTGCCAGCGTAATGGGTTCGTCCATCACCAGCGTGTTGGGCTGCAGTCCCTTTTGTAGGGCGGCGAGGTAGGTCAGCGGTTTCAAGGTGGAGCCGGGTTGCCGCAGGCTCTGGACGACGCGGTTGAGCTGGCTTGCCGGATACGAAAAGCCGCCCGCCATCGCGAGAATGCGGCCCGTTTCGTTCCCGAGTACAAGCGCCGCTCCCTGCACGGTCGGTCGAATGCGCAGATCGGCACGCGCCACTTGCTTGCCCTTGGCTTCGCCCACCTGAACATAGACCACGTCGTACGGCTTGAGACCGCGCCGGGTCGCGGCGCTCCAGGTGTTCAGCGGCAGGATGCTTCCGTCGGTCAGACCGACGTTGATCGCATCGCCGCGCTTGCCACGCGTATTCTCCAGGACGACCGCCGCTTCCCAGTGAACGTCATAGAGCGGTAGCCGCGTCGTCTTCAACGCCACGAGCCAGGCCGGTTCCGTTACCGTCAGGTTTGCCGCAATCTGACGGACAGCATCGGAAATGTTCGCCTCGGGTCCCTCGAACTTGTAACGACCGCTGTTCAGCTCGTACCGCGCGAGGCCTTCCTGCAATGTTGCCTCAACTGCGCGCTGCAAGGCCGAGTTGACGGTCGAGTGCACCGTGTAGGAGGAACTGGTGAGACTATCGAGGCCCGCGACCACCTTTGCCTCGCGCGCGATGTGATCGACGAAGTGAAAGCCAAAGTCCAGGCGCGTCGGCCGGTACTCGACGAGCTGCGGCAATACTGGTTGCGCCGCGGCGGCGTCGATCATGGCGTCGTCCTGCATGCGGGCCAGCACGTAAGCAAGGCGCTCGCGCGCGCGCTCATGGTGGTGGTCGGGATTGAAGTAGTTCGGTCCCTTGGCGAGCCCTGCGAGCAGCGCGCCCTCGACTGCGGAGAGCGCCTTGGCTGGTTTGCCGAAATAGCTGCGCGCCGCCATCTCGATGCCCCAGGCCCCGCGACCGAGATAAATCGAGTTGAGATAGAGTTCGAGGATTTCCGCCTTGGTCAGGGCGCGCTCCATCCGCGAGGCTACGATCATTTCCCGCAGTTTTCTTTCGTAGGTGATGTCGTTGCCCACCAGCAGGTTCTTGGCGACCTGCTGCGTAACGGTCGAGCCGCCCTGCGGCCGTCCCGGGTGCGTGAAGTTGCCGATGAAGGCGCGGACCAGTCCGCGCTCGTCAATGCCGGTGTGTTGGAAGAAGCGCTTGTCCTCGGCGGCGACAAATGCATTGCGCACTGCTTCCGGGATATCCGCAAGCTTGACCCAGATGCGGCGATTGTTCGGGACGTAAATCTCAGCAAGACGCTCGCTCCTGCTGTCGAGGACTATGCTGGTGCCAGGAAGCCTGAGGTGCTTAAGCTGCGCGACGTCGGGCAGATCCTTGACCGCGCTGTTGTAGAAAGTGATGACCTGACCAAGATCGACCGGAGATTCTTCCGTTTTTTCGACCTTGCAGAACTGCCTGTAGGCCACGTGGAGGTCGGCCAGCTTCAGTCCTTTGAGTGCCTTGATCTCGCTGCTCAATGCCTCCTTGTCGTCCATGGCGGTGGCAATCAGATCGTCTAGGTTGATGTCCTCGATGTCGAAAGCCTTGCGCATGTGGGCGCAGCCGGCACTCAAGAGCTCCGCCACCTCGGAGCGGTCACGTACCGCATCAAACTCCGTCTTGACCCCATCCGGCCGGGTACTGACCTGGCTGAAGGCCAGCGCCGTGGCGAAGATCTTGATGAGAATCGAGTCCATGACCTGCTGCCGGTCAAAAAAACCGTCCCGTGAGGTCCCTTCTTGTAGAACAATACTAAACAAGGCTGTTTCGAGGAAAAAGTTCCCGAGACGCTTCCGCCGCTTCCCGGCCTTGAGCACCGCTCCGACCTGGCCGGGCCGCGGAACCAACGCTGCGGTCAGTGCGTTTTGGAAATACCGCATTGGCAGCGCACTCATGAACGCCTCTCTTCCCGTCGTACTTGCCGCGGCGCTCCTCGGCGCCGCCATAGCCACGATGCCTGCGGACGCTGCTCCTCGAAAAAAGAACACGCGGGCACTTGCCGCGGTGCCCCCTGCAGCTAGCGCCGCTCAGCCCCCTGCGGACAGATTTTTGGCCTGCGACGTCCGGGTGCGCGACTATCTTCGCGAAGGCGGAGCGGCGATACGGGTGACCAAGATCGAAGTGGACGATGCCCGACTGCAGTTGAACATTCATCATGAGTACGGAGAGGCGGGAAAGTCGTCTCGAAAATACCTCCGCGGGGACAATGAAGAAGAAATGCGCAAGAATCTGCGTGGAATATTGGATGAGTTCGCTGCGGCTGCGAAGGCCGCAGCGGCTGGTCGCGCTTGGTATGTGATCGCTGCTCGCAAGGTCATGCCGGAGCTCCGCGACAATTCGGGCGACACCACGAGTCCGTGGACGGCCATCGTCCTCGCGGATTTCGATGGAAAATGCAGACCCATCACGTTCTATCAGACGGTCGAGCGGAACAAGCTCGATCCTGAACTGAGCAAGAAATTGGATGAGTGAAGTTTTGCGCGTGAAGTGATTTGCAGTCGTAGCGACCGCACCTGGACTCCATGAGAGGCGTGGTGAGGATGCTCAATTCAAGATAGCGCTAAATCGGCAATTGTGTGTGCTGTCGGCGGTGAGTTTGCCGTATTGGCGGCGAGGCTCGGGTTTCGCGCCTAGAGCATGATCCGGAAAAGTGCGAAGCGGTTTTCCGAAAATCGCCATTCAGCTTTGAGATCGCGATAAGTTCCGATCGTTCGTCAGGCATTCAAAAGCTCCCAGAGGGAGCGCTTCGCGTAGCTATTGAACGAATGACTTGCCTGACGGCGCAAGAGATATTTCGTATTGTCGTACGTTTAATTGGCTTGGACTCGCCGAATTGGGCTCACCGATCACTTTGCCTCGTCCGAGCAGTAGGATGGCCTCCGGCCCGCGCGGATGCAGGCCCGAAAGATCCCGCCCAAATGCCGCGGCCGGCAGCTTGTGCTTTACTTTGGGCGTCGGCGACGAGACGCCACCACGGCCTCATGGTGACACCAAGATATCTTCCTTCGCCTCACCGCGTGCGACGATCACTAGCGCATCGTCGGTCAACGGACGCCGCAGCGCCTTGGCCTCGTCCCATGGCGCGCGCATCCAGACATCGCGCTCCTCGTCGGTTGTTAGGACCGGCATCGCCTTGGGATGGATCGGTGCCACGACTGCATTCGGCGCCGTTGTCAGGAAACCATAGACGAGGTGGGCCCGGGGATCGGTTAGGACTTCGTCCAGCGGTCACCCTTGAACTCGGTCCAGATGCCGGCGAAGGCTGTCAGTGGCCTATCGTTTTTCAGCGCGAACCAGACGGCGTCCTTTTTCTTGGTCTCCGGGTTCGGCTCCGGGGCGTATTCAGCGAAGTTGTTGAACGGCACCAGGCACCGATTTTCCGGCTTCAGCCAGCCGCGCCAGTGCGGCGATGATGTGTTGCGGATGTTCGTGACGGGGGTCCGCCCGTGCGCGGTGGAGGCGGCAGGCCGGTGCGTTGCCGAACGATGCCTTCGGTGTTCAGGTGCGGAGGGACGCGACCTCATCACCGCGACATATGCGCATATCGGCCCGGAAGTCGCGGATACCGCAAGGCGGTTTGCGCGCAACAATCTCGCCTGTAGCAACTGCCATCTCGCAGCCGGAACGAAGAGTTTGGATTGCCGATGTCCGGCCTGTTTGAATTGTTTCCGCAATACAGTGCAAGGAACCGCGCAAACAGGCCGAACACATGGCCGCTCCGACCAACGCCGCAGGCGTGAAGAAAACCCTTGCCCGGAGCCGTCCACACATGGCCCAAAGCGTCCGGCCTCGATGCTTGCTTTGCCTTCTGCTGCTGGCGGTAGACCGGACGTCCGTGCGGCATGAACCAATCGACGCTCATGACCCATCGCGTCATTTCGCGGCGACGCCGCACTCCAGTCGCTTTCGGACTGAAGCGGATACAGAGCCACGCTCACCAATCCTGATTTAGAGGTACGCGTCCAAGGTCAGTTGACCCCGAACTACCTGCGGCTGCCGACGGCGCGCAGCCATATTGCCGCCGTCGAACGCCGGATACGCCATCGCGTCCTGTAACAGCAGCGCGCGAACCCGCCATCTGAAGCGGATTTAACCGATGAGCCCTCGTCATCCGCACTTTGACAGCATCTTTTGGAGTATTGCCTCAACCGGCTGCGGCGAAATCCCAAGTTCGACAAGGCCAGGCGACGACACGGTATCGATCTGCATCAACTCCACCTGATTGCGCGTGAGAATCGGGTCCGGGAGTATTTCGGAAGCCCATGCCAGCGCGTGCCAAACGGCGAGCGGGATCGGGACCAGGATGGGCGCGAGGCCAGCCTGATGCGCGACGATTCGGACCAATTCTTCGTAGGAATAAACGCGAGGGCCGCCGCACTCGGAGATCGTCGGTTGCGTCTCGGCTCGCTGGATGATCCGGACAGTCGCCTCCGCCACATCTTCCACATAGGCCGGCTGCAGTTTCATCGAGCCGCGGCCGAACATCGGATAGATCGGCAGTCGCCGGAGAAGATTGAGGATGGTCGTAAGAAACGCATCGTCCGGTCCGAACATGACGGCGGGTCGGACGATTTGCGCGCCGGCAAACGTAGCCCTGACCACCAGTTCACCTTCGCCGCGCGCTCGGATGTACCGCGATTGAGACGCGGCATCGGCGCCGATGCCTGACAAGTGAACGAGTCTTTTGACTCCGGCCCGGTGCGCCTGGGCCGCGACCCGTTGGGCGGACTCGACATGAACGGAATGAAACGTCTCGCGCCCGTGCTCGACGTAAAGGCTGACGGCGTTGACAGCGGCATAAGCGCCGGCAAGCGCATTTGCGACGGACCGTTCGTCGTGAATGTCGGCCTGGACGAACAGAAGTTGGGAATCATGCGGTCCAAACTGACTGCGCCCGCGATCTGGATGCCTTGACGCGATCCGGACGGGAAACTCGTGATCGCGCAGATGCTGAACGATGCGGCGGCCGAGAAATCCGGTTCCGCCGAATACAGTGACGGTGCGACCGTTCGTTGCCATCCTTTGATCTTTGCTCGAGAGAACGCGCCATAGCCCGAGCCGAAGCTGACGTCAGGGCGATGGCCGTCTGTCGGAACAATACCCTTTCGCAGCGACAGTTGGAATGCAGGCCGCTTCGAACCGCTATTGGACGGAAGCCCGATGCAAAGGTCGAGCGAAACTGAGTTCGTGGCCGTCGGGGTCAGCTAGGTGGAAGAAGCGCTCACCCCATTCGGCATCGCGGGGCACAGTCGCCGGCTGGTAACCCACCGCGAGCGCGCGTTCGTAAAGTGCGTCAACATCGGTGACGTAGAAGATGACCCGACCCCACCAGGACCAGCGCCGTTCGGCGGGCTGGTCGATGAGGTTGAGGTAGCTCGGACCTGCTCGAAAGCTAGTGAACGACGACCATTCGCCGCCATGCAGGACCTCAAATCCCAGGGCTCGGTAGAATCGGACAGCTCGCGGCATGTCATGGGTGCCCAGCGTGAGCGCGCTTATCCCCTCGATCATGGCCAGAACTCCCTGTTCTACCTCCCTACGCTTTTGAAGTCGCGGCGCAGAGATTAACCTCTCATGTGTGTCGAACGGTGAGCAAGTCAACGCCGAGCGCCCCTTTCCTTGCGTCGCCGCTCACGGCGAGCGGTAGATGCCCCAAGCTGCTCGAACCGAAAGCGCTGACGCTCTAAACTCTCCATCGCGTCGGCCAAACATCAAGTCCAGGCGCCCACACAACCAATCGATCCCAGTGGCACCCGCGAAAAGGAGCGGAGCATGAAGGGCGATAAAGACGTCATCGAATACCTCAACAAAGCGCTGCGCCACGAGCTCACCGCGGTGAACCAGTATTGGCTGCACTACCGCCTGCTCGACAATTGGGGCTACAAGGTGCTGGCCAAGGCGTGGCGCAAGGAATCGATTGAAGAGATGCAACATGCAGACAAGCTCATCGAACGCATCATCTTCCTCGATGGATCTCCCAATATGCAGACGCTGGAATCCCTCCATATCGGGAAGACCGTGAAGGCCGTGCTCGATAGCGACTTGCAAGCCGAATTGTCGGCGCACTCCCTCTACGCTGAAGCTGCGACCCATTGCCATCGGGTCAAGGACTACGTGACGCGGGATCTGTTTGAGCAACTCATGCACGATGAGGAAGAGCATATCGATTTTCTGGAAACCCAGATCGAACTCGTCGCGAGGATCGGACTCGAGCTATATGCCCAGCGTCATATCGGAGAGCTCGACCAGGACTAAAGTGCCAACGACTGCTTTCGGCCCAAATGCGAAGTTGCGGCCAACGGCGAGTACGTCCGGTTATGGGGGGAAAGCGGAAGTGAATGGCCGATTGTTAAGACGGCGCGATTGACCCCAACCGGAAGGGATTCAACGGCACTCAAGCAGTCTGCTCTTATGAATTTGTTTGGCCTCAACCTGGCCTGGATGAACGGATGTCCCTCAAACCGACCCGAACGACCTTAGCGGACATGGCAGCTCCCTGTGGCGCGACTATCGTTGTAGCGGATCATTGAGTTACACTCAGAAGCTCTCGGTTTGCTATTCGGGCATTCCGCCAGAGAAAAATCCGATTGCGGGTCCAGTGCTGGTTTGAGCCGGCAATTGTCGGAATGGCCATCTTCCCGCGATATTACGCGTCGCTTGATTGCGGAGCGCGAGCCCCCACGAACGAAAAGTGCACGTATCTGGTGCGGCTTCTGGTGCGCCGGTGGTGCTGCAGGCAACGAGAACGAAGTAAGCTATTGATCTCCTTGGTGGGCCCGGCAGGACTTGAACCTGCAACCAGACCGTTGTAAGCGGCAGAATAGCGATCAGCTTCGTCGCCCTTGCCGCGCATTCGGTCGCTTCTGCTCGCGTTTGTTACGTTTTGACGATGTCGCTCCCGCTTTGGTCGCCAGCCAGCGATCAGTCAAAACGTCTCGGTAACCTTGCTCAGGCGAGGGGGACGATCCGGGTCAAATCCGCGCGCGCATGCCGCCTGCTCGATCATCCGGTAGGCCGGAACGAGCATGGTGATCGGGTCGGTGGCGGGGTCATCCTCGACCAACCAAGGCAGCGAGCCAAGCGGTCCGCCGCAGAGATGCAGCGCGATCTTTTGCTCGCGCAATTCCTCTGCCAGTGCGTCCACCGTGGCCGCCGTTTCATCCATGACACGCATCATGACAACTGGCGTGCGCGACGATAACGCGGCACGTGGCCCATGCTGCAGTTCGGCGGCACTCAGTCCGATGGAGGGCAGGCGCATGATTTCCGAAAGCTTGAGCGCGATCTCCCTCGCCGAGCCCAGGCCCAGGCCCCGAGCCGCCACAAACACAGCTGATGCCTTGACGAGATCATCGGCAATCTCCGACCAGTCGAGCGCCAGCGCGCGGTGCAGGCGCTCGGGCAGCCGGTCGAGGGCTGACCGCAGCGCACGATCTTGCGCCAACTCGGCAACCAGTCCGGCACTGGCGGCCATCGAGCCGATCACGGTCTTCGTCGCCGCTACGGAGTGTTCTTGACCGGCTTCGATCGGAACGACGAATTCCGCTTCGTCAGCCACCGGCGACGACGTCGCATTGACGATGGCAATCGTGCGTGCGCCCGAGGCTCGTGCCGACTTGGTCGCTGCGACGAGATCCGGGCTGCGCCCGGATTGCGAGATCACGATGAACAGCGCATCGCGCAGCATCAAGGGTGTGCAAAATGCCGTGACCACCGAGGGAGCACTTGCTGAAACGGGAAGGCGAAGCCGCGTCTCGACAAGATACCTCAAGAAAACTCCGGCATGCCCGGAGCTTCCCCGACCACACACGACGCACAAGGGGGCGGAGTCAATCCCAATCCGCTGTGCGATGTCGCGCGCGGCGGGTCGGCTGCGAACAATGTTAGCGACAACATCCGCGCTTTCCCCGATTTCGCTCGCCATCGCGGATATCGTCATGGCTCAACCACTCCGCCTCGGCCGCGTCCCGCCGCTCCCTTTGGGAGTCGGTCACGATGCGAGTCACGATTCCTGGCGAGTTCGACAAACACTTGCCGAAGGTTGCCGTCACAGTTCTCCAGAACGGTCTCCGCATCAACCCTGTCGACACCGAGCGCCAGAAGGACTGCGATCTTGATGTCTCCCTCGGCCTGCTCGAGCGAGCGTGCCGCGTGCGACGGATTACAGCGCGCGATTTGCGCCACCATGGCCTCGGCGCGCCGCTTCAGCTTGGCATTGGTCGGCGGCATGTTCACCATCATGCCGCGATATACCCGGCCAAGGCGCAGCATGATCCCTGAGGAGATCAGGTTGAGCACGACCTTCTGCGCGGTGCCCGCCTTCATCCGCGTGGAGCCGGCGATCAGCTCTCGGCCGGTCTCGACCAGGATCGGAAACTTTGCCGATGCCAGCAGTGCGGTGCCGGGATTGTTGGCGACACCAATCGTTACTGCATCGAAAGACCCTGCCTGCTGCAGCGCCGCGACCGTGAACGGCGTTGTGCCGCTGGCGGCTACCGCAATCACCACGTCGTGCGGCGTGAGCCGTGCGGCGCTGATCTGCGTGACTGCATCATCGACATCGTCCTCCGCGCCCTCGATGCTGGTGACGAACGCGCTGTCACCGCCGGCAACGACGAAGCGGACGCGCTCGCGGGGCCAAGCGAAGGTCGGCGTCAGCTCGGCCCCGTCCTGGACCGCCACGCGGCCTGACGTGCCAGCGCCGACATATACAATGCGACCGCGGTCGCCCAACACCGTCTTGGCCGCTTCGGCTGCCGCAGTGATCGCGGGAAGGGCATGGCCGATCGCGGCGACCGCCGCAAGCTGGCCCTCCCACATCGCTTCCATCGCTGACGTCAGCGACCATGCATCAAGGTCGGCAAATCTGGGATCGACTTCTTCGGTGGCCATATCCGTGATCCAAGCACCATCAAACGCGGAACTTCGAAGCCTGTTCATGGTCAGTTTCTCTCTTGGGCGGGTCCAGCTTGCGCAGGTCGAGCCGCCCTCGGGCCACAAGCAGCGCGCCGGCCGCTGCGTCGGCGTCAGGACGCCTCAGGCGGGCGCGCAGATCAGGCGTTAGCCAGGGCGTAATCGCATCCGCGAGCCCGCCCACCAGCGCGAGCCGGTCAATTCCTTTAGCCAGGAACAGATCAAGCAGATCGCCAATGGCATCGGCCGCGCGTTCGACAATGCGGCGACCGACCGGATCGCCCTGATTGGCGTGCCGCATCACGGTCGGCGCGAACGCGGCGTAGTCGGTGGCCCGGGCTTCTTCAGACCACGCCACGGCCTGATAAGGATCTTGATCGAATGCGCCCAGCACCTCTGCAAGCAATGGTGTCAGCTCGCCGCGGCGATCCGCGGCCCGCAGCGCCAGTCGAACGACCTGCAGGCCAATGTCGGCGCCGCTGCCTTCGTCCGAGACTGGGAAGCCGTAACCGGCGATGCGGATCTCGCTGCCGCCAATCAGGCCGACACCCACCGAGCCCGTGCCGGCCACCACGATGGCCCCGTCCGCGCCGCTATGGGCGCCGAGACAGGCAGCTAGGCCATCGCTGACGAAGATAACGGACGCAAAGGGATGCGGGATCTCTTTGAGCGCCGCTTCCGCGCCCCGGCGACCAATGCCGGCGAGGCCAATTCCGGCGTGCATCCGCGCGAAATCCTCGCGCGTCAGTTCGGACTGTGCGGCCGCCGCTTCGGTGGCCTCCATGATGGACCGCCAGGCCCTGTCGAAGCCAATACGGGTCGTGGCAGGCCCCGAGCTCGCTTCACCGAGTACCCTGCCGTTTTCGTCCTCGACCCGGGCGCGGCAGCGGGTTCCGCCCCCATCGATGCCGAGATAGGTGGTACCTTTTGTTTCCATTAGAAGTTAACGCAAGGATTTAGCTCCGGGTCCCCCAAGCCCGTTGTGTACATATAAGGACCTGTACAGCACGGGACTCGCCTCACGAGTCCGTGATTGCCATTCTCGGATCAGCACTTATGGGCCAAGCTGGGTCTTCCGTGGTTTTCTCGATTGCAGCGCAGCACATCTTTGATGGTGCCGACATGCGCGGGCCGGGGTCGGTCAGGATATCGGAGGGGCGGATCGAAGGCATTACCGAGGAGGCGCGCGCCTCGATCCACCTTCCTCGGGATGCGATACTTGCACCCGGATTCGTCGATGTTCAGGTGAACGGAGGCGGCGGCGTTCTTCTCAACGACCAGCCAACGGAGGCCGGCGTTCGCCGCATCGTCGAGGCGCACCGCAAGGCCGGCACCACGGGCTGTTTGCCAACCCTCATCACCGATCGAAGCGAGGTCATCGAACGATTGGCTGTAGCAGCTCAGGCGTGCCTCGAAATTCCTGGCGTGCTCGGCTTTCATCTGGAAGGTCCGGCCCTCAACAGGTCTCGCAAGGGCATTCATCCGGAAGCCGAGATACGCGTGCCCGATCGGTGCGATCTCGCCGCCATTAAAAGCTTCGGGGACCGCGGTCGCTCCATGGTGACCTTGGCACCGGAATGCGTGCCCGCGTCCATGATCGATGAATTGATCGGCGCCGGATTGCGTATCGCGGCCGGCCACAGCGACGCCACCGCAGCCGAAATCGGGCAGGCGGTCGATCGCGGCGTCTCGGGGGTGACCCATCTGTTCAATGCCATGTCGCAGTTAACCGCCCGAGAGCCCGGCTTGGTGGGTGCCGCGCTGGGAGATGACCGGTTGTTTGCAGGGATCATCTGCGACGGCATCCACGTTGACCGCGCCTGCTTGCGTGTTGCCTTGCGCTGCAAGGGACGCGATCGATTGACACTGGTTACCGATGCCATGCCATTGGCGGGCACGAGCGACCGGCAATTCCTGCTACAGGGAAGGGAGATCACGTTGCACGACAATCGCCTGACTGACCGGGATGGCACGCTCGCGGGCGCTCACCTCACCATGATCGAGGCGGTGCGCAACGCTGTTGCGCTCATCGGAATCTCCCTTGTCGATGCTCTTATCATGGCTTCCCGGACGCCCGCGGCATTTCTGGGCCTTGGGTCCGAGCTTGGACGGATCGCGCCCGGATACCGCGCGGATCTTGTCGCCTTTAATCCGAACTTTGAGGTCGTCGGCACATGGATAGGCGGTGTCGGTTCGATGGGTGAGGCGAACAACGCTTCCGAGCGGGGTTAGATGCGCAACCAGCCCAAGCGGGGGGAGTGTGAGCGCCAAACCTGACAGGGGCCTGACGAGTTATCTGCGCCAGTAGACTGCGTGGTGCACGTCGCCCGGCAATTACGCCCTAGTCAGTGCCCGAAGAACAACCACAGCAGGATGATCACAGGAATTGGTACGCCCAAAAGCCAAAGCAAAACACCTCGTCCCATCGCGCTTCCCTCCGTTGTTTATTCGCGCCAATGGCAACTACGGAAGACGCGGCCACGTTCCTAGCCGGCCGATCGCGTCGTCATCACCGCCGAGCGAAGGTGAAGGGCTGATAACGGTAGTCATCCCTTAATGATGAGGCGCCCCAGGAACGCATTGCAGGCCCGCTCGGCTTCAGCGAACGAACTGAAGGGAGACCCGGATACGTGAGCCGCTGGCATATTCAGAAAGTCGGGGCGATATGATGCAACAAAGCCCGGCTCTCCATGCAATCCAGGTCCACTCCGGCTCTCGTTGCTGATGACGAATGAATAGTCGTCGCTGCTTGCGATCCATATCTCCAGTTCAGTATCGACTCGGCGGAAGTGTAGGGCCATTTCACCCTCCACAAACTTTGATCCTCCGTGATCATCCACATGGGACGCTTAGCCCGCTCTTGTGCGGTTGGCCGCTTCAGCCTCCCGCGCCAGCCGTTCGGCCTTTAGGCGCTCTCGATTATCGTGGATCGCTTTTTGCGCTTTGGCGTAATCCGTCATAGCATCCTTCGGCCTGACCGTTTTGAATGCCTTGTTTGCTTCGCGTTCCGCGGCCGTCGGCGCCCGTCGGTCTCGGTCTTTAGCCATTGTTGACCTCCCATTTGGGCTAACTAGTCAACGCGCGGAGCTAGCTTTCGATCCTATCAGCTCGGCCCACGGTCGGCTCGAGGATCTTCGACACCAAGCGCTTTGAGCCACATGGCGCCAATCGGCGCGGTCGCTATCCTGCACCGAAACCCCGTGAACAAACAGCGATAAAGGTGGTCAATCAGGATCGAGTTTCATTGCTCTTGTTGATTGTTTCGGTCGCTGATTACGTTCCGGACGTAGGGTCCTGGGGCGGCAATGGCAGCTGAAACGCTCCTACAAGGCTGATATGAACCTTTGGCTCTTCATCGTTGGGATAGGCGACTGAAATTGCAGCAGATGCGAACGCCCTCCGAGCGCACCATAATCCTAAAGCGATACGTCGTCGCTATGGGCTTCACATTGGCCAAGCATCCGGCTCGAGAATTGGTGCGCGAAGCATTTGCTACCATAACGCACGAGATGCGCCCACTGGTACCTCTGAGCGACAGCGAAAAGGGACTTAGTGCTAAGCTACATGTCTGCTTGTCGAGCGATAGGCGGCAATCGTCTCTTGGGACACCGTCAGTTTTTGGACCCGAAGCCGACATCAGCGCTTGGTGAGGCGCCGTGACTGCCTCAAACGTGCCAGCGCTATGCGCAGGCGGTTGCAGGATGGTGGCGCTGCCTCCTGCGTAGCGGTCCCACATTTCTTTTCTTCTAGATCCTCGACCAGCTCGAGCCCAGCACGCATCGGATCGTTCGCAATCTCATTGGGATCAAAACCGCTCAGGTCGCTGGTGAGGCGCGCAGCGCTGGTTAGTCAATGTTGCTGACGGTAATTCCCCGGAATTGCTGGCGCGCCGAACCCGGTCTGGGATGCCTCATTCAACGCATCCGCTTCTTGTCAAGTCAACGTCCGCCCTGCATTCGCATCGAACATATTTGGAGATGATCATGCGTAGCATAGCCTTGATGATTGCATTCGTGATCTCGTTTACCGCACCGGCTTTGGCTCAAAAAGCCGAGATCGAGGCCATCAATGCGAAATGGATTGAATTGTTCAACAAGGGCGACTTCTCTGGAGTTGCGTCACTCTACAGCACGGATGCGACCGCATTCCCGCCAGGTTCTGCGATGGTGCACGGCCGATCAGCCATCGAGGCAATGTGGAAAAGCATGGCGGAACAAGTTGGCGATCCGAAGCTCGCAACCCTTGACGTTAAGCCCCTTGGCCCATCCGCGGCGCGCGAGATTGGGACGTTCGCCCTCAAGACCAAGGGACCGACACCGAAGGATGTGACTGGAAAGTATGTCGTGGTTTGGGAGAAGGTCGACGATGATTGGAAGCTGACCACCGACATCTGGAACGAGGGCAACTAGGCATCTCTGTTCATAGCTGTGCTTCGCGCCAAACGCGGCTTTACGTTGAGTTGGCTATTGCACGGTCGAAGGCGCGCGCGCGATCGGGGCCTCATGGCATCGCTTGGCAGTGCCCACCTTTCGCCGGAGCCAATGTGTTAAACTGGCTGAGATGTCTCGCGATCGGTGCTTCCATTTGCAGATGTGCCTTCGCAGGTCTCTGCAATATGCTACTCATATCCCTATTGGCCATAGGTATACCATGACAGGTATTGCAGAGTGGCTGGCATCGATCGGTTTGGGAGAGTACGCCGATCGTTTCGCAGAGAACGCCATCGACCTCTCGGTCGTCGGCGATCTCACGGAGCAGGACCTCAAGGACCTCGGCGTCCTGCTTGGGCACCGACGCAAGATGCTGCGCGCGATTGCGGCACTTGAGGATGATGTCGCTGAATCGGACCAAGCGGCTGCCAAACCAGCGCCGCGAGACAGCGCCGAGCGGCGCCAAATCACGGTCATGTTTTGCGATCTGGTGGGCTCGTCCGCACTTTCGGCCCGGCTGGACCCGGAGGACTTGCGCTCGATAATCGGCGACTATCACGCCTGCATCGCTGAGGTTATCGCCCGGAGTGAGGGCGTTATCGCGCGCTACATGGGGGATGGCGTGCTTGCCTATTTCGGCTACCCCCTGGCGCACGAGGACGATGCCGAGCAGGCGACACGCGCGGGGCTGTCACTGGTCGATGCCGTGGCCAACCTTCAGGCAGATATCGGCACCAAGCTGCAGGTTCGCGTTGGCATCGCTACCGGTATGGTCGTCGTGGGCGATCTGATCGGCGAAGGCGCCGCCAAGGAGCAGGCGGTGATCGGTGAGACACCGAATCTGGCTGCTCGTCTGCAGCAGTCCGCCGAGCCCGGTACGGTGCTGATCTCCGAGAGTACGCGCCAGCTCACCGAAGGATATTTCGAATACTGCGATCTTGGCTCCATCGCGCTGAAAGGATGGGCCGAGCCAATACCTGCCTGGCAGGTGCTCGGGACGACTGGAGTGGAAAGCCGCTTTGAGGCTCAGCACAGGACCCGATTGACGCCCTTGATCGGGCGAGACGAGGAGATCGAGCTGCTGTTGCGGCGCTGGCAGCATGCCTCTTCGGGCGAAGGTTGCGTAGTGGTTCTAACTGGCGAGCCAGGTATCGGTAAGTCGCACATCGCGCTGGCGCTTCAGGAGCGGCTCCAAGCCGAACCACACATTACGGTCCGCCATTTCTGCTCGGCGCACCATACCAACAGTGCGTTGTATCCGTTCATCGACAATCTCGAACGTGCTGCCCGGTTCGAAAGAGGCGAAGCGCCGACGGAGAAGTTTGCCAAGCTTGAAGCTCTGCTGTTGCGGTCTGGCGCCGACGCAGATCGTGTGGTGCCGGCTCTAGCAAACCTTCTGTCGCTGCCGATCAGTGATCGTTACCAGCTGCCCGAGCTCAGTCCGCAGAAACGCAAGGAGATGACGTTGGCGGCATTCTCGGCTCAGCTCGAAGCGTTGGCTGCGCGGCAGCCAGTATTCATCATCTTTGAGGATGCCCATTGGTCGGACCCGACTTCGATGGAGCTGCTCACGATTACACTGGAGAAGGTGCCACGACTCCGAGTGCTGCTGCTCATCACCGCGAGACCAGAGTTCACGCCGCCCTGGCCTGGTCATGCACATGTGACGACCGTCTCGCTTACACGGCTGAACCGACGCAACGGGGCGGCATTGATCGAGCGCGTCACGGCAGGCAAGACGCTCCCGGAGGAGGTCTTGGACCAAATCCTCGCTCGCACCGACGGCGTGCCCCTGTTCGTCGAGGAACTTACCAAGGCGGTGCTCGAAACCGGCTTACTGCAGGAGCGAGACGACCATTACGTGGTCAGCGGTCCGCTACCCTCGATGGCGATTCCAACGACATTGAACGCATCGCTGATGGCTAGGCTCGACCGATTGGCCCCCGTGAAGGAAGTTGCTCAGATCGGCGCCGTTGTGGGGCGCGAGTTCTCGTACGAACTGCTGAGCGTGGTCGCCAAGCTGCCAAGGCAACGGCTTGAGGAGGCGCTTGCCCAGTTGGTTCAGGCGGAGTTGATATTCTGCCGAGGCGAGATACCCCGGGCGGTCTACACCTTCAAGCATGCGCTCGTGCGGGACGCTGCCGAAGCGGGACTTCTGAAGAGCCGACGCGCAGCGCTGCATGCCGCCGTCGCCAACGCTTTCGAGCAACGATTCCCGGAAATTGTGGAGTCTCAACCCGAGACTCTCGCACTCCACCTTACCGAGGCGGGATTGTTCGAAAAGGCGGGAGAATATTGGCTCCAGGCAGGCAAGAAAGCGGCCATGCGCTCCGCCAACCTCGAAGCGATCGCACACTTGCGCAAAGGCATTGAGGTCTCGGCCCATTTGGCCGACGGTGCACTTAAGGACCGGCTGGAGCTTGATTTCCGGTACGCGCTCGGGCCCTGCCTCATTGCCAGCCAGGGGCCGGCCTCGCCCCAGGCGGTGGCGACCTTTGCGCGAGCGCGCGAGCTGTGCCAGCGGCTCGGAGATCCCCCCGAGCGACTACAAATCATGTTTTGGTTGACCACCGCGAGCGTCATTCGTGGCGAGTTGCCGGTCGCCGAGGAAATGATCTCGGTGTTGCTTGATCTTGCGGAGGGTCGGGGCGATCGACCAACGTTGCTCAACGCGATGCGTGGGCAGGGGATGATACGCCTTTTCATGGGAAATCTCGTAGATGCCCAGGAGGTGATCGAACGGGCCTTCGAAGCGTTCGAAGCGAGCAGCGAGCATGACAGATTGGCGGCGCGTGCTGCCGGCCAGGATGCGGGTGTGGCCGACCTGGCTCTGATGTCATGGGCGCTCTGGCTGCAGGGCCGTGCTGATACGGCACTCGCGCGTGTAAATGCCGCCCTTCAGCGTGCCGACGTCATCAGTCATCCGCATTCGCAGGCCTATGGATGCTATTATGCATCCATTCTCCACGCTCTTCGGGGTGACTTCCGAAAGGCACACCGCTATGCCGATCGTTGTCTCGCCTTGTCGGAAGAACTCGGATTCCGGCAGTGGCGAGGATTGGCTCGCGCCATCCGGGGGATAAGCGCCACCTTCCTTGATCCTTCGTCCGCTGCGCTCGAGGAAATCCGCACGGCGATGAACGAATATCGCGGCGCGGGCTATCAGCTTGGCATCACAGCACTCTATGTGCTCCTGAGTGCGGCTTTGTTGTCGAGCCATCAAAGCGAAGCTGCGCTCGAACTGATTGAGCAGGGTCTCGCTACAACCGCCCGCAATAGCGAACGGATATTTGAGGCCGAGCTGTATCGATTGAAAGCGCGCGTATTGCTCGTCCGCGATGCACCGGAGGCCAGCACCGATGCACGATCACTGCTCGATCACGCATTGACAACTGCAAAAAGCCAACGCGCCAAGGCCCTTGAACTTCGAGTAGCAGTAGACCTCGCCAACTTGTGGATCGATCAGGACAGAACCAGCGAAGCGCTCGACCAGCTCGTGCCCATCTATGGCTGGTTCGTCGAGGGTCTTGAAACGCAGGATTTGAAGCAGGCAAAGGCATTACTCGACCGACTGCGGTAATTCCGCCTGGACTGCGGATATTGGAGCTTGGCTCAGCAGGTCGGTCTCAAGGCTGTTTTACCTTGCCGTTACGCAGCCCGCCTTCGACATTCGTGATATGCCTCCTTTACCTCTCGCCATCCCGCCTCATCGTTTTTCGCAGGATTCTCATTTATGAAATGTGGCCCGTCATGCGGCGGACGTTTTCCGTGTTCGTAGTATGCCTTGATTGCTTGTTCAGCAGCGATCCTTCCCAACTTTCTCCCGCTGTCCAGGTTGCTGTGGTTCCATTTGAAACTGATGTGCCCCGGCACATGAATCTCGACTATTGTGCCCTTCCACGGATGCTCCCCGGATTTTGGCTTGTCGTACCGCACGTGATATTTGAAGAGCTTGACATCATCTTCGCCAACGGTCGCTGCGAACAATTGGCAGAGATTTGCCAAGGCATCGTGAAGGTTTTCCGGTTTGCGGACTTGCTTTGAATCGACGATCCTGCTCACCTATATCTCGTCCAGCTCATCGCCTGGCTTATGATGCTCCTGGAGCAAGCTCTCGAAGTTGACCGTATCGACCAGTGCTCCTTCAGTAGGTAACTCCGTCGATCTCTACGGTTTCTTCGACGAAGGGAAGGGCTGAACACGCACATAAGCTGGATGCGCTGATAGGCACTTTGTACTCTTTCCCGTCGACCTTCTTGTTCTCATCGACCTTCTTGGGCATTGGGCGGTTGGAAAACAACGCGAGTTTATGCTCATCGAGATTCCAGGCGTTGTGGAATATGAATGGCTTTTCGGGTCTTCCCAGCGCGTCGAAATTTATGCTCTTCATAAACTGGCTGTGTGGATAGTTGATCCTGGAGAGGCCGGTGACTTGGGACAGATACATCATTGACGTGAGATAACGAACGAAGGGATTTGGTGCCAGCACCTGATTAAGAACCCATCTGTTTAAGTCTCCCTCATCCGGGCTCGTGAACTTCTTCCCGCCGTCCGTGTCGGGCTGTTGAGCGAACCAGAGCGACATGGATTCCCTGAAGGCAGTCGCGCCCCTGTTTGGGTCCCACAAATCCTTATAGGTATTGGGATCTGCGACGAAGTTGGTCAGAGCCTTGCCGATGCTTTCCCAATCCGGGCCGAACACCGTGTTTATGGGAAGCGCCTATAGCTTTCGTCGTCTCGAAACACGCCATTCTTGAAGAATTGATGGGTCAGTTTCGCCCTGTCTTTATTGTCAACGTTGTCAAACTGATTGTAGACGATCCCAACCCAGGCGCCGATGCAGGACAATGCCCACACGTCAAAGGTTATACCTGCGTTGGCAAGAGCTTCCAGAACTCCAATGTGCAGCCCTGCCGCCGGACCACCACCGCCGAGCGTAATCGCCCTCTTCACCATTGGTTGCTCCATCAAATTTTTTACATGGCTTATTCTCTGATCAAGTTTCTGAACCGCGTAAAACTAAAAGACTGATCGTTTGATGGGTCCGCGGGCTTTCGGCCGCACCGAATGCCGTTGAATCCAACTCGAAAACTGATTGATCGCAGCATTGCGAAACACGATACGTGCGACGGAACGGTGGACGTCGAGGTTTCGGCGCCTTCTCGAGCCTGCTGATCGCGCTGGGCGCACGCCGGCCAAGAGCTCGAGCAAGCGTATCGCGGTCTGGCCCGCCCATTTGTGAACCAATTCACGGTAGATATTTAGCGTTGATGTTAGTAGGGGAGATGTTGTCCAATTGTGGCTTCCGCTTCTAGCCCGTTCGAGACATCCAGCGACATCCGCTCTGTGGCCGCTATCGGGGGAAGCGGAAGTCCCCCGGCGCGCGCAATTTTGGGCGCAGACTGGCACGGCTATCCAGTTGCCGCGGGTCGGTTACCGGCTTCTCGCACGAGCGTTCGCGCGCCATCGCTCGGGGAGGCTCTGCGGCGAGGCGGCCGGTTTCCACTGCAGGGACACGACCCAGTTGTCGAAGACCGTGTTGAAGCTCCCGGACTGGTACGAAAAGTTCTCGTACGCCGGCCAAAAGTAACCGGCATCGGCTGCGTAGGTAAAGAGCGTCCAGGTATGGGGCTTCTTCCAGAACGCGTTGCCGCCGTCCGGGTCCCCGTCGAGGGCGCTGAAGTCGAGGAAGAGCCAGAGAGGTGCATTCTTGGTGCCGAGGTTCGTATCCGGCGAGTTGAACTGCAGCGCGTTCCAGTAGATCCCAGGTCCGGCTCCGGGATCAGCATCGTCCACGAGCTTCTGCAGCCGCCAATAGAAGCTCGCATCGCCGGTCATAGTGGTCTCGCCGGTGAACGTAATCAGGCCAGCCTGCGGGCCTGACTGGATGATGCCGCTGATGGAGGTGGTCCCGCTGATCGTGCCGCTCCCTTGTAATATGCCGCCGGGAGCAGGCGTATCGGTGCCGGTCGCTGCAATGGTGACCGGGCCCGAGACCGTCCCACCGTTCATGAACAGTGTGCCCGACTCTCCGACAACAACCGCGCCGGTCACCGTGCCGGCGACCTCCAGCGTCGCCGCGTAGGATACCAGCACCTCGCCGGCACCCGTTGCTGATCCACCGGTACCGCCGGCAATCAGCGTACCCCCATTGACCCTGATCAGACCGGAAAGCGTGTCGCTGCTGTCTGCACTCAGGGTCAGCGTGCCGGGACCGAAGATCGTCAGGCCCGCCGATCCCTCGATGGCGGCTGCGATCTGCGAACTACCGCCGCTAGCATTGGTGTAGATCAGGCCTTCTGCCGCGCCGAACGAAAGGCTCGCAGTAGCGATGCTGCCGCCGTTCATGATGAGGCCCGCGGCGTCGCCGCTCGCCTGGCTTCCGACCAGAATGCTCGCATCGCCGCCCGTAATCGCCCCGCCGTTCACTTCGAGCGCCGCCACCTGCGGCACACCGCCGCTCTCGACCGCCTGGCTGTCGACGACCTCGTAGACGGCATCGGCCGGAACGTCGTTGATGCCGACATCCGTCGAGGACACGGTCGCCGCGCTCGCGAAGCCCTCGGAGGGCGAATAGGTCAGGAACTTGCCCGAACTGGCCGCGTCGTCGTCCTCTCCGAGAATGTAGGGAGCGACGATCCCGTTCGTGATGATGGGCAGGTTTGCTCCCGTTCCTGCCACGAACACCTGTTGCGTCAGCCCAAGCTGGGCCATGCCGCCGCCCGGCACGATAACAAGAGTCCCGCCGGAGTTGCGGACAATGTTCGTCAGGGTACCGTCGTCATTGCCCCCGATTACGACGCGATAGTTGCCGCTTCCGGAAAGCTGCAAGGCGCCTCCCGTGGAGCCGATGACGAACGTCGCCAGAGATCCCGAGGCGATCTGCACATCGACCGTCGCGCCGTCCGAACGAAGCTCGAGTATTCCGCCGTTCGTCACCATCACCCTGAAGCTGCCAAATGGTGTGCCGGATGTCCGGGTACTTGCCAGCGTCCCGGCGCCTACGGTGTTGTGTCCCATCAGCTGGTTCGTGTTGGTGAGCAGGAGCGTGCCTTCGCCGTACTTGTGGAGGCCGCCCAGCCCGGAGATCGGCGCGACGACGGTCAGCGTGCCGCCGTTCGTGTTGATGACCTTAGGCTGGTTGATCGTCCACGTGCTGGGTTCATATCCGGATGTCGAGGGCAGCGCCGACGGCGAGATCGCCCAGGCTTGCCCCTGCCAGAGCACGGCGTAGACGCCCCTCCCGGTGAGCGCGTCGGTGACGACCTGGCTGTAGTCTTCGGAGGGGAGCGGCTGATTTTCCAGCGTCCATCCGCTGGGCATCTGCGCGATCTGGACGGTCTGCGGATTGCTGGACGGGAGGTTGGGTACGTTCTCGAACGAGGCGGGGAAAGCGTTGTTGATGGTGATCGTGCCGCCCGTCAGGTTCACCGTGAGCGGCGCGAGGACATGGCCGCCGATATTTTCCATGTATCCCTTCGTCGTCTGGGAAACGGAAAACCAGCCAACCGCGAAATTGGCCAAGACGATCGTCTGCGGACTCTCGGACACGTTCGGGGCCAACTGATCGGCGAGCCACGCGAGGTCCGGATTGGAAGTGCTCGTCAACTGATAGAGATCAGGCCCGATTCCGCAGGCCGACAGATAGTCGGCCATCCCGCTCGTCATGCCGTCCACGAAGCTGCCGCTCTCGCTCGACGTCTGCATCAAGCCCGCGACCACCCTTTCCAGGTTGATCGCCACGGGGTCGTCCTCGCCGTTGTAGACCGCAGGAGCAACCTGCGTGAAGCCGTTTGCCGACAGCCAGTAAAGGCCCATGACCATCGACGTCGGGCCGCAATAGGCTTCACCGTCCCCCGGCAGGCTCTGCCCGAAGGGCCCGAAATCGGTCTGTATGATCGAAGGCGTGCTCTTGATGGGGTCTTTCCACATGGGGCTGGTCCACTCCTGTCCGACAAGGCCACGGCACGCGCTTGAGCCGCAGGTTAATGTCTTGTTAATCGCGTGACACAACTTGTGGATACTTTAGTTGGTCGATGCTGTCTAAGAGTGTAGAGCGGAATCTTGAAAGTACGCAAGCTGGGTCTCCAGCTTGGCCGGGCAGGGACGGCTTCGGAGTTCAAGCGCGGGCCGCCGAGCGGCAGCATGTTCATCGTGAGTGGCGCATATCTGCCGCCAGCGGCGATGTCCTGCGGCGGGGCCTGATAACAGGTGGTGTCGCGGCCGTCCGCGTAACGCGAACGTCTACTTCTGAGGCGTGCTGCGAATCCTGGAAGTGGCACCTTTGAGATATGGCGACCGGCTCTGAATGTCCGTTCATTGGGCTAGACCGGCAGTACCCGACTGACTGCTAGAACGGCGCCTTTGACCCGAAGCGGACCATCACCCCTCTGGCACGGCGGTGAGGCGCACGTACCCTTACAGAAGCGCTCGACCCAGCAAGGTAAATCGGATTGTCGCCTTGTTGCGCAGCGAGCAAGCGACGGATGGTGAACCCGGAGTTGAGTGCAAGTCCCCGCTGTTGCAGCGGTTCGCTCATCTAGCGCGCCGGTCAAGCCCAAGGCAGCGGCGAGCGCCAAATGAGCGAGAGGATGATTGCGGTTCGCGTCAGTGCTTCTTCGTAGCCAACTGACGGCCTCGGCGTCCGAACCGAGCTGTAGCTTGGCCACGCCCGCAAAACGCATCCACCGGTAGGCGTCAACGTCGCGAGGGGAGAGATGGAAGGCCTCGAGTATATGATCTTCGGTCTCGACAGCGCGCCCCATATTGAATTTAGCTAAACCAAGGGCAGCAGCATGAACGTCGGCCGAATTCCACGCTGTAATTTCGCTGGTTTGACATCGTGACCTGACCGCAGGTTCACCCGAATGAAGACGGCGGAGGAACTTTCGGTTTCGCAGCGAGTCATAGTCATGACGCGATGCTGGCCGCCAAGGAGGGAAGCCAAGGGAGAGATCATGTCAAAGTCCGACCTTGGAATGGCTGCTGCCGGCGTTGCACTGGTCGTTCTGGGAGCGCTGCCGAGCGCGGCCGAGGCGGGCTTCCGCCTGCGCGTTGGCGGCCCCGTGAGCGTCGCGCGCTTCGCGATGGCCGGCATGCTGTCGGTCGCAGGTCTCCGCCACGCGCGGATGGCGGCGCACCACAGCCACGTCCGAATGGCTGCTTTAGGACCGCAAGATCTTCGCCCCGCCGCCGAGTCGATCCGCCCGACTGAGCGCGCTCAGCTCACTGCCGTCGCGGCGCTGGCCGGCTGGCAGGGCGGCCGAGCTGCGCAAGGCTGGTGGCAGCACTCCGACGGTTCATACGGCTGGGTCGGTCCGCTCTTCTGGCCGTTCGCCTATAGCGATCTCTATGACTACGCGCTTCTCAATGATGGCAGCGGCTTCTGGGCCTATGGCTACGGCGATCTCTACGCCGCGATCTTCTCGCCCTATGCTGCAAGCGATCTCTCAGCGTTTGCGGCCGAGCGCCCCGCCGGGAGGCGGCATCGCAAAGCGCCCTCCGTGCAGGAGCTCTGTGGCGGCGATACGGCCGAGACGACCGGCCTTCCCCTCGAGCGGATTGGCCGGGTGGTCGCGGCGAACGAGGCGCAGCGCGCAGCCTTCGACGAGCTCGCGAGCGCCTGGATTTCGGCCGGCGACACCATCCGCGCCTCCTGTCCAGCACAGGCCGCAACCACCGCGCCGGAGCGGTTCGCTGCTATGCAGAGCCGCGTCAACGCGATGCTGAGCGCAGTTGCGGCCATTCAGCCGCCATTTCAAAAATTCTACGATCTCCTAAGTGATGAGCAGAAGGCGCGGCTCAACACGCCCGAACGCGACCGCCGCGCTAACTCTGCGGCCGCGAAGCTGAAGGAGATGCAGGACGCCGCCTGCCAGGCGAGCCGCGAACCGCAGGACGAGCAACAGGCCGAAAAGCAATACCGCCAGCTCGTCGCCCAGCAATGGCCCCTCGACGACATCGCTGCCAGCCTGAAACTGACCGATACCCAACGCGCCGCGCTCGAAGTGGTGCAGGACACCACGATGGGCACCATGGAAGCCTTAAACGCATGCCCGCCAAAGGACGCGCTCACCCCGCCGGGCCGCCTTAATGCCATAAAGGCGCGGTTGGAAGCGATGCGAGAGGCGATCATGAGCGTGAACGACGCGGTCGACGATTTCCGTTGGAACCTGAGTGACGAGCAGAAGACGCAATTCGAGGGGCTCGGTCCGAAGAAGCGGGGCGTGTGATTATTCCATCCACAAGCGGCGCTGATCGGCTAAGGCAACACTTCGCGTCGCCTGTCGCATTTGCTAGTCATCCGTTAAGAAGGGCTGGACATGCGAGCATGCGCGATAGGGGCGGGCTCTAAGCAGTTCCAACGCGCGACCGAGGCGTCGTCCAACATGATCTTCGAGGCGCGCACGTGATCAACTGAACCCCTTTGGATGTCGCTTATTGGCCCTTAGCGGACTAGATTGGCGTCATGGCTGACTTCCGCTTTGCCGGAGATAGCCGACTTCACCGCCAAAGGGAGAGACTGCTTCTGTCCGTGCCTCTCCGTCGGCCGAAGGCGAGGATCGTGGGTGGCACTGTCGCGTCCACTCATCAGCAGGTGAGCTTGCCTGACGCCGATGCGAACTTTCGTGTGAACGAAAACAGCACGTATCTGGTGCGGTTTCTGGCTGCGGGCAACCAGGACCCAGTAAGATACTGATCTTCTTGGTGGGCCCGGCAGGACTCGAACCTGCAACTAGACCGTTATGAGCGGCGGGAGATCGACCGGCCTTGTTGATTTTCCCGCGGTTATGTTTGCGTTCGATCGCGTTTGTTGCGTTCCAGTCGGGTCGTTTCCGGTGCGAAACTGGTGCAGTCCGGAGGGCAGTTCTTGGCGAGTACGCAACACGCTTCCGTATCGGATGAGGGTGCGAAAGACCACCGACTTGCCAGCGTAGCAGTCGACCAAGTCACTGGTCACCGTCTTTCTTACCGCGACCTAGATCGAGACTAGAGGCGATCGACGGGAACGGCGAATACATATCCGACGCCGCGCTCGGTTTGAATCATGCGCGGTGCGCTAGGATCGCGCTCAAGCTTGCGCCGAAGGCGGAGAATTTGCACGTCAATGCTACGATCAAAAACATCCTCGTGAACGCGAGTAGCATGCAGCAGTTGCTCACGACTGAGTGGCCGCTGCGGCGCCTCCAGGAAGGCGAGCAACATTGCGTACTCACCCTTGGTCAAGGCTACTGGCAGGCCGGTGGGATCCGTAAGTTGCCGAATCCTGAGGTCGAGTTGCCAACCAGCAAAGCGAAAACGGCCACGTTCTGGATTTCGCGGCGGTGCCGTTCGTCCGGCATCGAACCGCCGGAGGACCGCACGTACGCGCGCGAGTAGCTCGCGCAGATTGAATGGCTTAGTCAGGTAGTCGTCGGCGCCGAGTTCGAGCCCAACCACCCGGTCGATGTCGTCGCGGCGGTGGCCGGTGATAATGATTACAGGTACATCGGAGTTCAACCGCACTTCGCGCAGCAGATCCAGCCCATCCTCCAGACCCAGCCGAAGATCGAGGATCACCAGATTGACCTCGTTGCCATCAAGTTGATGGACCATTTCCTCACGACTGGTTGCCGTCAGGGTATGGATGCCGTTCTCCTCAAAATAGTTTAGGATCATGCGCTGCAAGGCAAGATCGTCCTCCACAAGGAGAACGCACACTTGGCGATCAACGCTTCCGCAGGGCCCGTGTTCAATCAACGATGAAGCGTTCATTGCATCCAGTCCCTTCAACGATGCCAGCTGCGACAATGACCACTGCAAAAACAAGCAAGACGGCGCATATCCTGCTGGCCCTTTTTTGTCTGACCACTGACTCGATAGCGGCCGCTCAATCACCAGCCCTCCACGCTCACACCGATCGTGAGCCGATCACGCCAATTCCGGTCGCGCCGGTTCAGGACCCACAACGGGTTCTTCTTGGCGAGCGATTGTTTCGCGACCGGCGGCTATCCCATGGCGATACACATAGCTGCACGTCATGCCACGATATAGCGACCAACGGCGCTTCCGCCAATACCCGCGACGCGCCCGAGGGGCAACCGATGGCGCTCAATACGCCGACGGTCTTCAATGCAAGCTTGAATTTTCGTTTGAACTGGGAGGGGAATTTCCGTTCGCTCGAGGAAGGAGTCGAGAGCAGCCTCGGCAATTTTGCGATCATGGCATCGAGTGTTGACGAAGTCGTGAGCAAGCTTCGCGCCGATCCGGAGATGGTGCGAGAATTTCGTGCCGCTTATGGGATAGAGCCCGACCGCACCAGCGTCCTTGATGCAATCGCGACGTACGAACGGTCGCTGGTCACGCCAGGTAGCCGGTTCGACCGGTGGGTTGCAGGAGAAGCCGACGCTATTACTCCCGAGGAGCTGGCCGGCTATCAGGACTTCAAGTCACTTGGCTGCATTACCTGTCACCAAGGTGTTAACGTTGGAGGCAATCTATTTCAGCGACACGGCATTTTTCATCCGTTGGGTTCACCAGAACCCGTCTTGCTTCGCGTACCCAGCTTGCGAAATGTTGCGACCACAGCACCGTATTTTCATGACGGCAGTGCTGCCACCTTGCCGGAAGCGGTAAGGATCATGGGCTTCGCTCAGCTCGACCGTGTGCTCACGGATCAACAGATCGCGGGCATCGTTGCCTTCCTCAACACGCTGACTGGCAGCTATCGAGGCCAGGCTTTGAGGCCGGCCGCCGTCACTCCACGCAACGGCGGCATCCCCCGATGAAATTCCTCCCCGTTGGCCTCGGGTTCACGCTGCTGCTCGCGCTCCTGACTTGGTTACTGCTGCGAGGAATCGATACGAACGCACCCAAATACGCCATGGCACTTCGCGCGTTCGACGACTACGCGCTGGCCGAAACCTCACTTCATCGCGACGTTCTCCAGGCGCGCGCGGGCCTGCTTCGCGACTACGACAGTTTTTCCGGCGCCGTGCAGGCGATGCGGGTCGCGGTGGCCCAGCTTCGGTCCTACGCTCAAGCCGAGGGACTTGATACGCGGCCGGTTGACAGGCTCGAAGCGTCGGTCGCCCAGCAGGAAGACCTGATGGAGCTGTTCAAGACCAACAATGCTCTCCTGCAAAACTCGCTGTCCTTTGTCGCTCTCGTGAGCACCGATCCGGCTTCCCGTAGCCACGACGCTCAACTCGCGCCGGCGATGAGTGCGCTGGCGGCCGCGGTCCTCTACCTCGCGCGCGACAGATCGTCGGTTGCCGTCAAGGCGCTCCAGGATCGCATCGACCTGTTCGCTGCGCTGGCCCCCACGGCCGGGCCAGACGCGGACACAGCTCGCGCAATGCTAGCGCACACTCGCTTGCTGCATGATTTGCTGCCCGCCGTCGATGAAACCCTCCGAACCTTCACTGCCATACCCGACGCACAACCCCTCGAAGAGACCCGCGTGCTGTTTGCCCGCCATCGCTCCGTGGTTGAAGCCGGCGAACAGCGTTTCCGGCTGCTTCTGTACCTGGTATCACTGCTACTGCTCATCATGCTCGCGCTTCTCGGCCTGCGGCTGCGTGCCCGTGCTATCGCGTTGCGAACGCGAGCAGCCCTTGAGCATGTCATAGCCGAGAATTCGACGAGCCTCATCAATTGCTCGCCGGCCGAAGCTACCGAGCGGCTGAAGCAAGTGTTGGGCGAGTTCGGTCGTTTGATTAACGCTGATCGCGCCTACGTAGTGCTTGGCGAAAATCCGGTTCGCGTGCATACCTGGTCGAGGTCCGGAGAGGCGTTTCCACCGGGCTGGCCCCAACGGGCACTGGGATTGTCCGAACAGCTCGGCGTGGCTGAGCCGGACAACGTCGCCGTTACGGATATTGCCGCGCTACCACCTGGTCCAGTCAAGGAAGCGTTGACGAAGGCCGGCGCACGCGCATGGGTCAGCGTGCCTCTCGTCCGACCCGGTCGGCTGATCCGAAGCATCATGGGCTTTGACTACTCTAAACCGATACGAAACTGGAACTATCCGGCGCCGATTGTGCGACTCGCAGGTGACGCGGTGGCCAATGCGGTCGAACGTGAATTTCTCGAGCGCGACAAGGCGAAACTCACGGTGCGGCTGGAACGGGCGCGTCGAATGCAAATGGTCGGGTCGCTCGCAAGCGGAATTGCACACAACTTCAACAATATCATTGGCGCGATTGTTGGCTACTCGGAGATGATTGAGCCGCATCTCACGCGTGGCAGCAAGCCGACCCGGCATATTGAGGAAATACGGCGGGCGGCGGAGCGCGGCCGCGACCTGGTCGACAACATCCTCACATTCGGACGACGGACCGATACACTCACCCGTCCGGTGCAGGTGCGCATGCTCCTGGACGAGGCAGCGTCACTTCTGCGCGCCTCGTTTCCCTCCGGCGTCGAGCTCGTCTTCGACGAGGTTTCGCCCGACCTCGCGGTATCGGGCCAGCCAGCGCAGCTGCAGCAGGTCATTATCAATCTATGCACCAATGCCGCGCAGGCGATGGCGGACGGCGGTTGCATTCGCGTGACCGCGGTGCACCGCGAAGTGACCACGTTCCTTCGAATGAGCGACGGTGAACTCTCGCGGGGCCGCTATGCATGCATTGCCGTCAGCGACAGCGGACGTGGATTCGACAAGCGTGTGGCGCGCCGAATATTCGAGCCGTTTTTCACGACCCGATTGGGAGGCACCGGCCTCGGTCTCGCAACCGTTCGCGAGATCGTGCGTGATCATGAAGGAGCCATCGATGTGCAAAGCGAGCCCGGACGCGGAAGCCGCTTTGAGATATGTCTGCCGGCGCTGGCGGCAGACAGCGCTGCAACGGCCGGGCAGCCATCACTCCCGCTCGGGCGCGGCGAGACGGTGATGATCGTCGAGAGCGAGTCAGACCACCTCCTGCAGGACGAAGAAAGGCTCGCTGCACTCGGATACGAACCGGTGGGGTTCGAGCAGGGAGACGATGCACTCGGAGCATGCCGTTCCGAGCCCGATCGATTCGATGTGTTTCTGGTCACGCAGGGGGCGCAGACCCACGCCAGCCTGGACCTCGCACGGGCTTTACACCGCATCGCACCGCTCCGGCCGGTGCTGCTCGCCGCCGCTTCCACGATCGATGTCAGCGTCAATGCATTGACCGAGGCTGGAATTTCCGAGGTGCTGCGCTGGCCATTGACAAGCAGCGAACTCGCAGCAGCGCTGGCGCGTAGCCTTCGCAGGTCCGGCACGTTACAATTGTAACACGATAACCATCGCCTGAAATCCTTTCGTAGCGGGGAGCGGCCACTCTGGCGGCTCAACTTTGTACGCGCGTGCGCAGATTGCCGCGGACGCGAACAGAGCAAGCAAGCGCGCGCAAATGCGCTGACTATCGATTTTTCGAAAGGATCATCATCATGGCTACTACAGCTTTCTTTCGCGCCCGCCAGCTGACAGTGTTCGGCGACAACCTCAACAACACGATCATCGCCAGCCGCGATGCGGCCGGCAACGTCCTCGTTAACGGCGGGGCCGTACGCGTCCTGGGCGGCACCTCGACGGTTGCCAACACGTCACAGATTCAGATGTTCGGCCAGGGCGGCGACGACACGATCGCGCTCGACGAGGCAAATGGCCCGCTGCCGGCCGCCCTGATGTTCGGTGGCGCGGGCAACGACGTGTTGAAGGGCGGTTCCGGCAACGATCAGCTCTTCGGCGGCTCGGGCAATGATACGCTCCTCGGCAAAGGCGGTAACGACCTGTTGTTCGGCGGCTCGGGCGACGACACGCTGACCGGCGGCGCCGGCGACGACCAGATGTTCGGCGAGGCCGGCAACGATCGCATGATCTGGAATCCGGGCGACGGTACCGACCTGATGGAAGGCGGCGATGGCAATGACACTGCCGAGGTCAATGGCGGCAACGGCTCGGAGACTTTTACCATCACCGCCAACGGGGCTCGCGTGCGTTTCGATCGCATCACCCCGGGTCCGTTCTCCGTCGACATCGGCACCACGGAGAGCCTTGTTGTCAATGCCAATGGCGGCGACGACGTCATCACGGCCGGAAACGGCCTTTCCACCCTTATCCAGCTCACCATCGATGGCGGAGCGGGCAATGACACCATCACCGGCGGCGACGGCAACGACAGGCTGCTCGGCGGTGACGGAAATGATCTGATCACCGGCGGGCGCGGCAATGACACGGCGCTCCTCGGCAACGGCGATGACACGTTCATCTGGAATCCGGGCGACGCCAGCGACATTGTCGAGGGCGGTGAGGGTAGCGATACGCTTGTGTTCAACGGCGCCAACATTGTCGAGCAATTCACTGTATCCGCCAACGGTCCGCGCGCCAGGGTGACGCGCGACATCGGCGGTGTTGTGATGGATGTCAAGGGGACCGAGAGGATCGACATCAACGCCTTGGGTGGTGCCGACACCATCACCGTCAACGATCTCAGCGGAACCGATGTCGGTCTGGTCAATGTCAATCTCGGCGTGGGCGGAGCCCCCGACAACGTGGCCGACACGGTCGTCATCAACGCGACCAACGGCGATGACGTGATCTCGATCAACAACGACAACGGCGTGGTGACGATATCGGGCCTCGCCAGCGAGGTGAGGATCGCCAATTTCGACGCCAACGATACGATCGTCGTCAACGGTCTTGGCGGGGACGACGTCGTCGTGGGCGCTGGGCTGAGCGGTATGCAGCTCGTCGCCCATGGTGATGATGGCAACGACGTTCTGATCGGCAGCCCCGGCAATGACACGCTGGCCGGCGGGGCGGGAGACGACGTGCTGATCGGCCTCGGGGGACATGATTCCCTGGATGGCGGCCCCGGTTCGAACACCGTGCTCAACTCGCTCGCGGCGACCGGTCCGAATGCCGCCCTGCTCAGCCAGTTCATGGCCTCGAGCTTCGTGTCGGCGGGTGGCGGTCAAGGTGCAACGCCGGTTGCCGATCCACCGTCCGCCCAGCAGCCATTGCTGGCGCACCCCCACGCCTGACCGACCGTCGCCCTGGAGAAAACCAATGAGCACCGAAGCCAGCGCCGCAAAGCCGGCCGATCCTGGTCTCGAAGCGCTAGTGACGCTGCTGCATCTCCAGGGCGTCGCGGCCGATGCCGGACAAATCGCGCATCGGCTGGGAACGGACAAGATAGGCGCACCGGAGATGCTCCGGTGCGCCAGGGATCTCGGACTCAAGGCGCGGGTCTGCCGGACCGACTGGTTGCGGCTTGCGAGCACACCGCTGCCCGCCATTGCTCCCCTGCGCGATGGCGGGTTCCTGCTGCTCGCCAAGGCTGACGAGGAAAAAGTCCTGGTCCATTCGCCGCTGCAGCGCCGGCCCATCTTGATGACGCGGGACGAGCTTCTGGCGATCTGGGACGGCGGTCTGATCCTGATGACCCGCCGTGCCGGATTGGCGGACGTCACCCGGACGTTCAACATCACCTGGTTCCTGGCGGCAATCCACAAATATCGTCGTCTTCTGAGCGAGGTCCTGCTCGCCTCGTTCTTCCTGCAACTGCTGGGGCTGGTCTCACCGCTGTTCTTCCAGGTCGTCATTGACAAGGTGCTGGTGCATCGCTCCCTGAGCACCCTCGACGTCCTCGTTCTTGGATTGGTCACCGTCTCGGTGTTCGAGACCGTCCTGGCAATCCTCCGGACGTATCTGTTCGCGCACACGACCAATCGCATCGACGTCGAACTCGGGGCGCGTCTCTTTCGCCACCTACTGGCTTTGCCAATGGCCTATTTCCAGGCGCGGCGTGTCGGCGATTCGGTCGCGCGGGTGCGCGAGCTGGAGAACATCCGAAATTTCCTCACCAGCTCGGCGCTTACACTGGTCATCGATCTCCTGTTCACTTTCGTCTTTGTGGCGGTGATGTTTCTCTACTCACCGCTCCTCAGCTGGATCGTGCTGGCTTCCTTCCCGTTCTATATCGCGATCTCGGCGGGGGCGACGCCGCTGTTTCGGCGGCGCCTCGACGAGAAGTTCCGGCGCGGTGCCGAGAACCAGGCCTTCCTGGTCGAGAGCGTGACCGGAATCGAGACGCTCAAGGCCATGGCGGTTGAGCCGCAGATGCAGCGCCGCTGGGAGGAGCAGCTCGCCGGCTACGTTACCGCAAGCTTCCGGGTCCTGAGCCTTGGCAACAGCGCGAGCCAGACGGTCCAGCTGGTGAACAAGATCGCTACGGCCGGCATCCTGTATTGCGGCGCGAGGCTCGTGATCGACGGCAGCCTCACCGTCGGCGAACTCGTCGCCTTCAATCTCCTGGCGGGAAGGGTGAGCGCGCCGGTCCTGCGGCTCGCCCAGCTTTGGCAGGACTTCCACCAGGCGCGGCTCTCGATAGCGCGGCTAGGCGATATCCTCAATACGACCGCGGAGCCGACCTATGCGGCCGGACGTGCACGGCTGCCGGCGATCCGCGGCGATATCGAGTTCGACCACGTCTCGTTCCGCTACCGCGTCGACGGCCAGGAGGTCCTGCACGATATCTGCTTCGACGTCCCGGCCGGCCAGACGGTTGGCATCGTCGGCCCCTCCGGGTCCGGTAAGAGCACGATCACAAAGCTGGTCCAGCGCCTCTACGTCCCGGAGCGCGGACGGGTGCTGGTGGATGGAATGGATATCGCAATGGCCGATCCCGCCTGGTTGCGCCGTCAGATCGGCGTGGTCCTGCAGGAGAACGTGCTGTTCAACCGCTCGGTGCGCGACAATATCGCGCTCGCAGACCCGACGATGCCGATGGAGCGCATCGTCGCCGCCGCTCGGCTCGCCGGTGCTCACGAGTTCATCCTCGAGCTTGCCGAGGGGTATGACACCGTGGTCGGCGAGCGTGGATCCACGCTGTCCGGCGGACAGCGTCAGCGCATTGCGATCGCACGCGCGCTCGTGACCGATCCCCGGATCCTGATCTTTGACGAGGCGACCAGCGCACTCGACTATGAGAGTGAGCGTATCATTCAGCAGAATATGAGGGCGATCGCTAGCGGGCGCACGGTGCTGGTGATCGCGCACCGGCTTTCAACTGTTCGCACGGCAGACCGCATTGTGACGCTTGATCGCGGCCGCCTTGTCGAGGATGGCAGCCACGACGTGCTCATCAAGAGCGGCGGCCGCTATGCATCGTTGCACCGGCTGCAAGGGGGACTCCATGAAGCCGGCTGAACAGGCGATCGCTGCCCGGGTCGCGCGACGCGTCGTCCCGCATTCCAATGCGCGGCGCCGCCTCGAAGAACTGGCATTTCTGCCGGCCGCGCTCGAAATCGTGGAAACGCCGCCCTCACCAATCGGCCGTGCGATTAGCGCCGCCATTATTGTGTTGTTCTGTGCGGCGCTAGGCTGGGCCTGGTGGGGCACGGTCGACATCGTTGCGTCGGCGACTGGTAAGATCCTGCCGGGAGGCAGGGTCAAAGTCATCCAGCCGTTCGAGACCGGGGTTGTGCGTGTGATCCGGGTGCAAGACGGGATGACGGTTAAGGCCGGTGACGTTCTGATCGAACTCGATCCGACGGCCAACGGGGCCGAGCGCGATCGCCTGCGTAGCGACCTCTTGGCCGAGCGGCTCAATATCGCGCGGCTGCGGGCGGCGCTCGGCGCTGGCGATGATCCGCTCGCCGAATTCAAGGCCCCCGCCGGCGCAGATCCGGAACTGATCGGAATTCAGCGTCAGCTCCTGCTGAACCAGGTGACCGAGCATCGCGCCAAGATTGCTGCGCTCGTCCGTCAACAAGCGCAGAAGGAAGCCGAGCAGGCCACGATCGCAGCGACGATCCACAAGCTCGAAACGATCCTTCCGGTCATCCAGTCACGCGTCGACATTCGCAAGACGCTTGTGGACAAGGAATTGGGTTCGAAGCTCAGCTATTTCGAGGTGTTGCAGCTGCTGGTCGAGCAGCAGGAGGAGTTCGGCGTTCAGAATAGCCACCTGCGAGAGACGGAGGCCGCGATTGCCGCGATTCGCGAAACGCGTGGTCAAGCGGTAGCGGAATATCGGCGCACGATCTCCGACGAACTTGCCAAGGCGGAGCAGAAGGCGAACGGCCTCACCCAGGACCTGATCAAGGCCGAACAGCGGATGAAACTTCAACTGCTCACCGCTCCCGTTGATGGCGTGGTACAGCAGCTAGCGATCCACACGGTCGGCGGCGTGGTCACGCCGGCGCAGCCTCTGCTCGTGATCGTGCCGAGTGACAGCCGGCTGGAGATCGAGGCGATGGTGCCGAACAGCGACATCGGCTTTGTGCACGCTGGACAAGACGCCGAGATCAAGGTCGACACCTTCAATTTCACGCGCTACGGCCTCCTGCATGGCGAGGTTCTTTCAGTTTCACAGGACGCACTGATCAGCGACCGCGAACAACAGCGCCCCGGTGACCCGGCGCCGAGATCTCCGAACGAGACCAGTGAGCCGAAGGGACAGCAACTGAACTACGCCGCGCGCATTTCGCTTGATCGCGACTGGATGCAGGTCGAAGGCAGGATCGTCAGACTGTCACCCGGCATGGCCGTGACGGTCGAGATCAAGACCGGATCGCGGAACATCCTGAGCTACCTGCTTTCGCCCTTGCGTCGCTACCGCCAGGAAGCGCTCCGTGAGCGTTAAGCCCGGAAAGTACTTCGCTTGAGCTCCGACCACTTGGATTGAATCACTTGAAGCCAAAAGGCCGATGAAGATCTCTTCGAAAGTTTTGCATGGCACGGTCTCGCTTGTTTCTGTTGTTCTCGTTGTCAAGGCGTTGGCGGAACCGCTGTTGGCGTTGGACAAGAATAGGATCATCGCTACCCTTCACGCTGAAGGCGCCCAGATTTACGAGTGCAAACCAGACACCTCGATGCCGGCATCGCAGGTTCAGGCCCTGACATGGCAGTTTCGCGAACCGATCGCTACGCTCATGGTTGACGGACAATCGATTGGTCGGCACTACTCCGGGCCAAGTTGGGACCACATCGACGGCAGCGGAGTGAAGGGCAGGGTGGTCGCGAGCATGCCAGCTGCTACCACGAGCGACATTCCGTGGCTGGAAATCGAAGTCGTGGACCGCCGCAACAAGGGCATCCTGTTCGATGCGGCAACTGTTTTGCGAATCAATACCAAAGGCGGAATGGCGCGGGGACCGTGCGAAGGCGCCGGCGCATACCTCAGCATCCCGTATGCTGCGGACTACTTGTTTCTGCGCAGGAGCGATTAGGGTCGCATGTGCGCTTGGGACACCAAGGTGACAGCGTCGAAGGTCGGCTTCGCTCAAAGCATCGACCGCGCCGGCTACTTTGCATGGGGTTGTTTTTCGATATTTCGCTTGGCAGCGGGAACGGCGTCGGCCTTGCGGTTGGGAATGGTGGCCTGCCGAGCCGTAGCTTGTGAGCTGATGGCCCGCCTTCGCCCTTTGGGCTCCTCCTGGCTGCGCCACGCGTAGCCCAAAGGGCGAAGCGTGGCGGGTCCGGCAGTTATACCACTTTCATTCTCGATCAAGCACTTAGCACTTGCTAACTGCTTATCCGATGCACTGATCGATATTGGGTTTTTCCCAAATCCGCTAACGCGCTGGGCCTGCATCGGACGCGATGCGGACGTCGAAACGGAAAGCACCTGACATACGAAGCCCGACGCTCGACCAAAGCGCCGGGCTTCAACTTTTTCCGACCGGACGCAACGGCCGGGACAGATCACCATCACTCCCGCAATATGCGCCCGGCCGGTCGGCTCAGCAAGAGCAAGGTCCGGACAATGTCCAACAGCACCACCGCCTACACGCGATTCACCCTGAACGAATATGACCGATTCGAGATCGCCCGGATTCAGCATGAAGCGCCACAGCTTGCCTTCGAGAAGGCACAGTTACTGCACGAGTATCGCAACAAGTCCTACGGCATCACCCGATTGCAGTCTCATGAACTTCGCGAGTGTGAGGCTCTCGAAAAGCGGCTTGCGCGCTCCAAGGCCGAAGCCGCGATTCCGATCCGCACCAATGACAACGGGCGCGATCCATCGTCATTCCGCGCCCCGTCGCCGTCACCACTGCCGGAGCAGAACAATACCGATGAGCCTCTGACACCACTCGACATCTCTGGCTGGGACGAAGCAGAAGTCCCGCAACGCGATTGGGCTGTGAAAGATCGCATCCCGCGCCGGGCCGTGACGTTACTTTCCGGCGAAGGCGGGGTTGGCAAATCGATCGTGACGCTGCAGTTGGCCTGCGCCCACCCGCTCGCGCGCGACTGGTTCGGCTCGTTGCCCGAGCCCGGACCGGCGATCTATCTCGATGCCGAAGATGATGAGCCTGAATTGCACTTTAGGCTGGATGCGATCCGCGCGCATCTTGGCGTTACATTCAAGGAGTTGGGCGATGGTGGCCTGCACCTCATGCCGCTCGCGGGCAAAGACGCGCTGCTCGGCGCGCCGGATCGCGCAGGCATCATCCAACCAACTCCATTATTCACGCGGTTGTTGCTGACGGCGAACAACGTGAAGCCGGTGCTGATCGTGCTGAACTCTGCGGCCGATCTGTTCGCAGGCAATGAGAACAATCGCAGTGAGGTCCGGCAATTCGTTGGCCTGCTCCGTCGTCTCGCCATCGATAGCGGCGCGGCTGTGCTGCTGACGTCACATCCGAGCCTGAGCGGCATCTCGACCGACAGCGGACTCTCAGGCTCGACCGCGTGGAATAACAGCGTAAGGTCGAGGTTGTTTCTCAAGGCCAGCGAACCCGACGGCGACACAAGATCAGACCAGCGCGAGTTAATCGTTCGAAAGAACAACTACGGTCCGAGCGGCGAGACCATCCGTATGATCTGGTGCAATGGCCTGTTCGTGCCGGTGACCGCACCGTCGAGCATCGAGCGGGCCGCCACCGAGCGGAAGATCGAGGACCTATTCATGGGCCTGCTTGCCCGCTTCAGTCACGAGGGCCGGAAGGTCAGTGATAAAACTGGAACGAATTACGCTCCGGCCAAGTTCGCGGACGAACCAGAGGCCAAGGCAGCCAAGTGCAGCAAGCAGGCGTTGGCCGATGCCATGCGGCGGCTGTTCGCCGCCGAGAAAATCTGGGTTCAGGAGGATGGACCGCCGTCCCATCGACGCTCCCGGCTGGTGATTGTTGGGGGGGTCTCGTGAGGTTTCCACCGACCCTTCCACCGGCCTTCCACCGCCTTCCACCGGGGGTGTGTACCTCTCCCCCATACCCCCACAGCGGTGGAAGGGGTGGAAGGGCGTCTTGGGGACGCCACCCTTCCACCGCTTTGGACGGCGCACCGCATGACTTGGAGAACCGATCCGCCCCGATGTCGGCAGCAGCAAGGGAGAACGGCATGACGACGCTCAAGGCCCCGCGCAAGACCGGGATGTGGTTGCGGGATGCCATCCCGCATTCCGGCTGGAAGTGCATCGAGATCAAAGAGGCTCGCGGAACTTGCGAGATGTGCGAGGTGACCGAGATCGGATACGGCCATGTCATGACGCACGAGCTTCTGCCGGGCGTTACGTTGATGTGCGGTTACGTCTGCGCCGCTTACATGACCGGCAACGCCGAGCAGGAGAGGCTGCGCGAGGCGCTATTCAAATGGCGGCAGGAGCATCGCAGGCAACTGACGCCACCCGAGAAACTGCGGCGCAAATGCTGGCGCGGCACGCACTACAAGTCGGGCGCGCACGAGTGGGGCTACTGGCCGAAGGGCCAGATGTGTTCACCCTTCATCGCTGTCCGAGTGGAACATTGCGAAGGCTGGCGCTACAGCGTCAGGCGACCGTGGTGGGGTCGGTCCTGCGCCACCTACAGTGAACCCTTCGCCAGCGATGTCGAGGCGGCGTTGGCCGGGATCGCGCACGCCGAGCTGCTAGTGGCCGATCCGCAATGGATAGCGGACGAGAGCGAGGCAGAAGCCGCGTATTACGCCCTCAAGAGAATCAGACGGGAAGCCGAAACACTTCACTACGCCATCGCGCGGATGGACGAGACAGGCAATGCCGACCTTGCCACGGCGCTGAAGCAAGACAGCATCTCGATATTCGCAGCATTCAACGAAATGCGCAGGCGCGCGGTCGCCTGATGCCCCGCCGCCCGCCACCCGCCGATCGCAAGCGCGAACGAAAGCGCGCTCGTGACCGGCGTCGGTACCGGCGAGAGGTCGCCGGACTTCGGGTTGCGCCGGTAGAGTATTCCAGCACGCTAGTCGATTACCTTTTGAAATACGGGTGGCTCAGCAGGAGCGGCAAGGACGATTCCCACTGCATCGGCGATGCAATCTCTCGCGCGATGCAGGAGGCCGCCGAGACGGATCAGAAATAATTTCCGGCGCGTCGGAAGCGTCTGGCTGTAAGTCGTGGCATCCTCACGCCCGTGAGCGGACGGAGCGGACGCCATGACAAAATTCACGAAAGAGAAGAGAGCACAGATTTTAGCCGAAGCCCACAGACATCTGGCGGTTCGTCGCGCAGAGTTTGAACGGAGAAGGAAAGCACTACTACTCCAAAAAAAGAAAATGCTTGAACGTCGGCGCGCGACCGAAACTCAGCAGCTTGTCGAGTGTAATCGCGACGAGCTGCTAGGGTTCATTGCCAAGCTGAAGGGCGCGATACGATCATTCGAAGGAGGCAATAATGGCTTCAACGGAAAATAAAGGCGATCTCGTATCCCGAAAGGCCGACGCGGTCGAGCGGACGTTCGGGCTGGAGCCGGTGGAGGGGCTGCCGACGACTCTTGGCGCAGCATTGCTGGACCTTTCGAAAATGGCCGCAGCGATGCACCCGGACGACATTTCCCTGTCGCTCGATCTTCCCGCAGGCGTTCTGACGTTCAGGGCATATCGGCGCGAACGAAGTTGATCTCCGTTAGGATGACGAATTCGCTGCCATTCGAGTAGCCGCGCCGACTCTTCATCGAAGCGGTCGATGGAGGCAGCGAGTGAATGCGGTTTCAGCGAACGATGTGTCGAGAATCAGTAGGGGCGTTGTGAGCCGGACGAGGCAACGGTTATCGGGCTGCGAAATCCGCTGCGGCGCGGTGCTCAGCTCCGCATACCGATCAAAAACGATATGTTAACTCAAGGACTTGCGATATTGTGCGGGCCCACGATCCGTGGTTGAAAAGGGGACCCGAAACGCGGGTAAACTTTCAGGTCAAGGCGCGTGACGCGAAGACTTTTGGGGCCGTAACTCTATGAACGCCGTTGAGATCGAGGAGGCCATCTCGGCTCTCGCCGAGCAGCCATTCGACCCAGCCGAATTCCCCTTCCTTTTCCTTCGAGCATTCGGGAACAAGGATACAACGATCAGGCGACTGCGATCCGGCACGTCGAACAAGTCAGATTTGGGCGGAGTTCTACAGACCAGCCATATCCACCTAGTCGTCTGTTCAAATGGCGAAGTCGCCATGACCCTCACAGCGCTCAGGAACAGCCCGGCGACTGCCAGAGCAAAGGCACGATTCATCGTCGCAACCGATGGGGTGGACTTCGAGGCCGAGGATTTGGAGACCGGCGAGACGGCGGTCTGCGCGTTCACGGAGTTTCCAGACCATTTTGGTTTTTTCCTACCGCTTGCCGGTATCAGCACCGTTAAGCAGGTTCGCGAAAGCTCATTCGACATCCGGGCGACCAGCCGCCTAAACCGTCTCTATGTCGAGCTTCTCAAAGATAACCCCGAGTGGGGAACGGAGGAACGCCGCCCCGACATGAACCATTTCATGGCGCGGCTGATCTTCAGCTTCTTTGCGGAAGACACCGACATCTTCAACAGTAACCGTCTGTTCACTACCACGGTAGAGCGGATGAGTTCGCGAGACTCGATCAATACCCACGATGTGATAAGCGAACTGTTTCGGGCGATGAATACGAAGCGCGAGGATCGAGAGGGCGCTGGTATCGCCCGGTGGGCCGACAAGTTTCCCTATGTCAATGGTGGTTTGTTCTCCGGCAACATGGATGTGCCGCGCTTCAGCCGGATCGCACGCTCCTACCTTCTTCATATCGGCAATCTCGATTGGACCAAGATCAACCCCGATATCTTTGGCTCGATGATCCAAGCGGTCGCGGAGGACGAGGAGCGCGGTGCGCTGGGAATGCATTACACCAGCGTCCCAAATATCTTGAAGGTGCTGAACCCATTGTTTCTCGATGATCTACGTGAGCGGCTCCAGCAAGCTGGAGACAATCCGCGCACGCTGCTCAATCTGCGCAAGCGCATCTCAAGGATCAGGGTATTCGACCCGGCCTGTGGGTCAGGTAATTTTCTCGTCATCGCGTACAAGGAGTTGCGTTTCATCGAAGCGGAGATCAACAGGCGGCGCGGCGAGTCGGACCGCCGTACGGAGATTCCGCTCACCAACTTTCGTGGCATCGAGCTGCGAGATTTCCCCGCCGAGATCGCACGGCTCGCTCTCATCATAGCGGAGTTTCAGTGTGATGTGCTGTATCGCGGCCAAAAAGAAGCTTTGGCCGAATTCTTGCCACTCGACGCTCAGAATTGGATCATGTGCGGCAATGCCCTGCGGCTGGACTGGCTCAGCGTATGCCCCTCAACCGGGACGGGTCTGAAGCTACACGCTGATGACCTATTCCATACGCCGCTCGATCAGGCGCAAATCGATTTCGAAAACGAAGGTGGTGAAACGTATATCTGCGGCAATCCTCAGTTCAAGGGAGCGCGCAAGCAAACAAAATCACAAAAGGAGGACATGGCGCACGTCTTCGGTGGAGGAAACGAGTTCAAAGACTGCGACTATGTAACTGCTTGGTACTTGAAAGCTGCGGACTTCGCGAAACATTGCAATGCTGCCTTTGCGTTTGTTTCCACCAGTTCGATTAGTGAGGGCGAGCAGGTAGCTCATCTTTGGTCTCATCTCTACAGGCGCGGCTGCCATATCATTTTTGCGCACCAAGGTTTCAAGTGGCGAAACAACGCCTCTAACAACGCAGCCGTGCAATGCGTGATCATTGGTGTCGGGATGTCCAAGCCAGCACGGTGCACGTTGTTTGAAGGCGAGACAAAGCGCGATGTTGAGTCCATCTCTCCGTACTTGATAGCTGGTCCAGAACTATACGTGAAAACGAGAGATGAGCCGCTGTCTCAGGAACTAGACCTAATGGTTTCTGGCAGCATGGCTCGCGATGGCGGAAACCTCATTCTGACGCACGAAGAAGCAAAGGCCCTGATTCACGACGAACCGACCGCGACGGAGTTGCTAAAGGAGCTCGTGGGGTCCAAGGAGTTGGTACACTATAGGAACAGGAAATGTCTTTGGATTGATGATGAGCGATTGCCTATCGCCAAAAAAATCGCAGGTGTGTGCGAGCGCATTCAAAAAGTAAAATCGTTTCGGGAGGCTTCTCCGGCGAAAACAACGAATGGGTACGCCGCCATCTCCCACAAGTTTGCGCAGCGCGCTCACAGAAATACGGTTGCAATCGCGGTGGCGGCTGCTTCATCCGAAGAGCGCGAATACCTCCCGGCAGATGTTTTCGATCAGAACAGCGTGATATCTAACCTCGCTTTTGCTGTTTACGATCCCTCGCTTTGGGAGTTTGCGATTGTATGCTCGAAGATGCATATCGCGTGGGTTGCTACGGTTTGCGGAAAACTGGAAACTCGCCTTCGATATTCGTCCACTCTCGGCTGGAACACTTTTCCAGTCCCCCCGCTTACAGATAAGAACAAAGCCGACCTGACTCGCTGCGCAGAGGATATCCTTTTGGCGCGCGAAGCGCATTTCCCTTCGACGATCGCTGATCTCTATGATCCGGCCGAGATGCCTCCTGATCTGCGCCAAGCGCACGAGCGGAATGATGAGGTTTTGGACCGCATCTATGTCGGGCGCAGGTTTCGCAATGACACGGAGAGATTGGAAAAGCTGTTCGAGCTGTACACCAAATTGGCCGCGAAACAGGGAGCGGCCAAGAAGCGGAAGGCCGGGGCAAGCGTATGACTATCGAGGTGAAATCGATCCCCTCAGTTTCCGTTGCTTACGCTCGCAACGGCAACTCGACTAAGATCAATCGGCTCGGAATGCGACCGATGCAGGAACGTGCATATGAGCGGCGCGGCGAGCAGTATCTTCTGATCAAGTCACCGCCAGCTTCGGGTAAGAGCCGCGCGCTGATGTTCATCGCTCTCGACAAGCTTCAAAGCCAAGGGCTCAAACAGGCCATCATCGTCGTGCCGGAAAAGTCGATCGGTGCAAGTTTTCACGATGAGCCGTTGAGCAAGTTTGGCTTTTCGGCCGATTGGACCGTCTCGCCGAAATGGAACCTCTGCGACGCGCCCGGCTCGGACAATGGGGGCAAGGTTAACTCCGTCGGCACCTTCCTCGAAAGCGACGACCAAGTGCTTGTCTGCACCCATGCGACCTTCCGCTTTGCCGTAGATAAGTTCGGCGTCGAGAAGTTTGATGACCGGCTCATCGCCGTTGACGAATTTCACCATGTCTCAGCAAATCCCGACAACAAGCTCGGTTTCCATCTCAGCCAATTCGTCGCGCGTGATAAAGTGCACATCGTCGCAATGACTGGGTCGTACTTTCGGGGCGACGCCGAGGCGGTATTAGCCCCGCAGGACGAGGCGAAGTTCGACACCGTTACTTACACATATTATGAGCAACTGAACGGCTACGAATACCTAAAGCAGTTGGACATCGGCTATTTCTTCTATTCTGGCCCATATGCAGACGACATCCTTAAGGTGCTGGACCCGGCCGAGAAGACGATCGTCCATATTCCGAGCGTCAATTCGCGGGAAAGCACGAAGGACAAGATAAAAGAGGTCGAGCACATCATTGAGGCATTGGGGACGTGGCAGGGGACCGACCCCGTCACAAGCTTCCAGCTCGTCAAGGCCCGCGACGGCCGTGTACTCAAGGTTGCCGATCTCGTGGATGACGACGCCGCTAAGCGAGACCGCGTTGCGGCTGCATTGAAGGACCCTTCGCAGAAGAACAATCGCGATCATGTCGATATTATCATTGCACTCGGCATGGCCAAGGAAGGGTTCGACTGGATTTGGTGTGAGCACGCGCTGACGATTGGCTATCGGGCGAGCCTTACCGAGATCGTGCAGATTATCGGCCGCGCCACCCGCGACGCGCCGGGCAAAACCCGCGCGCGCTTTACCAATCTGATTGCCGAACCGGATGCTTCCGAGGAAGCCGTCACCGAGGCGGTGAACGATACCCTGAAAGCTATCGCCGCCAGCCTACTCATGGAGCAGGTACTCGCACCACGTTTCGAATTTAAGCCGAAGAATCCGGGCAGCGGTCCGGTAGATGGATATGAGTACGGTGACGGCGGATACGATCCAAGCAAGTGCAATGTCGGGTTTAATCCGCAGACAGGTCAGTTTCAAATCGAAATCAAGGGGTTGATGGAGCCCAAGAGTAAAGAGGCGGCCCGCATCTGTCGGGAAGATTTGAATGAGGTCATTGCCGCGTTCGTTCAAGATAGGGTCGCCATTGAGCGGGGGTTGTTCGATGAGGAGCTTGTGGCCGAGGAACTGACCCAAGTTCGCTTGGGCAAGATTATCAAGGATAAATACCCTGAATTGGGCGACGAGGATCAAGAGGCGGTACGCCAGCACGCAGTAGCGGCCCTGAACCTCACGCAACACGCAAAGCAGGCCGCACTCCAAGCAACTACCGAGGAAAAGGTAGTTGCCAATACTGCTTTGATTGACGGCGTGCGCAGATTCGCGATGGATGTGCGCGAACTCGACATTGATTTGATCGACCGAATCAATCCTTTCGGCGAGGCTTATGCGATTCTCGCCAAGACTATGAGCGAGGATAGTCTCAAGCAGGTGCAGGCAGCGATTGCTGCCAAGCGCACCAGCTTGACGCCGGAGGAAGCAAAGGAACTGGCCGTCCGAGCTTTCAAGTTTAAGAAGGAACGTGGGCGACTGCCTTCAATTAGTTCGGCGGATGTTTGGGAAAAGCGGATGGCTGAAGGCGCTGCCGCGTTTGTTCGCTTCAAGGACGAGGGCCGCTATGACTGACGTTGATCTCGACGAGCTGCGCGCCGAACTGGACGACTTCGCCCAGCCGGAGAAGGCAGGAGGGCCTTCCGCTCGGGACGCGCGCATTGTAGCTGGCTTCGAGGAAATCCAGCGATTTGTTGAGAAGCACGGCCACGCTCCGCGACATGGCGAGGACAAAGACATATTCGAGCGGCTTTATGCAGTGCGGCTCGATCGTCTGCGCGCGGTCAGCGAATACCGTGCACTTCTAAAGCCGCTGGACTATCGAGTACTTCTGGCTGAAACGGAACCGATCCCCACAGGGGCGGTCCCTAAGGAGGTAGTGGACGAGGATGAACTCCTTGCCGAACTAAGAGACGCAGCAGGTGCACAGGACGTTACGGAACTTCGTCATGTTCGCACGGTTGCTGACAAACGTGCAGCAGAGGAGATCGCAAACCGCAAGAAGTGCGAAAACTTTGATCGGTTCAAGCCTCTGTTCATTCAGGTGCAGAAAGACCTCGATTCTGGCATTCGCCAGACGCGGCCGTTCCAAACGATGGCGGAAATTAAGAAGGGCGAGTTCTTTATCGTCGGTGGACAGATTGCCTATGTCGCTGACCTTGGCGAGGAGTTCACAACGCAATACGAACGTCGCGACAGTCGGCTGCGCGTTATCTATGATAACGGCACGGAAAGCGACGTACTGCTACGCTCGCTCCAGCGAGCACTCCACCGTGATGAAGCGGGTAGGCGCATCACCGATCCTGCTGCAGGTCCACTTTTTGCTGGCGAGAGTGGCGAGGGCGACCTAGCCAGCGGCACGATTTATGTTCTGCGCAGTAAGTCGGACTACCCGGCAGTGGTCGCCCATCGCGATGTTTTGCATAAGATTGGTGTGACCGGGGGCGATGTGGCTCAACGCATAGCGAGCGCGAAACTTGATCCCACCTTCCTCATGGCCGATGTCGAAGTCGTCGCGACATACGAACTTTATAACATAAACCGCGCTCGGCTTGAGAATCTCATCCACCGCATCTTTGACGCGGCCCGACTCAATATCGAGATCAAGGATCGCTTTGGGAATCCAATTACTCCGCGCGAATGGTTCCTCGTCCCTTTGTTTGTGGTGAATGAGGCAGTTGATCGGATCAAGGATGGAACGATCACGGACTATCTGTACGATCCCCAGTTAGCCACACTGGTTCGGGTTAGCGAGCGATAACGACCTTCGTTCGGGGGCGGGGGGAGACCAAAAAAGATAATTCGCAGCATTTCCGAGCGCGGCGGCGCTCCGAATTTGCTACCGCCCGTAGTAGGCGTTTAGGGAGCCGGAGCAAGTTCTTCCCCGGATTGGAGAAGGTTATGCTACAAAGGCGAGAAGAACGTGAGGCAAGTCCATGCCGCGCCAAGCCGCCGCAGCCGTCACCTTTGCCGCCAACGGCTCGACCCGTGAGCTGCTGAAACCGCCCGACGACCTTGACCAGTTGGAGCGGGCCGAATTCGTCAGCCTCGTTGTCGGCGCTCCGCCGTCGCACTTCCTGCCGTCCGATCTGCCATTGCTCGCGGCCTACGCCAAGGCCGTCGTCGCTGAGCGGGTCGCGGCCGGTGAGCTGGCTGCCGCCTACGTTATCGAGGATAAGCCGTCGCCGTGGTTGCCGATCTGGCAGGCCAAGGTCCGCGCGCTGACGACGCTGGCGCGGATGTTATCCCTCTCTCCCGGCGGCAGGGTGCCGAGCAAGTCACCGAAGGATGCCGAGTCGGTCTCCTACTACACCCGCATGAGCCTGCTGGAGGGCCGCCGCGATGACGAGCGTGAGCGCAACTGATCGCAGGGCATTCGATCTGGCCATCGAGATTGCACGCCGGGATAAGCTGCAGTGCCGTCGCATCGATGAGCAGCTCGCCGCAGGGTACGACTATGTCGAGATCGGCAAGAGTGCTGCCCGCTTCTGCCAGAGCCAAGCATTGCGTCTGGAGCCGTGGCAATCGCCGCCCTGCCACGCCGACATGCGGGCGTTGGATGAGCCCTACGGTGACCCCAGCGGTCGTCGGGAGAGCGCTGAGCTGGCGCTGCGCATGCAGCGCCAAGGTGTGAGCCGCTGGCACCCAGACCCGGCGCGCGAGTGCGAATGCATCGAGGTGAGAGGGTCCTAATTCGATGACCACAAGTAAGTGAAATGTGAAACGATCTACCCTAGATCATTGAAGGTCAACACGGCGCTAACCACGTCGCCGCGCGACGTGTGCGTTCCCGATTTGCATATAGATACGTTGCGGGTATAGTCGCGACCCGTCACGTACAAATTGCATGGTTGCGACATTCCATGGGCCAGTCCAAGATTCCGCTGTACGCATACGTTGATGAGACAGGCAACACCGGCCACAATCTGTTTGATGAAGCGCAACCAGATTTTTTTACTGCGGCACTGATCACGAAGGGCAACTTCGACGACGGCTATAGCGAAGCAGCTCTAAAACTCACTGCCGCGCTCGGCGTTGATACCCTTCACGGCAAGGAACTTGGCGTAGGTCGGATTGAGAAGATTGCAGATGATTTTCTCGCCTTGCTGAACAGGGCTCAAGCTCATTTCTTCATCTCCCGCGTCGAAAAGAAATACCTTCTTGCGACCAAGGTATTCGATTCTCTCTTCGATTCCGGAGAAAATGCAGGCGTTGCATGGCATCACTACAATCTTCGCCCACTCCGGCTGCTGCTCGCTTTCAAGCTCGCGCTGACTGTGGATGAAGAGACGGCTCGGCTGTTCTGGCAATGCATTCTCGAACCTAGTGAAGAGAAGGCGTACGAAATGCTGCCGGGAATTTGTGCTCGGCTGCACGGAAATCTGTTGGAGGTCCCTGATCACAAGTCCCGCGAAGTTCTCGGAGAAGGACTGGAGTGGGCCCGACTGCATCCCAAGGCGATCCAAATTCACACCGATAGAAAGTTATCTCGGCAGGCACACTTCCCGAACCTTGTGGCGTTCGCAAATCTACTGGATGGCCTCGACCACTTCGCGAAACGCTTCAAGAAGCGAGTTGCGCGGATCACGCACGACCAGCAGGCCGAATTCGCCAAATCATTGACAGCGTTTCATGAGCTTTTCACTACCGCAGCGCCCGACCAGATACGTTGGGCAGGAGAGACCTTCAGCTTGCAGAAGGTCGTAGGAAGCGAATTTGAAGTTAAGGCTGATGAAAAGAGCGCGGGAATCCAAGTCACTGATGTCGTTTTATGGCTTTATAGCCAGTTTCGAAAAGAACGGGAGCTTCCTCCCAAGTGTAAGGCAATCGTCCACTATGCGCTGAGACACGGTTGGGAAAGTGATTTTTCGTTCAGCGGGGTAGACCGTGTTGTGCGAGAGAGGTATGGCGCGATCTTCAATACGCCTATCACCCCAGAGCAGGAGGCGCAGGCGCGAGAGTTGCTGGCGAAAGCGGAAAAAAATCGCTTGGCATCAATGGAGCAGTACAAGCGTGATCATCTTCCTCCGTTCATGAGGGGGCATGGGGTAGCAATGCCCGCTACCGAAGTTGAAGCGCAGATCGTGGACGAAGTTGGAAGACGCTAGGGTTTTCCCAACTGAAGCCGTGACAATCGCCGCCCTGCTACCCCGACATACGAGCGTTGGGAGAGCGCTGAACTGGCTCTGCTAATGCAGCGCCTCGACATCAGTAGATGGCATCCCGACCCGGCCGCCCACATGCGTCGAGGCTGCGGAGCGCCGAGCCGCGAAGTGAATACTCGCGGCTGATTCCGTTCAGAAATCAAAGCTGCCGTTGTCGTCGGTGCCGGTGGGCCGCTGGCGACGCTGCGCGGCCTGCCGCTCCGCCAAGATTTCGCGCCAAACCTTGTACGTATCGTCGATGGCCTTGTTGAGCAGATGTTCCGGGACCACGTCACGTTCATCAAACGTGAATACCTCGACCTCTCGTTCGCCGGTGTACTTATTCTTCGGGAAACGGATGATCTCTAATCGCGCGCCTTCAAAGTCGCCGATGGCGATGTTGTGATGCATGGCCGAAAACACAAAAGCCCGACCAAGCGTGCCGAGGCCGTCGCTTAGTCGGGGATCGAGGAAGGAAAGTACCGGCACCCCGTCTTGGATGGAGTAGAAGTCGTGCCAAAACTTGATCTTGGCACCATAGCCGACCGGGATGAATGGAAATTCCCACTCTACCGCCTTGATTTGCCGCAGCTCGTTGTACTCGAACAACAGCTTGGCCAAGGACACGTTCGGTTCGATCCAATGTCGGTTAGGCCCGCAATATCGTCTGATCGCAGTATCGATTTCAGGCCATGCGGACTTCGGCAACTCCAGCAGTGAAGGCCGTGCAGCATGCAGCGCGCCAGCAACCTTCCTGAGAGGCAACAGCGAATGCGGCGGAACGAATGACCGCACTGCTCGCAATATGATCCGCTTTTGATCGTTCGGCTGCAGCGCTACGCGAGCCAAGTCAGTTTCAGGCAACGAGCGGGGCGTCTTCATCAGGTTCCTTGTCCTTATAATTCGGCTGCTTTCCAAACCACAGGTACTTAAAACGCTCTGCGATCACCTCGTCACTTATCTTCAACGCCATGTTGGCGTTGGTCTTCGCAGAACGCACAACATGATCCCACGGCCCGTCCTTGGCATGGGTGATGTCCACCAATTCACCCGGCGACTTGCCGCCGTAGAACTGGACGACGTTGTGAACGACATCGAGGAGCGCGCGATCCGTTGGCACTACGATTGGTTGGCGCGTTCCGGTTACAGGATCGAATCTCTGAGCATCTTCTGTGATCGGCTCAGCACCAAAACCCTTGAATGCGTCGTAAGCCTCACGATGCACCGGGCCATACTGCCACGCTTCGAAACTTCCCCTGACAAGGCCACGCCCCGTCCTCACCAGATAAAGCGCATGGCACAGAAACAGCAGCTTCTGGAGCTTCAAGTTCGAGACGCATTCTCCCCGAGAGCGAGCCTCCTTCAGTAAGAGGTTAGCAACAGCTCTGGGATCAACCGGCTTAGTCAATGCGAATCGCCTTTTAAGGAAGGAATCGCTAGAACATAGCACGAACAGGCGGCATCACAAAACATGGTCGCGGCTGTCCAATGTACTTATCCCCGAGATGCTCTATCGAATTGATTGTACAAGACATTTCTCGCGCTACGAAACACTCTATTTTTATTTTTGCCGCCCCCATGGCAGAGAAGGTGATTTTCTATTCGGACGTCACTGGCGTCGGCCCAGCATCCGGCCGCTCGCATCATAGACCGTTGTCGCGTTGCCACTGGTGCTCTCGCGGCCAGTGACCTTGCCCGTCGCATCATAGATGGTCTTCGTGACTTGGCTGTCGATAGCGGCGCGGCCGACAAACTTACCGGATGCATCGTATAACGTCCGTTGCTGCGCGGACGCTGTGGCCGTCATCGCGAGCGCCAGCGCAAGCAAAATGGTGTTCTTGGTCGTCACCGCTGTGCTTCCACGATCATCTCAGCCACCATGCGCTCGAATTCCTCCTGTAAACCCCAGTGGGCCGCCAGCGCTGCCGCACGCTGGATGTGCGTTCGGGCTTCCCCCAGTTCAGTCTGCACTGCCCGCAAACGGTCTTTCTGCGTCTTGATGTCGTCCACGCCAGCGAATGTATCTTCATCGAGCTGAACGAACGCCGGGATAGTGTTCGGCTTCTTAGTCACTGCGTTCTCCTCCTTCGTGCCACTACCGCCTCGATGTGATCGCGCCATTCGGCATCAGCCTGTCGCTTGAACAGCCGCGCGATGTCCTGCGCCAGCTTCGCGCCGTCCGGCGTCCTGATCGCGGCGATGGTGGCGGCGACTTGTCCCTCGAAATCGGCCTCGCGCAGGATGCGCTCAGTGGTCTCGGCGCGGACTGCTTCCTCGATCTGGTCAGCCAGCTCCTGCTCCAGCACATTAACAGGCGGAATCAACTTGCCGCTGCCATGCGCCTCCATCTTGGCGTCGAGCCATTCGAGGAATTGGGGCGTTGTCATCGCGTTCAGCTCGACGCGATGGGTCTGCAGCCACTCGTCCCAATCACCGTCGTCACGCTCGGCAACGTATTCGGCGACGGGCCTGCGCTTCTCCTTCTCCTCCAGAGTCTCGACCTCCAGCCCCATCTCGATGGCTTCCCACGGTTCGAGGCCGAGGTTGACGATCTTGATCTTGCGCGCGCCGCGCGCCTTGGTCTCCTGCTGCAGGGTCTGGAAAATCATGGTGCCGCTGGCGTCGGCGTCGTGAACGCAGAACACCTCGACCGGCTCGTCGTGCGCGGCCAGCTTGTCGATCAGGTCGCGCGCGGCGCGCGTCGAGAATCCCTTCGACGACATCACGGCGCAATCGTGCCGCTCCAGCCAGCGGCTTTGCTTAAGCGCCTCCTGTGCGCCTTCCTTTTCGATGTACAGCAGCTTGTTGAAGCTCCACGCCGGGCGCTCGTACTCCTCGACCATCAGGGTACCGAGCGTGAAGGTCTCATTGCGGTGCGGATGCGTAATCGATCCGCGCGGCTCCCGGTACATCAGCTCGATCTCGCCGTTCTCGGCCTCGTAGTCGGTGACGATGGTTTTGAAATTCCCGATCTTCAATTCCGCGCCGGTCTGGGCCATGACGATGGGCCGCAAGGCGTAGAATAACTGGCGCTCGTTGAAGCGGTAGCCTGCCTCGCCGCTAACCAAGGCGATGACATCGTCGAGATTGTCGAGCACGATATCCTTCTGTGTGATCGCTTCCGCCTTCGCGCCGGGACGCCGCGCCTTGCGCACCGCCTTCGCCACGGCGTCGATGATCGCGGCGAGAAACGGCTTGAGGTTCGGCTCCTTGCCGTCCGACGTGATCGGCATGTAGGGCGTCGTGACGTTGAGCCAGATCAGAAAGTCGGAATCCTTCGGCGCTTCGGCAACGGTGTGCCGGAGGCCGCAGCCAAACACGTTGATTTTTCGCTTGTCGCGGACCGCGTAGATGTCGGTAGCGACCGGCGTGCGATTGACGCAGGCGATCAGACGCATGGCCGACTCTAGGGTGGCCCACGCCTCAACGATGAAGGGGATTTGGGCTAGCGGTTTGCCCGCGCCGAACGCGGCCACGCCGCTCGACGTGCCATAGGCCCAGTCTGGAAACAGATCAGTACCGACCGCACCGAGCCGTCCCGGCTTGACCACGCGCGCCTCGTCCTGCGCGAAGTCAAGCAGCCGCACCGCCTGATCGCGGCCGATGTCGCGACAGACCATGCGGCCGAGCCCGGCAGCCGCGACGATCTCGCCAGCCTTGCCGCCCGTGCAGCCGTCGAGCCGCGCCACCAGCTCGCGAACGAGTACATTGCCGCTCGCCAACAGCAGTTCGTGAAAATTGGAACCGTCGTACCAGTGCGGCGACGACTTGCCGGTGTAGGGTTGTCCGTCGGCCAAAAAAATCGCGATCTTTGCCCAGTACAGCGCGTCGGCGTCCTCTGGAATCGAGGGGCCAAATCCGACCTCGATGCGGGTGCCTTTCATATCGACCTGCGTCACGCTGACGACCGGGCTTGAGCCGTCGTGCTCGGGGCGCAGCTCGATCCGGCGATGGCCCGTGCAGACCATTAGGGAGCCTTGGGACGCCAACACAGCGCCAGCGACCACCCGGAGCCCATTGCCGAGCGCCCCGCGTGTCGGCAGCCGTAAGAGCTTGCTGGAGACCATCGGCCGGTTGATGCTGAACAGCCGGGCGATCTGTTCCGGCGAGCCGTCGATGCCGCCGCCGTCGTCCTCGACGAAGTAGCCGCCGCCGGGCAGCTCGCCGACGCGGACGTCGGCCCCGGTGTCGAGCGCGTTGTCGGTCAGCTCCTTCAGCACCAGACGGCGCAGCTTGGCCGCTGCTACGCCAGCCTTTTGCTGCAGTCCCTCGACGGTGCGGAAGCTCGTCCAGTCTTCCCGCTCAAACATTTTGAAAATCGACGACTTGCGGTTGGCTTGCTAACCCCGGTCCCGGATTTTAAAAATTATGGACCTTTCCGAAGCCGCGTGAAGTCTAGGGCAAAATGGCCTAATACGACGGATAGTCAGGGGACCCCGCCGCGACACAAGCGGCGGGGCCGGGTACGGCGAGGATCGAAAAAAAGGGCGGCGCAATGGCCGCCTTTTGGATTTAACCTGTATTTGGGGTAGGCAGTCTGAGGTCTGATATTGGCCTATCAATCTTCTTGCGCGGTATTTGATATCCGACTATCATTCTAACCATGGTTCAGAATTTCCAGTTTAGCGACGCGCTCTTTGCGTTGGACATGAAGGCCCCTGCGCTTCGGCGCTGGCTCCAACTGGGGCTAATCGGCAACACGGCGAAGGGTAAGGCCCGCGAGGGCTGGACGCTTGAGTTCACCCTGTTCGATCTAGCCGTGCTGGCGCTCGTGAAGCCGATGACGGAATTCGGGGTGCCGGTGGCTGCTGCGCACAAGCTCGCAGTTCGCGAAATGCGTGAACATGCCGGGCCATGGTCCGGTGATGAGCCAGCCCATTCCTACTGGACCGCGTGGGCACCGGACACTCAAATCCTCATCAGCCGTGCCGAGGGCAGGAACGGCAAGCCCGCTTGGAAGATCGCGATGTTCGAACATGCGGAGGAAGCATTCACCTCCGGCGCTCACCTCACGCTTTATCCGCACGCCCTGATCAGTGCGGCAATCAAGCGGGCCATCGAAGCCGTGGAGATCAAGACCAAACGAAGCGCGTGATCCAACGCAATGTTTAGCGAGTATCTCGATGGGCCATGGTCCAAGCAATTTCAAGGAATCGGATGTGAAGCGAGCGCTGCGCGCAATCGAGAGCGCTGGTCAGAAAGCAGCATCCGTCGTGATTGAGGACGGGCGCATCGAAATTAAACTCGAGAATAGCAACGGTGCGGCTGACAATAACGACAATACCAACCCATGGGACAAAGCTGATTTGTGATGAAGAGATCGCCCAAATACGTACATGGATACATCGACCGGCTCGGCAAGGCTCGCTACTACTACAAGCGAACCGGCTGCAAACCTGTACCCCTACACGGCTTGCCATGGTCGCCGGATTTCATGGCGGAATACGCCGCCGCCCATGCCGCCTATGAACAGCCGACAGCGGTGCCGCTCGGAGCCAGCCGCACTATCAGGGGTACACTCGATGCCGGGCTCGTCCGCTACTATGAGAGCGCGAGCTTTTTGCAGTTGGCGAAGGGCACTCAAGGGCCGCATCGCAGCCTGCTGGAGCGCTGGCGCAAGGGTCACGGTAACCTGCCGCTACGGCCGCTCCAGTCAAAGCACATTCAGGCCTTCATCTCGAAGCTGGGATCGCCGTCGGTCCAACGCAATATGCTGCGCGCAATCCGCCACTTCACCAAGTTTGCAAAAGGGGCGGGCCTGATCGACGATGATCCGGCCGTCAGTGTGACCCGCGCCAAGATGAAAAAGACGGGCGGCTTCTTTACGTGGACCGAAGATCACGTCGCCAAGTACGAGGCGCAACATCCGGTCGGCACCAAGGCGCGGCTGGCGCTCGCGCTCTATCTCAATCTCGGGGTTCGCAAATCAGACGTGGTGCGGGTAGGGCCGCGCTATATCCGCAATGGGATGCTGCACAATTTCCTGCCGAAGAAGGGGGAGCGTACCGCTGGCAACCGGATCACGGTCAAACTCTTTGAGGACACCAAGGCCATCATTGCCGCGACGCCCGTCACCGGCACCGAGACCTATCTTGTGACCTCGTTCGGCAAACCTTTCACCGCGAACGGGTTCGGCAACAAGATGCGCGAGTGGTGCGACGAAGCCGGGCTGCCGGAATGCACCTCTCACGGTTTGCGCAAATTGTGCCTGATCCGACTGGCGCATGCTGGCTACGGCGCGCCGCAAATCGCTGCCGTCTCGGGCCACAAAGATTTGCGAGAAATCCAGTTGTACATTGAGCAAGCGAACCGGGAAAAGATGGGGATCGAGACCTCAACCGCGTTCGAACAAGCTCAGATCGCGAACAAAAACTTGCTAACTGAGTGAGCCAGTTAGCAGAAACGAGTAAAAAACTAAGTGATCTCAAAGGGAGTTTGCGAGCATGGTGGGCCCGGCAGGACTCGAACCTGCAACCAGACCGTTGTGGGCGGCGGATATCGATCGGCTTCGCTGATTTTGCTGCGGTTTTGTTTGGTTTCGATTGCGTTCATTGTGGTTTGACGGGTCGTTTCTGACGCAAAACTGGGGTGACTTCCATAATCCAAACATCCGCCGTGCGGCTTTGCCAGCGTGGCGCTGTGGTGAGGTCGACCGCCAAATGGTGTTTTTTGCATCCACACTCGCCGGACTGTGGTAGGTTGAATTTTTCCGTCATGCAGGTGCTGCATGCAATGCCCGAGTTGTCGGGCGCAAGTGCCCGATGAGAAGCGGTTCTGCACGGAATGCGGGGGAGCGCTGCCCTCTGCTTGTCCGCGATGCGGGTGCGTCAACCCGCCAGGCTCAAAGTTCTGCGGCGATTGCGGTGCCACGCTGAGTGCCGGGTCGGCTATGGCACGGCCGGAACTGCAACCAGACGCCTCGCTGCGATCAAGTGTCTCCGCCGAGCGGCGGCAGTTGACCGTGATGTTTTGCGATCTGGTTGGCTCGACGGTGCTCGCCTCACGCCTTGATCCCGAGGACTTGCGTGACGTGATCGGCGCATATCATCACTGCGTTGCTGAGACTATTCGCAGTTTCGATGGCTTTGTAGCCAAGTATATGGGTGACGGGGTGCTCGTGTACTTCGGCTATCCTGCGGCGCACGAGGACGACGCTGAGCGGGCGATCCGCGCCGGTCTTGTACTTGTGGACGCGGTCGGCTCTCTTCCTGCCACGGAGGAGCCGCTGCGGGTTCGTGTCGGTGTCGCGACTGGGCTGGTCGTTGTCGGTGATCTTATTGGAGCCGGCGCTGCCCAAGAGCAGGCGGTGGTCGGCGAAACGCCGAACCTTGCCGCTCGGCTGCAAGCTCTTGCCACGCCGAGCGCGGTCTTGGTCGACCAACGGACGCATCGCTCGGCCGGCGGTCTCTTCGAATACGACGACCTCGGGGCAGTCGAGGTAAAGGGGTTTACCGAACCGGTGCCGGCTTGGCGCGTCCTTCGCGAGAGCGCGGTCGAAAGTCGCTTCGAAGCATTGCATCCCTCCGGGGGGAAGGTGCCCCTGGTGGGGCGCGAAAGCGAACTCGAGCTATTACTCCGATGCTGGCAGCGAGCCAAGAACGGCGAGGGTCAAGTCGTATTGCTATCGGGCGAGCCAGGCATCGGAAAGTCGCGCGTGGCCGCTGCGTTCGCACAGCGGCTTGCAGACGAGCCGCACGCAAGATTGCGCTATTTCTGCTCGCCACACCATCAAGATAGCGCAATGCATCCGACCATCGCGCAGTTGGAGCGTGCCGCTGGTTTCGCGCGTGATGACCTGCCCGAAATCAAGATCACGAAGCTGGAGACCCTGCTCACTCCGACGCAAGCCTCGGATGAGGATATCGCGCTCCTTGCCGAACTGCTGTCGATCCCGACCACCACCACGGGCCGTTACGCGGCCCCGAACCTCACGCCTCAGCGCAAGAAGGATCTGACTTTCGAGGCTCTGCTGCGGCAACTCGTCGTGCTCGCACAGCAGCGGCCGGTGTTCATGGTCTACGAGGACGCCCACTGGATCGATCCGACATCGCGGGACCAGCTCGATCATATCGTGGAACGGGTGCAGGGGTCGTCTGTGCTGCTGCTAGTCACCTTCCGCCCCGAGTACTCGCCGCCCTGGACCGATCAGGCTCACGTGACCACTCTGACCCTCAAACGGCTCGACCTGCGCGAAAGTGCAGCGCTGGTGCAGCGCATCGCAGCCAGCAATGGGACCTTGCCAGGCGAGGCGGTAGATGAAATCGTCGCGCGGACGGACGGCGTGCCGCTCTTCGTGGAGGAACTTACCAAGGCCGTCGTCGAGGCCAAAAGCGGCGCGAAGGCTCTCCTGTCCGGGACTCCTGCCTCCGCGCGCGCTGTGCCCGCGACGCTGCACGCTTCACTGATGGCTCGGCTTGACCGGCTGGGCCCAGCGGCAAAGGAAATGGCGCAGGTCGGCGCGGCTATCGGACGAGAGTTCTCTTACGAACTCATCGCGGCAGTCGCCACCCCGCGGAGCCAGACGGAGGTGCGAGATGCGTTGGGCCGGCTGGTCGAGGCCGGGCTACTTTTCCAAACCGGCATCCCGCCACAAGCGTCCTATGTCTTCAAACACGCGCTGGTGCAGGACGCCGCCTACAGCACGCTGCTGCGCAAGCAGCATCGGCAGCTGCACCGGACCATCGCGCAGAGATTGGAGCAGGACGATACGGCCGTCGCGCAACGCCATCCCGAACTGCTGGCCTACCACTACGGTGAGGCTGGTCTTCACAAAAGCGCCATCCCCCACTGGACCGTCGCCGGCGAGCACGCGGTGCGTCGTGCCGCCAACACGGAGGCGGTTCGACATTTTCGCCGAGCACTCGCATTGCTCGAAGCCGAACCCGAGACGCCGGGGCGAGCGGCCGCAGAACTCAAGGTTCTCGCACAACTCGGACCGGCGATGATGAATGTACAGGGGTGGACCGCGCCCGAGGTGGAAAGAGTCTACGACCGGGCGCTCGGGCTCGCACGTGCGATGGACAGCTCGGCCGATTTGGTGGCGCCTCTCATTGGTCTGTGGCTGTTCCACAATACCCGCGGCGAATTCGGGAAGGCGCGGGAGTCGATCCAGGAACTGTTCCGGGTCGCTCATTCCTTGAACGACCCAAATCTACTGCTCCAGGCGCACCATGCTGCCTGGCCGACGCCCCTGCTGTGCGGCGACTTCGCCACAGCGTATACGCAGGTCGAGCAGGGCCTCGCGCTGTACGATGAGCGGCAGCATCGCCATCACGCGTTCCACTACATTGGACACGACCCGGCGGTATGCGCCCACGCGCTCGGTGCGATCATGGCGTGGATGTTAGGTCATCCAGAACGAGCCGCGCAGCACGCCGAGAGCGCGGTGCGGTTCGCACGGCGAATGGAGCACGCGCCAACTCTCTCCCACGCGCTGTGGTTCGTATGCGCGTACCACATCTTGCGAGCGGATGTGGCGGCGGCCCTGGTGACAAGCACCGAGACCTTGGCGCTCTGCGAGGAGCATCAGCTCGCCCAGCCGAAAGCCGCAGGAATGCTGTTCCGCGGCTGGGCTCTGGTGCGCAGCGGCGAGATCGAGGAGGGCCTGCAACTCGCGCGCAGTGGGTTGACCGCATGGGAGCGAGGCGGGGTCGGCGCGTTCCTCCAGCAAGGCAGATTTATTCTTGCCGAGACTTGTAGCGTCGCTGGTCGTCGCGATGAGGCAATGGAGCTGTTGGAAGCGGCGCTTGGTCACGGCAATGTAACCGGTGAGAGATGGTGTGAGGCGAGGATTCATCATCTTCGAGGTGAGCTTTGTATCGCGTCCGCAGAGTGGCAACAGGCGGAGCAGTGCCTGCGGAAGGCACTTGATGTCGCGCGCCAGCAGAACGCGCGCTCAATCGAACTGCGAAGCGCCACCAGCCTCGCCCGCCTGTGGCGCAATCAGGGCCTAGGCCGCAAAGCCCGCGATCTCCTGGCGCCAATTTACACCTGGTTCACCGAAGGCTTCGATACGCCGGATCTGAAGATGGCAAAGGCGTTGCTTGAGAGTTGCAATGATTGAAACCGTCCGCTTAGGCATTTGCGGCCGAGTAAGCGACAAAGCGAAGCGCTTCTGGTGCGGTGACTCTCTACGGGGCGGTGAAATAGCCTCTGATATCTGAATTCACTGGTGGTCCTGGCGGACAATCGCCTAACAGCATAACGAATTGAAGTTGCGATATATTTCGTTATCCGCGATGGTCAATACCAACAGAAATACCAACAAGATGACGTGCGGTGATCGCCGACAAAAAATAGATGTCGGCAAGGGGCATGGCCCATCCAGTTCCGGTCTCACCAATCGCGCCAACTGGAATCGAACCTGCTTTGACCTGAGTGTTCCCCGCGGCCCGACCTAACACGCTATCGCGAGGTCAAGGGTAAGGGTGGCTGTTGTTGCCCGAGTACGACTGCCCGACGGCGCCTGAACGCTGTCACCTGCGCTATCGAGAATGCCGGCGATAACAAACCCCGTTCTGGCATCCGGGAGTATTTGCTGCGGGCTCTCCTGACCTTAAACGATGCGATCTTGCCTGAACCCATGGAAAGATACATCACGCGTCAGCAGGTCGGGGAATGACCGAAGTAGGCTCCTATGCCCATCCTTTCGCGCCGCATTGAGAACGGAAAACATGGGCTGCAAGGGGGGTAAGTTCGAGTCGGCTATGGAGAAATGGCGCACCGGACACGATTCGAACGTGTGGCCTTCGCCTTCGGAGTGCGACGCTCTATCCAGCTGAGCTACGGGTGCTTACTGCTTACGCAGTGCTTACGCGGATTTCGCGTGTGAGTGAACCCCAACGCGCAGCCCCCGCAAGCCATTGCAGTACAATACTCTTTCTTCCTCACTTTTCACATCAGCCGGCTTGACACTTGCCTTCGGAGGGCAATGCTAAGCGACTGCCTCAAGTAGCAATTTGGGATGGTTGCGCGTCCCCGCAACCAAAGTCCGGACCGACCGGTTCCGATAAAATGGCCCGCATTTTCGCGGGCCATTTTTGCTTTGGGAGGACGACAATCGGGCCTCGTGTCGTCGACCGATCGGGCGCAGATCACGGCGTTTCCGCAGCGCGGGCCGCTCCCTAGACGATGAAATGGAATTCGTGCCACGCACTCCAGCTGATGCCATCGCTGGCGCGAACCCAGAGGTCGTCAGGCACGGTACCGCCCTGGAATGTCGTGCCGGCAATTTGAGCCGCGCTGACGTTGATGGCGGTGCCGGTGGGCTGCGCATTCCCGCCAATGCTCCAGTGGCCGCTGCTTGCCGACGGCGTCGAATCCCAGAGTTGATATTGCGCGACATTGTCGCCGTCGGCATCCGCGACTGAAAACAGGCTTAAGGCGGCCACGCTCTGATTAGCCGTCGCATGGAAGTCGGACGCGGTCACGACCGGAGCGCTGTCAACCGACGCGGTGACGTGAAACTCCTTCCACGCGCCCCAGGCAAAGCCGTCGTAGGCCCTCACCCAGAGATCGTCCGAACCCGATCCGCTTTGAAAGCTTGTGCTCGAAAGCTGAGCTGCCGTGACATCGATGGCGGCATTGGTGCCTTGGGCGACTCCCCCGACCACCCAGTGCCCGCTGCTCGCATCCGCCGTCGAATCCCACACCTGATAGTTTGTGATGGTGTCGGCATCCGCGTCGGTGATCGAGAACAGCGTCGAGGCCGCGATGTCCTGGCCGTGGCTCGCCGAATAGTCGGCGGCCGTGACGATCGGAAGGTTGTCGATCGGTGCGTTGACGTGAAACTCCTTCCAGTTGCTCCATATGATGCCATCAAAGGCTCGGACCCAGAGATCGTCAGAGCCCGAGCCGCTCTGGAACGATGTATTGGCCAGTTGTGCCGCGCTCACATCGATGCTCTGGCCGGTGGGCTGCGTGACGCCGCCCACGACAAAATGCCCGCTGGCAGGATCGGCGGTCGAGTCCCAGAACTGGTGGTTGGTCATTGCATCGCTGTCGGCGTCGCTGACCGTGAACAGGCTTGCCGCCGCGATATCTTGGCCATGCGTGGCGGCCACATCCGACGCGCTTACCACGGGAGCATGGTCGATCGGCGCGTTGACGTGGAACTCTTTCCAGGCTCCCCATGTCGTGCCGTCATTGGCTCGGACCCAGAGATCGTCAGAGCCCGAGCCGGTCTGGAACGAGGTGTTGGCCAGTTGCGCCGCGCTCACGTCGATGCTCTGGCCGGTGGGCTGTATGACGCCGGCCACGACAAAATGCCCGCTGGCAGGATCGGCGGTCGAGTCCCAGAACTGATAGTTGGTGATCGTATCGCTGTCGGCGTCGCTGACCGTAAACAGGCTTGCCGTCGCGATGGTCTGGCCATGCGTGGCGGCCAGATCCGACGCGCTCACCACAGGAGCATGGTCGATCGGCGCGTTGACGTGGAACTCCTTCCAGGCTCCCCATGCGGTACCGTCATTGGCTCGCACCCAGAGATCATCCGAGCCGGAGCCGGTCTGGAACGAGGTGTTGGTCAATTGTGCGGGCGTCACATCGATGGCTATGTTGGAAGCCTGCGCGACTCCGCCGATCACCCAATGGCCGCTGACGGGATCGGTCGTTGAATCCCAAACCTGATAGCCGACGATCGTGTCTCCATCGGAGTCGGTCGCGCTGAAGAGACTCGATGCGGCGATGTTCTGGTTGTGGGTGGCCGACACGTCGGTTGCATTGGCCACCGGCGGATGGTCTGCAAATGGGGTTGCCGTGAACCGGGTCCATGCGCCCCAGAGATATCCGTCATATGCCCGGACCCAGAGCGTGTCTGAGGCTGTGCCGAACATATAACTCACTTGCGCGATGTTGGCGGCCGAGACGTCGATTTCGGCATTGGTGGCTTGCGCGACACCATTGATCGCCCAGTGCCCGTGGCCCTCGGTGTCCCACAACGCATACTGGGTGATCGCGTCGCCATCCGCGTCGGTAGCCGAGAACAGTCCCGATCCAGCCAGCGAGAGCTGCCCGTGCGTGCCGGTCACGTTGGTGGCCGTGACCGTTGGGGCGCGATCGGCCGGAGAAATCACAAAGGATTTCCAGTCGCTCCACAAATAGCCGTCGAAGGCTCGGATCCACAGCGTGTCCGAGCCGGGTCCGGCTTGGTAGCTCGTTTGGGCCAGCTGCGAAGCGCTGATGTCGATCTCGGTGTTGGTGCCCTGGACTGTTCCGTTCACCGTCCAGTGACCATAGCCGTTGCTGTCCCACAGGGCATATTGGGTAATGCTATCGCCCGCGGCCATGTTCACCGAGAACAGTGACGAGGCCGAAAAAACCTGATTTCGAGCCGCGGTCTGATCGGCAGCCGCCACGACTGGTGTCGTCCGGATGCTGTATCCGAGATCCTTCAGAACTCCGATGTCCAGGTTGGAGATCGCGTACTGGTAATTGCCGTAGAAAACGATCCCGTTCATCAGGTCCAGCGTGAGAGGATCCTGAACGGTCGAGGGACTGGCGTAGAAGTCGGATTGCTGATTGCCGAAGTGGTAGTAGTTCTGGGTGGTGCTGTTCGTGGTCAAAGGGACCGGGCCGCCGTAGGCAGCCTCGGCATTGGCACCGACAAAGTAAGCGCCGTATGCGGTCTTTTGTATCAGGGTGTCGAACGTCGATTCGTAGGCGCCGGCCAACTGGCCGCTCTGGTTGTACCAGCCCACCATGCCGAAGCCATGCATGAGCTCGTGGAGAAAAACGTCGATCGGATTGATCACGTTTCCAGGGACCTGACTGGAGTAGGTCAGGCCGTAATCCAGGTCGATGTACTGGAAGTAGCCGGGGTCGATGTTGATGGTGATGTCGCTTGTCGTGCCGGGGACATGCTGGCCGGTGGTCAGCTCGTACTGGCTGGATGGCTCATACACGGCGAGCCCGCTGCTTGTGCCGATGTAGTAGCTGGAGGTAGGCCCGCCATCGGCACGGCCAACGGCGGTCGGCAGGATGTTGAGCGACACAACCAGAGTGCCAATGCCTAGGATATATTGCTGCCAAATGTTGAGGGCCTGCTCAAGATCGTAAACGAGAGACGCGTCAGCGGATCCGCCGACGTTCGATGGATCGTTCAATGTTACTGAATAGTTCCAGGGCATCTCGGTCGGACTCTCAGTCTATGGTAGCGCGCGCATAATAAGTGACATTCAACTGACTGCCGCGGTGTAGTCAACAGACGTCAAGTGGGCCGGCGCCGACGCGGCATCGGTGCCGCGATCCGTAAGACTACGGACCTCGGCCCGAGTTCGAACGGCTTCGCGAAGGGTTCCTCGATCGGCATGATCGAGCTCGCGAAACCGGCGCGGCCGTTCATAACGCCAATTGCATCTCGCCGGAGAGCCATAGTACTCTGGCTGTCATATTCATCTGCTGCTCTTTGGTTCGCTGCGAACAGTCAGTTTGCACTGACGGCGAGGTTGTAAGGGCAGGGGCAGGGCGCGCTTACGGCAATCCCGGCTCATTCGACTGCAGTCAATTTCAGCTACTCAACAGATTAATCGCGAAATGATTGAAACGCGGAGCGGCGGCACAGCAGACAGCGGGATAGTTGCACTCGTGATGTTGCTGCGTTTTCACGGTATCCCGGCCGATGTCGACCAGATTCGTCATCAATTCGGGAATGCCTCGTTCGGAACGCCGGAGATGCTGCGCTACGCGCGCTCGACCGGCGTCAAGGCCCGCGAGGTGAGCAGCAACTGGTTGAGGCTGGAGAAGGTCCCGCTTCCTGCCATTGCCCTGTTGCGCGACGGCGGCCATCTGATCCTTGCCAAAGTGGGCGCAGACAAGATCCTCGTTCAGTCACCCCTGTCAGAGCGCCCGGAGTTGATCACGAGGGCCGACCTGGAGGCGGTGTGGGCCGGCCGGCTGATCCTGGTGAGCCGCCGGGCGGGACTGGTCAACCTTGCCCGTCGCTTTGATTTGTCATGGTTTCTGGGAGCCATTCATAAATATCGCTACCATTTCCTGGAGGTGCTGATCGCCTCCTTTTTCTTGCAGCTGTTTGCGCTCGTGTCGCCGCTGTTCTTCCAGGTGGTGATCGACAAGGTCCTCGTGAATCACACGCTCAGTACGCTCGACGTGCTCGCGGTGGGTTTGATCGGCATTGCGGTTTTTGAGACGGCCCTCGGCATATTGCGGACATACCTGTTCTCTCACGTGACGAACAGGATCGACGTCGAACTGGGAGCCCGCCTGTTCCGGCACCTCATCGGCCTTCCGATTGCCTACTTTCAGGCGCGCCGGGTCGGCGACTCGGTTGCGCGGGTCCGCGAGCTCGAGAACATTCGCAACTTCCTGACCGGCTCTGCCCTGACGGTGGTGATCGATCTGTTCTTCACCGCAGTTTTCATCGCGGTGATGTTCATCTACTCGCCGATCCTGACCTGGATCGTCCTTGGATCCTTCCCGCTCTATGTCGGTATCTCGGCCGGCGCGACGCCGCTGTTCCGTCAGCGGCTGGACACCAAATTCGAGCGCGGCGCCGAAAACCAGGCGTTTCTTGTCGAGAGCGTAACGGGTGTCGAGACGATCAAGGCCATGGCGCTCGAACCGCAGATGCAGCGCCGCTGGGAGGAGCAGCTTGCCGAGTACGTTGCCGCGAGCTTCCGCGTGCTCAGCCTGGCGAATGTTGCGAGCCAATCGGTTCAGTTCGTGAGCAAGCTCGTCACCGCGGTGATCCTTTACGCCGGTGCCAAGCTGGTGATCGACGGCAGCCTTACGGTGGGCGAGCTGATCGCCTTCAACATGTTCTCCTCGCGCGTCAGCGCTCCGGTCCTGAGACTGGCGCAGCTCTGGCAGGACTTCCATCAGGCCAGGCTCTCGGTCGCGCGGCTGGGCGATATCCTGAACACGCCGGCGGAGCAGACGTTCAATCCCGGTCGCGCGGTGCCGCCTCCCATCAAGGGCCAGGTCACACTCGAGCACGTGTCCTTCCGATATCGTGTAGATGGGCCGGAAGTGCTGCACGACATCAACATCAACATTCCCGCCGGCCAGGTGGTCGGCATTGTCGGTCCGTCGGGCTCGGGCAAGAGTACCTTCACGAAGCTGGTCCAGCGCCTTTACGTCCCGGAAAAGGGCAGGGTCCTTGTCGATGGAGTCGATCTTGCGATGGTCGATCCGGCGTGGCTGCGTCGCCAGGTCGGGGTCGTCCTGCAAGAGAACGTGCTGTTCAATCGCAGCGTACGGGAAAACATTGCGCTCGCCGACCCGGCCGCTCCGATGCAGCAGGTGATCGCGGCGGCCCAGCTTGCGGGAGCTCATGAGTTCATTCTGGAACTGCCGGAAGGCTACGACACTGTCGTAGGCGAGCGCGGCAACAGCCTGTCGGGGGGGCAGCGGCAGCGTATCGCGATCGCGCGGGCCCTTATCACCGACCCGCGCATCCTGATCTTCGACGAAGCGACCAGCTCGCTGGACTATGAAAGCGAAAGGGTCATTCAGGACAATATGAACCGGATCGTGAAGGGGCGAACGGTCTTTGTCATCGCGCATCGTCTGTCCGCGGTCAGGCGCACCGATCGAATCATCACCATCGATCGCGGGCGGCTCGTCGAACAGGGATCCCACGAGGAGCTGCTCAGCACAGGCGGAAGATACGCGTCACTGTACCGGTTGCAGGCGGGGATCCATGAAGTCGGCTCGTGAAGCGCTTCCCGCCGGGGGTAAATCGAGGGACGAACTGGCTTTCCTGCCGGCCGCCCTCGAAATCGTCGAGACGCCGCCATCTCCGACGGCCAGGCTTACCGGCGTCCTGATTGCCGCGTTGTTCTGTTGCGCGGTCGCGTGGGCCGGTCTCGGCAAGATTGACATCGTTGCCTCTGCATCGGGAAAGATCGTGCCGGGCGATCGTGTCAAGCTGGTTCAGCCGCTCGAAATCGGTGTGGTCCGGGCCATTCACGTTCGCGACGGTCAGGCCGTCAAAGCGGGTGAGGTTCTGATCGAGCTGGATCCGACGAGCAATCAGGCGGAGCTTCAGCACCTGAAAAACGATCTTCTCTCGTCATTGCTGGACATTTCGCGCACGCGCTCCGCACTCGACGGAAACACCAGCGCGCTTGACGGGGCGCCGGACGACACGCCGCCCGCCTTGATTCAAATGCACCTGGAGTTCTTGCGGAGTCAGGATTCGGAGCAGCGCGCCAAGCTGTCGGAGCTGGATCGGCAACGGGTCCAGAAGGTCGCGGAGACCAGGACAATCGAGGCCGGCATCGCGAAGATTGATGCTTTGCTTCCGGTGCTGCAGGAGCGGGTCGGGGTTCGCAAGTACTTGGCCGACAGGGAGTACGGCTCAAAGCTGCAATATTTGTCGGAGCTCCAGGAACTCGTTGGGCTGCAGCAGGACATCCTGGTGCAGCGGAGCAAGCTCGAGGAGGCCAATGCAGCCGTGGCGGCCCTCGATGAGACGCGGGCCAAGCTTGTCTCGGAATACCGCCACCGCTTGTATGATGATCTGGCCAAGGCGACACAGAAGGCCGGCAGCCTCAAGGACGAGGTGGCCAAGGCCGAGCACCGGACGAAGCTTCAGAAGCTTGCGGCGCCCATCGATGGCGTGGTGCAGCAACTGGCTGTGCACACGGTCGGCGGGGTCGTAACCCCCGCCCAGACGCTCGCGGTGGTGGTGCCGAGCGATAGCCAGATTGAAATCGAAGCGATGGTTTCGAATCGCGACATCGGCTTTGTGCACCCGGGTCAGGACGCCGAGATCAAGGTCGAGACCTTCAACTTCACGCGCTACGGCCTGCTGCACGGCAAAATCGTCAGCGTCTCGCGCGATTCTGTCTCCCGGGACAGGTCGCGGGACGCGGCCCGCGAGACGAATGGCGGAGGGACGGAAGAAAGCAGCGAGCCGAAGGGCCAGGCGCCGGCGTATATCGCGCATGTCTCGATTGACCGGACCAAGATGATGATCGACGACAAGGAGATCAGTCTTTCGCCGGGGATGGCCGTCACCGTCCAAATCCGGACGGGCGCCCGCAGCGTCATGAGCTATTTGCTGTCGCCGATCATGCGCTACCGGCAGGATGCTCTCCGAGAGCGGTGAAAGCCGACAGGTCGCCCCGTCATGACGGGGTCCGGGATTCCACGTGGCTCAAGCTTGGATCGGATTCGTGTATCGCAAGGCAGTTTTGCCCGGCGTCGTATGTCCGATATCCATGGCTGTTCAGCCTGCGAACGAGTTCAGCCTTGTCGGTCTTGATGAATTCGGCGTGGATGACGGGGTGATGCAGCCGGATCGTTGCGCCGGCTCCTTCCAGCACCTTCAATTCCATTCCTTCGACGTCGATCTTGATCAGATCGCAGCGGCTCAGCTTCAGGGAATCCAGGGTGACCATCGCCGTTTCGGTGCTGTTGGCCTCGGAATAATCGACCGTCTGGCCGATTTGCTCCGTACCCGGGCGTCGCGTCACCTCCAGGCTCCCGAAGCTGGCGGGCTCCTGGTGGCTTAAGGTCGGTACCCGGGTTTTCCCGGTTTCCGACGAAATAACTGCGTGTATGGCCTTCGCATTAAAGCAGTTGTTGATCGCGATGTTGCCGGCAAGCGCATAATAGACCCGCTCCTGCGCTTCGATTGCAAGGACCGAGCCCCAGCCGTCCATGTGCTTGGACCATTCGATGGTGTGAACGCCGATGTTTGCGCCGCAGTCGATCGCGACGACGCCATCGCCCCGATACGTTCTTCGCAGTGCAAGAAGGCCCTTCGTCAGCTCGATTTCGGTGGCATCGAACGCGCCGTGCTCGAGGATTTGGATCCCGACTCCAAAGGTGTGCTCGCCCGCCGTGTGGTAGTCCAGCCGGTTTACGATCAGCGGGCCGTGCGCTGACGCCGCGATGACGAATGGGACCTTGCTGGGGGTGCGGCTCATCGTTTGTGTTTCTTTGTGTCTGCGCCGGCGGAAGCCGCCGGGAGGGATACTCGCCAAGGTTTTCGTCCGTTGACGCGGTTGTCAATCTCGCTTACGTTCCGTCTACTTTTTAAGCGTTATTTATATTTCAGGGCAGGGGATATTCGTGAATGCCATTGCCGTCGCGCCGGCGATCGGGCTGAAGCGCTCGATTGACCATGTGACTGACCAACCCAAAGTAATCGTTGATCGTTCGACCAGCGCCGTACCGGCCAAGTCGGACGCTGTTTCGTCAGATGCCGACGCGCCGAAGCCTGCCTATCCCGCGGCCGCCGAACTGCCAACTCAAGTGGGTCCCAAGGGACTGCGCTTCGACTTCAACGATGGCGCCCGGGTATTTTGTCCCGAGGCCGAAACTCCCTGGCGGGTGCGGATCTGGGACGCCGAGTGTGGCAATCTTCTTTTCGAGACGCAGTTCGCGGGCGGCCGGGTCAACAGCTCAAAGCGATACTACGTCCGTTTCCGGATCGAGGTTCTGCAGGGCGATGAGGTCGTCTTCTCGCACGAGTACGATGCGAGGGACCGTCACGTCCTGATCCAGCTTCCGATCGGCACCCTGGGCGACACGATCGGCTGGTTTCCCTATGTGGCGAAGTTCGGGGAAGCGCATAGGTGCAGGCTGACCTGTGCGATGGCGGAAAAGTTGATTCCGCTGTTCCGGGATGCGTATCCCGAGATCAACTTCGTCACCCACGAGGAAATTCAAACCGACCGCTACTACGCCACGTACAGCGTCGGATTGTTCTTCGACGACAAGAACTTCGTGTTTCAGCCGTGCGACTTCCGCCATGTCGGGCTGCACCGGACCGCGGGATACATCCTCGGCGTCGATCCCGTCGAGGCAGCGCCCCGCATCTCGCTTGCGGACGATCGCAGACCGTTTCCCGAGCCTTACGTCTGCATCGCAGTGCAGAGCACCACGCAATGCAAGTACTGGAATAACCCCGCCGGCTGGCGGGAGCTGACCGGCTTTCTCACGCAAGCCGGCTACCGCGTGATCTGCATCGATCAGAAGCCGACACACGGCCACGAACTGGTATGGAATCACATTCCCAACGGCGCGGAGGACTGGACCGGTGATCGGCCGATCCAGGAGCGGGCGAACCTGCTCAAGCATGCGGCGTTTTTCGTCGGCCTTTCCAGCGGGCTCTCATGGCTGGCCTGGGCGGTCGGCACTCCGGTCGTGATGATCTCGGGATTCACGCATCCGACAAATGAATTTGCTACGCCCTACCGGGTCATCAACTATCACGCGTGCAACAGCTGCTGGAACGATCCGGCAGTTCGATTCGACCACAAGGATTTCTTCTGGTGTCCCCGCCACAAGGGGACGCCGCGTCAGTTCGAGTGCACAAGGCTGATCACCGTGGATCACGTCAAATCGGTGATCAGAACGATTCCTGGATTTGAGCTTTAGCCATTTTCAAGCACTGATTTTTTTGGGGGAGCGCTGCCATGAGCACAACGTTTGTGAGCTCGGGTGTTACCAGCTCAGGACTGATCGAAACGGGGTCCAATATTCTCGAGGTCCTCAACGGAGGCTCGGCAGTTTCGACGGGGCTATCTGGCGGCGGCCAGCTCCTGGTCGACTCCGGCGGCTACGCGGTCCGCACCGCGATTTCCAGCGGCGGCAGTGCCGTCATCAGCGCAGGTGGCGGGGCCGATCATCTTACCGTCTCGAACGGCGGCACGCTCAACGTGGCCGGCATGGTCAACAGCAATACCGCTGTGTTGACCGGCGGTGTCGAGAATGTTCTGTCCGGCGGGTTCATCTCCGGCGCGAGCGGATCGGGGACCGGAATTTCGGGCGGCACGGTCAACCTGCTGGCTGGCGGCTCGGCTGCTTTCGTCGGCGTGTCGAGCGGCGGCACCTTCAACGTGATGGGCAAGGTGCTCAGCAACGTTGGTATCTACAACGGCGGCGTGGAGAACGTCTCCTCGGGTGGCTTTATCTCGGGCAACAACAGTGCCGGTACCGGCGTTTCCGGCGGTACCCTGAATCTGTTGGCAGGCGGCTCGGCTGCCTATGTCGCCGTCTCGAACGGCGGCGTCTTCAATGTCGCGGGCACGGTGCTGAGCACCGTCGGGGTGTATAGCGGCGGCGTCGAGAACGTGCTGTCGGGCGGCGTAGTCCTCGGCGTGTCCGGAGGCTTCGGCACCGCGATCTCCGGCGGCACGGTGAACGTGCAGACGGGCGGGTCGGCGACCGCAATGTTCGTTTATGCCGGCGGTGCGCTGAACGACAGCGGCGTCATCACCAACCAGTTCGTGCTCAGTGGCGGTGTCGAAACCGTCTCGTCCGGCGGTCTTGCGTCGGGGGCACAGGTCTCGGCGGGCGGTCTGCTTGACATCCTCGCCGGGGGCTCGGCGACGGGTATCGGCGATGCCGGGAGGGTCGTCGTCGAAGCCGGCGGCATCGCCGACCACATCATCGTTTCGTCCGGCGGCGTGCTCAGCGTCGGCGGCACCATTACCAGCAATACCGGCGTGTTGGCCGGCGGCGTCGAGACTGTCTTGTCCGGCGGGCTCATCTCTGGTGCGGCCGGGTCCGGAACGGGAATTTCGGGCGGCACGATCAACCTGCAGGCCGGCGGCTCGGCCTTCTACGTCGGCGTTTCGAGCGGCGGCACGTTCAACGTGTCCGGTTATGTGGGCGCAGGGTCCGTATACAATGGAGGCGTGGAAACCGTTTATTCGGGTGGGCTGATCTCGGGTGGCGCTGGAATTGGAACAGGGGTCTCGGCCGGCGGCACACTGACCGTACTCGCGGGCGGCTCGGCCGCATGGGTGGGCGTTTCGAGTGGCGGCATTTTCAACGTCTCCGGCACCTTCCTCAACAATGGCGGCGTCTATGCCGGCGGCGTGGAGAACGTCTATTCGGGCGGTTTGATCTCGGGCGCGAGCGGATCCGGAACGGGAGTTTCGGGCGGCACGCTCAACCTGTTCGCGGGCGGCTCGGCCGCCTTCGTCGGTGTATCGAGCGGCGGCACGTTCAACGTGGCGGGCACGGTGCTGAGCAACGTCTCCGTCAACAGCGGCGGTGTCGAAAACATTCTTTCGGGTGGTGTTGTCACCGGCGTCACGAGCTCGGGCACGGGCATATCCGGCGGCACCGTCAATGTATTTGGCGGCGGCGCGCTGGATCACGCGACGGTTTCCAGCGGCGGCGTTCTGAACGTCTCCGCCGGTGGCACGGCGCACCACCTGACGGTGTCGGGCGGCGGCACCATGAATGTCAGAGGCACGACCACCAGCAACGTGCTGATCACGGACGGTGGTGTCGAGAACGTGTTTTCCGGGGGGCTGATCTCCGGAACGTCCGGCTCCGGCACAGTCATTTCCTCCGGCGGCATCGTGAACCTGCAGGCCGGCGGCGCTGCGGCCTACCTGACCGTTTCGAGCGGCGGCACGTTCAATGTGTCGGGCACCGTGCTCAGCAATGTGACCGTTTCTGCCGGCGGCGTTGAGAACGTCTTCTCGGGGGGCGTTGTCGGCGGTGCGTCAGGCTCCGGGACGTCCATTTCCGGCGGCACACTCAACGTCCTTGCGGGCGGTTCGCTTGCTCACGTGACGGCTTGGAGCGGTGGCGCTCTGAACGTCTCCGCCGGCGGTACCGCGCACAACATCACGGTGTCGAGTGGCGGCATCATGACTGTTGCGGGCACGATCACCAGCAGCACGACGATCACCGACGGCGGTGTCGAGAACGTTCTGTCCGGCGGCCTGATCTCCGGGGCGTCGAGTGCGGCCACCGTCATTTCCGCGGGCGGCACGCTGAACGTTCTGGCCGGTGGTTCGGCTGCTCACGTCGGCGTGTCGAGCGGCGGCGTCTTCAACGTTGCCGGCAAGGTGCTGAGCAACACAGCTATCTTTGACGGCGGCGTCGAGAACGTCTTGTCCGGGGGATCGATCTCGGGAGCGAGCGGATCCGGGACCGGGGTTTCGGGCGGCACCTTGAACTTGTCGGCTGGCGCCACGGCTTCCTTCGTCGGCGTGTATAACGGCGGCATCTTCAATGTTGCGGGCACCGTGCTGAGAAATAACGGCGTCAATGCCGGCGGTGTCGAGAACGTGCTGTCCGGTGGGCTGATCACCGGAGCCATCAGCTCCGGGACCGGCGTCAACTCGGGCGGCGTATTGAACGTCCAGGCCGGCGGCTCGGCGGCGTTCGTCGCCGTTTCGAGCGGCGGCACGCTTAACGTGTCGGGCACCGTGCTCAGCACGGTCGGCGTCTATGCCGGCGGCGTTGAGAACGTATTCTCGGGTGGCGTCGTCACCGGCACGTCGGTCTCCGGCACGGGCACAGGTATAGCCGGCGGCACGGTCAACGTATTCTCGGGCGGCGCGCTGGCCTACGCGGGGGTGTCCAGCGGCGGCGTCCTGAATGTTTCCGCCGGCGCTACGGTGCACGACGTCGGAGTGTCGAGCGGCGGCACGTTCAACGTTGCCGGCACGGTGACCAGCCACGTCGCGGTATTTGCCGGCGGCACCGAGATCGTATCGTCGGGCGGCTCCACGGGGCCGGTCATCATTTCCGGCGGCTTGCTCGAATTGCAGGCCGGCAGCGTCGCGAGCGGCGGCATCATCTTCAGCGGTTCGGGCGGGCAGCTCAAGATCGACGGCGCGTCGCTGTCCACCACCATCAGCGGGCTGGTGCTGGGCGACAGCATCGATCTGGCAGGCCTCAATTTCGCATCTGGCGGGTCGGCGACCTTGCTTCCGGGCAATATCCTGCATGTCACGGAGGGGGCTTCCACCTTCGACCTGCAGCTCGATCAGACGCCCGGCGTGCGGTTCGGCGTCAGCGCGGATTCCGGCACCGGCACACTGATCACGGCGCGTGCCGATAGCGCGCCGGTCACGTCCGCGTCCAACATACAGGCGAGCCTTGGCCAGAGTTTTGTAACGGCTTCCAGCCTCTTCGGCGTGTCGGACGCCGACGCCGATACGATCACCCAATACGCGTTCTGGGATACCGAGGGTAACGGACATTGGGCCATCAACGGTGTCACCCAGGCCACCAACGTCGAGATCGATGTGTCCGCGGCGAACCTGTCGCAGGTGAGCTACGTATTTGGTCCCACTGGATCGACGGATTCGCTCTACGTGCGGGCCAATGACGGTACGCTTTGGGGCGGCTGGACCAAATTTACGGCAACGGCATTTGCGGACACCGCACCGACCGTGAACGCAAGCAACGTCACTGCGGCGCACGGTCAGACATCGGTCGCCGCATCGAGCCTGTTCACGGTGTCCGATCCGGATCCCGATACGATGACCCAGTTTGCGTTCTGGGACACCGGCGGAAACGGCCACTGGGTGGTGAATGGTGTCGCCCAGTCCGCCGGCGTCGAGATCGACGTTCCGGCGGCGCAGTTGTCGCAGGTGAGCTACGTCTTCGGGCCGGCAGGGTCGGCTCCTGACACGTTGTACATCAGGGCGAATGACGGAACGTTGTGGGGAGGTTGGAAGAGCTTCACGGCAACGCCGGGACCCGAGGTTGCCCCGGTCGTCACGGCATCGAACGTGACCGCGCTTCATGGGCAGACGTCGGCTCTCGCCTCGAACCTGTTCTCGGTCACCGACAACGACAGCGACGCGATCACCCAGTACGCCTTCTGGGACACCGGTGGGAACGGCCACTGGGTAGTGAATGGCGTCGCCCAATCCGCCGGCGTCGAGATCGACGTTGCGGCGGCGAACCTGTCGCAGGTGAGCTACGTCTTCGGTCCCGGCGGCTCGACGCCCGATACGCTCTATGTGCGGGCCAATGACGGAACGTTGTGGGGAGCCTGGACCGCGTTCACGGCAACGCCGGGACCCGACGTTGCTCCGGTCGTCACCGCATCGAACGTGACCGCGCTCCATGGGCAGACGTCGGCTCTCGCGTCGAACCTGTTCTCGGTCTCGGACAGCGAGAACGATACGATCACCCAGTATGCCTTCTGGGACACCGGAGGAAACGGCCACTGGGTGGTGAACGGTGTCGCCCAGTCCGCCGGCGTCGAGATCGACGTTGCGGCGGCGAACCTGTCACAGGTGAGCTACGTGTTCGGTCCCGGCGGCTCGACGCCCGATACGCTCTATGTGCGCGCCAATGACGGCTCGAAGTGGGGCACCTGGACAGCGTTCACGGCAACGCCGGGGGACGACATTGCTCCGGTCGTCACGGCATCGAACGTGACCGCGCTTCATGGGCAGACGTCGGCTCTCGCCTCAAGCCTGTTCTCGGTCAGTGACAACGAGAACGATACCATCACCCAATACGCCTTCTGGGACACCGGTGGGAACGGCCACTGGGTGGTGAATGGTGTCGCCCAATCCGCCGGCGTCGAGATCGATGTTGCGGCGGCGAACCTGTCGCAGGTGAGCTACGTGTTCGGTCCGGGCGGCTCGACGCCCGATACGCTCTATGTGCGGGCCAATGACGGCTCGAAGTGGGGCACCTGGACAGCGTTCACGGCAACGCCGGGGGACGACATTGCTCCGGTCGTCACGGCATCGAACGTGACCGCGCTTCATGGGCAGACGTCGGCTCTCGCCTCAAGCCTGTTCTCGGTCAGTGACAACGAGAACGATACCATCACCCAATACGCCTTCTGGGACACCGGTGGGAACGGCCACTGGGTGGTGAATGGTGTCGCCCAATCCGCCGGTGTCGAGATCGACGTTGCGGCGGCGAACCTGTCGCAGGTGAGCTACGTGTTCGGTCCGGGCGGCTCGACGCCCGATACGCTCTATGTGCGCGCCAATGACGGCTCGAAGTGGAGTTCCTGGACAGCGTTCACGGCAACACCGGGACCCGACATTGCTCCGGTCGTTACCGCATCGAACGTGACGGCGATTCACGGGCAGACGTCGGCTCTCGCCTCGAGCCTGTTCTCGGTCAGTGATAACGAGAACGATACCATCACCCAATACGCCTTCTGGGACACCGGAGGAAACGGCCACTGGGTGGTGAATGGTGTCGCCCAATCCGCCGGCGTCGAGATCGACGTTGCGGCGGCGAACCTGTCGCAGGTGAGCTACGTCTTCGGACCGGGCGGCTCGACGCCCGATACGCTCTATGTGCGCGCCAATGACGGCTCGAAGTGGAGCACCTGGACAGCGTTCACGGCAACGCCGGGACCCGACACTGCTCCGGTCGTTACCGCATCGAACGTGACCGCACTCCATGGGCAGACATCGGCTCTCGCCTCGAGCCTGTTCTCGGTCTCGGACAGCGAGAACGATACGATCACCCAGTACGCCTTCTGGGACACTGGCGGAAACGGCCACTGGGTGGTGAATGGTGTTGCCCAGGCCGCCAACACCGAGGTCGATGTGAGCGCGGCGAACCTGTCGCAGGTGAGCTACGTGTTCGGCCCCGGCGGTTCGACGCCCGATACGCTCTGGGTCAAGGCCAATGACGGCAGCATGTGGAGCGCGTGGAAGAGCTTCACGGCAACGCCGGGACCCGACACTGCCCCGGTCGTTACCGCATCGAATGCAAACGTAACCGGAGTTCACGACCATTCGATCGCGGCCTCGAGCCTGTTCTCGGTCACGGACGCCGAGAACGACACGATCACCCAGTACGCCTTCTGGGATACCGGAGGAAACGGCCATTGGGTTGTGAACGGTGTGGCCCAGGCCGCCAACACCGAGATCGATGTAAGCGCGGCGAACCTGTCACAGGTGAGCTACGTCTTCGGCCCCGGTGGCTCGCCATCGGATACGCTATGGGTTAAGGCCAATGATGGCAGCATGTGGAGTTCCTGGAAGAGCTTCACGGCCACCGCAACGAACCAGGCGCCGACGGTCTCGGTCTCGAATGTGACGACGGTCTCGGGGCAGGTCTTCGCGGCTTCGAGCCTGGTCAGCGCGACGGACGCGGATGGCGATACCATAACGAAATATGCGTTGTGGGATTCCAACACGAACGGGCGTTGGAACGTCAACGGAGTGAACCAGTCCGCGAATACGGAGATCGACGTCACTTCGGCGCAACTTGCCCAGACGACCTATCAGGCCGGCTCCGGCACTGACCAGCTCTGGATCCGGGCCTATGATGGCAGTGCGTGGGGTGTCTGGCAGCCTTTCAACGTCACGGGAGAGAGCCCCAGCAGCGCCACCATCGCAGCGGGCACCACCCTGGAATTGACGGGGGCTTCGAACGCGGCCGTAACGTTCCTGGGTAGCACGGGGACGCTGAAGCTCGACAATTCCGCGAGCTTCACCGGAACTGTCGCCGGGATGTCCGGTTCGGACACGATCGATTTCGCGAATATCAATTTCGCGAACGTTCAAACGCCGACCTTCACCGGAAACGCCTCGGGTGGAACGCTCACGGTGACGGACGGCACTGTTACCGCCAGCATTGCGCTGCTGGGCAACTACATGGCTTCCACGTTCACGGCCTCGAGCGACGGCCATGGCGGTACCTCGGTTGTCGATCCGCCGGCGATGCAGGTCAGTCAGCTTGCGCAGCCGCAGCATGCGTGAGCGCTTGAGATAGGGCGGCCGTGGAGGGCCGGTTGCGGGCCCTCTGCAACCAAGATCGCTCAACCGGCAAAGATGAAAAGGCCCGCCTCCTGGCGGGCCTTTTTCTTGTCTTGCAGCGCTTCCGCGATGCCGCGCAACACCTAACGCCTGGTTGCTCAGTACCTGATCACAGCGACGAGCCGTTACAGGCCGCCTCCGCTGCTTGGTCGTCCACATTCGGGTCGGCCGCGGCCGTCGCCCAGGCGAGCTCCACCAGGGTCACGATCCGGCGTCCGCCGCCGTCAAGCTGGCAGACGATCAGGCCCTGCTCCTCCATATAGCCGAGCAGCCGCTGCGCGCGGCGCAGCGAATGCGAGCCGTAGGCGCGGGCGATCGCAGCATCGCCGGGACACGGCCAGCCTTCCTTGGCCGCGCGCGCGATCATCATGAACACGCCCTGCATGTCGTCGGGCAGGATCGAGGCGCGCAGCGTAACGTCCTGCCAGGCGTCGTCATCGGCGAGATCAGTCCCGAGCCCGGCGCGCGCATGCGTCAGCATGCGGCGGAATTCGTTGAGGTCCGGCACCGCCGCGCCGAGGCCCTCGATGCGGCAGCGGACCACGAACTCCTGATAGAGCACGCCGATGGCGCGGAAGCCGGCATCGGGCTCCGCGAGGATGGCGCGCAGGATACGGTCCAGCCGTTCACGCCGCTCGGCCAATTGCTCGGCGCTCGGCGGTGGCTCCGCCGCTTCGGGATCTGGCTCCGCTGCCGGCTGCTTGGCGGCCATCAACTGGCTGAGCAGGTCGGGCGACGGCACCCGGCGCTGCGGCCGCACCGTTTCCGGCGGCGGAGCGGCGAGGATGATCGCGCGTGCGTCCTCCAGTGCTGCTTCAGGCAGCGGCATCAACCGCGGTGCCGCATTGCGCGGCTGGGTGTCGGTCGGACCGATACGCAAGCGCAGCGGACGGCGCGACAGCGCAGGTCCCAGCGCCATGAACTGTCCGCGCTCGAGGTCGCGAAAGGCTTCGGCCTGCCGCCGCTCCATGCCGAGCAGATCGGCGGCGCGCGCCATGTCGATGTCGAGGAAGGTCCGGCCCATCAGGAAGTTGGAGGCTTCCGCCGCGACGTTCTTGGCGAGCTTCGCCAGCCGCTGGGTCGCGATGATGCCGGCGAGCCCACGCTTGCGGCCGCGGCACATCAGATTGGTCATGGCGCCGAGCGACAGTTTTCGCGCCTCGTCGGAGACTTCGCCGGCAATGGCCGGCGCGAACAGCTGCGCCTCGTCCACCACGACCAGCATCGGATACCAATGGTCGCGGTCGACGTCGAACAGGCCGCCGAGGAAGGCCGCGGCGCGCCGCATCTGGTTCTCGGCGTCGAGCCCCTCGAGATTGAGCACGGTGGAGACGCGATGCAGCCGGGCACGCTCGCCCGCGACCTGAAGGCCGCGCTCGGTATGGTCCTCGGCCTCGATCACGAGATGGCCGAAGCGCTCGGCCAGCGTCACGAAGTCGCCCTCGGGATCGATGATGGCCTGCTGCACCCACGGCGCGCTCTGCTCCAGGAGCCGCCGCAGCAGGTGCGATTTGCCGGAGCCCGAATTGCCCTGCACCAGGAGGCGGGTCGCCAGCAGTTCCTCGAGGTCCATGGCGGCCGCGGCGCCTGCCGTGGTCTGCCCCATCTCGATCGCAACCGTCATGTCCCCGACTCAAATTGCCCTTGCGGAGAGGCGGCTTAACAAGCTGATCGCGCCGCGTCGAGCGAACCGCACCATCATCCCCAGGCACTGCCGGGAGTCATGGTGATGCTCGCCAGACGAGATGAAGATTGATCAAGCCACTACAACGTGTTTAGCTTGCGTGTCTGGCGTATATTTTTTCGAACCAGTTCCAGTTCAGCAGCGCGATCCCGTCCGGTTCGGACCCGCTTATTCAATCAGCCCGCCGAACTCTCAGCCCGTCGAACTCTATGTCTGAGTTCAACTACGACGCATTCATTTCCTACATTCTTCCCGATCCAAACGGGAGTGATCCCTGCTTGCAAGGCCCGCGTTACCAAAGGCATCCGCCAAAAAATCGAAGGTTGCACGGATTTTATCCCCGCTCACGCGCGCATGCGGCGGAGCGATCCCGATGTCGGCAGCGAGAGGTTCGACCGCGCAAATCTTCCTGGCGCAAGTATTGATCTTCGTCGTTATCGCATTCGGGCTGGTCTTGGCGCTGCTCGGCGACGGCACCTGGGACCGGGCCTCCTGGCTCGCACTTGCCGTGCCGCTTGTCATCATCGCCTTCTACATCTTCCGGCGTTCCGCGCGTCCTTCGTAGAAGGAGCGAGCGTTCGCGGTGACGCCGAAGTGATCGGCGTTGCTATTCTTGTGCCGGATACCTCCGTCCCGTTTGCCGGTGGTGTCTCGGCACGCAAACCTCGGCATAGTCCGCCGCACAAAAGAAACGTGCGAGGAAACATGACTGAGAGCACCGTCGATACGCTTGCGCCGTCGGTCGCGGCGCCTGGCGCAGTGTCGCCGCGAAAAGTGTTTTGGGCGACCTGGTTCGGCTGGATGCTCGATGGCTTCGATTCGTCGATGTACGCCTACATCCTGGTCGGCGCGTTGAGCGAATTGCTGCCCGCCAGCGGCATCGAGCCGAGCAAGGCCAATATCGGCATCTATGGCGGGCTGTTGTTCTCGATCTTCATGCTGGGCTGGGCCTGCTCGATGGTCTGGGGCTGGGCCGCAGACCGTTACGGACGGGTCCGGATCATGTGCTGGACGGTGCTGGTCTACTCGCTGTTCACGGCGCTGTGCGGGCTTGCGACCGGTATCGTGATGTTCGCATTGTTTCGCTTTGTTGCCGGTTTCGGCATCGGCGGCGAATGGGCCGCGGGCACGCCGCTGCTGCAGGAATCCGTGCCGGAGAATACGCGGGTGCGGCTCGCCGGATGGCTGCACACGGCGACGCCGACCGGGCTGTTCCTCGCCGCCGCCGTGACGCTTGCGATCGGCAGCACGCTCGGCTGGCGCGGCATGTTCCTGCTCGGCATTCTGCCCGCGCTGCTGATCGCCTATCTGCGCAGCAACATTCCCGAACCCGAGCGCAGCGGTGCACGCGAGCAGCCGTCGGTTGCGGCCTTGTTTGCCGGCGACCAGGCGCGCACCACCTGGGCCGCGGCGCTGATGATGGCCTGCATCATCTTCGGCCTGTGGTCGTCGAACTTCTGGGCCCCGACCGTGATCTCGACCAAGCTGGTCGCCGCGGGCGCGACGCCGGCGCATGCGCAGGAGATGGGCGCGGTGGCCGGCCTGATCACCAATGTCGGCACGCTGATCGGCTGCCTCCTTGTACCATGGCTAACCACCTGGCTCGGCAGCCGGCGCCGCACCGCGGTGCTGTTCTTCATCGGCGGGCTGATCTCCGTCGTGGTCTCCTATGAGGTCGCGATCGAATGGCTCGACAGCCTGACGCTGTTCATGGTGCTGCTGCCGGTGCTCGGCTTCTTCACCAATGGTGTGTTCGGCCTGTTCACGATCTGGCTGCCGGAGATGTTTCCATCGGCGCTGCGCGGCTCGGGCTCCGGCTTCGCCTTCAGCATGGGCCGCGTGCTCGGCGCCGCCGGCCCGACCCTGATCGGCGCGCTCGCCGCCCGCACCGGCAGCTTCCCGCTGGCGATTTCGATGCTGTCGCTGATCTATGTGGTCGGCTTGCCGCTGATTGCCCTGGCGCCGGAGACGGCCGGCAAGCCGCTGGCGAGATAGCAGGCTCCTTTGCGCGTTGCGCGCGGCTTCGGCCGCGCGCCCTCACGCATCAAGCGGGGCCTTACTCCGCCGGCTTCGCGGTGGCTGGCGTCTGCGCGGCCACGGGCGTCTGCGCAGCTACGGGTGCCTTCGCCGGCGCCTTGTCGACCTTCTTCGACCAGGAGCGGTAGTAGGCGAGCGCGGTCATCAGCACGATGCCGACGATGCTGACCGCGATCTGCATCCAGATGCTGCCGGAGACCTCGACCAGCACCACATGCGCGATGACCGCGAGGAAGACGCCGGTGCAGAACACTTCGAGCGACTGCTGGCCGCACTTGATGATCGGCTGGAAGATCGGCCATTCATATCCGGGCCACTCGCGCGGCAGGAAGCGCGTGACGAAGAAGGCGAGCACGACGAAGTGCAGCACGCGATAGGGCGCGAGGTTGGTCTTGTCGTTCGGATTGAAGGCGTCATAAAGCCATGCCGGCATCGCCTGGCCAAGTTCCGGGAAGCGGCCGGCCATGGTCATGACCAGCGCGAACAGGAGATAGGCGCCGCCAAGCCAAAGGAAGGCGCGCGAGCGGATGAACGAGATTGATTCACTGGCGCCGCCGAGCGCAAACCATCCGCCGAACACGAACAGGAACTGCCAGCAGAATGGGTTGAAATACCATGAGCCGGACGGATAGGCCGGCAGGTTCCAGCCGAAATGGCGTGCCGCGAGATAGAGCAGGAACGAGGCCAGCAGCGTCAGATTGAGCTTGCGCAGCATCGCCCACAGCACCAGCGGATAGCACAGCATCAGCGCGATATAGAGCGGCAGCACATCCATGTTGACCGGCTTGAACGCCAGGATCAGGCCCTGATAGAGCGTCTCGGCCGGATTGTGCATGAAGCCCGCGACGTTGAATTCATTCTGCAGGTTCGGGTCGTGGTAGCGCTGGGAGAGATAGCCGATCTCGGCGATATAGATCACGAACAGCAGGACGTGCGCGACATAGATCTGCCAGGCCCGCTTGATCAGGCGGGTGGCGCCGATCACGGTGCCGCGCTCGAGCATCATGCGCGCATAGACGAAGGATGAGGTGTAGCCGGAGATGAACACGAACAGGTCGGCCCCGTCGCTGAATCCGAAATTCTTCTGCGTGATCCAGTTCACCGCGTTGTTCGGGATGTGATCGAGATAGATCGCCCAGTTGGCGAAGCCGCGCAGCAGATCGAGGCGATAGTCGCGGCCACGCGGCGGCAAAACAGCCTTGACGTCCATCGGTACGCTCCCATCCCGAGTCCCCGCGCGTCCGGTCGCGGGTCGCCCACGACGTCATACTAGAACAGGATTTCGACGGTTGTGTATTGGTTTTCCGGAAGCTGATCGCCGCCACAGCCGGCCAAACAGCGATGAATTTGGATCAAATCGTTCGCGCCGCGAACCACGCGGTGCGTAGGATGGGTAGAGCGAAGCGAAACCCATCGCTCCGTGCCGGCCTGACGAACGATGGGTTTCGGTTGCGCTCTACCCATCCTACGAGAGCCTGCGAGAACCGGCCGCGCACCGGCGCGGCTAACGCTGCACGAACCCGTTATGCAGCGTGGTGAACAGCGCCTTGCCCTTCTTCACCAGGTCGTATTTGCGGCCGTAAAGCAGCCAGACCGCGGTGAGGTGACACATCCCGCCCATCATCAGCGACATCGCGGTGTAGGGATCGAGATTGCGGCGATAGGTGCCGGCGCGGCTCGCCTGCTTGATCAGCTGCACATAGCGCAGCGCGTATCTGTCGACCGCCTTCTTGATCCGCGGCTCGGCGGCAAGCACGCTCGGCCAGATCTCGAGGAAGAACACCCGGCCCCAGCTCGGGTTATCCTTGATGTACTGGAAGTTGGTGAGGAAGATGATGCGGAGCTGCTCGACGGGATCGCCACCCTTGAGCAGCAGCGGCTCGGTCTTCTGATAAAGCGCCTCGAAATTGCCCTCGGGCACATCGAGCACCAGCGCGCGCTTGTCCTCGAAATAATCATAGATGCTGGAGAGCGGTACTTTCGCCGCGGCGGCGACCTCGGTGAGCGAGGTGCCGTCGATGCCTTTTTCGCCGAACAGCTTGGTGGCCGCCGTGAGGATCTGCTCGCGCCGGTCGCGGCTGCGTTGTTGCTTGAGCTTGAGTGTCGTCCCCGAAGCCACGGTGGTCTCCAAGAGCGTTTTCGCGCGAAGTGGACACCGGTTCGCGTCAGGAAAACGCGTCAAAGCAAGAATCTCGTCCCGTAAAAACAGTAAGGCAGCGGGATCGGAACACAAGCGCTATTGCGACGGCATACAGCGGTAAAGCCTGTGGGTCAGAGCGGCGCGTTCCGCCGCTCATGTGTGCGGAACGCGTCGCGGGCAATGATCTGGCGCATGATCTCGGAGGTGCCGTCCAGAATGCGGACCACCCGCGTTTCCCGCCAGATGCGCTCGATCGGCAGGTCCCTGGAATAACCGGCGCCGCCGAACAGCTGCATGGTGGTGTCGGCGACGCGCTGCACCATGTCGGCGCCGGTATATTTGGAGAGCGCCGCCGCGGCGGTGCGGGCGGCGCCATCGCCCTGGTCGTAACGCCAGGCTGCCTCATAGGCGACAAGCCGCGCGGCATGCAGCGAACTCGCCATGTCGGCGATCTGCCACTCGAGGCCCTGATGTTCGCGCAGCTTGCGTCCGAACGCCTCGCGCTCCGAGACATGGTCGAGCGCGTAGTCCAGCAGCTGGCTCGCCGCGCCGACGCAATAGGCGCCCCAATGGGTGCGCCCGGCATCCAGGCACCGCATCGCGATGGCGAATCCTTCGCCCTCCTGTCCCAGCAGATTCTCGCGCGGAACACGGCAATCCTCGAAGATCACCTCGGCATGCTCCGAGCCGCGTCCGGCGGCCATCTCGACCAGGCGGCCGATGGCAAGGCCCGGCGTCTTTGCGTCGACGACAAAGGCCGCGATGCCCTTGGCGCCGGCGGACGGATCGAGCGTGGCGAACACCGTGAAGACGCCGGCTGCGGGCGCATTGGTGATGTAGGTCTTGCGGCCGTCGAGCACGTAATGGTCGCCGTCCCGCCGCGCCCGGGTCTGGATCCGGGCGGCATCGGATCCGGCATTCGGCTCGGTCAGCGCGAACGCGCCGATCACCCGTCCGCTGGCGAGCTCCGGCAGCCATCGGTCGCGGACCGCCGGCTGCGCGTAGAACTCGATCGCCTTCGAGCCGATGTGAACGTTGACCCCGCTCAGATAGTAGAAGGCGGTGTGGGCCTTCGCGAGCTCCTCGATCGCGATGCAGCTGCCCAGCATCGAGAGGCCGAGGCCGCCGAATTGCTTCGGCGTGTTGGTGCCGAACAATCCCATCCTGCGCAGGCCGGCCATGGCGCTGTCCGGCACCTCGCCGGTTGCCTCGATGGCGGCATCGTGCGGCTGCAGCTCGCTGCGCACGAACTCTCGCACCCGGCTTTGCAGAACGCGGAGGTCGTCGGGAAGCTCAAAATGCATGGCGCACCAAAAGTCGAATAATCTTCGAAAAATGTTGCGCCGCCTTCCGGCAGATGTCAAGGTTTTGCGGAAGTTCCGGAGAAAACGGCATGCTCGCAGGCTTGATGCAGCAGGTCCGCTCACACTCAATCTGGTGAGGGAGTCGAGTGCGGCATGCGCGTCGCCACGCTGGCCTGGAACTCGCACCGTCACCTCGAGCTTTATCTCGCCGTGCCCTGCATGGGCGCGGTGCTGCACACCGTCAATGCGCGCCTGCAGGCGCTGGACATCGCAAGACTGCCCGCCCACGCCGAGGATCGGGTGCTGTTTGTCGATCGTTCGATCTGGCGAACCGTCGGGACGGAGATCGCGCTGCGCAACGCGTTTGGAGTTCACTAAACGCTTCAACCCGGCTTCCGACCATCGCATCTTCCGCCGCAACTTTGTCCACTTGTTACGGAACAAAACCACGAGTTGTGGACTGGCGACCTGTCGCTTTGGGGAGAAGATCATGCCACGTTCGTTTCAATCCAATTATTCCGTTCGGCCCTTCCTCGGCCTCGCTGCAGCCCTCATGATCGGGCTTGCCGCGCCGGTATCAGCACAACAGGCCACCGGCACCGCGCTGGCCCGCGTGCTCGTGCTCGGCACCGGCGGCACCATCGCCGGGCAGGCCAATGCCCGCGCCGGCAACGCCTATGACTCAGGCAAGGTCAGTGCGGCCAACCTGATCGCGGCGATCCCGGGCATCGACAAGCTTGCCCAGATGTCGGCCGAGCAGATCTCGTCGATCGGCTCGCAGGACATGAACGACAAGGTTTGGTTCGACCTCGTCAAGCGTATCCGCGCGGCCGTTGACAACAAGGAAGTCGACGGCGTCGTCATCACCCATGGCACCGACACGATGGAGGAGACTGCGTTCTTCCTGCAAAACGTGCTCGACACCGACGTCCCGATCGTGCTGGTCGGATCGATGCGGCCTTCGACCGCGATCGGCGCCGACGGTCCGGCCAATCTCTACGAGGCGATGCGGGTCGCCTCTGCCCCGGAATCCCGCGGCCGCGGCGTGCTCGTGGTGCTCAACGACACCATCCATGCCGCGCGCTGGGTGCAGAAGACCAATACCACCAGCGTTGAGACATTCCGCTCGCCCGATGCCGGGCCGGTCGGCTATGTCGACACCGGCGCGCTTCGCTTTCTGCAGCCGGCCGCTCCAGCCAGGGGTACCAAGCTGAAATTGCCGGATGCCCCTTCCTTGCCGCGGGTCGACATCATCTATTCGCATGCCAACATGGACGCCGCTGAGGTCGAGGATGCGGTCAGGCGCGGCGCCAAGGGCATCGTGCTGGCCGGCGTCGGCGACGGCAATTCATCGAAGGGCGCGATCGATGCGCTGGCCGCCGCGGCGAAGCAGGGCGTCGTGGTGGTGCGTTCGACCCGGGTCGGCTCAGGCTTCGTGAACCGCAATGTCGAGGTCGAGGACGACAAGCTCGGCTTCGCGGTCTCGCTCGATCTCAACCCGCAAAAGGCGCGCGTATTGCTCGAACTCCTGATCGCGAACGGCATCACCGAGCCGTCGGCGGTTCAACAGGCGTTCGCGCGGTAGACCGTCAGTTTTGAGGCGCCTGCCGGCTTCACCTGCGCGGCCTTGTTCGCCGCGCGCCGCGGCGCGAGCAGCAGGGCGCGCGCTTCCGCGATGTGCGACATCACGGTGGTGACCGGAATGCCGGTGACTTCGGCGATTTCCTTGTAGGAGAGATCGATCATCTCGCGCAGCGCGATGACCTCGCCGAGCGGGGCGGGCAGGTCATCGATGAGTTGCCGGATTGTTGCGCTGTCGCGCCGTTCTGGCGCTGCATTCTCGCCGGCGAGTTTTCGGCCGAGTTTCTCCTGGCAGACGGCTTTGAGGATCGTGAGCAGCCACGGCCTGATAGCCGGGCCGCGAAAGCCGTCGAACCGGCGCAGTGCGCGCAGATAGCATTCCTGCACGGCCAGTTCGGCGTCCGCCTCGGTCCGCATCAGCACTTGAGCGAACGCATAGGCATCGTCGAGACACGGCAGCGCCGCGTCGCGAAACTGCTGCGCCGTTTTATTCCCGGCTTTCGCACTTCGCATCATAGAGTTGCATCTCGTGAATAGCTTTACCGGCAATCGGCACAGTGGTATCAGGCTCCGCGCCGGAGTCGTGGACCGTCGCGCCAAGCGTAGGGACAGGAACGACGTGCGCACACGACATGCGCATATCGGGCAGCAAGCGATCGATCGTGTCAGCCTTGATCGATCGGGCGTTCGGAGCACGGATCATGTCCGAGACACAGGTGACCAACCGGTTCTCGATCTTCCATCACGGGCTGGCGAAAGGGCCGGCCTATGAGGCTTGGCGCGAAGGGATTTGCCGCGGCTTCTGCCGGCTCGACGTCGGACCGACCGACGACAACCGCATCGACTGCCACAACGAGTTTACGCTGCTGCATACGGTCGCCATCGCGACGCCGCGCGGCGGCTCGGCTCGCTTCGCCCGCACCCGCGCGCTTCTGCATGACGGCTGCGACGATCTCGTCCTGATCTTTGCGACGCGCGGCACGGTGCAGGTCACGCAAGCAGGCAAGGCGATCGAGCTTCAGCGCGGCCAGATGTGCCTCACCGAAATGAATATTGTCGGCACCGCCGATCTCACCCGGTCGGGCAGCTTTACGACGACGCGGTTTCCGCGGCGCCTGCTGCTCCAGATCGCGCCTTCGGCGGAGACGCAGCTGGCGCGGGTGCTCGGGCGCGAGCCGGCCTTGGGCGCGATGATCGAGCGCTATTCCGCGCTCTGCACCGAGCTTGCCGGCGATCTCGACCTGCCGGGCCAGCAGGCGGCGGCGCATCATCTCGCCGACCTGGTCGGTCTCGTGCTCGGCAGCAGTGCCGAAAGCAAGGAACTGGCGGCACGCGACGGCGTGGCGAAGGCGCGGCTTGATTTGATGAAGGCCGATGTTCTCAAAAATCTCGACAACGGCAAGCTCACGATCGAGGCTGTAGCAAGGGCGAACGCGCTCAGCACCCGCCAGGCGCAGCGCCTGTTCGCGTCCGCAGGGACGACGTTCTCGGAGTTCGTCCTCGATCAGCGTTTGCTGCTGGCGCGCCGGCTGCTGCTGCACGAAGAGGGCGCCGGCCGCAAGGTCAGCGACATCGCCTATACGGCCGGCTTCAACGATCTCTCTTATTTCCACCGCTCGTTTCGCAGGAAGTTCGGCGTAGCACCGGCGGAGATGCAGATGGAACTGGGTCGCAAGCATTGAACACCTGCTGCCGCGGCGCTAGATCAGCACACCAGCTTCATCCCAACGAGGGCACTGCCCATGCCTCTGTGGACCTGCGAACAATGCGGCGCGCAATTTCCTGAAACCGCGGCGCGGCCGCCGGCTTGCCCGATCTGCGAGGACGAGCGGCAATATGTGAACTGGAAGGGGCAGGCGTGGCTGACGCGCGAGGAACTCGCAGAGCGGCACAGACTGGTCTGGCGCGACGATCTCGGTCTCGTTGGACTTGCGCTCGAGCCGTCCTTTGCGATCGGACAGCGCGCGCTGCTGGTGCCGGATCGCGGCGGCTGCGTGATGTGGGACTGCGTGCCGCTGGCAACCGCCGAGGCGATCGCGCATGTCAGATCACTCGGCGGGCTGAAGGCCATCGCGATCTCGCATCCGCACTACTACGGCGCGGTCGCCGACTGGAGCGCGGCGTTCGACAATGCCCCGGTCTATCTGCACGGCGACGACGCGCAATGGGTGACGCGGCCTTATCCGTCGATCGTGCCGTGGCAGGGCGACAGCCATCGCATCTCCGACGACATCCTGCTGGTGCGCGGCGGCGGGCATTTCGCCGGCGCCACCATGCTGCATTGGCGCAAGGGCGCCGACGGGCGCGGCGCGCTTCTCACCGGGGACATCGCGCAGGTGACGATGGACCGCCGCTTCGTCAGCTTCATGTATTCCTATCCGAATTATATCCCGCTCAATACATCAGCGGTCCGCCGCCTCGCGCGCGCGGTCGAGCCGCTGGCCTATGATCGGATCTACGGCGCCTGGTGGGACAAGAACATCGCCTCCGATGCCAGGGCGGCGTTCGACCGCTCGGTGCAGCGCTATCTCGCGGCGATCTCGGACTGACGGTTCCGGCCGCTTTTGACAATCTTGCCACGCGGCGTGATCGCGCTATATCAGGGCTTTCCCGCCCCTTACCGATTGTCCGAGTTTCCGCATGACCACAACTGCCGCTGCCGAATCGCAGCCTTTCCAGGCCGAAGTTTCCGAACTGCTGCACCTGATGGTGCATTCCGTTTATTCGGAAACCGATATCTTCCTCCGCGAACTCATCTCCAATGCCTCCGATGCCTGCGACAAGCTGCGCTACGAGGCCATCGCCAATCCGTCCCTGATCACCGACGGCACGCCGCCGGAGATCAGGATCGTCCCGAACAGGGCGGCCAACACGCTTGCCGTGGTCGATACTGGCATCGGCATGGAGCGGCAGGAGCTGATCGATCATCTCGGCACCATCGCCCGCTCCGGTACCAAGGCGTTCGTGTCCAAGCTGAAGGAGGCCAAGGACGGCCTCGGCCTGATCGGCCAGTTCGGCGTCGGCTTCTATTCAGCCTTCATGGTCGCCGAGAAGATCGTCGTGATCAGCCGCCGCGCCGGCTCGGACGAGGTGTGGGTGTGGTCGTCGGAAGGCGGCAGCGGCTTCGAGATCGCACCGGCGAGCGAAGAGGCTGCCCAGCGCGTCGTGCGCGGCACCGAGATCGTGCTTCATCTGAAGAAAGACGCCGCCAAGTATCTCGAGACCTACGAGATCGAGCGCATCGTCACAGCCTATTCCGACAACATCCTGTTCCCCATCGAGCTCGTGCCCGAAGAGGGCGAGCCGCGCCAGATCAATTCGGCCAGCGCGCTGTGGCAGCGCGCGAAATCCGAGCTCAAGCCGGAGGACTACGCGCAGGCCTACAAGCAGATCGCTTCCGCCTTCGACGATCCCGCGATGACGCTGCACTACCGCGCCGAGGGCCGCTACTCCTACGCCGTGCTGCTGTTCGCGCCCTCGACCAAGCCGTTCGACCTGTTCGAGCCCAACCGCAAGGGGCGCGTGAAGCTCTATGTCCGGCGCGTCTTCATCACCGACGATGCCGATCTGTTGCCGGCCTATCTGCGCTTCGTCCGCGGCGTCGTCGACAGCGAGGATCTCCCGCTCAACATCTCCCGCGAGATGCTTCAGAACAATCCGCAGCTCGCGCAGATCCGCAAAGCCGTGGCCGGCCGCGTGATCGGCGAACTCGAAACGCTGGGCGAGAAGGAGCCGGAGACCTTCGCAAAGATCTGGGACGCCTTCGGCGCGGTGCTGAAGGAAGGCATCTACGAGGATTTCGAGCGGCGCGAAAAGCTGCTTTCGCTGTCGCGCTTCACCACCACGTCGGGCGAGAAGCGTTCGCTGAAGCAGGTCATCGCCGATTTCAAGCCGAACCAGACCGAGATCTACTATCTCGTGGGCGACAGCATCGAGCGGCTTAAGTCCAATCCCCGGCTGGAAGCTGCGACCGCGCGCGGCATCGAGGTGCTGCTGCTGTCCGATCCGGTCGATGCCTTCTGGACCTCGATGCCGTCGGAGTTCGACGGCAAGCCGCTGAAGTCGCTGAGCCAGGGCGATCTCAATCTCGACCTGATCCCGCTTGCCGATGACAAGGACGACAAGAAGGACGAACCCGCGGCCGACGCGGCGGCCACCATCGCCGTGATCAAGGCCGCGCTCGGCGAGCGCGTCAGCGACGTCCGCGCCTCGCAGCGGCTGACCGCGAGCGCGTCGTGCCTCGTCGCAGGCGGCGATGCGCGCGACCGCGCGCTGGAGCGGCTGCTCGCCCAGCAGAACCGCGGCGCGATCACAAAGCCGGTGCTCGAGATCAATCTGCGCCACCCACTGGTCGCGGCGCTCGCGACCGACAGCGCGCAGGCGAAGGACCTGTCGCTGCTGCTGTTCGAACAGGCGCAGATCCTCGACGGCGAGATGCCCGACGACCCCGCCGCGTTCGCTGGCCGCATGAACCAGCTCGTGCTGCGCGGATTGGGGAAGTAGAGCGCGAACTCTGAACCCGTCATCCACGGCTGCGTAGCCCGGATGAAGCGAAGCGCAATCCGGGGTCTCTCGTTCGCTGAGGCGGTCCCCGGATTTCGCTGCGCTCCATCCGGGCGACGCATTTCCGAGAATGGCAGGCTGACTGCGCCTCACCCGGCGCTTGACAGGCCGCAGTCCATTGATGTTATGTTATAACATAACATCAAGCGAATGCCCCATGTCCCGCCGCCGCCGATCCCTCCAGCAACTGTTCGATCTCCATGCCCAAACTCCCCGTCACCGTCTTGTCCGGCTTCCTCGGGGCTGGAAAGACCACTTTGCTGAACCACGTCCTGAACAACCGGCACGGCCTGAAAGTGGCGGTGATCGTGAACGACATGAGCGAGGTGAACATCGATGCGGACCTGGTCCGCGATGGTGGTGCCAACCTCTCGCGGACTGATGAGAAGCTGGTGGAGATGACCAATGGCTGCATCTGCTGCACCCTGCGCGACGATCTCCTGAAGGAGGTACGTGCGCTCGCCGAAAGCGGGCGCTTCGATTATCTGCTGATCGAATCGACGGGCATTTCAGAGCCGCTCCCCGTCGCAGCGACGTTCGATTTCCGCTCGGAAGCGGGCGAAAGCCTCTCCGACATCGCCCACCTGGACACGATGGTGACGGTGGTCGACGCCGCCAACCTGCTCAAGGACTATTCCTCGACCGAGTTCCTCGGCGAGCGCGGCGAGGCGCTGGACGGCGACAAGCGGACGCTGGTCGATCTCCTCGTGGAGCAGATCGAGTTCGCCGACGTCGTGGTGCTGAACAAGATCGATGCCGCAAAGCAGGCAGAGCGCGAGGCTGCCCGCACCATCGTGCGTGCGCTCAATCCCGAGGCCGACATCGTCGAGGCGAATTTCGCAAAAGTCCCGTTCGACCGCGTGCTCGACACCGGCCGCTTCGCCTATGAGCGCGCGCAGCAGCATCCGCTCTGGCACAAGGAGCTCTACGGCTTTGCCGGGCACGTGCCGGAGACCGAGGAATACGGCATCACGAGCTTCGTCTACCGCGCGCGGCGCCCGTTCGATCCGCTGCGCTTCCACGCCTTCCTGCGCGAGAGCTGGCAAGGCGTGATCCGCGCCAAGGGCCATTTCTGGATCGCGACGCGCCCGGATTGGTACGGCGAGCTGAGCCAGGCCGGCGCCATCGTCCGCACCGAAGGCCTCGGTTCGTGGTGGGCCGCGATCCCGCGCGAGCGCTGGCCGGATCATCCGGACTGGCGGCTGATGATGCAGCGGAGCTGGAACGATCTCTACGGCGATCGCCGGCAGGAGCTGGTCTTCATCGGCTCCGGCATGAACGAGGACGACATCCGCCGCCGTCTCGATGCCTGCCTCGTCGCCGGCAGACCGGGCATGGACCCGCAAGCCTGGGCCGGGCTGCGCGATCCGTTTCCGCCGTGGAGCAGGGCAGGCGAGGCGGCGTGAGGCAGTCACCGTACCCCGGATGGAACGAAGCGCAATCCGGGGGTCTTCCGCTGCTTGAGAGGTCCCCGGATTTCGCTGCGCTCCGTCCGGGCTACGCTTCTAAAACCGGCCCCAACCCGCACCGTATCTGCTAGAGAATCCCGCATCAGGGCGGAAACAGCGCGGCGTTGCGATGGCTGGCGGCAGCGAGATCTTCTACGGCGGCATTCCGGTGTTTCGCGGCTTCGCGCGCCTGATGGACCCGGCGCTGTATTCGCCGCTGCCGGAGGACTGGAGCATCGGCATTGCCGACATCGTAGATTCGACCGGGGCGATCGCGGCGCAGCGCTACAAGGCGGTCAACATGGCCGGCGCCGCCGTGATCGCGGCGGTGACGAATGCGTTGGGAGGACGCGAATTCCCCTTCGTGTTCGGCGGCGACGGCGCGAGTTTTGCGGTTGCGCCCGCCGATCTCGACAGAGCGCGCGAGGCGCTGGCCGCGACCGCGCGCTGGGTGCACGACGACCTTGATCTGGTGCTGCGGGTGGCGCTGGTGCCGATGGCGGCGATCCGCGCCGCGGGCGCCGATGTCCGCGTCGCGCGCTTCGGGCCGTCGGCCAATCTGTCTTATGCGATGTTCTCCGGCGGTGGTCTTGCTTACGCCGATGCCGCGATGAAGCGCGGCGCGTTCGCGGTCGATCCGGCGCCTCAGGGCACACAGCCCGATTTGTCCGGCCTGTCCTGCCGCTTCGAGGTGATGCCGTCCGCGCGCGGCCTGATCCTCTCGGTGCTGGTGCTGCCGGCGAAGAACGCCGATCCCGCATCCTTCCGCAAGGTGATCGAGGATATCGTCGTCCGCATCGAGAAGAGCCCCGATGCCGGACGGCCGGTGCCCGCAAGCGGTCCGCCGCTGCACTGGCCGCCGCAGGGAATGGAGTACGAGGCGCGCGCACGGCGCGGCGGACCGCTCGCGCTGCGGCGCGCCGTCGTGCTCACATTCGCGCTGTGGGCCTATACGCTGATGCGGTTCAACATCCCGGTCGGCAAGTTTGCACCGAAACGTTATCTGCAGCAGGTGGTCGAGAATTCGGACTTCCGCAAGTTCGACGATGGCCTGCGCATGATCCTGGATTGCACGCCGGAGCTCGCCGCCGACATCGAGCAGCGCCTCGCCGCCGCAGCCGCGCAGGGCATCGTGCGTTACGGCCTGCACCGGCAGGACGCCGCCATGATGACCTGCTTCGCGCCCTCGGCGCTGCGCAGCGACCACGTCCACTTCATCGATGGGGCGCGGGGCGGTTATGCCTCGGCCGCGACGGCGCTGAAGGCGCGCGCGGTGTAGCAATTTTTCTAACCTCTCCCCGCTCTTTTGCGGGGAGAGGTCGGACGCCACGCCTCGCGTGGCTTCCGGGTGAGGGGCAGGGCAATGCGTGGCCGCAAGGAGATATTCATCCCACTCGCGAGATCGACGGTGAGCTGACTACAATTCAGATATGCTACGCGGATAGAGCCCCTCACCCCAACCCTCTCCCCGCAAGCGGGGCGAGGGAGCACGGTCCCGTCGCGGTTGCTGCTCGGCTCAGAATTACCGGCCCACCCGCATCCAGGTCTCGCCGCCGCAGAGCGCGCCGACGCAGCCTTCGACCCGCAGCGTCCGCCGATATCAAGCTGATGCTGCTGGCATAGGTGCTGCCGTCGTCGGCATTGTAGATCTGGCCCGACCATTTGTCCGTGGCAACCGGATGCATGCCGGAGAACAGCGGCAGCCCGATGATCGGTCGGCTGGACAGCGACGGATTCGGATTCTTGTTGTCGATCTGGGGCTTGCCGGTCATCGGATCGATCGGGTCGCGCAGGCTCACCACCACGCCGCAGATGCCGCCGCCGCATTTGCTGATCTTGACGCGCGCATCACCGGCCTGCGTCTGCCAGACGCCGACCGGCTCAGGTGCGCCCTGCGCATGCGCGGCGGGGACGGCGAGCGCCGTCGCAATGATTGCGATCATGAATCCGAATCGGCAGGCCATGGCTTATTCCCCCAGAGCATGATCCGGAAAAGTGCGAAGCGGTTTTCCAAAAAGATCATGATCAACAAAGAGCTAAAGCGCGACGACGATTCGACCCAATCTCATCGCGCTTTAGAGGTCGGCCTGCATAACAAGTCGAAGAATTTCTGCAATGTCATATTCGCGCGATCAGGTGAGCGCGCTCCCAAAAAAATTTGGTGCCTGTTTCCGGAGCAGTCATGCTCAGGCAACGCTCCGGTGCGAGGGCGCCGCGTCGTATTATCCCCAGCGGGTCAGCCGGATCGAAATGATGGTGGCGAGGCCGAACGCCACCATCGCGCTGCCGACCAGCGCAAACAGCGTCCATGCCGGGGCGCTCACGGTAGCGAGCCACCAGCCGCCGATGCCGACCAGCAGCAGGCGGATGGTGCCGGCCAGCACCGGTCCGCCGACCTTGGCGGCGCCCTGCGAGGAGAAATAGAGACAGACACCGACGCCGAAGAAGCCGAAGCCCGGGCCGGCCAGCGCGAAATAGGACGAAGCCGCGGCGGTCACGCCGGGATCGGTGGTGAACAGCGCGATCCACAGCGTCGGCTTGAGTGCGACCACAAGTCCGACGAGGCCAACGACAAGTCCGGCGACGGTGCCGGCGGTCCACGCCACCTTGCGGGCGCGGGTCACGAGTCCCGCGCCGATCGCCATGCCGACCATCGGCACCGAGGCGATGCCGAAGGCGAAGGTGATCGGGATCAGCAAAAATTCCAGCCGCGATCCGATGCCATAGCCTGCCAGCATCTCGGTGCCGAAGGTCGCGAGAATCTTCGTGAAGATCAGGATGGTGAGCACGGTCTGGAGCGGCGACAAACAGGCCACCGCGCCGACCTTGAGGATGTCCAGGAACATCGCGCGTTGGAAGCTGAAGGCGGCGAAGTCGAGCTTCAACCGGCTGCGGCCAGAGGCGAGATACCAGGCGAGGAAGATCGCGCCACACGTGAAGGCCGTGAGCTGTCCGGCGGCGACGCCGCGCATGCCGAGACCGGGCATGCCGAACAACCCGAGACCCAGCACGCCGCCGACCGCGATCTGGATCATCGAGACCGTGATCAGCGTCATCGAGGGAATCCGCATGTCGCCGGTGCTGCGCACCACGGAGGCGAGCGTGTTGACCAGCCAGATCGAGATCGCGCCGGAGAACAACACCTGCGAGTAATGCATCGACTGCTCGAGCACGCCGCCATGTCCGCCGAGCAGCGCATAGAAGTTGCGGCCGAAGCCCAGCATCATCACAGTGAAGAACAGTCCGGCGCATCCGCCGATAATCGCCGCATGCAGCGCCAGATCGGCGGCGCGGTCGCGGTCGCCTGCACCGAGCGCGCGGCTGATCGCGGAGGAGACGCCGCCGCCCATTGCGCCTGCGCTCATCATCTGCGTCAGCATCGCGAACGGAAACACCAGTGCGATCGCGGCGAGCGGAATGGTGCCGAGCCGGCCGATATAGGAGGTCTCGGCAATGGCAACCAGCGTGCTGCCGACCATCGCGATCATGTTGGGAATCGCGAGCCGCAGCAGCGTCGGCAGGATCGGCGCAGTCAGAAGGTCGTTGACCGGCGTGGCGGGCGCGGCCGTGGCCGGCTGCACGTCGTCGATCGAGGCATCAATGGTCATGCGTCACGGCTCACTTCGCAAGCGGGAGAGGGGCGCACTGCAATCCAACGCCAGTGAACCGGGCTCGCAATCAATAAATGATGATCGACATGTTACGAGGTTGCACCGTTCATCGCCACCGCCGCCGATGCAGGGCTCACCACGGCAGGCCGCATAGGTCGATCGTGCCCAGCGTCGGCGCGCGCACGATGTCGAAGACATACGGCGCCATCGCCTCGAAACGGATCTGCCCGGAAGGCTGCTCGCAATAAACTTCGCCGCTGAAGGGATGCCAGCCGCGCGCCTGGTAGAACGCGAAATTGTGCGGCTCGCAGAATAAGATTGCAAATTTCACCGCGTCGTTGGCACGAATGGTGTGCACGGCGGCATCTAACGCGAGTGACGCATAGCCGCGCCGCCGGCAGTCCGCACGGGTCGAGACTCCGCCGATGCCGCCGACATGCACCTTGTGGCCATTCCAGGTGATGGTCCGGAAATAGATACCGACATGGCAGGCCAGCCCGCTGTCGTCGGGCGCATCGAGCAGCACGCGCAAATCCGCGTGGGCCCATTTGATATCGGCCCAGGGTTGTTTCTCGGCGGCATCCGGGCTCCAGACCGCCCGGAGCAGCGGCTCGGCGCGCTTCCACGACGCATCTCCGTTGAGAATGTCGATTTCGATGCTCATCGTCTGGATCCTTGGTCTTGGTTCGGGCTGTGCCGATCTGTCATAGGCGATCCGAAAATGCGGTGTTTCTCCGCCATGGAACCTTCTATAAGGGGGGGCCGTTAAGTGTAGTCTCCCACCCTCTGTTGGACATTACCCCATGACCTTCACGCTACCTGATCTGCCCTACGCCCACGACGCCCTTGCTCCCTACATGTCGAAGGAGACGCTGGAATATCATCACGACAAGCATCATCAGGCCTACGTCACCAACGGCAACAACGCGCTCAAGGGAACCGAATGGGAAGGCAAGTCCCTTGAAGAGATCGTCAAGGGCTCGTTCGGCAAGAACCCCGCGGTGTTCAACAATGCCGGCCAGCACTACAACCACATCCACTTCTGGAGCTGGATGAAGCCAAATGGCGGCGGCACCAAGCTGCCGGGCAAGCTCGAGAAGAAGATCAACGACGACCTCGGCGGCTTCGAGAAGTTCAAGACCGACTTCCAGGCGGCCGGTGTCGGCCAGTTCGGCTCCGGCTGGTGCTGGCTCCAGGTCAAGAACGGCAAGCTCGAAATCTCCAAGACCCCGAATGGCGAGAATCCGCTGGTGCACGGCGCCACCCCGATCCTCGGCTGCGACGTCTGGGAGCACTCCTACTACATCGACTATCGCAACCGCCGCCCCGACTACCTCAAGGCGTTCGTCGAGAACCTCGTGAACTGGGACTATGTCGACGAGCTGTTCGGCAAGGCCGGCTGATCTCAGGTCGTCTCACGACCCCGCACCCTCCCCTGAAAGGGGAGGGTCGTTTCGCATGCAGCGAAGCGAAATGCGAAACGGGGAGGGGTCATCTCTCAACACGAGCAGTCTCTCAATGGAGAGACTTGACCCCGCCCCGCCGCTCATTTCATTCGCGTCGACCCTCCCCTTTCAGGGGAAGGGTGAAACTACGCGGGGTTGGATTCCCCTCACTTCACCACACCGGCGGGGGCATTGGTGGGTAACGCGGCAAGCTATCTCCTCGTCTTCTTCGGCGGCGGTCTCGGCGCGACGTTGCGCCAGCTGATCAACGTCACCTGCGCGCGCTGCATCGGCACCGCGTTTCCCTACGGCACCTTCATCATCAACATCACGGGCTCGACCGTGATGGGCCTGATCGCCGGCTATCTCGCCTTCAAGGGCGACGCCTCGCAGCCCTGGCGGCTATTTTTGATGACCGGCATCCTCGGCGGCTACACCACCTTCTCCGCCTTCTCGCTCGACACCGCGCTGCTCTATGAGCGCGGCGAGCTCGGCCTTGCGGTGCTGTATGTCGCGGGCTCGGTGGCCCTCTCGATCGCCGGCCTGTTCGCCGGCCTCGCGATCGTGCGGCATTTGACGTGAGATGCGCTCGGCGTCATGCCTCGTGGACGCTCTCGCGCGCGCGTGCCACCTTTTGCACGGGGCCCATGGGGGCGATCGGCACCCGGCTTTCCCTGCGTCCTCTTCAAGAGAGGGGGCGAGATGAAGGGCAAAGCTCGGACAAATCATGTCGCGTGAATGTGGATGTGTGACTCACAGACCGCGCCACACACGCAATGTCGTCCTGGCGAAAGCCAGGACCCATTACCCCAAATCTCAACTGTTGCGCGACGCTGGGGCCACGATCGGGTTCATCACTGAATCCGGGGGTTATGGGTCCTGGCTTTCGCCAGGACGACGCCGGGATGGACCCGCCCTCCGAACGAGAGCCATTCCATCTGTGGAACCCGCCAACCTCCCCGGCCGGCGGCATTTCCCGCCTCCAAATTTCCCTTTGGTAACCTCGCCTTAACCATGATTAGCGTTTGGTTAGGGTCGGAATGACGCGTGAAAAGCCCTCGTTTTGACATGTTGGCAGGGGAAGCAGGGCCCGGCTTTGGACGGGCCCCCCATGCGACAGATGTAAGAGGCTCTCGCGCAGTTTTGCCGCGCCGGGCGCGCGGCCGTGGAAGGGATGCCGATTGGCGGCCCGCCGAATTGGGACACTTGCGTTGAGAGGAAATTGCCGATGAATCCCGCCGACGTGGCTCAGTCAACTCTGCCACTGGCATCGAGCGACGTGTCGCTGATCGCGCTGTTCTGGCAGGCCCATTGGGTCGTCAAATGCGTGATGCTGGGACTTCTGGCCTGCTCGGTCTGGGTCTGGGCGATCGCCATCGACAAGATCTTTCTTTACGCGCGCACCCGGCGCTCGATGGACCGGTTCGAGCAGGCGTTCTGGTCCGGGGAGTCGATCGAGGAGCTCTATCGCACGCTGTCGGCCAAGCCGACGCACTCCATGGCAGCCTGCTTCGTGGCGGCGATGCGCGAGTGGAAGCGTTCTTTCGAAAGCCAGTCGCGGTCCTTTGCCGGCCTGCAGGCGCGGATCGAGAAGGTCATGAACGTCTCGATCGCCCGGGAAGTGGAGCGGCTGGAACGCCGCCTGCTGGTGCTGGCGACCGTCGGCTCCGCCGGCCCCTTCGTCGGCCTGTTCGGCACGGTCTGGGGCATCATGTCGAGCTTCCAGTCGATCGCGGCGTCGAAAAATACCTCTCTGGCGGTCGTCGCCCCCGGTATCGCGGAAGCGCTGTTTGCGACCGCCGTCGGCCTCATCGCCGCCATTCCTGCCACTATTTTCTACAATAAGTTCACCTCCGAGGTGAACCGGCAGGCCCAGCGGCTGGAGGGCTTCGCTGATGAATTTTCAGCCATTCTCTCGCGTCAGATCGACGAGCGGGGTTGAGTTAGATGATGGTCACTTTTGCGGGTGTGCGATCATGGCGATGAGCATGGCAGGGTCCGGCGGTGGCAGACGCCGCCGCGGCCGGCGCAAGCCCGTCGTGGCCGAGATCAACGTCACGCCGATGGTCGACGTGATGCTGGTGCTGCTCATCATCTTCATGGTCTCGGCGCCGATGCTGACGTCGAACATCGACATCGACCTGCCGGTGGCGAGCGGCGGCAAGTCGATCTCGTCGAACCAGCCGCCGCTGACACTGTCGGTCAAGCGCACCGGGGGCGGCTGCAACTCGAATGTCGAGCTCTATCTGGGTGACGCGCCGGTCACGGCCGCCGATTTTCCGGCCAAGATCAAGGCGATCGGTGACGCCCGGTCGGATGCCGAAAAAGTGGTCTATCTGCGTGGCGACAAGGACGTCTGTTACACGGATATGATGAAACTGCTCGGAGAGGTCCGGGCCGCGGGATTCAAGGCGAATATCGTCATCATCCCGGAAGGCGGATAACCACCATGCCAAGGCACGGGGAAGCCTGATTTGAAGGTCAAGGTCGACAAGACTCTGGCGGCATCGATTGTCCTGCACGTCCTCGTGATCGGGTGGGGCCTCGTGTCGTGGTCGACCAAGGCGTATGTGATGCCGGAAGAGGAATCGGTTGCCGTCGACGTGATCTCGCCCGACCAACTCTCGCATGTCATGGCCGGTCAGAAGGACGGCAAGAAGGAAAATCCCAAGCCGCTAGTCGACAAGGTCGCCGAAGCCAAGCCGGTCGACGACACCGTCGGCAAGGTCGAGGAGAAAAAGCCCCCTGTCGTGACCGACACCGCGCCGCAGCCGGCGCCGAAGGTGGAGAAACCGGAAGACAAGAAGCCGGATCCGCCGAAGAAGGTCGAGAACAAGCCGAAGGAAGAGCCGAAGCCGGTCGAGAAGAAACCCGATCCGGTGAAGCCCGACCCGATCGCGGAAGCGATCAAGAAGGAAGAGAAGAAGCCGCCGCCGAAGCCGGTGCAGCAGGCCGCCAAGCCGCCGCCGGAGCAGAAGCCGAAGGATCGCGTGTTCGATCAGAGCAAGATCGCAGCCCTGCTCGACAAGCGTGACCCGACGCGCGCCGCGGCGACCGGCGACACGCTGAACGCAAACGCCGCCCTCGGCACGGCCAAGGGCAAGGCTGCCGACAACTCCGCGACCTGGGGCGCGATGTTCAAGCAGCAGGTCGAGCGTTGCTGGAAGAAGCCCTATGGCGGCATCGAGGCGCAGCAGACCGAGGCGGTGTTCTCGATTAAGCTGAAGCGCGACGGCTCGCTCGAGGGCATGCCGGTCCCGGAAGGCACGCCGGCGACGCCCTATCTGCGCGTCTATCAGGAGAGCGCGCTGCGGGCGATCATCGAATGCCAGCCGTACAATCTGCCGGCGGCCTTCTTCGACGAATGGAAGTATTTTGCGCCGGTGTTCACAGAGCGAAAGACCTGAGGGCGACGGCGTCGCTTGGCCAATAGCAAACAAAGTCTACGGACAATGACCGACCAGAATGATTTGCGTGCAATGACGTTTCGCCTCGACCGCCGACAGATGATTTCGGGAATGGCTGCCCTTGGCGTGCTGGCCGGAAGCCGCAGCGCCTTTGCACAGAAGCGCGTCGTCATTCCGGAAGGCGACTTCGCGCCGCTGCCGATCGCGATCCCGAACTTCGCTGCCGGCACGCCCGGGGACACCGAGGTCGGTGTCGGCGTCACGCAGGTGATCACCAACAATCTGAAGCGCAGCGGCCTGTTTGCGCCGATCGATCAGGCGGCCTATCTCGAGAAGCAGATCAACATCGACGCGGCGCCGAACTTCAACAACTGGAAGAGCATCAACGCGCAGGCGCTGGTCACCGGCCGCATGACGCGGCAGGGCAACGGGCGCGTCAAGGCGGAGTTCCGGCTGTGGGACGTGATCTCCGGCCAGCAGCTCGCCGGCCAGCAATATTTCACCTCGCCGGAATATTGGCGCCGTATCGCCCACATCATCTCCGACCAGATCTACGAGCGGATGACCGGCGAGAAGGGCTATTTCGACAGCCGCGTGGTGTTCGTGGACGAAAGCGGCCCGAAGGAGCGCCGCGTCAAGCGGCTCGCGATGATGGACCAGGACGGCGCCAATGTGCGCTACCTGACCCGCGGCTCCGACCTCGTGCTGACGCCGCGCTTCTCGCCGAACTCGCAAGAGATCACCTACATGGAGTTCGGCCAGGGCGATCCGAAGGTTTATCTCTTCAACATCGAGACCGGCCAGCGCGAGATCGTCGGCAACTTCCCCGGCATGACCTTCGCGCCGCGCTTCTCGCCGGACGGCCAGCGCGTCATCATGAGCCTGCAGCAGGGCGGCAATTCCAACCTGTTCGTGATGGACCTGCGCTCGCGCTCGACCACGCGCCTCACCGATACGCCGGCCATCGACACCTCACCGTCCTACTCGCCCGACGGCGCCCGCATCTGCTTCGAATCCGATCGCGGCGGGAAGCCGCAAATCTATGTGATGCCGGCAACCGGCGGCGGCGCACAGCGCATCTCGTTCGGCGACGGCACCTACTCGACGCCGGTATGGTCGCCGCGCGGCGACTACATCGCCTTTACCAGGCAAGGCGGCGGGCAGTTCTCGATCGGCGTCATGAAGCCGGACGGCTCCGGCGAGCGGCTGCTGACCTCCGGCTTCCACAACGAGGGCCCGACCTTCTCGCCGAACGGCCGGGTGCTGATGTTCTTCCGCGATCCCGGCGGCAATGGCGGGCCCTCGCTGTACAGCGTCGACATCTCCGGTCGCAACGAGCTGAAGGTGCCGACGCCGGGCTTCGCCTCGGACCCCGCATGGTCGCCGCTCTTGTCATGAGCTGTGTGCAGACTGCTCTGGGGAACCTCGGCGGCGGTCGGCACTTCTCACCTAGCGCACTGAATTTTATGGTGAATTCCGGTCGTCGCCTGGGCGCGGCAAGAACTTGCTAACGATGTTCGCTCAGAAAGACTTCACCTGCGATCAGTAAGAGTGCGAGCTGAAAAGGACGCGCGCTCTCACAATGCAGTTCGCAAGTCAGACGGGTGAACCGGACCGGTCGATGTCGCCGACGATTTCCGCGGCGCTGGTCGATTCCCTGTTCATGAACCCAGCGCCCATGATTTTCGGCGCCTTCGGCCCCGCCATTGCGGGCGCCGTGATTGCGGCTGTCACGAGCAATCTGTTGTGCTGGCTGTGCGTGCCGCTGTTCATCGTGGTGGGGCTGGCGCGCGCGCTGCAGATGTACCGCTACCAGCAGCGCAATTCCCGGCTCACCGTCGAGGAGTCCGTGACCTGGGAGAAGCGTTACCGGATCGGCACCATCGCCTACGGCATTTCGCTCGGCATCTGGGGCGTCACCGTGCTGCTGACGACCAGGGACGCCGCCGCGCACATGCTTTGCGTGACCACGGTGGTCGCCTACACCTCGGCGGGGGTAGGGCGGACCTTCGGCCGGCCGCAGATCTTCCACCTGCATCTGTTGATGTCGATCGGTCCCTTGATCCTGGCGCTGATGTATGTCGGCGGTCCCTATCACATCGCCCTTGCGCTGCTCAGCCTGGTGTTCTTCAGCGCCATCCGGCACCTGACCTCCAGCCTGCAGCGCATCTACGTCAACGCCTGGATCGCCAAGGAGCGCGAGGCCGCGCTGGCGGGCCAGTTCGATACCGCGCTGAACAACATGCCGCACGGCCTGTGCATGTTCAGCGCTAACGGCCGCGTTGCGGTGATGAACCACCGCTTCATCGAGATGATGCAGCTGTCGGACGATTTCGTGCAGCGCGGCGCCAGCGCGACCGATATCTGCAACGCCTGCGTCCTGTCCGGCTCGATCTCGGCCGCGGCCGCGCAGCAGATTCTCTACGAGATCGAGAGCTCGCAGCGCGGCGATATCGTCACCAGCGACCCCGACCCCACCAAGAACCGCTCGCTCGACTGGACCTTCCAGCCGATGGCCGGCGGCGGCACGGTGGTGCTGGTCGAGGACATCACCGAGCGCAAGGACGCCGAGGCCCGGATCAGCCACCTCGCGCGCTACGACGAGCTGACCGCGCTGCCCAACCGCGTCAATTTCCGCGACGAAATCGGCCGGCTGCTCGCCATGCAGCACGGCGACCATCGCTCCGCACTGCTCTTCGTCGATCTTGACCAGTTCAAGCAGGTCAACGATACGCTGGGTCATCCCTGCGGCGATCAGCTTCTGTGTGCGGTCGCCAATCGGCTGCGCGAGATGCTGCGCCCGGAGGATTTCGTCGCCCGCTTCGGCGGCGACGAGTTCGTCGTCTTCCAGCAGAACATCTCTTCGCCGGAGGACGCCGCGGCGCTTGCCCGCCGTATCGTCGAACGGCTGAGCGAGCGCTACCGTATCGAAAACCATCTGGTCGAGATCGGCGCCAGCGTCGGCATCGCGCTGACCTCCCCGGGCGAGATCAGCGCCGATACGCTGCTCAAGAATGCCGACATGGCATTGTACCGAGCCAAGGCCGACGGCCGCGGCACCTTCTGCTTCTTCCGCGACGAGATGGCGGCGACCGTCGAGGCCCGTCGCATCCTCGAGCTCGACCTGCGCAAGGCGCTCTCCAACGAGGAGTTCGAGCTGTTCTACCAGCCATTGGTCAATCTGAAGTCCGGCAAGATCACCACCTGCGAGGCGCTGCTGCGCTGGAATCATCCGGTGCGCGGCACGGTCTCGCCGGTCGACATCATCCCGGTCGCCGAGGACATGGGCCTGATCGTCGATCTCGGGCGCTGGATCCTGCGCCGCGCCTGCATGGAATGCATGAAGTGGCCGGACGGCGTCAGCGTTGCCGTCAATTTCTCGCCGCAGCAATTCCATCAGCGCGACGTCCTGAGCGAAATCCGCTACGCGCTCGAAGTGTCGGGCCTGCCGGCACATCGACTGGAAATCGAGATCACCGAATCCTCGCTGCTGCGCAACACCCAGCTCACCCACGACATCCTGTCGCAACTGCGTGCGCTCGGCGTGCGTATCTCGCTCGATGATTTCGGCACCGGCTATTCCAGCCTCAGCTACCTGCACAATTTCCCGATGCAGAAAGTGAAGATCGACCGCTCCTTCCTCGAAGGCATCGATACCGACCGGCCGCTGACGCTGCTGCGCGGCGTCGCGCGGCTGTCCGCCGACCTCGGCATGGCCGTCGTGGTCGAAGGTATCGAGACCAACGAACAGCTCGAGCTGATCAGCGCCGACGGCGCGGTGACCGAAGCACAGGGATACCTGTTCAGCCGGCCGGTTCCCTCCGTCCGCATCCGCCAGCTGCTCAATGCCTCGCACGGCCGGCGGACCGACGAGCAACTGCACGTGGTTCCCTCGCGCTCGATCGCTTGATCCGGCGCAATATACTCAATCGATAGTTGTGAGAGCCTTCGACTGCACTATTCGTAGTGTGCCCTTCCGGTCGGAAGTTAACTGTATTGCCTCGATTGCTTTGACGGAAATTAAGAAGCTGTTAATCTTTTGGCTCGCGCGTTGAAGTTGTTGAGTTGTTCAGGGAGTACCAAATGAGGTCCGCGGCCGAAGCCATCAAGCCCGCGACAGGAAGGCTTGCGGACCCTCTGGATCAAGTCGATTACCGCCTCGCTCAGACCCCGGAACAGAAAGACGAGATCTACCGGCTTCGCTATCGCGCCTATCTGCGTGAAGGCGCGATCCGGCCCTCGGCGGACGAGCGGGTCGTCGATCAGTTCGATGATGCGCCGAATGCTTGGGTGTTCGGTGTCTATCTGCAAGGCGAACTCTGCAGCTCGATCCGCATCACCGTGGTGACGCCGGAGTGGCGAACCTCGCCGACGCTCGAGGTGTTCGGCGACGTGCTGCTGCCGAAGCTTGATCAGGGCCTGGTCTTCATCGACTCGACGCGCTTCGTCGCGGATCCCGAAAAGGCCCGGAACAATCCGGAACTTCCTTATGTCACGGTGCGCCTCGGCTCGACGGCGGGCGTGCACTTCAACGCTGACTACGGCCTGGCGCCGGTCCGGCCCGAGCACATGGCGTTCTACCGGCGTGTGTTCCTGCACGAGACCTGGTCGGAGCCGCGGCTCTATCCCGGGCTGGTGAAGCCGGTCGGCTTGATGGCGTCGCATCTGCCGACGGTGCGGGAACGCGTGCTGGCCCGCTATCCCTTCCTGCGCTCCAGCGCCTTCGAGCGGCGAATGCTGTTCGACCGCGAAGGCCAGTTGCAGCCCGACGGCTTCGTGCAGCCGTTCGAGCGCGCTTCGATCGTGCCGAATCCCTGAGGGAAACGGCATTCTCATCGACTCAGTGTCGATCGACTGTTGCGCGCAGGCCAAATTGCCCTGCAAAAGCGGCCGGTTCCCGCGAACCTTGCCTTCCCTTCACCATCGCGCCACATTTGCCACCCATTAACCATCGGGGGCGCTTTTCGCCATTACCTGGCATTTGATGGGGTCGAGCAAGGTTCCGTCAAGGTTGACGGAACGTTCGCTTAACCAACCCCCTGTAGACCGATTGGGTAGTACGAAGAGCGCGAGCGTGGAGGCTCCGGGAATGAATTATCTCCAGGGTATGAAGCTGGTTGCGGTTCTGGCGGTGGCGCTGTCGATGGGTGCCTGCGCCAACAAGAACCCGTTGGACGCCAATGGCGCGATTGGGGGCGCGGCGACGCCCGGCAGCCAGCAGGATTTCGTCGTCAACGTGGGTGACCGCGTGTTCTTCGAGAGCGACCAGACCGATCTGACCCCGCAGGCGATCGTGACCCTGGAGAAGCAGGCGCAGTGGCTCCAGACCTATCCGCGCTACAGCTTCACCATCGAAGGTCATGCCGACGAGCGCGGCACCCGCGAATACAACATCGCGCTCGGCGCCCGCCGAGCCCAGTCGGTGCGCTCGTTCCTCGCCTCGCGCGGCATCGATCCGAACCGCATGCGCACGATCTCCTACGGCAAGGAACGGCCGGTCGCCGTCTGTAACGACATCTCCTGCTGGTCGCAGAACCGGCGCGCCGTCACCGTCTTGAACGCGAGCTCCTGACGCGAACCTGAATGAGTGTTTTCAAGCCGGCGCCTTCGGGCGCCGGCTTTGTTTTGGCCGCGTGAAAGCCGGGCCGTCATCAAGATGAACGAAGCTGCGCGCAATTGGCCGCTTGCTTGTTCCAGCGTCCGTACTAAACCGGTGTCGCGCGACGCTGTCCCGGATTTGAAGTGCCAGTCACAATTCCGGCGTACTCCGTCCCTCAATGTCGCTCGCTTTTCACGTCGATCTCGTCGTCAGGGCAAAATGTCATCCAGGATTCATTTTCTTTCCTCCGCCGCGGCGATCGCGGCGTTGCTCGCCGTTTCCTCGCCAGTGTTTGCCCAATCCGACGATTCCGATGCTGAGATGCGGATCGAGCGGCTGGAGAACCAGCTGCGCCAGCTCACCGGCCAGAACGAAGAGCTGCAATATCGCAATCGCCAGCTCGAGGAGCGGCTGCGGCAGCTTGGCGGGCAACCGCCCGGCCCAGGTGGACAGGCTCCGGCGGGCCAACCCGTCGCGGCGGCGCCACCACCGGCGCAGCAACCGCAGGCCTACCCGCAACCGCAGCCGGGCTACGCCCAACCCCAGCAAGGCTACGGCCAGCCGCAGCAAGGATATGGCCGGCAGCCGCAGGGCGGCTATGACCAGCAGCAGCAGATCGCGGCGCCCGCGCCGATCGCGCAGGAGCCGGCGCCGGCGGCTTCCGGCCGCCGCGGCCGCGGCGATGCGTTCGATCCGAACCAGAACCCGAACGCGCCGGGCGCACCGCGCGCGCTCGGCGGCGGCGGGATGGCGATGCCCAGTGAGGCGGCGGTTGGTGCGCCCGGCGGCCGTGGGGCAGGCGAGCCGCTCAATCTCGGCAACACCAGCCCGCAGCGTGCGCCCGGCGCGAGCGCAGGCCTGACCACCCTGCCGCCCTCGGCGACGCCGCGCGACGAGTTCGACCTCGGCATCGGCTACATGCAGCGCAAGGACTATGCGCTTGCCGAGCAGACCATGAAGAATTTTGCGCAGAAATTCCCGAGCGACCCGCTGGTCGGGGACGCGCAATACTGGCTCGGCGAGAGCTACTTCCAGCGCCAGCAATATCGCGACTCCGCGGAAGCCTTCCTCGCCGTCACCACCAAATACGAGAAATCGGCCAAGGCGCCGGATGCGCTGCTGCGGCTCGGGCAGTCGCTCGCCGCGCTGAAGGAGAAGGAGGCCGCCTGCGCCGCCTTCGGCGAGATCACGCGGAAGTACCCGCGCGCGTCCGGCGGGGTCAAGGCTGCGGTTGACCGCGAGCAGAAGCGCGTGAAGTGCTAAACCAGATGCGGGAGGGCCGCTTCCGGCCTCTCCGCCAGCAGCTGGTCTTGCGATGCCCGACGACCAATCCGCCATCCCGGCACGGGACACCAAGCGCCTGTTCGCAGGCCTTGCGGGCGCGCCGGCGCTCCTGCTTGCGGTGTCCGGTGGTCCCGATTCAGTCGCGCTGATGTGGCTCGCCGCGCGCTGGCGCCGCGCGCTCGCGCAGGGACCGCGGCTGGTGGCGGTCACGGTCGATCACGGCCTGCGTCCTGAAGCGGCTCGCGAGGCGCGCGACGTCAAGCGGCTGGCGCGAAGTCTCGACCTGCCGCATCACACGTTGCGTTGGACTGGACCAAAGCCTGGAACTGGCGTGCCGGCGGCCGCGCGCGCGGCCCGCTATCGACTGCTCGCGCAGGCCGCACGCAGGCATGGCGCCACGCATATTTTGACCGCACACACCCGTGACGATCAGGCCGAGACACTGCTGATGCGGATGCTGCGCGGCAGCGGCGTTGCGGGCCTCTCGGCAATGGCGCGCGAGACCGAGCGCGACGGCGTCTTGCTGACGCGGCCGCTGCTCGACATCTCCAAGGCCCAGCTGATCGCGACGCTGAAGAAGGCGCGCATCGGCTTTGCCGACGATCCGACCAACCGCGATCGATCCTTCACGCGTCCGAGGCTGCGCGCGCTGATGCCAATGCTCGCGGCGGAGGGCGGCGACGCGCGGAACCTGGCGCGGCTCGCCGCAAGGATCGCGCGCGCCAACGCCGCCCTGGAGGTGCTGGTCGACGGCGCCGAGCACTATCTTGCGTCGAAGAGCGAGGATAACTCCGGCGCGGGCTTCGATGCTGCACTGTTCGCGGTGATGCCCGAGGAAATCCGCGTCCGTCTGCTCAAGCGCGCCATCGACCGCATCGGACATGAGGGGCCGGCCGAGCTCGGCAAGGTCGAAACCCTGCTCGCCGCGATGGACGAGGCCTTGGATGGGACTTTGGGAAAACGCGAATCCAAGCTGAAACAGACCCTTGCCGGAGCGGTCATCAGCGTCGCCGCCGGCCGTATCAGGATCGGGCCGGCGCCACCCCGCCGGGCGCGCTCCCGCTGAGCCGGGTTCGATTGTTTCAATCGCTGTCATAATCGGGCAAAGAGGCTTAACCACCCCGGAAAAACACCGGATTCAGCGCCATTTTTTGACCGGGAATCGCGCTAGGATGCGGTAAATAGTCGTGCGTGGTTCCCTTGGCATCTACCCCAGCGGCACCTAAATTGTATGCCATCGACGGGATGGATTCCCTGGGGATTCCCACAGAGCCTGCCCAAGGATAGAGAGAGGCCGCGATCCGCGCGACCACGAAGGAAGATCAATGAACGCCAATCTGCGCAATTTCGCCCTCTGGGTCATCATTGTCTTGCTGCTGTTGGCGTTGTTCACGCTGTTTCAGAATCCGGGTCAGCGCTCGTCGTCCTCGGACATCTCGTTCTCGCAGCTTCTCACTGAGGTCGATCAGGGCCATGTGCGCGACGTCGTGATCCAGGGGCCCGATATCCACGGCACCTTCACCAACGGCTCGAGCTTCCAGACCTACGCGCCGAACGATCCGACGCTGGTGAAGCGTCTCTACGACAGCAAGGTGCAGATCACCGCAAAGCCGCCGGGCGACAACGTGCCCTGGTTCGTCTCGCTGCTGGTCTCCTGGCTGCCCTTCATCGCGCTGATCGGCGTGTGGATCTTCCTGTCGCGGCAGATGCAGGGCGGCGCCGGCAAGGCGATGGGCTTCGGCAAGTCGCGCGCCAAGATGCTGACCGAAGCGCATGGCCGCGTCACCTTCGAGGACGTCGCCGGCGTGGACGAAGCCAAGCAGGACCTGCAGGAGATCGTCGAGTTCCTGCGCGACCCCGGCAAATTCCAGCGCCTCGGCGGTCGCATTCCGCGCGGCGTGCTGCTGGTCGGCCCTCCCGGCACCGGTAAGACCCTGATCGCGCGTGCGGTGGCGGGCGAAGCCAACGTGCCGTTCTTCACCATTTCCGGTTCGGATTTCGTCGAAATGTTCGTCGGCGTTGGCGCGAGCCGCGTCCGCGACATGTTCGAGCAGGCCAAGAAGAACGCGCCTTGCATCATCTTCATCGACGAAATCGATGCCGTCGGCCGTCACCGCGGCGCCGGCCTCGGCGGCGGCAATGACGAGCGTGAGCAGACGCTGAACCAGCTGCTGGTCGAGATGGACGGCTTCGAGGCCAACGAGGGCGTGATCCTGATTGCCGCGACCAACCGCCCCGACGTGCTCGATCCCGCGCTGCTGCGTCCGGGCCGCTTCGACCGCCAGGTCGTCGTGCCCAATCCGGACGTCGTCGGCCGCGAGCAGATCCTCAAGGTTCACGTTCGCAAGGTGCCCTTGGCGCCGGATATCAACCTCAAGACCATCGCGCGCGGCACCCCGGGCTTCTCTGGCGCCGACCTGATGAACCTCGTCAACGAGGCCGCGCTCACCGCCGCCCGACGCAACAAGCGGATGGTGACGCAGGCTGAGTTCGAGGAGGCCAAGGACAAGGTGATGATGGGCGCCGAACGCAAGTCGCTCGTCATGACCGAGGAAGAGAAGCTGCTGACGGCCTATCACGAGGGCGGCCACGCCATCGTCGGCCTCAACGTGCCCGCGACCGATCCGATCCACAAGGCGACCATCATTCCGCGCGGCCGTGCGCTGGGCATGGTCATGCAGCTCCCGGAGCGCGACAAGCTGTCGATGTCCCTGGAGCAGATGACCTCGCGCCTCGCCATCATGATGGGCGGCCGTGTCGCCGAAGAGCTGATCTTCGGTCGCGAGAAGGTGACCTCGGGTGCCGCCTCCGACATCGAGCAGGCCACGCGCCTGGCTCGGATGATGGTGACGCGCTGGGGCCTGTCGGAAGAGCTCGGCACCGTCTCCTACGGCGAGAACCAGGACGAGGTCTTCCTGGGCATGTCGGTGTCGCGCACCCAGAACGCGTCCGAAGCGACCGTCCAGAAGATCGATTCCGAGATCAGGCGTCTGGTCGAGGAGGGCTATCAGGAAGCCACGCGTATCCTCACCGAGAAGCGTGCCGACCTCGAGGCCCTCGCCAAAGGACTGCTGGAGTTCGAGACGCTGAGCGGCGACGAGATTGTCGACCTCTTCAAGGGCAAGAAGCCGAACCGCGAATCCGTGCTCGAGCCGACCACGCCGCGCGCCTCCGCGGTGCCCCCGGCCGGCAAGTCGCGCCCGCGGCCCGATCCGGATCCCGGCCTGGAGCCGCAGCCGCAGGCGTAAGCCTCGCCCGCCATGGCCGGTGCTTCCGGCAAACCGATTGTGCAAAAGCTCGGCCTCAAGCCGGGCTTTTGTATTTTTGTCGACGGGTTGTCCGTTCCCTATGGCGACGTTGTCGGCGAACTGCCCCCCGATGTGCTGGTGGCGAACACCGCACGGGCACCGCTCGATGCCGTGCACCCTGTTCGCTGCCAACGCACAAGGGCTTGCGGCCAAGCTGCGGCGTTACCGTCAGGCGATCGCCCCTGACGGCATGATCTGGGTGTCGTGGCCGAAGAAGAGTTCGGGCGTCGCGACCGACCTTACGGAGAAGGAGGTCCGCGAAACCGCGCTCGCGAACGGCCTGGTCGACGTCAAGGTCTGTGCGGTCGATGACGTCTGGTCGGGACTGAAACTCGTGATCCCGGTCAAAGAGCGCGGCAAGCGCTGAGACCTCCACGGCGAGTTGGCATCCGCGTCAAAATGGGGATGCCCAGCACAAGTGGTTGAGAGAGCTCCTGGTCAAAGTTTCTAGAATGCAATAGTCCGCTTCTGGACCGCAGCTGAGCTTTGTTCAGAAGGCTGCAACGTCCGCTTTCGATAGGTGAGCCGACCTAGGTCAGGGACCCGCGAGGCAAAAGCGGACGCGACGCATGTGGGGGGCGCCCTAGTTCGAACGCTCGGCCGCCGGCGCCGCACCAACCTTGGTCTCGTCCGAGCGCACATGGATGACGGCGATGTCGTCCTTGTACAGCCGCTTCCAGCCCTTCAGGTGATCCAGCGCGTTGCCCGCGGGCGAGTCCGAGCTCAGCAGCGTGGCGTCGATCCGGTACTTGTCGAGCAGGCCCAGCAACTGCCCGACGTCACGGGCGTCGAGCGCATCGTAATAGTCGAGGACGAATTTCTCGCCATAGAGCTCGGCGCGGCCGTCGACGAACACCTTCATGTCGCGGCTCACCATGTAGCCGCCGAACGGCGCCGTGCTGAAGACGCGCTGCGCCTTGTGCTGCTGCAGCACATCGACCGCGGCCACGGGCGAGAACATCGGCAGGAACTTGAACTGATGCTGCGCGACGAACATCGCCGTCGTCACCCATGCGCCGATCACCATCGCGATCGCAGCCAGGATCGTGACGACGGGGAATGCGCGCGTTTCTCCGAAGCGGGCCGCGGTGGCGCTTGCCGTTCCCCATTGCTCGGCGATCGGCTTGGCGAGCACCAGCGGTGCGATGAACGCGAACACCTCGATGTTGCGGACATGGCTCAGCGCCATCCAGATCAGCCCGAGCAGCAGCAGGATCCGCGGCACCGACAGCGTCAGCCTGCGATAGCAGATCAGGCCGATCAGGCCGAGCAGCGTGGCTTCGAAGAAGCTGGGCTTGCTGAAATCCGCCGGCTTCCATTCCCCGATCAGCGTCAGCAATTTGCCGAGGCTGAGGATCTTGGTCGCGCCCAGCAGGCTGGTCCAGCCATAGGGCGTCAGGCAGCTCGCGGCCAGCGCGGCGAGGCCGAAAAGGCCCCATCGCACGACAAGCTGACGGCGGCGGCCGGGCTCCCCGTTCCACACCGCCTCCAGTCCGATCGGTCCGATCAGCGCCAGGCCGAGAACGAAGCCGCCATGCAGATTGGCCCACAGCGTCATCAGCGGCAGCAGCCACCATGACGGTGAAGTGCGGCGATCCGCGGCCGCGAGCAGGCCGCCGATGAACGCCAGCAGCACCGGCAGCGCCAGCACGTGGGGCCGCGCGAAGAAGTGGATCGTCGACAACAGCAGCGCCAGCGCCGCGATCAGGATCGCGCGCGCCGGATCGAAATACGGGCTCAGCAGATGCAGGAAGATCGCGACCGTCGCGCCGATCGCCATCGACGACAGGATCACCGGCCCGGCCCAATCGCCGCCGTAGACGAGCGCGTACGCCACCTGCGACAGCCACGAGCTCGAGATCCAGGGCTCGCCGAAACGGGTGAACGAGAACACGTCCGATGTCGGCATCGCGCCGTGTTCGAGGATCCACTGTCCGACCCTGATCTGCCACATCGTGTCGGAATCGCGCAGCAGGATTTCGCCGGCCGAGAGATAGAACAGATAGGCGCCCACGGCGGCGCACAGCGGCACCAGTCCTCGCGCCGCGCTACGGCTGCTCACGCTGCTGGTGATGGAGAGTGACATGCGCTTTCTTGCTTGTTTCGGCCGGGGGCATCCAGAGCCAACGCCACGCGTGATGCTGGCGCGCACTCGACCACGGCTTCCGATAAATTCGGGTAAATGCCGCAGCTGATATTGCGCGCATGCGCAAGATCAGATGTCTCGATTTCGAGCGATCAGCTTAGCCAGCGATTTACCATCGCGGCCCTGATCCGATCGGGGAGGGGCCGGAGTGCCGTTGGCTCAATCAGAGGTGGTACCAGAGGTTGCAAAAAATCCTTACAATTCCAGCTTGTCATTCAGTCTGAATAGTTGTTCACTTCTTCAGGCGATTGCGGGATCAATCGCTCAAAACGTTGAAGACTCGTGTGTTCTGCCGGTGGGCGCCGGCCGGGGCGCACGGCGGGGGGACGGAACGCCATGGTTTACCGGCGAACTCATCAGGTCGTGAAACGGCTGGCTGCGCGGCGCAGCGCCATCCTGTCGGCTGCGCGGGACGCGGCGGCGGCGGGCGGCATGGCGGCGGTCCAGATCGCACCCGTCGCGGTGCGGGCCAATGTCGCGGCGGGAACGGTCTACCGTTATTTCCCGTCGAAGGCCGAACTGATCTCGGAATTGATCACGGAAGTCTCGCGCGACGAGCTCACGGCGATCCGGCGCGCCGCGGATGCCGCGCCAGGGCCGTCATCGGCGCTGGCCGCCGCGGTGACGACGATCGCGGTCCACGTGCTGTCGCAGCGCAAGCTCGCCTGGGGCATTTTGGCCGAGCCGGTCGACGTCGACGTCACCGCCTCGCGCCTCGCCAGCCGCCGCGACATTTCCGGCGAGCTTGCCATGCGCATCGATGCCGCGGTGCGCGCCGGTCACCTGCCGGCTCAGGATACCGCGCTCGCCGCCACCGCATTGCTTGGCGCGCTGCACGAGGCCCTGGTCGGGCCGCTCGCGCCGGACAATCTCGATGATCCCGTCAAGATGCGCGATGCGGTGCAGACCGTGACGCTGCTGGCGCTGCGCGCGGTCGGCGTCATGGACGCCCGCGCCCGCGGCCTCGTGGTGCAGGCAACGACCCCGGCGAAGGCGCTGGTCGGCGCCTGAGGCGCGCGAAGAACACTTCTGTCGCAATGGCGTTGTAGGTTTCGGGGCTGGGCTCAACCACCTCACGGAGCAACCCATGACGACGACCCATGGCTCGGCCAAATGGCAGGGCGGCATCAAGGACGGCAAGGGCGCGATCTCGACCAAGAGCGGCGCGCTCTCGGATTACCCCTACGGCTTCGCCAGCCGCTTCGAGGGCAAACCGGGTTCGAACCCGGAGGAGCTGATCGGCGCGGCGCATGCCGCCTGCTTCACGATGGCGCTGTCGCTGATTCTCGGCGAAGCCAAGCTCACGGCGGAGCATATGGAGACCAAGGCCGATGTGACCCTGGAGAAGGTCGCCGACGGCTTCGCCATCACCGCGGTGCACCTGACGCTGTCGGCGAAGATCCCGGGCGCCGATAATGCGACGTTCCAGGAACTGGCCGGCAAGGCGAAGGCCGGATGTCCGGTGTCGAAGCTGCTCAACACCAAGATCACGCTCGACGCGTCATTGCAGGGCTGATCGCGGCGCGGCGGGTTAATGCGTTTTCGAGCGAAGCGGGCACCGGTTCGCGTGAAGACAACGCGTCAAACAGGAATCTAGAGCTGCGCGTCGCCGCTCGGGCCGACCGAGGCGATGCGCACCATGTTGGTGGTGCCGGGAATGCCGAGCGGGACGCCGGCGACGATGATCACGCGCTGGCCGGCCTTGGCAAAACCGTCGCGGAACCCAATCGAGCCGGCGCGGTCGACCATGTCGTCGAGATCGTGGGCGTCCTCGGCGACCACGCAATGCACCCCCCACACCACCGACAGCTTGCGGCCGGTGACGAGGTTCGGCGTGATCGCGACCACCGGCACCTTGGGCCGCTCGCGCGCCACGCGGATCGCGGTCGAGCCTGACGACGTCCAGCAGATGATCGCCGACAGGTCGAGCGTCTCGGCGATCTGCCGCGCCGCGTCGGCAATGGCGTCACCCACCGTCGCTTCGGGATCGACGCGTTGCGCGTTGATCACGTTGCGATAGGTCGGGTCGCGCTCGACCTCCTCGCCGATGCGGTTCATGGTCGATACCGCCTCGACCGGGAATTTGCCGGCCGCCGATTCCGCCGACAGCATGATGGCGTCGGCACCCTCGTAGACGGCCGTGGCGACGTCGGAGACTTCGGCGCGGGTCGGCACCGGCGACTGGATCATCGATTCCAGCATCTGGGTCGCGATCACCACCGGCTTGCCGGCGCGGCGGGCCATCCGCGTCATCTGCTTCTGCAGGCTCGGCACGCGCTCGAGCGGCAGTTCGACGCCGAGATCACCACGCGCCACCATCAGCGCGTCGGAGGCTTCGATGATGTCGGCGAGGCGATCGATCGCCTGCGGCTTCTCGATCTTGGCCATCACGGCGGCGCGGCCGCGGATCATCTTCTTGGCCTCGATGACGTCGTCGGCGCGCTGCACGAACGATAGCGCGATCCAGTCGACGCCGGTGACGAGGGCCGCCTCGAGGTCGGCGCGGTCCTTCGGCGTCATCGCCGAGACCTGGAGGTCGGTGTCGGGCAGGCTGACGCCCTTGCGGTCGCTCATCCTGCCGCCGACGACGACACGCGTCACCGCGTGGTCTTTCGAGGTCTCCTCCGCGATCAGCCGCACCTTGCCGTCGTCGAGCAGCAGCGCATGGCCCGGCCGCAACGCAGCCAGGATCTCCGGATGCGGGAGATGGACGCGCGTGGCATCGCCCGGCGTCTTGTCGGAATCCAGCGTGAAGGTCTGCCCGTTCTGGAGCTGGACCGCGCCTTCGGCAAAGGCGCCGAGCCGGAGCTTGGGGCCCTGGAGGTCCACCAGGATGCCGATCGGCCGGCCATAGCTGCTCTCGACGTTGCGGATCGTCGCGACCAGCTCCCGCATCTTGTCATGCGAGGTGTGGCTCATGTTGATGCGGAACAGGTCGGCGCCGGCCTCGAACAGGCGGCGGATCATCGCGAGGTCTGAAGAAGCCGGGCCGAGTGTTGCGAGGATCTTGATTCGACGCAGTCGTCTCATGGTTTGTTTCCGGGTGGTGCGGCTGGCGGCAGACCAGACGCGCCCGGAGGCGCTGCGCCCGGCGGCGGGTTGGGCAGGCCCGGCATCGCCCCGGGACTTCCTGGACCCACGCCGCCCGGCATTCCCGGTACTTTCTGCGGCTGTTGTTCGTTGGCTTCGGTCAGCTGCACCGTCCAGGCCCGCTGCTCACCGGTGTCGACCTCGAAATAGCCGGTCCGGTCATAGCCACGCGCGAGGCAATCCTCGGTGCCGCGGATGGTGAACTCCTTGTCGCGCGAGCACATGAAGGCCTGGCCCGACCATTCGCCGCCGCGGTCATAGTCGATGGCGTAGATGTAGTAGTAGCGGGCGACCAGCGTGCCTCGGAGCAGCGTCTCACAAGAGCGCGACGAGATGTTCCACCAGCCCTCGGTGGTCCAGCCCTCGGCATCCTTGTAGCCGAGCGCGATCCCGACCCGGCTCGAAGTGTTGTTGCAGAGGCGGAAATCGGCGGCCGCCGGACTCGTCCACAGGCAGGCCGCGACAAGCGCCAGCACCGGCAGGAGGCCGGCCAACGTCAGGCGGATATTGCGGGGAGCTGAGGCGAGGGAATCTGTTGGGCTCATGCAGCGAAGCTATATCAAATCATGGACGATTTCGCGTGCCCGGCCGGCACTGTCAACGGGCGGGCGCCCGTCTGCGACGCTGTCGGACCGTGGCCGGGATGGCCGGACGGGTCCGTTTTGCGCGCCGATATGGCAAAATCTGTGACAATTCCCACCTGATATCAATATGGTGAGCGCGACACACGGGATCACGATCATGAGCATTGACGACAAAACCAGAACGGAACTCGAGGCCGCGGTCTTCCGGCGTCTCGTCAGTCACCTGCGCGACCGCACCGATGTGCAAAACATCGACCTCATGAATCTGGCGGGCTTCTGCCGCAACTGCCTCTCCAACTGGCTCAAGGACGCCGCGGACGCCCAAGGCGTGCCCTTGAGCAAGGACGAGAGCCGGGAGGCCGTCTACGGCATGCCATACGAGGCCTGGAAGGCGAAGTACCAGGGCACGGCCACGCCCGAGCAGCTCGAGACGATGAAGAAAGCCCAGAGCGGGCATTAAACCTCAGCCTGTGTGACGTCAGTTCCGCGGCCGTCCGCATCTCCTGTGGGCGCGCTGTGGATGAGCGCGATGTTTCCTTGACGGAAGGCGCGCCAAAATCGAGGGTCGCCCGCAGCAAGCGGTGCGCAAGGCGCGTATTCGCGTAACATTTCAATACCTGTTCAGGAGTGCGCGATGGCCACCACGTCTGCCGCCGTCAAGGACGAGCCCGCGACGAAATTTGCCAAGGACCAGCTCAAGTCCATCATCGAGCGCATCGAGCGGCTGGAGGAAGAGAAGAAGGCGATCTCCGACGACATCCGCGACGTCTATGCCGAAAGCAAGGGTAACGGCTACGACGTCAAGGCGCTGCGCACCATCGTGCGCCTGCGCAAGCAGGACCCCAACGAGCGCGCCGAGGCCGAGACCATTCTCGAGACCTACATGCAGGCGCTGGGGATGATCTGAGGCGGCCAGCGGCCACCCCTGCCGGGCGTTCGCCAAGGGCGCCCCCCAAAGCTGCTGGAAGACCTCCTGTCGAGGCTTGGGTGAAATCCCGGGATTTGCTACACTGGCGGCGAGGTAACCGGGCAGATCGTTCAGATGGATGTGCCGGGACCAGAGCGCAGGCTCGCCGCGGTCCTCGCCGCCGACATGGTCGGTTTTAGCCGGCTTATGGAGGTCGACGAGGCCGGCACTCTCGCGCGCCTCAAGACCCATCGGGTCGAACTGATCGATCCAGCCATTGCCAAGAACCGCGGCCGTATCATCAAGACGACCGGCGACGGCCTGCTGGTTGAATTCCATAGCGTCGTCGATGCGGTGCTGTGCGCGGCCGAGGTCCAGAGCCGGATGGCGAAGCGCAACGCCGACGTCGCGCCGGCGCGCTGGATGCAGTTTCGCATCGGCATCAATCTTGGCGACGTGATCGTTGACGGCGCCGACATTTTCGGCGATGGCGTCAACGTCGCGGCGCGGCTGGAGGCGCTGGCCGAGCCTGGAGGAATCTGCGTTTCCGGCGCGGTGCGCGATCAGGTCGGCGACCGCCTGGAAGATCTGAGCTTCGAGGATCTCGGCGACCAGACCGTCAAGAACATCGCGCGCCCAATCCGGGTTTTCCGCGTCCATCTCGAATCCGGTGCCAGGCCCGTTCCGGAGCACCCGAGTGCGGTGGCCGCCCCTGTCGTCGCGAAGAAGCCGTCCATCGCCGTGCTGCCATTCGCCAATATGAGTGGCGATCCGGAGCAGGAGTTCTTCGCGGACGGTCTCACCGAGGACATCATCACCGAGCTTTCACGCTTTCACGACCTGCTTGTCATCTCCCGCAACTCGACGTTCGTCTACAAGGGCAAGGCCGTCAAGGTTCAGGACATCGCGAAGGAATTCGCCGTCGACTATGTGCTGGAAGGCAGCGTGCGGAAGGCCGGGGAGCGCGTCCGCGTCACCGTGCAGCTGATCGATGCAGAGACCGACCGCCATATCTGGGCCGAACGCTACGACCGCGAGCTCCGACATCTTCGCCATCCAGGACGAGATGACCCGCGCGATCGTGGCGACTTTGCCCGGCCGGGTAGAAGCCGCAACGCACGACCGCACCAAGCGCAAGCCGACCGACAACATGCCCGCTTACGAATGCGTGCTTGCCGCCAAGGTGCTGCATCATCGCTCGGCACGCGACGACAACGCGGAGGCGCAGCGCCTGCTCGAACGGGCCATCGTGCTTGACCCGAACTATGCCCACGCCCACGCCTGGCGGGCCTGCGTGCTCGGCCAGACCTGGGTCTACAACTGGTGCACCGACCGCGACGCGACCATGGCGCAGGTCGCCGCAGAGCTCGAGATCGCGCTCAAGCTCGACGACAATGACAGCGACGTGCACCGGATTCTCGCCGCGCTGAACCTCAACCGCGACGACCACGACAAGGCGGCCTTCCATCAGGAGCGTGCGCTTGCCCTCAACCCGAATTACGACCTGGTGGTCGTGCAACAGGGGGAGCTCCTGACCTGGCTGGGCTTGCCGGAGGAAGGCATCGACTGGATCAGGAAAGCGATGCGCCTCAACCCCTATCATCCAGAGCGCTTCTGGAGCCACCTGGGCCGAGCCTATTATTGCGCGGAGAAATACGCCGAGGCCGCCGAGGCGTTTTCGCGGATTACGCGCCCCGACCACACCCATCACGCCTTCCTCGCGGCGACCTTCGCGCAGATGGGCAACACGGTGGCTGCCTCGGCCCACGCCGCCGAGGTGCTGAAGCGCGAGCCGACCTTCTCGGTGTCGGCGCATCTGGCAACCCAGCACTACAAGCGCGAGCCCGATCGGGCACGCTTCGAGGCCGGCCTGCTCAAGGCAGGGCTGCCGGCCTGAACCGGCGCAAAGCTATCCTTGTCCGGCAGAGGCGCAGCGGCTCAGCGCAGCGAGGCGGTGCGGAGCACGAAGGACTGGGTCGTCAGGAGGGCGGTCGCCGAGCCCGAGAAGCGGTCGCAGGTCATGCCCATCATCGGATCTTCCGAGAAGGTCATGACGACGGCGGCCTGCGGCTTGACGAAATGAGCCCGCATCATGGTCATGTCGGTGTCGCCAAGCACCGTGGTCAGCATGGCATTGCTCGCGCTCGGCGCCAGCATCACCACGCGCATCCAGATATCGTTGCCCTTGGCAGCCGAGATCCGCGCGGAGGTGGTGATCACGCCCTGGCTCGGTGCGCCCTTGGCAACGACGGTGTTGATTTCGGTGCTAGGAGCCGCGGCATTGCGCGTCGGGCGCGCGTTGCGCGGGATCGGCGCGGTCGCTGCGACGATGTTGGCGCGATCGACCGGTGAGGCCGCCGCGGGCGCATAGGCCAGCGCCTTGTTGAAGTTTTCGGTCGTCGTGCTGGCAGTGGTCTGCGGATCGCTGCCGCCGACCGCCTCACGGGCCTTCAGCGCGGCTATCTGCGCCGCCGACGCTTGCTTCGGCGCCTCACCCTCGTCATCCCAGAAGCCGCGGGCATTGATGATGTCGGCCGGCGATTGCGGCGCGGTGTTCTCGGCCATCTGCACCACTTGCACCGCGGGCTTCGCCTTCGGCATCGGAACGAGCTGGGCGTCGGCGGCCGCGAGCTGGATGGCGGCGGCGAACTGCGGCTTGGCGCGCGGCAGCGGAATCGGATCGGCGGATTTGGCGGGCGCGGCGGCGGCCACCACGGTGTTGGCGGCCGGCTTGTCGTTCACGCTGGCCGCGCCTTCGTCTTCATCGTCACTCGACTTGCCGCCACCGAACAGCTTCGCGAACAGGCTCGGCTTGCCGATGGTCGCGGCATCGTCACCATTGCCGCGGCGCTCGATATCGGCCTTGGCAAGCTCATAGCCCTTCAGCGGCGTGCCGTCGGTCGGGACATGGACGGTGCGGCCGTCGGGGAACACCCTGACCAGCTGATCGCGGGTCATGCGCGGCCAGTGCCGGACGCTGCCGGTGTCCAGATGCACGAAGGGCGAGCCGGAGGTCGGATAGAAACCGACGCCGCCGCGCTGGAGGCGAAGGCCGGCGAAACGGATCTGCTCCAGCGGCACGCCCGGGATGTAGAAGTCCATCGCATGTCCCAGCATGTGCTGGCTGGAGCGCGCCACGCCGGAGGAGCGGCGGCGGAGCATGGCGTTGGTGGCGGGAGAGCGGTAGGAGGAGATGATCTGGATCGGCTGCTTGCCGTCGACGTCGCGATAGACTTCCCAGAGGATGTCGAAGAGGCGACGGTCCATGACCGTTTCATCTTGGGTGCGCCAGTCGCGCAGGAAATGGTTGAGTTGCTTCAGCGCGGCCTCATCATAGCGGCCGTCGCGCTTGAAGGTGACGGTGAGGTCTTCGCCGGAATGGGTGTGGTGGAAGGAGAGGGTGCGGGTCTGGTTCAGCGCGGTGGCATCGTGCACCGATCCCGCGCCCGCCAACAGCAATAGCGCAGTCAGGCCGACTTGGTATCCGGCCTTAGGCAACGACAGCGGTTTGTAGCGGCGTGCGAAGACAGCCAGCACTATGAGCCCACCCAGTCGACGAGCGTTCGGTCGGCATCTTTCGCAGACCCCCTGCGGAAGACGGTGAACGCTTTCTTAAAGCGGGAGGGTTAACCGAGGTTTACCGACCCGCCCCCAAGTTAGGCTTAACTAACTGGGCGAGTGTGGCAAAAGATAGCCCTGCTCCCCGGCCGAGACCCGAAATGGTTAACGTAAACGATCTCGCCTTTTGAGCGAGATCGTTGATTTTGCTTCAAAATTTATCCCAATCGGGCGGAAATGCAGATTAGCGGGTGATCACCCGGCGCTGCTGCTGGGCCTGCCCGCGACGGATCGGCTGCGGCTCCGGCTGTCCGAATCCCCCGAACAGGCGCTCGAAGAAGTTTGGTCCGGAGGAGCCAAAGCCGTTGTCGCCCGCGACATTGACGCCGGCGGGCAGGCTGCTGCTCGGCGGACGCGAGTAGCTCGGCTGGGCGTGCGCCACCACCGTCTCGAGATCCTTGCCGCGGTTGTTCCTGAGCAGCGACAGCATGCTGGCATCGCGACCGTAGATGTCCTTGCGGAATTGCAGCTTGCCGGCGTCATCCACGAATGCAGTCTGATAGGTGATGTTGACCGGGATCGGCGTCGGGAATTTCAGATCGATCTCGCTCTTGCCGTACATGCTGCGCACGCGCTCCGGCGTGTACTTCTCGTTCGGCATGGTGATGTTGAGCAGCACGGAGGCGTATTGATCCGGATTCTGTACGCGCATGCAGCCATGGCTGAATGCGCGCTCGTCCCTGGCGAACAACTGCTTGTCCGGCGTGTCGTGCTGATAGACCAGGAACTTGTTCGGGAAGTTGAAGCGGATGCGGCCGAGCGCGTTGGCTTCGCCCGGCGGCTGCGAGATGTGCACCGAGCCGTCGCGGTTCTGCTCGAGCCTGAGGCCCATGCGCTGAAGCACCGTCGGGTCCTGCTGCAGCGCCGGCAGGTATTCGTTGTAGACGATCGACGGCGGCACGTTCCAGGTCGGATTGACCGTGATGTACTTCATCGTCTCCGTGAGCAGCGGGGTCGCATGCGTACCCGGCTTGCCGGTCACGACGCGCGTGGTCCAGACCTGATGGCCGCGCTGCATCACCTTCAACGTGAAGTCGGGAATGTTGAGGATGACATAGGCATCTCCCAGCGAAGACGCGCCGAGGTCGCGCGGCAGCCAGCGCCAGCGCTCCATGTTGACCAGCACGACGTCGATCTGCTTGTCGCGCTTGGGAGTGTTGAGCGCCTTGACGGTGCGCTCGTCGAGAACGCCGGTCGGCTTGAGGTCGACGCTGCTCTGGAATTTCTCCACCGCCCGCGCGACCGTCGCGTCATACTTGGTGCTGTCGGCATTCTCGGTGACGCCGAGCTTGTTGCGCAGGTCCGGCACGCGCGGATCGTCCATCTCGACCGCAGCCTGCTTCTTGCGTGCCGGCAAATATTTCAGCGTCGGGCCGTCCGCGATGGTGATGACAGGGCCGTTGCCCTGGCCGCGCAGCTCGGCGAGCTTGGCCTTCAGCTCCTTGTAGAGCTTGTGCGGCGGGTTGTAGCTGTCGAGCGCTGCGGAAGCGTCTTTCGCGGAGGTCACATTGGCGAACACTTCCGCCGGATCGACCGGATGCTCGGGATAGAGAATGTCGCCGCTGACACCTGCGACCAATGCATGCGGCCGCTCTGGGCATGGCGCGCATAGTCGAACATGCTGGCGGTGAGCTTGAGCTCCGCATCCGCCAGCGCATCGGGCGTCGTGGCGGCGGCGAAATCCGGCAACGGATAGTCGGCGGGATTGAGGCCATCCGCGTCCGCGTCCTTCAGGCGGGCGATGACGCCCTTGCCGGCGTCGGTCAGCTTGCCGGCCTTGGTGAACACCGGCGCGTATTCGCGAGTCGAATAGAACTTCTCGGCCGCAGCGCGCTCGTTCTTGCGGTCGAAGCTACGCAGCGACTTGCTGGCGAGCAGTTCGCGCAGCTTGTCGGCAACCGGCTGATCCTCGGCGGCAACATTGCTCGCTGCCTTCGCCGGTTCGCTCGCCGGCGCCGCGGCGGTCGCGGGAGCAGTGGCCGGCGCTGCTGCCGTTGCAGGCGCGGGGCTTGCGGCAGGCGCGGTGGCCGTTGCGGGGGCGGGGGCGGCCGCCGCCGGCGCGACGGCGGTATCGGTCTTCGGGGCATCGGCCGGCTTCGTCGCAGGCGCGGTTACGACATCGGCGGGCTTCGGCTCGACGGCCTTTGCAGTCGCGCTCGGCTCTGCCGGCTTGGCGTCGACCGGTTTTGTCGGAGCGGGTTTGGCCTCGGTGGCTTGCACATCCGCTGGCTTCACGTCGGCCGGCTTGGCTGCATCGGGCAGCGCGGCGGTGGTGTCGGCCTTGAAATCGCTTGCGGTGGGGGGCGGCACGTTGGCCGGTTCGGGGCGCGGGATCGCCGCGTCGATCGCGAGTTCCGAGGCGCTGGAGTGCGGCGTGTCCTGCGCGAAGGCCGCGGTCGCGGACACCGTGAGGAAGGTTGCCGCGACGGCCATCAATACGCGGTCAAATCCTCGACGGTTGTTCGAACAGTCACGCATCGTCACACCCCCTGGGTGAAACTGCCCCTCATCAAACTGGAACAGTTCAAATCAGAATTTGGTTTCATAGCTTGCGCGAAGCGCCGGCCTCTCGATCGACTCGCACGCCTGCACACAACGAACGCAGACGATACCTTTGCCCCTCTCATGCAGCCAGCGCCATGCGGGGCAACTCACGACAAACTGACCTCGAAGCAGCTGATTTCGCTCCGGGCTGTGCGTTTTTGCCACGCGGCACAGCCTTTGTCTGTCACCGCCACGACACGGTTCAAAAGGTTCCCTGGTGTGGCCCTGTCGGCCTCGAGGGCTAAGTGGCGTCGCTTGCGGGCGCGCCGGCCGCAGCCTCGTCGAGTTTGCGGTAGAGCGTCGACCGGCCGATCTTGAGGCGGCGAGCCACTTCGGACATCTGGCCGCGATAATGCGAGATCGCGAAGCGGATGATCTCGTTCTCGAGATCTTCCAGGGGGCGCACCTCGCCCGCGGCATTGAGCATGGAAAGGCCGCCGGCCGTGGGCAGGGAGGCGGCAACCGGTATTTCATTACCGGATATCATGGCGGGAGCCGTGGAAGGCGACACCACCAGCGGCTCGCCCTGCAGCGATTTGCCCTCCGGCGCCGGATGCGCCGTTCCTTGCGGGAAATCGGCGAGCCCGAGTTGGTCGCCGTCGCTCATCACCACAGCGCGGTAGACCGCGTTTTCGAGCTGGCGGATGTTGCCGGGCCAGTCGAGCTGGGCCAGGTGCGCGACCGCCTCGCCGCTGATGCCGGTGATCGGGCGGTTCTCCTCGGCGGCAAAGCGCGCCAGGAAATGCCTGAGCAGATGCGGGATGTCCTCGCGCCGGGCGCGCAGCGAGGGGATCGTCAGCGGCAGCACGTGCAGGCGATAGAACAGGTCTTCCCTGAAATGTCCCTGCTTCACCCGCTCCAGCAGCTTGCGATTGGTTGCCGAGATGATGCGGACGTCGACCTTGACCGGCTTGCGGCCGCCGACGGCCTCCACGGCTCCTTCCTGGAGCGCGCGCAGCAGCTTCACCTGCGCGGTCAGCGGCAGCTCGCTGACCTCGTCCAGAAACAGCGTGCCGCCATGAGCCTCGACAAACTTGCCCATGTGCCGTTCGGTGGCGCCGGTGAAGGCGCCCTTCTCGTGGCCGAACAGGATGGACTCGACGAGGTTGTCGGGAATCGCGCCGCAATTGACGGCGACGAATGGCTTGGCCTTGCGCTCGCCGCTGCCATGGATGGCGCGCGCGAACATTTCCTTGCCGACGCCGGACTCGCCCTCGATCAGCACCGGGATCGTCGAGGACGCGGCCTTTTGCGCGGTGCGCAGCACCCCGCCCATCGCCTCGCTGCGGGTGATGATGTCGGAGAAAGTCAGCCGGCCCTCACGGCTGTGACGGATGCGCTGCAATTCGCCCTTGAGCGCGGACGCGTTGAGCGCGTTGCGCAAGGAGACCTGGAGCCGCTCCACGCCGACCGGCTTGACGACGAAATCGGCCGCGCCCGCGCGCATCGCCGAGATCACGTTGTCGATGCCGCCATGGGCGGTCTGCACGATGACGGGGACGGTCAAACCAGCTTCACGAATTTTTGCGAGGACTCCAAGTCCGTCGAGGCCCGGCATCACGAGGTCGAGCACGACGGCGTCAATCGCCTGCGTCTCGGATGCGGTCAGGGCCGCGATCGCCGCGTCGCCACTGTCCACGACGAGGGGCTCATAGCCGCACTTCTGCACCATGTTTTCAACCAAACGGCGCTGTACTGCGTCGTCATCGGCGATCAAAATGGTGGCAGCCATGGTTTTCCCCGCACGCTACGTTTATTTGTCTCGAATCGGGGCAATGTCGCCGATGCCGATTAACGCACTCTTAAATGTTGCAAACCCGCATTCATTCCGCCGCCGCCGACATCTTTCCGACTGAACTAAGGTTACGAACAAGATGACCTCGCGCTCCAAAACTGCATCCAACAAGTCTGCCCTCAGCAAGGCCGCTCTCCGCAAGGAAGCCGCGTTGCGCAAGACGGCCGCGCAACGCAAATCGTCCGCAGGCGGCCCGGCGGCGAAAAAGGCAGCCAGCAAGACCGGCAAGCTTCCGGAATGGAATCTGGCAGATCTCTACTCCGGTATCGATGCGCCTGAGGTCGCACGCGACTTGCAGAAAATGGACGCAGATTGCGTCGCGTTTGAGACCGACTACAAGGGCAAGCTTGCCGAAAATACCGCCAAGGAAGGCGGCGGAAAGTGGCTGGCCGAGGCGATCAGGCGCTATGAGGCGATCGACGATCTCGCCGGCCGTCTCGGCTCCTATGCCGGTCTCGTCCATGCCGGCGACAGCGTTGACCCTGCGATTTCAAAGTTTTACGGCGACGTGTCCGAGCGCCTGACGGCGGCGTCGACGCATCTTCTGTTCTTCGCGCTCGAGCTCAATCGCGTCGACGATGATGTGATCGAGCGCGCGATGGCCGAACCGGAGCTCGGCCATTACCGGCCATGGATCGAGGATCTCCGCAAGGACAAGCCGTACCAGCTCGAGGATCGCGTCGAGCAGCTGTTCCACGAAAAGGCGCAAAGCGGCTACGCGGCCTGGAACCGGCTGTTCGACCAGACCATCTCCGGCCTGCGCTTCAAGGTCGGATCCAGGGAGCTCGCGATCGAGCCGACGCTCAATCTGCTGCAGGACAAGGCGGGGGACAAGCGCAAGGCTGCCGCGCAGGCGCTGGCGAAGACCTTCAAGGCCAATGAGCGCACCTTTGCGCTGATCACCAACACGCTGGCCAAGGACAAGGACATCTCCGACCGCTGGCGCGGCTTCAAGGACGTCGCGGATTCCCGCCATCTCAACAACCGGGTCGAGCGCGAGGTGGTGGATGCGCTGGTCGCCTCGGTGCGCGCGGCCTATCCGAAGCTGTCGCATCGCTATTATGCGCTGAAGGCGAAATGGTTCGGCAAGAAGCGGCTGGCCTATTGGGACCGCAACGCGCCGTTGCCGTTTGCGGCGACCGACGTCATCGCCTGGCCGGAGGCGCGAAGCATGGTGCTGACGGCCTATCGCGGCTTCTCGCCCAAGATGGCCGATATCGCCGAGCGCTTCTTCACCGATCGCTGGATCGACGCGCCGGTGCGGCCGGGCAAGGTGCCGGGGGCGTTCTCGCATCCGACCACGCCATCGGCGCACCCCTACGTGCTGATGAACTACCAGGGCAAGCCGCGCGACGTGATGACGCTCGCGCATGAGCTCGGTCATGGCGTCCATCAGGTGCTGGCGGCGAAGAACGGCGCGCTGATGGCGCCGACGCCGCTGACGCTGGCGGAGACCGCGAGCGTGTTCGGCGAGATGCTCACGTTCAAGCGTCTGCTTGCCCAGACGAGGAATGCAAGACAGCGTCAGGCGCTGCTCGCCGGCAAGGTCGAGGACATGATCAACACTGTGGTGCGGCAGATCGCGTTCTATTCCTTCGAGCGCGCGGTCCACACCGAGCGCAAGAACGGCGAGCTCACCGCGACGCGGCTCGGCGAGATCTGGCTGTCGGTGCAGGGCGAGAGCCTGGGACCCGCGATCGAGATCAAGGCGGGCTATGAGAACTACTGGATGTACATTCCGCACTTCATCCATTCGCCGTTCTACGTCTATGCCTATGCCTTCGGCGACTGTCTCGTGAACTCGCTCTATGCCGTCTACGAGAATGCGGCCGAAGGCTTTGCCGAGCGCTATCTCGACATGCTCGCCGCCGGCGGCACCAAGCACTATTCCGAGCTGCTGCGGCCGTTCGGGCTGGACGCCAAGGATCCCAAATTCTGGGACGGCGGGCTCAGCGTTATCGCCGGCATGATCGACGAGCTGGAGACGATGGGCTGAGGCCCATCGGCGTTCCGGCCGGGCCGGGCGGCGGTCGGCCCCGTGCCAGTTTTGTTCGGCGTTTTTTGCGCCTGGCGGCATGATCGTTCCATGATGCCTGCGTTTGGGGGGCCGATCCTGCCGAGGGGCTGCCGCGGCGTCGTCGCTCGGACGTGGATCGGGGACGATTTGCGCTTCAAATCGCCCGATCGGGACCGCGCCGTTGCCCTGCCTACCCGTTTGCGGTAATGGCTCGCGGAGGAACGCGACTTTCTGACTGGGGACATCAATGGCTGACCATAGCGAAGTGGCCTACACCACCGCCGACGGCAACGACTATGTTGCCCACGAGCAGACCTATGAAGGGTTTCTCATGCTGGTCAAATGGGGCACCATCAGCGTCGCCATTATTCTTATCCTGATGGCCTATTTCCTGGTCTGATCCTTGGGATCGGCTAGCGGCGCTGCCGTCCCGCGGCGGTGCCGGAATTGCTGTCGAAACCCGGATGTAAAAACCGGGTATCCAAATCTGGCGAAAATAACGCTAGTTTGAAGACGCGTGCGCCGCCCGCGTCGCCGGAGGCCTCATGAAGATTGCCGTTGCCAAGGAAATCGATCCGTCGGAGCCGCGCGTCGCCGCTTCGCCTGACACGGTGAAGAAGTTCATAGCGCTGGGCGCCGAGGTTGCCGTCGAGTCGGGCGCCGGTATCAAGTCGGGCCTGCCGGATTCCGAATTCACCGCGGCTGGCGCCACCGTCAGTGCCGACGCGCTCAAGGACGCGGACATCATCATCAAGGTGAAGCGCCCCGAGGGGGCCGATCTCGCGCAGTACAAGCGAGGCGCGCTCGTCATCGCGATCATGGATCCCTACGGCAACGACGCGGCGCTCAAAGCGATGGCCGATGCCGGCATCTCCGCATTCGCCATGGAGCTGATGCCGCGCATCACCCGCGCGCAGGTGATGGATGTGCTGTCCTCGCAGGCGAATCTCGCCGGCTACCGCGCCGTGATCGAGGGCGCCGAGGCCTTCGGCCGCGCCTTTCCGATGATGATGACGGCCGCCGGCACCGTGCCTGCGGCCAAGGTGTTCGTGATGGGCGTCGGCGTCGCCGGCCTCCAGGCGATCGCGACCGCGCGCCGCCTCGGCGCCGTCGTCACAGCCACGGACGTGCGTCCCGCCACCAAGGAGCAGGTCGAATCGCTCGGCGCGAAATTCCTCGCGGTCGAGGACGAGGAGTTCAAGAACGCACAGACCGCCGGCGGCTACGCCAAGGAAATGTCCAGGGAATACCAGGCCAAGCAGGCCGCGCTCACCGCCGAGCACATCAAGAAGCAGGACATCGTGATCACGACCGCCCTGATTCCGGGCCGGCCGGCGCCGAAGCTCGTCAGCGCCGACATGGTCAGGTCGATGAAACCGGGTTCGGTGCTGGTCGACCTCGCCGTCGAGCGCGGCGGCAATGTCGAGGGTGCGAAGCCGGGCGAGGTGGTCGACGTCGATGGCATCAAGATCGTCGGCTACACCAACGTCGCCGGCCGCGTCGCGGCTTCGGCTTCCAGCCTCTATGCCCGCAATCTGTTCTCCTTCATCGAGACCATGGTCGACAAGAAAGAGAAGAAGCTCGCCGTCAACTGGGACGACGAGCTGGTCAAGGCCACTGCGCTGACGAAAGACGGCGCCGTGATCCATCCGAACTTCCAGCCGAAGGTTTAAGGAGAGCCGCCATGGAGCATGCAGCACAGCTCGTCGACCCCTTCATCTTCCAGCTGTCGATCTTCGTCCTCGCCGTCTTCGTCGGCTATTTCGTCGTCTGGTCGGTGACGCCGGCGCTGCATACGCCGCTGATGAGCGTCACCAACGCGATCTCCTCGGTGATCGTGGTCGGCGCGCTGCTCGCGGTGGGTGTCGGCATGATTTCGAGCGGCTCGGGCTGGGCGCGCGGCTTCGGCTTCGTCGCGCTCGTCTTCGCCTGCGTGAACATTTTCGGCGGCTTCCTTGTCACCCAGCGCATGCTGGCGATGTACAAGAAGAAGTCGAAGTGAGCGGCCACCTCGGGCTGAAGGGATCAATGGGGACCTGAGATGAGCGCCAATCTCTCTGCATTCTTGTATCTCGTGGCGGGGGTGCTGTTCATCCTGTCGCTGCGCGGGCTGTCGAGCCCGGCAACCTCGCGCCAGGGCAATCTGTTCGGCATGATCGGCATGGCGATCGCGGTCGCCACCACGCTCGCGAGCCATCCGCCGGCCGACGGCGTGGCGTGGATCCTCGTCATCCTCGCCGTCGCGATCGGCGGCGGCGTCGGCGCGGTGATCGCTCGCCGCGTGCCGATGACCTCGATGCCGGAACTGGTCGCCGCCTTCCACTCGCTGGTCGGCATGGCCGCAGTGCTGGTCGCGGCCGGCGCGTTCTACGCGCCGGAGGCCTTCGGCATCGGGACCCCCGGCAACATCCATCCGCAGAGCCTGGTCGAGATGTCGCTCGGCGTCGCCATCGGCGCGCTGACCTTCACCGGCTCGGTGATCGCGTTCCTGAAGCTGTCGGCGCGCATGAGCGGCGCGCCGATCCTCCTGCCGTTCCGCCACATCATCAACATCGCGCTGGCTCTGGCGCTGGTGTTCTTCATCGTCGGCCTCGTGCTCTCAGGCAGCGCGTTCGACTTCTGGATGATCGTCATCCTCGCGCTGGCGCTCGGCGTGCTCATGATCATCCCGATCGGCGGCGCCGACATGCCGGTCGTGATCTCGATGCTGAACTCCTATTCCGGCTGGGCCGCGGCCGGCATCGGATTCACGCTCGGCAATTCCGCGCTGATCATCACCGGCGCGCTGGTCGGCTCGTCTGGCGCGATCCTGTCCTACATCATGTGCCACGCGATGAACCGGTCCTTCATCTCGGTGATCCTCGGCGGCTTCGGCGGCGAGACCGCCGCGGCCGGTGGCACAACCGGCGAACAGAAGCCAGCCAAGCTCGGCTCGGCGGACGATGCCGCCTTCATCATGAAGAACGCCTCCAAGGTCATCATCGTGCCCGGCTACGGCATGGCGGTGGCGCAGGCCCAGCACGCGCTGCGCGAAATGGCCGACATGCTGAAGAAGGAAGGCGTCGAGGTGAAATACGCCATTCACCCCGTCGCCGGCCGCATGCCCGGCCACATGAACGTGCTGCTCGCGGAAGCCAACGTGCCCTATGACGAGGTGTTCGAGCTCGAGGACATCAACTCCGAGTTCGCGCAGGCCGACATCGCCTTCGTGATCGGCGCCAACGACGTCACCAACCCCGCGGCCGAAGAGGACAAGTCCTCGCCGATCTACGGCATGCCGGTGCTCCAGGTCTGGAAGGCCGGTACCGTGATGTTCATCAAGCGCTCGCTCGCCTCGGGTTACGCGGGCATCGACAATCCGCTGTTCTATCGCGACAACACCATGATGCTGCTCGGCGACGCCAAGAAGGTCACCGAGAACATCGTCAAGGCGATGTAGCGCGGGCGGCAATGGCGCTGAACCGGGAGTGGCATCGAGCGCATCGCATGCCGCCCCGGGCGACGCGCGAGCAGCGCATCAAGTGGCACGTCGCACATGCGGCGGCGTGCGCGTGCCGGCCGCTCCCCGACAGCATCAAGGCGGACGTCGAGAAGCTGCTCAGGCTCCGCGGCAAGACATAGCCGCGGCCACCCCTGATGGCACTGGCACTCGCAATCCTGAAATGGTTCCTGATCGCCGCGGTCGTCGTCTATCTCGGCGGGCTCGCAGTGCTCTACGTCAGGCAGCGCGAGCTGCTGTTTCCGATCCCGCCGGTCGGACGGACTGCGCCGGCAGCCGCGGGTCTTCCCGAAGTGGAAGAGCATGTCCTGACCACCGGCGACGGCGAGAAGGTCATCGTCTGGCACGTGCCGGCGAAGCCGGGCCGGCCGGTCGTGCTGTTCTTTCATGGCAATGGCGATTTCCTTGCCGGGCGCGTGGCGCGCTTCAAGGCCATCACGGCCGACGGCACCGGGCTGGTGGCGCTGTCCTTTCGGGGTTATGCGGGGTCGAGCGGGTCTCCGAGCGAGCAGGGACTGCTGCAGGACGCGGCTGCCGCTTACGCGTTCGCCACCGCGCGCTACCGCGCCGAGCAGATCGTGGCCTGGGGCTTCTCGCTCGGCAGCGGCGTTGCGGTCGCGCTCGCCGCCGGACATCCCGTCGGCAAGCTGATCCTGGAGGCGCCGTATACGTCGACGGCCGACGTCGCTGGCGCGCATTTCTGGTATGTGCCGGTCAGCCTGTTGATGCGCGATCAATTCCACTCCGACCGGCTCATCGCGCAGGTCAAGGCGCCGCTGCTGATCATGCATGGCACCGACGATCCGGTGATCCCGATTCGCTTCGGCGAGCGGCTGTTCGGCCTCGCCCATGAGCCCAAGCAATTCGTGCGACTGCCCGGTGGCGGGCACGACAATCTCGACGATTTCGGTGCGATGGCGACGGCGCGGCGGTTTATCGACGCCGCAAGAGGCTGACGGCTGCGATTGTCTGTCGCATAATCGCGCCAGCGAAGTAAGGGGACCCCACGATGAGCGCACACGGACCGATGCCGCGGTCGGCCTGGCTGTATCCCGTTCTGGCGGTGCTGTTGTTTGCCGCGGTCACGGCCACCGGCTACAGCTTCGCGCCATCGGCCGGGGGCTGGGTGTTCGCGGCGGTGCTCCTGGTCATCCTGTTCGGCACCGTGTTCGCCGCGGTTCATCATGCCGAGGTGATCGCGGAGCGGGTCGGCGAACCCTATGGCACGCTGGTGCTGACGCTTTCGGTGACCATCATCGAGGTCGCGCTGATCACCACGATCATGCTGGGCGACAAGCCTGCCCCGGCCCTGGCCCGCGACACCGTGTTCGCCGTGGTCATGATCGTCTGCAATGGTCTCGTCGGCCTCTGCATCTTCATCGGCGGCCTGCGCTATCGCGAGCAGGGCTTCCAGCTCTCAGGCGCCAACGTCTATCTCAGCGTGCTGTTCGCGCTCGCGACCATCACGCTCGATATGCCGAATTTCACGCTCACCGCGCCGGGACCGATCTACTCCACGGCCCAGCTCGCCGTGATCAGCGTCGTGACCCTGCTGCTGTATGCGGTGTTCCTCTACACCCAGACCATCCGCCACCGCGATTATTTCGTCAGCGGCGCCAACGAGGCGGCGGCGCATGGCGAGGTGATGTCGGACCGCATGACGGCGATCAGCGTTGCGCTGCTTCTGGTCTCGCTTCTGGCGGTCGTGCTGCTGGCCAAGAAATTCTCGCTGGTGGTCGATGCCGTCGGCGCCAGGATCGGCGCGCCATCGGCCTTCGCCGGCCTGGTGGTGGCGGCCCTGATCCTGTTGCCGGAGAGCGTTGCCGCGGTGTCGGCGGCGCGCAAGAACGATCTGCAGAAGAGCATCAACCTCGCGCTCGGCTCGTCGATCGCCACCATCGGGCTCACGGTTCCCGCGGTGGCCGTAGCCGCCTATGCGCTCGACAAGCAATTGGTGCTCGGGCTCAGCAACCAGCATATGCTGATCCTGCTGCTCACCTTCATGGTCAGCATGCTCACCTTCGGAACCGGCCGCACCAACATCCTGTTCGGGCTCGTTCACATGGTGGTGTTCGCCGTGTTCGTGTTCATGGTTTTCGTGCCGTAGAGCATGATCCGCTCAAACAAAAAACTTGGAGAGAATGACGATGCTCAGTGCCAAATCGGATGTGCAGGTGGATACCGCGGAAGTCCGCGTGACCGAATGGCGCCTCGCGCCGGGCAGCGCCACCGGCCACCACACCCATGAGATGGACTATGTCATCGTTCCGATCACGGCGGGCGAGATGACGATCGTGGCGCCGAACGGCGAGCGCTCGAAGGCGCAGCTCGGAGCCGGCAAATCCTATTTCCGCAAGGCCGGGGTCCAGCACGACGTGCTCAACGAGACGGCCAGCGAGATCGTGTTCCTCGAGGTCGAACTCAAGCCCTGACGCGGCGCGAGAATCCTGCAAGGAACCCCGCAAGGAACCCTGCACCCGCCGAATGGCAGGTCCGAGCCGGCGCGGCTGTGGAAATTCACGACCCGTTAACGGCTGCGCGATGATCTAGCAGGCGGATGCGGCCTGCGCAGGGGGCGCCTCCGGCTGAAACCAAAGCGACACCAAAGGTGACGTCGGAACGGGGGTTTGCCACCGATCCGACGCAGTTGATCCCTGAATGTGCCTCAAAGTTCCAGCATGTAATACCGGGGTGGGGAGTGGCAGGTCATGCTGAGTTACCTGAAGAAATTCGTGATGGACATCTTACCCTCGGTGGCAGCGACCATCATCGGGGCGTACATCGTTAACCACTACATCGTGGCCAAGCCGGAAGCGCCGGCAGCCGCAGCCGTGACCGCCGCAGTCGATCCCAAGGCAGATCCGAAAGCTGCCGCCAAGCCCGCCACCGTCGTCAGCAGCCTCCCCGAAGCCGGTGTGAAGGCCAAGGGCATGTCCGAGCGCACGCTGATCGAGCGGTCGGCGTCCGAGAAGGCCACCGTCACCGAGAAGCCCGCCGAGAAATCTGCCGACGCAAAGCCTGACGCACCGGCCGATACCGCCAGCATCCCCACCGACACCCGCCATCATCCGGCGCCGCCGAAGGCGGTCGCGAAGGTCGCGCCCGCCGCGCCGCAGCCGGCCGCGCCCGCGACGTCAGCCGCGCCGGTCGAGACTGCTGTGACGCCTGAGGAAAGCCGCGACGCCAACAACCTCGCGCGCGCCGCCATCGAGCGGCTGCGCAAGGACCGTCCGCAGGAGGCGGCGCGCTCCCAGGATGCCACGCGCACCGATCTCGCCCGCCTGCCTGAGGCGCAGCGTCCGGCAGCCGCCTCGGTGATCCGGCCGTTGCCGCCGCCGATCATGGTGTCGAGCCCGTCCACTGACAATGTCGATCAATCCTCGCAGCCGCGTCCGCCCTATGCCGCCGGCGGCCAGGATTCCAACCGGCTGACGCCGCCGGCCGACATTCCGGTCCCTGTGGTGCAGGCCCCGCTCGATCTGCGCGCCGAGGCGATCATGCCGGCGCAGAAGAACGAGCGCACGTCGGTGACCGACGACATGTTCTCCGGCATGAAGTCGATGTTCCACGCCGTCCTGCCGAAGTAGCCGCAGCGCTGCTCGGTCGTTCCTGACGGGTTGTCTTCACGCCAAGCGCTAAAGCATGATCCGGAAAAGTGCGCAGCGGTTTTCCGAAAAGATCATGCTCAAACAAAGAGCTAAGGCGCGATGACGATTCATCCCGATCGCATCGCGCTTTAGCCCCGGTGCGCGCCAGTCCGCTGCGCGCATTGCCGTCGCCTGGCCGCAGCGCGAGCGCGCGATTGTAGGACGCCGCCGCCTTGACCTTGTCGCCGAGCCGCTCATAGGCCTGGCCGCGCGTGCTCCACGCCGCAACATTGCCGGGATCGGCCTGCACCGCCTCGTCGAGATCGCTGGCGGCCTGCTTGGCCTTGTCGAGCGCGAGGTAGCTGGTGGCACGGCCGACCAGGGGCTCGGCCTTCTGCGGCGACAGCCCGCTGGCTGCCGTGAAATCGTCGATCGCCTGCTGATGCTGTCCGCGGCCCTGATAGATCAGGGCGCGGCCGTAGAGCGCCTGGATGTTGTAAGGGTCGGCCGCCAATGCCTGTTCGAACTCCGCCATCGCCTCGTCGAACTTGCCGGAGCGCGCCAGCACCTGAGCACGCGTGGTGTGATCCCTGGCGCTGTTGACGTCTTGCGGGGTGATGGTGTCGGCGGCGGGCTTGTCGGCGGTGGCAGCCGGCTTCGGCTTGTCGTCCGAGGAGCCCCATGAACCGAGGTCGAAGGAGCAGCCCCCGAGCGGCAGGCCGAGAAGCATTGCAATGATGACGAGATGCGGCGCGCAACGGCGGCGCGCGGGTGCTGGAAAGGGCGGGCGGGATACCGGATCAGCCGTCATGCAAAATGCTCTTGCCGGTCGTTTTGCATGGGTACCCCGGAACGCGGCGTGCTTCAAAACGACAACGCGGGCCCGTGGCCCGCGCTGTTAGACTTCTATATCGGCAAAACGGTTCAGCGAGGGCCGCGACCGGCGCCTGCACCGCCCGGACGGCCACCGCGGTCGCCACCCGGGCCTGCGCCGAACACCGGCTTCGGCTTCATCGGCAGCAGGCCTTCGCGCTGCAGCTTCTTGCGGGCCAGCTTGCGCGCACGGCGCACGGCTTCGGCCTTTTCGCGGGCCTTCTTTTCGGAGGGCTTCTCGTAGTGACCGCGGAGCTTCATCTCGCGGAAAATGCCCTCGCGCTGCATCTTCTTTTTCAGCGCCTTGAGAGCTTGATCGACGTTGTTATCGCGAACGAGAACCTGCACGCGGCATCCTCTTTTGAATTGATCGGTTCGGAATTCTGGCGAGGTGAAGGGGCGGCAAAAGGCCTGCCTCTTAACCCTAGGCGCGCGCATGTATCAGACAAACGCGCAGATGTCCACCGGTCGAGTGACTTTCGGGCCTAGTAAAGCCACGAAATAGGGCGAAAATGCCATTGTGCGGCCCCGATTTGGGTGATTTGGCGCCCAGATGAGGGCCGCTCCCGGCGTTTTGGATAACCCGGACATTGGAAATAGGGGAGATGCGAGATGGACATGAAGAAATACGCCGCCGAAGCCATCGGCACTTTTTGGCTCACATTCGCCGGTTGCGGCAGCGCGGTGATCGCGGCCGGTTTCCCGCAGGTCGGCATCGGCCTGGTCGGTGTCTCTCTCGCATTCGGCTTGAGCGTCGTCACCATGGCCTATGCGATCGGGCATATCTCCGGCTGCCATCTCAATCCGGCCGTCACGGTCGGCCTTGCCGCCGGTGGGCGTTTCCCGGGCGGCCAGGTGCTGCCCTACATCATCGCGCAGGTCGTGGGCGCCATCATCGCGGCCTGGCTCCTCTATGTCATCGCGAGCGGGGCGCCCGGATTCGACGTCAGCAAGGGCTTTGCCTCCAACGGCTATGATGCGCATTCGCCCGGCCAGTACAGCATGATGGTGTGCTTCCTCACCGAGGTGGTGATGACCATGATGTTCCTGTTCATCATCATGGGTGCCACCCATGGCCGCGCGCCGGCGGGCTTCGCACCGCTCGCGATCGGGCTCGCGCTGGTGATGATCCATCTCGTCAGCATTCCCGTCACGAACACCTCGGTGAACCCGGCGCGCAGCACGGGCCCGGCGCTGTTCGTCGGCGGCTGGGCGCTGTCGCAACTCTGGCTGTTCTGGGTAGCACCGCTCATCGGCGGCGCGCTGGGCGGGGTGATCTATCGCTGGCTCAGCGAGGAGCCCGCCGGCGTCGTTGCGGGCGTGAAGACGGCGTGATCGGCGAGAGCGTTTTCGAGCGAAGTGGACGCCGGTTCGCGTGAAGAAAACGCGTAAACAAAAATCCAGAGCATCGGTTCTGATTCAATCAGAACCGATGCTTTAATGGATCGTGGTTGCCACGATCCCAATTTCCATCGATACGACGAAGGCGGCTATGGGCCGCGCGTGAAATTATCGCTTGCGGGCCGGCGTCACTTCGGTGACATGACCCATCTTGCGGCCGGGGCGCGGCGCGCCCTTGCCGTACAGATGCACCGTGGCGCCGGGAACGGTGAGCCACTGCTCGTAGCTCAGGATCTCGTCGCCGATCAGGTTGGTCATGGTGACGACTTCGCCGTGGCGCACGGGCTTGCCGAGCGTCCAGCCGGCGATGGCGCGGATGTGCTGCTCGAACTGCGAGACCGAGGCGCCATCGAGCGTCCAGTGCCCTGAATTGTGCACGCGCGGAGCGATCTCGTTGACCAGCACCTTCGCCTTGCTGCCGTTGCCGGGCACCGCGAACATTTCCACCGCGAGCACGCCGACATAGTCGAGCGCCGAGGCGATCTTTTCGGCGATCGCGCGCGCCTGTGCGGCAAGCTCATCGGGGATTGCGGCCGGCGCGCGCGAGATCTTCAGGATGTGGTCGCGGTGCTCGTTCTCGGTGACGTCGAAACATTCGACGTCGCCTGCGGCCGAGCGCGCGGCGATCACGGAGATCTCGCGCTCGAACGGCACGAAGGCCTCCAGGATCGCCGATTTGGTGGCGAGGCTGGTCCACACCTTCGCGATGTCGTCGCCGTCGCGGATGATGACCTGGCCCTTGCCGTCATAACCGAAGCGGCGGGTTTTGATCACCGCGGGCAGGCCGATCCGTTCGATTGCCGTGCGCAGCGTGTCGACCGAGGACACGTCGGCGTAGTCGGCGGTACCGATGCCGAGTTTGCTGACGAAATCCTTCTCGATCAGCCGGTCCTGCGTGGTCTCCAGGATCTTGTAGGCCGGCAGCACTGGGCGCCGCGCGGCGAGCACCATCGCGGTCGCGGCCGGGACGTTCTCGAATTCATAGGTGATGACGTCGACGTCGTTCGCGAACAGCTCGAGCGCTTCGACATCGGCATATTCGGCACAGGTCGCGTTCAGCACGACGTCGAAGGCCGGCGAATCCGGATCGGGCGAGAATACCTGGCAGCGCAGGCCGAGCCGGGCCGCAGCCATGGCCAGCATCCGGCCCAATTGTCCGCCGCCGAGGATTCCGATGGTGTCACCGGGCTTCAGCTTCACTGCGTTCGAAGCCGTCACGCCGCGCCCTCCGGATGCTCGTTGACCGCGTCGGTCTGCTGCTTGCGCCAGGCCGCAAGGCGGGCCGACAGAGCCGGATCGTTGAGTGCGAGCACGCTCGCCGCCAGCAACGCGGCGTTGATCGCACCGGCCTTGCCGATGGCGAGGGTGCCGACCGGGATACCCGCCGGCATCTGGACGATCGAATAGAGCGAATCGACGCCCTTGAGCGTCTTGGATTCGACGGGAACGCCGAATACCGGGAGTTCCGTCAGCGCCGCCGCCATGCCGGGCAGATGGGCGGCGCCGCCGGCGCCGGCAATGATCACCTTGTGGCCGGCTGCCTTGGCGCCCTTGGCAAAGACATAGAGCCGATCCGGGGTGCGGTGGGCCGAAACGATGCGCGTTTCGCAGGCCACGCCGAGCGCGTCAAGCGTGTCGGCAGCATGCCGCATCGTGTCCCAGTCCGACTGGCTTCCCATGATGATGGCGATCGGCGCGGTCATCTCTTCAATTCTGTGCAGGAATCCAAAAGCATAGGCCGATTATAGGGACGGCCCGGGCGTCATCCAAGGCGTGGCAAGGGAGTTAGAATGGACTATCCTGTCTTGGTGAATCCCCGCAAGCCTTCATTAGCAGGCCTCAACAAGGATGCGCATGAAGAAGAAGACGACGGCGGCCGCCTCGGGGGCCGCGAAACGACGGAAAGGCGCGCCCGCCGCGCGCAAATCCAGGCCGGGCAAGACTGCAGCCAAGCGGGCTGGAACCAAACGGGCTGGAACCGGAGCTGCCACGCGAGGCGCGGTCGCATCCGGCGACAAATCGACCATCCGCAGCTTGCGGGCGCAGCTGGCGCGGGCGCAGGCCCGGATCGAGGAGCTGCAGGCCTCCGCCGAGACCGACTTCCTGCTCGACATCCTGAACCGGCGCGGCTTCGAGCGCGAGCTCGCCCGTTCGCTCTCGTTCATCAAGCGCTATCAGGCCTCCGGGGCACTGATCGTGCTCGACGTCGATCGGCTCAAGCCGATCAACGATTCGTTCGGTCATGCCGCCGGCGACGAGGTGCTCAAGGCGATCGTCGCCGCGATATCGGATCAGGTGCGCGCTTCCGATGTGATCGGCCGTCTCGGCGGTGACGAGTTCGCCGTGCTGCTGTGGAATCTCAGCGAGATCGATGCCCGCGCCAAGGCGGCTGCGCTGGAAGAGGCGATCGATCGGTTGACCTTCATGTTTCGTAACAGCCAGGTCACCGCAGGCGCTTCCGCGGGCGTTGCGATCCTCACCGCGCATTCGGATATCGATCGCGTGCTCGATGAGGCCGACCGTGCGATGTATGTGCGCAAGGCGCAGCGGCGCCACGAATCCCGAGAATTATAGCGCGCTGAGATCCTCCGGCACGTTGCCGTAGGCACGCAACAATTTGGCATCGCCGAATTCACCGATCGCGGGATCGCCGGTGCGGCTGAACGCGACGGCGCCGATGCTGCCGGGCATCCGCGACATGGTCTCCGCGCGGCGCAACGCGACCGCCGAGCTCTGGCATTCCTCGGCATTGCCGGCGACCGGCGTGCCGTCGTCGTCCTGCATGAATGGCAGTGCCACGTAGTAGGTCACATCGGCCATCGCTGTGCTCCCGAAGGGTTAGAGCGTTTTCGAGCGAAGTGGCTACCGGTTCGCGTGAAGAAAACGCGTCAAAACAAGAATCCAGAGCCTCCGTTTCGATTCAATCGAAGTGAAGGCTCTAGGCGGCGTCGCTCGCCGCCCGGGTCTGCGCCGGCACGCAGCCGGCGGAAATCGCCGCCTGCAATTCCTCCAGCTCGGTTTCCAGATATTCATTGGCCATGATCAGCGCTTTGATCGTGCTGCGCAGATTGCCGTCGCACATCGCGATCGCCTGATCGCAGGCCTTCTCGTAGCGGCTGTTGTCGGGCAGGGAAGGCGGTGCGGACATGGCGAAACTCCCTCTGATGGCTGGCGGCTGGGCCGATATGTTCTCTTTTTGTTCATGTGGAGTCAAGCGCCGAGAAACCGCCTCGCCTCCGTTGCCGCGAACGTGAAGCCGGTGAGGCGCTGTGGATGACGGGGAAAACCGCCGCCCGGCCTGAACCGGAACGCCGAACCGCGAAGGCCCGCGCCGCGGCGCGCGTCAGGCAATGATGTCGGGCGTGATCTGGTCTTCGATGAAGGCGATGCGATCGCGCAGTTGCAGCTTCCGCTTCTTCAAGCGTTGCAGCATCAAGAGATCCGGCGCCGGCGACTGGTGCAGCGCGTCGATCGCGGCATCGAGGTCGCGGTGCTCTTGTTGCAGCCGCGCGAGCTCGGCGATTAGTTCGCGCTCATCCTGATCGTTCATGGTTGTGTATTAACTGATAAGCACGATAAGGTTGTTACGGCGGAAGTCGCCGCTCGCCGGAATATCCTCCTTGAACGCGCGCCGCGCAAGCCGGACCGGTTCCATAGTCACGATTGGTTACAGATAAACCGAAATGAGTGCGTGCGGCATTTCGCATCTCCCATCGACAGCGCCGTCCACTTGTGTACACTCGGCGGTCCGGATCGAACCTGAGGTTTAACGCACCGAGGAGTGTTCGCAATGGCAATACAGGCCCATCTCATTGAGCTGGAGCGTAAACACAAAATACTCGAGAACGAACTGCACGAAGCGCTCGTTCACCCCTCTGTAGACGACCTGCATATTTGCGAGCTGAAGCGCCGCAAGTTGATGGTCAAGGATCAAATCGAGCGGTTGAGACTATCCGCCGACGACACGGTCCACTAGACCGCCCCCCTGCAAATTAGCAAATAGCGTGGCCTTTCACCGAGGGATGAACGCCCAAGTGCGCGCGCATCCCCCGGAAGGCCTTACCGTATTTGCTCAGAGTTCCGCCAGCGCGCCGACGTGATCGGCGATCGCGAGCGACGACGTCAGTCCCGGGGATTCGATGCCGAACAGGTTGATCAGGCCTGCGACGCCGTGATCGTGCGGGCCCTGCATCAAGAAGTCCTGCGTGGCCACGGCCGGCGGCACGATCTTCGGCCGGATGCCCGAATAGCTCGGCATCAGCGCGCCATCGGGCAGCGTCGGCCAGTATTTGCGGATCGCCGGATAGAAGCGCTCTGCCCGATCAGGGTCGACGGCGTAATCGATGTGATCGATCCATTGGACGTCGGGCCCGAACCTCGCCTGTCCGGCCATGTCGAGCGTCAGGTGCACGCCGAGCCCGCCGGGTTCCGGCACCGGGTAGATCAGCCGCGAGAACGGCGCCCTGGCGCTGCAGCTGAAATAATTGCCCTTGGCCAAATAGGCCGTTGGAATCAATTCGATCGGCATGCCCTCGACGTTGCGCGCGACCGCCGTCGCGCCGAGTCCGGCGGCATTGACCAGGAGATCGCAGGCCAGCGTCATCGGCGCCACGCCGCCGGCTTCGATCTCGAACCCGTCGGCGGTGGCCGTGGCGTGGAGCAGCGGCGTATGGAAGGCGAACGCCGCTCCGGCCGCCTCGGCGTCACCGCGCAGCGCCAGCATGTAAGCATGGCTGTCAATGATCCCGGTCGAGGGCGACAGCAGCGCTGCGTCGCAATTCAGCGCCGGCTCCAGGGCGCGCGCCGTCTCGCCGGACAACAACTGCATGTCGTCGACGCCGTTGGCCTCGGCATGCGCGCGGATTGACTGCAGCTTCTCGGTCTCCGCAGGCGTGGTCGCAACGATCAGCTTGCCGCAATTCTTGTGAGGGATGCCGCGCTCGGCGCAGTAGCGGTAGAGCGCTTGCTTGCCGCTGACGCACATGCGCGCCATCCAGCTCCCGGCGCGATAGTAGATGCCGGCATGGATCACCTCACTGTTGCGCGAGGAGGTGACCGTGCCGATCCCCTCGGCCTCCTCGAGCACAATCACTTCGCGGCCGGCCTGTGCCAGCCGCCGCGCCACGGCGAGGCCGATCACCCCCGCACCGACGATCACGCAATCAACCCTGTCCATCTCGTCCTTCAGGTCCGAAAATTTCCGCCCGGCCGCGCCCTGGCCGCCGCTGCCAACATCGTTCAGCCGATCCGGTCGCTTTGGGCAAGTGCTTATTAGGCAAGTGCTTGGGCCATCTCAAATAGTTGGGAAGCCTGCCCTGTTAGTGGAGCATTAATCATGTCAGGGCAATTGCCATAAATTAAGTCAGCATTTTCCGGTTGCATCAGTACGCGTTTACCCGATCCAAACCGCCGGAGCCGGACACTCGCCCCGGAAATCCGCGGGTGATCGATGGCTGGCAGGAAGGTGCAGGCGGGCGGGAAGAATTCGATTCCGGCAAGGGCCGTGCTCTGCCTGATCGCCGCCGTCGCGCCGTGCGCTGCAGCCCGGGCAGGCACCGGTGCGTTCGCGCCGTCGAGCTATCTGGGCAGCCTCGATCCCGGCCTGGTCTGGGAGCTCCTGATCGGCAGCGTGGTGGTCGCGTCGTTTTTCGGCGCGGTCGGGCTGTGGATTCTCTCGGCGCTGCGCAAGGCCAAGCGCGCGCAACTGCGGCGCAACGCCTTCGTCTCGTCGGCACTCAACCATTTGAACCAGGGCGTGGTGATGACCGATGCGCAGGAGCGCATCGTGTTCTGCAATGACCGCTATCTCGACATCTACGGCCTGTCGCGTGCCGACATCAGGCGCAACATGACCGGCGTCGAGCTGCTGGAACTGCGCCGCGACCGCGGCGTGCTCGACGTCAGCGCCGAGGATTTCTTCGCCAGGGCCGCGGCGCCCGAGGGATTGGTTACCGAGCTGCCCGGCGGCAGGTCGGTGCTGGTGAAGTACTTCGTGCTGCCGAACGGCGGCTCGGTGGCGACGCATCTCGACGTCAGCGAGCAGCGCAGGCTGTCGCGGCAGCTCGCCTCCACCAAGCAATTCCTGGAATCGGTGCTGGACCACGTGCCGGCCTGCGTCGCAGCCAAGAGCATCGAGGACGGTTGCTACATCTTCGCCAACAGCGCATTCGAGCGCTTCTCGCGCTTCTCGCGCGATCACATCGTGGGCAAGCGCGCCGACGAGATCTTCCGCCCCGAGACCGCCGCCAGCATTGACACCGCCGACCGCGCGGCGCTGAACGCGGCGGAAGGCTATCATCGCAGCGAATTCTTCGTCGAACGCGGTTCGGACAAGCGGATCCTCGCCTCCAACCGCGTGATCGCCCGCAACGAGGCCGGCGAGCCGGAATTCCTGATCGCGCTGTTCGAGGACATCACCGACCGCCGCTCGCTGTCGCAGGAGCTGGAGAGCACCAAGAAGTTCCTCGAGCTCGTGGTCGACAACATCCCGGTTGCGCTGATCGTGGAACAGGTCAAGGACGGCCGCTATCTGCTCGCCAACCGCAGCGCGGAGACAATCCTCAACCGCAGGCGTGAGGAAACCACCGGCCTGACCGCGTCCGACATCTTCAACGCCAAGGAAGCCAAGCTGATCATCGCGCGCGATGAGGCCGCGATCAAGAAGCGCGGGATGATCACCGAGGAGCATCCGATCTCCACCAAGGACGGCCTGCGGCTGTTCCTCACCCGCCGCGCCACCGTGCTCAATGATGCCGGTGAACCGCAATATCTGATCAAGACCCACGAGGACGTCACCGACCGCCGCCAGACCGAGTCGCGCATGGCGCACATGGCCTATCACGACGGCCTTACCGATCTGCCGAACCGCGCCGCCTTCCTCCAGGCGCTGACCCAGATGATCGAGGCCTGCGAAGGCACCGGCGAGGAGTTCGCCGTGCTCTGCGTCGACCTCGACGGGCTCAAGGAGGTCAACGACGTCTTCGGCCATGCGCTGGGCGACAAGCTCCTGATCGAGGTAGCCCATCGGCTCCAGGACTCCGCGCGCGGCGGCGTGGTGGCGCGTCTGTCCGGTGACGAGTTCGGCCTGATCATTGATGGCAAGCAGCCCGTCGCCGGCATCGCGCTGGCCGAGCAGGCCGCCGAGGCGCTCGGGCAGGATTTCCTGATCGACGGCAAGTCGGTGCGGACCGGCCTCACCACGGGGATCGCGGTGTTCCCGCACAATGGAACCGATGGCGCCTCGCTGCTCGCCAATGCGGGCGCGGCGCTGTTCCGCGCCAAGCAGAAGTCGCGCGGCACGATCAGCCTCTACCAGCCGGAGATGGACCACCAGATCCGTGATCGCCGCGTGCTGCATCAGGACCTCTCGATGGCGGTCAAGAACGGCGAGCTCTCGCTCGCCTTCCAGCCGCAGGGGGCCGCGGGCCACAGCGTCGCCGAGAGCGAGATCATCGGCTTCGAGGCGCTGGCGCGCTGGCAGCATCCGGTGCGCGGCCAGGTTTCGCCTGCCGAATTCATTCCAATCGCCGAGGAGAGCGGCCTGATCGTCGAGATGGGCGAGTGGATCCTGCGCGAGGCCTGCCGCGAGGCGGCGTCCTGGCCGAAGCCGCTCCAGGTCGCGGTCAATCTGTCGCCGGCGCAGTTCATGCACGGTGACGTGGTTGGCCTCGTCCATTCGATCCTGATCGAGACGGGCCTTGCACCGGGCCGGCTCGAGCTCGAGATCACCGAGGGCGTGCTGATCGAGGATTTCGATCGCGGCCTTGCGCTGCTGCGCCGCCTGAAGGCGCTCGGCGTGCGCATCTCCATGGACGATTTCGGCAGCGGTTACTCCTCGCTGAGCTACCTCCAGGCGTTCCCGTTCGACAAGATCAAGATCGACCGCGGCTTCATCGTCAATCTCGGCCGCAATCCGCAATCGGCGGCGATCGTGCGCGCGGTGATCGATCTCGGCCACGGCCTCGAAATGTCGATCATCGCCGAAGGCGTCGAGACGGTGGACCAGCTCACCTTCCTCGCCAGGGAGGGCTGCGACGGCGTGCAGGGCTATCTGCTCGGCAAGCCGGCCCCGATCGGCCAATTCGCCGCGCTGGTCGGCGGCGACCAGCTTGCCGAGACCGTGCGCAGAGCCGGTTAGTTTGGCCTGGCTGTGCTTGCCATCCGTTGCATGCCCGGCTACATCTGGGCCCACCACATCATTTCAGCCGAGAAAGGAGGGCCGCGTCGTGGCGAGATACACCGATCCCCACCTCAAGCGTGGCCCCGTCAACGCCCTGCAGATGCGTTTGCAGGGCTGACCGGAAACTCGCGCTAAATCCTTCCTGGTCTGCCTTCGTGGCCGTGCGGCGTCGAACGCTTGAGCGTTCGCGCCCGCACATCAATCCCTCGCCGCGCTTCGACACGCCTATCCGATGGCTGGCATGCCCGGGAGTGTCGTGATTGCCGGCAAGACCAGAGAATTGACCGTGACCCTCATCAATGTACGCAATCTCGGCGTGACGCTGAACGCGCCGCTGTTTTCCGAACTGAATTTCGTCGTCAATGCCGGCGACCGCATCGGGCTGGTGGCCGCCAATGGCCGCGGCAAGTCCACGCTGCTGCGCTGTATCGCAGATGCGATGGAGCCTAACGAAGGCGATATCACCCGTGCGCGCGGACTGACCGTCGGCCATGTCGAGCAGGATGCGCCGCCAAGACTGCTGGATACACCGTTCCACGCCGCCGTGCTCGAGGTGCTTTCCGGCGAGCAGCGCGCCAGCGAGGGCTGGCGGGTCGACGTCGCCTTGCAATCACTCGAGGTGCCGGAGGACCTATGGAGCAGGCCGCTGAAGCAGCTGAGCGGCGGCTGGCTGCGGCTTGCGGTGCTCGCCCGCGTGCTGGTGACCGAGCCCGATGTGTTGCTGCTCGACGAGCCGACCAACCATCTCGATCTCGCCAAGATCGGCCGGCTTGAGGCCTGGCTGAACGCGCTGCCGCGCGACATGCCGGTGGTGATCGCAAGCCACGATCGCGCCTTTCTCGATGCGACGACCAACCGGACGCTGTTCCTGCGCCCGGAGCGGTCGCAGCTGTTCTCGCTGCCCTACACCGCGGCGCGCGCGGCGATCGACGAATTCGATGCCTCGGACGAGCAGCGCTATCAGCGCGACATGAAGGCCGTGCGGCAGCTGCGGCAGCAGGCGGCGAAGCTCAACAACCTCGGCATCAATTCCGGCAGCGACCTTCTGCTGTCGAAGACCAGGCAATTGAAGCAGCGCGCCGAGAAGCTCGAGGAGACGGCGAAGCCCGCGCATCTGGAACGCTCGGCCGGAACGATCCGGCTCGCCAACCGCGACACCCATGCCAAGGTCCTGATCAGCTTGGACAACGCCGGGATCGCCACGCCCGACGGCCGGCTGTTGTTCAGGACCGGCCAGCAGTTCATCTGCAAGGGCGACCGGATTGCGCTGCTCGGGCCGAATGGCGCCGGCAAGACCCGCTTCGTCGCGGCGCTGCGGCTGGCGATCGAGAATGTCGGAGCGGCACCGGCCGAGATCCGGGCCACCGAGTCATTGGTGCTTGGCTATTGCGACCAGGCGCTGGCCGATCTCGCCGATGGAGACACGCCGATGCGCATGCTGACGCGGCGCTTCGCGGTCGGTGATCAGCGTGCGCGCGGCCTGCTCGCCGGCGCCGGGCTCTCGATCGAGATGCAGGGCCGTCCGATCGGGCGGCTGTCGGGCGGGCAGAAGGCCCGCCTCGGCATGCTGGTGCTGCGGCTCACCCAGCCGAACTTCTATCTGCTCGACGAGCCGACCAACCACCTCGACATCGAGGGCCAGGAGGCGCTGGAGGACGAGTTGATGGAACAGCAGGCCAGCTGCCTCCTGGTGTCGCACGACCGCCAGTTCGTGCGCACGGTGGCCAACCGGTTCTGGCTGATCGAAGGGAGGAAGCTGATCGAGGTCGATGGACCGGAACAGTTCTTTGCCGCGGCCGGTGCGGACTAAAGCATGATCTGGAAAAGTGCGAAGCGATTTTCCGGAAAACCTAAAGCGCGACGGCGATTCATCCGAATCTCATCGCGCTTTAGCGCGTGATGGAGTCAGATTGGATAGCCGTCGCGAAGACGGTGTGCCTCTCCCGCTTGCGGGGCCGTCGCAGGAGGAGCGCTGCCAAAATATCGAAAACAACCCCATGCAAAGTAGCCGGCGGCCGGCGTTCGAGCAGGCTACTTGACACGTCGGGCAACTCAGGGGCATTATTCCAATATTCCGAAATCGTGCAAGCGTACGCTCGCCCCCGGCAAGCGGGAAGGTGCGTGTGCCGTGATTCACCCAGACATCATGTAGTTCAGCGCCGCGCCTTGACGCATTTTCGTGCGAACCCGTCTTTTGTTCGTATGAAAATGCGATAGGCGTTGCGCATGGCGGACTACGACGTCGCGATCATCGGCGGTGGCCTGAACGGCACGAGCATTGCCCGTGATGCTGCCGGCCGCGGCCTGCGCGTGATCCTGCTGGAGCAGGGCGATCTCGGTTCCGGCGCATCGCAGGCTTCGCCGCGGCTGGTCCATGGCGATCTGGCCGGGCTGGAACGGCGGGAGTTCTTCCGCGTCCGCAGGGCGCTGAGGGAACGCGACGTGTTGCTGCGCATCGCGCCGCATCTGGTGCGGCCGGTGCGCTTCGTGATCCCGGCGCATGCCGAGGAGCGGCCGCCGTGGCAGTTGCGGTCGTTGCTGCTGCTCTACGAACGGCTGACTTCGCGCAGCGGTCTGCCGCGCTCGGCGACCCTCGACATCACCCACCATCCGGTGGGCAACGCGCTAAGGCGCCCATTCGGTACGGCGTTCGAGTATTCCGACTGCGTCGTCGACGATTCCCGCCTCGTGGTGCTCACCGCCGTCGATGCCGCAGCGCGCGGCGCCGATATCCGCACCGGCGCGCGCGTAACCCGCGCCGAGCGCGGCGAGACCTGGCGGCTGGTCGCGATCGACCGCGGCTACCGGCGGGTGATCACGGCGCGGGCGCTGGTCAACGCGACCGGCGCGTGGACCGCCTCGGTCGCCGACATCGTGCTGCGGGTGCCCGCGCCAGAGCTTGCGACCGTGCAGATCAGCCAGATCGTGGTGCGCCGCCTGTTCGACTGCGACAACGTCTATGTCTTTCAGAACCCTGACGGCCGGTTGATCTTCGCCAGTCCCTACGAGCGCGACTTCACCCTGATCGGCAGCGTCAGTCATCCGTTCAAGGGCGATCCGGCGGTTGTCGCAATTGATGTGCGCGAGGAGGCCTATCTCTGCGACGCCGCCAATCGCTACTTTCGCGAACAGATCGCCCCGGTGGATGTGCTGCGGACCGTCTCCGGTGCCAATTCCGTGGTCGTTCCCGCGCGCCGGCACATGAGAGATGGCGCAGCGCTGCTCGACGTCAGGCGCGGCAAGGCGCCGCTGCTCACGATGTTCGGCGACGACGTCACCACCGCGCGGCGCCGCGCCGAGCGGGCAGTGTCGGAGTTCACGCGGTTTTATCCGATGACGCCGCGCTGGACCGCAACGGCGCCGCTGCCGGGCGGCGAGTTCGCCTGGCAGCGGTTCGAGACCGAGGTCGATATCGCCCGCGACCGCTGGCGCTTCCTCGGCGAGGCGCAGGCGCGGCGGCTGGTGGCTGCCTATGGGCTGAATGTGAAGGACATTTTGGGCGACGCCAAAGAGAAGGCCGATCTCGGCCCTGCCTTCGGCCCCGAGCTGACCGGCGCCGAGGTGCGTTACCTGATGAGCCGCGAATGGGCGCGCTTCCCCGAGGACGTCCTCTGGCGCCGTTCCAAGCTCGGCCTGACCATGCCGCAAGCCGATCGCGACGCGCTTGCGGCGTTCATGGCGAAGATGGACTAAGCGCAGCTCTCAAACCTCCCCTTGCAAGGGGGAGGTCGCTTTGCTCGCAGAGCAAAGCGGGTGGGGATCTGCTCTCTCCGCACGCACCGTCGCATGCGGCCGACCCCCATCCCGACCTTCCCCCTTTCAGGGGGAAGGAGAAGAGCCCTCGGTGGGCGCGACAACGTGGTCCGGATGGAGCGCATCCGGGAACGGTGACGAGGCAGTTACCAACCGCAACGGCGGCTATTGCCGGGAAGCCTCCTGTGACCAGGCGAGGTCGCGCCGGGACGGACGGCGATGCAGCCGCTCCGAGATCAGGCTCGTTGCCTGCCGACCCTGGCCGGCGCGCAGGCATGCGACGATGAACGTGTCCTCCCACAATTCACGTTGCGCATGGCTGCCGCCGATCCGCACCAGTTCACGCATCAGCGGCGCAAAGATGCGCACGGCGTCGTCGTGATCGCCGGCGGCGAACGCCGCGATGCCGCGACCGAGCCCGATCGCCGCGGGGCCGGGCGCCAGCCTGCCGTCGGCGTCGCGCACCGCCATCTCGACCAGCCGCGCCTCGAGCGCGCCGCTGTCGGTCGTGGCTGCGACCAGCGCGTGGTGCACATCGGCGAAATGCGCGCCGGCTTTCGGAAAGTAGCCGTCGCCATAGGCGGCGACATCCTTCCAGTGCTGCTCGAGACCGGTCTTGCCGGCGACCGTCAGCCGCCACAGCAGCGAGGCCGTGTCGGTGTAGATATTGAGCGGCGGATAGGGCCGGCCCGCCGGCTTGATGTGCTGCTCGTAAATGTCGAGTGCGCTGTCGGCGTCGCCTTCCTCGATCGCGATCAAGGCGAGGTGCCAGGCGAGATGGCCCTGCAGGAAGCTGGTGCGATCATTCGCCGGCAGCCAGGCGGAGAGGAAGCTGCGGCCTTCCGCCGCGTCGCCCTGCTCGAACAGCGCATGCGCGACGGCGTGCGCGGCTCCGGCGTTCTCCGGCTTCAGCGCATAGCCGCGCTCGGTGATGGCGCGGCCGGACACGACATCGCCGGCCTCGGTCTTCGACCAGCCGAGATAGGTGAGGAACCACCAATCGTCGCCATAGTCGCCGGCGTAACGCTCGCAGACGGCAAGCCGCGCGGCGTCATGATCGGGCCGGCCGGAGAAGGCGTAGAGGCCGAAGGCGCCGAGCAGCAGCGACAGCACCTGCGCATCGCGCGGATATTCGTTGAGATGCCGTTCGGCTTCCGTCATCGCCTTCTTGCCCTGGCCCTCGATCACGGACGCGATGATCTCGATGTGCTGGCGCTCGCGCGGGCTTGCGGCTGCGGCCAGCTGCCGTGCATCGGCCGCCTTGGCGCGGGCCTTGGCGCCTTCCATGTTGAGCTGGTGCACGCGGGCACGGCCGATATGGGCCAATGCGAAATCGGGGTCCTCGGCGATCGCCGCCTCGAACGCCGCATCGGCGCCGTGCAGCGCCGCCAGCATGCGATCGACGCCGTCGACATAATAGGCGGCGGCGCGGTCCGAGCTCGTCGTCAGCGGCAGGCCGTAGCGGTCGTGAATCATCGGTTGCCTTCCCGGATTTGGCTGCGAAGTCTAGCAGAGGCGTCGACGCCGACAATATTGCGGGAGATGTCCGTGAGGCGGTTGAGCCGGTGGCGATCCACCGCTAGCTTGCCGCAAGAATCGGACCTTACGGGGAATCGGGGCTGACGGACGTGACATCGGGCGAAGCGAGTGCGGAGGCGGCAAGGCCGTTGCCTGAACCGGCCGTCCCGGACATGCCGCTGCTGCGGATCGAGGGTGTCGCCAAGTCGTTCGGCAATTTCCGCGCGGTCGACAAGCTCTCGCTTGATATCCGCGCCGGCGAGTTCTTCGCGCTGCTCGGTCCCAGCGGCTGCGGCAAGACCACGCTCTTGCGCATGCTTGCCGGCTTCGAGGCGCCGGACGAGGGGCGCATCCTGCTCGGCGGCAAGGACATCGCGCAGGCGCTGCCGCACGAGCGCCCGGTCAACATGATGTTCCAGAACTATGCGCTGTTCCCGCATCTGTCCGTGCGCGACAACATCGCCTTCGGCCTGAAGCGCGCCGGCATGCCCCGCGCCGACATCGCCACCCGCGTGGCCGAGATGGTCGCACTGGTGAAGCTCGAGGGGCTGGAGAGGCGCAAGCCTGACCAGCTCTCCGGCGGCCAGCGCCAGCGCGTGGCGCTCGCCCGCGCCCTGGCGCGCCGGCCGCAATTGCTGCTGCTCGACGAGCCGCTGGCCGCGCTCGACAAGAGGCTGCGCGAGAGCACGCAAGGCGAGCTGATGGAGCTGCAGCGGCGGCTCGGCATGACCTTCATCATCGTCACCCACGATCAGGAGGAGGCGATGACGATGGCGAGCCGGATCGGCGTGATGAAGGCCGGCAAGCTCGCCCAGGTCGCGAGCCCCCGCGAGCTCTACGAGGCGCCGCGCTCGCGCTGGATCGCGGAGTTCGTCGGCGACATCAATCTGTTCGACGGCGAGGTCACGTCCCGCGAGAATGGGCGCCTGACGGTCGCGACGCCTGATGCGGGCAGGCTGGCGGTCAGCGAGCTGTGGCCACCGGTGACCAGGCAGGTCGTTGCCGTCGCGATCCGCCCCGAGAAGGTGAAGCTGTCACGCCGCGCGCCGGCGACGGACGGGGGCGCGTCGCAGGCGATCAACCGGCTGGAGGGCGTCGTCACCGACGTCAACTATCTCGGCGGCGTGACGAGCTACCGGGTGAAGCTGGAGACGGGCGCGGTGGTGCGCGCGTCGATGGCCAACACCGCGCGGCTCGATGTCGATGCCTATCTCGCCGGCCAGCGCGTGGTGGCATGGTTCACCGCCGACGATTGCCTGGTGCTCGAACAATGAGCTCCCGCCGCATCTTCGCGCGGCCGGCGCGCTTTGCCGCGATCGCACCCTATGTCTGGATGGTGCTGTTCTTCCTGGTGCCGTTCGCCTTCGTGCTCAAGATCAGCCTGTCGCAGACGGCGATCGCACAGCCGCCCTACGCGCCGGTCTTCGACTTCACCGAAGGCCGCGCGGCGCTGGCCGCGGCGTTCGCGCAATTGTCGTTCGACAATTTCCGCCTGCTGATATCAGATAATCTCTACATCCTGTCCTATCTGCGCAGCCTCGTCGTTGCGGTGACCGCGACGCTGATCCTGCTCCTGATCGGCTATCCCATCGCCTATGGCATGGCGCGGCTGCCGAAGCGCTGGCAGGCGGTGGCCATGGTGCTGGTGATCGTGCCGTTCTGGACCTCGTTCCTGATCCGCATCTATGCCTGGATCAACATCCTCCAGCACGACGGCCTGCTCAACCAGATCCTGCTGGCGTTGCATCTGGTCAGCCAGCCCGTGGTGTGGCTCTCCACCGACACCGCGATGTACATCGGCATCGTCTATTCCTATTTGCCGTTCATGATCCTGCCGCTCTACGCCACGCTCGCCAAGATGGAGCCGGCGCTGGAGGAGGCGGCCGCCGATCTCGGCGCGCCGCCCTGGCAGGTGTTCTGGCTCGTCATCTTCCCGTTGTCGCTGCCCGGCGTCGGCGCCGGCGTGCTGCTGTGCTTCATCCCGATCGTCGGTGAATTTGTCATCCCGGATCTCCTGGCCGGCTCCAATGCGCTGATGATCGGCCAGACCCTGTGGCTCGAATTCTTCACCAACAAGGACTGGCCGGTTGCGTCGGCAGCAGCGGTCGCCCTGTTGCTGCTGCTGGTGCCGCCGCTCGTACTCTACGACCGCCTGCAGCGGCGTCAGCTCGAGGCGAACAGCTGATGGCGCGCACCGTCACCAGGCTCTCCCGCTTCAACATCGCCTCGCTGGCGCTCGGGCTGGCATTCCTCTACTTGCCGATCCTGATCCTCGTCATCTATTCCTTCAACGGCTCGCGCCTGGTGACGGTGTGGGGCGGCTGGTCGCTGCGCTGGTATCATGAGTTCTTCAATGATCGCGCCATGATCGAGGCGGCCTGGATGAGCCTGCGGGTCGCCGCGGCGTCGGCGACGCTGGCGACACTGCTCGGCACGCTGGCGGCAGTCGGGCTGGCGCGCGGCGAGCGCTTTCGAGGGCGGACACTGTTCTCCGGCATGCTCTATGCGCCGCTGGTGATGCCGGAGGTGATCACCGGATTGTCGCTGTTGCTGCTGTTCGTCGCGCTGAACGCCGAGCGCGGCTTCTGGACCGTGACGATCGCCCACACCACGCTGACGATGTGCTTCGTCGCCGTCGTCGTGCAGTCCCGCCTCGGCTCCCTCGACCGTTCGCTGGAGGAGGCGGCGATGGACCTCGGCTGCGATCCGGTGCGGGCGTTCCTCCTGGTGACGCTGCCGCTCATCGTGCCGGCGATCGTGGCGGGGTGGATGCTGGCCTTCACGCTGTCGCTCGACGATGTCGTGATCGCAAGCTTCACCACCGGCCCCGGTTCGGCGACGCTGCCGATCAGGATCTATTCGGAGGTGCGTTTGGGAGTGAAGCCGGAGATCAACGCCATCTGCACGCTGGTGGTCGCCCTGATCGCGGTCGTCATCGTCATCGCCTCGCTCGCCTCGAAACTGTCGAGCTCGCAAGGTGAGAGCGCGGCGCCGCTCTAGTTCTGACGCGTTTTCTTTACGCGAACCGGCCACCACTTCGCTCGAAAACGCTTTGAACAGCTACGACTTGACGGCGCCCGCCGTCAGCCCGCCCACCATGTAGCGGCGGAAGGCGTAATAGACCGCGGCCGGCGGCAGCGCGTAGATGAAGCCGGTCGTCATCAGCAGCTCCCACGGCGAATCGTCGGCGGCAAGGAAGTTGCCGAGCGCGACGGGAAGCGTGATCTCGCGGTCGTTGGAGAGCAGCAGGAACGCGTAGAGATACTCGTTCCAGGCCAGCAGCACGGCATAGGTGCCGATCGCGACCAGCGAGGGCATCATCAGCGGCAAATAGACCAGGCGGAAGATCTGCAGCGTGGTCGCGCCGTCCATCACGGCGGCCTCGTCCAGCTCGACCGGCAGCTTGTCGGAGGCCTGCTTGAGCACCCAGATCGCGTAGGGGCTCGCGATCGTCACCATGGCCAGGATCAGCGACCAGTGATTGTTGAGCAGGCCGTAATTGCCCATGGTGCGATACATCGGCACGGCGAGGAACGCCGCGGGGATGAAATAAGTGAAGAGCGCGAGGTTCAACACCGTGCGCCCGCCCGGCACCTTCAGCCGCGAGATCGAGAACGCCGCCGCAGTCGCGATGAACAGTGTCAGCACGCCGACGGAGACCGCGATCACGGTCGAATTCCAGAACTGGATGTAGAAGTCGCGCAGGAAGTAATGCTGCTGCTTGAACACGATCTCGAAATTGTGCAGCGTCGGGTGATCCGGCCACAGCTTGCCCGAGAACGCGTCCTCCTTCGGGGAGATCGCGAACAGGAACATGTGATAGATCGGGATCATCGTCCACAGGAAGACGGGGATGCCGATCAGCAGCAGCCGCGCTTCGGTTCCGACTTCGCGCAAGGAGGGGAGCTTCATCGCGACAACCGTTTCATCATGAAGTACACGAGCGGCAGGACGAACGGCATCGCGCAGACGATCGATGCCATGGCCAGCGAGAGCTGGTCGAGCCGGAGATAGCGGATGCCGAGCGTCGCCAGCACGTGCGTGAGGTCGGCCGGGCCGCCGCCGGTGAGCAGGTAGACGCTGTTGAAATCGCCGAGCGTCCAGATCATCGAGAGCAGCGTGCAGGTGACGTAGAGCGTCTGCATCGACGGCCAGGTGATGTAGCGGAATTTCTGCCACCAACTCGCGCCGTCGACCTCGGCGGCCTCGAACAGGTCGTGCGAGATCGCGAGGCGGCCGGTGATCAGGATCAGCGTCCAGAACGGCAGCGACTTCCAGATGTGCACGGCGATCGCCATGGTCAGCGCCACCGTCGGATCGTTCAGCCAGTTCGGACCGTCATCGCCGGTCAAGGCGAAGATGTAATGGTTGATCATGCCCCATTCGGGATTGAGCATGAAGCGCACCGACAGGATGGTCGGGATCGACGGCACCGCCCAGGGCAGGATGAAGATCACCGAGAGCCATTTGATCCAGGTGCGCTGCTGGGCGAAGAAGCCGGACAGGAACAATGCGATCAGCATCTTGATGTTGATGCCGATGACCAGGAAGATCAGCGTGTTGACCGCGGCGCGCGCAAAGATCGGATCATTGTAGAGCGCCACGTAGTTCGACGGGGCCCGCGCCAGCCACAGCCCGTAGCAGACGGGATAGACGACGAAGGCAAGGAAAACGAGCAGATAGGGCGCGAGCAGGATGATGCCCCAGACCTGCGCCGGGGTCAGCCGCGACGACAGGGGCGGCGAGGGGGCATCGGATGCGGAGAGTGTGATCGCCATTCGGTTACTCGATGTCGCCTACGTCGTCGTCCCGGCGAAGGCCGGGACCCATAACCACCAGCTTTCGTTGTTGCACGAAAGCCGGTGACCAATATCATTCAAAACGACCGCCGCGGCGTATGGGTCCCTGCTCCGTGCGCAACTGCGCACTCGGCAGGGACGACAAAGCATACGCTCGCGGCGACCATCATCGGTTGCCTTACCCCGCGACCTGCTTGATGCGGGCGATCAGTTCGTCGACGGCCTTGTCGACCGGAACCTTCTCGCTGACGACGCGATTCATCGCCTTCGCCCACACGTTCTCGTTGTTGAGGATCGTGAACTTCCAGTTCTTGGTGAAATCGAACGCGGCGGTGCCGCCCTTGAACTGCGCGTAGACGGCCTTGCGGTGCTTGTCAGCCTGCCAGAACGGGCTTTCCTGGCTTTCCTTGGTCACCGGGAACCAGCGGCCGAGCGCGCCTTCGATGTAGGGACGGACGTTATCTTCCTGGAGCAGGAAGCTGATGAACTGCTTGGCCTCGGCCTTGTTCTTGGCCGCGGTGAACACCAGCCCGGTCTTGACGTCCGAGCGGTAGCGGATGGTCGAACCATCCGGCGCCTTCGGGAAGGATGCCGTGATGATGTCCTGCTCATAGGCCTTCTTGCCGGCGTCGCGCTGCTCCTGGGTGAGCGCCTGGTTCTGCGAGTCCTCGAACCACTTCGCCGCGATCGAGATCGTGAAGTTGTGGGTCATCACGATGGTCTTGTTGTGGAACGCGACGTTGTTGTCGGGATCCTTCCAGGTGGTCGAGGAGGGCGGGGTGCAGCCCTTGATGTAGGTGTCGGTATAGTCCTTCATCGCCTTGATCAGGCCGTCGCGGACCTTCGGGTCGTCGACCAGCAACTTGCCGTCGTCGTCGACCAACTTGACATGATAGGCGTCCATGAAGGTGTAGAACGACTGGAAGGAATCGGTGGATTCCACGCCCATCGGCTGGCCGACGGCATAGAGGCGCTGGCCAGTGGCCTTGCGGATCGCCGGCTGCACCTTGTCGCACCAGAACGTCCAATAGCCTGTCCAGTCGTTCGGGATGTCGGCGGCCTTGAAGCCGGCCTTCTCCAGCATGTCGTTCCAGATCTGGACGTGCATGCTCTGCTGCTTCAGCGGAAAGCCGTAATAGGCCTTCTTCTTGGCGACGTCGTTGTAGAGCAGCGCGGCTTCCAGCGTGTTCGGCGCGAAGGCGTCCTTCATCGGCAGCATGACGTCCGTGAGATCCTCGAGCTTGCCCTCATAGGCCCACTTGCCCTGCGCCTGCACGTCATAGGAATCGGAATAGGCGACATCGGGAACGGTGCCGGCATCGAGCGCCGCGACCGTCTTCGGAATCATGTCCTGGATCGCGTATTGCGACAATTCGACCTTGATGCCGGTCTTGGCTTCGAATTTCTTGATCGTCTCGATCAGCGCGTCGTCTTCGGAGCGATAGAAGCCCTTGCCCCACCAGACGGTGATCGTCTTCTGCTGCGCAAAGGCGGGTGCAGTGGCGGCAAAAAGCCCAACCGCAGCGACCGCCAATGATACTGCGCCAATAACCTTGGATCTCACGTTTTTCTCCCTCATGAGGCCGGCTTTTTAACCGGTTGGAGAAAACACTAGCGCATGCCCGTGACCCGATAAAGATGTCGCGCCGCCGACTTGTGTAGGGGTTTGCGGCGAGCGCGTGGATCGGTCCCGGTGCATCGATGCGCAAAGTGAATGGATTCGATCAGTTCGACTTCGCATTCTCGGCCGACGCCGCCGGTGCGTTGCCGGGCGCGCCTGCCGCGGCATCGGGCGCCGCCGCGGGCCGCGCGGCTCCGCCGGTGAAGCGCTCGATCACCGAGCGCACCGCATCGCGGGTCTTGCGATCCTTCACCGCATCGAGCAGCGGCGCGGAGGCCGGCGAGCGGCGGATCAGGCTTTCCGGATCGGGGAAGATCAGCGGATCGTCCCAGGGGCCCTGCACCACGAAGGGCAGATCGAAACCGTTGCCGCCGGCCGATGCCGAGGTCAGGCTGGCGACGCCCTTGAGATCGTATTCGCGCGACGGCACCGAAGCCGTGCCGGTCAGCGTGATCTTCGCCGTGGGGCTTTCGACATGAATGTCGTCAGCGGTCGCGACGCCATCGGAGAATTTTACGGCGATGGTGAGATTGGTGTAGGGCGTCGAGCCGTTGCGGAAATTGCCGCCACCCGACAGCGGGCGCCGCTCTAGCCGCTTCAGGAGCTGCTCGGCGTTGAAGCCTGCGATCGCGCCGTCATGCCCGGTCACGGTGGCGCTTCCGTCCAGTGACTGCACGAGGCCGAACGGGCTCGATCCGGAGGCGAGAAGCGAGACGTTGATGTTGCCGCGGCCGGACAGCTTGTTGAGGCCAAACAGTTCGGTGGCGCAGGCCTGGAGATCGACGTCGGTGAACTGGAATTGCGCCTTGATGTCGGCGACGGTGTCGGACCGGGCGATGCCGAACGAGCCCTTTGCGATCCCGCCATAGACCTGCGCCTCGCCGACCGAGAGCGCCAGCGTGCCGTTGCGCAAATTGGCGCCGATCGCGGTACGGCCGAGCTTGGACGGGCCGACCGTCACCTTGGCCGCCGACAGGCGCATGTCGAGATCGGTCGACGACAGCGAGGACAGGTCGAACAGCTGCCGGTTCCAGTCGCGCGCGCCGCTCGCGAGCAGGCGGAACGTCGAGATATAGGGCGTGAAGTCGAGTGCATCGGCGGCGAGCGTTGCCTGCAGCGTCTGCCGGCCGTTGTTGGCGTAGGTCATGACGCCCTCGGCGGCGTTGCCGTCGAGTTCGACATTGACATTGGTGAGCGCGATCGAGGCGCCGACGACGTTGGCGCGCGCCTTCAGCGCGAAGCGGCCGAAGCCGCCGCTGCCGGGCTGCGGCTGCCCGGTCCAGCGCAGCGCGTTGCGCAAGGACGGGCTGTCGACGGTGAGCGTGCCTTCCATCATGGGGCTGGTGCGATTGGCGACGCTGCCGTCGAAGGCGAGCTTGAGCGGCGCGCTGGCGATGCGCGCCTTCAGGCCGGACCGGTCGCCCGACAACAGCGCGACGAAGTCGCTGGCGCTGATCGAGCCGTCGACACGCTCGCCGCGCCAGTCGAACTGTCCGGTCGCGGCAAAGGAGCGCGAGATCGAAGGCCAGGCCAGCGACAGGTCGATGTCCTCGAGCTGCTCGGAGATGTTGTTGGTGCCGTCCTGGTAGTTCAGTACGCCGTCCTGGATCCGGATTTCGGAGAACGAGACCTGGTTCTCGGCCCCGGGCTTCATGGTGCGCGCGATGGTCTGGATGAAGGGCGTCCAGTTGCTCTCGCCGGCGCCGTCGCGGACCACATGGATATGCGGACGGAGCATCATGACGTCGGCAATCTCGAACCGCCGCAGCAACAGCGGCAGCAGGCGCAGATTGGCGGTCAGCACGTCGACCTGCAGGGCGGGACCGATGGTATCGGCGCCCTTCAGCCCGACATTATGAAAGGAGACGTAGCTGCCCGGAAAAACCGAGACGTCGATCGGGCCGTTGACGACGAGCTCGAGCCCGGTCACGGCGCGAATCTGCGCCTCTACCGCGCGCTGCAGCGCGTCCCGGTTGAGGAACCACGACGTTCCGACCAGCCCGACCAGCGCCAGGCCGAAAAGCGCCGCGATCGGCATCCCCAGGCGCTTAATTCCTTGGGCCATCGTCAATGACATATCCGGGTCGGGTTGAATTTTGTCGGGTCGTCGTCGAACACAGCGGGCTCTCGCCGGAGGCCCCTGCCAACCCACGCAACTTGAAGGGTTTTCTTGTCGCTTTCAAGGCCATGTTGCTGCCGCCGGCCGCCGCCCGTCGCCGCACCGGGCCGTGATTGACGCATTGCGAAGATTTCGCCTAATAATCCGCTTTGCCACAGCCGTTCCGCCCTCCATCAGGTATTCGCTGCATGAACAAGGTCTATCCCGACGCCAAGTCGGCGCTCGACGGCATTCTAAAAGACAACATGATGATCATGTCGGGTGGCTTCGGCCTCTGCGGCATTGCCGAGGAGCTGTCGGACGCGATCCGGGAGTCCGGTGTCAAGGGCCTGACGGTGGTCTCCAACAATGCCGGCGTCGACGGCATCGGCCTCAGCCGCCTTCTCGAAACCCGTCAGATCAAGAAGATGATCTCGTCCTATGTCGGCGAGAACAAGCTGTTCGCCCAGCAATTCCTCGCCGGGGAGCTGGAACTCGAATTCAATCCGCAGGGCACGCTGGCCGAGCGCATCCGCGCGGGCGGCGCCGGCATCCCGGCCTTCTACACCAAGACCGGCGTCGGCACGCTGATCGCCGAAGGCAAGGAAGTGAAGGAATTCGACGGCGAGAAGTACCTGATGGAGCGCGGCCTGTTCGCCGACCTCGCCATCGTCCACGCTTGGAAGGGCGACACCGCCGGCAACCTCATCTACCGCAAGACCGCGCGCAATTTTAACCCCATGATGGCGACCGCCGCGAAGATCACGGTGGCCGAGGTCGAGCATCTGGTTCCGGCCGGTGAACTCAATCCCGACCACATTCACACGCCCGGCATCTTCGTGAAGCGCATCGTCGAGGTCGGCACGGCCAAGAAGCGCATCGAATTCCGCAACACCCGCCCGCGCCCGGCAGCTTGAGATCAGGAGAATCAGATGGCCTGGACCCGTGAACAGATGGCCGCGCGCGCCGCGAAGGAGTTGCGCGACGGCTATTACGTCAATCTCGGCATCGGCATCCCGACGCTGGTCTCGAACTACATCCCGGACGGCATGGACGTCAGCCTGCAGAGCGAGAACGGCATGCTCGGCATGGGGCCGTTCCCGTATGAGGGCGAGGAAGACGCCGATCTCATCAACGCCGGCAAGCAGACCGTGAGCGAGCTGCCCTCGACCTCGTATTTCTCGAGCGCAGATTCCTTCGGCATGATCCGCGGCGGCCACATGGACCTGTCGATCCTCGGCGCCATGCAGGTGGCCCAGAACGGCGATCTCGCCAACTGGATGATCCCCGGCAAGATGGTCAAGGGCATGGGCGGCGCGATGGATCTCGTCGCCGGCGTCAAGCGCGTCATCGTGGTGATGGAGCATTCGGCCAAGGACGGCCCGAAGCTCTTGAAGAAGTGCAATCTGCCGCTGACCGGCGAGCGCGTGGTCGACATGGTCGTCACTGATTTGGCCGTCTTCACCATCGACAAGCATGGCAGCGGCGGTATGGCGCTGATCGAGCTCGCCGAGGGCGTCTCGCTCGACGAGGTCAAGTCCAAGACCGAAGCGGAATTCCGCGTCGCGCTGAAGAACACGTGAGATGATCGGTGCGGGACGATCCTCGATCCGTCCCGCACGATCCGATGACGCCGGCTTCATCGCCCGCACCGTTCTGGCCGCGCAGCGCGGCCCGTTGCCGCGCGGCTGGTTTGACATCGCGCTCGACCAAGGCGAGGCGGAATGCTTGGCGTTCATGACACGGCTCGCCGTGGCGCGGGTGAAGTCATGGTATCACGTCGCCCATTTCCTGATTGCTGAAGTCGATGGCGTGCCGGCCGCCGCGCTGTGCGCGATGCCGGCATCCGGAACCGTCGTCGCGGCACGTGCGGCGATCGAGGAAGTCGCGGCAGAGACCGGCATGGACGCCGATGCCATTGTCGCGCGCGGCGGTTATGCCCGTAACTGCTGGGTGCAAGGCGGCGAGGGCGACTGGCTGATCGAGCATGTCGCCCGACTAGCGTCCCATCGCAGCGGCGGTCTGGTGCAGGACCTGATCTGCCGCGCACTCGCCGACGGCAAGGCGGCCGGTTACACGCAGGCATCGATCTCGTTCCTGATCGGCAACGACGCCGCCGAACGTTGCTACGCCAAGGCCGGCTTCGCCTTCGCCGAAGAGAAGCGCGACGCCGCCTTCGAAGCACTGACCGGCGCGCCGGGCTTTCGCAGATTTGCGCGGGCGATGTGAGTTATTCGCACCAAATGCTGCCGCATATGCACCCGTCGTCCCGGCGGAGGCCGGGACCCATACGCCGCAGCGGATGTTGTGGATGGGATTCGTCGTTCCAGCATCGCTTACCAATGACCAGCTGTGGTTATGGGTCCCGGCCTTCGCCGGGACGACGCTGAGGGTAGTTCTCGCTTCAAATATCGCACAACGCGGTGTCATCACCCGCGCATGCTGGTGATCCAGTATTCCAGAGACGCTGATGCTTGAACCGAGAGGCCGCGACGTACCGGATCGCGCTTGTCCGGTCGTCCATGCAATGGCAGAATTGCACCATATTGTGCAAAATCGGACAGGGACCATGCCACTTATCCGGATCTGGGTCTATGACGGCATCCTCGCTTCGGGCGTGGCGGGGATCGTCGACGTGTTCACCGCCGCCAATTCGGTGACGGCGCGGCAGCCGCGACGTCGCAACGGCAAGCCGTCACAGCTGCGGTGGCGCGTCGAATCATTGAATGGCCGGCCGGTCCACACGGCGTCAGGCCAGGTCATCGGCGTCGATGGGCCGATCGGTGCGCGGTCTTCGGCAGACGCGGTGGTGATCCCCGGGCCGTTCGTCGGCGATATCGAACGTTTCTTCGAGCGGCTCGATACCGTCGAGCCGCTGCTCGCGGCGCTGCGCCGGCAGCACGAGCGCGGTACCCTGCTGGCGTCCTATTGCACCGGCAGCTTCATCCTCGCCGAGGCCGGCCTGCTCGACGGCAGGGTTGCGACCACCCATTGGGCGAAGGGACGGACATTCGCGATGCGCTACCCGGCGGTCGATCTGCGCGTCGCCGAGATCCTCACCGAGCAGAACCGCATTGTCTGCTCGGGCGCGGTGACCACCTCGCTCAATCTCGCGCTTCGACTGGTCGAGAAGTTCGCCGGTGCCGACGTGGCTGCGGAGACCGGCAAGCTGATGCTGATCGACAGCAACCGCGTCTCGCAGGCACCCTATGTCAGCCGCATGTCCGACACGCAGCACTCCGACGCGCTGGTGGCGCGGGCGCAGAGCATGATGGAGAAGTCGCTGCAACAGGGCTTCAGTCTCGCCAAACTGGCCCGCGACCTTTCGGTCAGCGAGCGGACGTTGAACCGCCGCTTCAAGCTGGCGGTCGGCGAGGCGCCCCTGCAATATCTACAAGCGCTGCGGGTGGATGTCGCCAAGCGTCTGATCGAAACCACGCGGCTGAAGCTCGACGCGGTCAGCGCGCGCGTCGGCTACAACGATCTGTCGACCTTCCGCCGGCTGTTCAAGCGCGAGACCGGGCTCTCGCCACGCGAATACCAGCGCCGGTTCGTGCGCAGGGCCTCCGCCGCCTGAGAACGCCGTGTCCGAATTTGCCCTGAAAATGGCGATACTGCCACTGCTGCCGGGAGCACGCCGCGGATAGACCTCGTCCCCGTCAACAACAGGAGGTCGCCTCAATGCCGATGATCGACGTGACAATTCCCGAAGGAGCCCTGAAGCCGGAAGCGGAAGCGCGGCTCATCAAGGAGCTCGGCGATATCCTGATCGGCCACGAGGGATTCGATCCGGCGAACAAGGTTGCGCAAGGCGTCACCGTTGTCTTCCTGCATCGGCCGGCCGCAGTTTATGTGGCGGGCCGGCCATCGCCGTCGCCACGATTTCGCATCGTCCCGACGGTCCCCGAGGGGCAGTACACCGAAGCCTCGCGCGCGGCCTTGGTGAGGGACGTGACCGACGCCGTGGTGCGCGCTGCCGGCGGTTCGTTCGAGGATGTGGCGGCGCAGGTATGGGTGTTTCCGACCGAGATCCCCGACGGCCAGTGGGGCAGCCGTGGCGTCATTCGTCCGCTGCCGGACATCCAGGCCTTCATCGCCGGCGAGCACGAGCGCAAGGTCGGCGAGGCGCGTCTGGCGCGACGGCGGCGCGTCAAGGCGCTGGAGCTGCTTGCGGGCGCACTCGACGCTGTCCGCAAGGGCGTCGACTGACGCGAGCACAGCCATGACATCCGACACGCATTTCAGGCTCGCGGCGATCCAGGCCGCCGCGGTGCCATTCGATCGCGACGCCTCGGTGGAGAAGGCCTGCCACCTGATCGGCGAGGCGGGTGCCATGGGCGCGACGATCGCCGCCTTCGGCGAAACCTGGCTGCCCGGCTATCCCTTCTTCTGTCACGCGCCGACCGGGCCGAGCACGTTTCGCGCGATGGCCGAATATCTCGATAACGCGGTCGAGATTCCCTCGCCCGCGACCGACCGGCTCTGCGCCGCCGCCGAGGCCGCCGGACTGGATGTCGTGATCGGCGTCGCCGAACGTGATGCCGTGACCAAGGGCACGGTCTACTGCACGCTGCTGTTCATCGGCCGCGAGGGACGGCTGCTTGGCCGCCATCGCAAGCTGAAGCCCACCTTCAACGAGCGCTCGGTGTGGGCCGATGGCGACGCGGCGGGGCTGCGCGTGCATGAGCGGCCCTATGGCCGGATCAGCGGCCTCAACTGCTGGGAGCACAACACCATGCTGCCCGGCTATGCGCTGGCCGCGCAGGGAACGCAGATCCACGTCGCGGCGTGGCCGGGGCGGGAGCCTGCGGTGGCGCCACCGTCGCCGACGCCGCTGTGGCCGCGGCAGTTGTTGCTGTCGCGCGCGTTCGCCTCGCAAGCCGGCTGCTACGTCATCGCGGTCGGCGGCATGCGCTCGCACGAAATCACGCCGGAACGTTACCGCGAGCTCTCGACGATCGAGTACAGTGGCGACAGCGTCATCATCGACCCGCGCGGCGAGGTCATCGCAGGTCCGGCGCAGGGCGAGACCATCCTGATCGCGGACGGCTCGCGGCAGGCCGTGCTCGCCGCCAAGGCGCTGTGCGATATCGGCGGCCATTATTCGCGCCCCGACCTGCTGCGGTTGATCGTCGATCGCAATCCGCAGGAGCGGGTCATCGACTGCGGCTTCGCCGGGCGAGTCACGCCGGAGATGTGGGAGTGACGCGAACGGCGCGGGTATCCCGCGCCGTCAAAGCTTGTAGCGAGAAAGGTCGCTCCGCCTCACGAAGCTTCCTGCGGAATTGCGGATGGTGATTCCTCGCCCTTGAGCTCCTCGAGGCTGCGGTGCCGCGGCTCGATGCCGAGCGCCCATACGGTGATGATCTGCACGACGAGCAGTCCGATCATCAGGGCCATCACGCCGGCGACGCCGCGCGCTTCGAACAGCATCACGACCAGGAATGGTGTCACGATGGTGGCACCCCGACCGAGCGTGTTGACTATGCCGGATGCCCGCAGCCGCACCTCGGTCGGGAACAGTTCGGGAATATAGATGCCGAACAACAGCGCGACCAGGACGTAAATCGGCACCGTCAGCGCGAAGCCCACGGCCGGCAGCAGGATCGGATCCGAGATCATGGGATAGAGCATGCCCAGCACCACGGCGACCAGCGACGCGCCGATGATCGTTGGCTTGCGGCCCCAGCGGTCGGCGCGCCAAGCGCCATCAGCAGCGAGTAGCCGAACGAGGTCGCGACGGACAGGCCCTGCTTGATGAAGAACACCGGGAGCCAGGTCACGAAACCGTAGAGCAGCGTATTGATGGTAATCAGGCATACCGCGCCGACGATCATGCGGGACAGCAGCGGCGCAGTGAACAGCGTGGCGAGATCGGGCGACACCGGTGCCGGCGTTGCAGCCGCGGGCGCCGGCAAGGTCTGCCCCTGGGAAGCTTCCTTCTCGATCGCCTGCATCAACGCTTCCGCCTCGGCGGTGCGTCCCACGGCTTCGAGCCAGCGCGGGGATTCCGGCAGCGACTTGCGCATGTACCAGACGACGAGCGCGCCGATGCCGCCGAGCACGAACATCGAGCGCCAGCCGAATTGCGGAACGAGCACGGATGCGATCAGCAGCGCGATGGGCAGGCCGGTGACGACGCAGACGGCGGTGAAGCCGAGCCACTTGCCGCGGCTCCGGGCCGGCACGAACTCGGTCATCGTGGAATAGCCGACAACATTTTCGGCGCCGAGCCCGACGCCCATCACGAAGCGGCAGGCGATCAGGAAGGCCATGTTCGGCGCGAATGCCGCGGCAAGGGAAGCGATGCCGAAAAGGAGCAAATTGAACTGATAGGTGAAGCGGCGCCCATGGCGATCGCCGAGGAAGCCGGTGCCGAACGATCCCAGCATCATGCCGACGAACGTCGCGGAGATGAAGGCCGCGTTCTGAGCGAGCGTCGAAAAGCCTGATTTCAGCGTGACGCTGAGCACCGTCCCGGCAATGTAGATGTCGAAACCGTCGAAGAACATTCCGATGCCGATCAGCAGCATGATGCGGCGGTGGAATGGACCGATCGGAAGCCGATCGAGACGGCTGCCCGCGTTCACCGATGTCGACATATGCACTCTCCCCTTGACTGTTTCCTCGGTGATGCGGCCCGCCATCTGTGGGCGGTTTGCCGCTTTGCTCGACTGCGGCTAGTTCAACCGGCGCTGGCTGGCCGTGTCGCGATACCAGTCGAACGGCTGCTCGTGCGTCGCGACCATCACGCTCTTGGTGTTGAAGTGGTCGTTGAAGCTTTCGGTGCCGCATTCCCGGCCGATGCCGGAATCGTCGACGCCGCCCCAGGGCGAGGCCGGATCGAGCCGGTGATGGTCGTTGATCCAGACGATGCCGGCCTTGACCGCGGCGGCGACGCGGTGAGCACGGGCGACGTCGCGGGTGCGGATGGCTGCGGCGAGGCCAAACGGCGAGTCGTTGGCGAGCCGAAGCGCATCGGCCTCGTCCTTGAACGGCGTCACCGAGGTGAAGGGACCGAACACTTCCTCCTGGAAGATGCGCATGTCGGATTTGACGTCGGCGAACACCGTCGGCTCGACGAAATAGCCGTTGTCGTGGCCCGGTACCTTCGCGGCGACACCGCCGGTGAGGAGACGCGCACCGTCGGCGTGACCATAGCCCGCATAGGCGAGAACGCGGTCGCGCTGGCGTGCCGAGATCACCGGCCCAAGCTGCGTGTTGGGATCGAAGGGATCGCCGACGCGGATCGTGCGGGTCTTGGCCTGCAGCTTCTCGACGAACTCGTCGTAGATCGAGGCCTGGACGAGATGGCGCGAGGCGCAGACGCAGGTCTGCCCGGCGCCGATGAAGGCGCCGAAGGCGGCATAGTTGACGGCGCGGTCGACGTCGAAATCGTCGAACACCATCACGGGGGTCTTGCCGCCAAGCTCCATGGTCTGATGCGCAAACACTTTTGCGGCTGCGCTGCCGGCGATGCGGCCCGCCTCGGTGCCGCCGGTCAGGACCAGCTTGTTGATGTCGCCATGCTCGGCCAGCATCTTGCCGGCGCTCGGGCCGAGGCCCAGCACGATATTGAAGACGCCGGGCGGCAGGCCCGCATCCGTGAAGATCTGCGCCAACTTCAGGGTCGTCAGCGGCGTGTATTCGGACGGCTTGACCACGGTCACGCATCCGGTCGCCAGCACAACGGCGAGCGACTTGCACAGGATCATCAGGGGGTGATTGAACGGGGTGCAATTGGCGACGATGCCGATGGGGGTGCGGAGCGTGTAGTTCAGATAAGCGCCTTCGACGGGGATCACGGAGTCACGGCGCGACAGCGCGAGGCCCGCGAAGTAGCGGAAGAAATCGGGCAGTCGGGAGAGCTGGGCGCGGGTCTCGTTGACTGGGCGGCCATTGTTGAGAGTCTCGAGCCGATACAGGCTGTCGAGATTGGCCTCGAACGCATCGGCGAGCTTGTTGACCAGCCTGGCGCGCGCCCTCGTGTCCATGCCGCCCCAGGCCTTGCCGTCGAACGCGGTGCGCGCGCTTTTCATGGCGCGGTCGATATCCTCAACGGTTGAATTGGGAATGCGGGCAATGACATCGCCGGTCGCGGGATTGCGGACGTCCAGCATCGCACCGTCTCCGGCTTCGACTTCCCGTCCATCGATGAAGTTGCCGTGGGTTTCGACGTCGATCGACGCGGGTTTCGAGGGAACGTTCATGATGACCTCTCTTCGACGATGACGGCGTTGCGCTTGAGCGCCGGCAGAACGCGTTTTTCGGTGTCCCCGATGTGGGCCTTGATGATGCGCGCCGCGGTGCGCGTTTCGCGCTGCTGCATGGCGTCGATCAGTGCGACGTGCTCTGCGACGAGCTTTGCGGGGTCGTGGCCCTTCAGGTTGGAAATACTGACGCGGACCAGCCGGTCGGCCTGGCCGATCAGGTCGCACAGCGCCGTCGCCATGCGGCGATTGCCGGAGGCATGGGCCAGCGCAGTGTGGAAGCCGCGATTGTAGGCGATGAAGTCTTCGTGGCTGCCCGAGAACCGGCGAAATTCGTCGAGCGATTTCAAAACGCTGTCCGGAGCGCTCTCGATCGCCTCGGTGACGCAGGCCGGCTCCAGCGCGAGGCGGAAGCGCAGGAGATCGCGGGCGTCGGACAGCGAGATCGGATTGACCCGGTAACCCTGGCGGGGCTGCACCGTCACGAGGTGCTCGCGCTCGAGCCGCAGCAGCGCGTCCCGGACTGGCTGGCGGCTGACCGCGTAACGCTCCGCCAGATCCTGCTCTCGTATTTCATCACCAGGAGCAAACTGGCAAGATAAAATATCAGATCGAAGGTTTTCGTAGATATTTTCGCGGAGAAGGATCATTTTCTTGGGTCTCCTGCCTATTAGATTGCAGTCTGTGAAATATCACGTCAAGCTGAAATCCTTGAAATCCCGGTGATTTGATTTATCAATCGTCCGCGGGGGCGCTTCGGAGCCCAAATGCGCGAATTTCGAGCGCGATTTGAAAGAGAGCGACGATGGACAGGCTTTTGGCCAACCGCACAGTCAACGCAGCCCTGTCGGGCGATGGGCCGCCGCTCTTTCTTTTCCATTCGCTGCTATCGGATCGGGCCAGCTTCGATGCGATCGTGCCGGAGCTTGCGGGATCGTTTCAGACCATCGTGCCGGAACTGCCGGGATTCGGTCGGTCGAGCGCGGTTGAGGGCGGCCTTGCCGCGATTGCCGACCGGATGGCGGATGCGGTGCATGATGCGGCCGATGGCACGCCGGCGATCGTGCTCGGCAATGGCTATGGCGGCTTCGTCGCCCTGCAGATGGCGATCAGCCATCCGGGAATTGCCAGCCGGCTCATTTTGGCTGATTGCGGCGCGGCTTTCTCCGAGCCGGGCCGCGAAGCGTTCCGCAACATGGCCAGGGTTTCACGCGAGAAGGGGCTCGCCGCGATCACCGACATTGCAATGCGCCGGCTGTTCGCACCGGATTTCCAGGCACAGCATCCCGCGCTGATGCAGGATCGCCGCGACGCATTCCTGCGCACTGATCTCAACGTGTTCTGCGCGGCCTGTGACGCGCTGGCGAGCCTCGATCTTCGTGCCGAACTACGCAGCGTGACCGTACCGACGCTCGTCATGGTCGGCGAACAGGACGAGGCGACGCCGCCGCCGATGTCATACGAATTGGCAGGCGGTCTGCCGAGAGCCAGGCTCAGGGTCATTCCGGGGTGTGCGCATGTCCCGCAACTGCAATCGCCAAAACTGTTCCTCGATACGATCGGCGATTTCCTGGCGGTCAAGCATAACGCGCCCGCCTGAGGCACGCGCAAAGGGCTGGATCGCGCCGCGGGTCACGCGGTGGCATGCCGACAATTTGGGCAGAACGCCCAGCTAATGCCGTTTGACGCGACAGCATCTCTGCCTAGTCTGATCGGAGACGGAGATGAAACATGCGAGCTATCCTTGATCACTGCACCGGCGGTCGCAGGCGCAGCTTGCCGGCGGGCACGGATTTCATCGAGGAGGGCGGCAAGACCGGTCATCTGTTCGTGCTGCTCGAGGGCAAGGTGGAAGTCGTCAAGGGCGACAGTCTGGTCGCCGTCATCGACGAGCCCGGTGCGGTGTTCGGGGAGATGAGTGTGCTGCTCGACCGGGCGCACAGCGCCAAGGTGCGCACGGCCAATGATTGCGTCCTGTACGAGTTCGACGATGCGGCGTCGTTCCTGCGCCAGCAGCCGGCGGTGGCCCTGCTGATCGCAAAGATGCTGGCGCAGCGGCTCAATGTCGCCAACACCTATCTCGCCGATCTCAAGCGGCAATATGCCGGCCATGGCACGCATCTGGCCATGGTCGGCGAGGTGCTCCAGAGCATGATCAACCTGCCGCCGCTTGAGGTCTCGCCAGGCTCGGATCGGAAATCCGATCCAAGAATGTGAGCCAGTCGGGCGGCGCCTCGATGGGGGCGGCGGGGCGCTTCAGCGGCGCATTCAGGTCGATCCACTGGGCCTCGCCGGCCGCGAGCCAGAACGCCTTGTCCGCGTCGAGGTCGAGGACGATGCAGGTCGGCGGCCGGCCCGGTTGCAGGCCGGTGTTGAAGACCCAGGTCTGGCCCAGCCGGTCGAACCACGAGCCGCCGGTGATGAACGGCGACTGGTGCACATGGCCCGAGATCACCATCGACGGCTGGTATTGCATGATCCATTGCACCAGCTCGACGTCGCCGAAGAAGCGCTTGCCGCCCCAGCTCGTCGGTGAATCCGCCGGCGGCGCGTGATGCGCCCAGATCCAGCGCCGGTGCGGCATCGCGGCTGCGGTGCGAAGCTGCTCGTCGATCCGCGCCTTCACCAGGGGCCCGTCCCACCACGGGCACACCGTGAACATTGTGTCGCCGATGACGAGGCTGTCGCCGTCGCAGGCGATGCCGAATTCCCTGATGCCGGCGACCCAGCGCGCGATCTTCTCGCCCTCCGGGTTGCGCTCGTCGAGGTCGTGATTGCCCGAGCAGAAAATCACCCGCGTGAGATCGGCGAGCCGCGACAGGTATTTCGTGACGACGACGATCTGGGCGCGGAAGTCCACGATCGAGCCGATGTCGAGCGCATCGCCGGCGAAGATCACGAGATCGAATTGCGGCGCCGCCGCCAGCAGCCAGTCGAACTGCGGCAATGAGTAATGCAGATCGGCGACGACAAGACAGCGCATCGGTGAAATCCGAATGCCCGGAAAATGGGCGGGGCCGCACGGCAATGAATTCAAACGAGCTAAATGACAGCAAGATCTATGCCGCGCCGCGCGGATCCGACGCGACAGATGTTCGCAGTGTCCTGGAATCGGCCCGCAAGAGCGCGAACGGCAGATCGCTGCTCACGCCCGCGCTGCGGCGTGGGCGAAGGTCACCTCGATCAGCGTGCCGGTGCGGCCGCCGGTCCTGATGTGGAATTTGGCGCGATTGGCTTCGACCAGCGCCTTGGTCAGCGACAGGCTGACGCCGCCGGAGCCGGCCTGATCGGAAGGCGTCGGGGCGCGGAACGGCTCGAGCGCCGCGGCGACCTCGTTGTCGTTGAGGCTCTGCCCGGTGTCGCGCACGCGCAGCATCACCTCGCCGAAATCCGACAGCGCGGTCGAGACGATGACCTGGCCGCCGGCGCTGGCGAGCCGGATCGAGTTCGAGATCAGGTTCATGGTGATCTGCCGCATCGCGCGCGCATCCACGTTCACCTGCGGCAGCGCATGGGCGAGCGAGGTGCGGATGATGATGCGTTCGCGGTTGGCCTGCGGCTGCATCACCGCGACGCAGGCCTCGACGAGGTCGTTGAGGTTGAGGTTGTCGAAGGTGAGGTCGAGCTTGCCGGTCTCGATCCGCGACAGCTCCAGCAGGTCGTCGATGATGGCGATGACGCGCTCGCCCGAGGCGCGGATGTCCTTCATGTATTCGCCATAGCGCTCGTTGCCGAGCGTGCCGAAGCGTTCGGAGATCATCACCTCGGCAAAGCCGATGATGGCGTTGAGCGGCGTGCGGATCTCGTGGCTGATCCGCGCCAGCATGTCGGCCTTGGCATTGGCCGCGCGTTCGGCGAGCCGCCGCGCCTCGCGCAATTCGCCTTCGCTCTTCCTGGTCTGCGACAGATCGCGGAACACCGCGAAGAAGTTCGGCCCGTCGGCGCGGGTGCGGCCCATCGTCACCGACAGCGGGATGATGCCGCCCTGGCGGACGCGGCCGAGCGTCTCGCGGCCGTGGTCGAGCAGGCTGGCGACGCCGGCGGATTTCAGGCTGGCGAGATAGTCGGAGATGCCGTGCTGGCTTTCCGGCGCGAACAGGTCGGCGAGCTTGCGGGTGACGAACTCTTCGCCGTCATAGCCGAACAGCGCCTCGGCACTGCGGTTGCAGGCGTGGATGTTGCCCTCGGCATCGAACATGACGATGCCCTCGGCCGTGGTGTCGAGGATGGCGGCGAGATCCTCGGCCTCGGCCTCGCCGGCCTGCGGCTCAGCCGGCGCAAGCAGTGGCTCGGCCGCAGGCTCCGGCTCGGACAATGCGGCGGCGATCGCGGCATCCTCGTCCAGCGTGCGCGAGAAGATCAGCGCCAGCGCGGAATCGTCGTCCCAGGTGATGGTGTGCAGCCGCGCCTCCGCGGACACCGACTGCGCGCCGTGCTCGGTGCTCTGGTTCGCGGAGATCGTCACCGGCGTGCCGGTGCCCGACGTGCTGCTCGCCTGCGACACGCCCGGCTCGACATAGAGCGCGTCCAGCCCGCCGGCATTCTCCAGCGCGCCGAGGCTGGCATAGCCCATGCGTGCGAGGAAGGCGGGATTGGCGTAGAGCAGGCGGTCGAGCCGGTAGATCAGGATTCCCGTCGGCAACAGATCGAGCAGCGTGCGGTCGCGCCGGGAGTCGGCGCGCGGCGCCGGCTCCGCCGCAGCCAGCCAGCTGGCCTTTGGTGTTTGCGCCGGCGTCTCCAGCTGCGCGACCGCCTCTTGCGCTGGCGCCTCTGCTTGCTGCGCCGGTTCGCTTGCGGGCGGCGCTTCGGCGACCGGCTCGGCCGGCACGCTGTCGTTCGTGGTCGCGGCGAGGCCGGCCTCGTTCTCGAGCCGTTCGGACAATTGCCGCGCGAGCTCGTTGAACGCGCTGTTCTCGACCGGCGTCAGCGTCGGCGGTCGCGTGTCGCCGGGCGGTCGGAACGGCACGACATTCGGTGGCGGGTCGTGACGCACTTCGTGCGTTTCCTCGTGCGTTTCCACGGCGTGATCCGGATCGGCTCGGTGTGAAGTCTCTGCGGCTGTCGGCTCGGTCAATTCCTCGGGTGGTGCTGCTGCGGTCGTGTCGGGCGGCGGCTCCGCGTGCGGCGGAGGATTGTCCTGTGGCGCGGCGGGCCCGGGCGGCGCAACGGTGCGCGGCGCCGGTGCGACATCGGCCGACAGCGATTGCGGCGCGACCGTGCCGCTGAAGAACTCATAGCGGCGCAATGCGGCGAGTCGCGCAAGCCCGTCGAGGTCGCGACACACACCAAAGCCGCGGTAGCCGGCGAAATTCCTGGCACGATCGAACACCGGCAGGCCGGACAGTTCGACCGGCAGCCGGCCGCCGCCGTCGACCGGCCAGTGCAGCGTGATGCCGCTCCAGGTGTCGTGGCTGGCGAACGCCTGCGTGACGCGGCCTTCGGGATCGAGGCCAAAGCTCTCGGCGATGTCGCTCCACAGCCGGCCGAAGCCCGCCGCGGTGTGCAGGCCGATCAGGCGGGTGAATTCATCGGAGCCGAGCGAGAAGCGGGCCTCATGGTCCATCTGCCACATGAAGCGCAGCGGATGCCGCCGCACCGGCAACGGCTCGTCGAGCCAGGATGGCGGTGGCACCGGCGCCAATGTCGCGGGCTCCGGTTCGGCGGCCGGCGCAGGCGTGTCAGCGATCGCATAAGGCGAGGGGGCGGGATCGGCCGGCGGCGCTGATGTTTCCCGCGTGTTGGCCGTCTCTGCGAGATCAGGCGCGGACTCCGGCACGGGCTCTTCGGCGTGCGTCTCCGTGGGTACTTCGATCAGCGCTTCCGACAACGGCTCCTCGACGGCGGGGCTTTCGTCGGGCGTGGTGTCGAGAGGCGCAGTCTCGACGGACGTCGGCTCTGAATGCGTAAGTTCTGCCGACGCAAGTGGCGGGGCAAGAGGCGTAGGCTCTTCGACCTGCGCGCCGTCCGGCACTTCGATCAGTGCTTCCGACAGAGGTTCCTCGGCGGCAGGTGTTTCGTCTTGCGTGGTGTCGAGAGCTGCGGTCTCGACGGGCGCCTCTACGTGCGCCGCCTCTGCTGCCGCGGCAGATGGAGCAGCATTCTCAGGTTCGGATTTGGCCGCGCTGACGATCGGCTCGATTGTGACGCGCTCTTCCAACTGCGGATCCAGCGCGTCGAACAGTGTGAAGGCGATCGGTGCTGCGCCGGCCGTCGCGTGCGCTTCGTCATGCGCAACGGCTTGTTCGACAACTGCAGGTGCTGGCGGCGGCTCTACGGCCATGGCCTCTTGCTGCGCTGGCGCTGCGGGAGCCTGTGCTTCGGGCGCCGGCGTCTCCGACTCAACCGGCTCGGGCACGATCGGCGCCGGCCTCGCGGCGAGATGCGGCGCCGGCTTGATCAACGCGACCAGCGCGCGATCGGCGCCGTGGCCGATCCGCTGCAGCACGACGCGGCCGATCGCAACGCTCGCCGCCGCGCGGCCCTGCGTCAGCGCTTCGTCGCGCGCCGCATCGAGACCGGCTTCGGTGAGGTCGTGCAGGCCGGGCAGCGCACGCGCCGCCTCGTTGGTTGCGACCAAAAGTCCGTCGCTGGTGAAGGCGGCGGCCGGACGCGGCAAGCCCTGCAGCAGCCGCTGCAGGCGTTCCGCAAGCGACATGCCGCGGCCGGTCGCGTTGAGCGCGGTCATCAGGATGCCGTGGCTGCCGTCCGGCAGGTCGATCCGGGCGCAGCCGCAGGTCGCGAGCATGCCGGGCGCCGCGCCGAAGCCGCGCAGGCGCTCCAGCCGGACCGCGCCATTGGCGTTCAGGCTGTGGCCGAGCCGCGCGACCTGGCGGCGGTGCGGATCGGCCGGGCCGAAGCCGCGCTTCGCCAGCTCGGCGCCGTTGGCGGCACCGAATACCTGCGCGCCGACCGGATTGGCCCAGAGAATCCGCGCGCCGTCGGCCGCCCACAGCCATGCCGGCAGGGCGCCCGTCGCATGATCCGCCAGCCTGACATCGCCGAGCGCCTGGATCTGGAATTCCGCGTCACTCATCACGCAAGATTTGACCGCATGGGTTTGGCTTTCTTCCTTAAGCTCAGCCGAAGGCCCGGCAGCCGCAGGACGACAGCCTTAACAGAAGGTTAGTATCGCAACTGGGGGACGGCAGGTCCATGTCCGCAGCGAAACTGCCCCCGCCAAAGCCGGGATAACGTTAACTTGGCTGAACGATCCACAGCCGTTTGGCGTTGTCGGGCAAAGCAAGGTTGCTGCGAGCCGCGCGATGCGGAACCAGGCGGCGCCGCGTCACACCTGCGATTGCAGTGCCACGATATATATTCTGCCGTCTATCTTGCCCTGGGCCCGCAGGGCCAAGCGGCGGGCCGATCAGCAAGTGAGGGAGAGCGACCATGAGCGATAACGGGCGTGACCATTTCGAGATCCCCAAGTTCGAGATTCCCAAGGATATGCGGTCGATGGCGGAGGCCAGTTTTGATCAGGCGCGCAAGGCGTTCGAGCAATTCGTGACCAGCGCCAAGGACACCGCCGGCAAGATCGAGGAGCGCAACGCCGAGATGCGCGCCGGCGCCAAGGATCTTTCCGCCAAGGCTCTGTCCTATGCCGAAAAGAACGTGCAGTCGTCGCTGGATTATGCCGAGGCGCTGCTCAAGGCCAAGGACCTCAGCGAGGTGATGCGGCTGCACAGCGAATATGTGCAGGGCCAGATGCGCTCGCTGGCCGAGCAGGCCAGCGAAATGGGCCAGGCCGTCAGCCGCGCCGCGATGGACGCGGTCAAGCCGAAGAACTGACGGGGCGCATTGGCCGCGGCCGACCCGGGGGCGTTCAGCCTCGGTCGGCCGCGGTAATCTATATTCCGTCGCATAAAAAATGTGGCGTCGCACGCGATCTTACGTTGCGTTGCACAAAATTGACATGATATGGGTGTTTATTAGGCGCGCCCGACGAAGGGCACTCCCGTGAATCAAGGCAGCGTGATCCATTTCAGCGCTCCCGGCCTGATGGGCTCCGGGACGTCCGCAATGGTCACATCTACTCACCCGTTGCGAAGGATTACACGTATGACCAACCCGTCCGATCCGTTTTCCGCCTCGATCATTCCGTTTGAAGTTCCCGAGCAGATGCGCGCGTTCGCCGAGAAGGGCGTTCTGCAGGCCCGCGACAGCTACGCCAAGTTCAAGGATGCTGCCGAGACCCACAACTCGACGGTCGAGGCCGTGTTCACCTCGGTGAGCAAGGGCGCCAGCGAGTATTCGGCCAAGCTGGTCGAGTTCATGAAGGCCAACACCAGCGCCCAGCTCGACTTCGCGCAGCAGCTGTTCGGCCTGAAGTCGCCGGCCGAAGCGCTGGAGCTGTGGACCGGCCACACCCGCAAGCAGTTCGAGACCTACACCGCGCAGGCCAAGGAACTGGCCGAGCTCGGCCAGAAGGTCGCCAGCGAGACCGCCGAGCCGATCAAGGCCAGCGCCTCGAAGTTCTACAAGCCGGCCGCCTGATCGCTGCCGTTTGGGAGACCAGCGAAAGGCCCGGGCCGAAGCGGTCCGGGCCTTTTTGCTGGCCAGGGGCCCGTCAAGCGGCCCGACATAACAGCGGAAATCGGCGCGGTACGGCCTTGCCAAAGCGCGGCGTTGCACCTAGTTTCCGCCCGAAATCGCCGCCCCGCTTGAGCGGGCCGCGCGTCAGGATGCAGTTGTAGCTCAGTTGGTTAGAGCGCCTGTCTGTGGAACAGGAGGTCGGTGGTTCGAGCCCACCCAACTGTACCACCCGCAAGATCACTCAGAGCTACATCGGATGATCGCAAGGTCGCTCGCCCTTATCGCCCGGCGTGTCATCGCGTCCGCTTGCACTTCTCTGTCCCGTCACCCAAACTGACTGACACGACGCCTTAACGACGCCTAGTGACACCTTTGGGGGATGCATGGGGATCGCCGGTTCAAGGAGTTTTTCGTTTGCGTTGATATCAGGCCTCGCCCTTGCGGCGCTGCTGCTGCCGGGCCGAAGCGAGGCCTACACGCCGGACCAGCAGCAGGCCTGTACGCCCGACGCGTTCCGGCTTTGCAGCCCCGAGATTCCCGACGTCGATCGCATCACGGCCTGCATGATCAGGAACAAGGCGCAGCTGTCGCCGGCCTGCCGCGTATTCTTCCGCGCAGGTCCCGAGCCGCGCGAGGCGAGCGAGCGCGTGGAGCGGCGGCCTGCCAAGCGGAAGGTCTCCAAATCGCACAAGGCGAAGAAGCCGGCGCACTGACCTGGTTCGCATCGCGCGCAGGCGAGGGGTCACCAGCTTGACGCGTGTCGTCGCGCAATCGTGCGCTTCGCGCGAAAATGCGCTTCAGCTCATTGTTTGAGCATGATCTTTTCGGAGAACCTCTTCGCACTTTTCTGCTGTTAGATCGTCTGGCTGCGATTTCAAGTCGGTCGTGCGCGACAGACTGACGCCTTGTGACGCTGTCACGCAGCATCATCTGTGGGGCTTGTGTGGTTTGCCAAATCTGTTCCGCCTGTGGAACGGATGGAGTGGGACGCGTGAGCGAATACTACAAGCAAGAGATCGATCGGCACTTCGCCTGGTTCGAAGCCAAGCTGCCGGACAAGCCGGCGCGCTTCGTCGCGTGGCTGCGCAAGCCGTCGTCACGCTATGTGCGGATTCCGCTTGCGATCCTCCTGATCATCGGCGGCATCTTCAGCTTCTTGCCGGTGCTTGGGCTCTGGATGCTGCCGCTCGGACTCCTTTTGTTCGCGCAGGACGTTCCGTTCCTGCAGAAACCCACCGCGCAATTGCTCGGCTGGATCGAGCGCAAGTGGACCGAGCGCGAGCGCGCGAAAGCTGCCGGAAAACGCTAGGCACTGAGTCATATCAAACGCTTAGCGCTTCCATTTGCGGTTGCGTCATAAGTTCGGTGTGACTCAAAAAGCAAAACGCGCCGGTAATCTTGGCCACATTGCGGATTGCAAGAAAATTTTTCTTTCCCGAATCAGCGCGCTGATTCATTTTCGCGGCCTGGGGTCAATCTGGAGGCCGAAGGTATGAACGTTATTGTTTTTGCATCGCGTAAGGGCGGCTCGGGCAAGAGTACCCTGGCTGCACATCTCGCCGCGCAAGTGCACAAGGCAACGAAGCCCTGTCTGCTGATCGACGCCGATCCGCAGGGCTCGCTGACTCTCTGGCATAAACTACGCGGCACCAACGAGCCGGCGATCAAGACGGCAGTGAACTCGGTCAGCGGGATCATTGCCCAGGCCAAGCGTGACGGCATCGAGTGGGTGTTGATCGACACGCCGCCGAACCTGTCGGCCGTCGTCGACGACGCGATCAAAAACGCAACCATGGTGGTGATCCCCGCCCGTCCGGGCGTGTTCGACGTCAACGCGGTGCAGGAAACCATCCAGATGTGCCGCGCCGCGCGCAAGCCCTACGCGGTCGTGCTCAACGGTGCGCCGGCCAAGCGCGACGAATCCGAAAGCCCGATCGTCACCATCGCCCGCGAAGCGCTGGCGAAATTCCGCGCACCGGTGTGGAGCGGCCAGATCACCAACCGCGCCGATCTTCTGATGGCGCTCGGCCAGGGCGAAGGCGCCCGCGAATATTATGCCGAAGGCCGCGCTGCCGCCGAGATCAATCGACTGTGGGCCGCGATCGAACGCTCGATCAAGGCGATCCGCGGCACGGCGTCGGCGTCCGGTACGATGCACAAGCAGGCGGCGTAACAACGCCGCTTACGTTCGAAATGGAAAGAACGCGCGGCACCCGCGCGTTTTTTGTCGTCGAGATATTGCAGTCATTCCGGGGCGATGCGTGAGCGTCGAACCCGGAATCTCGAGATCCCCCGATGCGCAATTGCGCATCTGCGGTCTGGTGCTTCGCACCATCCCGGAATGACAAATTCGGCGGCAGCCCTCACGCCACCATCAGCATGTAGAACACGATGACCGGCGACAGGGTCAGGATCACCGACCAGATGCCGGCGGCCCAGAGAATGTCCTCGGTGGTAAAGCCCTGCTCGACACCCGGCCTCACGGCAACAAAATTCCTGGAATTCACGACGCCCCCGCGTTGGTCTTGGCAATACGGAAGGCTGATACGCGAGCGGTTTTAAAATGCCGGTTGGAATTTCGCTGGCATTTGCGCGCGGGTGCTACTTCGGATTAACCACGGCCCCGCCGGTCGGCCGGTTTGGCCGGACCGAAAGCCTCAGCGCATTGCGCCGTCCCGATCGCGGATCGCGCCGAGATGCTCGTTGATGCGGAAGACGATCAGGATCAGCTCCGCGACGATGCGCGAGAACACGATGCCGACCACGACGCTGGCGATCGACGCGAGCAGCTGGATGAATCCGACGAACGGGCTGATCGCCATCGCGGTGAGGCTCCACAGGATGCCGGAGATCCCGAACAGCACGATGACCGCGATCACCAGCCAATAGAAGGTCTTGATGATCGTCGGCGTGATGAAGCGGTCCCATTGAAACAGATCCTGGAAATCGAACATCATGGTTCTCCCGGCCAGCCGAATATGATTCGCGTCTCGTTCATCCTACTGCGTGACCGCCGGCGTGATCACTTCATCCCGGGAGCCTGCGCCGCAGGCGTCCGTCGGGACGAGGCTTTCGCCGGGCCAATGGTTTGGGACGGCGCCAGGCGCCTCCGCGACCAGAGGGATCGATACCGCAGAACCCCAAACCATCTCGCCTGGAGCGAGCCCCGGACCGGGCGCCGGCAGTCCAGGGGCGAGCTATGCGAGTGGGCCGGTTGTGATTGCCGCAAATAACGGCCACAATCGGGCTTCCCTCCGGCATATCCTCACCCAATGACCCTGACCTTCGAACATTTCCCGCCCGGCCGGTTCGGAACGTTCGGCCCGCGCCATGTCACCCGCGACGAGATATTGGCCTTTGCCGCCGAGTTCGATCCGCAGCCGATGCACCTCGACGAGGAGGCGGCGGCGAAAAGCATGCTGCGCGGCCTGTCCGGCTCGGGCTGGCACCTGTGCTCGCTGATGATGCGGATGATGGCCGACGGCTTCATCACCCGCGCCGCGTCGCTCGGCTCGCCCGGCGTCAACGAGATGCGCTGGGTGGCGCCGCTGCGTCCGGGCGACGATTTGACGCTAGACGTCGACGTCGTCGAGGCGCGCGTCTCGAAGAGCCGGCCCGAAACCGGCATCGTCATCTTCAAGGGCACCATCCGCAACGCGCGCGGCGAGATGCTGTGCGAGATGGAGTCGCCGATCATCATCAGCCGCCGCGACGGCGCGAGCGCATAGGAGAGGTCATGCGCTTTTTTGAAGATATCGAGATCGGCGCGCGGCGCGAGTTCGGCTCTTTCACCTTCACGCCTGAGGACATCAAGCGGTTCGCCGCGCAGTTCGATCCGCAGCGCTTCCATCTCGACGAGGAGGAGGGGCGCAACTCGCTGTTCGGCGGGCTCGCCGCATCGGGCTGGCATGTCGCCAGCGTCTGCATGAAGCTGCTCGTCGCCGACGGCAAGCGGCTCGCCGCGGAAGCCGCTGCACGCGGCGAACAGGTCGCGGTCTGGGGGCCCTCGCCTGGCTTCCGCGAACTGCGCTGGATCCGCCCGGTGCTGGCAGGCGATACCGTCAGCTTCACCAACCAGGTCGAGACCAAGCGCACGTCCGAAAAGCGGCCCGAATGGGGCATCCTTCAGGCCCGCAACACCGGCGTCAATCAGCGCAACGAGGTGGTGTTCTCGTTCCTCGCCACCGCTTTCGTGCCGCGGCGGAATCCCGGTTCCTGATGTTGCCAGCGCGCCTCTGATGTTGCCCGGACGCCATGGTTAGCGAATGACTTCTGCTGCCGACGCAGTTGTGCGTTGCGTGGAACTCAGTTTTTGCTAACGCATTCTGAACCTTTGTCCCTGCCTTATGGTTTGAGGGCACGGACATCTGGCAAGAATGACTGGGGATACCATGGCAGATCGCAGCGCGCTGAAACTCGTCGGCATTATCTTCGCGACGGTAACGGTTGTGGTGATGCTGGCCACCGGAATGGTCGTGAAGGGCTTTGCCGACGGCAATTATTCCTTCGAGACCACCGCGAGCATCGACCGCTGATTGACCGTCTGTAACTGCCGGCGCTCGAGGGAGCGCAGGTGGCGTGCATTTGCGCTTTTCAATGTGATCTGTCGGCAGGCTGCGTCACATTTCTTCCAAGCTTCAGTCTAACGATTCCAGATCAGCACCATCACGACCGTCGCGGCTGCCAAGATGCCGATGAACCGGATCATGATCGTGCCGATGCCCTGCTGCGGCTGGCGCAGCGGAATCGGATCGGCGGCGTTGTCCGGCCGGACGCTCTGCATGACTTCGTCTCCAAATGGATGCCCGGCAGGGCGCGGTCCGGACGCGAATTCCGGATTGGACGCGGGCTCGACATCCGACGTTCAAATCGGCTTCTTGCAAAAATTGACATCGCGGAGTTTACACCGCGCTGAATAACGAATCGTTCTGCGCTGAATCAGGCCGCAAAGCGAAGCCGCCGCCCCCTGTTCAGGAGGCGGCGGCGATCAGTTTGGGAAACTGAGCTGTATCAGCTGTTGCGCAGGCCGTCGGCGGCGCGCTTCCACTGCGCGACGTTGTCGGCGATCATGCGGGTCGACTTCATCGCGGCCTGGCTGAGCTGGGCGTAGCCGGAGATCTCGCGCTGGACGCGCTGGCCTTCGGCGTGGAGCAGGTCGCGCAGGCTCTCGAGCTCGGAGATCAGGTTCTCGATCTCGGCGAGCGACGTGCCGGCGACGCGCTGGATCAGCGAGTTGACGTTGTTGACGGTGGCTTCGGTGTTGGTGTCGGTCGGCGCGGTCTCCGGGCTCGCCGCCGGACGGCGCAGATAGGCGATGTCGTTGCGGACGAAATCGCGGATGCCGGCTTCGACCTCGGTCACGGCAGCGAGGTTGGTGTCGACCTCGGACGTCGTTTCGACTTCGGTTTCCTCGGTACGGTTGGTGGCGTTCATCGGCTTTCCCCTTGTTCGCAATGGCGAAGCGCGGCTTGTCCCCCGCACGACGAATTGATGAAGTTACGGACCTATCAGTGCCGCCGAATTTGACCGCATCTGGGCCAAGTTGCGGCAATGCCTGATCATTTAGCGCGATAGAGCTAACAGACCGTTCACCATGAGCGCTTGTAGCCGGCGCTGATGCTCTTGTTGGTGGTGCCTTGCGAGGTCTCGCCGACCGAGCCGGAGACGGTGACGTTGTCGAACAGCTTCTGCTCGGCGCCGATTCTGCGCAGCCATTTGTCGTCGGTGGTCGACAGCGTCTGGCCGGCGGTGATGCTGGTGCCGGTGTCGTTAACGGACAGGCTCGCCGACTGATCGGTGTCGTAGCTGCGCGAGGGGTGGCTGATGATGCCGGGCACCGGGACCACGCCCTGCTGGATGAGGTTGTAGCCGTTCTGCAGCGTCAGCGAATATTGCTCCGACAGCGGCACCGACTTGCTCAGGGAGGTGCCGACCTTGCTCTGGTCGGCGGCGGGATCGAGGCGCGCCTCGACCGAGGTCTTGTCCCAGATCGAGGCCACGCCGCCGGTCGAGATCGCGGCCCAGGCCGAGCCGCCGGACTGCGGCAGGCTGCCGCCATTGGCGAGCCGCTCCGACAATTGCTCGGACGTTGTCATCGTGCCTTGCCTTGCGACCGTCATGTCGGCGCCGATGCGGGTGTCGAGGAATGGCGAGATCGACTGCTTGACCGACACCGCCGACGAGCCGTTGGCGTTGTTGTTGGTCGACCAGGATGGATCGTTGCCTGCGACGCTGGCGGGCCGCGCCGCACGCTTCGGCGCCAGCGTGGGCAGGCTGGTGGAATCGGTGTCGAGCTGGCTCCAGTCGAGCTTGCTCTCGTCGATGTCCTTCAGGATGTCGGCGTCATTGGCATTGGCCGCCGGCGGCTCCCCGTCGGCCGCAGCCTCGGCGTTATCAGCTGCGGTATCCTGGGCGGCGGGAGCGATCTGCCACGGCGGGGTTTGCGCGGCGGCCGACAGCGCCATCGCCAGGCTAAAGCCGGCCGCCAGCACCGGCAGCCTTGCCCAGCCGAATCGTAATGTGAAAGTCATTCCCAGCCCGCAAATTCCAGAGCCGCAGCATGCATTGCCGTGGCGCAAAATTGTGGCATCGGCGCTCTGAAAGCAAGTGATCAACGCGTGATCGTCATGTCCGGGACAAACGCGCCGCGCGTTCGCGCGGCGCGTCCCGAGCGCGGCCGTTCGGGGCTGGCAAAACAGGCCGCCGCTGCCGGGGCGCCTGAACGCGAAGACGCGCTTCGCGCTTTAGCGCCCCGGACGTGACGAAGGCGTGAAATCGAAAAGCCGTCAGACCGCGATGCGCGGCAGATGGATCGGGTAGCCGACGGTCTGCTCGACGAGGTCGAAACTGTCGACCAGCACGCGGAAGCTCGTCAGCTTGCCGGACCTGAACTGCGCGAAATGCGCGATCCGGAGCGAGATCGGCTTGTTGGAATCCAGTGCGGTCAGCGAATAGCGCAGCATCGAGGCGGCGGAATCGACGCCGAGCATGATCGACTCGCGATCGAAACGGTGAACCCTGAGGTTCTCGCCGATCTGCCGGATCACCTCGAGCACCGCGGCCTTGCCGCGGCGCGCGCCGAAAAAGGAAAACAGGTCGATCGGCCCATAGATGGACCATTCGACCTCGTCGTCGAGCAGCGGCTCGATATCTGCAAGCTGGCGTTCGTTGATCGCGCGATGCAATGCGCGCGAAAAACGCCAGAGACTATGCTCTGTCATTTTGGCCTTGTCCTGAAACTGGATTTTCAAACGCAAACGGATGGCAGGGGATCAGCGCCGACGCCTTGCCAGGTTGCTGCACATCGCTATTGCGGCCTCAAATAGTGCGGGACGGCAAAAACGCAAATGACTTTTTTGCAATGCACAATTGCGCGGAATTTTACCGGAATGTGACCGCCGACCTCTGGATTCTGGTTCTGACGCGCTTCTTTGATGCGAGCCGGCATCCACCCGCATCACGTGCGGGGCAGGCTTCGCGCGAAAACCGATCGCCGCAATTCAGCGGTCGCGCTGCCGCACCGGTTGCCGCTCGATCACGATCTCGGCGTCGCGGATCGCCACCACCGCGAACAGCAACGCGCCGCCGATGCCGCCGATCGCGGCGCCGAGCGGCATGAAGGTGAAAAACACCAGAGTTCCGCTGTCGATACCCGAGGTTCTGGCCAATCCGATCCAGCTAAGCCCGGCTCCGATGCCGAAGGCGGCGCCGCCAAGGGCGCCCAGCGCCAGGCCAAGCACAGCGAGCAATGCGATTTTCATGGTGATTTCAGCCCCGACCGCAACAAGCCCGGTAATAAGTCAGCGCCGGGCCGTCGAGGTTCAACGCCGGCGTTGCGAATTTGCCTGCACGATGTCGTCGTGCCCGGTCAGCGCCGCCGCGACGTCGCGCTCCAGCACCTGCTGGACGAGATCGAAGGTGTCGATGATCTCCCGGATCTCGGTGATCTTGCCGTCGCGCAGCGTGTAGAACACCGCGACGTCGAACTGCACCACGCGGGCGTTGTTGCGCTTGCGGAGGAACACGCGCAGCTGCGCGGCGACCCTGTCGCCCTGGGTCACCACGATCGGCGCCTCGTAGCGCATGTCGGAATAGCGCTCGTGGATCGTGGTCCACATCTGGCGCAGCGCGGCCTTGCCGCGGTGCTGGCCCATATGCGGAAGAATGTCGATCGGGGCGTTGGCGAGAAACGCGACGTCGTCGCTGCAGCGATCGAGCGCGCCCTCGATGCCGCCGGCATAATAGACGTCGAGGAAGTTCAAGACGCGCTGCCGGTTCAAATCCTCGCCCATGATCGACTCCGCCGGTCCGACTCGCTCTGGCCCGGCATAGTGAACCGGAGCATTCCACAATCAAACAACATATGTTTGACGCGCGAGACGCGATTAGGTTCGGCAACCAGTGCGTGCATTGTGGCACAAAATGCATGCGGCGCGCCGGTTCGCGCAATGCGATGACGGCGGCCGTCGCGGTGCTGCCGGCGGTTTATTCCGTGCCCGCGCCACCTAAATCTTCGCGCCCGCGGCCTTGCCGCGGCACCGCCGGCCCGTATGCTTCGCGGCGGAAGGCGGCCGAACAGAGCCGCCCCGATGGGGAGAGACCAATGACGCGCATCACCCACTTCGCCGCGATCCTGTCGCTGCTGGCATGCCCGGCGATCCCGCCCGCCTTCGCACACACGCCGCAGCAGCCTGCCCACCAGCTCTACAACGAAGACGACCTGAAGCTCGAGAGCGGCGAGGCGATCAAGGATTTCTCGATCTCCTACGTCACCCACGGCACGCTGAACGCGAAGAAGTCGAACGCCATCCTGATGGTGACCGCGATCTCGGGCAATCATCACCGGCTCGATTTCATGATCGGCCCCGGCAAGGCGCTTGACCCCGACAAGTACTTCATCGTCTGCACCGATGCGATCGGTAACGGCCTGACCACATCGCCGAGCAATTCGAAGGCGCAGCCGCGGATGCAGTTCCCGAAATTCGCGATCCGCGACATGGTGGAATCGCAGTACCGGCTGATGAAGGAGAAGCTCGGCATCGACCATGTCGTCGCCGTGGTCGGCCCCTCGATGGGCGGCATGCAGGCGCTGCAATGGGGCGTCAGCCATCCGGACTTCATGGACGCGCTGGTTGCGATGGTGCCGCTTGCGAAGACGCCGGCCTGGTCGGTCGCGGTGATGGAGGCCTCGCGCAAGGCGATCATGAACGATCCGGCGTGGAAGGACGGCAATTACGACGCGCCGCCGGAGAAGGGCCTCAAGCTGTTCCGCGATATCGTTGCGCTGCTCGCGGCGCGCACGCCCGACATGTATGCGGCGCAGTTCAAGTCCGGCCCCGACGTGCTGCCCTGGATGGCCGAGCAGGAGACCGCGCTGTGGAAGCTGTTCGACGCCAACGACTGGATCTACCAGAGCTGGGCCTATGACCGGCACGATGTCGGCACCACGGCCGGGTTCGGCGGCGACACGGCGAAGGCGCTGGCTTCGATCAAGGCGAAGACGCTGATCCTCACCGGCACCAAGGATCTGCTCAATCCCGAATTCGAGCCGAACCAGATGGGCCAGAACATCGGAGCCGTGACCATCAAGACGATCAGCCCGGCCACCGTGACCGGCCACGCCTCGGCCGGCGGTTTCTTCCCGGCGGATGTCGAGTTTCTCAACCGCGAAACCGGGGTGTTCCTCGACGGCGTGACGGACGGCGGCAAGAAACTGAACTGATCGGCTGAACCGGCCGCGCCTCGCAGACGTGCGGCGGCAGCTGTCCGCGAGTTAATGAAACCTCCGCCCGCGCGCCCGGTTGGTTCGCCGTGGGCGACGCATCCGCGATCAGGAGTTCCTTATGAGAAACACCATGCCGCTTGCCGTCGCCGCCCTGGTTGTCCCCAGATAGTTCATGAGAGCGCGCACCGCGCGACGGTGAGCCGGGTGCCGACGCCGGCCATGAGGCCTTGAGCTCCTCCGGGGCCGGCCGGTGAAATCGCGCCGGCTCGCTGTCGCGGTGCGTTCGACAACAAGCTAATCCGACGGCGCCGGTTGCCAGCGGCGAGGCCGATGGTGAACCGCTTCGCCTTCCCGGAACCGGCCGTGCCGCTTCGCCGTTGATGCGGCAGCATTGCATTGGAGCCGCATCATGAAATCGATTGTTCTCGCGTCAGTCATTGCCCTCAGCGTGCTTGCCACAGCGTCTTCCGCCGACGCCAAGGGTTGCATCAAGGGCGCGATCGTCGGCGGCGTCGCCGGTCATTATGCCGGCCATCACGGCATGCTCGGCGCCGCGGCCGGGTGCCTCTACGGCCGCCATCACGCCAAACAGCAGCGCCAGCAGCAGCCGCAGTCACAGCCCGCGCAGCAGGAGAAACTGTAAGGTCAGTTGTGAAGTCACGTTCCCCGGAACGGAAGTGTCGTTCCGGGAACGCCGTCCGCACCGGCCGCGTTGTCTCCATGCGTAACGGAGACGATGATGACGAAACCAAAGACAAAGACCATCCAGCCCGTTCCCGACGACAACAAGAGCCACAAGGGCCCCGGCAGCACCCCCAGCGTTCCCATCGACACCACCAAGGGCCATCGCGACGACGAGAAACACAACATCCGCGAGCAGGCCGCGCACGGCAATCTGACCCAGAACACCAGCAACAAGCGATCGGGGTAGGCGCAGGGCGAGGCATATTCCGCCGTCGTCCCGGCGAAGGCCGGGACCCATAACCACCGGGCCATGTTGTTGAAGCAAGCTGGGGCCACAGCGTATCACAATGATTTCCGCTGGTGGTAATGGGTCCCGGCCTTCGCCGGGACGACGGTGGGAATCCGTTTCACATGTCAAACAGCTTGTGCGGTGTCATCACCCGTGCATGCGGGTGATGCAGTATTCCAGAGACATCCGTGCGTGAGCCGAGAGCCCGCGGCTTCTCCGGACGTCGTCCCTGCTTTCGCAGGGACGACAGCGAACATGTGGTTCGGCCGGTGCGTCATACTTCCGCAGTCTCGCGATATGATCCGCCCGAGCTTTGCGCTTCCCTTGCGCGCTGTTGCCGATCGGCCTTATCTGCGAGCATGCAGATCAGGGACGAACGCCCCGAAGACGCCGCCGCGATCAGCCGCGTCACGGCGGCCGCATTCGCAACAGCGCCGCACAGCAGCGGCACCGAAGCACGCATCGTCGAGGCGCTGCGCGCGCCGGCGCGCTGACGCTCTCGCTGGTGGCTGTCTCCGAGGTCGGCAGCATCGCCGGCCACGTCGCGTTCTCGCCGGTCCGGATCGATGGCGTAGCGGGGCGCTGGCATGGCCTCGGCCCGGTCTCGGTCGCACCCGACATGCAACGGCGCGGAACCGGCAAAGCTCTGCTATGCGAGGGGCTCATCCGGCTTGCGGAGCTCGGGGCCGATGGCTGCGTCGTGCTCGGCGATCCCGCGTACTACCGTCGCTTCGGCTTCCTCGATGATCGCCGGCGGACCTATGGCGGCAAGCCGAGCCGATACTTTCAGCGGATAGTGTTGAAGGGCAAGGCGCCCAAGGGGGATGTGAGCTACCATCCGGCGTTCGACGTGGCGTGATCGAGGAGAGGCTGAAGATGAAGCTGTCTATGGCAGCGTCATTTCCTCGATCCTTGCCGGCATCGCGCCAAAATCGCTCAACCGCGCCCAGTTCGGTCGTATCCGCACATAGCCGATGTTCGGCCATGTCTCGCGCGTCGGACCGTCGGGCCACGCCGCGAAATACACCTGCTTGCACGCAGCGAGCTCCGCGCCGCTCGGGAAGTCCGCGACGCCCTCGACCTGCGCAGTCTGCTCGGCGTCCCAACCGATCACCAGCGCCGCGTGCGGATCGGCGCGGAGGTTCTGGTATTTGCGCGAGGTGGTCAGGGTGTCGAAGATGATCTCAAGATTGTCGCTGACCGCGATCCCGACGACCGCCGCCTGGGGCGCGTTGTCGTGAACCGTGCTGACCACCGCGAGCCGATGCATCCGCAGGAAGGCGAGCAGCTCGGCGCGCGTCATGATCTACCTTTTCTTCCAGCCGCCGCGTTTCCCCGGCGCGCCGCCGCTCGACCGCGGCGACGGGCCGAACTCCGGCCCCGACTGCCGCGAGTCGGTCGGCTGGATGATGCGGCTCGTGGCGCCGAACGGCTTTGCCGGCAGCGCACCGCTGGGGCGGAAGGGCAGCGATTCCGGGCCGTGCATCTCGTCGAGATCGGGCTTGTGCACCCGTGAGCCGGACTTGCCGCCGCGGCCTGCCTTGAGCGAGGTCTGCGCCGACTTGTTCTTCAATGCGCTGACCGGCAGGTTGGCGGCATCGCCGTATTTTCGGGTGCCGGCATAGGCGCCGGCCTGCTTCTGCACGTTGCGCTGCTTGGCGGTGGGGTCGTCGACCACCGCGAGCTCTGTCGCGCGCAGGCGCTTGACTTCGTCGCGCAGGCGCGCGGCCTCCTCGAAGTTCAGGTCGGCGGCGGCCTCGCGCATGCGGGTTTCGAGATCGGCGAGCACGGCCTCGAAATTGTGGCCGATCGAGATGACGTCGTCGGTCATGTCGTGGCCGCCGACCTCGACCAGCACGTGGTCGCGCTCGTAGACGGAATTGAGGATGTCGCCGATCTGCTTCTTCACGCTCTCCGGCGTGATGCCGTTGGCGGTGTTGTACTCGACCTGCTTCTCGCGGCGGCGGTTGGTCTCGGCGATGGCGCGCTCCATCGAGCCGGTCATCTGGTCGGCATACAGGATCACCTTGCCGTCGACGTTGCGCGCGGCGCGGCCGATGGTCTGGATCAGCGAGGTCTCGCTACGCAAAAAGCCTTCCTTGTCGGCGTCGAGGATCGCGACCAGGGCGCATTCGGGAATATCGAGACCTTCGCGCAACAGGTTGATGCCGACCAGCGCGTCGAACGCGCCGAGCCGCAGATCCCTGATGATCTCAATGCGCTCGATGGTGTCGATATCAGAGTGCATGTAGCGGACGCGGATGCCCTGCTCGTGCAGATATTCGGTGAGGTCCTCCGCCATGCGCTTGGTGAGCACTGTGATCAGCGAGCGATAGCCGGCCTGCGCGGTGGCGCGCACCTCGCCGACGAGATCGTCCACCTGCGTACGCGCCGGGCGGATGTCGACGGGCGGATCGATCAGGCCCGTCGGGCGGATCACCTGCTCGACGAAGACGCCGCCGCTCTCGTTCAGCTCCCAGCTGCCGGGCGTGGCCGAGACGGCGACGGTCTGCGGCCGCATCATGTCCCACTCCTCGAAGCGAAGCGGGCGGTTGTCCATGCAGGAGGGCAGGCGGAAGCCGTATTCGGCCAGCGTTGCCTTGCGGCGGAAGTCGCCGCGGAACATGGCGCCGATCTGCGGGATGGTGACGTGGCTCTCGTCAGCGAAGATCAGCGCGTTGTCGGGGACGTATTCGAACAGCGTCGGCGGCGGCTCGCCGGGGCGGCGTCCCGTGAGATAGCGCGAATAGTTCTCGATGCCGGCGCAGCTTCCGGTCGCTTCCATCATCTCGAGGTCGAAGGTGGTGCGCTGCTCCAGCCGCTGCGCCTCGAGCAGGCGGCCCTGGTCGTGCAGCTGGTCGAGCCGCTGCTTCAGCTCGAACTTGATCGACTTGATCGCCTGCACCAGCGTCGGGCGCGGCGTCACATAGTGCGAATTGGCGTACATCTTGATGAATTCGAGCTCGTCCTGCTTGTGGCCGGTGAGCGGATCGAACTCCTCGATGGTCTCGATGGTGTCGCCGAACAGGTTCACGCGCCAGGCGCGGTCTTCATAGTGCGCCGGGAAGATGTCGATGACGTCGCCGCGGACACGGAACGTGCCGCGGGTGAAATCCGCCTGGGTGCGCTTGTATTGCAGCGCGACGAGGTCGGCGATGAGCTGGCGCTGGTCGATGCGCTCGCCCTTCTTCAGCGCGAACGTCATCGCGGTGTAGGTCTCGACCGAACCGATACCGTAGATGCAGGACACCGAGGCGACGATGATGACGTCGTCGCGCTCGAGCAGCGCGCGCGTCGCCGAGTGGCGCATGCGGTCGATCTGCTCGTTGATCGAGGAATCCTTCTCGATATAGGTGTCGGTGCGGGGGACGTAGGCCTCCGGCTGGTAATAGTCGTAATACGAGACGAAGTACTCGACTGCGTTGTCCGGGAAGAAGTTCCTGAACTCGCCGTAGAGCTGGGCGGCCAGCGTCTTGTTCGGCGCCAGGATCAGGGCCGGGCGCTGCGTCGCCTCGATCACCTTGGCCATGGTGTAGGTCTTGCCGGAGCCGGTGACGCCGAGCAGCACCTGCGAGCGGTCGTTGCGGTTGATGCCCTCGACCAGTTCGGCGATCGCGGTCGGCTGGTCGCCCTTGGGCTCGTAGGACGACTTGATCTCGAAACGCACGCCGCCTTCGGACTTCTCCGGGCGCGGCGGCCGGTGCGGCGTCCACACCTTCGTGGAGCCGTCGCCCTTGCGGAACTCCGGCCGGCCCTCGCGGATCAGCGATTCCAGGGCATCGGCAGTCGCCTTGACGCCGAGCGCCTCCATCTTGCTGCGCGGCGGCCGCGCCAGCGCCTCGGCATCGTCCTCCTCGGTGGGAAGGCCGAGCTGGCGGGCCAGCTCCGGATCGAGCGTCGGGATCGTGGCCGCGGTGCCGTAATTGGCCTGCGGCGCCTCGCCGAGGCCCGAACTATCGCGCTTCGCGACGCCCTCGCTGGTCTCGCGCGTCGAGGCCCGCGCGCGATGCGCGGCGGCCTCGCCCCCGGCGCGGCGGTCGCGCGAATTGTCCGGCGGCGGTTGCAGCCCGGTGCCGGATCCAAGGCCGGCATCGCCGCGATTGATCGCGGGATTGAGCAGCTCGGCCAGCGCCGGCCCGATCGGGAGGACCTCGGGCCGGTGAGCTTTGGATTTGGGGGTTTTGCCGAGCTTTTTCGGAGTGTTCGGTGTCTTCGCCATGCCCCGAATATGGGACGAGTCCGGCAGCGAGAAAAGGGCAAACGGCGGCTGGATGGCTGCGCGGGCGAGGCTGCTGACAGCAGGGTGTCAGCAGGCGGCGCGTCGCGGAGTTCAGACGCGCGGCAGGTCGACGATGTCGAGATGGATCCCGCCGCAGCCGTCGCAGCGCATGGTCCAGTATTCGGCGGCGCGGCCGGGGATCACGCGCAGCAGCGAAAGCGATGCGGCGCATTCCGGGCAGCTGGTGCGGACCTGCGCCGGCCAGACCGGATCCGGCTCGCATTGCGGGACGGCGGCGACCACGACGTTGCCGGTCACGCCGACGCTTCGGCCGCCGGCATTGTCATGCCATAGCGTTGCGGGAACCGGTCGATAGCCCGCTTCGCGTCGGCGATCGCCGCATCCGGATCGGACCACGCAAAACCGATGTCGAGCGTCGGAAACAGCATGCCATCGATGACGACCGGCCTTTGATCGACCCGTTGAACCCTGGCGTGCCATTGCCCCTTCCCCACTTCGAACGACTTGATCTCAAAACCGCTGTAAATCATGTGCGACCTCGAAACGCCCTTCTCATAGGAAGCACGAGCGCGTTGCGCTAAATGTGAAGCAGTTCACAACTCGTCCGGTTTATTTCCAGGAAGCAATGGAACCCGGAGCTAGCGGCGGCTCGCGATGTGGTCGGCGAGCACGGCGGCGTCGTCGCCGACGCCTGACAGGAACGAGGATTTCATCTTCGACAGCCATTGCAGGCCGAGGAAATAGAGGCCCGGCACGTCGGAGACGCCGTGGCGGTGTCGCGGCGCCCCGTCGGCATCCAGCAGCGGTATGTCGATCCAGTTCAGATCGAGGCCATAGCCGGTGGCCCAGATCACGCTGCTGATCCGCGCGGCGCGCAGGTCGACCGCATCGAGCGGCGCGGTGAGGCACGGCGGGTCGGGCAAACGGACGCGTGCCAAGGGATCGTCGGGATGATCGAGGCCGCGCGCCGCGACGAAGTCGTCGACGATCCCGAGGAACGTCGCGTAATAAGCGTCGCCATTGGCGATGTTGGCGGCGAGATCGGGCGCGATCTCCAGCACGCCGTCGCGCGCCGCCGTCACGCGGCCGAGCAGGGTCACGCCGCCGGCGGCGAAGCGGCGGAAATCGACGGTGTGGCCGCCATGGGCGCCGGAAATCACCGGCAGCAGCCGCGACGGACCGCGCTGCTCGACCGGCGTCTGGTCGATGCCCATCTCGGCCAGCCACCAGATCAGGTCACGGCTGCGATAGCGGCGCGGCAGGCGGTTGTGACGTCCGACCGAGAGGAAGACATCGCGGCCGGCGCGCATCAGCTCTTCGGCGATCTGCGCACCCGAGGCGCCGGCACCGACCACCAGCACCGCACCGTCAGGCAATTGCGCGGGATTCCTGTTGCCGGCGGCATCGACCTGAAACAGGCCGGGATGCTCGCGCAGCAGATCGGGCCGCAGCGGCCGTTGATAGGGACCGGTGGCGATGACGACGTTGCGGGCGGCGATGCTGCCGCCGGCAAATTCGGCGAGGAAGCCGCCGGCGTCGCGGCGCAGCTTCGTGACCGCGACGCCGCAGCGGATCGGCGGCGCGACGAACGCGGCGTAGTCCTCGATGAAGGCGATGATGGCAGCGGTGTCCGAGAAGCCGTCGGGATCGCTGTGCGGAAACGCAAATTCCGGCAGCCGCACCGACCAGTTCGGAAACTGGAACATGAGGCCATCCCAGCGTTCGCTGCGCCAGCGCTCGGCGATGCGACCCCGCTCCAGCACCAGATGGGCGATGCCGCGCTGCTTCAGCCGATGGCTCATGGTGAGCCCGGCCTGGCCGCCGCCGATCACCAGCGTATCGACGGTCTCGTCAGGCACTGCGCGTTCCCTTGCGGCGGGCGGCGGGCTCCGCCGCGGCACGCATGATCCAGCGGCGGAAGGCGGCAAAGTCGCGCTGCTCGGTCTGAAAGCTGCGATAGAGCAGGTACCAGCGCATGCCCTTGGGCACCGAGAGGTCGAAAGGCGCCACCAGCCGGCCAGCAGCGAGATCGTCGTCGATATAGGGGCGGATGCCCATGGCGATGCCGAGCCCGTCGGCAGCTGCCTGCAGCGCCTGGCCGTAGAACTGAAACTCCGGCCCACGCGCGTTGATCCGGGTGACGCCCGCGGCCTTCAGCCAGATCGGCCAGTCCTCGGGCGAGTGCGCGACGCGGATCAGGCTCGGACCCTTCAGGTCGGCCGGACGCTTCAGCCCGCCCGCGAGGCGGGGCACGCAGACCGGCGTGAGGTCGCCGGCAAACAGCGGCTCGGCGACGAGGCCGGGCCAGTCGCCGGTGCCGAGCTTGATGCCGCAGCTCCAGTCCTCGCCGAACGGCACCGACGCGCCGCCGGTGGTGAAGCGCACCTCGATGTCGGGCTCCTCTTTGCGGAACTCGGCGAGGTGCGGGATCATCCATTTCAGCGCAAAGGTGTGGCCGACGCCGATGGTGAGCACGCGCACGCTCGAGGGCGCCGTCACCTGCGCGGTGAGGCTCGCCAGCGCATCGAAGATCGGGGTCAGCCCGCTCTGATAGGCGCGGCCGGCCTGCGTCAGCACCAGGCGGTTGGCCTTGCGCTCGAACAACGCGACGCCGAGCCGCTCTTCGAGCAGATGCACCATGCGGCTGACGGCGGCCGCCGACACGCTCAGCTCCAGCCCGGCCGCAGCAAAGCTGCCGGTCCGCGCCGCCGCCTCGAACGCCTTGATGCCGTTGAGAAACAGCAGTCGCCGCATGAACCCTCAGGAAAACTGATGCAAGGTCAAGATAACTCAGTTTGCCGGAAGAGGCCAAGCGGCGCAGAAATATGGTTGCTGTGATTTGAGCTAATGCGGCGCGGTTGACGTACCTCGCCCCGCTTGCGGGGAGAGGCCGGATCGCATCGCCAGATGCGATCCGGGTGAGGGGAAGTCTCCGCGAGTCCCACTGTAACCGTCCTCGTGGAGACTCCCCTCATCCCGACCTTCTCCGCGCAGGCGGGGAGAAGGGGTGCACGATCACGACTTTGCGGGAGATGTGTGATGGCAGAGACGGCGGATAGCCTGGTGCTCGATCTTGTCGAGTGGGTCGCGCGCGAGCCGCGGCGCTATGCCGAGGTGCTCGAGGTCTGGCGCACCTCATGCCCGCGGCTGACGATCTGGGAGGACGCTGTCGACCGCGGCTATGTCGCGCGCCGACCCTCGGTCGAGGGCATGCGGGTGATGGTGACGGAATGTGGCGAGACCTTCTTGCGCGCGCATGGGCGGATGCATTGAGACCGTGATTGGTCCGATCCGCCTGCCGAATTGCTTTCTTCACCCCCCGCGAGCGGGAGAGGGGGCGCTGGCGCTATTCGCACGCACGTCAGCGCGCCGGTTCGGCGAGCCTTGGCCGGATGATCTCGACCATTCGGTCGGCTGACGTCCCCGGCGGAAAGAAGCCGAGATAATTGCCGTCGCGGTCCATCAAATAGATGTAGGCGGTGTGATCGACGGTGTAGTCGCCGGCATCCTTCAGCGGCACCCGCGCGAAATAGACCTTGTAGGCATCGGCGAGCTTGCGGATCGCATCAAGGTTGCCGGTCAGCCCGATCAGGCGCGGATGAAACATCGGCACGTATTCTGCGAGATGCGCCGCGGTATCGCGCTCGGGATCGACAGTGATGAAGATCGGTTGCACCTGATCGCCGTCGCGGTCGAGTTTGTCGAGCGCAAGCCCGATTGCCTGCAGATCGGTCGGACAGACGTCGGGGCAGGTGGTGAAGCCGAAATAGACCAGCATCAGCTTGCCGCGAAACTCCTTGTCGGTGCGTTCATGGCCAGCCTGATCGGTCAACGCGAACGGGCCGCCGACCGGCTCCCTGTTCCACATCAGGATGTCCATGATCTCGGCGGCCGAGCGCGCCGATTGCGGCGGCGCATCGCCCGCCGGCACCGGCGCCAGCGTCAGCCACAGGCCGGCGCCGGCGAATGCCAGGCCCGCGCCGGCGAATGCCAGGCCCGCGCCAGCGAATGCAATGACGCGCAGGATCGGCGCGATCATATGCCGAAGGAGAGGCGGCTGCCCGTCGTCGTGACCAGCACCTTGTCGCCCATTTGCGCGGTCGCCTCCTGCACGAAGTGGAGCCCGGAGCAGTGCATCGGGATCAGCACGTCGGGGTCGAGCTTCTTGATCTCGGCGACCACCTCGGTGAGGTAATCCTTCGGCGCCGGCCCGAGGTGGAAGCCGCCGACGATCGCGTGCACCTTCTGGATGCCGGAGACCTCCTGCGCCTGCTTCACCGAATTGACGATGCCGACATGGCCGCAGGACGAGATCACGACGAGGCCGAAATCCCGCACGTTGAAGCAGGTGGCGTGCTCATGGATGTGCTCGTCGGGCACGATCTTGCCGTCCATCTCGGCCGGCAGATAGTGGCTGGCGTTGCAGCCGAGCCCGTCCTTGATGCCGAACTCGACCCAGGTCTGCGGCAGCACGCGCTCGATGCTGCGGCGGGTGATCTTGCCGGTGGTGAAGGCATGGCCCGCGATCACGGTCGGGGTCTCGCACAGCACCGTGGTGACGCGCTGCGCGGCGAGCTGGCGGCGGTCGAGCGTGCCGAAATCGTTGAACTGGCCCTTGGTCGGCGTTGCGCTGACGCGGTGGCAGAAATTGTCCTCGCCGCCGGCATAGAGCTTCACGTCGGCCGGTAGTTTATCACGGAATTTGTCGAGGAAGCCGTTGAGGCCGCCGAAATGGTCGTAGTGGCCGTGGCTCACGATCAGCGCGTCGAGCTTCGCCGGATCGACGCCGACCAGCGCCATGTTGTTGAGCAGCACCTCCGGCGTGTAGCCGTAGTCAAGCATCAGGGTGCGCTGCGCGCCCTTGGCCTCCGACTCCAGCCACAGCGACAGGCCCCATTCATTGTGCAACGACTTCTGGTAGTCGGCGGAGCGCGGCGGCGCCGCGATGGTGACGCCGCCGGCCTGCTTCGGCTTGAAGAACAAATCGAAGCTGGAATCGACCAGCACGCGGATCGAGAGCTTGTCGACGGTCGGCACCTCGATCGGCGCGGCGCTCGCGATCTCGACGCAGGAGAAAGCGCCCGCGGCTGCTGCGCCGGCGATCGCCGCCGAGCCCTTGAGGAAATCACGTCTTGCCAAATCATGTGTCATTGCAATGCCCCATGTTTAAAAATTCGTCAGCGCAATCCCTCCGGCAGCCTAGGAGCAATCGGGACGCGGCTCAATCGGGCACTTGCGCTGGCCGCAGATCACATTCGCGCGCGGTGCAATGCGCGCGCCATTGACTTGGGTGCGGTTATGCGCCCAACTCCATGCATTCGCATCTTTCTCGCCGATGCACGACATCGGCAGTCCCTGGCAATGCAGGATCACGCCCATGATCGATCTCCACTACTGGTCCACGCCGAACGGTCACAAGATAACGATGTTCCTTGAGGAGACCGGATTGGAGTACAGGATTTTCCCGGTGAACATCGGCAAAGGCGATCAGTTCAAGCCGGACTTTTTGCAGATCGCGCCGAACAACCGCATCCCAGCAATTCTCGATCACGCGCCGAAGGGCGGCGGCAAGCCGCTACAGCTGTTCGAGTCTGGCGCCATCCTGCTCTATCTCGCCGAGAAGACCGGCAAATTCCTGCCGGCCGATATCCATGGCCGCTATGACGCGATCCAGTGGACGTTCTGGCAGATGGGCGGGCTCGGGCCGATGGCCGGGCAGAACCACCATTTCCGCAACTACGCCGTCGAGAAGCTGCCATACGCGATCGACCGCTATGTCAACGAGACCAACCGGCTCTACGGCGTGCTCAACAAGCGGCTCGCCGACCGAGAATTCATCGCCGGCGACTATTCGATCGCCGACATGGCGAGCTATCCCTGGGTCGTGCCCTACAAGAACCAGGGCCAGGAGATCGACGATTTCCCGCATCTGAAGCGCTGGCTGGAGACGATCGGCAAGCGCCCCGCGACCGAGCGCGCCTATGCCAAGGCGAAGGAGGTCAACCCGAATTTCGGCCAGCCCGCGATCCGCACCGAGGAGGAACGTAAGTTGCTGTTCGGGCAGACCGCGGCGGTGGTGCGGTAGGGCGCAGGTCTCAGCCGTCTCTCCGTCGTCATGGCCGGGCTTGACCCGGCCATCCACGTTTGGGTCGTCATTGCGAGCCACCGGGTCCGCGCGAAGCGCGGCCCGATGACAGGCTCCACGAAGCAATCCATTTCACCGCTCGCGGAGGTAGGGATTGCTTCGTCGCTTCACTCCTCGCAATGACGATTGCGGGATCAGCCAGCTCAAGCCCCGACATACCTCGCCAGCCGCCGTTCCTTCCACGCAGCTAACCCCTCGGCGAGATCGCGGCCCGGCACCAGCGCGGCGAACTGTTCGCTCTCGACCAAAAGGCCCTCGGCAATCGGCATGTTGAGCCCGCGCGTCACCGCGGTGATGGTGCCGGCGACGGATCCGGGCGAATGCCTGGTGATCCGGCCGGCGAGTTCGCGCGCGGCGGTCAGCAGCTGATCATGCGGCACGACCTGATTGACCAGCCCGATCTCGCGCGCGTGCTCGGGCGGAAACGGATCGCCCGCCAGCAGCAATTCCAGGGCGCGCTTGCGTCCCGCCAACCGCGGCAGCCGCTGCGTGCCGCCGAAGGTCGGGGGCATGCCGAGCTTGATCTCGGGCTTTGCAAATTGCGCGCGGTCGCTGGCGACAGCGAGATGCACCGCCTCGGCGATCTCGCAGCCGCCGCCGAAGGCGAGCCCGTTGATCGCGGCGATCACGGGCTTCTTGAATGCCTCCAGCCGCGCGGTCATGGCTTGTCCCCGTCGGACGAAGTCGCGCACCGCGACGGCCGCTCCCTGTTTGACGCTCCCAGCGAATTCGTGGATGTCGGCGCCGGCCGAGAAGGCGCGCTCGCCGGCGCCGGTCAGGATCACGGCGCGCACCTCAGCGTCGCCCTCGATGCGGTCGAGCGCGGCCATCAGTTGATCGATCAGTGCGTAGTTCAGCGCGTTGAGCTGCTCCGGACGGTTCAGGGTGATCAGGGCGATCCCGTCGGTGATTTCGAGCAGGATGGGGGCGGGCATGATGCAGTCTCCAGCAATTGTGTGTCGGGCCGAATGTAGGGCCAGCTGCAATTTGTGTATATTCACTGGTTAGTATACATACGCAGGATGCCCAGACCTTCCGAGCCCACCCGCGAGCGCATCGTCCAGGCGGCAAGCGCGCTGTTCTACAATGAAGGCATCCGCCGCGTCAGCGTCGACGAGGTCGCGGCCAGGGCCGGCCTCACCAAGCGCACGCTGTACTATCACTTCAAGAGCAAGGACGATCTCGTCGCTGCCTATCTCGCCGCGCGCGACCAGCCCAATCTCGCGTTGTTCCGCAAATGGTTCGCGGAGGCCGAGGGCGGCCTGCCGGTGAAGGTCGAGGCGATCTTCAAGAACCTCGCGCGCTCGGCGCGGCATCCGAAGTGGAAGGGCTGCGGCTTCCTGCGCACCTCCGCCGAGCTCGCCAACATGCCCGGGCATCCCGCGATCCGGATCGGCGCCGCGCACAAGAAGAAGTTCGAGGATTGGCTGCGCGCGACCTTCGCGGACGAGGGGATCGCCGATCCGCTCAAGCTGGCGCGGCAGATCCTCTTGCTGCTGGACGGATCATTCGCCGTGGTGCTGCTGCATCGCGACCCGAGCTACATGGAGACCGCCGGCGAGGCCGCGCGCACGCTGATCGAGACGGCGCTGGCGAAACAGGGGCGGAAACGAGGTTAGGGCGTGTACTCCCGAGGCCGGTCCGCTTCGCTCTGATAGAGGCGAGGCCGGAGGAGACGGTGTTGAGCGGCATGGACGCCGCCCAACACGATCATGAATCTTATTTTGCCATTGCGGTCCTGGCGGCCTCGATTTTCGCCTTCACGGAATCGAGGTTGAAGCTCGCGCCCTTCTGCATCGGCGGAAACTCGATCGCGGTCATGGCCAGCTTCTCGACCTCCTGTTGAACGAACACGAAGCGCCAGAATTCATATTTGAACCAGTCGAAGTATTGTTGGGCGCCGTATTTGGTCCCGCTGTCGGGCCAGCCCGTTCGCTCGAACGGATCCAGGCGGAGGTTGATTAGGTAGGGGACGTCAACCTTGGTTTTTGCGCCCAGCCAGCCACCGGGCTGGTCGATGAAACGATACTTGTAGTCGTCGATGCGCACGGCCCCCAGCTCGCTCTCGCCGAAGTACCAGATTTCGTGTCGGTTGGACGGCCCCTTGCCGGTGATCATGTCCATCTGATTATAGCCATCCAGATGGCACTTGTAGGTGCGATCCCCGATTTGCTTGCCCTTCTTCAGTTCCTCGACAATGTTCGGGTTGCCGGCAGCGGCCAGCAAGGTCGGGAACCAGTCCAGCCCGGAGACGATGCCGTTCTCGACCTTGCCCGCGGGCACCTTGCCCGGCCAGCGGATCATCGCGGGCGCGCGGAAGCCGCCTTCCATGACCGTACCTTTGCTCTGCGCGAAGGGTGTCTGTCCGCCATCCGGCCAAGTGAAGACCTCGGTGCCGTTATCCGTGGTGAAGATGACAATGGTGTTGTCATCCACGCCCATCTCCTTGAGTTTTTGCATGACGAGGCCGACATCGTCGTCGAGCTGCGCCATGCCGGCTTCGTGAATCGACCAGCCGTTCTTGGAGTTGCGCATCGCCTGGTACTTCGGCGACAAATGCGTGACGATGTGCATGCGGGTCGGATTGAGCCACAAGAAGAAGGGCTTGTTATCGGCCTTGGCCCTTTCAATGAACGACAAGGCGAAGTCTCGGATTTCGTCGTCCACCGTTTCCATCCGCTTGGGATAGAGCGTTCCGGCGTCTTCAATCCTCTGCTTGCCGACTTTGCCCCAACGGGGATCCACGGTGGCGTCGTCCACATTGGTTGCCCACGAATGGACCATGTTGCGCGGGCCAACCTTGTTCAACAGTTCCTGCGGATAGGCAGGGTGAGCCGGATCTTCCATCGCGTCGAGGTGATACAAATAGCCGAAGAATTCGTCGAAGCCGTGCACGGTCGGCAGAAATTCGTTCTTGTCGCCAAGGTGGTTCTTGCCGAATTGGCCGGTGGCATAGCCCATGCCCTTGAGCGCGGTGGCAATGGTCACGGCCTCCGCCGGCAAGCCTGTGGGGGCGCCGGCCTGGCCGACCGTTGTCATGCCGGTGCGGATCGGCAGCTCGCCGGTGATGAAGTTGGCGCGGCCCGCGGTGCAACTCGCCTCGGCGTAATAATCGGTAAACAGCATGCCTTCTGCGGCGATCTTGTCGAGGTTCGGCGTCCGGCCGGCCATCATGCCACGATGGTAAGCACCGATATTCCAGATGCCGATATCGTCCCCCATGATGACGACGATATTGGGCCGCTGTCCGGCCGGCGCGGGCGCCGGGACCGGCGTTGGTTGCTGCGCCTGCGCGAAGCTTGTCGTCCCGACGGCGGAGAGTGCTGAAGCGGCTACCAGCGAACTACCGCGCAACAAGAGATCGCGGCGTTTCAGTCCCACGCTGTTCGGCCCCGTATTCTGAGGCTTTTCCGGAATCGTATCGTTACTCATGACATGATCCTCTTCCTGATGATGCACCTGAAGCCGATATGGCTTGCTGAGGTGTCGTCGATCCGCTCGGCATGACGCGCGGCCGGACGATGGCGGCGGCAGTAGCTCGGAGCGCAAGGATGCGAGCCGCCTTTAAGCACCTTGCGTGGAATCCTGAGGTTCGGCTGGCGAGAGTCGTAATTCGCGCCCTGGGACCGGCCGCGAGGAGCTTGCGGGATGCAGCAGGCTTTCGGGCGGCCTGCGTCGTGCTTTGGTGAATACCCATCGGCCGTCAATTCCGAGGCGCTGGCGATCGTGTCACGAAGGTCGCAGCCGTTGGCCGGGAATGCGGTGGCGGGCGAGGTGCGCTCGAAGCCATCGGCCGGCAGATTGGGTGCGCCTGTCGCAACGCCAACGTCGTGCATGGGCTACTCGCCGTGACCGAGTTTCAAAGTTACGAGCGCCGCCCGAGCAAGAACCTGTCGGCAGCTTTCTGGCTCGCCGATGCTTCGGGGGACGGTTCAACGCTTTGGTCAGTCAAAAGACAGTCGCGTATCTGAAGCGCGAGACCGATAATGCAGCATCTACGAACCAGACAAGACAAGATGCTCAGCAACGCATCCCTGTTGTATTGATCTAGATCAATCGAGCCAGGTCGCCCCTTGTCGAGAGCCCCTGATGACTATGCAAAAAGTGCCAGGGTTGTGGCGTCATGGACACAACCTTTCAATAAACCTCCGGCTGAACTCAAATATGCCGAATTCGCGTGGACGAACGGCGGCGTCAGCTTATTCTTTCCGAGTTTCTACCCCGCCGGAGCAATGGTGGGATCGCGAGAGTCGGGGAATCGGCGATGCGGTACTTTAAACCGAATCTGGGACGCAGGTTTTTTTCGCAGTGGCATTTGAGTGTTGGGGCGCTTGCCGCTCTGCTGGTGCTTTCCACCCAAGCGGCTCGCGCCGACGAAAATGGCATCAGCTTTTGGCTACCCGGATTTTTTGGCAGCCTCGCGGCTGTTCCTCAGCAGGCGCCGGGCTGGTCGGTGACCTCGGTTTACTATCACACCTCTGTTTCCGCCGGCGGCGACGTGGCGCGGTCGCGCGAAATCACGCTTGGTCGCTTTCCCGCGAATCTGACGGCGAACGTGAACGCGAACGTCAATGCGAATGTGAACCTTGGTCTTGTGGCCGGAACCTACACCTTTGCAACACCCGTGCTGGGCGGTCAGGCCTCTGCCAGCCTGTTGGCGACCTACGGGTCCAACTCGACATCGCTGGCGGGATCGCTCGTTGGGACATTGACGGGACCGGGCGGCGCCACGTTCCCCTTCTCCCGGTTTGACAGCATCGACAGCTCGCTCATTGCGTTCGGCGACCTGATCCCGCAGTTCGCGCTGCGCTGGAATGCCGGTGTCAACAATTACATGACGTACATCACCGCCGACCTTCCGGTCGGCGCCTATCAGTCGGGCCGCCTGGCGAATTTGGGGCTTGGGCACTGGGCGATCGACGCGGGCGGCGGCTACACCTATTTCGATCCAAAGACCGGGCATGAATTTTCGACGGTGCTGGGATTCACCTACAACTTCGTCAACCCCGCCACTCAATATCAAAGCGGCGTCGACATGCACCTCGACTGGGGCGCATCGCAATTCCTGACCAAGCAATGGCAGGTCGGCCTCGTCGGTTACCTCTATCAGCAGCTCGGCTGCGACAGCGGCTCCGGCGATCGCGTCGGCTGCTTCCGGTCGCGCGTGGCCGGCGTCGGCCCGCAGGTCGGCTACATTTTCCCGGTCGGAGACATGCAGGGATATCTGAACCTGAAGGGCTACGGCGAATTCGCCAATGAAAATCGGCCAGCAGGCTGGAACGTCTGGCTGACGTTCAATCTTCAGCCCGCGGCGCCAACGCCGCCGACATCCACAAGGCCCAGATTCACGAAATAGCAATAGCGCTGCCACCGGTGCCGTGCTGAAGGTTCAATCTGGCGCGGCCGTAGCAATCAGCCGATGGACGCTCCGCGAGCGTGCGGATATGTCCGGGTTAGGTCAAAAGCCGACGATGATGGCTAAAGCGCGCCGCGCTCCTGCAGCAGCGCCAGCACGGCGTTGAGGTCCGGCAACACGGCTGCGCATTTCGCACGGGTCTCGTCGGTCGGCGGCGCCATGTCCGGCACCATCAGCGTGATCGCGCCGGCGGCGTGGGCGGCGGCGACGCCGTGGTTGGAGTCTTCCACGGCGATGCAGGATGCCGGCGTCACGCCGAGCCGCGCGGCGGCCTTGAGATAGAGCTCGGGATCCGGCTTGCCCTGCGCGACATCGTCAAGCGTCAGCAGCGTGTCGAAACGATTGCGGATGCCGGCAAGCGTCAGGTTGCGCTCGGCCGAACGGCGTGACGACGAGGTGACGATCGCTATCGGGCGCTCCGCAAGCGCGAGCGCATCGAGCAGAGCCAGCGTGCCGGGCTTGAGCGGCAGGCCCGACCGCATCATCTCATCGCGATGTTCGAGAAACGCTTGGTTGACCTCGGCGAGTGGAAACGCCACGCCGTAATGATCGCGCAGCATCGCCTCGCAGACCGGGCCGGGAAGGCCGACCATGGAATGGCACAGCGCGACGATGTCGTCGGTGTAGCCGCACACATTCAGCGCCGCGACCAGGCTGTCGAAATAGACCTTCTCGGTGTCGAGCAAGGTACCGTCCATGTCGAGCAGGACGGCGTCGACGGTCCAGCGTGTGTTCACGTCGCGCTCACCGCTGCTTGCTGTTCCGCGAGCTTCCGCAAGCATGCGGGGCACAGGCAGTCGTCGCCGTCGGTCGGCATAGGCAGGCGAAAACTCTCATCGGAGCACCAGCATGCTCCCGTGAGCGAGCAGGAAAATTCGCTGCCGCATGCCGTGCAGGCAAGCCTGCGTGGCGAAGCTTGTTCGGGACGATCGTTTGACGAGAGGTCCATTCTAACCGCGATTTAATGCGCGAATTAATCTCGGGTTCATCCCGGACCGCGCTATGATGCCAGGCAATTGATATAGCCGGGATAGGCCGTTAAGGGAATTCTGATGGCCCGTGATTCGCAAGCCGCGCTGACTGCCCTGAACCGGTTTGGGTTTGGCGCCCGCGGCGGGGCGTCCGGCGACTTCATCAACGCGGCCTCCGATCCGCGCGGTTTCGTGCTGGCGGAACTGGCGCGTCCGAACGGCGCGCTGCTCGAAGTGCCGGGCCTGCTCTCGACGCCGGAGCTCGGCAAGCAGGTGTTCGACTATCAGTTCGAGATCCAGCAAGCACGCAATGCCGCGAAGGCCGCGCAGCAGGGCGCGAGCGAGACACCGCCGCAGGGCCCGGACACGAAGTCGCCGCAGCGGCGCAATCTGTCGCTGTCCACTGCGGCCAAGGAGATCGCCGGGAAAGATCCGACGATGCAGGCGCAGGCCGCCGATGGCGCCAATGCGGCGATGACGCCGTCCGCGACGATGCAGCCTCCGACGACGCAGACGGTGGCTGGTCCGCCGAAGCCGCCGGCGCAACCGCTCAACATCATCCAGAAGACATTCCGTGCCGAGGCGCTGGCGCGGCTGCAGCGCGGCGTGGTCGCCGATTGCGGCTTCGTCGAACGGCTCGTCGCGTTCTGGTCCAACCATTTCTGCATCTCCGCCAGCAAGGGCGAGCTGACACGGATCTGGGCAGGTGCGTTCGAGCGCGAGGCGATCAGGCCGCACGTGCTCGGGCGCTTCGCCGACATGCTGAGGGCGGTCGAGCAGCATCCCGCGATGCTGTTCTTTCTCGACAACCAGCAATCGTTAGGACCGGATTCGCGCGCCGGGCAGAACCGCAAGCGCGGGCTGAACGAAAATCTCGCGCGCGAGATCATGGAGCTGCATACGCTCGGCGTCGGCGGCGGCTACACGCAAGGCGACGTCACCTCGCTCGCGCGCATCATCACCGGCTGGACCTTTGCCGGCCGGCGTGGGCAGCTCGGCACGCCCGGCAGCTTCGTGTTCAATGCCAATGCGCACCAGCCCGGACCGCAGCAGGTGCTCGGCAAGACCTACGCGCAGGCCGGCGTCGCGCAGGGCGAGGCGGTGCTGTCGGACATCGCGGGGCATCCCTCGACCGCAAAATTCATCGCGACCAAGTTCGCGCGCCACTTCGTCGCCGACGATCCGCCGCCGGCGCTGGTGGCGAGGCTGCAGGATACGTTCACGAAAACGGACGGCGATCTCAGGGCGCTGGCCACCGCGCTCGTTGAGTCCAGCGAGGCCTGGCAGCCGCCGCTGACAAAGATGCGTTCGCCTTACGAGTTCCTGGTCGCCTCCGGCCGCCTGCTGGCGCGCAATCCGGAGGATCCGGGCCGCTATCTCAATGGCCTCAATGTGCTGGGCCAGCCCTTGTGGTCGCCGGCCGGGCCGAACGGTTTTCTGGACACCGCCGCGGCCTGGGCGGCACCTGAAGGCGTCAAGCTCAGGCTCGACATCTCGGCGCAGCTTGCCTCCCAGCTCGCCGACCGGTTCGACCCGCGCGACCTGCTCGAGCTCATTGCCGCCGACGCAGCCTCGACCGAGACGCGGCGAACCATCGAGCGTGCGGAGTCGCGACAGCAGGCGCTGGCGCTGCTGTTGATGTCGCCGGAAATGCAGAGGAGATGACGATGGAATGCTCCGAGAGCCTGATACTGCAGGCGACGTCGCGGCGCGCGCTGCTGCTCGGCGGCGCCTCGTTTGCGGCCTGGGCTTACCTGCCGAAATTCGCGCGGGCCGCCGATGGTCGCGATCCGCGCTTCGTCACCATCATCCTGCGCGGTGCGCTCGACGGTCTCTCGACCGTCGGGCCGATCGGCGACCCCGACTATGCCGGCCTGCACGGCTCGATCGCGCTGAGGGCCGATGGTCCGAACGCGGCCGTGATGCTCGATTCCTTCTTCGCGCTGCATCCGGCGATGCCGGAATTCGCGCGCATGTATCGCGACAGGCATGCGGCAGTTGTTCACGCGGTGGCGACGCCCTACCGCGACCGCTCGCATTTCGACGGCCAGGACGTGCTCGAAAGCGGCTTTGCCGGCCCGGGCCGCGTGCAGTCCGGCTGGCTCAACCGCGCGCTGGAAGCGCTGCCGCGCGGCGAACGCGTGTCGAGCGGTCTCGCCGTCGGACCGACCACGCCGCTGGTGCTGCGTGGCAACGCGCCGACCGTCGGCTGGGCGCCGGTGGCGCTGCCGCAGGCGGATGACGACACCGCGATGCGGCTGCTCGATCTCTATCAGCATCGCGATCCGGCGCTGGCTAGCGCGCTGACGCAAGGCTTGCAGCTCGAGAAGCAGGCGCAGGGCGAGGAGATGAAGCCGAAGCCCGGGGCGGGCGGCGTGGCGGCGATGCGCCTCGTGGCGCGCGGCGCCGCGAAGCTGATGGCGGCCGATGACGGCCCGCGCATCGCCGCGCTCGCCTTCGACGGCTGGGACACGCATGCCAATGAAGGCGGCCCTGTCGGCCGGCTCGCGCAGCTGCTCGGCGGTCTCGACGGCGCGCTGGCGGAATTCCAGAGCGGCCTCGGCGCGCGCTGGCGCGACACGGTGATCGTCGTCGCCACCGAATTCGGCCGCACCGCGCGCATCAACGGCACCGACGGCACCGATCACGGCACGGGAACGATCGCGCTGCTCGCCGGCGGCGCGGTGAAGGGCGGCCGCGTCATCGCCGACTGGCCTGGCCTCAAGCTCGCCAACCTCCACGAGGCCCGCGACCTCAAGCCGACGACGGACCTGCGCTCCGTGATCAAGGGCGTGCTACAGGACCAGTTCGGCCTGTCCGACCGCGTGCTGGCGGAGACGGTGTTTCCGGATAGCGCCCCGGTGAAGCCGATGAAGGGGCTGGTGGTGTAAGCGGCAGTCACATACTCGGCGTCGTCCCGGCGCAGGCCGGGACCCATTACCACCGCTGATGATTGTTGGAACGCACTGGAGCCACAGCGCGGCGCAACCACGAAGATTTGTGGTTATGGGTCCCGGCTTTCGCCGGGACGACCGTTGTGAATGCAGCTCCAGCGGGGCTACCCCTTCGTTATCCCATCGATCTCCGCCATCTCATCCGCGCTGAGTTTCCAGGCGATCGCCTTCACGTTCTCCTCGATCTGCTCGACGCGCGTGGCGCCTGCGATTACGCTCGACACCTGCGGGCGCGCGGCGAGCCAGGAGAAGGCGAGCTCCAGCATCGAACGGCCGCGCGACTTGGCGAAGGCCTGGAGCTTCTCGACCATGTCCTCGTTGCGCGGCGTGACATAACGGTCGCGCAGCGCCGGCGCCTTGGCGAAACGGGTGTCGGCGGGTGCCGCCGCGCCGCGCTGGTACTTGCCCGTCAGCAGGCCGCTCGCGAGCGGGAAGAACGGCAGCAGGCCGAGCCTGTACTCTTGCGCAGCCGGCAGCAGGTCCTTCTCGATGTCGCGAACCAGCAGGGAGTATTCGTCCTGGCAGGAGACGAAGCGGCTGACATTCATCGCGCGTGCGGTGAACTCGGCTTCCGCGATCCGCCAGGCCGGGAAGTTGGAGTTGCCGATGTAGCGCACCTTGCCTTGCCGGATGAGATCGTCGAGTGCACGCAACGTCTCTTCCATCGGCGTCAGCGGATCATAATCGTGCTGCTGGTAGAGGTCGATGTAGTCGGTCTTGAGCCGCCTCAGGCTCGCCTCGACCGCATCCATGATGTAGCGGCGCGAGGCGCCCTGCCTGGTGCCGTCGGTCGCCATCGGCTTGGCATATTTGGTGGCGAGCACGATGTCCTTGCGGCGGTCGCCGAGCACGGTGCCGAGCACCGTCTCCGAGCCGCCCATCCCGGCATAGATGTCGGCGGTGTCGAACAGCGTGATGCCGAGATCGAGCGCGCGATGGATCACCTTGCGCGAGGTCTCCAGATCCGTGCGCTGGCCGAAATTGTTGCAGCCGAGCCCGACCGCAGACACGCGAAGGCCGGAAGCGCCGAGATTGCGAATTTCCATGGGACAATCCTGTGGGATAGGCGAGGGATGTCGCGGATTGTGACGCGCTGCCCCGAGCCCGGCAAGGTGCCGTCCTACCGCCGATCACGCATGGCGGTGTCGCAAAATGAGATGCCGCAAAAAAAGCGGTCCCGGTCAGACGCGGCGACTGACGGGGACCGCTTGGCGAAGATCTGAGACGGGGGGCCTGATCTGCGCGAGCGGAAGCCTAGCCGGGCTTTGTAACGTGCCGGTGACACCTCTGTTCAATCCACAGGCGCGGATGCGGGCTCAGACCATCTTGCGATAGATGACGAAGCCCGGCTTGTCCGCGACCTTGTCATAAAGCTGCATCGCGGTGTGGTTGGTCTCATGCGTCTGCCAGTAGACGCGTGGCGATCCCGCGAGCCTCGCCTGCGCGTAGACGCCGTTGATCAACGCGCGGCCAACGCCCTTGCCGCGCGCGGATTCGAGCGTGAACAGGTCCTGCAAATAGCAGGACGGCTCGATCGCGGTGGTGCTGCGATGAAACAGATAATGCGTCAGCCCGAGCAGGCGGCCGTCGTCCTCGGCCACCAGCGCATGCATCGGCTCATAGGCATCGAAGAAGCGCTGCCACGTCATCTTCGTAATCTCGGGCGCCAGGGCGGTCGGGCCCGAGCGGCCGTAGAAGGCGTTGTAGCCGTCCCACAGAGGAAGCCACTCGGCGTAGTCGTCGCGGGTGACGAAGCGGATGGTGACGTCGTCGGCCATGGAGATTCCTGGATGATCCTGCGTTGCGGGCGATGCCTCCGCACCGCTCGCAAGATTCTACCGTCGCTATCTCGCAGGATCAATTGCGGACGAGGCCGCGCCTCACTCGGCGGCGCGCAGCAGCCGCGCCAGATGGCGCTCGCGCCCGGCGCGCTGCGCCCGGTATTCCTCGGCCTTCGCGGGATCGTCGGTGTGCCGCACGAGGTCGGTGACCGGCGTGTAGCTCAGCATGCGGCCGCCGTCCGGCAGCGCGGTGCAGCTGAAGCGCAGCACCTTGCCGTCGGCGAGGTTGAGATTGATCGGCGTGGAGTCGCCGGCGCGCATCATCGCGATGCGCTCGGCGATGAACGCGCTCAACTCGTCTTCCGGCAGTTCATAGGCGCCGGTGTCGCGGCCGTGATACATCAGCGCGATGAAGGGCGGCTTGCTTTCGGCGATCACGTCCGGCACCGCAAAATAATCGCGGAACGCGCGGTTGATGAATTCGGCCCGGGTCTCGGCATCGAGCAGCACGATGCCGATATCGACCTGGTCGAGCGCGGCCGCGAGCCGCTCCGCGGTGGCGTGATGCTGCTGGTCCGCGGCAAAGGCGTCGATCCATTTCTGCCGCAGCATTCCGGTGATCACGGCGGTGCCGGCCGCGGTCGCTGCCAGCATCAGCATCCGCGCGACGTCGGCGGTGTCGTAACCGGGCAGCGCGCGATGATCGAGGAAGAACAGCGCCGAGGCAGCCACCGCGATCGCGGCGGAGATCAGCCCGGAGGTGATGCCGCTGATCGAGCTCGCAAGCGCCACGATGCAGACGAACAGCGGCGCGGGATTGGGGACGGCGACAACGAGGCGATCGATCAGGAAGGCGGCGGATGCCGTGATCGCCGTCAGGGCCGGACCTGAAATTGCACGCCAGTCGAACCGCATGCCCGTTCTCGCTATCTGTCAAACGAAGGATAAAGCCGCAGTTTGACGACAGGGCCGCAACCGCGCCGGCATTTCCGTCCCGACCGTTAAGCGGGCGTTGCGGGGGCCGAACCAGCTTTCGCTGCTTTCAAATCAAATGGTATGCAGATCGGCGCGGAACCCGGTTCCGTGCCTGCGGGTTACCGCGTGCTTTGCTTGCAAGAGGACATTCGATGCCCGCCATTTCGCCTTCGCTGCTGCCGATCCTGATGCTGTTCGCCTCGAACGTCTTCATGACCTTCGCCTGGTACGGCCATCTCAAGTTCAAGGACCACTCGCTCCCCATCGTCATCCTGGTGAGCTGGGGCATCGCCTTCTTCGAGTACTGGCTGGCGGTGCCGGCCAATCGCTGGGGCAGCGCGGTCTACTCGGCGGCGCAGCTCAAGACCATGCAGGAGGTGATCACGCTGGTGGTGTTCGCCGCCTTCTCGGTGTTGTACCTGAAGGAGCCGCTGGGCTGGAATCACGCGCTCGGATTCGCCTTCATCGCCGCCGGGGCGTTTCTGATCTTCCACAAATGGGGCTAATGCGCTTTGCGCCTGAGCTAAAGCGCGATGAGATTAGGTTGAATCGTCATCGCGCCTTAGCTCTTTGTTTGAGCATGATCTTTTCGGAAAACCGCTTCGCACTTTTCCGGATCATGCTTTAGTGATGCGGGGCCGGCCTGGCGGCCGGCATCGTGACATGCGCGGGGCGTGCGTGGTCTTCGCCTTGCGTGCCGGTCACGATCAGGAGCGATGCCGCCAGCAGGATCGCCGCCGACAGCGTCACGGTCACCAGTCCGACGGGGGTCTTCATCATGTCGCGCCGCTGTCTCTCCCGCGCCTTGCCGCGGATCAGGTGCCAACCGGAAATTGCTTGATTACGCCGGGATCGCCGTTGCCATGGTGACGTTGCTCGACAGCACGGTCACGGCGACGACCAGGCACAACGTCAGCGCGCCAAGCGCGAGCGACGCGGCGATCGCGTTCGTCAGCCGGGATGATGCCACCGGGGCAGGGCGGCCATCGAAGCCTGCCGTGCCGGACCACCGTTTCATGGTCTAAATCCCTCAGGCCGCGAGCGAATCACTCGCGACATCTGCGTGAATCTGCCGGTTGTCACCGGCAACATTGCGGCGGCGGCACCGTCCAAAAATGGCTAAAATACGGCGGCGGTGCGGGTTTTGCCCGCTATTTGGGCAGTTTCCCCGTTATTCCCTGGATTCACACCCGGCCGTTCAGACGCCGGCCGCGAGGCGGGGCTCAGGCTCGGCCTCGGTACCAGGCTGCCAGTCCATCGAGACAAATCCGGGGGTCTGCTCGACGCGCTCGAGCCAGTCCCGGATCGCCGGGAAGGTGGAAAGATCGAAGTCGCAGCGGTCGGCGAGGTGGGTGTAGCCATACAGCGCGATGTCGGCGACCGTGAGCTGGCGCGCGGCGAAGTAGGCGTTGGTCTTGAGATGGTTCTCCATCACCTGGAGCGCGCCATAGCCGCGCTCCATCCAGTCCTCCAGCGAATGGGTCTGGAGATCGCGGCCGCCCTTGACCAGCGACAGCCAGAAATAGGCGGCGCCGATGTTCGGCTCGAGCGCGTGCTGCTCGAAGAACATCCATTGCAGCGCCTCGGCGCGATCGATGCGGTTTTCCGGCGCCAGCGGCGTGCCGACGGCGACGTACCAGAGGATGGCATTGGACTCGGCGAGATAGCGGCCCTCGCCGACCTCGAGCAGCGGCACCTGTCCCGACGGGTTCTTGCTGAGAAAGTCCGGCGTGCGGCTCTCGCCGCGCAGGATGTCCACCTCCACCGCTTCGTAAGGCAGGTTGAGCAGCGCCAGCGCAAGGCGGACCTTGTAGCTGTTGCCCGAGCGTTGCATCGAATAGAGCTTGTACATTGCGTCGTGGTTCACTCGGTCAGGGAGACGGTACGCTTTAAAAATTGCGCGGCCTGTCACACCGCAACGCCGCTAAACAATGATGCTGGCGGGGGTGCGTCGCAAGCCCTGCAATGTGGAAAAAGTCGAAACGTCTACTGCACTGCACACGTGCAGAACGATTCCATCCACACGGCAGAACAACTCGGATCACGCCTGCGCGACGCTCTGCACGGTGCCGGTCGATGGCCAGGTCGCGACCATGGCCGGCGCGCTGAAATTACAAACCTTAACGCGCCATCCTTGGCGGCACGACGCGCCGGGCTGCGTTGACGACCCGCCGTTAGCGCTGTCAGGCGGGTGCCGCGCGGCATTGTCCTCGGAGCAATCCGCGCCGGCGCATGCCGCCGAAGGCCCCGCCGGCAAGACCGGAGCGGGCTTGCCGGATATGAGTCATCCGGTGCCGGAACTTGCGGAAAATTGCGTGCGCCGCGAGCCATGCGCGAAAGTTTTCGTGCTTTACCGCCAAGCTTCTTGCGGTGCAGCGGCGACAGGCCTAGGGTGCCGCGATCCCATTCAAATCAAGTCGTGGCCCTACGGCTCACGACGCTCGCCAGGAGATGATGATGTCCTTCCTTGCCGCTGCGCTCGACCGTGTGAAGCCGTCCGCGACCATCGCGGTCACGGATAAAGCACGCGCGCTGAAAGCGGCTGGCCGCAACGTCATCGGCCTCGGCGCCGGCGAGCCCGACTTCGACACGCCCGCCAACATCAAGCTGGCGGCGATCCACGCCATCGAGGCCGGCAAGACCAAGTACACCGCGGTGGACGGCATCCCCGAGCTGAAGGAAGCCATCATCGCCAAGTTTCAGCGCGAGAACGGCGTCGCCTACAAGCCGAACCAGATCATCGTCGGCACCGGCGGCAAGCAGGTGCTCTACAACGCGTTGATGGCGACCATCAATCCGGGCGACGAGGTGATCATTCCCGCGCCCTATTGGGTCAGCTATCCCGAGATGGTCGCGCTCGCCGGCGGCGAGCCGGTGCCGGTGGTCTGCACCGCGGCGACCGGCTTCAAGCTCCAGGCAGAGGCGCTCGAGCGCGCGATCACGCCGAAGACCAAATGGGTCATCCTGTGCTCGCCGTCGAACCCGACGGGAGCCGCCTACACGCGGTCGGAACTGAAAGCACTCACCGACGTGCTGGTGAAGCATCCCCATGTCTGGGTGATGACCGACGACATGTACGAGCATCTCGTCTACGACGACTTCCAGTTCACCACCGTCGCGCAGGTCGAGCCTGGTCTCTACGACCGCACGCTCACCGTGAACGGCGTCTCCAAGGCCTATTGCATGACCGGCTGGCGCATCGGCTATGCCGGCGGTCCGGCGCATCTCATCAAGGCGATGGCGACGATCCAGTCGCAATCGACCTCGAACCCGTGCTCGATCGCGCAATGGGCCTCGGTCGAGGCGTTGAACGGTCCGCAGGAGTTCATTCCCGCCAACAACAAGGTCTTCAAGGAGCGCCGTGACCTCGTCGTCTCCATGCTCAACCAGGCGAGCGGCATCGAGTGCCCGCGCCCCGAAGGCGCGTTCTACGTCTATCCGTCCTGCGCCGGCACCATTGGCAAGAAAGCGCCGTCGGGCAATGTGATCTCCAACGACGAGCAGTTCGTCACAGAGCTCCTGGAGACCGAAGGCGTCGCCGTGGTGCAGGGCTCGGCCTTCGGCCTGGGACCTGCGTTCCGCATCTCCTACGCGACCAAGACCTCGGACCTCGAAGACGCTTGCAAGCGCATCCAGCGCTTCTGCGGCAATCTGCGGTAGTTCGATCCGAAATCAAGAAACGCTCCCGCACCTGGTGCGGGAGCGTTTTTGTTTGTGCGCTGAAATCGCGCGCCGGTAAATTCGACGAGTCAAATCACATCCTGCTCACCTCACGCGCGTGTGTGCGAACATCGATGCCACACGCGGGAAGTTTTTACGGCGTCTTTGCGCACTGCCTTGTTTTGGACACGAGCCTTCCTTCCTGTCCGCCGCGCAAATTCAGTTCACCTTGCGGAGACAGTTCAATGCGACTTTCGACCCTCACCCTTGCAGCGCTTGCGTTGCTGGCGCCGTTCGCCACCGCCAACGCGGCGCCTCAGGTTCAAGCCGGGGTCCTGCAATGCCAGGGCGGCGAGAATGTCGGCTTCGTTGTCGGCTCTGTCGCGCGCCTCGAATGCGTGTTTCAGAGCGGCGGCCGTCGGCCCGAGCCCTATGTTGCGACCGTGAAGCGGATCGGCGTCGACCTCGGCGTCACCGCGACGACCCAGCTCGCTTGGGCCGTGAGCGCGCCGACCACCCAACTCCCGCGCGGTGCGCTGGCCGGCAGCTACGGCGGCGTCGGCGTCAATGCCTCGGTCGGCCTCGGTGCCGGCGGTAACTTCCTGTTCGGCGGCCCGAACAATGCCTATGCGCTGCAGCCGGTCAGCGTGCAGGGCCAGACCGGCCTCAACGTTGCGGCCGGCATCGCCGGGATCGATCTCGAGCCGGTCGCCTACGGCGGTCCGCGCCGTCATCATCGTCACCACCGTCATCATCACCACCACTAGATTTTTTTGACGCGTTTTCTTCACGCGAACCGGTATCCACTTCGCTCGAAAACGCTCTAAGCTGGTCGGTGTTCGATCAAAGAGGCCCGCGAAAGCGGGCCTCCTTTTTGTTGTCTGTTGTTTGCTGTCCGTTGCTCGATCAGTCGTCAGGCCCGGGAGGAACATAGCAACGCCGCAACATCTTCTGACAATCGGTGGCCGGGCACCGCAAATTCTGGCTGGACGTTCGATGTTGTGGCATAGGATGCGAACGGCGCCGCAGACACGGCGCCGTTCTGTTCTCTGCTCGCGTCATGCCCCTCAGCCGGAGACTCCCACCATGCGTCGCTTCACTTTCCTCGCCGGTGCTGCCATTGCCACGCTGACCGCAATCGTTGGCGCCAGCGCCCAACAGCCGATCCAGCGCGTGCAGGTCGGCGTCCTTGAATGCCGGGGTGGCGCGAGCGTCGGCTTCATCGTCGGTTCCGTGACCCATCTCGGTTGCGTGCTGCGCGCCAATGGTCTGCCTGAGGATCGTTACATCGCGACCATCCAGAAGGTCGGCATCGATCTCGGCATCACCCAGGAATTGGCGCTGGCCTGGGGCGTCTACGCGCCGGTGGACCGGCTCGGGCCGGGTGCGCTCTCCGGCAACTATGCGGGCGCGCAGGGCAGCGCCTCGGTCGGTGTCGGACTTGGCGGCAACGTTCTGGTCGGCGGCTCCAACAACTCCATCGCGCTCCAGCCGCTCAGCGTGCAGGGCCAGGTCGGCCTCAACGTCGCCGCCGGACTCGAAAGCCTGGAACTGCGTCCGGGCCGCTAAAGCCGTCTAAGCATGATCTTATCGGAAAACCGCTTCGCACTTCATGCTCTAACATGCGTCCGTGCGGTTGATCAGCTTGCCGAAGAAGCCGCTTGCTTCTTCGGCAACGATCCCGGGCGCCTCGGCGTGAACATAGTGCCCGGTCTCGACGAACCTGATCGAAGATTCGCTCCAATAGTCTTTCAACCTGTCCGACCATTCGGGCGCGATCAACGGATCGCGGCGGCCCCAGAGAAAGCGCGAGGGCACGTCGATGCGCGGCTGCGCCGGCAGCTTGCCTTCCAGCCAGAGCCGGCGATTAGGCGCGGACGAGAGATACCAGTCGAACCCGCCCTGGATGTTGCCCGGCTTCATGAAGTTGTCGACATAGGCTTCCAGCAGCTCGCCGAACACCGCGGGATCGTCGCCCGACCAGTGGTCGAGGAAATGCCGGAAGTAGAGCCGGCATGACTCGCGCGAGCTTCCGACCAATTGCGCGGCCCATGGCAGCTGCTGGAAGTATTGATACCAGACCTCGATCAGGTGACCGGGCTGGCCGTAGCGATGCCCGAGGCCCGGATAGGGCGTGCAGAGATAGAGCGTCCCGGTCAGCCGCTGCGGCTGACGATGCGACATCGCCTGCATGACATAGGCGCCGAGATCGCCGCCGATCACGCCGAAGCGGTCATGACCGAGCGCGTCCATGACAGCAAACATATCCAGCGCGTGACGCTCCGCGGTGGCCGACGCATCGGGCCCCGGTGTCGGCTTGCCGGTGTCGCCGCAGCCGCGCAAGTCGGGCGCGATCAGTTCAAAACTGTCGCCGAGGCGCAGCATCAGCGGGCGCCACACCAACCAGAACTCCGGCCAGCCGTGAAGCAGGAGCAGCGGCGGCCCTTTGCCGAAGCGCGCGACGTTGACGCGCAGGCCGCCGATATCGATCTTCTGTTGTGTGATGCCTGCCGCGGCTGCTTCCGCGAAGGCTTTTTCCAGCGCCGTCATGGGGACTCCTTTGCCGCAGGCTGTCCGCGTTCGCGCGTCCGGTCCAATACTTGTTCGATACGGTTGCAGAGCTATTGCGTATGACTGACGGTACCCGCCGGCGTGCTATACCGACGGCATGGAATTGCGACATCTCAGATATTTCGTGGCGCTCGGCGAGGAATTGAATTTCACCCGCGCGGCCGAGCGGCTGCACATCGCGCAACCGCCGCTGAGCCAGCAGATCCGTCAGCTCGAGGACGAACTCGGCGTGACGTTGCTGCAGCGGAATAGCCGTCCTGTCAGGCTCACCGAGGCGGGCGAGCTGCTGCTTGCGCGCGCCCGCTCCCTGCTCGCAAATTTCGAGGCCGCGGTTGCGGACACGCAGCGCGTCGGGCGCGGACAGGCCGGCAAGCTCGCGATCGGATTCGTCGGCTCCGCGATGTTCGCCGGTCTGCCCGATATCATAGGCAGCTATCGCGACGCCTGTCCCGACGTCGAGCTCGTGCTTGACGAGATGCTGGCGGCCGAGATTGCCGAAGCGCTGCGGCGACGCCGGATCGATGTCGGCTTCGCACGCCCGGCGCTATTGCCGGAGGCGGGTCTTGCCCAGCGCCTGATCCTGGAGGAGCCCTATGTCGCGGCGTTGCCGCGCGCACATCCGCTTGCCGAGAGGGACGACATTGCGCTTGCCGAATTGTCCGATGATGCCTTCGTGCTCTATCCGGCGCGGCCGGAGCCTTCGGTCACCGGCCTGATCGTCGCCGCGTGCCAGGCCGCCGGTTTCACGCCGCGGCTCGCGCAGGAGGTGCTGCATCTGCAAACCGCGATCGGCCTGATCGCCGCCGGCGTCGGTGTGTCGCTCGTTCCGGAGGCCGCGGCACGCGCGCAGACCGGTCGCGGCGTGGCTTACATCGCGCTCGCCGCGCCGGCGGTGTCGGCTCCGCTCACGATTGCGTGGCGCGATGAAGATGTCTCGCCCGCCGTGCAGCGTCTGCTCGACCTTGCGATACGTTGGCGCGAGATTGCTCCGGGACTTGCACGAAGGAACTGACGCAGCGGACGCAATTGTCCGGACGAAGGCTCGGAATTGCAAACTTCCGCGACGCCGCACCGCAGCGACGTTTTCCTGCTTGCCAAACGCCAAACGCAGGCAGAGCATAAACGGTCGCCGACCCAATCACGGGCCGAGCTCCACACCAAGGAGGCGGCGAATGGGACAAGACGTCAGAAGTCCCCGGGTCCACGGTGCATCGCGCTGGTGGGCCCTTTCCAAAGCGGTAAAACCACACTTCTCGAAGCAATCCTGGCGCGAACGGGCGCAATCCCGCGCGCCGGCAGCGTCGACGCCGGAACCTCCGTCGGCGACGCCACGCCGGAGGCCCGTCATCACAAGATGGGCGTAGGCCTGACCGCCGCCACCACCACCTTTATGGGGGACAGCTACACCTTTATCGATTGTCCCGGCTCGATCGAATTCGCGCACGATATGCGTGCAGCGTTGCCGGCGGTCGACGCCGCAATCGTGGTCTGCGAGGCCGACGAGAAGAAGCTGCCGCAGCTTCAGATCATCCTGCGCGAGCTGGAGGAGCTGAAGGTCCCGCGTTTCCTGTTCCTGAACAAGATCGATCGCGCCAACGAGCGCATCCGCGAGACGCTCGCCATGCTGCAGCCCGCCTCGCGCGTGCCGCTGGTGCTGCGCCAGATCCCGATCTGGAAGGACGAGTTGATCGAGGGCTTCGTCGATCTCGCGCTGGAACGCGCCTTCATCTATCGCGAGCACAAGGCCTCCGAGGTGATCGCGCTCGCAGGAGGCGATCTCGATCGCGAGAAGGAAGCCCGCTTCTCGATGCTGGAGAAGCTTGCCGATCACGACGATGCGCTGATGGAGCAACTGCTCGAGGACATCCAGCCGCCGCGCGATGCCGTGTTCGACGATCTCGCCCGCGAATTGCGCGAAGGCTTGATCTGCCCGGTGCTGCTGGGCTCGGCTGCGCGCGAAAACGGCGTGCTACGCCTGATGAAGGCGCTGCGCCACGAAGCGCCCGGCATCGCGGAGACCGCCAATCGGCTCGGCATCAAGGATCAGAAGGACGCGCTCGGCTACGTCTTCAAGACACTGCATTCGCAGCATGGCGGCAAGCTGTCGCTGACGCGGCTGCTTGCCGGCCATCTCGACGACGGAGCGACGATGCAATCCTCGAGCGGCGAGAGCGGACGCGTCTCAGGCATCCTCGCGGTCTCGGGCGGGCATGACAGCAAGCGGCCGCAGGCCGAGGCCGGTGACGCTGTCGCGCTCGGCAAGCTCGATGCGATCAAGACCGGCGACACGGTGTCGAACGGCAAGACGCCGCCCGCGGCCTCGCTGGTCAAGGTCGACCCGGCCGCGGCCGTGCTGTCGATCTCGATTGCCGCGACCGACCGCAAGGACGATGTCAAGCTCGGCCAGGCGCTGCTGCGGCTGAACGAGGAAGATCCCTCGCTGACGATGATCCAGAACCCGCGCACCCATGACACCGTGCTGTGGGGGCAGGGCGAGATGCACCTGCGCGTGGCCGGCGAGCGGTTGCGCGATCGCTTCGGCGTCAAGGTCACCTCGCATCCGCCCGGGATCGGCTACCAGGAAACCATCCGCAAGCCGATCGTTCAGCGCGGGCGGCACAAGAAGCAGTCCGGCGGCCACGGTCAGTTCGGCGACGTCGTGCTCGACATCAGGCCGCTGCCGCGCGGGTCAGGCTTTGAATTCCACGAGAAGGTCGTTGGCGGCGCGGTGCCGCGCAACTACATCCCGGCGGTGGAAGAAGGCGTGGTCGACGGATTGGCGCGCGGCCCGCTCGGATTCCCCGTCACCGACGTGGAGGTAACGCTGACCGACGGCTCCTATCACAGCGTCGATTCCTCCGATCTCGCCTTCCGTACGGCGGCGCGGATCGGGCTCAACGAAGGTCTGCCGCAGTGCCAGCCGGTCTTGCTGGAGCCGATCCACATGGTCGAGATCGTCTGCCCGACCGACGCCACTGCCAAGATCAACGCGATCCTGTCGGCGCGGCGCGGCCAGATTCTCGGCTTCGATACCCGCGAGGGCTGGAGCGGCTGGGACTGCGTCCGGGCCATGATGCCCGAAGCCGAAATCGGGGAGCTGATCGTCGAGCTGCGCTCGGCCACCGCCGGCGCCGGCAGCTTCACCCGCCAGTTCGACCACATGGCCGAGGTCACCGGCCGCGCCGCCGACCAGATCATCGCCGCGCATCGCGACGCGGCCTGATGGCACTACGTCATTCCGGGGCGATGCGTTAGCATCGAACCCGGAATCTCGAGATTCCGGGTCTGGTCCTTCGGACCATCCCGGAATGACGGACGAGGCCGCTTTGCTTCGCTCCCTTCCTTCCCAAACCGACTGCTTTCATGAACATTGCCGTTCTGAACACCGGGAGCGATTCCCACCGTCATGCTTGAATCCCGCCGTAACCTGGCGCTGGCCTGCGCGCTCAGCGCAATGGCCGGCTATGTCGACGGCATCGGCTATCTGCATCTCGGCGGGCTGTTCGTGTCCTTCATGAGCGGCAACTCGACGCGGCTTGGCGTGACACTGGCCGAGGGGCATTGGCAGCACGCCCTGGAAGCGCTGGAGCTGATCGTGCTGTTCGTCGCCGGTGCCGCAGCCGGTAGCCTGATCGTGCTCAGCGCGCTGGCGCATCGCCAGCCCCTGCTCCTGCTGGTCGAGGCGTGGCTGCTCACGGCGGCGGCGGTGGCCTATGCCTATGGCCTGCCGAACGCCGCGGTCGCCGCCATCGTGCTGGCGATGGGGCTCGAGAACGCCGTATTTCAGCTCGAAGGCGGCGCCGGGCTCGGCCTCACCTATGTCACCGGGGCGCTGGTGAAGGCCGGTCAGCTGATCGCCGCCGCGCTCACCGGCGGCGCGGGCTGGGCCTGGCTGCCGAACCTGCTGCTGTGGGCGGCGCTGGTCGCGGGCGCGCTCGCCGGCGCGCTGGCCTATGGCTGGATCAACCTCGCCGCGATCTGGTTCGCCGCCGCCGCCGCGTTCGCCCTCAGCGCGCTGGTTGCCGCAACCGCGAAGCGGACGGATTGACAGCGCGCCTGCCTTGGCCGATGTCACGATCATGACGTCCTCAAGCAAAACCCGCGCCGCGTGTCTGATCGGATGGCCGGCCGCGCATTCGCGCTCGCCGCTGATTCATCACTACTGGCTGCGCACGCTCGGCATCGAAGGCGGCTACGTCATCGAGGCGGTGCCGCCCGAGAATTTGCGCGATTTCGTGCTGCGGCTGTCTCTCCGCGGCTTCGCCGGGGCCAACGTCACCATCCCGCACAAGGAAAGCGTGCTGGCGCTATCGGCACCGGACGAGCGCGCCCGTGCGGTCGGCGCCGCGAACACGCTGTGGTTTGCCGACGGCGAGCTGCGTTCGACCAACACCGATGTCGAAGGTTTCATCAACAATCTCGACGCCAGCGCGCCCGGCTGGGGCGCGGCCGAGGAGGCGCTGGTGCTGGGCGCCGGAGGCTCCGCGCGCGCGGTCGTGTTCGGCCTGCTGGAACGCGGCATCGCGCGCGTGCATCTGGTCAACCGCAGCATCGATCGCGCCCGTGCGCTGGCCGGGCAATTCGGCGCGCGGGTTCATCCCGCGACCTGGGACAAGGTTGATGAGCTGCTGCCGCGCGCCGGCCTGCTGGTGAATACCACCTCGCTCGGCATGCATGGTCAGCCCGCGCTCGAGATCGATGTCCGCCTGCTGCCGCAACACGCGGTCGTTGCCGACCTCGTCTATGTTCCCCTGGTGACGCCGCTGCTGGCCGCTGCAACGGCGCGCGGCCTGAAGACCGCCGACGGGCTCGGCATGCTGCTGCATCAGGCGGTGCGCGGCTTCGAGCTGTGGTTCGGGCAGCGTCCGCAGGTCACGCCGGAACTGCGTGCGCTTGTTGAGGCCGATCTCACAAAGACTTGAGGCCTGGAATAGCATCTCCGGAACGGGGTCTGGTGTTAGTCCCCCGCGTTCCCTCCCGGAGATCAGTTATGCCTGCCAGCCGTTCCCATCTCATTCGGCCGTTCATTGCGCTCGCGATGGTGACGGTGTCCACGCTCTACGCGCTCGCGCAACAGCCGCCGACGCCGACGCGGGTGCGTGGAACCGTCGAGAGCGTCGACGGCGATACGCTCGCGGTGAAGTCGCGCAGCGGCGAGGACGTCAAGCTGCACATGGCAGGCAACATGGTGGTGCTCGGTCTCACCAAGATCGCGCTGTCCGACATCAAGGTCGGTTCCTTCATCGGCACGACCACCGTGCCCGGCTCCGACGGCACGCCGAAGGCGGTCGAGGTGCATGTCTTTCCGGAGAGCATGCGCGGCACCGGCGAGGGCTCCCGGCCCTGGGACCTCAAGCCGAATTCCAGCATGACCAATGCGACGGTGGCCGAAAGCGTCGTCGGCAATGACGGTCACACGCTGCTGGTCAAGTACAAGGACGGCGAGAAGAAGGTGGAGGTCACACCCGATACGCCGGTCGTGACCTATGTTCCCGGCGACAAGGCGGACCTGAAGGCCGGCGCGAAGGTCATCGCCTTCATGAAGCAATTGCCCGACGGCTCGTTCGAGACCAACCGCGTCAGCGTCGGCCGCGACGGCTTGGCGCCGCCGATGTGAAGCACAATGTCATCCCGGGGGCGATGCGAAGCGTCGAACCTCAATTCGCAATTGCGAATTGCGGGATCTCGAGATTCCGGGTCTGGTCCTTCGGACCATCCCGGAATGACGATGTGAACGGGATCAGAACATGCGAGCGTATCACCTGTCCGTTATCGCAGTAACAGTCCCCTCGTCCGGCGCGTAGCTCTGGTGCGAGCCGTTGCTTCCGCGAGAAGTTGTGGCTTGCACGGAATACCACCAATTCCCCGGTGTTCCTTCATCCGCCAGCCCAACCCATGAGGGACACCATGCCGAAATCGACGCTGTTCGCCGCATTGCTTCTTGTTGCCTTTGCCTCGGCTGCATCCGCGCAGCAGCCGCCGGCGGTGCGCATCCGCGGCACCATCGAGGCCGTCGACGGCGCGATGCTGTCGATCAAGTCGCGCGACGGCGCCGACATGAAGGTGCGGACCACCGACAACGTCGCGGTGTTCGGCGTCGCCAGGACCGACCTGTCGGAGATCAAGCCCGGTTCCTATATCGGCGTCACCGCGATGCCCGAGCCCGACGGAACGCAGAAGGCGATCGCGGTTCATATCTTCCCGGAAAACCAGCGCGGCGCCGCCGAAGGCTTTCGTCCCTGGGACCTGCGCGCCAACTCGACCATGACCAACGCCACCGTCGCCGAGACCGTAAAGGGCACCGAAGGCCAGAACATCACGGTGAAGTACAAGGACGGCGAGAAGAAAGTCGTGGTGCCGCCGGGCACCCCGGTCGTCACCTTCGTCGCCGGCGACAAGTCGGAGCTGAAGCCGGGCGCCAAGATCATCATCTTCGGTGCGGTGAAGAAGGACGACGGCACGCTGGAAGCCAACCGCGTCAACGTCGGCCGCGACGGGATCGCGCCGCCGATGTGATGCTGAACAGGCCCCGCTGTCGTCCCTGCGAAAGCAGGGACCCATAACCACAGGGTTGAGTTGTTGAAGCGCGCTGTCGCCCGCAGCGCTGCGAAACGACGGCCATCGGTGGTTATGGGTCCCGGGTCGCGCTTCGCTTGCCCGGGACGACGTGTTGAGAGAGGCTGCCGCTCCGCGCTAAACCGCCAGCACGTGATCGTCGATCTCGGCGATGGTGTTGACGCCGCACAGCCCCATCGTGGTGGTGAGCTCCTTGCCCAGGATGTCGATCGCCTTGGCGACGCCGGCCTGGCCGCCGGCACCCAGCCCATAGGCATAGGCGCGGCCGATCATGCAGGATTTCGCGCCGAGCGCGAGCGCGCGCATCACGTCCTGGCCGGAGCGGATGCCGCCGTCGAACATGATCTCCATCTTGTCACCGACGGTGTCGACGATTTCGGGCAGGACCTCGATCGAGGACGGTGCACCGTCGAGCTGACGGCCGCCATGGTTGGAGACCACGATCGCCTGCGCGCCGGTCTTTGCGGCGAGTTCGGCGTCCTCGACGTCGAGAATGCCCTTCAGGACCAGCTTGCCCGGCCAGATCGAGCGGATCCAGTCGATGTCGTTCCAGTTCAGCGAGGTGTCGAACTGCGAGGCGGTCCATTCCGACAGCTTCGTCAGATCCTCGGTGCCTTTGACGTGGCCGGCAATGTTGCCGAAGGTGCGGCGCTTGCCCTGCAGCACGCCCGACACCCAGGCCGGCTTGGTGGCGAAATCGATCAGCTTCGACAGCGACCATTCGGGCGGCACCGTCATGCCGTTCTTGATGTCCTGGTGGCGCTGTCCGATCACCTGGAGGTCGACGGTCAGCACCAGCGCCGAGCATTTCGCCGCGATCGCGCGCTCGATCAGCGCTTTGATGAAGCCGCGGTCCTTCATCACGTAGAGCTGGAACCAGAACGGCTTCTCGACATTGGCGGCGATGTCCTCGATCGAGCAGATCGACATGGTCGATTGCGTGAACGGGATGCCGGCGGCCTGCGCGGCGCGGCAGGCGTGGATCTCGCCGTCGCCGTGCTGCATGCCGAGCAGGCCGACGGGCGCGAGCATCAGCGGCATGGTCGAGGGTTCGCCCAGGATCGTGGTCGAGGTGTCGCGCTTGGAGACGTCGACCAGGATGCGCTGGCGGAATTTGATCTGCTGCAGATCTTCCGAATTCGCGCGCAGCGTGTCCTCGGTGTAGGAGCCGCGGTCCGCATAATCGAAAAACGCCTTCGGCACCCGGCGCTTGTGCAGCTGGCGCAGGTCTTCGATGCAGGTAATGTGCTTCATGGACGGTCCCGGCCCTTCTTCTGTGTCGCAAGTTCGATGTCGCGAGCCTTGTTTTAGGCAGCAAGTCTTGCGGGTGTTCGATCTTGCCGTCATCTAGCATGGATGGGGGAGCTGCCAAATCGAAGACGGATGGGAGAGCGCGATGACCCAATCAGGCTCCAAGCCGAAAGCAGACGAGAGCGCCGAAAAGCGCCGGCTCGACGAGGCCCTCGAAGAGGGGCTGGAGGAGACGTTTCCGGGTTCCGACCCGGTCAATGTCACCCAGCCGGCCCCCAGCAAGGGCGACCAGCACGTCAAGCGGAACGGCAAAGGGTAGGAGACGACGTTCGCTCCCCTGGTTGCCGAAAGAGTAATAATGTTATACCTTTCAGTGCTTTAATGTCGAAGCACGGGGTTTTGCCCCGGTAATGATTCATCATATTTTTTGAAGTCCTTTTAGCGCCTGGCAGTCTATAAGGCCGATGCACGCTAGACTGGTAGGCGTTCAGGACTCTCTCGCCGGGTGGTTCGAGAGGTCCGTGTTGGGGGTTATATGAGCCGCAAATATTTCGGGACGGACGGGATTCGGGGCCGCGCCAACGGACTGATCACGCCGGAGCTCGCGCTCAAGGTCGGCCAGGCCGCAGGCCTTGCGTTTCAGCGCGGTGACCACCGCCACAGGGTCGTGATCGGCAAGGACACCCGCCTGTCCGGCTACATGATCGAATACGCGATGGTCGCAGGCTTCACCTCGGTCGGCATGGACGTGCTGCTGGTCGGCCCGATGCCGACGCCGGCGGTCGCGATGCTGACCAAGTCGATGCGCGCCGATCTCGGCGTGATGATCTCGGCCTCGCACAATCTGTTCGAGGACAACGGCATCAAGCTGTTCGGCCCGCAGGGCTTCAAGCTTTCCGACGACGTCGAGAAGCAGATCGAGCAGCTGCTCGACGAATCTCTCGACAGGAGGCTGGCACAAAGTGCGAGCCTGGGCCGCGCCCGCCGCATCGACGGCGTGCACGACCGCTACATCGAATTCGCCAAGCGCACGCTGCCGCGCGACCTGTCGCTCGATGGCCTGCGCGTCGTTATCGATTGCGCCAACGGTGCCGCCTACAAGGTGGTGCCGGAAGCGCTGTGGGAGCTGGGCGCCGACGTGGTGGCGATCGGCGTCGAGCCCGACGGCTTCAACATCAACAAGGAATGCGGCTCGACCTCGCCCGAAGCGCTGTCGAAGAAAGTGCGCGAGATGCGCGCCGATATCGGCATCGCGCTGGACGGCGACGCCGATCGCGTCATCCTGGTCGACGAGCGCGGCCACATCGTCGACGGCGACCAGCTGCTCGCGGTGATCGCGCAGAGCTGGAAAGAGGATGGACGCCTGTCGCGCCCGGGCATCGTCGCCACCGTGATGTCAAATCTCGGCCTGGAGCGCTTCCTGCAGGGTCTCGGGCTGCAGATGGTGCGTACGCCGGTCGGCGATCGCTACGTGCTCGAGCAGATGCTGAACGGCGGCTACAATCTCGGCGGCGAGCAGTCCGGTCACATCATCCTTTCCGACTACGCCACCACCGGCGACGGTTTCGTGGCTGCCTTGCAGGTGCTGGCCGTGGTGCAGAAGCTGCGCCGGCCGGTCTCGGAAGTCTGCCACCGATTCGACCCGCTGCCGCAGATCCTCAAGAACGTCCGTCACAAGGGCGGCAAGCCGCTCGACGATTCCGACGTCAAGTCGGCGATCTCCGACGGCGAGATGCGCCTCAACGGCCACGGCCGCCTGCTGATCCGTTCTTCCGGCACCGAGCCCGTGATCCGCGTCATGGGCGAGGGCGAGGACCGCATCCTGGTCGAGGACGTCGTCGACACCATCGTCAGCGCACTCGGCCACGCCGCCGCGGCGTAGGACTGCTGATTCTCCAGGGCGTAGCTGCCAATTCCGTCATCCCCGCGCAGAGGCGGAGCCTTTGCGCGGGGATGACGGAGATGGATCTTGATTCAGCATCGCTGACCCACAGCGCATCGCAGCCATCGGCTAGCGCAACTGGTCCGCCTCACCTCCGCGTCGTACGACACGGAGGTATTTTTCTGCGAATCCGTCCGGGAATGCTGCATTGAACAAGCCCGTCGTAAGCGAAGAGGCACTGGGCGAGCCGGTGCTGGTGCCGGAGTTGACGGCTGCGCAGGCTGCGAAAGCGGCCGTGGCAGGGCCGGCTTACGTCGTGCTCGCCGGCATCAGCGTCTCGCACTTCCTCAACGACACCATGCAGTCGCTGATCGCCTCGGTCTATCCGATCCTGAAGGACACCTACGCGCTCGACTTCGCGCAGATCGGCATGATCACTTTGGCCTTCCAGTTCACGGCCTCGCTGCTCCAGCCGGTGGTCGGGCACTACACCGACAAGAAGGCACAACCCTATTCGCTGGCGATCGGCATGGCCTCGACCTTCTTCGGCCTGCTGCTGCTCAGCGTTGCGCACACCTATGGCGTCATCCTGATCGCGGCTTCCCTGGTCGGCCTCGGCTCGGCGGTGTTTCACCCCGAGTCGGCGCGCATCGCGCGACTCGCGTCCGGCGGCCGCTACGGCTTTGCGCAGTCGGTGTTCCAACTCGGCGGCAGTTTCGGTACCTCGATGGGACCGGTGCTCGCCGCGCTGATCGTCGTGCCGTTCGGTCAGGGCAGCATCGCCTGGTTCTCCTCGATCGCGTTCCTCGCGATCCTCATCCTCTGGCGCATCGGCATCTGGTACAAGCCGCAGATATCGGGCAAGAAGGCGGCCGCCATCGCGCGGCATCCCGACCATCCGGATCAGCGGCGCGTGAAGATCGCGCTGACCGTGCTCGTCGCGCTGCTGTTCTCGAAGCAGCTCTACGTCTCGAGCCTGTCGAGCTACTACATCTTCTACCTGATCGATCGTTTCGGCGTGTCGACGCAGGCAGCCCAGATCTATCTCTTCATCTTCCTCGCCGCGAACGCCGTGGGTGCGTTTCTCGGTGGTCCCCTGGGCGACCGCTTCGGCCGCAAGATCGTGATCTGGATCTCGATCCTGGGCGCGCTACCGTTCACGCTGGCGCTGCCTTATGCCGGCCTCTACGCCAGCGCCGTGCTCAGCGTCGCCATCGGCCTGATCATCTCCTCGACGACCTCGTCGATCATCGTGTTCGCGCAGGAGCTGGTACCGCACCGCTTCGGCATGATCTCCGGCGTGTTCTTCGGCGTCGCGTTCGGCATCGGCGGTCTCGGGGCCGCCGTGCTGGGCAAGCTCGCCGACCACACCTCGATCGAGTTCGTCTACCAGGTCTGCGCCTATCTGCCGGCGATCGGGCTGCTCGCGGTGTTCCTGCCGAAGATGCCGAACGCCGTGCGCTGAACGCTCGGCCGCAGACGCGACGCCCGCGTTAAGCATTCGCTAACACACGCGGCTCGCGTGCCCTGCGACCGGCACCCATGCGTCAACGCTTCATTAGCACTTGTGGCGGGATCGCGATGTTTCGCCGCCTCCTGCGCCATTTTATGGACCCATAAGCGACAGCCGCAGAAAAAGGTGAGAAAAAATCAACCTTAAAAATTAGGGTTAAGTGGCGCTTAAACATTTGCTGCCATCGTCCGGGGCGTGAGTTTCCGACGTGGGGCTTTCGTGTCGCCTCACTTGGCCCAAAAGGACGAAGCCAATGCGTAGCGTAAAGACCCTGATTGCCGCCGGTGCGGCATCTCTGTTGTCCTCGGCGGCGTTCGCCGCCGACATGCCCATCATGCCGCCACCTCCGATGGCGTATGCTCCTCCGCCGGTCCACGATTTCGGCGGCTGGTATCTGCGCGGCGACATCGGCATGACCAACACCCAGGCCAAGCTGCACGTTAACGCCTACGACACACTGCCGGCCGGCACCGCCTTCAACCAGTATGGCCACGGCTTCGACGGCGGCGTGCTCTACGGCATCGGCGTCGGCTATCAGTTCAACAACTGGTTCCGCGCCGACATCACCGGTGAGTATCGCTCGAAGGTGAGCTTCAACGGCACCGATTTCTTCACGTTCCCCGGTCCCAGCCCGCTGAGCGACGCCTATCATGGCGGCATCCAGAGCTGGGTTGGCCTCGTCAACGTCTACGCTGATCTCGGCACCTGGGGCTGTTTGACCCCGTTCATCGGTGCCGGTGTCGGTGCCGCGACGATCAAGACCTCGGCCTTTTCCGACGTCGCGACGTTCCCGAGCGGGTCGGGCCTGACCAGCTCCTTCATCGCCGATGGCGCCACCAAGACCAACTTCGCCTGGGCGCTGCATGCCGGTGTCGCCTACAAGGTCACCAACAACTTCACGGTTGAACTGGCCTATCGCTACCTCGACATGGGCACTGCCGGCCACGGCCAAGGTCACTTCTTCGACGGCACGCCGGTCGGTCCCTCGAGCTTCCAGTACCGCGACATCACTTCGCAGGACGTGAAGCTCGGCGTGCGCTTCAACTTGCCGTGCTGCGACGTGCCGCCGCCGCCTCCGCCGCTGATCCGCAAGGGTTAATTTCCAGCCTTCACGGTTAACGATTGCAACGGCGCGGGACCAGCCCGCGCCGTTTTTCTTTGCGCGTCGTGTCGCGAGCTTCTGCAACTTGCGTGCTCAAAAACGGGCGGCGACAACGATTGGTTAAGGTTAACAGGCGATGATCAACGCGAAATCGGTGCGGTGGATGGAGCGTTGCAATGCGTAGGTTGGTGCTGGCGGCGATGATGATTGGAACGGTGACCGGCGCACAGGCTGCCGATCTGCCGGACTTTCCGATCCTGCGCGGCTCCTATGTCGATGCACCGAGCAGGAGCGGAAACTGGGAAGGATGGTATGTCGGCGGCCAGATCGGCTATACCTCCGGCGACATCGATTTCAGCCACGCGCCAAGCGCGATGACCTCCTTCATGCTGCGCGAGAGCGTTCTGGCCGACCCGGTTTCGGGTTGGGGCCTGCTGCCGAAGAACCATGCGCAGAGCAACGGATTCGGCGCGTTCGTCGGCCGCAACTGGCAATGGGACGACGTCGTGCTCGGCGTCGAGGCCAACTACAATTACCTGAACGGCCTCGAAAGTTCGGCGGGCGACTCGATGACGCGGCAGATCGTGAATCCCAAGGGCGAGACTCCTCCGAGCGGGCACACCTACACCTACAACACGACGTTGTCGGGGAGCGCCGCCTTGCAGGTCAAGGACGTCACGACCTTCCGTGGACGCGCCGGATGGGCGGCAGGCAACTTCCTGCCTTACATGTTCGGCGGTGTTGCGGTGGGACGCATGTCCGTGTCGCGTTCGGCGACGGTGTCGTTTGACAAGTACGATGCCTGGGCCGAGACCCAGACGGTCGGCAACAACACCGTTACAATTCAGCATAACGACTACCTGGGCTCAGGCAGCGCCGCCCAGACGGAGCAGCGGGTGAACAACTATGCGGTCGGCTGGACCGCGGGCCTCGGGCTTGAATATTGCGTGGTCGGCGGGTTGTTTCTCCGCGGCGAGTGGGAATATGTGCGCTTCGCGGCGGTCAAGAATATCACCGTCGATATGAACAGCTTCCGGGTCGGCGCCGGCTACAAGTTCTGATCGCCGCTGCCGTAGCCGGCGACGGTTGACAGATCGGGGAGCGACTGCTGCTCTGTCGCCACACGGTCGGAGCGCGATCACATGAAAATCTACGGCGACGCCAATTCAGGCAACTGCCTGAAGGTGAAATGGGTGTGCGACAGGCTGGCGCTGCCGTACACATGGGTCGAGATCGACACCATGAAGGGCGGCAGCCGGACCGCGGAATTCCTCAAGCGAAACGGCTGGGGCCAGGTGCCGACGGTGGAGCTGGACGACGGCCGCACGCTCGCACAGTCCAACGCCATCATCCGCTATCTCGCCCGCGACAGCGACCTGATCCCGAGCGATCCCTATCGAGCGGCGCAAATGGATGCCTGGATGTTCTGGGAACAGAACAGCCACGAGCCTTATGTGGCCGTCTGCCGCTTTCAGGCCGTGTATCTCGGCAAGGCCATCTCGGAGATCGATCCGAACCTCGTCAAGCGCGGCTATGTCGCGCTCGATCATCTGGAGCGGCATCTGGCGGGCACGCAATTCCTGGTCGGAGAAGCGTTCTCGCTCGCCGACGTCTCGCTGCTCGCCTATACCCGTGTCGCGGAGGATGGCGGCCTCGAGCTCGCGCGCTATCCCGTGATCCGTCGCTGGATCGCCGACGCCGAGCGCGTGCTCGCGCTGCCGCCGGTCCGCTGACCTCAGGTGAATGCCGCCATGACTGAAGCTTCATCCATCACGATCCGCCGCGCTCGCCGCGAAGACGTCGCCGCCATCGTCGGCATGCTTGCGGACGATCCGCTCGGCAGTGCGCGCGAGCGGATCGAGGATCCGCTGCCGCAAAGCTATTACGAGGCCTTCGCGCGGGTCGAGCGCGATCCCAACCTGCAGCTCGTCGTCGCCGTCGACGGAGAGGGCGAAGGCGTCGTCGGCTGTCTGCAGCTTGCGGTTCTGCCGGGCATCAGCTCGCAGGGCGGCTCGCGCGGCCTGCTCGAGGACGTTCGCGTTGCAAAGCATTGCCGCAGCCGCGGCATCGGCGAGAAGCTCGTGCAGTGGGCAGTTACGGAGGCGCGCGCGCGAGGCTGCATGCTCGTCGAACTGCTGACGCATCAGACGCGCGTCGACGCGCAGCGCTTCTATGAACGGCTCGGGTTCGCACGCAGCCATGTCGGGATGACGATTCGCTTTTGACACGCGCGCAAGAAGTTGTGCCATCTACCGGGCAATACCTGCGGCAGCGGATAGTCTGCGATCCGGTTAACAGCCAATAAACTAAGCCGACCTCCGTGATTTTACGGGTCGGAACGAGTCCGGTATGTCGGACGTCTCCCACGGGGCGACGGGCAACTGGGGATTGGAATGTCGGATTATTCGATCGTGCGGGTCGGCAACGAATACATCGTGCAGGCCGGCGAGAAGCGCATTCTGAAAGTATCGAGCCGGCGCAGGGCCGTTAAGATCATGACCCTGGCGGCAGATTTGCTCGATCAGGAGACGATCCAGCAGGTCGAGGACGCCCCATCAATCAGCCGTGATGCCCGGATTGTTCCAGACGAGTCCGAACTTTCTTGACGTTTGGGTACCTTTCCACTATCCCCGACCGCGGGAAACCTCTCCCCACCGAGAGGCAGCTATCTGGAAGGGTAGATCATGACTGTAGCGAAGCCCGCTTCGCGGCCCACCGTGCCGCATTTCTCCTCCGGTCCCTGCGCCAAGCGCCCCGGCTGGAACGCCCAAAATCTCAAGGACGCAGCGCTCGGCCGCTCGCATCGCGCGAAGATCGGCAAGACCAAGCTCAAGCTCGCCATCGACCTGACGCGCGAAGTGCTCGAGGTCCCCGCCGATTACCGCATCGGAATCGTGCCGGCCTCCGATACCGGCGCGGTCGAGATGGCGCTGTGGTCGCTGCTCGGTGCGCGCCCCGTCACCACGCTCGCCTGGGAATCCTTCGGCGAGGGCTGGGTCAGCGACATCGTCAAGGAATTGAAGCTCAAGGACGTCACCAAGCTGAATGCGGCTTACGGTGAGATTCCCGATCTGTCGAAGGTCGATCCCAAGAGCGATGTCGTCTTCACCTGGAACGGCACCACCTCAGGCGTGCGCGTGCCGAACGCCGACTGGATCAGCGCGACCCGCGAGGGCCTGACCATCTGCGACGCGACGTCCGCCGCATTCGCGCAAGCTCTTGATTGGCCGAAGCTCGACGTCGTCACCTTCTCCTGGCAGAAGGCGCTCGGCGGTGAGGCCGCGCACGGCATGCTGATCCTGTCGCCCCGCGCGGTGGAACGGCTCGAGACCTACAAGCCGGCCTGGCCGCTGCCGAAGATCTTCCGCATGACCAAGGGCGGCAAGATCAACGAAGGCATCTTCGTCGGCGAGACCATCAACACGCCCTCGATGCTCTGCGTCGAGGACTATCTCGACGCGCTGAACTGGGCCAAGTCGATCGGCGGCCTCAAGGCGCTGATCGCGCGTGCCGATGCCAACACCAAGGTGCTCGCCGACTGGAAGGCGAAGACGCCCTGGATCGACTTCCTCGCCAAGGACGCTTCGATCCGCTCCAACACCTCCGTGTGCCTCAAGTTCACTGATCCCGCGATCACTTCGCTTTCGGCGGACGTGCAGGCCGACTTCTGCAAGAAGCTGGTCGCGCTGGTCGAGAAGGAAGGCGCCGGCTTCGACTTCGCCTATTACCGCGATGCGCCGGCCGGCCTGCGCATCTGGTGCGGCGCCACCGTCGAGGCCAGGGACGTCGAGCTGCTGACGCAGTGGATCGACTGGGCCTTCGCCGAGACCAAGGCCGCTCTGCCCAAGGCGGCGTGATTGCTTTCTTCGCCTCTCCCCGTTCTTACGGGGAGAGGTCGGATCGCGCAGCGATCCGGGTGAGGGGCTCTCTCCACGAGCACCTCGCCTGTGGCTGCCCCTCACCCCAACCCTCTCCCCGCAAGAGCGGGGAGAGGGAGAAGTGATCAGAGACTTCACCAGATCGGTCCAGGAGACCCGCCCGCCGCAGGGCAAAGGAACAATCGAGATGACCAAACCCAAAGTTCTCATTTCCGACGCGCTCTCGCCCGCCGCCGTGCAGATCTTCAAGGATCGCGGCGTCGAGGTCGACTTCCAGCCCAACCTCGGCAAGGACAAGGACAAGCTCGCCGAGATCATCGGCAATTACGACGGCCTTGCGATCCGTTCGGCGACCAAGGCAACCGCCAAGATCCTCGAGAAGGCGGCGAAGCTGAAGGTGATCGGCCGCGCCGGCATCGGCGTCGACAATGTCGAGATTCCCGCCGCCACGGCCAAGGGCATCATCGTGATGAACACGCCGTTCGGCAACTCGATCACGACCGCCGAGCACGCCATCACCCTGATGCTGGCGCTGGCCCGCGAGATCCCGCAGGCCGACGCCTCGACCCAGGCCGGCAAGTGGGAGAAGAACCGCTTCATGGGCGTCGAGATCACCGGCAAGGTGCTCGGTGTCGTCGGCTGCGGCAATATCGGCTCGATCGTCGCCGACCGCGCGCTCGGCCTGCGCATGAAGGTGATCGCGTTCGACCCGTTCCTGTCGCCGGAGCGCGCCAAGGACATCGGCGTCGAGAAGGTCGAGCTCGACGACCTGCTGAAGCGCTCCGATTTCATCACGCTGCACACTCCGCTCACCGACAAGACCAGGAACATCATCGACGCGGCTGCGATCGCCAGGATGAAGAAGGGCGTGCGCCTGATCAACTGCGCCCGCGGCGGCCTCGTCGACGAGCAGGCGGTGGTTGATGCGCTCAACTCCAAGCACATCGCGGGCGCCGCCTTCGACGTGTTCGTCGAGGAGCCCGCGACCAAGAACGTGCTGTTCGGCCATCCCAACGTGATCTGCACGCCGCATCTCGGCGCATCCACCACCGAAGCCCAGGAGAACGTCGCGCTCCAGGTCGCCGAGCAGATGTCGGATTACCTGCTCACCGGCGCGATCTCGAACGCCGTCAACTTCCCCTCGATCACGGCCGAAGAAGCGCCGAAGCTGAAGCCGTTCATCGCGCTTGCCGAGAAGCTCGGCTCCTTCGCCGGCCAGCTCACCGAGACCGGCATTCTCAAGGTCGAGATCACCTATGAGGGCCACGTCGCCGAGATGAAGATCAAGGCGATCACCTCCGCCGTGCTGTCCGGCCTGCTGCGGCCGATGCTGGGCGAGGTCAACGTCGTCTCCGCGCCGGTCGTCGCCAAGGAGCGCGGCATGGTGGTGGACGAGATCGTGCGCGCCGCCCAGAGCGACTATGAGAGCCTGATCACCGTCACGGTCACCACCGAGCGGCAGGAGCGGTCGGTCTCGGGCACCGTCTATGCCGACGGCAAGCCGCGCCTCGTCGACATCAAGGGCATCCGTGTCGACGCCGAGTTCGGCAAGTCCATGATCTACGTCACCAACGAGGACAAGCCGGGCTTCATCGGCAAGTTCGCGAGCCTTCTGGGCGACGCCAAGATCAACATCGCCACCTTCCATCTCGGCCGCGTCGCGCCCGGCAGCGATGCCATTGCGCTGGTCGAGGTCGACGGCGCAGTGCCGGCGGACCTGCTCGCCAAGGTGCAGGCCCTGCCGCAGGTCAAGCAGGCCAAGGCGCTGACGTTCTGATCCACTGACGTTCTGAGCCGCCGACGTTTTAGGGCGCCGATGTTTTAAACGTTGTTTGAGCGGTTCTCGTCGTCCCCGGAACGTGACGAACAAGATACCGCTCAAGCATATCCAAATTCCGATCTGCGGAACATGACGCCGTCTCCGGTCCCGGAGGCGGCGTTTGTCGTTCCGGGGCGTCCGGTATTGCTGTTGCGCCCGACGAAAAATGTGTACGAACGGGCCACGACGCGCCACAATGACCGTCATCTCAGAGGGAGAAAACAATGCGTGAAGCCGTCATCGTTTCCTATGCGCGCACGGGCCTGGCAAAATCCGGCCGCGGCGGGTTCAACATCACGCCGCCGATGTCGCTCGCGGCCCACGCCATCCAGCACGCGGTCGACCGCGCCGGCGTCGAGAAGGACTATGTCGAGGACTGCTATCTCGGCAATTGCGCCCATGGCGCGCCGAACATCGGCCGCCAGGCCGCGCTGCTCGCCGGCCTGCCGAAGACCACCGCCGGCGTCTCGGTGAACCGCTTCTGCTCCTCGGGGCTGCAGACCATCGCGATGGCCGCCAACTCGATCCGCTCGGATGGCGCCGACTGCATCGTCGCCGGCGGCGTCGAGAGCATCTCGATCCCCGGCGGCGCCACCCCGAAGGAATCGGTCGACCCGGAACTGCTCAAGGTCGCGCCCGACATCTTCATGGCCATGATCGACACCGCCGACATCGTCGCCGAGCGCTACAAGCTCAGCCGCGAATACCAGGACGAGTTCTCGCTGGAGTCGCAGCGCCGCATGGCTTCGGCGCAGCAGGCCGGCAAGTTCAAGGACGAGATCGTCCCGATGAAGACCAGGATGAAGGTCGTGGACAAGCAGACCAAGGCCGAGAGCATCGTCGACTACGTCGTCGACCGCGACGAGTGCAACCGGCCCGAGACCACGCTGGAAGGTCTCGCCAAGCTCGAGCCGGTGAAGGGGCCCGGCAAGTTCGTCACCGCCGGCAATGCCAGCCAGCTCTCCGACGGCGCCGCCGCCGTGGTGCTGATGGAAGCCAAGGATGCGGAGAAGCGCGGGCTGAAGCCGCTCGGCCGCTTCGTCGCCTGGGCGACCGCCGGCTGCGAGCCCGACGAGATGGGCATCGGCCCGGTGTTCGCCATTCCGAAGCTGCTCAAGCGCACCGGCCTCAAGATCGACGACATCGATCTGTGGGAGCTCAACGAAGCCTTCGCCAGCCAGTGCCTGTATTGCCGCGACCAGCTCGGCATCGATCCCGCCAAGTACAACGTCAACGGAGGCTCGATCGCGATCGGCCATCCCTTCGGCATGACCGGCGCCCGTCTCACCGGCCACCTCTTGCAGGAAGGCGCCCGCCGCAAGGCCAAGTGGGGCGTCGTCACCATGTGCATCGGCGGCGGCCAGGGCGGCGCCGGCCTGTTCGAGATCTACAGCTGAGCGCGATCGACACTGATCGTGTGCGAACCAGGGGCCCGGCGGCAACGCCGGGCCGCTTTTCTTTTGGAGCCGGCTAGCTCGCCGGTGAGCCGAGCGCGCGCTCGTCAAACTCGAGCGAGGCAATCAGTTCGAGCGTCTGCCTGAGATCGGCGGCCTGCCTTGCGCCAAAGGCGGTCTCGAAACGCTCCTGCGCCTTGAGCCATGCGGCCTGTGATTCCTCGAGCCTGGCTTCGCCGCGCTTGGTGAGCCGCACCAGCCGGCTGCGCCGGTCATTCTTGTCGACAATGATGGTCAACAGACCGTCGCGCTCGAGCGGCTTGAGGTTGTGGTTGAGCGCAGTGCGGTCGAGCACCAAGGCTGCGGCAAGCTCGCCCATCGTCGGCGCGCCCGACCGCCTGACATAGACCAGAATCGCCCGTTGCGTGCCGCGCAGGCCGGATGTCGCAAGGACCTGATCGTAAAGCTGCGACACCCGCCGCGTCGCCTTGCGCAACGCCGTGAGATTACACCGGCTGGGTTCCGTTTTCGCCATCGCTGCCTCCGATGGACTTGACAGATACATGCATATGCACCTAATGACAATAGATGCATATGCACATATTTTGGAGGGTGTGATGTCGGAGGTAGAGGCGGAGACCATCGATCTGGTCGTCGAACCTGATGCGCGGCCGCGGTCCGGCGTCGCCACCGCAACCCCGCGCCAGGTGCTTGCGATCGTGTCGGTCGGCATTTGCCTCGCCAATCTCGATTTGTTCATCGTCAATGTCGGGCTGCCGAACATCGCGCAGGAATTTCGCGGCGCCTCGCTTGAGGATCTGTCCTGGATCCTCAATGCCTATGCCATTGCCTACGCGGCCTTGCTGGTGTTCTTCGGCCGGCTCGCCGAACGCCACAGCCGCAATCTCAGCTTCCTGCTCGGCGTCGCGCTGTTCACGGCCGCGTCAGCCGCATGTGCGCTGGCGTCCAGTGTCGAGTTCCTGGTCGTCTCCCGCGTGGCGCAGGCCGCCGGTGCGGCATTGATGACGCCGACCTCGATCGGCCTGCTGCTGGCATCATTTCCGCCCGAGCAGCGCGCCGGGGCGGTGCGCACCTGGACGGCGATCGGCGGCCTTGCCGCCGCACTGGGCCCGCTCGCGGGAGGCGTCCTGGTCACGTTCGACTGGCGCTGGATCTTCATCGTCAATGTCCCGATCGGCGTGGTCGCGCTGATCATCGGCTGGCTGAAATTGCCCGAAGTGCCCGGTCACGACGTGCCGCGTCCGAGTTCATGGGCGGCGCTGCTGGTGATCTCCGGCATCGGTGCGCTGACCTTTGCGATCGTGAAGGCGAACGATTGGGGATGGAGTTCGCGCGGCGTCGTGCTCGGCTTTGCCGTCGCGGCCGTCTCGCTCGCCGCCTTCGCGTGGCATTGCCTCAGATCGAGGAATGCCTTCGTCGATCCTGCACTGTTCGCGGTCAGGCCGTTCACCGGCGCGTCGCTGGTGATGGCGCCTTATTCGGCGGCCTTCGGCGCCATGCTGCTGTCCTGCGCGTTGTGGGAGCAGACGGTATGGGCTGGTCGGCGTTGAAGACCGGCCTTGCAATCGCCCCCGGTCCGCTGATGGTGCCGATCACCTCGCTGTTGTTTGCCGGCCGGCTGATTGCGCGGTTTGGCGCCGCGGCCGTCGTCTCCGCCGGGATCGTGCTGTTCGCGGCCGGCCTCGCGATCTGGGCGACGCTGCTCGGGGCCGAACCCAATGCGCCTGCCGTCGTCGCGGGCGTGATGCTGATCGGTATCGGCGTCGGGCTGACCTTTCCGACCCTGATGGGCGTCGGCGCCGGCGCGCTGCCGCCGTCGTCGTTTGCCACCGGCTCGGGCGTCATCAACATGATCCGGCAGGCGGCACTGGCGATCGGCGTCGCGATCTTTGTCGCGATCCTTGCAACGCCGGTCTCGATGACCGAGCGGATCGCGGCGTTTCAGCGCGGCTGGTGGATCATGATCGCGATCACCTTGGCCGGCTTCGTGCCGAATTATCTGTTCATCCGGCGCAAGGCGGATCGCTAGAGCCCGAAGACATCGCCGCGCCATGCGGCAGCCGCTGCGGCGCCATCGTCGCGCCGCAGGGAAACCTCAATCGAACCAGTCCCTTCCTCGCTGCGTCTCACGAGCAGAAACGGCGCGCCCTCGAGCCCGGCGCGCCGTTCGTCTCGCGCGCGATGCGGCGTTTTTCCGGAGGGATGTCATGTGCAGGATTGCGAATTATCTAGTGACCACCAGCCTGGTGCTGGCGGGTGCGCTGGTTGCCGGGCCGCTGCATGCGGCCAATCTCGATGCGGCCTCGCAGGTCGACGCCGTGACCGTCTATCCCGATGGCGCGAGCGTCACCCGCGTCATCACGCTGGACCTGCCTGCCGGCGACAACACCCTCATCGCCAGGGATTTCCCGATGGAGCTCGATACAGGCTCGCTTCGAGTGGAGGGCGAGGCGGGCGGCCGGTTGACGATCGGGGCCATCGACGCACGGCACCCGCGCCCGCTGGAGCCGGCGAACCTGCCTGAGATCGACAAGCGGATCGAGGTGCTGAAGGATCAGCGCGAGGATCTGCAGGGGATCATCTCGTCGGCCGAGGCGCGGCGCAAATTCGTCGAACATTTCGCCGAGGCCGCGCCGGTCGGGATCGGCGAGAAGGGCGAGGCGCGTCCGGTGAGCGAGTGGCGCGCCGCGTTCTCAGCGGTGGGGGATGAAGTCGCAACCGCCGACAACGCGATCCGCGACGCCACGCGCAAGCAGCGTGACATCGACCGCGAGATCGTGCGCCTTGAAGCCGATCGTGCCGCCAAGCCGCCGAGCAAGCTCGAGGTACGGATCGAGCTGGCTTCCGCCGCCGCGACCCGCGCGACGCTGCGGGTCACTTATGCGGTGCGCAACGCCCGTTGGGTGCCGCTCTATGACGCTCGTCTCGATACCGGCGCCAGGGACCGCAAGCCCGCGATCGAGCTGGTGCGCCGCGCCGAGATCACCCAGTCGACCGGTGAGGACTGGTCGAACGTGGCGCTCGTCGTTTCCACCGTGCGGGTCGCGCGCGGCGGCAACGCGCCCGACCTCCGCTCGCTGATCGTGCAATATCCGCAGCCGCCGCGGCCGCTGGCGAAGCTGTCCGGAGAGGCCAGCATGCGGGCGCGCGAGGCGCTGGCACCTGCGCCAGCCGCCGACGCGGTTCAGCAATTCCGTTTTGGTGGGGGACGCATGGACGAACTGGAAGCCACCGCCGAGATCGGCGCTTTCCAGGCCACCTTCAAGATCCCCGGCCGCGTCAGCGTTGCCGCCAATGAGGGCGCAAAGAGCCTGCGTATCTCGACGGCGACCATCACCCCCGATCTCGCGGTTCGCGCCGTTCCGGTGATCGACCCGACCGCTTTCCTGGAAGCGAGCTTCGTGCAGGCCGACGATGCGCCGTTGCTGCCGGGACAGGTCTCGATCTACCGCGACGGCATCTTTGTCGGCCGCAGCCGGATGGCCACCGCCGCCAAGGACGACATCGTGCGGCTCGGCTTCGGCGCCGACGACAAGGTCAGAATCGAGCGCGCCGTGCTCAAGCGCAACGAGGGCTCGGCCGGCTTGCTCGTGACGACGTCGAAGACCGACGAGCGTTCGTTCAAGACCACGATCCGCAACGGCCATGATTTCCCGATCAAGGTCGCGATCGAGGATCAGCTGCCGGTCAGCGAGAACGAGGACATCGTCGTCGAGATGCTGCCCTCGTCGACGCCGGCGACGACGACCAATCTGCGCGACAAGCGCGGCGTACTGGAATGGGCGTTCGAGGCCAAGGCCGGCGAGGTCCGTGACATCAATTTCGCCTGGCGGATGCGCTGGCCCAAGGACAAGGGCGTCGTGATGGTGCCGGCGGGCTAGAGCCCGTGCCGGGCTCTAGCGTTGTTGCTTGACGCATTTTCTTCACGCGAACCGGAACCCACTTCGCTTGAAAACGCTATGAGGACCTGCGTCATCTACCGATGACAACCCTCCCGATCTCGGGCATCACTTTGCCAAAGGCAACAAAGCCTGAGATCGGGAGGATCCATGAGCTACCAGCACATCGTCGTCGATGATCCGCGTCCGCGCGTCCGCCGCATCACGCTGAACCGCCCCGAGAAGCGCAACGCGCTGAACAACCGCCTGCGCGGCGAGATCTTCGAGGTGCTGGAACAGGCCGACCGCGATCCCGGGATTTCGATCTCGATCCTGCGCGGCGCCGGACCCTGCTTCTCGGCGGGCTACGATCTCTCCGCCGACAACCGCGTCGACCAGCCCTACCATTCGGCATCCGGCCCCGGCCAGTGGTCGCGCCATGTCGTCGAGGGCTGGTTCTCGATCTGGGATCTCGCAAAGCCTGTGATCGCGCAGGTGCACGGCTATTGCCTCGCCGGCGGCACAGAGCTCGCGACCGCCTGCGACGTGGTCTATGTCGCCGACGACGCCCAGATCGGCTATCCGCCGGTGCGGCTGATGAGCCCGCCCGACATGCAGTATCACCCGTGGCTGGTCGGCATGCGCCGCGCCATGGAATTGATGTTGACGGGTGACGCGATGTCCGGCCGCGAGGCCGCCGAATGGGGCTATGCGACCCGGTCGTTTCCGCTTGCCGAACTGGAGGCGAAGACGCTCGATTTCGCCGAGCGCGCGGCGAAAGTGCCGATCGAGCTGCAACAGCTCAACAAGCGCAGCGTCCACCGCGCCATGGAAATCATGGGCGCCCGCGCCGCGATACGGGCCGGCACCGAAATCCAGGCGCTGGCCTTCACGACCGAGGCCAGCAAGGCCTACATGGCGGGCTTCCGCCGCGACGGCGGCAGCGTGAAGGCCCAGCTCGACCAGCGCGACACGACGTTCGGAGATTACCGGACGAAGAAGGAGTGACGTGGCTTGCCGCGCGCGCTGACCGGTGCGGCGATAATAGCCGGTTTAAATTCGCTGTCATGCCCCGGCTTGATCGGGGCATCCAGTACGCCGCGGCTTGTCCGCTAAATTCGGACGTCTCTGCAATACTGGGTCGCCCGGCCGAGCCGGGCGACGATACGATTGCGTGCTGCGACAACAGGCCCTTCACTTCGCCTTCAGGAAATCCGCGACTTCCAGCAGCACGAACTCGTTGTCATCGGCCTTGTTGGGATCGCGGCTGGAGGAGAACGGCAGGTTGTTGTCGTTGCCGACGATGATATGGGTGTCGTCGACGCGATCGACGTTCTCGATGGTGAAGAACGGGAAGGTGTAGACGCCGTCGTTGAGCGGCTTCCGCGCCTTCTTGTCGGGATCCCTGATCTTCATCAGGTCGATATAGCCGATCTTGCGCACGGGCTTGCCGACATTGGCGTCGGAGAGCTCGATCTTGTAGACGCGCTTGAACTTGGCGAGATCAGGGAAGCAGTTCTCGCCGCGGGTGCCTTGCGGGCAGGCCTTGTCGGCGGTGCCTTCGCCGTTGTCGCGCTCGATGATGAGGCCGGAGGCCTGATCGATCATGTTGAAGTCGCCGATGGCGTTGCCGTTCTGCTCGAACACATACTGCCAGTAGCGGCCGGTGAACTTCTCCGCGGCGACGTCGAATTCGAGAATGCGGGCGGCTTCCTTGCCGTCGACCTTCTCCCAGTCCTTCTTCTCGGCATCCCACAGCGGTCCTTCGAGCAGGCCGTAGAGGAACTTGCCGTCTTTCGACGAGGCGAAGCCCTCATAGCCCTTTGAGCGGCGGAGATTGACATTGGTGTAGGTCGCGCCTGGCGCACCGGGCGTTGCGACGGCCCAATTGTCCGGCGAGCGCACCGGCTTGCCGTCGGCAACCGTGTCGAACACGCCGAGGATCTTGCCCGACTTGTCGGCCTTCAGGATATAGGGGCCGAACTCGTCGCCGATCCAGAAGGTGTCGCCGACGATCTGGAAGCCTTCAGTGTCGAAATCGGAGCCGGTGAGATAGCGCTTCGGGCTACCCTCATGCAGGATGCGGAAGGGCACCTTCTTGTCGGGATCGTGCAGGAAGATGGTCTCCTGTCGCTCGATCTTGCCGCTCGCCCAATCCATCTTGTAGCGGTTCAGGTACAGCATCGAATCCGGCGAGTTGGCGCGCGCGCCCATGCCGTTGTCGGTGATGACCCAGAAGCTGCCGTCGGGCATGGTCTTGATGCCCGAATTCCCCTGGAGCGGCTGCCCCTTGAACGGCAGCGACACGCCGGTGGGACGCTCGTAGGACTTGCCCATGACGGTGCCAGGCGCGTCGACCCGCTTGCCGGTGGTATATTTGCCCGAGCTCTTCAGATCATCAGGGGCGTCGGCGGGCGCGTCAATGAAGCTCTCCGCCGGCATCACGGCGTGTCCTGCCAGCGTCGCCGGGAATTCGCCCTCACTCTGCGCGAACGCCGATGTGGCGAGCAGGATCGAGGCGACGGAGCAGAGCAGGGACAGGCGCATGGTTGATCTCCCAAAGGATAAACGATGCGGTGTTCTCCGAGCCGCCTGTTACAGCCGGCTGACAGTTTTGTGAACCGCGGATGTTGCGGCGGGATAAGGCTTGCGGCGTTACGTCGCCTCTCACTCGCAATCCCATCCTGAGGAGGCCGCGCGGCGGCCGTCTCGAAGGATGGCCGCGAGCAACAGCCGGGCCTCTTGGTTCGAGACGCGCGTACCGCGCTTCTCACCATGAGGGTCTAAACGGGCCGCATGGTCTGCGGCAGCAGGAACGGCACGCCGTTTCCGGTGTAGGCGATCGCAGCGTCGATCTCGAAGATCTCGCGCAGCGTCTCGGCCTTCATCGCGGCGGCGCGGTCGCCGTCGACGACAAGCCGGCCGCGGTGCAGCAGCAGGATGCGGTCGGCGAAGCGGATCGCGAGATTGAGATCGTGCAGGATCGCGATGACGGCGGTGCCGGCCGCCGCGCGGCGGCGCGCGGCCTCGACGAGGTCGATCTGGTGACGCAGATCGAGGCTCGAGGTCGGCTCATCCAGCAGCAAAAGCCCGGGGCCGTGCTCGGTCTCGCCGCAGGCGAGTTGCACCAGCACGCGGGCGAAATGGGCGCGCTGCTGCTCGCCGCCTGACAGCGTCGGCAATTGCCTGAAACGGAAACGCGCGAGCCCGACCTCGTCGAGTGCCGCCTCGACCAGTGCCCGCGTGACGGCACGCGGGCTTTCGCCGGTGCCCATGCTGACGATCTCCTCGACCGTGAACGGGAAGGTGACGTTGATGTGCTGGGACAGCATCGCGCGGTGCTGCGCCAGCGCGAGTGGTCGGTAGGTTTGCAGGTCACGCTGCCTCAGCCTGATCGCCCCGCGCGACGGGCGCAGGTCGCCCGACAGCATCCGCAGCAGGGTCGATTTGCCGGCGCCGTTGGGACCGACGATCGCGACCATCTCGCCGGCGCCGATCTGCAGCGACACCGCGTCGACCAGATCAGTGCTGCCGATCGTCATCGATACCGACTGCGCTTCGAGCAGGGCCGTCATAGCGACACCAGCCCGCGCTGCCGCAACAGGATGAAGAGAAAGACGGGCGCGCCGACGGCCGCGGTCAGGATGCCGATCGGCATCTCCGCCGGCGCCACGATGGTGCGCGCCAGCGTGTCGGCGCCGACCATCAGGACGGCGCCTGATAGCACCGAGGCCGGCAGCAGCAGGCGATGCGCCGGCCCGATCACGAGGCGGAGCAGATGCGGCACGACGATTCCGACGAAGCCGATGACGCCGCTGATCGACACCGCGACGCCGGTCATGGCGGAGACGATGACGATCGAGATCCGCTTCAGGCGCTCGACGTCGACCCCGCCGTGGAAAGCGTCGGCCTCGCCGAGCACCAGCAGATCGAGACCGCGCGCGATCGAGAGGCAGGCGACCAGCGCGACCGCCAGCACCGGCGCCAGCGCCGTGAGCTTGGTCCAGGTCGCGCCGCTCATCGAGCCGAGCATCCAGAACGTGATGTCGCGCAGCTGACGGTCGTCGGCGATGAACACCAGGAGGCCGATGCCCGCGTTGGCGATCGCGGTGATGGCGACGCCGGCGAGCAGGAAGATCGCAATCGAGGTCCGGCCGCCGCGGCTGGCGATGCTGTAAAGCACGATGGTCGTGACCAGCGAGCCGGCAAAGGCCGCGATCGGCAGCAGCTGGTGTTGCAGGAAGCGCAGGCTTTCGCCGAGATGGCTGTCGGTGAACACGATCGCGGCCGCCGCGGCAAACGCGCCGCCGGAGGAGACGCCGACCAGCGCGGGGTCGGCGAGGGGGTTGCGGAACAGGCCCTGCATGATCGCGCCTGATACGGCAAGGAGTCCGCCGACCATCGCCGCCGCCGCGATCCGCGGGATGCGGATCGACCACACCACGAGTTGGTCGCGTGCAAGCAGCGGGTTGGCGACACCATCAGCCCAAAGCCCAAGCGCTGCCGGAAGCCGCGCCATTGGAATCCCGGCGGCCCCGACCGTCAGGGCGACCAGGGCGGCGCCTGCCAGCGCCGCAAGCAGGCAGAGCAGGGTGAGTGTCGCGGCCGGCCGCAGCGACATGCCGGCGCGCCGTTGTTTCGCACGCCCGCGGCGCTCAGTCAGCACGCTCATTGCCGACAATTCGCGGTCAGCGCTGCCGGCTTGAAGTTGTCAGCCTCCGGCGCCAACGCCGGATAGAGCTTGACGGAGAGATCGCGCGCCGCCGCCGCCGTCCGCGGCCCGAAGCCGAGCAGATAGAGCCCGTCCATGGTGATGAAGCTCTTGTTGGCCGCGACCGGCGTCAGCGCAAAGGCTGGATGCGCGAACACGGCATCCGACGTCAGCGAATCCTTGCCGCGATCGATCGACAGCACGACATCCGGTTTCGCCGCCACGATGGCCTCGTCATTGACCGGCTTGTAGCCGTCGTAACCGTCGATGGCGTTGACGCCGCCCGCGAGCTGGATGATCTCGTCGGCCGCGGTCTTGTGGCCGGCCACCATCGCCCGCCCGTTCTGGAGCGACATCACGAACATCACGCGCACCGGCTTCGTCACCCTGGCACGCAGCACACGCAGTTGCGCGAGGTCGCTCTCCACCGCCGTGGTCAGGCAGGCGGCGCGCGGATCGGCGCCCATGGCGTGGCCGACCAACCTGATCTTCTCGACCAGCCCGGCCTCCGAGAACGTCTCCGGCACCAGCACCAGCGGCACCTTGGCCGCCTCGAGCACGTCCATGGTCTCCTTCGGCCCGGAGCCCTGCACCGCGAGCACCAGCGACGGGTGCAGGCCGAGCACGCCCTCCGGCGACAGCTGGCGCATGTAGCCGACGTCGGGCTTCTCGCGCAGCGCAGCCGGCGGGTAGAGGCTGGTCGCATCGACGCCGGCGATGCGATCCTCGAAGCCGAGCGCATAGAGGATCTCGGTGATCGCGCCTCCGATCGAGACGATGCGCGACGGATTGTCGATCACGACGTCGCGGTCGCGCGCGTCATGCACGGTGATGCCCTCGGCTGTCACTGCTTCGATCGGCAGCAGGCAGGAGAAGGCGAACAAAGCGAGCGTGCGACAAATTGTCATCGGCGCCGTCACTTGGTGAGAATCAGCTTGTTCTGCGAGGTCAGCCGCAAGCGGTAGTGCTCCTCGCCATGCATGATGATGATCTCGCGCTCCGCAGCGAACAGGTCGCGGCTGTCGAGACGATTACCGCGCATGATCAGTGTTTTGGCTGCACCGGATGCAGGCTCGGTCTGCTTTCCGGCTGCGCCGATATTGTCTCCGGAAGCTGCGGACATATTGTGGTGTTGCGCCTGCGAAAAATTTTCAAATGGTGTTTTGCTTGTATAAGCGGGCGAAGGCGCATTCCAACGGCTGCACTTTACAATCGATATAAACAGCGCCGCCGCATTCTTGACCGTTTTGTTGCCGGCTCGTAACCAATCCTCACGCGATGCAAGCCGGTGGCTTGCATCGCGACGTAGCCAGCAAGCCGCTCGTCAGAGAGCGCACGCCAGCCAAACCAGAAAAGCGATGATCAGGCTGGGGCTGATATGGCTGACGGGGCTAGGTATTCGCGCGCCCTGATTTTGGGCGCGTCGGTGGTTTCATTTGCGGCAGCACTGCCGGAGCGCGGGTTCGCGCAGACCGCCGATCCGTCGGCTGCGCGTCCTTCCAGCGAACGGCCGAAGCAGGCCAAGCGGAAGCCGAAGCCGGTGGCCGAACCTCAGGCGGTGGCGCCGGCGATGAATGCGCGGGCGCAGATCGGTGCGGTGCCGGTGCAATCGCTCGACACCATCACGGCGGTGGCGTCCAAGACCGAGGAGCGCGCGATCGATGCGCTGGCGCCGGTCAGCGCCGTCACCCTGGACAAGATCCAGGGGCTTCAGCCCAACCGGCTGTCGGACATCTTCTACGCCATTCCCGGCGTGTCGTTTCAGGAGCGCGGCGACGATCCCGCGACCGTCATCAATATTCGCGGCTTGCAGGATTTCGGGCGCGTCGCCGTGGTCGTCGACGGAGCGCGGCAGAACTATCAGCGTACCGGGCACAATGCCAACGGCTCCTTCTTCCTCGATCCCGAGTTGATCGGCGGCGTCGACGTCGTGCGCGGCCCGACCGCCAACATCTACGGCTCCGGCGCGATCGGCGGCCTGGTCTCGTTCCGCACCAAGGACATCAACGACGTGCTGCGACCCGGCGAGCGCTGGGGCGTCGATCTCACGGGCTCCTACGGGTCCAACAACAATCGCGGCCTGGGCTCGGTGTTCGGGGGCGTGCGCGCCACGCCCGACGTCGATATCTTCGGCGGCGCGGTCTACCGCACGCAAGGCAATTACAAGGACGGCAACGGCACCGAGATCGGCAACACCGGCAACCATATCGCGGCCGGCCTGATGAAGGTGACGTTCCGGCCGGCCGAAGGCCACGAGTTCAAGATCGGCGGTATCTTCCAGGACTACCAGTACAATATCGGTCAGCCGAACCGCGGCCCGACCACGACGGCGGCGCCGCTCGCCGCGATCGCGGGCTCCTCGGTCTACGCATCCGACGCCAAGAACTACACGGGCACCTTGAGCTGGAGATATTCCAAGCCGGACGACATGCTGTTCGACTGGAACATCTCGGTCTACGGCAATCGGACCGACAACAACCAGGTCAAGACCTACAACAACCGCATCACCACCGGCGGCGGCGTCTGCACGCTCGCCAATCCCGGCAACAACATCTCCGGCTGCGTCGGCGACAAGCGTGGTTATTTGCTGGACACCGTAGGGATCGACGTCAACAACACCTCGCGCTTCAATTTCGGCGACTGGCGCAACGCCGTGACCTACGGCTTCGACGCCTTCCGCGACGATGTCGAGACCTTCGACTCGCGTGGCAATTCCAACATCACGACGCCGAGCGGCATTCGCACCGTGTCGGGCGGTTTCCTTCAGCTGAAGCAGAACTACTCGACCTGGCTCGAGCTGATCAGCGCGGTCCGCTACGACCACTACGAGCTCAACTCGATCAGCACCACGACCAGCGGCGACCGTTTCTCGCCGAAGATCACGCTCGGCGTCACGCCGGTTCCGGGCTTCCAGCCCTATGTCAGCTACGCCGAGGGCTATCGCGCGCCGTCGATCACCGAGACCGTGATCTCGGGCGGCCACGCCACTGGCGGCGGGCCGGCGCTGTTCAACTGCCCCGACGGCACCTCAGGCCTGTTCTGCTTCCTGCCCAATGCGGCGCTGCGGCCGGAGGTCGGCAAGAACAAGGAAGTCGGCATCAACCTGAAATATGACGGCATCCTCACCGCGAGCGACTCGTTCCGCGGCAAGATCAACGTGTTCCGCAACGACGTCGACGGTTATATCGATCTCGTCGCCTCGGCGCCGACGCTGACGCCGTTCGGGCGCTTCAGCCAGTACTATCAGTACCAGAACATCGCCAATGCCCGCATCGAGGGCTTCGAGGCGGAGACGATGTACGATGCCGGCAGCTGGTTCATCGGCGTCGCCGGCCATCTGATGCGCGGCCGGAACACCCAGACCAATGTCGGGCTCGCCACCATCACGCCGCGCAAGGTGACGACGACCGGCGGCGTGCGGTTGCTCGACCGTTCGTTGATCATTGCCGCGCAATGGTCCTCGTTCGGCGCCAACAACGACCTGCCGGCGGGCTATCTGCCCTCGACCGGCTACGAGCTCGTCAACCTCTATCTGACCTGGAACGCCACCAAGGACATCACCTTCACGGCGTCGGTCGACAATCTCTTGAACCAGTACTACCGGCCTTACGCCATTCCGGGCAGCTCGACCGACGGCACGTCGCAGAACGACGTGCTGTTCTCGAGCCCCGGTCCGGGTACCGTCTACAAGGCCGGGCTCAGGATTCACCTAGGTGGAGCGTAACGCGAGACGCCGATCATTCCATCCAGGTTGCTCCGGCTGCGCTGGTGCCCCCGGCGCGGCCTTTGGCGTATTCCTTGGCGCGTTCATGTTATTAACGAGATCAACCGGCAGGATCGGGCATCCGCCGTCATACAGGAGAGAGTTTTCATGTTCATCGCAATGAACCGGTTCCAGGTGATCAAGGGCAAGGAGCAGGCGTTCGAGACGGTCTGGAAGACGCGCGAATCCTATCTCGGCGATCTGCCTGGATTCATCGAGTTTCACCTGGTGAAGGGCCCCGAGGCCGAGGATCACACGCTCTACGCGACCCACACGGTGTGGGCCAGCAAGGCGGCGTTCGAGGACTGGACCAAATCCGATGCGTTCCGCCGCGCCCATTCCCGCGCCGGCAACGAGACCGGCGGCAGCCTCTATCTCGGGCACCCGAAATTCGAGGGCTTCGAGGTGCTGATCACCGAGCGGGCGAAGAGCGCGGCGGCGTGATGGAGGCGGTCGTGCCTGATGCGGAGCTTGTGGGGCTCAAGGCGTATATGGCCGACAATCCCGGCGCGGTGATCGAGGACGTTGCGCGCGAGCGCAAGGTCACCCCGCGCGCGGTGATCGAGGCGCTGCCCGAGAGCATGGTGCGGATCGGCCCCGGCGAGTTTGCCGCCGCGATGCAGGACATCGCGGAGTGGGGCGAGGTGACGCTGATCGTGCACACCGATGACGCGATCTTCGAGTTCACCGGCGCCATTCCGAACGGCGAAGTCGGCCGCGGGTATTTCAACCTGATGCAGCCGAAGGGATTGCACGGCCATCTCCGCCACGAGCGGTGCGCGGCCGTTGCCTTCGTCGAGCGTCCCTTCATGGGCAAGACGTCCGCCTTCGTCGCCTTCGTCAACGCCGATGGCGGCATCATGTTCAAGGTGTTTGTCGGCCGCGACGAGACGCGCGCGCTGCGCGGCGATCAGCTGGTGCGCTTTCATGCGCTGGCGGACCGCCTCGCGCCGCAGGCGGGCTGAAAGCAACGAAGGACGGGAGGCGACAATGTGGCAGCGCTGGCTTGGGCGAAGCATCTGGATGGCGGCGTCGGCCGGGCTCGGCATGCTGCCGGGCACGAGCCTTGCCGCAGCCGACGCCGCCCTGTTGCCGCGCAATCTGTCGCCCTGGGGCATGTTCGTCAGCGCCGACATCATCGTGAAGGCGGTGATGATCGGGCTCGCCTTCGCCTCGCTGGTGACGTGGACGGTGTGGCTCGCCAAGACCATCGAGATCCGCCGCAAGACCGCGCTCGCCCGGCAGGGGATCGGCCTCCTTGAGCGTGACACCCAGCTTGCCGAGGTCGAGCAGGCGAGCCGCGACAGCAACGACGCGGTGGCGCAGATCGTGCAATCGGCCTCGCGCGAGGCTGCGCTGTCCGGCGGCACGTTCGACGACGGCTTCAAGGAGCGCATCGCGCTACGGCTGGAGCGGGTCGAGGCGGCGATGTCACGGCAGATCGCGCGCGGTACCGGCGTGCTCGCGACCATCGGCGCCACCGCGCCGTTCGTCGGCCTGTTCGGCACCGTCTGGGGCATCATGAATTCCTTCATCGGCATCTCTGAGAGTCACACTACCAGCCTTGCAGTGGTCGCGCCCGGCATCGCGGAAGCGCTGCTCGCGACCGCGCTCGGTCTCGTTGCCGCCATTCCGGCGGTCGTGATCTACAATCATCTGACCCGTTCGATCGCGTCTTACCGCGCGCTGCTCGGCGACGCCTCCGTCATGGTGATGCTGCTGGTCAGCCGCGAGGGCGATCGCAGCCTGTTCCGGCTGGCGCGCGCTGCGGAGTAGGCGATGGGCGCGAAGCTTGGCACTGGCGGCGCGTTCGGCGGCCGGCGTCGCGGCGACGACGATCTGGTCGAGGCGCATGACATCAACGTCACGCCGTTCATCGACGTCATCCTGGTGCTGCTGATCATCTTCATGGTCGCGGCGCCGCTTGCCACCGTCGACATCGGCGTCGATCTGCCGGCCACCGCGGCCGAACCGGCGCCGCGGCCCGACAAGCCGGTCTTCGTCACCGTCAAGCCGGATCTTTCGATCGCGGTGGGCGAGGACGTGATCGCGCGCGAGACGCTGACGTCGACGCTCGATGGCGCCACGCAAGGCAGGAAGGACGAGCGCATTTATCTGCGCGCCGACAAGGCCGTTTCCTATGGCGACCTGATGGAGGTGATGAACACCTTGCGCAATGCCGGCTATCTCAAGGTCGCGCTGGTCGGCCTCGACGGACGCAGCTGATGTATGAATGCGTACGCGCTTCATGATGCGGGCGGCGAGATCCGGCTGAGGCGTTGGGGCCTGTCGGCGGCAGCGATCCTGGCGGCGCATGCGGCAGTGCTCGCGGTTGCCATGAGCTGGGTCCCGGCGCCGCCGCCGGGCGTCGCGGTGCCGGCAGTGCTGGTCGACCTGACGCCGATCACCTCGGCGCCGGAGCTTTCGGAGACCGAACTGCCGCCGGGGCCGGCGATGCAGGAGGCCGACGCGTCGCCGCCGGAGCCTGCCGCCGCGCAACCCGTGCCGCAGGAGATCGCGCCGACGCCGATGCAGGAGAAGCCCGACGTCGTCGCACCGCCGGAACAGAAGCCGCAGATCACGTCGCCGCAACCCGAGCCCGCGAAAGTCGTTCCGGAGAGGAAGCCCGAACCGGTCAAGCCGAAGGTGGTTCGTCGCGAAGCAAGGAAGCCGTCCGAGGCAACGCCGGCACCGCGCACCAGCGCGCCGAGCCGTGCCGAACGGCAGGCGCCGGCTGCGTCCGCGATCAGCGCCGGCGCAGCCGCGTCAGCGATCGCGGCCTATAACGCCCGCGTCCGCGCGCATCTGCTGCGCTTCCACTCCTATCCGGCCGGCGGCAACGGCCAGCGCGGGGTGGTCCGCCTGGTGTTCACGCTCGGCCGCGGCGGGCAGGTGCTGTCGAGCCATCTCGGCGGCTCCTCTGGCAATCCGACCTTCGACGCGCGCGCGTTGGCGATGGTGCGCCAGGCCCAGCCGTTTCCGGCGTTTCCGTCCGAGATCACGCAGGGCTCGATGGGCTTTTCCGTGCCGGTCGCGTTTGTGCCGCGGTAGTCTTAGCCACGTTCGTCATTGCGAGGAGCGAAGCGACGAAGCAATCCATAGTTCCGCATATGCGGTGCGATGGATTGCTTCGCGGAGCCTGTCACCCGGCGGCGCTTTGCGCCGACCGGGTGGCTCGCATGACAGGGATCGCCTGTGCCCAACTATTCCTTCACCGCGCCGGTCAGCGACGAGACGTAGTAATCCACGAACAGCGAGTAGAAGATCGCGACCGGCAGCGAGCCGAGCAGCGATCCCGCCATCAGCGCGCCCCACTGGTAGACGTCGCCGGTGACGAGCTCGGTCAGGATCGCGACCGGCACGGTCTTGTTGGCGCCGCTCTGGATGAAGGCGAGCGCGTAGATGAACTCGTTCCAGGACAGCGTGAAGGAGAAGATGCCGGCCGAGATCAGGCCGGGCACCGCGAGCGGCAGCGTGATCCGGCGCAGGATCTGGAGCCGTGTCGCACCGTCCACCAGCGCGCATTCCTCGAGCTCGTAGGGGATCGACTTGAAATAGCCGATCAGGAGCCAGGTGCAGAACGGCACCAGGAAGGTCGGATAAACCAGGATCAGGGCAAGCGGCGAGTCGAACAGGCCGAACTGCACCACGACGGTGGCAAGCGGAATGAACAGGATCGACGGCGGCACCAGATAGGCGAGATAGATGCCGAGGCCGACATAGGGGCTGCCGCGGAAGCGCAGCCGTTCGATGGCATAGGCGGCCAGCGTGCTCGCGATCAGCGACAGCGTGGTCGACCCGATCGCCACCAGCATCGTCGTCCATAGCCAGCGCGGATAGGCGGTATTGAACAATAGATGCTTGATATGCGCGAGCGTCGGCGAGGAGATCCAGAACGGATTGTGCTCCTTGTAATTCATCAGCTCCGCGTTCGGCTTGAACGAGGTGATCGCCATCCAGTAGAACGGGAACAGTAGGATGAGCACGAAGCAGCCGAGCGGCAGATAGATCATCACCACGCGCCGGGCGCGGGAGTCCCACGCCATCGTATCGGGGGTGGCGCTGGCGACGTTGGAGGATTGGGCTGCAACATCAGTCATTGCTTTCTCCCTGCTGCCATTTGCGGCGGGCCAAACCGAAATAGGAGAACAGCGTCGCGAACACCAGGAACGGGATCATCGACACCGCGATCGCCGCACCTTCGCCGAGCTCTCCGCCGGCGATGCCGCGCTGGAAGGCCAGCGTCGCGAGCAGGTGAGTCGAGTTGCCGGGGCCGCCGCGTGTGATGGCGTAGACGAGCTGGAAGTCGGTGAAGGTGAAGATGATCGAGAAGGTCATGACGATGGCGAGGATCGGCATCATCATCGGGAAGGTGATGTAGCGGAAGCGCTGCCAGGCGCTGGCGCCGTCGAGCATCGCGGCCTCATAGAGCGAGGGCGAGATGGTCTGCAGGCCCGCCAGCAGCGAGATCGCGACGAAGGGAATGCCGCGCCAGATATTGGCGGCGATCAGCGAGAAGCGCGCCGGCCAGGGCGAGCCGAGGAAGTCGACATTGCTGTCGCGCCAATGCAGCACGTCGACCAGCAGGTAGGAGATGATCGAGAATTGGGGATCGTAGATCCACCAGAACGCCAGCGCCGAGAGCACGGTCGGCACGATCCAGGGCAGCAGGATGATCGCACGCAGCACGCTCTTGAACGGAAAGTGGTTGTTGAGTAGCAGCGCGAGCCAGAAGCCGAGGGCGAACTTCCCGAAGGTCGCGACGGCTGTGTAGAAGATCGAGTAGAACACCGCGTTCCACCACAGGGAGTCGGTGAGCAGGTACTGGAAGTTCTCCAGGCCGACATAGATGCCACGCCGGCCGATCGTGGTGTCGGTGAAAGCGAGCCAGATGCCGAGCCCGAGCGGATAGGTCAGGAACACCGAGAGCAGCCCGATCGCGGGCGCGAGGCACATCACGATCAGGAACGGCTTGTAGTCGAACAGCCGCACCAGCCAGCCCGGCTGGTGCAGCGCGTGTCCTCGTGAAGGGAGGGTGGTGACAGACATCAGGTTCTTGTCTCGGTCCGACTTCCAGCGTCATTCCGGGATGGTGCGTTAGCACCAGACCCGGAATCTCGAGATTCCGGGTTCGATGCTACGCATCGCCCCGGAATGACAGCAGCTTTAGGTCGATCTTACCGGCCCTGCCGCCGGAAGTACCGCTTGCAGCGCTGCTCGGCTTCGGCGGCCGCGGCCTCCGGCGTGGCCGCTCCGGTCGCGACGGACGCGAACATCTGAATCAGCACGTAGTCGGCGCTGACGGCACCCGTCGCCGTTGAGATCGGGCCCTTGTAGCCGTTGTAGTAGGGGCTCCGCATCGTGTCCTTGAAGATCGCGACCTTGGGGTCGCTCGACCACACGGTGGCCTCGGCAAAGGCGGCCAGCGGCTGGGACCAGTAGCCGGAGTTGGCGTTGAGCCACGGCTCGTACTGGTCCTTTTCCAGCATGTATTGCAGGAAGGCCTTGGCGGCGTTGGGGTACTGGCTGTGCTTGAACACCATCGCGTTCAGCGTCAGGCCTGCCATCGGCGAGGTCGGGGCCAGTCCCTTGATCAGGAATTGATGCTCGCTGTCCTCGGCGATCGCCTTGGTCGCCGGATCGTTCTTCAGCGAGAAGTACAGCGAGACGCCGTTGGCGGTCAGGGAAATCTCCTGCGAGGAATAGGCGCGGTTGTTGCTGACGTCGTTCCACGACGTCGTACCGGCGATGAAGGTCGGGTACAGCTGCTTCACCCAGTTCAGCGCGGCGATGGTCTCCTTGCTGTTGATGACGACGTTGCCCTCTTCGTCGAGCAGGGATCCGTTGTGCGACCACAGCGCCCAGCTCGCAAAGCCGTTGCCGTCGCCGACCGCGTTGCCGAGTGCGAAGCCCGCGGGCTTGCCGGCCGCCTTCAGCTTCCTGCAGAGTTCGAGGAAGCCGGCGTGGTCCTCCGGCACCTTGTCGAAGCCGGCGGCGTTGACCAGCGACTTGCGGTAGACCAGCGGGCCGCCCGAGGCGCCGAACGGCAGGCCGACCCAGCTCTTCGACTTCGAGCGCATGCCGTACCGGCGCGCCAGCGGCAGCCAGCCGCCATACCGCTTGCCGAGATAGTCGGCGACGTCTGTCAGCTCGATCAGCTTGTCGATGTAGATGTGCGGCGCATCCGAGAAGCCGATGATGATGTCGGGACCGGCGCCGGAATTGGCGGTCACCGCGGTCTGCTGGTTGATGTCTTCCCAGCCGACGAAGTCGACCTTGACCTCGACCCCGGTCTCCTTGGTGAACTTTGCCGCGTTGGCGCGGAACACGTCCTCGTCGGCCTGGACGAAGCGCACCGGGCGCAGCATGCGCAAGGATGCGCCCTTCTCGATCGGCAGCGACGGCGCCGCGACGTCGGCTGCCTTCACCTTCGATGCCTCCTGCGCCGAAGCGCCGGTGACCGCCAGCGCCGCCGCGGAAGCCCCCAGCACCAGCGCGTCGCGACGCGTGATCTCGTACTTCATGTCGTTCGCACTCCCATTCTTTTTGTTTCGTTGTTGTTTTTCCTTCACGGCGTTTGGCCGCCGGTGAAGGTGTCTTGGTCTCGTCGCCAGCCGCGCAAAGGGCCCGCAAGAGACGGGCCCCGCACGAAAAAGCGCATTCCCGTCCTAGCTGTTCGGTCCCCGGTCCATGCTGACGGGCTGCCAGCGGCGGAGCGCGGTGTTCTGCAGCACCGACGGATTGACGCAGCTTACCGGCCACATGCCCTGAAGCACCAGTGACAATTCGTAGCCCACGCGGCGCTTGCGCGCCTCGTCAAACCGTGCCGAGGCCGACGCCACATGGGCGGTCAGGGTCACGTTCTCCATGCCGAGCAGCGGATTGTTGTGCGAGGGCGGTTCCTTCTCCAGAACGTCGAGGGCGGCGTGCGCGATCCAGCCCTCCTGCAATGCCTTGATCAGGCTCTCCTCGTCCACGGTGGCGCCGCGACCCGTGTTGATGAAGATCGAGCCCTTCTTCATCTGCCGAAAATGCTTCTCGGTCAGCATGTGATGCACCTCGGGGCGGGCCGGGGCGTGCATCGACACAAAGTCGGATTGCGACAACACCTCGTTCAGCGTCGCCGGGATCACGCCGTGGTCGTACATCAGGGTTTCCTGGATGAACGGATCATAGGCCATCATGCGCAGGCCGAACGGCGCCGCGCGCTTCGCAACAGCACGCGCTACGCGGCCGAACGAGATGAAGCCGAGCGTCTGGCCCATCAGCCTCGGGATCTTGAGCAGCGCCGGCCGGCCCTCGGCCCAGCGGCCGCTGCGCACCATCCGGTCCTGCTCGACCAGGCGACGGAAGCCCGCGAGCAGCAGCATCATGGCGTGGTCGGCGACCTCCTCGATGAAGGTGTCGGGGATGTTGGTGACGGGAATGCCGCGCGCGGTGGCGGCCTTGACGTCGACACTGTCGACGCCGACCGAGCCGAGCGTGATGACCTTGCAGCTCTCGAGCGCGTCGATGATCGGCTTGGTGATCGGGATGCCCTTGGCGTAGATGGCGTCGGCATTCTTCGCGGCGGCGATGAACCCGGCCTCGTCGGCGGGCGCCTCGACGATCTCGGCATCGATCGGATCGAGCGCCTCGCGCTCATAGGAGTAATCGCTGCCCGCGACGGTGAAGCTCGCACCCTTCGGCGTCACCACCCTGTATTTCGGCATTTTCCGCTCCCGATGTGAGTCTGCTGTTCTTGCTTCTTGCTGGTTTGCTTCTTGATCTTGATTCTTCTTGCTTCTTGGGGCGCGGCTTGCATCACCGCCCTCCCATGCTTGTACGCGAGCCGCGCTGTTCTCTCCACAATTGCCGGTTGGTCCACGGCCTGATTCTCCGGGCTTCTACGGGGAACCTCCGTAACCATCAGGTAAAGGGTCTCACATTACGGTGCGCGGAATCAATCCGCCAATCGCGTCGCGTTCCCGCCTCTTCTGGAGACCCCCGTGAAGCTGTCAAATCTGAAGATCACCCCCAAGCTCGGCATTCTGGTGGGGGTGACCCTCCTTGGCCTGTGCACGGCCGGCATCCTCGCCGGTCACCTGATGCAGCGTGAGATGATGAATGCGCGCATCGACCAGGCCAAGGCCATCGTCGAGATGGCGAAGAACATGGCGGCGGGCCTGAAGAAGGATGTCGATGCCGGCAAGCTGACCAAGGAAGCGGCACTGGCCGAGTTCGGCAAGCGGGCCAACACGATGACCTACGACAACGGCGCCGGCTACCTGTTCGGCACCGACTACAGCGGCATCACGGTTCTGGCGCCCGATCCGAAACAGGTCGGAACCAATCGCATGGACGTCGTGACCAATGGTCGCAAGCTCTCGCAGGAGCTGATGGACGGCGTCAAGGCCAACGGGTCGATCCTGCTGCATTATGAATATATGAAGCCCGGTCAGGAGAAGCCGATCCGCAAGATCGGTTACGCGGTCGCGGTGCCTGGTCTCGACATGTATCTCGGCACCGGCGCCTATCTCGACGACATCGATGCCAAGATGGGGCCGGTCTACTGGATGCTCGGCATTGCAATGCTCGGCATCGTCATCGTTGCCGGCGGCGTCGCCTGGCTGATCGGTCGCGGCATCAGCCGCCCGCTGGCGCTGCTCGGCGCCCGCATGAAGGATCTCGCCGACGGCAAGCTCGAGGGCGACATTCCGGGCGTCGGCCGCGGCGACGAGGTCGGCGCGATGGCCTCGACCGTGCAGATCTTCAAGGACAACGCGGTTCGCATCCGCGCCCTCGAGAAGACCGAGGCCGATGCCAAGGAGCGCGCCGCGGCGGAACGTCGCAGCGCGATGGAAGAGATCGCCAACGACTTCGAACGCAGCGTCAACGGCATCGTCCGCACGGTGGCCTCCGCCGCCGCCGGCATGCAGACCACGGCGCAGTCGATGACCGCGACCGCAAGCGACGCCAGCGCGCGGGCCGCGACCGTCGGTGCTGCGTCCGACAGCGCCTCCAACAATGTCGGCACCGTCGCCGCCGCCGCCGAGGAGCTCTCCAGCTCGGTTGCCGAGATCTCCCGTCAGGTGGCGCGCTCCAGCGAGGTCGCGAGCCAGGCGGTGGCCGACGCCGAGCGCACCAACGCCACCGTGCAGGTGCTCTCGACCGGCGCCGAGAAGATCGGCGAAGTCGTCAAGCTGATCCATTCGATCGCCGCGCAGACCAACCTGCTCGCGCTCAACGCCACCATCGAGGCGGCGCGTGCAGGTGAATCCGGCCGCGGCTTCGCGGTCGTCGCCTCCGAAGTCAAGGCGCTCGCCAACCAGACCGCGAAGGCGACCGAGGAGATCTCCGCGCAGGTCGCGGCGATGCAGACTTCCACCGGCGAGGCGGTGACCTCGATCGGCGGCATCACCGCGACCATCGCGCAGATGAGCGAGATCACGGCCTCGATCTCGACCGCGATCGACCAGCAGGGCGATGCGACGCGCGAGATCGCGCGCAACATCCAGCAGGTCGCGGCCGGCTCGAGCGAGATCTCCGCCCATATCGGCGGCGTCACGTCAGCGGCCGCCGCCACCGGCACCGCGGCCGGCGACGTGCTGTCGAATGCCCGCGAACTCGACACGCAATCGGGCATGCTGCGCAACGCGGTCGACGAGTTCCTGCAGAAGGTGCGCGCGGCTTAACGCCTGCGCGATCGATCGACTCCAGCGTGATGCCCGGGCTTCGCCCGGGCATTCGTGTTTTGAGACGCAGCGAAAGGTCGGCCGCCTACTGCTTCTCGATCCCGGCGTCGGCGATCAGCTTCTCCCACAGCACGAGCTGCTCCTTGAGGAACGCCTCGAACTCCTCGGGCGTACCGGAGAATGCCTCCATGCCGCGCTCGGCGAGCTGGCTCTTGATATCCGGCCGCTCGATGATCTTGCGGATCTCCGCATTCAGCCTGACGACGACGTCCTTCGGCATGTTGGAGGGGCCGAGATAGCCCTGCCAGGAGGTGATATCGAAGCCCTTCACGGTGTCGTCCATCGTCGGCAGGTCCGGAAGCAGCGCCGACTTCCGCTTGGTGGTGACCGCGAGCGGCTTCAGCACCTTGGCGTTGACGTGCGGCAGCCCGGTCGGCACGTCGATGAACATCATCGAGATGCGGCCGGCGATGACGTCGGTCAGTGCCGGCGGTGAGCTCTTGTAGGGCACATGCAGCAGGTCGATGCCGGCGAGGCGCGCGAAGGTCGCGCCGGAGACGCTCGCCGACGACGAGCCGCTGGCGTAGCTGTACTTGCCCGGATCCTTCTTGGCGAGCGCGATCAGCTCGGCGACCGTGTTCGCCGGGATGTCCGGATTGATGACCAGCATGAACGGCAGGTCGCCGGTGCGCGCGATCGGGGTGAAATCCTTGACCGGATCGTAGGTGAGGCTCTTGAGCAGATAGGGATTGGCCGAATGCGTGGTGTTGGTCGTCACCAGCAGCGTGTAGCCGTCGGGGGCGGAGCGGGCGACATAGGTCGCCGCGAGCATGCCGTTGGCGCCGGCCTTGTTCTCGATCACGATGCCGACGCCGAGCGCCTGCGACAGATGCTGCGAGATCAGCCGCGTCGTGGTGTCGGTGCCGCTGCCGGCCGCGAACGGCAGCACCAGCGTGATGTTGCGGCTCGGATAGTTCTGGGCAAGTGCCGCCCCGGATATCGCCGCAAGCGCGGCGGCGGCTGCGGCCGCCACGCAGCAGTATCGTCTCAATCCCATGATCATGTCGTCGTCCCCCCGCGCAGGCCCTGAACAGGCCCATTGCGGCCGAAGCTAGCCCGGCCGCCATGGCCGCGGAAGTCGTGCCGGGAGCAGCCTTTCGCCGCATGGCCACTCCCGGGCCGTCGCAGGGGCGCGCTGCCAAAAATATCGAAAACAACCCCATGCAAAGGAGCCGGGGCGACGGGCGCCCGACCAGACAGCTTGACACGTCGGGCAAATCAATGGCATATTTCTAATATTCCGAAAATTGGTCGTAAGGGACGCTACGATCTCGCCGGGAAGACCTGCGCGACGTGAAACGCCTTGGTGGTGATGAGCCACCGGCCGTCGATCCGATGAAACACCAGATGGTCGATGAAGCCGGTTTGGCCGGCCCTGACGCGCACCTTGGCGATGGCCAGGTCGGACGCGGTCTGGTCGATGCTGATGATGGCCTCCTCTCGCGGTGATTTCATCGACGCCGGCGAGGGACGGCTGCGGATGAAGTCGCGGAATTCCGCGGCCGATCGCACCGTGTGCTTGCCATCCCGGATGCCGTGCACGATGCAGGCATCGGAGAAGACCTCGCGGAACCGGCTATCGTCGACGTCGTACATCAGGTTGAAATATCCATCGATCGCGGATGCGATGGCCTCGATGTCGCTCATTGCAAAATCTCCGTAGTGGATGATGTGGCGGTGGCCGCACCGGATCGAACCGGCGATGTGAACCGACAGTGGCCGATATGGTGGCGGAGTGCTACGACTGGGCGGTCATCTCTTGGATGACTGAAAGGCATCGGCATGGACGAAGTTGACGGTCGACTGGTTGGCGGCCTGGTGGTCCTCGCGGCGCTGGCGGATGCGCGCAGTTTTGGCCGGGCCGCCGAACGGCTCGGCATGACGCAATCCGGGGTCAGCAAGGCGATCGCGAAGCTCGAGGCGCGCCTCGATGCCAGGCTGGTTCACCGCACGAGCCGCGCCGTCGAGCTCACCGAGGAAGGACGCGCGCTATACGAGCGGGTTGCCGCGCATCTGGCGGGGATCGGCGAGGCGGCGGCGGAGACCTCGAAATCGCGCGATGCGGTTCGCGGCAGGCTGCGGGTCAATGTCGACCCGCTGTTCTCCCGCATGGTGCTGTCACCGAAGCTGAGCGAGTTCCTGCTGCAGAATCCAGGCATGGAGCTGCGTATCGAGACCCGCGACCGGATCGCGGATCTGGTCAGCGACGGTTTTGATCTGGCGGTGCGTTTCGGCGAGCCGACGCCATCGGCGCTGATTGCGCGCCGCGTGCTCGATACGCGTGTGCTCACCGTGGCCTCGCCGATCTATCTCGAACGACACGGCCGGCCGCTTGATCCGCGGGAGCTGGCAAGCCGCGACCATCAGTGCATCCATGCAATCGACGCGTCGACCGGGCGTCCCTTCGATTGGGAGTTTCGGCGCGGCGGCGAGGTCGTGCCGGTCGCGGTCAACGGGCGGCTCACTGTAACCGATTCAGGAACCAAGCTCGGCGCTTGCCTGGCCGGCTTCGGCATCGCGCAGATGATCGATCTCGGCCTCGACGATCACCTGAGGAGCGGCGCGTTGATCGAGCTGTTTCCGGACTGGCCTGACGAGCGTTTTCCGCTCTATGTCTATTACGCCTCGCGTAACCACGTGCCGGCCAAGGTGAGGCGGTTTATCGACTTCATCACGGAAACGCTGGCGGCAAAGTCGCATTCGCCACGCAAATCCGCCGGCTTGCGCAAGGTAGGCTAGTGTCCCGAATCCGAAGTTCGCATCATTTGTCGGAGCGAACTTCGGATTCGATAAGGACACTAGCAAAACTTATGATTCTAGTGTGCTTTATGAATGCGAAGTTCGTGAAAATGGCTGCCGCGAAATCGCGCGAACTTCGCATTCAGCACACTTGAGCATTTTCGGTTCTGATCGAATCAGAACCGAAGCTCTGGATTCTTGTTTTGACGCGTTTCCTTCACGCGAACCGGTGCCCACTTCGCTCGAAAACGCTCTAACCGTCTCCTCGGCGCCAGCTAGGGCTTCGCCGATGTCTTGGCGGATCCTTGCCGCGAGGCGATCACGACGCCGGCGAGCACCAGCACGTAGCCGATCAGGTGGAACGCTTGCAACTTTTCGCCCAGCAGCAGGATCGCCATCGCCGAGCCGAACACCGGCACCAGATGGAAGAACGGCGCGGCGCGGTTCGGGCCGATCAGCGCCACGCCGCGGTTGAAGAAGAGATAGGCGAGCGTGGAGGGAAAGATCAGGATGTAGCCCAGCGTCGCAAAGGTCAGGACGTCGAGCTTCAGCGTCACGCCGTTTAAGAATTCCCAGGCCGCCGCCGGCAGCAGCATCAGCGCACCGCAGCAGGTGGTGAACGAGATCAGCGAGAGCTGATGGATTTTCGGCCGCCTCGGGATCAGCGCCGAATAGAGCCCGAACGACACCAGCGAAGCGCCGAACATGATGTCGCCGCGGTTGAAGCTGATGCTGGCGAGCGCGGAGAAGTCGCCGCGAAGGATGATGATCAGCACGCCGAGAAGCGAGATCGCGATGCCGCCGAGCTGCGCGCTCGTCAGCCGCACGCCGAACAGCACCAGCGACCACAGCGCCACGAACAGGGGACCCGCTGACTGGATCAAGAGCGCGTTCAGCGCCTCGGTGTATTGCATCGCCCAGTACGAGATCGCGTTGTTGAAGGCAAAGCCGACCAGCGACAGGAACAGCATCAGCGGCAGGCTCCTGCGCAGGGCGGGCCAGTCGCGCTTCAGATGCGGCCAGGCGAACGGCAACAGGATCAGGAACACACCGTACCAGCGGATCGTGGTCACCGTCAGCGGCGGCACATGTGCGCCGACATGGCGTGCGAGCACGATGTTGCCGGCCCAGAACAGCGAGGTCAGGCTGAGCAGCAGATAAGGCTGGTTGTTGAGCCAGCTGAGCGGCGAGCGGCGTGGGGTTGTGGCAGGTGCGGGCAAGGCGCGAAGGTCGGTCATTATTTGATGGATGTTGTGCCCGAATCCGGCACGTCGACAAGACGAAAGTGCGGATTGGAGCCATGCGTGGCCGACCGAATCTGTGGCAGCAGACACACCGTCCGAGATGTCATCCTTCCCAGGCGCAAGAATTATCCCCGTCATCCCCGCGCAAAGGCGAAGCCTTTGCGCGGGGATGACGGGGGGTAGTTTCTTGCGTGTGGCCTGAGCCGTCACCGCCTATGTCTGCGGACCGGACAGCGAGATGTCGCGTTCGGCGCGGAACACGTTGCTGTAGAGGTTGGCGATCCATTGCCGGCCGCTGGAGGTGATGTTGAGGTAGCGGATCGCCTTCTGCACATGCGGGGCGACACTGTCCCAGTAGAACCGCGGATAGCGGTCGACGAGATCGGCCGGCGAATCGTAGCCGAGCTGGCGGTTCAGTCCGGCCTCCTCGAATTCGATGTACAGCGCGTTGGCCTTGCGGATGTAGTGGGGATCGCCGAGTTGGCCGATCAGATCGGCGGCCCGCAGCAGGGTGGCCTCTTCGCCGAAATCCTCATCGTCATCAGGGTCGCTCAGCGGAAAGCGGGTGCCTTCGATGGCACGCACAATGCGCTCCTTGTCGAGCAGGGTGACGCCCTTGAGCCGCTCCATTACGAAGATCTTGGAGCGGTCGACGTGGTAGGACATCAGCGCCGCATCCGACGAGCCGCGCGGCAGGATGATCTTGCGGCCGTCGGCCTCGACCAGATAGCCGTCCTGGCCGTCGGCCTCGAACAACCCGCGCACATAGCCGATGTCATGGGTGAGGCAGGCGATGATGACATGGGCATAATCCTCGGCGCTCATGTGCGAGTGCAGCGCACGGCCGCGCAGGATGTCGTGGCCGGCCAGAGTCACGAGCATGGTATGCTCGATGTTGTGGTAGAGCGCGTCGCTGTTGCCGATGCATTCGAGCGCGATCCGGGCGATCGAGGGCACCATTTCGACCAGCTGGGTCTGCGAAGAGCCGAACCGGCGCTGCATGTACTCGCCGAGGAATTTGCCGAGCGCGTCGGCCGCTAGTTCTGGAAGGGTCATCACGGCCTTGACCTCCGAGAGCTGGCCTGAGTTTACGGCCCGGCGGTATTTCAGGCTAGTCCCGCGATGTGACATAATCGTTGCGGCCAAACCGATGTGCCTTGACCGATGTGCCTTGGGGCGGGAGCGGGTGATGGGTGTCGATCTCTTGAACGTCAAAGGCTTGAACGAGCTGGACCGCGAGGCGCCGGTCGTGATGGTCAATCTGATGCGGTTTCGCGCGCGATCGCTCGACGGCGACGGCTCGGGCTGGGATGCCTATTTGCGCTACAGCGCGCTCACCGTCCCGATGATCAAGGCGCGTGGCGGCACGCTGCTGTGGACCGGCAGCGCCGAGACTGTCGCGCTGGGCGAGCCGTCCGGCCAGCGCTGGGACTATCTCGCGCTGGTCTACTACCCGAGCGTCGCCGCCTTCATCGACATGATGACCTCGGCCGATTACGAAGACCTCTGCGACCCGCATCGCGTCAACGGCTGCGCCGAGCACGTCATCATCGCCACCAGCGAAGCCTACAGCAAGTTCAAGGTGAGGTGAGGGAGTAGCGCGCGCCGTGCCTGGCGGCATGCTCAGATCTATCACCGTCACCCTGAGGTGCGAGCGGAGCGAGCCTCGAAGGATGACGGGATTGAAGACGGGACAACATGTCCGACGTCGTCCGTGCGAAAGCAGGGACCCATAACCACAGGGTTTAATTGTTGAGGAAGGCTGTGGCCCCAGTCCTGCGCAACAATGGCCTTCGGTGGTTATGGGTCGTCCCGGCTTTCGCAGGGACGACATTGAATGTTTGGCGCCGCTCCTCCGCCATGTATTCACATTCTCTGAGGAGCGCGCGTCTCGAAGGGTCGACGGCCCGACCGGGGCCGATTCATCCTTCGAGGCTCGCTTCGCCAGTGCCTCGGGATGACGGGCCCAAAAGCGGCGCAAGTGCTGCGTGGCAGGCTGCTTGCACCAGCCGGCAGACCTCATCCTTCGACCGCCCCGCGCTCAGCGATGCGAAGGTCGGATAGCTTGTCAGCGCGAAGATCAGGTCGACCGCGTCGCTGCGCGCCTGCTGTGATGCGCTCTTGCCCGCGATGCGGTCGATCAATCCGGTGACGCCGCGGCGGCGGCGCTCGTTGCGCTCGCGCACGGCCTCGGCGAATTCGGGATCGGTCGCCATCGCGTCGTGCAGCCGGCCGACCGCGGAATCCCGGCTCCAGAATCCGCAGAAGATCTCGACCATCCGGTCGAGCGCGGCGCGCGGATCGGCCATCGTCATGGCGTCGGCGAGCTGGTGCAGCCCGCCATGGCGCGCGATCTCGTCGAACACCGCCTCGAGCAGCCCGCGCCGCGAGCCGAACTGGTTGTAGACGGTCAGCCGGGTCACGCCGGCCGCCTTCGCCACCGTATCCAGCGAGAAGCGCGCGATGCTCTCGTCGCGCAATGTGCGCGAGGCGGCCTCGATCACGCGCTCGCGGGTTTCGGCGGCGGCGGCGCTGCGCGCCGGGCTCACATAGCTGCGCGGCGGCATCGGTTTGCCTTGCTTTCGTCAGATTGACTATACATTATGTATATCGAATTTTCCAATGCCCATCCGGAGCGACATCATGCAGACCGCCCTCATCATAGCGTTGTCCCTTCACGTCCTGTCATCGGTGTTTTGGGCCGGCTCGAGCTTCACCCTGGCGCGCACCGGCGGCCTCGGCGGTGAAAAGCTGTTGTTTCCGCAAATCGGCGCCGCGACGGTCGCGATCGTGACCGGCGCCACGCTCTGGCGCCTGGTCCATGAAGGCTCGTTCGGGTTGTCGGAGCAGATTCTGGCCGGTGGCGCGATCGCGGCGCTGGCCGCGATTGCCGTGCAGATCATCGTCGGCGGCGGCGCGGTCCGGCAGCTGCGCAGCAGCGCGGACGATACCTCAGCCGCACGCTCGCGGCTGGCGGTTGCCCAGCGCATCGCTGCCGGGCTGCTCGCGGTCACCGCGCTCTGCATGGGCGCGGCGCGCTATGCGTGAGCCTGGAGCCTTTCCCGTTCCGATAGAATCGCAAAACGCTCTAGAATTTCCGCACCAGGTCTGGCCTGATCTCCTTCAGGCTGCGGATGCCGAGCAGCGCGAGATCGCGGTCGATCTCGGCATGCAGGAGCGAGATCGCGCGCGCCACGCCGGCCTCGCCGGCGACCACGGCGGCATAGAGGAACGGACGGCCGACCCAGACGAAGTCCGCACCGAGCGCCAGCGCCTTGATCACGTCGGTGCCGCGGCGGATGCCGCCATCGACCATCACGGTCATGTTGCCCTTCTGCGCCGCGATCTCCGGCAGCGTGCGCAAGCCGGAGACGGTGTAGTCGAGCTGGCGGCCGCCATGGTTGGAGACCATGACGCCGTCGCAGCCATGCTCGCGCGCCAGCCGGGCGTCTTCCGGCGCGATCAGCCCCTTGACCACGAGCTTGCCGCGCCAGCGCTTGCGGATCAGCTCGACATGCTTCCAGGCCAGCTGGTCGCGGCTGCCGATGTTGCGCATCAAATTCTTGGACAGCACCGGCGGGCCCTGCTTGGCGTCCATGTTCTCGAAATGCGGCATGCCGTGATTGAACACGGTGCGCGCCCAGGTGTTCAGCAGCCAGTCGGGATGGGTGATGGTGTCCCAGAACACCCGCGGCGTGATCTCGAGCGGCACCTGGAAGCCGTTGCGGATATTGTTCTCGCGGTTGGGCGGCACCGGCACGTCGGCGGTGACGACGAAGGTGTCGTAGCCGGCGGCGGCGACGCGGTCGACCAGCGGCTCGATCCGCTCGGGAAGGCCGGCGAGATAGGCCTGGTACCAGGCCGAAGGATTGGCGGCGCGAACGTCCTCCAGCGTGATCAGCGAGGAGGCCGACAGGATCATCGGGATGTTGGCGGCGACCGCGGCCCGCGTCAGCACGATGTCGCCGCGATAGGCGCACAGCGCGGACGAGCCCATCGGCGGAATGCCGAACGGCGAGGCGTAGCTCTTGCCGAACAGCGTCGTGGTCTGGTCGCGGCCCGAGACGTCCTGCAGCACCCGCGGCACGAAGCCGTATTCCTCGAACGCCCGGCGATTGTCGCTGCGCGCCGCGTCGGTCTCGGCGCCGCCGGAGATGTAGCCGTAGAGGAATTTCGGCAGCAGTCGCCGCGCCTGCGGCTCGAAATCGTCGAGCGTGAGATAGCGCCACAGATGCCGCGGTACTGCGGGTGCTGCGCGGTTGACGGTTGCGGGAGGCGGAGAGGGGGCTGCGGTCCGGTCGTGCACGTTGAGCGTTTCCGTTGTTCTTGGTTCTTGGTCGGAAGGCAAGACTAGCGCCTGCCGGCGGGCCCGACAAATTTCTCGTTGAACTTGTTGACGGACTGGCTAACGTCGCTGAGCGTCCTGCGGGTCTCGGCGATCATGGCGCCGGATTTCTTGTCGAAGCTCTGGATCAGCTCGCGCAGCGAGATCACGGTCGGCAGCAGTTCGCCGCCATATTTGTCGCTGCCGAAGTTTTTCAGGAACTTGTCGGCCGAGTTCATCTTGGCGTCGACCGCGCTGATGCCGTCGTCGGCGGCGTCGATGAAGCCGGCGATCAGCTCGCCATTGCCGGACAGCGAATTGGTGAAGTTCTCGAGCCCGAGCAGCGAGTCCTTGATGTCGGCCTCGTTCTCGCTGATGACGCGGTCGACATTGCGCAGCGCGACCCGCAGCTTCTCCTGGATCCCCATCGTGCCTTCGGCGTCGGCGGTCAGCTCGGGAATGCCGTCGGCGCCGAGCGTCGGCGGCGGCGCATCGTCGGTGCCGCCGGTGAAGGAGATCGAGGCGATCCCGGTCAGGCCCTGGAATTCGAGGCCGGCCTGGGTGTCCTTCTTGATCGGGGCGTTGCCCTCGATCCGCGTCATCGCCACCACGCGGTGCCGGTCGAGCCTGATCGAGACCACCTCGCCGATCCGCACGCCGGCGAAGTTGACGCTGCCGCCGCGGCGCAGGCCCGACGCCGAGCCCTCGAAGATGACGCGGAACGGCACCATCCGCTTGATGCCGGCATAGCGCTGATAGCCCAGCCAGCCGCCGAGCGAGCCGGCGACCAGGGCCAGCGTCAGGGTGCCGATCAAGAGATTGCTGGCGCGCGCCATGCGTAAAACCCGTCTGCGAAGCAGACCTCAAGAGATAGCGGATTTGCCGCCGATAGTCACCGCATCCCCTTCTTCCACCTCGCCCCGCTTGCGGGGAGAGGTCGGATCGCATCGAAGATGCGATCCGGGTGAGGGGGAGTTTCCGCGAATTCATCTCGCTCCGTCTTTGCGGAGCGAGCCCCTCACCCTGACCTTCTCCCCGTAAGAACGGGGAGAGGGAAGGATGGAGACGTGCTCTTCCGACAGTCACGCCGCCGACTGCCGCCGCGACGCTGCGAACACGCCCGCCAGCACCAGCGCGAAGCCGATGAAGTGGAACGCCTGCGGGTGTTCGCCCAGAAACGCCATCGCCATGATCGAACCGAACACGGGCACGACATGGAAGAACGGCGCGGCGCGGTTGGCGCCGATCAGCTGCACACCGCGGTTGAAGCACAGATAGGCCAGTGTCGAGGGGAACACCGCGACATAGAACAGCGACAGCAGATTGTTGGTCGTGAGCTGCATCACCGGACGCGCGCCGAGTTCCCAGATGTAGAGCGGGATCAGGACCAGCGCGCCGCAGCCGAAGGTGAAGGCGGCGACCGACAGGCCGTGGATGTTGGGCCGCTTCAGGGTCAGCACCGAATACAGCGCGAAGATCACCAATGCGACGATGAAGATCAGATCGCCCTTGTTGAACTCGATCTTCGACAGCGTCGTGAGATCGCCGTGCAGCAGGATCACCAGCACGCCGGCGAGCGACAGCAGCACGCCGAACAATTGCGCCAGCGTCAGCCGTGCGCCGAGCAGGATCAGCGACCACAACGCGACCACCAGCGGTGCCGCGGATTGCAGCAGCAACGTGTTGAGCGCCTGGGTGTGCTCCAGCGCCCAGTATTGCAGCGTGTTGAAGGCGCTGATGCCGGTGATCGACATCAGCACCATGATGCCGAGATTGTTGCGGATCACCGGCCAGTCGCGAACGAGGTGCTTCCAGGCAAACGGCAGGATGATCAGGAATGCCGCCGACCAGCGCAGGAACGACAGCGTGACCGGCGGGATGTGTCCGGCGGCGAGCCGTCCGACGATGGCGTTGCCGGCCCAGCACAGCGCGGTAATGCTGAGCAGCAGATAAGGCTGGTTGGCGATCCAGGAGCCGGCCGCAGGCGTTGATGTGGTGGAATCGGAGGCAGACATAAAGAGGGCCCGGGTTCACGACGCCGCGGCCTGCCCGGCTGGCACCGCCGGGCCGGTATGGATCTCCCCGGCTCGGATCACAGACACGGATTTCGTCATTCCATCAATGGGGATAGACGCATCGCGACCATGCGCGAAGGCCCCTTCACCAAGGCGGCCTGACGGCGCCTGGCCGGGCCAGCCCCGCGCCGGTCGCGCAGGGAATCGAACGCTTGGTCCTAAAGCATGATCCGGAAAAGTGCGAAGCGGTTTTCCGAAAAGATCATGCTCAAACAAAGAGCTAAGGCGCGATGACGATTCAACCTAATCTCATCGCGCTTTAGCCGGTCTCCGGCGGCGTGGTCTGGCGCTTGACGATCTGCTCGGCGAGCTCGATCAGGATCCGCTTGGTGTCGGGGTCCTGCACGTCGCGAAACACCCGCAGCATGCGTAGTTCGAGCAGGGACTGCAGCGATTCCGCCGTCTGGCCGGCTTGTGCCTGCGCTGCCGTGACCGGCCGGCGATTGAGGATGTCGGCAGCGATTCCGAGCATCTCCGCGACCGCCGCCAGGCGACCGGTATCGATCTTGACTGTGCCGTCGACGCCGTTCTTTTGCAGGGAGGCGCCGGCGCACAGGATCTCGGCGAGATCCGCCTGCGACAGCCCGATTGCGCGCCAGCGCGCCTGCACCAATTGGTCGATCCGGTCGTCCTGTGATGTGCTCATGATGCGTTCAGACCATCTCCAGCTGGGTCCGTGGACAGCATTTCCGCTACGAAAGTTGGTAGCAAATGAACCGGCGGTTCGTCGCGATGGGACTTCTACGGATCACGCGGCTGGACAACGGGTCCTGCCGTACCGGGCAATGCGCAGGATGATCCGCGCCTCTACGCCAGCCGGGCAGTCGCGCCGGATGGGCACCGGAATGCGCACCCCAGTCAGGGATGCTCGCGGCGGCGTCATCCGGCCCCGGCCTTTATTATCAAGACCGTGCGTGAATGCAATCAAGGGGCGACTGGGAGCATAAGCCCAACCCGGATGTGTGACCGCGCCCACAGGTCGCGGTGTCTGGTCCTGGCAGGGCGATGCGGCCGGCATGGCGGCAGCCCCGGAAGCACCGCCACGGCTGCGCGGCGCCGCTCACAAATCGATGATCCCGAGCGCGATGCTCTTGGCCACCCCATGGGTCTTGTTGGATGCCTCGAGCTTGCGCAGCGCCTGCTTGATGAAGCCTTCCACCGTCTCAGGTGAAATGCCGAGGATCTGCGCGGTGTCGGCCACGGTCTTGCCGCGCGCCGCCCAGGCGATCACTTCCTTCTCCCGCCCGGTGAGCTTGATGGTTTCGGCGGCGTCCGCGGGCTTGAGGATGGTCGGCGCGTTGCGCTGGTCGCGGTTGACGATGTCCATCGCCCGCTGCACCCAATAGATCATCAACAGATGCAGTTCATGGCGATGGCAGACGAACAGCTTGTCGAAGTCGCGCGGCTCGTCTTCCCAGAAGAACACCGTCGAGCTCGAATGCACCGCGCCGAGCCGGTCGCGATAGTGGAAGGGAACGACGAAGCCGTCCTTGAATCCGAATTCCCGGGCGGCATCCATCGTCTTGACCTCGGGCGGTCGCCTGCGTCCGCTTCGCTCCGGCAGCTTCAGGCTGCTCCAGCTGAACGGCGTGTTGGTGCGTCGTGACCGCGCCAGCGCCGGATCGGCATGAACGAACTCGTTCTGCACATACGCCCGCTTCCAGGCGTCGGGAAATGTGCCGATATGATAGGGCAGATCGAGGTCGGGCCGGCCGGCATCGACGAAGGCAAAGCCCGAGAAGCCGTAATTCTGGACAACGCGGTGCAATGACGAGCTGAGCTCGTCGATGGTATCCGACGCCTCGATGGTCGAAATCGCGTCTACCAGGCCCATTGACGAAAACCCCCGGATTTAGGGGGTACCACAGTTAACCCCTTTTGTTCCAGATGTTCCCGCATTTGGAGGAAGGGACAAATGCTTCATTCATTGGACGGCTACCACGCCCTCATCACCAGGGAAGAGCTTGATCCGGCGCATGTCGGGGCGATGTTGCGGCTGCGCAAGCGCCTGTTCGTCGATCATTGCGGCTGGCTCCTGACCACGGTCGGGGATGTCGAACGCGATCAGTTCGACTGCTGGTATACCGAGCACTGCCTGTTGTTCTCCGGCGTCGAGCTCGTCGGCGGCTTCCGCGCGATCCGCACCGATTATCCCTATCTCACCAAGTCGGTCTTCCCGCAGCTTGCGCTGCGTCGCTTTCCGGCCAGCCGCGACGCCTGGGAGATCAGCCGTTTCGGCGTGCTGCCGAACGTTGCGAGGTCGCAGGCCGCACGCGTGAACTACGCGCTGATGTTTCGCTTCGCCGAGCTGCGCGGAGCGAAGGCGCTCGTGGCGCTGGCTGATCTCTCCTATGAGCGTTTTCTTACCCGCATGGACATCCGCACCCGCCGCTACGGCCCGCCGCAGGTGATCGGCAATGATCGCATGGGCCGCCCGCTGACGGCGCTCGCCGGAGAAATCCCGCTCGGTCCCGCCGCCAATCCCGGCCTGACCAAATTCCTCGACCTTGGACGGCAATTGGAGATCCACGATGCTTCACATGTTCTCGGACGTTCGAGCATTCCAGCGTGATCCGCTGCGTCTGCTGCTGACGCGCGGCAACGAGTCCGCGCTGGGGCTGGTGCCGTTGCAGCTCGGTCCCGCGCCGGTCTTCCTGGTGAACGATCCGGATCTGCTCCGCCCGATCCTCAAGGCGCCGGAGACCGACATCGGAAAGGGCAAGCTGATCAAGAAGCTGACGCCGGTGCTCGGCCGCAGCTCGCTGATGTTGAGCGGCGAGGAGCACAAGCGGCGGCGAGCGGTGCTGCAGAAGCACATGGCCAAGGGCAGCGTCGAGAAATTCCTGCCGCATATGTGCGCCGAGATCCGCGCGGTCGGCGCCAGCCTGGCGCGGCTCGGATCGTTCGATCCGCACCATGTCACCGCGATGCTGGCGCTGCGGACGATCTGCGTCGCGATCTTCGGCTCCCAGGTGATGTCGTCCGGCGACGAGGAAGCCCTGGTTCAGGCGGTGGGCGCGATCGAGGACGATCTGGCGGAAGAGATGTTCCGCGCGTTGCCGTTCGGTCCGGTGGCCTGGTATCGGCGGCGCAAGAACCGGGTCTGCGCCAAGCTTGCGATGTCGACGGTGGTGCAGCGCCTGCGCCGCAAGGCCGGCTCGAGCAGCGCGCTGCGCGATCTCGAGGCGCTCGGCCTGACCGATCGCGATCTCGAGGACGAGATCCTGACATTGCTGCTGGCCGGCCATCACACCACAGGTTCGACTGCGGCGTGGATGTTCTACCAGATGGCCGCCGATCCCGCCCTGATGGACGAGATTGCCGACGAGGCGGCGGAGTGCCTCGGCGACGACGGCGAGCTGCGGCTCGACGCGGTGAAGCGCGCCAATTTGAGCGCGACGCTGGTCAAGGAGGTCTGCCGGCTCTACCCCAGCGCCTGGTGGTTCTCGCGCGAGGTGATGCAGCCGGTGACGATCGGCGGGCGCGATCTCAAGGTCGGCACCTCGCTGTTGATCTGCCCCTGGCAGCTGCAGCGCGACCCCCGGCATTTCGAGAATCCGGACCGCTTCCTGATGACGCGGCGCTACAACACCGATGCCTACATCCCGTTCGGCGCCGGTCCGCGCGCCTGCGCCGGGATGGGGGTTGCGATGCTCGAGCTGCAGCTGCTCGCGCTCGAGATCGCCGCGGCCTATCGCTTCACCGGCGTCACTCCGAATCCGGCGCCGTGGCCGAAGGCCTCGGTGACGCTGATTCCGCCGCCGATGGCCATCGAGATCGAAGTCCGCGAGATGCGCCGGCGCATCCCGCTTCTCGGCGACGAAGCCGGGCATCTGCCGTACATCCCACCCGTGGGTGCGGCGTCCATCAGCACACTACAATCGGTATCCCAATGACAACTCAGCTAACAACGGCCAGCGCCGGGCAAAGGGCCATGGATCAAGTGCAAGTGCGCAGTTTGCGCGACGTCATCGCTGTCCTGATCGAGCAGCGCAGCATCGTGAGGGCGGCCGGCGCAAGCTTCGCCGCGCATCTGCTCGACCTCGCGATCATGCAGCTGCGGCTCAACGTCAACGATATTACGGCGGAGGAATTATCCGGCCTGTCCGACTTCGTCGGCGCCGAGTTCATGAGGGACAAATCCTCGCATTGATCGCGGCGACCGGTCTTCGGATCAGTCTCGCGCAGGATCGGTCTTGCGCAGGCTCAGTCCTGCGTCGCCACCAGCGCCTTCATCGTGGCGCCGGCGGCGAGCGCGGCGTCGTTCGGATCGATCTCGATCTGCAGGCCGCGCTGGCCGCCATTGACGAAGACCGTGACGTGGCTGAGGGCGGTCTCGTCGATCGCGGTCGGCACCTTCTTCTTCTGGCCGAACGGGCTGATGCCGCCGACATGATAGCCGGTCAGCCGCTCGGCATCGGCCGGGCGCATCATCCTGGCCGACTTGCCGCCGAGGGCGGCGGCAAGCTTCTTCATGCTGACCTCGCAGTCGGACGGCACCACGGCGCAGACCGGCTTGCCGTCGACCTCCGCCATCAGCGTCTTGAGCATGCGATTCGGGTCGACGCCGAGCGCCTCGGCCGCCTGCAGCCCGATGCTCTCGGCGCTGGAATCGTAGACATAGGTGTGAAGTTTGAAGGCAATGCCGAGCTTGCGCAGCGCCATCGTCGCTTGGGTGGAATTGGGCATGGACCCTGCCGGTTAATCTAGGTGAATGATCGCCGTAACAGGAGCTGCAATCAATCCACAGCACGGCCGGCGTCACGTTGCCGTAACATTAAATTCCCGCCAGCCCGGCGCGGCCGGGCGCAGCATGGAATTTAATGGGGATATCAAAGGGTTGTAGGTCGTCTAAAAGGCGTAAACGAGCCCCTTCTTGCTTGCGCAGCCGAGCCGCTTCCTTTATCCGGTAGGCGCCTTGCGTGCGCGCGGCCGGGCGCCGCGATTAAGGCTGGGCATATCAATGCAGGTCGCTGTGGGCGGACGCGTTTTCGCCGCGATCATGGTCTGAAACACCTGAAGGGAACATCTTCGCAATGGCCAATGTTGTCGTCGTCGGCGCCCAGTGGGGCGACGAAGGGAAGGGCAAGATCGTTGACTGGTTGTCGGAGCAGGCGGATATCGTCGTCCGCTTCCAGGGCGGTCATAACGCCGGCCACACGCTGGTGATCAACGGCAAGACCTACAAGCTCGCGCTGCTGCCCTCCGGCGTGCTGCGCGAGGGCAAGCTGTCCGTGATCGGCAACGGCGTGGTGTTCGATCCCTCCGCCTTCCTCGACGAGGTCACCAAGCTCAGGGCGCAGGGCGTTGCGGTCTCTCCGGACAATCTGCGCGTCGCCGAGAACGTCACGCTGATCCTGCCGCTGCACCGCGAGCTCGATGCGCACCGCGAATCCGCCAGCGCCGCGACCGCGATCGGCACCACCCGTCGCGGCATCGGGCCTGCCTATGAGGACAAGGTCGGCCGCCGCGCCATCCGCCTGATGGACCTCGCCGACCTCGACACGCTCCCGCACAAGATCGACCGGCTTCTTGCCCACCACAACGCGCTGCGCCGCGGGCTTAATCTGCCGGAGTTCGACGGCAAGAGCATCCTGAGCGAGCTGTCGGCGATGGCGCCGCAGCTGCTGCCCTATGCCGAGACGGTGTGGCGGCTGCTCGACATCAAGCGCCGCGAAGGCAAGCGCATGCTGTTCGAGGGCGCACAAGGCGCGCTGCTCGACGTCGACCACGGCACCTATCCCTACGTCACCTCGTCCAACACGGTGGCGGCGCAGGCGGCGACCGGCTCGGGCCTCGGCCCCGGCGCGGTCGGTTATGTGCTCGGACTCTGCAAGGCCTACACGACCCGCGTCGGGCAGGGCCCGTTCCCGACCGAGCAGGACAACGAGATCGGCGAGGAAATCGGCCGCCGCGGCAAGGAATTCGGCGTCAATACCGGGCGCAAGCGCCGGGTCGGCTGGTTCGACGCCATGCTGGTGCGACAGACTGTCCGCACCTGCGGAATTGCCGGGCTCGCGCTGACCAAGCTCGACATCCTCGACGGCTTCGATTCGATCGAGGTCTGCACCGGCTACAGGCTCGACGGCAAGGAGATCGACCATTTCCCGGCCGGCGAGGGCGCCCAGGCCCGGGTCGAGCCGATTTACGAGACCATCGAGGGCTGGAAGGAGCCGACCGCCAGCGCGCGGTCCTGGGCCGACCTGCCCGCCCAGGCCATCAAATATGTCCGGCGGATCGAGGAATTGGTGGGGTGCCCGGTCGCGCTGCTTTCCACCAGCCCCGAACGCGAAGATACTATCCTCGTGCAAAATCCGTTTGAGGCTTAACGGGATATTACCTATATCCCTCCAATTGTGTGGAAATGGCTGACTACTACCCGCTGATCGCCCGCGCCATCGCCGGATTGGACCCCAACGCTCCCGGCGAAAGCCGTCGCGCGCTCTATGAGAGGGCGCGCACGGCCCTGATCGCGCAGCTGCGGAGCGTGCAGCCGCCGCTTTCCGAATCCGAGATCACGCGCGAACGGCTGTCGCTGGAAGAGGCCGTTCGCAAGGTCGAATCGGAAGCCGCCCAGCGTGCCCGCGAGGCCTCCCGCCCCGGTGGCGCTGCCGCTGCCCGCGGCAGCCGCGCCAATGCAAGACCGCCGGAGGCAAATACAAGGCCGCCCGAGGCCAGCCCCGCCGACACCGCCGCGCGCCCGCGGCCCCCGGCCGAACCCCGTCCGCCGCGCAATCTGCGCCCCGACACGCCGCCGCCGGCCCCGCCGCGGCCGCAGAACCCGCCGGTCCCGCCCGAGACCCAGGCGCCGCCGGCCCGGCCGGGCCCACCCCGCCGCGGTCCGGAAGGCGCGCCGCCGCCGGTGCCGCCGCCGGCACCGGGCGTGCGCGGCTTCCGCGACATCACGGCCGATGCCAACGATCTCGGCGGCGCTGCCGCGCAGGCCAGCCGCGCCGCGCGCCGCACCTATGCCAACGTGCCCTCGCCCTCGCCGGAATTCGACCGGCTGGAGCCGAGCCTGGAAAACCGCGCCGGCGAGTCCGAGGCGCCCTATTCCTACGACGAAGCGATCGAGGAGGCCGAGCGCTACGCGCCGCAGCCGCCGCAGGGTCCGCCGCCGCAGCGGTCGCGGGGCGGCAACGGCGAGCGCGAGCCGAAGAAGCCGCCGCGCGTCGGGTCGATGTTCCCGTTCAAGACCGCGATCGTGATCGGCATCCTGCTGATCCTGGTCGGCACCGGCATCCTGTTCCGGCAGCAGGCCATGACCCTTGTCAGCAGCCTGTTCAAATCCTCGGCCCCGGTCGAGGCGCCGAAGGATGCCGCGTCGACGCCTGCGAGCAAGAAGATCACCGACCGCGTCGGCCAGCCCTCGTCGGGCGAGACGGTCGCCCCGGTGGCGCAGCGCGTGGTGCTCTATGACGAGGATCCGTCCGATCCGAAGGGCAAGCAATATGTCGGCTCGGTGGTGTGGCGGCTCGAGCCGATCAAGGCCTCGGGCAACCAGAAGGCCGACGTCGCCGTGCGCGCCGACATCGAGATCCCCGACCGCAAGTTCAAGATGACGATGTCGTTCCGCCGCAACACCGACTCCTCGCTGCCGGCGAGCCATACCGCGGAGCTGACCTTCATCCTGCCGCCGGATTTTCCGGGCGGCAGCGTCTCCAACGTGCCCGGCATCCTGATGAAGTCGAACGAGCAGGCGCGCGGCACGCCGCTCGCAGGCCTCGCGGTCAAGGTCACCGACGGCTTCTTCCTGGTCGGCCTCTCCAACGTCGATGCCGATCGGGCCCGCAACGTCCAGCTCCTGAAGGAGCGCTCCTGGTTCGACGTGCCCTTGGTCTACGCCAACCAGCGCCGCGCCATCATCGCCATCGAGAAGGGCGCCCCCGGCGAGCGCGCCTTCAACGACGCCTTCGCGCAGTGGGGCGACTAGCGGCCTTAGCTCACGCCCCGGTCGCCAGCAATGTCATCGCCCGGCTTCGTCCGGGCGATTCCGTATCGCAGCAAGATCGGCGGCTGTTGCAGCGCATTCGACGCGCAGAGCTCCGGAACATCGCCGCGGCTTTCGATTTTTCCCTAGAACCGTCGCGCGACCGCGTTACACTTGGTTGACGTCGGGCAAGGGCACGCCATGAAACGCTATCTGATCTTCGCAGCCATCGGGCCGTTCATCGGCGGCTTCCTGCTGCTGCTCATGACCACCTATCAGTCCGGCTACTGGACCGAGACCAATGGCGGCGAGGTGACCAAGCTGCTCGTCGTGTTCGTGAAGTCGCTGCAATACAATTATCTGTTCGGCATCGTGCCGTCGCTGATGTTCGGTGCGATCGACGACATCTTGATGCATGTGAAGCGGATTGCGCCGGTGGTGCGGATGCTGCTCGTCGGCGCGGTGGCGTTCGTTGGCGCGGCGCTGACCTACGCCTCGCACGGCTCCGAGAGCGGCGCGGTGCAGTTCATCCTGTACGGAATGGTCGGCTTCATCCCGGGCGTGATCACGTCCTGGCTGGCGCACAAATATGCCGAAGAGCTGCACGCGCCGGCGCAGCCGGCTTCCCAGCATTAGGGCAGCTGCTCAGTACCAAGGGAAAAGCAGAAGTCGCGTTCGGCGACTTCTGACCAACCGCGAAATGAGCACGTCGCGATCGGACAGGGGCCGCGCTCAACGCACGGCGCGGAATAGATCGCCCCTTGCAGTCATCGTATCAGCGCGCGAGACGCCGGAGGTCCGGCTACCTTCACACAACTGTCATATCATCGTCATGCAAACGTAGTCCCAATGTCATGTCCGCGTTCGTCCTCGCGACCCGCGGCCGCCCGGGGCAGTGGCGATGCCGATCCCGGGCCTGCTCTATTCTGTGTTCGCGCATTTATTTCAGCCGTTGCTGCAGACGACCGGGACGTACCGGATCTGCGTCCGGATTCGGGGAAAGGAATTTCGAGTGGCAGATGCAAGCTTCAGCCTTCTGACGGGCAACAGTATCGAAACGCGCCTGGTCCGAGCCGGCGGCATTATTTTTCGCGAGGGGGAGCAGGCCAACGAGCTCTTCGTGATCAAGAGCGGCTATGTGCGCATTCAGGTCGGCAACAAGACCATGGCGGATCTGGCGCCCGACACGATCTTCGGCGAGATGGCGTTGATCGACAATGAGCCAAGGAGCGCGACCGCCACGGCGCTCACGGATGTCGAGCTCGTCCCGGTCTCGGAAAAGCAGTTCCTCTTCCTCGTGAGCCAGACGCCGCATTTTGCCCTGAAGGTCATGAGGACGCTGGCGCAGCGGCTCAGAACCATGAACAAGGGCGTCTACTGAAACGAACACGGCAGAGCCTCGAGGTAACAGGCCTTGAAGGTGACACAGTGGTAATGTGACGCAACTTGAACCGCCTGCCTGCGTTACCATGTGATGACCATGCCCCAAGACGACATCTTCACGCCCAACGCCGCGCGATCGCGGCCGCCTTTTGGCGGCGCGCAGGCGCGCGGCAAGGTCATCGACCAGGATGGGCGCGAGCTCGCCGATGGCCCGCTGCATCCGCAGTTCCAAGGCTTTCAGCAAGGCTTTCAGGAAGGCTTCCAGTTCGATTTCCGCAACACCACCGCCAGTCCGTTCGGCAACCTGACGCGCGAGCAGCGGATCGCGCGTATCGAGGCGATCGCGAAGCTGCTCGACGTCGCCTTCGTCCTGCCCGGCACCAACATCCGCTACGGCATCGACGGGCTGATCGGCCTGATCCCCGTCGTCGGCGACATCGTCACGACCGCGATCTCGCTGTGGCTGGTGCGCGAGGCCCGCGCGCTGGGCGCGCCCTGGTACATCACCGGGCGCATGCTCGGCAATGTCGCGCTCGACGGCGTGGTCGGCCTGGTGCCGTTCGCGGGCGACGCCTTCGACGTGATGTTCCGTGCCAACATGCGCAACGTGCGGATGCTGCGGCGCTGGCTCGACAAGCAGCCGCGCCGCGCATGATCCGGAAAAGTGTGCAGCAGTTTTCCTTCGCGACAAACGCAAAATGCGTTTGCGCGGAGATCATGCGCAAATAGATGTCCCTCAAAACAAAAGCCCCCGGATCGATCCGAGGGCTTTTCGTTGAGCGAAGAGCAGAAAACTTATGCGGCGTCAGCGTCGGTCTGGCTGGCGGCCGGGCGCGGCCGACGGGGCAGCGGGAAGGCTTCGCTCTCGTACAGCGAGCGGATGCCGTTCTGGTCGAAGCGGGCTTCCTCGACCTGGAGATAGGCGCCGTTCAGCGAATCCGTCGGCAACTGCTCCATAGCGAACTGCACGGCCTCGGCCGCGGTGCCGAACCGCCGATAGGTGAAACCTGCGCGCTTCTTCTTGCGGATCGCGGCGGGAAAGAGTTCGGCGGAGGTGTTGAAGTTGAACGGACGCAGTGGACGCATGGTCAAAGACCTCTTGTGTTCTTTTCAGTTGGCGTTGCGAAAGGGATTTTGGGGGACGGCGGCCTATTATCGGCGGCGCGCCGTACATGTCATTTCGACCCCTAATATAGGCCTCTTTGACAAAAATGCGACCCCAGAAGAGCCCCCGACAGGGCACATGCTGAATCCGCGCATAGCACGGGGGGCGGCCAGATAAATCATTTTATTTCAATGGCTTATGGTGCTCAAATCTTGTCGAGCCAGGCCAGGATCGCGACCACGATCAAAATCACCCCGAAAAGGCCCATTCCGGAGTGGCCGAGGCCATAGCCATAGCCACGAATTCGGCCGCTATAGCCGCCCAGCAGGATAATCAGCAAAAGGATGATGAGGATCAGTCCAAGCGACATGGCGCCCTCCTCAGAACAGGCGGCAGCCGCACGGCGAGACGCCTACGGCCCCGCGAATACCGAGCAAAGCACATTCCGGCCTGCGAGTCGTTAAGACCGTCAGCCGATCACGAGGATGTTGCCGGGGGCCGGAGCCAAAACAAAGCCCCACGCGACCGGCCTGTTGGTCGCGTGGGGCGCGGCATGGTGGCCGCCGTTACTTCTTCTCGTTCAGCTTCAGCGCCGCGGAATTGATGCAATAGCGCAAGCCGGTCGGCCCGGGGCCGTCGGGGAAGACATGGCCGAGATGACCGCTGCATTTGGAGCAGAGCACCTCGGTGCGGATCATGCCGTGACTCATATCCCGCTCCTCGTCGATATGGCTCTCGACCGCGGGCTGGGTGAAGCTCGGCCAGCCGCAGCCGGAATCGAACTTGGCGTCGGACGCGAACAGCACATTGCCGCAGCCGGCGCAGACATAGGTGCCCTTGCGGGGATCATGCTCGTATTCGCCGGTGAAGGGCCGCTCGGTCGCTTTCTCGCGCAGCACGGCGTACTGCATCGGCGTCAATTCCTCGCGCCACTCGGCCTCGCTCTTGCGGACCTTGCCGTCGGTCTTGGTATCGGACATTCAACCTCCTTTGCGAGATGCTCAGTTGGTGACCTTGGTGCTGCCCACCAGCGTCGGCTTCTCAATGTAGTTGTCCGCGAACAGCTTTTTCAGGTTCTCGACCTTCGGGATGTCGTTATAGGCGATGTAGGGCTGGTTCGGGTGCAGCGTCAGATAGTCCTGGTGATAGGCCTCCGCCGGATAGAACGCCTCGAGCGCGCCGAGCTTGGTCACGATCGGCTTTTTGAAGACCTTGGCCGCGTTGAGCTGGGCGATGTAGGCCTCGGCCACCTTCTTCTGCTCGTCGGAGGTGGTGAAGATCGCCGAGCGATATTGCGGGCCGACGTCCGGGCCCTGGCGGTTGAGCTGGGTCGGGTCGTGCACCACCGAGAAGTAGATCTGGAGGATCTTGCCGTAGGAGATCTTCTTCGGGTCGTACTTGATCTCGACCGACTCGGCGTGGTCGGTGTTGCCGGTCGAGACCTTCTGGTAGTCGGCGGTCGCCTTGGTGCCCCCGGCATAACCGGAGACCGCGTTGACGACACCTGCGGTGTGCTGGAAGACGCCCTGCACGCCCCAGAAGCAGCCGCCGGCGAGGACGGCGGTCTTGATGCCGGATTCCGGCGCGCTCGCGGCCGGCGGTGGGATGATCACGGCGTCCTCGGCGGCAAGCGAGGGCGCAACGGCAAAAGCTGTGACGGCCAGCGCGCCGATCGCGGCGGCGCACAGCGAGAGGCGGCTGAGGGAGCTTTTGGGCATGGGTTCCTCGTGGGATCGCAATTGGGGCCAGTGTAGAGCGGGAGCCGGCATTGGCCAATCAGGCCGGGCAGCTCCAACGCTTCAAAATACGGGCGAGGAGGCGTTTTGTTACGGCGCCGGCCACACGGTTTCGTGAGGGAAATCAGCGAGGTTCAGGGATGACGGTGATGGATTTTTGCCCGCGGCCTCTTCACGTCGTGCCGGCAAAAGCCAGGACCCCTAACCACCAAATGTAACTTTAGGCGGCATCGTGGCCCCAGCGTCCCGCAGCAACAAGCAGCCGGGGTAATGGGTCCTGGCTTTCGCCAGGACGACGCTGATTGCTGGTGTCACACACTCACCTGCTGTCAGGATGACGTCGGTGCCTGCGGGACGATCAAACTACGACGCTGAGCCGCTTCGCCGCCCGCGTGATGCCGGTATAGAGCCACCGGGCCCTGGACTCCTGAAACGCAAAGCTCTCGTCGAACAGCACGACATCGTCCCATTGCGAGCCCTGCGACTTGTGCACGGTCAGCACGTAGCCGTAGTCGAACTCGTCATAGGGTTTGCGTTGCTCCCACGGCACGCCCTCGACGCCGCCGTCGAAGCATTCGCCGCGCACCGAGACCTTGGTGACCTTGTAGCCGAAGTCCTCGTCCGGCATCACGCGCATGGTGATGATCCTGGATTTCGACTGCGCGCGCGACTTCACGCGCCACAGGCCGCCGTTGAACAGGCCTTTCTTGCGGTTGTTGCGCAGGCACACCAGCTTGTCGCCGGCGACGGGAAAGGCGTCCTCGATGTTCTGGCGCTGGCGCACCCGCATGTTGTAGGCGCGGCGGGTGTTGTTGCGCCCGACCAGGATCTGGTCGGCGCCCATGACGCGATCGGGATCGAGCTCCTTCCGCGACACCACCTCGCTCTCGCCATAACGGCCGATGTCGAGCTCGCGGCCCTCGCGGACGTCCATCGACATCCGCACGATCGGATCGTCCTGGGCCTGGCGGTGCACCTCGGTCAGCATCGCATCCGGCTCGGAATTGGTGAAGAAGCCGCCGCCCTGGATCGGCGGCAGCTGCGCGGGATCGCCCAGCACGAGGAGGGGACAGTCGAACGACATCAGGTCGCGCCCGAGTTCGGCGTCGACCATCGAGCATTCGTCGATCACGATCAGCTTCGCCTTCGATGCCGGCGCGTCGTCCCACAATTCGAAGCTCGGCTGCTCCTCGCCGGATTCGCGGGCGCGGTAGATCAGCGAATGGATGGTGGAGGCGCCGTCGCAGCCCTTGTTGCGCATGACCAGCGCGGCCTTGCCGGTGAAGGCGGCGAACTTCACCTCGCCGTCGACGCCGTCGGCGATGTGCCGCGCCAGCGTGGTCTTGCCGGTGCCGGCAAAGCCGAACAGGCGGAACACGGGCGGCGTGCCGTTGCGGCCCGGCTTGGCCTTGAGCCAGTCGCCGACGGCCTTGAGCGCGGCATCCTGATGCGGGGTGAAAGTGGTCATGGGCTTTCGGAAGCGTGAGCGCGCGACCGATAGCGCCGCGACTCAGGCCAGCACAAGCTAAACATTCATGCGTTCCGATCAAGCCGTCTCCCGCTGCGCGGAATTGGGGTTTCGCCCCCGAGGCTAGACTTGATCCGGAGCGCCACTAGACTGCCCCAAAACAACAAGCGGTCGAGACCACGACAAGTGGTCGAGCAAGCGACCTTGGGAGTGACTCCATGAAGTTCGGCATCTTCTACGAGCTGCAACTGCCGCGGCCCTGGGTGCCCGGCGACGAGCTCAGGCTCTACCAGAACGCGCTCTCGCAGATGGAGCTCGCCGACAGTCTCGGCTACGACCACGCCTGGGTCGTCGAGCACCACTTCCTCGAGGAATATTCGCACTCGCCCTCGCCGGAATCGTTCCTGGCCGCGGCGAGCCAGCGCACGAAGAACATCAGGCTCGGCCACGGCATCCTCCAACTCACCACCAACCATCCGGCGCGTGTCGCCGAGCGTGTCGCCGTGCTCGACCTGCTCTCGAACGGCCGCTGCGAATTCGGCATGGGCGAGAGCGCGTCCATCACCGAGCTCACGCCGTTCGGGCGTGACATGGAGACCAAGAAGGAGGTGTTCGAGGAGGCGGTCGCCGCGATCTTCCCGATGTTTAGGGATGCGGGCAGCGAGCACCACGGCAAGTATTTCGACATCCCCTTGCGCAACGTGGTGCCGAAGCCGGTGCAGAAACCGCATCCGCCGCTGTGGATGGCGTGCTCGCAGCTGCCGACCATCGAGCGCGCCGGCCGCCACGGCTTCGGCGCGCTCGGTTTCCAGTTCGTCAGCGCCGACGCCGCGCACGCCTGGGTGCACGCCTATTACAACGCGATGACCAAGCGGCTGCACAAGCTGGCCGATTACGAGATCAACCCGAACATGGCGCTGGTGTCGTTCTTCATGTGCGCCAAGACCGACGAGGAGGCGCGTGCGCGCGCCGAGGGGGCTACCTTCTTCCAGTTCGCGCTGCGCTTCTACGGCGCCTCGCAGAACCGCCAGCGTCCCGCGCCCTACACCGTCAACATGTGGGATGAGTACAACAAGTGGAAGCGCGACAATCCGGAGGCGCAGGAGGCGAGCTTGCGCGGCGGCCTGATCGGCTCGCCCGAGACCATCCGCAGGAAGCTGAAGCGCTTCCAGTCCTCGCATATCGACCAGGTCATCCTGCTCAACCAGGCCGGCAAGAACAGCCACGAGCACATCTGCGAATCGCTGGAGCTGTTCGGCCGCGAGGTGATGCCGGAGTTTCAGAACGATCCCGAGCACGAAGCCTGGAAGAAGGGCGTGCTCGACGGCTCGATCCAGCTCGAGGAGATCGACACCCAGGCGTTCACCGACCGCTATGGTAAACTCGCGGTCAATGTCGGCTCGAAGGCGGCAGCTGCGGGCTGATCGATTGCTGGAGCATCGGCTCTGATAATCAGAGCCGATGTTCCAGATTCTTGTTGGACGCGTTTTCTTCGCGCGAACCGGTACCCACTTCGCTCGAAAACGCTTCTGTACAGCGACCTCGCGTTTCCGTGAGGAAAATAATTCGCTACACGCGATCCGCGCCTTAAAAGAAACGGCACGCGCGATGCCAGCGCCGAAGTGCTGGCATCGCTATTTTTGTGCGGTGCTCGACAGCTTCATTCGCGCGCCCCATCATCCCGACATCGCATGATCGTCCAGCGCGATAGCGCGCTTGATCGTCAGGAGAGTTCTTGGAATGAAGCGTCGTGAGTTCCTCCAGCTGTCGCTCGTCACGGCCGCCACTGCTGCGATGTCACGCGGCGCGCAGGCGCAGGCGGACGTGAAGGAAATTCGTATCGGCTACCAGAAGAACGGCGTGCTGGTCATCGCGCGCCAGCAGTCCGCCCTGGAAAAACATTTCGCCCCGCAAGGCATCGAGGTGAAATGGGTCGAATTCTCCTCGGGGCCTCCGATGATGGAGGCGATGAACGTCGGCAGCGTCGACTACGGCGCGGTCGGCGATTCCCCGCCGGTGTTCGCCCAGGCCGCGGGCGCCGCGATCGTCTATGCCGCCGGCCAGCCCATCACCAACGGCTCCGGCATTCTGGTGCCGCAGAATTCGGCCATCGCCACCATCGTCGATCTCAAAGGCAAGCGCGTCGGCTTCACCAAGGGATCGAGCGCCCACAACGTCGTGATCCAGACGCTGGAGACGGCCGGGCTCACCTATGACGACATCACGCCGGTCTATCTGACGCCGCCGGACGCCGGGCCTGCCTTCGCCAATGGCAGCATCGAGGCCTGGGCAATCTGGGATCCTTACTTCGCGATCGGCGAGACCAGGCAGAGCGGCCGCATCCTGATCAATGCGCGCGAGGTCACCAAGACCAATTCGTTCTACATCGCCAACCGCGACTTCGCGAAGAACCACGGCGCGATCCTGCAACAGATCGTCGACGTCACGACGTCGAGCGCGGCATGGGCGCAGGCGCATCCCGATGAGGTCGCCAAATCGCTGGCCGCCGTCACCGGCGTGCCGCTCGATATCCAGACCATCGCGGCGAAGCGGGCGGGCTTCTTGGTCGGCCCCGTCACCGACGACATCGTCGCGACCCAGCAGGGCGTTGCCGACCGCTTCCACAAGCTCGGCCTGATCCCGAAGCCGATCGTGATTCGCGACATCGTCTGGCGCAATCCCCAGACCTGATCGGCGCGCGTTTGGTCATTTCAATGCAGAGGATAGTTCCATGACGCGTTTATTTCGACGCTGGATCGCCCGCGCGGTGCTGTCGCTCAGCATCGTCGCCGCAACCGTCAGCGCCTCCTACGGCCAGGAGAAGGTGGTCCGCATCGGTTACCAGAAATACGGCAAGCTGGTGCTGCTCAAGAGCAAGGGCTCGCTCGAGGAAAAGCTGAAGGCGGTCGGCACCAAGGTGGTGTGGACCGAGTTTCCGTCGGGGCCGCCGCTGCTCGAGGCGCTCAATGTCGGCGCGATCGATTTCGGCAACACCGGCGAGGCGCCGCCGATCTTCGCGCAGGCCGCCGGCGCGCCGATCCAGTATGTCGCCTATGAGCCGCCGGCGCCGAAGGGCGAGGCGATCCTGGTGCCGAAGGACAGCGCGATCAAATCGGTCGCTGACCTGAAGGGCAAGAAGGTCGCGCTGAACAAGGGCTCCAATGTCCACTATCTGCTGGTGAAGGCGCTGGAGAAGGCCGGCGTCAAATATTCCGAGATCGAGCCGGTGTTCCTGGCGCCGGCCGATGCGCGCGCGGCGTTCGAGCGCGGCGCGGTCGATGCCTGGGTGATCTGGGATCCGTTCCAGGCCGCGGCGGAGGCGGCGACCGGCGCCCGCACCGTCGCAGACGGCACCGGCATCGTCGCGAACTATCAGTTCTACTTCGCCTCGAAGAAATTCCTGCAGGCCGATCCGAAGATCGTCGAGCTCGTGCTGGCGCAGCTGAGCGAGGTCGATGACTGGGCCAAGGGCGATATCCACGCCGTTGCCGAGCAGCTGGCGCCGAGCATCGGCCTGTCGGTGCCGGTGGTCGAGGTCGCGCTGAAGCGGCAGGCCTACGGCATCAAGCCGGTCACCGATGCCGTGGTCGCGGACCAGCAGCAGGTCGCCGACGCGTTCTTCGCGCTCGGCCTGATCCCGAAACAGATCAAGATTTCCGACGTCGCATGGAGACCGGGCACGTGAGCACCCCAACCAACGCCAATATCCTCTGGTTCCTGCCGACCCATGGCGACGGGCGCTATCTCGGCACCGGCATCGGCGGCCGCGAGGTCGACTTCAACTATCTGCGCCAGATCGCGCAGGCCGCCGACCAGCTCGGCTATTTCGGCGTGCTGCTCCCGACCGGCCGGTCGTGCGAGGATTCCTGGATGGTGGCGTCAGCCGTTGCGCCCTTCACCGAGCGGCTGCGCTATCTGGTGGCGGTCCGTCCCGGCCTGCAATCGCCGAGCGTGGCGGCGCGCATGACGGCGACGCTCGATCGCATCTCGAACGGCCGGCTTCTCGTCAACGTCGTCACCGGCGGCGATCCGGTCGAGAACAAGGGCGACGGCGTCTTCCTCGGCCATGACGAGCGCTACGAGGTCACCCGCGAGTTCCTGGGCGTCTACAGCGACCTGCTCGCCGGCAAGACCGTCAATGTCGAAGGCAAGCACATCCGTGTCGAGGGCGGCAGGCTGCTGTTTCCTCCGGTGCAGTCGCCGCGGCCGCCGCTCTATTTTGGCGGATCGTCCGGTGCCGGCATCGACGTCGCCGTGGACACCGTCGACAAATATCTCACCTGGGGCGAGCCGCCGGCGCAGGTCGCCGAGAAGATCGCGAAGGTGAGGGAGGTCGCCGCCGCGCGCGGCAGGAAACTCTCCTTCGGCATTCGCCTTCATGTGATCGTCCGCGAGACCAATGAAGAGGCCTGGAGCGCCGCCGACGATCTGATCCAGTACGTCACCGACGACACGGTGGCCGCCGCGCAGAAGAACTTCGCCCGCATGGATTCCGTCGGCCAGCAGCGCATGGCCCAGCTTCATGGCGGCAGGCGCGACAAGCTCGAGATCGCGCCGAACCTGTGGGCCGGTGTCGGCCTCGTGCGCGGCGGCGCCGGCACGGCGCTGGTCGGCGACGCCCGGACCGTCGCGGCCCGCATCAGGGAGTATCAGGATCTGGGCATCGATACCTTCATCATGTCGGGCTATCCGCATCTGGAGGAAGCCTATCGCTTCGCCGAGCTGGTGTTCCCGCTGCTCTCGCTGGCGCAGGGCGGCAACGTGACGCCGATCCGCGTCAACACCGGGCCGTTCGGTGAGACCATCGGCAACGACTACCGTCCGCAGAAGCAGGCATCGCAATCATGAGCTTGATCGATTCACTCCCACGCCGCAAAGCGTTTTCGAGCGAAGTGGATGCCGGTTCGCGTCAAGAAAATGCGTCAAAACAAAAATCTGCAGCTCCGTTCCGATCCCATCGGAACGGAAGCAGCTCCAGCGCGCCGAAACTTCCGAAGGTCGACGGGCTGATCCCCTGGGTCGTGCCGCTCGCGATCGTGCTGGTGTGGCAGGTCGCGAGCGTCACCGGCTTCGTGCCGACCCGCGTGCTGCCGGCGCCGAGCGACGTCGTGCTGGCCGGCTGGAAGCTGCTGCTCTCCGGCGAGCTCGTCCGCAACATCTGGGTCTCGTTCTGGCGCGCCTCGATCGGTTTTCTGATCGGCGGCAGCATCGGCTTCGTGTTCGGCCTCGCCAACGGCCTGTCTCAGCTCTCGGCAAGGCTCACCGACACCACGCTGCAGATGGTGCGCAACGTGCCGCATCTGGCGCTGATCCCGCTCGTCATCCTCTGGTTCGGTATCGACGAGAGCGCAAAGCTGTTCCTGGTGGCGCTCGGCGTCTTCTTCCCGATCTACCTCAACACGCTGCACGGCATCCGCACGGTCGATCCCCAGCTGATCGAGATGGGCCGCATCTACGGCATGACCGACGGCGAATTGTTCCGCCGCGTGATCTTCCCGGGCGCGCTGCCCTCGATCTTCGTCGGCATCCGCTTCGCGCTTGGCATCATGTGGCTGACCCTGATCGTCGCCGAGACCATCGCGGCCTCCTCGGGCCTCGGTTACATGGCGATGCAGGCGCGCGAGTTCATGCTGATCGACGTCGTCGTGCTCTCGATCCTGATCTACGCCCTGCTCGGCAAGCTTGCCGACAGCGCCTCCCGCGTGCTGGAGCGCCTGACGCTTTCCTGGCACCCCGCCTTCCAGAAAAAGTGAGAATGAGAATGCAAGAAGCGCTTCGTTTCGAAACCGCTGAAGCCGAGCCGGTCGACCGCACCGAGATCGTCGTGAAGGCGCGTCAGTTGCGGCGCGTGCCGGAAGGCGCGGCCCGCGGCCTGTCGCTCAGCATCCGCGGCTTGCGCAAATCCTTCGGCGCCAACGAGGTGCTGCGCGGCATCGATTTGCACATCCCCGCCGGCCAGTTCGTCGCGATCGTCGGCAAGAGCGGCTGCGGCAAGAGCACGCTGCTGCGTCTGATCGCCGGCCTGGACGCGCCGACGGCGGGCAGCATCGCCTTCGGCGAACAGCCGAGGGCACAGGACATCCGCGTGATGTTCCAGGAGCCGCGGCTGCTGCCCTGGGCCCGCGTGCTCGCCAATGTCGAGGTCGGGCTGGGGCGCGAGCGCTCGTCTGCTGATGCGCAGGCGCGCGCCGAGCGCGCGCTGGTCGAGGTTGGGCTCGGCGACAAGCGCACCCAGTGGCCGTCGGTGCTCTCGGGCGGGCAGAAGCAGCGCGTGGCGCTGGCGCGGGCGCTGGTCAGCCAGCCGCGCGTGCTCGCCTTCGACGAGCCGCTCGGCGCACTGGACGCACTGACCCGCATCTCGATGCAGCGGCTCCTGGAACGCGTCTGGCGCGACCAGGGCTTTACCGCGATCCTGGTGACCCACGACGTCTCCGAGGCGGTCGCGCTCGCCGACCGCGTGCTGGTCATCGAGGACGGCCGCATCGCCGAGGATGTCGCGGTCGACCTGCCGCGGCCGCGCCGGCGCGGGTCGGCCGAACTCGCCGCGCTGGAGGGCGAGATTCTGAAGCATCTGCTCGAAGGCAGCGAAGACAGTCTGTGAGGTCGCCATGAATTCCGTCGTCCGCAATGTTTCGATCGAGCCCGCGGTTGCGGCCGTCGATTTCCGCGGCGCCATGCGCCACCTCACCGGCGGCGTCAGCGTCATCACCGCCGGGCGGGGCAAGGATATTACGGGCATGACGGTGACCTCGGTCACCTCGCTGTCGGTCGAGCCGCCGTCCTTGATCGTCAGCATCAACCGCGCGGCCTCGTCATGGCCGCTGATCGCGCGCCATGGCGTGTTCGGCGTCAACATCCTGGCCGCGGACCAGCGCGACATCGCCGAGCGCTTCACCGGCAAGGGCGGGCTGAAGGGCGCGGACCGCTTCACCGGAGCCTCGTGGACGACGCGCGCGTCAGGCGTCCCGCTGCTGGTCGGCGCGCTCGCCGCGGTCGATTGCGAGGTCGAGGAGATCGTCGAACGCCACTCGCACGGCATCGTCATCGGCCGCGTGCTCGACGTGATCGCGTCAGAGCGTACCGCCGCGCTGGCGTATTGGCACGGCGAGTATGTCGCGATCGACCACGAGGAAGACGCGGCACGGCTGGCCGAGGTCAGCCTGCCGTCGCGTCATGTTCATGTGCGAGGGCCGCGCTAGCGCGCCGTGCTTACGTGGTTATCCGGATCGGACTTTAGAAAACTGCGCTCAGCGATGCCGGGCTGTCGATGATCACATTGCTGCCGCGGACGCCAGCCCATACGGCCTGGACGGTCTGAGCTGCATTGGCCAGCGGAATGCCAACGACGAGCGTGGTCGGGATGCGGCCAAAACTCGACGGGGTCTCGTTATAGGTGAAGCTTGCGACGACCGGCGAGACCGTGCCATTGACGGTGACGCCGAACACGCCGCCCGGAATGTTGTTGCCCGTGGCGTAGGGATTCGGAACGTTAAGGGTGATGATCGCGGTGGTGCCGACGCCCTCCGGAATCGTCAGGCTGAGGCCTTGCATCGGCGTTAAAGTCGCGGAGGTCGTGGACAGGGTGCCGCTGGTCTGCGCATAAAGAGCCATATCACTCTCCAGTTGTCTAAGAATGTAAACGCAATAGGAGATTGAATAAGGCAACCTGCCGCAAGATTCAAGGGATGAACGGCGCCGAGGCCGGCGCGGCATGTTGGCCGTGGCGCTTTCCCAATCGGCGCATTAAATGGCGCGGATGTTTCGGAGAGGTGACCGTTGGATGAAGCGCGTGGGAACCTGGCTGTTCTATCTCGTCGGTGCGATCGCCGTCGCCTATCTCGCGCTCTATGCCTATGTGACGTTCACCGGCCGCGATATCACGCCCGGCGATCCAATCCGGATCTTCCGCAAGCCCGACGCGCCCAGCTATTCGTGAGGCGAGGCAAGCGGCGGGACTAACCCGCCGCTTCCCGTTCTCAGCCGGCGTTCGCCATGCGCTGATAGTCGGGCGCGCCATTGCCGGCGGGGGGGATCGGGATGCCGCCGTCGGCATATTCGTTGAGCTTGTTGCGCAGCGTGCGGATCGAGATCCCGAGGATGTTGGCGGCATGGGTCCGGTTGCCGAGGCAGTGCTTCAGCGTCTCCAGGATGAGGTCGCGCTCGACATCGGCCACGGTGCGCCCCACCAGTGCGCGCGTCACCTGCTCTGCGGCCATGGTGGCATGCGCCACGGCCGGCGCGGTCTTGGCGAGATCGAGGCGGTCGCCGTCCGGCGTGATGATGGCGTCGGCTCCGATCTCGTCGCCGTGCGCCATCAGCACCGCGCGGTGCATGGTGTTTTCGAGCTCGCGGACGTTGCCCTGCCAGCGGTTGCCGGAGAGCACGCGGCGGGCTTCCGCCGAGATCGGGCGCAGCGGCACGCCGTTGGCCTCCGCATACTTCTTCACGAAGTGCTGGGCGAGCTCCAGGATGTCGGCAGGGCGCTCGCGCAGCGGCGGGATCTTCAGATTGACGACGTTGAGGCGGAACAGCAGGTCCTCGCGGAACGTGCCCTCGCGCACGGCTTCGACAAGGTTCCGGTTCGAGGTGGCGATAATGCGGATGTCCACCGGCACCGGCTTGGTACCGCCGACGCGATCGATCACGCGCTCCTGGATGGCGCGCAGCAATTTCGATTGCAGGCGGACGTCCATCTCCGAGATTTCGTCCAGCAGCAGCGTGCCGCCGGTCGCTTCCTCGAACTTGCCGATGCGGCGTGCGACTGCGCCGGTGAAGGCGCCCTTCTCGTGGCCGAACAGCTCGGACTCCAGGAGGTGCTCGGGGATTGCGGCGCAGTTGATCGAGATGAACGGACGCTTGGCGCGCGTCGAGCGGGTATGGACGTAACGGGCCAGCACCTCCTTGCCGGTGCCGGACTCGCCGGTGATCATCACCGATGCGTCGGAGCCGGCGATCTGCTGGGCGAGCTTGATCACCTTCGCCATCGCCTCGTCGCGATAGACCAGCTCGCGGGAATCGTTGGCGACCGCGGCGAGCACCGCGGCGATCAGCTCCGGGTCCGGCGGCAGCGGGATGTATTCCTTGGCACCGGCATGGATCGCGGCGACCGCGGCGCGGGCGTCGTTGGTGATGCCGCAGGCGACGATCGGGGCGTGGATGTGCTCGGCCTCCAGCCGCAGCACGAGGTCGCGGATGTCGAGGGCGACGTCGACCAGCAGGAGGTCGGCGCCCTTGCCGCCGCGCAGCACGCGCATCGCCTGCTCGTGATCCTCGGCATGGGTCACGGTGGCGCCGTTCTCCATCGCGATCTTGGTGGCGGTGGTGAGCTGGCCCTTCAATGTGCCAACGATGAGAAGCCGCATGATGATCTCCTGTTCGTCTGGTCGCGCAGGTCCCGCGCGTGACCGCCTGAGTTGTTAAGAGCGTTCGGCCTTGATGATTTCCGTCATGGTGACGCCGAGCTTGTCCTCGACCAGGACGACCTCGCCGCGGGCGACCAGCTTGTTGTTGACGTAGATGTCGATGGCTTCGCCGACGCGCCGGTCGAGCTCGAGCACCGTGCCTGGTCCGAGCTTCAGGAGCTCGCCGACGTCCATCTTGGAGCGGCCGAGCACGGCCGAGACCTGCACCGGCACGTCGAACACCGCCTCCAGATCGGCCGCGATGCGCGCGGCATGCTCGTCTTCGTTGTAGCCGATGTCGTCGATGCTGGGCGCGTCGGCGGAATTGAGATCGGGAAGCGGGACTTGGGTGTCGGTGTCGGTCATGGTTCAGCCCTCAATCGCCTTCAGCCGGCCTGGCCGCGGGACGCGATATAGCGTCCGACCATTTCGTCGATCTTGGCCGCGATGGCGCCGCGCTCCAGCACGACGCCGCCATCGGCCCATTCGATCCGGCAGTCGCCGGTGGCGATTTCCGGCTCGGCCAGGATCACCAGGCGGCCCTCGAAGCCGGAATGCGCCGCCATCCGCTCGATATTGTCATGCGCCGCGTCGTAAAGCGCATCGTTGATGCGGACGACGAGATGCGGCGTCGCGACCAGATGCGAGAAGCAGTCCTTGACCAGCGCTATGACCTCGCCGAGCGGCTCGGCGGCGACGAGATCGGCACACAGCTTGCGCGCCACCGCGACCGCGACCTCGACCGCCTCGGTCTCCATCCTGGTCTCGATGCCGGCGAAGCGCGCCGCGATGCCCTTGATCGCGGTGCCGATCTCCTCCAGCGCCTGCGCGGCGCGGCGGTCGCTCTCGACCTTGGCCTCGCGCAGCGCGGCCTCGTAGCCGGCGCGATAGGCCCGTGCCTCGGCGTCGGCGACCTTCTGTGCGACTTCGGCCGGCGTCGGCGCGCGTTCGCGCGCGCGGTCTGGCGCCGAGAAATCCGTATCGAACAGGAATTTTGCCGGAGCGGCCATCAGTACACCAGCTCGTCGTCGGCGCGGTTCTTGGTCAGCATGATCTCGCCCTTGGCGGCGAGGTCCTTGGCGAGATTGACCAGAAGCGCCTGCGCTTCGTCGACGTCGCGCAGGCGCACCGGGCCCATCGCCGCCATGTCGTCCTGGAGCATCTTGGCCGCGCGCGAGGACATGTTGCCGAAAAAGAAGTTGCGGACGTCCTCGTTGGCGCTCTTCAGCGCGACGCCGAGCTTGTCCTTGTCGACGTTGCGCATCAGGGTCTGGGCGGAGCCGGAATCGAGCTTCACGAGGTCGTCGAAGGTGAACATCAACGCCTTGATGCGCTCGGCCGACTCGCGGTTGTCCTCTTCCAGCGAGGTGATGAAGCGGGTTTCGGTCTGGCGGTCGAAATTGTTGAAGATCTCCGCCATCACCTCGTGGGCGTCGCGACGGCGGGTCTGCGACAGGTTGGACATGAATTCGGTGCGCAGCGTCTTCTCCACGCTCTCGATCACCTCCTTCTGCACCGCCTCCATCTTCAGCATGCGGTTGACGACGTCGAGCGCGAGCTCCTCGGGCAGGATACCGAGCACGCGCGCCGCATGCTCCGACTTCAGCTTCGACAGCACCACGGCGATGGTCTGCGGATATTCGTTCTTGAGGTAGTTGGCGAGGACCTCTTCCTGCACGTTGGAGAGCTTCTCCCACATGTTGCGTCCCGCGGGGCCGCGGATCTCATCCATGATGCCGTTGACGCGCTCCGGCGGCAGGTATTGCTGGAGCAGGCGCTCGGTGGCGTCGAAATTGCCCATCAGCGCGCCGGAAGCCGACATGCGCGAGACGAATTCGAGCAGCATGTCCTCGACGGTTTCGACCTCGACGGTGCCAAGCGTCGACATCTGGACAGACAGCTCGCGGACTTCCTCGTCGTCGAGCATCGACCAGATCTTGCCGCCATACTGTTCGCCGAGCGCGAGCATCAGGATCGCCGCGCGCTTGGGGCCGGGCAGCGGCTTGCCCTTGGGCCGGGCGCTTTGCCGGTTTGCCAGCGTCGAGAGGACGGTGGCGATGTTGTTGGCGTTGGTGGTCTGGGGTACGGCGGCCATGTCAGTTCTCTACCGGCTCGCTCAGCCATTGGCGGATGATGGCGACGGTTTCGTTGGGGTTGCGCTCGGCGAGCTCGCCGACGCGATGAACGGACTGGGCGTGGACCTGGCCCTGGATGGTGGCGACGTCGATCAATTGCGCCGCGCCGCTGCCGCTCGGGATCAGCGCCTGGCCGGGCGGGCCGGTGCTCTCGGGGGCTTCGGCCAGCGCGGGCATGCCTGGGCCGGTCAGCGCCGGAATGACGTCGGCCGCCACGATGCGCTTGACCAGCGGACGGACCACCATGAACAGCACGACGAGGCCGAGCATCATCATTACGCCGAGCTCGACGAAGTACATGACGTCGTCCTTGGTGAATTGGAGCATGCCGAGGAAGCCTGAGGACTCGCCGATCGGCGCGGTGGAAGGCTCGGCAAAGCGCAGATTCACGACCTCGACCTGGTCGCCGCGCTTCTGGTCGAAGCCGATCGCCGAGCGCACCAGGGTGGCGATGCTGTCGAGCTGCTCCTTCGTGCGGTCCTGATAGGCCAGCTCGCCCTTGTCGTTCTTGCTGTAGATGCCGTCGACCAGCACCGCGACCGAGATGCGGTTGACCCGGCCGGCTTCGGTCACCTCGGTCTTGGTGGTGCGGGAGATCTCGTAGTTGTTGGTCTCTTCGGACTTCTTGCTCTGGTCCTTGGCGACGGCGGCAGCGTTGTTCTGCTGGTTGCCGGGCAGCTCGTTGTTGACGGTGACCTGGCCGTTGTTGTCGGCGGTCATGCTCTGCTCTTCGCGGGTCTGGCTCGAGCGCAGCACGCGGCCTTCGGGGTCGAACTTGTCTGAGGTCTGGGTGATCTTGTTGAAGTCGAAATCAGCGGAGAGCTGCACGCGGGCGCGGCCCGAGCCGACCACGGAGGACACGATGTCCTCGACCTGCTTGCGCATGCGCTTCTCGAAGGCGATGCGGCGCTCGTCTCCGACCGTCTGCTCCGGATCGGTCGCCGCGCCGTCGGCGAGCAGTTGGCCGGCCTCGTCGACGATCGAGACCCGCTGCGGCTTCAGCCCGTTGACGGCGGAGGCGACGAGATGGCGGATGGCGCGGATCTGCTGGGCTTCCAGCGAGCCGCGGACCCTGAGCACGATCGAAGCTGATGGTTCCGGCGTCTCGCGCGAGAACAGCGGCTTCTCGGGCAGCACCAGATGGACGCGCGCGGCCTGGATGCGGTCGATGGCGCGGATGGTGCGGGCGAGCTCGCCCTCCAGCGCGCGGAGATGATTGATGTTCTGGACGAAGGAGGTGGTGCCGAGTGCGTCCGACTTGTCGAACACCTCGTAGCCGACGCCGCCACCCTTGGGCAGGCCGCCCTCGGCGAGCTTCATCCGCAGCCGCGTGACCTTGTCCTTGGGCACCATGATGGCGGCGCCGTCATTGCGCAGCTCGAACGGGATCGCCTGGCGCTCGAGCTCCTTGATGATTCCAGAGGAATCCTCGGTCGACAGGTCCGTGAACAGCGTCGTCATCTGCGGCGTGGTGACGCGCATGATGACGAAGGCGAAGAAGCCGATGAGGGCCGCGGTGACTGCAATCATGGCCGCGAGGCGGGCCGCACCAAGACCTCTCAGGAAAGCAACCAGACTTTGCACCAACGGCCCCCAGGGATTCGGCCCGCGCGGGTCCGACTGGGCAAATATTGCCTAGGGTATGGTTTCCATATGGTTAACGACGGTTAAGGACCGCGGCAAAATCGCGGACATGAAAAAAACCGGCTTCGCAAGGCGAGGCCGGTTTTCGTCAAATGCCACAGGATCGGCGTCGAATTACTGCCGATATTGCTGAATGCGGGTGGTGCGAAGACCCGCCAGACCGTGCTGGTCGATGGAAAACTGCCAGGAGAGGAATTCGTCGACCGTCAGGGTATAACGGCTGCAGGCCTCCTCGAGCGAGAGAAGTCCACCACGGACAGCGGCGACGACTTCGGCCTTGCGGCGGATGACCCAGCGTTTGGTGCCCGGAGCAGGCAGATCCGCGATCGTCAACGGACTGCCGTCCGGCCCGATGACGTATTTTACCCTCGGGCGATGGGGTTCTGTCATGGCGTACTCACAAACTCTCAACCACTGAACTCGCAAGGGGTAAGCTACGCCTCCCGGTTTAAAATTTGCCTAAGCCCAAGCGTTCAATACGAATCTCGTTGGAACGGCCGGGAACATTCGGGTCTGCCGCTGGCAGGCAGACCAGCGCGCGGCGCAATTCGCGGTTCGGCGCGCTCAAATCGTGGGGCGAAGCGGACCGCGCGCCAACGTCAGCAAGGCATCGGCGAGCGCTTCCGAGGCCTTGTCCGGCCGTCTTTTCTCGTAGATGGCGAATTCCAGATCGGGAAGCGGCGGCAGGCCGTCGCCAATTCCGAGAATGCGCAGGCCCGTGGTGACGGCGCTGAGCGGCAGCGGAGTAATGGCAAGTCCCGCGACGGCGGCGGCGCGGACGCCGGTCAGGCTCGGGCTGGTATAGACGATCTCCCAGCCGAGCTCGCCGTCGCGCAGCGCGGAGAGCGCGGCATCGCGCGACACCGATCGTTCGCGGTACAGCGCCAGCGGTAGCGGCGCGCCGGGAACGAGATCGAACGTTTCCGCCGCGGTCCACACCAGCGGTTCGCGCCACACCAGGCGGCCTTTCGACGTTCCGAGCGGCCGCTTGGCGAACACCAGATCGAGCCGTCCCGCATCGAGCTGCTCGATCAGTTCGGCGCTGACGCCGATCAGCACCTCGAGCTTGACGCCGCGATGCAGCGCGGCGAAGCGGCCGAGCGCCGACGGCAGCGAGCCGCCGGCGACTTCCTCGACCACGCCAAGACGGACCGCGCCGGACAGCCGCGGCGCCACCAGCCGCTGCCGCGCCGCCTCCTCCAGCTGCAACAGACGCCGTGCGTCGCCGAGCAGCATCTCGCCTTCGTCGGTCAATGCGACGCTACGCGTCGTGCGCCGGAACAGCGGCCGCCGGGTCTCGAGCTCTAGCCGCTTGATCTGCTGGCTGATGGTCGACTGGGTCAGATGCAATTGCTCGGCGGCGCGGTGGAAGCCGCCGCAATCGGCGACCGCAACGAAGGCCCGCAAAAGTTCGAGGTCGAGCATCGATTAATCCATATCTGTAATCAATCATATTATAGAATATCGTTTCTATTATCAATGCCGGCCGCCTACCTTCGCTTCAGATGATCAAGCAAGGAGAGGCCATCATGTCGGAGACGACACCACGAACCGATCGCACGGCGCGTCTGGCGCGCGCGCGAGCTGTCTGCGGCACGAACGGAAAGGTCTGCCCGCCCGACCGCGCGGTCGAGCTGCTCGAGGCGGTCATCGCATCCGGCGACCGGGTTGCGCTCGAGGGCGACAACCAGAAGCAGGCGGACTTCCTGGCCGCGTGCCTCGCCGGAGTGAACCCGGCGCGGGTGCATGATCTGCACATGGTGCAGTCGGTGCTCGCGCTTCCCGATCATCTCGCGGTGTTCGAACGCGGCATCGCCAACCGCCTGGACTTCGCCTTTGCCGGCCCGCAGAGCCGCCGTCTTGCCGAACTCGTCGCCGCCAAGGCGCTGCGGATCGGCGCGATCCATACCTATCTCGAGCTTTACGCGCGGATGCTGGTGGACCTGACGCCGCAGGTTGCGCTCATCGTTGCCGACAAGGCCGATCGCGACGGCAATCTGTACACCGGTCCGAACACCGAGGACACGCCCACCATCGCCGAGGCCGCGGCGTTCCGCGGCGGCGTCGTCGTGGCGCAGGTCAACGAGATCGTCGATCGTCTGCCGCGCGTTGACATCCCCGGCGACTGGGTCGATGTCGTGGTGCCCGGCCCGAAGTTGTATGCGATCGATCCGCTGTTCACGCGCGATCCCGCCAAGATCAGGGACGAGAACGTCCTGATGGCGATGATGGCGATCGCAGCAGTGTATGAGCCTTATCAGGTGACACGGCTCAATCACGGCATCGGCTATGCCACCGCGGCGATCGAGCTGATCCTGCCGACCTTTGCCGCGAGGCGCGGGCTGAAGGGCAAGGTCGCGCGGAATTTCGTGCTCAACCCGCATCCGACGCTGATCCCCGCGATCGAAGCCGGCTTCGTCGACAACGTCTATTGCTTCGGCTCGGAGCTGGGCATGGAACGCTATGTCGCCAGCCGTCCCGATGTGTTTCCGGTCGGCGCCGACGGCAATCTGCGCTCCAACCGCGCGTTGGCGCAGGTCGCCGGACAATATGCCTGCGATCTGTTCGTCGGCGGCACCTTGCAGATCGATCCCGAGGGTAACAGCTCGACCGCCACCAAGGACCGCATCGCCGGGTTCGGCGGCGCGCCGAACATGGGAGCGGATGCGCGCGGCCGGCGCCACGACAGCGCTGCCTGGCTGCGTGCCGGCGAGGAAGCAGGCGAGCGCCTGCGCGGCCGCAAGCTCGTGGTGCAGATGGTCCAGACCCGGCAGCCGAACGGCGCGCCGAGCTTCGTCGAGCGCCTCGACGCGTTCGACCTCGCGGCCTCGGCCGGCTTCGCGCTGCCGCCCGTCATGATCCATGGCGACGACGTCAGCCACGTGATCACCGAGCGCGGCGTCTGCAACCTGTTGCGTTGCCGCTCGCCGCAGGAGCGCGAGGCCGCCTTGCGCGCGGTCGCCGGCGACACCGAGTTCGGCCGGCGGCAGGACGCCGGGACGACCGACGGCCTGCGCCGCCGCGGCATCGTGATGCTGCCGTCCGATCTCGGCCTCGACGTCGAGACGGCGACGCGCGACTGGCTCGCCGCGAAATCGATCGACGACCTCGTCGCCGCATCGGGCAACCTCTACACGCCGCCCGCCAAATTCCGCAGCTAGAAGGAGGCTCCCATGACCCACGCCGAGCACATCCCAGGCAGTCCACCGGCCTCGCTCGATCAAGCGAGGCAGCTCGCCGCGGCACTGTTGTCCGAGCGCGGCGAAGCGTCGGGCGCCCTGATCGCACGCCAATTGCAGCAGACCATGCGCGCGCTCGATGCCGACGGTCGGCACGGCTTTCAAAGCTATCTGGCGAGCGTGTTTCAGCCCGACGCGGCGGCGCTGCAGGATGCGGCGAAGCGCTATCTTGCCGACGGCACCGCGGCGGCCGCGGCCGCTTTGGCCGACGCCGCCGATCCGCCGCGGCAGGAGGTGCTGCGGCGGATGAACATGGCGCCCGGCGGCACGGCGAGCCTGATCGCAATGCGCAGTGAGATCGCCGGCCGTCTCGGCTCCGAACCGGAGCTGAAGCTGCTCGATGCCGATCTCAAGCATCTGTTCGTCTCATGGTTCAATCGCGGCTTCCTCGAGCTTCGCCGCATCGACTGGCAGTCGCCGGCCGCCGTGCTCGAGAAGCTGATCGCCTATGAGGCGGTGCACGAGATCAAGGGCTGGGACGATCTGCGCCGCCGCCTTGCGCCCGATCGCCGCTGCTTTGCCTTCTTCCATCCCGCGCTGCCCGGCGAGCCGCTGATCTTCGTCGAGGTCGCGCTGGTGCAGGGATTGGCCACCGCCGTGCCACCGCTGCTGGTGCAGGATGCGGATCAAGACAGCGCAGGCCTCAGGGCCGCGCATGCCGACACCGCGATCTTCTATTCGATCTCCAACTGCCAGGACGGACTGCGCGGCGTGTCGTTCGGCAATTTCCTGATCAAGCAGGTGGTCGAGGAGCTGCAAGCGGAATTCCCGCAGCTGAAACGCTTCTCTACGCTGTCGCCGATCCCAGGCTTCCGGCGCTGGCTCAGCCAGCAGCCGCAATCCGGCGGCAACGAGGTCGCGATGCTGCGCGAGCTGGACCGCGAAGGCTGGTGGCACGACGCGGCGACCTGCGAGACCTTGCGTCCGGTCCTGATGAGGCTATGCGCGCAATATCTCACGCGCTCGCCGGCGTCCGGGAATCGCATCGATCCGGTGGCGCGCTTCCATCTCGGCAACGGTGCCCGGCTGGAGCGGATCAATTGGCTCGGCAACACGGCCGATCGCGCGATGGCGGAATCCTTCGGCATCATGGTCAACTATCTTTACGATCACGACAGCATCGAGCGTAACCATGAGGCCTTTGCGCGCGTAGGAGAGATTGTCCGTTCACCGCAGGTGGACGCGCTTCTCTGATTTTCAACTCAGCATACGACAACGGAGCAGTAACATGATGATGAACAGACGCGCCTTCTCGACCGCCTTGCTCGCTGGAGCTGCGGCTTCACTGGTGTCCTCGCGCGGCATGGCCGCCACCACGCCGCCGGTCAAGGCGCGCAACGTCGTGCTGGTGCACGGCCTGTTCGCTGACGGCTCCTGCTGGTCCGAGGTCATCCCCCGCCTGCAGGCCGCCGGGCTCAACGTGACGTCGGTGCAAAATCCGCTGACCACGTTGCCTGAAGCGGTTGCCTCCGCGCAGCGGGTGCTCGATCGCCAGGATGGTCCGACCGTGCTGGTCGGCCATTCCTTCTCCGGCATGATCGTCACCGAGGCCGGCGTGCATCCGAATGTCTCGGCGCTGGTCTATGTCGCAGCGCGCGCACCCGATGCGGACGAGGATTACACCGCGCTGGCCAAGACCTATCCGACGCCGCCCGCGAGCGCCGGCATCGTGTTCGATGGCGACGAGGGCCGGCTCAGCGAACAAGCGTTCCTGCGCGATTTCGCCGGCGACCTGCCGGAGGCCAAGGCGAAGGTGCTCTATGCCGTGCAGCAGCCGTTCCACAAGCAACTGCTGGCCGGCAAGACCAGCCATGCGGCCTGGCGCAGCAAGCCGAGCTACTACGCCGTCTCGACCGAAGACCGCACCATCAATCCGGATCTCGAGCGCTTCATGGCCAAGCGGATGGGCGCCACCACGATCGAGGTGAAGGCCAGCCATCTCGCGCTGATCTCGCAGCCCGACGCGATCGCCCGGCTGATCCTCGACGCCGCGCGGCAGTCGAGCTGAGCGTCGGCGTTGACCGTGCGTGGGAGAGCATCCGCTTCTCCCGCGCACGATGGCGCGCTTTAGAGGATATGCGCGCCGTGACCGTCGAAAATGCCGCGATCGGCGGCGCGCGGCACAGGATCATGTCCGGCGGCGGTGTCGACATCCGGCGACCGGGCGCGCTTGGTGCCGAGCGTGTTCAGCAGCGTCGCGGCCGCGGCCATCACAAGGACACCGGCAAGACTGAGTCCGATCTGCATCGAGAGCCGGTTCGAGATGTCGAACAGGTCGCATTGGCTGGCCAGCGCCAGCAGGACGCCGAGACAATAGATCGGCAGCGAGTTCTCGCCACAACGCCTCGCGCTGTGCAGCATCGGCGTCGACAGTCCCTGCCAGCCCGCTGGAACGAGCCATGACACCACGATGGCAAGTGCCAGAAAATGCAGCAGCCGCAACGGGCTCAAGTTCGACTTGTCCATCGGAAACAGCAGATCCGTCAGCGCCTGCGGCAGCAGCGGCGGCTTGATGCCGTGGCCCAGCGCAACGACGAAGCCGAACGCGAGATAAAGCGCCGACAGAACAAGCGCGGGGCGCGACGTCACCCATCCCTGGATGGTCCTTCCCTCGATGACATACCATGCGCCCAGCACCACCGGAAGCTGCCAGGCCAGCGGGTTGAAGAACCAGACGCCGTCGGGCCAGGCGGGAATGCTCCAGCCGAAGACGTGCACCAGCGCGTAAAGCGACAGCGAAAGACCAAGCGCCAGGTTCGGCGCTCGCAGCAGCAGCCACAGCAGCGGTGCGAACAACACGTGACAGATCACAAAGACCGGCAGCACGTCGGTATTGACAGGGTGGAATTGCAGGACCGCGGCGTGCGCAAGCGCTGCGCCTGGACGTTCGAACAGAACCCGCGTATTGCTGTCGTCGGCGAGACGGTCGCTGCCCGCGAGGTAGACGACGATCGCGCAAGCGAGCGTCAGCAGCAGAAAGGCGGCATAGATATCCCATCCCCGCCGCAGCGAACGGCCGATCATGCCGCGCCAACCGTCGCGCTGACGCGCCCTGCCGTAGGCCAGTGCGCAGGTGACGCCCGAGATGAACATGAATATTTCGGCGGCATCGCAGAAGCCGTAGTTGCGCAGGGTCAGCCAACTTCCGACGTTGTCTGGAATGTGATCGAGAAAGATCCACCACAATGCGATTCCGCGACAGACATCGATGCGCGGGTCGCGGCCGGTCGATCTGAACTCCGGCGGGGTCTCGCCGAGCAATCGCTTCGAGCTGCGGGTTCGATCGTGCATCTGTCGATCTGTCTGGCGGGCGCGCGCGGCCTCACCGGACCTAGGTCCATGAGACGCTCGGGTGCTCCGAGGCGTGCGCGTGCCGGACTAGCCTCCGGCCAACCTGTATGATTGTGCGCTCCAGCTACCCGAGGGTCGGCGGCGCTTCCGCCGGCCAGCCGCAATCACGGGGGCCGGGTGGATCGCTATCCTCTGACGGCGCCGCCTGCGCGACGTCGCCGATGGCCGGCAACAAATGCTGCTTTCGCATTTCCGCGAGGCGGGCGCGACAGTATTCACGATAAAGCATGTCGAATATGATGGACATGATCGAACGCCTTCTTGATCACTAGGTTGACTTTCCCACGTGACAGATTTCGACCATTTCAACCGGCGGCGATAACCGACAAGTGCCGCAGGCAGTCCGACGCAACCAAAATCGATATCAGTCGTTCTACTGAATGACCTGCGCGTGGCGACTTAGCCAGGAGACCGCGTACAGGGGCATGACACTGATTTGCGCTTTACTCTGCCAGGAATGTTTGAAACGGATCCGATGGCAGCAATTATAAATAGAGCGATCGCGACTGCTTCTTCTTAAAAGGGAAATTTGCCGCGATTTTCATAATGTCATTATATACATAATATTCTGACCACCAAGTGAACTAGTTCACATCAGCATCAATCACAGGCGAACAAGACTAGCAGATCGGTAACGTGGCTTCTTGGACTCATGCGCACGGATCGGGCGAAGGCCGGTGCGTGAATCGCAAAATGCGGATACTGACCGTGGAGTGCCGCAGCATTTCATTCTGATGTTTTGTGAAGGCTGGAGGTCCCCATGCCGATGGACGCAGCCAATTTCGCATCGTATCGATTTTCGACGTGCGAGCTTCCGGAACGCATTCGTATCCCGCTCTGGCGCGAGCACTTTGGCCGATGCATCGTGCACGCCGATATCGAGCCTCTATCGAACGTTTCATTCCAGGCCGATGCGTCGCTGCGAGCGGTTCAGGGTTTGCGCATGCTGGCGCTGAAAGGCACGTCGATGCGGTTCAAGCGTTTGCAGGCGAACCTTGCCGATGGCGATGACTCCATCGGGATCATCTTCTGCTCTCCGGGCAGAGGTCAGCTATCGCAGCGCGGCCGGGACGCCGATTTTCGCGCCGGCGATGCAATTGCAATTCTGCATTCCGAGCCCGCCAGCGTCACCTATATCGACGGGTTGCAATTCGGCCTGGCCGTGCCGCGCGAGGCACTTGCGCAGCGCGTGACCGACGTCGAAGGCCTGGTCATGCGGCCGATTTGGCACCGGACGGAAGCATTCCGACTGTTCATCTCATATCTGAAATCGGTGCTTAAGACGAAAGCGCTGAGCGCGCCGAAGCTTCGCGATACGGTCGTGACCCATATCCACGATCTCATCGCGCTCGCGATCGGCGAGTGTGGTGCGCTGGGCGAGAGCAGCGCGAGCGCCGTCGTTGCTGCGCGGCACCGTGCCGTGCTCGACTACATCGCCGCACACTTTGAGGAGCCCGGGCTCAGCGTTCAAACGGTTGCGCGTGACCAGGGCATCTCGTCGCGCTATCTGCAGCGCCTGATGACGTCATCAGGGCCGTCGTTCACCGAGCGCTTGAATGAATTGCGGCTGCAGCGGGCGCTCAAATTGCTCACCGAGCCTGATGCCGGCCGTCGGCGAATTTCCGATATCGCGCTCGAGGTCGGCTTTTCGGATGTTTCGTATTTCAACCGTCTGTTCCGAACCCGCTTCGGCGATTCGCCGCGCGGCGTCCGGCTCGCGCGAAAGGGTTCTCGCTGAGGGACGGTGCTCCCGGTCGGCACACGTGCAGGATGCCGCTTCAGCCGGCTCTTCATCCCGGATCAGGCATCGGCCGCCTTGCAATCTCTCGACTAGCTTCGACCAGGGCTCGCCTGGTTGGACTTGCTGTCCATGTGATCTAGCTGTCGTGCGGCGTGCGCTGTGAGCATCAATCCGACGATCGACGATACGATCACCAGAACAACCGTAGCATTCAACATGGGATGATCGATCAATCGCTGACCCGCAGCATTTTTTGTGGAATAGGCGACCAGAGCGACCGCGAGCGTGGCCGCAACCTGCGGCACGGTAAGACCGAACATCAAGTTGCGTTCCGTGCGGCGGTAGCCGAACAACCATCCTGTACTTTCGGCTGCAAGCCATTTGCCGCCAAATAGCGCCGCAAGCACGCCGACCACAAGCAACGGCTGATCGCGCAATGTCGCGAAGAACACTTTGAAATCGACAAGGAAACCGGCCGTAATGAAGAACACCGGAATGAACAGGGCCTGACTCATAATTTCCAGGGAATCGTCGCCCTTGACCTCTCCGAACGCCCGCTTCAGGGCAACGCCTGCAAGAAAGGCGCCGATGATTCCTTCCATGCCAATCCATTCCGCCATCTGGGCGGAAATCGCCATTACAAGAAGCATGATCAGCGCGCTGGAGACCCTGGTTGTCCCAAAGGCCGCCAGAAGGCGCTCAACGAACCAGCTCAATCCGACGACGATCCCCGGCACATAAACGGCCAACCATCCCAGGAGGATCAGCATTCCCAAGGGATCAAAGCCTCTGACGTGAATCGGCACGCATAACGCGAGGACAAGAATGGAAAGCATATCGGTGAATAGCGTGGCGCCCACTGCCACGACGGTCGCTTCCTGTCCCAGGAGGCCTTCTTGCTTGACGATGGGCAGTCCGAGCAGGGTATGGGAGGCCAGTATGGCGCCGATGACCGCGCTTGCATTAGGCGAGTACCCCAGCAGCGCCGCAAGGGTTACTGCCAATGCAAAGGGGCAGGCGAAAGTGAGAAGGCCGAATGTAGCCGCCTTATGACGCGCCTTGTTGAACTGCGCGATGTTGACCTCAAAGCCGGCGAAGAACATCAGCAACAGCTTGCCGAGCTCAGCGAAGAAGCCGACGATCTTTCCGTCGGGATTGAGGATAGAAAGCATGTTCGGGCCCAGGATAATGCCCGCGAGGATGTATCCGACCGGACGAGGCAGCCGAATGCGCTCCATGAGGCTGGGAAGAACCAGCGTCAGCATCAACGTCAGCGCAAAGGAAGTAAGTATCGGCAGTTGTGAAAAAAAATTCCAAATGATCCTCTTTCACGCGGCTTTGGCCGTCAAACCTAAATTGTATTTCAAATGAATTCGACGAGAAAGCGTGTTTTCCCGGCTACGGCAGCGATTTGAGCCACGGGGATTTGGGTTACAGGGATCTTGGTCAAGGCTGACAGCGGCAATATGCTTTAGAGCCACCTCGAAGAGCTGGTCGAACTCCCGCCAGCCGGTTCATGACCGCGGGTTCGGCGCCGGCCGCCAGGAGAGGTCGTCGGACCAGAGGTAGATTGCGATCGCTGCCAGGCACAAGGCTATGCCGACCCAGAAGATCGGGGAATGATGGATTGGTCGTCGATCGCTCGGAGCTGTTTTCATTCGATGAACTCATCGCGTGCGGGAGTATCGAGCTCGCAATATCAGGAATTGGGAGTGTCGCTCAGGCAAGGCGTCCTTTGCAAGAGCTGGGCAGGTTGCTGGCGCGGCTGCAAGGCAGGGTGAGTTATCGCACGGCGCGGGTGCGCGGGAGGCAGCCGTGTTCGGCGTCGCATCGGAGCGATCGGAGTAATTTTCAGATCACGTTCGAGGCCGACCACGTCCGCCTCTCTTGACGCCGCGCGAACATGGCGCCGGCCGCATCGGTTGCGCGGCTGGCGTCGGACAGGCCGGGGCCAGCCACTCGGTGTGTTCTTGCCAAGTCTGGCTCACTGCTCTCGACGCTGTCGAGCCCCTCGCGTGGCCGTGACACCAATGCGTTTTCGAATGACGCACGGGTCGGCAATGCGCATTAGCTTATGTGAATCGAAGCAACTTATGTGAATCGAAGCGCTATGGCGGCGGCTCTGCTCCGGGAGTGGCGAGCCATTGTTCGATCTGAACGGCGCGCTCGGCCTCACGGGCCTTCTTGAGAAGTCGTTCCCGCTCGGTGCCGGGAGGCAGGTGCGAAGCCCTCGCGCGGGCCGCTTCCTCCAGCTGAATCAGGCGGTATGCGAGCGTCGTGGTTTGCTTGAAGCGATTGCGGCGTTTCATGTGTGCAAATTGGTGTTTCAAACCCTGGTGTAGCTCCGAACCGCGCTCGTCGTCGTTTGTTCCTATTGAACGGCGGGCGTGGCCTGTCCTGACCGCGTCCTCGAGAGCACCATGCGGCGGGCCGGCGAAGGAATGCCGGACATCGGCCGGTAGCGTCGGTTTGCGGGAAGCGAGCCGAGCCGGGAAAGACCGCTCCCTGTCAGACGCTCGTCGAAGCCAGCGGGATGCGGAAGAGCTCGCTATCGCCCGCATCGCGAACCGAAATGAAATTGCCGTCGCGAACCATCTCCGGCTTTTCGGTCCCGATCCGGTGAGCGATGAAGCTGCCGTGATCCTGGGCGTCCTTGTCGTCGGCACAGTCGTGACCGACGACGTCGTGTGCGGGGATGTCGCCCGCGAGATGGAAGAAGTATCTGGGCATCTAGGTCAGCTTGTCCAAATTGCCGAACGGCTTCGCAGGCGGCGCGTTCTCGGCCTTCTTGATCTGCTGCGTGCCTTCCTCGGCAAGTCTGCCATCGTTGATGATCTCGGCGATGAGCTGCTTGACCCGTCCGCCGATCCTGTCTGCAATGCCTGTCATGGCTCGCCCTTGTTCGTGCTGCCGCCCGCTCTGCCTCTCACGACTGAAGTATCGCTCGCGGATAATGTTCCTCCGAGGGGTGACGACCGATCCATCCAAGAAAGGAACAAATGGCTGTCCTGAAGATTGGATCGCCAGCAACGGCCGAGGCTCAGGCCGAGCGCTGACGCGAGAAGTTCAGTGACCAAGCGCCTGACCAGGAAAGAGCAGTTCGATCGTTCGAAGATCAACATGCACGATCTGCTTCAGGTGAGATGCTGGACACATGCCCTCGGTGTGTCGCGCGAACAGCTGCGTAAAGCCGTCGAGAAGGTCGGTGACTCGGCCGTGACGGTTCGCAAGGAGCTCGGAATTCCAGAGGAATGACATGGCCACCGAACAGCAGATCAGGGACTACGCGCGGCAGCTCTGGGAGAAGGCCGGAAAGCCCGACGGCAGGGACAAGGAATTCCGGCACGCGGCCGAGGTCGAGCTGAATGCGGAGAGCGAAAGTCCGGACGCGCCAACACTGGACCAGCCGAACAAGACGACCATTCCCGGATGAACGCCTTGGCGCGAGGAGCGCGCCGGCGGCGCGATTGATCGGGATCCTCCGTTAGGAACATTGCCATTCTGTCGCGGTTCTCGAAACGCCGCATGGAGCGGTGAGGAGGACGTTATGAAAAAGCTGGTTCTGATTTCTGTTGCCGCCGTATTGGCGTCGACGGGCGCTTTCGCCCAGAGCACGATTGTCGGCACGACCGGTGCCGGACATGCCGCCACCGTGCAGATCGAGCCGCAGTACCGCACGCGAATCCACAGCTATGTGACCGAACACAAGATCCGTCCCGTCGAGACGCGGGAGAGGATCGTCGTCGGCTCGCCTGTGCCGCGCGAGGTCGAGCTTGAAGCGGTGCCTGCCGATTGGGGCCCGTTGCTCACCAGATATCGCTATGTCTATACCGGCCAGCGCGTGATGCTGGTCGATCCCGACACCCGTACGGTCGTGCAGGAAGTCGAGTGAGGCCGCTCTGATGACGGGCCGCCAGCAACGGCGGCGGCCCGCGCTCAGCCGGAACGTCTGATCCGCGGGGGCAAGCGCCGTTCCGTCAGCGGCCATCGACCGCGTCGGCCGTCAGAGACCGATGCTGGCGACAGCGGCTTCCGCGATGCCCTTCGCGTCGAGGTCCCCGGTCTTGCCGATCTCGATGACCTTGCGGGCCACGATCTCGCAAAGCGGATCGTTCCGATCAACCAGACCCATCGAATGCAGCGCCAGGCTGAACGCCCTGTTGAAGAGCTCGATTTGCTCCGGCGTGTATTCGCCCGTCTTCAGCAAGCGATTGATCGGCATTGTCGAGCCCCACAGCAAGCAGCCAAGTGACGTGGCTATAGCATGGAACCGTCGCGACCGGCACCCGGCTTTCCCTGCGCCCCCTTCAAGGGAGGGCGAAACGAGAAGCAAAAAAGCTCGGGCAAATCATGTCGCGAGAATGCGATCGTGTGGCCCGCAAGAACCGCGCCACACACTCAGCGTCGTCCTGGCGAAAGCCAGGACCCATTACCCCAACTCTCAATTGTTGCGCGACGCTGGGGCCACGATCCCGTTCATCATCAAATGCGGTGGTTATGGGTCCTGGCTTTCGCCAGGACGACGATACAGTGTGGTGAGCGGGTCGCCCGCTCAACGCGCAGCTACGGATCGTCGCAATGTGCTTAGCTCGAGCCAGTCGCCCCGCGCACCACGCGCTTGATCTTGTCGGTGGTGTAGGTCTGCCCGCCGATCGAGAGCAGCGGCGGGGAGGCGGTCAGGTCGACGGAGTCGACGACGCCCTGCACCTCGGTCGAGATGGCGATCGGATTGCCCTTGGAATCCTTGCCGGTGGCGGTCAGCGTGTAGGTGCCGGCCGGCCATTGCGTGCCGTCATTGCCCTTGCCGTCCCAGACGAAGCTGGCGTTGCCCTGCTTCAGGCTGAAATTGCCGGAATAGGCGGTCTGTCCGGTCGCGCTCGTGATCGTGATGGTGGCGCTGGTGGCTTGCGGGGACACCAGATTCCAGGTCGCGGATTTGTCGAACTGCGTCTTGCTGCCGTCGACCGCGACCGTGTTGCCGACATAGACCAGCGCCTGGGTCGACTGCGCGCTCTTCTCGATCTCGATCAGCGACTTCAGCTGATCGTTGGTCTTGAGCTGCTGCTCGACGCCGGCGAACTGCACCAGCTGCTGGGTGAACTGGTTGGTGTCGAGCGGATCCAGCGGGTTCTGGTTCTGGAGCTGCGTCGTCAGCAGCGTCAGGAAGGTCTGGAAGTTGTCGGCAATGCCCTGCGAGGAGGTCGTCAGGCCGCTGCCGCTGCTGCTTGAGTTCGTTCCGTTGCTGGTGCCCGGTGCCGAGACGACGGGCGTCGGCATGGTTGCATCGACTGCCATGGTGAACTCCTTACACTCTGATATCGACGCCGCCGAGGGCGCCGGTTGCACGGCCGTAGGAGCGGCCCGCCGCTGCGGCGGGAACGCTGTCCTCCTCGGTAACGATCAAACGATGGGCGTTCGGATTGGACTGGCCATTGTTGTTCTGGCCCGACTGCGACTGGTCGCGCAGGCTGAACTGCAATCCGCCATTGCCGGTCGAGAGGCCGGCATTGTCGAGCGCGCGCTGCAACTGGTTGGCGTCCTGGCGCAGCATCGACAGCGTTTCCGGGCGTTCGACGGTGAGATGCGAGGTGACCTGGCCGTTGCGATCGACATCGATGCGGACATCGATGCGGCCGAGCTCGGCGGGGTCGAGCCGGATCTCGAAGCGACTCTTGCCGCTCTTGGCGGAGGCGGCGATCTGCATCGCAAGCCCGCTGAGCGGCACGGCGGCGCTCTGCGCAGCGTTGGTCACGGTCAATTGTGCGGTCGCAGACGGCGTCGTCTGGGTGGTCGCGGGTTGCGGCTGCAGTGCGTTCGCTGCCTGCGCGCTGGGATCGGGGGTTGTGAGCTGGGTCTGCGCGGTCGCGTGGCCGCCGACCGCCGGCGTCGGCGCGGCATTGCCGTCGCCGTTTGCGTCGGCCTTGATGGCATCGGCGGCACCGTCGGTGGCGGCCTTTGCCTTGCCGGCAACTGCGGCCGGCTGCGCGGTAGCGGGAACGATGTTGGTCGGAGCAGCCTGCGCGGTGTTGGCGCTGCCCGCGGCGGCGCCGTCCTGGTCGGCCGGCATCGTCGCCGTCGCGTCCTTCGCGGTGAGCTGTGTCTTGGCCTGTGTCGTCGTCTTGGTGGCGGGCGTTCCGGCGGCAACTGTGGCGGCGAATGTCGCATCGCCGGTCGCTGTCGCTGCGCCCGAAGCCGTTGCCGCATCGCTGGTGGTGATGACCTGTGCGTCGGTCTTGACGCCGGCGGCCTTGGCGACCTTGTCGGCATTCGCTGTGGTGGCCGCCGCCGCTGCGGTGTCGGCGCCGGCAGGCGCGCCGCTGCCGCCAGCAGCGCCGGTGCCGGCATTGGCCGAGCTTGCCGCGATGGCCGCTGCGGCGATCGCGAGCGGTGCGGCCGGCTGGTCCGACGGCGCGATGGCCGCCGGTGTCGGGGCAGTCGCCGGTGTCGCGGCAACAGGAGCAATCACGGCATTCACGGTTGCCGCACCCGGATCCTGCTGCGCAGCGGCCTGCGTCGCGTCCGGCTTGTCACTGGTCGATTTCGCATCGGAGTTCGATTTCGAGTCGTCCGATTTCGATTTCGACTTGGTCTTGGACGGCGCGTCGCTCTCGACCTTGTTGTCGTTGCGCGAACTGGCGGAATCCCGCGACGTCCGGTCGGGGCCCGTGCTGGTGTCGCGGGGGCGTGCGTCGGTCGTCGAGGGCGGATCGTCGGACCGCCGCGAGGGCGCTGGCTGGGAGTCGTAGCGGCTGCCGTCGTTTGTGGACGCAGTGTTGCTGTCGACCAGCGCGGCAAAGCCGTCGTTCCCCGTCTGCGAAGCGGGATCGGGCCGCGACGACCGCTGCGTCGCGCCCTGAAAAGACCGGCCTGCCAATGCTTCCGACGTGACGCTGACCACTGCCAACCCTCGCAAATGAGACTTCCAGCGTTTTGTCAGCAAGGAGTGGGCCAACCGGGGATGGCAATAAATAATGAGTTATTTCAGAAGGTTACGAGCTGTCTTGGCCGGCTGAAGCAGGTTCCCGGCAGGTCTCCTTTTTGCCCGGCGGCAAGATTTGCCGTCCACGCGCGGCACGGCACGGCTTCCGGCGGATTGCCTCACCGGAATACGGCCTATATTAAAAGGTGGCCTCCAACCCGTCCGAACCGACCGAACCGGCCTTGGATGTGTTCTAAGGCTCTCTGGACAAAAGGCTTTTTCCAATATCGTCGCGGAGCGCATATGCTCGCCGCGACAGTGACCAATGACCGCTTAAAGATGCTGAACAGTCTGGATCTCGAAGGCCGTCCCGAAGACACCAGGGTCGTCGTCGCCATGTCGGGCGGCGTCGATTCTTCGACGACGGCTGCGCTGCTGAAGGCGGAAGGCTACGACGTCGTCGGCATCACGCTGCAGCTCTACGACCATGGCGCGGCGACCCACCGCAAGGGCGCCTGCTGCGCGGGCCAGGACATCCACGATGCCCGCGATGTCGCGGCCAAGCTCGGCATTCCCCATTACGTGCTCGACTACGAAAGCCGCTTCAAGCAATCCGTCATCGACAACTTTGCCGACTCCTACGCGCTCGGCGAGACGCCGGTGCCGTGCGTCGAGTGCAACCGCTCGGTCAAGTTCCGCGATCTCCTGAAGACCGCGCGTGAGCTCGGCGCGCAGGCGCTCGCGACAGGCCATTATGTTGCCTCCCGCCGCCTGCCCGATGGCTCGCGCGCGCTGGTCTGCGCGGCCGATGCCGACCGCGACCAGAGCTATTTCCTGTTCGCGACCACGCGCGAGCAGCTCGACTTCCTGCGCTTCCCGCTCGGCGACATGACCAAGCCGCAGACCCGCGAGCTGGCGCGCCGCTTTGGGCTCGCGGTCGCCGACAAGCACGACAGCCAGGACATCTGCTTCGTGCCGACGGGCCGCTACACCGACATCATCGGACGGCTGAAGCCGAATGCGATCGCGCCGGGCGACATCGTCGATCTCGACGGTCATGTGATCGGCCAGCACCAGGGCATCGTTCATTTCACCGTCGGCCAGCGCAAGGGGCTCGGCATTGCCTCCGGCAGCCCGCTCTATGTGGTCAAGCTCGATGCGGCGACGCGCCGTGTCGTGGTCGGGCCGCGCGAGGCGCTGCGGATGGATCGCATCGCGCTGCGCGACGTCAACTGGATCGGCGACGGCGCGCTGGATCGCGTGATCGGCGAGGGCATCGAGATCTATGTCCGCGTGCGTTCGACGCGCGCGCCGCAGCCGGCGTGGTTGCGCGCCGTCGATGGCGGCTACGAGGTCGAACTCGTCGCCGGCGAGGAGGGCGTCTCGCCCGGCCAGGCCTGCGTGTTCTACGACGCAGCCAGCGGTCAGGCCCGCGTGCTCGGCGGCGGCTTCATCAGAAGTGCAAGCGCAAGCCGCGCAACACGGGCCGCGACGCGGGACGCGTTGGCGCCGCTTGCGGAAGCGGTTCGCGGATAGACAGAAGAAACGTCGGGGCAGGGGAATGGCTGGGGACATCGACCGCGAAGGGGTCGAGAAGGCCTATGGCCGCTGGGCGCCGGTCTATGATCTCGTGTTCGGCAAGGTGTTCGACGCCGGAAGGCAGTCGACCATCGCGGAGGCCGACCGCATCGGCGGCCGCATTCTCGACGTCGGCGTCGGCACCGGGCTTTCGCTGTCGGAATACAAGCGCACCACAAAACTATGCGGCGTCGATATTTCCGAACCGATGCTGCGGCGGGCGCTCAAGCGCGTGCGCACGCAGGGCCTCAGCAATGTCGAGGCGCTGGCGGTGATGGACGCCAAGAATCTCGCGTTTCCGGATGCGTTCTTCGACGCGGTGGTCGCGCAATATGTCATCACTGCCGTGCCCGATCCCGAAGGCACGCTCGACGAGTTCGTCCGCGTGCTCAAGCCCGGCGGCGAGCTGATCCTCGTCAACCACATCGGCGCCGAGAGCGGCCCGCGCCGCGTCTTCGAGCTCGCCTTCGCGCCGCTGGCGCGGCGGCTCGGCTGGCGTCCGGAGTTTCCGTGGGAGCGGCTGACCAATTGGGCGGCGAAGCATGGCGGGGTCAGCCTTGCGGAGCGCCGCCCCATGCCGCCCATGGGCCATTTCTCGCTGATCCGCTACCGCAAATCGTGATGTTGCGGCGATTTTGCGAGGGAACATCGGCGCGTCGTCACGGTTTTCCCGTCATGAGGATCAATCGAACACTCGCTTTATCCTGTGTGCTGATGCTGGCACCCGCTGTTGCCGCGGCGCAGGCGCCGCCGACGCCCGCCACGCCGCCGGCACAGACCGCGCCGCCGGCGCCGCAGCGCGCCGCTGCGAATTGCGCGCCGCAGCAGCAGCCGTCGCATCCCGGCGCGCCGGCTCCCGAGGGAACCACCACCGGGCAGAGCAGCCAGCCGCTGGGCGACAAGCTCGCCAAATCCGACGGGGTGTTGTGTCCGCCGGCCGGGGTCGATCCCGAAATGCGTGCGCCGACCCCGCAAGGCGGCAACACGCCGGTGATTCCACCGCCCGGCAGCCCCGGCGGCGACCCATCGGTGAGGCCGAAATAGCCTCTGCCTGCAATAAGTTGCTGCCCCGTCCGGGTTTGCTTGACAGGCGCGCATGCCACTCTTTATATGCCGCGCGTTCGCACCCGCGGCTCACCGGCCGCCGATGGCGAGCCCATGGCGGGGTAGCTCAGCTGGTTAGAGCACGGGAATCATAATCCTGGGGTCGGGGGTTCGAGTCCCTCCCCCGCTACCATGTATGACCCACTATCGCGGTGAGCCTGCGGAAAGGCGTCCCCGCCGATTAGTGCGGCGAGCTTACCTTTCACCTCGACCTCGAACCCTTCCCGTGGTCCCTTCGGGTGGACCGTGACACTGTGCACAAGCGCCCGAAAGTCGTCGACCAGGGAACCTCGGTCGTCCTTCGCCTCGGTGTGGCCGGCCATCGTCTCCGCAAGTGCGTTCACCGTGATTATGTAGCGGTCCAGAGTCGCTGGATGGAGCGCGACGGGGACTGGAGCTTCTTCGAGTGCGGCTAGTTCGGCCTCGACGCGCAATCGCTCTTCCTTCAGGTCCCCGATCCGTTGCTTGGCGTCCTCCTCGGAAATTAAGTACTTAATCACGAGATCAATGTTGCGCTGGCGCTCCCCTTCGATCCGATCACGTTTTGCTTTCAGTCGCGCCCGCACCGCGACTGCGTCCCGGGCAAGCCGCTCCCGTTCACTGTTGTAGTTGCGGACATAAGTCTCGATTAGCTGCGGGTCTTTCAGTTCTTCCGCCATGCCGCTGAGGACAAGTCTTTCGATGTCGCGCAGGTAGATGATCCTTCGATTCGAACAACTCCCGCTCTCGCGAACCGCCGAACAGCGAATCCTGGTCTTTCCAGTCTTGTCACGGTCATGGACCGACATCCCCGATCCGCAACAACCGCAGCGAAGGAGACCGGAAAGGAGGTGCGGTGCCCGCCGCTTCATGTGGCTGGCCAAGTGGCTCTTCTCGGTTTTCAGAGCGTGAGCCTGCTCCCAAACGCTCTGATCGACGATCCGAAGCTGAGGCGCCTCGATGCTCTGCCACTCATCGCGAGGGTTCGGGCGAGACAGCCGCTTGCCGGTGTCAGGATCCTTGACCATCCGGACTTTGTTCCAAACGATCCGCCCGGCATAGAGTTCGTTGAAGATGAGCCCAGCACCACGTTCGGCGTTCCCATTGATCGTCGACGCGTTCCATAGCCGGCCGCGCGGCGGACGAACGTTTTCTCGGTTGAGATCGTGTGCGATGTCACGCGGTGTTCGTCCCCCGGCATAGGCCGTAAAAATTCGCCGGACGATCGCAGCTTCGTCTTCGACGATTTCGAGTTCGCCGGCTTTGCCAGGAATGGGCCGATATCCGTAGGCGCGTCCCCCGGCGTGTCGACCGTCGCGTATCACACCGGCCATACCGCGACGGACCTTCTTCGCTCCGTCTTCGCGCTGCATCTGTCCAACGAGGCCGCGAATTCCAATCAAGATGGAGTCCGCGGTGCCATCATGAACGGCTTGGATTTGGATACCTTGGAAAGATAGCCTTTTGTGGATGCCGGCCAGGTCTTCCATGTCACGAGAAAGCCGATCCAACGCCTCCACAATGACGACGGAGAAACGTTGTTGGCGCGCGGCATCCATAAGCTGCATCAAGCCATCGCGACCGAATACAGAGGCTCCAGAGCGAGCTTTATCCTCGAAGGTTGCAACGACGTCGAACTGATTACGGGCCGCATAGGCCCTACACAGAGCAATCTGATCTTCAGTCGATTTTTCGCTTTGAAGCTCGGTCGAGAACCGAGCATAAATTGCCGCGGACTTCATCTTGAACACCACCGCTGATGCGTTTCTCGCTGGCGGCGTCAATATTAGTTTTCATCAGCCGCTCATTCTCGAAGAGATGATCGCGCCTCGCATCGGCGATTGCAAGGGCTTCAACGAATTTGACCAAGGCAGGATCTATTCCAGGTGAGTTTACACACCGTGGTGCATGATGCAGAGCTTCCTTCGCTTTCGCACGCTTCATAACGCCAGGATGCTGCAAGCGGTTCAAGAAGGGTAGGCTTCTTAGGCATCGATCGCAGAATTGGATGTGATCGAAAGAAAAATCGATAGATTCTCGGGAGCGTAGAGATCTGAGCAGGCGTTATTGCTCTCGCAGATAAGGCTCAGCAATCCCCGCAACCACACCGTCATGAGCAACGGGTAACGAGTAGATCCGTTGATTTTGCTGCCTTGTCCTTTGGGTCCGATCGCATTCGTTGCATTTTGGCCGGGTTGTTTCTTGTGCGGTCCGTGGTCATTTGTTGAAACCGTAGCCGTTGCACGCGCGCACCGGCCGAGTGGCCGGGTCTCCTTGAGCCTGACGGGATATTCTTCGCCGGGCTCACGACTCTATGTAGCCTTAATGCGCGATGAACCCGTTGATCGGTCGGGGTAGGCGCACGTACCAACGCGGCCCTTTCGCCAGCCATAGCCGAATCAGAGGGGTTTTGTGCGTGCCGTAGTTGTTCATGACGAGATGGATGTCGAGTTCGCGCGGCACGGCGGCCTAGATTTCGTCCTGGGATGGGAAACTTAGCGGCTCGGTGCCGTCCGTAATACTTGCCGATGAGCCGCCCGGTGGCGGTGTCAAGCGCGGCGAACGGTGTAGTGGTGCCGTGCCCTTCTGTAGTCATGGCTCTTCGGGCCAGTGGGGCCGTATCAGGGGGACCGCGATCCACACTAAAAGTGGACTGCTCATCCGCACACAGCACGATGCTGTGTCCACTCGAACGGCCTGCACGCCAAGATTGACTTCAGGCTGATATCGACTAGTAGCTCTGCACAGTGATTATGACTCTCTGGAGGTGTGGAGATTGGCGAGGCCCAAACTGGTGCGGGCCCTGTCTGTCGTGAACATCCATTTGATGCGGGAGCGTGCGGCATTCCTCTGGCGTTCCCAAATGGCGATTTCGCGGCGCAGCCGCTTGGGGTCATCGATCCTGCGATCGAGGCACTGTCCCCGCAAGACTCGGCCGAGATCGGTTCGCCGATAGTTGCACCGGGTTTCGTCGAAGCACATCACGGGCCCTTGAGATCGGACGTCTCGCCGTAAAGGGCGAGCAAGTCTTCCATGAGGGCGACGTAATTGCCATCCACCGGCGGGACTGATGCCTTGACCTGACGGTGGCTAGTTGGTTCAGGCACAGGGTCTCTTCGCCCACTGATCCCTGTACTCAGCGAGATCAACCGCATTGTTATTGTCGACTCGCAACGCGCACCCACTGGCGCCAACTCCTTGAAGCGCGCGCACACATTTTCGCCGTAACTGGTCTCAAAGGTTGAGCCAACGATGGGGAGGCAATCAGCGTTGGTTCAGACAGAAAGAAGCGTAGTCGAGCACATGCTCGCATCATTGACAACGAGCGCGCTGCGGAATCGGGCCGCCCCCACTCAGGAAGAGGTGATGCATCATTTGAAACTCGCTTACGAAAGAGCGGGCGTCACCCCGACGCAGGAATCTACGATCCGCATATTGCAGCGTGCCTTACTTGAGATCAATGAGGCTGAGACGATGTTGGAGTTCATAGGCCGGGGCGAAGCGCTGCCGCACTGAGTTGACGAACGATGTTCCTTGACGCTCATCGCTACCACCCGATCTGAGTGACGGAAGGTAGCAACTGCTGGGTAACTCGCGGTCTGACCAGCCGATCGCCATGCCAAGGTCTGGTGAGTCTTTGCGCCTCGCACCCACCGCTGCGCTATCACTGATGGTCAGAAGTCTGCGGGGACCATGCATCCATGCGGCGTTTCGCTCCAGATGTAGTTATTTGTGCATCCGTAGAAGACTTTTCGTCAGCTAGTTGTCAGCCAGGCAGCCTATATCGAAACGCTTCGCGCTCTCGCCTGTACGGAAATGGAAATGACTGGCACTGGCCGGCTTGGCAAATCGCAGGTTGGAACTGCTAGAGCCGACAGCACGGGGGGATCGAGCAGTTCGCGCTCGAGATCTGGTCTTGCGGCGGAGCAGGACAGCCAATCATTCGATTCCGTCGTGGAGCGGATACGCGCTCGGCGTCACGATGGAACCGTGCCGTTCGTTCGCCAGCCGACAACTTTGGATATGGCAGTCGCCATTGCCACGACAGGCGATAGATCGAGGCAGCAAAACGACAAATGGACGGCCTACTTGAGGAGCTTGACACTTGCCGGAATGCGGCCACGCAAGTGTTGCCGAACTCGTCGGAGGCGCAAGAGCTGATCGACCAGCTCGTCGAGGCAGGCTCAAAAGTGCTGAACTACCGTGCAAGCCTGTCCCCACATGTGGCGCATCGCGTTCTCTCCGACGATCGGGCTCGCCGAATCCGCGACGAAGCACTCCATGCGGCAGAGCAATGCAACACATTGGCTACCCCGGTCATCTACGCCTTGGAGCAGAGCAGGAAGAGTGCGGCTACGGTGCTCGACCGGATGCGCCAATCCAACGTTAGTTCCGATCAGCTGAACCGAGCGGCTTCCAGTGTGACGGACCGCTATGAGGCCTGCATGAGGTGGTGGGGAAAGAAGGCATTGCGTTCGGAACGAATGCAATTTGTCTGCGCCGCTACTTCGAACCTACCAAGTACAACACCAGAGATGCGGCAGACTGAGGAAGCTGCACTGCGGCTGCACACCGGCTCGACGCTGTATATGAAGTGCTTGCATCTGCAATCACAGATCGCTCTCGCGCAGGTCAAGATTGAGCCGCAGGCGAAATACGCTCAAGCCAGCCATGAGAGAAATTCTCATGGCCGACGACGGTCGCGTGCGGCTGCTTTGAACCTTCATAGCGGATGTTTTTCCGGCATTCAACTCGGCGGCCGACGCCGTTCTAAACGGCAAAGGACGCGCACTCGATGCAGAGCACTGCGCCGTCCAGGAAGGAGTGATGGAGCGGCTTTCGGAATTTGCGTCGGCGTTACACGACATCGGTGCCAAGCTAAGCGACGGTGGAACAGGTGCCTCCCCCCCCATTGGAATTGTTGAGCCAGATCGTGGAAGGCGCATGGGTCACCGCGCACGAAGTCATGCGCTTTCTTGAACTGCAGCCGAATACGGCGGTCATCATCGCACCGCCGGCCGACGCTAGGACTGCGACACCGACCGACACCTGCGACGAGGCTGCGGCTGAAGCCGCTACAGTGCGCAGGAAGGGGAAAGGCAAACGCACGCCGGTCGCTAGCGCCGGGAATTTGGTAGCCGAGCGACCGCAGCCGCACGTCGCTACGGCTCCAGCAGCCAAAGTTGTGGTGCTCTCGGATCTGGGTACGAAGAAGCTCGTGAGCGCGGAAGAGGCGCATGCGAGGGCGACATCCTCGGCGACGGCACACTTGGCGATCTGGCAGGCCCCGCCATCAATGGAGGGACTAACGCGGCTCCTCAAGCGATTGGACGAACTTTGCAATTCGATCTGCCTGGCCAGCAAAGGACCGCCGCGCAAGTACGCCAGATGAAACCCGAGGATGCCGACCACGTCGTGGATACCGTGGTCGCGCGCCTGCAGATCCAAGCTACCGAGATGCAGGCCTGTGTGGGCGCATTGGAGGCACCTCGTCGGCGTGGCCTGCTCAAGTGCGAGACGTGCACGACAAAATAGCCCGGCTCAAGGTGATGTGTTCGGAGGCACAGGGGCTGGCCAAGTCTTTAATTGAGCGAAAGGCCACGATTCGGCTTGATTGCATGAAGACCTACGCCCTTCCCTCACAGATGTACCTTGAACACTTGCGGGCAGTCGAGGAATTGGCGGTCGCCGATCTACCGCGCCCCTTAAAGGGTGAATCAGGGGCGCTGTTCGAGATCAAGCTGCAAACCGGCGCGTTCTGCAATGGTGCAATGCCGAGCCCCATGTGGGTTCACATCCATACGAAGCGACCGGTACATACGGGCCAGTTGGCGACGCTGGATGACGCCGACTTCGCCGCTTGCCACGTCAAGTCCAACGAACAACGCGGCTATAATCAGCAGTGGCAGAACGCCCGGGCGGCGACGGGCTGCGAAAACGTCGTGATTCACCGCGGCAAGCTCACGCCTGCGTTCTGTAAGTCCTTGTTGGCCACAGTCCTCAGTGGCGACCCACGCTATCCCCTTGCTGAGGCGGAGCATCCCGTTGACCAAGCAGCCCGACACTTAACGTAGCTGGGGCTTCTCACGTAGAGTGGCGGTTGTTATCATCAATCAGACGTTCGAAATCCGAGCCGGCGTTTCGTGCTCCGGTTACAGGCGTTCAGCACCGGCTTCCAACGAGATACAGCAGTCTTCGGCCTTCCGCCCTGCCGACGACTCCGTTCCTATTCGCACGATGGGCCATCAGCTCGCAGCGCAACTTTACCCTGCCGTGAAGAAGAAAGACTGTTTTGGCCCCAACAATCGACGTGCTGGACGTGCGTACGGCTGGTTGTCGATAGTGCCATCGCGCTCCAGTTGGTCGTGCGGCGCATTGTTCTTCGATTTGACCTTGGCTCGGGCCAGTTGATGATCTTATCGGAGCCTCGTTCACGAGGATGCCAATAAGGGGGTCGACGCTGGCGTCAGACGACGGTTCTACGAGCATCGTCAACGAGAGCCCGGCCTGGCGACCCAGACCGTCACCGCCATGGCCGCGCTCTGGGCGATCGCGGCCTGTATCCGCGGCAGGTTCCTGGCACGCGGGTAAAAGCGCGCTAGCAAGGATTCCGCCGCCATCATCCAGACGCACCGCCCGCCAGTGCCTCCTAAGCGACGGTCGCATCGAGATCGGCTCGAATACTATGCGAGCGGTTCGGCCGCAAACCATCACTAGAAAATGCGCTAGCGCGCAGCCAGAGCGGCGGTTGGATTTGGGCGACTGTCGCCACGCTTCTGCATACCACGAAGATAGCGATGGTCGGTCGGCCCGCCTGCACAATCCTGATGACGGTGCTGGCCAATGGTGGACTGGTGTTCTCCTCTGAGCCGATGACACTGAAATTGCAGAACATTGATCGCATCAAAGGCTTGAAGCGTATCGCTTTTTCGCGCTCGATCGTCGAGGTCGGCAAGACCTTGGTCAAGGTCCTCTGCCTCGGCGCGATCTTTCTGCTCGTTGTCGGCCGGCGCGTGAAGGCGCAGGCTCATCCGCCGATTTGCGGAATGGCCTGCTTCGATTTCCGCTTCATTGAAGTAAAACCGATGATCGGGATTGCCAGTGGTGCTTCTCATCGGCCGATTGATCGACATCCCCGTCCGGTGCTGCTCATTTTTGCGCGGCATGCGCATTACTGAGAGTGAGATGAAAATCAAAGACGCGCTCGGCGTTTTAATCTGCAGCAAGAACACTTCTTGCCACAGGCCTAGTCTAGTTCGCCTTGTGGGGACCTCGCACTGTGGGTAACGGATGTTGGCGCTATCGAGAGGGTTGCACGGCCTGGGTGCCGGCTGACGTGGGATCTGCCGACGCCTTGTTGCTAGGTGTGCCCAAGTTGCTGTTATTGCCTGTCGCGAAGATTTTGTATGTGGCAACCGGAATGGCCGCCCGATTCCCATCACTTGGCATGACGACCTGATTGTCAAGCAAGTCGTGCGGATCGTTGACCATGATCGCAAGGTTATTGCGGATCGAGCAGCCAAGCGTCGGGTCGAAAGAATTGTCGTTCACTGATGGGCCGACGATTGACATCGAAGGACAGACCGGAGGGTGTGCCTCATACGTCGTCGCCTCGATTCGAGCGGCAAAGCCATCGCGCCGGTCGATGGATGGGCCGTACAGGCGGATGTTGTAAGCGTCGACGCCCATTGCGCGGGCCTCATGGGCTATCTGCGCTCCGAGCCGGGGTGAGGCGGCGATGTCGAGGTGGAGCGCGTCGCGCCGACCGCGACTGGTACGTGCGATGAAATCCCACAGGCGCCGCCGTTCGGACCCTCGAAGGCTCTGTAGCAGTAAAACGTTCCTCTCCTTTTGAACCAGGACCGCCTGCGCGGCCGGCTCGAGATAGGTTGGGCCCGTGCTTGTACAGCCACCTAGACTGGCCGTCAGAGCGATCAGGGGGCCCACAATTCGCGGTGTCATTGTCGATCCTCATTCGATGATGTGGCCGGTACGCCGTGTCGCGCTTGGTACGCTGGTCGAGGGAGCGCCGTGGTCAGTCGGGCGAGTTGCCATCGTGTTCGTCAGACTGCGCGCCAGGTCTGAGGGCGGTGCGATGCGGTCGGTAGGGGCACTCATCTGCCGCGTGTTCGATCTTGGTCGCACAACGTAAGGCGTGACGATAATTACGAGTTCCGTCTCCTCCTTTTGAAAAGAGGATGAACGAAACAGCGCACCAAGAATCGGCACGTCACCCAGCCAAGGGAAAGTCGTGATATCCGTATTGAAGTTACGGCGGATTAGCCCGCCGATTGCAAAGCTTTGGCCGCTGGCGAGCTCGACGACCGTGTTGGCACGCCGGGTGGAAAGCGCCGGCACGGAGATGCCGTTGATGGTAACAGCGCCTTGCGCCGATAGCTCGCTGACTTCAGGCTTTACGCGGATATTGATTTGATTGTTACTGAGAACGGTCGGCACAAACTCCAGGCTGACGCCGAAGTGGCGGAACTCGACGGAGACCTGGCGATTGTCCTGCAACACCGGGATAGGAAATTCGCCGCCGGCCAGGAAGCTGGCGGATTCGCCGGACATTGCGGTGAGGTTCGGTTCAGCGAGAACTGAGGCAAGGCGCTCATGGGCCAGTGCATCGAGTACAGCGCTGACGTTGACACCGCCGGCGTTGAAACCGATCTTTGCCGTACCGCCGCCCTGGGCCGCGCCGGTACCACCCCCACTGCCACTGATCAAGCCGAGCGTGAAAGGGCCAGCTTGACCGGAAGCGGAGAGGTTGACGCCGAGCTCCTTCATGGCGCTGCGGGAGACCTCCGCCACACGCACGCTCAGATTAACCTGCAATGACCCGGCCACCTGGATCTTGTTGACGACGAGGGCGCCCGTACCGAGAAACTGCTCGGTGACTTTGACCGCGCTATCGACGATCTCCGCATTGGGCGCTGTACCGCTCAGGATGGCGCCGCGCGGGGTGTAGCTGACCTGGATCGGATAGTCGCCGACCTGGGCTTTCAGCGTGGCACGCAGGTCCTCGATCGGCTGGGAAACGACGACACGCAGTTCGGCGAGCGCTTCCCCGTTGTCGTTCAGCGCGAACAGGCTGGTTCGTCCGGATTTCTTGCCAAAAACGAAGATGGTCTTGTTCGACGGCGCCTGATAGTCCGCGATCGTGGGATCAGCGACAAAGATGCTCGCAGCTGGCGCGGGCAGATGAATTGTCTTACCGAGCGAGGAGGAAATGTTCAGCGTACCGCTGATGCCCTCAGGAGCCGCACGCGGGGGTCCCCCTCCATCATCTCGTTTGATCTGAGCTACGGCAGCAGGCGGGGATAGCAGAACGATCACGCACAGGAGCTGCGAAAGACAAGCAAGCAAGCCGGACGAAAGGGCGTTGGTGGCGATCGGTCCTCGATTGACGCCAGCATGCTTATCAAGAACGAGTTTCAAGATGGTCGCTTCTCTCAAGTGCAAGTGACTACGCGGCCGACGCCGCACATTTCAATTCCAGGACGTAGCCGATCCCGCGCGCGGTCGTAATTTGCAATGTCGCGCCGGCCTGACTCAAATGACCGCGTAAACGATAGATTCCGACTTCAAGCGCATTGGTTGAGACTTCGTTGTCAAATGCATAGAGGCTGTCCTCCAACGAAGAGCGCGCTACGGTGCGCCCTGCGCGGCTGAGCAGATGTTCAAGAATGCACACCTCGCGGCGCGCGATCCTCAGCGGCCGACCATTAACGTAGGCCTGCCGACCGATCGGATCGAATCTTAGATTGCCGAAAGCAACGACGGGCGCCGTCATTTGCGTTGCTCGGCGCAATGTGGCGCGCATGCGCGCGATGAGTTCATCGGTAGACACGGGCTTGGGCAGGAAGTCGTCCGCGCCGCCATTGAAGATCGCGATACGCCTGCCGAGCTCGTTACAGCTGCTCATTATCAGGGCAGGCATCGAATGTCCGTCGCGTCTCAACTGTTTCAGCCAATCCAATCCGTTTCCGTCCGGGAGAACCAACTCGAGCAGGAGAATGTCATAGCTGGCGCAACCAAAAGCGGCGGCTGCCTCATCGAGAGTGTACGCTACGTCAACGGCAAAACCGCAATCCGAGAGCGCGTCGTGTACAATGCGCACTGGGTCCGTTTCATGATCAACCAGTAGCGTTCGCATTCATCACCTCTTCTCAAGTCGTGCCAAGAACGCTGAGAAAATCACCCTGGAACTTGACCCGCGAGCGAAATTGAGCGTTCCCCGCTTGCGCGTAAATGTTGGCAGCCGGAATGGACTAAGCAGAGCCGTACTGGCCAACCGAACACCTGATCCGGCCCATTGCTAGCTCGAGTCCTATTCCCGGCGGCCTGTGGCTCGCATGCAGCATAAATGGCGTCCAATCTGGATTGGCTGCAGGAGCACAGATCGCGATCAATCAAATGTAGCGACAAGCTTGGCGGCACCTCGTCCATCGCCACGACAATTTTGGAAGTTGTTGTCGACATTGTGAGTTATGATTGCGAGAAACACATGAGTTGGTGAAATCGATTGTTTGGATGAAATGCATTTACATGGCGGATCGATAACAAGGCGATTCTGTGGTCTGGACCAGATCGATCGATGTTCTGAACACCGACTGCTATTGCACGGCGTCGGGATTGAATGGCTACAGAGCATAATGGGCATGTGCGTCGCCGACTTGCCGGGCCTCACGCAGCCGGTAGATGTTCCGTAGCCAAGCGACCAGGCCGTGGCATCCCTGATGGATGCGGTTCTGGCCGATCTGAGCAGCAGCACCTCGGCAAGTGCCGCCGCGCACGCGTGTCCATCGCCCGATGCGATGACCGGCGCGGTGCGAGAAATGCAGAAGGTCGAACTTGCCTCCCATCTTGTAGGCCCTGATCTTCTCGAGCGGATCGACTTGGCCCTCTCAAGGCTGAAACAGGGGGTCGATTCCCCTAGGGAGCGCCAGCGGCTCTAGAAAGCGCTGAGAATTCAAAAACATCTAGCAAATCATGGCTTTGACTGCGCTCCGGTGGTAGCACTTGGACGTAGCTTTGATGCGCGCGCTGATGGGAATGATCAAGGATAGACACGGGACTTATTACGTCCAGCGGAGGGTGCCAGAACGATTGCAAGAGGCAGTCGCCCGCGTGCTCAATTCAGGCCGGGATCGCCAAGTCTTCCTCAAGAAGTCGCTAGGGACCAAGAACCTAAAGGCGGCCAACGTGGCCGCAACGCACGTCCTCGCAGACTTCGACCGGACGCTTGCAGATGCTGAGGCGCTGCTGAAGGAACGCCCCGTCATCCCGTCCCTGACCGATGCGCAGATAAAGCGCATGGCTGAAGCATACTACGCGGCCAGATTGGCGACTGACGAGGAGGAGCGCCGCGAGGGCACTGGCTCCGAGCCTTTGTTCCAAAGCATTGCGGAGCAACTCAGTGCGGCCGGTATCAAGTATCAAACCCCATTTGCCGTTGGCGTGATGCCAGAGGCGGGCTTGTCGGACCGCGAAGTTCTGAAGCGCGCAGGCACACTGGAATACGAGTTGGCCATCGTCCCTCCTGCCTTGGCTCGAGGTGACATCAGCGTCATCCGAGAGGAGCTGGACGAACTGATGAATGATTTTCAACTCAACCTTGACCCCAAAAGCGAGTCGTACCGAAAGCTCGGCATGGCGGTGTGCCTTGGTCTGACCCATTTAGCGAGATGCGACTGGAAGAGGATCAGTCTGAGCGAGAGCCCTTTGACGCCCGCGACCTCCAAACCATCTTCAACGCGCCGCTCTTCACCGAGCACAATCTCCCCATCGGCGCGAAGGGCGAGGCAGGGATATGGTTGCCGTTGCTCGCACTCTTCACTGGCGCGCGCCAAGCTGAGTACGCTGGCCTTCGTGTCTCTGATGTCCGTGAGGATGAGGAGACAGGCGTTCCGCTCATGTGGTTCACGAGGGATACCAAGGCAGGACGAAGGCCCAAGACGAAGACATCCGAGCGCGTCGTTCCCGTACACCCCCTGCTTACAAAACTGGGTTTTCTTAATTACGTCGCTACACGGCGCAAAGAGGGTGAGCGCGCTTGGCTGTTCCCTACAGTAGCTCCTGATCAGAAGGGCGCTCTTAGTGCTTGGTCGAAGTGGTGGGGCCGGTATTTGCGTAACCACGTCGGCATCAACGACCGTAACAAAGTGTACCATAGCTTCCGCCATGGCTTTCAGGACGCACTCCGGCGCACCACACCTGACGAGGAGCTGCGCGATGCTTTAACAGGACGAAGCAGCGGCAAGTCGGTTGGCCGAACCTATGGCGCCAAGGAGATGTTGCGGCGTTGGGGTGCCAAACCCTCAAGCGAGCAGTCGATGACATCTCGTATCCCGGTCTGGACCTGTCGCACATTCGTACGTCAGGGCCTGTTAAGCGCACGCGCGACATCAAGAAATAGTCCACGCGTTTAGTCCTCAACCGGGAGCTCAGTCGTAGATTTGGTTTCTGAGAGGACGATTTCACTCGTGTAAGCGCGAACGCCGGGAGCGACTTTCAACATGCGACGCGCAAACTCTTGGTAGTGAGCGACATCTCTACTGCGAACCAACAAGATGTAGTCCGTATCACCCGCAATTAGCATGCACTGCATTACGCGGGGCGAAGCCATCATGCGCGCTTCGAAGCTGTGCATCATTGCCTCAGTAGGTCCATCGAGCTTCAGGCGCACAACAGTAAGCAATGGGTAACCCATAGCTTCGGCGGACAGCAGGGATACCGTACGCTTGACTACACCGGCACTCCTCAACCGGCGGACACGCTTCAGGCACGCCGGAGGAGACAAGCCGACTTGATCGGCTAACACCTGGTTCGCAATCAGCCCATCCACTTGCAACGAGCGGAGAATGCGCCTGTCAATCGCGTCCAGCGCGAAGCTAGAGCCTTCGCCGGGCTTTTCATTTCGAAAGCCAAGCCGCCGCTTTGTGCGTTTAGATTTCTTCATACGTCAGTTATAGGGCCAAAAACCTAGATTTTCACGTCAAAAAAGAAATCATGATCTTGCAGGTTCGCGCTACATACTCCGCATGAACACACAAGCTCTCCAGCTCGAAACGCAGGGACCGCTTTCCACGCGAAGCCCGTCTGCGCGCGACATCGCTTACATGCTGGTGCTTGCGGTGCTTTGGGGCCTTTCAATCCCGGTCACGAAGTACGGCCTCCAATCAGTGCCACCGCTGACCCTGACTGCGATGCGTTTTGCTGTCGCAGTGGTTCTCCTGTTCCTTTGCTCGGTCGGTAAGCCAGCGCTGGGCCTCAACGCTCTTCCTCACGCTGCCGCCCTTGGTGTTTTGGGGATTGGAGTAGGTCAAGTCTCTCAGGCCTTTGGCATCAAAGGAACGACGGCCTCCGTTGGTACGATCATATCGGCCACAATTCCTATCTTCGTGGTGGTTTTCGCAGCGCTTCGTCTCGGGCAGCGGGTAACAGGGCGCCAACAGCTTGGACTGTTAGCGGCGTTTCTCGGCATTGGTTTGGTCGCGCTTGGACGCGAGCAGGGAGCTGGCAGTGTGCTCTCTTCTGGCGTGGCGGGCGCCCTTTGGATGCTGGTGTCGGCGTTCGCGATTGCGTTTTACTATGTTTGGAGTGTCGAGCTTACGAGAAAATATGACACCATTGCTGTAGCAGCGTGGAGCACCCTCTTCGGCTTTTTGGCGCTGCTGCCATGGTGCGCGTGGGAGATGTCGCAAACTTCTGTTCACGTCACGGCTGGAGCGTTGGGTGCCGCCGTGTACTTGGGCACCGCCGTCAGCGTCATAGGTCTCTTCTTGTGGCTCTACATCTTGAAAACCGTTTCTGCCCCTGTTGCGGCAAGCGTTCAATATCTTCAGCCCGTCTTTGGCATTGCCGCCGCCGCTGCGATGTTTGGGGACAGGCTTGGTCTGCTTTTCGGCGCAGGAGTAGTGCTGATCCTCACCGGCCTTGCTCTTGCTGTAGCCGCTCGCGGCAAGGCTGACGAAGCAGTGCCGCACGAATGAGCCTGATATTCTTCAAGCTGATTTACCGCCACTACTCATCCTCTCAGCCTCTTTGGCAGGACGTCGATGGGGAGATGCAATAGGTGGCTGGTTAGTCGGTTTGCCGTTGACGTCGGGTCCAGTCGCAGCCTTTCTTGCTGTCCAATACGGTGCGGATTTTGCTGCGACCGCTACAAGTGGCTCGCTGGTCGGCACCGCTGCGCAGGCCTGCTTCAGCCTTGGGTATGCGTCACTGGCCCGACAAGGCTGTATGGCAGCCCTATTGGTGGGAGCGGCGGCCTATGCAGTTGCAGGTCTCCTGCTTCAGTTTTTGCCGCTGCCGCATTGGGGCTTCTTTCTCGTTGCGTTTACCACGTTTACGCTCAAGAACGTGGAAGAGATCCGGCACAAGCTGATTAAGCTAAACGGATGCGTGCCGCCGGAGATCACGATCTATCCGTGGTACACCTTCGTCCTTCACGAGATGGTGCGCCCTTATCAAGGCTGCGTTCATCAAGAGCGGGTCGCAGGCGTTCACTTCGCCAAGGGCGCCACGCGTACCTATGTCCAGAAGGCGGACGTTCGCTCGCCTCATTGCACAGCAAGGCAAAATCGCCGAGGCGATCGGAGATGGGAAAGTCATTCGCAGGTTGAACGATATGTTTGCCCACATCTTGGTTGATGAGGTGCAGAACCTTGCTGGATTTGACATCGATGTCCTGGAGCTGCTGCTCCGCTCTACCATTGCCATGTCTCTCGTCGGCGATATTCGCCAGTCGACCTACCGCACCAGCTACGCGACAAAGAACAAGAAGTTTTGCGGACGCGGCTTCGTTCTGAAGGCCGGAGCCTGGCAGAAGGCGGGTCTCTGTGAAGTGACTTACATGGCGCAAAGCCGCCGTTGCATCCAACCGATCTGTGACGTGGCCGACCTCATTTTTCTCGATCTCCCCAAAGCTCAATCGAAGAACGAGCGTCAGACCGTGCACGACGGCGTCTTCGTGGTGCGGACGATCCACATCGAGAAATACCGGAGGCAGTATCGGCCGCAAGTGCTGCGGCTCGACCGGCGGTTTGGCACCGATCTCCCGGCCGAGAACTTTGGCATGGTCAAAGGTCTCGGTTTTGAGCGTGTTCTGATCATTCCGTATGGAGGGATCACCAAGTGGCTCCGCACAGGTAAGGTGGAGCACGTTGCCGGATCGGCAGACGAGGTCTATGTCGGCATTACCCGCGCCTATCTGAGTGTCGCTTTTATCCACGACGGTGATGTTGCCGTGCCGGGAATCTCTGTCTTTGAACCACAGGCTCAAGAATGACCCATGGTGCTCGTGTTAGAATGCCGCGATGACCGAATCCCCACCCGAATAGGACCAGCCCCGCCCAGCCGGGATCATGGCGCGAAACATTGCCGATCCTTTGAAGCTGTCCTGCCTCCAATTGCACGGCGTATCCGCAGAATGATCCAGCGGCTCGGACCGGCAATGCGAGTTCGCGCCATGCCGTCGGCCACGGCGCGGCAGCACCTGAAACCTACACGATGGTGCGAGCCCTTCAGGCTCTGCTTACCCTCGATCAGCTGGCCTTTTACACTGATGCGTGCCGGTGAGGCGCGCTGGTTCCCCTTCTAAGCGATCTATAAATAGATCACGAAGGCTTAAATGATCTGTTTATAAATCATTATCTTGACATTAGTTCCGTGATGGTCTATAGATAGACCATGAGGCCTCTTATGCCCCATTTATGGATCAAGCGTGCCCAAGACCAACCGTCCTGTTTCACCCTATGCCGCCGATGCCGCGATCCGGCTCGGTCAGCTCATTCGCCGCGGGCGCATTGACCGCCACATGACGGTCGGTGCCCTGGCGGAACGGGCAGGGGTCTCGCGTGGCCTCATGCAACGCATCGAGGCGGGCGACACCGGCTGCGCCATTGGTGCCGTATTCGAGGCTGCGGCAATTGTCGGCGTGCGCCTGTTCGATGCCGGCCAGGTGACGATGTCGCGCGATGTCGAATCCAGCCGCGAAGTGATGGCCTTACTTCCCAAAGCGATCCGCAGCCACCGAACCGAGCCCGATGATGACTTCTGAGCAAAGACATGCCTATGTATGGGTTTGGTTGCCGGACAGCATGCAACCTGTCGTCGCGGGTCTTTTGTCCGCGAGCGGCAAGCAACTCGTCTACAATTACGGGCAGAGCTATCTCCGCCGGAACAATGCGATCCCGCTTTATGAGCCGGAATTGCCGCTCAAAAGCGGCGTCCTTCCGCTCCTTAACGGGCTCAACATGCCCAACTGCATTCGCGACGCGGCACCCGACGCGTGGGGCCGACGCATCATCATCAATCGCAAATTCGGTTCAGGCGGAAAAGATGTCGATCCCGGCAGCCTCGACGAGCTGACCTATCTTATGGAGTCCGGATCGGACCGTATCGGCGCGCTCGATTTTCAAGCATCTGCGTCGGACTATGTACCCCGCGAAAGCGCCGAAGTGTCGCTTGATGAACTCCTGGACGCTGCAACGCTGGTTGAAAAAGGAGTGCCGCTGACAGCGGAACTCGACCGGGCGCTTCTTCTCGGAAGCTCCATCGGCGGCGCACGGCCAAAAGCCATGATCACGTCCGGCAACAAGAAATTCGTGGCGAAGTTCTCGTCGCAGAACGACCTTTTCGGCGTGGTGAAAGCCGAATTCGTCGCCATGCGCCTTGCATCCATCATCGGTCTCACCGTCGCGCCCGTGGGCCTCAAACGCGCCGCCGGGAAGGATGTGCTGCTCATCGAGCGCTTCGACCGCGAAAAAGCCCAGGAAGGCTGGCGCCGCAAGTCCATGGTCTCGGCGCTCACGCTGCTTGAGCTCGACGAAATGATGGCCCGCTACGCGAGCTACGAGCAGCTTGCGACCGTCATTCGACACCGCTTCACGTCACCCAAAGAGACCTTGAAGGAACTCTTTGGCAGGCTCGTGTTCAACATCCTGTCCGGCAACACTGACGACCACGCGCGAAACCATGCCGCGTTCTGGAACGGTGCGGCACTTACGCTCACGCCTGCCTATGACATCTGTCCCCAGAATCGGACGGGCGGGGAGGCATCGCAGGCCATGTTGATCATGGGGCAGGAGCGTGCGAGCCAAATCGCGCTCTGCCTGAAAGCCGCGCCCTTGTTCCTGCTCAATGAGGGGGAAGCGATCCTTATCGCGACCGCGCAAATCAAGACCATCAAGGAACGCTGGGCGCAGGTGTGCGACGAGGCCGCGCTCAGCGAGGTCGACCGGAATTTCCTGTGGCGCCGCCAGTTCTTCAATCCCTATGCGTTCATCGACGCGCCCGAGGCTATCACGCGCCTCGTCGGTTAAAGGCGCTGTCGGATAGATCGTCAGCGTTGATAAAAAGCGCTGCTTGCCCTCGAGCGAGTTCGCTCCGACATCCCGCTAGACGCCAGCAACGGCGTTCAGGCAGGCTGACCTCGATTGCGTAAGTTCTTGTCGACGAGATCTGGATTGAAATAACGTGATCTCATTGCTGTGCAGCACGCGGGCCGAAATGCTGCGTGCGTATCAGAACTTCACGTTGAAGGTGGCATTCAGTCCGTTCTGGGTGATGCCTGAACCGAACTGCCCCTGGTAGGCGATGCCAAGGGTGCTGTTGCTCGAAAGCTGGAAGTCCAACCCGGATTCGACGAGTGCCATGTCCTTGCCAATGGATAGGCCTGAAGCTGCAAAAGGGCTGGAGCCAGCAGCAAAGCTGGCGGTCGACAGCGGAATGAGGTCGCCTATGGCATGACGCCAGCCAATATCGGCTCGCGCAGTCGTGGCTATCTGGCCAAGTTGAAAACGGGTGGTCGCATAAACGCCGAGAGTGGAGAGCGTCGTATCCATCGTGTCAGGGTGAACACTAAGCGCCGCTCCGTTCAATCCCCTCTCGCTAAAGCTGTCCGTCGCCGCGCGAACATGGGCGAGACTGGCATAGGGCTTGATCACCGAATACTTACCGAGATGGACTTTATAGCCGAGTTCTCCAAAAATCTGGAACGTGCCTGCATCGTAATCCGAGATCAAGTTGTCGTTGAAGCCCGGGAACCGAACGTTGCGGCTCATCTCAAGATCGTGCCATGTATAGGCAAGCCCTGAGCGGAAAGCGATGGCCCCTTCTGGCACGGTCCACTCGGTGCCGGCATAGGTTCCGAACGTGTAATTGTCGCTGCGGCCTGACGAGGAAGCAGCGCCAACCTTGAAAGTGGAACGGCTATAGCCCGCAAGGACACCGACGCGCCAGTCATCAAATACTGGCGTGTCGATCCCGGTCATGAGGCCGCTAATGGTGGATCTGGTGCTTGCCCCATTGCTATCACCTGATTGGGTCGTCCATCCGCCAAAGGCAGAACCCCACGCCGCATAGCCTCGCAGGTCATAAGAGGGCAGGTCAGAGGAAGCCGGGCCGACCAGGCCTGTGGCAGATGCAGAATTGCCGTGCGACCTGTTCTGCTCAGGACCATAACCCATCACCGCCATCGCTGAGGTTGGCGCGCCGCCAAACGCCTGTTCGAGACGGTTGTAGACTGCCGAACGCGCATAGTAGCTGTCATTGACACGTCTGCCCTGCTCCGACGCATAGATGGACGGAGAAAGTTGACGCAGCCCAGATGTCACCGCCGTGCCGTCCGGCGCTGAAAAGTCGAGCGCCGCGACGAGTGGGTGCAGCCCTATAGCCGCGTTGCCAGCTACTCGATCGAGCGCCGCGCCCACCCGGCGGCTGTTGGCATCGGCTCCATAACGCGAATAGGCATCGGATGGGCGGGAGAGTGTCAAGGCGTAGGTGTTGTCGCCTTGAGCCGTTGCACTCGCCAGCAAGGTTGGGGATTGCAGGGCTGTCGTCACGTTCGCGAACGAGCCTGTGAGATTTGTTGCATTCAGCCACTGATCGGAGGAGACGTTAAAGCCGTTACCATACCAGCCACGCTGCGGGGTGATCGTGAGCGTACCATCGAGCGTCGCATTGCCATTCACCTCGAGATGGCTGAACGCGCCAGTATCGTTTACGGCGACCTGCAAGCGACCGGTCGAGGTTTGCAGATAGTCGCCATACACCTTGATGCTGTTGTCAAGGCCGCCGATGAGGGGCGCGACAGCACCGCTGTTGGTGAAGCGACCACTAGCATTGAGCAGATAACTGCCGTTACCGGACAGGGTTGCACCTTGCGCGACACTTGCGTCATACACCTCGTGATTGCCAGTCAACGTCGTGGCGCCACCGCCGAACTGCAGCGAAAGATTGTTACGTCCGACGATATTACCGTCGTAGCGGGTTACAAAATTTGCGTCGGGCTCCTGCGTTGAGTGACCGTTCGCATCAGGCTTCAACCCGAACGTAAATTTGGTCAGACGCGGAGCACCGTTCTCATCAACCTGGTTGTAGTCAGACAGGATGTGCCCCGACATCATTGCGCCACGCATCACATTGATCTCGCCGACGTAACCATTGTTCGACATGTACATCGCTGCATGATTGCCAGCCAGGCGCCCGGTCAGATCGAACTTGCTGACGAGCGGACCGTCGATTTCGCTCAGCATCGGGGCCGGTTTGGTGCCAATCGTGCGAATATACGAACCACGATATTCATCGTCATTGCCCATCGCATTGTTACCAAAATCGAAACTTGTCGCGATGCCACGCTCACCGAGAGCCTGTACGTCCCCGCGCTGAGTCAGCGTGTGATCCTTGCCATAGGCGAACATGACACCGCGCCCATTCGCGCCGTCGGCGTACACGCGGGTCCCAGGCGGAATTATGATCTGATTGTCTTCGCCGTCGACGCGGATGCCGGCGCCACCTGCTCCTTTCGAAAGCAGGTCGGCGCGCTGGACCACAGTGTTGCCGCTGCCATAAACGTGTAGTCCCAGTCCGGGCGAAGCCGTATTGTACGTATTTGGCAGATAGGCGGTACCGTCAGCATTCCGAGCGAAAAACGGATTGTCGTTTATCAGATCGCGACCAGTGCCATAGATGGAGTAACCAAATAGATTACGCCGATCAATGCTTTGGCCGGTGTCCTGGAAGGCGGCGATCTCCGCCTCCATCGGGGCGGTGTAGTTCCGGTATTGCTGGTGGCTCAACAGGCTGTTCTTAAGCTCGCTATGCGAGACAAAGGGGACATCCAGCCGGCCGTCCTCAGTCATCACTCGAACCGGAATACCTGGCATGGCACCGGCCAGCACTTCACTCACATGCTTCCCGGCAAAATAGCCCCGATCGTGGCGCAGGTCGAAAACGTTCTCAGCTGGCGGGTTCACGCACAGCGAGCAATAGATCACCTGCCCCGGCCTGGCTTGTTTGCCGTTGTCGTCATACAAATGGTTAGTCCAGGCATTTATCGCCTTAGGGAAGTACGGTGATATCGGCTCGGTGGGCCAACCGTCATAACCGTCAATGGTACCGGCCATTCCCAGCTGATGAGCGAACTCATGAATCATAACAGGTGCCAGGCCGATCTTCGGCGTCATTGGCAATTGCGAAGGAATGTATGCTTCGGATGAAAATCCCATTTCGCCGATCGCAATCATACCATGCGCGCCATGGTTCAACTCGCCCGGATTCTGACCGGTGACTGCCGCCTGCACCTTGTTCTCGCCATCAGGCGACCTCTGGACTGAGGCCCATGCCGTATTGCCCTGAATTCCGCCGATGTTGACGACGGCAGGCGACTGCCCGGGTTTGACCCTTATTATTTCGGCCCAATAGCGGATCGCTGCGAGCGAATGGTCCGTTTCCCATTGCGGTAGATTCCGAACTGAATACGCCGGCTCGCCACCTCCGCCACAACAGAAAGGGCCATCTCCGGGACCAAATATTCGTGCTCGGATGAAGGACACGCCGTTCGAATCTCTAACATCGTAAGTTTCAACCGCTCTACTGGGGGAATCCAGCAAAGCACTAGCGGCAAGCACGATAGTCGTAATTGTCTTCGTCTTCATTTACAGATTCTGTTCGAGGTCTTGATTTCCGGCGTGCTTCGCCGTCCAACTTGGAGCGCGCGTGCACGCAGATGCGCCAGCGAAGCGCAGCCGTCATTGATCGGACATCGGCCTTGCGCCTTCGTAGCCCGAGTCTGGCGGTAGAACTTCAATTCGAAAGGAAGGCTAGTTTTCTGGAGGGAAGTCAGCCTTGATGAAGTCAAGTCAACTCACAAGTATGTCCCTCATTGCTGGTGACTTTGATTTCAACTTCCTCAAGCTCAAACTCTGGCACTTCACGCTTGCCATTTGCGATTCGCCGAGCCGCGGCTCGCCAGAGCGAATATGACCGCCTGATGCTTCGCGGCCGTGGCCGATGTCGAGCGTTTTCATGGGCCCCGTTAACAATGCGAGCTCCTCTTTTGATCGCAGATAAATCCTGCATTCTGCAGCGCCAATCCCGACAAAGCAGGCGGCTGCACGCAACTAACAAGCAGCTGAGCAAAAGCCGGGCCAAATCGTGATGCCTTCGCCGTACGCAACCAGATAAACGCAGCAACGTCGCGCGGCGGCCCTCCTGCATGAAAATAGGCGGTGCCCGTTCGTCGCCCTCCAATGTTGTCGCAAACTCGCCATTGCACAGGAGCAAAACGACTGCCCCGCCCGACAATCGCAGCGCGCCTTGTTCATCTTTGCTGGCGATCACCGTGATTGGTTCAAGGTTTGAATGGGGCGCGCGCAAGAGGCAGGCATTTTTGTTGCACTCATCGCCGTGAGCTTCGTCCTGGCCTGCGTCAGGCAGATGTAGAGCATCGGGACGCGAGCCCGGCCACCTCAAGCTAGACGACCTGTAGAGCAACAGAAATACAACGCGCGCGATCTGACTGGTCGAAATGGTCGGCCGGCGATCGGAGTTCAGACGGATCGGGAATGGCTAGGCAGTTTACTGGGGAGAAGCCGGAGCGTGTCCTCGTTCCGGCAGACGAGCGTTTGACCGGCCGCGCCGTGTCGGGAGCAACCATCGGCAATATTCGCGAAATCTACGCTTCCGAAGCTATAGCTTTTTCACCATCCAGATCGATCATGCATTCTTCCCGGCAAGCGACCCGTTCGCCAGCCTCATGCTGTCGCTCGCAACCTTCGGCGCTGGTTTTGTAACCAGGCCGATCGGGGCCATCGTGCTCGGCTCGTACTAGGATCGGGCCCGCCGCCGATCCGCGATGAGCGCCAGCTTTACCTTGATGAGCGTCGCCGTCCTCGTGCTGCACTTACGTCCTTGTAGGAGACAATAGGATTTGCCGCTCAGCTGCTGGTTATTTTCGCGCGTTTAGTGCAGGGCTTCTCGCTGGGCGGTGAGATTGGTCCGACAACTGCCTATTTGCTGGAAGCGGCACCGGCCGAGGGGCGCGGTCTTGCTGTCTCGTTTCAGCCTGCCAGCCAACAGATCGCTGCAACGGCCGGGGCGCTTGTTGGAGAAATACTCTCCCTGACCATGACCAGCGAGGCACTCAACGCGTACGGATGGCGGATCGCGCTCTTGCTCGGCGCCGCTACGCTGCTGCCGTTCGGATTTTGGCTGCGGAGCGGCTTGCCCGAAACGTTGCACCGGCCCCAAGCGCCGGCTCCGGGCGTTCAGCCTGTAAGAAGATTGCCTGCCACTCGCCGTATCATCAGCTTGGGATTCGTCGTCCTGGCCATTGCACGATCATCACCTACGTCACGGGATATATGACCACCTATGCACTGAACACCCTACAAGTTTCCGCGCCTCTCGCCTTTGGCACCACGCTCGTTAACAATACGGTAGGAATTGCTGCCGCGCTGCTGGGCGGCTGGCTCGCAGACCGCGCGGGCCGCCGGCACATCATTATATGGCCGCAGATCGCTGCGTTGTTGATGACCTATCCGGTGTTCTTCTGAATCTCAGAGAGCCGCAGTGCCCTCGCACTTCTCGGGGGTCTCGGCGCGCTCACCCTCATCGGAACGATTCCGTATAGCGCCTTCTATGTGAGCATGGCCGAAGGTTTACCCAAGAACATTCGTGGTGGCGCCTTCGCGATCATCTACGCTTTTGCGATAGCGATCTTCGGAGGCACAGCTCAACCAGTCGTCACCTGGCTGATCTATCTTACCGGAAGCGCGCTGGCGCCCGCTGGTACATGCTTATCGCTAGCGCGGCTGGGCTCCTTGCCATGCTCATGATGCCGGAGACGGCACCGCTCAAAATCAATAGCGCTGTAAACAAGCAAAGCCCGCCATAGCGCTGGACAATATGATCACGGTTCACTTCCGGCCGATCGCGTGACGTCTCATGCGGTCTGGCGAGAATGTAGGCTACGAAGACGATGTTGGCCATCGCGCGTGCCTTGCCGAGCTCTTTAGTCAGAGCCTTTCGGTCGCCGCCCGACAGCGGCGTGGGGTGATACTTCGGGGCCATCCGGACATCCAGGCGCAAAGAGATCGGATTGGCAAATCCGCAGCAGACTACGGCGTCTCGAATTCTGGCCAGCACCCGTCTTCCTCATGCCTGCCGGTGCGCTGCTGGCAGGTGTTGTCGAGCAGCCGCTGCGCGACGTCCTTCCAGACCGCGTTGCCACCATACAATCGGACGGCATCGGCGGTCTGGATTTCCACGGTCCGCTCGCAGCGGCGGCAGGAGACGCGCAGGACGTGGCGCTGAATTTCCGACAGACGTCGCAGCCGCATCTCGGCCTCGGTCGCGCCGGCGCGAGGGTCTTTGAGGACCGATTCCCAATATTCGGCCGGGAGGGGCGCATCCGGAGCCGCGGCGGGGGGAATCGGCCTTCGGGCCGCTTCGGCGGCCAGTTTCTCCATCTGCTTTGGGGTCGGCATGCGCCAGCTCGCGGGTCTATCGGTCATTCCGAGGTAGTGGGTCAGTTTGATTGTGGCAATCGTCCGGGATGGAAATTTGCTGGCACAGGGTGCATATTTGACCCATGAGACGCTGGCTAAAAACTGCCTTGATCATTTTCGGCATGTGCGCCGGGTGGATGGCCATTGGTTACTTGACCACCGATGACGATGAGATCGTCAAAATCGTTGCGGCGCAGAAATGACCCCCAAACGCCCCAGAGACCCCAACCAGCTCGCCAAGCGGATCATTGATATCGCTACCGGCGAGACGCCCGACCGCGACCCTACGCCAGAGGAAGAGGGCAAAGACCCGGGTGCGGTTGAGTTGGGCCGGAAGGGCGGAAAGGCGCGCGCCGGTCGCTTAACGGGCGCGCGCCGAAGTGAGATTGCGAAAAAGGCTGCGGCTTCTAGGTGGAAGCAGGATTGACGATAGAGGCGTCTACCACAAGGGCAGCCGGAGCCCCATCAGTCGCCTTTTGAATTCCAATTGACGTGACAGCAACCATCGCGCCCGGGACAAGCTCGGCCTCAGTCGGACCCATATTACCCGCTCCGAGTCCGAAGTTCATAATCAGCTGCCACTTTCCTTCATGAATCCCGGCCTGCTTGACCATAGCCGCAATCAATTCGTGGTAGGTGAACATGAATTGGCTAGGTTCCGGCATGCGCCATATCCCTACGAGAATGTCCGAAAGGCAGTTGCGTGGTGGCTGCTTCCATATGGAGTGGAATACGAAATGTATTGCCGTGGTGCGGCACCATGAACATTCCGCCATTTCCGCCTAACGTGATGACGTTGATGCTCATGCCACCGAATGCCGTTTGAGCGTAAGTCATAGCAGGTCGAGCTAGCGAACCTACGTGTTCTGCCACGCAGCTCACAATGAACTGATTTAGGCTAACACCTTCTCGGTCTGCCCAAAGCGCTGCTCGCTTATGCAGGCCCTTCGGCATTCTAAGAACAAGCTTCCCGCTGTAATCCATAGCCTCCATCGGCTCCGGAACGTTTTGTCCCTGAGCGATGGTTGCATTAACCCAATCGACTGCAACACCTTCCAGATTTTCCAACGCTTCAACGGCTGTAGCTCCGGTTGCAAAGCAACCAGGGAATTCTACGATCTCAGCGAAATAGCTGCCGTCTTCGTCTGGCGTGACCATTCGTGCGTAGGGCTGTTTAAGAATCTCCGTCACCGCCATTTTACGCTCCTTCTTCATTTTCATTTTCGGCCTCAAGCACTTCCTCCCAAGCCGCTGCATCCGCCTCAAGGTGATTAAGGACAACCTTTCGCACATGAGGTGATAGGTCTGGATTGCCTCCATGTCTCTCGATGGGAAACGCTCGATGTCGTGGAAAAGCACTCACCCACATCGGGTGATTCCCGCCGCTCACTTCCTTCCGTCCTGCCAACTTTGCCAATACCTCTAGATCGCCCGCTTTCTGCGGGCTTCGCCGAGCGGCAGCAATGTCCGCCCATAGCTTATCTAGTTTCTTGCGATCCATAGTACTATATCCGATATCACAGTTGAATCAGAAAAACATCCCGTAGTACTAATTTTTCGTATTAAAGCTCCCAAAATGCTTGACGATAAGCATAAAGGGTCAGATACTCCAGCCATGAACAAGCTGGATCGAAAGGCCCGCTCCCAAATCCTCCATCTCCTTTGCGAGGGGCAGTCGATCCGTGCCGTCACACGTTTAACCGGATGTAGCAAGAATACGGTAGCCAAACTTTTGGTTGATGCAGGCCATGCTTGCGCCGCCTATCAGGACAAGGCGCTGCGCAACCTGCCGTGCAAGCGCGTCCAGATGGATGAAATCTGGTCATTCGTTTACGCCAAGGCAGCGAACGTGGAGAAGGCGAAGGCCGCTCCAGAAGCCGCTGGCGACGTTTGGACGTGGACGGCCATCGACGCAGATACCAAGCTGATCGTTAGCTGGTTGCTCGGCGCTCGCGATCTGGACGCCGCTCTTTCATTCGTGAGCGATCTGCGGAGCAGGATTGCTGGCCACGTCCAGCTCACCAGCGATGGACATAGGCCATATCTGACCGCCGTGGACGCCATCTTCGTTGATGTTGATTACGCCATGCTGGTCAAGATTTACGGCTCTGACCCGCAGGCGGAAGTTCGCTACAGCCCGGCCAAGTGCCTCGGTGCGCAGAAGCAGCCCAAGATCGGCGATCCCGATCCCAAGCACATCAGCACGTCCTACGTTGAGCGCAGCAATCTCACCATGCGCATGCACATGCGCCGGTTTACCCGGCTCACCAATGCATTTTCAAAGAAGGTCGAGAACCACGCCGCAGCGATTGCGCTGCATACGATGTACTACAATTTCGTGCGCATCCATCAGACGCTCAAGGTTACGCCTGCGATGGCCGCTGGCGTGACTGACAAGCTTTGGGAGATGCAAGACCTAGTTGTGATGCTGGAGCAATGGGAGCTGGCGAACTTCAAGCCTGAGTATCAGTTCGTGGTGCGGCAGTACGCTATCGGCAAGGGACACTCGGTGAGCGTTCTGTGGCGCGGCGGTGAGGTGGATAGCATCTTTGGTTTTGCTAGCGAACATGAGGCGCTGGAGTGGATCAGGGAGAAGTCACAGGCTTGGCTCAAAGACCAGAGGAAGCGGGGCGAGTAATCATTTCGTCCGCATCGTGTCTTTCATCCATTTCATTCTCAAAAGCGGCCCCCTCTGCGCGTCAATAAAGGCAACGCCAGAAAGCAGAACTTTCATTTCCAGTTCATGCTTCAAGTTTGCTTCCGATCTGCCATAGAAGACTCGGAAATGGAAATGACCTTCCATTTGGCCAAGTTTTAGCGGACCTATTTCTCCCAGCATAAAACCGAAACGCGCATTGGGCGCGACATTCATTATGTCGGTTCCGATGTGTTCGTGAGAACGGGGGGCGACCCCTTCAAGAACCAGGCTAAGAACCTCTATCTTGTAAAATATGATCTCGGTCGGATGGCTGCTAAGAAAGTCAGCCTGCAGAGACAGCACGCCCGTCAAATCGCTTTTATCGAAACTCCAGCCGGTCGACGCGACCCCTTCAAGAGAAAGCTTTTGGTAAACGGAGGCTTTTCTAACTTCCGAAAGTATCACGAGCGCCGAAGCGGCCGTCATCAGCGCTATCATCAAAATGACTGATGGCGGAAGGTGAGCTAGATATGACAGCCATCCACTCACAGCGGCAGTCCCGCTGGGAAACGCCCAATTGGCTGCCGTCCATAGATTCGAAGGGGAGGCGAAATCCTTGAGCCAAGCCTTCTTGTCCACGGTTGGTGTTTTTGCCATCTAGCGAATGTAGGCGCAGGTTCCCGATCCGGGCGAGTCCCGGCAGGCCATCTCCCGGAGTTAACCAAGAGATTTCTTTCAGGGTCAGTTTTCAAACTGACCCACTACCCATTCAAGCCGTGCCGTTCGCCTTGAATCCGGCACGAGTAATGGAGTTCCTCCGCGATGGCCCCCCGCGCTAACTGGAAAGGCTTCCTGCGTCTTTCCCTCGTCACTTGTCCGGTAGCGCTCTATCCGGCCACGTCGGAATCCGAAAAGGTCTCGTTCAACCAACTCAACCGGAAGACCGGCCACCGCATCAAGTACGCCAAGGTGGACGCCGACACTGGCGAGGAGGTCGCCAACGAAGACATCGTCAAGGGCTACAAGGTCGACACCGACACCTTCATCGAGGTGACGAAGGAGGAACTTGAGAACGTCGCGCTGGAATCGACGCGAACCATCGAGATCGATGAGTTCGTTGACCGCAGCGAGATCGACCCGCGGTATCTGATCCGTCCCTACTACTTGGTGCCGGATGGAAAAGTTGGCCATGACGCGTTCGCGGTCATCCGCGAAACCATCCGCGAACTGAACAAGGTCGCGATCGGTCGCGTGGTGCTGACCAATCGGGAGCACATCATCGCCCTTGAGCCGCTGGACAAGGGCCTGATGGGAACGCTGCTGCGCTATCCTTACGAAGTGCGTTCTGCAGACGAGTATTTCGACGACATCCAGGATGTCAAAGTCACCAAGGACATGCTTGATCTCGCCAAGCACATCGTCAACCAGAAGGCGGGCCACTTCGAGCCAGACAAGTTCGAAGACCAGTACGAAACCGCCCTTATCGATCTCATCAACCAGAAGCGCGCCGGCAAACCCATCACCGCGAAGGCGCGACCGCGTGGCGAGAACGTCGTCGACCTGATGGACGCGCTGCGCAAGAGCGTTGGAAGAGATGGGGCAGCTGCGACAGAGACACCCAAGAAGCCAGGCAAAAGGCCGCGCAAGGCGGCGGCCGGGCAAAAGGAAATGCTGATGCCGATCGCAGGCAAGAAACCGGGGAAAGAGGCCGCGGCGAAGAAGCTGGCGGCCAAACCTAGATTTTGTGGCGGTGACGCCGGACGGCTTCTGCTTCGTCGTCCGCGGGCGGCTTTGGCGGATGGCAAGTCTCAATCTCGACGAGGTTTTACGAAAGAGGGTACACCGGGGGCCCGCTGCGCTACTGGCCTGTTTCGAACGATCTTTGCTTTGCAACTAGCCAGTCATCGCGCCTCAGTGCTCCTTACCTGCTCTGCTCTAGACTGCTCTGCAAAATAGGAGCGATATGGCTGCGGTGAAAAAGACCTCCAGGAGATCGACCTTGAGCGCGGGCATTCTCGCATACCGCAAGGGCGCTCGTGGGCTCGAGGTTCTGCTCGTTCATCCCGGCGGTCCGTTCTGGCGTAAGAAGGATGATGGCGCTTGGTCCATTCCAAAGGGCGAAATCGATGCCAATGATGCTCCGGAGAACGTCGCTCGACGCGAGTTTGCCGAAGAACTCGGCCCGAGCGCTTTGATTGGTCCACTCCAGGCGCTGGGGGAAGTCCGCCAGCGAGGAGGCAAACGCGTCATCGCATTCGCCGGAGAAGGCCATTTTGACCCGGCGGCACTGGCGAGCAATACGTTCGATATCGAATGGCCACCCCGAAGCGGTCGGCGACAGAATTTTCCTGAAGTTGACCGCGCGGAATGGTTCGATATCGGGTTCGCACGAACCAAGATACTGTCCGGGCAAATGGAGCTTCTCGATCGTCTTTTAGCGATCGCGGGTGAGAGCGCCGGGAAATGATGTTCAAGATTGGAATCATTTCGGACACGCACGGCCTTTGAGGCCCGAGGCGGAACGACGCCTGACGGGCGTCGATCACATCATTCATGCCGGCGACATCGGGCGCCCCGAGATAATCGACGCGCTTCGCCGGATCGCGCCCGTTACCGCCATCCGTGGAAACGTGGACAGCGGCGAGTGGGCCCGCGATAACCCCGACACGAAACTCGTGCGCCTGGCGGGAAAGTCGATCTACGTTCTGCACGACCTGAAGACGCTACAGGTCGACGCCGGCGCCGGCATCGACGTCATCGTCTCCGGGCATTCCCATGTACCGAAGATCGCCGCGGTCGGCGGCGTTCTCTACCTGAATCCCGGCAGCGCGGGACGGCGCCGCTTCAAGCTGCCGATCACGCTTGCGACGCTCGAAGTCACGCCGGAGGGCATGCGACCGGAAATCCACGACCTTGTACGCGATTAGCGCACCACGGCGTGGGGAGTGCACATTGGCAGAGACGATTGCGCTTGCCGGAAACGGCCAAAAGGGAAGCACTATTTGCGCGGATGTTCTTGTTCGCGCACGACATCCTTCGCTCGCTTGTCGGACCTCAGTCCGAGGTAGACGGGCTGGCGCAGTTCGCCCTTGCCCGTCCACTCCGCGAATTTGACTTCGGCAACCAGCGAGGGCTTGACCCAGGTCGTGGCGGCCTCGTCCTTCACTTTGGCAGGGAAGGGTGATTTAGGGACTGTCAGCTTCACGAGCTTGGCATGGAGGTCTTCCAGGACCTTGTGGCTGAAGCCAGTGCCGACATGTCCGATGTAGCGCCATGCGTCGCCTTCCCGCACCGCCAGGACCAGGGCGCCGAAGAACGGCCTGGTGCGCCTCGGCGCCGTGAAGCCGGCGATCACCACTTCCTGTCGCTTTGCCGTCTTGATTTTCAGCCAATCCGGGGTGCGGCTTCCGGACGTATACGCGCTGTCGGCGCGCTTCGCCATGACGCCTTCCAAACCCCTCCGCTCTGCTTCGGCAAAGAATTTGGTACCATTCCCTTTGCGGTGAGCGCTGAAGGCGACCAGCTTGTCGCGCGGTAGAATCGCCTTCAACCGCTTCTTGCGCTCGAGGAGAGAGTGCTTGCGCAAGTCCACTGCGTTCTCAAACATGAGATCGAAGGCGCAATACAGGAGCTTCGCTTCATGACGCAGCGCGTTTTGGAGCAGCTGGAAATGCGAGACGCCGTCCTTTCCGATCGCGACGAGTTCGCCATCGATCACAGCGTTACCCTTCACGCCCTCCAGCGCTTTGGCGACTTCCATATAGCTGCGGTTGATGAGCTTGCCATTGCGGCTATAGAGGCCAACTTTGCCCCGCCGGATTTCTGCGATCATCCGGAAGCCGTCATACTTGTCCTCGAAAACCCAGCCGGGATCGTCGAACGGCGCGTCGGTGAGCGTGGCGAGCATCGGCTGCAGGCGCTTGGGCAGAGTCGACGTCCGGCTCATTCAAGGGCCAATCCTTCAGAGCTTGTTGCGTAATGCATGGACGTCCTTAAAGAATGAGGAACGCTTAAAACCATGGCGTGTTCCGTCAGAACCCGCGGCAAATCCCTGGTGCGCGACGTCACTTATCGACGGGAGTTCTGCTCAGAACCATGGCCAGGAAACTGAAAACCTATCAAACTTCGCTGGGCTTCTTCGATCTGGCGATCGCGGCGCCGTCGATGAAAGCAGCTCTGGAAGCGTGGGGGGCCGACAGCAATCTCTTCCATCAGGGCGCGGCGAAGGAAAGTGACGATCCAGACGTCATCGCGGCATCCATGGCAAAGCCTGGCGTCGTGCTCAGGCGTCCGGTCGGATCCGACGGATCTTTTAACGAACATGCCGAACTGCCCACCGATCTTGAGGGCGGCAGACCAACGAAAGCCGCCCGCAAGTCGAAAGGCCGTAAGGCGAAGAAGCCTTCCTCTTGCCCCGTCGACAAGGCTGCGGAACGACAGGCCGCTCTCGACTACGAACGGGAGGAAAGGCGCCGCGAGCTTGAGCGAGCAAGAGAGGAGGCGACCAGGCAGAAGGACCGTGAACGCCGGCAGCAGGCCATCGACAAGGCGCAGGCTTCGTTGGACAAGGCCGAGCAGGAGCACGCGAAGCGGGCCGCCGCCATCCAGGCCGAGGTCGAGGCTCTCGAGAAGAGATCGCAAGCCGAAAAAGCCCGCTGGGATAAGGAGAAGGAGCGATTGGAAGCAACGCTGCGGCGCGCGCGGGGTTAGTTTGTGGTTCTTGGTCGGCGGCACGAGCGATCAGCGCCATGAACTTGCAGTGGCTTATGGCGGGGCGGCTTATACTCGCCGCTTTCGGCGGTATAGCTGACGCGGCCGGACTTACCACTCCGTCGCTCATGTAGCGATTGACCCCAAGCCGACATCCGCGCAATTAAGCCCGGCTGACTCGACCACCTAAGGGGGATGGTTGCCCTCCACCGTGTCTACGTGTGCCTATCGTGGCGGGATGTTCTGTGCGCCGTGGAATAGATTTCCTGGATCGAATTTGGCCTTGATCTCGGCGAGCTGCTCGTAGAGCCGATTGCCATAGGCGTCGCGCACGCGGGCGTCACCCTCATCCTCGGTCATGAAATTGATGTAAGCGGCGCCGGTCGAAAACGGATGGATAGCCGCCCAGTATTCGCGCGCCCATTCGATATGACGGCGATCCTCCTGCGGATTTTCCCAAGCCGCCTGCACGTTCAACACGTATTGGGCCGTCCTGAAGCCTACGGCGTTGAGCCCGCGATCGAGTCGGGCGGGAGCGCCGCCCATGTGCATGAAGAGAGCGGCGGAATGCGGAGAGGTAATACGTGCGGCATGCTCGACCATCGCATCGATCAAGCGCTCGCTCATATCGGCGAAAAAATCCGACTTCCAGTAATAGCGGCGGCCGAACGGCTGGCCGGAATCGAGCATGGTCTGATGCGCAACGAACGGCTTCACGGTGATCGTATCGGCAGCCGGCTTGCCAAAGCTCTTGAGCGCACGCATCGCATCCTGTCCGGCGATGGGATCGCCGGTCCAGCACGCTGCAATCGCCGCGATTGGCGTGCCGTGCAGCGCCTCGGGCAGGAACGGCGCAGGGGGAGCGATGCGCAAGATGAGCAAGCAGCACAGTTCGTCCGGCGCCGTGGCGGCGATCCGACAAAATTGGTGCGCAACGTCGCGCGCTTGTGTCATCGGGTACACCACCATCCCGCATAGAGCCTGCGGTCCGTGTGGATGTGCCCGGAACTCGAAGGACGTGACCGCGCCAAAATTGCCGCTGCCACCCGCCAACGCCCAGAACAGATCGGCGTTCTCGGTCTTGCTGGCGTGCCGACGCTCGCCGTCCGCTGTGACGATGTCAACCGAGACAAGATTGTCGGCGGCGTAGCAGCATTTGCGCGACGTCCAACCGAAGCCGCCGCCCAGAGTGAACCCGGCAACCCCGGTATTCGACACGATGCCGCCCGGGACAACCAGCCCGAGGGGTTGCGCTTCGTGATCGACATCGCCCCAGGTGGTGCCAGCCTCGGCCCGAACTATCCGACGGTCAGGGTCGACGCGCACGCCGCGCCGCAAGCTCATGTCGATCATCAGGCCGCGGTCGCAGAGCGCCGTGCCAGCTATGTTGTGCCCGCCGCCGCGAATCGACAGCGGCAGTCCGTTCTCGCGGGCGAAGTTCACGCAGGCGACAATGTCCGACGCGCCGCTTACCCGGGCGATGAGCGCAGGCTCTTTGATGATCATGCCGTTCCAGATCGAGCGCGCTTGGCGGTATCCGGCATCGGCGGGCTGCAGGAGGGCGCCACGAAGCGCTTTACGAAGGTCCGCAACTGCCGCTTGACTCATTCTGTAGTCGGGCTGTTGGGCGGGAGCATGGGCCATGGCAACTCTCCATTTCCACGCGATTGCGGAGGGCGCACCTTGAGTTGTAGTTTCTCACGCTCCTCGTCGTCTTATCCAGTCCAAAATCTATGCTCATCGGACCGGCTGGCAGTGACGAACCCTGTTGTCGCTGCCGTTCGGCAGAACGAACGGCAAATCTCCACCTAGACGTTAGTTCGATCGGCAACAAAATGGTTCAGTCACCGAAGTCTCGTTTTGAACAATTTTCCCGCTTGGAACCTTCAGCTTTTGGCCCTTAGCTTCAGATTTTTGCGAAGAGAATTTGCTCGTCTCTTGGGCCATAGCGGACTTTAGGAACGAGCCGTGCGCTTGATAGACCACAGGTTCGCGGCCTACGCGCGGCGGCTTGGTGCAACTCGGCCGGAAGCGTCAGCGGACTTTCCAACGGCTTGTTCGCCCATTGCCAGAAGCAATCGAAGGCATCCATCACAGGTCCTCCCGCAGGCCCCGGAAGAACGGGTGCCTGACTTTTCCCTGGGCCGACTTCGCGCGATACTCGATCTCGGCCAGAAGCTTGGGTTCAACCCAGATGCCCTTGTGGTTGACACGCTTGGTATAGGGCTGGGTCTTTCGGATGAGGGGCTTAAGCCGCTTCTGCAGATCGGCCGCCGAGACCTTGTTGAAGCCGTGGTCGACTTTGCCGGCGTAGATGAGACCGTCGCCCTTGCGCCGGCCGACATAGAGACCATCCCATTTCGTGCCTTCGAGCGCGAAGCCGGCAATGGTCAGCGTCTCCCGCTGCACGCAGGTCTTCTTGACCCAGTCGTTCGTGCGTCCCCTGGGATAGGCACTGTCCCGCACCTTCGAGACGACGCCTTCGAGGCCGACCCTGCAGGCGTGCGCGAACATCTCGCGGCCATCGATCTCAAAACTTTCGCTGAATTGGATATCGGTGCCATTGAGGATCTTCTTGAGCTCGGCCTTGCGCTGAAAGAGCGGTAGCTTCCGGATATCGCGGCCGTTCAGATAGAGCAGGTCGAACGCCACCAGCACAATGCTCGTCGACTTGCCCTTGAGCTCGTTCTGCAGGACCGAGAAATCGGTCGTGCCGTCGGCGGCCATAGCAGTGGTGGTGTCATGAGAAACGGCCCCAGCACCCTTGGAGGGTAATGCTGAGGCCGTTCTCATTCCCATGCTTGCCGAACCGCCGATGCCGATAATAGGGCGGCCCTCTGGGCCTTGAAAAATTGTCCTTAATGAAACAGCCCTGCCCAGTCCCAGATCATCGGATTAAAGTCTGAGCCAGTCAATTAATGTATGTGAATCAAAGGTAAACATGTTGCCACTTTTTCCCACATGCTTAACGGGTGTCCTAGCTAGGACAGCACCGGGGTTTTGCGGGTCACAAGCTCCTTGCAACCGCCTCAGGCCGGGATCATTGTTCCAATATCACCGGCCAAAGATTGCCTGTAGGCGTCGGTGGCTGAGAGACCGATAGCGCTCCCGCCTGCATAACAGGGAGGGAAGCACATGACTGGGCTCCATCTTTCCAAGCAAATTGATCTTCGTGATAAGATCGCCTGCGTGGAAGCGGAACGCTTGCGCAAAGAGGCCCGTGGCACCCCACCAGGAATTGAGCGCGACCGGCTTATTCGCCGCGCACGGCAGGCTGAGGCAGCCTGCCGGATGACGCAGTGGATGGCCTCACGGGAACTAGGGCCGCCAAGGTAACGGGTGTTCTAATCGGGCCTCGGTTTGAAATTTGAAAAGAATCGAGGCGTATACTTGTGGCATGCCTCACTTAGACGCCTGCTTAGGAATTCTTCGTCGGTTAATCGCCAAGGGTGACCCGAACGGCGTTCCACTGGCTGAGCGCGCGATCGCTGAATATCTGGAAGCAACGCCGGTAGCCGCCCGTAGGAGCGGGCTTCGCCTACTTCAGGACGACGTTCTAAAACAGCGCGATGCCGTGATTGGAGATCGGCGCGACTTCGCCGAAATCGTCAATGCCTACATCGAAAAGATGCTGGCGCCGCCCTAGCGCACGTCTGGCGGGTTTTGCGTCACCAGCAACCCGGCCGCTGATGCAATTGACGCGAGAAGTGAACCGACCTGTATACCGAACAGCATATCTTCATCTTGACCGAAGCGGACACCAAACCCCGTATCAGCCAAAAGCGTCGTGATCGCGAAGATGATGAGACTGCCAATCAGCACCCGGAAGCACATTTCCTTCACGTTTGTGCCCGCGCTGGACTAATATCCGACTCATTGGGAACTGAGGGGAAGCAGCATGCGCCCGCAATCCGTTCTCGCAATAGCCGTCTTGGTTGCCATCATCGGACTTGGGGCGCGCTTGTCGTCTACGAGTACGTGCCTCATTAGGACCGGCCATGGCCAAGATGATTAAGTCGCTCCGCAAGCAGGCTGACAAGGCAGACCGCGCAGCACTCTCCGTTCTCGACCGCGACTTAGCGGAGGGATTGCAGGCGCTGGCACGGGCCTACCGGGCGCAAGCTGATGTGATCAAATCCAAAAAGAAGAAGACACGGAAGGGCCAAGCAACGCGACCTTCCACCTAATGTACCCACGCGAACGGGCGTTTTGGAATCGCTACTGTCCAGAATGGCTCAATGATGCCGCACGTTCTTGGAGGCGGGAACCGTATGGCATGCCGTCCACGTTGACCGAATGCGAAGCCGCTTCGCAATGTAGTGAAGAAGTTGCAGTCTCAATTTGGTCCCCTCCAAAAAAGACCCTCTGCACCAGCGATAGCCCAACCGACAGCTCAGACGACGCGAACGCACATCCCTGAGCGGCTCCCGGCAAGATCGCGAATAAAAGGCTAATCGGTTCCCAAAATCTCGCTCGGGAAGGTAGCTCCTTCAAGTGGCGCGTCGGGTCGTGGGCGAGATGCGCGGGCTTTGGGCCAATACTCGCGCGATTTGACAATAGGGTTTATGAGTCCACGTGGCAGATGGATGCGATTCTGTTCTGGGCGCGCTTCCAGGGACGCTGGCTGCACGGCACGGAGTTTCACTATCCCGACCGGCCCGAGACCCGCCCCTAAAGCCGCTCGAGAACTGGCCGAAATCCGAACCGCGAGACTTGCGGTAGCCGCGAGGTCATTAGCATGCGTCGAATCCTCCTGGCACTGATGCTCGCCCCTCTGTCGAGCATGGCATTGGCCGATCAGTTTGTGGGGCAGGCCAGCGTTATTGACGGCGACACCCTGGAAATCCATGGAATGCGCATCCGGCTTTGGGGCGTCGATGCACCGGAGAGCAGCCAGCTGTGCCGCGGCGACGACAGTTTACAATATCGTTGTGGTGCGCAGGCTGCGAACGAGCTCGACGCCTTCATAGCTCGCCGGACTGTCAATTGTGTTCCAGTCAGCCTCGATCAATATGGCCGCACGGTCGCGACCTGCTCGGTCGGTGGCGCTGACCTCGGTGAATGGCTTGTGCTTCACGGACTTGCGCTGGATTGGCCCCAATACTCGAAAGGCAGATATGGCGTGGCTCAGCACAATGCCGAACGCGCTGGTCGAGGGATCTGGAAGGGCAGTTATGTCGAACCGTGGCTCTACCGCTCCTGTGTCCGTGCGAACGGCAAGCCGGCCACCTGCTCGGATGATGCAAGCTCCCATCCGTGATCAGTTGAGGACGGCGAGTCGAAGCTTTCAGGTTACACTGGCCTGGTTTGGGCGACTCACGCTAACCAATCGTCATCGATTGCCTCACTGCATGATAGGGACGACATGATTGCAGCCACCCGTGAATTGCCATCTTCTGGTTACGCACTCGAAGTGGATGGCCGATTGAAGACCGAATTTGCCACCCGGGACGGCGCCAGGGCAGGCGGAGTAGAGTTGAAGAAGCGCTTCCCAAGGCTTCAGATCAAGATCTATGACGCAGAAACAAAAGTGCGGGAGGAGATTCAGCTTCGCTGACTTTCTGTCTTCGCTGATTTTTTGATTGGGCGCGCGCGGCTAGCGCCGGACCGGGCTCGCGTGAACCGAGCCGCGTAGCGGCTCGGCCTTCCGGCTTTGATCCCTCGCGCAGAGACTGCGGAGCTCCTCGCCGGGGGCACTCGGGAAAGGGTCCCGCCTTCGGCGATCGCTATCACTGCCCCTGTTCCGGGTGCCGCTGTTAACCGGTCTCGTCGCTGCACTCGGACCCGCGTGCCCCTTCGGGTCGCTATGCTCACGCTCTCCGGGTGCCATTTCAGTGGGGCGATGCGCCATTGGCGCACGCCTGATCAGGGCCTGCGGCCCTAAGCAGTCAGGGCCACATCCCATGAAGAAATGGGACGTAAGGTGGGTTGCTCCGCAGATTGTCGCGTTCTCCCACTTGCGAGCGACCGGTGGGGCGTCACGCGTCTTCGTTTCCGCGCAAGAGGCTGAGAGTAAGAGAGCTGAATGGGTTTGCCGTGATGGGTCACAGACTGCGAGAGAGGCTCGCGGCGCCCGTCGCGGAGACCCGCGATGTCCAGACACTATCCTCGGTCGCGTGCCGGCGAGGACCGGGCAAGCCTTTATGACGACATCACCAACAAGATCATCGGCGAACTTGAGGCAGGCCGACTGCCGTGGGTGCAGCCTTGGGGCACCGCGGCGGCGAAGGCGTGTTTGGCCATGCCGAAAAGCGCCGCGACCGGCCGCCACTACAGCGGCATCAACGTTCTGATTCTCTGGGGCGCAGCCACCGAGCGAGCATTCACAGGTCAGAGCTGGCTTACCTTCCGCCAGGCGCTGTCGCTCGGTGGTCACGTCCGCAAGGGCGAGCGCGGGACGACTGTCGTTTATGCTGACCGCTTTGTACCGGTCGACGAAAAGCGGCGCGCGAGCGAAATGGGCGATGAAGCGCAGGCCATTCCGTTCCTCAAGCGCTTCACTGTCTTTAATACTGATCAATGCGACGACCTGCCTTCGGAGATCGCGACGACCGCGCCGCCTCCGCCGCCAGGCCTGATCGAGCCGCGGGTCGAAAAGCTCATCAAGGCGACCAACATCAACTTCCGCATCGGCGGCAATCGCGCATTCTATGCGCCGGTAGAAGACTATGTACAGGTGCCGCCACCGCAAGCCTATTTCGAGCCGATCAACTGGCATCGAACCGCCTTGCATGAGTTGGCGCATGCCAGCGGCCATCCGTCACGTCTCAACCGCGACTTGTCAGGCGGCTACGGTTCCAAGAAGTATGCTTTTGAAGAGTTGATCGCGGAGATATCGGCTGCGTTTAGTTGCGCGTCGCTCGGTATCGTACCGACGGTGCGACATGCCGATTATATCGGCTCCTGGCTCGAGGTGCTGCGCGAGGACAATCGCGCGATCGTGCGAGCTGCCTCACAAGCCAGCAAGGTTGCGGATTATCTCCTTGGCTTTCTGCCGGAGTCCGTTGTTGACGTGACGACCGAGAGCGCGGAGCCGGAGGCAGCGTGAAGATCTCGCCAGTCGCTTCGGAAACGAGAGTGAGAGGGGAGTTGCGGTTTTCGCGACGGGTTGGAGGTCGAGAGAGAGGCTCCCGGCCGCCCGTCGTGGAGAATCGATATGACGAAGGCTATCCAAAAGATCACCCTGTCGCCATCGCGGGACATTCCGTTCAACAAGCTGGTGCTCAGCCAGTCAAACGTGCGGCGCGTGAAGGCGGGCGTTTCGATCGAGCAACTCGCGGAAAGCATCGCCCGGCGGACGCTCCTGCAAAGTCTCAATGTGCGGGCGGTCGTAGACGCCGAAGGCAATGAGACCGGCATGTTTGAGGTGCCGGCGGGCGGCCGGCGGTATCGCGCACTTGAACTTCTCGTGAAGCAGAAGCGCATGGCGAAGACGCAGGCCGTTCCCTGTGTGGTGCGCGAAGGGGGCATTGCCGAAGACGATTCGCTTGCGGAGAACGACGAGCGGGTGGGCCTTCATCCGCTTGATCAGTTCCGGGCTTTCCAGACCTTGAGCGGCGCCGGCATGTCCGAGGAAGATATCGCGGCTCGGCACTTCGTGACACCTTCCGTCGTGAAGCAACGCCTCCGGCTGGCGTCCGTGTCGCCAAAGCTGCACGACGTCTATGCCGAAGACGGCATGACGCTTGAGCAGCTCATGGCGTTTTCCGTTACAGCGGATCACGGGCGGCAGGAACAGGTCTGGGAGAATGCCAGCCGCTCGGGTTACGATGAGCCCTATCAGATCCGGCGGATGCTGACCGAAAATACCGCGCGGGCGTCCGATCGCCGCGCGCTGTTCATTGGGCTCGATGTTTACCAGCAGGCAGGCGGCGGCATTTTGCGCGACCTGTTCGAGCACGATGATGGCGGCTGGCTTCAAGACGTCGCTCTGCTCGACCGTCTTGTCACGGAGAAGCTCAAAGCCGAGGCCGAAGCAATTGGTGCGGAAGGATGGAAATGGATCTCAGTCGCCATTGACTTCCCCTACGGCCACACCACACGACTGCGCGAGCTGGAAGGTCAGCCTGTCGATCTCACGTCCGAGCAGCAGGCCACCATCGACGCTCTCAACGCCGAGCAGGCGAAGCTCGAGACCGAATATCAGGATGCGGATGAGCTGCCCGAAGACGTCGACCAGCGTCTCGGCGCGATCGAGGCGGCGCTGCTGGCGCTCGAAGACCGGCCGAAAACTTACGATCCGGCCGAGATTGCCCGGGCCGGCGTGTTCGTCAGCATTGACGACGAAGGACGGCTTTCCGTCGATCGGGGCTATGTTCGGCCCGAGGACGAAGCGCCTGCGGCCGATTCCGAGGTCGAGCGGGGCACGGATGCGTCGTCAACTGAAGGGCAGGAAGCTGGTGGTCCCAAACCGCGCACAGCGATCTCGGTCGCCGGCGCAACGAGCGAACCGGAGGAAGATGATGAAGACCCGGCAAGGCCGTTGCCGGATCGGCTCATCATCGAACTGACGTCGCATCGTACGCTGGCGTTGCGGGATGCGCTGGCGGAAAATCCCGCGATCGCGTTCCAGGCGGTGCTGCATAACTTCGTGCTGACGGCCTTCTACCGGTTTGCTTCATCCGGGAGCTGCCTTGAGATCGGCCTGCGCACGCCGACCTTTCCCGCTCAAGCTCCGGGGCTGAGGGAAAGCGTCTCGGCCAAGGCTGTCGAGGTGCGGCATGAGGCTTGGAAGGCACGGTTGCCGAAGAGCGAGAATGATCTCTGGGATGCGCTGACGGCTCTCGATGGTGGTGCACAGGCATCGCTGTTCGCCCACTGCGCGTCCTTTGCAGTCAACGCCGTCTATGAGCCGGCCAACCGTTACAATCAGGGCCGTGTCTCAGCCCACGGCGTTCGCACGCGTCTCGACCACGCCAACGTGCTGGCGCGTGCGGCCGGACTCGACATGGTGCAGGCTGGATGGAGACCGACCGTCGACAACTATCTCGGCCGAGTCACCAAGCCTCGCATTCTGGAGGCGGTGCGGGAAGCCAAGGGCGAGTCTTCCGCGCAACTGATCGACCACCTGAAGAAGGCCGACATGGCCAAGGAGGCCGAGCGCCTTCTCGATAGCTCGGGCTGGTTGCCGGAGCCGCTGCGTCTCGTCGATTCCAGCCCGTCTTCGGTGGAGCCGGAAGGTGAAGCCGGCCCACTGCCAGAATTCCTCGCCGACGCGGAGGATCCGGAGAACGGTAGCGACGAGCATCCGCAACAGCTCGACGCGGTTGAGTAGGAGCGAACTGGCTCCTGCCGTCTCGCGGTTGCATGGGGACCGGTGTGCAGCACCGGTCCCCATTTTTATTGGGAGACGGTTGAGAGGGAGAGTGGGGCCGGGAAGGGTTTGAATCGCCGCGGTCTTAAGGAGAGCGCCGGGCGGTTCGACCCGTTCCTGCTCTCCGAAAGAAATCCCATGACCGAATCTCTCGCCGGCGGCGCTGCCGCTGCGCCGCTCTCGATGCGTGCCGCTGCAACTATCACCTCCGCTACGGTCAGGGCTGCGCGACAGCTCTTGACCGATCTCGAACGCGGCCGGCGCATCGATGCCGCGGTCCTGCGTGGCGCCATGGAGGCTGCCTTCGGCGCCTCGGACGCGGCCGGCGCCTGGAATTGGAAGACCGCCTATGACACCTGCGAGGCGGCCACCGTTCTCTTCCTTCGCAAGTTCGGTCCGGCCATCCGGACCAAGGCCGGCTCAACGGCCGCGATGCTGCCGATGCTCGCGAGAGTAACCAGTCTTCTGCCGACCCACACGCGGCGTTCCGAGGACAGCCAGGCGCTACAACAATTCTCGACGCCGATCCCTCTGGGGCTGGCCGCATGTACCGCAGCCGCGATTACACCCGCCGACCGCGTTCTGGAGCCGTCCGCGGGGACAGGCTTGCTCGCCATTTTCGCCGAGCTCGCCGGCGGCGGCTTGATATTGAACGAGTTGGCCGAACCCCGTGCGGAGTTGCTCGATCACCTGTTCGCCGGCTTTGAGATCACGCGGTTCGACGCCGCCCAGATCGACGATCATCTCAATGCAGGCGTCGTACCTAGTGTCGTCTTGATGAACCCGCCGTTCTCGGCGCTGGCAAACGTCGATCGACGAGTCGCGGACGCGGCGCTCCGGCACATTGCGTCGGCCTTGGCGCGTCTTTGCGACGGCGGTCGTCTGGTCGCCATCACGGGTGCAAGCTTCGGGCCGGACAATCCGGCATGGCGAGATGCCTTCGTTCGCCTTCAGGAACGCGGGAGTGTTGTGTTTTCTGCTGCGGTCGACGGCGCCGTCTACGCGAAGCACGGGACTCAGATCGACACAAGGCTGCTTGTCATCGACAAGCAGCCTGCCGGAGATCCGAAGCTCTTTGCCACCTCGCCGGGCATGGCGGGCGATGTCGCCACCTTGCTTGACTGGGTGACCCAGCATGTGCCTCCGAGGCTGCCCGTTGCCACCTCGGTCGTGCCGGAGGTCATCAAGCACCCTGCGAAGTCACGATTCCTCGGCGCCCCTGCACCACGTCCATCGTCCACTTCGAGAGGCGCCGCGTCAGATGGCGTAGAACTTGCGTACGAGACGGTCGGCTGGTCGCCGGCGGAAGGCGCCCGGCTTACCGATGCGCTTTACGAGGAATACGGATTGCAGTCGATCCGCATTCCGGGTGCGCATGCGCATCCGACCAAGCTCGTGCAGTCGGCTGCGATGGCCTCCGTCGCACCACCAAGACCTTCGTATCGGCCGCACCTGTCGCCCAATCTCGTGGCGAATGGCACCCTGTCGGACGCGCAGCTCGAGAGCGTCATCTACGCTGGCGAAGCGCATTCCGAATTTCTCGCAGGCTCCTGGACGGTCGATGCGACCTTCGATGTCGTGGCGGCCGCGCGCGATGGCGCGGAAAATGCCGTCCGCTTTCGCCGCGGCTGGTTCTTGGGCGATGGCACCGGTGCGGGCAAGGGACGGCAGGTCGCCGGCATCCTTGTCGACAACTGGCTCAAGGGCCGCCGGCGCGCGGTCTGGATCAGCAAATCCGACAAGCTGATCGAGGACGCGCAGCGCGACTGGTCCGCACTCGGCATGGAGCGGCTGCTTGTGACGCCGCTATCGCGTTTCCGCCAGGGGATGCAGATCCGGCTTTCGGAAGGCATCCTATTTACCACCTACGCTACGCTGCGGACCGATGAGCGCGGCGAGAAGCTTTCGCGCGTGCACCAGATCGTCGAATGGTTGGGCTCGGATTTCGACGGAGTGATCGTCTTCGACGAGAGCCACGCGATGCAGAATGCGGTCGGAGGCAAGGGCGAGCGCGGCGATCAGGCGGCCTCTCAGCAGGGGCGCGCGGGCCTGCGGCTCCAGCACGCCTTACCGAATGCGCGCGTGGTCTATGTGTCGGCTACCGGCGCCACCACGGTGCACAATCTTGCTTATGCACAGCGACTGGGATTGTGGGGCGGTGATGATTTCCCGTTCGCCACCAGAGCCGAATTCGTCGAGGCGATCGAGGAGGGCGGGGTCGCGGCGATGGAGGTGTTGGCGCGCGATCTCAAGGCCCTCGGTCTCTACGCGGCTCGATCGCTCTCTTACGAGGGCGTCGCGTATGAGCTCGTCGAGCACCAACTGTCTCCGGAGCAGGTTCGCATCTACGACGCCTACGCCGATGCGTTCAGCATCATCCACAACAACCTCGACGCCGCGATGCGGGCCGCCAACATCACCGGCGAGACCGGAACGCTGAACGGGCAGGCCAAATCCGCGGCACGATCCGCCTTCGAAAGCGCCAAGCAGCGGTTCTTCGGCCATCTCCTGACTTCGATGAAGACGCCCTCGCTGGTCCGCTCGATCGAGCGCGACCTTGAGGCTGGCCACGCCGCTGTCATCCAGATCGTCTCGACGGGAGAGGCGCTGATGGAACGCCGGCTCGTCGAGATCCCGACCGAGGAGTGGGGCGACGTCCGCGTCGACATTACCCCGCGCGAGTATGTGCTGGATTATCTCGCCCACTCCTTCCCGGTTCAGCTCTATGAGCCCTTCACCGATTCGGAAGGCAACCTCTGCTCCCGGCCTGTCTATCGTGACGGACAACCGGTCGAGAGCCGGGAAGCCGTCGCCCGCCGCGACCGCTTGATCGAGAAGCTCGCGTCGCTCCCTCCGGTACCCGGCGCGCTGGATCAGGTCGTCCAGCGCTTCGGTACCGACATGGTCGCGGAAGTGACCGGCCGCTCGCGCCGCATCGTTCGCAAGGGCGACCGGCTGGTGGTCGAAAACCGGGCCGGCTCGGCAAATCTTGCTGAGACCTCGGCCTTCATGGACGACGTCAAGCGTGTCCTCGTGTTCTCCGATGCGGGCGGCACCGGGAGGAGCTACCATGCCGAGCTATCGGCACGGAATCGGCGCCTGCGGGTTCACTATCTGCTTGAGCCCGGCTGGAAGGCGGACGCCGCGATCCAAGGCCTCGGCCGGACCAACCGGACCAATCAGGCGCAGCCGCCGCTGTTTCGTCCCATCGCGACCAACGTGAAGGCTGAAAAGCGCTTCTTGAGTACGATCGCCCGTCGGCTCGATACGTTGGGAGCCATCACGCGCGGTCAGCGCCAGACCGGAGGGCAGGGCCTGTTCCGCCCCGAGGACAACCTCGAAAGCCAGTATGGCCGTGATTCGTTGCGTCAACTCTACACGCTGCTCGCGCGAGGCAAGGTCGACGGATGCTCGCTCGCGAGGTTCGAAGATGCGACCGGCCTGAAGCTGACGGATGTCAATGGGCTCAAGGATGAGCTACCGCCAATCACGACCTTCCTGAACAGATTGTTGGCGCTCACCATCGAGCTACAGAACATCCTGTTCACCGCGCTCGAGCAGCTCTTGACCGCTCGGATCGAAGGGGCCGTCGCGTCGGGTATCTATGACGTCGGATTGGAAACGCTCCGCGCCGAGAGCTTTGTCGTCACCGACCGGCGGACGATCTATGCGCATCCAGGCACAAGCGCCGAGACCCGGCTTCTCACGATTACCCAGCGCCTGCGCAACCATCCTGTGGGGCTGGATGAGGCTCTCGCTCGTCTTTCCGATTGTCATGCCGTCCTGCTGATCAATGAGCGCTCGGGACGATCCGCCGTCCAGGTGCCAGCGGCGAGCTTCATGCTCGACGATGGCGAGGTCGAGCGGCGCGTTCGCCTGATCCGGCCGATGGAGCAGCACAGCGTCTCCCTGAACATGATGTCGGAAACCCATTGGATCGAAGCTGATCGTGAACGCTTTGCCGCCGCCTGGCAGGCGGAGCTCGCGGAGGTGCCCGAGTTCACGGACAGCACGATCCATGTCGTTGCGGGCTTGCTGCTGCCGATTTGGAAGCGGCTGCCGAACGAATCGACCCGGGTCTATCGGCTTCAGACCGACGCAGGCGAGCGGATCATCGGTCGCAAGGTCTCGGCGACCTGGGTCGCGAACGTCCTTGCGGCGGACACGCCGGCGTTGACGGCGGACGCCGCCTTTGTCGCGCTGATGGAAGGACGGACCGTCCTCGATCTTACCGAGGAGCTTCAGCTTCGTCGTGTCCGGGTCATGGGCGCATATCGCATCGAACTGTCGGGATTCAACGACGCGATGCGCGATCGTCTGCGAGCTTACGGCCTTTTTGGGGAGATCATCTCCTGGAAATTGCGCATGTTCGTCCCCACGGACGCAAGCGGAGTCGAGATACTCTCAAAGGTGCTCGACCAATATCCGCTGGTGCGCATCAGCGGGCGGGAGGCCGCCTGATGCCCCGCGATGCATCCGAGCTGTCACGCCGCCTTGCGCGCGAGGCCGAGGCGGTGTGCCGACACTATCTCTCCAATGGCAAGCGAGAGGGCCGGTACTGGCTGGTCGGCGACGTCCACAACACCCCGGGCCGCTCGATGTTCGTGCGGCTCCAGGAATCGCGGAAGGGACCCGCCGGCAAGTGGACCGACGCCGCGACCGGCGAGCATGGCGATCTCCTCGACGTCATTCGCGAAAGCTTGGGCTTGCACGACTTTCGCAAGGTGTCCAAGGAGGCGAGGCGTTTTCTGGGACTGCCTCGTACTGACCCGGAATTCGTCCCGAAACCCGATCGCCCGGCGCTGCCAGCCGGATCGCAAGCGGCCGCTCGCCGGCTCTTTGCGATATCCAGCCCGATCGAGGGGACCGTGGTCGAGACATATCTGCAGCGTCGCGGGATAGCCTGCGTGCACCATGGCGGCAGCCTGCGCTTTCACCGACGCTGCTACTATCGGCCGGACGAGAACTTGCCGACTGAGACCTGGCCCGCAATGATAGCTTGCGTCACGAATCTCGATGGCAGGATCACTGGCGTACACCGGACCTGGCTCGATCCAGAAGGCTTTGATCGGATTCGTCTCGGCAAGGCTCCGATCGAAACGCCACGACGCGCGATGGGCGACCTGCTCGGCAGCGCGGTTCGCTTCGGCGTGTTGGACGACGTGCTCGTAGCTGGCGAGGGGATCGAGACCATGTTGTCGCTACGCTGCGCGCTACCGACCATGCCGATGGCTGCAGCGCTTTCGGCCAATCACCTCTCAGCCATGTTGCTCCCGTCTGGCCTCCGCCGGCTCTACATTGCCCGCGATGCCGATGCCGCCGGGGATACGGTGCACGCCGTTCTGACCCAGCGCGCAGCAAACGCCGGCATTGAAGCGATCGCGCTGTCGCCCCGGTTGGGCGACTTCAACGAAGACCTTTACGTTTTCGGTCTCGAGGTCCTCCTAGCCGCCTTACGCATTCAGCTCGTACCGGAAGATGTCGCCCGTTTCCTGCATGCGTCAACGGTGGCTGCGGAAAAAGCCGCTGTCGTTCGATCGATCGTGAAAGGTCGATCATAGACGAGGCCAATGCCGGAAGAGGACGCGACCACGGCCTTCTAGAAGGCGATCGGACGGCAAGCGGCCCGGGCCGGCAATGGCTGCGTCCGGTTATTTTCCGCCGCGCGCCAGCGATGAGAAGACACACTAGCGAACTGACCGGCGCGCTTTGCATCGCGAAGCAAAATAGCCGGCCTTCGCCATCCTCCGCTGCCGCTTCGGCCCTTTCGGGTTCTGGCCCGTTCCGCCCGCCGTCTGAGTGATCGCCACGAAGGTCGCGATGGACGCGGCCGATCCGGCAAAGGACCTTCTCCCATGACCGATCATGACGACATCGAACTGCCGCACGCTTCATCTCCAACCGATCACGTCCTTACCGAATTGCAGCTCTTCGGCTACCGTCCGTTCGGCGATCAGCCAGATCCAAGACCGCTTCCCGAGGGCAAGATGATCACCGGTGCGGTTGCCGATGTCTTCGACGCCCTGGTTGCGACCTTGAGCGACACGCGACTTGAGCCGGATCTCAACGATCTCCTCTGGCCGACGGTCAACCTGTTCCATCGCGCCGTCGAACGCATCGAGCGCCAGCTCGACGTCAACGAACAGGCGCAGCAGAAGAGCCAGCGCGAGCAGAACGGCTCGGAAGTGCGCTCGGTCGAGCTTGAGCGCCTAACCGCCGAGGGCATCTCGCTGATCGAGCGCCGCAACTGTCTCGAACTCTTCCGCGACCAGGCGATCGAGCGTTTTGAGGCCCACACCGGTTCGTCCTGGCGCCCACGGTCGGGATCACTGGTCAGCCATCGCACGCTCACCGCGGCGATAATCGATTCCCGCGACTTCATCGCAGCCAAGCGCCGCTCGGAAACCGAGATCATGGTGCCGCCGGGTCCGAAGATCGCCCTGACCGGTGGGCTCGACTTCAACGACTATAGCCTCGTCTGGGATCGGCTCGACAAGGTGCACGCCAAGCATCCCGACATGGTTCTGCTCCATGGCGGCTCGCCCAAGGGCGCCGAACTGATCGCGTCCAAATGGGCGACCGCTCGGAAGGTGCCACAGATTGCCTTCAAGCCGGACTGGACCAAGCACGCCAAGGCGGCGCCCTTCAAGCGCAATGACGCGATGCTCGAACTGCTGCCGATCGGCGTCCTGCATTTCCCCGGCACGGGCATTCAGGACAACCTTGCCGATAAGGCAAAGCGGCTTGGCATTCCGGTCTGGAAGTTTGGCGGCGCGTGAGCGCCGTCTTGCCCGCGCAACCGAGGCGGAGTCGCAGGCGCCGCAACTCCGCCTCGTTTCGCCAATATATCAACGGTTGCGCCGTGGTGGTGGTGGAAGGCGCGACCATTACACCTTTGTACATGGAGCCACCACCATGCTTGCCCTTGGGCTTCTCCTCAACACCGTTGGCATCGGCTTGTTCTGCTGGCTGGTCTTTGCGCTGGCCGTATATGCCTTGCCGTTTTTCGTCGCACTGAATATCGGAATGATGGCGTTTCATGGCGGCGCCGGCGTCGTCGGCGCGCTGCTCATCGGAATTGCCGGTGGCGCACTGACACTTGCCTTTGGTCAAACCGCCCTCGCTGTTGCTCGATCGGTGGCCTTGCGCGTTGCGATCGCAGCCGCATTTGCTGTTCCAGCCGCCGTCGCCGGCTACAATGTGGTGCTTGCGCTTTCGCAGTTCGGCGAGCCTTCGTCCGCTTGGCGAGAGGTCTTGGCTTGCGTGGGCGCGATTTGCGTCGGCACGGCGTGGACGCGCCTGACCGTGTTTGCGGAGACCCGCTCGTTCGAGCCGGCCAGGCTGATGAAGCAACCGTCTCACCCCATTCTCACGACCGCCACGCGCGAGGGATGATCCTTCGTCGCCTTCGTCGTCAAACAGGTTCGCCTAGATCGGTGCGTTGAACGAGGGGTCATCGAGCTTGAGCGAGAGGTAATCTCGACCCATTTCGGCGTGCTTTGGCCAAGCCGCGCCCATTCCCGTCCGGCCCACATAGCCGCGGTGGCGCGGTGAGCTTCGCTCTCGTTCGTTCCTTTGCCGACGATACCGCCCTTTGCGGCAGATTGTTTCCCTTTCTACGCCTGATCGTTTCGACCTCTTGTGCAGCTCGACCGAGATTCGCCAAGTCTTCTCCTTAAGTTTGAGGTTCAGCACGCGGACGCACGAGGCCTCTTTGATGGCTCGATCTGGCCGAAGACCGGCTGCGCCTCGATCGGCTGAGCCGCAACGCCGTTGCTGCGACTTTCTTCCCCTGGGCTCACGCCCATTCCTCGCGAGACAAGAAAGTCTCTTCAACGGCGTCCTCCGCTGCGCTTCAGCCCTTGGAGCGGGTGCGTCGCCGATCGTCCTCGCCCTTGAGATCGCCATCGAGGCCGCGGTGGTCGCGGGCTCGAAACACAACGGAGAAGCAAGATGGCTAATATCGGAACTTTCAAGAAGGTCGGCAATGATTTCCAGGGCGAGATCGTCACGCTGAGCTTGCAGGCTAGGGGCGTCCGCATCGTCGCCGAGACCAACCGCTCCAACGAGAACGCGCCCAGCCACCGCATCTATGTGGGTCGGGCCGAGATCGGCGCAGCCTGGTCGAAGCGCTCCGAAGAGGGCCGCGACTACCTCTCGATCAAGCTTGACGATCCCTCCTTCAACGCGCCGATCTACGCGAGCCTGTTCGACGACGAAGGTGGCGAGGGCTACAACCTGCTCTGGTCCCGGCCGCGCAAGAACGGCGAGTAAGATCGCTGCACTACACCCCGCCCGGTCCGCCGGGCGGGGCCAGGTTCGGCAGCTATCCTCCGCATCGTCGATTGGCCCTCGTCTGGCAGGCTCCGCAAAAGCGGAATCCGATGCACGCATCGTGAGGTTGGCAACCTGGCTGGGGCCGTACCCCTTATCGCATTGTCCAAAGCTGCTACGGGCCCCGCGTCTTCGCGGCGGCCCGAGCTTTGGGCGGTGCCGTCTCGGGCATCATCAGCATAGCGCAGAGCCCGGCCGCGGAAGCGAAAAGCATGTACCAAGCGGGCGCCAATGCGTTCCCAGTAACGTGAATCAGCCAAGCGACGACGAGTTGAGCTGTGCCCCCGAAGATCGCTATCGCAACAGCGTAGATCGTCGCGAAGCCGCCGCCGCGGATGCTCTTGGGCAACCCTTCGGCCATACCGACATAGAAGGCGCTATACGGAATCGTTCCGACGAGGGTGAGCGCGCCGAGACCTGCGAGAAGCGCCATAGGACTGCGACTCTCTACGATCCACAAGAACACCGGATAGGTCATCAGCAGCGCGGCGATCTGCGGCCATATCATGATGGGCCGGCGTCCTGCCCGATCTGCGAGCCAGCCGCCCAAGAGTGCCGCAGCAATGCCTACCGCATTGCTGACGACAGTGGTCGCAAAGGCGAGAGGCGCAGCAACTTGCAGGGTGTTCAGCGCATAAGTCGTCATATATTCCGTAATATAGGTGAAAATCGTGCAGCTGGCCAAAATGACCAATCCCAAGCTCATCATGCGGCGGCTGGCACGCAATTTCCTTGCGGGCTCGACGGCGAGAGCCGGCGCTTCAGGTCGGTGCAGCGTTTCGGGCAGGGCCCTGCGCAACCAAAGTCCGAACGGCAGCGTACAGGCACCGAGCAGAAACGCGATCCGCCATCCGTACGCATTCAGCGACTCGCTTGTCATGGTGAGGGAGAGTACTTCTCCGACCAGCGCGCCGGCCGTTGCAGCTATTTGTTGGCTAGCAGGCTGAAACGAGACGGCAAGGCCCCGGCGTCCGGCCGGGGCCGCTTCCATCAGATAGGCGGTCGTCGGACCGACTTCGCCTCCGAGGGCGAAGCCCTGCACCAAACGCGCGAAAATAACCAATAACGGAGCAGCGATCCCTATCGTGTCATACGAGGGCGTCACAGCCAACACGAGTATCGCGGCGCTCATCATGACAAAACTGGCGGTCATTGCAGGCCGGCGTCCGACTCGATCCGAGTACGAGCCGATCACAATGGCCCCGATGGGTCTGGTCACGAAACCCGCTCCGAAGGTCGCGAGCGACAGCATAAGGCTGGCGAACTGATCCTTCGCCGGGAAGAACGTGTGACCGATCTGGATGGCGAAAAAGCTATACGTCCCGAAGTCGTAAAATTCGAGCATATTACCGATCGTCGCGCCCAACACTGCATGGCTGGTCAAGCCGTCATCTGCCGCAATGAGCGTCGGCTTCGAGTTTCGCCGAGTGAATTGTTTAGCCATGCGCTTGGATCCGTCTCGAATGCGATCCTAAAACATTTCGACAGACTATGTGGAGCACGTTGCGATTCGCATGAGCCACGAGCGGGTTCGCGCGAAACGCAATCTCAAAAGGCTGGATCACTATGGCGCAGCCGTGAGCCTGTACGTGGCCCCATTACAATCTTTGCCACGTCCATGAAGGCCCGCGGACAACGCCAGCGATCGCGCTCGGCGTTGCGGGATCGGGTCTGGGCGACGGCAATCTGTGTGGGCGCAGCGCGACCAGATGGCTGGGCTTGGGATAGCGTTGTAGCTCAGAGAATTCCGGCAACACTGTACCGATCCAGCTCGTGAATCGTAGTTCGAATATGCATTAGTGTTGAAATGGCTTGAACCGCACGTAGCGTAAGGTTGTAGAGTTGAAAAAAGCGGCCGCGCGAGAATGGCGCGTTAGCGCAAATGACTAACAGGAAAATCAAGAGAGGTCTGATAGCGATTGAGTTGGGATCCAATCACCTGGAAGATGAGGATCGTCTCGGTGCGAGCGCCCCGCCGTATTGTCTTGAGATGTAATGATGTGAAATGACGGGATGAGTGGTGACGGCCTTGGAATAGCGTTTGCTCGTGTCGAAGCCGCACCGGAGCCAGGTAACAAGAGGCTGCCAAACCCCAGAAACTTCCAACCACTGCTCTCGCGCTGTGGAGGCAACCAATGTCTAGCCTGGCGCCGGATGGCGATGACGACCCTGCGGAGCCGCGCAACGCGCTGGCGGCGCGCCTCAGAACGGATCTACGTTGCTTAATGCCCCCTAAACGAGATTGCTCGCGCGAGCCACATCAGCGACTTCTCGACCACAGTGGTCAAGCACGACAAGCAGTTGCGAATAATAGCGGATCGCGCGGAGTAGTTCAGCGGCTGAACAGTCAACATGTGTCATTGCTGCTGAACGCTTTCGGCAAGTGGCGCGAAGATGAGAGCACCTGCAGGGCTATATTCGATCGCTGGCGACGTCGCCGCGCCGATTGCGCCGGCATCGGGCTCTCTGAGTTTGTTCCCAGGGACTGTCGGTTCTCGGCATCGGATTCAGTAGATCGCCGGAACAGAAAGACTGCCGTCACGCCGCAGGGGCCATCGCCGGTGAGGTGTTGAGCCGCGACGGCCAACTCCCTCGCTTTGCGCCGATAGAACTTGCGAACCTGCTGAATGGATTCAGCAAGTGGCCAGAAGACGCCCGATCAAACCGTTAACCCCACGCGCAACTGCTTTCAAGCATTGCCACTGCATCGAACGTTGCACTCAAATATCCCCGCATTGCCGTGGTGGTGTGTGGCAGCAATGCGATCGCTTTCATCGCAAGTCCGGCTGTTGAAGTCAGCCGAAACGCGAAGTCGAGTATTGGCAGGTACCTTTCGCCCTTCTCTTCAGTACGCTCAGACGATGAGCTCAATGTCGAAGATTGTAGCGGTCGGGGAAATTTTCTTAGGAGAAGCCCTTTCGATAATCGCGGAGTTGGTCGCCTCAAAGCAGTTCGAAAAAGCCGGCGCGAATCTGACAACGCTTCTGCCGATGTTCCTGCTGATAATGATTGGTGGTGTCCTGCTCGTCTACGGATACGCACTCGGCTACATGCATCTCAAGAATATTTGGATAATTGTCGCAATATCGGTGGGAGCTATTTTGGTGGTGGAGCCGATTCTCGCGTTGCTGCTCTTTCGAGAAGTACCGACAATCGGCTCGCTGATCGGGCTGGCGTTGGGCGCGCCTGGTATGCTCGCTGCGATATTCTTATAGGCGCCATCGTGAGTCTGGTTCATGGCGGGCGCAGATTGAAAGTTACGCAACTTGGTTCTGCTCAATTTCGAACGCAAGAGCAGGAAAGGAGTTCTGTTGGATGTTAGCTCCGAGCTACTTTGTGCGAGCATGATCATTGGGTCGCGGGAGCTTTCAATTAAAGCTTTGCATACCCGCCTTCATTCGCCGACCTTCACCCAGGAACGATGCGTGAGACGGACACCCGGCTTGATCGATTATGGTACTGGTGGCAGTTCGGTAATATAATACCACAATGGATTGATGGAGTAGATCTCGTTGATGGTCGCTGCCCCATAATGGTTGACTTTGTTGGACGTTAGACCACCTTTAGTGGAATTCCCTCGTCCGCTCTCGGGCAAAGGATCGCAAAGATGCCGATCGCGACGATAGTTCTGGCCACCGTCAATGCGCCTCACAGTAAGCAGCTGGACGAGGAGGCACTCGTTTTTTGCCTTAAGAATCCTGCCGCTGCTAAAGAAGTGCCAGGACACATGGCAGCTTTCTTCGGTGAAGTTGAGCCGTCCTTGCAGAAAGACTTCGCACATCAGTTCGGCATCAGCGATATGGAGCTCGTTGCTTCTGCAAAAGCGTTTTCCAGCTATTCCGGTGAGCATTACCCGCTTGCAGCGTGATAATCGATAAGACCAGTTCGGATTGGGCGCAGCTATTTCGGATAGCGTGCCGCCTGATTGGTCAGGTTAACTCCCAAGGAACGATCATAGATCATTGGACCTTCGGCGGAGGCACCGCGATGATGCTGCAAATTGCGCATCGGGAAAGCCACGACGTGGACATCTTTCTTTCCGATCCGCAACTATTGCCGTTCTTGGACCCGCAGAAGCAGGACTTCAAATTCGAGATACTGCCAAGCGAATACCAAGGTGACGGTAATCGCTTTCTCAAATTGGCATTCGAAGCCATTGGCGAGATCGATTTCGTCGTGGCTGGCCCAAAGACCACGAATCCAACGATTGAGAGAGAAATTGAGGGGGTGAACGTCCTTCTAGAAACGATCCCGGAAATCATCGCCAAAAAGATCGTCTATCGTGGGAAGAGCATTAAACCGCGAGATATCTTCGATATTGCTGCAGCGGGGGTCGATCATTCTGCTGATCTGATCCGCGAGCTCAACCCATATCGACAAAACGTGATCGAAACTATCGCTCAGATCGACAAGCTAAATCCTGAGTTTGTGCGTGGGGCAATAGACAGTCTAATTATAAGGGACGACTATAGAGGAGTTGCCGCAAAAGCTCTCGACCGCACAAAAGAGATCCTTCGGGCTGTGTGAGCCAATTCCTTCTGCGATAAATAGCGCGTCTGCCGCGCATGAGTTTTTGGCCGCCGCCGTTCCGGTCGCGGCAGTCGCCGCAGCTGTTTGTCAGCATCTCAGCCCCTGTCAGGTGTTTGTCGCTCGCCCGATGGCTGGCATCTGCTCCGCCCCGGTCCGGTGGAACACGGATCTGGTCCAAAGAGCCGCCGATGGTCATGCGCGTCATACGCAGCCGAATTGCTGTTTGATGGCGATTTCGACGCTCGCCCATATGCAGTACGTTGACTGCGGCGCCACGATCGGACGCGCGACAGGTCCCGCTTTTCACCATTCATCCAAACGGCGGCGCGAACGCCTGAAACCGCTAGGCGGGTGCTCGACGCGCATATTGTCAGTGGCAGCTATCGCATCATTGCAGCGCTGTTCGCCCAGAAGCGCATCCTCGATCGCGCCTGGAAGATGCGCGATCTGCGCAATCGAACGATCCGACTGACACAGAGCGACCTCGCGCTGGTGCGGACGGTAGCGCAAGCCTGTGCGGTTCAAGCGCAAGGGCGACCACTCCTCTGTAAGGGGTATCGTAAAATCATCCCGGCATCTTCGGCATCCCCATAAGCAGTTCTACTACGCGATCGTGACCGTCGACGCGCGGCGACGCACGCCTGCACTCAAGACGATCACGGAGCTTTTCAAATGTCCGACCGGAGCGCGGATCAGCCGCAGCGATATCTGCGCACACCCGAAGCAGCGCGCTTTCTGAGCTTGTCCGCCCGCACGCTGGAGAAACACCGAACGTACGGAACCGGTCCGGAATATCACAAGATCGGCGGGCGCGTAGTCTATTCAGTGGCTGACCTGACAGCATGGGCCAAACTGGGCAAGAAGAAATCGACCTCGGACCCGGGAGTTGGCACCGTACTGCCCGCAAAGCGGCATGTGCCTATTCCCTATGCGGGTAAAGAGAGACGCTAGCCATGTCCGCAAACGAGTCCTCAGCGCACCACCGCCTCTCCGAGCGCGAGCTGCTTGATCTGTTTCGTGCAATTCCCAGCGATTTAGCGCCGCGCGATGCTCAGGACCTCATGGCCCTTCCATTCTATTCGCTCGCGAAAACGAAGCGAATTGTGCCGATTGATTGCCGTGTCGTTGCGATCTCAATTCATGCCGAAGCCGTGCCAAAACATGGCACGGCGGCCATCTGGGATGCGAACGTTCTCATCTGGGCGGCGTACCAAATCGTCGAATCCAGTGACGCCGTATCGAAGCCGACGCGCCCGATGGCTGCGACGGCTGATGAGAGTCTAATCTATGTCGGGCGTGGTACGAGGACGCAGGACTATGATCAGCTGAAGGCGGGTTCCGACAGGCTGCAGTCAACGACAGTGCAGACCTCGATCATGCTCGCGCCGCCCAAGACTTTTGCGTGCGACGTACGACAACTCGTCGAGTACCAGACGTTGCCCGGCTATCAGCTCGAGCTAATGCACGATCGGCACGATACTGAGCGCCAGAACGTCGCACTAACGCCTGTTGATCCCTTAGCAGAACGCCTCCGTGGGGCGCGGTCTCATTCTACATTCGGAGGGCAATCTGTGAATCCGCCAGTGCCATCGGGGACCGCAACTCACGTGCTGTCGGGAACCCGATTCTTGCGCTATTTGGCACCGAAATCGGACCTAAGCGATTGTTCCTGGGCGTTTGCCAGCCACCACAATTTTATTGATCAGAAGTCCTTCGGGGACCAGATCACAAGCCGCATTGGAGGTGACTGCCAAAGGCAGGCCGCCTGTCCTGCTTGGCCGCAGAAGCCACACACGCTCTTCACCGAACTCCGAGCTCACGGCTCCCGGTCCCAGCTTCGGGGAGCGGCAGCATGAGCGGCCTCACCGAGGTGGAAGTGTTGTGGCTCGAGAAGCGGATTGAAAACCGCATTCGGTTCGGACGCATCGCTGAGGAGAAGAAGATCGATCGTCACCGGCGCGTCCTGTCATTCGCGCCAGGCAGCATCTTTGCCTTCGTCCGTTGGACCTCCAACGACTTTGGCACGATCATCTCGCGGATTGACATCTTGCGCGCGGTCGCACCGGGACAGCGCTGCTCGACCGTGCCGTATGTGAAGCCCGGCGGAGAGATTTTGCTGCGGCTCTCCGGTTGGCCGAAGGTCGAACGGGTGCTGCAGATGGTCGATGCCGTCGAGGCGCTCGGCATCGATCCCGCTGATGTCGCTCCTGATCATTGGCATCACGTTCATAACCGTCTGTCCGTCAACGAAGATCCGCGTTCCTACACGAAAGCGCGCCATCAGGTTTGGCTCCATCGTCAGAGAGTAATGCGGTGACAGGTCGCCTGAAGACGCTGACTGCAACGTTTGGGGCCGCTGTTGCGCTGCTCACGACAATCGCCATGGAGCCGCTTCCGCTCTACATCTGGAATGCATCGACGAGCGTGCCAATCGGTCTCTATCGCTTACGACCAGCGAAAGGCTTCCATGTCACCGAACTGATCGCTGTTCGGCCGCCGGAGCCGCTCGCAACCTTCCTTGATCTCAACGGATATCTGCCCATTGGCATCCCCCTGCTCAAGCGCGTGCTGGCCCTTCCAGGGCAAACCGTCTGCAGAAGTGGGCTCACAGTTTCAGTCGATGAAATTAAGGTCGGCGAGGCCCGAGATCGCGATGGCCGCGGCCGGCCGCTCCCGAAATGGCAGGGCTGCCACGTCGTCGGGCCGGCCGAGCTCTTTCTCATGAACTGGCAATCGGATGAGTCCTTCGACGGCCGGTATTTTGGCTTTCTTCCAGCCGCAGCCGTGATCGGCCGTGCGGACCCGGTGTGGACACGGGAGGAATGATCGTGCGTGTTCCGCATGTCTATCCCGCAATTCCTCTGTTTGATCGATTACGGAACCATTCCTCCGTCTCGAACAATGTTTGCAAGGCCGTCGCGCGCAGCGGCGGTCCAGGGCGGCCGAAAGGCCGGCGCGAAGCGGCTTTACCCTGGACGGGCGTGAGCAGGACGGTATGCTCAGCTCGGTCGGGCGTGCGTGTTTGGGCTGTCGTGCCACTGCTGCTTATTTTGACCGCGTCGCATGGTGGTGCTTTGGCCGAGAACGGACCGGCGGCTCGAGCGGCCCATCAAGCGAAAAGCCCGTTCGCCGCTTTTACGGAAGAAGCGTCACGACGCTTTGCAATCCCGGTGGACTGGATCAGGTTTGTGCTGGACAACGAAAGTTCTGGGCAAGTGCACGCCAGATCACCAAAAGGTGCGATGGGCCTCATGCAAGTCATGCCCGCGACTTGGGCAGAACTGCGCCTGCGCTATGACCTAGGCAACGATCCGTTCGATCCGCGCGACAACATTCTGGCAGGCACGGCATATCTGCGTGAATTGCTCAGCCGCTATGGCTCGCCTGGCGTGTTTGCCGCGTACAACGCGGGACCAACTCGCTACGAAGAGTTTCTCACGGGCCATTGCCTGCCTAGTGAAACGCGAGCCTACGTGATCAAGCTTGCAAGCCGCCTGGGCATCAAACTGCCTCCGACGTGGATCGCCGACCGACGGTTGTCGGCAGCGGCAATGTTATTCGTTGCACGATCCGATCTCCTGCATAGGGACGATCCGCCAGCGTTCGTACCTTCGAGCGACACAACGACTGCATTCTCGTCGCGAGATATTATGGGCCCCAAGTCCACCGGGATGTTTGTCGCCCGATCAGGTTCGGGAGCGTCGCGATGATCAGGCGCGGGTCGGCAAGCGGTGGCGACCTTCAAGGAACGATTGGCGAAACGGCAAGACCAGTGCGCAAACACGACGTATGTGTTCGACGCCTGCACGTGAGGTCGGACATTGACGAGCCTGATGCTCTCGCGCCGGGCATTTGCGGGCAACGCCCCTGCAGCGCGAGCTCCTATTTCGTACGGGGAACAGGTTTGGAAGCTTTCGCGATCTCTGATTCGGCACATTCGATCGCGGCACTGAACTCTGCACTCTTCCACCTATCGACCGAATGGCCGTCATCGAACGGCTCGTTGGAAGCGTCCCGCGCTCGTGCGACCAACTCACGGAGCGCGGCAAGGGCTTGCGATAGCGGTTTGGCATCCGCTCCGTTTCGGGGAGATTGCGTCACCTCTCTAGCTCCATCACATCGCGATTACGGACCGTCAGGCAGTTTCGTTACACTAGATCACCGTCACTATTGTGCCGGGTCTGATCTTGTGTGCTTCGCAAACCTCTGCTCAGGCGGCGGCAGCGCCAGGCTCTGCGCATATTCAGTTCCACGGCAGCAGTTGCTCAATTCGGCTTACGGGATGCCGGAAAGGCGGAGAGCGATCACGAACGGTCGACGGCTCTTCAAATCGGGCTTCGAGATACCGGTGCGCGGTGATAGCGCGACCGTGGCCGAATCCGGAGCCAGGTGCAACAACTTGGAACGTTGTTGCCACAAGGGAGAGCTCCGATGAAACTTTACGTTGGACTGGACGTCGGTCTTGAGGAAACCAGCCTTTGCGTCGTCGATAACGAGGGCCTCGCCGTCCGCGAAGTGAAGCTCGGGACGGAGCCAGAGGCGATCCGCTCCGCTTTGGAGGGCTACGCGGATCACCTCGATAGGGTGGGAGTCGAGGCGTCATCGCTTGGCATCTGGTTATACCGCGAACTGCAGCCGGCCGGAGTTCCGATCGTTGTTGTCGAGGCGCGCCACATGCGTGTTTCGCTGTCGACGATGCGCAACAAGACCGATCGAAACGATGCGCGTGGCATCGCACAGATGATGCGTCTGGGCTGGTACCGGGCAGTCCATGTCAAGAACATCGACATGCAGAGGATGCGTTCGCTTGTGGCCAACAGGAAGCTCCTCAAGCGAAAGCTGATCGATATCGAAGATCACATTCGTGGCACGCTCAGGGCTTACGGCTTGCTCACGGGGGCCGTGGGTCGGGGAGGCTACGACGCACGCGTCCGGGCGCTGCTCGAGCACAGCGATCCGGTATTTTCCTTGATGATTGAGACCATGCTGGATGTGCGGCGGGCGATCTTCGACGGCTACGACAGATTGCATCACGTGCTCCTTCAAGTGGTCCAGCATGATACAGTGTGCCGCCGGTTGATGACGGTGCCTGGTGTCGGTCCCGTTGCGGCGCTGTCGTTTAAGGTCGGTGTCGATGATCCTCATCGCTTTGCGCGATCCCGCACGGTCGGCGCGCATTTTGGCCTGACGCCGAGACGCCAGTCCGGGACGTCGATCGATTTTGAAGGTCATATCAGCAAACAGGGCGATATCTCTGTGAGAGAAGCGCTCTGCGAGGCGGCTGCAAGCCTGCTGCTCCGGGTCAGGAAATGGTCGGCATTGCGAGCATGGGGCCTGCGGATCGCGAAACGGTCGAGCATGTTGTGCGCGATCGTCGCGGTCGCACGCAAGCTCGCGAGTATCCTGCACAGGATGTGGGTCAACGAGACCGACTTCCACGTCGGCTTCGGTGCCAAAGTCACGCAGCGATTGCGCCTGAAGCCTGCGCAGTAACTGCTGTGGGATCACGGAGGATGAGCGCTGGTGTTGCAACCGGCCTGCTGAGAAGGAGCATCAGTTAGAGATCCGCGCGCGCGGTGAGCGTCCCCTGGCGGGGCCGCGAAACGGGGAATGTCCGCTATTTCTTGCCTGCTACCGCCCTCCGGGGAGAGCGCCAGACTGCTTGGACAGCCTCCGTTGACGAACCTAATGAAGAGCATGCGACGGCCAAGTGCTGAACGCGAAGGAACGCATGGACCCCGCCTGGCGAATGCAAACCGCAGCCGCGGTTTTGGTGAGGCGTGTGCGTTGTTGCTGCAAGGAGTGCGTGATGACTGAAGTGCAGAAAGTCGCAGAAAAGCGTAGGCGTGGCTTGACTTTGCACGCCCGATTAGGACGGCGAGATAAAAGGGGCTCGCCGGTCGAACCGCAAGCCATTGACATGGCTTGGGTTCGGGCGTGCCGGTCGGTCGGGGCGCGTGCCGCGCCTTGGATTTTGACGAATGCAATCAAAGGGTTTTTCGGCACGGCATGCGCTCTTGATTGCTGGGAGGTCCGGTCGTGACCGCGGGCGACAGCGATCTGCGTGTTCGGCCCGGGCGCATCCGCAACACCCGCGCGCCGAAGCCCAAGAGCTTCATCAACCAGGTGCTGCGCGCCGCGAAAAAAGCCGGGCACACCTCGGGACAGGCCGCGGCTGGTAGGCGCTCTGCGGCCTACGGGCGCTCGACCTTTGGCCGCGGCAGACTCGGTTTCAGCCGCGCCAGATTGTTCAGCCCGACACGGCGCGTTGTGGTGAAGGCGCGCGTGGTTCGGCACAAAGGCCGAGCCTTCCGTTCGGCCCCCCTGACCGCCCACCTTTCATATCTGAAGCGCGACGGCGTGACTCGAAGCGGCGAGAGAGCCGAGATGTTCGATGCCCGCAGCGACCGTGCCGATAGCGCGGCCTTTGCAGAACGGTGCAAGGACGACCGGCATCATTTTAGGTTCATCGTCTCACCCGAGGGTGCCGGCGACATGACCGACCTGAAGGCCTTCACCCGCGATCTCGCGAAGCAGATGGAGACCGATCTCGGTACGCGGCTTGATTGGGTGGCCGTCGATCATTGGAATACCGACAACCCTCACGTTCATCTGCTCGTTCGGGGAGTAGATGAACAAGGGGCGGATCTCGTGATCTCCCGCGACTACATCAGCCAGGGCCTGCGCTCGCGCGCCGAGGAACTTGCTGCCATTGAACTAGGTCCGAAACCGGAACATGAAATCCGCATTTCGCTGGAGAGGGAAGTCACGGCAGAGCGATGGACGCGGCTCGATCAGGAGATCCGGCTGGCAGCCGACGAAACCGGCTATATCGATCTGCGTCCTGAGAATCCCGGCAGCTCCGATCCCGAGATCCGCCGCCTGATGGTCGGCCGCCTTCAGCATCTGGAGAAGACCGGCCTCGCTGCACCCGCGGCACCAGGTGAATGGATGGTCGGGCTCGAGGCCGAGCGTAGCCTGCGTGACCTCGGGATGCGCGGCGACATCATCAAGACCATGCACCGCGCCTTTAGTGAGCGCGGGGAAGCGCGTGGCGTTTCCGACTTCGTCATCGAAGGCGGACAGCCGACGTCAGGGATCGTCGGACGACTTGTCGATCGAGGATTGCATGACGAACTCACCGGCGAGGCTTTCGCCCTGATCGACGGAACGGATGGACGTGCACACTACGTCCGCTTCCGTGGAATCGAGGCCTTCGACTATGCACCACCGACCGGCGGAATCGTCGAGGTCCGACGCTTCGGTCAAACCGGCGATCCGCGGCCGACCGTGGTGCTCGCAACCCGTTCCGATCTCGATCTCGGTGGCCAGATCACCGCGAAAGGCGCGACCTGGCTCGACCACAGGCTGGTCGAACGCGATCCCATGCCGCTCGCCATGGGGGGCTTCGGCCGCGAGGCCCGCGACGCCATGGAAGCCCGTGGCAAGCATCTGATCGAGGCGGGCTTGGCGCGGCGCCAGGGCCAACGCATCATCTTGCAGCGCGACCTCCTGAACACGTTGCGCCGACGCGAACTGGACGACGTGGCTGCAAAAATGTCGGCCGACACCGGCGTGCCTCACGTGAAGGCGGCCTCCGGGGAGCATGTGGCAGGCGTCTATCGCCAACGCATCACGCTCGCCTCGGGTCGCTTCGCCATGGTCGATAACGGACTTGGCTTTCAGCTCGTGCCCTGGTCTCGCGAACTTGAAAAGAGGCTGGGCAAGGACGTCGCCGGCGTCATGAAGGACGGTGGCGGCATCGAATGGAGTTTTGGTCGGAAGCGCGACCTCGGCCTCTAGCTATCTCAGCATTTTAGTTGCGGAAAGGCGTTCGGGATGTCCGGAACAAAAATCCTCTGGGGACAGGTGATCGTTGTCGGCTCGATCGTCTTGCTGGCCATCTGGGGCGCGACCGAGTGGACAGCTTGGCGGCTCGCCTGGCAGCCCGAACTCGGGCGGCCCTGGTTCGAACTGGCGGGCTTCAAGATCTATTGTCCGCCGATCTTCTTCTGGTGGTGGTTCGTCTACGACGCCTATGCGCCTCAGGTCTTTATTGAGGGCGCCTTCATCGCGGCGTCGGGGACATTCATTTCGATCGCGGCGGCGATCGGCATGTCGGTCTGGCGGGCGCGCGAGGCCAAGAACGTTGAGACCTATGGCTCGGCGCGCTGGGCTGATGCAGAAGAGGTTCGAGCGGCCGGGCTGCTTGGTCCGGATGGCGTGGTGCTGGGCAAACTTGACAGGGACTACCTTCGCCATGATGGACCGGAACACGTACTGTGCTTTGCACCTACCCGCTCGGGCAAGGGTGTCGGTCTCGTCGTCCCCTCGCTGCTGGCCTGGCCGAGCTCGGCCATCGTTCACGACATCAAGGGCGAGAACTGGCAACTGACCGCCGGCTTTCGGTCGCAGCACGGCCGTGTGCTGCTGTTCGATCCGACCAACCCGAAATCCTCAGCGTACAATCCGCTGCTGGAGGTCCGGCGCGGGGAGTGGGAGGTTCGCGACGTCCAGAACGTCGCCGACGTCCTGGTCGACCCCGAAGGCTCCCTCGACAAGCGGAACCATTGGGAGAAGACCAGCCATTCGCTGCTGGTCGGAGCCATCCTCCACGTCCTCTATGCCGAGGCCGACAAGACCCTGGCCGGAGTCGCCGCCTTCCTGTCCGACCCGAAGCAGCCGATCGAGGCGACGTTGAAGGCGATGATGACTGCGCCGCATCTTGGGGAGCAGGGTGCTCATCCCGTGGTCGCCTCGACCGCCCGCGAACTCCTCAACAAGTCCGAGAACGAACGTTCAGGCGTGCTGTCCACCGCGATGTCGTTCCTCGGGCTGTACCGCGATCCCGTGGTGGCCCAAGTGACCCGCCCTTGCGATTGGCGAATCGCGGATTTGATTGCCGATGCCAGTCCCACGACGCTTTACCTCGTAGTGCCACCCTCCGATATCTCACGGACCAAACCATTGATCCGTCTGGTGCTGAACCAGATTGGCCGGCGCCTGACCGAAGATTTGCACGCCCGCGACCGCCGGCATCGTGTCCTGATGATGCTGGATGAGTTCCCGGCGCTTGGGCGGCTCGATTTCTTCGAGTCCGCCCTCGCTTTCATGGCGGGGTACGGCATCAAGAGTTTCTTGATTGCGCAATCGCTCAATCAGATCGAGAAGGCCTATGGGCCTAACAATGCGATCCTCGACAACTGCCACGTCCGGGTCAGCTTTGCGACCAATGACGAGCGGACCGCGAAGCGCGTGTCCGATGCGCTCGGTACGGCGACCGAAATGCGGGCTATGAAGAACTATGCCGGTCACAGATTGAACCCGTGGCTGGGGCACCTGATGGTCTCGCGTCAGGAGACGGCAAGGCCGCTCTTGACCCCGGGCGAAATCATGCAGCTTTCGCCGATGGACGAGATCGTCATGGTCGCGGGCACGCCGCCGATCCGGGCGAAAAAGGCCCGCTACTACGAGGATCGGCGATTCACCGAGCGGGTTCTGCCGCCGCCTGATCCGGCGACTGCCGGCCGGTCATTGCGAACGGACGGATGGTCAGCGCTCGGACCGCTGACGCCGGCGCCGCTTCCAGGGGACAGGGGGCAGGGAGAGGAAGACACAGCGAACAGCGGCCTCCGTCGTGAGCCCGAACTCCCCGATCACGTTGCGATCGCCAAGGAGACGACCGAACCGACGCCGGCAGAGGAATTTGCGGCCGTTCTTGACGATGACGAGGATGCGGTCCGCCAGTCCCGGCTCATACGCCAAATGCGTGGTGTCGCCCGTCAAGTCGCCCTGGATCCGAATGACGGTATGGAGCTCTGAATCGATATGCGCGACCGGATGAACGTCTATTTCCCGCCAGAGCTTCTGAAGCAGATCTCGGACCTCGCCGATCGCAAGAAGCTCTCTCGGTCGGCGATCGTGGAAGCGGCTGTTGCTTCGTTTTTGTCGCCTGACGGAGAGGACAGGCGGGAGGCCGCATTTGCCCGTCGCCTCGACCGGCTATCGCGTCAGATGCAGAGGCTGGAGCGTGACGTGGGTCTGACGGCCGAGACCCTTGCCTTGTTCATCCGTTTCTGGCTGACGATCACGCCGCCTTTGCCGAACGATGCGCAGGCGGCCGCGCAGGCAAAGGGCCGGGAGCGCTTTGAAGGGTTTGTCGAGGCGCTCGGACGCCGTTTGCAAAAAGGACAGAGCTTCCTGCGTGAGATTCCAGAAGAGATCGTCCGTCAGGAACCGGTCGGTGAAGCTGACTGAGGCCCTCGGCACGTTATCGCACCCGCCCCTCCTTTTTCTACGCCAGCCTACGACCGCAGCAATTTAGCCGAGCTGACAAAAAGCCGGACGCGCTATCGGCTCGCACGAGCTGAGAGCAAAAGGGGGCCAGCATGCAAATCTCAATAGCATGGCGTCGAACTGCGCGCGTTCTTCTCCCGTTTGCTACTGGATACTATCTTTCGTATCTCTTCCGAACGATCAACGCTCTGATCGTCGGCCATCTCAGCTCGGACACCGGGCTTGGGACTGCCGACCTCGGGTTGCTGACGTCAGTTCATTTCCTCATTTTCGCGGCGGCTCAGATCCCCATCGGCATATTGTTAGACCGCTTTGGTCCGCGTCGCGTCCAGAGTGCTCATCTTTTGCTGGCCGCGGTGGGAACCGGACTTTTTGCGGTATCGACCGGTTTCCTGTCACTTTTGATCGCGCGTGCAATGATCGGGCTTGGCGTGGCGGCATCGCTCGCAGCAGGGCTGAAGTCCATCGTTCTCTGGTTTCCCAAGGAACGAGTGGCCTTGCTGAACGGCTACATGATCATGCTGGGCTCGCTCGGAGCGGTGACCGCCACGGCCCCGGCCGAACACGTCCTCGGTTGGATCAGTTGGCGACAGCTCTTTGAAATCCTGGCGGCGGCAACCGCCGCGACCGCCATCCTCATCTATGTCGTGGTTCCTGAACGACCCATTGTCCCATCGACAGCGTCAATTCCCATCACCCTTAGCTCCGTTTTCGCTGATGGGCGTTTCTGGCGTATTGCACCGTTGTCGGCGACTTGCATTGGATCGGCCTGGTCTCTCCAGGGATTGTGGGCATCGCCGTGGCTGACAGACGTAGAGGGGCTCGATCGCACAAATCTCGTCAGAGAGCTCTTCATAATGTCGATCGGACTTTGCGGCGGTGCTTGGCTGTTCGGCACGACGGTCCATCACATCAAACGAAGAGAATTCGGGGCGGAGACGATATTAGCGATGGTTGCAGTGCTACTTATCGCAGCCGAGTTGGCCTTGATCCTGCGAGCGCCTCTGCCGTCCGTCCTGCCCTGGTCCGTTGTCGCAATTGTTGGAACGGCAACCGTGGTCAGCTTCGCGGTGATAGCGGATTACTTTCCGCTAGAATTTGTCGGCCGTGCCAACGGCGCCTTGAACGTTCTGCATTTCGGTTGGGCATTTCTTGCACAGTACGCGACGGGCCTTATCCTGGAGCAATGGTTCATGATCGATGGGCATAGGCCCATCATCGCCTATCAAGTCGCGTTCGGTCTCAACGTGGCAGTGCAGGTCGCGGCATTGCTTTGGTTCGCGCTTCCTTGGCTCCGATGCTCCACTTCGTGGATGAGTTCGTTTTCCTTGTTCGTGCCGGCTAACAGCTCCGACGTCGTCGAGTCGGTCGGTTTGTATGAGAGTTCCGTCGTACTAATTCCTTTGGATGACGATGGGGAGTGGTGAGCAGCGGCTCACGGCGAGCTATCCGATCACGCAGGTCTCAAGTTTCAGCTCGCAAACTTTCTTTTTCTACGCCGGTCTACGATCGCGCGAAGCGCTCGTTGCGCCAAGCCCACGGGTGTCTTTGTAATTGTCCCCATCTGAGGGCGCTCTGTGGGGCCCTCGTTCGGTGGGGGCAGCAGTGGCAATCCATTCCATTCAATCGGAAGCGAATTCGCGCAGCGCGCGAATGCTGCGCAGCGCACTTGGCGCGGCGATCGCCGGCTACCTGGATGATGACGCGATCGTCGAGGTCATGCTCAATCCCGATGGGCGGCTTTGGATTGACCGACTGTCGAGTGGCTTGATTGACACTGGCGAAACGTTGTCTGCGGCGGACGGCGAGCGCATTGTTCGCCTGGTGGCGCATCATGTTGGGGCCGAGGTGCATACCGGCGCGCCACGGGTTTCGGCCGAACTGCCTGGCACCGGGGAGCGCTTTGAAGGTCTCTTGCCTCCGGTCGTTGCTGCACCGGCTTTTGCTATCCGCAAGCCCGCTGTCGCCGTATTTACGCTCGACGATTATGTCGCCAAGCAGATCATGACTTCCGAGCAGGCCAAGATCCTCAAGAGCGCGGTCGCCGCACGCAAGAACATCCTCGTCGCCGGGGGGACATCGACGGGCAAGACAACGTTGACAAATGCGCTCTTGGCCGAGGTCGCGAAGACTTCCGATCGGGTCGTGCTGATCGAAGATACTCGAGAACTCCAGTGCAAAGCGCCAAATCTCGTAGCTTTGCGGACAAAAGATGGTGTCGCCACACTATCGGATCTCGTTCGGTCCTCGCTGCGACTACGTCCGGATCGTATTCCGATCGGCGAGGTGCGGGGGGCTGAAGCTCTCGATCTTCTCAAGGCGTGGGGCACCGGTCACCCCGGCGGGATCGGGACCATTCACGCGGGCAGTGCGCTCGGCGCTCTGCGGCGTCTTGAGCAGCTCATCCAGGAAGCCGTCATCACGGTTCCGCGCGCCCTGATCGCCGAGACCATCAACCTCGTCGCCGTACTTGCGGGGCGCGGCGCCGATCGTCGCCTCGCCGAACTCGCCCTCGTCACGGGCCTTGGTGCCGCCGGCGACTACAGCCTTTCACCAGCAGGAGACTGACATGCGTCAGCAATTTCGAGTTCTTCAAGATACGGCTTCACTTGCCGCGTTCGGCACGATTCTCTTGGCCACGGCACCCGCATGGGCGGCCGGCTCGAACATGCCCTGGGAGCAGCCGCTCAATCAGATCTTGCAATCGGTCGAAGGCCCCGTCGCCAAGATCATCGCCGTTATCATCATCGTCGTAACCGGGCTCACCCTCGCTTTCGGCGATTCATCCGGCGGGTTTCGCAGGCTGATCCAGATCGTGTTCGGTCTGTCGATCGCTTTCGCCGCCTCGAGCTTCTTCCTGTCGTTCTTCTCGTTCGGCGGCGGCGTGGTGATCTGATGGATGAACCTGTCGTCGGCTTCCTTGTGCCCGTTCACCGTGCTCTGACCGAACCAATCCTGATGGGCGGTGCGCCGCGGGCGGTCGCCATCGTCAACGGCACGTTGGCGGCCGCCCTTGGACTCGGACTGCGGCTCTGGATCGCAGGTCTTGTCCTCTGGTTCATCGGCCACATAGCCGCCGTCTGGGCCGCCAGGCGCGATCCCGCCTTTGTGGATGTCGTGCGGCGACATCTGCGCATTCCCGGTCATCTCAACCTCTGAGTTCTCGGTCATGATGAACCTTGCCGAATATCGCCATTCCAACGCGCGTCTCGCCGATTTCCTGCCTTGGGCAGCTCTGGTGGACGAAGGCATCATCCTGAACAAGGACGGCTCCTTCCAGCGGACAGCAAAGTTCCGTGGGCCTGACCTCGACAGCGCCGTGCCGGCTGAACTCGTCGCCGTCGCCGGCCGTTTGAACAATGCTTTGCGGCGGCTAGGCTCAGGCTGGGCGGTGTTCGTTGAGGCGCAGCGCCACTTTGCGGGTGCGTACCCGCCGAACACCTTTCCGGATGTCGCCTCAGCGCTGGTCGATGCCGAACGCAAAGCTCAGTTTGAAGAGGCGGGCGCCCACTATGAGTCCAGCTATTTCCTGACCTTCCTCTATCTACCGCCCGAGGAGGGGGCCGCGAGAGCAGAAAGATTGCTCTATGAGGGCGGCGATCGCGCCGTTGGAGCCGACGCGCGCGAGCTGCTTCGTGGATTTGTCGATCAGACCAATCGCGTGCTGCAACTCGTTGAAGGATTCATGCCCGAATGTGCATGGCTCGATGATCAGGACACGTTGACCTACCTGCACTCAACGATTTCGACCAAGCGTCATCGCGTTCGAGTGCCGGAAATCCCCATGTACATCGATGCGCTGTTGGCCGATCAGCCGCTGACCGGCGGTCTCGAGCCGATGTTGGGCTCGGCCAATCTGCGCGTTCTCACCGTCGTCGGCTTTCCAGGCGCGACCACGCCTGGAATTCTGGATGACCTCAATCGCCTGCCATTCTCGTACCGGTGGTCGACGCGCGCGATCATGCTCGACAAGACCGATGCCACCAAGCTTTTGACCAAGATCCGCCGCCAATGGTTCGCCAAGCGGAAGTCGATCGGGGCCATTCTCAAGGAGGTCATGACCAATGAGGCCTCGACGCTCCTCGATACCGATGCACACAACAAGGCGCTAGACGCCGACGCTGCGCTACAGGAACTGGGTTCGGACCAGATCGGACAGGCCTTTGTCACGGCGACGATCACTGTCTGGGACGCCGATCCCAACGCTGCCGATGAAAAGCTGCGCCTAGTCGAGAAGGTCATTCAGGGCCGCGATTTCACCTGCATGATCGAGACGGTGAACGCCGTCGAAGCCTGGCTCGGCAGCCTGCCCGGCCATGTCTACGCCAATGTGCGGCAGCCGCCGGTGTCGACCCTCAACCTCGCCCATCTGATTCCGATGTCGGCTGTATGGGCGGGCGAGACGAGGGATTTGCACTTCAAGGGGGCGCCCCTCCTGTTCGGTAAGACCGAGGGATCGACCCCGTTCCGATTCTCCCTTCACGTTGGCGACGTCGGGCATACTCTTGTTGTGGGACCGACCGGCGCCGGCAAATCGGTTCTGCTCGCGTTGATGGCCCTTCAGTTCCGCCGCTATCCCGGCTCGCAGGTCTTCGCGTTCGATTTTGGCGGCTCGATCCGGGCGGCCGCGCTCGCCATGGGCGGCGACTGGCATGATCTCGGTGGTGCCTTGTCTGACGGAGGCGATCAGCCCGTCGCGTTGCAGCCGCTGGCCTGGATCGACGATCCTTCGGAGCGCGGATGGGCTACCGAATGGGTCGGCGCTATCCTGGCACGGGAAAAGGTCGAGATCACCCCGGAGGTCAAGGATCATCTGTGGTCGGCGCTCACTTCCCTCGCATCGGCGCCGAGGGAGGAGCGCACGCTCACGGGCCTCTCAGTCTTGCTGCAATCCAATTCCCTGAAAAGGGCCCTACAACCTTATTGCCTGGGCGGTCCGTCCGGACGGCTGCTCGATGCCGAATTCGAGCGCGTTGGGGAGTCCTCCGTCCAGGCGTTCGAGACCGAAGGCTTAATCGGAACGAGCGCGGCGCCGGCCGTGCTGGCTTACTTGTTCCATCGTATCGGGGACCGCCTCGACGGCCGGCCGACCCTCCTGATTGTCGATGAAGGCTGGCTTGCACTCGACGACGAGGATTTTGCGGGCCAACTCCGCGAATGGCTAAAGACGCTTCGCAAGAAGAATGCGTCCGTCATCTTCGCCACCCAATCGCTTTCCGACATCGACGGCTCGGCGATTGCGTCGGCGATCATCGAGAGCTGCCCAACACGCTTGTTGCTGCCGAACGAGCGGGCGATCGAGCCGCAGATCACCGCAATCTACCGCCGCTTCGGACTCAATGACCGCCAGATCGAGCTTCTGGCGAGGGCAACGCCCAAGCGTGACTACTACTGCCAGTCCCGCCGCGGCAACCGGATGTTCGAACTTGGACTCGGCGAAGTTGCGCTCGCATTCACAGCGGCCTCATCCAAGACAGATCAGACGGTCATCGCACAGCTCCTCTCCGAACATGGACCTGACGGCTTCGTGCCGGCCTGGTTGCAGCATCGCGGCGTCGCTTGGGCCGTAGACTTGATCCCCAATCTTGCAAATCTGGAGAAATCGCTATGAGGCGTCTTGGCCTATTGGCAGCCGCTGGCACCATTGCGCTGGTGCTTGGCGTCGCGGTGCCCGCACGGGCGCTCATCGTCTTCGATCCCAACAACTACGTCCAGAACGTGCTGACCGCCGCGCGTGAGCTGCAGCAGATCAGCAATCAGATCACCTCGTTGCAGAACGAAGCGCAGATGCTGATCAATCAGGCTAGGAATCTGGCAAGCCTGCCGTATTCTTCGTTGCAGCAACTGCAATCCTCGATCCAGCGGACGCAGCAGTTGCTGAGCCAAGCCCAGCGGATCGCCTACGACGTTCAGCAGATCGATCGCGCGTTCTCGACAAGCTACGCGCCGGTTACCGGAAGCCAGTCCAGCCAATTGCTGATCACAAACGCTCGATCGCGGTGGCAAAATACTTACGCAGCAACGCAAGACGCGCTCCGGGTCCAGGCTGGCATCGTTGGCAACCTCGATACCAATCGTATCCAAACCTCCGCGCTCGTCAGCTCAAGCCAAGGCGCCAGCGGTGCCTTGCAGGCAACGCAGGCCGGCAATCAAATTCTCGCGCTGAGCGCGCAGCAGCTCGCCGACCTCACCGCAGTCATAACCGCACAAAGTCGAGCGCAGAGTCTTGAAGCGGCGCAACGCGCCGCGGCCCAAGACCAGGGCCGAGAGCAGCTCCGACGGTTCTTGACGCCGGGCCAGGGCTATCAATCCCAAGACGTGCGGATGTTCCATCAATGACTGACGTAAACGCATTCAAGGCCTTGTCGCTGCTTACGACAATCGGCGTATTGGTCGTCGCTGCCTGCACAATTCAGCTTCGCGGTGGCAACGGTTCTCCGCCGCTGCCGGAGAAAGCGCAGACGACAGGTGCAACCAATTCCGACCTGGTACGCTGCCGCGGTGTCACCTCGGAGGAAACGGCGGGTTATCGGCATTGTAAGCAGGTTTGGGACGAGAACCGGCGTCGTTTCTTTGGCAGGAGGGATGACGCCGCAGTTGCTGGCCAGGATGATTCCGCCGCGAATTTAGTGCCCGCCCCAAAGGATCAGAGCCGCTTCGTGCATGGATATCCGCCCCTGGCAACACCTGAGGCGAGCAAGTCATGACTGGTACCGGGATTATCGACCAGTTCCTGGAAACGTTTACCCGCTACATCGACAACGGCTTCGGGCTTTTGGGTGGCGAGGTCGGGTATCTCGCGACGACCCTGGCTGCCATCGACATTACGCTTGCCGCGTTGTTCTGGAGTTGGGGCACGGACGAGGACATCATCGCGCGCCTCGTCAAGAAGACGCTCTTCGTCGGGGTCTTTGCCTACCTGATCGGGAATTGGAACAGCCTCGCACGGATCGTCTTCGAGAGCTTTGCCGGTCTTGGGCTGAAAGCCTCCGGCTCCAGCTTATCTGCGTCGGATTTCCTGCGACCAGGGAAGATCGCTCAGGTCGGACTCGACGCCGGTCGGCCGATGCTTGATTCGATCTCGAACCTGATGGGCTACATCAGCTTCTTCGAGAATTTCGTGCAGATCGTCGTTCTCCTGTTCGCGTGGGTCGTGGTGCTGCTCGCCTTCTTCATTTTGGCGATCCAGCTCTTCGTCACATTGATCGAGTTCAAGCTGACAACGCTGGCCGGCTTTGTGCTCATTCCCTTTGGCTTGTTTGGCAAGACGGCCTTCGCGGCGGAGCGGGTCTTGGGCAATGTCATGTCATCTGGAATCAAGGTGTTGGTTCTGGCCGTCATCGTCGGCATTGGCTCAACCTTGTTCTCACAGTTCACCTCGGGTTTTGGCGGCGCGCAGCCAACGATTGAAGACGCGATGACGCTGGTGCTCGCGGCCCTGTCCTTGCTGGGTCTCGGTATCTTCGGTCCGGGAATTGCGAACGGCCTGGTCTCCGGCGGGCCGCAGCTCGGCGCCGGCGCCGCGGCCAGTACGGGACTTGCCGCTGGAGGTGTTGTTGCCGTCGGTGCAGGCCTCGCCGCCGGCGGTGCTAGTCTCGCTGGCGGCGCGATTGCAGGCGCCGCGCGCGGTGGCGGTGCCGTCTTGAGTGGAGCATCCGCGGCGTATCGGAGCGGCGGCCTTGCTGGCGTCGCGGAGGCGGGCGGCTTCGGCAGCCATGAGCCCGTTGCGCCGTGCAGCGGCTACGCTCGGCGGCGGTGGGCAAGCGGGCGAGCAAGCCGCAAGCACTTCGGCAGAAGGGAAAGCGCAGCCCGATTGGGCGCGGCGCATGAAAAGTGCCCATACCATTCGGCATAGTGCGTCGACAGCCGGCCGCGCGGTCCGCTCTGGCGACCACGCTGGCAGCGGCTCCTCCGTGGACTTGTCCGAAGGAGAGCGCTGACACGCGGTAAGCGCCTTACCACACACCGCGGGCCGATGCCTCAATCCGGACACCGCACGACCCGAAACCAATCACTCGATCTCAGGGGCAACTATCCATGTTCAGACGACCTTCCGTTCACTACGGGCGCATGCCCGAGCCGGTCACGCCCTACCAAAAAGCAGCGCAGGTCTGGGACGAACGCATTGGATCGGCCCGCGTGCAGGCGAGGAACTGGCGCTTGATGGCGTTCGGCTGTTTGATGCTGTCCGCCGGCCTTGCCGGGGGCCTAGTCTGGCATTCCAGCCGAGGATCGATCACGCCTTGGGTGGTTGAAGTCGATCATCTTGGTCAGGCCCAGAGGGTTGCGCCCGCCAACATTGACTATCAGCCGACCGACGCGCAGATCGCCTACCACCTCGCGCGCTTTATCGAGGATGTCAGAGGCCTGCCCTTGGACGGTATTGTTCTGCGCCAGAACTGGCTTCGGGCCTACGATTTTACGACCGATCGTGGGGCGGCAGCACTCAATGACTATGCGCGCAACAATGACCCCTTTGCCAAGTTGGGCAAGGTGCAGATCTCCGTGGACGTCTCAAGCGTCATTCGCGCGTCGTCTGAAAGCTTTCGGATCGCATGGATCCAACGAACCTACGACAACGGCTCGTTGAGTTCGACCGAGCGCTGGACTGCAATTCTCACGATCGTGATCGAGACGCCGCGCGACGCCGAGCGCCTGCGCAAGAATCCGCTCGGCATCTACGTCCACGCCATTAACTGGTCAAAGGAGTTGAGTCAGTGACCAAGACGCCGTCCACCGCTCATTCGAAGCGTCCTATCCTGCTCAGCAGGCCCAATTCGCCTTGGTCCGAGTTCGTGACCTCGAATCGAGCAATTCTGTCCACTCTCCTGCTTTGTTCATCGGCGCTCGGCGGGTGTGCAACCTACATTCCGCCGGAGATCAGCTATGACGCGGAAGTCCCTCCGTTGCCCGCGTCTCCAGCGCCTCTCGATGAGACATCGCGACCGCTTCACGTTCCACCGCTCTGGAAACCCGTTCTCGGCGGCAAGTCGGGGGTCAAGGAAGACGTTGAACCCGTGAGCCGGGTTGAGACCGCGAACAGCGCGGCCCGCATCGAACCGCGCAAGCGGGGGTATTTCAATGCAGCGCAAATCTACGCTTACAGTCCCGGGGCACTTTATCAGATTTACGCCGCACCGGGACAGATCACGGATATTGCGCTGGAAGAGGGAGAGCAACTGACGGGATCTGGACCGATCGCGGCCGGAGATACCGTGCGCTGGGTCGTGGGAGATACCGAGAGCGGCAGCGGGGATACGCGTCGCGTCCACATTCTGGTGAAGCCAACCCGGGCCTCGATCGAGACCAATCTTGTCCTCAATACCGACCGGCGCACCTACCTGATCGAGCTCCGCTCCCGCGAGCGGCCGTACATGCCGTCTGTTGCCTGGTACTATCCGGAAACGGTCCGCGAACGGTCGCGCTCAGTCGCCCTCAGACCCGTCATTCCGGATCAGGCGCACCGCATCGCCCGTTACGCGATCGAGGGCGACAGCCCGCCGTGGCGGCCGCTCGCGGCCTATGATGACGGCCGGAAAGTTTATGTCGAATTCCCGCAAGGGATCGTCCAGGGCGAGATGCCGCCGCTGTTTGTCATCGGTCCCGACGGCAAGACCGAACTCGTCAACTATCGCGCCCACGGCAATGTGCTGATCGTGGACCGGCTGTTTGCAGCCGCAGAACTGCGGCTAGGCAGTGAGCACCAGCAGAAGGTCAGAATTGTCAGGACTGACGGGAGGCCGTCGTCATGAACACCTCAAATGGAAACGAACACGAACGAGCCATTCCGCCGCAGACACAAGACCGGCAATCCAGCAGCTTTCGGTTGAGGGCAGAGCGTCCGCGTGTGACGCGGTTGTCCCGGAAAGTCCTGGCGGGAGGGAGTGCTGTTGCATTGCTCGTTATCGGCGGAGCCGTTTTGTGGTCACTGCAGAATAATCGTCCGCGAAACCAAGCGGCCGATGAGTCCTACAGCACCGACCATCACAACGTTGCCGATGGCATTACCACGCTGCCGAAGGACTACACCGGCGTTCCACATCAACCGATACCGCAGCTTGGTCCGCCCCTTCCTGGGGACCTCGGTCGACCGATCCTCGCGGCTCAGGGGCAGTCGCCGACGATCGGCGGTGATCCGGACCAACAGCGCCGGGACCAGGAGACCGAAGCAGCCCGTATCAGCCATTTATTTGCTTCGAGCAGCGGGAGAGAAATGCGGCCGACCTCAGCTACCGCTGCGGCAAGCGACCGCGTCCTGCCACCGAGCTCAACCAGCACCAGCGGCGACGGATCTGCGCAGAGCGGTCAAGATACGAAACTCGCTTTCGTGAACGCATCCGTAGATCGTCGCACAGTGAGTCCTGACCGCATCACTAAGCCAGCTTCGCCATATCTGTTGCAGGCCGGCACTGTGATTCCCGGTGCACTGATCACGGGAATCAGATCGGACCTTCCAGGTCAGGTCACGGCGCAGGTGACAGAGAATCTCTACGATACTCCTACCGGACGGTTCTTGCTTGTGCCCCAGGGGGCCCGCTTGATCGGCATCTATGACAGCCAGGTCACCTTCGGCCAGTCCCGCGTGCTGCTGGTTTGGACCCGTCTGATCATGCCCAACGGTCGCTCGATCGTACTAGAGCGACAGCCTGGTGCGGACAACGCAGGTTATGCAGGTCTAGAAGACCAAGTCGACAATCATTGGGGCGAGTTGTTTAAGGCAGCCGCCCTATCGACCTTTCTTGCTGTCGGAACAGAGCTTGGCTCCGGCTCCGACACGAACAGCAACGACAGCGCAATTATTCAGGCGTTGCGGCACGGTGCAGGGGATTCGTTGAACCAAACTGGCCAGCAAGTCGTGCGGCGCAGTCTCAACATCCAGCCGACATTGACCATCCGTCCAGGTTTTCCGGTTCGGGTGATTGTCAACCGCGATCTTCAGCTCGAACCATACAAAGGATGATGCCGTGCCAAAGCTTAGAATCTCGGAAATTCCCAGTGACAGGCCTGTCAGAGTAACTGTCGAATTGCCCGCTGCGGTTCATCGCGATCTTCTCGCGTACGCGGAAGCGCTAGCGCGTGAGACCGCTCAGGCGATTGATCCACTTAAACTGATTGCGCCGATGCTCGGGCGCTTTATGGCCACTGATCGTGGTTTCACGAAACTAAGACGTTTATCTCAGGCACGCGATACGAGCGTTGGATAGCGTTCGGTTTGCAAGCCAATAAGTCGAGCATCGTCTTCGTTCTCTGCTCCCCAGCAAGCGAACCAGTGATTCGATTGGAGCCTGTCTCATCCGCAGCTCGCGGTAGACAAGTCCGGTGAAACTCGCTCGGTGTCTAAACCAAGCCGATCTCGAATCCTTGCTGTCGAGCCCTTTGATGGTGTCGCAGCTGATGTCATGCCGTTAGAGCGGCCGACGATCTCCTGGAAGCGAAGGTTTCCACGTCAAGAGATACTCAAGCGACGATTTGCCGACGATTCAGGTGCCCTTGATGACCCTCTCGGTGCATATCGCGCGAATTCGGTATTCGGATCGGCGAAGGCACTGGCGCGTGCGGGAGAGATCGTATCGCATTGGAGATCGGGAGATAAAGATGGCCGGAGTAGGCGGCGCCATGATCGCGGCCAATGAGGATGTTGCCGAGGCCGAGAAGACAGCGCGCCGATCGTCCCTGTCCGAACTTGAAAAGCATGCAGTCTCCACCCCACACGCATCGCAATGTATCGCTCAGGGGAGCTAGAACGCTGGGCGTCCGATTGCGAGAGCGGCAGGCGCGATGTCGTTCTCGCCCGAACCCGCCGAGAGCGCGACAAGTTTGCATATTTCCTCCACCTCGTCGTGTTTCCTACAAGCTTATCTGCCAAGCGCGGGTCTTGCGATGATCTGATGACCCATCAAGGACATTTATGGGGCCATCAGTCGAGCGAGAGAGAATTCGAACGAGGGTTCGTCGACTGCCATGGACCTATAGACAATCAAGCGAAGCCCTCTGGACGGGACCCCGGTTTCGCGCCGCGGGCGAAGGCCATTGGTATCGATACCGACAATTTTGTTCGACTCCGCCATCGCCGCACACCGCATTCCGTTACTCTGGCTCCTGCAAACAATTAGCTCCGCATTCTTGCGTGAGTCTCAATTGGTCCACGAAACCTTCAGAGAAGAAGTGTAGGAAGGCTGGCCATGACCAATGTTGAGGGATCAAGGGATGTATTTCGTTGAGTTCGCTTCGGTTACGGCAGCGGACGTTTTGCTGTCTTGTGAATTGTCGCAAGAGATGATCGAGAGGGCCGTTTTCTGCGGTCTGTCTGTTTCGTACGCCGCTCGGAGCCCGAGGCCTCCGCAGAGAGGGCAGCGGTAGCGCTTAGCTCTTCGAGGGGGAACGCCTCCCTCAAATCGAAAAAGCCATCAAACGAAAGCTTTGTTACGAATAGCGTTGAAGCCAGGACGTGTATGCTATTAAACCCTAACGCGAAAATTGTTTGCATGGTCACGTGCATATATTGGCTCGGCGTTCACCCAACCAGATTCTATCCAGCCAGCACAAGCAGATGATAGAGTTGTGAGATTGAGGGGCACTCAAATGGTCGACTCCGAATTGGCTGCCATGTTGCGTGCGGTCCTGGATGAGGTTTGTGAAGGTGTATCCCGTCACGAAATCGGCATCCGAACCCACGTCGCGTGTAAACTCCTCGAAGCAGCCACGCGTGGAGAGACATCGGTCGATGTCCTCAGGAAAATCGGCCAAGCGGCGTTGACCGGAGCGCCCACGATGTGGCGGTAACAAGTGGTTCTGATCGACGCCGCTTTCCAAGAAGTTTGTACAATGGCGTGTGGGCAACAAGGTGCATTTGTACATTCTGTGCAGAACGTTCGCCTTAAATCAGATCTCAATTCGGCCAGCTGGGCGCTTTCCTCGCCGACATGAGAGGGGCCGTGAGGCAGTGTGGATCTTAAGGAGCCTTTTTGGGCGCAAATTAGATTCAAGACGCTTCTTTTTTGGAGCGGCCTCGGGTGTGATGGATCGTTTGGTGTTGAGCGACGCGGCTCGGAAGCGAATGGCGCCGCTGATCATAGGCCGGCCGGATCAGAAAGGATCGACCGGGCGAGACAACCGAATGTTTTTGATCGCGCGTACCGTTCTCCCTGACCCGATCTTCCTGAGGCCTTCGGAGACTGGAATACTGTATTTCGGCGCTTGAGCCAATGGTGCAACCGGTCGTTTGGTAGCGGATAGAGACGCTCGCAGAAAGAACCATGACCCGGCAGTGGTCACGTTTGTCGATCGGGGCTCTAACCGTGCCAGCGATTGAGGGGTGGACGACTAGATCGTCGTTGGCGGCCTCATTTTCACCAGGGCAATCACTCCATCGACAAACGCTCTTGATCATATGGAAGTTGCCGCTGATCACACGTACTTCCTTGCCGCTCATATCCATCGAAAAATAGGACTTGATCCGCCGTCCTTGATCGTCGTTCAGCCTGAACGGGTGCATTGTATCGCCGTTGTCCGAAGCTCATCGCAGAGGAAGCAGCAAGCGATCAGCCGACAATGATCTTTCTGCGGTATCGACCGAGCAAGATGTTAGACATACTGCACCAATTTGAGGTAATCATCTGTGAGAACAGGTGAACCGATGGAAGAAGCTGCATCTTGGAGAAAGGCATTCAGAGTCCGGCTGGCGCGAATGCAACCCTCGAAAGATTGCCGTGTCGGCGCACGAGTGCGGAGAGTTGCTAACTCGGAACGGACTAGGTCAGCTGCTGCTGCGGCACAATCTGAAGGGAAGAAGCCATCAGCAGACATAATAGCTTGTGCCAGTCCTAGCGTGGTGAGCCAACCCGCATAGATTAGCACGGCGCCGTCTGTCTCGTTCAGTCCGGAAAGTTCCTCCATAATAGCAGCATGGACTTGCGCCGCACCAAGAGACAGAAAAAGATCGGCTATCTCGTCACGTGTGGCTCTAGAGAGAAGGCAACGGCCGAGATGCGACAGAAGCGCCTCGGTCGGGCCTTCGAAGATGCGTAGAATGCGAGCGTCTCGATAGATTTTAGCGACGGGTGTTCCCTCATCGTAACCACGGCCACCTAACAGTTGGACGCACTGATCTGCGACGAGGCCGCACCATTCCGAGGACAAAACCTTCGTTGCCGAAGCAAGGTGGACGTTGGGCGCACCCTGCGCTGAGACAATTCGGCAGGATGCACCCAGCATTGCCTTCACTACTTCCCGCCGGAGTACCATCCGCTCCAATAGTTGCGCGATATAGCTGTTCTCAATCATGCGCAGCTTACCTAGTCGGCGATGGCGTGCATATGAGGCTGCGACCTGGAGGGCGCGCTCAAGGGCTCCAAGGCCCATGGCAGCCACACCGATACGTCCGCGGTTCATACTAGATGTTGCTGCCCCCCAGCCATCTTGATCGCGAGAGAGCACGTAAGCGCTCGGCACCTCGACATCCTGAAACTCCAGTGTATTTTGAATGATGCCGCGTAGACCGAGTGTGCGATGCTCGTGTGTAACCTTTAGGCCCGGAGCCTGTCTATCAACTAGTACGGCAACGAGCCGGCCTTTCGCATCGGGACCAGAGGCTCGCGCAAAGCAAACGATCCAGCGAGCCCAATCGGCGAGACCTATCCAAATTTTGCGGCCAGAGATGCGAACTCTATCTTCGTGCATGAAAGCCGAAGCCTCGATATGCCGCGGGGCAGAACCAGCTTGAGGCTCCGTCAACGCGAACGCGCAAAGGTCGCCGCGTGTTGCACGGGACATGACGTGCCTCTGTTCAGGGATGTGCGGCGCCGCTTCGATGCAGGGCAAGGCCAGAAAGTTATGAATGACGAGTGTAGAGGCAGCCGAGATGTCGAAGGATGCAGTAGCGGAGATGAGGTCGATGGCCTCTTGCAAGGAAAGAGCTATTCCGCCGTGCTCTGCTGGCGTAGTGATCCCGAACAGTCCATGCCTTGCGAATATGGTGTGTAGTGTCGGAGGGAATGCTCGACGGTCATCCGCGTCTGCGAAATTCAATTGACTCAGATCATCGATTAAACTGGAATATAGGTTAGGTGCGCGACGACCGTCAGGTGTGCGTTCCCTTGCTTCCCCGAATAGGCGGTGAACTTGAGTGGACATAGCCTCGCTCGAACTATCTAGATAGTATAACGCCATATGATTGCGCTCGCGATCGTGCCAGTCATCCTCGGGGATAACTCGATTACACACCGGTATAGCGGGATGCGCGCGTAGCGTAAGGTGCGCGTCCGAGGATGGCCGCACAACGGCTCCGCGCGCATAAGGGAGGAACTATGGTCGCTGAGACGTTCAGGCGGCTGCGACGGACTTCTTATCGGAGGTTTTTTCAACCGAGCGCAGGCGTTTTCCATTCCTGGGAAGGCAACTCTGCAGGTGTAGCGCAGGCAGATCGGCGATGGGCGGCGGGGGGCTGGCTTGCGGGTCAGCGTCGTTCAAATGTGCGGTGGTGAGACGCGTCAGCAATAGCAGTGCGCTCCGCCCCGCGCCGAGGCAAGAGTCCGGTTGTGTCTTCCAACAGCGATGCCGCGCATGTTCGTTCCGTAGGGTTTCTCGTTAATGGTCAGGCAGAGTCTGCCGTCCTCAAGGAAGTGGGCGAAGTCGGCCCAGTGCTTGACATCTAGTCGATCAGCTCTCTGAACCTCAGAGGATCGCGAGAGCACTTCGCGTCGAATCCTGTATCATCCGTGCAGCTTCTTCCATCTGCAAACCTTAGTATAGGTTTTTCAACCCGTTCTATATCGCCTGCTTACCTCTGTAGAATTGAGCCACCCGTCTGGTTTTTGTATTGTCGGATTCGAAGCCGGATCTCCGAAGGCAGTCAGTGATCGGCAAAAGCCCAAGCTAACTCGATTTTGTTGCGAGCCATTGAGGCATGAGGACAGAGTTAAATGGATACACGTGAGCCCGGGTCCGCGCTGGAGGTCCATCAGCGTATTGTTTCGTTCCTTCAGAAGCCAGATCCTGTGATCTTGGACATAGGCAGCTACGACGGAACTGACTCGTTACGTTTTCTTCAGCTTTGTCCAGAAGCTCATATCTACTGCTTCGAGCCGGATCCCCGTGCGATCGCTCGCTTCAAGAAAAACATTGGTTTCAATCTCGAGAAGATTCGTCTATTCGAGGTCGCGATTAGCGACAAGAATGGTAGCGTCGACTTCCATCCAAGCAACGGAGATAGAGAAGCAAAGGATTGGGCTCTTTCTGGATCGATACGGCGACCCAAGAATCATCTTACCGAGTATGATTGGGTACGGTTCGATAGCCCGATTTTGGTTGAAACGCGACGCCTGGATGACTGGTGCGCCGAGGCCAAGCTGAACAAAATTGATTTGATCTGGATGGATGTGCAAGGAGCGGAGGCTGATGTCTTCGCTGGCGGCAGGCAGATCTTAAACAATACGCGCTTCATCTACACCGAATACAGCGACAAGGAGCTTTACGAAGGTCAGCTGACCCTTCAGGCCATGCTCAAGCTTCTACCTTCATTCGAAATGGTCGCTCAATATCCTCGCGAAGTAGAGGGTGATGTGTTGCTCAGGAACAAGAGCCTTTAGAGCAACCGAGTCCGCTTCCCTCACGCTACAGGCCTTAGCCGCAGTCCCCGCATTGATGATAGGGCGGTGACTTGCCGAATTTGCGTCTGTCTATTGAATGCGAGCGCCGCGATGGCATTTACCGAGCTTTTCATCAAACGTCCGGTGCTGTCCATCGTCGTCAGTCTGCTGATCCTGCTGATTGGCCTTCGCGCGGCCGCCGTTCTGCCGATTCGGCAGTATCCCAAGCTGTCGAATACGCTCGTCACTATCACGACGTCTTATCCTGGCGCCTCCGCGGACATGATCCAGGGGTTCATCACCACTCCACTGGAGCAGGCGGTCGCTTCGGCCGAGGGTGTCGACTACATTACGTCCTCCTCGGTTCTCGGTACCTCGACGATCCAAGTCTACATCAAGCTCAATTTCGATTCCAACGAGGCGCTCACTGAAGTGCTCTCTAAGGTCAATTCGGTCAAATATCTGATCCCGAAGGAATCGAACGATCCTGTCGTCACGAAGTCTACCGGTCAGACCACCGCTGTCATGTATATCGCCTTCTCGAGCGAAGAACTGACGGCCAGCGCGATATCCGACTATCTCTCGCGGGTGGTACAGCCCATTATGTCGACCGTAGATGGTGTCGCGGCGGCAGATATCCTGGGTGGCCAGACTTTTGCGATGCGGCTATGGCTCGATCCTGTAAGAATGGCGGGGCACGGAGTGTCGCCGGCCGAGGTTTCGGCTGCAATCGCCGCCAACAACTTCCAGGCCGCGGCCGGTCAGGCCAAGGGCTATTTCATCCTTTCTGATATAACGGTCGACACTGATCTGCGGAGTGTCGAGGACTTCAAGCGCATGATCGTCAAAGCCAATGACAGCGGCTTTGTGCGCGTGGAGGACATTGCAACGGTCGAGCTTGCCGCGCAGACCACAGACGTCAGCGTCGCCATGAATGGTGAGCACGCGATCTTCATCGGCGTGCAGCCGAGCCCGCAAGGAAATCCCCTGAACATCGTGCGAGGTGTTCGAGCGTTGTTTCCCGAACTGGAGCGCAATCTGCCGCCGTCGCTGAAGATGAAAGTGGCCTACGACTCCACCAAGTTCATTCAATCATCGATCGATGAAGTGAAGAACACGCTCATTGAGGCCGTCGTGATCGTGGTGCTGGTCATCTTCCTCTTCCTGGCCTCGTTGCGGTCGGTCATCATTCCCGTCGTCACTATTCCGCTGTCGCTTGTTGGCGTCTGCAGCATGATGCTGGCGTTGGGATTTTCATTCAATCTCCTGACCCTCCTCGCGATGGTGCTCGCGATCGGTCTCGTGGTGGACGACGCGATTGTCGTGGTGGAAAACATTCATCGCCATCTGGAAAAAGGCGCGCCGCCCATGCAGGCCGCCACGAACGGCGCGCGAGAGATTGTTGGCCCCGTCGTCTCCATGACGATTACGTTGGCCGCCGTGTATGCGCCGATCGGCTTTCTCGGCGGCCTCACCGGTGCGCTGTTCCGCGAATTCGCGCTTACGTTGGCGGGTTCGGTGATCGTGTCTGGCGTGATCGCGTTGACGCTGTCGCCGATGATGTGCTCGGTCTTCCTGAAGCGCGCTGAGGAGGGGCGCTTTGCGGCGCTTGTGAACCGTGTGTTCGGCGACATGACACGCTGGTACGGCCGTAAGCTCGACCGCTCGCTCGACTATCGCCCGATTACCGGGCTGTTTGCGCTGACCATGCTGGGCCTCGTCGGCTTTCTCTATATGCATATTTCCAAGGAACTTGCACCTGAGGAAGATCAAGGCATCGTATTCGCAATAGCCAAGGCGCCGAAATACGCCAACATCGATTACCTGGACTACTACGGCACCAAGCTCGACAACGCGTTCCAGAAATTTCCCGAGACCGATCTGCGCTTCGTTCTCAATGGCGTTAGCGGTCCGCAAGGCGGCATGGCGGGCATGTTGCTCAAGCCGTGGGACGAGCGCAAGCGGTCATCGATCGAGCTAAAGCCGTTGGTCCAGGCTGAGCTGTCAAAGATCGAAGGCATCAACTCGTTTGCCTTTAGCTTGCCGCCGCTTCCGGGTGGGTCGGGTGGTCTCCCAGTGCAGATGGTAATCAACTCGACGCGTGGTTTCCAGGTTGTTTATGAGCAGATGTCGAAGCTGAAGGATGCCGCGCGCAACAGCGGTCTGTTCATGGTCAGCGACTCCGACCTTGAATTCAACCAGCCCGTGGTACGAATCAAAGTCGATCGCTCCAAGGCTAATAATCTCGGCATCACCATGCAGAACGTCGGTAGCGCGCTCGCGACGCTACTTGGCGGAAACTACGTCAATCGCTTCAATCTGCAGGGCCGCTCTTATCAGGTGATCCCGCAGGTGACGCGCGAGAAACGCCTGACGCCGGAATCACTGGGCAGCTATTTTCTGAAGACTGCGGCAGGTTCGATGCTGCCGCTGTCAACCGTGGTTTCCATCGAGACGGCAACTGATCCGAACGTGCTCACCCATTACAACCAACTCAATTCCGCGACCTTCCAGGCTGTACCGATGCCCGGCGTCACGATCGGTCAGGCTGTTGACTTCCTGGATGGGGAGGCAAAGAAGCTACCCGCAGGCTTCAGCCACGACTTCCTTTCCGACGCCCGCCAATATGTGCAGGAGGGCAATCAACTCGCCATCACCTTTGCATTTGCACTCATCATCATCTTCCTGGTGCTTGCGGCGCAGTTCGAAAGTTTGCGCGATCCCCTCATCATCATGATCAGCGTACCGATGGCGATCGTTGGCGCGTTGATCCCGCTATTCTTTAATGCGGCGACCATGAACATTTACACCCAGGTCGGACTGTTGACATTGGTCGGGTTGATTGCCAAGCACGGTATCCTGATGGTCGAGTTCGCGAATGAGCTGCAGCTCAAGGAGAGGCTCGATCGCCGCTCGGCCATCGAGATGGCGGCGCGCGTCCGACTCCGTCCAATCTTGATGACCACGGCGGCGATGGTCATGGGCCTCTTACCCTTGTTGACCGCGACGGGGGCGGGCGCCGCGAGCCGCTTCTCGATCGGTCTGGTCGTCGTGGCCGGCATGTCGATCGGCACGCTGTTCACGCTGTTCGTGCTGCCGGCGGTCTATGTCGCGATCGCTTCCGACCACCGCGCCGACGCAAGCGCCGACCACGCCGAGCTCGCCCTCACCGGGGCAGCTGATGCCCAGCTGGCCAATCGATGACGCTGAACGCTCCAAGCGCAGGAGCCGCGAATTACGCTCCCGGTGCGCCCGCGCCACGAATTGCCGCCGTCGGTCGACCGAGGGACGCTCGATCGCGCCTCTAGAGCGATCAAGTCACTGAGGTCGCGAGCAGAACTCCTGCTAGCGGCCGGGCTGAACCAGCGGCTGCGGTGCGCGCGATCATATCCTGGATGGTGGCTCGGATGCGTCCTTTGAGAGAGTCGTTGGCAACGGTTCGCGGGCGTCGATCCTCCTGCTCGCGAAGGCGTTTGCAATTTGCAAGAAGCTCATCAGCAGCATGGAGCCATATTGGGTCAATATCGATTCCGGATGAAACTGTACGCCATAGGTTGGGTGACAGCGATGGGCGAGGGCCATGACCTCGGTTTCGTCGGAGTGCGCCGTTACCTTAAGATGTTGACTGGATGCTTCATCCAGCTCGACAACGAGCGAATGGTAGCGACCGACGCAAAGTGGGGACGGGAGTTCGCTGAACAGCCCATGACGGTCATGCGTTATGCAGGAGGACCGGCCATGCATAGGACGACGAGCGCGCACGACGCGTCCGCCGAAGACGCTGCCTATACACTGGTGTCCAAGACAAATACCGAGAATTGGGATGCGACCTGAAAGTTCGCGCACCAAGGCGGTCGATATCCCAGCCTCCAGTGGCGTGCAGGGACCGGGCGAAATGACCACTGCGCGCGGTCTAAGGCCGACAATTTCGGTAAGGCTGTGCGCATCGTTGCGGATCACCTCCGTTGCTTCACCAAGTTTACGGAAATGGCGCGCAATATTGAAGACGAACGAATCGTAATTGTCGATGATGACAATCAAGATGCACCAGGTGTTGTGGCCTGAAATGCATCAAAGATCCGCTGAGCCTTGGCGAGCGTCTCCTCGATTCGGCCTCTGGGTCCGACAGCACCGTTATTCCACCGCCGGCATGAAATACGGCCAGGTCGTCGTCGATCGTGACAGTGCGGATCGCAATGTTCGTGTCCATGTGCCCGTTGAAGCCGATCGCCCCGCAATATACCTCTCGCGCTACTTGCTCGATGTTCGCGATGATTTTCATCGCCTGCACTTTTGGAGCGCCGGTCACGGACCCGCCTGGAAAACAGGCGCGAAGCAGACTAATCGCGTCTTTGCCTGCCGCAAGTCCGCCCCTCACCATTGAGACGAGATGGTGCACTGAAGCGTAGGACTCGAGGTCGCACAACGTTGGAACCTCGACCGAATCCGCGGTGCAAACGCGCGACAGATCGTTGCGCAGGAGGTCGACGATCATGATGTTCTCGGCACGGTCTTTTTCGGATGTAAGGAGGATTTCACCGCGGCGCTGATCTTCCTTCGGGTCGGCGGAACGCGCGATCGTGCCCTTTATGGGGCGCGTTTCGACCTGTCGTCCATCAAATTTCAGGAACCGCTCCGGGGAGCTCGACGCTATGGTCAGCTCGCCATAGCGCAGGAGGGCTGCAAACGGCGCCGGGTTCAATGAGCGCAGCTGGCAGTAAAAGGTGAGCGGATCGAATAGGGGCGACACCTTTGTAATGAACCGTTGAGCAATGTTTGCCTGGAATACATCCCCTGCTAGAATCAGATCGACGATGCGTTGGACCGCCGCGATGTAGCCTTCACGGCTGAAGTTCGAATGCCATGGGCCCGCCGTGGCAGGGATTATAATCCGCGGAACCTTTGGATTGGCAAGCAGCGCCGCAAACTCGTCGGCGCGACGACGCGCGCGCTCGGCTCGTCGAGCGGGATCTTGCTCCGGCCATCCGGTTGAGACGATCCAGCACCTGCCGTGGTGGTGGTCGAAGCTGACGACCACGTCGTAGAAATGCAGAATCGAGTGGGGCAAGCGCTGACCGGGATTTGCCGGCGCCGGCAATCGCTCCAACGTCCTGTTCAGATCGTAAGCAAAAAAGCCAGCCGCACCTCCCTGGAAGGGCGGAAGATCAGGGCGATGTTCTTCCCGATATCTGGCGAGAAGGGCGCGAAGCACTATCCAAGGATCGCCGTTAACGGTCTCTCCATTCCAACTTGCATGTCCATCGGTGACCAAATAGGTACTGAACGGTTCGCACGATAGATATGAATACCGCCCAAGCGCTTCATGCCGCGCTGCGCTATCAAGAAAGGCAAGGTGTGGCCGGCGCGCAAGGCATCGCAGCGCCTTGACGGGCTCGATCCACTGCAATTCACGGACGTCCATAGTGCTAGCGATCACCGATGGTTGGCGGAGTTCGAACCGATCGTCCAGAGAAAGGTCACGTTTCGTCCGAAACGGACGAATACCTGAGTCTGATCATCAAATTAGCCCGTGTCGGCCGGTCGGCTGTACCGAGCATTTTGGCTCAACCCTCCCCTTCCAGCGAAATGGACGTCTGTTGATAGTTCATAATCGGCGGCAAAGCGCAGCTCCCGGAGTGGTCGCACGCGCTGGATCGCCTGCAGATACAGATTGTGCGCTTTGTACGCTGCGAGATCTCTCTCGCTGTCGAACTCACCATAGACAACAACATCGACATCGTTGCCGAGTTGATCGCCCTTGCGGTTACGTGCAATTTCAAGTCGGCGTGCATGGGGAATTGTAGTGAGAACTGATAGACCGTCGATGATTTGGTCGATATCGGCCTTATCCTTGGCCGTGAAGAACACGATGTGACGGATCATGGTGACCGGAAAGAGACGCTGCAACTCGGCTGCATCCTTAGCTCGGGATCAGGCTCTGCGCAATGCTGGCGCTCTTACGGCAGAAGCAAGTTTGCCGCTCGTCCGGAAGCTGGGGACCTGCGGCAGAAGCTCGCAAGAGTCTTTGATCGAAGCATTTGGACTACGAGGCGGCCAATGGTCTGAATGTGGCACGCGAGCAGGCGGAACGGCTTGATTGACGTTGCGCGCTCGCAGCGCTTTTGCACCAGGCGGCGATCCTGATTGAGCCGCGATGGCAAACCGCTAGGCGCTCGATCGCGAGTACAAATGGACGAATTTGCAAGCTGCCGTCCATCAAGGCTTGCGAGTGATCACGCCATCACGCTGGGCAGCCCTAAGGCATGGAAAAAACGTGCGACTGCTGCTGGACGCGGCAGAATGATCAACGAACGGATCGGAATCTGCAACATCGAACCGGAGCGCGGTTTGCCGCCTATGTAATGGCGCGCCCATGGAGCCGGCACGATAGGTCGGTTTTTTCACTGTTTCACTTTAGCATTGTGACGAGTCCCGGGATGTGGCAGCTCGTGCGAGAGACGATTTGCGGAAACGGCATCGTTTGCGCGCCGCTTGACCTGCAAAGAACCATGTCGGGTTGAACATTGTCCGGCGCCCCGGTTCATCTAGCATTTTTCGATAGGTCGTTCGCGGACCACTTCGAGTACGTATCGTACCGTTCTGAGACAATTAGGATACATCTTTCGGCTGCGAGCGCAGGTCAGTCCGGTTCGTACAGCGATGGCACGCCTACGGCGAGCGCGATCTGCCAGACAACCGATACGATTGACGAATGGTCGGTCGCAATTAGGTGGTTCAACACGCTAGATTGTGGGGCGCAGCCGGTCCTGCAAGTTTCAATGACGCTCTATGTCGTCGAGGATGACGTCCATGCTCGACGTTCTGTTCCAGGAGATATGAGGTGAAGCTTGATGAGGCTGCAGCAGATCGTGGTGACAGGCACGGACAGCGGAATTGGAACGACGATTTTCTGCGCGGGGCTCACCAATCTTCTCGGCGCGAGCTATTGGAAGCCGATTCAGGCGGGTCTCGCGGGAGCGACCGATACCGAGCTGGTCGCAAGGCTCGGCAGTCTCACATCCGATCGCATCGTGCCGGAAGTTTATCGCCTGCGAACTCCCGCTTCGCCCCATCATTCCGCCGAAATCGACGAGGTTCGCATCGACACGGATTCGCTCAATGTGCCCGATACCGGGGAGCGGCAGCTTGTGGTCGAGGGGGCCGGCGGGCTGATGGTACCGCTGAGTGGCAGCACACTTTACATCGACATCTTTGAGCGATGGCGGCTTCCAATCGTGCTTTGCGCGAGCACTGCGTTGGGAGCGATTAACCAGTCGCTGCTCTCCATAGAGGCTCTCCGAAGGCGTCACATCGACATTCTCGGAATAGCTTTCGTCGGTGAAAAGAACCCGGAAGCTGTGAGGGCGATTTGCGAGATGGGCAGGGTGCGTTGGTTAGGGCGGTTGCCCTGGATTGCTCCTTTGTCGGCAGACACGCTGCAGGCCGCGTTCAACGCTTCATTCCGTCGAGATGATTTCAAGCCATGGCGCTAAAGAAGAGGTCGCCGATCTGGCATCCGTTCACGCAACACGCGCTGCAAGACGAGCTGATCAAGATCGTGCGCGGAGATGGAGCTTATCTCTATACGTCAGATGGGCGCCGCATCGTAGATGCAATCTCCTCCTGGTGGGTCGTAACCCATGGCCATTGCCATCCAAATATCGTCAGAGCAATCCAGGAGCAAGCTGGCAAGCTTAATCAGATCATCTTTGCCGGATATTCCCATGATCCGGCTGAGGAGGTTGCGGCGCTGCTATTGAAAGTCGTGCCGCCTGGTCTCGACCATGTCTTTTTCTCCGATGGTGGTTCAGGCAGTGTGGAAGTCGCCTTAAAAATGGCGCTCGGCTATTGGCATAATATTGGCAAGCAGCGCATACGCATTGTCGTGATGCAACATTCCTATCACGGCGACACGGTTGGGGCGATGTCGGTTGGCGCCCGCGGCGTATTCAACGTGGCCTACGGGCCGCTGCTGTTCGACGTGACCTCGGTTCCGTTCCCAGCAAGTGGTCGTGAACAGGTGACTCTTGATGCGCTCGAAGCCGTGTGTCGAAACGAAATTCCAGCGGCGTTTATCGTCGAGCCTCTCGTGTTGGGGGCTGGCGGGATGCTAATGTACCCCGCCTGGGTGCTCAAGGAGATGAAACGGATCTGCGAAGCATCTGAAGTTCTGTTCATTGCCGATGAGGTCATGACCGGTTGGGGCCGCACCGGATCTTTATTCGCCTGTGAGCAAGCCAACATCACTCCAGATATCGTCTGCTATTCGAAGGGTATCACGGGAGGTGCGCTTCCGCTCGCGGTGACACTTTGCCGCGATGACATTTTTGAAGCACACCATTCGAAAGATCGAACGCGTACCTTCTTTCATTCGGGTTCATATGCTGCGAATCCGGTGGCCTGCGCTGCAGCGAAGGCCAACCTCGATCTTTGGCAAGACAGCGCATCTCGTGATCGTCTGGCATCGGTCGCCACTATGCAGGAGCAGGCGATCGAGCCATTCCGGAGGGATCCGCGCTTTGCAAACGTCCGCCGCACCGGGACCATCGCAGCGCTCGATCTGAAGGTGAGGGATACGGGCTATCTTGCAACCATCGGTCCGAAGCTTCAGGCTTTCTTCAAGGCGCGAAATCTGCTGCTGCGCCCGCTTGGCAACACCATCTACGTTATGCCGCCGTACTGCATTACGGCTTCAGATCTCGACGACATTTACATGGGCATTCGCGAAGCAGCCGACGCGTTGATCTGAAGGCGCCATGCGCATCGCAACGTGCGCTCTCGCAATTCCAGAGATCGCACGATGATGACGTCTTCGAATCTCATCTCGGCACTCGTTGCGGCAAATGCTCCGCGCCCGCGTCTGGACGGCTCCAAGTGCGCCAATGCAGTCAAGACGATTATGCTGGGCGGCGGATCCGCAGCGCCTTGCTGCGCTATTCCTTGATAACGCGGGATTTTGTCAAGCAATCTCGCCGCGATCGACGCAGTTGTTTTGTTCGAGACGAGCAAATCGCTTTTCGCGGCATCTCTGTTTCTCGTCGAGATACGCCCGGTAGGCGAGGGCGATGCCATCCTCGAGCGAGGTGGTGGCGCGCCAGCCGAGCCGGGCCAGCCGGCTGACATCGAGCAGCTTGCGCGGCGTGCCGTCCGGGCGCGACGTATCGAAGCTGATCTCACCACGGTAACCGACAGCAGCGGCAACCACGAGGGCAAACTCGGCGATAGTGATGTCCTCGCCGGTGCCGACATTGACCAGTTCCGGCGAGGAATAGGTCTTCATCAGATAGATGCAGGCGTCGGCGAGATCGTCGACATAGAGGAACTCGCGGCGCGGCGTGCCGGTGCCCCACACCACGACGCTGCCGGCGCCCGAAACCTTGGCCTCGTGAAAGCGCCGGATCAGCGCGGCTACGACGTGGCTGTATTCTGGGTGATAATTGTCGCCGGGACCGTAGAGATTAGTCGGCATCACGCTGATGAAGTCGCTGCCATACTGGCTGCGATAGGCCTCGGCCATCTTGATCCCGGCGATCTTTGCATGGCGTAGGGCTCATTGGTCGGCTCCAGCTGGCCTGTGAGTCCTCGCGAAGCGGCTGTGGCGCCAGCTTCGGATAGATGCAGGAGGAGCCGAAGAACATCAGCTTCTCGCAGCCATTGGCATGCGCCGCCTGGATCACATTGGTCGCGATCGCGATGTTGTCGTAGATGAATTCGGCCCGAAGCGTGTTGTTGGCGACGATGCCGCCGACCTTTGCGGCGGCAAGGAATACGGCCTGCGGGCGCTTCGCGGCAAACCAGGCGTTGACCGCGGCCTGGTCGCGCAGATCGACCTCGCTGCGTGACACGGTCAGGAGATCAGCCTGCTCACGCGCCAGCCGGCGCATCAGCGCCGAGCCGACCATGCCGCGATGGCCAGCGACGTAGACGGTTTTGCCCTTCAGCTCAAACGGAGCGCTTGCCATTCGCCGCATCCTGCCTGGCCTCGACGAGATCGCTGGCGACCATTTCCTTCACCAGCTGCGCGAACGGCGTCTTCGGCGTCCAGCCGAGCTTGGCGCGCGCCTTGCTGGCGTCGCCGATCAGAAGATCGACCTCGGTCGGGCGGAAATAGGTCGGGTCGATCTGCACCAGGGTCTTGCTGGACGCCTTGTCGACGCCGATCTCCTCGACGCCCCTGCCGCGCCATTCGATGCTGCGGCCGACCTCGGCAAATGCCAGCTCGACCATTTCGCGCACCGAGTGCGTCTCGCCGGTTGCAAGCACGAAGTCGTCGGGCTTGTCAGCCTGCAGGATCATATGCATGCCTTCGACATAGTCGCGGGCATGGCCCCAGTCGCGTTTGGCTTCGAGATTGCCAAGGTAGAGCGCATCTTCGAGGCCGACCTCGATGCGCGCGACGGCGCGGGTGATCTTGCGGGTCACGAAGGTCTCGCCACGGATCGGGCTCTCATGGTTGAACAGGATGCCGTTGGAGGCGAACATGCCATAGGCTTCACGGTAGTTCACCGTGATCCAGTAGCCGTACAGCTTTGCGACGCCGTAGGGCGAACGCGGATAGAATGCTGTGGTTTCCTTCTGCGGGATCTCTTGCACCAAGCCATAGAGTTCGGAAGTCGAGGCCTGGTAGAACCGCGTCTCTTTCTCCATGCCAAGGATGCGGATCGCTTCGAGCAGCCGCAGCACGCCGATGGCATCGGCATTGGCCGTGTATTCGGGGCTCTCAAAGCTGACGCCGACGTGGCTTTGCGCGGCAAGATTGTAGATTTCGGTCGGCCGGATCTGCTGCACCAAGCGGATCAGGTTCGTCGAATCGGTCATATCCCCGTAGTGCATCAGGAACGGCGCCTTGCCGACATGCGGATCCTGGTAAAGGTGATCGACGCGCGCTGTGTTGAACGAGGACGAGCGGCGCTTGATGCCGTGCACGGTGTAGCCGAGACCGAGCAGATATTCGGCGAGATAGGCGCCGTCCTGCCCGGTCACGCCGGTGATCAGCGCAACGCGCCGTTTTGAATCGTGAACCGTCATTGCCTTTCCAGTTTGCGCGAGCAGGCATTCTGGCAACGTCATTTGGAACTAATTTTCGAAAAGGTCCAGATAGGGCCTGCTATCACATTGAGGGGAGCGATATTTCACCTAACCATACACATCAACTAGGCAAGCACATCATATACATTGATTTATATGGCATTGCAGGGCCCGAACATCTGTTCAGGCGTTAGGAGCTAGGACATTGCGGTTAGGGCCGCAGGCAAGCATGCAACAAATGTATCTGAGTGCACATGCGTTCGAGGCCGTATCAAAGCGACGCGATCATGGCGAAGAAAGTCTCTAATACGAAGCCGGCGTGCGGCTGTGTTCCGCTGCGCCTACTGTCAGCGGTATGCCGTTCGGCAGGATATGCTGCGGGCTGCACCTCGATGCATACGGGCGTGCCGCTCTTCGATACATGCGATAGCCGTGGACCCAAGTCATTTCCGGTCATAGGCTATCATAGCCGTAGAATGTGGTCAGGGAGCTATCTGATCCGGCGTATCCGTCGTAGCGGCATTGTCGCGCGGCCAAATCCGCAGCAAACTATTCTTCAGAAGCGGGCGTGCGGCGAATTGTTTCCGCTTTTGCGACCTGCGTCTGCATTCGGTGAGGAGTGCCTTCCTGACAATTGGGGTTGGGAGTGGTGGCACGTCACGCCGGCAGTATGAGAAGTCTGCGAGACCATCAAAAAATAGCTTGAATCGGACGCAGCGTTAGGTTGTAGGCTTGAAACCATGCCTAAAGCGACGCGCGGGCGTCAACAATTCGTGGCGGATCAACACGTCTCGTTTCCCTTGCGATTCGTACCTCGAGCGCAGCAAGTGACGGCGTCGTAGCTAAGGAAAGGGGCGCGTTGCTCTCGAGCGGTTGTTGCCTGAACCGGTGGTCGGAAGCGGATTCGGACTTAACACGCGAGAAGATCTCACTAGCGAAAGAAAGCTAACGTGTTTCGTTATGTCGGGTGCCTCTGCTCGATATGCCGAACCGTTAGAATCATGGAAGCCGTCTTGGCCGACTCGGCACGAAGGTAACAATTCCACGATCAGTGAGGCAGACCGCGATGAATGCACCGTCTGTTGCGGATGAACATCTCGAAACTGTGCTGCGCTAGCTCGATGCCCATCAAGAGAAAACAGGCCTTGCTCATTCATCGCGATTCGTTCTCATGCACCTTGTTGCTGGCTCTTATGGCTTCATTGTCGGCGTTCGGCGTTGACATGATTGCCCTAAGTCTGCCGGCGACAGGAATTAGCCTCGGAGCGACGGCAGGCGACGTCGTTGTGGCGATGAGCGCCTATGTCATGAGTTTTGGAATGACGCTTCTCGTTTGCGGACCGATATCGGATTGCTTCGGCCGTAAGCCAATCGTTTTAGGCGGTTGCGTACTCCTGATATTTGCGGGTGTGGGGTGCGCTCTCTCCAACTCCCTGTCACTGTTTCTGTTCTTTCGCACGCTCCAGGGTATCGGCGCTTCTGTTGCCGGGATTGCTGCGATCGCAATTGTGAGCGACCTCTTCAACGGCGAGACCGGAAGGGCACAGATGACCAATGTCGTTTTGGCAACCTCCGTCGTTCCGATGGTGGCACCAATGGTTGACATTGTCGTTCCAGCGCATGGCTTACGGTCCCTATACGTCGTGCCTATCGCAGGAGGATTGATTTTGCTCGCGGCGATGTCCTGCTTCAGAGAAAGTGCCACAGTCCATCCAAGCGGCAGATTCGATCCTGCGACGATCGTCCGAAATTATCGTCGCGTGCTGCGTCACCCGGTCTGCTTCGGAAACATCCTTTGCAATGCGGCGGCGGCCGGAGCCGTATTCGCCTCAGTCACCGGATCATCGCTGTTCTTCTCCAACGTTTTCGGTCCCAACGCCTATGGTACGATCGTTGGTGCAAGTTCGCTGTCGATCGTGACCGGTGCCTGGCTCAACAGGAGCTTCTGTGGCCGGGGCGCATCGTCCGCGCAGCTGCTTGCGGTCGGCCTCACACTCTCGATCATCATGGGTATATCCTTGCTTCTCATGGCATTGGTGGGAGACAAATCGGCTGTTGTGGTGGTGTTGATTTTGGCGGGTGCCGGGTCGTCGTTCGGCTTGATTTCGCCGTACGTCATCAGCGAGGCAATGCGGCCAATGCCAGAAATCGCAGGATCTACGAGCGCGGCGCGAGCATTCGCGCAGATGGCAGGCGCCGCGTTGTCCAGCGCCTTGGTCGTCGAGCTCTTTGACGGGCATTCGCTGCTTTCGACCGCAGTGGTAATGCTTGCTTTCTCGCTATTGGCGGTAGCAGTCCACGTTGGTGTCGTTCTTCCCGCCAATGCGGCGCCGTGGTCGACCCAAATGCAAGCTCGCTTCAAGAGCAGAAACCGTGATCTCCCATAAGTTCATGCCGGTCTTGTTGGACCGCTACGGATGTACGTTGGGGCACGTTGAGGTCTGACCGGCCGCCGCGCAAGACCCGGCGCTCCTCCTGATCAATGGTTCGGCATCTTCTCGCCACAGCTCGTCCATTTCGTGCAGAGGCGGTGGACCGTGGCCGTCAATCTTCGGACATGGCGTCAGTGACGCCCCGAGGTGTAATACCATCGTAGGGTTTGCCGACGATATCGCTCGGCAATGCGCTGAACTTCAGCTGTTCAGGCCGGTCGTGATTGGCCACAGCACGGGAGGTCGGATCGCGCTCTAACTGTGCGGGCACTATCCCCAAGCTGGCCGCGGGTTTGTCATGATTGATGCAATTGTCAGGCCATCGCCAATCTTACGCAAATCTCGCCAGGTTAAGGCGCTCCGGGACTGTGAAGGGGATTCGTCTATCTAGCGATCTTGAGGGCGAATGCGTGAAACTGGGCTGTGATTTCCACGGGCCCGATCAGCGAAAGACGGTCTATGAGTCCCATGTGCTTCCGCGTTGCGAGAGAACGCCGTAGCATGCGGCCTATCGATGATACGGAACGCCATTTGAATTATGGCCCGATGCCGGCGGAGAAAACCTGCGGGATTCTCCTATGGCCTATATTGCCGCTGATGTTCCGCTAGTGAACATGGCGTGCTGCCTCGATCGGGGAGATCTGTCCTCAGCTGGTTACAGCGATGACGATGCTCGCTGGACGTTTCAACACGATCGAGGTTGCAGATCAGGTAAATGCCATGCTCGATCGCTTCTTTGATGTGGGTCCCCGCAGATACAGAGGTCGATTCAGAAGCCTCAAGTCCCATCTGGAAAAAGCTACGCGGTGAGGAAGCAGTGACCGTATGCCTTCAATCTCACGTCACTAGGTGAGATTGGATTTAATAGCGTCTTGCGTGTGTCTGCGAGACATACACGGCTGGCGCCTTTCCGCTAGCAACGAGAAAGAGTCCTTTGGGACGTGGCCCCTTTGCGCGGCAGCGTTGGCGTCGGTGGAAGCGGTTACAAACGCTCGTATAGTTCTTCAAACTTTTCGATATCGGGGCATTACCTCCGTACAATTGAGCGATCGTTCTCTCTTGACCTAGTCTCGCTCCTATCGAATTAACGCGGCTTGCATCGATCCTGGCATCACCCTCCTTAAGGGCCGGATCCTGCCAAAGAAGCGATTCACGATACGCATGATGAGACGCATAGCGGGTTGAGCCACGTCATTCAGTGCAGAGCATATCCGGAGATAAGATGGGACGCGGAGCGTTCTTGCGAGATCTGATGGGAGGACAATGAATGGCGCTTGACGGGGCACCAGGCAAGGTCAGGGGGCTGCGATTATGAAGTTCTACCGCAGGACAAGCGGTTCGTCGCCGTCGATCGAGTCCCGTCCATCTCAAGGGCCGGCCGACTTGCAAGATGTATCCACGCAGCCCGTTCAATGCGACCCTGGCTACCATCTTCCTTATCGCGCGAAGGGTCTGGTTACGCGCGAACTGCCTGTCACGCACGTTCGTCAGGACTTGCCTAAACGTTCGGCTCATCTGGGACCCGCTTTCGTCTGCTGTTGTACTTCCGCTTAGCCAGCGGTAGGTCGCCAAGCAGCGGTCAAGCTGATTGAGCTTAGATGGCTAGAACGTTCGATCTTGCTCGCACTTCGCGTGACGCTGATGGATGGACGCAGAACATCCAGCCCTGCTCCATCCGCGCCAGGCCTCCACAGCGAATCCGCTATCAATCAAATTGTTCTGTGGTTCTGAAATTATCGTCGTGGTTTGACGTTGGGGCGAATTGGTCGGTATGTGCGGAGTTATTGGCATCCTAGGTCGTGGTCCGGTCGCTGGACATTTGGTCGAGTCACTCCAGCGACTAGAATATCGCGGATATGACTCGGCAGGCGTCGCCACACTCGAGAACGGCGACCTCGAGTGCAGGCGTGTCGAGGGCAAGCTGAAACGCCTTGCGGAGAAGTTGCAGCACGATCCACTATCGGGTCACGCCGGCATTGGCCACACGCGCTGGGCCACCCATGGCAAGCCCACCGAGCGCAACGCACATCCACATATGGCGGATCACGTTGCAGTCGTTCATAATGGAATCATCGAGAATTTCCGTGTGCTACGTGCCGAACTGGAACAGAACGGCGCGGACTTCGCCTCCGAGACCGATACCGAGGTGGTGGCACATCTCGTCGAATCCTATTTGAAGAATGGCTATTCGCCGCAAGACGCGGTGAAGGCTTCGTTGCCGCGGCTGCGCGGTTCCTTCGCACTGGCGTTTCTGTTCAAAGGCCACGAGGACCTCATGATCGGCGCGCGCAAGGGATCGCCGCTTGCGATTGGGTATAGTGATGGCGAAGTGTATCTAGGGTCAGATGCTATTGCGCTCGCGCCATTCACCGACAGCATCATCTACCTTGAAGACGGCGATTGGGCCGTGCTTACCCGTTCGAACGGCGTCATTTATGACTCGAGCGGCAGCATTGTCCACCGCGAAGCGTCAAGCCACGGCACGTCGTCGCTCTTGGTCAATAAGGGAAATTATCGTCACTTCATGGCCAAGGAAATACACGAACAGCCGGAGGTGGTTGGGCAGACCCTGGCGCACTATGTCGATATGGCTCGTGGGCGCATTGAACTGCCTTCCAAATGGCCGTTCGACTTTAAGGCCATACAGCGCATTTGGATCACGGCTTGTGGTACGGCGAGCTACGCCGGCCAAATTGCCAAATACTGGTTCGAGCGACTGGCGCGCGTGCCGGTCGAGATCGATGTGGCCTCGGAGTTCCGCTATCGGGAGGCGCCGCTGCGCCAGGGGGATCTCGCGATCTTCATCTCTCAGTCCGGGGAGACCGCCGACACGTTAGCCGCGCTGCGCTACGCCAAGGCACAGGGGCTGCACACCATCTCTGTGGTCAACGTCCCGACGTCAACGATCGCGCGCGAGAGCGAAGTTGTGCTGCCGACCTTGGCGGGGCCGGAGATCGGCGTTGCTTCGACCAAAGCCTTTACCTGCCAGCTGATGGTGATCGCGGCGATTGCGGTCGCAGCAGGCAGGGAGCGAGGCGAACTGTCCGAAATCGATGAAATCAAGCTAGTCCGCGAGCTGATCAAAGTTCCGCCGCTGATTGCGGCAACGCTGGCTATCGAGCCGCAGATCGAGAAGCTCGCTCATGATATCGCCAAATCGCGCGATGTGGTCTATCTCGGCCGCGGCACGTCGTCTCCCCTAGCGATGGAGGGTGCGCTCAAACTGAAGGAAATCTCTTACATTCATGCAGAGGGCTATGCCGCCGGCGAGCTCAAGCATGGTCCGATCGCGCTGATTGACGAAGCCGTGCCGGTGGTGGTGATCGCGCCTTACGATCGGCTCTTCGAAAAAACGGTCTCGAACATGCAGGAAGTTGCGGCTCGAGGGGGTAACATCATCCTGATAACCGATGCGAAGGGGGCTTCGGAAGCTGCAATAGGGCCTATCGCAACCATTGTTCTGTCCGACATGGCTGCAACCTTTACGCCGATGGTCTATGCTATTCCGCTGCAGCTTTTGGCCTACCACACGGCCATCCTGATGGGCGTGGACGTCGATCAGCCACGCAATCTCGCGAAATCGGTAACGGTCGAATAAGCCGATAGTCGCCGGAAGTACTCCTGGCGGTTTGTGCATGTCGGTCGGCGTGCATGCCGGCAAACCGGCGCCCGATCAGGTGCAGCCTAGAGCGGATGGCTCGTTGGCTCAGCCGCCGCCGCGGTGCTTCTTTAGTGCGGTATCAAGGCACTTGATCAACATATGTGCGGTGAAGGGCTTCGCCAAGAACCCGACGGCTCCGGCACCCAGCGCAGCGGCACGAACCCGGTCATTGGGAAATGCCGTGATGAGGATGAAAGGCGCGTCATAATTCTGAGCTCGCATCTCCGCGACCAGATCCAAGCCGTTCATCACCGACATCTGCACATCCGTAATTACACACGACGTTTCGTCCAGCTGAGGCGACTCCAGGAACTCCTTGGCGGACGCAAATGTATGGACAATGTAGCCGCGCGACTTGAGCTGGTTCTCTATCGCAGCCCGGACTGAGGCGTCATCATCGACAACGGAAATCAAAGGCGTGGACAAGACCAGCCCTCCTGACCCTGGAAAGCGCTTGCCGTCGGCATCAGCACCTTGGACGATAAAGTGGGCATGAGGGGCGAGCTTGTAAAATCATACTTAGGTTTGTTCGCCGCGGTTGGCATTAAGTCCGAGCTTCTCAGCCATTCTGATCAAATCGGCGAGCGAGCGCGCATGCATTTTTCTCATCACGTGCCCCCGATAGATCTTGACGGTAATCTCGGCGAGCCCAAGCTCGGCAGCAATTTGCTTGTTCATCAGACCAGTAGCGACCAGCTTCAATACCGCTTGCTCGCGTGGGCTTAAGGTCTCGAACAAAGATCGCAGATTCGTGACTGTCTGCTCGGCCTCACGTCTCTTGCGATCCCGTTCGGTCGCCGCCGCCACCGCATCAAGAAGTTCCTGCTCGCGAAACGGCTTGGTGAGAAAATCGACCGCTCCTCCCTTCATGGCCCTGACGCTCATTGGAATGTCGCCGTGGCCGGTGATGAAAATAATCGGAATGCGAATATTCGACTTTGCCAGCTCAGCCTGGAACTCGAGCCCGCTCTGTCCCGGTAGTCGGATGTCAAGCACCAGACAGCTGACAACGTCCGGAACCTTGCTCTGCAGCATTTCGTGGGCTGATCCGAAAGTTACCACGTCCAGTCCAACCTGTTGAAAAAGGTTTGTGAGCGACCGACGCAGCGAGGCGTCATCCTCCACAACGAACACGGTCGCACTTGTCGGCTCCGCCACCTTCCTGTCTTCTCGCGGCGAGTCAAAGCGCCCAGTCACGATACAGCCTCCTCGTGCAATGGCAGGACAAATTGAAATGTTGCGCCCGGGCCCTGTTTGCGGACGATTGACAGGCGCCCTCCATGGGCCTCCACAATGGAACGGCAGATCGACAGGCCCATTCCAAGACCGCTCGCTTTGGTGGTGTAGAACGGATCCAAGATGTGGTTCGTATCATCCTCGGCGATCCCAATGCCGCAATCAGTCACCGAGAGTTGCACCCGGCCCATATCATCCAGGGATGACTGAATCACGAGTTCGCGCGTGCGGTCGCCAATCGTTTGCATGGCTTCGATCCCGTTCATCACGAGATTGATGATCACCTGCTGCAGTTGAACACGGTCGGCCAGAATCGCGGGAAGCGTCGGCGCCAACTCAGTCCGCAGGGCGACTTGGTGATTGGCCAACTCGCGTGTCACCAGCGCGATGGCGTCCTTGACGACATCGTTGATATCGATTGTCACCATTTCGATCTCGCCTTTCTTCGCTAGTGCCCGGATGCGGCGGATCACTTCGCTTGCCCGGATAGCGTCTTCGATGATCCACTCCACCGAGCTGCGCGCAGCAGGAAGATCAGGTGTCTTTCGACCCAGCCAACCAAGGCACGCATCGGCGTTGCTGATTATGGCCGTGAGCGGTTGGTTCACTTCGTGGGCGATAGAGGCTGTTAGTTCCCCCAGCGCCGTCAGGCGCGTCACATGCGCAAGATCCGCCTGTGCCTTCCTCAGCTCTTGTTCGGCCTGGTCTGCCCGAATCATCGCGGTGATGTCGGTGCTGACACCTCTGTAGCCAAGAAAGTTGCCGCTTCCATCAAAAAAGGGCTTGCCGCTCGTCCGGACGTAGGTCGGACAGCCGTGCCGGTTGACGGTTCGGTAGATCAGATCTCGAAATGGGAGATGTGCGTCTAGCGTCGCCTGATGTTGTCGCCACTTGTCGGGTTCTTCTTCGACGTCGCGCGCAATTTCTCGGCGGGGCAGACCGATGACCCCTTTCGCCACGACGCCCGCGGCGCTGGCGTGCTCCAAGAATTGGGTAAGCAGGTGGTCTGGTCCGGTTTCCCATAGCCAGTCGGACGCCGTTTCGGCGTAGTCGCGAAAGCGCTGCTCGCTTTCGCGCAGCGCAGCAAGGGTGTTTTCTAGACGTTCCCTGGCTGCGTGATGCTCGGTGACATCCATATGCGTTCCGATGAGCTCGACGGTGGAACCATCGCTTCCTACCACGGCGTGCGCAATGGCGTGTATGTACCTTATCGCGCCATCTGGAAGGCGGATTCGGAAGTCATATTCGAAGTTCCCTGTCTTCTGTTCGATGGCCTGACGCTGCACTTCCTGCTGCAGGGCCAAGTCGTCTGGATGGATGCGCGACCGGATGGCATCAAGCGATATAGGCTCATCCGGGTCAAAGCCAAATAGACGACTGACTTCGGCGGAGCGATAAGCAAAACAGCGACGGTTGCAGTCCCACGACCAGGTGCTCGTGCGACTGAGCTGCTGCGCGTCGACCAGATAGGCCTCGCTACGGCGCAGTTGTTGTTCCGTCTGCTTTGCTGTCGTGACGTCCGTGGCCGCCCCGACAAACTCGATATTCCCGGACGCGGTTCTCGTAGCACGTGCCACCGCGTGAATGTACTTTATCGAGCCGTCGGGCATCAGCAATCGGTATTCGTGCTCGAAATGCTCGCCTCGAAGGGCCCGATTCAAAGTGTCTTGGACAGAAGTCTTGTCTTCTGGGTGAGTGCGGTCAATGACGAACTGCGGTGTTGGTTTGGTCTCAGGGTCGTATTGGAAAAGCCGAAAAGTCTCCCTCGACCAAAAGACCTCGCCGGTGGCCACGTTCCAGCCAAAGCTGCCTGTGTGGCTCAATTCTTGCGCCTGAGCCAAATGCGCTTCGCTCCGCTGAAGAGCAAGAACCGTCCGCTTCTGTTCGGTGATATCTTCGCAGGCAATGAGGACGATGGGCTTGTCATCAGCCCACAGCATAGCTTTGGCGTTTTCGCGCACCCACAGCGCTGAGCCGTCCTTCCTCACCTTCTCGATATCCCAGGTGTGCGATTGGCCGATATTTGTAAGGCACTCTCCTATGCATTTGCGGACAACTTCGCGATCTTCGTCCCGAAAGATCTTCAGCACGGATAGGCCGACTAATTCCTCGGGCCCATAGCCGAGTTGTGTCGCACCGAAGGTGTTGACGTTGAGGACCGTTCCGGCCTCATCGAGCATGAAGTACATGACCGGATTGTGCTCAAAGATCGCGCGCCATCGTTTCTCGCGGTCACGCAAATCGGCCTCGCTGTTCCGTAGCTTGGCTGCGATATCACGCGCAGTCTCCCTCTCGCGGCGAACGTTTCGGATCAGCTGCGTTCCGACCATTGATGCGGTAAGGAAAGCGACAAGCACAAGAAGATCTTGGGGGTCGTCAATCTGGAGACTGAATGTTGGTGGTGCAAACAAGTAGGCCAAAGCCGCGACGGAGAAGATAGAGAGTGCGGACGATGCGATGAAGCTACCCATCAGCGAAAACAGCAATATCACCACCAGATAGGCAAACGCTGTCGCCGCAAAGTGGCTGTGAACGTATACGGAAGCTAGCGTCACCGTCGCCAGCGTAATGCTACCGAAAGCAAGCTGCCCTACTGAATATCCGAACTTGGTGAGCTGATTATGCATGCTTGCAGCCGTCCGCCATTCTCTGGCGGATGAGGTTAACATATTGGGCAAAAATGCGGCAATTCCTTTCGCCCCGAACAGCACTTTGGGGGCGGTGCCGAGAACGGTCGGCGGTCACTGAACTCAGCATGAGCCGAAGGAAGGCGCATCACAAACGTTCGTATAGTTCTTTTAAACCTTTCAATATCGAAGCTAGCAACCGTGCCCGAGCTATGCGCCTCAAGCTTCTTTGGCCCGCATCTCCACCCCACTCCGATCGATTGCTGGAGCGGATCGTCGTGGACTGGTCTGCTGTAAACGCGTGTTGTAGAGGCACCTAGGGCTTCGCGCAGATTGATGCGTCTGTCACAGCCGAGAAGAGTTGATCAGTTGGTCGCCGACTGGGCTTTGAGTGCTTACGAGCGTGGCGAGGTTCCGACTACAATCCGAGACAACCATCCGAAGTCCCGCACAATGAAGCAAACGGTCAGCGCGATGACAACGATTGACACCCCAAGCATTCCGGCAACGAAGAGTTTGGTCGAGATATCCCATAGTTCTCCGAACTGAACGAAGTCCATGAGGCGAAAAACGGTACCCTGGAGCAGATAAAGAAGCAGCGTGCTCTGGCCAAGATCCACCGCGATAAAACGAGCTATTCGATTTGAGGAACTGAGTTTCCAGAGCTGAGCGATTATTTCAAACGCGATCCAAGAGGCCGCTGCAGAGCCAGCGAACATCAGCAACACTTGCCCAGCCGAGGCAGTGTCGTGAATCAGGGCGAGATTGTTGTAGACGTAAGTCTCCTTGCTCCAAGCAAGAAAGCACGCGCAAGCAGTTGCAGCGAGGGGGAACATCAAGAGGAGTTTGTTGCGTGGAAGAAGGCGTGTCTGACGTTCGGTCGACTGGGAGAGCAAGAATCCGAGGCAGAAGAATGGGTAAGTGTATCTAAGCAAGGGCGCTATGGAAAACGTGACGGGCATGACTGCGACAGCAAATGCAGAGATGCCTACAATCCACATCGATAGGCGACGGAAGATCGCCAGAAGACCCTTTACGACAAGGAAAGAAGCAAATGTTGCCCATATAAACCAGTAAGAACCGACTAAATCGTTCAAAAAATCTCCGCCAACCATACTGCCCGAGGGCAAAAACACCGCAACTTTAACCGCCTCCAAAATAGTCCACCAAAACAGCGTTGGCAGCAACAATTGGCTTGCGCGCTCTTTGACGCTACGAGCGAATGATTTTCCAAGGAGGGCTCTCGAAGACAGATATCCGCTTATCGCCATAAAGAGAGGCATATGAAACATGTAGATCGATTTGAAATACGGCGAATCCCAATAGCCATTGCCTCGGTAGATGACGTATTGCAGCAAATGTCCAATGATCACCAAGATAATGAGTGTGCCTTTGGCAAAGTCAAAGCTTAGATCTCGCTTGTCTGGTCCGGCCGCGCGTGAGCCGTGGCCAGTCGATGGAGTTGCGCGATAGAGCATAAAACCTCTAGCTTCGTTGTGCCATAGCACCGTTCCGGGACTATTCGTTCCTTAAAGATGGTTGTGCGGTGCCTAGGCAGACGACCTTGCATCAAGGGGTTTACTCAGACCGTGTAGTGGTGTCCACGGCCTTGTAGGCCGGAGGGAAGCCAACGAAATCCTCGTGTGTCGCCCAAAACGTCAAGTCCGGCCGGCGCTGCGTCACGCTGCATCGTCTTAAATGATCACGCCTGGAGGCGGCGCTCGCGTCGAGCAGGCGAGGTCAATTGTGGTGGCGTGCTGATCGTCAAAGCGCGGATTACGCTTTCGTTCGTCTGCAGGTTGTCTCCCAATTCGATTGAACTAAGTTGAGCATTCCGCTCATGAAGCTGAATCGCTTCTTCCTGCCTGAATGTGCGTTCAAGGTTCCCGCGCGCCCGAGTAGGCCTATCGATCGCTTCCTCGGGCAGCAAGCTACAGGGCTCGGTAAGTCATCCACCGCGCATGAAGACAACCGCGATAGCGGCTCTACGACAGGGCTGAGGCGACCAGGCCGAGCCTTCTGAAGATCAATTTTGGTCGTGCTTCAGGAGCCGCGTGGCGATTTGATCGATGCGTGATCCATAGTCACGGATGTCCCTGAACGCGCTGCGTCGCTCCGTGCCCGGAGGAAGGCGAACCGTTGCCTCGACTAGGGTAAAGAACTGCTCTAACAGGTTGTCTAGCTCGCGAACGTTCACCTTCTATCCTTCTAAAGCTGCGGGGAACACAGAGAGGTGCGGACGACCTCCGCACCTAATGCCTTTTTTGGATTTACAAGAATCCGATGGAAATCCATGGCGCTGCAGCCACTACAATCGTGCCAAGGAGCAAGGCCAATATGTATGCAACGATCGGGCCAATGCCTTCGTCAGGATGAATCCGACTGATGGCACACGCCGCGTAGTATCCGACCCCAAATGGCGGCGCGAAAAGCCCAATTCCCATCGCCAGAACGACAACAATCGCGTAGTGGACCTCATGCACGCCGACTTGACGTGCGATGGGGAAGAGCAGTGGGCCAAAGAGCACGATGGCAGGAATGCCTTCGAGTACGCTCCCCAGGATAACGAACGCGATGATAGTGACGATCAGAAATACCGGCACACCACCCGGTAAGGAGGTCATGAACTTCGCGAGCGATGCCGAGAAGCCCGACTGGGTTAGAGCCCAGGCCATTCCTGTCGCCGCACCAATGATGAAGAGGATCGCACCGGAGAGAGCCGCGGTCTCAACCAACATCGGATAGAGGCGACGCCAGTCAAATTGGCGATAGATGAGAAGCCCAGCCAGCGCGGAATAGACAATGCCTATCGTCGAGACCTCGGTGGCGGTCGCGACCCCTTCGACAACCGCGGCGCGGATCAGAAAAGGCAGGGTGATAGCGGGAATCGCAATCAGGAAGGCACGACCAATTTCTCGGCTCGTCGCTCGCTGAACATGGGACAAGTCCTCCCCACGGTATCGCCACCACACGACCGCACACAGCCCGATTGCGAGCACGATGGCTGGTAGTAACCCGCCGGTGAACAGAGCCGCAATCGACACGCCGGTCACCGATCCGATCGTGATCAGCACCAAGGACGGGGGAATCGTCTCGGTTTGAGCGCCGGTGGCCGCCAGGAGCGCGACGAGGTCGCCACGCTTTGCGCCGCGCTTGGTCATTTCGGGGAAAAGCACGGGCGCTATTGCCGCCATGTCGGCTGCCTTGGATCCCGAGATACCCGAGACCAAGTACATTGCACCGACCAGCACATACTGGAGGCCACCCCGAACGTGGCCGAGCAGACTGGCAAGGAACCCGACCATGGCGCGGGCCATGCCGGTCATCTCGATCAGGAGGCCGAGGAACACGAACAGCGGCACCGAGAGCAGGATGAGGTGGCTCATGCCCTCGTCCATGCGACCGATCACGACCACGTCGGGCGTGCTCGTGGTAAGTGTTATGTATCCGATGGTCGCCAAGCCGAACGCGAAGGCGATCGGCACCGCCGCGAAAACCATAGCGCCGACGATGAACACGAAGAAGATCAGCAAGTTGAGATTGCCGAGCGGCTTCAAAACCGGCGCCATAAACGCGAGAATCCCGATCAGCGCCGCGACGGCGGCAACGGCTGCCACGAGATGCTTGACATTGGCCGTGGCCACCAATCTCAGAGTCGCGACGATCAGCATCAGCCCAATTCCGACGGGAAGGGCGGCGGCGCGCCAAGTGTTGACGATTCCCAGAGCGGGAGTGGTCACATACACCTCGTCGGCCGCAAACTCGTATGCCGGGTGAACGACCAGCAGCAGGAATGCCAACGATGCGGCCGTCGCGAAGACGTCCAGGAATAGCCTCGCTTCCGGGCGGATCATGCCGATGATCGCTGTCATCCGCATGTGTTCGGCTCGTTGGAAAGCAACGACCGATCCCAGCATCGCGAGCCATAGGAACAGGATGCCGGCAAGTTCGTCCGACCAGACGATCGGCGCGTGGAGCACGTAGCGGGAAATGATGCCGACAAAGACGACGATCACCTCCGCAACGACGAGGAGTGCGGCAGGGATGGCGACAACAGGTTTGAGCGCCCGGTTCACGCTCACGACAATTTTTCGCCATCCGGAGGGCGGTTCTGGCAGGGCGAGGGTCGCCCCTTCTATGTGTCCGTGTTCCATGGCGCTCACCCAAGCTTGCCAGCGGCTTTCTCGAGTTGCGCCCACGCTTCTTCACCGAATTTGGCTTTCCAGTCGGCATAGAAGCTCGTTTTAGCCAGCGCCTGGCGGAAGACCGATCGGTCGACTTCTAGGAATTGCATCCCCTTTGCGCTCAGATCGGTGCGCAGCGACTCACTGAGCTTTGCGATGTCAGCTCGCTCATTTTCGGCCGAGCGGTCGAACTCGCGCGTCACGATTGTCTGCACGTCCTTTGGAAGCTTCTCGAAGGCGCGTTTGTTGCCGAGGATCCAGTAGTTGTCCCAAACATGACCCGTCAGACTGCAGGTTTTCTGTACCTCGTACAGCCGCGCGGTTGCGATGATGGGAAGGGGATTCTCCTGACCGTCGACGACCTTGGTCTGCAACGCGGAATAGACCTCATTAAAGTTAATTGGCGCCGGTCCTGCCCTGAACGCAAGGAATAGCGAGGTCAGATTGGGTGCGGCGGGTACCCTAAGCTTGAAGCCCTTGAGGTCCTCCGGCGTCTTGATCTCTCGACCCGACGACGTGATGTGGCGGAAGCCGTTGTCCCAAGGCTTGGAGACCGTCATGATCGGTGTCTTGGCGATCTGCGCCCGGATGTAAGCACCGAGCTCACCATCCATGGCTTTCCAGACCGCATCGTAGCTCGGAAAGAGGAAGCCCAGATTCACGATCCCGGCGGCCGGCACGAGGGTGGCGAGGATTAGGGAAGACAGGTTGAAGAACTCGACGCTACCGTTGCGGACCTGCGTCAGGAGATCCGTATCCGAGCCGAGCTGATTGGCCGGAAAGAGATTGATTTCCAGGCGCCCGCCTGTCGTTTCCTTGATGCGATCGGCAGCCTCCTTGGCTCGAACGTTCACCGGATGCGTCGGATCCTGCCCGGTCGCGAGCTTGTAAGTAAACTCCGCCGCCGCAGCGGGGCGGCTGAGTACGGCGCACAACGGAACGGCAGCGCCGGCCAGGAGCAGCTTGCGACGAGTTATGGCAATCGGTTTGCGTTGGGTCATTGCTTCCTCCTTGTTGATATGAATCGGTGTGTTCACCGGCAGCGGTGTTTGTCTGCAGCTCCGGATCGGTTCTCGGGCACCGGCCGTCAGGCATTAGCCATCGTTCTCCGCAGCGATGCCGCGTAGGCGATGTTTTCCTCAGGCGAACTTAACGAATGGCGCTGCGCGCTTAGCGCAGCCAGCCCTTGACCTGCCTTGCAACTTCAGCAGTGGAAATGCCGTAGCGATCATGCAGTGTGGGGAGCGCCCCAGCGGCAAGAAACTCGTCGGGCAACGCGATCTGGCGGAAGGCCGGATGAATGCCGGAGCGCATCAACAATGCCGCAACTGCCTCTCCGAGGCCCCCGATGATGGTGTGGTTCTCTGCGACAACGACGAGGCGGGCGGGCCTGGCCGCTTCGCGTAGGATCGCTTCGTGATCGAGAGGCTTGATCGTCGGTACATGCAGCACTGCCGCATCCACGCAGTCGCCGGCGAGCTCCTTTGCGGCTTCTAACGCCCTCATGGTCATGATCCCGGAGGAGATGATCAGGACTTCCCGACCGTCGCGAATGAGGGATGCCTTGCCGAGTTTGAATTGATAGTTGTACTCGTCCAGCACAAGCGGCACCTGACCGCGCAGCAGCCGCATGTACACCGGCCCATGATGCGCCGCGATGGCAGGAACAATCTGTTCGATTTCATGAGCATCGCAGGGATCGATCACGGTCATGTTCGGCATGGCGCGAAACAGGGCGAGGTCTTCCGCCGCCTGGTGGCTCGGGCCGTAACCTGAAGTGAGGCCGGGCAAGGCGCAGACGATTTTCACGTTGCGGTCTTCCTCCGCAATGGTCTGATGAATGAAATCGTAGGCGCGCCGCGATGCGAACACGGCATATGTCGTCGCAAAGGGCATGAAGCCTTCAGCCGCCATGCCTGACGCTGCACCGTAAAGTAGCTGTTCGGCCATCCCCATCTGATAGTAGCGTTCCGGGAACTGCTTCGCGAAGATGTGCAGGTCGGTGTATTTGCCGAGATCGGCGGTCATGCCGACCACCTCTGGCCGGCTCCGTGCCAGTTCGACGAGTGCATGTCCGAACGGCGCTGGCTTCGTCTTTTGGCCCTCGGCCGCAATCGAGGCGATCATGGCAGAGGTGCTGAGCCGCGGTTTCCCGGGCGAAGCTGAGATCGTCGACTTCATGACCTGTCTCCAGCAGCAAGTTCTGCCAACGCCAGTTTCCATTCGTGCGCCTCGACTCGAATGAAATGGTTCTTTTCGCGCTGCTCCAGGAATGGAACTCCCTTTCCCATCAGCGTGTCAGCAACGATCACGCGCGGTTGCGGTTTGGTGTGCGAACTCGCCGCGTCAAAGGCCGCCACAACGGCGTCGAGGTCATTGCCGTCGACCCGGCGTACAAACCAGCCGAAAGCCTCTAGCTTTTCGACCAACGGCTCGAATCCCATCATCTGCTTCGAGGGACCGTCAGCTTGCTGGTTGTTGACGTCGATGATCGCGATCAGATTGTCCAGCTTGTGGTGTGCAGCCGACATCATCGCCTCCCACTTCGAACCCTCGTCGAGCTCTCCATCCGAGAACAGCGTGAAGACGCGGCTTTTGGAGGCCTTGCGCTTCAACCCGAGGCCCATGCCGACCGCAATACTCAGCCCAAGCCCCAGGGATCCGCCGGACATTTCCATGCCAGGCGTGTAGGACGCCATGCCGGACATCGGAAGACGGCTGTCGTCGAAGCCGTACGTCTCAAGTTCGGCTTCGGGAATAATGCCGGCCTCGATCAGCGCCGCATAAAGCGCAATAGCGTAGTGCCCGTTTGAGAGCAGGAAGCGATCGCGTTCCTCCCAGGTCGGATCCTCCGGCCGATAGCGCATCGCGTGAAAGTAAGCCACGGCGAGAACGTCGGAGATATCGAGCGCCTGAGCGATATAGCCTTGGCCCTGAACTTCCCCCATGCGCAGCGCATTGCGGCGAATGTTACGCGCGCGCTGCGAAAGGGTAGGTGCGTTAGTAAGCGTAGTCGTGGACATCCTTCTCTCCGTCGCTGCCTTAGTGAATGAGCATCCCGCCATTGACATCGATCACGGCGCCAGTGACGTAAGCGGAAAGATCCGAAGCGAGAAACGTGTAGATTCCCGCGACATCCTTCGCTTCCCCCAGCCTTCCGAGCGGAATGCCTTCCAAAATCTTCGCTTTCATTTCGTCTGTGAGCTTGCCGGACGTGATGTCGGTGCCGATCAACCCCGGTGTGACGCAGTTGACGCGAATTCCGTCGGCGCCAAATTCCCGCGCCATGGCCTTGGCAAGCCCAAGGACTCCCGCTTTTGCCGCCGAGTAGTGTGGACCGCCGAAAATGCCGCCACCGCGCTGGGCTGATACTGATGACATGCACGCAATCGATCCGGCCTTGCGCTTCTGCATATGCGGAATCACGGCCTGAGAAAGGAACAGTATGCCCTTGAGGTTGACGTCCTGGATTCGATCCCAGTCGCTCGGCTTGATGTCCAGGAGCTTCACCGGCTGGGTAATGCCGGCATTGTTGATCAAGATGTCGATCTGACCGAAGTCGCCGGCGACGATTTCGACTGCCTTCAAGCAAGAGGCCTGGTCGGCGACGTTGCAAGCCACTCCAATATGGGCGTCGCCAAGGCCTTGCGCGGCAGCTTGTGCGGCGGGCCCGTCGATATCGAGGATGGCTACCCGGGCGCCCTCTTCGGCAAACCGTCTGGCGGTCGCAAGGCCAATCCCGCGGGGCGAAGCGGCACCTGTAATAATAGCCGTTTTGCCGCGAAGCAGCATTCGATCCTCCCTGTATCTATTCTTCTAGGCGTTGCGATACGCAGCCGGTCCTCTTGACCCAATTGCTAGGTCGGAGGCGCTTCCCGGACAAACGCGCTGTTGTCTTGGATATGTGAATCTGGTTCACTTATGGGCATGATGTTGTCGAGTATCCCGATCTCGGCTATCCGAGCCTTCGAAGCGGCTGCGCGCACCGGCTCCTTCAGCAACGCGGCTAACGAATTGCATTTGACCCCGAGTGCAGTGAGCCATGCGATCCGTAAGCTGGAAAGCACGATGAGCACTACGCTGTTCGAGCGAAGTGCACGTTCTGTTCGGCTAACGCCCGCAGGCGAGAACCTGATGCGTCATGCGGGAGCGGCTTTTGACAATCTGCGGCGCGGAATCGAAGAGGTTGCCGGCCGGGGACCGCAGCTTTTGAGGGTGCATTGTGCTCCAAGTTTTGCAGCACAATGGCTAGCCCCACGCCTGACGAAGTTTCTCGCCGCCGAACCGCAGCTTGAAGTGCGGCTTGCCGCCAATACCGAATATGCTCGTTTCACCAACAACGACTTCGATCTCGACATCGTCTACGGACCGCCTCGTAGCGGGGGTGTCGATGTGATCCCGCTCGGCGAAGAGACTGTCACCCCGCTTTGCGCCCCTCAGGTTGCCAAGAGGATCCGCAAGCCAAAGGATCTATTGAGCCAGGTGCTCATCCGCTCGGACGTGAAGCAAGTGCAGTGGCATCAATGGTTCACTGCGAACGGGCTCGAGCCGCCTGCCATTCACGGGATGCGCTTTGATCGTAGTTTCCTGGCAATAGCTATGGCATGTGGCGGAGTTGGCGTAACCTTGGAATCAACTCGTTTGGCCGAACGTGAAATTGAAGCTCGTCGCTTGGTGGCGCCGCTGGTCGGTCGTTCAACTGATATCCGCTATGTCGGCCACCATCTCGTCTTTCCTCGCGCCGGGCGTCAACGTCGCGCCCTTCGCACCTTCGTGGATTGGATCACGTCAGAGCTCGCGCAGACGGACAACAAGGGTTAATTCGAATTGAGCTCCCGGTGCCGCCAGCATGCTGCGTTCGCGTTGTCCAATCCGGCGATTTCGCTTTTGGCCCGTCGAACCAATAGGCGACTCTTTCAGAGGCTCTCACGCCGAAATGAAGGGGCTGAGCGGGCGACCGCCACTAAAGCTGTCGGCCTTTATTCCGTGTCCGTATCGGCCTTTATTCCGAGTCCGTATTTGTCGATGGAATGAAATGCTTGAAGGGAAAGGTCTGTTGAGTTCCTTGAGAGCAGGTGCACCTCGACATATGGCTTTTGATCCGGCTCATTCAGCCTCGCTAGTTCTGCGTCTTCTCGGTCGAATTGCCGCGCTACGTAGATCACCATTCGGTCGGCGGCGACTATTAAAGGCAAACTAGTTCCGCAGAGGCCCGTCGGCGTACTCAGTCATGTCAGCTGGAGATACTCGGGATGGGTTCCCTGATGCCGTCGGGGGCCTTCTGGCTGCTTCGGCTTGGCGTCGGAGCCCGAGTTCAGGCAAGAGATACGTTTGGAAATCTTTTGGTGATCATATGATACGCAAACGGATCTTTGTCTTGACAAATTCGAGGAATCTTGATATCTTTAGGTATCTTTCAAGTGCTGGAAGATACGAAAACAGATCATGAAGCGGAACTCGGAAGCAACTCAACAGCTAGGACGGCTCCTCCGCGACGCAAGAAAACAAGCGGGCCTAACTCAAGAGCAAGTGGCCGAACGCGCGGGCATTTCTCGGCCCCGCTACCGGGATATAGAGCAAGGCGACGCCGCTGCACGTGCGACCACGCTGATCAACGTCGCGCGTGCGCTGGGCATGGAACTGATGTTGATCCCACAGGCAATGGTACCCGGCGTCAACGCACTACTTCGCCCGTCCGCAGACGAAGACCGGCCGGCGTTTACTACCGATATGGATGATGATGAGCGCTAGCGTCCGCGTCCCTAATACCATCCAATCCCTGGATGTGTTCCTTCATGACCTCAGGGTCGGAACGGTCGTGCGTACGCCGGGCGATTTCAATGCCTTCAGTCTCGATCCGGTCTATCGAGCCATGGTGAGACCCCCAATATTGAGTCTTTCGTTTCGCTCGGCCGATGGTGGCCTTCGCAAGGACCCGAAGCCGGCAGCGCACATGCTGCCGGCGTTCTTCGCGAACATGTTGCCCGAGGACAAGCTCCGCGAGGCAATGGAAAAGCACCACGCGGGAGCGGTGAGGCAAGGAAACGATTTCGACCTCTTGGCTGCGCTTGGCGCAGACCTGCCGGGAGCTGTGCGCGTCCTACCGAGCGACGGCAGCACCACGATTGCGGCTCAAGAAAATCCACGTGAGATCAAAGCGCGCTTTTCTTTGGCGGGAGTTCAGATGAAGCTCTCCGTAGTGAAAAACACCGGCAAGGGCGGTAGACTGACGTTGCCCATTGCCGACGAGCAAGGTCAGTACATCGCAAAATTCCCTTCGACCAATCTTGTTGGAATGTCTGAAAACGAGTTTGCCATTCTGGCACTGTCCGAAATCCTCGGAATGGACGTGCCGGAACGCGAGCTTGTCGAGAAATCTGATTTCGAGGGCATCCCCGAAGAATTTAATACCCTTTCGACTGGCAAGGTCCTGCTCGTGAAGCGCTTCGATCGGGGCCCGCAAGGCGCTCGAATTCATATCGAAGACTTCGCTCAGATCTTTGGCCGGCAGCCATCCAAAAAATACGATGACGCATCGTACCACGACATTGCATCCGCGCTGAACATGGCGGTGTCGACCGACACCGCACTCGAATTCATTCGCCGGCTGGCGCTTGCCGCGCTTGTCGGCAACGGCGATATGCACTTGAAGAATTGGTCTACGATATACCCAGGCGATGGTTGTATTCCAGCGATCGCCCCCGTTTACGATGTCCTATCGACCACCGCTTATTTTCCAAAAGACGATTTAGCCCTCTCATTTGGTGGTGAGAAGTCCTTCAAGGCGCTCACTCCGGATCGCTGGCGAAAGCTCGCCAACCGCGCACGGCTACCCGAACCCGCTGTCATCTCGACCGTCGAGGAAGTCGTTTCGTTAGTGAACGATCATTGGTTGCATCTCCCAGAAAGGGATGTCGTTCCCGCCGCCGTCCTCGAAAAGATCGATGCCAAAATCGAAGAAATGAGCTTGGTTCTAGATCCGAGTCACATTCCGAAATCTTCGGTGCCTAAACCCTAGGGTTGGCGCGTTTGGAACTAGATTCCCGCCGGCTCGTTGGTTATCGACGCTGGCCTACCTATCGAAACCGCTGCTGGCGTCGTCGCGCGCACGCTCGATGGCCAGCGACCACCTGTCACTTGGCGCGGAAGTACCGCGCCGCATTCAATTCATGACCGATTTTAATCCGTCGCATCGCTGAGCGGGTGCGCTTTAAACCTTTGCTCCGTCGAACTCGGAGAACTCGGACGATGGCTAAGTCCCCGCAACGAAAGAGTATCCCAGAGGTCAGCCCGGAATTTGCTGCTTTTGCTGATAAAATTGGCTAAGCTGCACCGGCCTCGGCATGCCGTTCATGCCGACATCCAGCGACTCAACCTGTCGAGCGCGTTTCAGCGACGCTTCCTTTTATGTATCTGTGGGCAGGCCTTTGGCCTCGGCACGAAGGCGGATTGCTTCGTCGGCAACCCGAATGGGCTTTTTCGACTTGGCGTCCTTGAGTTCATGCTTATTGCCACACAGGTGCCCATGACCTGCTACCTCTTATGTTTGTCATGCTGCGCTCTTTTCTTCCGCTTTTGCGGCTGTATTCTCGAGAACGAAGGGCGCGCGCACGCCCGCGCTGAATGCTTCTGCACATTCGAGCGCCTCTTTCACGCGCGCGGACGGGTCAGTCCATTCGCGAGTTGAGCGAAGCGAGCCGAGCGCGATCAGGTCGCCGCAGCCGCAGGCGTCAAAGCCGTGTGACGACTCCCCGACTTGAAAGTCATCAGAAATATGGAAAAGGCGGCCAGAATACCCCACCAGAAAGCTGCCGCCTTTCTCTGCCCCCTCTCTAATGCGCGCAAATCCGCCCTCTTTCATCCGCGCGCGGGCGGCGTCGATAAAGTCAGTGACCATATAGGTCATCACGTCGATACCGACGCGCCGTGCGGGCGGATGAAATTTGAATGCGAGAAGTTGGCCCATGCGGAACGACGACGTGAAGCCCATCACGAAATCGCCATTGCGAAAAACCTTGCGGTCATTGCGGACCACAAGCGCAAGACGCTCCGCGCTGACGCCAGCACTATCCCCGCCGATGAAGACTTGGCCTTTGTCAACAAGGCCGACGATGCAGGTCATTCAAAGCCCCCAGCTAGGTGTAGTGGGTGCGTGCGCTAAACGGATAAGCATGCTTGAGTTTGAGGGCTTCTTCAACCGTTTCGCTCCAATAAGCTGATCGGTCTTCGCCCGTGTACTGGACTTGAACGATCTTCCCATTCTGATTTTGTGAGCCGAAGCTCCGCGCTATCCTGTGCCACATGGTTTGGGGCTCGCCTCCCCCTTGAAATGGTAGTAGCGCGGTTCGCGTGATTGAGTATCCTGGCGTGGCGATACAACAGCGCGAGCCGTCGCCACGCCAGGCGGTTGGTAGCAAGCCACAAACGGCACAGCGCCGCCCGCTTAAAATACATACGAACGGCGCTGGCATCGCGCACCAGGAGGGAGAGCAAAATCCTGGCCCATTTGATGGGCTCAAATCACGGAAAGGATTCGGAAAGGCTACTCCGTTCAGCGACCGTGACACCGTCCTTGGGGATGCGCGGCGCGCCGAAGGATTTGTCCAGCACGACGTTGCGGCCTTTCGGCCCGAGTGTCACCTTGACGCCGTTTGCCAGCGTATCGACGCCGCGCAGCATGCGGTCGCGAGCTTCCGCAGAGAATTTTACCTCCTTGGCAGCCATGACGTTCTCTCCTTTTTCCTTCAATGACTGTCAGCACTTCAAGCGGCCTTCTTCGACGCGGAGGTCTTCTCGACCACGCCCAGCAGGTCGCTCTCCTTCACGATGAGAAGTTCTTTGCCGTCGATCTTGACCTCCGTACCGGACCATTTGCCGAACAAGACCCGATCGCCAGGCTTCGCGTCGAGCGGCACCAATTGGCCCTGTTCGTTGCGACCGCCCGGTCCACAGGCAATCACCTCGCCTTCCTGCGGCTTTTCCTTCGGTGTCCGGAATGGTGATGCCGCCGGCAGTCCTCTCCTCGGCATTGATGCGTCGCACCAGCACGGGATCGTGCAATGGATGGAAATGCACGGCACATCCTCCCTACAATTCAGCGATGTCATCAGAACCGGGGCCGTAACCGGCCCTCCGGCAAAATCGACCTAGGCGCGGCAAAGCTGAGGTCAAGAGGAGTTATGTAAATTTGTCGACAGCGCCGGCAGAAGTTTCCGCGATGACGTTGGCGCGACAACGCGGAGCCGTCGCCTGGGTGATCTCAGGCGGGACGGCGCGGATCTCCTTGCCGATTTTCCGCAGTGCCGTAGGTCCGTCCCTTCAAGTTACTCGGCTTACGCGGCCGTGGGCGATTCCGAGGCCGTGTCCGTGGAAGCCGGCCGAACACGCAGCGAGTGCCGATAGCCGGAGCTGGGCGTCGGAAGCCTGCGAACCATCCTCTGGTAGATTCGGCCGTACTCCGCCGCCATGCGGGCGGAGGAGAAACGTTCCTCGAACCGGGCGCGGACGGCCTTGCGGTCGAGCTGCAGCAACCCGGGAACGGCGCGCACCGCCTCGTTGACGTCGGACACGACGCGTCCGGTCAGTCCGTCCTCGACGATTTCCGGGACCGACCCGCAACGGAAGGCGAGCACCGGCGTGCCGCAGGCCATGGCTTCAATCATGACCAGGCCGAATGGCTCCGGCCAGTCGATTGGGAAGAGCAGCGCGGCCGCTTCGCCGAGAAATTCGCTTTTGGCTTTCTCATTGATCTCGCCGATGAACTCAATTCCTGGCTCGTTCAGCATCGGGGCGATGACGCCGCGGAAGTAGGCGTCGTCGGCCTTGTCGACCTTCGCTGCTATCTTGAGCGGAAGGCCGGCTGCCCGCGCAATCGCGATGGCACGGTCGGGACGTTTCTCCGGTGAGATCCGGCCGAGAAACGCCAGATAGCCGCCTTTCGGATTGTAGCTCGGAATGTGCAGATCGAGCGGAAGGCCATGATAGACCGTCGCTACGAAGTTCGCGCCTGGAAGCGGCGACCGTTGCGCGTCCGAGATCGAAACCAGCGGCATGTCCGCAAACCGGCGGTAGAACGGCATATGATCAGGAAGATCCTGCCTGCCGTGCAGCGTGGTCAGCGTCCTGCCGCGTTCAGATCGGAACAGCGGAAAATGCAGATAGTCGGTGTGGAAGTGGAGAATGTCGAACTCGTCGGCGCGCTCGCGCACCTTGTCGAGCATGATCATCTGGTGGGGAAGCGCGTCGCGGACGTCGGGGTCGAGGCGCAGCGCGCGAGACGTGCAGGGGTCGAGCTCGGCGGAGGTGATGGAGTCCTCGCTCGCGAACAGCGTCACTTGGTGGCCTTGTCGGACCAACTCCTCGGTCAGCCAGGAAACGACCCGCTCCGTTCCTCCATACAGCCGGGGCGGGACGCTCTCGAATAGCGGGGCTATCTGTGCAATCCTCATTTCTGTCTCTCCGCAGAAGCCGCTGCGCCAGACGGGGCCTCCATCCGCCGGGAAAGCCAGGAGGCAATCCATCCAAGTGAGCCCCGAGCGCGTCCCTGATCTTTTGTAGTGCGCGAACTTCGATCTGACGGATGCGCTCGCGTGACACGCCGAAAGTGGCGGCGAGCTCCTCCAGGGTCTTCGGCTGTTCGGCCAGGAATCGCTCGCCCACAATATGTCGCTCGCGGGGGTTAAGGAGCGCGAGCGCGTCGTTCAGTGCGCTCCATGTCCGGTTGCGATGCTCCGTTTCCGATAGCAGGGTTTCCGGGTCCGGGGCCGGATCAATCAGCCAGTCCTGGATTTCCTCGGACCCCTCCTCCCGCGTGATGGGCAAGTTGAGCGAAGTATCACCCCGAATCCGCCCGTTCATCTCGACGACCTCACGCGGAGCTACTTTCAGTTCGCCCGCGATATATTCGGCCTGCTGCGGCGATAGGTCGACTTCCTCGCTTGCAGAAATCCGATTTTTGAGTTTTCGCAGGTTGAAGAACAGCTTCTTCTGGGCTGCAGTGGTGCCTATTTTCACCAGCGACCAGGACCTGAGAATGTATTCGTGGACCGTCGCCTTGATCCACCACATCGCATACGTCGCGAGCCGAACGCCTTTCTCGGGCTGGAAGCGCTTCACCGCCAGCATCAGGCCGACATTCGCCTCAGAGATCAGGTCAGCGACGGGAAGGCCATAGCCGCGATACCGCAGCGCCAGCTTGGCGGCCAACCGGAGGTGACTTGTGACCAGGCGATACGCCGCATCGCGATCGCCGTGTTCGTGCCAGCGGCGAGCGTGCATGGCCTCGTCCGCCGCACTCAGCAGCGGAAATTTGCGAATGGTGGCGAGGTAACGGGAAAGCCCGCCGTCCGAATGGATCGCGGGCAGATTCGATAGAACCGGCAGGGTGCTCATTTCCAATTCCTCCTCAGAGCGAAGTGGGTTGAGCTACCGAGCATGGCTTGGGCCCGGAAACGGCGCCCGTCATGCCGGCGGCGTCCACAGAATGTCGAAGCCGGCGGTTTGTTCCTTCGAGATTTGAAAGTCGACGAACCAGATTGCCGGGAGCACGGGCCCTGTCGATAGGGGCGTGGACGAAGCAACTGGAGCCGCCCGGTATCGCGCGATGTTCGGCTTGTTGGCTATTGGACCGGGCGTCAGAGCGGCATCGCGGCACGACGCCCGAAGTTGTCACGGCGTGACGGTTAAAGCTTGTGCTGGCGAAGTCGTGCAGCTGTCCGCCGTAGGGAAGCCCCGCGCGGCGTCAAGAGGTGAGAGCTCGGAATGGCGGCTCGCGCGGGTTAGTTGCGCAGCGCCGAACGTGGCCACCCGCGGCCGGCGCTGATGCGGTGCGCGCGGTTCTCTCGAGGTCGGGCCAGGGCTGAGGAAAAATGCAATTCGTGCGCGGGTGTCGCCCTTGAAATCACCCGAGACCCTTCTAGTTCTTGTGGTGCCACAGGTGTGGCGCCGGATGCCGTCAGGGTCCGGCCGAGACCGCCGGAAATCCCGGCGTTGCCTCTATCCATGTTGCTCAAGGAGGATGTGGTTATGAGAACCTACGAAATGTCCCCGTTCTGGCGTTCGAGCGTCGGATTCGATCGCCTCTTCGACCTCGTCAACAACGCGACGAACGACAGCGACAATTATCCGTTTTACGATATCGCGCGTACCGGCGAGAACCAGTACCAGATCACGCTGGCGCTGGCGGGCTTCAGCCCGGAGGAGATCACCATCACCGCCGAGCCATCGACGCTGATCGTCGAGGGCCGCGAGCCCAACAAGGGTAATCGCGACTACCTGTACCAGGGAGTCTCCCTGCGGCCGTTCAGGCGCGTTTTTAACCTGGCGGACTATGTCCAGGTCAAGGATGCGACTTTCGAAAACGGCATGCTGACGATCACTCTGGTTCGGGAACTGCCGGAGGCGATGAAACCGCGTCGCATCGCGATCAAAACCGCCGGCAACAACAACCTGCAAATCGAGCAGAAGCAGACGGCCTAACGGAGTTCCGTTCGAGGTTGTCGGACCGCTTGTGCGCGGCTTGGCCGCGCGCGGCGGAGCTCTGTCCAGTGAACATGAAGAACAGAGAGGAGGACAACTATGGCACTACGCGATCTCATTCCGTGGAACGACGGCTCTCGTGATCTGAGCTTGCAGCGCAACGAGCCCAATCCGTTCCTCGCGCTTCACCGCGAGATGAACCGGCTTTTCGACGACGCGTTCCGCTCGTTCGACATCACTGCGTTCAGCTCCCAGGCGATGGGCTGGCCGAAGCTCGAGGTCAAGGAGACCGCAAAGGAAGTCAAGGTTATCGCTGAACTTCCCGGTCTCGAAGAGAAGGACGTCAACGTCGAACTGAGGAACGGCATGTTGACGATCAGCGGTGAGAGGAAGAGCGAGACCGAAGACAAGGAGCGCCGCTTCAGCGAGCGCTACTATGGGCGCTTCGAGCGTTCGATCCCGGTTGACGATATCGACCAGGATAAGGTCGGAGCGTCGTTCAAAAACGGCGTTCTCAGCGTAACGCTGCCGAAGCTACCTACCGCGCAGCCGAACGTGAAACGGATCGCCATCAACGGCAAGTAACCGCGGGGCGGGCGGGAGTCTTGTGCTCTCGCCCCGTCGAGGCCATTGCCAATCAACAATGACAGGTCAATCGAACTCGAATGAATGAGAGGAGCCAATGTAAGGAGTTGCAACCATGAACACCGCCTGGAAAAAGGACATAATCGCTGATGTGGTCGACCTTGCAATCGGCCTGGGCTTGTTCGTATCGCCATGGGCCATCGGATTCGCCGCTGAAAGTCCCACGAACTGGAATGCCTGGCTGAGCGGCATCCTGATCGCTGCGCTGGCTGTAGCAGCGCTGGCGCTCTTCGCCGAATGGCAGGAGTGGATGGCACTTGCCGCCGGCGCTTGGGTCGCCGTGTCGCCCTGGGTGCTGCTCTTCTCGGCCAAGGCAACGGTGACACCGCTCCACGTCATCGCCGGAATCCTGGTGGCGGCTGTTGCTGCCCTGCGAATCTGGCAACTGCACCAGAGCCATCCGCGTGTGATGGCCTGATGCTCGGCGAGGGAGGTCGCTGCCAGCCTCCCTTCGCATTTTATCTGCGAGACTGCGCCAATTTGCTGGCCAAGCTTGTTGCCCGCGAGATCAACCATGATGGGTGCTGCAGTGAAAGGGAACATGCCAATAGCTTCTCAGTCGGCCCTTGCGCCAAGCAGAGAAGCCGTGCCGCTGACTTCGTGCTTGTATCACGCTTGATAAGAAGCGTCGCCGAGTGCTTGTGGGCCTTACTCCCGAGGAGACGACCGAATTCGAACTGTTGGATGCTCAGCTTCCGCTCGATGGCAAGCCGGCTTGGAGGCCTTCCGATCTACCGCTCTCTCCAAAAGAGCAGCGGTGGCTGGAGCTATTCCGAAGAATGGAGGCCGCGCGGAAGCAGACCGCTGCCTGAAATCGATTGCGCGTGGAGAGTATGGAGGGTTGGCCGAAATTAGCGTCCTTCGCAAGAATGGGATCTTGGGCAAGGAGCCTGTTCGCCGGCATGAGCGAGAAATGCCGCGCACCCAGCACAGTGAACGACGGTGCGCAGCGGCAACCAGGTCCGCAGATCCTCGCGCGAAAGGCACCGCCCGGGCCCTCAAGCGACGACGGCCGGGTGGATGATTTTTCTCTTCCGGAAGGATTGAGAAGACCGCGCATGGGACCCCTCAACAAACATACTGGCCGCAGGCCCAATCGGCGATCCGAACTTCGCCGTTGAGCACGGAAACATGGCGCTCGCCGGCTTCCCAAAAGCAGGCTGCTTTGGGGGAGGATTCAGGGTAAGCCCGTCATGCTCACTGATTTCACCATCACCGCCTTTGCAACCCTGTTTGTGGCGATCGGACCCATCGATACCGCGATCGTGTTCGGCGGCCTGACGGCGGGCGTTCACCGGCCCGAGCGGTTTCGTCTGGCCTGGCAGGCCGTCCTGATCGCCGGAATTGTCCTGCTCGGGTTTGCACTGTTCGGCAATCGGGTGCTGGCCGCCCTTCGGGTTTCTCTGGATGCCTTTCGAGTTGCGGGCGGCATCCTGCTGCTGTTGCAGGCCATCCAGATGATCTTCGCCCATCCCTCAGGTCTGTCTTCGCTCACCGCGCTCGAGCGGCGTGAGGCGATGGCGCCCGGCGACATCGCGATTTTCCCCCTGGCATTTCCGGTGATCGCGGGACCGGCCGGCCTCACGGCGGTCGTTCTGCTGATGGGGCAGGCCGCCGGTGACCCCCTCGGCTCGATGATCGTACTGGTGGCCATGCTGCTGTGCCTTCTACTGACCTATCCCGGTATGATCTTCACGGACGTCTTGCACCGGGTGTTGAGGGCCACCGGCGCCAACGTGCTGGCGAGGCTCGCCGGCATCCTGCTGGCGACCCTCGCGGTCCAATTCATTTTCGACGGTATTCGAGGCGCTCGGCTCCTCGTAACCGAGTGAAAACCTGATGCGCCCCTCGCTTTTGACTTATCTCAACGTTTGACGGCTTCCTGGTCGCACCCTCGGGGGCGGGTCGACCACCCGCAACGTCTGACGTCAAGCACCCGGAAAACTTCCCATGACGCGCTTGTGCCCGTCCGGCAAACGGCGCACTACGTAGGCCGCGGCGGGAAAGTCATCTTGCTGCTGCAGCGGTCCAGAAGCCGTGCCCTCATTCCGGGCGGCCCATGAAGCTTGTGCGCGACGAGACGGCAACGAGCCCGCAGCGCTATGTCTGCCCCGATAGCGAGGACGATCCGCTGCACGATCCTGTCGCCCGGAAGTGGATCGAGAGCTCGCTGAAGCCGCCAGCGAATTAGCTGGCCCGGAATATTCGGTGCTAATCCGGATCCCGATCAATTCTCAGGGGCTCGATGGCCACTTCCGTTTCGGATGCTTCGTGCGGTCCGTTCCACCACTCGCCGTTGGCATCCAGCTTGAGCGGCCGCTCTCTCACTCCTGAAATGTCGGCTGTTCGTACCCTCGCAGCACGACTCTCCGTTCGAACGGCTGATCCTTCAACAGTTCGATCAGTTCACAGACTTTCATGTACTTCCGCGAGGCTCACAGCGCGCTCAGATCACCCGGCACGTCGCCGAATTTCCGGATCACCTTCGCCGAATTCGCCGGTGGCGGGATTTCCGCTGCGGGCTGAACGTGACCGCGCCGGCGCAGCCGGGCTTTTACGAGAGCGCCTCGGCTCGCATCACCGCGGTGTTGGCGCTCAGGCACTCCACTGCTTCGCCGGCCGCGACCCGTCGTCGGCGGCCACGAAGGGTAGGGCGATGTAGTAGGTCACCTCGGCCATCTCAGTCGTCCTTACGATCGCGCGAGAGGTCGAACCGGCCGCGCGAGTAGCCGGCAGAAACCGAAGCGCGGAGCTCCTCGACCTGCGCTTCGAGAAAACCGTTGGCCACTATCAGCGTCCGCCTCGCGGGGATCGCCGCCGCAGGCCGCAATGGCCTGGTCGGCAGCGAGCTCCAGATCTCCGGCGGAGGGCGCGGAAGGTTCGGGCGCAGCGGCTATACCACGTTCCCTTTTTGTTCACATGGAGTCAAGCCGCCCGAACGCGGATTCGGCCGCTTCGACGCCCGGTTGACGATGAATTCGCGAGGAAGCGCGGGATGTCGGAACTGCCGGCGGCCAATCGTCTTGAATCAAATCGTAACGGAGTTCTGCGTATGGCCCCGCGCGCCAACTGGAAAGGCTTCCTTCGGCTGTCGCTCGTCACCTGTCCGGTCGCGCTCTATTCGGCCACCTCGGAGTCCGAGAAGATTTCGTTCAACCAGCTCAATCGGAAGACCGGCCACCGGATCAAGTACGCCAAGGTTGACGCAGACACCGGCGAGGAGGTCGAGAACGAAGACATCGTCAAGGGCTTCAAGGTCGACACCGACACCTACATCGAGGTCTCCAAGGAAGAATTCGAGAACGTCGCGCTGGAGTCCACCCGCACCATCGAGATCGATGAGTTCGTTGACCGCAGCGAGATCGACCCGCGGTATCTGATCCGTCCCTACTACTTGGTGCCGGATGGAAAAGTTGGCCATGACGCGTTCGCGGTCATCCGCGAAACCATCCGCGAACTGAACAAGGTCGCGATCGGTCGCGTGGTGCTGACCAATCGCGAGCACATCATCGCGCTCGAGCCGCTCGACAAGGGTCTCATGGGCACGCTGTTGCGCTACCCGTACGAAGTCCGGGATCCGCAAGAATATTTTGACGAGATCCAGGACGTCAAAATCACCAAGGACATGGCCGACCTGGCGAGGCACGTCGTGAACCAGAAGGCGGGTCGGTTCGAGCCGGAGAGGTTTGAGGACCATTACGAGACCGCGCTGATCGAGCTCATCAACCAGAAGCGCGCCGGCAAGCCGATCACGCCGAAGGAGAAGCCGGACGCCGGCAACGTCGTCGATCTGATGGAGGCGCTGCGCCGGAGCGTCGGCGGCGCGGCGGCCAAGGCCGAGGCGCCGAAGAAGCCGGCCAAGAAGCCACGCAAGGTCGCAAGCGGTCAGAAGGAGATGCTGATGCCGATCGTCGGCAAGAAGCCAGCGAAGGAGGCCGCGCCGAAGAAGCCGGCCGCCAGACCGCAGCGGAAGTCCGCCTGAAGGCAGAGCAGGAGAGCCGCATGGATATGAAAGAAGCCTCGGCGATGACGGAAGCCTCTGGGCTTGTGGACGATCAGGATGGCAGCGGGCCCGCTGCCGGCGCGATGCCGAGCGCCTCGGCGCAAGCGGGAGGAAGGCCTCGGCCATTCCAGTCTCCCGCGCCGGAGGCCGCGATGCGATGGGCCGACCAGTTGCGCAAGGTGACCACTAAGGCTCCATTGCAGTCGTTGTTCGTCGCGTTCCTGCTAGGTGTTTGGGTCGCGCGCCGGCGCTAATGGCGTCGACTCATAACGCGCGGCCGGCCATAGCCGGATAGATGTGAATGGACAAAGGCGAGGTAGTTGGTGGCGAACCTGTCGCAGCGCGTCGCCACCCGACGACATTGTTTGATCTTGTTGAGAACCGTTCGACTTGCTCCCTCTCATCCTACGCAGATTTATTAGCTCTCTTTGAGTTTTTTTATTCATGACTAGGCGCCGACAAAGCGAAGACGAAGCAATTGCCATCGCCCAGATTTGAGCTTGTTTCAAGGAGCCGGGCCTCATCATGCCCGGTCGAGCGAAAGCGCTCGGCCTTGTCCGCGATCTCTGCGTGCCCTCAGAGCTCCAAAGAGCCTGGACCCCGGAGGCCGGTTCTGGTCGTCGAAAACGAGCGCCCAGATCTGCTCGCGATACTCGGTCGGCACCAGGAAGCCCTCGCCGCTGCCGCCCTGGTTCTGCTGGAAATTGGTCGGCGCTGCGCCGAGGCGCGGATCGAGACCGCCGCCCGTCATGGCGGTCCGAACCGAAACCGCCAATTCCGCGACGCTGCGGAAACCGCCGGTCCGCTCCGGATTGATATCTTTGACGACGTCGCCAGCGGCGGACCGCCGAGCGCGGTCGAAAAGCCGAACAGGGCCGTGCGGCGCAACTTCTTTTCATCGGCCGCGATCTGCTTGTCGAGCTCGGCGACCTCGGCCTCGAGCGCGTCGACCTTGGTCTCGAGCTCGCCGACCTGCGAAGTCTTGGCGTCGGTCAGGGTTGCCTTGCCCCGCAGCGTATTGAGCTGCTCGAGCGCGGTTTTGCCTCCTTTGCCTTATTGGCGCGGGCGGAGAAAGAGCCCGCGTTCCCGCTGTCCAGGCGACGGCTCGGGTCGAGCAACTCAGGAACTGAAGAAAGAGGCGTTACACACCCCGCGCGCTTTGCGCGGTACCGGCGGTGGCTCTAGCCGGAACGATTCATGATGCTGCCGCTTCTAGAAGCGGCTGGACTTGATCCGGTAGTGTGGAAACGAAGCGACCTCGGCCTCGGCGACGCCCCCTCGCGCTCAGGCCTTTATTTGGCTCGGGCGGCCGTGGTCGGGAAAAAACAGAAGAGATTCACTTTTGCTAAAGACCTGACGAGCGAATGGTCCGAACCATTGTGCCTGCTGCTGTCAGCGATGTGCTCGTCAGCGCCGTGATTAAAAGCCGCCATCTCGGCTCGAGCCCGGCTCCGGGAAGATACCGAATCTGCCTCGCTGCAACATTAAGAGCGTCGCGCAAAATGAACGAGTTTTATGACTGCTGCAAACACGCTCTCAACATTCTGTCCGAACTTCACGCTTCCGAGAAAGAATTGGTTGGCAAGGGCGTCATCTTGTCCGATGGCAAGGCCGGTACAATTGATCACGTCTTTGTAGACGACATTCACGGGCTTCGGATTGGGATTGGGGGACATGAAGGCCGATGGCCAATCGCAACGATCAAACAACTCGAAGAGGAGCGCTGAGGGAGCGGTCAGAAATTTCTCCGGGCTGTAACCGATGCTAATGACACCGACCTGGTCGGGCTGCGAAAACTGCCTTCTATCGGGAGGATAGAGCAGTGGAACAAATGAATGGAGTGGAGCGGACTTTCGCGTCGGTCACAGCGCTGAGCTTTTTGGTTCTGGTCGCGAGCATGACCGCTGACGCGCTAACCTAGTGAACGCATCGAGAACCATTGGAGGTTCTTTCTGAATCATAACAATTGTAATTCTCGGAACTGGGCGTTTCACTGATTATCAGAGTTACTGGGCGGGATACCTTTTCATTGCACGGTTTATTTAGATCCAGTGGGTCGTCACTTATTTCCGAAGGCGGCGCAAATGCATAGTGAAGCAGGCCCCAGCGAATGCGCTCGCTGGGGTCTCTCCTGCATTGGGCACGATGGCGTGCATAAGTCCGTGGGCTCATTCAAATGCTGGTGCCGACCTGCGGCGCGAGCTCGGCCGCGTCGAGCGCTGCTGCAACATGCCGCCGACGACCTCGTCGAGCGTTGCGATCCTGTCGGCCGTCGGTGGCGAGCATATCGCCACGGGATGCTTTGCACCAAGATCGAGAGGCGCAAGAACGCCTAGCTGCCTACATCGCTGAGAAGTACAGTCCGGCGCGTCGTATCTCGCGCTGACCAAAATGAACTGGAACTCAACGCAGTTCGATCAGGCATCGCCCATTCCGATTCGCGCTGCGCGCCAAGTCGGAAGGGTGCTTAAATATGTTCCATTCGGACAGATCGAACAGCCCGACTACCGCTTCTACAGCTGAGAGACGAACGGTTGATTGGCCACCACGTGCTCAGTATGAGAAACGTGTGAGGCTGATCGAGCCTATGGGCGTTCCGTGAAGGGTAATGAATTACTATGCGATCTGAGATCGTTGAAATTTGGCCCGACGAGGTGACGGTTCGTTCCATCGATGCGCTTCTGAGAGAGAATTGGCTCTTGGATTTCCAGCCTGATGTTGCGCGGATCGGCGCAAGATATCCTGAGATCGAGACGCTTCTCCCACGTTATGACAAAGCTCATGAGCGGGCCGCACAAAAGGCGGGGGGGAGCGGTAAGGTAGCGCGATAAACGAATCGCTCAACGCCAGCGACGACAAAACTGCATCGCTCCTGACATCGCGCCTCGGTGTTTCCGAAGCGGTTGCTCGCGGCTGGATGATCGCAAACAGAAAATGGTCTGCGGCAGAAGCGCTCTCCAACGGTTTTGTGTCGGAGGTGGCATCTGAGCGTGCGCGACGGCGAAATCTATATGGTCGAGATCACTGCGGAATCGTTGCTTATATGCGAGGTGAAATCGCTGACGACTACGCCACCGCCGCCTCCGCCACCAGCGGGCGGTTTCGATGGCCCTTCGCTGAACGTCACGCTATCTAACGGGAATCTGAGGGCTGACCACATCGATGCCCTCCCAAAAGAGAGCTATCCTTCAGCAACCAGAGGGAGTGCGCAAGGGGCGGCCTAATTGCCCATGGATCGCATCGCGTTATCAGTCATCTGCCGACGATAAGATGCGCGCTCGTTGAAACGGGCGGCAGCGAACGCCCCAATCGCAATGCCGACCAAAACCAGAAAAGTCACAGCGCCAATGGTTGCCACTGCCGTCTAGCTCCGGTGATCCTTCGGAGAGTCGGAATCAACCGAAGGGTGTTAGCAAGGGTGAATTTTACTCGCCTCGGCGATTGCGTGTGCTGAACATGTTTCGAAACCCTCGTGGCAGCCTTGGGATGCTGTCTTCCGGCTTCGGTCTGTTGCACTTCGGGCAGGGCGCACCAGCGCCGCCACACCGGCACGCGTGGTTGCCGGTCCAGGGTTGATCGGGTGTCGTTCACACACCCAGCCGGTATCGTCGCAAAGGATGCATGCTGGTTCGGTCATCGCATCAGTTCGAACAGTTCGAGGACATCGGCAAGTCGAAGCTTCGCGCCCTTTTCGGCATGTGCCCTAGGAGCAGGTGCCTGGTATCCGCGGCGATTTCGTCCCGCTTGAGCGGGTCGGTACTCGGCGTGGAATGCCCGCAATCTTCTCGGCGAGTTGCCGGGCGACCTCGGGCGAGATTTCCAGCGGCCTTCGAGTGATCGGCATGCCCGGAAGATAGATATCAGTGGCAGGTTTTGCGAGTTCGGCCCACCCACACCGGGGAACGTTTCCGCTCTTTCGGTCATTTTGCCTTTTTGGGGCAGCAACGTCAGCTTTGGAGAGAGGAGCCATGAAGCGACGGCGCAGAGTAAAGCAGATGTACCCCCTTGAAGAACGCCTTACCGAGGAAGCCAGAGAGCTACGCAGACGGGCTGAGGCACTCCCCCCAGGTCGAGAGCGCGAGTCGCTACTAAGACGAGCGAGGCACGACGAAACCACTGCCCATTTGGCGGAGTGGCTTCTGTCCGCAAGCCCGCGCGCGCCGATCTAAGGAGGCCACCCCATGCCGATGGATCACCATCATTTCGACGGCGTGGAAGTCGCCTTCGTGTGCGCTGCGGCGGTGTCGTTTGCGGCCCTCGTCGCCAGCATGACTTGGCTTTTCATGCGGTGAGATGTGAACGCCGGCGCTAGGAACGGCGCTTTCGAACCGTCGTTAATTGTGCGTCGCTCGCGGCAGAGCGGCATTGGACGAATGAACGTGCCCCGGCTCTTGCCCCCGAAGATTCTGGGCACATTCATAACCCGTTATGCCGGTGGCCCCGGCTGGCACCTCGCCAGGGCCGTCGACTCGGCCTCAGCGTTTCGCTGGGGCCGTTTCTGTTGCGGGAACGAGCTGTACGATGAGTGGGACCACTGCCGTGGGTTCAGCACTCTACCCCAGGGCGTTGGGGGCCTTCTTATGAGCGATCAGAGGTCACCGGTTTGCGTGTCGCCAGGCGCCCCGCGAGAACCTCAGCCTGTTCTTTTGTGAGCTTCTCGGCGAATGCCCCGTTCTTTTCTATCTGAGCTGGTCCTTTGAGCTCGCTGTCGTAGACCATCCAACCATTGCCACCTTGCCGAACGAGGAAACGGCCTCGCATCGGGCGTCCAATAAATTCCATTGCAATCACCACCTGTGAAAATAGCTCCGCAAATAACATGTACGATGCCAGCGACAGTCATATCACGACTTCGCTGGAAGCGGCCCCAACCGGGGGGCCGCCAACCCGAATCTGACACGGGTTTTCTTCTGGCAGTCGGGGGGCGGTTGGCTGACCAGAAGCGCGAAATTATACGCTTTGCCTTCTCCATGGTTCCTAGCCCGCCGGCCCCCAAAGGTGCTGGCGCCTTTTCTATGGCTGCTAGGAACGAACGTGGCTGAAGCTTGTTCGTCCGACGAATGCGGCACATCAGCCCGACCAAGCCGCATTTGGACAGTGTGAGTGGAAAGCCTATGGCCCCAGCGTGCTCCCAAGCGCTGGGGCCGTTTCCGTTCGGGAACAACCTGCAATTAACGTGGTTTAAGATCGGTACGACGAGGAGTGGGACTAACCTACCGGCCTCAGTGCTCTCCCCAGGGCGCTGGGGCCGGTTTTTCGGACGCAGGTGAAGTCCATGCTGCTCAAGCCGGATCATTTGGTCGCGTCGGACTATGGCTTCCTCGGCTTAGCCGGAGCGTCGTTTATTGCATTCGCTTTCGCCATTGGATTGTTGCTGATCGGCTGAACTGCTGGGGCCGTTTCTTGTCAGCCGAACAGGTCTTTCCCGGCCTGCGTCATCCGCACGTAGGTCCCGCTCTCGTGGTGCTCGAGCCAGCCCTGATCCTTGGCGTACTCCAAGCTGGCCCATTACTCAGCCGGCGTCGCCTTGTCCCGGTAGAGCATCGGATAGTTGATCTTCTCGATGTAGATCCGGCCATCCTGGATCGGCTGGAACGCTCGCGCGTGCTCCATGAGCCTGCGGGCTGCTTTCTCGGGGCCGAGTAGGGGCGGTCACCGACGTCTTTCATTTCTCATCTTAGGTTGCTTTGTGGGCAGAGCATCGATTCTCCATTCGTTATAGTCGTAGAGCCCAGCCCAGTGGTGAACAAGCTCTCCGCATTGCCGACAATCGAACGTGCCGGAACTATTCGTATGGGTTGCACTGCGTTCCTGGATCGCCGAATAGACGATGCCGCAGCCGGGACAGGTAAAATGAACAGTGACGGTTGGCGCCATAATGGCTGCTCAACAATCGAGGCCAGTGAGCGTTCCTCAGATCGGCCAAACCGCCCCTTAGCCACGTCCTGGGTATGGTGCCGGAATTCGATGCTTTTCGGACTCAGGTCGGAATAGAACGCTCCCAAGCTGCCTGGAAAGCAGCCCGGGCGCCCCTCCAGATCGGGCCCGCTGCCGTCGGTATAGGGCGGCATCGGCCAGGGTTATCGCCTACGAGGCGCGTCTGTCTCCGGAGTGCTCGTCAATGGTCCTCTTTGCTGCGGCAATCGCTTCTCGCGAACTTTGATAGGTCATGGTCCTAATGATTTGGCCGCTGCGGTCGAGAGGCGCGATCTCAACCAGGGATCCGCCGCCGGGTTGCTCGACGACCACTAGCCGGTGACCCGAATATTCAAGTTCGTCTGCCACTTCCGCGGCCTCCGCCGGTGCATCAAGACAACAATTGTTCTTGTGACAGGGTTCCAACGATGCGCATTCACTTTCTTGCGGCGGGGTCAACGCGGAGATATTCGTTCCCATGCCACAAGGTGGCCGCGCTTGAACGGGTATAAGAGAGGTCTTTGGGCTGCGCGATCTTGACCGACGCCTTGCGTTGGAGTGAGCGCTAATACGCAATTTGTCGTGCTATTGCGGCCTGCACCAGCAGCGCGCTGTAATTCAGCCCATGCGAGACTATCCCGCCAAATCACGTTCGGCGAGATGCGTGAAACCGGCGCGACGCGCATCATCGTGTTCTGCAAAGACTACCGCTGTTCTCACAACGTTACGATGGATGCGGCGAGGTGGCCGGACGTAATGCGTCTGTCTGATCTCGAGCCGCGCTTTACATGCACGGTGTGCGGCCAACGAGGCTCGAGCATTCGATCGGTTGACGTATCGCCAAGGATGGGGACTGGCTAATAGAAGCCGCTAGCGAACCGCGTCCTTGCACGTTGGGTTATTGTTGCCTGGTTGCTGTTTGCACAGGCGCGCTACCTCTGCCTTGAGGTCATCTAAGGTCGCCGGCGACGATCAGAACGTCGTAATCCGGACGGGCAGCGCCGGACGGCAGGTTCCAGCCCCGCGTGAGCTCGGCATGGATGTCGGACATGACCCACAAGCGCGTGGTCAGTCCTCCTCGATTTCGAGGGAGGCGGCATCGACATCCACGAACGCGTCGGTCTCGCGGTCGTAGCGACGGCCGGTGATTTGGCGCTGCGCGCCCAAGCCGTAGCGGAGGATGTGGACGTTTTCGAATCCGGGGCGGACCTCGGCGGGGGCGCGCTCCTCGGCGTGCAAGTCGCAGCGGGTCGTCAGCCAGCCGCCGGTGCGCAGGACGCCAGCCTCGCCGCAAATCTCGCAGCTGCAAACGCTGCGGGCCTCGGCCAGGTCGATCGCCTCGTCGACGAGCGCGCTCGATTCCGGAGAACGACGGCCGGTCCAATACCGGTCAATGAGATCGCGCCAGCCGGGTCCGCACTCCGGAAGGCCCTCCGCCCCGTCACCGGTGCCCGCCGACGGGCGGAAGAGGTCGGGATGGGCCCCGATGAGCTCCAGCCTCCAATCTTGCAGCACGCTAGACATCGCGACTGACCACGAATGAGAATCAAACAAGAACATTAAGAGCAGGAAGGTCAGCTCGAGTCAAGCGGTTAGCGGCTCATTCTTATATAAGAATGGAAAACATCTTATATAAGAAAGGGCGCAAACGCTGGCGTCCTGCTGTAGGGCCTCGTATGGTTAACGAGGGGTTTCTCGCAGCGGATGGGTCGATGGTCGGAAAGAAGAAGGCGCCGAAAAGGGGCAAACGAACCCCGATCGGGGACCGGGTTACGTTCATCGCGATGATGGACAAGGACGTCATCGCCGACATCAAGCAGGTGGGCATCGACGAGCATCGGGCCGCCTGGGATATTATGGAGCAGGCTGCGAGGGAGTTTCTGAAGCGGAGGAAAGCAAGGAGAACGCCCTGAAACTCCAATGTTTTTCCTTGCGGTTGAAGGAGCGCGACGGTTCAATCCATTGGCTGAAGGACCGATAGATGAAGCTTTTTGGTTATCTTCCGGAGACCCTTTTCAAGCCTCTGTCGGGGCCGAAGAAGCACGTCTATGCCCGCCTCCTGATGCGCCTCTACGAGAGGATTTATTCGGCCCGCATCCTTGAGACGCCGCTCAGGGAGGAGGTCGTGAAGCAGATCGAGATCGGTCTCTCCGAGTTCGGCATCGGGTCGATGGGGGAGCTTTCCGAGGGCGATCCTGAAGAAGATCAGACCACGAGCCAGGCCCACTACCTCGCCTACTACAGATTGCGTGACACTGGCTGGCTCGCGGAAGAGACCGAGAAATGGCGCACCTATGTCGACATGAACCCGGACGCGTTCATGGTCCTGGGCGCGATCACCGACTTCGGTAATAGCCGCGTGCGCGTCGCCGGCGCCGTGGTGGATGTCAAGAACAACCTGGAAGCTGCGTTCCGCGAGCCGGAGACGATGGCCCAAGGCCTCGCCAACGCGCACGACACGGCTTTGCGGTTCGCTCGCAGCATGCGCCGCATCCTTGCCGGTATGCGTGAGATTGAGGACCGCATTCTGGGCAATCCGAACGCGGCGGCCATCCTTCGCACGTTCTTCCAGGACTTCGTCGACGGGCTGCTGATCGCCGACTACAAGCAGCTCAAAACGTCAAACAATCCCTACCGCCACCGCCGCACGATAGCATCGCTCGCGGGCGACATGCTTGCGGACACCGAGCGCCTCGGCAAGATCGCGCGGGCGTACATCGAACAGGGTGTCATGGCCGCGGGCGCCACGATCGCTACTGCCGAGGAACGAGTCGTCGCGGAGCTCGAGAAAATCAAGAGCGTGTTCGAGGACGTCGGCCCCTTCATGGACAAGATCGAGGATTTCAGGGATCGCCTCGAACGCCGCATCCGCACCACCGTCCACTACATGGACGTCATGGGAGAAGGCTCCGCCGAGCGGATCGTCCGGCTGATCGAGCAGATCTCGAAGATCGGCAGCGACGAGGTCGAGATCCGGCTGAGGTCGCCGGATGTCGGCCTGCCGATCACGTCGCTCGCCCTGTACACCCCTCCGCCGCCGAAGGCTCCGCCCGAGCGGACGCGCTTCAAGGTGCCGAAGCAGGATCCCTATTTGCGCGCGTATGTCCAGGCCACGACCGAGTTCGACCGGATGGTGCGCGTGTCGGACCAGAAGCTGCTCGAGTTCGCTCGTCGGCAGATGCAGGGCCGCGACGCCGTGTCATCTGCCGAGATTGAGATCGAGAGCATCCCGGATCTCTTCGCCTACCGGGCCCTGCCGAACCTGGCGGCGGTCGGCCGCTCGGTTAAGTTAGGCGAATTCACGATCACGCTCGAGGAGGGCCGCACCGCCAACGACTGGATCGACGTGACCGCCTTCCGGATCGAGAGAACGAGGGCCACGGCCGATGCTGCGTGATCTTTCCAAACTCATCGACGACGCGGACTCCGAGGGACACGACGGCGACCAGCTGCAGAAGGAGCTGCGCCAAGCTGCCCAGGCGCTCTGGCGCGCCCAGTTCATCTACGAGAACGACTGGGGCATGAAGAACTCCTACGAGGCGCTCCGCCGCCACACGGGCTACTTCGAGAACCTTTTCGACGCGCTCGGCTACCGAGTCGTGGGCAGGCCGAACGACGGTTACGTCGGCCTGGTGGCGAACGAACTGCCTCCGCGTCAGAGCATGAAGCTCGACGAGAGCCTGCTCCTGCTGGTGCTGCGGCTCCACTACGAGGAAGCCTTCACGCGGTTCGAGGCCAAGGAATTCGGCGAGGTGGAGGTCGAGAGCGAGCAGATCCTGCAGATCTACGAAGATCGGACCCATCGGGAGCGGCCGAACTTCGGGCGGGTCAAGGAAATCCTGGCCGGCTTCAGGCAGCGTGGCCTAGTGCGGATCGAGGATCGGGACGACAGGAACTTCACGCTGTTCCTGCGACCGGCGTTGCCGATTGTGGTCTCCAAGGACACGCTCGGATCGCTTGAGGAGTTCGTGTCGCGCTCCACGGCAGCGACAGCAAAAACCGACGCCGCGACCGAGGTGCAGGCGTGATCGAACTTCGTCGCATCATTCTGGTCGACTGGTATCTGTTCCGGGCGCAACAGGTCGACATGCGCGGCATGACCGCGATCATCGGTCCAAACGGGGCGGGGAAATCGGCGATCATCGACGCCGTGCAGACCGTCCTTTCAGGCGCCAGCATGGCCAGCATCCGGTTCAATCCGAGCGCCCAGAGCAACGTCAGGAGCAAGCGGACATTGCGCGACTACTGCCTCGGCGTGGTCTCGCTCGACGAGAAAGGCGAACGGTCGGAGCCTACGCGACAGCATGCCTACACCTACGTCATCCTGGTCTTCGAGGACCTGGCCGACGGCTCGGCGGTGAGCCTCGGCGTGGCGTTTGCGGCATCGGCATCGCGAAGCGAGGAGTCATGCGAGGCGCGCTTCATCGCCAAGGGAGCGCTCACCAAGGACGACATTCTCGTTTCGGTCGGCGATGACGAGGTCGAGACGCTGCAGTGGCATGCCGTGCGCAACGCGTTGCGCGCCCGGAAAATCGAAGTCGACGACGCGTTCTCGAGCGCGACTGACTTCGTGGCGGAATCGCTCAGGGCCTTGTCGCCAGCGGGTTTCCCACTCGATCCGAGGCGCTTCCAGAGGGCATTCCGCAACGCCCTGCTGCTGAAGCCAGTGGACAATCCGACCGAGTTCGTACGGAACTACGTTCTGGATGTCCAGCCTCTCCAGGTCGACAGGCTTCGGCGCGGCATCGAGCATTGGCGTTCTTTGACCCGCCGCATCGAGGAGTTGAAGTCGCAAAGCGCGAGCCTTGCCGGGATCCTCCGCATCGTCGGCCGCGCCCTCGAAAACGAACGGGTCATCACCATTACGGGATGGCAGATCGTCCGCCTGGAGTGGGAGAAGTTTCGCCGAGAGGCGAGGCGGCAGGAAGAGGCTCTCGCGCAGCTTCGTAGTGCGGCGAGTAGGGCCGAGGTCGAAGCGACGGCAGCTGCAGCCCGGCACGCAACGCTCGATGCCGATCACAAGACCGTCGAGCTATCGATCAAAACGAGCGACGGCGAACAGCTCGCCCAGATGTACGAGTCCGATAGGAACTTGACCTTGGGGCAGCGCGCCAATGCCATGGCGCCCGTCAAGGAGATCGAGGGGCTCATCTCTTCGATCAGGAAGGCGGTCGAGTTGAACCTTCTGGTTCGGCGCGACGACCTCTTGCATGCGCTGCTGAGTGCAGTCGTCGTTGCTCGGGGGCGCGCCCCACTTTCAGAGTGGGACAAGCCGCCGCCCGAAGACTGGAAGGACAGCGCCTCGTACCTGGACGCGGCCCTCGTGGCTATCGATCCGGAACGGCTCGAGGCGGCTCGAAAGACGTTTTCGGATGCCCATTTCCACGCGCGAGTAGCGACCAAGGCCCTGCAGGACCGCATCGAGTTGATCGACAGCAACTTGAAGCGGATGGAACAAGGGTTAAGCCCCATCGAGGGCGGCACCCGGGATCTGATCAGGCAGCTCGCCTCGTATGGCATCGAAGCCACCCCGCTGTGTGAAGTCGTCGAGATTCGCGACGATAAATGGCGGATGGCGGCCGAGGCCGTGCTCGGTCGCTCTCGCGAAGCCTTGATCGTCGAGCCATCGAGGGCGGTGCGCGCGCTCGAGATTTTCCGGGAAGGCGGAGAGCATTCGTACAGGGACGCCGAGGTCATCAATACGACCAAGACGGACAACACCCGACCGGCCGAAAAAGGCTCCTTGGCGCAGATCATCACCACGGAAAACCGTCACGCCAGGGCCTTCCTCAACTATCGCATCGGTCACCTCATGTTGGTCGAGGAGATGGACAGGATGGTGGCTGCGGAGAACGCCATTACCCCGGACTTGATGATGCAAGGCGGGCGCACGGTCCGGCGGCTGCAGAAGCCGCGGTACCTGAAACTCGGTCGCGCCACGCAGGACCAGATGCGCCAGCAGCTTCAAGCCGAACGACAGCAGTTGCTGCAGGAGCTTGCCGAATCGGCCGGCGGAGTGCGGCGTGCGGAAGAAGACGCCCGTTTGTTTGAGGGTATGTTCGCGCAATTCCGGTCGATGCGGGAGGCCGGCCTGACATGCCTCGACAGCGGCGCATCTCTGGTTGCCTTCGATCGGAAGCTCGATGAGATCGGGAAGAACATCGAGGATGCCAGGCGGAATCGCGATCCAAAGCTTGTCGCCGAACTGCAGCGCCTCGGCATCGAGCTCAAGACGGCCGGTCGGGTGAAGTCAGAGACGCAACAATCCTTCAATCTTGCGCAAAGCGCGCGGCATCGTGCCGAGGGCGCGTACGACGATTACATGCAAAAGAACCGCGACGTCTTGGCCGCGGCACGGCGCGCCCGCGCGCGTCAGATGCGGGACGGATTCCCACAGTCGACGGACATGCGCGATTATCGGACGAAGGTGGCCGAGATGACCACCGAGTCGATGCCGGATCGTATCACGGGCCTCACCGCGGATATGGAGGCCCGGTCCACGACTCGCCGCTCCACGCTCATGCGCGAGATGACCAATGCGATGAACAAGCACGGTCAGGACTTCCACGTCGTGCCGCCGTTCACCGCGGAGGAAGGAACGCCAGCGGCCGTGGGGCAATGGGCGACGGCCGAGAAGGAACGCCTCGATGCGCACGAGCTGGTCCAGTACGAGGAGCAATGCCGTAACGCCGCGACCGAGATGACGTCGGCGTTCCGCGACGATCTTCTTCATCGCCTCGACGATGCCTTCACCGGCATCAAGTCCACCCTGAACGAGCTCAACCGCCACCTGAAGGATCGTCAGTTCCATGGGCGCGACTACTACTCGTTCAGGGCGTTGGAAGCTCCGACCCATGTCGACATGATCGAGCTCGTCGAGGAGTCCAGGAAGCCGGAGTTCAATCTGCCGCTCTTCGGGGATCGCAGCGACGACGCGAAATCCCCCATGATGCGCGCCGTCCGCCAGATCGAGGAGATCCTGTCCAATCCGGATGCGCGGACCGAGGAGATCGAGGATCCGCGCAAATATTTCAATTTCGAGCTCTACATCCAGGACGCCGAGGGCAAGATTCGCTCGTCGCTGACGAGCCGCGCGGGCACGGGATCCGGAGGCGAAGGGCAATTGCCGTTCTACATCGCCATCGGCGCCTCGCTGGCCGCCACCTACCAGAACCGTCGCACCGGCGAGAGCGGACTGTCGCTCGCCATCTTCGACGAGGCCTTCAACCGACTGGACACGAAGGCGATCGGACAGTGCTCGGAATTCATGCGGGATCTGGGGCTGCAAGTCATGCTGGCCACCCCCGACGAAAAGCGGCACGTGTTCATGGAAGTGGTCGACACCGTCGTGAACGTGAACCGGCTCGGCAACCAGGTGATGATCGACACCGAGTTCCTGACGGAGAAGGCCCGCGACGCGATCGTTGCGATCGATCCATACCGCAAAGGCTTCGATGTGTTCAAAGCCGAGCTGATCGCCGCCGAGAAGGATGAAGCCGTCCCACAAGACCAGGCCGCGGAATGACCGATCTTCGCACGGTGGATGTCGGCGTCGAGTTTCTCGAACGGCTGCTGGAGCGGAGCGAGCGCAACCCCGATCGCTCCCGACCGGCTTCCGCGGCTCCCGAGTACGACAGGCTCTCGACCGCGCAGCAGGTGAGCCGCTTCCACGATCAGATGGCGGCGGCGGAGAGGTTCGGCGCCGTCGAAGTGCAACAGGGCAAGAGGGACCGGAGCCACCTGATCGAGCGGGTCCGTGTCCTGAACCTGGAATTGCTCGCCAGTCACCTTGGTCGCCAGACCGCGCCGGCGGTCGCGCAGCGCGTCAGGGACGAATTGCTTCCGGTTGCAGCGACCGGAGAACCATGGGTTGCCAGCCTATTGGACGAGATGACAGCCAGGTGGGCGCGCGGCGAGGCCGCCTATCGCCTGACGGCCGCCCAGGCCGATGCCGCCAAGGAGTTCTTCACGCTGTTGGGGTCCATCTCGCGGCAGGAGGCCCGGGGACTGGACGCGCGAACCTTCTCCCAAAAGGCAACGAGCGACACGAAGGCCTTCGATCGGCACGCTTCGCGGCTCGCCGCCGTTCTCGGCGTCCGGATCGGACAGCCCGACGCGGCGGCGGATGTGGTCTGGGCGCACATCGGGCTGGAGCGTTTCAGCCACCCTGTTCACCTCAGGGGACCCGTTACCGTGGAGCACGCCAGCGGCCGTCTAACCGACGGCCGCGCCAAGCCGTTCACCTCCATTCATCCGGAGATGCTCTCGCAACTGTCGGTCTTGGAGCGGCCGACGTCGGTCCTGACGATCGAGAACTACGCAAGCTTCAATCGGCAGGTTCGCGAGATCGAGGACGGCGGCCTGGTCGTCTACACCGGTGGATTTCCGGCGGCCGGGGTAGTCGAGCTTCTGTCGAAGGTCCTGACGGCAGTGCCAGTGGACGTGCCGTTCCTTCACTGGGGTGACATCGACGCCGGCGGTCTGCGTATCTTCCGGTACCTGGAGGAAAAGCTGCCCCGCAGGCCACGGCCACACCTGATGAGCAGGGAACTGGCGGAAGACTACGGTCAACCGGCCGCGGCGGACCCGAGTTTGACCTCGATCGCGAGATCCGACAGCGCGGTCCGCGAACTGGCCGAATGGCTGGCGTTCGGATCGGATGTGCGTCATTTGGAGCAGGAAGCGCTGGAGCCGGAGCGGCCATCGGCGGCAATTAGCGCCTCATGAAACGTTCATATGTGTCTTCAAGGGGCTTAGCGCTGTTCGTGCGCCGCACCGGCGGCCGCATGACGCCGAAAAGCCCTGCGAGCGTCGGACCGCCAGTCCCCAGAGCGTCCAGGTCACGGGATCAGCCCTTCCGCTTGATCGCCTTCTTCGCCGGCTTCGTCTTCGCCGGCGCGCAGCAGGCCACGGCGTCCGCAGCGACGAGGTTGCAGAGCTCGGGATGGCCGTCGCAGCAGTTGTTGACCAGGAAGGCGATCAGGGACCGCATGCCGTCGACGTCAGAGCGGTAGATGATCGTGCGGCCTTCGCGGGACGAGCGCAAAAGGCCGGCCCGCACCAGAATGGCGAGGTGGCTCGAGAGGGTATTGTGCGGCGCGCCGATCGTGTCCGCGATTACACCGGCGGTGATGCCGACCGGTTCGTGCTTCACCAGAAGCCGGAAGATCGCCAGCCGCGTCGGCTGGGCGAGTGCGGCAAGAGCGGAGATCGCGTGAGGGTCCGTCAGGCTCCCTTCGGCCGACCTCATGCTGGCGTGGCTGGCGACCGCCAGCATCGATTTCCGCATTCCGTAGTCTCCGCGCGAGTCGTCTAGGTGCGTCATCTTTAACCCACGGAGCAGGTGACAAGCCAGCACGTTTCGACTATTGAATATGTCGAGACGTCTCGACACATCGTAGCCCTTCGATGTGACGGGCATGCGACAGAATAAAGAGCGCTCCGGCCGGTAGGCGTACCGGGCCGATCTCGAGGAAACACCCGCCAGTAGGCGTACTGGCGAACCCGAGGAGCATTCACCATGTCGCGTTGCGATCGTATGGTCGATGTCGGCCGCCGTCGCTTCATGAGCGGGGCGGGTCTTGCCGCTGCCGGCGTTGCCGTCAGCTCAATAACACCTTCGTCAACCCAAGCCGCGCCGGCAGCCGCACGGGTGGACTATCCCGTCAACCGCCTGGCCAACGTCGAGGATCTCAAGCTCAACGAGCCGCTGAACGTTTCCTATCCGGACGCCAACGCTCCCGGCGTGCTTCTGAAACTCGGCAAACAGGTGCCGGGCGGGGTCGGCGCCGAGGGTGACGTCGTCGGCTTCACGACGATCTGCCCGCACAAGGGCTTCAGCCTCAATTACAGCGCGGCTGATCGGACCATGAACTGTCCCGGTCATTATTCCCGCTTCGACTGCGAGGCGGGTGGCCAGCAGATCTGGGGCCAGGCCACGCAGAATCTCCCGCAATACGTGCTGCGCGTCGATGACAAGGGCGACATCTACGCCGAAGGCGTGGACGAACTGCTCTACGGCCGCCTTTCCAACGTGCTCTAAGGGGGAGGAACGACCATGGCCTACAAACGTCAAATCGACCGGCTCCCGATCATCCCCGCGGACGCCAAGGAATCCAACGTAACGTGCCACTATTGCATCGTCGGATGCGGCTACAAGGCATACACCTGGTCCACCAGCAAACAGGGCGGGACGGGGCCCGATCAGAACAAGTTCGGCGCCGATCTGAGCAAGCAGCAGGGCGCGGAGACGGTCGCCTGGTATTCGCCTTCGATGTACAACATCGTTCGTCAGAACGGGCAGGATGTGCACATCGTCATCAAGCCCGACAAAGACTGCGTCGTGAATTCGGGCTTGGGCTCGGTCCGCGGTGCCCGCATGGCGGAGATGAGCTACTCCCAACAGCGCAATACGCAACTGCAGCGCCTCACGGATCCCATGGTCTGGCGCTATGGGCAGATGCAGCCCACAAGCTGGGACGATGCGCTCGACCTCGTCGCCCGCGTGACGGTCGCAGTCATGAACGAGATGGGCGAAGATGGCGTGTTCGTCTCGGCGTTCGACCACGGCGGCGCCGGCGGCGGATATGAGAACACCTGGGGCACCGGCAAGCTCTACTTCGGCGCCATGAAGGTGAAGAATATCCGCATTCACAATCGGCCGGCGTACAACTCGGAAGTCCACGCCACCCGCGACATGGGCGTGGGCGAGCTCAACAACTGCTACGAAGATGCCGAGCTCGCCGATACGATCGTCGCGGTTGGCACCAACGCCCTCGAGACCCAGACCAACTACTTCCTGAATCACTGGGTCCCGAACCTGCGCGGAACTTCGCTCGACAAGAAGAAGGCCGAGTTTGGCTCCGAGCCGGTGGAACATGCTAAGGTCATCATCGTCGATCCGCGTCGAACGGTGACGGTCAATGCCTGCGAGGTCGAAGCCGGCAAAGACAACGTCATGCACCTGGCGATCAATTCCGGCACCGATCTCGCCCTGTTCAACGCGTGGACGACCTACATCGCGGACAAGGGCTGGCTCGACAAGGCCTTCATCGATGCCTCGACGACCAACTTCGATCAGATGAAGGCCGCCAACAAGATCAGCCTGGAAGAGGCCGCGTCGATTACAGGTCTTACCGCCGATGAAATCCGTAAATCCGCCGAGTGGATCGCGCAGCCCAAAGCGGCCAATGCACGTCGGCGAACGATGTTTGCCTATGAGAAGGGCCTGATCTGGGGCAACAACAATTACCGCACCAATGGCGCCCTGGTGAACGTCGCGCTCGCGACGGGCAATATCGGTCGGCCGGGCGGTGGTTGCGTCCGTATGGGCGGACACCAGGAAGGCTACTCGCGGCCGTCCGATGCGCATGTCGGGCGACCCGCCGCCTACGTCGACCAACTCCTGATCGAGGGCAAGGGTGGTGTCCACCACATCTGGGGATGCGACCACTACAAGACGACGCTGAACGCGTTCAAGTTCAAGCAGGCCTACAAGAAGCGCACGGACATGGTGAAGGACGCCATGATGACGGCGCCCTATGGTGACCGCCCCGCGATGATCAACGCGATCGTCGACGCGATCAAGGAGGGCGGGCTCTTTGCCGTCGACGTCGACATCGTACCGACCAAGATCGGCGAGGCGAGCCACGTTTGGCTGCCGGCGGCGACATCGGGGGAGGCCAATCTTACCTCGATGAACGGCGAGCGCCGCATGCGCCTCACCGAGAAATACATGGACCCGCCGGGGCAGGCGATGCCCGATTGCCTGATCGCAGCGCGCATCGCCAACCACATGGAACGGGTGCTGCGTGAGCAGGGCAAGGCCGACGTTGCCGACCACTTCAAGGGCTTCGACTGGCAGACCGAAGAAGACGCCTTCATGGACGGCTATCATCAGCATGAGAAGGGCGGTGAGTTCGTCACCTATGCCCGGTTGCGCACCATGGGGACGAACGGCTTCCAGGAGCCAGCGGTCGGGCTTGAGACCACAGGGCCTGTCGCCGCTGGCACGTCGACCGGCGCAACGACGGGAGAGGTCTTGAAGGGACCGGCCATCGAAGGAACTCGCGGAAAGGAGCCGGTTCAGAAAAAAGGGGCAGCAACGTCAGCGACGGTTTCGCCCGCATCGAGCGGCACCGAGCGGATCCTCGGCACCAAGCGGCTCTATGCCGACGGCAAGTTCAACAGCAAGGATGGCAAAGCCAAGTTCATAGAGACGCAGTGGCGCGGCTTGCAGGCGCCCGGCAAGGAGGCCGAGATGAAGAAATTCCCGTTCCTCATCAACAACGGCCGCGCAAACGTCACCTGGCAGAGCTCCTATCTCGACCAGGACAACGAGTTCGTCACGGATCGGATGCCTTATCCCTACCTCCAGATGAGCCCGCAAGACATGGACGAGCTGCGGCTCAAGCAAGGCGATCTGGTCGAGGTCTACAACGACAACGGCTCGACCCAGGCCATGGTCTATCCGACGCCGACCGCCAAGCCGAAGCAAACGTTCATGCTCTTCGCCCAGGCGAACGGCGTGCAGGGGAACGTGGTCTCGCCCGGGGTGAATGAATTCATCATCCCGAACTACAAGCAGACCTGGGCGAACATCCGGAAGCTCGCGGATGCGCCGGAGGGCGTGAAGCATCTCAGCTTCAAGTCCGCGGAATACAGGGCTTGAGGGCAGCGGCCCCGAACAAGCGTCGGGGCCGGCCGGCTTTACAAAGCTCTCTGCAAGGCGAGCCGTTCCTGCAGCTTGGTCGCCTCTTCCTTGCGTTCGCTGTATCGGTCGGTGAGGTAGGCCGAGCAATCGCGCGTCAGCAGCGTGAACTTCATCAGTTCTTCCATCACGTCGACGATGCGGTCGTAGTACGGGGACGGGTTCATCCGACCCGCGTCGTCGAACTGTTCGTAGGCTTTCGCTACGCTGGACTGGTTCGGAATCGTGATCATGCGCATCCAGCGGCCGAGCACGCGGAGCTGGTTGACGGCGTTGAACGATTGCGAGCCGCCGCTCACCTGCATGACGGCGAGGGTCTTGCCCTGGGTCGGGCGCACGGCCCCGATCGCCAGCGGGATCCAGTCGATCTGGGCCTTCATGATGCCAGTGATGCTGCCGTGGCGCTCCGGGCTGCTCCAGACCTGTCCCTCGGACCAGGCCGACAGTTCCCGCAATTCGGCGACCTTCGGGTGGTCCGCCGGCGCGTCGTCCGGCAGCGGCAACCCGGACGGATTGAAGATCCGGCATTCGGCGCCGAATGCCTCCAGCAGGCGCGCAGCTTCTTCGGCCGCGAAGCGGCTGAAGGAGCGTTGACGCAAGGATCCGTACAGCAGCAGGATCCGCGGTTTGTGGGTGGACGGTACCGGTCTTAGACGCGAGAGATCGGGAAGCGATACGGCGGACGAGAGGTTCGGCAGGTTTGGTAGCTCAGGCATCAATTACTTCACCGTCTTCCTTCACGAACCGGCCGATCTTCCCGTTGGGCAGGATGTCCAACACGACTTCCGACGGCCGGCACAGCTTCACGCCCTTGGGCGTCACGACGATCGGTCGGTTGATCAGAATTGGATGCTTGATCATGAAATCGAGCAGAGCGTCGTCGGTCCACTTCGGATCGTCGAGTTCCAGCTCCTTGTATGGCGTGCCTTTCTCGCGCAGCAGGGCGCGGACCGGTATGCCCATGGCCGCGATCAGCTCCACCAGCTTCTCGCGGCTCGGAGGCGTCTTCAGGTACTCGATGACGGCCGGCTGTTCGCCGCTCTGGCGGATCATGGCTAAGGTGTTGCGGGACGTGCCGCAGTCGGGATTGTGATAGATCGTGACGGTCATCGTGGTATCTCCGCGATCGGTACCGGGCCGCGCGCCTTCGGCCGCCCCAGCATCCAGTTCATCAGGAGCATGCCTGCGAAAGCGCCGACCAGCTCGGCGAGAATGAAACCCGGCAGGTCCGTCGCGCGAATGCCCGAGAAGGTGTTCGTCAGCGAGCGGGCGATCGCCACCGCCGGATTGGCGAACGAGGTCGAAGCGGTGAACCAGTACGCCGCGGTGATGTAGAGGCCGACCAGCCAGGGAACGGCCGTCCGCTGGAAACGGATGCCGGCGAGGATGGTGGCGACCAGACCGAAGGCGGCGACGGCTTCGGCGAACCATTGCGCGCCGCCCGTGCGGACCTTCAACGAGAAGTCCATCAGCGGCAGAGCGAACATCAGGTGAGCCGCCATCGTGCCGGCGATGCCGCCGGCGATCTGAGCGATCACGTAGAGCACGGCTTCCTGCGGTGGAAGCTCGCGCTTGCCGGTGAAGACCAGGGTGACGGCCGGATTGAAGTGGGCGCCGGAGATCGGTCCGAGAATGGTGATCAGCACGACGAGAATCGCGCCCGTCGGCAGCGTGTTGCAGAGGAGAGCGAGCGCGACGTCCTTGGTCAGGGTCTCGGCCATGATGCCGGATCCCACGACGGTGGCGACGAGAATGCCGGTCCCGAGGGCTTCCGCGGCCAGCCGCCGGGAGAGATCGAACTTATCCATCAGCCTGCCTTTGGGTGAGGGGTCGTAGCTCCGTCCATGCGGCCGATCTCGCGCAGCTTGGTGCCCAGGGAGAGCTTGTCGATGCCGCGCAGCGGCAGGCTGACGAAGACACCTATCCTGTTCTTCAGATACCGGAATGCTTCGAAGAATGCAGCTTCCTTCTCGATGTCCGTGCCTTCGACCGCGGCCGGGTCCTCGATGCCCCAATGTGCGGTCGTCGGTTGACCCGGCCAGACCGGACAGGATTCACCGGCGGCATTGTCGCAAACGGTGAAGACGAAATCCATCACCGGCGCATCGGGCGCGGCGAACTCGAGCCAGCTCTTCGAGCGCATCCCGTCGGTCGGGTAGTTCTCCCGCTCGAGGACCTTGAGGGCGAACGGATTGATGCGCCCCTTCGGCTGGCTACCGGCGGAGAACGAGCAGAAGCGACCTCGCCCATCTTTCCGCATGATGGACTCTGCGAGGACCGAGCGAGCGCTGTTGCCGGTGCACAGGAAGAGGACGTTGTAAACGCGGTCGTTCATGGCGCTTCCCCTCAAATTCGACCTGTCGAGACTTATCGAAGTATTGTCCGGGGGTCAACGAAAAGGGGCTTGTATTTCGAAGATTCTGGAATTATGGTAGGAGCAGCGTAACAAATCCGTCGTGAGACCGTTATGAAGCTCGACGACGCCGCAGCCCACCTCGAAGCTCTGGGCAACCCGACGCGCCTCAAGATCTACAGGACCCTTGTCCGCGCCGGCGAGCCCGGCATGCCCGTCGGCAAGCTGCAGGATCGACTGAAGATCGCCGCATCCACGCTTTCGCATCACATCAAGACCCTGGTCACGGTGGGCCTCATCACGCAGGTCCGCGAATCCACGACGCTCGTCTGCCACGCCAACTACGGGACGATGCGCGAGCTGGTCGACTTCCTCGTCGCCGAGTGCTGCGCCGACGAGGCCGCATGCAAGGAGACGAAGAGCGCCGCGTAGTCTTCGCGGGCCCCTAATTTCGATCATTCTAGTTTCATGGGAGAATACGCCATGAGCGAAGCGAAGAGGGTAGCCATCATCGGCGCGGGTCCCGTCGGGCTCGCGGCTGCGGCCCACGTGATGGAGCGAGGCATGACGCCGGTCGTGCTGGAGGCAGGACCCGAAGCCGGCCACTCGGTGCGGCGGTGGCGGCACGTCCAGCTCTTCTCGCCGTGGGAATACAACGTCGACAAGGCGGCGGCGCGCCTGCTCGCGCCGACGGGCTGGAATTCGCCGGACCCGCACGTCTACCCGACCGGGGCCGAGCTCCTCGAGCGCTACATCGAGCCGCTGGCGACCAAGACCGCGCTGCGCGACCTGATCCGGACGTCGAGCCGCGTCACGGCGATCAGCCGCGTCGGCTTCGACAAGGCGAAGACCAGGGGCCGCGAGCAGGCGCCCTTCGAACTCCGTTATCAGAACGGCAAGGGCCCGGAGACGCTGCGGGCAGACGCCGTGATCGACGCGTCCGGAACGTGGGCCTCACCCAATCCGGCCGGCGCCGGCGGCCTGGCCGCGATCGGCGAACGCGAGGCGCAGGCGAAGATCGCCTACGACATGCCCGACGTGCTCGGCAAGGACCGCGCGCGCTATGCCGGCAAGACCGTCGCCGTGCTCGGGGGTGGTCACTCGGCCATCGGCACCCTGACCGATCTGGTCACCCTCGCGCAGCAGGGGTCGGGGACACGGCCAATTTGGCTGCTTCGCAGCGGCAATCCTGAGAAAAGCTTCGGGGGCGGGGCGAACGACAAGCTGGCAGCCCGCGGCGAGCTCGGTGCCCGCTTCGCGTCACTCGTCGCCTCGGGTCAGGTGCAGGTCGAAGCCGGCTTTCCGGTCGCGGCCGTCACGCAGGCCGATGGCCGGCTTCGGGTCGCGACGTCGTCCGCCTGCTGCGGACGCAGCATCGTCGTCGACGAACTGGTGGTCGCGACCGGCTTCCGTCCCGACTTCGGCTTCTTGAGCGAGATGCGGCTTCGGCTCGACCCGGCGATCGAGGCGCCCGTCGCACTTGCGCCGCTGATCGATCCCAACGAGCATAGCTGCGGAACGGTGCGGCCTCACGGCGCTCGCGAACTGGCGCATGACGAGCCGGGCTTCTATCTGGCCGGCATGAAGGCCTATGGGCGCGCCCCGACCTTCCTGATGCTCACCGGTTACGAACAGGTCCGCTCCATCGCGGCCGACATCGCCGGCGACAGAGAGGCCGCCGAACGCGTCGAGCTCGAATTGCCGGAGACCGGCGTCTGTACGCGCGGCGGAGTCGAGGGCAGCGTCGGCGCATCCGGATGCTGCGGAGGTCCCGCGAAGCGAGACGCATCTGCCTGCTGCGCGGCTGATGAGAGCGCGAAGAAGGCCGGCGCCGCCGGATGCGGATGTTCGTAATCGGCGGGGCGCGACGATGAGTGGCCGAAGCACTGGCCTGGAAGGCCGATCGCTGATCGTCGCGATGTGCCTCGGACAGATCGGGAATCTGCTGCCGCACGTCGCTCTCTCCGCCAACCTCGCGCAGCATCTCATGCCCGCCTGGGGGCTGAGCGCTGCGGAGGGCGGCCTCATGGCGAGCGGCTATGCCTTCGGCTACATGCTCGCCGTCCCCATGCTGACGACGCTCACCGACAGGATCGATGCGCGTCTGGTGCTACTCTGTGGCTCCATCGTCAGCGGACTGGCGACGGTCGCGTTCGGTGTGCTCGCGCAAGGCTTCTGGTCCGGTACCGTCATCTGGGCTTTGGCGGGCATCGGTTTTGCTGGCGCCTACATGCCCGGCTTGAAGGCGCTCACCGATCGCTTGCCGACCGGCGACACGTCGCGGGCGGTCACGCTGTACACGTCGAGCTTCTCACTTGGAGTCGGGCTTTCCTTTCTGGTGGCGCAGGTCATCGCGGACGGATGGGGCTGGCGCTGGGCATTCGTCGTGACGGGCGTCGGACCCGTCGCGATGGTGATCGCATGCCTCCTGATGGACGAGCGTCTGCCCGAGCCGAAGCAAGGGCGCCTCCTGGATTTCAAGCCGGTTTTCGCGAACCGCGAGGCGCTCGGCTACATCCTCGGCTACGGGGCGCACTGCTTCGAGCTCTATGGCATCCGGACCTGGTTGGTCGGATTCTGGACCTTCGTGATCGGCCATCAGGGCGCTCCTTCGTGGCTTTCGCCCGTCGCGGTCAGCTTCGTCTTCGCGATCCTCTCGATGCCCGCCAGCGTTCTTGGCAACGAGGCGGCCCTGAAGTTCGGCCGTCATCGAGCGATCACGGTCGTGATGGTTATCTCCGCCGCGGTGGCACTGCTGCTCGGAGCGAGCGTGAGCGCGCCCGCTTGGGCCCTCGCAATCCTGCTCCTTGCCTACGGACTGACGGTGCCTGCGGATTCCGGCGCGCTGACCGCCGGCATGTCGGCGGCCGCCACCCGTGAGCATCGCGGCGCCACGCTGGCGCTTCATTCCACCGTCGGCTTCGGACTTTCGGCCGCGGGCGCTTGGGGAACGGGCTTGGCGCTGGATCACGCCGGTGGGCCGCAAAGCCCGACCGGATGGCTGCTGGTCTTCGTGGTGCTCGCCGCCGGAATTTCGGTGGGGCCGCTGGCGCTCCTTTGGGCTCGCAAGGGCGAACGAAAAGCAGGCGCGGTCGCGTGATAGCAGCCGCCGAACATGGGGATGTACGTGGATCGCGGTCGATTTGGTGCCATCATCTCGCTGGGCACTGCGCAGACACTGGCGTGGGGATCTAGCTACTATCTGCCCGCCCATCCTGGCCGATCCGATCGCCCGCGATCTCGGCATCTCGAGCAACTGGTTCTTCGCCGCCTTTTCGGGGTCGCTGGTGATCTCCGGACTGCTCGGCCCTCGCGTCGGTCGCCAGATCGACCGTGTCGGGGGCCGGCAGGTGCTCTGCGCGTCAAACGTCGTTCTCGCCGCAGGGCTCGCGCTTCTCGGCGCGTCGAACTCGGTCTGGACCATGTCAGTGGCCTGGCTGCTGCTCGGCGTCGGCATGGGGCTCGGCCTCTACGCCGCCGCCATCGGCACGCTCGGGCGCATCGGCGTGCGCTTGATCGGTGGTTCGATGGAGGCGGGTCGCGAGGTGACTGCGAGTTCCCGGTTTCAACAGTTCGGTGCTATTTTAGGTGGAACTGTTGAAGCTGTTGATTTGAAATGATAAAAATCGTTTCAACACCAAGGTCAAAAATCAGGTCGGATTGTTGAAACCATGGATTTTCAAGAGCTTAACAACGACCAACGTCGCGAGGTGGTCAATAGCCAGCAACGCTTCCAGGCCTTGAGGGACGCCAAGGAGGCCTACGATGCCCATCGGGGTTCCCTGACCTGGATGGTGTCGAAAGGCCGCGAATACCTCGTCCGGAGCTACTACGACAAGGCGGGCCTCAGGAAGCAAGCCTCGCTCGGCGCGCGTTCGCCCGAAACTGAAAAGATGAAGGCGGACTTCGAAGCTAAACGTGCTGCTGCAGAAGACCGTGTGAAGAACTTGCGCGATACCATGGATCGACAAGCCGCGGTCAATCGTGCGCTCGGCTTGGGCCGCGTTCCGTTGATTGGAGCCCGGATCATGCGCGCTCTCGACGGCTTCGGAATGTTGGGTTCTGGGATTCGGATTCTCGGGACCAACGCGATCTACGGTTATGAGGCCTCTTCGGGCGTCAGACTCGATCCGGGCTTGGCCACGACGGAAGACATCGATCTGCTGTTCGACGCGCGCGGCGGGCTTACGTTCGTCGCAGACGACGACGTCTCTGAGTCATCGCTCATGAAGATACTCAAGCGAGTGGACACCAGCTTCGAACGCGCCAAGCAGACGTTCCGCGCTGTAAACCGGGACGGCTATCTCGTCGATTTGATTAAGCCGATGCATAGCCCACCCTGGAAGAAGGCTCCAGACAAAATCGGCTCGGACCCGGAAGATTTGACCGCCGTGCAAATCGAAGGACTTGATTGGCTGCAGAATGCTCCCGCGTTCGAGGCGGTCGCGATCGACGAAAAGGGCGAACCGGTACGCATCGTAGCTCCGGATCCGCGGGTTTGGGCCGCCCATAAGCTCTGGCTGTCCCGTCGGGCGGACAGGGAGGCGCTCAAACGCCAACGAGATGCAGCGCAGGCTGAAGCCGTAGGCGCTCTGGTGGCGAACTATCTTACTCACCTCCCGTTCGATGCAGAGCAATTGAGGATGCTTCCGAAAGAGGTGGTGGACAGCGCGGCGCCTCTTTTCGCCAAGAAAGATGGTGCTGCGCGAGCCTAGCGGCCAGGTCGGCCACAACGGCTCCGGCATATCCGGCGCCGCCGATCATCAGCGGCACCATGATGGTGATCAGCATGCTGCTGCTCATCGATATGACGATGATGATGCCGGCATCATCAGGGGCCGCCACCCGCCTCGATGGGGAATAACTGAGCTGCACCAGTTTATGGCCCCGGTCACCCCGGGGTCCTTTGCTTTGTTGTCGTCCGTCCGCTTTGCGCCACTCGAAATCGAGCTATTGGCTCGGGGCAGGCACGGAGCGGAGCTAAGATCCTGACCGACGGGCGCTCAATAAATCCTAGCCGCAGGCTCGGTGTAGGGCGGTCCACGCACAGTGGCCCAACGGCCTGGGCGGTCGAGCACGGATGAAATGGTTCATGGCGGCTCCGTTTTGCCCATGGAGCGGTGATTTGCGATTCGCCGTCAATGATGATTGCGATGATGTTCGCGATGGTCGTTTCGACGGAAAAAAGTTATTCAATGTCAATGGCGTTGTTCGTTGATTTATTCACAGCGCAAGCCGTTGGCATTTTACCAAAAATCGGTAATCGGCAAAAAAGCAACTTTCCAAGTGGTCAAAAACCGCCCTGCATTTTTCAGGGTATAATCGTTGCATCCAGCCGAATCGGCGTGTCGAACCACCCGAATCAGGTCATGATCGACACCGAGTTCCTGACTGAGAAGGCCCGCGACGCGATCGTCGCGATCGATCCGTACCGCAAGGGCTTTGACGTTTTCAAATCCGAGTTGATGGCCGCCGAAAAGGCTGAGGCTGCCCCGCGGGACCAGGCTACGGAATGACCGACGTTCGCACAGTAGATCTCGGCGTCGAGTTCCTCGAACGGCTGCTGGAGCGGAGCGAGCGCAATCCGGATCGCACCCGGCCGGCTTCTGCGGCTCCGGAGTACGACAGGCTCTCGACCGCGCAGCAAGTGAGCCGTTTCCACGATCTGATCGCGGCAGCGGCTAGGTTCGGCGCGGTCGAGGTGCAGGGGGGCAAGAGGGATCGCAGCCACTTGATCGAGCGGGTCCGTGTTCGCGACCCTGAACTTCTCGCCAGACATCTCGGACGTCCGACTGCGCCGGCGACCGCGCAGCGCGTCAGACAGGATTTGCTTCCGGTCGCAGCGGCCGGAGAACCGTGGGTCGCCACCCTATTGGACGAGATGACGGCCAGGTGGGCGCGCGGCGAGGCTGCCTATCGCCTGGCGGCCGGCCAGGCCGATGCCGCAAGGGAGTTCTTCACACTGTTGGCGTCCATCTCGAGGCAGGAGGCCAGAGGCTTGGACGCGCGAACTTTCTCCCAAAAGGCCGCGAACGATACCAAGGCGTTCGATCGGCACGCTTCGCGGCTCGCTGCCGTTCTCGCGGTTCAAATCGGCCAGCCGGGCGCTGCAGCCGACGTCGTCTGGGCGCACATCGGACTCGAGCGATTCAGCCATCCTGTTCATCTGAAGGGGCCGGTTGCAGTTCAGGGAGCTGGTGGTCGCCTGGTCGATGGTGGCGCCAAGCCGTTCGCGTCGATTCATCCGGAGATGCTGCCGCAACTCTCGCTGCTTGAGGCGCCGACGGCTATCCTGACGATCGAGAACTACGCGAGCTTCAATCGGCAGGTTCGCGAGATCGAAGACGGCAGCCTGGTCGTGTACACCGGCGGCTTCCCCGCGGCGGGGGTCATCGAGCTTCTATCCAAGGTCCTGGCGAACGTGCCGGCCGAGGTGCCGTTCCTTCACTGGGGCGACGTGGACGCTGGCGGTGTGCGCATTTTCAGATACCTGGAGGAGAACCTGCCCCGCGGGCCTCGTCCGCACCTGATGAGTAGGGAGCTGGCCGAGAGAGCGGGCCAGCCCGCTGATGCGGATCCGAGCTTGGCGTCGATCGCGCGATCCGACAGCGCAATCCGCGAACTGGCGGACTGGTTGGCATCCGGATCCGGTGTGCGACACCTGGAACAGGAAGCAATCGATCCAAATCCGTTGGGAGCACTTGCCGCTTCATCCGGAACGGGGTAGCAGCAATAAAACCCATAATGTCAACGGTATAGCTCCACAATGTGGTGGAAACGCAGATCGGGACCTGCGATTGCGCTTGCCGCGGAGCACAACGCGTGGGACGTTCGCAAGGTAGGCTAAAGCGAGAACGCCTGTGATTGGCGCGGCGCGAGCGCCGCCAGGTCTCGCCCAAACTGGAATCCCCACCGAAATGCTCTTTGTGCACCTCTCTGACATCCATTTCAAAAAGACCGAAATCGGGCAGCCGGACGATCCGAACCTCGCGTTGCGCAGCGACATTATCCGCGACGTGCGGCGGATGCGGAAAGAGATCGGCAGGCCGGCGGATGGCATCCTGCTGACGGGAGACATCGCCTTCGCCGGTCGTGCGGAGGAGTACGCCTTTGCCTACGCATGGCTCGAAGAGAAGCTTTGTCCGGAGGCTGGATGTAAGATCGATGACGTGTTCGTGATTCCCGGCAATCACGACGTTGATAGGAACGCCGAGAAGGACATCGCGCAGAGCATGGCTCGCGAAGCCCTCCGCGGCACGCCGGCAAAGGACGTGAACGGCTATCTCAGGCAATGGTTGCGCAGCAAGCTTGCGTCAGGCGTGATTTTTGGGCCAATTCAGGAATACAACAGGTTCGCGGCAAAGTTCTTGTGCCTGCTGAAGCCCTATATTGACAACGACGGAGCAGAAGATCTTGCCGCGCGCCCGTTCGCCCGACGCGATCTACCCCTGAACGATGGTTCGACGCTGCGCCTCTGGGGGTTCAACACTGTACTGGTGTCCGACGTCACGGATGCGAAAGAACGCATGCTGATTGATCCGGCCGCCGGTCAGATCGAGGAAGAGGACGGCGTCTGCCATATGGTGATGGCGCATCACCCGTTCGAATGGCTCAAGAACGGCCGGGACTTCCAGGATCGGTGCGAGAGGATAGCGCAGATACAACTGTTCGGCCACGAACACACGCGGCGCGTTGACGAAGGAAAATATTTCCTGAGGATCCGCGCCGGCGCGATGCACCCGGACCGGGACGAGCGCGACTGGAAGCCAGGTTACAACTGGATCGACGTGACGGTCGATGGGGCCGATGATAAGCGTAAGCTTGTCGTCAAGGTGTGGGTGCGTCAATTCGAGACGAATGATTTCCTCGCCATCCCCGATCGGAATGGAAAACCGGTCTGGGAGAATTCCTACGATCTGCCGGGTTGGAAGGCGCCGAAAATCACCGCCGAGACTGCGACAACGGAAGTGAGTGCGCCAGTGCTGGAGTCCCCGACCATGACGACGTCAGCCCCGCAGCCGCCGCCGACCATTAGGAACGTGACCATCAAGCTGTTCAAGTTGAAGGAGCACGAACAGCGGCGCGTGATCACGCTGCTGAATCTGGACAGGCCGGGCGACCGGGAAATGAAGGACTACGAACTGGTCGTCGCCGCCGTAAAAAGAAGCGAAACGCTAGGCGTCCTTTCCGAAATGGACCGCCTGATCGATAGGACATTGGCAGGGGAGACGCTCTGATGACCGCGAACTTCGACTTCATCGCATCGTACCGTGATCTCGATGCCAGCGCCTCTCGTGAAGTTATCGATCTTAGATTGAAGAGCTTCGAGAAGCTTCTTGCGGCGATCAAGACCATGGGCCACATCTATGATCTCTGCCGCTTGGCTTATCAAGTGGAACCGCTTCCCACGACTGATTGGTTCGAGGCCCCCATCAAGGAGTTTGATGCGCACTTTGTGCTGAGGAAGGACGCCGTCGATGCAGCGAGGATGGCAGCGTTGCTGCTTAGGAAAAGGATTCCGGGTCCTGGATCGTACTCGCCACTTGCGGTCATCACGGCTTCGTACTGTGGGCGACGAACATCGGCGGACGACAACATTCTCACGCGCGAAGCGAACGCCGCCTTTCACGCAGCGGTGCGGCGCCATCGCGTATCGGACGGATCCAAGTTGGCCCAGGCGCCGGAGTTGAGCACGATTGCGGAAGAGGTTGAGAAAATCAATAACGGCAATCCCCTCACCGGAGCCGCCGCCAAGCCGGTGTTCGACGCCATCATCGCGTCGACCGAAGAAGCGATCGAAACGTTGTCCGAAAACGTCAGGGCTCCGCTGGATCTAACGCGTAGCGACGTCGTTCGGCTCGCGGAAGAGGTCGATATGCTCTGGTGGTGCATCGGCGACTGGCACGAAATGCTCGGGAGGTCGCGCACGGAGATGCCGGCGGGGCTGAATATGGTCGTGTCCGGCATCGAACTCGGTGCAATGGTTCGACAGTTGCCTGGTCCTTTCGGTGCACATGGCATCTTGCGGAGAATCTCGGGAGCGGAGGCCGACGGAAAATCGAGCCTGAAGGCCGCGCTGAAGTCACTCACTCAGGAAGATGCCGGAAAGCTGTTCGTCGACATCCCCGCCACTTCCAAGCCGCTATTCCCGGTTCACGCGGCGGTCCAGTTCGTGGCTCAGTTCGGCGCGAGCTGGGAGACGGAATTCTCCAGGGTGGTTCCGCAGATCGCCAACATGAAGATGTCGCCTTACGAACTCGGCATCCAGGCGTATCGCGAGCGGGCATTGATCACGTATGGCGGTTTGAACTGATGAACGCCCCAGCGCCGATCTGCAGTCACACCGGTTGCAAGGTCCAGATTGACGGAAAGTGCGCGCTCGGCCGCGATCCGGTCGAGAGCTGCGAGAATTATGCGGCCGATGCCGAGCCGATCGAAGAACTCAACGAGCCGGAAGAGCCCAGGACCGTCCCGCCGATACAAATTTGGGCCAGCAACAAGATGTCGCTTGCGGATTACTCCGCTCTGTCGAGACGACGCCGATTGAGGACGGTGGCTCTCGTCGGGGAAGAGAAGGTCGGCAAGACGACTTTGCTGTGTTCGATCTATGCGATGTTCTGCAATGGGCCATTTGCCGAACTTACGTTCGCGGGCAGCGAGACGCTGCTCGGCTTCGCCAAGCTTCAGGCGTTCGCTATGCTGAATTCCGGCCGCGCTTCGCCGACAGTGCCCCGGACGAGTAGGCGTGACCCGCTGGCGTTCTTCCACCTCGCGCTCGCGCGCAGCCGCAGGGACGTCGTCGACCTGGTCATCGCCGACCGGTCCGGAGAGACCTATGCGGCCGCCCGGACCTCCACCGATCTCATCGGAACGCTGGATGAATTCAAATTGGCCGAGCGGGTCTGCTTCCTGCTCGATGGCGGGCGACTCGCATCGAAGGACGATCGAACCGCCTACACCCGGAATTTTCGTCAAATGATCAACGCTCTTCACGACAACGGAGCCCTCGATCGCGCCGGCGCCGTCGAGATCCTCTCGACGAAGCTGGACATTACGCGCGGCAGCGATCCAGCCGCCATAGACTTCCAGAACGACTTCCAGGCTCGAGTTGTGTCCGATTTCGCCATGAAGGGACTCGCGATTTCTTCGCATGAAATCTGCGCGCTGCCGAAGGCGGAGCGATCGGTCGGAATCGTTGGCCTCGACGATCTGGTTCAGCGATGGACGGAGCCCGAAGGGCTTCCCGACGTTGCGCCGCGGCCCGTCGCCGGCGCGCCTCGGCAGATTGATCGGTTGCTGTCGAAGATCGCGGGAGTTTCGTGATGGATACGCGCTGCATGGTTTTCGGCATCCAGGAATCCGGGAAGACCACTTTCGCGGCGGCCCTGTGGCATCTGGTCGACAGTGAGGAAATCCCAACGGCACTGATCAAAGGGAAGCACGTCGGCGACTTCACCTACTTGCAGGAGATCTCGGGATCGTGGGCCGAAGGCTACGAGGTCGAACGCACGAAGCTGCAGCAGGTCGAGAACATCCGCGTGAACCTGCTGCACGCGGCGTCGGGCGGCGAAATGACATTGGAGTTCGACGATCTGTCGGGCGAGACGCTCGAGCAAGCCTTCGCGACGAGATATTGCCCCGTCAAGTTCGTTGAACTCGTCAGGAACGCCGAGGGCATGCTGCTGTTCCTCAGCGCGAGTCGGAAGAATGAGGACGCGGTCACTATCCTGGACGCATTCGACGTGGAAGAGGAAACAACTCAACCGGCGGCGGATCCGAACCATTGGGAGCCGGAGAAAGCTCCGTTGCAAGTCCAGCTAGTGGACCTACTTCAGTGTCTGCAGCGGCCGCCTTTCGAGGCGAAGCCGATGAAGGTCGCTCTGGTGATCTCCGCGTGGGATCTGGCGCCGGACGGCGGTGCGGACGCCGAGAAGTGGTTGAAGGACCGCTATCCTCTCCTTGCGCAGTACCTGGCAAATTCGGAAGGCATCCTCGATCTGAGAGTCTACGGCGTTTCGGCACAAGGGGGGCGGCTGTCGAAGAAGAAGGATGGCCCCGGTCCTGATCGCGAGAAGCTCCTTGCGATAGTGCCAGCGAGCAATCGGATCCGTATTGTTGGACCTGAGGTCGCGGAGCACGACCTTACCCGGCCGTTGCTTTGGCTGGCAGGTCTGGAGTCCGCGGCTTGAGCGCCGCCACACGCGATAGCATCGACCAGGCTCTGTTCGGCTATGCCGACGGCCACCGACAGATCGCATCGTCTGTGCGTTTGCCGCCGAAGGACCTGTACCTTCTCAGCTCCGCGAGCGATCTTGCCAGCGGAGCCCGCCTGAGTGAACGGGACAGCTACTTGTCGGGCCTCCCGCTGCCGGAATCGCGAAAATACGCCCTGTTCCGGACTTGGGCCGCCCCAGAGATGCCGCGTCCCGGTTGCGTTTGGAGCCATGTGCTTCTGTTGGGCCCGAAGATCTCGGCTTCTATCCCGTCACTTTCGGAAGTCCTGCCGTTTTTCCGTCGCCCTGTCGCGAGCGAAACGTCCTCCTATGGAGACCCGCTGGACATCTCGTTCTCATCGTTCGTTGAGCCTGCCAGCGTCCATCTGATATCGGAAATCATATCCGGCTACTATACCGGCGGGCGAGCCACGCTCTCGCCCGACAGCGGCGAACCTGACGAGATCGAGAATGCCGTTCTAGCCGTGTGGTCCCAACAATGGCCGCGTCTCAGAGCTTCATTCTCGTTCTGCACGGCATCATTGAACGAAAATCGCCGAGCGGAGCAGAACGACTACAGCGTTCAAGTCGCTCCGCTTGACGAGGCGCCTTCGATCAGCCGCGAAAGATGGGTTTCCTTCGCGGCTGCCGACGCTGCGCTTAACAAGGTGACGCCGTTACGGCGCTTTTTGTGGCGCTACGGCCGCGACATCTCGGCTTCTCGGCGTCAGTATCGGATGATCGTAGATCTATATCTGCGTTCCGACGGCGTTGACGCCATCTCGTCGGATGCAGCCTTTGACATCTTTCGGGCTCTTCCGGACCCATCAGAGGGAGCGGTGCTCAAGCGCGACATCCTCGGAATAGGCCCGAGCTCGCCACGCCTGGTCGCGCCGATCTCCGCCGTCGATCTCTTACAGCTTCTGACTTCAGAGGCACTTCCAGAAAGTCCGACACCCGCTCAGGTGGGAGCTCGGCTCGAGGAATTGTCTTCGCGGGAGATCGGAGCCGTCGCTCACTATTACGCGGCGAACAAAAAGGCCATGTCACCGTGGAAGGATGAAATCCACGGAGCCATCGTCGCGCTGGCTGACAAGTCGTCCATCATGACGGAATACCCGAATGACTTGTTCGCTGACGTTCTGCTCGCGCGCGAAGACCTGGTCGACGCGGACACTCTCACGCTTGTCTCGAACGATGTCCTAGCGCGGCTGATGAAGGGCGATTCGTCCGTCTCTTTGGCTCGCGTCGTGATGAACGAGATGCTCCGGCGCGACATGGGCGATTTGGAAGACGCAATGATCTCCTCGCGTGCCGAGTTCGTCTTTCAATGCGCAGTCGAGGCCTACTGCGAGAACAGGCTCCATACATCGTGGCCGGGTCGCCTGTCTCATCGCGTTGCAACGATCCTAGCGACAGACTGGCTGCCTCGGCTGAAGTCTACGAAGGAACTCGCCGCCGCCCTGTCGATTCTCCGTTACCCGCGCTACCTCACGAAGGGCAGCTCAGAGATCGCGCAACGACTGTCCGAGATGGTCGACGACGCTCAAGGCGACGAGCGTACGACGATGCAGGCCGCTTTGCTCAGGACCGCGATCGACGAAGGATCCGCACAGAGCTGGAACTTGATCTCGACTGTACTGCCCGAGCTTCGTGCCGTAATCATCCGTGCGGAGCTCTCGCGAACCGCTGAGTCGATGCTCGTCAGCGACCTTCCGCATTTCTATTCGGCGGGGTATTGGGATCTCAATAAACGAATCCTTTTGAGCCTATCTAAACTGCACGCAGTGGCCGCGAACAGCGAAGTTCTACACCGCCTGGCCCTCACTCCCAGCGAGATGGAGCTCGTCTTGTTCGGCGAAGACCGCCACGCCAAAAATCCCTTCTCGAAGATCTTTCCTTGGCTTTAGCGGAACGGCGGTCCTCGGGGGAAGGCGGCCCGCCTAAGCCTCAACCCTTAAACCACACTATCAGATCCGCAACGAAATCGAGATCGGTGAAGATGTGCCGTGCGGAATTCGCTCGTCTTCGCGCTGGGCGAGTATTGATGCGAATGCAGCGCCGCCCGAAGGGAAGAGACCCCCTCGGTTTTTTCGCGCTCAGAATCAGGACAAAAAAATCGAGGCGGATTTAGTGAAACATATCAGAGAGGTATGGAATCGAGTCACTCTTAAGCCGGGGAATCGAGTCACTCTTATTCGGGAATCGAGTCACTCTATCGTAGTCCGCACATTATTGACCCTCTTGGTGGGCCCGGCAGGACTCGAACCTGCAACCAGACCGTTATGAGCGGCCGGCTCTAACCATTGAGCTACAGGCCCCGCCGCCTTCCGGGCCGCGTGGCGCGGCCGGCAACGGTGGCGGGCACCGTTTACACGGTGCGCGGGGTTCCGGCAATCTCCGACCCACGGTTCAGCAACGCAGTATCACGATTTCACAAATCCTCGTTGGTAATTCGAACACCAGGCCGCGGAAGCGTCTTCCGCCAAATCGACAGTTGATGCCGCCTCCAAGTTCGCATGCCGTTTGGACCCCTCTGGCGCGGGCGGCGCCGAGACAAATAGCCCTTCCTGTTTAGGGATGTCGAAAATTGCCTCCTCAATGTTCGCTATCCCCCTCCAAGAGCGCGCTTCTCTATGATGACCGCATGCACGCTAGCGCCGTCTTTCGCAGCGCGCTGGTCACCTTGGAGGTTTCAAATGCCTAATACGATGGGCGGCCTATCACCGCGTTTCCTGCGCACATCGGAGGCCGCGCGTTATCTTGGCCTCTCGGGGCGCACGCTGGAGAAGCACCGCACCTACGGTACTGGACCGACGTATCGGAAGATCGGCGGACGTGTCGTCTACGCCCTAGACGATCTGAAAGCCTGGGCCGACCTCGGCGCCAAGACGTCGACGTCTGACCCCGGGAAGGGGACCGTGCTGCCGGCCAAGAAGCATCCGGTGCTGCGCCCATATGCGGGCCAGGAACGTCGCTGATCGCGGCGCGCAGACGATGACATCTGGCGCGAGATGGGCACGATGCGACGCGAAACCCGTACGCGCGGGCTGTAACGCAAGTGAAGCGATTCAACCTCAAAGATAAGAATCCGCAGGCCTAGTCGTATGTGACCGGAAGGCAAAGAGTAGGTCACAGTCACAGGTGAGGTGGCCGGTAGGCGGAGCGCGCGGTGCGTTCGGAAATGCGCCGATCGCAATCGAAGCGCTCGAACAGATCGCCACGCTCTACGTGATCAAAACGACGGTCGGCGAGCTGAAGTGCGAGCCAGTCCCCGGCTCGCAAAGGACCCAGCGCCCGGGTGGCGTTGCTTACCGGCTAGCGGCTCGACGAGCGGTTTGCGCGTCTTCGCGAGAGCAAAGATCGCCAAAGGGGTGGGCCAGCTTCCCGCTTCCTGAATGCGCTCGATTGCATATTCCGGATCTATGTATACAGCGTTTTTATCAGAAGTATCAATATCACCGCTAAAATTATCAATTTCAAGGCACATTATCCTCATGCTCGTTACACACTTTCGCCAATGTATACTGTGAGTATCCACGGAGAGTAAGGGAGGAGCGAGCGAATGGGTCACTGTTTTCCGATGAATGCTTGGTACGCCGCCGCTTGGGACGCCGACGTGAAACAGGCGCTATTGCCGCGCACGATTTGCGGCAAGCACATCGTGATGTACCGCCGCAGCAACGGCTCGGTGGCCGCGCTGGAGGATGCCTGCTGGCATCGCCTGGTGCCGCTGTCCAAGGGCCGGCTCGAAGGCGACACCGTCGTCTGCGGCTATCACGGCCTGAAGTACAATGCGCAGGGACGCTGCACCTTCATGCCTTCGCAGGAAACCATCAACCCTTCCGCCTGCGTGCGTGCCTATCCTGTCATCGAGCGCCATCGCTTCATCTGGCTGTGGATGGGCGATCCGGCGCTGGCTGACCCAGCGCTGGTGCCCGACATGCACTGGAACGACGATCCCGCTTGGGCTGGCGACGGCAAGACCCTTCACCTCAAATGCGACTACCGTTTGGTCGTAGACAATCTCATGGACCTGACGCACGAAACCTTCGTGCACGGCGCCAGCATCGGCAATGCCGCCATCGCTGAAGCGCCATTCGACGTCACTCATGGCGAGATGACTGCCACCGTGACACGCTGGATGAAGGGGATTAATCCGCCGCCATTCTGGGCCAAGCAACTGCAAAAGTCGGGCCCGGTGGACCGCTGGCAAATCATTCGTTTCGCGGCGCCGTGCACGATCAATATCGACGTCGGTGTTGCGCCCGCCGGCACCGGCGCGCCCGAAGGCGATCGCTCGGCCGGCGTCAACGGGATTGTTCTCAACACCGTCACGCCTGAGACGGATACGAGCTGCCACTATTTCTGGGCATTCGTGCGCAATTATCGGTTGGGCGAACAGCGCCTGACCACCGAACTGCGCGAAGGCGTTTCCAGCATCTTCCGCGAGGACGAGTTCATTCTCGAGGCGCAGCAGCGCGCGATCGACGAAAACCCCGATCGGATCTTCTACAACCTCAATATCGATGCGGGAGCGATGTGGGCGCGCCGCCTGATTGATCGCATGATCGAGGCGGAGAATCCGCCGCAACATCGGCAGGCTGCGGAGTAGGGCATGGCTGAGCGAGACAGTGATCGCTCCGTCTCACAGACCGTGCGTGCGCAGCTCTGCCTGCGCGATCTGATCCTGTCGGGCGATTTGCGGCCTGGCGAACGGATTTCCGAATTGCAGGCGGTAGAGACGACCGGCGCCTCGCGCACCCCCGTGCGAATGGCGCTGGTTCGGCTGGAGGAAGAAGGGCTTCTGGAAGCGATCCCTTCCGGCGGCTTCACGGTGAAGGCGTTCTCCGAGCGAGATGTCCTGGACTCGATCGAACTGCGCGGCACGCTGGAGGGATTGGCCGTGCGCTTTGCCGCCGAGCGCGGGGTCTCGTCGCGCGATCTCGAGCCGCTGAAAGGATGTCTCGACGAAATCGACGGCCTAGTGCAGCAGGATCGGATCTCGATCGAGGCCTTCTCCTCCTACGTCACGCTGAATGCGCGCTTTCATGCGCTGTTGACCGAATTGTCGCGCAGCCCGCCCCTGATCCGGCAGGTCGATCGCGCGTCCGCGCTGCCGTTTGCCTCACCGAGCGGCTTTGTGATGACCCAATCAGAACTGCCGCAGGCGCACGAGACGCTCTTGATTGCGCAAGATCAACACCGTGTCGTGATCGACGCTATCGAAAACCGCGAGGGTGCGCGGGCTGAGGCGATCATGCGTGAGCACGCGCGGCTAGCGTCGCGCAATTTGCGGCTGGTGCTCAAGAATAAAACGCATTTTGACCTGCTGCCGGGGCTGGCACTCATCAGGACCGCAGGCGATTAAAGGAGGAACGCATGCGTTTCATCGAGACCTGGACTCCCGCAACCCTGATTGCGACCCGCGATCTGACTTCCTCGATCCGCGAGTTCCTGATCAGGCCGGAAATTTTTGACGGTGCGGCCTACCCGGTCGGCAGTCATATTGATGTCGCCGTCACCGTCGATGGCCGCCCCGAGACGCGGTCCTACTCGCTGATCGGCGAAGCCGACCGCGCCGGCTACCGTATCGCGGTGCGCCGCGCCGAGGATTCCCGCGGCGGCTCCCGCTACATGTGGTCGCTCGCGCCCGGGGCGCGGCTGACCATCACATTGCCAACCTCGCTGCTACCGATCGACTGGTCGCGCCGGCATTATTGCCTGATCGCCGGCGGCATCGGCATTACGCCGTTGATTGGGGCAGCACAGGCGCTCGACCGCCGCAAAGCCGAATTCTCGTTGCATTACGCGATGCGTTCGCGCGAAGGTGCTGTCTATCTGGATGTTCTGGCCACCTTGCTGAACGAGCGCCTCGTCGTCCATGCAGGCAATGAAGGGCGCCGGCTCGATCTCGACACCTTGTTCGCCTCGCTGCCGCCCGATGCCATGACCCTATTTTGCGGCCCGATGCAGATGCTCGATGCCGCGCGCCGGGCCTGGACCAGCGCGGGGCGTGCGTTGGCCGACCTGCGCTACGAGACCTTCGGTTCGAGCGGCCTGCTGCCGACCGAAGGTTTCCGGGTGCGCCTCGCGGATCGGGGTATTGAGGTCGAGATTCCGCGCGATCGCTCGATGCTGGATGCGCTCAAAGCGGCTGGTTATGAGGTAATCTCGGATTGCCGGCGCGGCGAGTGTGGCGTCTGCGCCATCGACCTCGTCCATATCGACGGTGAGGTCGACCATCGTGACGTCTTCTTCAGCGAGAATCAGAAGCGCGCTAACGAGAAGATCTGCGCATGTGTCTCGCGCGCCCGCGGCACCATCACGGTCGATATGCTGCATCGCCCGGACGCGGTCTAGGCTCGTCACAATGCCTTCTACGACAATAGTCGTGGTTTCGTCTGGACCGCCGCGGCCGGAAGCAGAGCGGGGCTTATGCTTCTGGCAGTGTTCGCCTCACAGTCGCCTGGTCTACTCCTGGCCATTGCTGTAGTTTAGGGTGTGCTGCAGCCTGTCGAGGAAGCGTGCATACTCCTGGGCGCCCGGCTTATCAGTGAAGGTCTGCCAGGCGGCCACACACCTCCACCTCGCCGTCGAACCAGTCCGCGACTGCCTCGGGCAGAGGCCGCGCCGGAGCGACGCTTCTCGAGGCCGTATTCTGCAATTTTGCCTAGCTTCAACGTCGATCCGTCAGGATCAACCGAGCAAGGCTCGTGAAGTCCTGAACAGGTGAGGTGTGCGGCATCTTCAACTGCAGCTTCTTATTTCAGCAATCGGCGTGCCGCACGTGAAAGCGTTGCAGGCCGCACCGAACGATTGACAAGTCAACCCTTCGTCCCCGGGGGGCGGGATGATCATGTTGGTTGGTGCGGTTCCGCACATCGGCGTTTCAAATCAGACATAGGTTTGGCCGGTCAGTGGCGCCGCTTATCTCGTACAGGCCTTGAACATCTGCTCGAGCATGACGTGCCTTCCCCCGAGCTCACGACCGAGTGCCTCCCATGGGGGCATTACCGGGCATTCGTGCGTTTTGTGGCATTGACCTTCGTGCAGGCGTTGGCGCTGGCGGTGAGCGCTATTATCCGGATGCGAGGTCGAATGGCTCGCCGGCTCATGCTGGGTTCAGCAATCTCAACTTAACAGAAGAACGGCTTCTATCTGTCAGACGGCAGTGCGATTGGCCTGCTTCTTGCTATCCGAACGCCAGCAATTTGTCATAGCCGTCAACTGATCACAGATCACTGGAGGGACGATGGGCGCGGCAACAGAAACGTTCTACAATGTGATCAGACGTCAGGGTATAACGCGTCGCAGTTTCCTCAAATTCTGCAGTTTGACGGCCGTGAGCCTCGGCCTCGGCCCGCTGGCGGCGAGCCGCATCGCCAACGCGCTCGAGACCAAGCCGCGTGTGCCCGTGATCTGGATGCACGGCCTCGAATGCACCTGCTGCTCGGAGAGCTTCATCCGCTCCGCGCATCCGCTGGTCAAGGATGCGGTGCTGTCGATGATCTCGCTCGACTACGACGACACCATCATGGCAGCTGCGGGCCATCAGGCCGAAGCCATTCTCGAGGAGACCCGCGCCAAGCACAAAGGCCAGTATATTCTCGCGGTGGAAGGCAATCCGCCGCTGAACGAAGGCGGGATGTTCTGCATTGATGGCGGCAAGCCGTTCGTGGAAAAGCTCAGGTCGATGGCGGACGATTGCATGGCGATCATCGCTTGGGGCACGTGTGCGTCATGGGGCTGCGTGCAGGCGGCCAATCCCAACCCGACGAGGGCTGTACCAATCGATAAGGTGATAACGAACAAGCCGATCATCAAGGTGCCGGGATGCCCCCCGATCGCCGAAGTGATGACCGGCGTCGTCACCTTCATCACCACCTTCGGCAAGCTGCCCGAGCTCGACCGCCAGGGCCGGCCTAAGATGTTCTACTCGCAGCGCATCCACGACAAGTGTTACCGGCGCCCGCATTTCGACGCCGGCCAGTTTGTCGAGGAGTGGGACGACGAGTCCGCGCGCAAGGGCTATTGCCTCTACAAGATGGGCTGCAAGGGGCCGACCACCTACAACGCCTGCTCGACCGTGCGCTGGAACGGCGGCGTGTCCTTCCCGATCCAGTCGGGTCACGGCTGCATCGGCTGCTCGGAGGACGGCTTCTGGGACAAGGGCTCGTTCTACGATCGTCTCACCAACATCAAGCAGTTCGGCATCGAGAAGAACGCCGATCAGATCGGCATGGTGGCGGCCGGCGTTGCCGGTCTTGCCGTTGCTGCGCATGCGGCGGTCACGGCCGCGAAGCGGCTCACCCGTAAAGGGGATGGCGCAGCTCAGGACAATCGTCGGGGCTAGGGGGGCAGGTGGGCGTGAAGACCCCCAATGGATTCAAGCTCGATGGGTCCGGCAAGCGCGTTGTCGTCGATCCGCTAACTCGAATCGAGGGTCATCTGCGTGTCGAAGTCAACCTCGATTCGGACAATGTGATCCGCAATGCCGTCTCGAGCGGAACGATGTGGCGTGGCATCGAAACCATCCTGCGCGGCCGCGATCCGCGCGACGCCTGGGCGTTTACCGAGCGGATCTGCGGCGTCTGCACCGGCACGCACGCGCTGACCTCGGTGCGCGCGGTCGAGAACGCGCTCGGGATCACCATCCCGGAGAATGCCAATTCGATCCGCAACCTGATGCAGCTTGCCCTGCAGGTGCATGACCACGTCGTCCATTTCTATCACCTGCACGCGCTGGATTGGGTCGACGTGGTCTCAGCACTCAAGGCCGATCCCAAGGCGACCTCGAGATTGGCGCAGTCGGTCTCGTCCTGGCCGCTTTCATCACCGGGCTATTTCAAGGATCTGCAGATCAGGCTCACAAAGTTCGTCGAGTCAGGACAGCTCGGTCCGTTCAAGAATGGCTATTGGGGCAGCAAGGCCTATAGGCTGCCGCCCGAAGCCAATCTGATGGCGGTGGCGCATTATCTGGAGGCGCTCGATTTCCAGAAGGAGATCGTCAAGATCCACACCATCTTCGGCGGCAAGAACCCGCATCCCAACTGGCTCGTCGGCGGCGTGCCCTGTCCGATCAATGTCGACGGCACCGGCGCTGTCGGTGCCATCAACATGGAGCGGCTGAACCTGGTGTCCTCGATCATTGACCGTTCGATCGAGTTCGTCGAAAAGGTATACCTGCCGGACGTTGCGGCGATCGGCGCAGTCTACAAAGACTGGCTCTATGGCGGCGGTTTGTCGGCCAAGAGCGTGATGTCCTATGGCGACATCCCCGAAAACGCCAATGATTATTCCGCGACAAGTCTCAAGCTGCCGCGCGGCGTCATCCTTGATGGCAATCTCAAGGAGGTCTTGCCGATCGATCACGGTGATCCCGAGCAGATCCAGGAATTCGTCGCGCACTCCTGGTACAAATACCCCGACGATTCCAGCGGGCTTCATCCCTGGGACGGTGTCACCGAGCCGAATTACGTGCTGGGGCCCAACGCGAAGGGCACCAAGACCGCGATCGAGCAGCTCGACGAAGGCGGCAAGTATTCCTGGATCAAGGCGCCGCGCTGGCGCGGTCACGCCATGGAGGTCGGCCCGCTGGCGCGATACATCATAGGCTACGCGCAAGGCAAGGCGGAATTCAGGGATCCGACCGACAGACTGCTCAAGACACTCGATCTTCCCGTGACGGCGCTTTTCTCGACGCTCGGCCGCACTGCAGCGCGTGCGCTCGAGTGCCAGTGGGCGGCGCATCAGCTGCGCTATTTCCAGGACAAGCTGGTGGCCAGCATCAAGGCGGGGGACACCTCAACGGCCAATACCAGCAAGTGGAAGCCGGAGAGCTGGCCGAAGGAGGCCAAGGGCGTCGGCTTCACCGAGGCCCCGCGCGGCGCGCTCGCGCACTGGATCAAGATCAAGGACACCAAGATCGACAACTACCAGTGCGTGGTGCCGACGACCTGGAACGGCTCGCCGCGCGATCCCAAGGGAAATATCGGCGCCTTCGAGGCGTCGCTGATGAACACGCCGATGGTCAATCCCGAGCAGCCGCTCGAGATCCTGCGCACGATCCATTCCTTCGATCCGTGCCTGGCCTGTTCGACGCACGTCATGAGCCCGGACGGCCAGGAACTGGCTTCGGTCAAGGTTCGATAAGGAGGCTGCCGTGCTGGACAAGATGCCGCAAGCCGCTACCACACGTATTGGCAACGATGCGGCACGGCGTGATCGCAGTGTCAAGCGTGATGTCGTCTACCTCTATGAAGCGCCGCTGCAGCTGTGGCATTGGGTCAATGCGGCAACCATTCTGGTCTTGGGCATAACCGGCTACGTCATCGGAACCGGGATACCGTCAATGCCGGGAGAGGCAAGCGATAATTTCCTGTTCGGCTATCTCCGCTTTGCGCATTTTTCCGCAGGTTATGTGCTCGCCATCGGCTTCCTGCTGCGCATCTGTTTGGCCTTGGTGGGAAACTCCCATGCGAGACAGATCTTCTACGTGCCGATTTGGCGCAGATGCTTTTGGAGCGCGTTCTGGCACGCGGTGCGCTGGTACGCTTTCCTTGCGGCCAAGCCGAAGAAACATGTCGGGCACAATCCGCTAGCTCAGCTCGCGATGTTCTTCATGTTTACGCTGACGACCTCGTTCATGATCGTCACAGGCTTTGCACTTTATGCGCAGGGCTCGGGCATCGACAGCTGGCAGTACAAGCTGTTCGGCTGGGTGTTTGCGATCTGGCCGAACAGCCAGGACGTTCATACCTGGCACCGTCTTGGCATGTGGGTCATCGTGTGCTTTGCGCTCCTCCACATCTACGCGGCGGTCTGGGAGGATATCATGTCGCGCCGGAGCACCATCTCCTCCATCATTTCGGGCGAGCGCGAATTCCGCGATTGATTGAGGATGCCGATGCTGACCCCGCAGAACCCAAAACGTATCCTGGTGCTCGGCATCGGCAACATCCTGTGGGCCGATGAAGGCTTTGGCGTGCGCGCGGTGGAGGACTTCCACCGCCGCTACGCCGTGCCTGATAATGTCACGATTCTCGATGGCGGAACGCAGGGGCTCTATCTGGTCAATTTTCTCGAGGAAGCCGATTGCTTGCTCGTGTTCGATGCCATCGATTATGGTCTGCCGCCAGGCAAGCTGAAGCTCGTGCGCGGCGACGAGGTGCCACGCTTCACCGGCGCGAAGAAGATGAGTCTGCATCAAACCGGCTTCCAGGACGTCTTAAGTGCGGCCGACCTGCTTGGCCGCTGCCCGCGAGAGCTTGCTCTCATTGGCTGTCAGCCGATGGATCTGGAGAATTGGGGCGGTCCGCTGACCGCTCCGGTGCGCACCCAGATTGCGCCTGCGATCGAATTGGCTTGCGAACTGTTGATGCAGTGGGGGGCGCCGGCAAGACTTCGGACCGCGCCGTTGCCTCCCTCGGAACGCTTGCTCGCGAACGATATCGACCGAGCAAACTATGAGACGAGGACGCGGCCGATCTAGCGGCTCGCAGGCTACGATGTGTTGGTTACGATGTGCCTTGGCCTGCCAATGACGATTATCGAGACCGACGGCATCTCGGCGCTGTGCGAGTATGGCAATGAAAAGCGGTTCGTCTCGGTCATGCTGCTCTCCAAGCCGCCGGTCGGCGCCGAGGTGCTGGTCCATATCGATACCGCGGTGCGGCTCCTGGAGGACGATGAGGCACGGCTGATCGCCGAGGCGCTCGACGGCCTCGATGCGGCCATCGATGGCCACGACTGCGACCAGTTCTTTGCGGATTTGATCGGTCGCGAGCCGCAGCTGCCCGGGCACCTCCGCTAGCAAGCGTCGCTTGCCGTCCCGCCCACTTGCCATTGTTCAACTCGCCATTGTTCATGGATAACAAGTGTCGCGCCGAAACAAGCTTGACGCCGAGGAGCCCAAGCGGGGCCTTGCACTGCTGATCGGAGCGGAAAGCAGAACTGCGACAAAGCGGTGATTGGCACACACTTTGCTATCACCCGTCCCGTGAACCGCGGCGATAGAAAGGAGCCTGATGAGCTTCCAGTCGAGAAAGCATGATTTGACACGGCGCGGTCCGTCCAAGGCCGTGATCGCAAGCAACGACGCACGGGCCGGGATATGGAGAATTTGTACGGACCACATGTTCAGACTCATTGATCACCTGCGCGCCGGCGCGTCTGTCGTCAAGAATGTCACTCCTCAGCCCGCACGAGCGAACGTCGCGTCATGAAAGCAGGCATTTCCTTTGCGCAAGGCGCCGAGCATCCGCTGCGCGTGTTTCCGACCGGCGCGGAAAGCCTCGAGGCAGGCCATAGCGGGCCGACGGCTGCTGCCGGGCTTGCCAAGCTCGCTTCGCTCGATGGCGTCGAGCTGGCAAGGAATTGTCCGAATGCCGTGGCACTGTTGTCAAATCTCGCCGCTGCCGTTGCCGGCCAGAAGAGCGCTGCACAAACGCAGCAGTTCAAGCTTGCGAACTCTCAGCGATCTTGAGCGCAAGCTGATCGCCGACGTACTTGGGACGGGCGAAATCGCCGGCGTCGCTGTGCTGCCGGATGGCTCTGTGGCACGGATCGAAGAAAGTTTGCTTGCAGGAATTTGGCGCGTGTGCATCGGCAGCGACCCGGCACAAGAATATATCGAAGTCGGCGCAATACCGCAGATCGTGCGGCGCGCGGCAACCGACCTGACGTCGACTAATCTTACGATCAATGCGGCGCCGGAAGGCGCGATGAACGTGCTACCGGTGCTCGCGGAACTTCGAGAACGGGCGCTGGGTTGGCGGCCCGGCATGAGCGCGCATATCATCAATTTCACGCTCATGCCGATGAGCCCGGTCGACCAGGCGTTTCTGCAGCAAAGCGTTGGCAACGGGCCGATCCTTCTCACCTCGCGTGGCTACGGCACGTGCCGCGTGCAGGCGACCGGCGTCCGGCATGTCTGGTCGGTGCAGTTCTTCAACGCCATGGACACCATCATTCTCGATACGCTCGAAGTCGGCGGCGTGCCGACGGTTGCGCTGGCGGCGGACGAGGATTTCGAGGATTCCGCCGAGCGGCTGCAGGAAATCATCGAGGCCTACTTCAAATGACGAGCTTCGAGACTGTTGCCGTCCGGGAGAATCTCGCAGACGACGCGCGCATGGGGTGCGGCATCTGCCGGATCGTCTACGATCTCGCAGAGGGCGCGAGGGCGTGCGCATGAGCCACGCCATTAGTAACGGAATAGAGGTCACCGTATCGCTTGCTGGCGACAAGATTGCCACGGTCGAAATCCTGCCGCCCGTCCGGCCGCCACTGGCGCGGTTATTCGCCGGAAGACCCGCCAGTTCGTTGCTCAATGCGCTGCCGCGGCTGTTTTCGTTGTGTGCTGCCGCGCATCAGGTGGCATTCCTGTCCGCGATCGAGGCGGCGCGTGGCGTAGGCATCAACCTTGCGACGAGGCAGCATCGTACGACCCGCGTCGTTGCCGAGCGGCTCGCGGAACTGCTGCGGGGCCTGTTTGTCGCCCATTTCGCAAAGGATGCCACCAGTGCTTGCGCGATCCGCGCCATGATGCAGGACGTGTCGGCGCTTGTCGGCAGCGCAGAGGCCGGCTGCGGTCCCATTCCACGCGAGGCAACGGCGCGTTTGCCGGCCGCGCTGACGGCTCTCGGCATATCAAATGAAGGTGGCGCGCCATTGTGCGGCAGCCCGCTCGCTGTTCGCATCGCCGCGCTCGACGAAGTCGTATTGAAGGGTGTGCCGATGCAGCATTCGTTCCTGTCCGTTGCCGACGACCACGACATCATTGAACGGCTGCTCGCGAATGACGTGAGAGTTTGCCGTTGCCCCGACCTAGGACGCCGTGTTCCAGAGACGGGTCCGTGGGCGCGCCAAATGATGCGTGGCCGACTTTCGCCAGGCCGATCGGCCCCGGCTGAGCGGCTGAAGGCGCGGATTGCCGAAATCGTCGCTCTGTGCGCGTGGCTCAAAGCCGGGGCTCATATTGAGACCGCGAAGGATGGGATCGCGGAAAGCTACGGACTAGGACCGCGCCGTGGTGCGGCCGCGATCGAATGCGCCAGGGGACGTCTTTATCACGCGGTTGAGCTCGACCGTCATGGGCAGATATCGCGCTTCGCATGTCTTACGCCGACCGAATGGAATTTCCACCCGCGCGGACCGCTGGTCCGCAGTTTGCAGGGCGCGGTGCTGATGGCGAGGCCGCAGGCACGAGCTGCCATTCTCGCGATGATTGAATCGTTCGACCCTTGCGCCGCCTTCACCCTCAATTTTCGCGATGTCTGCGATGCATGAAATGGCGTTTTGCGAGGGCATCATCCAGATTGTCGAGGAGGAGGCGCGCCGGCGATCGTTCTCGAAGGTGAAGAGCGTGTGTCTGGAGGTCGGAGCGCTGAGTTATGTCGCTCCGGAAGCGATGAAGCTCAGCTTTGCGGTCGTTGCTGCGCGGACCATCGCCGAGGGCGCGGTTCTTAAGATCGTCGAGCAGCCTGGCCTCGCCTGGTGCATGGCCTGTTCGACAAGCGTCGAGATTGCCCGGCGCTGCGAGCCATGCCCCCGCTGCGGCAGCTACCAGCTGCAGGTGACTGCGGGTGAAGAGATGCGGGTCAAAGAGCTGGAGATCGACTGATGTGTAGCATATGCGGCTGTAGCGAAGGAGTGCCCGCCACCGAACGCACCCACGCGCAAGGTGCGCATGCCAATGATCATCGCCATGCACACGGTCACGGTCACGACCTTGATCAGTTGCATACCGGCCACGACGTGCATCATTCTCAACGCCCTCATCATCGCCGCCATCATGATCACAACCATCAGCAGGCTCGTGGCGGACGGGCGCTTTTGGATTGCGCGGCTGACCCGGCCGGCTTGACGCTCGCGGGCATGAGCAGCGAGCGGGTCATTCAGATCGGGCGCGACATCCTCGGCAGGAACGACAGGATCGCGGCCGACAACCGCGCCCGATTCCTGGCCGATGACATGCTTGTGTTCAATCTTGTTTCAAGTCCTGGCGCGGGAAAAACCTCGCTCCTCGTCCGCGCCGTCAGCGAGCTCAAGCGGAGCTGGCAGCTTGGGGTGATCGAAGGCGACCAGCAGACCTCGAACGATGCCGAGCGCATTCGCGCCACCGGCGTGCCGGCGATCCAGGTCAATACCGGCAAGGGCTGTCACCTCGATGCCGCCATGGTCGGCGAGGCCTATCGCCGCTTGCCGCCGCTCAAGCGCGGCCTGCTCTTCATCGAGAATGTCGGCAATCTGGTCTGCCCGGCGGCGTTCGATCTCGGCGAGGCCTGCAAGATCGTGGTGTTCTCGACCACTGAGGGCGAGGACAAGCCGCTGAAATACCCCGACATGTTCGCAGCCTCGTCGCTGATGCTGATCAACAAAATTGATCTGGCGCGCCTGGTCGATTTCGATTTGGGTCAGACTGTCGAGTATGCGCGACGCGTCAATCCAGCGATTGAAGTGCTGACGGCTTCAGCGCGTACCGGCGAGGGCTTTGCCGCGCTTTACGCCTGGATTGGGAAACAAGCCGCAGGTCAGACCCGTCCTGTCGCGGGCGGCACGAGATGAACGAGGCAATCGCCGGCTCGGGAACGCGTCTGCGCCTTCGCGTCAGCGGCGCCGTTCAAGGCGTCGGCTTTCGTCCGTATGTATATGGTCTCGCTGCTCGTTATGGGCTTGCCGGGTTCGTCGCCAACGATCCCGACGGCGTCATCATCGAGGTCGAGGGTGAGGGTACGTCCAAGTTCGTGGCCGCCTTGCCGCTCGAAAGGCCAGTATTGGCGCGCATCGACCAAATCTTGGTTCAGGAGATCGGCGCGCTTGGGGTCAAAGACTTTTCGATCCGCGGCAGCGAGCAGGGCAGGGTGTCGACGCGCATCGTCGCCGATGCCGCGACCTGCCAGCAATGTTTAGATGAGTTGTTCGACCCAACAAGCCGCTATTACCGCTATCCCTTCATCAACTGCACGCATTGCGGTCCGCGCTACACCATCGCCGGACAGCTACCGTATGATCGCCGCAACACTGCGATGAAGGCCTTCGCGATGTGTACTGCCTGCGCGGCCGAATATGCCGATCCTTTGAGCCGTCGTTTTCACGCCGAGGCGATCGCCTGCCCCGCATGTGGCCCTCAGCTCAGTCATGGGATCGACGACATTGCCGCGGCGATTGCCGCGGGCCAGATCGTGGCGATCAAGGGGCTCGGCGGCTATCAGCTGCTTTGCGATGCAGCCAATCATGACACGGTGCGGCGTTTGCGTAAGCGGAAGCAGCGCGACCAGAAGCCGTTCGCGGTCATGATCGGCTCCATAGAGCAGGCCAACGAGATTGCGCAGACCAACGCCGCCGAGCTCGCATTGCTGGAAACCGTAGCTCGCCCAATCGTTTTGCTGCGCTCGCGCAACCATCTTGCGCCCGCGATAGCCCCCGGCCTGTCGCGCCTCGGCGTCATGCTGCCCGTGGCGCCGCTGCATCACCTTATCTTCCATGCGCTCGGCTCGATTGGCGCAAGGCGGAGGGATGGCGGTCCGGCCGTCGAGAGCGGTGGTCCGGTCATCGTCGCAACCAGCGCCAATCTCGCAGGCGAACCGCTACCGATCGACAACGGCCAGGCGTTGCGGCGGCTTGCCGGCATCGCCGATCTTATTGTGACTCATGATCGCGATATCCTGACGCGTGCTGATGATTCCGTGGTGTCGGTCGTGGCCGGACAGCGCCAATTCATTCGCCGCGCCCGCGGCTATGTTCCCGAACCGATCCGGCTTGCGCGCTCGGTGGCGCCCCTGCTTGCCGTCGGCGGAGCGCTGAAGTCGACGGTGGCGGTGACGCGCGGCAACGAGGCCTTTGTCTCCCAGCACATCGGCGACCTCGATACGCCTGAAGGGATTCGCGTTTTCGGGGAGACGGTCCGCCATCTCACCTCGACCCTCGACGTCAGGCCTGTCATCATGGCTCATGATCTGCATCCCGACATGGCATCTACCCGCTTTGCCGAAGCAAGCGGCTGCGCCCTGATCGCTGTCCAGCACCATCACGCGCATGCCGCTGCCGTCATCGCAGAGCATGGTCTCGCCGCGCCTACGCTCGCCCTTCTGCTCGACGGCCATGGCTATGGCTACGACGGCGGCAACTGGGGTGGCGAGCTCTTGTTGTGCGACGGCGCCCGGTTTCGACGCATCGGACATCTCGCACCCTTGCAAGTGCCTGGCGGGGATCGCGCGGCCCGCGAGCCCTGGCGGATGGCGAGTGCGATGCTTCAGATTTTGGGACGGGGACATGAAATTGCTTCTCGCTTTGCGTCGCAGCCGCAGGCTGAGCATCTGCGGGCATTGCTCGATCGGCCTTGCGGGGCCACCACGACCAGCGCGGGCCGGCTGTTCGATGCAGTAGCGGCGCTGCTCGGGGTTGCGACCCTGCAGAGCTATGAGGGGGAAGCCGCGATGAAGCTCGAGGCGCGGGTGCGGCAGACTGCCGTGCTCGAAGCGGGCTGGATGATCAATGATGGCGTTCTATCATTTCGTCCACTGTTTGCGCGGTTGGTTGCAAACGATATCGGCGCCGCCGAGGGAGCCGAGCTTTTTCATGGCACGTTTGCCGCCGGCTGCGTTGATTGGGTCGCACGCTCTGCGCAGACAACTGGCGTCACAACCGTCGTTCTGAGCGGTGGTTGCTTCCTGAACGCGGTGCTCGCAGACGAAATCCAGGGCGGCTGCATTGCGGCCGGCCTCACTGCGCTGTTGCCACGGCAGGTTCCACCTAACGACGGCGGCTTGAGCCTCGGCCAAGCGTGGATCGCCGCTCTTCAGACTGCTGAGCAGCCGCAAGCTCTGGAAGGAATAGTCTGATATGTGTCTATCGGTACCGGCTGAGGTCGCCGAACTCCTTCCCGGTGACATGGCCATTGTGTCCATCGATGGCGTCAGCTTGGAAATATCGATTGCGCTGATCGATGATCTCGCCGTGGGGGATTACGTCCTTGTCCATGTCGGTTACGCCCTGGTCAAAATCGACCCCGCGGAAGCTGAGCGTACGCTGGAGCTCCTGCAGGAACTAGGTAGCGTCGGGCAGGAGCTCGGGTCATGAAATATGCCGACGAATTTCGCGACAAGACCATTGCCCAGCGTCTCGCGCAGACGATCGGCACTGAGGCCAATCCACAACGGGCCTATCGCTTCATGGAATTCTGCGGCGGCCACACGCATGCGATCTCGCGTTATGGCCTGGAGGACATGCTCCCGGCGAATGTCCGCTTGATCCACGGGCCGGGCTGTCCGGTCTGTGTTCTGCCCAGTAGCCGGATCGACATGGCGATCCGGTTAGTCGCCCGGCCGCAGGTCACTCTCTGTGTCTACGGCGACCTGATGCGTGTGCCCGGCACGCAAGGACAATCCCTGTTACGAGCCAGGGCGCTCGGCGCTGACATTCGAATGGTCTATTCGACGCTTGATGCGATCCGGATCGCCGAGCACACGCCGGATCAGGAGGTGGTCTTTTTTGCCATTGGATTTGAGACCACGGCGCCTGCGACGGCAGTGATGATCCGGCTTGCCAAGAAGAAGCGGCTGAAGAATTTCAGCGTGTTCTGCAACCACGTGCTGACGCCGCCGGCGATGCAGAACATTCTCGATAGTCCCGATCGCCACGATGTCGGTCGGGCCGAAATCGACGGCTTTATCGGGCCTGCGCATGTCAGCACCATCATCGGTACGGAGCCTTACGGGCGTTTGGCCGAAGAATTCGGCAAGCCGGTCGTGATCGCGGGCTTCGAGCCTCTCGACATGATGCAGGCGATCCTGATGCTGGTGCGGCAGGTCAATGACGGCCGATCTGAGGTGCAGAACCAATATAGCCGTGCGGTGAAGCGTGAAGGCAACCACCGCGCCATCGAAGAGATGTCTAACGTGTTTGAGCTCCGCGACCAATTCGAATGGCGCGGGCTTGGGCTCATACCCTATAGCGGGCTGAAGCTGAAGCGCGCCTACGCCAGATACGACGCCGAGGTGCGCTTCGACATGCACGAGCTGCGCGTTGCCGACAATCCGGCGTGTGAATGCGGCGCCATCCTGCGCGGCGTGAAGAAACCGGTCGACTGCAAGCTGTTCGGCACGGTCTGCACGCCGGAAACGCCCATAGGGTCCTGCATGGTCTCGTCCGAGGGCGCCTGCGCCGCGCACTGGACCTATGGCCGCTTCCGCGACCATCAGCTGCGGCGGGCATGATGCGAGTGAAGTCCTATCAGCGCAAGCTCGATATCAAGAATGGATGCATCGACCTTTCCCACGGTTCCGGGGGACGCGCCACGACGCAGCTGGTCCTCGGCCTGTTTCACGAAGCGTTCGGCAATGAATGGCTCGCCCGTTGCAACGATCAGTCGGCCTTCGGTGTCCGCTCGGGCAGGATGGTGATGACGACTGACAGCTATGTGGTTTCGCCGCTGTTCTTTCCCGGCGGCAATATTGGGTCACTCGCGGTGCACGGCACAATCAACGATGTCGCAATGGCCGGTGCGCGCCCACTCTATCTTTCGGCAAGTTTCATCCTTGAAGAGGGCTTCCGGCTCTCGGATCTGAAGACGATTGCGGATTCGATGGGTGCAGCAGCCCGTGCCGCCGGCGTTCACATCATCACCGGCGACACCAAGGTGGTCGAGCGCGGCAAGGCCGACGGCCTGTTCATCTCGACGACGGGGGTTGGCGTTCTGGCCAACGGGCTCGAGCTGTCCGCCGAGAACGCACGGATCGGCGACCGGGTACTGGTTTCTGGCTGCCTCGGCGACCATGGGGTTGCGATCATGTCGCGACGCCATAACCTCGCTTTCCAGGTCGACATTGTCTCGGATTCCGCAGCTCTGCATGATCTCGTCGCCGTAATGGTTGCGGCCGGCGGCGCCAGCATCCGAGTGATGCGTGACCCCACGCGCGGCGGTCTTGCCGCAACGCTCAACGAGATTGCGCACCAATCCAGCCTTGGATTCCGCCTGCAGGAAGAGGCGATCCCGGTAAAGCCGGCCGTTACGGCTGCCTGCGAACTCCTTGGGCTTGATCCGCTCCATGTTGCCAACGAGGGCAAACTCGTTGCAATCGTGGCGGCAGATATGGCGGATGCCGTGCTTGCCGCCATGAAGGCCCATCCGCTCGGGTCCGATGCAGCTGATATCGGCGAAGCGGTCGCTGATCGTCACCATTTCGTGCAGATGGCGACGAGCTTTGGCGGTGGCCGGATCGTCGACTGGCTGTCGGGCGAACAACTGCCGCGGATTTGTTGAGGGCGCCAGCGCCGGCACGAAGGACTGGTTCGACTTCCGGGAAGTCTCAATTGCTCCCGCCTCTGGAGCAGGCGCAGGCGTGTCATCTTGAAATACCTAGTGATGCACGCCGCATCGCGCGACTTCGACCTGGCAACTGCGGCATGGTCCTTGTCCGCTTTGCGACATGGCCGACCAGCGTTGTTGTGCCTGCGACAGTCATGAAATGATGTGCAAACGCAGCATGGTCAATTGGGCCGCACGGACCGATCCGACATGCAAGCGGCAATGCGCTATCGAGGCCTCAGCACCGCTCTGAGGCTCACACCACGGGACGTCGCGCGTCATCTTTGGCATCACACTTGCTACGAGTGGAACGTTCAGCCCGACGTATCATCGTCCAGCCGAGCATCGCCAGTAGGCAAGCGCCCAAAGGTGGTCGGCGCCACGCTTGCGGGCTTTTTTCGCCGGAGTGCCCTGTGTTATCGTCTACCGATCGGCCAGCCGGCTCGCTCGCGACCCGATTAGCATTTTTCGTTGCCGGATTCGGCTTTGCCTCATGGGCACCTCTGGTGCCGCTCGCCAAGGAGCGGCTTGCGATCGATGATGGCGAGCTTGGTCTGGTGTTGCTCTGGCTTGGCGTTGGATCCGCCGTTGCTATGCTCGTCACCGGCGCGGCGAATGCGCGTTACGGCAGCCAGACCATCATCCTTGGTGGCGGTCTTGGCCTTGCGCTCATCCTGCCGTGGCTCGCTGTGGCCAGCACATCTCTTTGGCTCGGCGCCGTGCTTCTTGCTTTCGGGGTTTCGCTTGGCTCGATCGACATAGCCATGAATGTTCACGCAACAGAAGTCGAGCGCGCTGCTGGCCGTCCGTTGATGTCCGGCTTCCACGGCCAGTTCTGCATAGGCGAAATCGCCGGCTCCGCTATTATGACCACCTCCCTCTCGCTAGGGACTGATGCGCTTGTTTCAACATTGATCTGTTCGGCGCTGATGACGATTGCACTTGCATTGGCATGGCCGCGGTTTCTCGCAACAGGTCGGACCGAGCAGCGACTTGGGTTCGTCCTGCCCGATCGCGGCGTGTTGCTCATAGCAACGCTTGCGGCCATGACCTTTCTTGTCGAAGGCGCAATGCTCGACTGGAGCGCCTTGTTTCTCGTTGATCAAGGTCTTGTCTCGAAGGCGCATGGCGGCTTCGGTTACATGCTGTTTTCCATTGCCATGACAGCAGGCCGCCTCGGCGGAGATGCCGTCGTGACGCGGCTCGGCGATCGCACCACATTGATGCTCGGAACTCTGCCGATCATGGCGGGTTTTGCGGCGCTGCTAGCGGCGCCTGTTGGACCGATTGCCATGGCGGGATGCCTGCTTATCGGATTGGGTGCTGCGAATATCGTGCCGGTGCTGTGCCGCCGGGCCGGCAAACAGAAGACAATGCCGGCCCGCCTTGCAATCGCAGTCACCACGACGGCCGGCTACACTGGTCTGTTCGTCGGTCCTGCTATCGTCGGCTTTATCTCAAATATGGCTGGCCTTCCGTGGGCATTCGCAATGCTGGGCGTGCTCCTGTGCTCGGTCACGCTCGCGGCGCCAATTGTGATGGCGGACCGGTACTGACTTGTGGTGTGGCTGTCCTTGCAAATTCGGCTTTTGATAGGTTCATCCGCCGTCTGCGCAAGCTGCCATCTTCCAAGAGGCGACGTTCCACAAGGCCGCGGCGTGACTGGCCGTTTAGGCGGCATGGGGACGGTCTGCCGCCGCAAAGGTTCGAATATGCGTCCGGCTTGCCGGCAGTCATTCATCCTGTCTTTCGCTCCGGTTCGACGCCATTCTCGAGCAGCTGGATGTCCAAACTTGAGATCTCCGGCATGGCCTTGCCCGCGATGGCTTGAAGATCTCCGACCATCCCGACTGTCGAGTCGACGACGGCCAAAATTTGCGTTTCCCGCTTGGCCCACTGCCGCCCCATGAATTTTCGTTCCTTGTCGAGGTCATCACGCATGTCGTTGAACTTCTCAACTACGGCGTCCACCCGCTGCCGGAATTTAGTCCCCGTCAGGTAATGGTAGACCTGCTCCATCTTCGATTGCTGGCCTTGCTGCACAAGGCGCGAGCCGGTGACGTCAATAAGTGCCTGACGGAGGGCCACCGCAACCGGCAGAGCGCATCGGGGGTGCGTCACCCATATCCCGTCAATCAGGTCGAAGTGTTCGACATGTTTTGGAAGCGCCTGTGATACGATGAGCGCAACATCGGCTCCGCAGCGGCGCTGATCATCCCGGAGCTTGCCAAGCCACCCGTCGCTCCAAGCCTTGGTGCGCTTGGATTCCCAGAGGATAATGCCCGCGGCCTGCCCGATAGAGCCATTGACCTGCTGCACGACGTCTGCGCCAAGTTCGCCTTTGCCCACCGGCTCAATCAGGTCAGTTGGAAAGCGGCCGCGAAGTACACCTTCCAGCTCAAGCTCCAGGACCTCGCCCTGCGATTGTTGTGACCCTTGCTCAGCCTTACGCTTGAGCTCCTCGATTGTGCGGGCCATCGACTCGATTGTCTGGTCTTTTTCCGCGACTCGCAGTCGAGCGGCTTCGTCAGCTTCCTGCCTTGCCTTTGCCTGGATCTGTTCAGCTGAAGCCTGGACACGTTTCTCAATGGTCAGATCAAGCTCGCGCTTCTCGTCATCGAGTGCTCGTTGCTTGCGGATAAGTTCGGCCTGGGCCTGCTGCGCCTCCGCCAGCTTGGTGTTGTTCGCCTCGAGAATCTGCCGGAGCTCGGCCAATTCGGTTGTACGTGCCTGCAGTTCAGCTGCGGCCGCATCGCGCGCTTTCTTGGTCTCCATCGCGACAAGTTGGCTGCGCTCGGCCGCCAACCGTCGAGCCACCTGGTCTTCGATCAGCTCGCGATCCTTTTGCAGCTGTTCGCGCTCCTGCCGCAGCGCTTCGGTCTTGCGCGCGACCTCCACGTCCTTGCTGGCGAGTTGTTCTTGGAAGCGCTGGCGGGTTTCCGCGAGAAGCGGGGCGGCGAGCGATTCGGTCAGCCGGATCTCGTGGTTGCAATTCGGACAATGAAGGGTGGGCTCGTGGGCGCTGGTGGCTGCGGTCGCACTAAATGTCATGAACCCTCCCGATCTGCGGCTAGGGCGGGATAAACCTGATCGCCCGGCTTTGCCCCGCTTCAGGTATTGGCTTTATCGCTATTTCAACGTTCCGGTCGAATGCCGTAATCCCTCGCAGCGGCTTTTCCACTAAAACCAGCTTGAAATGCCAACGAAACAGGCTTGGACGGGCCGGGTCGCTTCATGCCGACCAGCCCAGCGGGTTCAATCTGGTCTTCTTCTCCGCCATCAGCCGCTTCACTTCAGTTGAGCAAGCGACAGCGACTTTGAGATGGTCCCCTGGCATCATTCGGCACACCAAGATCAGCGAGAAATTTGCCGAACTCCCAAGAGTTGGGTTGGCAAGGTCCTCTTTGCGCTCATCATCGGACCTTCTTCGTTGCTTTATGGATCGTTCTCGGCAGTTGCTCGACGTGGCGAGCTCCGCAAGGATGTCATATGGATCCGTCCGGGACCTGTTTGTCCGAAATCCTGCGTAACAGCTTAGATGTTGCAGAATTTCTGCGCCATCTAGCCGCCTCCTCATCAGTATTGCAGCGTCCTTCCGACTAAAAGGAACGCTGAGGCAGGGAGAATTGCAAAATGAAGCTCGGTGTTCCCAAGGAAATCAAAACACACGAATATCGCGTGGGCCTGACCCCTGGAGCTGTCCGGGAATATGTGGCTGCCGGCCACCGCGTGATGGTGGAGACCAACGCCGGCGCGGGGATTGGCGCAACCGACGACAATTATCGCAACGCGGGCGCAACTATTCTGGGGTCCGCGCGTGAGGTATTCGCCTCGAGCGAGATGATCGTAAAGGTCAAAGAACCCCAGCCGTCCGAATGGGTCCAGCTCCGAGAGAATCAGATCCTCTTCACCTATCTGCATCTGGCGCCCGATCCGGAGCAGGCAAAAGGACTGCTGAAATCGGGTTGCACAGCGATCGCCTATGAAACCGTGACTGACCCGCATGGCGGCCTTCCACTGCTGGCGCCAATGAGCGAGGTCGCGGGCAGGCTTGCCATCGAAGCGGCAGGTAGCGCCCTGAAGCGGTATGCGGGCGGTCGGGGGCTGTTGATCGGTGGCGTGCCCGGTGTTCCGCCGGCTCGCATCGTGGTGATCGGTGGAGGCGTTGTCGGGACGCATGCGGCGCGCATGGCGGTCGGTTTGGGTGCTGAGGTTACGATCATCGACCGCTCGATACCGCGGCTTCGTGAGCTGGATGAACTCTTCGAGGGGCGCGTTCGTACCAGGTTCTCGACAATCGACGCCGTGGAGCAGGAGGTCTTTGCGGCGGACGTCGTCATTGGCGCGGTGCTTGTTCCGGGCGCCAGCGCACCAAAACTTGTTAGCCGCGGCATGTTGAGTTCAATGCGCAAGGGAGCGGTGATCGTGGATGTCGCTATCGATCAGGGCGGCTGTTTTGAAACATCACACCCGACAACCCACGATGATCCAACTTACGAGGTGGACGGCATCATTCATTATTGCGTAGCCAATATGCCCGGAGCTGTCCCGCTGACCTCGAGCCAGGCCTTGAACAACGCCACGCTGCCATTCGGCTTGGCGCTCGCGAAAAAGGGATTTTCGGCCGTGCTTGAAAATCCGCACTTGCGCGCTGGCCTGAACGTCTATCGGGGCCGGTTGACCTACAAGGCAGTGGCAGAGAGTCTCGGCCTACCATTTTCACCGATCGAACAGGCTGCGGCCTGATCTCCCAGGCCCCCTAGGGGCGTTTCCTCCCTAACTTGGGCCACTCATTGGAGTGGCCTTTTTTTTGACCCCATCGATCTTTTGAGCGCGAATTGAATTGCTCTGGAACGTAGAGCCAATTCGGTCAGCAATGATAGCTGCGCGGTGCGGGCGGAGCGGCTACGTCGCTGAACAAGGACAGCATCGAAATCAAGCCTTGGGATTGCGTACTGTAGGGTTTGCGACAAGCTGTCCAAGCTGCAACATGCGACGGAAAATAGCCGATACAAATCAAGGCTCGGCGTTTGGCATGAGGCTTGAAGGGATGAAGCCGTCCCGTACCTCCTGTCCAAGGAATCGCATGGCTTACAAGATAATCGCGTCCCAGTGCACCGTCTGTGGCGCTTGTGAGTTCGAATGCCCCAACGACGCAATTAGTCTCAAGAACGACATCTATGTGGTCAATCCGGTGAAGTGCACCCAATGCGATGGGCATTTCGACGCGCCACAATGCGCGGCTGTCTGCCCGGTGCCCGACACCTGTGTGCCGGCCTAGAGGTTGGTCGATGAGTGGGTCTTCGGCGTGCATCAAGGTCAAGACGCTATTGGAGTTGGCGAATTATGTGACCGGTCGCTTGGTTTGGCCGGTTTTAAGCCCCGAACTGGCGACTCACGCACGCGCCTTTGCGGCTAGCAGAGCAGGCCGCAGCTGGCGCCGGAAGTCGTCGGAATCGTCCCTGAGCGAGCGGAGCGGGCAATGGTAGCGGCACAAGAGACGGCTGAGCGCGTCGCTCGCATCGGCGTCGATCAGTATCGATATGGTTTTGAGACGCTGATCGAATCCGACAAGGCCCCGAAGGGGCTGTCGGAGGACACCGTCCGCTTCATCTCCGCAAAGAAGAGCGAGCCGGCCTGGATGCTGGAATGGCGCCTTCAGGCGTATCGCTGCTGGCTGACGATGACTGAACCGACCTGGGCCCGCGTCCACTATCCGGGCATTGATTACCAAGACATCCACTATTACGCGGCGCCGAAGCCGAAGAAGCCTCTATCCTCGATCGACGAGATCGATCCGGCAATCCTCAAGACCTATGAGAGGCTCGGCATTCCGCTGCGCGAGGTTGCGATCCTCGAGGGCGTCGAACCCACCCCGGGCGGCGAGCCGTCGGCCAATCGCAAGATCGCGGTCGATGCCGTGTTCGACTCCGTCTCGGTTGCAACCACGTTCAAGGCGGAGCTGAAGAAGGCCGGCGTGATCTTCATGCCGATCTCGGAGGCGATCCGCGAGCATCCTGAACTGGTGCAGAAATATCTGGGAACGGTGGTGCCGATTTCCGATAATTTCTACGCGACGCTGAACTCGGCGGTGTTCTCCGACGGCTCGTTCGTCTACGTGCCGCCGGGTGTGCGCTGCCCGATGGAGCTGTCGACCTATTTCCGCATCAACGAGCGCAACACCGGCCAGTTCGAGCGCACGCTGATCATCGCCGACAAGGGCGCCTACGTCTCCTATCTCGAAGGCTGCACCGCGCCGCAGCGCGACGAGAACCAGCTGCATGCGGCCGTGGTCGAGCTCGTCGCCCATGACGATGCCGAGATCAAATATTCGACGGTGCAGAACTGGTACCCGGGCAATTCGGAAGGCAAGGGCGGCATCTACAATTTCGTCACCAAGCGAGGCGACTGCCGCGGCAACAATTCCAAGATCTCCTGGACCCAGGTCGAGACCGGGTCTGCGATCACCTGGAAATATCCGAGCTGCATCCTGCGCGGCGACAATTCACGCGGCGAGTTCTACTCGATCGCGATCTCGAACGGTTTCCAGCAGGTCGATTCTGGCACCAAGATGTTCCATCTCGGCAAGAACACGTCGAGCTGGATCATCTCCAAAGGCATCGCCGCCGGCAAATCGCGGAACACTTATCGCGGTCTTGTCAGCGCAAATCGGAACGCCGCTGGCGCGCGCAACCACACCACCTGCGACTCGCTTCTGATCGGCGACAAATGCGGCGCGCTTACCGTGCCCTATGTCGAAGCCAAGAATTCCTCGGCGACGTTCGAGCATGAGGCGACGACGTCGAAGATTTCCGAGGACGTGCTGTTCTACTGCATCCAGCGGGGAATGTCGCAGGAGGAGGCTGTCAGCCTCGTCGTCAATGGCTTCATCAAAGAGGTGCTGCAGAAACTGCCGATGGAGTTCGCAGTAGAGGCGCAGAAGCTGATCTCGATCTCGCTCGAGGGATCGACCGGATAATTACAGCTTTAGCGAGCCCAACCAAAGTGGCTCGCCGGTCCGATGATGCACGTGAGGGATAGCTCGAATGCCGTTACTCGAAGTCAGAAATTTGCACGTTTGTGTCGAGGGTCGCGAGATCCTCCACGGGCTCGACCTCACGGTCAATGCGGGCGAGGTGCATGCCATCATGGGACCAAACGGCTCGGGAAAATCAACGCTCGGCCACGTCATCACAGGCAAGCCCGGCTATCAGGTCACCGCAGGTCAGATCCTGTTCATGGGCGAAGATCTGCTCGCGCTGGCGCCGGACCAGCGCGCCGCCAAGGGTATCTTCCTTGCCTTCCAATATCCGGTAGAGATTCCAGGCGTGACCACCATGAACTTCCTGCGTACCGCGCTCAACGCGCAGCGCAAGGCGCGTGGCCAAAGCGGATATTCGACGCCGCATTTCCTGAAGAAGGCTCGCACGGTCGCCAAGCAACTCAACATTCCGCAGAGCATGCTGAAGCGGGGCGTCAATGTCGGTTTCTCCGGCGGCGAGAAGAAGCGCAACGAGGTTTTGCAGATGGCGCTGTTCGAACCCAGTCTTTGCATTCTGGACGAGATAGATTCTGGTCTCGATATCGATGCGCTGCGGATCGTGGCCGAGGGCATCAACGCAATGCGCTCGCAGGACCGATCGATGATTATGATCACGCATTATCAGCGGCTTTTGAACTACGTCGTGCCCGACGTCGTGAACGTGATGTCGAAAGGGCGGGTTGTGAAGAGCGGCGACAAGCAGCTCGCGCTGGAGCTCGAGGCCTCTGGCTACGCCCAATTCGACGACGCGGCCTGACGCGCAGGGGATTTTCGGATGGATCTGGTTTTGGCTAAGGCTATGCCGGAGGATAAAGACAATGCGGAGCGGGCGAGCAATGTCTTCGCGGCTGCGCGCGGGCGCTTGCCCGGGGTGGGTCGCATCGCCGACATTCGAGCGCGAGCATTTGAGGCTTACGAGCGGGTCGGCCTGCCACACCGGCGCGTCGAGGAGTGGAAGTACACAGATCTGCGCGTATTGATGCGCGATGTGCTGCTGCTCGCTGACACGCCAGATGCGTCCGCGCTAAGGAGGGCGCAGGCTGCGGTCCAGCAAGCGGCATTCAAAGGCGCAATCAAGCTGGTGCTGGTTGATGGTGTGTTCGTACCCAGTCTGTCTGATGTCGCCAAGCTCGGAAAAGGCGTCATCGTACGGACGCTGCGCGAGGTTTTGGAAAGTTCGGCGAGCGACGCAATGGCCGGCTTGGTGCTGTCGACGACCGCTGACGCAATGATCTCGCTCAATACTGCGATGGCAACTGATGGCGTCGTGGTGACGATCACGGAAGGCACGGCGCTGAGGCGTCCTCTTCATGTCATTCACGTCGCAACCGCCTCCGCCGCATCTCACTTTACACGCTCGTATCTGCACCTCGATGATCGCGCGCAGGGAACCGTACTGGAAAGCTTTGTCGCAGCCGAAAGCGCAGGCGGCTATCAGGCCAACAATGTCAAAATCGTGCTGGTTGGCAATCAGGCTGGCCTCTCGCATCTTCGCGTGAGGGCAGATGCGCCCGACGCAGCGAATATCTCCTCGGAGATCATAGCAGTTGGTTCCAGGGCCAAACTTAATCTGTTCGACATGGCCCGCGGCGGTGCCGTCAGCCGCTATCAGGATTTCATCACGCTGGCGGGCGAAGGGGCGGAGCTTTCCGTGAACGGCGTCAACCTGCTCACGGAGGAGCAGCACGCAGACACGACACTCGTCGTCGATCACGCCGCGCCGCATTGCGTTAGCCGTCAGAATTTTCGTGCGGTCGCTGATGGGGCCGGCCGCTCGGTGTTCCAGGGGCGAATCATCGCTCGTCCCGACGCGCAGAAGACCGACGCCAAAATGACGATGCGGGTGCTGCTGCTGTCAGACCAGGCCGAGGCCGACAATAAGCCAGAGCTCGAAATCTTTGCCGACGACGTGAATTGCAGTCACGGAGCGACATCAGGCGGGTTGGATGAGAGTCTCCTGTTTTATTTGGGCGCTCGCGGTCTGTCCGAGAACGATGCTCAAGCGCTGCTGATTCGGGCGTTCCTTGGTGAGGCGATTGACGGGATGGCCAACGATAATTTGCATGATTTTGCGACCGCGCAAACCGACCGCTGGCTCAAGGCGCGGCGATGAACACGCATCCTGCGGTCAGCAATGGTGGCTACGACGTCGATCTTCTGCGCAAGGAGTTTCCCGCGCTCGCCACGATGGTCCATGGCCAGCCGCTGGTATATCTCGACAATGCCGCATCCGCGCAAAAGCCCAGGGTCGTACTCGACCGCATGATGCAGGCATACTGCAGCGAATATGCAAATGTGCATCGCGGGCTGCATTACCTGGCCAACGCCGCGACCGAGGCCTATGAGGGCGCGCGAGCCAAGGTAGCGCAGTTTGTGAACGCACATCGAACCGAAGAAGTCATCTTTACCCGTAGCGCGACCGAGGCGATTAATCTGGTTGCTCAAACCTTTGGCCGTGAGCTCATCATGCCGGGTGACGAGATCGTTCTCTCGATTATGGAGCACCACTCGAACATCGTGCCGTGGCACTTCCTGAAGGAGCGCCATGGTGCCGTGATCAAGTGGGCGCCGGTCGACGACGAGGGCAACTTCCTGATCGAGGAGTTCGAAAAGCTCCTTAACTCGCGCACCAGAATCGTCGCGATCACCCAGATGTCGAACGCGCTCGGCACGCTGGTTCCGGTAAAGGACGTGGTCCGTCTCGCGCATGCCCGCCGCATTGCGGTGCTGGTCGACGGCTCACAAGGGGGCGTCCATCTGGACGTCGATGTCCGCGACATTGATTGCGATTTCTATGTCATGACGGGCCACAAATTGTATGGGCCGACCGGCATAGGCGTGCTTTACGGCAAATATGCCAATCTGGTGACGATGCCACCGTTCAATGGGGGCGGTGAGATGATCCGCCAGGTTTCGCGCGAAGGCGTGATCTATGGTGATCCACCGCACCGGTTCGAGGCAGGCACGCCGCCGATCGTCCAGGCGATCGGTTTGGGCGCGGCTATCGACTTCATTGATTCGATCGGCAAGGCGCGGATCCGCAAGCACGAGAGCGCACTGCTGGCTTACGCGCAGGAAAAGCTGCAGAGCATCGAGTCCCTGCGCCTCATCGGAACGGCGGCAGAGAAGGGCGCGATCATGTCCTTTGACATGAAGGTCGCGCATCCGCACGATATCGCGACCGTCATTGACCGCTTCGGGGTCGCGGTGCGCGCCGGGACTCATTGCGCGATGCCGTTGCTCGCGCGCTTTGGCTTGCCTGCGACGTGCCGCGCTTCCTTTGCTCTTTATAACACATATGAAGAGATCGATACGCTCGCGCGCGCGCTGATCAAGGCGGAGCGCCTGTTCTCCTGAGCGGCCGAGCTTGCCGCGATCTGGCTCGCTGTGCGGCCCGATGAGATTGCGCGGCGAGCGGTATGACCATGCAGGATGTGCGCAGCTCCGCGACCGACGAAGCTGAGCACTTACCGGCTTTTGGCGCCTTGGTCCTGGCAAGCCGAATGGGCCGAGCTGCGGTGCGGTTTGCTCGCCTCGCGGTGGCTCCGCTCAAGTCAAGGCGGGACACATCCCGCTAGCCATCGGCGTTTTGGTGGCCCATATCACGGCCGAGCTCGCCTTGTTTTGTTTCGAACACGGCCGAACGGACACCTGGTCTGGACGGGGCGATGTCGGGTTCGCAACAACCGTCCGTCGCTGCGCGCGCCGCACGCTAAGTCATTGGAAATAATACGAATGTTTGCGTTCACGCTCAGCTGGCACACACGTTGCAAAAGTCGTGGCCAAGAGCCGCCGTTGCAACAGGAAATCTTAAAAGGACATCAGCATGAGTCTCGCCACGACCTATAGCACCGCACAGATCAGGGCGCGCAACAAAGAGCTGATCGAGGAGGTGCTGAAGGTCTACCCGGAGAAGACCGCAAAACGACGTGCCAAGCACCTCAATGTACACGAAGCCGGCAAGTCCGATTGCGGCGTCAAGTCGAACCTGAAGTCCATCCCCGGCGTGATGACCATTCGCGGCTGCGCTTATGCCGGCTCCAAGGGCGTTGTGTGGGGGCCGATCAAGGACATGATCCACATCAGCCACGGCCCGGTCGGCTGCGGCCAATATTCCTGGGCTGCACGCCGCAATTACTACATAGGCAAGACCGGAATCGACAGCTTCGTCACCATGCAGTTCACCTCCGACTTCCAGGAGAAAGACATCGTGTTTGGCGGCGACAAGAAGCTCGCCAAGATCATCGACGAGATCCAGGAGCTGTTTCCGCTCAACCACGGCATCACCATCCAGTCGGAATGCCCGATCGGCCTGATCGGCGACGATATCGAGGCCGTCTCGAAGGTGAAGTCCAAGGAGTATGACGGCAAGACCATCGTCCCGGTGCGCTGCGAGGGCTTCCGCGGCGTCTCGCAATCGCTCGGCCACCACATCGCCAACGACGCGGTGCGGGACTGGATCTTCGACAAGGGGGGCCCACAGGGCAAGCCGACGTTCGAGCCGAGCCCCTACGATGTCGCAATCATCGGCGATTACAATATTGGCGGCGACGCTTGGTCGTCTCGAATTCTGCTCGAGGAAATCGGCCTGCGCGTGATTGCCCAGTGGTCCGGCGATGGCTCGCTGGCCGAGCTCGAGGCAACCCCGAAAGCAAAGTTGAACATCCTGCACTGCTACCGCTCGATGAACTACATCTCCCGTCACATGGAGGAGAAGTTCGGCATTCCCTGGTGCGAGTACAACTTCTTCGGACCCTCCAAGATCGCGGAATCGCTGCGCAAGATCGCGAGCTTCTTCGACGACAAGATCAAGGAAGGCGCCGAGCGCGTGATCGCAAAGTACCAGCCGCTGATGGACGCGGTGATCGCCAAGTATCGCCCGCGCCTCGAGGGCAAGACGGTGATGCTGTTCGTCGGCGGCCTGCGTCCCCGCCACGTGATCGGCGCCTATGAGGACCTCGGCATGGAGGTGGTCGGCACCGGCTACGAGTTCGGCCACAATGACGACTACCAGCGCACGGCCCAGCACTACGTCAAGGACGGCACGCTGATCTATGACGACGTCACCGGCTACGAGTTCGAGCGCTTTGTCGAGACGATCCAGCCGGATCTGGTCGGCTCGGGCATCAAGGAGAAGTACGTCTTCCAGAAGATGGGCGTGCCGTTCCGGCAGATGCACTCCTGGGACTATTCCGGTCCCTATCACGGCTATGACGGGTTCGCGATCTTCGCGCGCGACATGGACATGGCGATCAACTCCCCGATCTGGAAGAAATTGAAGGCGCCCTGGAAGGACGTGCCAAGGCCAAAGCTCTTGGCCGCAGAATGACGCGAAACAACCTGGTCTCTGCCAAGAGACGGGACGACGTTAATCACGATACCTGAAAGGCTTTACCATGGCGCAGAGTGCAGAACACGTGCTCGATCACTTCGAGCTGTTCCGAGGTCCGGAATACCAGCAGATGCTGGCCAACAAGAAGATGTTCGAGAATCCGCACGATCCCGCGGAGGTCGAACGCATCAAGGAGTGGACGAAGACATCTGAATATCGCGAAAAGAACTTCGCGCGGGAGGCTCTGACGATAAATCCGGCCAAGGCCTGCCAGCCGCTGGGTGCCGTGTTCGTCGCCGTCGGGTTCGAAGGCACGCTGCCCTTCGTGCACGGCTCGCAGGGCTGCGTCGCCTATTACCGCAGCCATCTGTCGCGGCACTTCAAGGAACCGAGCTCCTGCGTTTCCTCGTCGATGACGGAAGATGCGGCTGTGTTCGGCGGCCTGAACAACATGATCGACGGGCTTGCCAACACCTACAACATGTACAAGCCGAAGATGATCGCCGTCTCCACCACCTGCATGGCGGAAGTGATCGGCGACGACCTCAATGCCTTCATCAAGACGGCGAAGGAAAAGGGCTCGGTGCCAGTGGATTTCGACGTTCCCTTCGCTCATACGCCGGCCTTCGTCGGCAGCCACGTGACCGGCTACGACAACGCCCTCAAGGGCATCCTGGAGCACTTCTGGGACGGCAAGGCCGGCACTGCGCCGAAGCTGGAGCGCAAGGAGAATGGCAAGATCAACTTCATCGGCGGTTTCGACGGCTACACCGTCGGCAACATCCGCGAGATCAAGCGCATCTTCGAACTGATGGGGATCGAATACACGATACTCGCCGACAACAGCGACGTGTTCGATACGCCGACCGACGGCGAGTTCCGCATGTATGACGGCGGTACGACGCTGGAGGACGCCGCGAACGCGATCCACGCCAAGGCGACCATCTCCATGCAGCAATGGTGCACGGAAAAGACGCTGCCGTTCATTGCCGACCATGGCCAGGAAGTCCTGGCTTTCAACTATCCAGTGGGCGTATCCGCAACCGATGAATTCCTCATGGCGTTGTCGCGCATCAGCGGCAACGAGATTCCGGAGGAGCTCGCTCGAGAGCGCGGCCGTCTCGTCGATGCCATGGCCGATTCGAGCGCGCATATCCACGGCAAGAAGTTCGCGATCTACGGCGATCCGGACCTCTGCTACGGCCTCGCCGCCTTCCTGCTCGAACTCGGCGCCGAACCGACCCATGTGCTCTCGACCAACGGCAACAAGGCCTGGGGCGAGAAAATGCAGACGCTATTTGCGAGCTCGCCTTACGGGAAAAACTGCCACGCCTATCCCGGTCGAGACCTCTGGCACATGCGCTCGCTGCTGTTCACCGAGCCGGTCGATTTCCTGATCGGCAACACCTACGGCAAGTATCTGGAGCGCGACACCGGCACGCCGCTGATCCGCATCGGCTTCCCGGTGTTCGATCGCCACCACCACCACCGCTATCCGGTGTGGGGCTATCAGGGCGGCATGAACGTTCTGGTCAAGATCCTCGACAAGATCTTCGACGAGATCGACAAGAACACCAACGTGCCTGCCAAGACCGACTACAGCTTCGACATCATTCGTTGATGAGAAAAACGCGCGCGCCATCGCCGGATATCGGCGGTGGCAGAAGCGCAGCATGGCAAGCCTTCCAGATAGCGTGAGAGGAAAAGCCGGATGAGTTCGCTACCAGCCACGATCCAGGACGTCTTCAACGAGCCGGGTTGCGGCAAGAACGCCAACAAGACGGAGGCCGAGCGCAAGAAGGGCTGTACCAAGCAATTGCAGCCGGGAGGGGCCGCAGGCGGCTGCGCCTTCGACGGTGCCAAGATTGCACTGCAGCCGTTCACCGACGTCGCGCATCTCGTCCACGGCCCGATCGCCTGTGAGGGCAATTCCTGGGACAATCGCGGCTCGGCATCATCGGGACCGAACTTGTGGCGCACTGGATTCACGACCGATCTGGCCGAGACCGACATCGTGTTCGGCGGCGAGAAGCGGCTCTACAAGGCGATCAGGGAGATCATCGAGAAATACGACCCGCCGGCGATCTTCGTTTACCAGACCTGCGTCCCTGCCATGATCGGCGACGACATCAATGCGGTCTGCAAGGCCGCGGCGACCAAGTTCGGCAAGCCGGTCATCCCCGTCAATTCGCCCGGCTTCGTCGGCCCGAAGAACCTCGGCAACAAGCTGGCCGGCGAGGCGCTGCTCGAGCACGTGATCGGTACCGCTGAGCCCGACTACACCACGCCCTACGACATCAACATGATCGGCGAGTACAACCTGTCCGGCGAGTTCTGGCAGGTCAAGCCGCTGCTGGACGAACTCGGTATCCGCATCCTGTGCTGCATCGCAGGTGATGGCAAATACCACGAAGTCGCCTCCTCGCATCGGGCGCGCGCTGCGATGATGGTGTGCTCCAAGGCGATGATCAACGTCGCCCGCAAGATGGAGGAACGCTACGGCATCCCCTACTTCGAGGGCTCCTTCTACGGCATCCAGGACTCCAGCGATTCGCTGCGCGAGATCGCCCGCCTGCTGATCGAGCGCGGCGCGCCGGAGGACTTGATCGGACGCACCGAGGCGCTGATCGTGCGGGAGGAAGCGCGGTCCAGGGCCGCAATCGAACCGTACAGGCCACGCTTCAAAGGCAAAAAGGTCTTGCTGATGACCGGCGGCGTCAAGTCCTGGTCGGTCGTTGCCGCGCTGCAGGAAGCCGGGCTCGAATTGGTCGGAACCAGCGTGAAGAAGTCCACCAAGGAGGACAAGGAGCGGATCAAGGAGCTGATGGGCCAGGACGCCCACATGATCGAGGACATGACGCCGCGCGAGATGTACAAGATGCTGAAGGACGCGCGCGCCGACATCATGCTCTCCGGCGGCAAGTCGCAGTTCGTTGCGCTGAAAGCGGCGATGCCCTGGCTCGACATCAACCAGGAGCGCTGCCACGCCTATATGGGCTACATCGGCATGGTCAAGCTGATGGAGGAGATCGAGAAGGCGCTCTACAACCCGATGTGGGAGCAATTGCGTCGACCGGCGCCGTGGGACCATGCGGCCGACGATGGGCAGACCCGCGCGATGGCGCAACACGATGTGCAGCCGATTGAGATCGTCGCCGACCGGGCACGGACGCAGAAGACCCTGCGCGCGAGAAGGATTTGCTTCTGCAATACGGTCGACCTCGGCACGATCGAAGATGCGATTCGCGCGCACAACCTGACCAGTGTCGAAGCGGTCACACAGCATACCGCCGCGGTCGGTGGCTGCTGCAGACGGCGGATCGAGGACATCCTGGCGGGCAGGCCGATCTCCTGGTGGCCGGCCGCGCTGCAGGCCACGGGATAGGGTGGCGTCATGGTCCTTGTCACCACCTCGAAGAAAGCCTGCTCGGTCAATCCGCTCAAGATGAGCCAGCCGATCGGCGGCTCTTTCGCCTTTATGGGGCTTCGCGGAGCGATGCCGCTGCTGCACGGCTCGCAGGGCTGCACCTCGTTTGGACTGACCCTATTCGTGCGGCATTTCAAGGAAGCCGTGCCGATGCAGACCACCGCGATGAGCGAGGTCGCGACCGTGCTCGGCGGCTATGAGAACGTCGAGCAGGCGATCCTCAACATCTACAATCGCACCAAGCCGGAGATCATCGGCATCAATTCGACCAGCGTCACCGAGACCAAGGGCGACGACGTCGAGGGCTTCATCCGCCTGATCCGGCAAAAGCACCCGCAGCTCGAAAAGTTCCCGCTGGTCTATGTCTCGACGCCCGATTTCAAGGACGCTTTCCAGGACGGCTGGGAGAAGACCGTCGCGCGCATGGTCGAGGTACTGGTCGAGGCGCCCGCGAGGGAGGCCGAGCGCAATCCTACGCAGCTAAATGTGCTTCCTGGATGTCATCTCACGCCAGGTGATCTCGACGAACTGAGGATCATCTTTGAGGATTTCGGCCTGCAGCCATCGTTCCTGCCCGACCTGGCGGGTTCGCTGGATGGGCATATTCCCGATCGCTTCACGTCGACGACGACCGGCGGCATTGGGGTCGATGAAGTCGCGCGCATGGGCCGAGCCGGCTGGACAATTGCGATCGGTGCGCAGATGCGGCGGGCGGCAGAGGCCATGCAAGAGAAGGCCGGGGTGCCTTTTCGGCTGTTTGAGCGGCTCTGCGGCCTGGTTCCCAATGATGACTTCATCGCCTTTTTGAGCGAGATCAGCGGCCGCCCTGTTCCAGCGAGGTATCGGCGCCAGCGCGGGCAGCTGGTCGATGCGATGCTGGACGCGCATTTCCAGATCGGCGGCCGCAGACTTGCGATCGGTGCGGAACCTGACCTGTTGCTTGACCTGTCCAGCATGCTGCACGAGATGGGCGCACGTGTAACGGCGGCCGTGACGACCACGCAGTCGGCGGTGCTGGAGCAGATCAAGACCAAAGAGGTGCAGATCGGCGATCTGGAGGACCTGGAAGAGCTTGCCAGGACCAGGAATTGCGATCTTTTGATCACGCATTCGCATGGTCGGCAAGCCGCGACACGCCTTAAGATTCCATTCTATCGGGCGGGCTTTCCGATGTTTGACCGGCTTGGGGCAGGACACCAGCTATCCGTCGGCTATCGGGGCACGCGCGATCTGATCTTCGATATCGCCAATCTGGTGATCGCCGACCGCGAGGAGAATCATGCCCCGACGCCCGATAGCTGGCGAGGCTCGACGCTGCCGTTAGGACCCGGCCGACGAAGTCCTGTCGACTCAACAGAGAGGTCGATTGCATGAAAGTTGCATTCGCTACCCAAGATCTCAGGCGTGTCGATGCACATTTTGGCTGGGCGAAGAATATCGCCGTCTACGATGTCGGGCCAGGGGGACACGTATTTCTGAAAGCGGTTCAGTTCGACGGCGAACTGAAGGAAGACGGCGACGAGGACAAGCTGACGCCGAAGATCGAAGCGATCAAGGATTGCGCTATCCTCTATGTCGGTGCCATCGGAGGATCCGGCGCTGCGCGAGTCGTGGCCAGAAACATCCATCCCATCAGAGTCAACAAGCCCGAAAGTATCCAGGTGCTGCTCGAAAAGCTCGAGCGCGTGCTGAAGGGAACGCCCCCGCCATGGCTACGAAAAGCCGTGGCCAAGGACAAGAAGCGTACATTCGATTTAGACGAATGAGGATCACATGACCGAGGCTGCAGACGTAATGCGATCCGCCGGCGGGTTCGACGCACCGTTCGTCAAAGAGCTGGTCAGGATTTGGAGGGCTGAGGACATGAGCGGGGCCTGGGCCGGCAAGAGCGATCTCGACCTACTCGAGCCTTATATCCTGGACAAGGAGAAGCGACGCGCACTGCCGGTCCTCGGCGATCCCGATCCGGATACGGTCTGGCGGCTCGAGCTGTTCTTCAACGCCGTCGCCCTTTCGATCGAGAAGGCGACCGACGTGATGATCCAGCCGATGCTGAAAATGCACCATGAGGGCTTTGGTCGCATGGTGCTGATCGCGGGACGATTGATCGCGGTGAACAAGCAGCTTCGGGATGTGCATCGCTTCGGATTCGACAATCTCGCAAAGCTTGCCAGTGAAGGCAACAAGTATGTCCGGGATGGAATCAAGATGATCAGGAAATTCCCCGAAGTTGCGAACTATTGAGGGCCGCGCATGAGCGATCGCGAGATACTAATAGCAGAATTGAAGAAGTTGTCGTCCAAAGCGCTGCAGGCCAAAATGGATCTGCACGATCTTTCGGAAGAATTGCCCGTCAACTGGACTTCGATCATGGCGGTGGCCCAGAAGGCGCACGATGCCTATGCCGAACTCGAGCGCCGGAGCCAGGACCTCAAGGCGCTGGAAAAGGCCTGAGGCGGGATTCCGATCATGTCCTACGCAACCCGCGACGGCCGCGACTGGAAGCCGGACTATCTGGTGTCGATCGATGCCCAGAAGTGCATCGGCTGTGGGCGCTGCTACAAGGTCTGCGGCCGCGAGGTCATGACGCTGAAAGGCATCAACGAGGACGGCGAACTTGTTGAACTCGACGACGATGACGAGGTCGAGAAGAAGGTGATGGTGATGAACGACGACGGCGCCTGCATCGGCTGCGGCGCCTGCGTCAGGGTTTGTCCGACCAATTGTCAGACCCACGTTTGTGCAAACGCGGCTGGAGCGCACATGTCCGCCTCTCCATTCTTAGGCCCATCGTGAACCAGATGAATGGACTACGCAACTTTGCAGCCGGAAGTGTTAGCATAGACTGGGCCAGCCCACTCGAATGGAGCTTACCTATTGCCGAATAACGGAGCGACGGAGCGTTTGCTCGTCGTTTCGCTCTATCGGCAAGACCCACCTTTAACAATTGCAATGGAGCGCCTTGCGAAAATCGCAACACGACAAACGGCCTGGATGCTGCCCTGGGTTGGCTGGTCCGATCGAGCCTCTATCTGTTCATGCCGCGCCCTCGGATACGTTCCCAGCGACCCAAATTAGGTGGACTTACGTTCTCCGGCACGGAAGAATACAACATGTAGGAGACCGCCGGTTTTACGGTCGTCGTCGATGCGCGATGGAGCGTCGTATGAAAGCTTATGAATGTCGCGCCGTCGACGTCGCTACACCGAACTATCCTGACATGCACAAGGTCGTTTTCGACTTCGTGGAGATCAGCAGTGCGCGGCAGAAGAACCTTATGGCAAACGTGCACATCTTCGCGAACCGTCGACCCTGGACGTACAACGCATTGGTCGACAAGCCTTTTCGGACGAACGTCGATACTCAATAGAGAGCCTTGATTGCATGAAAGGGCCGTCGCATACATTCTTGCCATCGAGCTGCCCATGGTTGGTCGGTGACAATACGGATCCTTCCTGATTTCCCCAACCCATCCACGAGTTGAAAGACATTCTTGCAGGAGAGAAATCACAGTCACGCGCCTCTGGTCTGCATAACATTGAAGGCCGTATCTGGATGCCGAAGTGCTGATTTAGCTTGTCCAGCACGGACTTGGAAGAATCGGCAGGCCAGAAGAAAAGCTATTTCAGTAACCGCGGAGATGGGTCAGCGGCGCGCTACAGAACCGAATGCTCGCGCAGATTCGTCGATCTTTGTCCGTCCCCAATTGCTTGCGGACGTCGGTTGCGGCGCCGTGAGTTGGATTCCTCAGAAAGGCGGGCGATCCCGTACCGCCATGATTGTTGCAGGCCTGACGCAGGGTGATCAATGAAAGGGTGGATGATGATGACCAAGCAAGAGGTGCAGTTCAATACCGTCTATGCGATTTGCGGCTTCAATGACATTCCAAGCCGCCGGGCCATGGGCTTCCATCTCATGATCGTCGGCGAAGACGGCAAGCACAGGCCGTGGTCCATCATTGTGGTGCGTTGGGGCAAAAAGTTGCTCGGCTATCTCAACAAATGTCCACACAACGACGTCAATCTGGACTGGGAGCGCAACGAATTCCTCGATCCATTCGGAACCCGGCTAATGTGCGGCAAGCATGGCTCAACCTTCGAGCTTGGCACTGGCCGCTGTGTCGACGGCCCTTGTAAGGGCAGAGAGCTCACGCCGGTCGCGTTGACGGTTCTGGACGGCGACATCTGCATCATCGGCGTGCGACTTGCCGAGGAGGATCGCGCCGGCGAGAGCTGAAGCGGCGCGCTCAGACGGGCCGGTTTTCGTTGCGGTTCTTCACAGGCGCCATTCTCTTCAGTGCGTCTTCGTAGGAGATCTCATCATAGGACGCATCGAGCTCCTTTGCCGCGTCGAGCAGGTAGTCGAGCTTGTCGCCCGCGTCCAGCTTTTTGATGTCATCCTTGTTGATCCCGACCAGGTCCATCATCTCCTTCCAGACTGTGGATTCATCGCATGGCAGCACGTGGAAGGTGACATTGCCCAGTTTGGTGCGGTATTTAGCCAACAAGTCAATGTTGTTGCAGAATATAAAATAGCGCCCCTCCGGGCCGAGCACGCCGTCCAGCACGTTTGCGACGTCAGCAAGATATGCGAGGGAGTGCAGATAGCCGGCCAGCACCGCAATAGTGCTTTCCCCTTCCTGGGCGACCGTCAGAACCTGCTCGATCGAATAATCCGGCGGCCGCTTCTCGTCCGCGACCTGCACCTGGAACTTCAGTGCGATATCGCCGCGGAAGCCAAACCGGCCCGGCCTAGTGGTCCCGCCTTTGAGTACGGCGTTGAGCAGGCGCCCCTCCTTCTCCAGGCGGCCGAGCGGGGTGTTCTCGATTGCAGTCATGAAGATCGTCCTCAATCTGAGCTGATTGCCGGACACGTTTTCGCCGGCGAGACCATCAATGCAAAGGTCTTGCCGTTGCAAGCGCAGCGGTTCATCGGGGTATTCCTGGCGAAATGCGCAAGGAGGCTGCGATCGCCGAACAAGCGCGTCAGAAACGCGACGCGGCGTTGCCGCATCAGTGCTTCCACAATGTAAGCATTGTCGGACCGCGTGGGCTGCAGCGCAAATGGATCTGCTACTTTTGTTCGGTTCGGTCGTGCCGCTGGTCGTCTTCTAATTGCAACGCTTGGTGGTTTGGTTCGCCAAGGGCCCTCTACGAACCCTATCCAGTCCTGGCGGCAGCGCTCGGTGTCCTCCTCTTGCGAGTTTGCGGACGTGCCAATGGCACTCGGCTTAATGCCGCGCTCTCCTTGACTTTCGAGGGGGTTCGATTGCGCCAGTTGCTCCGCTTCGTGCCCCCGCGGCGATCGCCTGGGGTCCGCCGAGCAGCTTCGCGTTGAGCCGACCGCTGGCGAACAACATATCATCGAGCGCTTCGTGGACATCGGCTGTGATCACAGAATGCCCGCCATCACGCGCAACGCTTGATTGTGTGACGCGCCGCATCAGTTCCTTGATGAAGATGGCACTGACCCCTTCGGTACTGCGGACGGCTTCGGCAATGATCTCCCCCTCAAGCGGCAGGCCTCCGCTGTATAGCCTGATCAGCTTGCCGCGGCTGGCTGCGTCCGGGAGCGGTATTTCGATCGCTTGGTCGATGCGGCCGTGGCAATCGGCCAGAGTGACCTCGAATTGGTCGGGGCGGTTGGTGGTGAGCACGAAGAGGATATCGGCATCCTCCTTCAAGCCGTCTATTTCATTCAGCAGCTTGCTCAGCAAGGGCGCCTCGCATGCTGTCAAAATGCTGCTATGGCTGGCGGTCCGATCGACATCGTCGATCAGGACCATTGTTGGTTGCAGCAGGCGTGCCAATGTCATATAGCTGCCCAGCAGTTCGAGCTGTTCGGTGGTGATGATCAGCGTGGTGTATCCCGGCAGGTTAGTAGCGAGATAATGGACCGTGTGGGTTTTGCCAGTGCCGGGCGGGCCATAGAGCAGAATACCCTTGCGCGTCGACTGGCGAAGACGGCGGAGTTCATCGCGGGCATCGACGAAGCCCAGCACGCTGCGATCGAGCAAGTTGAGCACCCGTTCGGGCAAGATGACGTCCTCACGTTTGACCTTCGGCAGCCGATGTAGCGTCACACCGCTGATGCGGCCGGCGCAAGCCGCACCTTCGTCGAGCGAGATGATCTTGCCACGATACGCGCATGCAGAGCGGATGGTCTTTTCCAGTTCATCAAAGCAGCACTGCGCGAAGCTGTCGCCGGTATCGCGCGCCGGAACGATTATTTCAATGCGGATCAGAGTCTCGCGGCCAAGTTCGCGATCATGCGAGAGCACGACGGCGTATGGGAACTCGCTCGCTTGGCAAAGCCACAAGCCGTTACGCAAACATTTGGCTGGCGCAAGCTCGCCCGTATCGATCTCGTCAAATTGCGGCGGCACCAGTGAAATCGCATCAGATCCACGGCGTTTCATTCGAGCGAATGAAAGCGCCTCGTCCCAATGCCGTTCATACGCGCCGAAGAAGCGGATTGGGTCAGCAAAAAGCTTGTCGATCGCGACCTGAACATCGGCGCGCATGTAGGCCGGAAAATGCCGCGTCGTGGTCGCGAGTTCTCCCGGCAAGAAATTTGCAAAGTGCCAGTCCAGCGCATCACAGGCATATTCGAATTGCACATCGGACAGGTCGGCCGTGTCCGCCTTGCCAGCGGCTTCAGTCGTGATCAGCAAGGGAAAGCCTGCGGCGCGGATGCGCGTCTGTGCTTCCACTATCAGTGCTTTCGCAACTGAGGGTGGGTATGGGCCGCAGACGGCCTTGCCCTGCTGCCAGACGAACTCGGCAAGTGCAACAGCATCCCGCTGTTGCTTTCCGAACACCTCGCGCAGCAGGCGCACGACGAAACCGACAGGCGTGTCATCGTCATTATGAAAAACAAGCCGAATGGAGTCAGTATCTACGCAGGCCGGGTCCATCAAAACCCGCGGTGAGCATTCTGGTTCTTCGGGCGTATGTTGCATGCTAGTCGTCCTCGTCGAACGGGATCGCCGGACGGGGCCGCCGGCACAAGGCGTGATGCAAATTCGTTGCCGTGACGCACCTTATGCTGGAACAGCGCAATACATAAGGAACCAGCCGCCGCGTCGCCCCACACCCTTGTCAGGAAGCCGACATGGGTTGCAAAGCAAACGGTGCGGTTGGAAAAGGCCAATATTGTCAAAGGCGGGAGTCGCTGGCATGCGAATTGCCAATTCGCAAGCGCAGCTCAGTTAAGTGGAGGGTGAGTAATGATCAATCTGACAGACAGTGCGTTGAACGCGGTCAAGAGCGTGCTCGTAAAGTCGGCTCAGCCAGCGCGCGGCCTGCGGATTATGGTTGAGACCGGTGGATGTGCCGGGTTCAAATATGCAATGGACCTGGCTGAGCAGGCGAACCCCAACGAGATGGTGATCGAGCGCGACGGCATCAAGGTCTTCGTCGACGACATGAGTCGTGATCACCTCGCCGGCACGACGATCGACTTCGTGGTGAAGCTGGAGGGATCTGGATTTATCTTTGATAATCCGAATGCCGGCTCGATCTGTTCCTGCGGAAAATCGTTCAGCTGATGACAAGGAACCAAAGCGTGCTTGTCCCCGAGCCACTGAAGTACCCGCTGTTTGCCGAAAAGGATCGGGAGCAACTCATTCGCGACGTGATCGAGAAGACCCAGCCCCATCTGCGATGCGATGGCAGCGATGGCCGTTTCGTCGGGATGGGCCGCGGAAGGAGCATCGTCAAGCCGACTAGCGTCTCGGTGCTCCGCAAGCTGTCCGGCCGGGCGCTCGAACGCATTCAGGCGCGCCTGATCGAAAGGGTCGGCAAACTCGTCGGCCTCATCCCACTCGCCGCCGCGGCCAGGGCACGGGTTTGAGCGAGGCCCTGATGCAGATTTATCTCGATAACAATGCCACCACGCGCGCGGATCCCGCTGTCGTCCAAGCCATGTTGCCATTCTTGACCGAGCAATTCGGCAATGCCTCTTCTGCGCACGCGTTTGGCAGCGAGGTCGCGAAGGCCGTGAAACAGGCGCGCCGCAGCTTGCAGGGATTGTTAGGCAGTGCCTACGATCACGAGATCGTTTTCACCTCCGGCGGAACCGAGGCAAACAACGCTGCCATCCTGTCTGCGCTTGCAACGCAGGACGGGCGCGACGAGATCGTCACGACCTCCGTTGAGCATTCGGCAATTCTTGCCCTGGTCGAGCATTTGGCGACAAACGGCGTCACGACGCATGTGATAGGCGTGGACAAGCGGGGCCGGCTCGACATCGAGGCGTTTCGAAGGGCCCTTGGACCACGCACGGCGATTGCGTCGGTCATGTGGGCCAACAACGAAACCGGCACGATTTTCCCGGTCGAGTTCCTTGCCGGGTTGACGCGCGCGGCGGGCGCCCTGTTTCACACCGATGCGGTGCAGGCCATAGGCAAGCTGGCCATCGACCTGAGTGATAGTGCTATCGACATGCTGTCGCTGTCCGCTCACAAGCTGCACGGCCCCAAAGGCGTCGGTGCGCTCTATTTGCGCAAAGACACAAACTTCAGGCCGCTGATCTGGGGCGGATCGCAGGAGCGAGGGCGCCGCGCGGGAACTGAGAATATCCCCGGCATCGTTGGCCTCGGCAAAGCTGCAGAACTTGCGGCGGAACGGCTCGAGCCGGAGCGCGCTCGCATTGGTTCCTTGCGCGATCGCCTGGAGCAGGCCATCTTGCATAACGGTGGTTGCTCGGTGCTCGGCGATCTCAGTAGCCGGCTGCCGAACACGACAAACGTCGCCTTCGACCATCTCGAGGGCGAAGCCATTGTGCATCATCTCAATCGTGCCGGCATTGCCGCTTCCGTGGCATCGGCCTGCAGCTCCGGCTCATTGGAGCCATCCCATGTTCTGCGCGCCATGGACATGCCGGCAAGCAGCATGCGCGGGGCGGTGCGATTCTCCCTGTCGCGTGAAACCACCGTCGAGGAGGTCGCTCGGGTCGCGCACGTACTGTCTGGCATCGTGGCTCAGCTGCGCGCCATGTCGCGGGAGTATTCCAGTGCACCCCGCGATGCGCCGCAGTCCAGGGAGTTGACGTCATGAAAATCATGATCCGCCGATCTCCGGACGCGGGTCTGTCGATTTACGTGCCGAAGAAGGATCTCGAGGAGCCAATCGTCGAAGCCGAGCACGAGACGCTGTGGGGCGGGTGGATCAAGATCGCCAATGGCTGGGTGCTCGACCTGCCGCAGATGGCTGCCGATACCAACCTGCCGATCACGATCAACGCCAAGAAGCGCGGCGAAAGCGGCGGCGAGCGATGAAGGCGCCTCCGCGCATCGATTTTGCCAGTGCAGCCGATACGGAGGCGATTGTCACTGAACTCGCGGCCAGACTGAGTGCGGGCAGCGTTATTCCCTACCTTGGACCTGGCCTTGCCGAATTGTCCCGGCCGGATGTCCCGACGACACCTGAGACATTGGCCGCCTTCTTTGCCACCAAGGTTGCACTGCCGCGACGGGCCAAGGGCAATGCGTGGGCGTCGGCGCAATATATCGAGAGTAACAAACATCGTCTGACCCTGACGAGGTTAATGGCTCAGGCCTTTGCTGTACCGGTCGAGCCGACGGCGCTGCATCATCATCTTGCGTCTCTATCGCCGCCGATGATCGTCGACACCTGGTACGACGGCGCCATGCGTGCGGCGCTCGGCGAGCGCGATGGATGGGGCGAGGTGCAGGGTATCAGCCGCGCCGGCCTCTATACTGACCACTTTTATCGCTTCTATGATTCGGCAGGCCAAGAGGTCGACGGCGCCGCGGCTCGCAATTGGGCGACGGTGCTGTACAAGCCGCATGGCAGCGTAGAGCCGGCAAAGAACTTTCTGATATCAGACGCCGATTATGTCGAGGTGCTGACGGAGATCGACATCCAAACGCCGATTCCCGACATTATCAAGGAAAGACGGACCCGGCGGAGCTTTCTGTTCATCGGCTGTCGCTTCAATGACCAGCTGTTGCGCACCTATGCGCGGCAAATCACCAAGCGCTCGTCCGAGGTCCATTACGTGATTGTCGATCCGCAAGCGCTTTCGCGCAACGAACTCTGCTTTCTCGTCGAGCAAGGCTTGATGCCGCTCGCAATTGAGCTCCCGCGCGCGGTGGAGCTATTGCTCGCCAGCTAGTGGCGCTGCCAAATTCAAGCCGACCGCGCCGACTGATAGGCAGAGATGGTCAGCAAATGAGGTCGTGGGTGAGAGCGGTTTCTGCTCGCCATCAGGCCGTGAATGAATAGGTGCGCGTCTATGGCAACACTCGCGGCCAGTGATATGTGTCGGTTTTCCTACATGCGGCAACATCACTGCGGTACCTGCAACAACGCGGATCGCGCGCGCCAAGCCATTGACACTGTTCAGAAATGGCATCGTTCGCCGCGATGGCACGGAGGTTGCTAACTCCCTCCTTGTGGTTCGCTCAGGGCTCGCCCTGAGGAGCTTATTTGCCGTGCAGGGAGAACTGATGATGGACGCGGTCGCGGGGCGCGGAAGACCTACCGGAGTTGCCGAGTATATCGGCGAGATCGCCGAGCATAAGGCTTGCCGCACCTCGCACGGCGGCCCCAGCACCAACTGCGGATCGCAGGCCGGCCAAGGCGACCTACCGAAAGAAATCTGGGACAAAGTGAAGACCCATCCATGCTATAGCGAGGAGGCGCATCATCACTACGCGCGCATGCATGTCGCGGTGGCACCCGCTTGCAATATTCAGTGTAACTACTGTAATCGCAAATACGACTGCGCAAACGAGTCGCGCCCTGGCGTGGTCAGCGAGAGGCTCACTCCTGAACAGGCCGTGAGGAAAGTACTTGCCGTCGCCTCCACCATTCCGCAGATGACCGTGCTCGGCATTGCCGGCCCGGGCGATCCCCTCGCCAATCCGGAAAAGACTTTCAAGACCTTCGAGCTGATCTACAACACGGCGCCGGACATCAAGCTCTGCCTGTCGACCAACGGCCTGGCACTTCCACAGTACGTCGATAGCATCGCTCGCGCCAATGTCGACCACGTCACCATCACCATCAACATGGTCGATCCCGAGATCGGCGCGAAGATCTATCCCTGGATCTTCTACAAGCACAAGCGCTACACCGGAATCGAAGCCGCCAGGATACTCATTGATCGCCAGTTGCAAGGCCTTCAGATGCTCACCGAACGGCGCATCCTATGCAAGGTCAATTCGGTGATGATTCCTGAAATCAACGACCAGCACCTCGTCGATGTCAACAAAGCGGTGAAGTCACGGGGTGCCTTCCTGCACAACATTATGCCGCTGATCTCCGCATCCGAGCATGGCACGGTATTCGGTCTGAGCGGTCAGCGGGGTCCGACGGCGCAGGAATTGAAAGCGCTGCAAGATGCTTGTGAAGCTGGGACGAAGATGATGCGGCATTGCCGCCAGTGCCGGGCCGACGCCGTCGGTCTGCTCGGCGAGGACCGCAGCGCCGAGTTCACCACCGACAAGATCATGGCGATGGAGGTCAATTATGATGCTGAAATGCGCCGGGCCTACCAAGCCAAGGTCGAGGATCAGCGCGCGGCCAAGATCGCGGCCGGGCGGCAGGAGCTTGCGGAGCTCGCTGGAGAGAAGAGCGAGATCACGCTTCTGGCTGCGGTCGCGACTAAGGGCTCTGGTCTGATCAATGAGCACTTTGGCCACGCTGCGGAGTTCCAGGTTTACGAGCTCTCGACCTCCGGCGCCAAATTCGTCGGCCACCGCAGAGCCGAGGTGTACTGCCAGGGCGGACACGCCGAGGAGGACAGGCTTTCAAACATCATCGGCGCCATCAAGGATTGCCATGCTGTGTTCGTAGCCAAGGTCGGTGACTGCCCGAAGAGAAATCTGCTCAAGGCCGGCATCGAGCCGGTCGACCAATACGCGCATGAGTTCATTGAGAAGTCGGCGATTGCCTGGTTCCGCTGCTATCTCGACAAGCTGCGAAGCGGTGAGATCTTGCACGTCAAGCGCGATGATGCGGCAATCCGCCGGAAAGCTCTGACCTCGGCGGCGTGAGGAGATAGCGAATGCCGTTCAAGATCATCGCTTCGCAATGTACGGGCTGCTCAGCCTGCGAGCCCTTATGCCCTAATGTTGCAATCTCCGAGAAGGGCGGAACTTTTACGATCGATCCGAAGAGATGTACCGAATGCGTCGGTTATTTCGACGAGCCGCAATGTGTTGCGGTTTGTCCGGTCGACAACACCTGCATCGTCGACACCTCATGGCCGCGCCGCCAGGCGTCGGCCTAAATGGGAGAGCCCCATGAACGTTACATGTGGATCGGGCGCTGAAAAGCTTACGAGTTGGCTGCTACGCCTTGCTGGCACCCAAATTCCAAATTTCGTTCGCCATCATAGAAGGCGCTCGCTTCGGATTGTTCGCCGATATCGACGTTGCGCCGGTAAGCCAAGCCTGGCGAGCAAGTCGCCGAGCGCAATGGCCGAACATTACTTCTCAATGCCGAACGCTGCGTGCTGCGCGGCGGTGTCCCCGTGGATTTGGCCGACGCTGCTCCCTGTAATCGACCTGCCGTTCCCTGATCCAGGCATTCCGTCCGGCAATCGCACAGATCGCCCATTAGAAAAGGAAAGCTGCCGATGAAGCCGGCGCAGTGGGCAATCGCTTGGCTTGCGCTCGCGTGGCAGCTCGTCCTTAAAAATCCGTAAGGGATGGCTGCATGAGCAATATCGTCCGCGACAGCGACGTGGTCGAGCTGACGGCGCCTCCTTTCTTCAGCTTCGGCGAAAAGGTGCGCGCCAAGCGCACCATCCGCAACGACGGCACCTATGCCGGCAAGGAGATCGGCGACATCCTCGCGAAGAAGGGCGAGATCGGTTACGTGGTCTCGATCGGCACCTTCCTCCAGCAATTCTACATCTACGGCGTCGCATTTCTGGAAAGCGGCTATCGCGTCGGCATGAAGCGCAAGGAACTCGATTCGGCTGGCGCGGGCGAAGAGGTCGATGATCCGCCGTTGCCGGAAGAAGAGGGCGTATCATGATCGGGCCAGTCCTTCCGAAATATCGATCAGGCCAGCGTATCAAAACCGCGATGGACCTCATTAATGACGAATCGTTTCCCAATGCGCCGCCCGATGGGATCTTGATCGGCGCTGGACGGACCGGAGAGATCATCCGGGTCGCCATGCATACGGATGAGAACGTGCCGATCTATATCGTTGATTTTGGCGAGCAGCTGATTATCGGCTGTTTTGAGGACGAAATCAAAGCGCTTTGAAGGGAGGCGTTGGCGATGAATGCCGCGGTAATGAGAAAGGTAGTGACCGGGCCGATTCCACACCCGAACGAGCTCGATCGCAAGCGGATCGAGCGCGCCCTGAGCTCGCGCATGCGCTATCGCTTTGTCTCGCCGAATGTGACGCCGGTAAGAGGGGGCTATCTCATTGAGAGTCCCTGCTGCTCGGGCAATATCGATAGGGACGGTGGTCTGATTGATGTCGCGCTGATCCTTTACGATGTCGCGAACGGGACCTGGAAGACATTCTTCAAAAATCATGCGCAGGGAATCTGGGAATTTTACAGCATTTACCACCGGCTGTCCTCAGCACTTGACGAATTGAACGCGGATCCTGAGCGGCTGTTCTGGCAATGATGCCCGTTTCGGACCTGTTATCGGAGCCATAATGGCGCTCGGCCCTGACGAACTGATCGAAATCGAACGGCTAATTGCGGCGGCTGAGGCCGATACAGGCCCGGTCGTTGAACTGCGGCGCCGCTTTCCGCAGCTCGCCTGCGTACGCTGTGATGCGTCCGACGTGACGGAGCAGCCGTTCCGCCGTTTTCCGAGTTTTGACCTGCATCTGGTCGATGGATCCGACCACTGCATGCAGATTACGGCTGACCCGGCGCGGGCAATCGGCATAGTGCTGGCCAAAAGGAATGCTGGGCGGTGATGGGCGTTGGACTAGCAAGGGATCACAACGCGGCCACGCGCGTGGCGGTGGCGGATCAATCCTTCATCTCGCTCTCCGACCCCGATATCACCTTCGCGGAACTCTCGGCCGTGGAAACGCTGCTCTGTTCGCCGCGAATTTCCAATGGGCCGGTCACCGAGGCATTCGAGCAAGCTTTCGCCAGCTATCTTGGCCGCAAATATGCCGTTGCCGTCCCGAGCGGCACGCTTGGGCTTCTGATTGCCTTGAAAGCACTTGGCATCGGCCCCGGACAGGAGGTGGTCGCATCGCCCTATTCGATGCGTGAAACAGTCCATGCCATCCGTCTTGCGGGCGCACGGGCGGTATTTGCCGACGTCGACTATTGGTCCGGCGCATTAACTCCGGCGAAGGTGGAAGAGCGTATCACCTCCAGCACAGCAGCGATCATCGCCGGCAATCCCAACGGTCACCCGGCGCCATGGTCGGAACTGCGCGCGATCGCGCAGCGCCATCAGCTGCCGCTTTTGGAGGATTCCACCGAGGCGATCGGATCAAGATACAAGGGCGAACTCGTCGGTAGTTTCGGCGATATCGCGGTGTTCGACTTTGCCCAGCCGCTGGCCTTAAGCTGTGGCGAAGGCGGCATGGTGGTGAGCGACGATATAGAGGTGGTCGTTGGCTTGCGTCGGCATCGCGCGCACCGGCTGGATGAGCGTTCGTCCGTTGTCGTCGGCAGCGTGGCACCTTACCAAGCCGGCATGAGCGATCTCACAGCAGCATTGGGACTTGCGCAGCTAATGCGCCTCGGTGACATCTTGGAGCGACGCCGGCTGATCGAGCAGCTGTACAATGCGCATATGCAATCATTTGAGGGCATCAAGCCGCCCTATATCGGCCCCGATGTGACCGAGGTAAACTTTTTCCTCTATCTCGTCCATCTCGGGACTCGCTTCACGCGATCCGGCCGCGATGCCATTATCGATGATCTGCGCCTGGAGCAGATCGAAGCCGCCGCTTATTGCCATCCATTGCATTTGCAGCGCCAATACGTTGAACTCGGCTATCGGCGTGGCGAGTTCTTGGTCACGGAGAAGATCGCCGATCGCGCCGTCGCGCTGCCGTTTCACACCCATCTCACGAGCAACCAGATCGAATTCATCGTGGAGACGATAAAGGATGCGTCGATCAACGTCGGCGCTGGCGCTGCGATCTATTGAACATTCATCGTCCCATGCACCCAAAGGGAGATTGAATGGCCATAGTGACTGCTTGCTCTTGCGCAAGACGATTGCGCTCACCAGGTGGCACATCACTTGCGACGGTGCTGTGGCGAGAAGAGCACTGTTTTGAACGCGGGGACAGACCCTAAAAAGCGTCTGCCAGCTATTCGTCTCGGAAAGCCGCAAACGACTCTCGTAAGTCACCAGCGGAGAAGATCAGACACTCGATACCAGGGTAGACGACCGCGCCTCGTCGCGGCTTGACGCCAAAAGCCATAGTCCTCGAAGCCAGTACATGACGATCGAGCTCCTCGGCCTCGGCGCAGATTCTAAAACTCAAAAAAAGGAAACTGATGGACTCGCAGCACGTCATCATTCACGTCCGCTTCGCTCCGAACGGGACTGTGGTCCAGATCAGCGCGCGGCCGGCGAAGCTCACGCCGCACCAGTGGTTTGATGTCCTCAATGCGCGTGCCAGCCATGCCTATCGTCCGCTGGCTGGCGGCCGTGGCGTATTTCGGCTGACCCGCGCCGCGGTCGATGCCTTCAGGCAGGAAGTGGTGACGGCACGATAGCCAAGGGATGCAGCGCCGGGCCCGGCTCCCGGCACTAGGTGTGATGACCTTTACCCGAGGCGTCACCTCGCTCGATCCCTCGCCTTGGCAAACCGGCCCTTACATGTGCAGGGCGTGCTCGTTCGTCAGAACTTATATGTGACGCCGCCGCTGACCAGCCACGGGTCGATATTGGCACGGCCCGTGACGGGGATCGCGCCGTTTACGGTCGCCGAATAATCCGACCGCAACCACAGCTTCTTCACGTCAAAGTTCAAGCCCCAATGACGATCGAGCATGTAGTCGAAGCCGAATTGAACCGCGGGGCTAACTGTGTTGTTGACATGCAAATCCGTCACCGCGAGGCCGGCGAACGGCGTCTTGGCCGCGGATTGGTGAAAGAACGCAGTGTAGTTGATGCCGGCGCCGATATACGGCTTGAACGGGCCGAAATCGGTGAAGTGGTATTGAAGGGTCAGCGTCGGCGGCAACAGCGAGATCTTGCCGATATCAAGCCCACTCAGCGCGCCAGTGCCGCTGATCTGATGTCTGGTCACGGCGAGAATGAGTTCAGCGGAGATGTTGGGGGTGAAGAAATAGGTGATGTCAAGCTCCGGTACGACCCGATCGCTGATCGAGAGGCCGGAATTCGGTGATGACAGAGACGGTACGGCGCCGACATTGACCGAGCTGCCTTCGGAATCCGGCAATACGCCGAGCACGCGCAGGCGGATCATCCACGGATTGAAGGGTTCGACCAGTGGAGGTCTAGCGTAGACCCGCGCCGGTGCGAGGTCTGCGGCCTGTACCGACGACATGGCAGCTCCGTCGAACATCGCCGCAAGCACGAGCAGGGTCGCCTTCGTCAGAATTGTTCTTGCTCTCATTAAAGTCTCCATTCCAAAATTCGCGTGGATAGTCACGCGGACCCTCTGTCACATGATTGGGATGGCGATGGATTTGATGCGGATCAAATCGGGTTGGCCATCGACGTAATTAAGTCGCTAAGTCACGTCGGTCATGCGCGGTTGAAGTTTCTCAAGATCGCATCGCTCCGGCCATGTCCTGCCGCATGCGCGGAAAGTGCGCTTTTGCGCAATGGAAAGAGCCACCCCGTGGAACCCTCTACCGACTGCATCGGTGGATAGACCTCTCATCTTATTCTCAAAGCGCGCGTTGCTCGTCGCGCGCCCGAAAGAACGAAGAGAGGGAGCGTCGTCTTGTCTCCCCGCATGGCCTTAGTTGTGCAACTTCTCACTCGGACGGACAGTCCATGAACGTTCCCTCGCGCGAGCATCCGTCGAGATCATCTTGCGCGGTCCGCCCAAGCAGCGACGGCACAGGCTCACGATCAAATCCCGCGCATCTTGCGCCGTCGGCGTCGATCAGGGGGCGTCGGATCAAAAGTGGATCGCCGCGCATCAGCTCAATTGCGCCCGCCGCATCGATCGCGCCGGGATTGACTTCGCCCGACTTGATGCGCGGCGCGGAGGGGTTGAACCAGGACACGACCGGGGTATGTCCGAAGAACGAGCGCAGTTCCTCCGTACGCCACGGCTCTTTCAAGATGTCCTTGGCAATCACGTGATGCCCTGCGGCCGTCAGTGCGTTGATTTGTCTGGCGTTGGTGGCGCAACCGGGCTTTTGATAGAAGATGATCGTTGCCATGGTGCACCTATTCGAGCGCGCCTGGCTGAACGATCGGTGCGATGCCGCCGCAGCCGCGAACATCGACATTTTTGCGAACTGTTGCCAAGCTCGGTGGCCTGCCGTGCACGGCAGGGGCGGCAGCCGTGATGCGGCCGGCCGTCGTGGCCCCGCCTGATGCGTCGCAGACGATCGGGATTCCAGCGCCAGGACATTGGTCCGCCATTTCGCCGACCAGCGCCGGCTGTTCCCAGTGGCCGAACGGCACCACATCCGGTACCGGCCAATCGATGCCTTGGCCAACAGCCTTTTCCGGCGTTGCAGGTTGGTGCGCCTCGATCCGATCATGGGAGATGCACCGCAGGGCCGAGTGGGCGATGTTGTCATCGATCAGGCACATCGGCCGCTTGGCCATCCCGCCTAACATTTCGCTCTCGAGCCGCATTGTCGCATTCCACCGCCAACGGTCCATCGCAAAGGTCGATTGGCAATTCCCGTTCCACGCTTGAACGCATCGAAATAACCCGCGATAACCCGGCCTTGACCCATCTGACATTTGAGAGGCCTGTTCGGTTTCCGACAGGGTGGCTTAAGTCCTGTCAGGTAAAAAACAGCGTGGATCTGCCGCCGGATAAGCAGGGATCCTCAGTCGGCGGGTGAGTTTGCAAAACGTATTCAGACCCTTAACAAGCGCGGACGAGTGCTGGCACGGCTGTTGCTATAGGGGGGACGCAACACTGAGTGAGGGCTGAGTGCACGCAGACGCGCAAGACGAGCGATGCGCTCCTTCCCTTGAACCCGTGGACCCCGTTTCTGAGAAAGAAACAATCGCGCGCAGAGCAGCGCGCAATGTTGGCCAATCGGTTGATGGAGAGCAACATGTCTTCACTGAGGCAAATCGCATTTTACGGCAAGGGTGGTATCGGAAAATCGACGACGTCGCAGAACACGCTCGCAGCGCTTGCCGAGATGGGTCACAGGATCCTGATCGTCGGCTGCGATCCCAAGGCGGACTCGACCCGCCTGATCCTGCACGCCAAGGCGCAGGACACGATCTTAAGTCTGGCAGCCAACGCCGGCAGTGTCGAGGACCTCGAGATCGAGGACGTCATGAAGGTCGGCTACAGGGACATTCGCTGCGTCGAGTCCGGTGGGCCGGAGCCGGGCGTCGGCTGCGCCGGCCGCGGCGTCATCACCTCGATCAACTTCCTGGAAGAGAACGGCGCCTATGAGGACATCGACTACGTGTCCTACGACGTGCTCGGCGACGTCGTCTGCGGCGGCTTCGCGATGCCGATCCGCGAGAACAAGGCGCAGGAGATCTACATCGTGATGTCCGGCGAGATGATGGCGATGTACGCCGCCAACAACATCTCCAAGGGCATTCTGAAATACGCCAATTCCGGCGGCGTTCGTCTCGGCGGCCTGGTCTGCAACGAGCGTCAGACCGACAAGGAGCTGGAGCTGGCGGACGCGCTGGCGAAGAAGCTCGGAACCCAGCTGATCTACTTCGTGCCGCGCGACAACATCGTCCAGCATGCGGAACTGCGCCGCATGACGGTGCTGGAGTATGCGCCGGACTCTCAGCAGGCCGATCATTATCGCAACCTTGCATCCAAGATCCACAACAACGGCGGCAAGGGTATCATCCCGACCCCGATCACGATGGACGAGCTCGAGGATATGCTGATGGAGCACGGCATCATGAAGCCGGTCGACGAGACCGTCGTCGGCAAGACCGCTGCCGAGCTCGCGGCCTCGTAAAGGTGGCGACTCGTGGCCTCGCAAGGGCGCGCGAGCGGGTGCCGGTCTCCCCTATTTCCCCCCCATCCCGGGAGACCGGCATTCCGACGAAAGACGTCTCACCAGGATGGGATGCGGCAGGCGTAGCATATTTGGACCTGCGATAGAAAGGACCACATGTTTGAAGCGAAGTTGCGTCCGCCATTAATTGGCGGTGCGACCGCCGCGCGCGAAGGCGTGCATAAAGGTATTGCAACCTACCACTTGCTCACTGGAGTGTCCCCCGCGGACGCCGAGATAGTTGCCGACAGCGACTTCGATCGCCACGTGCTGGCATCTATTCTGGCAGCGGCCTCGATGGACGATGGCCCACTTCCCGAGAAAGCTGGCCTCGCAGCTCATGAAGTTGCAGCGCTGTTGAAACAGTACTTCCCGTCGATTGAGATCAAAATCGAACAGTCGGCCGCGTGTTTTGAGCCCAATGTGACCGACGAGGTCGCAATGGTGCGTGATCTCTTGCTCTCGCGACGGTCAACGGAAGGGGATATTGGCCGCTGGCTGGCTGCAATGATCGCGCGCCGCGCCATTGAGCCGGACCACTTATGGGAAGACCTCGGATTGCGCAACCGAGCCGAACTCTCTCGGCTTCTAAGTCGCCATTTCGCGCCGCTCGCGGCGTGCAATATCAACAATATGCGATGGAAGCGGTTCTTCTATCGCACGCTATGCGAGGACGAGGGCCTCGTGATGTGTACGACGCCGGTGTGCACCCAATGTAACGATTTCGACGTCTGCTTTGGCGATGAAAGCGGCGAGAGCCGGATGGCTGAGCGCCGGCGTGATGTTCTGTTGCAGGCGGAGAGCCAGATCGTCGCCGGCGACTGGCCCATCTGAGCCGGGCGTCGTCGGTCATCTTTCCATAGGCTTCGCAATGAGCGGGCGAGCGGGCCGAATCGCTTAATTCTGGTGGGCTTTGTCCTGACGGGCTTTGTCGCAGATAGGCTGCAAGCGAGCGCAGGCTTGTTCGCGGAGATCCCACTGTCCATTTGTAACGAAAGCCGAGATGAACGAGAGCTCGGCAGGGCAGAAAGTCAATTTTGACGCGTGCGCTCTGCAACCCTGTCGCATTTGCGACAATCCAATTGGGACGAAAAATATCTGCCAATCGGTTGATGTCATTGCCGGTGTGGCATGCCGGTTGCTGGAGCACTCCGTGGTCAAACCCAGCCAGGAGATTCGCGTGATCGCTACCGTCGCAACCGTCGCCAAACCGTCGTGGTCCGAATTGGCCACGACCAAACCGATCGTGCTCAACGACACGACATTGCGCGACGGCGAGCAGGCTCCTGGCGTTGCGTTCACGGCCGACGAAAAGCTGGCGATAGCGCGTTCGCTGGCGAGGGCGGGGGTCACCGAAGTCGAGGCCGGGACGCCCGCCATGGGCAGTGAGGAGATCGCTGCCATCCGCGGCATCGTCGAAGCGGGTCTCCCGCTCACCACCATTGGCTGGTGCCGGATGCGAGAGGCCGATGTCGATGCGGCGATCGAGGCCGAGGTATCCATGGTCAACATATCGATCCCCGCCTCCGACGTGCAGATCGCGGCCAAGATTGGCGGCAACCGCGAATTAGCGCTGGAGCGAATGAAGCGAGTGGTTGGCTACGCCTGTGAGCGTGGGCTTAAGGTCGCTGTCGGCGGCGAGGACTCTTCCCGCGCGGATATCGAGTTTCTCATCACGCTGGTCGCAACTGCAAAGGCGGCAGGTGCGCGGCGCTTTCGCATTGCCGATACGCTCAGCGTCCTTGATCCAGATTCAACTTGCGCGTTGGTCGGACATCTGCGTTCGACCACCGATCTCGAGCTCGAATTCCACGGTCACGACGATCTGGGCCTCGCGACCGCCAATACGCTTGCCGCAATCAAGGCCGGCGCGACCCATGCCTCCGTCACCGTGATCGGTCTCGGCGAACGGGCGGGCAACGCGCCGCTGGAGGAGGTTGCAGTCGCGCTGAAACAACTCTACGGACGGCAGACCAGCATCATACTGTCGGAGCTCGAGAACGTCGCTGCGGTGGTCGCGGCGGCGGCCGCTCGTGCGATTCCTCTGAACAAGGCGATCGTCGGTGAGCACGTATTCACCCACGAATCCGGCATTCATGTCGACGGTCTGTTGAAGGATCAACGCACCTATCAGTGGCTTGACCCGCATTTGCTAGGCAGATCCAACCGTTTTGTGATCGGCAAACATTCTGGACTTTCGGCTATCACAACGCTGCTCGGCGAATTGCAGCTTGCCGCCAGCCCTGATGAGGCAAGACAGATTCTGTCGCGGGCGCGGAAATATGCCGTTGAGAACAAGCTGCCGGTCGAGCGCGAGACATTGGTGGCGATTTGGCGCGACATCTGTGAACGCTCATTGAGCCATCGCGCGTGAGGTCATGTCCGGCATTGCGCCCACCGGCCGTTGCCAGCGTCCAATTGGCGCGATGCGGAGCTGCTCGGCCGCTCCGCGTTTTCTGAAGCGTTGGTTGGGCGATACGTTGGGCTCTGCGAGGTTAAAAGTGCGCTGGGATGGTGCGGCTGTACCAGTTCCCGGCTGGACGCCGGGGGCTTGAGCGAAGGGAGAGTTTTCGATGAGCGACACACCGGCGAGCGGTATCATGGAGCGGCTCAACGCGGCCGCCTCAGCAGAGGAGTTTTTTTCGCTTCTTGGCGTCGACTACGACTCCAAGATTCTCCACGTCGCACGCCTGCATATCTTGGGGCGCATGGGGCAACATCTCGCCAAGGAACAATTCGTCGGCGTTTCGGAACCAGAGATCAAGGCACGGTGCAAGGCGATTCTGGAGCAGGCCTATGCCGATTTCGTGGTGTCCTCCCCAATCGACCAGAGAGTATTCAAGGTTTTGAAGGATGCGGTCGCAGAGCCCAAGAACACAGACCCCAGGAGGCCCGCCGCCTTCGTGCCATTGAGTGTCCTGATGAAGTAGCTGCGTCGCCGCCTCGGTTTGTTCCGCGCCACGTTGTTGTTACGGCGCCCAGGCGGGCCTTCGTCTTCATTTAGCTCAACTCGCTGCGCCATTGCGCAAAGCGGCGTTGTTGGATTCGCGACCACGTCGGAAGTGTCGTGTGTTGAATCTCCACCAGATCACACCAAGCCATTGCTTTGACAGTCGATTTTCGATGGCGCCGGGACTGGTACGACACTTGCTGTTCTGCTGCTACGTCTGTCGTTGACGACGCCCTGCCGACCCTTGTTCCAGATGAGATTTGGAGGAAGAACAATGACGTCGCCTTTGCTGCTCATTCCCAGCGCCGCGATCATTTCATGGCTCATGCTCACGCGAGCGGCGTTCGGAATCGCGTTCGATACGATTGAGGTCAGGGATTGACCGGAGATGGCGATCCGAAGCTAACCCAAGCATCCAAGCGAGCATCTGGAGAAGGCATGCATACTGACGTCTGCATCAAGCAGGTCAACGAGTTCGCGCTGATCTTCCAACACCCCATGACCGTCGGCCTCATGTGTCAGGAGGACATATCGTCATGCTGGTGTCGGATTTCTTTGCGCTGGAAGACGCGTACGAATTACATGACAGGTTCGGCGGCAAGAGTGCCGCGCTCGCCACAATCAGCGCCTAGCGCCACGTCGAACGCCGCGCGCGAGTGTTGCACACAAATCGAACCTGCCTGGTCAACGGTGCTGGAAGCGATAAGCCGAGCTGGCCGCGCCGGTACGGCCGACGCGGTGAGGCCGGTCCGGGCGCCGGCCGCGATATGGAGCGCGGAGAATGCTGGAGCCAAGGACATCTTCAAACAAGACCTGTCGAAACGTGACCTGTGCGGCAACCGGCCATCGGCGAGCGCTCATTTTTGCGCCGGGGCCACGCCGGGAAGGCGAAGCCGGGGGCGGCAGTCGCGAAGCCGCTCCGGCACTAATCAACCCATCTTCAAGGAGCAATCGAAGCTAGAGCGCGATGCTGTGGCGCGGCGCTGGTTCTGAGGGGATTCATAGCTATGAGCAACGTCACCAAAGCTGCCAGGCCGGCCGTGGGCGGCCGTGCCGCAGCCAAAAGAGAATTGCCGGAGCACTTCAAGGCCTACAAGCACGTCTGGGTCTTCATCGAGCAGGAGCGTGGCCAGGTTCACCCCGTCTCCTGGGAATTGATGGGCGCCGGTCGCAAGCTCGCCGACAAGCTCAAGGTCGATCTCGCTGCAATTGTAATCGGTCCGGAGGGAGAGGCGACGCGCAATGCCGCGCTTGAATCGTTCTGCTATGGCGCGGATCTGAGCTATCTCGTGGCCGACAACATTCTGTCGGAGTATCGCAATGAATCATATACCAAGGCACTGACAGAGCTGGTCAACGCCTACAAGCCAGAGATCCTGCTGCTCGGCGCCACCACGCTCGGTCGCGACCTGGCGGGATCTGTCGCGACGACGCTTCTGACGGGCCTGACCGCCGACTGCACTGAGCTCGATGTCGACGCTGATGGTTCGCTTGCGGCCACGCGTCCGACCTTTGGCGGCTCGCTGCTCTGCACGATCTACACGCTGAACTACCGGCCGCAGATGGCAACGGTCCGTCCGCGCGTGATGCCGATGCCGGATCGCGTCGAGCGCGATGCGTCCCGGATCATTATCCACCCGCTTGGTCTCATTGAGGACGATATCGTCACCAAGGTGCTGTCATTCATTCCGGACCGCGATTCCGAAACGTCCAATCTTGCCTATGCCGATGTCGTGGTCGCCGGCGGCTTGGGGCTGGGATCGCAGGACAACTTCCACCTGGTGCGAGAGCTCGCAACGGCCCTCGGCGCCGAGTATGGCTGCTCGCGGCCGCTGGTGCAGAAAGGCTGGGTCACATCCGACCGGCAGATCGGCCAGACCGGCAAGACGATCCGGCCGAAGCTCTATATCGCCGCCGGCATTTCCGGCGCGATCCAGCACCGCGTCGGCGTCGAAGGTGCCGACCTGATCGTCGCCATCAACACCGACAGGAACGCGCCGATCTTCGACTTCGCGCATATGGGCATCGTCACCGACGCCCTGCAGTTGTTGCCGGCGCTGACGGCTGCATTCCGAGCGCGGCTCTTGCCGCAATCGCGCGCCCGGATCGCGGGCTAGGAGATTGTCATGATCGATGAGAGGTTTGATGCAATTGTCGTCGGCGCCGGGATGGCAGGCAACGCGGCGGCACTGACCATGGCCAAGCGCGGCATGAAGATCCTTCAGCTCGAGCGTGGCGAATATCCCGGGTCGAAGAACGTGCAGGGTGCGATCCTCTATGCCGACATGCTGGAGAAGCTGATCCCCGATTTCCGCGAGGACGCGCCGCTGGAGCGACATCTGGTCGAGCAGCGCTTCTGGATGATGGACGACCGCTCGCACACCGGCCTGCACTACCGCTCCGACGACTTCAACGAGGAGAAGCCGAACCGCTATACCATCATCCGCGCGCAGTTCGATAAATGGTTCTCGTCAAAAGTGCGGGAGGCTGGCGCGACCGTATTATGCGAGACGACAGCCACCGACCTGGCACGAGACGACCATGGAAGAGTGATTGGCGTTCGTACAGATCGCCGCGACGGCGAGATACATGCTGACGTCGTGGTGCTGGCCGAAGGGGTTATTGGCCTGCTTGGGACGCGTGCGGGCCTTCGCCGGCGGCCGGAGCCCGACAAGGTGGCATTGGCGGTGAAGGAAATGCACTTCTTGCCGCGCGAGACGATCGAGGCTCGCTTCAATCTCAGGGGCGACGAAGGCATGGTGATCGAGGCCGCCGGCACCATCTCCCGCGGCATGACCGGCATGGGCTTCATCTACGCCAACAAGGAGTGCATCTCGCTCGGCATCGGCTGCCTCGTCGCCGATTTCCAGCGCACCGGCGAGACGCCCTATGGCTTGCTCGACCGCTTCAAGCGGCATCCCTCGGTCGCCCCGCTGATCGAAGGCTCCGAGGTGAAGGAATATGCCGCGCACCTCATTCCCGAAGGCGGCTTCAATGCGATCCCGCAGCTCTATGGCGAGGGCTGGGTCGTGGTCGGCGACGCCGCCCAGCTCAACAATGCCATTCATCGCGAAGGATCCAATCTTGCGATGACTTCAGGCCGCATCGCCGCCGAAGCAATCTTCCAGCTGAAATCGCGCGGCGATCGCATGACCGCGAAAAATCTGTCGCTCTACAAGAAGATGTTGGATGATTCCTTCGTTATCAAGGATCTGAAGAAGTATAAGGATTTGCCAACGCTGATGCACACCAATTCGCAAAACTTCTTCCTTACCTACCCGCAACTGCTCTCAAGGGCGATGCAGAACTTCGTGCGTGTCGACGGTATGCCGAAGGCCGAGAAGGAGAAGATGACATTGAAATCCTTTGTAAAAGCGCGGTCGTGGGCAGGTCTGTTCGGTGATGCATTCCGCTTCGCTCGCGCATGGCGCTGAGCAAAGTCAGTCGAACAAACAAAGTCGATCCGAAAAAAGGAAGCTAACACATGAATGCCGAGCTACCCTCAATGCGCGTCGAGGACAAACTGTACTACAATCGCTATCTAGTCGACGTCGGCCGGCCCCACGTCAAGGTTCGCGCGCACGCGACGCCTTCGCCGCAGCTCCTTGCACTGTTAAAAGCTTGTCCCGCGCGTTGCTACGAGCTCAACGACAAGGGACAGGTCGAGGTCACCGTCGACGGTTGCATAGAGTGTGGCACCTGCCGCATCATTGCCGGGCCAACCAGCGACATCGAGTGGAGCTATCCGCGAGGTGGATATGGCGTGTTATTCAAGTTTGGGTGAGTGGCGAAAGATCGCGGTCCGACCGCCTTTGAGCAAGACGATCCCGCCACGACTTTAGTTCGCGTCTCACTCATATCCGAAAGGCAGTAAGGCCGTCGCGAGACCAGGGTGGCAGAAAATCCTTGTTACCTGCGATCCATTTTGCTCAACGCACGGTCCCATAGTTCTTCCAGCCAGATAGCGGCGGAAGACGTTTCTCAACAACGACATCAGAGCAATCACAGAGTGCTGCAAATTTGCGCGGCTCAACCAGCGGCGGCCGCAGTCCGGCTTTCAATGGCCGAGATCCAGATCGGCGAACGCGATCGAAAGCCAAGCCTGACACGCCATCGGGACCTGCTGTGGCGCCCCCTGGTAACAATCTGTGAGCTAAAAACCTGACGTAACGTGAGATTTGCATTTCGCGTTGCTGCTGTTAGGTAGTGACGGCGGGGGCCAATCTAAGGAAGTGACGCGCGAATGAAAAAAATGTTGTTTGTGACTGCGACCGCCATCGCGCTTGCAGCGACGGTGCCGAATATCGTGGCTGAGGCCACGGCACCGGTCGACACCAATACGCCGGTCGCCGGTGCGTCAGATCCTTGCAGCGCCAGCCCGGAGATGGCTTGGGTATGCCAAACCTTTTTTTGCTTATGCGACCCGGAGTGCAGAAAGACAATAATGCACTAAACAACGGACAGAACAAATTGAGCGGATAGAGGATGGGCCGCCAATACCCTGGCCGTTTGCGGGCACAGCGGCTCCGTCCTCTTGGCGTGCCGATACACACCGCCAAGATGATGGAGGGGGGCGCCATCTTCAGTGTTCTCTTGGACGACCAATCCGCCCTAGCGATTTTGCCCCTGCTCACAACGTGGGGGTGGGGCAGACTCGGCGCGAGCACCGCTTACGGATCCTGCCCTCACCCTCGACTGACGAATTCGATCACGCCGTGAGCGGTTCGGCACGTGACGCCTGCCACGCCGAATTTGCTGCGCCGCGGAGCGAACCATTGCCGTAGCCGAGGTTCGAAGCCTTCGGCGTATGTGAATACGATGGGGATTACAAGCAGGGACAGATCGCGATCAGCGTTGACTGGTATCGACTGCGATACTGTCTTGTCATCGACAGAACCGCTGGCGCTATTGAATGAGGCTAATCGGGGGGCGTGAGGCGATATTGGATTTTGCGGAGGACGGCCGAGCGACAGGCCTGTGATGGCCGTTGATTGAGAGATCCCTCCGCAGCTTCAGTTCGCCGCCCGACAATTGCGCCGAAACACGACATACGGGAAGGGATGTGCTTGGGGTGAGAACCTTCCGCAAGCGGGCGGCTCGCGTGAGGTTCTCATCCCGAATGCAAAGAACCGGCAGAGAGGATAGATCACTCCGTCGTCGGCGCGGCATCATCCCCGGCCGCTTCGATCGCAACTGCGACCGACTGTACGATGGCGGCAAAACGCGCCGCAGTCTGGATTGTTTCGGCGCTGACGCCTGCCGTACGCAGTGTCTTCTCATGGGCGTCAATACAGGCGCCGCAGCCGTTTATGGCCGACACCGCCAAGGACCACAGTTCGAAATCTGACTTGTCCACGCCGGGATTGCTGATTACGTTCATGCGCAGCCGTGCCGGCATCGTCTTGTACTCCGGGTTGGTGGCGAGGTGGACGAAGCGGTAATAGACGTTGTTCATCGCCATCACGGAAGCTGCGGATCTTGCTGCCGCGATCGCGACTGGGGTCATCGCGGCGGCGGCAGCCGATTCCATTGCGGCGATCACGTTCCGATTACGGGTGGCTATCGCGCTCGCCAACAATAGCCCATACTGGCGCTGCGGCGACAGCGTCTCGTCGGCGATCATCGACATCAGGTTGAGCCTGATGTCCTTCGCGAAGTCGGGGATCTGTTCCTTCAACTGCTCGATTGACGACATGCTGCCTCAAGCAACGTCCAGAGTTTCGCCGCCGATCTCGCGGTTGCACGGGCAGAGTTCGTCGGTCTGCAGTGCGTCCAAAACGCGAAGCGTGTCCTTGGGGCTGCGGCCGACATTGAGATTGGTCGCATAGACGTGTTGGATGGTGTTGTCAGGATCAGCGATAAAGGTATATCGGTAAGCGACGCCCTCTGGCGAACGCACGCCAAGGCCATCGACCAGCGCTCCTGTGGTATCGGCAAATTGCCAGATCGGCAGATTTTTCAGGTCCTGGTGTGAGCGGCGCCAAGCGAGCTTGCAGAACTCGTTGTCGGTCGAACCACCTAATACGATCGCGTCGCGGTCGGCAAAATCCTTGGATAGCCGGGCAAACTCGGCGATTTCGGTCGGGCAGACGAAGGTGAAATCCTTCGGATAGAAGAAGATGATCTTCCATTTCCCGGAAAAGCTGTCTTCGGTCAAAGTTTCGAATGCGCTCTGTCCGTCTTCCTGTGGCGCGTGAAAGCCAGGCTTTACGCCTGTGATTTCGAACGACGGCAACTTACTTCCAATTCCAAGCATATCGTCCTCCCAAGGTCCCCGAGCTTCCGCTATGGGCGAAGCAAGGCGTGTGCCACGTAATCTCGCGATGGAGTTGGTCGAGCAGCATACGGGATGGTTGCTGTTGGGGCATCTGATGCCATTGGTATATAAGTTGGTTTCTCGAGCATCGCCGTCGCGGTGTCTTCGCCAGCTGCTTCATGCCGCTTGGCTATTGACCGGGGAGTTCATGCACCGTTAGTCGAAGCCGACGAGCACGGGCGGCCGACAAATTTTGTTGAGTGGCGGCGGTCGAGGATGCGGGCAGAGGAGCCGCCCCTGGTGTTGGTTTCGGTGCAAGCGGATGCGCTGGCCTCGCGCTTGGTTGGGCAGCACGAGGCATACGTTTGGACAGCCTAACATTGACCGCTTTGGCGGCGAGGCTTTAGCGTGACATGCCGAATGCAATACATTCAAAGCGTCTGGTAGAGACTTCCATATATTGTTTCCAGGCTCGATGCTGATTTTTGACTTCGCGCGGTCGGCCTTGCGTTGCGACCGACGACGAGCATGAAGCGCACGACGAGAGCGCCTACTATTGTCGAAAAGTTCACAACGCGCTTCTGCCGAATTTGCAAAGATGCTTGCCGCTTGGCCAAAGCAAAATGGAAGGGCGAGGCGCATGCTTCCATTCTCCAACTTAGAGCCGACAAGCGGCAAAAATGCAGCGCATTCAGTTTTGCTCGACGCAGACAGTGGACTGGCCGCAAGCAATGACAGGCGGCGAGGGTTGGTTCGCCGCTAGGCGCAAATAGAATCACGTCCTTCCGCGCGTGTAGCGATCAGCCTGGTGAGCACGACCAGCTAGTTCCTTGGCGTGTAGAAACAGTTGTACTCACGTTTTGAGACGATTGACGGGTATTACCATGATTGAGCAGAGCGCAGCTGTTGCGGAGACGACAGTCGCAGAGTGGTGGTGAAGAAACAGCAGCAAAAGAAGCAGAGAAGAAGCCGACCGAGAAGACGTCGGATATTCAAATCACGGAGCAAGCGGCATTGATGTCGTCTTAATTACTTTGAGTGTCTCAAGGGGCGGTGTCGGTCATGCTCGCTCCATCGCTCTTATCGGGCGGCGGCATTGCGTCGGATCCAACCGACGGCAGCGCGCGTACGCCGCGATTCCAGCGAGTTCAGTCCGGCGTATGCCGGCCTCACCTCGCAGCGCTGTTACCGGTAGCGGCTGGTCGAGGTCTGGTAGTACTGCACGCGGATGGCCGTCATGGCCTCGATCAATGGTCCCCACGGCGCGGGAAAGCGTTCTTCCGCCATCACGCGGTGCAGCATGCGAGTGTAGCCGGCCAGTTCGTCGTTGAGGAACTCTACCACAGGCATACCCGGATAGCGCTGCAGAAGCAGGATGGCCGCATTGTCGACCTCGCCGGCCAACCTGTCCTTGTCGCGTCCAAAAAGATCGTTCTGCAGGCGCCCTATCGCAGAGATGAGCCGCATGACCTGGCGAAACGCCGGACGCGTACGCAAGATCGCCATGTCTAGCCCCCATAGCAACGACAGGCAACAGAACACGTTCGCGTAGCCGATCGAATCGATGCCGTTATGCAGGTACTCGGCGTAGGACCAGCGTTCCGCCCCCGCCGCCTGCGCGTGTCCGGCGCGCAGCGCCGCGCAATAGCGCCTGGTATCGTCGAGAAGCTGAGCATAGTCGCGACGATCGTAGGCGAGCGTGGCCATCGAAGCGCGCAGCACGGCGCACCCCTCGAATCCGGGAAGCTCGCACGGCATGCCGAGCCCCAGCGCCTGCTCCGCCGCGGTGAGTTGCTCCGGCGCGATCAGGCCAAGGTCGTTGCAATCGTCGAGCCAGAACAGCAGCGCCAACTCGCGACAGAACGCCACGATTAGGGTTTCGTCCTGCGGATCGCGGCCGGTGCGGGCGCTGTTGTCGCGCAGGCTCGGCTGGATGCGCTGCAGGATGTACTGGCCGCCTCTAACCGCTTCCACGGCATGCTCATCGGCGAACCCGGTCAGGGAGCGCCCCCACTCCAGCACCTGCTGCAGCGCGCTTTCGGTCTGGCTCATGGCGCCGCTCCCTCGGCCGGGACGCGCCGCCCCCAATGAAGTGCCAGCCATAACCCGGCGAGTTCGGCCACACGCACGACCCGGGTGGGGCAATAAAGCTCCTTGCCGATCCACAACGGCGTCTGCGGCAATACATGCGCCCGATGGCGGGCAAGCATCCACTCCAGCGCTCGCGCCACCGCCTGCGCGATGCGCCAGCGCGTTGTCGGCTCTTCGCTCCCGTCCATCACGTGCAACGCGAACAGCGCATATGCGGTTTCCTCGAATGTGGACGCATAACCGGCGCCCCAGCTGCCATCGTCGCGCTGCGCCTGAAGTAACGCCGCCAGCGCATACTCGTCGCGCCACTGGGGCTCGCCTTGCGCCAGCGCAGCGAGGGCATGGGCGGTGGGATACAGCCACGAGACGTGCCATTTTTCGTTGTCCCATAGACCGTGCGAGTTGCGATTGGCCTCGACGTAGGCGCTCGTGCCGGCGGCGGGTTTTCCCAGTAGTCGCAACGCATGCAGGGCATGGATGTTGGTCGACACCGAGGCATTGCGCTCGCCGGGGAAGGTGACGAACAGCTCGCCGATTTCGAAGTGGCGCAACGCATTGATCGCCGGGTCGCGGCCCGCAAGGCGCAGGACGCACAACGCAACGGCGGTGTCGTCCGCATCGGCAGCGAAGTGCAAGGCCGGGCCAAAACCGCGCACGCTCAGGCGGGTGTCGAGCTGCGCGACGATCACGCGCACCGCATCGGCGAGCGCGGGATGCGCGAACAGCCTGGCCAGATGCAGGGTGTATAGCGACCAGCTTGGCTCGAACACATTGATCGGCCAGACGTTGGGAACGACGCCTTCGATGCCGCTGCGCGTCGCCCGAGAAGCCGCCTTCAGATACGCGTCGGCGCGCCCGACCTGCGGCGTGCTCCCTTGTATTGCGGCGTGCGCACGCCACGCGGCGGTGGCCGCCGGACTGATGCCGATGCTGCCGTCGTCATCCGGGCATGCGGAGGTCGGCGACGTCCCCCAGGCTTCCCAGGAGTGCAGCAACGGATGGCCGCTCGGTAACCTCGTCACCGCCCCCAGCTTGACCTGGCACGCTTGCTGCAGCGGCAACAGCGCCGGGTGGCGCGGAAACGCCACGCCGCCCAGCAAGGATGCGGCCTCGCCGCAAAGCTGCGGCAGGATCAGCTCCACGCCGATCGGCGCGTCTTCCGGCACCACATGCGCGTAAGGATCGGGCTCTCGCCGGAGGAACCGGGTTGCAGCTTGGACTGCGTTGGCAGCGCCGAAAAGAGGATCGGCACGCTGTAATGCCAGCAACGCCGCCCATGTGGGCGTATGGCGGAACAGCGGGAAGTCCGCGCTTCCCCATCCGCCATCGGCCTGTTGCTGCGCGATGAGCCACGCGTATGCATCCTGCCGACCGGTGATGTTGCCGTGGAACTGCAGAGTTCGCGCCGTGTCGTAGACGGACGGACCGACGCTGCCGCCATCGCTCATCTCGCTCAGCAGGTGGCGCAATTCGGAAAGGATCTCTTCACACAGCGCATTCACGCGGGATGTTCTTTCTGCAGACGGTTGACGAGGCAGACAGCGCGGCCGTGCTGGGCAACCGCTGCGATCGGCCCCGTGAACTCGGTCATATGCAGCATTCACCGCTGCCGATCGCAGCGGCACTGGGGGCCTCCATGCGGACGGGCGCGCTCATGCGCATGGCGTGTACTTGAACAGAAGCGCGTTCGCACGCTGCAGGATCTGCGCCAACCGTTCCGCACGCGGCCCCAGCGGGACGATGGTCTCCCCGGCGTCGCGCAACAGATCCGACGCGAACTGGCGCGCCGCCTGCAGCCCCATGATCGACGCACAGGTCGGCTTCTGCGCCGCCGCGTCCTTGCCGGGAGTCTTGCCCAGCGTTGCGGTATCCGCTGTCGCGTCGAGAATGTCGTCGATCACCTGCAACGCCAGGCCGAAACAGTCGCCGTAGCGATTGAGCGCACCGTACAGCGCTGCGTGCGCGGCATCGTCCGAGATCGCGCATAGCGCGCCCATACGAACGGACGCGCGCACGAGCGCTCCGCTCTTCATCCGGTGCATCGCCACGATCTTGTCGAGTTCGACGTGCTTTCCAACCAGCGACAGATCCATGGCCTGTCCGCCTGCGGCACCCTCGGCTGACACCGCCTGCGCTAGTTCGCGCACGAGCGCGATACGGTGGTCGCCCGGCGTTTCCAGGCTCGCCAGGATCATGAAGGCATGCGCCTGCAGCGCATCGCCGACCAGGATCGCAGTGGCTTCGCCGAACTTGACGTGCACGGTCGGAAGACCGCGGCGAAGCACGTCGTCGTCCATTGCGGGCAGGTCGTCGTGAACCAGGGTACAGGCGTGCATCATCTCGATGGCGGCGCCGACTTCGTCGAGCACGCGTGCTGATGAGGTGCCGGCCAGCGCGCCTGCGGCCATGCACAACAAGGCGCGGGTGCGCTTCCCGCCTTGCAGCGTGGCGTAGCGCATCGCCGCCATCAGCTCGGTCTCACCGTCGTATTCGGCGCAGAGACGACGCGCCAGCGCCTGTTCGACGCGCTTTGCGCCGTCCTGCATCCAGATCTCCGGCGGCGGCCTGCCGATTTCGTCGTGCACTCGCGCGCCCAATCCGCCAAGCGCGCAAACGCCAATCCGCTGGTCAAGTAGCCTGGAACCGGTCTGCATGTTGTTCATGTCCTTGTACCCGACAGGAGACGGCCACGGCGAGCCGTGAGCCGCCGACGCCGCTGCCTCGCCACACCGGGCATGTGATGCGATTCCTGCTCATGAGAATCCGATGCGGATTGACATGGACGGATGTGCGATCGGGTAGTAGCGCCGACCTTTTTCGACCCCATTCAGCAACCGCGGGCGTACCCCTGTTTTGTGCATGGTCAGCGCCAAGGCAATGCTGAACTGCACCAGTTCCAGCCATGCCAAGTGGTAGCCGATGCAGACGTGTGGGCCGGTACCGAACTGCAGCATGTCCACCGGTCGGATCGGCTCCGTGCGTTGCAACCAGCGCGCCAGGCGGAACTGATCCGGCGCCTCGTGCAGCTGCGCCGAACTCGAGAAATGCAGCAGCGGGATGCACAGATCGGTGCCCGCGGGAATGCGCCGTTGACCAAGTTGCAGATCCTGCAGCGCGCGACGCACCAGGAGCGTGGTAGCCGGATGCATGCGCAATGTCTCGCGGAACAGCGCCTCGGCGACCGGATACCGCGCCAGCTCCGCGTGCCGGGTCGGCACCGCGCCCGCACGTTGCGCCTCCTCGACCAGGGCGTCCCACAGCTCAGGCTGTCGCGCCAGTTCGATCACCATCCAGGCCATCGTCGAGGCGGCTGTGTCGTGACCCCCAAGCAGCAGCAGGCGGATATTGGCGACCAGGACATCATCGGAGAGCGCATCGTCGCTGCGATCGAAGGCGCTGACCATGTCGTTGATCAACCCGGTGCGCGGGGCATGCGCGCGCGCGTCGCAGACGAACTGGCGCAACTGCGCGTCGATCCAGTCCCTTGCGGCGCGGCCGCGCCGCAAAGGCAATCCGGGCAGGTCGACCGGGGGCGCCACGATCAACTGCAGCAATTGCTGGTACTTGCTTTGCCATTCCGGCAGGTCGTGCGCGGGGATTCCCATCAGGCTGAAGATGAGCTTGAGCATCAGGCTGCCCGTTTCGCGCAGGATGGTTACGTTGCCGCGATCCCGCCACGCCTGCACCCGCGCCCAGATGATGGGCGCGAATAGCTCGCCGATGCCGGCCTCGGCCAGCCCCTTGGGCAGGAGCGCCGCCTTAAGGGGATCGCGCGCCTGCCGGTGAGCGCGGCCGTCCTGGACAACCAACGTTCCGCTAAACAATTCGGGCGCGATCTCTTCGATCACCACCGAGGACACGTCCTTGTGCCGGAGCAGTGCGAACGCATCCAGATCCAGACAGGTCATCAGCCGTCCAGCAGGGCCGAAATCCAGCCAGAAATGGCTGCCCAGCGTCCGTTCGGCGCGGCGCAGCAGGCGCGGCAGGTCGCAGACGATGGCGGGAAGATGTCCAATCAGGGGGAAGGCGCCGGGCGCGACCGGGATGTCGTGCCGCACCCGGTGCCGACGGTTCAGTGGGTTGAGCAGCATGTCTGTCAGCCGTGCGGCACCGTGACCGCGGCGATGTGGCCGGCAGGCCGCGCTGCGGCGCTGTTGCCACCCTCGGCGTATGTCGGCACATGCGCCAGCATGCCGCCGTCGATGCACATGACCTGGCCGGTGATGAACGCAGCATCGTCGGAGAGCAGGAACGCCACCAGCGCCGCTACGTCCTCGGGGCGGCCGACGCGCGGCAGGAGCTGGTGCTGGCGCAGATGCCGTTGCATGTGCTCGTCCAGCTTGGCGAGGAGACGCTCGGTCATAATGAGACCCGGCGCAACCGCGTTGCAGCGGATCTGCACCTGACCGTACTGAGTGGCGAGCGAGGCCGATAGCATGTTCATCGCCGCCTTCGAGGCGGCGTAGGACGTCAGCGCGGTGTCACCGCTGAGCCCCTGGCACGACGACATGTTGACGATCGCGCCGCCGCCGCGGGCGATCATTCGTGGGATGGCCTCCCGGCAGCAGAGCAGCGTGCCGCGCAGATTGGTCGCCATGGTCTGATCCCAGACCGTCAGGTCCAGGTCGAGGATCGCGCGATCGCGCGGGGTCAGATGCATGGCGCTCGCGTTGTTCACCAGCAGGTCGACCCCACCGAATTGCCGCTCCGCCGTCTCGAACAGCGCTGCCACCGCCTGCGCATCGGCGATGTCCGTGGCCAGGGCCAGCGCGTGACCAGCTTCAGACGCGATCTGCGCGGTGCAAGCGATGGCCGCCGAACCATCAATGTCGGCCGCTACCACTTTGCAGCCCTCGCGCGCGATGGCTAGGGCGCATGCCTTGCCGATACCAGCGCCGGCGCCGGTCACCACGGCCACCTTGCCTTCAAATCGTCCCATCGTGTCCTCCCGGATTGCGTTGGTCTTTCGCGGCATGCCGCTCCAGCTCGGCCGGAAAGGTGCGGGGTCGGCGCTGGCGCGCTCCTCATCGCCAGCGTCGCTTTCGATGACCCGAATGGCGGCGACCGGGCACTGACTGGCCGCGAGCCGCACGTCGGCGTGCAGTGCCTGCGGGACCGTCGCCACGCACACTTCGGCTACGCCGTCCGGTTCGCGCTGGCGAAAGGTGCCCGGTAACGTCAGCACGCACTGCCCGCTTGTTCCGCACAGATCCTGGTCGATCACGACGCGCATCTCAGCCCGCATCTCAGCCCCCCTGCGCATGCAGCCGCACCGGCAGGGCGCGAAACGTTCTAAGGAACGCGGAGGGCGCCCGGATCGGCTGCTCGGCCAAAGCGAGCGTGGGAAAGCGCGCCTGGATCGGCGGCAGGCTCTCGGCCAACTGCACCCGGGCCAGTTGCGCACCGAGGCAGAAATGGATGCCGTGGCCGAAGCTGAGCATGATCTTCCCGTCGGTCGACATGCCAGGACTGGTGCCGTAGAACCGCGCGGGATCGAAGCGGTCAGGATCGGCGAAGGCGTCCGGGTCGCGATTGCCGGCCGCAAGTAGCACGCGCACGTCCGCGTTCTTCGGGATCACCACGCCGCCCAGTTCGATGTCGCGCTGGGCAATACGCGGAATGGAGCTGAACATGGCCGGCGCGTCGCAGCGCAGGACTTCTTCGACGAATGCCTTCACCCCCTCGGTGTCTCCGTTGAGCCAGTGTCGCTGTTCGGGATACGCCAGCATCGCGAGGACCGCATGGTCGATGGTCGCGGCAGTGGTAGCAAAGCCGCCCAGCAGCATGCCCCACAGCATGCTCATCAACTCCGCATCCGACAGCGTGTCGGCATCGTCGTCGTGGGCACCGACCAGCATCGATACGATATCGTCGCGGGGATCGGTGCGCTTGCTCTGTACGAGGTCGCCGAAGTAGGCCTGCACCCTGGCGCTGGCCGCGTCCGCCGCGGCGAGCTGGTGATCGCTGGCATGCGGGCTCAGGCCTTCCAAAATGGCGCCGACGCCGGCGGCGAGCCCGAACATGTCGTCCTGCGGCATGCCAAACAGCTCGGCGAAAACCAGCATCGGCAAGGTCAGCGCGAATTCCTGATGCAGGTCCACTGCCTCCCCGCGCTCCAGCGCGGGAGTCATGCCGTCCAGACACGCTGCGACGATGCGCGCGATGCTCGGCCGCAGGTTGTCGATCTGACTCATGGTGAAATCGCGCGAGATCAGCCGGCGCAGACGCGTGTGCGTCGGCGGGTCCTTCATCGCTAGCGTGGACGCCAGTAGATTGAGCGACAGGCTGGTGGCCGCACGCGGAAAATAGCGCGCGAGTTCGCCCGGCGCCGGTCCCCGAAACGCATCGCCCGTGGCCTTGAGCGCCCAGAGGATGTCGGCGTGGCGGCTCAACAGAAAGAGGCCCGACGCTGAGCGATGCACCGGATCGTGCTCACGCAACCACCGCATGAACGGATACGGGTCGTAGAGGCACGCTGGCGACGCCAGTTCGGCGAAGGCGTCCTGACATACTGCCGTGGCTTCTTGCACGTCCATTTTGGTTACCAATTGGCTGGCTGATCTGACGGGAGCGCGCGCTGGTAAATTGCATAGAAGATCGCGATACCCGGTGGCGTCCGCGCATCACCAGAGCACCGGAAACGCCTCGAACCCACCAGTGATGATGTCCTTGAGCAACTTCAGTTCTTCGGGCGCCACGGCCAGGCGCAGCGCAGGAAAACGCTGGAAGATCGAACCGAACAAGACCTTGAGTTCGAGCCTTGCCAGCGCTGCGCCGATGCAGTGGTGCGGTCCGTAAGAGAACGCCAGGTGCGGATTTTCGTCGCGTCCGATGTCGAAGTTTTCCGGGACGCCGAAATGGCGTGGATCAAACGACGTCGCCGGCAGGTCGACCAGCACTTTGCTCTCCGCGGGAATATGCATGCCCGTGATGGTCACATCGGTCCTCGGATAGCGCATGATGCCGTCCCAGCCGGCGCCCGGCGGGTACATGCGCAGGATTTCGTCCACCGCCTTGTCCACCAGGGATGGATCGCCGACCAGGCGTTTGCGCTGTTGCGGATGGCGGAACATAGCCAAAAGGCCGAATTCACTTTCTTTCGTCGATGATATGATGACAGGCGGGGAACGCGGCCGGACCCTAGGGCCTCAATTTGGCTTTAGCCATCTACCTAATCTTGTAGTAGCCCCTAAGCCAAAAGCCTGGTGGCGCAAAATGTGCGGAAAACTCTTCGCCATGCGCTGCCAAACGGAAACCTACTTCCGATGGGGATCCGCCTATGTTGGTTGGCCGCATGCGACGTATCGCGCCCCTTCGCCGGACCACGGACTTGAAGGCGCGATGCGTTGCTCGCCGCCGGTGTTGACTAGCGTCACCTGTTCGACGACAGCGCATGCGGCGCGAAAGACTACCGCACTGGCTTAGCGCGGGCGGCAACGCCCATCTCGTCCAAATGGAGCGAATAGGTTTGCCCCACGCGATGCTGGCCTCCAGCCCGGTCGGCACCTTGAATCAGAACCCACCGGGAATACCCAATCGAATCGGCCTCAGACGATCATGCTCCAGCCCTGCGAGTCAGATGCGTTGTCCGGCAGACGTACCGATGTGAAGCGCCAGAATCTCTTCTGGCGTTTCGTTCACCTCGATGGTTTGAGCGCCGACGAATTCGAGGATCGTCTTGTCGCGCTCGCGCGACATGCCGCCAACGAGCGAGATATTGACATAGTAGGGTTCCGCGTTGCCGTAGCGGGTGCATTTGATCCAGAATTGCATCGGCGGCCTCCCTGAGATCAGCCTGCTGCCCGCAGCTCGCGCGCGGCCGCAACCATATTGGCGAGCGCCGGTCGGACCTCGTCCCATTTACGAGTTTTCAGGCCGCAATCCGGATTGACCCAGAGCTGGTCGTCGGACAGGCGCTGCCGCGCCAGCTTGAGCAGCGCGGCCATCTCGGTCACCTCAGGCACACGCGGCGAGTGGATGTCGTAGACGCCGGGTCCGATCTCGTTCGGATAGCGGTAGTTGTGGAATGCGTCCAGCAACTCCATCTTCGATCGCGATGTCTCGATCGAGATCACGTCAGCATCCATCGTGCCGATCGCGTCGATGATGTTCGTTGAATTCCGAGTAGCACATATGGGTGTGGATCTGGGTCTCGTCCCGGACACCCGACGAGCAGATGCGGAAACATTCGACCGCCCAGTCGAGATAGGTCGCCCACTCCGAGCGCCGTAGCGGCAGGCCTTCGCGCAAGGCGGCCTCGTCGATCTGGATCATGCCAGCGCCGGCGCCCTCGAGGTCTGTAACCTCGTCGCGGATCGCGAGCGCGATCTGGCGGCAGGATTGACTGCGCGGAATGTCGTCGCGGACGAAGGACCAGTTCAGGATGGTGACCGGGCCGGTCAGCATCGCCTTCACCGGCTTTGTGGTGAGCGACTGCGCATACTGCCACCATTCGACCGTCATCGGTTTCGGACGGGACACGTCGCCGAACAGGATCGGCGGCCTGACATAGCGCGAGCCGTAGGACTGCACCCAGGCGTTCTCGGTGAAGACGAATCCTAAGAGCTGCTCACCGAAGTACTGCACCATGTTGTTGCGCTCGAACTCGCCATGGACGAGGACGTCGAGGCCGATGCTTTCCTGCCAGCGCACGGTGCGTGCCGTCTGGTTTTGCAGGAAAGTCTTGTAGGCGGTATCACTCAGGTCTCCCTTGGCGTGCGAGGCGCGCGCCTTCCTGATTTCCTGGGTCTGCGGGAAGGAGCCGATTGTCGTCGTGGGGAAAGCTGGCAGGTTGAAGCGCGCATGCTGCACTTCGGCTCGTTTCTCGAACCGACTGGCGCGCCGGCGCACTGCCTCGTCGATCCCGGCAATACGGCTTGCCACCTTCGCGTCGTGAATGCGCGGCGAGGTCTTGCGCGCTAACGCGGCGGCGTCGGATGCCTTCAAGTCCTTTGCGATCGACCTGCGCCCGCTTGCGAGCGACCTGCCGAGCGCGGCCAGCTCTTCGATCTTCTGCACGGAGAAGGCCAGCCAACTCTTCACCTCGGCGTCGAGCTTGACTTCCAGCGCGAGATCGATCGGTACATGCAGCAGCGAGCACGAGGGCGCGATCTGCACGCGGTTGTTGCCGAGCTTTGCGACGACTGGCTCAAGCCGGTCGAGAATTCTGCTCAGATCGGCACGCCAGATGTTGCGGCCGTCCAGCACACCGAGCGAGACGACGCGGTCGGTGGGCAGGCGAGCGAGGTCGTCGAGCTGCTCGGGCGCGCGCACCAGGTCGAAATGCAAACCGGCCACGGGAAGCGCGAACGCCGTGTCGCGGTTCTGGCCGAGGCCGCCGAAATAGCTCGTCAGCATGATCTTGATCTGCGGCACAGCCCTGGCGATTTCGGCGTAGGCACGCCGCAGCGCGTCATGAGCTGCCTCGTCGAGATCCAGCACCAGACAGGGCTCGTCAATTTGAACCCATTCCGCGCCGCTTCTGGCAAGCTCCCGCAGCACCTCGGCATAGACCGGCAGCAGTCGGTCCAGCAGCGACAGCGGCTCGAAGCCGGCATCCTTGCTCTTGGCGAGCTTGAGGAAGGTGACGGGACCGACCAGCACAGGTCGGGTCTGGTAGCCCAGCGCCTTGGCTTCCTCATATTCCTCGATCGGCTTGCGCGAGACGAGACGGAATTGCTGATCCTTCGCAAGTTCCGGAACCATATAGTGATAGTTGGTGTCGAACCACTTGGTCATTTCTTGCGCCGGCACGCTTTGGCCATGATGGGCGTTGCCGCGGGACGCATCGTGCGGGTCGCCTTGGACATCACCCTGGGTGCCACGCGCCATTGCAAAATAGGTCGCAAGCGGTATCGAGCCGCTGGTCCAGCCATAGATCGGGGCAATCGCTCCAACCATCACCGAGGTGTCGAGCACCTGGTCGTAGAACGAGAAATCGTTCGACGGGATCACCGAGACACCGAGCTTTTTCTGCCGCGCCCAGTTGGCGGTGCGCAATCCGATCCCGGCTTCGATCAATGCCTTCTCGTCCGATGTGCCGGACCAGAAGCTTTCGAGCGCAAGCTTGAGCTCGCGGCGTGGACCGATGCGCGCCGTACCAAGAGTTGCGACCGCAAGTGAGGAGATAGATGTAGAGGACATTGGCTTAACCCCAAATGGGGGCAAAGGCCGTGGTGACACGTCTGGACTCCGCAAGGCGCGTTGAGCGCAAACGGGTCGCAACCGCACCACCGGGACACCCCGCCCGTGGACGTTAATGTTGCCGAGGCAGGTCTCCTGGCTCGCGGGTCCTAGCTATCGTCCGGCCTTCCCGAAGCTTGCGCTTCAGTGGCTGAAATGGACGATGGCTCGCCGCTTACAGTTGCGGGGGCAGCGCCGGCATTGCTTCGTTCCGAAGAACCTGCGCACCGGCTTCCCTCTTAGCTCCAGGTCAATCGTGATCTGGAGAACCTCAACGGTTTCGATTACCTGCAACGGAGGGAGTGCGTCAACCCTCAGAAACTATGGTTGTTGCGGCATCCCGACGGGAATGATGCTCGGTACAACCGAAGAATAGAGTGACTTGTAGTGGTGCAAACCCAACGATCGCATAGAGTTCTGCGCGCTTCTGCATGCTTTCGACAATCTCGTGCGCGTCGCCATCACGTGAAATAGCGGCATAAAGTCTGTTGCACCCTGCTGGCACCCCCAACGCGGACACTGGCCAATGACCGTCGCGCAACCGATGGCCTCAAACTCGGCGGCCGTGCAGAAGGGCGTCTTGCGGGCGAGAGGGCCCTATCCTGCCGATGTCGGAAGCAGTGATGGAGCGCCCGCCGGTGCTGGCGGCCTTCCCACGCCTCAGTATGAAAGCCGGACCAGCTCATTCCGAGCGGAACTAAAATTCGGCTCGAAGCGCTCGGATACGCTGTCGACCCAGAGGCGGAGTATCCAGGCAGGCTTATGTTCCATAACAAGGCGTTCGAACCGTTTGCGGCTGGTGCCCTTCAGATCATCTCCGGCACGCGGATCTTCACTTCGAGGTCACGGTCCAGTTGTTGAAATTGAAGTTCATTCCCCCAGGAGAGGAGGTGATCTCGACTCCGTATTGGACGCTACCGACGTTTATGTCGCCAAAATAGCCCGTCGACTTGATCCACTGCAGGATACTCTTGATGTCTACTGTCCCGCTGTTGGTCTTCGAAGTGCACAGGAGTGAGATGACCTTGTGACCATTGAAGCCCTCAAACACGTTCCAAGTCGCCCCGCCTGCATTGATATTGCGGTAAACCGGGATCGCTGCCCCGGAAGGGGCATAGTGATATGAAATCGGCTTTACGTTGCCGCTACCGTCCGAGTTTCCGGTGTAGTTTGTCCAGAGCATGATCTCCTGCTGGTTTGAGTTGCCCCAGATATCGTAGGCGGCGTCCCAAGCGCCACCAGCAGGAACCTCCTGATTGAAGTTCGAGCTCAGAGTGTTGATTGAACTGAGCGGTTTCCCGATATTGAAGGACTCGTGCGGATAGCTCTTGATGCCTTTCGTATTCGGCTGGTTCGACCATACGCTCCACTGGTTCGAGTCACGCACCGAAATCGTTTGATGCCCAGCGCCAGCGCCCCATACATCGTTGTTCCAGGAATACCCGTTGCGCGAGAAGTTCCCGTACGGAGCGCTCGAACTCCAAATCGGAGGCTTTGCCGCTACAGGTGCGGCGGACGATGACCTGATTTCATTCACAGTCTGGCTAAATAAGTCATGATTCTCCTGTGTGCTGACGTCCCAAAATTCCGGCCCGCGCGAGCCGGCACCGTTTATCCGATTGGATTCCATGGGGCTTTCCTTGCTCTTATAAGCGACAAAGCCTCTTGCCGATCGGCTCATCGCCTACCTGGGTTCGCGACCAAGCTCAGTCATCGCCGGCATTTGCGTCTACAGACCAAGGTCGAATGTAGGCAGGTTAGCTTTCGAGAAGCTGACTAGAACCGCGGCACTGAGCAGTTGAATCGTTGAAATTGACTTGATTTGGCTGAAGGGCTTGGACGGCGCACGCCATTTTTACGCGCGCCTTCTCGGTTGTGAGCATCCAGTTGACGCGGGCGGGCTTGACATTGCGTTCGTTTCTCCGGGCGACGAGCCGGGGAAGACTATCGATGCGCCTACCAAGTCACGCGTTGGATTCCAGTCAGCTGGAAAGCCCCGCGGGGACTTTGAGGCAGGATTTGTAAAAATGAACATTTTCGGTTGGATTTTGCATATGCCGGCGATCGTTTGGCCGCCTTACATTGAAGAATAGACGCATTCGCGTTCTTTACGTTTTTGATGTCGAAACTCCGTACCAGTCTCGCGGATTGCCTCACGTTCCAGGCGGAGGGCCGGGGCAGATCCGCGTGAACCGAAGCCATCGCGGCGCTCGGTCTTGGTGCGCGAGAAGTTTGGGGAGATCGGCGAACACGATATCGCTGTCTTGTCGCATCCCGCCGGTAGAGAAGACTGCTACGCGCTTCGGATCGATTTCGGACAAGTTAGCGATCTTGGGCTTAATCCTATTCTCGTCGCATTTCGTGCCGCTTGCCGGTCCAGCATCCGCCAATACGCGCGAAGCTGGAATGGCGTGCAGGGGCCAATCAGAGGTCGCGGCCAGGACTGTGCGTCCAGTCTCGGCGCATATGTCCATTTCATCTCATCCCTGAGCCAGAGTGCCTGAAAGGCGCTGCGCGCGATGCGCGCTAGAGTTTGTGCCGACGAATCTTCGACTTCGCGCACGTTGGCGGTCGTTGCTGCCGCACGTCCTTCAGTAATCGAACGGCCCCTCAATATCTATGGTGACGTGTTCATATTCCCACTTTCTTGGCGGGCAGCCAAACCGGTTTCAATTGACATAAAAAGTGGTTGGGCTTCTTGCGTCGAGCCGGACGGTGTCTGCGCAATCTGTAACGGCACAAATAGCTGCCTAGCAGCCTCAGGCGTCGTGGTGCGCGCGAACTGCAAGACAGGTTCCTCTTTGTCCGCGAGACCAGCCGTGCAGGTGAAATCTCAACAACGATGTTGCTTGGAGAGAGTTTAATCTGATGCATGGCGGTGTGCGAGCGCGCCAACGAGCAGCTCGGAAAAGCCGATCGCTGAGATGATGTCACTTAGATCGCGGACGGTGCCGTTCAAGGCCAGATCAACAAAAACGGCTTGAATCTCACGCAGCGTCAGGTTGTAGGCTCGGAAAATCATAAGTCATCTCGCCGGAGCGCATCGTGCCATCGGCAAGCGGAATGTGAGCGGCCACGGCGTAAGTCTCGGTGTCTCCGAGCAACAAACGATCATCGGGGGAACGTGCCAAGAGATCGGCGGATGATGTGAAGGGGGAGAATGCTCGGCGACCCAACTCTCAGTCTCATTGTCTACCTTCTGGGCGTCGCGGCCACAAACAACGCGAACTGCAAATAAATGCAGCTCCGGCTGCATGGGACTTTACATGCCCTGATGCTGGACCGTGCGGATCAGCATTCCTCTTCATAGACGCGAGCGCCTGCGGCGGAACCCAGGAATGATTATGCAGATGTCGGCACTTGACGCAGCATTAACCGAGATTGATCGTTCGCATCAGATACGTGAATTCTCAATCGCCGTGCTCAAGCACGCAAAGCAGCTTCGGCAGGCGGATCAAGCAGCGTTCCTGCAAAAGGCAGCTTTGCAGTTCCAACTTAGATTTGTAGAATGCTTCGAGGAAAACATCCTCGCTGGGAAATCGTGGGACTACGCCACCACCTGCAATGCGATAAGCCGGGCGGGCGGAGGTGAGGCTGGCATAAGAGCCTGCGAGCGCATTGCTGCTCGCGTGTCGCAGCTTGATAATGCGTTGATCAAGAAGGTCGGATTTAGGGCCATTTCGCTCCTCGCATCGTCTTTCAGTCGGCACTTCAGGGTGACGGAATGCTGTAATGGAACAGTCCGGTTGGCCGAATTCTGCGGCGATCACGGGGTTGCGTTTCAGGAATTGAACAGTCAAAGTCTGGCGTCGCTGGTGAACGGTTTCAGCAAGTGGCCGAAACAAGCAGCTTGCCGTCGGGCTGCGGTCGCAATCGCAGGTGAAGTCATCCGCCGAGCGGATCGCCCCGGTCGCCTCTCGGATTTTGCTCCGCAGGGACTCGCAAACCTGGTGAATGGTTTCAGCAAATGGGAGAAAGAGGCGGTCGCGCGCGAAGCCACAGGGATGATCGCCGCTGAGATTCTCCATGGTTCCATCGAGCTCTCTGAATATACCCAACAGCATTTGGCGAACCTGGTGAATGGTTTCAGCAAGTGGTCGGAGGACGAAAGCTCTCGGCAAGCCACAATCGCAATTGCGGGTGAGATCGATCGTAGAGCCACCCGAAGCATCAATTTCAATCAGCTGGACCTCGCGAGCCTCGTGAATGGTTTTAGCAAGTGGCCAGAAGAGGCTGCCTGTCGGCAGGCCGCGGTCGCACTTGCCCGGCAAGTCCTTCACCCCCATGATGCCAGACGCTCACAATACACTCCGCAGGCACTGACCAACCTGGTGCACGGCTTCAGCAAGTGGTGGAAAGAGGCGGCTTGTTGCCAAGCGGCAGTCGCACTTGCCGGGGAAATCGTGGCCGCTCAAATGTCCCACTATACTGAGCAGGCATTGGCCAACTTGGTGAATGGTCTTAGTAAGTGGCCGCAAGAGCCGGCTGCTCGGGAAGCAACAATCGAGATTGCGCGCGAGGTCATTCGCCGTCCCCGTCTCTCTCAATTTGGTAAACAGGCGCTAACAAACCTGGTGAATGGCTTCAGCAAGTGGCCTGAAGAGGTCGAACTTCGGAAAGCCACGGTCGCGATCGCGAGCGATCTCGTTCGCCATGACGTCTGGCCTTCCAATTTCAATCAGAAAGAGCTCGCCAAATTGGTCAACGGCTTCAGCAAGTGGCCGGAAGAGGCAGTCTTGCGTGACGCGACAGTTGAGATTGCGAGTAAGGCCCTCTGCCGTACCGGTTGGCTGTCCAATCTAGCGCCGCAGGACCTTTCGAATCTGGTCAACGGTTTGAGCAAATGGCCCAACGAGGTGGCTCCTCGCCAAGGCACGATTGCGATCGCTGAGGAGGTTCTTCGCCACTCCACCAAACTATCGGATTGTACCCAGCAAGGATTGGCAAATCTGGCGAACGGGTTCAGTAAGTGGCCTGAAGAGCAAGCCTGTCGCAGAGCGACAGTCGCACTCGCGCAAGTCGTCCTTCGCTCTGATGTTGCTCAGTTCTCTGACTATGCTGAGCAGGCGCTGGCTAATCTGGTGAACGCGTTCAGCAAGTGGCCTGACGAGGCGACCTTATGCCAAGCGGCAGTCGAACTCGCTCGTGAAGTCCTTCGTCGCGCTGATCGCCTCTCTGATTGCATTCCGCAGGATCTTGCTAATCTGGTGAACGGTTTCAGCAAGTGGCCTGAAGAAGCGACCATTTGCCAGGCCGCGCTCGCACTTGCTGGAGAGGTCACGCGTCGCGCCGCTCGTCTGTCTGATTTTACCGAGCAGGGATTGGAGAATTTGGTGATCGGCTTCTGCAAGTGGTCGAGAGAGCCGGCATGTCGCCAAGCCACAGTCGCGATTGCGACGGAAGTCGTTCGCCGCGCCCATCGCAGATAGCGGCCTCCGAGTTTACTCGCCAGGATCTGAAGGAATTCGTGCACGCTTCCAGAACCTGGCTAGACGAGCACGCGAGTTACGATGGATAGCGAAAATCGCTCAAATTCATACATTAAGCAATTCCAGCTGCGTCGGGTCAATGCGGAGCTCAACTGTGTTCAGATCACAAAATCCAAGAGACAGCGATGATCCCTTAGTCGGTAATGTCGATTGGACGGCGAGCCGCCGCTACTGAGGGGGCGGGCGCAGCTGCTTGGCGACGGGCAGCGCCGATTGATGCGAGTGGGCCCGCCGAAGTCCTGAGAGCGCGGTCTCCATTCATATTCAGAAGTGATTGCCAGTTGAGAGATGCAAGGCAAATTGTGTGCGCGAGATGGATGTTTCAGAAGTTCTCTGTGCACTCCGAAACGACCGCAAGGGCCTTCGTCGACGAGTGGAACTACTTCTGCAGGAAGTGAGAGCTCCCACACGTGGTCGAACCCGGATCGATCGACCAGTGTGATCGGCTCCAGTGCGCTACTGAACGGGCTTTGTTCGCAGCCGCTTCCTGAGCTCGAGGCAACTGTGCTCCCAAAATAGCTAGGGCGTCAGCCGTCTTTCCCCGGAGGCGCGACGGCGCGGGCCGCTCATTTTCTTTTGGCTCGGCGCAGCAGCACCAAGTCGTGGGCGCTCAGGACACCCACGTCCAGCTGAGCTCGAGCCATTTATCACGCGGGATTGTCATGGCCTGCCGGTTCTCACCTCGCTTGAGCGGGCTCAAACGACTCGTGAACGGTTAGAACAGGCTTGAATCCTACGTTGCGTCAAGTTGTAGGTTTGGCGACAAACCAGCCCTCTCCATGTCAGGCCGGTGAAGAAAGGATAAGTTATGAAAGTGATCGTTCTCGCAACTCTGCTCTTTGCCGCCGGAATTGGGCAGGTGAGCGCCCAGATGATGGCGCGCGGAGAAGTGAAGTTCAATGCCTGCAAGGCATGTCACCAGGTGGGCGACAACGCTAAGAACACCATCGGTCCAACCCTTAACGGGTTGATCGGACGGAAAGCGGGATCGGTCGAGGGCTACAACTACTCGGAGGCCATGAAGAACTCTGGGATCACTTGGACCGAGATGGACCTCGCCGAATACATCTTCGATCCGAAGGCGAAGGTTCCTGGCAATAAGATGGCTTTCACTGGACTGAAGGATAAACAGGCAGCTTCCGATATAATCGACTACTTGCACACTTTCGACAAGGCGCCTGTTAAGCTTCGTCAGTGAAGCGGCCGCCCGGTCGTGAGAACAGCTCTGAGCCAGCGATAAGTCGTCAAGTTCGCGCTTCGCGGAGCGAGACAATCATGATTATACCTCCGCTGCTGCCCGATATCGCGGGTGGCAGACTGGGGCCATCTGCGAGCCGTCGAATGCGCGGCGGCTCAGTGGATGATTGGCAGTGTCCTGTGCTCTGACGATCGAGTGCATCGATGCCGAACGCGCCGAATAGACCTCTATATCATCGGGCGACTTGGTGATGCTGTTTTGAACGAAGCAAGCACCGCCCTGAACCAAGGCTGCGGCTACCGCAAGCATGCCATGAGAGGATCGGCTTCGAAGGGGGCCTGAAGCTCACGCCGCGTCAGATTGTACATCCTCAACCTTAGCGGTCCAGAAGGTGAATAGAAGGGTCAGAGAATGTCAGCCAGCGCCGGTGATGGACAAAACGAACCGAATACGATGCTCGACTTCGCAACCGAGCTCGGTCCGCTGATCGTCCTCCATGTTGTGAACGTTAAATGTCGACTTTTTGCCGCTACCGCCGCATTCATGGTCGCAACTGTCTTAGCAGGGATCGCATCCCTCGTGGTCAAGGGCCACATGCCGATCACATCGCTGATCACCAGCGTCACCGTGTTGGCGTTCGGTATGCTGACGCTGGCGTTGCATGACGATACGTACCTCAAGGTCGAGGCAACCATCGTCAGTGGACTGCTTTCGACGCTTCTCGGTGGCGGACTTTTGTTTGGTCGCTCCTTCATCGTGGTGACATTGGATCGCATCTTCAATCTGACAACGGAGGGTTGGCGTATTCTCACCTTTTGTTGGGCAATGTTCTACGCAGTCATGGCGATCTTGAACGAGGTCATCTGGCGAACTCAGACCACGGATGCCTGGATGAATTTCAGGACGTTGGGCGTGACGACGTTGAGTCTGCTCTTCGGTTCCGTTCTGATGCCGCTGACCAGGCGCTACTATGCCGGGGCTGCATCGTCGTCCGCCCAATCATCTTTTATCCAAGTCCACGAGCAACTGCCCGAACCGGATTTCAGGAGAGATGTCGAGCACGGGCCGGCCGAACAAGAATCGAGTGATCGACGCGGCGAACGTCGCAATTGAGCGGCACTCCATTTCGGCATGATCCAGAGGCTGATCGGATCTAAACGGACAAAGAGATGAGCCGGCCGACAAACAGCAATCATCGGCATTGATTTCGCGGCAAGTTCTCGCCCGGCGCGTTCCCGCAGCTCGGAGCCCTTAACGTCGAAAGCACGTTGATCAGGTAAAGCCCTCACCGGAGCTACGAACGGCGGCATCGCCAACTCGACCGGCAATCAACTGATCCACGACGTAACGATCTGATGGTCCGTCGCACTAACGCCCGATCCTGGGCCAAGCTTGTCACCTGGCCGGGCGGACAGGATCATGCCGACCGGAAGAGGCCAACTGCATGCCCCGCACCTGACATCCGTGTCGATCATCGTCAGAGGCGACGACGTGAAACACTTAGAGTGTCAATTCAAGCCGAAATCGAGGGACGTTCTCCTCCGCCTTCGGATATAACACCGGTGGAAGAATAGAATGAAGACCACGCTGCGAAAGTTGCAAGCACTCAGGTCATTGCGTGCATTCTCGAAGATCGACAACGAAGACACGCGAAAAGCCGCGCTTGAACACGTCGAGGCCGAAGCCGAGCCTTAAGAAGAATGCCAAAAAGGAGTAAGAGCGGGACCGGATTACTTGGCGCACGCTCCTAGCCATCGTCCCCATGGTCGAGATGCTTCTCGACGTTTATCGAGGGGAGCACCAGCGGTTTGGTCTTCCGGGGCTGCTCGTACCGGGACGCAAGATCCAAGAGCCGCCGCTTGATAAACGGGTCGGCCCGATCGGCAAGCTCGCGAACCAGACGAGCCCGCTGCCTGTTAAACTCATCGTCCAGCATGGGATCACCAAATAATCTCGTTTGTACCGTGGATCGTTCAAGATAGCTAGCTGTTGAATGTGTGGTTAAGCGAGCCGGGTCTCGACGGATAGGTTGCGGCTTGGAGCGAGACGTCCAGGAGCCGGCTGACGATCGTACGTTTCGGACCGTGTGTCTGATTGCACCGTCAACGTTCGATTGTTATCAACCATTACTCAATCGTCGCTATTAGAGGACGAAATGTCAAAAGTCGCTCCCTACCACACTGACTCGCTCGAGTATCCGCCGGCCCATCGTAACGTCTATCACGACCACGACAATTGTCCCGCCGGTAAGAAGATCAAGCAAGCTCACCGCAAGGCAGGTTCGGCTGGACGGCCGCGTTGCGATGACTGCAAGGATCTCGGCTAATCCAAGGCCGCTGTTCAATTTCCATGCCGACAGGCGGACTGCAGCGCTCCGACAGGCCTAACGCGTTAACAATTCGCGATAGGCGGGTCTCTCTGCCTTTTTGACGGTGAGGAGGCAATACATGGACTGGATAATCCGCGCCTCGCCGCGAGGAGAACGCGAGGCAGTTGATCTGCCCGCCACCACAGCAAGGGAGCGCGCCGGCTGGAGCATCGTGGCCGCAAATGAGCAATTTCATAGAGAGCTGTGCATTGTGAAGTCTGTCGGCGAGTGAAGGCACTGGGGAGAAAAACGCTGGCGCCGCCTCGGAGCGAGCCAAGTCCGCCGGGGCCGTTGTCCTGGATCCGAAGTGGGAGCTCTAGTCTATGGTGAGACCTCGGCTTGTCGCAAAGAACAGGTCAGATCGGTCAGCCGCATCGCGCTTTTTGCTTACCGCTCGCAGGAGAGGGCTCACGGCTTTTCGGAGCACGGGACTTAATCCGCTAGCGTGGCCCGCTCGCTGCAACCGCGCGCGCCTGCGTTTTTGAAGGCTCGATCGATAACCTGCGGAATCGAATTTCTCTATCTTCATTTCCAAGGCGATTTTTAGCTTCAGATGCTCGGAGTTTATTCTTTGATTTGTTGCGGGGGCGCGATGAGAGTCTGGACGAAGGGCAGTCGCCCATTTTTGTTTAGTGCATTGTTTCTACTGAGCGGATGCGCCATTGCGCCGGTCACGGATGACGTCGCGCATGTTTCAGCCTCCAATATTGCGAGGCAGATTCGCTGTGAAGCACGGCAGGCTGTGATTGACGCGTTACTCGGCTATCTCACGAGCGCCGATAACAACATGAACAAGAAGAAACTCGACGATCACTCATTTGCCATCGGTAACGAGCTGAGGCGAGCCTACAACGAGAATCCCGAGGCGATCAGAGCCTTCGATCCCTCTCAGGTGACTGGTTTCGCTCATACGGTGACAAAGCTGCTCTATAGCACGGGCATTGCCTACTATTACGATCTGACGGGCCTGGAGACCAATAACATAGATCCGGCGGCGAACCTCATTCGGCCGACGCCCATAACTTCACTGGTGACCCTCGGTCTCAGTGGCAGCTTCGACAGGCAGAGACAGAACGAATGGTCGTTTACGATCACGGACAACTTTGGAAACCTCGTTCAAAAGACGAGTGGGAGCTATTGCGCGAACCATCTGGTGAGAACCGAGGACTACGTCTACCCGATCGCGGGAAAAGTCGGGCTCGCCAAGTTGATCAAGGAATTCACCCTGATGAGCCTGTTTGAGAATCTTGATGAGCTCAACAAGGACGTTGCGACGGTGAAAAAAGGGCCGCCGAGCATGGTTCAGCAGCTTCAGTTCACCACCGCCCTCGGCGGCGGGGCATCACCCAAGATCGTCTTCGCGCCCTCAGGGCCGCAGCTACAAGTCACTGACGTGAGCTTTCCCGTCACCGTGTCGCGCAAGGATACGCACCAGCTGACGGTGGGCTTGTATCTGGACAAGGGCGAGGCAAAGGTCCTCGATGCCGCCCGGGGCCCGATTTACGAAGGTTCGCTCATCACCGCCTCAGGTGGAAGAGCCGAACAAGGCGCTGCGCGGGCAGTTCAGCAATTTCTGGCACTGAAGATTTTCAAGCCAGCACTATAGGGGAGTCCTCACATGGCAAAAGTCAAGAAAGCTAAGACCCGCAAACCATCGCGGGCCAAGAAGGCGCGGAAAGCTAGCAAAAAGGCTGCTCCGCCAAAGCCTGCTCCGCCAAAGCCTGCCCGTTCGGGAGGAACCCACGTCGACTTCGGAGTGCACGGCCTGGGAAAGATCATGACTGCCATACAGAACGCCGGCCTCGGTGATCAGCTCAATGCGCACCTTGCGAGTTCCGGACAGTTCGTCAAGGTGCACCGCAAAAGCCTGGCGGCAATTAAGCACTTCGTGAAAGAGAGGCCGCAACTTGCCAATTTGGCTCAGACCATCGGCGAGTGTGACTGTCCACCCGACGATCCGGGATGCGTTTACATTCCGGGGTGAGTGGCTAAGACGCTGACGACACTTGAATGTGCGTGATCGTGTCCGCCGTGTCGTCAGTACGTTTACTGAACTTCTATTCCTGACCTCCCGTCAGACGACATCCCGGCTAGAGGCGCAGCGGCGGCCGCCTTGGATGGGGCCGGCAGCCGCCGGCTTCGTCCTTTGTCATGGCATCACCTCACAGTGCTTGTGGGTCCAGCATCTGTCGGTAGGTTCGAGGTCGAAACGGCGTGCAGCGGCCGTTCAGAGGCCGAGACCAGAGAGATGCGCGCGATCTCGGCGACTACGTCCATTCCATCCCTGAGACCCATGGCATGAAAGGCGCGGCGCGTGATGCGCGCCAGGATGTGTGCGCCTATATCTCCAGTCTCGAGCGCAAGCACCAATGTGACCTCCGCCGCGCTGAATGGCAAAGCGGCCTTGATGCGCGCCGGAAAGACGTTGAGGATGGAGCTTGCGCGCGGTGCCTCGCGAGCAATGCCGACGTCGCAGGCTGCGATGCGCAGCCTTTGACGTGCGCCAGGTTTGAGCGGTGGTCCCGGCACCAACAGGCGTGCGCCTTTGAGGCGGAGTATGATGAGCCCATAACGCCCATCATAGCCGCCGACCACGGCATCGAGGCTCATGGCGGCTTCGCTACGTGCCGCAAGCCACAGCGCTGGATCGCTTTGCAAGACATGCAACGGCCCTGCCGCAGTCACCCTGCCGTGTTTCATCATGACAAGATGATCGGCAAAGTGTTCGACTTCGGCCAGGTCGGTTCCGACATAAATCATCGGCAGCGTGAGCGTTTCATGCATGCGCTCGAGGAACGGCAGAATCTCGCGCCTGGCGGAGCGATCGAGCAAGACCAGTGGCTCATCCAGCACAAGTAATCGTGGCTGAAACATTAGCGCGCGGGCCATGGCAACGCGTTGCCGCTCGCCGGCGGAGAGATGTGAGGGAGCACGGTCAAGGAACGATGCCAAGCCGAACAGTTCGACCACTTCCTCAAAGCCGATCAGCGTTGGTCCCGATTTAGGCGCCGCATAAAGCAGGTGGGACCTGACCGACAAATGAGCAAAGGTGGTCGGATGCCGAAACACATAGCTGACGGGACGCAGATGCGCCGGCCGGAACGTGGTCGCATCCTGCCACACCTCGCCGTCGATCTTGCAGTAACCGGCCGGCAGATGCTGGAAGCCTGCGATGCAACGCGCCACCGTGGTCTTGCCGCAGCCTGGTGGGCCGAAAATAGCCGTCATGCCGCTTGCTGGTACGTCAAATTCCGCATCGAGCGGAATGTTCGCGAGGGAGCCGCTGAAGGCGACTTCGATGCGGCCCGGTTTTGCTGTCTTCACGTGCGCGTGCCCGGGCCGTATCGTTCGATCAAGGCTACGAGCAAAACGACGGCAAGCCCGAGCGTCACGATGATGCCAGTAAGGCAGCTTGTTTCGCTGGAAGGCGATCCCTCCGCCGCGGCGACGCCAACAAGTGCGCCGGCGCGATTGCAGATCGACAGCCTTTCGATGTGCGGCATTTTGTTGCTTGTCCGTGCCATTCGCTTGACGTCCGCAACCGCAGCGGTTCGAACCCGTTGATATGGCCTTCGTAACGGCCACACCGAAATCGTCGCGGTTTTATTGGGAAATGCCGCGACTCTCGACCGCACGCGACAAAAATGATGATCCAGCCATGAATTGTGAACTCGCAATGGTCACACTGTGATCCTTAAACTGATCAAGGCGAACAGCAACAAGCCTCCACTGAACTATGATGGCCCTCCACCTAGATGGAGAGGCGATTTGTTGTCACTAGAAAAGCCTCGTGTTGATGTCCGACTATCCCGGCTCCACGCATGCCGTTTTTCACTTTGCAGGCGCCGATGCGACAGCGCGTCGGCAGGTTCGTTGTTTCCACAGCCACGAATCGCTTCGCCGCTTGACGAACTGGAAGCAGATGAAGCAGCTCAGGAAGCTAATTTGCGTAGCGGCTCGCTGAATCGTCGGGGACTGGCGCGGTCTAACGATATCGCGGTCAAACTGAAAGAACGCCAGCCCGCTTCGCAGGTTGCACGTGAGTACCTCGAACAACTCCGCTGCAGCCAGGGCCCAGTTGTTGTTCAAATCTGCGGTTCGACCTTTGCGAGGGCGTTTGCGGTTTCGATCGAATAGATCAGATCTTGCGCGTTCCGCTGCGTGACGCCTTTAATCCAAGCGTGAAGAATGCCGATCTGATCGGCAGCTGAAGTTGTGGAGAAAACACTTTTGAATAGCTCCGTCAGTTGCGTCGCTTCGGATTGGATTCGTTCTTGCCAGTGCCAAAATGTCTCGAAGGATCTCTTCGAGAGCTCGGTTTGCGTTGCGAGTGCTCGCTTAGTGAGGTCCTGGAGCGCGTCAGCTGCGATGCTCGTGCTGTCGTTGGTTCCGGTTCCGCTTGTCATCACGATCTCCTTTCTAACGTTGGGTGTTCTCGACGTGCCGGCAGACCTTGTCGTCGAGATAACTTTCGATGCGGCAGTTCGGCTGACCGCAAAAATTGGATGCCTTTGCTGTTTCAGCAAGCAGCGTGCCATCGGGGATGATGCTAGAGTGAACTCAAGCGCAAGGGAAAACAGTTACTTAGCAACGTTCTCAAAAAGCTCGTGCCTCTCTAGTCGGACTGGGGACATCAAAGTATCAAACCGAACACGACAGGTTGCGATAGAAGCTGAGCGCGATGGCAGTTCCTGTGCAGAGTTGGTTACGGGGCGCCTGAAGGCAAGATCGCCAGGGTCAGATCTGCAGAAGGAAGCAGGAGCGGATAGCGCGACAGTGATGCCGGTGTCCAGCGAGGCGTTCTTCATGTCCGCACCCAATTGCCCGATGGTTCATCAGGCGATACCAGGCTCTATTTGACTAAGGCGCAAGACGTTGGGGGATCGGCAGCTTGCCGGCGAGCAGGCGCCACCAATTCCGGTAGGAGCCTCGCGGTCTGCTTTTGACCATACTAGGCTGACATCGACATGCCGAATTGGGCAACACGAGTAGCAAAATGAAAATGGTTGTTTGGAGTGCGCTTGGCGTGTTTGCGGGTAGCGTTTTTGCACTCGGTGCCTTCGTCTGGTTGGCAAAGCAATTTATGACTGAGCCAGTCAGGCGGATGCTCGCGAAATTGTTGAGCAGTTCGGTAAGGAGCTAGAACGCATCGAAGCCCATCCCACTCCGTAACGATGCAATGAGGACGCGCGGGGTTAATCATGAATAGTGAAGCGCAGGAAATGGGCGGCAGGTTTATCCGCACAATTGTGCGTGCAGGAGGTCCGAACGGTCGACCGGATAATCCGCCTGCTTTGCGCCCAAAAATCCCGTCGACATCGAAACGCTGCGCCCTGAAAACCGGCTTTGCATCGTTGCGGCCCGTCAAGCGCCGTGCACGGCCGGTGAGCGCCACCCTAAACGTCAGGAATACAGCCCGCTGTGCGGAACGCCGGCGCCTGGAAGCTTGGTCGCATGTACCAGAAGGCGCGGCCGGACTTGGACGCCAACGCCATGGCAACGCAGACTCAAGCACACTCAAATGGAGTCGATGACTGCAATCCGGGCCTTACTGTCCATGTTCGGACTCCTTTGAAAACTGCTTTCGCGCGCTATCGATGATCCCAGGTGAGGATAACGTCATCAGGCCAGTCGGCTAGTTGAAAAAATGGCACGAAAGTCGAAGAGCAGACAAAGCCGACCCAAACATGTTGCGGATTTTGGGACTTTTGCCTGGCACAGACAATGCAAGCCATCGACATACGCAGGGCGCCCTTCCTTGGGCAGGTGACCATCGCAAGTGCAGGCGGTGGCTAGCCGCCAGTGGTAGCGGCGCGCGACAAAGACGCGGGACAGGGCTGGCTTCCGACCATCAGCGGCAGCCTGGGTCACCTCGCCGCTACCTTTTAATGCTCGCGAATAGCGTTCGACGGGCGGTCCGCCTCCGGAGCGACGCGTCGATTGAGATCAGATAGGCCCGTGATGCAGAAAATGGCTAAAAGACACGTACTATGGTCATATCTCGGCCTATTGCTAATATGCTTGGCTGATCTGGTCACCATGAGCAGCAGTGTTCGCGCTCTCGACAATTCCTTTGTACACAAAGTCAAATCAACCTGGCGAGCGCAAGATGGCGAGAGTGTCGAACAGATTGTCGCTAACGTGTCGAAGGTGGCACATTTTGTCCCCCGAATGTGGGGAACCACTGCGGGAGCTGATGGAACCGAACGTGTTTTCTTTTCCTGGACCAGACACCGGGACAATAGATCACACGAAGAATACGTCATCACCTGGAAGATCGCGCCCGACGGGGTGATTAAGATCGATTCACTCTATGCAAAGCCGATAGAGCTGGGCTGGCGGGCTTTCGCGCTCTTCTTGATCGCCTCTGAAATCAGAGACGGCGAAAAGGACGTGAATCTTCGTTTCCTGCGTGATCCGTCCAATTTCAACTTCGTGACGATCACGCAAGGCAAGTTGGGCGATCTCTTGCGGCGCGGCCGATGTACCGTTGTTGAGCCGGTTGACGTGGACTACTTGCCGAAGGTGAGTGAGGAGCAGACTACAAAAGGTGATCTGTGGCGCGTCCTGCTTTTGGTGAACTGCAATATTTCAGGGCCCCACATTTTTACCCGTAATGGGGTCGTCGCGTTCGAGAAGCGCGAGGGACAGGGTTGGGAGCCGCAATCCGTCTTTGCCAGGCGTATCGCGTCACGTCCCCTGGGCTCCTGGTTCGATGACATCGAACCGAACGAACGGGATGCGCAGGGGAGGGCGCGAAAGGCCTTGGCAAATGAACGCAGAGAACGACTTCGCAGCGCGGCTCCTTGACACGAGGCGACTTGCAGAAATAGCACGCACATGCGGCCTGAAGGCTGACGTATCATACTACGTTAATGAAGCGCTTAAGGAGCTTTGGCGAACCAGGTCTCCAGAAGAGGCAAGAAGGATTGCCAAGCGCTGGGTCTTATGGGACGCGGATGCAAGGCCGTGGCCACGCATGCCTCCGTTAGACAATGTGATTCAATTCCATCGCGCCGGATCGACACAGAAATTGATTGCGAATCAGCCAAAGACACCGTTGCAAGTCATTCGGAATTGGTTCGAAAAGCAGGATGAGGAGATACGACGCGAAATTGCTGGTATGGCGACGCTTTTGCTTTTCGGAGGTGGTAGACTTCTCGACTGTGGCAGCGAAGAGTGGTGTGAGCATCTCCGGCGGTGGCTCAACGAAGCAGGATTGCCAAATCATACGGTGATCGGCCGCGCTTTGACGTTCCGGACCTGTTTTGAATATTTCGCCGAGAGCAGGTTTAGCGAGTTGGCATGGAATAGATCCGAAAAGGCGGCTCTTGAAATCCTCCTAGATGCTGAGCGAGACCCGAACTGCGATACTGCGCGCCTCGCACCAATCGCCCAAAAAATGCTTGATACATTGCCCACTCGAAGAAGCCGATGGATTGAACTCCGAAAGTCTTGGAGAGAACTGGTCCGCGCCCACCTCACAGCCGGAGCGCTCAGGGTTTGGAGCGCCACCGACAAGAATCATGGGCCTTAGTCCAGGCGAGAAGGGTGGCGGTAGAGAGCCGCAGGGATTGGCCAAACTGGTGAGCGGTTTCAGCAAGTGGTGGAAAGAGGCAGCGTTTCGCCAAGCCGCAGTCGCACTTGCCCCTGGCGGCTCGACTCCCACATTATCCCGGGAAGGCATTGCCGTACTTGGTGAATGCTCTTAGCAAGTAGCCGCAGGTCGCTTGCGAAGCCCAATCGCGATTGCGAGCAATGTCATTCGTCGTCCCTAAGTTTGCACGACAGGGCCTAACAAAATTGGTGAATAGCTTTAGCAAGTGGCCTGAAAAGGTTGAGTTCTGAAAAGCCTCCGTCGCGATTGCGAGCGATCTCGTTCACCATGACGCGTTCGCTAGGGCCGATTGACAGTGAAGATTCCCAAGTGGTTTGATAACTGATTCATAGAGTTCCGTGATTCGACACACGGAGCAGATGGTGGGTATTCCTCCGTTGAGGGCCGTCTTGTTTGACGGAGGCGAACGCTGCAGGTCCTAGGGGTAATCCTAGGAGAAGCGCTATGACGATTTCGAGGGCGGAGGTGATCACATCGGTCGAGCGGCGGCGCCGGTGGTCGCGGGATGAGAAGGAACGGCTAGTTGCAGCATCGCTCGAGCCCGGAGCCAATGTTTCCGAGGTGGCTCGCACGGCCGGCCTTCATGTGAGCCAGCTGTTCCGGTGGCGCAAAGAGCTTTGTAAGCACGGTGAAGCGAGTATAGCGGCCGTTCGTGCCGGTCGAGAGTCGGCCGTCTGTGCCGCCGCGGGAGGTTGCCGAAGCCCCTTTGGCGACGACATCGGGGCGTCGACGGAAGAGCCAAGGCATCATCGAGATTGATCTTGGTACCGGACCCCGCATCCGGATCGATGGCGAGGTTGATGGAGACGCGCTGCGTCGTGTTCTCGATGCTTTGGTGCGCCGATGATTCCGGTTCCGGCGGGTGTGCGAGTGTGGCTGGCGACAGGCTACACGGATATGCGCAGAGGCTTTCCGTCGTTGGCGCTCCAAGTGCAGGAGGTGCTGCGCAAAGACCCGCTCAGCGGTCATCTGTTCGTCTTCCGCGGTCGCCGCAGCGATCTTGTGAAAGTGATCTGGCACGATGGCCAGGGAGCATGCCTGTTCACTAAGAGACTTGAGAGAGGAAGGTTCGTCTGGCCATCGGTTGCGGGCGAAGCGGTGACGATCTCATCGGCTCAGATGAGCTACCTGTTGTCCGGGATCGTGAGTGCTTCCCATAGCTAGGACGGTTGGTCTCAAGTTGCAATCATTGGAGGAGGGGACCGGCATCATGCTAAGGCTGATCTTCTCGTGTCATCCATGTCAGGTTCAAGGCGGCCAATGAAACGTGACAAGGCGGCCCACCATTTTCAGAAGGTACGCGGATTTCACTCTCCTGAACCAAGACGGCATCAGATTCGAGAGTGGCACGCGGATTGCTGGTATGAGCAACAAAGAGTCGCGCGGCCAAAACGGTGCGACGAGTCCGCCCCAGGAGGTGCACGATGAGACGCCTGATTAATCCTGATCAACGCAACTCTTATGCCGCTTATACTCGGAAATGCGGGAGCGGCGAACAACAATGTGGCCGTGACCACGCCCCGCACCGAGCCGGCGAAGATTGCAGCGGTAAAGCTGTTAGCGTCGACGCTTCCGGTAAGACGGTGTTTAACTTTACGGCGGAACGTTCTTCTGAATCGATCCAAAGGAGGAATTGGCGGTCATTTTCATGGCGCAGATCCCCCAAGGATCTACTCGCACCTACTACTGCTGCATGATCAAGGCGCTGGTCGCGCAGGCACTGATCCCGAAACAGCGTTGTCGCCTTCGTCGAGAGCAGAACGAGTTTGATAGTGTCGGGCAACCTTTAGCAATAGCTTTGGAGAGCAACATGGTACTGCGCATGGAATCCCCGGCTCCTCCTATTAAAGTGCAGAGTTGGCTGCGTGGCCAACACCTGAAGAATTTTCAGCCCGGGAAAATGTACATCGTCGAATTTTGGGCGACTTGGTGCGGGCCATGTGTGGAGGCGATGCCCCATCTGGTGCAGCTGCAAGAGCAATACAGAGACAGGGGGCTTGAGGTTATCGGAGTCGCAGCTAGCGAAAGCGCACCAACGGCGGACGAGGCCAGAACCAAGTTGGAGGCGTGGTTGACCGAAACGTCTCCGAAACTGAACTATCGGATTGCGTTCGACTTCACAGGCGAGATGAACAAGCTCTGGATGGAGCCCAGTTTTTCTGTCGGAATTCCCACCTCCTTCGTGGTCGACCGTGACGGCCAGATCGCCTTTATCGGACACCCGACGCGACTCGATGACGTTTTGCCGAAAGTTCTCGACGGCATCTGGCGAACTAGTGATGAAGCCAAAGCTGCCGATACGAACCGGATCGACGAAGAGCAACGTATTGCCCGCGAAATAGCGGTGATCAAGCCAATCTACGCCAAACTTCAGCCGGCAATGAAGGCGAAGGATTGGAAAGCCGCGTTCTCGGCCGTTGAAGAGGGCCTTGGCTTGATGCCCAATCGACTCGAATTCCGCAGGCTTCATGTCCATCTATTGCTTCACAAAATGCGCGACATTCGGACGGGCCTGCCGGCCCTGGGTCAATTGATTCGCGACGCGATCGACCAAAGATCCCAGGAGTGGATGACTATAGCTATAAGCGAACTCTTCGATCCGGCGATTGACACATCCCATCTCCCGCGAGCCGAGCGCTTTGCGATGGGTAGGGATCTCTCCGAACACATCCTGGCGCTAAATTTCCCGCAAGATGGCTACTACAAGTTCCAGGCATATGAGGCAGTCGCTGAGTACTATTACGAGAGCGGCAACAAGGAACGGGCGATCGAGTTGATCGAACTGGCACTGACATCGGTGGAGGATCCGAAGCCTATGCAGAACGACAGGAAACAGCTCTACGCACCTCGGTTGCTCCAGGCCCTAGCCAACTACAAGGGTGAAAAGGCTTGTTACGGAGAGCGTTGTTCGGCTCCGCAAGCAAAAGCAAGCAGAGAGCCTGACCGAAAGATAAGTGAGTGATTTCGATCCGGCTGTGATTCATTCGGATTTGCAAAGATTTCGAGGGAAGGCACGATGCCGTGGACCAAAATCACTCGGGTTAAGTATCCGCGCAACGGACTGCGCTACGCAACCGATCTGACCGATGCGGAATGGGCGCTGATTGGTACGCATCCGGTCAGCACCCCGGACAGGCGCGCCGGCCAGCCGTAGCGCTCAGGCGGCAGCGACCTTGGACTGTCCTTCCAATTCCACGGGAGTAGGTCGGCGACACTGTTGATGGGGTGATCTGGAAGCCTGGCCAGCACGTCAGCGAGCCAGGCTTGCGGATCAACGTTGTTCAGCTTGCAGGTTTATGCCGATTGCCGAACTATGCCGGATGGTTTTGGGAAGAACCCGTCATTTGCGCGCACTTGCAGCTGATCGAGCAGTCGTGGTCCCGGTCCCATTCGGCATAGTCTGGTCGTTCAGAGCGCCTCCAGAAAGGCGAGCAGGCGGTCGTTCGGCTGGAAGCGGGTTAGCTTGCCGCGCTCGTACGGCTTGAGCTTCGCCAGGGCAGCTTCCTTGAGGGCGAGGTGGGCGTGCAGGTACGTCTGCGTCGTCTCGATCAACTCGCGGGGCAGGATTGCGGACAATCGGTTTTGCGGATGCGCGGCATTTTGAGCGCGTCCGTGTCATTCGTCAGCGCCGCAGCCGATTTGCGCGCCGTGCGGCCGGCGATCAGACAGGCTTGTTGCTTAGCGACGGCAGGCTCGCAACATCTGAAATGGAACGGTTTGGATACTCTGGCTGTGGAACAGTCGGCTGGCGCCGTGGCTCACCAGGGCCTCACGTTGGATCTTCGGTCTAAACGGCGCTGCAATTTTCCCGGGCGGGTAGCGTAAGCCGCGCTATGATCGATCCGTTAGTGTTCAGCGCTCCAGCGCTTCCGAGCGTGAGCAGCATCAGAGCTGCAACGATCAGAATCAACTGGGCTAGTCTTAGCTTCATCGGGAACCCCAAACGAGAACTATCGCACCGCTTTCCTTGTGGCGGCTCTTAGCTCCTCATCCCAGCAATTTGCGTGCCGCTGGAGGAATGTGCGCGTGTTGCTTGATCGTGGTGAAGTGTGTACGTCCCGCCCAGCGCAGTGTCCCGCAATGGCCGGTATCCGTCTGGAGTCCGATGTTGGTATCTTCAATCGGACACGGACAGCCGACGCGAGGCGGGTTCGATGGCGACCCCTTTTGGAGGCATCTGCATCGATGCGAGGACCGGTTCGACGGGCTAATGCCACCGTCAACGAACCTCAACGCGGACGAGGTCGTCCACCTCCTCTTTGGATCGCTAGAAGTGACCAGCTGGCCTCGATCGCTGTTGAGATTGGCACGGATCATCGGTCGGATAATGGCGCCGGATAACTGACGATCAGCCAGTTGCAGCCAAGGGAGGAGACGGTCACGATTTTTAAGTCTCTCCGTACCGTCGGTTTGAACGGTGACGCGGAACCGGACGCCCTCGCCAGTGAGCAGACCGACGTCGCCGACCGTGGGCCGCCCAAGTGCTTCGAGGCTACGAGGAAAGAATATCGTCGCGACGGCACGCAATAAGGCTTGAAGCGCACGTAGCGTCAGGTTGTATGAGATAAGGCTGGCGGCTGTCTTCTCTCGAAGCCTCACATCGGGCAGTAAAGAATTCGAATGTCACCTGGAAAGCGTAATTGGCAAGGTCCTTGGTTGTGAATAGTCCAGCATGCAAAGCGGTATTGATCGGCATAGCTGGTGCGGGTCAAGCTGCGCCGAAGCGGGGCGCGCAATGCGAGATCAGAGCGGAACGTCTTAGCGTTGACACTGCTGGATTGGAGAGCGGACGCCGGCGCGAAGTGCGGTCTTCGATGTCCCGCGCGCCGCTCTTCCGCAGATAGTCGAATTTGGCATGACAGCACGTGTCATAGACGCCCAGTGCCGACTGGGTGCACGTCTTACTCTCTTTCAAACGGTTATGGCATCATCGCGCGGTGGATTTGCTTGACGCGGGATTAGCCGGGATCGCGGCCCAGAATCGATCCTCTTCTCGGAATGTCGTTTGTCCAAATCCCACCGCGGCAAAGATGGTTAGGGTCTGCCGCGAGCCAATCGGGTCATCGTGTGATGGCCGGATTATCAACAGGCCCCAGCGGCGCTCACAGGCTGATCGTGCGCTCAGACCAGCCGCAAGAGCTTCGTATGCCAGTTTCGTGCCCGCTGCTCGGCCGCAAATCAAGTTGAGTTTGGCTGCGAATATGGGGGGCGTGAACGACCCGAGAGCGTTGCTCTGATCGGGGAAGATAAGAGAGCGCGTCTCTGCCGCCTATGCTGGAAAAGCTTTGCTTGTTCTCTGCTTGACCGGCCATGTTGCTCATTTCGCAAGGCGATAGAAGGACATCTAGCTTAAGAGAAATGTGGTGAACCAAAAGCGACGCACTTATTGGATCTGCATGGCATATCGCCTTGTAGCGGCCCTCGCTGTTCTAGCGACAATTACTGTTCATACAAAACACGCTCGAGCGCGAGATCTGAGGCCGAATGCGACATTGACGTCTTGCAGGCCGGACTTGATGCGCTTCTGCGGCCACTTTACGGGGCGTGATGACCCAGACGCCGCTATGTTTTGTCTCAGAGAGAACTTTAATACTTTGCGTGACGAATGTCGTCGCGTGGTTCCAGGCGCGGTGGAGAGAAGGGCAGGTTTGCGACGAGCTGGCATCAACAAACGGCAGCGTCCGAACGTCTTCGCTCGGAAAAGAGCGTCCGAGCTACAAGATCGCAACAGTATCGCGACAAGGCGTCGAACTGGTGCGAATCAGGCTGTCATTGCACCGAGGAAATCGAAGCAAGCAGTAGGGAGGAAAGAGGCCTCGCCCCACCAAGATTGGTAGCTGGTCCACCGAAGGGCACGTGACTACGAGCGTAGCTAATTGTCATCCGGCCATCGACAGATGGCGCACGTCGCGACAGTGGAGCTACGATGCGATCTGGAGTACGTTGTTGGGCGGCCGTCACAGTTGCGATCCTTGGAGGCGGTGCAGCCAACACCGCGGACCTTGAGCCAACAGTAAAGCTGCCATCGGCGCTGTGGAGCTGGTCCGGAGGATATGTTGGCGCGCATGTCGGCGGTGGTTACGGCCGCACGTCCTTCAGTAATCCTTATGGTCCCTCAATCTATGGCGACGTCGTCGATACCCCTGCCTTCCTGGCAGGTGGCCAAATCGGCTACAATTGGCAGAACAATAGCTGGGTTTTTGGTGTCGAGCTGGACGCTAGCCGGGCTATTTCCGACGGCACAAACAGCTGCCTCGCAGCCTCCGGCATTGTTGTGAGTGCAAACTGCAAGGCAAGCCCGGCCGTCTTTGTCGCCGGGACCGGCCGTGTCGGTTACGCGTTTGGCCCGCAGGGTCGCACCGTGGCTTACCTCAAGGGAGGCGTGGCTTGGCAGAACAATCGTGGGGACGTCGTCAACAACAATGAATATTTTGGCTTCATGTCCCAGGAGACAACCCACTTCGACTATGGTCGTGTCGGAGGCATCGTCGGCCTCGGCGTCGAGCAGGCGCTAACGCCGGCATGGTCCGTCAAATTCGAGTATGACTATTTGCAATTTGGCGGGCCGAGCGTGGCGACAGCTCCGACCGTGCAGTTTCCACCGCTTGCAATTCTTCCAGCGAACACAACCAGCCTGTCCGGCAGCTATCAGATCGGAAAGCTCGCTCTCAACTACCATTTTGGCGCCGACCCTCGGGCGACGCAATGGTTCGATCCGCCGCTGTACGCAAAAGCAACCGACACCGTACGGCCAATTGCCTACACGGCTGGTTGGTCGTTCGAGGGCGGCTCACGGCTGTGGCTCAGTCGGGGACGATTCCAATGGGACAACAGCGCTGTGCCATCAATCCCCGGAGATCCCAGCATCCTTGAATCGAGGCTCACTTATCACGAACTGGACGGGCTTTCCGGGGAATTATTTGGCCGTCTTGACAGCCCGTGGGGGATATTTTTGAAGGGTTATGTTGGCACCGGGCGTTTCAACAGCGGAAAGATGAACGACGAAGACTGGGGGATCGAAGACAGACTATCCTATATCGACACGATATCAGGTCAGGCGAACGGAAGGTTCACATACTACACGGCTGACGCTGGCTATGATCTCCTGCGCGGCACCAATTACAAGGTCAGTGGATTCATCGGCTGGACATATTACGGCCAGAACTCGGACACGCCAGGCTGCGTGCAGCTCGCCAATTCCTCATCTCCATGTTTGGCGCCCGGCGACCACCGGATCGTCGGCAACCAGGATACCCATTGGAATGCTCCGCGCATCGGCCTGAGCGGAGAGACCATGTTCGCGGAGCGCTGGCGCGTCAGTGCCGACGTCGCGTACCTGCCCTGGACCGATTTCAGTGGTCGTGACAACCATCTCTTGCGCCCGACGACCACCTTCTTTGATCAACGCGGCAATGGTGGCGGGGGAGTGCAGATTCAAGGCGTGTTCTCTTACTTCCTCACTAACAACTTCAGCATGGGCATCGGCGGCCGCTATTGGGCTATGTGGACCAAAAAGGACAGCGATTTCATGTGCAGCGGCTGCGGTGGCCCGGGCACGATCGCTGGACCTGAATTTGCGAAGTACAGCATGGAGCGTTGGGGCATATTCTTCCAAGTCGCTTATAAGCTCGACTGAAGAACTCCGATCGTTGGCAAGTCCAAAGTTCCGATAGCGATGAGACGACTGCGAAAGGCGGGAGCCATTAGGTCGCAGGCCGGAATGAAACTGCAGACGTGTTCGGTTACGAAGATCAAAGCTTGCATCGATGCGACGACGTGAAAGCCAAGCGTCACCGAAACGCTGCAGTTTGGTGCAAGGAGATCTGCAAGTCGGATCGGTTCCTTTGTTCCTTCAAACTGAGACATGCCGGACGGGTAACGCTAGGGGACCGTCTTCAGGACCGCTCGAGACGATTGGTGAACCCACATTTCGAGCCATGATTCGGAACGTGCAACCTCCAGTAACAGGCTATGGCTAGAAAGCATCCAAACATTCATCACGCGGTTTGGCGGCACCGGCCTCGAACTTTATTTCAGAGCCGGAAAGTCAAAGGAAATGTTGTCGCCAACAGCCGCTCGAAGGCAGAATGTTGTTCAAGCAGGCGCCTCTCAATGAGCTTTCGATCCGCATTCGGCAATTCTGTCTGAAGCAGCTTACGGAAATGCCAAATGTGGTTGCGTACCGATCTGATTTCACTGAGCTTGTCATCAACCGAGCTCATCGCGCAGCTTCCATCCGCATTGTCGGCCAGCTCGTCGGGGAATTCCTGCGCCCTCCTAAGGTTGGGTACAGACCACATAGCAGCAAAGGCCTTGACGCGGCGGGTGGGTCGCAGCGGAAGCCGCAAGTCCTGGGGAGTTCTTTAGCAAGTCACTCGTGGGATGATAAGGGGGGCCGATGTTTTGACGCTTCAGTGCCTCGCGAACTTGCGAGTTTTGATTGGAGACGTCATGTTCCGTGAGTGGCGGAAATCACTGTATGCAGGCTTGAAGAAGTCTGTGGCTGCGAGCGGGATGCAATCTCTATCGATTGCGAAACAAGAAAGGATACTATCGTGCAGGCATTCGCGGTTATTGTCTTGCCGGTACCCGGATGAGATGAGCGCGTTTTGAATGGATCAGTTCTAAACCGCAAGATAGCCTATCCGGCATGCTCCAGGCGTGAGTGTCGAGGCGATGGATCATCGTCGCGCCGTAGGATTTGAGTTTTCACCACGTGGACTTGATATTGAAGCCGATGACCTGACGGATCTCCCGGACTGACGTTGCATTGCTTTTAGGTGCGTGGCGTTCGAGCTTACTGCAAGATCAAGGAATGGTGTTCTCACGGAGCCATCGCCATCCGAAGGAGCTCCGCTGCTGCGACCGTCTGAGCGCTACTGTCAGCACATGATCGATCAACGCATTCAGCCGACGGCGATATCGTTGATGGCAAATCGAACGCTCATGCGCGACGCCATATTCCTTCGCCGGCCGCTGAAACACTGCCACTTACCCCGTCCTATTCGGATGTCCCGACATTGGTGGGCCGGTCTTCCTGGTTGAGGCGCTTGCGCACGCTCGCCTGGTCGAGCTCGCCTTCCCACCAAGACACAAACATAGCGGCGACACCATTCCCCGTGACGTTTGTCAGCGCACGCACCTCACTCATAAACTTATCGATCGAGAAGACGATCGCGATGCCTGGTACCAACGCAGGACTGACAACCGTCAGGGTCGCTGCGAGCGTGACGAAACCGGCGCCAGTGACACCGCTTGCGCCTTTAGACGTGAGCATCGCTACAACGATGATTGTGAATTGCTGACCTAAGGTCAGTTCAATGTCGAGCGCCTGCGCGATGAACAATGTCGCCAACGTCATGTAAATGTTGGTACCGTCGAGATTGAATGAGTATCCAGTCGGCACCACGAGGCCTACCAGCGGCTTCGAGCAGCCCAACCGTTCCAGCTTTTTCATCAGCTGCGGCAGCGCGCTTTCCGAAGACGAGGTACCCAGCACGATCAGGAGCTCATCCTTGATGTAGGCAATGAACTTGAAGATGGAAAAGCCGATCAATCGCGCAATCAGGCCGAGCACAAGCACAACGAAGAGCGCAGCCGTGGCATAGAACAGGATGATCAGTCCGACCAGATTGCCGAGCGCAGCTGGTCCGAACTTCCCGATCGTGTAGGCCATGGCGCCAAAGGCGCCTATCGGCGCCGCCTTCATCACGATGGCAATGACGCCAAATACTGCGTGTGCGGCATCGTCAATGATGCCACGCAACCGCTCACCCTTTTCGCCCAGGGCCATCAGTGAAAAGCCGAGCAGAATAGCAAACAGCAGGACTTGCAGGACGTCGCCCCGCGCCAGCGCGCCGACCACGCTGTCCGGAATGATGTTGAGGACGAAATCGACCCCCTTCTGCGCTTCTGATTTGTTGACCAGGCCAGCCACAGCTGCGGCATCGGGCTTGACCGCGAGCCCATGACCGATTGGGAACAGATTGCCTATGACCAGACCGAGTAACAAAGCGAAAGTGGAAACAACCTCGAAATAGACCAGCGCCTTAATGCCGACCCGACCGACCTTTCCGGCATCTTGAATGTGCGAAATACCGGATACGACGGTGCAAAAGATGATCGGCGCGACCAGCATTTTGATCAGCTTGATGAAGCCATCACCGAGGGCCTTTATCCAGTCATTTGTCGCAACAGAGGGCCACAAGTAGCCGACCATGACGCCAATCAGGATTGCGATAAGCACCTGGACGTAGGGGATTTTATACCAGGAGCGCGAGGGCGCTGCCGGCGGAACGGCTGCGATGATTACCATGATCGTTCTTTCCCAAGCGAACAAGGACACGCGCCGCAGCCCCACGCGGTAGGTCGTCCCCTATCGGTGAGCTTACGCGAAGCTTGCCTTTTCAGTCCGGCAAATGCTGTTCGTGGTCTTATGAGACCGAGCGAGCCGGGAGTGCCGGGTCGCATCTTACCCGGCCAAGTTGCGATTGGCGTTCCGAGCAGTCGTTTTACAAAGTCAAACAAAGCTCGAATGCGACGCCGGTGGTGCCGGCATAAAGTCAGAAGGTAGCCACGGCGGCCAGGATTTCGGAGTACGATGCGGAGCAAGCTATAGGGCAGGACGCGAGTGATTTCCGGATCGTTGCACTTGACCGCCGCTATTTCTTCGCCGTCAAAAGTCGCGACGGCGCGAGCGACAGATCTTACACAAAGCTGGCCGGATTTTGCGGCTTTCGCTCGATAGTTCACCCCCCTCCGGGTCTGTCCGTAGAGGACGATTGGAAGGCGTTTGACATTTCGATTGTGGACCGCATCGAGGTTGTACGCCGATGCCACAACGTGCGAGTAGCAATGACAGGATCCCGCGCACGGCCAACGACTGCCGGCTCGCCTTCGCGGGATCAAGATCCGTCGTATCTTCCTTAGCAACCCATCTTCGACGAATCTCTTCGCCACGTCCGACCTCCCTGACTGGCGACCGCAAGCTTCATTGATCGCCGCTTATCTTGTTCTCTCCCCATCCAGCAAATGGCATGCCGTCCAAGAAGCGTGCGAGCATTGCTCAAACGGACGAAATACCACGGGCTTTGCGACGTTCGCGTGGGTGCTTGCACCTTGGTCGGACTTGCGACATTGATGCCTCCAGCGGGTCATTGCAGAAACGCGACAAAACGTTGACGGGCCGACATGCTTTTTGTGCCGGCTCGACCCACTGGATGAGCATGTCCTCCTACGGTCTCACTCGTGGGGCTCGCCTAGCGATTTCCGCGACCGAGCCCGGTCAGAGATCTTTTCAGCACCTCGAATCTGACTCAGCCAGCGACAAAGCATTACCGGAGTGGTCGCGGCCGGGTCGAACAGGGCTTTTCCAAGTCTGCCGACAAGTGTTCGATGTCGGGCAGGCCGCTGCCTCGGCTCATCTTGATTGCCACTTCACCTTGAATCTCACGCTGCCTCTGGCGCTGGATGGCAGACGTACATCGGGCGCCGGGAACTCTTGGAGAGCGCTCCTCGACTTATAATTGATGCTGCCGCCATGGCATCGGCGGAGTCCGTGGCCTGATCGTGTGGGCGCCGATGGATCGGCTTATCGCCCGGCAAAGGTCACCAGGGAGAGCGCAGAAAGCGCGCCAGCCATCAGCAGGCTGCGCGAAACTGCAACCGGCCGATGGCTACGCTGTGCCCGATTACCAGACGAACTTCGCGCCGTCCGGCAGTTCGCAGACGAATTCGCCTTGGTTCACGGCTTCCGCGGCTCCGGCTGCCAACTTGGACGCCCGCACGGTGAGCTTGCCGTCGCGGCCGAGGCTGTGGCGAATATACTCGGTTACCGGATGGCCCGAGCCGTCCAAGGTTTGATGCGCATCGGCGAAGCTGATCCCGTTCTGGGGGGACACCCTGAACGCACGGATAGCCAGCCCACCCTGCACGGCCGGACCGGGCTTGCCGCCTTCGGGGGTGGTGCAGCGGTTCAGGTCCAGTATGACCCTCACATTCTTGCCGTCCTGCAGGGCACTGAGCACCTCGGCGTATTTCGGCGAAAGCTCATCCGCCTTGGCGATCGCGTTCACACCCGCAGCCGACAGCAGTGACAACAGGATCGACAGGCATCTGCCATTGAACTGCATATGGTATTCTCCTCGATAGAGATCAAAGTGCGCGAAAGCACCAACTTGCCCGGCGTCGTATCCTTGACCAGCTTGGCAGAATCCGAACATCCGGCGCGTTTGCCTTCCGACAACACCATGCGTTGCAACCGCTGGCTAGTCATTGCGCGGGCTAATCGAACGTCACAAACTCGTATGTGAGGTTTCCGAAATGACGCGACAAGTTCCGTATCCCTCGCTCAAAACCGAATCCCATTCCGGTTCGGCCGTAACAGGTCTGCGGCATTCCCGGGCGTGCTGGCTAACGGCTATGCGGATCTCCGTGCTCCACAATTATATTCAAGTGCACGCGCCATCATGATCTGGGCGGAGTAGGACCAGGCGATACAAACTTTAATGGGAAGACCCATGGACTGGATTATGTAGGTCGAAGCGAGTTCAGCTCGTTCTGCCATGCTCTACGCCCGGCTGGTTCGACAGTCAGCGTACCGCCCGCGCGATCGCCTATGGCGGGTTCGCGCGGTGACCACATCGCGGAGGGTCTTGGCCATGGCCGACGACCGCCCTCATAATCGGACAATTGGTGCAGTCGACCCGAGTGAGTGAGTCTGGGTCCCGCAATTGTGCGATACAGACCACCGACATTGAATCCGCGAGTTAGTATGGTCTCCGCATCTGAGCAGTCATTTCCAAGTCGCGTAGAAGGGTATAGTTGCCTCGAATCCATTGATGCAGCTCGGTCGACCAATCCTTCTCGTTGCGGAGATATCCAGTGAAGGAAAAACTCAGTCGGTCTATGTAGGCCTTTAAAAATCTCGGCAACGCGGGGATCCGGAGGACAGGCCCGTCATCCATGATGTCAGGTAGTGGGCCACGCAGAACGAATTCGTTGTGGACGGTGACCAGCGCCCCTGGAGGGGTCTGTCGCCGCAGCATCTCATAACTGCGCCAGGACACACGATCAGTGCCTGCGATGAATAGGATGATCGGGACGACATAACGGCGCACCGTCTCTTTCATGAAGCGGATCTCTTCGCAGGTCTTGAAGAATTCATCAAAGGCATGAAAGCCGAGGTCAATCACCTTGGCCACCCGATCGTGGACGACAAGGGGGTCGATCAGCTGGACCTTGCCGTAGGTATCGATCACATCTGCGGTCTCCGTGATGTGAGGAAGGTAATCGAGCAATGATGGCTCCCTCAGATTAACATCGAAAGAGAGCGCTGTGCCGTTCTTCAGCACCAGGAACTCGCTTACCAGGCGAGCGACGAGGGTTTTACCGACCTGCGGGCTAGGAGAGCAGATGATGTAGATGGGCGTTGCTAACATAGCCGGCTGTATCAATCGAGTTTCGTAGGTGGCTCGGCCCGTCGCTCGCCGAGTGTGCGGCTATTCCCCGCCGCCGCGGGCCGCCGATTTGGCGCCGGTCAATTCGGTCAAGTTGATGCGGTCATACTCCCTCCAGACATTTGCGAGCCAGTGACGGACATAGCCGCGCAGCACGAAAGAGTAGTTCGCCGGCTCGTCGCGCCGCCCCTTGTTCGCGATGAAGTCAACGAAGGGCACGGAAGCGACCTCGACCTGCTCATAGGCCATCGCGTCGAGCTTGGGTATGGTAAGCTCGGTCGCATATTTGATGCGATGGAAATAGGAATTGTAGGTCGACTGGTCCCACTGGAAGAATTGGGTATCGTTGATGAAATTCTTCACCAGGAAGTATTTCGCGCCGTTCATGAAATCGGCGGTCTCGGCGATCTCGTCCAGCGAGGCGATCGAGGGCCCCAGGATATGGAACACGGCAAATGTGATTTGGCCGGAGCGCGCGGCATCCAAAAAGCCGATGTCGCGCAAGGAACCCAGCGCTGACGACAGCAAGCCGGCGCGAGCATCGATCACGGTCACGGATAGCCCAGAATTCAAGGTGTCGAAGATCTTCATCTGATCTGCGGTCGTCGTCATGTCGACGATCTCGGTGATCTCAGGATGAAAGCGCTTCAACGTTCCCCGCGGTGACTCCGTGTCGAAAGCGCGTGTTTGCACAGTATTGTTGCTGAAGTAGTCGAGAAGCGTTCGCGATACCGTCGTCTTTCCAACACCACCCTTGTCCGCGCCGACCACAATCACAACTGGCTTCACCATGGAATTCCCTTCAGACACTCGCTATCGCGCCGGCGCGACATGCGCCAGCGGCGGGCGACTGCTTTGGATGAGAAAATGGCAGAACGAGGGACAGTTGACTCGTTGGGGCGCCATCAGAGTGTTTGGTCGACGGCAATAATCACCGAGCTATCAGGATCTGGAATGCAATGGCGATGAAATAGTAAGGCGATCAGTAGTCCCTGATGGTGGCTCCAACGGCTTGCCGCGTTGGAAATAGTTCGAGTGGTCTGAGTGTTGAGAGAGATGGCGCGCGCATAACCGATAAGTCGCGCTAATATGCATCAGTATTAAGAATCGCTTGAATCGTACGTAGCGTCAGGTTGTAGAGTTGAACAAGCGGCGACGTATGATGTAGCGCGTTCGCCCATGACCAACAGGAAAATCGAGGCACGCGCTCCCGATGAGTGAGTTTACTAAGAGGCAGTCACCTCGAAGATGAGGGGCCATCCCGGTCGAGGGTCACTGCGCATTCTCTTGATGCGAAGTGTATGATTGAAATGCCGGGATGCGTTTCGACGGAATTGGAATCGAATTTTCTCGTGTCGAACCCCGAGGCGAAGCCAGGCAATGGGTCCGCAAGCACCAAAAACGTCCAGCTGCTGCTCTCGACACGTGGAGTAACCGATGTCTAGCTGGTGCCGGACGGAGATGACGACCATCCGGAAGGCGGCCGGCGCCGCACTCGCAGAGGATAATGCGTTGCTTGATGCCGCCCTGAACGAGATTGAGTTTGCGAGCCACAGCGACTTCTCGACCGCACTGGTCAAGCACAACAAGCAGTTGCGGATAATGGCGGATCGCGCAATGTTCCTTCAGAAAGCTGCGGAGGATTTCAAGCTTAGATTTGTGGCAAGCGTCGAGGCTAGTATCCAGGCGGGCAAATCGTGGGGGGAAAAGGAGTTGTCGCAAAAAGCTCTCGACCGGGCAAAGAAGATACTTCGGCTGTGTGACCTTCGTTGACACTGCGGAATCAAGTTGTTGGGCTAGTGGCTTTTGAAGCGGTTGATTGATAGTGATTGATATGATCTTTCGGCAGCCTCCGCTTGGTGGCTCACACTTGGATCTGACACGATCTTCAGAGGAAATTGACCGACCGGCCTTGCGAATTCCATCGCAACGTTACCGCCTGCTTTAGCGACCAACGTCCTCAATCGATCGAACTCCCCGCACCAGATCGTTTCCATGTCACGATCACGATTCTCGTCGCGACCGTCAGTCGAGCTACCAATACCCACGGCCCGCACTTGGAGGAGATCTGATCTCGATCCGCCCAAGAGCTCAACTCCGTAGCCCGGATTGGCCGCCTTGCGCACGACGATCTGGCCGTTCTGGACCCAGGCGGTCGCCATTCCTTCGGATACCTCGTACCCCAGGCTGGCAAGACCTTCCAGGACCGCACGCCTGCGCTCCTCGGCGGCCATCGCCTTGAATTCTTCCTCGATGAGAAAGTCTGCGCGCTTGATGATTTTTGGCCCGTCGCTGGCCGACGGTGACGCGAGGAATCCGTCAATTTCGGTCAGCAGCGAGGTTGCCTGCGGTGATTTCATCACGGAAAGTTCGGCTCGTCGCGCCCGGAGCTCGTCCGCTAGTCGCGCCCTGGCGCGGCCATCCTTCACGGCCGCTGCCAGGTCCAACAGAAGACTATCCGCGACAAGCGATCGTCGAGCCGGCGGCTCTGATTCCAGCAGCGCGACACGATCCGAGAATGGGGAGGAATCGACGCCAAGCCCGCTCAATTCGCCAAGGACAGCATCGATGCGCGCCAGAGCAGGATCCTCCGTCTCCTGAGGTTGTCGAGCAATCCATTCTTGCAGCGTGTCACGGTCTTCGCCGGCGCCCAGTCGAGTGGCAAGCTCGCGTTGGCGGTCTGTCGCGGTATCCTGGGGCACCTGAGAAGGAACCAACAACAGCGCCTTTGCCATGGCTGCTTCCAGGCGCTCGAAAGATCCGGTCGAGCTACTGAGCTCGTTTCGAATATCGGCGGGAATCTCGACCTTCAAAGCTTGCAGCCTCTGCAGCAGTGCCTCGGCTGCGGCCTTGGATCGCCGCAAATGGCGCTTCGAACGTGCCGCCATTTCGGCAGCTCTCTCGACGCGGCGTTCGGAGTCTGCCTGAAGGAAGCCGATCTCGGCGACGACTTGCTTCTGTAGTTCGACGAAACGATCGGCAGCGAGCAGGCGACGAAGCTCGTCCCGCCGGGCTATGACCTTTTCGACGTCCTTCTGCTCGATCGTTCTGTTGAGTCTGCCGGTGGAAGCCCAGCCTTCGACCGCGGCGTCGAGCCGCGCAAGGTCTCGACGGCAGATGGCGATGATTTCGGCGCGGGTAACGATCCTGAATGCTTTGGGTCCGCTCATTGCAATCCTCCCTTGCGGAGTGCGTTTTCTACGGCATTCTTGAGCCGCAGACGTTCGGCGTCTCCGGCGTGAGTCCAAGCATACGACGAAACTCTGTGAACGTATGGGACGGCTCTTCCCAGTACCTTGGGACGCCAGATCTCGCGAGCCCGAGCTCTTTCCAGCAACCGGTGCCGTGGCGCATCACATTCCACGCCTATCGCGTAAAGGCCGGTCCGGGGATCAATCACCGCGAAATCGAGGCTGAAGGCGCCCCCATCGCGCGCTCTGGTGGGCTTCCATCCGTTGGCCTCCAGGAAAGCTTCGACCGACCTGGTGAAGCCGTCGTCCTCATATTGTCGACCCTCATGGTGCGGACGCTGTTCGGTGACCATCCGGTCCAGGAGAGTCTTTCCGGAGTTTGCAAGGCCGTCGGATACCGTCCTGGCATATTCGAGGTAACCCTGCAGATAATCGCGCGGCACCCTCGGACCGCTCCGTCTCGTCAACAGGTCCGATATCTCCGATATCGGCATGGATGTGACAATGACCACCTTCTCTCTTGCACGTGTGACCGCAACGTTCAGGCGCCGTTCGCCCCCAGCGTGCCCCAGCGCGCCAAAGCTCTTGCGGAAGACCCCGTGCTCGTTGCGGCCGAACGTCGTCGAGAAAACGATGATGTCACGCTCGTCGCCTTGCACGTTCTCCACGTTCTTGACGAAGAATCCCATATCCTCGCCATGCTCCGTTCGCTCGCGCTCACGCATCAATGCTTCGCGGAACGCCGCACCCTTTTCGGCGCGGTCTTCCAAAGCATCTTCTATGGCGTCGGCCTGCTTGCGGTTGAAGGTAACGACGCCGACCGATGGCGGCGACGGATCCTCCCAAAGTTCGGCGAGGTATTCCACGACGTCGGTCGCTTCCTTCTGGTTCGTCTGGCTCTTGTACATGCCATCCGAACGCACCACTTCGATAGGCTTGAGCTTGCGGGTTATCTCTTCGGGATGGCGCACAGGGACGCTAAGGCCGTTGCCGTAGAACGATGCGTTCGAAAACGAAATCAGCTCCCGGTACTTCGAACGATAGTGCACCTGTAGGGTACGGGTCTGGAGTACGGAGCGGGAAAGTTGGAGGAGATCGGGGCAATCCTTGATCTCTCGCCGATTCCAGGTCTCGGCAAACGCGTCGCGCTCCTCCTCTGTGGCTCCTTCCTCTGGCTCTTCGCCGTCGAATATCGCAGCCTCGTCGTTCTCGACCTTGCTCGCGAAAAACGAGGTTGGTGGCATTTGCTTTTCATCGCCGCTGACGACGACGAGCTTACCGCGGAAGAGCGAGGGCAGGGCATATTCGACGGGCATTTGCGAGGCTTCGTCGAAGATAACCGTATCGAAAAGGCTGGCACGAGGTTGAAGCACGCGGCTGGCGACGTCAGGTGTCATGAGCCAGACCGGGCGAAGAGCAAAAAGACCGAGCGCCGCGGCGCGATCGATGAATTCGCGCAACCGTAGTGCTCTCGGGCCACGGAGCTTCGTGATAGCATCCCACTCAGTCGTCGGACGCACTTTTTCAGCGTCGATATCCTGGACCAGAAGATCCCTGTTGTACTGCCGGATCTGCGCGTCGGCTTCGGCGAGCGACCTTACCTTCGCTTCTACCTCATCGCCATCGAACAGGACGTCAGGATTCTCGGCCTCCATGCCGGCCTTCCATGCCAGACGGGCCTCGCGCCCAATGGTTGCGCGAATACAGGCATCGAGGTGATCCGAAGGCAGCTCCGACAGCTCGGATTCTCGGGATCTCAGAGTGGCGAAGATGGCACGTTCCTTGTCGGCCAGCCGCGCAGATCGAAGTCGGAATTCCTGGTAATTGCTCAGCATCGGCAAGGCTTCTACGATCTGCGCGACGGCCCCCGCGTTGGAGCGCCCGTTCTCGATCGCCGAGCGTCTCGATCCGAGCCACAGTTCGTCGAAGTAAGTCCTGAGCCGGTCGAACGCGGCGCGGCTTCCTTCTCTCGTCGCATTCCTTCGGAGTGCCAGGTCGGCCCGCTCAAAAAACAAGCCAAGTTCTGCGGTGTTTCCGGTTGAGAGCGCTCGATCGAGCTCGGACCGGTTAGGACACCGATCGAGGAGCGAATTGTGGCCGCTCAACCCATCGAGGAAAGAAGCAAGGCGCGCGGCCAAATCGGCGAGCTTGCCGGGCGACAGATCCAGATTGGGCGCGCGGCCGAACAGGATCACGAAATATTGCTCGAGTTCGCGCCTGGGGTGGCGCAGGGTCAGTTCGAGTTCGACCGCATAGTACAATGAGCTGATGGCGCCGGCATCTTGCGGGAGCTGCAATGATGCAAGCAGCTCGCGTACACGGCGCGTTCGCAGCCAATGTAGCGGGTTGATCCATTGTAGGGCGCTTGCCGGCAAACGAACTTGGCCCGCGAGCTCCCCGGCGGAGCGCAGCTCGTCCTCGTTGAGGGCGATGAGCTTGGTGCAAAAGTCCGGCTTGTACGATGGGCCGTCGAGCGATGAGAAGATTTCCTTGATCTGTATTAGGCCATCCAGAATGCGCGTTGCTTCAGATGTTCCACCATCGACGTTCCGAAACAGCGGCCGCAATCGAGCGAGATTGGAGCACACCGATTCGCTGAGGCAGCGGAGCTCGTCCGCTTCGACGAGCCACGGCTGGAATTCCGTCGGATCCGATATCTTCAAACAATTGGACGTCTCAGCATCGGTCTGCTCGCGGTGGGCATCGGTCTGCAAAAATGCTTGCAGATGCGTCGCGATCGCGGCCGCCGTTCCCCGATCGGGATTGAACGGCTTGAGGGCGGACAGGGGGTTGTCTTCAAATTTCGACGCCAGCCAGAATTTCGCGAGAGGGCCGCAATTCTCCTCAATCGCTGCGACATCGCCCGGATGGTGACCCGACAGCAAAGGGCGGAGTTCAGGAACGTCGATGGGTTTCGGGCTGCCTTCTTCGATCTCCAACAGTTCGCCGAGCAGAGCTCGATAGGACAATCCGGTGCGCTCGTCCACGCAATGAAGCGCGATCTGACGACGGTCCAGTTCCGTCTCGAGAGTCTCGATGCGCGCCGCAAGGCGCTCGCGCTCTCGCTTCCAGGCCGGGGACGTCCCGGGGCGTACGTTATGCAAGGCCTGCACTTGCGAACGGATCGCTCCGACGATCGATCCGCGATCACGATTGACATCCGTGATCATGATGAAGCGATCCGCCAGGCCCTCCTTTTCAAGGCGCTTTCGTACGACGTCCAGCGCGGCTTGCTTCTGGCAGATGACCAGAAGGGACTTTCCCGTGCCGATTGCGTCCGCGACCATATTGACGATCGTCTGACTCTTGCCAGTTCCGGGAGGACCTTCGATGACCAGTCCCGGAGTCTGACGCGCTTCGATGACCGCCGCCTCCTGCGACGGATCGCTGTCCGCAGTGAAATATCGGTCGACCTCCTTCACTTGCGACGGTGCAGCAGGCTCTAGTTGCTCTTCGTTCAGACGCAATGCGGCCTCAAGTGAGGTCGCCGTCGGCGGCAAGCCCCGCAGCGTCTCGAGGTCCCTCATGACGGCCTGACCCATAAACGCCAGATGGAAGAGCACGGCAGCGGGCACGAGCTGCCGTTCTTGAGCGCCGATCTTGACGTCTTTTCCGGGAAGCGCCGCCAATTCGTTGCCGACTGGCTGAGCCAATCGGCTGAAGGCGTCCATCACTGCCTGGACGGACAGGCTCGCATGCGTAAGGAGCTCGTTCGCCGCTTCTTGCCAACGTCTGGCCTCAGGGATGCCGACCATTCCTTCGAGAGCGGGATTGACAACAACATGCTCGATCTCGGTATCCGGATTTCTCTCGCGCCCATAACCCAAAGTGACATGACCGCGGTTTCCGACCTCTGGACTGACGCGCATCGGCCACAGCAGCACTGGCGCGATCCGCGGTCTGGCATTCGGTCGATGATCGCGCATGATCAGGAACGGAAATCCCATGTACAAGCCATCGATGCCGGTATCGCGCCTGTAGAGCAATGCGTGGGAGTGAAGGAGCGTAACCTTCGCTCAATGCCGTTGTCGTCGGCGAAAGCCGCCGGATCGATATTGATAGTCCGGTTCGTGCGACCAAGCAGTTGATCGAGAATTTCGCTGCCGGTACCCTGGAAGTATCGAGCTCGGTGAGGTCGATTCTGGCTGATTTTCCGATAAGCATCCGCGTCAGCGGCCCCCGCAAAACTCCTCCAGATATCCGCTTGGCGAAGAAATCCAGGATCGTCGAGACGTAGCCTTGTTTAGGAAGAGGTCGCCATGTTTCGGCGGGCAGGGAGAGAAGGGCGAGCGCGCGCCCGGTCGGCATCCGTCTGTCCAGGCGGAACTGGTCCGCCCACTCGTCAACCTGCTTGATGCCACATCTGGCAAAGTTTTGAATGCGCTCGTCGATAGCCTGATAGATCTCGCGACGCGGGCGGCCAAGCAGTGTCGCAGCTTCCTCGGCCGAAAAGTTGCCGAGCCCTGCCGTGGACGCTTCCTTTTCTGCCTCTTCGATGACCTCGGCGACAGAGCGGAACTGGTTCGACGTCGCGCTGAGCAGGATGAGCAGGTCTTCTTCCGCCGAGATGCGGCGCTCGGTGAGCGCGGCCACGCCGGCATGGTCGGTGTCGGGGAAAAGCTTTCGCCGTTCTTCCCAAAGGGCGGCCAGGCGGGCCATAGAAGTCGACAGAAGGTGGACGCGCAAAGCGTCCTCGTCGACGGCGATCTCGAGTTGATCGAGTCGCTTTCGAACCGTGTCCGAGCGGACCTTGAGGCGCCAGAGCCAGTCGTCAGGATCGATCTTCCGTAGCAGATCAGGCGCCGGGCCGGTGATCAGATTGTAACCGTCGATCGGGTGGTCGAGGAGCCATCCCGGCGTGACGATATTGCCTCTGACGATCAGGGGCATCGACGGATTCAACGTTTTGAGAGAGAGGGAGAGCTTCAAATCCTCGGAAAGATCTTGGACTCGCAGGATTTGCCGCAGATCTGCGGCTGTCGCCGCTTCGAAGCCGGCTTCGGACGCCCAACTTGCGACGGTGCCTCTGAGGACGAGGGTCTTGGCGCCGTCCCAGTTTGCAGCTTCAGCTGCCGCCAATGCGAACATGCTTGCGGATCGATATTGCTGGCCACCCAGCGAAATCGAGGTCCGGCCCTCTGTGTGTCCGGCCATATCGGCCGCTGGAGCAGATACGGCCTCTCCGCGCAGCCACGCCTGAACTTCCTTCCACTGCCAGCGCTGGCGCCTGTCACGCGCCAGCAGGCCGCGCAGCAAGGTGTTGATCCGCTCGTCCAGACTTTCGGGCAAGTGTACGCCGTTGGTAAGGATGTGGATCAGAAAGGCCTGCTCGTTAATGCCTTGGAAGCACGCGCCTTGGGTGATCTTCTCCAGCAAGATCATCCCCAAGCTCCACCAATCGGAAGCCGGGGCGACGCCGCCGGCGATCGCTTCTGGGGCCATGTAGCGAGTGGTTTCGAGGGGAGACACAATGTCCAGGTCGAATTCGGAAAGTCGCGCGGATCCGAAGCCTCCGATGACGAGGTCTAGTGGCTCTTTGGTGCGTACGAAAATGACCGAAGGCCGCAGATCCCTGTGCCGCAACCCGGCTTCGGTGAGGGCATGAACGGCCTGTGCGAGTTCGCCGACCAACCGACTAATCGCCACCTGATCGGAAGGGTCGACGGGGAAATCCGCCAGAGTACCGCCGCTGAATTCCTCCGCGACCTCATAGGCGCGCTCTTGCCAGCGACCGGTGGCGAAGAATTCCGGGACGTGATCTCGCGGGAGCTTGGAGAGCAAATCGTAGATCGCATGGTCGGGCTCCGCGCCGACAGCATAGAGCGTGAGTATTCCCCGTCGCCCGTCCGAGCAGCGCGTCGCGACAAAGCGTTCGCGGACTGTGCCGGACGAGGCGATCCGGTCCTGCAGACGCCAACCCTCCACGATCGTTTCGCCCTCGGGCGTGGGCTCCGGCTCTGGCATGGGCTCGGCCGGCGCGGGCGATTCCTCCCGTTCGATGATCGGCTCGTCGCAGACGCTGCAAATCAGGTCGCCGGGAGAGGCTTGATGACCGTTCCGGCAGGTCGGGACGCTCGGAGGAGGACTTACCGGTGGATTCGGCTTCGGTCTCGTGGCACCGGGCGGCGTGATGTCGACCGTCGACAGGTCCCAGCCGCAGTTCTGACCGTTCCACGTACCTTCGCAGAAGATCTCGGTAACAGGCCGCTCGGTGTTGCAGTTCGGACACAGTCTAATCATCAGCTAGCTTCTAAAGAGATGGAAATCGCGTATCTTCCGAAATTCGAAGCGTCGATCCGCCGCCTTCGAGAATCGCTCGCAGACGCCGGAAATCGCCGCGAGCGGGAATACCTGCCAGCCAAACGTCTCCGTTTTCGTCGAACATGACGTCGAAGGTACGGTCTTTTTCGTCAATGCGGCGATTGAGGCCCTCGAACCGAGCGCGGCCCAAGGGTGTCATCAGGTGCAGCTCCTGATTGTCGCTGCCACGAAGCGCCAGGGTCTGCGTCTCATCGATATCGAACGGTCCGGAGACGATCGCGTCGATCAGAGATGGCGAGGTCGCGAGCGCATCGCGGATCGTGGCCCAAGGGTAGCCGGTAAAGACAAGGATGTCCGCCTTCGTTCGAGCTCGCAAGCCTGCCAGAAGATCGAACAAGGCCTCGCGCTGGTCGAAAGGCTCTCCACCCGAAATCGTAATGCCGTCGGCCGCCGAAAGCCATGGTGAAACCGCCTCGACGACGGCTCCTACCTTTGTCGTTCCTCGCCCGTGCACCCATGTGTCCATCGAGATGCATCCTGGACAACGGATTGAACAGCCTTGAAACCAGATTCCTATCCTTCGGCCGGGTCCCAAGGTCGTGACCGGGAAATGGATGCGTGACAGATTGATCATCGTGCTCATGCAGACGGCTCGCTCACGAGATCGATCGTCGTCGATGGCCCTGTTTGAACCCCTTCGATCCTGTATCTGCGTCCAGCTTCCGCTCCGCTATCGAACAGACTCCGCGACAGCGGATTGATGAGGTGAGATTCGACCTGGTTGCGGATACCTCGCCCGCCATTCGACAGATCAGCCAGGCACAGCCCGCGAAGAACCTCACGCGCAGCTCCGGTCAGAGTCACGTCATGGCCGAGCGATTTGACGTCATTGAGCAGGTTGTCGACCATCTGATCGAAGATCTCGTTCGCGACGTCGGGCCGGATGAAGTCGAAGACGATTACATTCTCTCCGATACGGTTCAATATCTCCGGCCTATTGAGGACCTGCTTGAAGTGCTTCTCGATCTCGCTTCGGACTTTTCGCCGTACCCCTTCGAAAGTCTCTTCGGGCGTCACGTTGGCAATTCTCTCTCCGGACGGTCCCGGTACATAGATGCCCAAATTCGACGTGAAGACGATGAAGGCTTCGGAGAAATAGACGCGATCGCCTCGTCCGGAGGTAAGGACACCGTCGTCGAGAACCTGCAGGAATTTGTCGAGGATCCTCGGATGCGCCTTCTCGATTTCATCGAATAGCACGACGCTGAATGGCTTCTCACGGATCGCGTTCGTGAGTTCGCCTCCGACGTCGTATCCGATATAGCCGGGCGGAGCGCCGATGAGCCGTTGATCCGAATGCTCGGCACTGAACTCGGACATATCGAACCGGATATAGGCGCTCTCGTCGCCGAACAGCAGACTAGTGATCGTCTTCGCGAGTTCCGTCTTGCCGACGCCGGTCGGACCCGCGAGAAAGACGACGCCTCTTGGTCGACCACCTCTCGGCGACTGACCGATGCCGGTCACCGCGCGCTTGACGATATCAAGCATGTGGGTGACGGCGTGAGTTTGCCCCTTGACGCGGCGTCTGACGAATTCTTCACCCGAGCTGATTTTGTCGCGGCTAATCTTGCGCCAAGGATCCTCGGTCACGCCGACCTTGAACCGCCGAACGGCGTCCCCGATCCGATCGAACTGGACCCCTTCGCTCCGGGCGAGTTGCGCGACGGCGCTCACATCCAGTAGCAGAAGGCCTTCCGTCTCGTCCACGAACTTCTGCGTACACGTCTCTAATTGCGCCTGCTCCGCGTTCTGCGCACCGAGGAGACCGCGAACTAGGGAGCGGATCATGCTTCTTCTCGCGACATGATCCGGTCGTCCGATGGGGATGTGACGTATGCGCGGGTTTCCGATCAGGAACCAGTCGGGCAAATCACCTTCTTTGTCGACGATCCAGACGACCGTATTGAAGTAGGGAAGACGCTTGTCGCCAGCCGGCCGCGCACGCGCCGAATGCGAGAGGATCAGAGACCGGGAGAAAAGCAGGTGCTCCGGAGGCGATAACGCCTCGTTTCGCGCGACCAGTCTCGAGGCGAAGTCGATGACGAGGACCGAGGGCTGCCCTTCAGCCGCGACGTGCCGCTCAAGCGTCGTCGATAAAAGGTCGATCCCACCGGGCGCTGTGCCGTTCGTCGGCGTCAAGCCCAATTGAGTGAGGTAGCTTCCGTCGGCCGGCTCGATATCTCGAAATCCGTTCAGAAGGTCGAAGCATGCAACACGCGCATAGCCCGCTTCCTTCAAAACGTCCGGAAGGACCCGGGATAGTGGCGCTGCGGTCAACTCGCTAGGTACGACCTCGTGCATCTGAAGGTCGCGGGTATTGCCCGAGAGCACGAATTGGCTACGGAGCGGCAGAAAGCGCAGCAAATCGCGGAGCCATCTGGCTCTTTCCACCGAACTGTCGTGCACCGAGAAGGCCCCCTTATACCCGCCTCGCGCGATTATAAGCCATCTCACTCGCCGATTTCGAGAATATTCCCCAAGAGTTCATAGGGAAATGGGATAAGAAGACGAGGGCGGATCGATCGAGATCAGAGGCGCGCATGCAGCGCCCCGGCGGGCGCCAATCATCTGATGCCGACGATCTGGTCAGCCATGTGAACTGTCCGCATTTGACAAAAACTCGATCTGAATCGCCACCAGTCAACTTCGAAAAAGCCGGTCATATGGGATCTGGTTCCTGCGACGCTCTCCGGGCGCCGTGGGCTGCACGTTTGGCGTACGTCGATCAATCAAGGACGGCGGTCTAGCCGTCACCATAATCGACCTCGTGGTGGTCTATGCCGATCTGGTTGGCGCGAGCATATCCGCTCTGGAGCGCGGCGATGCAGGGAGCGTTCCGGGCGCGAAGATGGAACGGCCGTACGGACGTCCTGCGCGGGTCGACCGGCCTATTTGGCGCGTTGTCGTATGAAGTGACTCGTATGAAATGACAGACACCGAGCTCGCGCGGGAAAGGACAGGCAACACCGTCCTTCAGGTTTCGCTTTACCTGCTCGTGGGAAGCGCACGGGATGCAGGCGGGTATGGCCTACGTTGTCACGGCTGCGAGCCGAGTTCGTTCCGCGAGGAGTATCAGATCGCCGACTATGCAGCCTACTCCCGGCGCGTCAGGAATGGTTTCGAAGGTTGCGTCGCCTCGCCGGGCAGCGACGAGCAGGCATATCCGAATCCATCTAGCCACGAAATGTGCAGGTGGCGCAGGCATTGCGCGCAGTCGAGCCGACATCAAATGCCGCCATGGCTGGGATTTTCGAACGCGAGGTGGTGGCGATTTAATGTCAGGTCCTCGTGCGCGCAATTGCGGTGAGGACGCGAAACCGCGGTTGTGGGGAACTGGTCCATCGAGAGACGAGCGGTCGTTCGCCGCTATCGGCGCAGCGTCATAGAGGCTCGGATCCCGATTGCACTTCGGGCCGCCACTGGGCGTGGTGCAAGTTTCGCGCCGCTCACAGCTGGAAAGGCAAATTCAAATAGGCAGCTGATTGCCTAACGTGTCCGTGTCTCCGTAGGCATTGAGGCACACATCCATCGAGGATGATCTCCGACCAGGATCGATGACAACATAAATGAGCGTGGTCGAGGTGCGCGTTTCTTGCGTTGTAAGCGGATGAGTGAAGGAAAAATGCGTGAGTTGGTTGACCTGTGGTGCAAAACACCGACATCGCGGTGTTGGTCATGCGCATCGAAAATCTCTTGACCGTCCAATAGAATACATCGATAAATCGCGCCACTACTGTAGGTTAAGTTGTCAATTTTCAACGCGCTGCCCGATAGCGTCAATTTGTTGCAGGCCGTCCGTAATCTGCGGCGTCATGCTTTCGATTGGCGCTGGTATGCGTTTCTGGAATCCTGATGTGTCCCAGCAACGCAATGTCTTTACCAGGGATCTCGGCGAGGTCGACCGCGCCTTCTCAACGTTGCGGATTTCGGGCGTATCCAGGGCTTGAGCACCGCGTGACGATCGCAAAATGCCACGCGCAGAATTGTTTGAGGACGGCGGCAGGTCACTCGTAGGTCGCTTCTATGGGCAGCGCGGTGGAAGCCGCACCATCCATTGCGGCCGGCACGGGGTCGAGATTCAGAGGGGAATATGAAGATAAACCGCGGCGGAGCCGTCATCACATTCATTGCGGGTATCGTTGCGGGCTTGTCTCTGTTTTGCGGGGTGGTCCTCGGCGCCGAACCAATCCGAAAAAGCGGCTACGCCATTGGCGCCGACCGGTGCGGACCGTTTCCCCGTATTCAGATCGACATGCAGAGGGGCTTCTGTGCCGGCCTCGTCGCCAGCGAAGATGACGGCCTGCAATTTCCCCGGTCGATCATACAGATCCCAGGCCATGACCTCTTCGTCGTCGTCGACATGGGTGGATGGAATCGCACCGACGGCCGGCTGTTGCTGCTCGATCCCCACGCCGCGGACGGCAAGCGCATTAGGGAAGCGATCGGTGGTCTGGAATACCCGTTCGGACTGGCGATCGGCCCGGACCACAAGGTCTATGCCTCAACCGCGGAGATGATCTTCCGCTTCGATCCGCTGGCGGCCAATCCTCGCAGCACGATGGAAGTTGTCATTCAGGGTCTGCCGGGCCGCAGAACAACCCTGCCGGATGGGACCAAGGTTGCCGAGAGCAGCCATGCGCTGAAACATTTCATCTTCGATCGGCTGGGTCGGATATTCGTCAACGTCGGCTCGCACAGCGACGATTGCATTACACGGCCTCCGATCACGAGGCCTTGCCTGGCGGCTGAGGGAAGCTCGCCGCTTGCCGCGATCTGGATGTTCACGCCGCCCGCCGGGGGCGTCTTTCCGGCGTTGACGCCGAGCGATCCAAACCCGCCGCGCGAAATCTATGCGCGTGGCTTGCGCAATTCGATGGCGCTTGCTGTGCATCAACGGTTCCCTGAACCCGGCTATGCCTTCCTTCAGGGCGAGAACGGCCGCGACTTGCAGGATGTCTTCAAGCCGAACGAGGAGATCAACGCGATCGAGCAGGGCCGGCACTATGGCTGGCCCTATTGCTACGATCTCTCGACGGCAAGCCCGGAGTTCAAAGCCGTGCTGCAGGCCGGTCCCTACAAGAACCTCTGCAACAACACCGCACTTTATCGCCAACCCTATTCGCTGCTGCCGCCGCACGGTGCGCCGCTCGCGATGCTGTACTATCACGGCGGCAAATTCCCGGAGCTCGAAGGCAAGCTCGTAATCGGACTGCATGGCTACCGGCCGACTGGGAGCCGTGTGTTGATCTACGACGTCGACGACCACGGCTTTCCCAAGCTCAGCCCGCCGCCGGTCCGCTACCAGGTAAGCTGCGCCTCCGAACCCACTCGCGCGTTCCAGACCGACGATGGTCCGGTGAAGGCCGCGCCCTATCAAGAGCTGATCTCGGGCTGGCACCGGGTAAATGGGGCGCGCCCGCGCGGCGCGCCGGTCGGCATGACGGTTGCGAGCGACGGTGCAATCTGGCTCGTCGAAGATAAGAACAAGACGATCATAAGGCTTGACCGCGCGAGCGGCGAGGTGCCGACTCCGTTGCCTTGCGACATGCGCAGCCAGGCCCAGATCGACGAGCTGGTTCGCTTCGTCCAGCAGGACGCGCAGAAGAGCGGCTATCTCAGCTCGGTCCGCAGCAACCTCGTCGAAAAGCGCTGCGTCGGCTGTCACGCCGATTTCGGCATCAAGCAAGGCCAAAGCGACACCGAGAAGGACGGGGCCGTGCTGCGCTTCATGCTGTCGCAAGACGGCTGGATCTATCCGGGCGATCCTGACGCCGGCAAGCTGCGCACGCGCCTGCGCGGCTTGGGCGCGGAGAAGCTGATGCCGCCGGGCGGCGAGAGCCTGCCGAAGACCGAACCCGGTTACCTCAAAGTGCTCAATTATGCCGACTACTTGGTCGGCAAAATGGTTCCGGGCACCCGCATGCGGATTAAGCCGGGGCGGCCGGAGCGGGAATTTTTCAGCAAGGATGGGAAGGTGTGTGGCGAAATCCCGACCACCAAGGTCGTCGTGGTGACACAAAGGGCCGCCACCGGTAAGGCCGGCTACAGCCGCTTCTACCGGCCGGCCGATCCGTTCCTCAATGGCGAATGCACCGACGCCGATGGCTATTACATCCAAAGCAATTTCCTGGTGCCTCTGCTGTGAGGTGTTGCTGGCCAGCACAGCCGTCCTTGCCGATCTGAAACTCTTCCAAACCAGCCAGATCACGCCGACCGGCGAGTATACGTTCGGCATCGAAGGGCCCGCCGCCGACATCGACGGCAACCTCTACGTGGTCAATCTCGGCAAGCCCGGCACCATCGGCCGGCTGACCCCTGGCGATGCACGATCGGAGAAATTCGCCGACCTGCCCGACGGTAGTGTCGGCAATTCGATCCGCTTCGACCGCGACGGCAACATGTTCGTCGCCGACTACAAGAAGCACAACATTTTTGAGCTCAGGAAGGGCTCGCTTGCGCCCGCGAGCTGGTTTCACGCCGACCAGATGAACCAGCCAAACGACATGACGATCGCCCGGGAGGGCACCATCTATGCCAGCGACCCGAACTGGAAGGGACGCAACGGTCGCATCTGGCGGATCGCGCGCGCTGCCGACGGGACGGGGCATGGCGAGGTCATGACGGCGCCGCGTGCCATGGGCACCACCAATGGCATCGATCTAAGCCCCGACGAGCAGCGACTCTACGTCACGGAGTCCAACAGCGGGCAGGTGTGGTCCTACGCGATCAAAGGCGCCGAACTCACCGATGCCAAGCTGGTCAAGACCTTCGAGCCCGATACCGTCGACGGGCTTCGCACCGACGTCACCGGCAGGCTGTTCGTGGCGCGCATTCTCAGAGGTGCGATCGCTATCATGAAGCCCGATGGCGCTGTCGAAAGGGAAGTCGCGCTTGTCGGCAAGGAGCCGACCAACCTCGCCTTCGGCGGCAGCGACGGCAAGACCGTCTATGTCACGCAGCGGCAGGGCGGCTTCATCGAAGGATTCCGCAGCGACCGCGAAGGGCGCGAGCACTGCCTGCAGAGGCCTGACTGCTAGCCCCGGGCGGGCTGCAGGATGCAATCAATCACTTAGCTCAAAGTGGGACAAGCATTCGTCACAGTGTATTCCATCGTGTTTTTTGGGTTGTTGTCCCACCGCGCGACATGGATTGGCCCGGGTGTCTTAAGAGAACGAAACAAAAAGCAATATGCAATTGTGCGTCGCTGCCGGTCACCTCGATTGGACGCGGCTACACCGCTACTAAATTCTGTATATTCCGTTTGAATGGCAACGGCACGTGCGACAAGACATGGAATTTGCTCGCGCCTTGTCTCCCCGAGAGTTTGCTCTCACTCTTGAGCAACGCCATTCGCCATTCCCGTGCGAGTTGCTGCTCGAAGCTCGCTGGAAATTTAGCTACACACCTCGGGTGGCTCACCTAGGCGCGAGGACCTTGTCGAGATCTGCGACGGAAAGTGAGCCGACAAGGAAATCACCACCTCGACCCGGCTGACCTGGATCACCCGCGTCTCCTGTGCCGCCCCTTCCGCCTGAACCTCCCTGACTGCCGTTTCCGCGACACCACGGACGAGCTTCCTGCCCGCCGGGTCCACCGTCGCCGCTCGCTCCTCCTTGGCCGCCTTGCCCACCAGAACCGCCACTTCCCGGACTTAGATCCGCTCGGACGAGGCGCGATATTACCGGGTAATTGTCAGATGAGGTTACTAGCGTCAGTGTGCCACCATTACCTCCCAGTCCGCCCGTCCCGCCCTTACCTCCGACTCCTCCTGGCCCACCCGAGCCTCCGTTTCCAGCACCGCGGTTACAGTTACAACAATTCTGTGACGCCGGATGCCCCCTCCCACCAGGCCCGCCCCTTCCGCCGATTTGGCCAGGACCACCTTGTCCGCCGGATTGACCACTTACATCTATCAACAGAGGGCTCGACATCTTCCCAACAACAAAGGTCAACACCGGACCGTCGCCGCCCCTCGCTCCCGGATGACCTGGATCGCCGGTGGGACCACCTAGTCCCCCTGTATCATCGGGGCGTCCTCCAGGAGCGCCCGCCGCATTGCCGCGGTCGGGAGGGACGCCCAACTGTGGTTCCTCCCACGTAATAAGGCCGGGCGCTTCTTGCGACAACGAAGTCACCTCTTTCACTAACATAAACAGTTGACCGCGTTGCGAGAGGGCGCGCTGCGTAAATATCAGTTTAGAATTCGGTTCAAACTCCACTTTCTCGGCTGAAAGGAAAAAACCATCCCATCTCCTCTCTCCCGAGATCCTCAATACTCCAGTGGGAACGGGCAACCTAAGCTCAGTTACGTTGTAGATTACGGTATTAAGGGTTGGAGCATCCAGATTTCTTGGCTGCTGTGCGTAAGCAGACAAAGTCATTGCGAAGCTGGCCGCCAAGCTCGTAGCGTATATCTTCAGTGACGCGTGCATGGTGCTTTTCCTCCAGACAGACTTAGCTGACAGCCCAGCAACGAGTTTCCCGGGACTATCGATTGCCTGTCGCTAAAGTGCTTCGACAGGGTGCTAGTGCGTCAAACATCAAGCATTTCAGTCTCACCTAAGACACAAGGCTACCTAAGGACGTCGCCAGGGTCACAGCGTCGCCAATCTCCATGCTCGTTTTGGGTATAAAGGCCAACCGCGTCGGCCTTTGCAGCGATCGTGTCCTTCGCGCAATCGGAAAAGTGAGATGTGAAGTCACCAACCATTGAAGAAGGATTGGTAATAATTTTCACCAATCCAATCTTTCCAGCTGATACGCTGCCGCAAGATTTTACTATATTGAGGGCTTCAGTTTCAAATCTGACATTCTTCAGATCAATCTTGCTGTACGCAACGATCCGAGCGTCTCTGCAGTAGAGTTGGAAATTTTCGATTTTGGTTTGCGTGGGCAATTTTGTCCAACCGATTTCGAAAGAAGCTTCTGTTTGCGCTTTTGCCCCAACGGGCATTTGGAGCAGCCCGGCCACCACCCAGAACAGTATCGCCACTCCGCGGCGTCCGTGCATTGTCTTCCGTCCCTACTCGGAAACATACGCGGGGCTCAAAGCGCGCGCCTGAACCCGTTCAGACGAAAACGTCGAATATTCATTGCTCACTGATAGCGCGACCACCAGATCAGCAGATGCATTTCATGGCGCGCTCACCGTACGGCGTTAACGTGGTCCCGATCCAACAAACTGGGCGCTATCTTGTCGATCTTTGATAGCCGCATGCTGTGGTGCCACTTGCGCCCGAGGACCAACAATTCGGGCCAGTATACTGGCTTGTGCCTCGCTGCTGCGTATTCTGCCGATCACGTTCAGCTTGTTGCCGTCTAGACACTTCGTCGGCATTCCTCATATTTTGACAGAACTGCGAATTGCTGGTTCGGCAATCCTCGGCACGTACAGTAGACGTGGTCGCAATGAGGACTGTGATAACCACCGGTATTGTGGAGCAGATTAAATAACGGATCGTACGCATCGAAGTTCTCCCTCTCAGCGTTCGGAATCATCCATCGATGATGATCTTCCGATCAGGATCGACAACAACATAAAGCAGCATGGCGGCGGTGCGCGTTTCTTGCGTTGTAAGCGAATGAGTGAAGAAAAAATGCGTGAGTGGGTTGATCGGAGGTGCAAAACATCGACGTCACGGTTTTGGACATCCGCTTCGAAAATCTCTTGACCGTCCAACAGAATACATCGATAAATCGCTCCACTACTGTAGGTTAAGTTGTCAATTTTCGGCGCGCTGCCCGATAGCGCATGCTTGGTCAATTCGTTGCAGGCCGTCTGTAATCTTTGGCGCCATGCTGTCGATTGGAGCTGGTACGCATTGCTGGAATTCAAGCCTATTTGACTCGCTCAGGACTATGTCCGCAGACCATATGGGGGACATGACGCGATGACTGTGCGCGAGCAGCTCTTTACTTTGTTGCGCAACCTGCGGTGGATCGTTGTTCTCTCGGTAGCCATCTCAATATTGCTATACTTGCCAGATCAGATTCAGGAGCTCTACCGGATCGCCGCTGACGATATTGGATGGGTAACCGTCAGGGAGTTTATCGCCCTTGGCGTGATCGCGATAACGATTTGGGCGGCCGCTTTTCAGCTTACCACTGCAACCCTGCCTCATATCCCGCGCGCTACCGGACGGCTGGCCCTCTATATAAAACTTGCGCCCGTGGTGCTCGGAGCGCTGCCGATCGTCGCCGCGGCGGCAGGTCAACTCGCCTCGCGGCCGGCTGAAAAGATCGGTGGGGGCGATGAAGTCGGAAGTATCTCCCGCATTCAGGACCAGGCGCTCGCCTTCGAGCGGAACATGCTGCTCATCCTCGCGTTCGCCATGTTGATCCTGCTCGTCTGCTTCGTCACATTCGCGTGGCGGATGGGATCAAGAGATCGCTCTACCGAGCTCGCGAGCCGGGCGAACAACGCCGATTTCATCCGCTACAGATTTCTCGCGCTCACGGTCGGGCTCATCGCCCTTTTGACCGCGGCGTTCGTTTTGTTTCCCGATAGGCTTGCACAATTCGTCGGATCGTTTGGCGTGATCGCTCTCTTTACGATCTGCGTGGTCGGCCTCACCATCCACTTTGCACTACTGACGATCAGGTTGAATTTTCCATTTATACCGGTCGTCTTTGGAGGCTTGTTCCTCGTTGCCTCCTTGTTTGGAAGCGACGACCATGGGCTGCGCACCGTGGCCGGAGCAGCCGGCCAACCGGAACAGATGCGCATTTCTACAGTCGAAGCATTTCGTGAGTGGCTTCTGCAAAAGCCGCGGGTGGCCGAGGCCAACAGGCTCGGAGAATATCCCGTATTCATTGTGGCTGCCCAGGGCGGAGGCATCTACGCAGCCAACAACGCGGCGCGCTTCCTTGCCAGGATGCAGGATCTCTGTCCGGCATTTCGGCAGCATCTGTTTGCGATAAGCGGCGTGTCGGGGGGAAGCGTCGGTTCGGCAATCTTCGCGGCTGCGCTTCATGCCGACAATGCACCACTTGACGCCGTCGCTCCCGACGCAAAGACATGCCCGAAAATCGCAGACTTTCTGGCCGGCGTCGGCCGGGCCGAGGATATCGATGCTTCTGGACCGGTGGAACAACGAGTTGCAAGCGCCCTGGAGACGGATTTTCTCTCACCGTTGGTTGCCGGTTTTCTGTTTACCGATTTCACCCAGTTGTTTTCTCCGCTCGCTATTCCAAGTTTCGATCGCGCGCGTTTTCTGGAGTACACGCTGGAGAATGCTGCAGACAGAATGCTCAAGACCCACAAGGGCACCGGCGATCAATCCAATCTGCTAAAGGCCGACTTTCAGTCACATTGGACGCCTTCCAACAATATGCCGGCGCTGTTGTTGAATACGACAGATGCCGGGAGCGGCAAACGCGTTGTCATCTCTCCCTTCGATATCGATCCGCTACACTCGAAAGACAAAGACCTGTGTATTCTCGCGACACTTGATCGCGCCGGCATGGGGAGCGGTCAAACCGTCACGAGCCGCTCACTGCGTATTCCGCTGAGCACAGCGGCATTTACGAGCGCGCGGTTCCCGTGGGTGACGCCGGCAGCAACGATCTCCTTGAAGAATGATTGCATTACCGCCAATCCGCAGGCGCGCTTGGTGGACGGCGGATATGTCGAGAATTCCGGAATCGAGACCGCCCTCGATTTGATTGAGCGGCTCAATAGCATCAAGGGCACCTCCGACGCGCCAAAATTCCGGATCTATCTGTTGTCGCTGGTCAGCGGTCAGTTCGGAGATCACGGTTCCTTCATGTTCGGTGAACTCATGGAGCCGGTGCGCGCGCTCTTGAGCACGCGAAGCTCTCGAACCTACGTTGCTCTCAATCACGCGACCACTATCGATCGCCGGTCCGAGAACGATGTAACTCCCAGCGTGCAACGGTTCCCGACATTCGGCCGAACGGACATTACTGGCCTATTTTACAGCCTGCCGCTTGGCTGGACGCTATCCTCGAAAACCGAGGACATCATCTCGTTGAGCAGCGGTCGCTTCTGGGATTGTGTGCCAAAGGATGATTTCGATCAATCGCGCGAGAAGCAGAGCAACGCTGATTGCTTGCAAGTGAAGTTATTTCATCTTTTGAACGGATCTGTCGCGTCCGCCTTTGAAACGCTCAAGGATGCCAAGCTTGCCCAGGCTGCTTACGCCGACGAGTTGGACAAGGAGTATCGGCCAACTCCAAAGATCAAACCGCAGCCGCTACTTGCTTGTTATGAGAGCAAGTGGTTGCAGGAGCACGGCTATCAGAAATACCAGGATAAGGTTGCTGTGTACGAGCACAAGCTGGCGGAATCGATCAAGGACCATTCGCCGGCTCCGCCACCCATGCCGCCATATCGAAAGAGCTATATGGCCTATTTTCAGGCCGAGCGGGTCAAAGCCTTGTTGCAGGAATGGGACCGCGTCGAGGAGACTGATCCGCGCATCCTGGCCTACATCCTGGGGTCAATCTCCTATGACAGCGCCGATTTTACCCGCAGCAGCGAGGATTTCTCTTATAGCGCGGTCTCGCAACTGCCGAGCAAATGGCGCGATCGAATCACCAAGAACAATGCCGACCTGGCGGCCGCGAACAAACCGCCCGTCGCCATGGACGCATTGCTTAACCATCCCAAGGAACTGGCGAACTTTGTTCTCGGCTACGAGGGCAACGCATTCGGCGACCAGCCCGGAACGGATGATGGTTGGCAATTTCGTCCGCGAGGAATGTATCAACTGGTCGGACGGGAGCAATATCAGGAAGCGCAGAACCACATGCAGCAGGTCGGAGACCTGGCGGGGCTTGATCTTCTCACGCTTCCCGACGCACTGCGGGATGCGAAGATTTCAGCCAAGGTTGCGTTCGCTCACTTCCGGCTGCATCCCTATCAGAGCCGAACGCTGTTTGAGCTGCTCAAGGATCCTTCGAAGGACTGGGGCGCGGTGCGCTCGTTGCAAACGGACATGGAGCATGCGCCGGCTGATAGAGAGCATGTCAACGCAAGAAGCCAGATGTTCCTCGGCTGCATCGAAGAGGCGTTGCATCCCACTCAACTCAAAACGTTGCAGAGCAAATTTTACGGTGAGTGAGAAGCCTGATCCGCCGGTGCGCTCCGTGATGCGTAAGAGCCGGACGCTGAAGGCGACGTTCTCTACACCTGACATTCGAGCCGTGAGACGTACAGGAGATTTGCCGACGATGGCAAAAGGTGAAATACGCCAGTCGAAGCTTCGTCGATTTTTTGCAAAACTGTTCGCAGCGGGCCTGATGTTCGCCGTTGCTTCGGGGGTAGGAACGGCCCCGGCCGAGACGCCGTCAAAGCCGCTTTCGGCGAACGACGTGTCCATCCTGTTTCCTGCACCCAGATCGCCGGGTGACCTCGTCAATCTGATCGCGGTGGCCGATCTCGCCGGTCCCACGGGGACTCCGCAACGGCTGTTGTCCGACGCGGATTTCGCACGTTTTATCGCAAATGCCGAAAATCCTGAACGTCCAGGTGTGCCGGATGCCGGCGTGCGTCACATTCAGCTGCCTGATGTCGTGAAAAAGATCGATGCCTGGTTTGTTGCCGGCATCCGGATCGACCCGGGAGCGCCGGGATTATCGGCGGACGTCATCGCCCAGTTTGGTCGGCAACCGCAAATCCGCCTGATCATTCAGCCGGTGACCAATGGACCCGACGGATTCAAGGTCCATGACACGGCCGGTCACCTTATCTTCAGCTTCAACCTCGATGGCGATCCACCTCTTGATGGTTGCGCGCCATTCCCGCGATTCAAGCCTGACGACGAAGCCTTCAAGGCGATCGTTCGTGACGTTGCGTCCTTGCGTGATCAGCTTGCGGCGGGAAAGTTTGGCAATGTGAAAGTCTCGACCGCCGGTGACATGAACGTGCATCCCGGCCTTGTAGGTGCATCCGCCAAGCCGTTTCGTGATGCGGTTAAGGCCTTGCTCGAAAAGCATCTCTCGCCGCAGCGTCTCAACACCATGGCTGTCATGGCCATTTCACCGCCTGAACCCTGGGTTTTCGTCTCGATGCTAAGGGTTCCGCAGGCCGGGTTGATAGCAGTGCCTGGTCCGACGCTCGATGGTCAGCATGCCGCGCAGATGTTCAGCATCGTCGGCGGAACGCATGTCGTCCCGCGGCCTGTCACGAACAACCAAAATCCGGTGACGTGTCGTCATGCGGCGCTGCAGAATCCTCCGTTGCCTAATGCCAATCGTAAGGGTGTTGCGACAGCCGATTTTATCGATGCCAGTGTCCCCAATAGCCGCGTACGCGAGATCGTCAATATCATTGCGGATCCCAAGAAGAGCCATTTCTTCAATACGGATTGCGTGAGCTGTCACACCGAGACGGCGCAGCCACTCGCCAGGAAAGTGCAGAACTTCGCAGTGCCTGGCGTGAACCGAGCGGTCTTGCCAAAGGAAGACTGGAATGTTCGCAATTTCGGATGGTTTCCGTCGTTCTTGCATGGTGGCCCGGCGGCCGCCACCATAACGCGGCGCGCGGCAGCCGAGACAGCTGACGTGGTCGCCTTCATCAATAGCCAGTTGCTGAACAAGTAGTGAGCGCCATTGTCGGCCAGCGCGTTCGCGCGGCCGAAAGCGTTATTTGTGATAGATTCAAGGAGTTTTGTGATGGGCGCGCGTTCGTTTTCCTCTTGGGTTGGCGGCCGGGTGAGGCGGTGGCCTCACATCATCAGCCTCTTATTCGCGATTCTGTTCGTCGCGGTGGCCTTGGTAAGCATGGCGTATTTCGTGCCGGAAAAGCTTCGCGATGCGGCCCTTAAGATCAAAAATGACGCAAATCTGGTTGCTCAATTGCTGCCCGCGACACTGCCGGAGCCGTCGAAGGTCGACAGCGCGTACTGGTTGCCACAGAACTGGACGTCGCGGCAGCGTTACTGGTTTCACCATACGTCGCAGGGGACGGCGACCATTCCTGTTCCATATCGATGGTTCCTGGCTCTGGAACGTCCTGAGTTGTCCATCCATTACACGAGCTTGACAGACGACGAGTATCTGCGTCGCCTTGGTTTCATCCCAAGTCCGAGTTCAAAGGGCTTTGCCAGCAAAGCAGCGGCATACGGCTACCACGAGGACGCCTCGCAGGACGCGAGTTCCACCTGGACGCCAAGCACGCCCGACAATCCAAATGGCTTGCCTGTAGGTTTTGCGATCCTGAAGGGTGGCGTCGACCCGACGACGGGGGCTTTGTATGAAGACCAGATCGGACTAACCTGCGCCGCCTGTCATACCGGTCATCTCGAGTACAAGAATGTCAGCATCCGCTACGACGGTGGGCCGGCGATGGTCAATCTCGGCGAGGTTGAACGGGTCATTGGGCTATCGATCGGCTATACGCTGATCCTGCCGTGGCGGTTCGAACGCTTCGCCAGCCGGCTGGAAAGCATTGAAGGTCGAAGCATTGACCGCAAGAAGCTTCGAAGCGATCTGGAGCTCGCGCTCCAAAAGATCAAGACGCAAAAGGCCGCAAGCGATAGCCTTCTGACGGGGCAGGGGGTCGCGAATCTCGACGAGGGCTTCGGCCGACTGGACGCGTTGAACCGGATCGGCAACCAGGTCTTCTATATCAATTTTCTCGACCCGGCGACCGGAGAACTGCCCGATCCCCTCCTCAAGGGCAACTTCGCGCGCAACGACGCTCCTGTGAGTTTCCCGCCAATCTGGGACACGCCGTACTTCCTTTGGGCGCAGTATGACGCCTCTGTTCTCAACGAACTCGTTCGCAATTCCGGCGAGGCGCTCGGCGTCAGCGCGAAAATCAATATGAGGGCGTCCGCGCCCGGACGACCGCTTTTTGAATCATCCATCCATCTGTCCGACATCGCGCGTTTCGAGGAACTTTTGCGTGGTGCCGATCCGTTTTCGTCAGGCGAGGCAAGCGGCAGAAAATTCAGTGGGCTTGTCGCGCCACGATGGAAGGACGCGCAGGAAAAATTCCGAGGTGACCCGGCCTGGGCCATTGACGAAAAGCTCGTCGAGAAAGGCCGCGATCTTTATCGCTCGCATTGCTTTGAATGCCACCGAGGACCGGTCAATGATCCCGCGTTCGACGCAAAGTGGCCGGAAGATTCGTTCTGGAAGCCGGAGAACCCGGATCGCGCTGCCAGGAACGAGAAGAATTGGGTGGAGATCGGCGGACGCCACTATTTCAATGTCGTTCAGCTGCCACTTGACGCGATCGGCACTGATCGCCAGCAATCCAACGTCCTGACGAGCCGGCGTGTTCACTTGCCCGCCTCACTCGGTCTCAATCCGATCGACGATCTGAACAAGGCGTGGGGTTGCGGGCTTCCGGCCGATCGGGCGGCAGATCCCTTATTTGTGCTCGCGCTGATGGACGTGGTGGGCAAGACCGTCGATCAATGGAACGTCGCGAACGACTCGTCCGAAAAAGCCAAGCAGCAGATGTGGGGGCCGAGGAAAAACTGCCAGAACCCGCGCGTATATGCTCGAGCGCGGGTGAGCCGTAACGGTCAGGACGAAGAGGTCCTTGCTCTCGAGCCTCATTACCGGGCGCGTCCGTTGGACGGTGTTTGGGCAACGGCTCCGTACCTGCACAACGGGTCCGTGCCGACGCTGAAGGACATGCTATTGCCGCAGAGCCAGCGGCCGACCTCGTTCTGCGTCGGCAGCCGCAAATTCGATCCAGTCAATGTTGGGCTTGTTACGAAAACGCGATCGAGCGACGCCTGTGCGGCTGGCCTGACGGACTTCAACGTGTCGCTGCTTGGGAATAGCAATCGCGGGCATTCATTTGAGGGCAAGGAAACCGACATCACAAAGCTGCCGCCCGGGGTCATCGGACCGGAATTGACCGACACCGAACGGCGAGCACTTCTTGAGTATCTGAAGACGCTGTAAGGAAGCCGTCGTCTGGAGCTCAACGCTCAACGCGGCGGCAGGAACAAACCGGTAGGGAATACGCTGTCGACTTACACGCGCGAATGGATTGGGGAAGTATCACTCAGTGCCCTGGACGGAAGCTGCCGGCTGACATTCCGCAGGTCGGATGACGGCGCCGGCCGTTGGTCCGATTGCCAGTTGTTGCGAGCCGCACCACGCTTTCCTAATCGGTTCAGTCAGGCGAGGCGGCAGCCTTGGTCGCCTGGAGTAGAGCACTAGAGCCTTTTCCGTTCCGATCGAGCCGGAACGGGCTCTGGATTGTTGTTTGACGCGTTTTCCTCATGCGAACCGGTATCCACTTCGCTCGAAAACGCTCTAGCATTCTCCGTTCTGCTAACCCGGGAGGTGCTCCCGCGCCTGATTTGGAAGCATCGCGCCTGACGTCGAACTCGCCGATCGTTTGATCCAGGGTGATCTGCCCCTGAGTATTTCCTCCAGATGGAGTTAGAGCCCCCCGCCTGAACAAGGACGGACGGATGGACGGGCAAGGTTCACGGAAGAGCAGGTTATCGCAGTGTTGAAGGAGCATGAGGCTGGAGCGACGACAGCAGGCCTGGCTCGCAAACACGGGTCTCCGAGGCGACGATCTACAATTGGAAGGCCAAGTTCGGCGGCATGGAAGTCTCCGAAGCCAAGCGGCTGAAGCGCTCGAGGAAGAGAACGCGAAGCTGAAGAAGCTGCTGGCCGAGCAGATGCTCGATGCGGCGGCACTGCGCGAGCTTTTGTCAAAAAATACTGGTAGGGCCCGCCGCCAAGCGCGCCGCTGTGGCGCACCTGAAGGCCGTGGGACTGTCGGAGCGACGGGCCTGCGTGATCGTCGACGCGGGTCGAAGGATGATCCGCTACCGATCTCGCCGCCCTCCGGATACGGAGCTTCGTGCCCGGCTGCGCGAACTCGCCCACGAGCGCCGACGGTTTGGCTACCGTCGGCTGTTCATCCTGCTGCGGCGGGAGGGCGAACCATCAGGGATCAACCGCATTCACCGGATCTATCGGGAAGAAGGGCTTACGGTCCGCAAACGGAGAGCTCGCCGCAAGGCGATGGGGTGCCGGGCCAGGATCCTGGTGGAAGCGAAGCCGAATGCGCGCTGGTCGCTGGACTTCGTCCACGACCAGTTCGCCAATGGACGGCGCTTCCGCATCGTCAAGATAGTCGACGATGTCACAAGGAATGCCTGGGCGCCATTCCTGGCACATCGATCTCGGGCCGGCGTTTGGCGTGGGAACTGACGATTGTCGCGCGGCGCGGCAAACCCGGCTTGTCTGCGACAACGGCACCGAACTCACGTGTAGCGCCAAGCTGGCCTGGTGCAAGGAAACCGGCATCGGCTGGCACTTCATCGTACCGGGCGAACCGATGCAGAACGGCTTCGCCGAGAATTTTAACGACCGGATGCGCGATGAGCTCCTGCACGAGGCGCTGTTCTTCTATCTCGACGACGCCAGGACCAAACTTGCCGCATGGGTCGCCCACTACAATGGCGAGCGTCCTCATTCCTCGCTGCACCACCTCACACCCGCGGCCTACGCCGCCACTCTCACCGCAACGGCCGCTCGGCTGCGCAACTCCGACCAGCTCCGCCGATCGCCCGTTGCGTCCCCCGCGCCGCAAAGGCGTACAAAACTCCGAGACTCTAACTGCCGCTGGATGAACATTCAGTGGCAGGTCACGCGCTCCACTCCCTATCTGTTGGCGCAAGGCATTCCTGCTTGGTCTGCGCAGTTTCAGGTGCAATCCGCCAGGAAGCCAACAAGCTGCGCCTCGTCCGCGCTCCCGATAAAGCAAAAGACGCGAGTCACTCCCCAGATCGATAGCCGCGGCTAACGGGCGCGGATCTCGCAATTCGAGGGATTGAGTCAGTTGTTAAACTGAAATGGGAGTTGCAGCGTTTGAATTTCGCGTCGTTCTGCGGACCAACGGAATCGGAGATTGGTCCCGACATGACAAGCTGATGAAACGTGCGCGTATTGAATAATTCGAGGAGGCGAACAAACGCTTGCACGCACGCGAAAGTCGCGTTATATATGACATGCAGCTATAGATAGAATTTGCACTATCTCATCGTCTTAAGTGCAGACCGCCAATAGTTCCATTCGTTCATTATCGTCCGGATGAGGCCATGTAGATCTTGAGTTGGCGTACCCAATCGTCATTCCAAAGATCTTCCAAGGCTTAGTTCGGCAACGAAGCGAACGTTGCTCAAGATCGGAAAGAAAGCTGGTTTCGTTTCATGGACTGGACATGGATTGCCTCTATGATTTGCGATGTCAGCGTCCGGCTGTTGATCATGCCGCAAATCGATATGGCGGTGTTATCCCCGAGTGCTCTTCATTGGACCGGAAGCGATACTGGGATGTATCCGCATCGGTTCGGAGTCACATCGTAAGATGATGGTGGACTGTATCGGAGAATGTCAGGCTTGGCTCACTGTGCGGCGACTGAAGCATGCCGAAGGCAATTGGGGCGCCTTGTGACCACAATGGCTTCGTTGGCTTCCGCCGCCAGTCTCGTCACCATCAATCGCGGAGCATTTTAGAAATTCACAGAGAGAGGCGCCGTCATGAGTAATGCGATGACCGTTGGCAACGTCATTCCACGAGCAGACATCGTCAGGCATGCGGTCCGGCTTGGCGCCGAAGTCAAGAATATCAGACTATCGGACGATTTGTCCGACGAGGTCATCGCAGCCATCAACCGGCTGCTGCTCGAGCATAAGGTCATCTTCTTCCGTGATCAGGGACATCTCGATGATGCCCAGCAGCGGCGCTTTGCCGTCCGGCTCGGCTCGCTGATACCTCATCCCGCAATGGTTGACGAAAAGGACGGCTCGACGATCCGGGAAGCGCCGTCAGATCGCGCCTGCCGTCATGTCGACAAGATCAGCATCGACGACGACTTCAGGGCCGGCGGTCCAAAAATCTCGGTGCTGCGGGGCGCAGCAATTCCGCCTTTTGGCGGCGACATTGTTTGGTCGAACACTGCGGCTGCATATCTTGACCTTCCAGATCCGCTGCGGATGTTTGCCGACAACCTCTGGGCTGTGCACGAGGCCGCATTTGACTGCACTGTGAGGGCGGGCGCCACGCAGGCCAATAAGAAACGCATGAACGACGTGGCCGCCGGAACCATTTACGAAACGACGCAGCCGGTCGTTCGCGTTCATCCCGAGACCGGCGAGCGCATGCTCTCGCTCAGTCATTCCGTGAAGAACTTTGTCGGTCTGCAGCGGTATCCCAGCCAAAAGCTGTTCGAGCTTCTGCAATCCTATCTTACTGCGCCGGAAAACACCGTGTGCTGGAACTGGAAATCAGGCGACGTCGTAATCTGGGATAATCGCGCGACTGATTGCTATCCCGTCAATAAGGCCGGCGTTCATTATCGTGGGATGGGCCGCCTTACAGTTGACGGCGGCCTGCCGCCCGTGAAAAAGCTAAAATCACGGGCCGATCAGGCTGCCTAAATCGGTTTTGCATAACACGCAGGCGTGCTCAAGGCTAAGTGGCTGCCGCGTGCCGGGCCGTCAACTGTCGGACGGAGCCGCGCCTTCGGGTCTGTTGCTAATCCGCCAGGACGGTCTACTCGCAGCCGGTGATCTACCTTCTCCTCTTGTCGATACGAATGCAGGCGGCGCTATTGCCGTGTGAGAGCGCGTAAATTGCGAGTCGGTCGTTGTCACACGATCCGCAGTTGGAAACCAGAACGGTTGAGTGGATTCGAGCCCGGTGGTGGTCGAAAATGCAATTCAAAATTAAACGCCGAATTCACGCCACTGAAACACCTTATTCAATCTGGATCCCGGCACCCACAGGTTCCTGATCGTAGATGAGGCGCTGCCAAGATCGTTTCGTCGCGGTCGGGGACTGCGCTTACCTCGCTTACGAGGAGGCGGCGGTCGCCTGCTTGTATGAGGAGCAAAGGCGGTAGGGCGCGCTTGTCGCTAGCTCCGCGTGCTGCGCGCTCCGCAGCTGGCTGGCCGCTTACTTTGCTACCGGGCCGCTATCCTCGGCGCGCCGCCACCGGGTGAGAACCAGCGCGGCTTTCTCAACTCTGGAGTCCTATAGTCCTCACCACACTAGGTAGGTATCGATCCACTGTTGATGCTGTAGGGTAAACGAGGAGCTCGTTGTACCGAATTGAACGCAGCTCTCAGGACAGATGAGATGCAGCAATGAAAACTAAGGCTAATCCGCTGGATTGCGCAGCACAAGTCTTGAAGTTCATCGAAGAAACGCGCGTCGTTAGCGAGAGCGAACTGCAAGTCAACAACATCACGCCTTATCATGTCACAAAGTTCTATCGCGAACAGATTGCCAACAGCGGTTACTACGATCAGCTTAAGTACATTGTAGAGCCTTCCGTCAAGGAGTTCGAGAGTCCCGGCACCTTGGATACGAGCGGCGAGCACGACAACACGGTCGTGCCGGGACTCCAGCACAAATACGCCCAGACCGGCTTGTTGCTGGTGACGGAACGCTGCGGTTCATATTGCCGTTATTGCTTTCGCAAACGCATTGTGGGCAAGGCTTCCGATGAAATCGCGCCGGACTTCGATCAGGTCGCGCGATACATTGGACGCCATCCTGAGATGACGAACGTACTACTATCGGGAGGCGACCCGTTCGTGCTCAGCACCGCCAAACTCAACAAGATTCTTGATCACCTGCTGCCAATCAATCATTTGGATTCGATCCGTTTCGGTACAAAGATGGTCGCCTATGCGCCAAAGCGGTTTGAGGATTCCACTCTACCGGCGTTATTCCAGCGGATCCACAAAGCGGGTAAGACTCCAATAATCGTGACACATTTCGATCACGTCGGTGAGATCTCGTCCGATGCTGCGCACAACGTTCGCTCCTTGCGAGCGCAGGGCGTGCAATTCCTAAACCAATCCGTGCTTCTCGCCAAAGTCAACGACAATCCCGAGATACTGGCAGCGACATTCGCCAAATGCCACGAAATCGGAGTGCGCCCTTACTACCTCTTTCAAGCGAGGCCGGTGAAGGGCGCGTCGCACTTCCAGGTGACACTGCGTCGCGGACTAGAGATTGTACGCGGCATCAACCAGCGTCTCAGTGGCATTGAGAAGACATTCAAATATATCATGTCTCATCGCACGGGAAAGATCGAGATATTGGACTTGGGAGACGATGGCCGCCTGTATATGCGATACCATCAGAACAAGGATCCCGAGAAGCTCGGAAAGATCTTTTTCCGGCCTGACGTCGAGGCCGCCTGCTGGTTAGACGATTTGCCCGAGCAATGAGATCTAACCGCGCGCAATGCTAAGTACGAACTCGGATGGAGTGCGGCGGCGCGCCCGCCACTTCCGGGAGCCGGCCTTCTTTGTTGAACGGACAGGGCAGCGGCCGGCATGCGCATGCCGATCGGGTACGAGGCACCCGGCGGTTTGGATGACTTCGCAGGGCCGACAGACCAGTTTCTCGCGCGCGTGTCGGATCACTTTCCATGGGAGCTCCATCGTTGCGTCACCGTTCGGCAAAAGTGAGAATCGCATTGGAGCTGAATACCAATGGACCTCCGACGCTGCCGTATACGAGGGCCGCACACACACCCTGGTGCCAACTGTAATACCAAAGGGCTCAGATGCCGATCGACTATCCCGCTGTGTTGTACTTAAGGACCGATGGAGTTCACTATTCCTGGACTGAGCGCGAGGTAATGCTCTATGCGCTCGGCGTGGGCATGGGCTCGGATCCCCTGAATGAGAAGGAGCTACAGTTTGTCAACGAGGCTTTTGCAACTGCCAAGCCCTTGAAAGTGGTCCCGACGTTTGCTTCCGTCTGCGCTTGGGGGGCGCGGCCCGGGGTCATCGACCTCAATCGCGTCATGATTGTCGACGGCGAACGCGACATCACGTTTCATAGGCCAATGCCCGTCGCGGCCAATGTTACGGCAGACGCACGTGTGAGCGGCGTCTATGATAAGGGCAAGGAGAAAGGCGCGATAATTCAGAACGAGGTGGTGGTCACAGATGGTGGCGGAGACAAGATCGTCACGATCCTTTCGTCGACCGTGGCGAGGGGCGACGGCGGATTTGGCGGGCAATCAGAGGGAATGCCCGAACCGCACCAGGTGCCCCGACGAGCACCAGACAGATCAGTCGATATCCCGATCCGGCCTGATCAAGCCCTGATCTATCGTCTCTCCGGTGATCGAAATCCGTTGCATAGTGATCCGGAATTTGCGCGTCGAGCCGGTTTTCCCAAGCCCATTCTCCATGGAATGTGCACCTATGGGCTGACCTGCAGGGCCGTCTTGCAGAGCTATGCCGACTACGACCCCTCTGCCTTCCTTCGTCATCGGGCCCGCTTTTCCGCTCCGGTATTCCCGGGTGAGATTATTACGGTCAATCTTTGGAAGGATGGCAATTCGATTTCATTCGAAGCTTACGTGCGAGAGCGCCAGGTCACCGTCGTTAGGAACGGACAAACGGAGCTCCGCTGAGCGCCTCCCGGACCGTTCCTTGCGTCCATTCGGCTGCTAGCGCACCTTGTCGCTTCCGGCGACCTGCATGAAAAGTCCATTGCAAAACGGTCTGCATAAATCGGTCGGGTGGGATTAGTTCAATCAAACTGAGGAGCAAGGAGCGCTTCAACTGCTGCCTTCAAGGCGACGTTTCGGTTGATCGGGCGCGTTTGGACGCTTTCAGGGAACAGGGCGACGTCGCCTGCAAGGCCTATACGGAGTTATCCTGTTGAACTGGACAATCTGATGGAGGCCGAAAGGGACTACCTAGGTGCCCGGCGCGCTCTCTCTTGGAGATTCACTTTAGACACTTGGGGCGACGCCAAAGCGCGCTTTGAACTGTCGAGAGAAGTGGGGCAAGCTTGCAAATCCACAAGAGCATGCGATCTCGGAAATGCGTTCCCCACCGAGAGACAATCGACGAGCCGCGAGGGACAGACGGATCTCAAGAAGCAGTTTGCCGAATGTCGCACCGCTGTCAGCGCAAGTTTTATGGATCGTGCGCGTAGAGCAGGTAAATTTCTCTTGCCGCATTTTTCGGGCGAAGACCCTCCTTGTTCACATTGCAGCACATAAACTCAATGATTTGAAGCATTCGGTTTTCAGCTGTTAGCGCTACACGCTCTCTAGGCTGGACGACTTCAATTGACTGCCGCAGGAGACTAGCAAGCATTAGAATGGCCCCTTTTGATGGGCCTCGGGCAGATTTTGCGCGTATGACTGGCGCGTCAGATGGGGGATGGCGGGTGCCGCAAAGAAAGTCCTCGGAATATAGCATTCCGCAAAAGTCATAGTCGCGCTCAGGGCCTGTTTCGCGTCGCACCCATCTAAAAAATTAATGATGAAGAAAGTTGCGTCACCTGTGATCTCAGCGTCATATTGCCGCCATCGCGTGGGAATGAAGATGTCACCTGCGAAGAGGTGTCTTGAGGTTATCCATTGACTGATACGCATGCTGCCGGTTTCAACGATCAACGCACGCATCTTCAGACAGTGTGACAGGGCAGGGGCATTGCTGAGGACGCCATAGTTGATACAGTTCGACTTGACTAGATGGATGTCGGCGATTCCACGATGCACGACCGTGCATTCCAGCCCGTTAGAGATCATGCCGCCTCGTTAGCCGTCATAATAGCCGAAACTTCTTGTAATTCGGTGATGATATTGGTTTTCGTGATGCACGTGAAGCCTCGGAAAGAACTGCCATATCTGAGGCGCCAATGAATCAAGACCCGCCGTCGCGTATGTCAGCATCGATCGAGCAAGTGTCATCTGAATTCCTGGGATGGTAACTAGGCTCGTGTTGGAGTGTTCAACGTGACCTAGCAATCGGCGTGCCGTCCTGTATTGGAAGAGCGGCAGCCTGTGCATCCTGCTCCGCTTGTAATACCGCCTTCGTATTCGAATCATCGTGAGTCGGCGGAATGGCCGCACACAGCAGGCCGGCGATGATGCTTTGTGTCGCTCTTATCACTGTCCTCCAGCCGAAGCTGCTTACGACAACCAATTTTGTTGGGATGCAGCATCGCGACGCCAAGGTATCCGGCACGTGGAGTTGGCGCCCAAGCCGATCCGAAAGGGCGAGGTAGCGAGCGCCAGCACACAGCCGACGTGCTCCTCTCAAGTATTTGCTGTGTGGTCACCAGTTGACTGATCCGTCTCGAGACTCAAAAACGCGCGCATGCATAAGTAAGACCTGTTGACCGTTTTAAAGCTATTAAATGGTCAAGGTCTAGCACGTCCCCGAAAGGTCGGAACAAGGTGTCACTTCGTCGCTTCGCCCTCGGCCTTCGTATTACAACTGTCTGGTTCATGACGGGTGTCCAGGATCGAACGCCACAGTGTCGCTATCGTCAACGTGACAAGACGCAGTGATGGGTGTTTCTTCACATAGAGTCAGGTGAAAGTGTGGGCGGCATGCCGATTGCTTGGGTGGTGAAAGATTGTCATGGCGCCTTGGCGTTCGCAGTGTAACGCAAGGCGCAAATGAAGTTGCTTGTAGTGTTGGGCCGCTAGGGGCAGAGACTGTTCAATGAATGGGCTCGAAGAGCGCCGCTATCGTGTTCCGGGCGGCTATCTCGGGCGCTTAAAACGTTTTGGTTCATGATCGTACCACTCGAGCGATGGCACGGAACAAATTGAGAGCTCTTGAATGACCAAAAGCCGGATCGATCTTGCAACCATTCTCGACCTTGAATCGATTGGAAACGACCTATTTCGCGGCGATAGTCCGAACGTCAGCACGGAACGCGTGTTCGGCGGCCAAGTCATCGGACAGGCGATGCTTGCCGCATGTCGCACAGTTAAAGACCGGCTGCCGCATTCGCTGCACTGTTATTTCATCCAGACCGGCGACCCGCAGGCACCCTTGATCTATCAGGTCGAGCGCCTGCGCGACGGCAAGAGTTATTCGACGCGGCGCGTCACGACGACCCAGCACGGTAGCGCAATTGTCTCAATCATGGTGTCGTTTCACAAGGAGGAGGAAGGCGCCTTCGACCACCAGGATGGGATGCCGGACGTTCCGGGGCCGGAGCATTTCTCCGCGGAGGAGTTGTCTAAGAAGCCAGAATATCCCGACTTGCCCGAAATTGTTCGCCGCTACTATGAACCCGGTCGTCCGGTTGAACTGCGTCCGGTCGAGATCGGCCGCTACGTTGGCCAGAAGATCGACGATGGCCGGCTCCATATGTGGATGAAGGCCGCGACGAAGCTACCCGATGATCCGGCGCTGCACATGTGCGCGCTGGCCTATGCCTCAGATTTATCGCTGTTGGACGCCGTGATGGCGCGTTATGGCCGCACTCTGTTCGACGGACGCATCTTGTCCGGAAGCCTCGACCACGCAATGTGGTTTCATCGTCCGTTCCGTGCCGATGACTGGCTGCTCTACGCCAAGGAATCCCCGAGCGCGCAGAGCGGACGTGGCCTCGCCCGCGGCCTGATCTTCAAACGAGACGGGACCCTGGTAGCTTCCGCCGCTCAAGAGGGCTCGGTACGCGAGCGACGCTGAGCCTCAACGGGTGCGAACAAAATTCTCTGGCTTGGGCGGGGAGCGGCACGCAGTTCGTCGATATTGCTCGCTAGCCCGCCTCTGGCCGGTGAAGAAACGCAAAGACTGGTTCACTTGGCCCTCTGGTCCGCGCTAGGTAGGCCTCATCTTGATCACAGCAGCGATCGGCACGACGGGCCTAAAACTCAGCGCATTTGGTTTGTCGCGAAGCCCACGCAGCCTATAGTGCGGCCGTTGCACGGAGGGAACCTTAGCGCCTACGGCAATTACAGCCGAGCGCCCCAACGCACCAGGATCATATTCGAGGGGTAGTCGACCGTATACGAAGCTGCCAGGATGAGGAAATGGCGCGCCGCCGTGGATTCATCACCCACGAAGAGCTTCAGTCTGTCGCGCCGACAGCCTTGTACTGAAGTGCGGCCGAGTTGAGATTAGCTCGCATTTGCCCAATCGCGTTCCAAGATAGTGAGTCAATTCTAGTGCCTAGCCATCGTACGATAGCACGAAGGCCATCACTGCCGAAACGGAGGTGCCAACTCAATTTACGCACCAAACCGCTTGATTGCACCTCAAGCGCTTTTTGGACGCGGACATGCTTGAATGCAAGTTCGCATGGTAATCTCTTGTGGCCTCGGCCAAACCAAACCGTAGTGGTCGAGATGGCGCGACGAGTGCGATGCGCGTTGCGCTGGCCATTGACCGAATGCGCAGTGTGGTAGTTCTGAACTACTAAACTTGGCAGTTGATACCGCCGCCTCAGAACGCTTCATTGCTAGGTGGAGCTAGGACCCTCGCGGCACAGAGACGAGCTCTGCCCGATCGATGAGCTCGACCAAAAATCATGCGTGCGACAGGAGAGCGCAGGCGCGGTATCGCCGAGCAGGTGGAGATGTTCATGGTTGCGACAATAGGTTCGGGAATTCCTTGGACAGCTGTTCCATTCCCAAAGTCGGAGTACGATCGCAGGCAGCAGAAGGTACTTGAAGCGGTAGCGCGCGCCGAACTGGATGCAATCCTGGTTACCGCGCACGGTCATCTAAGATATCTGACTGGATATCATGGATTTGGTGGGTATTTCGCGCCATTCCCGCTGATCCTAGCACCGGGACACGCGCCGATTTTTGTTGCGAGAGAGTACGATGCTGAGGCTGTACGTGCGGAGGGATGCGTCGAAGAGATCGTTCCTTATACTCACCAGCACGACGTGGCCAAAGTATGTGGCGATGTCCTTCGGCGGCATGGGTTTCAGAACCGGAGAGTAGGTCTCGAACTCGACTGCTGGAACCTCACGCCTGCTGATGTGAGTGCACTGCGAGGACAGTGTCCTGATATAAGGATCGCTGACGCATCCCGTCTGGTCGCGTCGGTAGCGGCAGTGAAAAGCGAGCTCGAGCTCGATGTGATGCGTCAAGCGATGGCGATGACCGATATCGCCGTGCGCGCGTTTCAGAACTTGGTTCGCGAAGGCGTGACCGAGATGGAAGTGTACGCGAGCATCGCAGGAGAGGTCAGCAAAGCCGGCGGCGAACTTTGGCGGTCCGTTACTCTCGTGTTCGGTGATCGGGCAAAGGTGCCGCACGGCGCTCCGACGCCTCATGCAATCCGAAGCAACGAACCCGCCATGGTAGAGCTCGGCGGCGCGAAGCACGGGTACGCTGCAGGGCTGGTTCGCAGCGCCGTGCTTGGTCGGCACCCCGAGGCCGAATCTTTGCATGCGCTTTCGGTTGAGGCTCTCGAATCCGCCCTTGCTGCGATTAAATCGGGGGTAAGCGCAAGCGTGGTGGATGCCGCCGTGCGCAAGGTGGTCGAGCGATCTGGGCGCCGGCGCGTCTTTCGCCATCGGACTGGGTACCAAACCGGTATCCATTGGACGGAACGCGGTAACCTGAGTTTGGAGCCCACCGCGGACGACATTCTAGAAGCCGGTATGACCTTGCATCTTCCTATTATTTTGTTCGGTGAAACTAAGTATCTGTTTGGCTGCAGCGAGCACGTGGTCGTCACAGGTTCTGGTGCGGAATTGCTCAGCCGTACGGACCACAAGCTCTTTCATGCATAGTTGTAAATTGTGGAAGCGCCATGGGCAGTGTTGAAGCGTTCCGATATCTGCAGAGCGAAGCAACTGCTTGGCGCCGCTATCTCCATGAAAATCCCGAACTCGATTACCGACTGCACAAAACGGCTAGATTTGTGGCCGAGAAGCTGGCTTCCTTTGGTATTGATCATATCGAAACGGGGATAGCTGAAACGGGCATCGTCGCATTGATTCACGGCAAATGCGGAGCCGGACCTACGATCGGGCTGCGGGCGGACATGGATGCGCTGCCGATCCTTGAACAGTCCGACAAGAACTGGTCTTCGAAAGCATCGGGCAAGATGCACGCATGTGGACATGACGGCCACATGGCCATGCTTTTGGGGGCCGCAAAGTACCTCGCGACGACCCGAAACTTCAAGGGCTCGGTTGCCTTGATCTTTCAACCTGCTGAAGAAGATGGATTGGGGGGTCAAAGGATGGTCCAGGCAGGCATCATGGATCGTTTCTCAATAGCCAAGGTGTTCGGTCTGCACAACGTTCCTGGGATGAAAGTTGGTAGCTTCGGCATCTGCCATGGCCCGATCATGGCTGCCCTCGACGAGTTCGACTTCATCGTGAAGGGGAAGGGCGGTCACGCGGCAAAGCCACATGAGACCATCGATCCAGTTGTCATCGCCGCACAGATCATTGTCGGCCTGCAAACCTTGGTTTCTCGCAACACGAATCCAATGGAGGCGCTCGTGATCTCCGTCACTAGATTCAACGCGGCTCAGGCCTACAACGTCATTCCGGATCAAGTGGAAATGGCGGGCAGCGTCAGAACCCTTGTGCCAGGTTTGCGAGACTTCGCCGAAAGACAGATTCTGGCGGCTGCGCGAGGCATTGCCTGCGGATTTGGCGCAGATGTCGAATTCAAGTACTGCAGATCGACCCCGGTCACCGTCAATCATCAGAAGGAAACTGATCTGGCAATCAAGGCAGCACGTAATCTCGCCGGGCCGGCATCTGTCGATGAGAAGATAAGCCCGCGGATGGGATCGGAAGACTTCGCCTACATGCTTGAAGCGAGGCCGGGCGCTGTCATTTTTCTCGGGAATGGATCGACAGCTAGCTTGCATCATCCGGCATATGACTTCAATGACGACGCCTTGCCTTATGGTATAGGCTATTGGGCAACTGTGGTCGAGACGGTGCTCCCTCCGTGAATTGTCGACTGGGTTGCACCGTGCTGGACGACTGACCTTGCGCTCTCCGCGCTCGTGCAACACGCAGTCTAGAGCTCGCTAGTGGCGTGCTCGGACACATCTCCCTTGCGCACAGATCCGAAGGGTCGCTCAAGCATGCGACGGACGCGCACGGGCTCAGGGTCGATGTGGAAAGCCATGGCTTGCTCCTCTAGCGCGCGCTCCGCCTGCGTCCAGCGGTTGCGTTGGCGCAAATAATCGAGCCACGTCGGGCAGTGATAGCGCTCGGTCCACAGCTCGGGATCGGCGATGTCACGCGCAATTGACCAACCATAGGCGCCGTTGCGTTGCCGGTACAACTGGACATCCAGCATCATCTTGTGAAACGCCCGGGCGTTTTTCGAGCTCACGCGATATTCGAGCTCAACCACCAGCGGGCCACTGCGGTAGGTGAGCGGGAGGCGCACTTTGGGATCGTCAAGCATCTCGGCGCCCTCGTCGCGCTCAGTGATGCGCGGCATAGGAATCCGACACCCAAGTAGCAGCAAGAATAGCATCAGCGCGGCAGATACGAGCAGGGTGGTATCGACACCGATGATATCGGTAAGGCGGCCCCAGCCCCAACTGCCAACTGCAATGCCCCCAGAGAACGCAGCCTGCCATGCCGCAAGGGCGCGCCCTGCGACCCAACGCGGAGCGGAGAGCTGCACGCCAATATTAAACAAAGTCCATATAATCGTCGATACGGCGCCCGCTAGAACCAGAGCAGCCATTGTCAATATTGGACTTCGACTGAGCGCGACGGCCGCGATCGCGCCGCTCATCGCCAGAGTGCAGGCGCGGACCGCAGCTTCGCCGCTCATCCGCTCACGCATTTTCCCGATGTTGAGACCTCCTACGACGGCGCCAAACCCGAATGCGCCCAGCATGATGCCGTAGGTTTGCGCGCCACCGTGCAACTGGTCGCGGGCGACCAGCGGCATCAGTGCGTGCATCGCGCTGCCGATGATGCCGGTTGCCATCGAGCGGATTACGACAATCTTGATCGAAGGGGAATTGAAGATGTAACGCACGCCCGAGACAATGGCGCGACGGAAATGTTCGCGCGGCAGCCGCGACGGCTCCGTCACAGGCTTCCAGAGCAACAAAGCCAGGATTAGTGGTAGATAGAGGAGTACGTTGGCTGCAAAGGCTGCCATCGCGCCTGCCGCCGCTACGACAATGCCGCCGATCGCGGGCCCGAAGCTGCGCGCAATGTTGTAGCTGATGCCGTTCAGCGCAACAGCTGCCGGGAGCGTGTCGACCGGGACCTGCGCGCCAACAGAGGATTGCCAAGCAGGGCCCATCAATGCCATGCCACTGCCGACGACAAGGCAAAACACCAGCAACAAATCTGGGGTGGCAAGGCCGGACCACTCGATTGAAGTCAGCGCCGTTGCACCGCTGAGCGCGATCGAGAGCGCAACCAGCATCACGCTTCGGCGGTCATACATGTCGGCGATGGCGCCGGCGGGCATCGAGATCAACATGATCGGGAGCATCAGTGCGGTCTGCACCAGCGCGACTTTATCGGCTGACGAGGTCATCTCTGTCATAGCCCAGGCCGCACCGACGCCCTGGATCAGGATGCCGAAGTTCGACAGCAGACTGGCCAGCCAGATGCGCCGGAAGGCAATATAGCGTAGCGGCACAGTAATACTGCCGACGTTTGGTGTCCGTCGGTTCGACGAATGAATCATATCGACTGCCGGTTCGCTTGCGATCGGTTGAATCTGGAGAAAATCAGCAGCGGTTCGGCAAGATGGGCGCCGGCAGGCGCTTTCGCCTGGTTTGATATCTGCAGCTTACGCGCGAAAGTCTCGCGAGGTTCGATGAACTCCGACGGGGTCCCCGGGGGATTGTACTGGGCATCAGGCGCGGAAAACGCCGGCTTTAGCGCGGTGGCCGCCAAGCCCTCCGCGCGTGGAGTTGTTGACTTGATTGTCACAGCGGCGCTGTTCCGCAGATGGGGCGCCGTGATATCCCGCCTCTGAAGCGAGTTCGCCGTACCTAAGAAGGGTGCACTATGCTCGCTCGTCGCGTCAACTTCGAAGTTGGTCGGGCTATTAAGACTGGTAAACATGATATCGACATGTGGTGCGGCCAGAAGAAAATTGGTAGTGTCTCAGCCGGCCTCCCCGCGAATGTTTCAAGGCGCGGTTCTCGTGCGCCACAGTTTCATCAGAATAGATGGGGCACTCAGTTTACCAAGCATCTCGGTGCGGAGTTGCACTCTGGCTGGCGCACTTTCCGTGGCTTGATTTTGTTGACGCCGATTGGGCAGTATCTACCGCCAATGGAAATAGCATTGCGGGAAATTACACGGACGAATGTGCGGATTTTTCGCGTTGTAGCTCGATAAGCGACGGAAAACAGCGCAAAAAAGCAGGAGCCCGGGACGCGAGGGCGTATCAATCTTGGTGCGGAAGCTCGATCGGAAGCGCAAAGGCAGCTTTGACGCGATCCATGACGACCATTGTCTTGAAGCCCTTGATGTCAGGGTTCTCGTAGAAGAAGCGTCGCGTAAACACCTCATAGTCCTCCATGGTCCGCGCGGTGATGTATAAAACGAAATCAGCATCGCCGGTGACATAAAATCCGTTGACGACTTCAGCGGACGTTTTGATAGCCTTCTTGAACCTATCTATGATGTCTGCACGCTCGCGCTCCAGGCTTACGAGCACAAGCATCTGGATAGGTCGTCCCACTGCCTTCGCAGAAACAATCGAGACATCAGCCTCGATGATGCCTTCCGAGCGGAGACGCTTCAATCGCCGTTGACAAGCAGTAGCGGAGAGGCCAGCAAGTTCGCCGATCACCTCGGAAGTCAGGCGATTGTTCTTTTGCACAATCTCCAGGATACGGGCGTCTGTTCGGTCGTATTGCATAATTGGGCTCCGGGTGAATTCCGCTGCAAACCTGCAAGGTCCTGCAGGAAACCGTCCATGCGACGGTAGAAAGGGACGTAAACCCCACTGCGATATTAGTATCCTGATTGCTCGCGGAATTTCAACAAAGGGTCCCGGGGGCTGTCAAATGGGCTTACATCTCGCTCGGGACCACAATCCGAACCTGGTTGGTCTTGCTAAGGGGTACCTGAAGGAGCTGCGCCGCCGCGACTTTGTCGCGGGGGCCGCGTTGATCGACGGCCGTTGGGTTGCGGGCGATCACCGGGATATCGTCGTCGATCCTGCGACGGGCGAAGAGGTCGCCGTTGTCGCTCGTTGTCGCGCCGCAGATATGGATCTGGCGATCGCTGCGGCTGAGCGCTCTTTTGCTGAATGGCGAGAGTTGTTGCCGGAGAGGCGTGGGGCAATCCTGAAGACCTGGGCTTCATTGATGCTTGCGCATTCGGAAGAGCTGGCCATCCTGGTGACAAGCGAGCAGGGTAAACCGCTGGCTGAGGCGCGCGACGAGATTGCGTATGGCGCTGGGTTTCTTCAATGGTTTTCAGCCGAGGCCGAGCGCGCCTATGGGGAGTCGATCCCCAGTCACAAGGCAAGAAGTCTGCTTCAGGTAAAAATGCAGCCGATCGGTGTGGCAGCGGCGATTACTCCTTGGAATTTTCCAGTTGCGATGATTACGCGGAAGGCGGGCGCTGCTCTTGCCGCCGGTTGCCCGATCATTGTGAAGCCCGCGCCCGAGACGCCGCTGTCCGCTCTGGCCTTGGCGCGCTTGGCTGAAGAGGCTGGGCTCCCGCGTGGCGTGTTCCAGGTTCTGGTAGGAAATCCCATAGAGCTTTCGGCGCCGCTCTTGCGCGATGCGAGGGTGCGGGCTCTCTCGTTTACCGGCTCTACCGAGGTCGGTCGACTGCTTCTGGAGGGCTGCGCCCATACGGTCAAGAAGGTGTCGCTCGAACTCGGAGGGCATGCTCCCTTCATCGTCTTCGACGATGTCGATCTTGATAAGGCTGTGAGCGGGGCGATGGCCGCAAAGTTTGCGACCTCGGGACAGGACTGCTTGGCGGCCAACCGTATCTACGTGCAGAGGAATATTCATGGCGCCTTCGTCGAGGCGTTTGCTGCGCAGCTCGCTAAGCTCAAAGTTGGTCACGGATTGGCAGCTGCGACCGATATCGGGCCCATGACAAAGCGAACAGTCGCCGACAAGTGCAGGGCGCACATTGACGATGCGGCAGCGCAGGGAGCGCGGGTCATTTCTTCAAAGCACGACCAGGGCCTGGGTCAAAACTTTGTTCTTCCAACGCTGCTCAGCGATGTCACTGACGATATGCTGATTGTGAGAGAAGAAACGTTTGGGCCGGTCGCGGCAGTGCTTCCGTTCGAATCCGAGGAAGAGGTCATAGCCCGGGCCAATGCCACCGAAATGGGACTAGCCGCGTACGTCTACACCGACGGCTTGCGTCGAGCGCTGCGGGTCTCTGAGAAGATCGAATTCGGCATGGTTGGCGTCAATACAGCGTCCTTCACCGGCCCGCCAATTCCATTCGGAGGCTGGAAGCAATCCGGGCTCGGCCGCGAAGGATCGCGACACGGTGTCCAGGAGTATATGGAACTCAAATACGTTTGCTTCGGCGATCTGGCGGCTTAGGAGAATCGGTATGAACGATATGAAGACGATCGCCGAAAAAGATCGCGGGACTGTTCTGCACCCCTTCACCCAACTTAAGGATTTTGCTGGGGGAAAAATTGGCGATCCAACAATCATCACGGGGGGGAAGGGTATCCATATACAAGACGCGCAGGGACATAGTTACATCGACGGTTTCGCGGGTCTTTACTGCGTCAACATAGGATATGGCCGAACCGAAGTCGCCGAAGCTATTGCACGGCAGGCGTACCAATTGGCCTACTATCATACATACGCTGCGCACACGACCGAACAGCTGGCAAATCTGTCAGATCGCTTGGTGCGAATGGCGCCTGGCAAAGCCTGTAAAGTATTCTACGGATTGTCCGGTTCCGACGCCAACGAAACCCAAGCCAAGCTCGTTTGGTACTATAATAACCTACGTGGTCAACCCAGGAAGAAGAAGATCATCTCGCGCGAGCGAGGGTACCACGGCTGTTCAGTGATCTCAGGCTCGATGACGGGTATGTCATTCTACCATGATCACATGGATCTGCCTTTTGCCGGCATTTTGCATACAGGGGCGCCTCACTATTATTGGGGCGCCGAGCCGGGCGAGACGGAAGAATCGTTTTCTCGCCGGCGAGCAGGTGAGCTTGAAGAGCTGATTGTACGGGAGGGGCCGGAAACAGTCGGTGCCTTCATTGCAGAGCCGGTGTTGGGCACGGGTGGGATTACACCGCCGCCAAGCGGCTACTGGCGCGAAATCCAAGCCGTGCTGAGACGATACGACATTCTCCTCATCGCAGACGAAGTCATTTGTGGGTTTGGTCGAACCGGAGCTGACTTTGGCAGCAGGCTCTACGAGATGGAACCCGACCTCGTAACAGTGGCCAAGGGTCTGACGTCCGGTTATGTGCCGCTCTCTGCAGCTATCGTTGGTGAGAGAGTTTATGCTGTCATGGAGGAAGCAGCCGACCGTGTCGGAGCGTTCTCGCATGGATACACCTATTCTGGTCACCCCGTTGCGGCAGCTGCCGCTAATGCGGTCCTGGATATTGTGGAGAAGGAGCGGCTAAGTGAACGCGCGAGAATTGTCGGCTTGCATTTTATGAAGCGACTGAAGGAGCGGTTTGACCAACTCGAGATTGTGGGTGAAGTGAGAGGCGTAGGCTTGCTCGGTGCTGTTGAGTTCGTAGCTGATCGCGAAACCAAACGTCGCTTTGATCCGCAGCTCAAGGTTGGTGCCCGCATCTCGAAGGCGGCCCGCGATCGGGGGCTCATTGCGCGAGCCATGCCGCATGGCGACATTCTAGGTTTCGCTCCGCCGCTCGTCGTAACGGAGTCCGAGATAGACGAGATCGTTGAACGTGCTTATCGCGCGACAAGGCAAGTGATGGACGAACTTGCGAAAGAATAGCAATTTGAAAGGTCGGGTTTTCTATTCCGACTGAACCAATCGGCTCATTAATCCACCTTCGTCAGGTTTGTTACAGCCGGAAGGAGGAGCTGCTGAGATCGCATTCGAGGAAGGTCGGCCTGAGCACTCGATAGCGCATCGCACGCAGCGGAGTTATCATGATGGTCGAGGGTGCCGGATCGTCCGCGCGGTGGTCGATCGTTGCGTCAACCGCCGCGTGTCGCGGAGCGGACATGCTGGCGTCGCCGGGCAACCCGTCGTGGGCATTGCTCGTATCTTAATTCGTGAGCGGCGTGGAGTCGCCGGCACGTGTTTTGCACGGGCTGCGATGTGCCATAGCCCGATGGTGAAATTGTGAAGGATGAACTGCTAGTTGCAGTTTTTCTCCTAGGTGGGCCGTTTTTCGTAGTGTTTGTGCGTCGACACGCCGGTCGACGCATAAATGGTGCTGCCAAACGGTGTAGTGCTGCGTCAGTTAGGGAGGAGAGCCATGATCAAAAATGGCCATCTACATCATGGCTTCACGCGGCGCTCGTTTGTTGAGTCAACGGCTGCGCTGCTGAGCGTGCCGTTCGTTGCCAAGGCGACCGCGGCCTGGGCGCAGGACAAGCTTGTCGGTAGCGGTGAAGTTGTCGTCTTCAGCTATGGCGGATCTTACACGCAGGGCGCCAGAAATTACGTTTATGAGCCCTTCACGAAGGCAACAGGGATCGCCGTGGTCGATGTGGCCGCCGACGTTGCCGAGCCCCAAGTGAGAGCGATGGCCCGCGCCGGGCGGGTCGACTGGGATGTTGCCTTGGTTGACGGGCAGAACTACCCCAACATGCATGAGGCTGGTTTCTTTCAGCCTATCGACTACGGTTTGTGGGACGATGAGGCGCTCAAGGGGGTGCCGCAAAGCGCTCGCTTTAGTGACGCGGTCGTTGCATTCCGTTCGACGACGCTGCTTACTTATGATGAGCGTTCCTTTCCAAAGGCGGCACCGCAAAACTGGGCCGACTTCTGGAATGTCAAAGCCTTTCCCGGGCCGCGTGGGTTCAGTGCGATCGCCAGGCATATGGTCTTGGCGCTTGCGGCTGACGGCTTTCCAATCTCAGATCGCTGGCCTTTGACGGACGACAAGGTCGACAGAGCCCTTAAGAAGCTCGAAGAGATCAAGCCGAATATCGCGAAATGGTGGACGGCTGGAGGGGAGCCTGTTCAAGCGTTGATCAATCGGGAATTCGTGATGACCAGCTGTTACGATGGTCGCGCATTGTCGGCCATCCGTCAGGGGGCGCCTATTCGCATGGTGTGGAGCGGTGCTAACCTCGTCTACGTCTACTGGACAGTGCTCAAAGGCGGACCCAACAACGCAAACGCTCAGAAATTCGTGGCGTTCCTCAATCGCGCCCAGAGCGCTGCTGCGTTCACGCTCGGCACCAACCTGACAGGCCCGAATGTGAATCAGCTTCAGCATTTGCCGGCCGATCTCGTTCCGCTCCTCAGCATCACAGAGGGCAATGCATCCCAAGTGGTGGCTCAGGATGACGCGTGGCTCGCCGCTAAGCGACCTGACGGCAAGACCAATATAGATCACCTCCAGGAGCGTTGGCTGGCATGGCGGGCACAATGAGTTCGATCGCAATTGACAGCCGGGCGGATTCCTCGAGAACTCGTCCGACGCCTTGGGCTTGGTTGCTGTTGCCTGGAAGCATTTTTCTCGCGGTGCTTTTTGTCGTGCCGCTCGTCGGCCTTCTGCTGCTCTCATTTGGAATGCCGAACTGGACGCTGGCGAATTTCCTGCGCATCGGCGAGACCCCTGTCTATCTCGTGGTGTTGCGCAACACGCTGGAGATCAGCGTTTCGGTGACTGCACTTGCATTCATCCTTAGCTACCCCATCGCATACGCCCTTACAACGGGTGGATTGGGGCTGCGTATCTTCCTGCTCATCGCAGTCGTGCTGCCGTATTTCACCAGTACCCTGGCTCGGACCTTTGCCTGGATTGTCCTTCTTGGGCGCAATGGCGTCGTCAACCAATTCTTGCTCGAGCTCGGCTGGGTGTCGCAACCAGTCGCAATGCTCTACAACCGGTTCGGAGTGATCCTCGGCATGACCCACATCGTCATGCCAATGATGATCCTGCCGATGTATACTGTCATGTCCAGCATTGACCAGAAGCTCATGCGCGCTGCGAGGGCGAATGGCGCGAGCCCGCTCGCCGCCTTCCTCACGATCTTTCTGCCGCTCAGCCTGCCGGGCTTGATTGCGGGGGTTCTGCTCGTCTTCATCTACTGTCTCGGCTTCTACATCACACCTGCATTGATGGGTGGGTTGTCGGATGTCATGATCACCATGGCAATCAGCTCGCAGATCTTGGAGCAACTCAATTGGAACTTCGGTGCTGCGCTCTCTGTGGTCCTTTTGGTCGCTGTCCTGGGTGTTTTGTGGATAGGCTCGCGCTTCTTCCCGATTGACCAGCTCCTGGGATTCTCCGACGGCAAGGTTGGGTCAGAAACCCTCGGCCGCCGCCAAATGGGTGCCCGCTTGTTGATGCGTGTTGGCTCGGCGGCCAACGCACTAGACCGCTGGCTACCCTCAATGGGAGGTCTAAGTGTTCCGGTCCTGGCAAGCATTCTGGCCGTGCTCCTCCTGCTGCCGGTAGTTATTGTTGCCTACTTATCGTTCAGCGCTTCATCCTACTTCGTCTTCCCGCTGCCAGGCTACTCTCTGCGCAACTACGAAGCCTATCTTTTCGATGCGTTGTGGGTGCGCGCCACCTTCACCAGCATTCGCATTGCGCTGATGGCGGCCGCCATGGCGACTGCGCTGGGCGGCATGGTTGCCTTCGGCCTGTCGCGCGGCGGGATGCCCGGTCGCGGAGCGATGGTGGCCCTCGTGCTCTCGCCGATCATCATGCCAACGGTCATCGTAGCGGTCGCGACCTATTTCCTGCTGGCGCGGCTGGGGCTACAAGGCACAGAGTTTGGCTTGGCACTTGGTCACGCTGTCCATACCATTCCCTACGTGGTGGTGATTGTAGTTGCGAATCTGCGCGATCTTAATCCGAGCTACGAGCGTGCGGCCCGCAGCCTTGGCGCCGGATCCTGGGCGACCTTCCGCACGATTATCGCACCGCTCGTCATGCCAGCGCTCATCGTCGCCAGCTTCTTTGCGTTCCTAACCTCGTTTGACGACGTCGTCTACGTACTGTTCCTTGGTATCGGAAAGATCACGACCTTGCCGATGCGCATGTGGGAGGGAATCCGGCAGGATATAAGTCCCACCATTGCTGCCGTAGCCACGCTGCAGATGATGTTTGCGACGATTGTGATCGTCGTCGGTACGGTGCTGAGGCGACACAAGACCACCTGATCGGCTAGTAGGTCAACCACAACCAATGACGAATTAGCGTAGGGAGCTGAAATGTTGATGAAGGCGAGCGTGAGCGGCACTGGTGAGAAGACCGGAGGCATTGCGCTGCGTAATCTGCAGAAGCGTTACGGTAGTGCGGTGGCCGTTGACGAAGTCAGTCTCTGCGTGAAGCCCGGCGAGTTCATCTCGTTGCTGGGACCAAGCGGATCGGGAAAGACAACAACGTTGATGATGATCGCAGGTTTCGAAATGCCCGATAGCGGTCAGATTCTGCTGGATGACGAGGACATCACACGCCTGCCGCCTCATCGACGCGAACTCGGTGTGATTTTTCAGAACTATGCGCTGTTCCCGCACATGACAGTCGCCGAGAACGTTGCCTATCCGCTTCGGATGCGACGTGTGGCAAAGAGGGAGGTCGAAGCGCGGGTTCATCGCGCTCTCGATCAGGTGGATCTTGGAGCGTTGGCCTCACGCCGCCCACACCAAATGTCCGGCGGTCAGCAGCAAAGAGTAGCGATAGCACGGGCATTGGTCTTCGAGCCGCCGGTCCTTCTTCTTGACGAGCCGCTGGGGGCGCTGGACAAGAAGTTGCGCGAGCATCTCAGAAATGAGATCAAGACCCTGCACAAGGAGGTCGGTAAGACGATGATCTACGTCACGCACGACCAGGATGAGGCGCTCGCCATGTCGGATCGGGTTGCGGTGATGCACCAGGGTCGGATTCGACAGGTCTCTGCACCTCAGGATCTCTATCGCAGGCCGGCTGACTTGTTCGTCGCGGGCTTTGTCGGTGAGGTCAATCTCATCTCGGCGAAGCTCAAATCCGGCGTTGCTTATGGGCCTGCAGGCGAAAGGTTGCCGGCCGCCCCGTGGACGGACGCGGACAGAGACGCGACGCTTTGCGTGCGGCCCGAGCATCTGCATCTCGACATGAACCCCGCTGGCTCATCAGGTGGAATGCAAGGGCGCATCACGGGTATGACCTTCGTCGGAGATGCTACCATCTTCGAGTTCCGTAGCGAGTCCGGACTGCAATTAACGTCCAAGGTGCTGAACGTATCCGCCGAAGCAATGCCTGACGTCGGGGATTCATGTGTCGCCTGGTGGGCCGCAAACGACGCAACCATTCTGATAGAATAGCTGGCGGGCTAGGTTATCCTCGTCAGGGCGCTGTACTCATTTGAAAAAGGACCGGTGCCGTGCAGCGCGGAACGCAACACTTCGATCAGGGAGACACGCTCGATACCAGGGAATGACTGATGCGATCGTGATCGGAGCTCCGCTTCCAATGAAGCGTGATCTTATGGCGCGCACGCTGATGCGATTGTAGCGTTGGATAGTCCCATTCATTTTGAGAGCTCGCCCTGGTTGATCCGCGCGCTAATGTTAAACTCCACAGGAGGCGTCCAAGCAGATGGCGGCTATTCCGCGAACTGCCACCGCTCGCCCGCTCCTGCATTCGGCGCAGAACGGACGCCACAGCCACGTGGCGAATATGAGACGCGGCGACTGACCGGTCATAGAATGGAACGCGTCGGACTATCGATAGCTTCGCAAGTCCTTTGGCCCGCCCCGACCTTTCGCGCAGCATGAACAGTCGAGGTAACCGGCAACGAGATACGGTCTGGCGGAGCGGGAAGCGATGGGCTATCGGCTGCTGAGTTTGTGAGCCGATGTGAGCTTCCATGTCTGCGCCCAGTTCTGGAACCAGAACGTTCCATAGGATCGAAGCGCGCCGACATCTTACGGTAGCGCCGGGGCAACTTCGTCGACGCTGTTCGGACGAGCCAAGGTGTAAGCCCTGACGAAGACCTGTAGCCTGGCGCGACCATTTCGGCGGTCACCCGCCGAGCCGGCATTCTCGCGTCGCAACTGTTCGCCTGGCGGTGCTCGCCTATGGTCGAGAAGGTGGTCCACGCCGACGGCCCGTAAACGCCAGACGTGGCCGGCCCTGGTTGACGCCTCCGCCACGTATCCTCGTCCGACACATAAGAAGCGGACGTGCCCGCTAATCAAACATCATCCGGCAGGTGGGGTAACCTACGCGTTCCGCCGCTTCTACCGTAGCCAATACAAATACTGCCTACTCGAGCAGGTAGTACTTCAATCCTCGCTACTGATGTACGATCAAGTGTCAACTCGACGTTAGTGCATCGTAATCAAATCCGTCGCGCCTGTCTCGATTCCTTCAGGTGGTGCACGATCAACGCCTTTGGGACTACTAAAGGATCTATAGGATGTCTCGATGAAACGGATCCGATTGTACCATAAACTGTGCGTTGCATCGTCCTGCTCGCGCCGCACATGCAAATGACATTCTTGTTCGCTTGCGGTGCGGCCGACACAACTGTCGCCGTCATGCACTTGTCTATTGCGAAAAGGATACCCACAGATGATCGATTTTCGTCACTCTCACAGGAAGCGGTTCGCCTCGTTGAAGCCTGAACAGTCGATCTACGGTGCTCCTGTAGGCATCTTGCAGCTCGATCGCGACCGCTTGCCCGGCATCCGGCCTTACATTCCGGGGAGTGTTGGCAACGCCAGTACGTGGAGCGTCCCTGTCCTCTACAAGGCGGTGCCTAACCTTCAGAATGTCGCCGAAATGACGGCGACCGTGACGCAAGCCGCAGCTGGGCTAGTACTCGAAGGTGCGCAACTGATCACCTCTAACTGCGGGTACATGATCCGATATCAAGAGGCAGTGCGCGCCGCAGTTGACGTGCCCGTGCTTCTATCCAGTCTTCTCCTCGCGCCGTTCCTCGAACGAATGCTTCCGCAAAAAAAAGCGCTGGGCATCATTACAGCGAGAGCGTCCTCGTTGAGCCCGGAATTGTTTGAAGCAGCCGGGCTGCTAGTCAACTCCAAGCGTGTGGTCGTCGCTGGACTTGAAAACGCTCCGGCGTTCGCGGCCTCTTTTCTTAATCCTAGCGGTGATATGGACGTCGCCGCAATAGAGACCGAAACGGTGGATGCGGCGGTGAGGCTACTCGATGACAGGCCGGACATAGGGATTCTGTTGCTAACGTGCTCCGAGCTGCCACCTTACGCGGCCGCGGTCCAGCGGTCGATCGGCATTCCGGTCTTCGACTACACCTCTATGGTCGAGTTCTTCATTGGCGGACTAACACGCAAACCGTTCACCGGACTCCTCTAGCGGACTCTCAACGAGTCACAAGCAGCGTGAAGATGGTGCAGCCAGAGCGGACGCGGCACCGGTTCGATGGATAGCCAAGCAACGGCGCGACGCTCAGCGTTAGGTTTCTCTGGGCATGAGCAGCGCGACGCAGTTATCTGGCGGCAACCTCCTCGAACAAGGTCCTGATTCGTCCGTTCCCGCGGGCGGGCTCGTAAACAGTATCATGTCTCCTTTGCCTCCATTGGGCTGGTCGTGATCACTATCCGTCGCTGTGATATGGTGACAGCAGATGCTTGGCTGTAGAGTGTGTGTGCGCATGAGGCGCTTGATCGTTTTGTCGCTGACGGTCAATCCTGCGCTGCAGCTGGTTGGCGTATCGCGGATACGGGACGCTATGCGAATCTCATATGTAGTACGCGCGGCGGCACCTATAGAGCTCAACCAGCGTTTGCTTGCAGCGGCTCGCGCGGCGGCGCCGGCTAGAAGAAGGCGCGTCGGACGGCGTATGATGCCAAAGTTTGCAGTTTGCAGCAACCCGTTACGTCCGCTCGTGGTAAAATCCTAGGGTCGAGATGCAGCTCACGCATCTCCGAAATGTACGCCCGTCTACCGCGTCCAGGCGTTCATGCAGCCCTCATGCACAAACGAGAAGTGCTTTCACGCGATCGTCACAAAGCGCGGTGGCCACGGGGGAGCAGATTTCTGATTTATGTTAGAACACAAGTGTCTTCGTTTGCGCGATTGGGAAAGGGAAACGAATGACCAAGAGTGAATCCAAGAGCCACGGACAGCAACACCACACGCGTGGATGGTCGCTTGAGGGGCAAGTTGCGTTAGTCACCGGGGCGTCCGGCGGGCTCGGAAGGGCCATCAGCAGCGAACTGCGCGAACGCGGGGCGGACGTATACGGTGCAGGTATTGCGAGCGAGGGGGTCTTCCACGCGGATCTCGCCACTCCAAGTGGGAATCGGGACATAGTCAACTATGTCCTAGCAGCCGCTGGACGTCTCGACATCCTTGTCTTGAATGCCGGGTGTCAATTCGTCGCACCGATCGATCAGTTTCCGGACGTTGAATGGGTGCGTCTTCGAAGCGTGATGCTGGACGGACCATTCTTCGCAATGAAGGCGGCGTGGTCGGCATTGACGAGACTCCCGGGCGGCCGGGTTGTGGTCACGGCATCTACGGCGAGCTTTGGCGGGGCGGCTGGGAAAGCTGCGTACACCGCTGCAAAGCACGGGGTTATCGGTCTGGTCCGTGTGGCCGCCTTGGAGGGCGCGGCGCATGGTCTGACTGTCAATGCAGTCGCACCGGGCTGGATGGATACCAGGATGATGCGTGCTCAGCTTGAGGTTCAGGCGACAACTATGGGCGTGAGCACGAATGAGGCCGTCGCGCGCTTCGGCGCTGCGCAGCAAGTCAAGCGCTTCGTCGATGTTCGTGAGGTCGCGGCAGTCGTTGGCTTTCTTGCGAGCCCCTGTGCCTCTGGTATCAATGGTGAGTGCGTCACCATCGACCTTGGCGCCAGCGCCCGATAACAACGCTAGCGGCATCCGCATGCTCTCGGCGCAGTTGCGGGATTCACTCCAGCATCAGCACCGCTGACAAAGGTAGCAACGGTCGGCGGCAACGATAACGGGCCACTTTATGCGTAATTTCGACCATCCGTGGACGCGCGAGAGTCATCTGGTAGTGGCAAAGATAGCCATGAACAATCCAAAGCATATCGATCGTCAACTAGGTTAAATCGTGATCAGCTGGAGCGTGTGCAAGCCTAACGCGCTTCGCTCGCGCCCGGCTAAGAAGATGCAGCCGAAGACCACTCTCCCGCTGGGTCACAGCAACGATCTCGTTATTTCCAATGCACTTAGGGTGTGGGCGCGCTATCTAGGGCATGTTGTTTTTACCAGAATCGGGATTGAACGAAGCCGCTGCCGCGGCGTAGAGCTTCATGGCGAACGGCCATCGCGCTGCCAAACTCGCCCTTTGCCTCAAACTTCTCGATCGTGAGCGGACAGCGCCAAACGATGGCGAGCCGTCGCCTGTGGATTCGGACGCTCTGACGTGGGCCAAGGTTCCCGCCTGTCCTGATTGTGGTGGCGTCATGCGCATCATCGAGCGCTTTCGACACAGCTGCAGCCGGTCCAACCCTCGAACCCCACCGTTCCGATGCGACACATCGTGAGCCAGTTCGTGCCCTGCACGACGATCATCATTCCCAGCGTCTCGATCATCGCCGACGCTGTCGAAGCCGTGCGCCACACCGCGCGACGACAACCATTCAATGCAGCGGGCCATCGATCGCGACCGCCTGCAAAACGCTCCCGGTCTCAAATTGCCGCGATGCGCAACCAGCACGTCTCCGCTTCAGATACAAAGTCTGCCGATAGCTACTTGCGATCTCAGACAATCCCCATAGCCTCACCACCGTGCCCACCCTTCGGCGCCTTCGTTCAATCCGGCTTCAATGAGGTCGCGTCATAAGCGCCTGCCGCGCCCCCGCGTGAGCGCGACCTCACAGAACCCTCCAGATTCCCAGAGGGGAAGATTTTTGATTCAAGCTCCATGCTGGGGAACGGGGGCCAGCATGGATGACGCGCCCTATTCGGAAGACATTCGCGAACGCGCACCGGCTCGGGCTGATGCGGGCGAGACCGTCCGCTCGATTGCCGAAGCGCTTCGGATCAGTCCCTCCTGTGTGACGAATTGGAAGAACCTAAGGGGGAGACTGGCGGCGTTTCGCCGGGCAAGATCGGCGGTCACAAGAAGCCGGTTTTGTCGGGCAGCAATGCCACTGGTAAACGCATTCGCTCGGGGCCGTTCACCTTGCGGAAGCTGACACAGGAACTGGCGGCGCGCGGGATCAAGACAGACGTACGGGCGGTGTGGACGTTTGTTCACGCCGAAGAACTGAGTTCAAAAAAGACGATCCGGCCGGCCGAACAAGACCGCCCCGATATCGCGCGTAACCGGACGCGCTGGAAGGTCCATCGGGGCAGAATCGACGCTTCGCGCCTGGTCTTCATCGATGAGAGTGTGCTGCAGACAGCGGAAGGAGTTCAAATGAACTAAGACCGATGGTGAAGCTGCGAGAAAGATGGGGGCGGGCCCCCGAGATCAGCTTTCAGGGGCGGGTCTCAAACCAATCCGAGCTGCTGCGGTAAAGAGCTGTGGTGGTGAGCGTCGGATCAGAAGTTCGGAATATACCGAGCAGGTGAGTGTCCGAAAGACGAACGAAAGTGAACCCTCCTGAGACGCGTCGTTATTAATTCAAGTGTCGTCAAAACCAGGACCGTCTCGTCAACCTGGGACACGTCCGCCAGATGCCTGACGACTGGGCGGGCGGCGACCGGCGTAGAGGGGGCGTGAGTCGGACACAGGCTTTCGCGTGGAACTGCAGGAACCAGGCTCTTGATGCCAAGGGAGAAGCGCAAGCGGTGCCAACCGCGAGGCGGGAGTACCGATGCAAGAGACTGGGGCGGACCGATCCGTAGGAGCGTTGAGGGCCCTGTAATGGGGACGGAGCAAAGGGATCGGGTCAGGTAGTCGTACTCTTGGACCAACTGGAAACAGGATGACTTCGAACAGTGCGATAAACAAGCCGTTCTCGATTGAGAAGCGGCGAGTGTACGAAGCGTACAAGGCGGTCAAATCCAATCGCGGAGCGGCTGGAGTGGACGGACAGACCTTCGAGATGTTCGAGAAAGACCTTGCAGGGAATCTCTACAAGATCTGGAATCGGATGTCGTCGGGGGTGTACTTTCCACCTCCGGTGCTCGCCGTCTCCATTCCAAAGAAGACCTGCGGCGAAAGGACTTTAGGTGTGCCCACTATCAGCGATCGGATGGTGGTCAAACGGATGATTGAGCCGGAACTGGAATCCATCTTCCTGCCGGACTCTTACGGTCACAGGCCAGGAAAATCGGCTCTGGACGCCGTGGGCGTCACGCGTCAGCGGTGCTGGAAATATGATTGGGTCCTGGAGTTCGACATCAAAGGACTGTTTGACAATCTCCCGCATGATCTTCTTGCTGAAGGCGGTCCGGAGACACGTGAAATGCAAATGGGCGCTGCTCTACATCGAAAGATGGCTGACGGCATCAAGGGAAAAGGACGGGAAGCTCGTTGAGCGGATCCGCGGAACCCTCAAGGGGCGTGATCAGCCCAATACTGGCCAATCTGTTCCTGCATTATACGTTTGATCTCTGGATGGCGCGGACACATCCCGACCTTCCTTGGTGTCGGTATGCCGATGACGGACTGGTGCACTGCCGGACCGAGCAAGAAGCAGAAGCCATTAAGGCGGAGCTTCAAGCGAGGCTGGAAGTGTGCGGACTTCAGATGCATCCGACGAAGACGCAGATCGTTTACTGCAAGGACAACAGGCGTCGACGAAGGTATCCGAGGATCAAGTTTGACTTCCTCGGATATCAGTTCAGGCCGCGGCAGGTGGCAACGTCACAGCGGAAGGAGTTCTTCTGTGGGTACACCCCGGCGGTCAGTCCGACAGCTTTGAAGGCCATGCGAGCGACGATCCGAAGCTTGCACATTCCTCGGCAAACGCCGGGGACGCTGGCTGAGATCGCCCAACAGATCAATCCGCTCCTCCGGGGGTGGATAGGTTATTACGGCCGGTTCAGTCGTTCGGCGCTGTTCTCTCTGGTCGACTACGTCAATCAGAAGCTGAGGGCGTGGATCATGCGAAAGTACAAGCGCTTCCGGCTCCACAAAACCGGTGCTTCGCTGTTCTTGCGAAAGCTGGCTCGGAATAATGCGGAGCTGTTCGTACACTGGCAGTTGTTCGGGACGACCACGTTCACCTGATGGGAGCGGTGTGAACCGAGAGGCTCACGCACCGTTCTGCGAGAGGCCGGGGGTGAAAATCCCCCGGCCTACTCACCCGTGGATCAAGACCAACATGGCGCCGCTGCGCGGCTGGGGGCGGGCAGCGTTTCCAAGCAGCTGCGCCTTTCGGCCATTGGAAGACCATGACCTTCATCGCAGCGCTGCGCCAGACCGGATCAGCGCGCCGTGGGTCATCGACGGCCCCGTCAATGGCGAGCTGTTCACCCTGTATGTCGAACAGGTGCTGGCACCTACCCTGGCAAAGGGCGAGCTCGTCATCCTCGACAATCTCGGCTGTCGCAAGGGCAAATCGGCGCGCAACGCCATCCGCGCCACCGGTGCCCATCTGCTCTTCCTGCCGCCCTACAGTCCCGACCTCAATCCGATCGAGCAGGTCTTCGCCAAACTCAAACACCTGATGCGAGCCGCACAGCCTCGCGACGTCGAGACCTGGCGAAAGGTCGGCCGAACTCCTCGATCTCTTCTCCAGCGAGGAGTGCGCCAACTACCTCAAAAACTTAGGATATGCTTCCGTATAAAAACAGCACGCTCTAGGATTGCAGTTGCGTTCTTGTTGCTTGGGGCGCGGCCGCGATTTTTGGGGCAGTGCCCGAGTACGGATGACCACCAGTATGGCGAAAGGCAGGCATGACGAGTGAGACATGGCGATGCCAGCCATCTGGGAGCGGGTTTCGTTGTGATCAGCACCAGATCGTTCGAAGCCGTCCTCGACTTCCAAATCCGCACGACGCCTTGCCTTGCTTCAAAAAAACACACTTGTCGATAACCACAACCGTGTCCTCACGGCAAAGCGTTTGCAGCGCGCACTCTCGTACGATATCGCGGAGCGCGTCGGTATCGCATTGTCCCCGGACAAGGATCGCTTGCTGGCGCCTGGGACCCTAATCACCGGCGGCCTCCGCCCTCATCCGGCCCGTCTTGCGCGCCTCGTTGCCCAACAATCTATCAAGAGATCGCTGCGCTAAGATCGCGACCCGCTCCTGCGTGAGCAGCAGAGGAATTCGTTGGTTGGCCTCTCGCAACAAAGGAAGCACAGCATCAACGTATCTTCGACCGAGACGCCACCAATCATCAGATCCGAATGATGTTCGCCATTGATCAGAATCCTCAAGAGAACCAACTGTAAGCTACCCACCGCGATGCCGGGTGGCCATTCGAGCCAAATATCACGCGATCGCCTAGTCACGTGAATCTAAAGTTCGCCGCATAAAGTCTGCTGGGCTTTGTGGCAGAAGCGTTTGACGGAAGCCAAGATCTGGTCTGCAGACTTGGTCCATTTGAAGGGCCTCGGGTTATTGTTGTGCAGTTCGATGAAGGTACGGATGTCGGCCTCGAGCTGTCTGACGGAGGTGTGAACACCTCGCTGGATCTGCTTTCTGGTGAGTTCAGCGAACCAGCGCTCGTTCTGATTGATCCATGACGCGGAAGTCGGCGTAAAGTGGACATGGTTGTGCGGCCGGCGAGCGAGCCACGCCTTGATCTTAGGTGTCTTGTGGGTGGCGTAGTTGTCCATGACGATGTGGACCGCAAGCCCCTCGGGGATTTGAGCGTCGATTTCCTTGAGGAACTTCAAGAACTCGACCGCCCGATGACGCTTGTAGCATTTGCCAATGACAAAGCCGGAAGCGACATCGAGCGCGGCAAACAGTGTGGTCGTGCCATGTCGCACATAACTGTGCGTGCGACGTTCTGGCATCCCAGGCATCATCGGCAAGACCGGCTGCTCGCGATCGAGTGCCAGGATCTGGCTTTCTCATCAACGCTGAGGACAACGGCTCGGTTCGGTGGGGATAGATAAAGGCCGACAATGTACCTTGTCGACGAACAGTGGATCGCTCGACAACTTGAATGTCTGGCTACGGTGCGGTTGCAAGCTGAACGCCGACCACATTCGGCGGATCGTGGTGTGGGAAAAGCCAGTTTCCGCAGCCATCGAGCGGATCAACCAGTGCGTCGCGTCGGCCGGCGTCGTACGCAATGTCCGCTCGATTACCTCAGCAACCTGATCGTCGTCGATGGTGCGAGGGCGGCTCGGGCGGGCTTCATCAAGCAGGCCATCACAGCGATCCTTCTAAAAAAACCGACGGCGCCACTTGCCAACGGTGTGTTCATGGATGCCGAGTTCAGCAGCCACAGACTTGCTTGGCAGGCCATCCGCACATCGCAGGATCGCGCGGCATCGCTCAGATAGCACCGCGCGACACGATGACGACGAACTTGCCTCTCTAGGTACGTGCGCTCCTGCGGACTGAGCACTAACGGCGCGATCGGCCGGCCTCTCACACCTGCATTCCCCACAAGCGCTCTCCTCTACAAAGATTCGAGCCATCAACTAATGTGATGAACTTGCGTTCCAGATGACTAGAGTGCGATTTCATTGAAGTGGCAGCTTCTAAACTGCAGAAGTGTCTACCTTTTGCAGAAATGCCCCGATCTCAAGCCAACTTTTAGCGTATTTATACGAGAGCGGCCTTCTACGATCGTAGATGGCGCAGACAACAATCTAAATCAAGTTGCGTCTTGAGGGAGGGGAGAAACGGATGGCCGAGCTGGTTCCGAATGGCGACGAACAGAAATCTCGAGCGGGTGGATACTCGCTCGATCGTCGTGTCGCGCTGGTGACTGGAGCGGCTGGAGGGTTGGGAAAGGCCATCGTTAGGGAATTGCGCGAGCGCGGGGCTGACGTGCACGGCGCGGACGTCGCTGGCGAGGACGTCTACCACGCGGACCTTGCCACTCCGAGCGGGAATCGGGACATGATCAGCCATGTCCTTGCCTCTGCTGGGCGCCTTGACATCCTTATCTTGAATGCCGGCTGTCAGTTCGTTGCGCCGATCGATCAATACCCGGATACTGAATGGGAGCGTCTTCGTGGCGTCATGCTCGACGGACCATTCTTCGCAATAAAGGCGGCGTGGTCGACATTGACAAAATCCCCGGCGGGGCGGGTTGTGGTAACAGCATCGACTGCGAGCTTTCTTGGGTCATCGGGTAAGGCGGCGTACACGGCCGCGAAGCACGGAGTTCTTGGTCTGGTCCGAGTGGCTGCATTGGAGGGAGCGCCGCATGGCCTCACGGTTAATGCGGTCGCGCCGGGCTGGATGGATACCGGAATGATGCGTGATCAGTTGGAGGTTCAGGCGGCAAGCATGGGTGTGAGTACCGATGAAGTTGTCGCGCGCTTCCGTGCGGCGCAACCGGCGAAGCGCTTCGTCGACGTTCGTGAGGTTGCGGCCACCATTGGCTTCCTCGTCAGCCCAGATGCTTCAGGGGTCAACGGCGTGTGTGTCCCCATCACATCGTAGCGCAACAAGAAACGGATTCCATGAGTCGTACTGACGTGATGTAGGGAGGCGTCAATGGGTAAGCATACAGTCCACATCAATCGCCGCAGCGCCGTCGGCCTGATCTCCGCAGCGCTTGCGGCGCCGTTCGTCCTCCGATCGGCGAGCGCGCAGTCCGCGTTGCCCGAGCAGACTACTGTGCCCGACATCCTCAGGGGATCGGGGGAGGTCCGGATTGCGACTTACGGTGGCGCAACGCAAGAAGCACAGCAGAAGGCTTGGTACGAACCATTCGAGAAAGCGACTGGGATCAAGGTTCGCCTCTTCCCCGGCACCAACGCTGTAAAAACGAAAGCGATGGTTGATACCGGCAATATCGAATGGGACCTGATCGACACCAGTCGCCAGGGGATCCTGCAGCTAATGAAGGTCGGCGATTACTTCGAGAAGATCGATTACTCGCTGATCGACGATGGTCTCCCCAAGGAGTTTCGCTTCGAATACGGGGTGGAGGAGATGATTTGGGCCCAGGTGATGGGTTACCGCACCGACGCGTTCAAAGGCGCTGTGCCTGCAAGTTGGGCAGATTTCTGGGACCTCGACAAGTTTCCGGGCGATGGGGCCATGTACGGTAACGCTACTAACCCAGAGTTGGAGTTCGCGCTGATGGCTGCGGGGGTGCCTGCCGACAAGCTCTATCCCATCGACGTCAGCAAGGCGCTGGCCAGTTTCGATAAAATCAAGAAGCGAGTGGTCAAGTGGTGGACCACCGGCGCTCAGCCACCGCAGATGCTGATTGATCGCGAGATTGTCATGACTTCCGTCTGGAATGGCCGCATGTCGGCGTTGATCGAGCAAGGTGCGCCGGTGGCGATCAACTGGAATCAAGGTCTATTGAGGCGCAATGCCTGGGGCGTGCCCAAGGGTGCCAAGAACAAAGGCAACGCCATGAAGCTGATCGCCTATTCGCTCATGCCCATTCCCCAGGCGCGCTTCGCGATGCTAATTCCGTACGGCGCTACAAATCCGGCGGCCAATAGATACATTCCTCCACAGCGATTGGCGATGCTGCCGAGCGCGCCGGAAATCCAGAAGCAACTCGTATTCTTCAACGAAGAATGGTGGGTCGAAAATGGCAGCGCAGTCCAGGAGAAGTTCAGTAAGTGGCTATTGGGCTAGCCATTCCTCCTGAAGAAGCTACGGAGAGGCTTCGCACGTCACGGAGATCGGTATGTTAAACACATGCTGATCTCGGCAAGTTATCATCAGCAAGGCCCCCGCTGGCCGATCTAAAGATTTTTCATGGATCAAACGTTAGAGTCTTCGATGAGGCCCCGAAATGACAATCGCGACCGGGGCGCTTCAGTATCGCTCGTCAATCTGGAGAAGAGCTATGGTCCTGTCGTCGCCGTGGCGGGGGTCTCGCTCGATATTCGGTCCGGCGAGTTCCTGACCCTGCTCGGCCCTAGTGGGTCGGGAAAGACCACAACGCTCATGATGATTGCGGGTTTCGAGAGCCCGACCAGCGGCGACATCGCCATTGACGGCAGGTCGGTTGTCGCCGTACCACCTTATCGCCGTAACATAGGTATGGTCTTCCAGAATTACGCTCTCTTTCCGCACCTCACCGTGGCCGAGAACATCGGCTTCCCATTAAAGCAGCGTGGGGTCCCGAAGGCGGAGCGGACCAAGCTGGTAGGCGAAGCACTCGAGCTGGTGCGGCTGCCTGGCTATGGTGAGCGCCATCCGCGTCAGCTGTCTGGTGGGCAACAGCAACGGGTGGCGGTGGCCCGGGCCATTGTGTTCAAGCCGCGGCTGCTATTGCTGGACGAGCCCTTGGGCGCGCTCGACAAGCAGCTGCGCGAAAACCTGCAGATCGAGGTGCGGCGTTTGCACGCCGAGCTGGGTATCACCTTCGTTCTCGTTACGCACGACCAGGACGAGGCGCTCACCATGTCCGACCGCATCGCCGTGATGAACGATGGAAAGGTGGCGCAGATCGGTCGACCAGAGGATCTCTACGACAGGCCCTGCAGTCATTTTGTCGCGGGGTTCATTGGCCAGTCCAACTTCATGCCGGCGGTCGTGTGCGGCATGGAGGAGGGTGTTGTGGTGGCCAAGTGCCAGGGCATCCTGGTGCGGGCTGTTGCCTCGCAGCCTCCTGCGATCGGCGCCGAGGTTAGTGTGACGACGCGCCCCGAACGACTGCGCTTCGCCGACACCACTGTTGAAACGGGACCTTCCGTCAACCGCATGAGTGTCACTGTGGTTGAAGCCGCCTTTGCCGGAGAACGCTGCCGTTATCTGCTGAAGTCTGACTGCGGAGCGTCGATGGTGCTAAAGGAAGCGTCGAGTGCCACAATCCGCCGCCGAGCAGTCGGAGAGCGCACAGAGATTGCCTGGTCAATTGCGGACACGATCCTTGTCTAGGAAACCCATGTCCGAGGTGATCATGACAGCCCCCTTAGCTTCTCCTATGAAGCCTAGGGACTTCTCCTTAAGGAATCGCGCGCTCCCATGGATCATTCCATGGCTGCTCGCTGGGCCCCTGTTGGTCTACATGACGGTGTTCTACGCTGTCCCCGTTGTGACCATGCTGCTGCGCAGCCTCAACGATCCGACCTGGTCGCTCGGCCATTATGCATCGCTGTTCAGCGATGCAGTCTTCCTCAGGGTCTTCTGGATCACGCTCCGCACTGCGTGGGTTGTCACGCTCGGGTGTCTGGTGCTGGGATATCCGGTGGCACTCTCGTTGTCACGCGCGCGTTCGAGCGCGCCTATTATCATGATCATTGTCCTGCTACCGTTCTGGACGTCAGTGCTGGTGCGCAGCTACGCTTGGATGGTGCTGTTGGGTCGTCACGGTGTAATCAACGAGGCACTGCTGGCGCTCGGCCTACTCGAACAGCCGCTAAGGCTGCTTAACACGACAATGGCAACACACATTGCGATGATCCACATCCTGCTGCCCTATATTATTCTGCCGATTGCCAATTCCCTGCGGCAGATCGATCCCTCGCTGGAGCGAGCCGCTTCGGGCCTCGGCGCCACACCCTTGGGTACCTTTCGCCAAGTCACTCTTCCGTTGTCGATGCCCGGCGTGGCGGCCGGTGTAATGCTGGTCTTCGTGCTGGCGCTAGGCTTCTACATCACGCCGGCATTGGTGGGAGGCTCGGCCGACATCTCGCTGTCGATCCTGATCGCGCAGCAGGTGGAATTGCTCAATTGGGGATACGCGGCCACTCTCTCGGTCGTGCTGCTTGCGACCGCATTGACCCTGATCGGCATGGCTCAGCTTGTGCCCGGCGTAGGCAACGCATTCAGGATGAGCAGGTGATGACCGCGGCCCGTTTCCTTCTTCAAGCGTTAGTGGCGCTCCTCCTGCTGTTCCTGGCGCTGCCGATCGTCGTGGTGGTCGTAGTTTCCTTCTCCTCGGTGTCTTATCTCACGTTCCCGCCGCCCGGCTTTGGCTTGAGATGGTACGAGGCCTATTTCGGCAGTGCAGATTGGCTTCAATCAACTTGGCTGAGCCTCTGGGTAGCGGCGGCTGTCGTGGCGCTTTCAACCATCCTGGGAACATTTGCCGCGATTGGTATCGCGCGCCTGCCGAGAGGCATAAGGACGGTCGCGACTGGCCTGATCCTTTCGCCAATGATCGTACCGGGCATCGTCGTCGCGATTGGCATCTACTATTCCTTTTCGCGCTACGGCCTGGTGGGCAGGCCGGGAGCCGTTGTATTGGCGCACACCTGCTTTGCCGTGCCGTTTGTCGTGACGAGTGTAAGCGTAAGCTTAGCCGGAATTGACCCCAGGCTCGAGCAAGCGGCCTTGAGCCTTGGTGCGACGCCTAGCGCTACTCTGCTGCAAGTCACGTTACCGCTTATCCGGCCCGGCGTCCTTGTCGGCGCGCTATTCGCCTTCCTCACATCATTCGATGACGTGATCGTTACTCTGTTTCTCTCCGGATCCGGCGCCGTGACTCTGCCACGACGCATGTGGGATGATCTACTCTTCCAGATCGAGCCCACGATCGCGGCCGTGTCAACGCTCACGACCATCCTCACTGCTTCGATTCTCGCCGTTGCGCACCTTCTGCGCAGGCGCGCCGAGCAGCTCAGGAACCAGTGAACCGCCTGTCCCAGTGAACGTTGGTCACCTGTGTCTCGGGCAATGATTAGCTTTACCCCACGATGGCGGGAGAGAAAGTACAATTGGGATGTCCAGACTAGGATAATGCGCTGGCCTGCCACCAATGAGCGCGATCCAGGGTCGTTTGCAAGAAGTATCGGAAACAAATGGGTTTCGTCCAGGACTACTCACGGGTCGCGCCGAGACCAGATTCCGCATTGCTTACTCGCGCCAACTCGAGGATGGCTGGTCATGTGGATGGGACTTCCATTCCTGGAGAGAGTCGAACGGCTTCGGTTCGGACTAAGCTGCAAGGGCGTGCGTTCGCGGAGCGACAGTCGAGTGTCTCCCGATGGTAGGGCCGAGAGAGAGCCGAAACTCGCTTCTTTAGCTAACTCGGTGGGGCGTCAAACTCATTTCGATATTGGCTTCCGATTTACATGACCCTTCACAGTGACTCACCTGCTTCATTGAAACATGTGCTTGACGTTCTCGAGCCCGAACGTGTCGAGACAGACCGGTTCCGCGGTCGCAGTGTGGACCTGAAGTGGGGATACGTGTTCGGTGGACAGTTCGTTGCCCAGGCGCTGGCGGCTGCCGAACAGACAGTTCGTGAGGATCAGGCCGCTCATTCGGTGCACGGCTATTTCGTGCGATCGGGCGACGAGCACCAGCCGATCATTTACGAGGTGGAACGAATTCGCGACGGAATGAGCTTCTCCACGAGGCGCGTGGACGCGGTTCAGGACGGTCGTACCGTTTTTACCATGACAGCCTCATTCCAGCACAAAGAGGTCGGATTCGAGCATCAGGACCTTATGCCGCAGACGCCCGGACCTGAGGGACTCTTGTCGCAGGCACAGATTGCTCGCAAGTACATGGATAAGATGCCGGACGCGGCTCGCGAGCAATTGTTGTTGGAAGGTGCGATCGAGATCCGTCCAGTAGATCCCATCGACATCTTGAACCCACAAGCAAAGCCGCCGCAGCGCAGCGTTTGGTACCGTGCCGTGGGCGCGCTCCCGGATCGTCCGGCCCTTCACCGGGCCCTGCTCGCCTATGTATCGGATTTGAACCTCTTGTCGACGGCCATGCGGCCGCACGCCACGACATGGGTTACTCCCGGCATCCAATCCACCAGCCTCGACCACGCCATCTGGTTCCACCGTCCCTTCCGAATGGACGACTGGCTCCTGTTTGTTATGGACAGCCCATCGGCAAACGGCGCCCGCGGCTTCGCCAGCGGCCGCTTCTACACTCGGGAGGGACGTCTCGTGGCCTCGGCCGCTCAAGAAGGGCTGATACGTGTGCGACCCAAGGCGAAGTCAGCAGTGAATAACAGATCGTCCTAGCAGAAGCGACAAATTGACCAGCAACGGACAAGGGGATCGCTATCTGCGTCGGAAGGCCGCGCTAACCACCGCAACATGAGTTAGATGCGTTTCGCTGCCGCACTTGCTGAGCTGGACCGATCACTCACAGGAACTGAACGCTCATGATTTCTTCAGGTTTGAAGCCATCCACCGACATGCTCCTATTTTGTTTCAGACGAAAGGGATGGAAACGAGTCTCTGCCAGCGCCTCAGAATGTGCATGGCCGAAGTCGCATCGCCAGCGTACCAACCCGCTAACATGAGCAGCTTTGTAGGCGTACCCGCGAAGCTTCATCGATCAACCTCGCTTTCCGCGGTATCCTGTTTAGTCCCGGCATTTTCTGGAGCGGGTTGAGTTTGAATCGTTCTGGCTGGGAAGTCCAGCATTTGCAGATGTATTCGTAAGGTGTGAGGCCCTTCAGGGTCTTCAACCGCCGAGCGTAGTTGTAGGCGTTGATGAAGTCGGCAAGGTGAGCTTCGAGCTGATCGTGTCGATCGTAATGGCAGCGTTGGACGGTCGCTTCCTTGATCGTGCGGTTCATGCGCTCGACCTGGCCATTGGTTCAGGGATGCTTGATCTTAGTCAGCCGATGCTCGATGCCATTCTCTTGGCAGCGCATATCAAACATATGCGTCACGTATCTTGCCGTCGGACCATCCGCGTAACGCGGCGGGAAAGTGAACTGAATCCCATTGTCGGTGAGAACCGTGTGGATCTTGTAGGGGACGGCCACAATCAGAGCTTCGAGGAAGGCCGAGGCTGAGGTTCTTCCCGTCTTGCTGACCAATTGCACGAAGGCGAATTTACTGGTGCGATCGATCGCGACGTAGAGGTAGAGCTTGCCTTCAGCGGTCTGGAGCTCAGCGATGTCGATGTGGAAATAGCCGATCGGATAAGCCTTGAACTTTTTCTTCGAAGGCTTGCTGCCTTCGACCTCCGGCAATCGGCTGATGCCGTGGCGCTGGAGGCAGCGATGCAGAGATGATCGCGTCAGATGCGGGATGGTCGGCTGGAGCGCATAGAGGCAATCGTCAAGCGGCAGTAGCGTATGCCGTCGGAAAGCGACGATGACTGCCTCCTCCTCGATGGAAAGGGTAGTCGACTTGGCTTCCTTTGGGCCAGTCGGAAGATCAGCGACGGTGTCGCGCTGCTTCCACTTCGCGACAGTCTTCTGGTTGATCCCGTAGCGCTTGGCGAGCGCTCTCAGGCTCTCTTGACTATTTTGTATTGCTCGACGGACCGCCTCCGTCGTGGTGGCGCAGCCGTGTAAAACTTGTCCCATAGCGCATCCTTCGAATCGTGCGATAAGGATGCACCATCAAAGCTTGGGACAAAACACCTAGAGCTGCTCACCGGCATCCGGCCAGGTTGACGGGATCAATCAGAGCGGGATCAGCACTGTTATTGTTATCGCCTTCGAGGCGCTTCCTTTTGATGGTCTCGAAAGCACTTTGGTCGTAATCGGAAGGCTGAAACCGAACGGTCGGAAAATGCGGCGCGAGGTAGTTGATATGTGATCCGGCACCCGTCGCTACTTCGAGCGCGTCACCCTTCGAAGGAAAGAGCTCTTCGAATACTTTCAGGATCGCGTCCTTGTTGCGGTTGCCGGCCCAGGCGACGTAAGGCCGAGCGGATACGGATCGATATTGGGTCTATCGTCGGACAATCGCGTACTCCTTGCTTCTATAGCGAAAGACATGGCTCGGGCTCGTCTCTCAGGGCAAGTTGGAGCGCGTGCCAGGCTCGGCCTGCCCGCCACGGTCGGCCTAAAGGGACCTATGGAGCCTTATCGGCGTCGGCTGTGCGTCGGAGCGAAAGCGTGTCGCAATTGACCAGAGGAGAATCGTCCTGATGGACGAGCCCTTCCCGGTGGTCGACGTTCACACGCCTGCTGATGTACCGAATCCTGCTTGAGCTTGGGCAGCCCCTTTCCGAAAAGGGGCCCCTAACCGCAGATCCGTACGTACGGCGGAATTTAGTCTGTTCCAAGGTAGTCCAAGGCGGCTGACGAGGTCGGCGGCGGCGACTAAAGTCGAATCTTACTTCGCCGTGCGCGCCGCTTACTGTGGATTTAGAAAGCAGCGAACGTCCGCCAAGGTAGAAGCTGCACAAGTGAACTTTCCGTGGATTCGAGTGGGGCTAGGTGGCCTCCATGGGCGGCTGCTTGGTGACCTTGAGGCGCGTCACACTGCTCCGGCCGTCGACGCTAACTGGTACATCACCATCGATGGTGGCGCGGCGGACGACGCGGTGCTGATCGCCATAATCGTTGACGGCGTAGTGCTGGGTTGCCCGGTTGTCCCAGATCGCGAGGTCACCGGCCTGCCAGGTCCAGCGTACGGTGTTCTCGGGCGCGGTGATGTGGGACTGGAAAAGCTCGAACAGCTTCTGGCCATCACGTTTGCCAATGTCAACAAAGCGCTGCACCACATCGCCGAGCACCAGCGCACGTTCACCGGTCTCGGGAAGTACGCGTACGATGGGATGCTCGGTCTCAAAGATGGTTCTGGTAAAGACCTCATCAAAATGCTTCTTGTCGATTTCGCGGACACGAGCCTTTCCGGCGTATTCGAAGCCGTTGGTATGGACTGCCCAAAGTTCATCGGCTAGCCGCTGCAGCGGCAGCGGCAAATCCAGGTAAGCAGCCGTAGTGTTCGACCAGACGGTATCTCCACCAAAAGGTGGGATCACGATGGCTCGCAGCACCGAAATTTTGGGATAGGCAGCGATGAACGTCCCATCGGCGTGCCACACATCAGCCCGGCTACCTCCGCGGGCTGAATCGAATTCGATGATTGACGTCGTTCCCTCTATACTATCGATTGTCGGATGCGGTACTAGCTTTCCCAAACGAATACCAAAGCGTTCCTGCTCCGCGTCGTCGAGATGATCCTGATCGCGGAAGAAGATCACCTTGTGGACGAGTAGCAAGCTATTGATTGCAGCAATTGTGTGGCTCGGCAAATCGCCCGAGAGCTTGATATTCCTGATTTCAGCACCGATGCGCGCGGCGCGTTTCACGACGTCGCTACACGGAATGATACGATCGATCAAAGCTGCTTCGCTCATGGTAGTACCTTCAAAGCTTCGGGGTTCTCAGTCGAACAACTTTATTCATATGATGCGAATAGGTGAGCGCCACATGCTCTCAGCTCTAAATCGCTGTTGCTGAGGCTAAAGCAATGACCATGCCAGTGCTGATAAGCACACCAAACGCCTGACCATGCTTTAAAAATTCTGGCCTTTTGTGCGCACTGTGTTCTAAACCTGACAGGACATTTATGCCGATGTCAGCATTTCACCAGCTTGCGCGGCCAATACGTGTCGGCCGGCTGGCTGGTTCAACGGATGCGGGGAACCACTCGGCGATCGCTAGGCCTTTACTGAAATGAAGGCTAGCTCCTGCTTCGCTCGATCTCGGAGAAGAATGCGTTGCACTTTGCCCGAGGCAGTCATCGGGAAGGCATCGACTGGTACGACATAGTGCCGAATCTTGAAACTGGCAATCTTACCCCTGCAGCGGGCTTTCACGTCCTCGACCAAACATTCCATGCCTGGCTTGAGCACGACATAGGCGCAGGGCACTTCGATCAAACGGGGGGCAGGGACGCCGACCATCGCGATCTGCTCGATCGACGGTTCCAGGGACATGGCGATGTCGTCGACCTTCACCTCTGCGGCGCCCCCTCGAGCTCATGGGCCGAGGCCCGTCCGGCATCGTCGAGGAAGCGCCCAGACTGCGGTCCGCCGTTCGGCGTATCGCTTATGATGACGATGTGGGCTAAATGCGGGAAGGAGTCCGTGCGCTCGAAATGCTTACCGTCGAATCCGGGAAGTCCGGCCTTCAGGATATCGACATGTCCGAGGGAACCGGAGCGCTCGACGACGAACAGCAATTTGCACTCAGCGAGGCGAAGCGCATAGGCGACGTCATGTTCACGATAGCGGGTGTTCATCGGGGCTGCGATCGCGCCGATCCGCGCGGGGGTCGCATACGGCGCGATCGTGAATTCGATCCGGTTCGTGACCCACAGGCCGACGACCTCTCCCTTGCTCACGTCGCGTGCCAGCAGTGCGCGCGCCGCACGGTCGATCTCGGCGTTGAGTTCGCCGAAGGTCAGCCGACATTCCCGAAGGTGATCGGAGTTTCCTTGTCGCAGCGCTCGGCCGCGGCCCGCGGCAGGTTGCCAAATCTCGATGCCATGGGGGATATGTATTCCGCTCCCTCGACAAACCCGCTTGGTCATTAGTGGTGATCGGTTTCTCGCCGCGCAGGTCCGGTTGGCGTCGGGCGAGGCCTACGGCGATCGCGATCGTCCAGCCCAAAACCGGCAAGCGACGTCTCGCCCGGAAAACCGATTCTTGATCAACCGCTTGGATGGTTCTTCACGGACGACGGCTCAGAGTCGCGCTCAAATGTTGCATCAATGGGATCAGCGTACGGGCACTGATGCGCGGCAGATCGGCGGCGTTCGGGCGAGGCGTGATCGGCGTCTCGACAAGATCCGTCGACGCGATCCGAACTGCCCGCGGCCGGCCGTCCGGCAGCGCGACAACGACGTAGGCGGGACCGCCCCCGACCGCTCCTTCAGCACCTCAAGCCGGTGCCCAAAAAGAAAATGATGCGGGTCAGTGATCGTGACGTGAGACACGACCCGTTCCAAAATAGGGGCACTCTGTTGTGTTTGGCGACTATGACGCTCGCCGTCATTGATCGCCCGTTCACCACGCCAACATGCCCCCGGACCGCCTCACGCTGACACACACGGCATGACTATTATGGCCGCCATGGTTGAACAGACGTTTTTCTTGGACCCTGAGACCTAAAAGACATGAGAGCCGTCCTATAATTGAACATCACATCCACATCGGCAGGCAGGGTCTCGTCGTCACCCTCGATCACAGACCTAGTCGAGGTTCGCGCCCTCGCGCTCGCCGACGAGATTAACGTTGATTACGACCCTCGCGGAACCAGCAAAGCAAGCTGTGGACGATCATAACCGCGCCTTCGCGACGGTGAGGTAAAGCTACGGCCCGTCGATCAGGTGACCGACAACTCCTCACGGCCACAGCCGCAGCGGCGAATTGCTTGAAGTCTGCGCCAGTGTCGACGATCATTGCCTTGGGTACCGACAAGCCAGCAGACAAGATACGCCCTCCAAACACGTGATCGCTAGGCTTGTTGACGCTTTCAACCGCGATCAGCTCGATCTCCCCTGTAAAGGAAAACCGAGAACGCGCCGCTCGCCACGCAGCACCGCGCTGTCGGGATCAACGGTCAGTCCGGCGATCTGCAGGTGGGCGCCGCCCTGATCGAACCAGAACCACGGCAGGCTGCGGTAAGGCGCGGGCGATCCGGTCAGCCCGACGGTGCTTGGTCGATCGCGTTCTGCACAAATTCCAGCCGTACGAGGCCGCTGCGGAACGGGTTCGGATGAGCGGCGCAGTCCGCGATCGCAGAGATTGCGGGATCGCTGGTGCGCATCAACCACGATCCCATCGTTTACCTCGAGCCTGGCGGCGGCCGCCAGCGCGTCGTTGGGCAACACGCCGACCGCCATCATGATCGCCTCCGTGTTGATCGTCGTGCTGTCGGCGAGCGCGACCACCTCACGAGCCGCATCTTTGCCGACCGATCGGATAGCATTGCGAAACCGCAAGCGGACCCCGGCCTTGGTGTGAAACTGGCGGAAGTAATCACTTATCACCGGCGACAGCACGCGGCCAATCAGCCGATCGGAGGTTTCGATCACATCGACTTCGATCTTGTGGCTTCGCAGCAGAGAAGCCACCTCAAAGCCAATGAAGCCGCGCCCGGCGATGGTGATGTGGCGAATTCGACAAGCCGCGCCGCGAGGTTGTGGGCATGGGCAAGCGTGCGAAATTCCAGTGACGTGCGAACGTCGAAGCCCGGAATGGCCGGCACTCGGCTGCGCGCACCCGTGGCGAGCATGAGATGTCGCAAGGAGAGGTGTGCCGCCGGTCAGCACAACAATGCGGGCGTCGCAATCGATGCGCTCGGCAACCGTCCCGACGCGTAGCGCGATCGAATTGGCAGCATAGAAATTCTCCGCGCGCAGTAGCATCGCGGCCCCGCTCGCCGGATCGATGCCCTTCGATAGGCGGCCCCTGATAGGGCAGAGCCAACTCTTCGCCGATGGGGATCACGGAGCCTGCGAAGCTGTGCTGTCGCAACGATACTGCTAACTCGACGGCCGCTTGTTCACTGCCGACGATAATGACGCGTTCCAGCCGCCTTCGGCTGACTGCAGCATCTTCGCTCCGGTCCGCATTGTTGCTCACCTTCTGTGTTCCTAGCTAACCCATTTTGTTGTTCGGCGCGAGATAGTACTCTGTCGCGTTATCATTTTGCTTCCGCATTATCCTCATTGGTGTAGGCTTGCGCCAAACCAACGGTGCTGATGAGACATTCAATTTAGATGCCAATCAGTAATAGGAGTTGCGCTACATTTTTTTCTTTTCGCATCAAATCATGGAACACATGTTGCCGACGGGCGAGTGGCCCTGCAGAATTAATCGACTTTTGCTACAGGCTTCTTCCAAGGAACGCCCGGCCGGACTCGCGACTCGTCAGCGATGGAGTCCTGCCAACGCCTGGATACGCAGGCCGACAGAAAACGTTCGCGGGTGGCGGGCGGAATCCGACCGTCGCCAGGACCCGAGCTCCGTCGTCGACGATCAGCTCTTCCGCTCCGTTGTGTTCAAGTTGGATTAGGTTGCCGTTGCCGTCGACAGTAACGAGCACCTCGCCGCCGGCGTCCTCGTTATCAATCCGCCACCAGCGCCACGCCAAAAACAATTCGTTCGGCCAAGCCAGCATCGCCAGCGCTCGACCTTTCTAAACACCTCAAGGCCGAGTTCTTTCTCGACCGCCCCGTCGGCACTTTGTACGAGCTTAGCAAGGTAGGCAGTCCTGCCGGCGCGCCCCTCAGCATCGATCTGGGTCTCGACGAATGACCACGAACATGAACACCCCCAATGGCAATAGTCGATACGGCACTCAGCCGGCGGCGAGGCTCACGCGAACCTCCCGTCGACGACGTTCACTTGGCATTTGCGTAGGCGAATCTCCTTTGGCGCGAGCAGCGACCCGTGGCCAGATCGAACTCGAGCCCGTGCCACGGGCAGATGAGGACCTCCCCATCCCGGCTCCAGTGGAATTTCCAACCCGTCGTGGCGTTATAGCTCATCTCGCCGCCCACCGGACCAGCACACACTGGGCCGTATTGATGTGGGCAAACAGTGATCAGGGCATGCAGATCGCCATTGACGTTGAACACCCCAACTTCCTGCGAGCCAACTTGAACGATCTTGTGCGCACCGGGCGGAAATTCGCTTGCCGGCCCGACTGGATATTCGACTGGCGTCCGAGCCGACCAGAGCGCCTTCGTCTCGGGCTCGGCGGCGTGCCCGGCCACCTCGTGATTGTCGCTCATGCTCGCTGTTTCTCCTTGTTCGTGAGACTCTCGGGCATCGGGAGCTTGAAGAGGCTGAGCGCGTTCTCACCCATGATCTTGCTGCGCTGCTCCGGCGTCAGCGGCAGCCGCGCTAGGCTCCGCGGATGATCGAAGTCGTGGTGTGGCCAGTCCAAGGCGAACAATGTGCGGTCAGCGCCGCCATATCCTCACGCACGGTCTGCTCGGCAGCCGCTAGTCACGTGAATCTAAAGTTCGCCGCATAAAGTCTGCTGGGCTTTGTGGCAGAAGCGTTTGACGGAAGCCAAGATCTGGTCTGCAGACTTGGTCCATTTGAAGGGCCTCGGGTTATTGTTGTGCAGTTCGATGAAGGTACGGATGTCGGCCTCGAGCTGTCTGACGGAGGTGTGAACACCTCGCTGGATCTGCTTTCTGGTGAGTTCAGCGAACCAGCGCTCGTTCTGATTGATCCATGACGCGGAAGTCGGCGTAAAGTGGACATGGTTGTGCGGCCGGCGAGCGAGCCACGCCTTGATCTTAGGTGTCTTGTGGGTGGCGTAGTTGTCCATGACGATGTGGACCGCAAGCCCCTCGGGGATTTGAGCGTCGATTTCCTTGAGGAACTTCAAGAACTCGACCGCCCGATGACGCTTGTAGCATTTGCCAATGACAAAGCCGGAAGCGACATCGAGCGCGGCAAACAGTGTGGTCGTGCCATGTCGCACATAACTGTGCGTGCGACGTTCTGGCATCCCAGGCATCATCGGCAAGACCGGCTGCTCGCGATCGAGTGCCAGGATCTGGCTTTCTCATCAACGCTGAGGACAACGGCTCGGTTCGGTGGGGATAGATAAAGGCCGACAATGTACCTTGTCGACGAACAGTGGATCGCTCGACAACTTGAATGTCTGGCTACGGTGCGGTTGCAAGCTGAACGCCGACCACATTCGGCGGATCGTGGTGTGGGAAAAGCCAGTTTCCGCAGCCATCGAGCGGATCAACCAGTGCGTCGCGTCGGCCGGCGTCGTACGCAATGTCCGCTCGATTACCTCAGCAACCTGATCGTCGTCGATGGTGCGAGGGCGGCTCGGGCGGGCTTCATCAAGCAGGCCATCACAGCGATCCTTCTAAAAAAACCGACGGCGCCACTTGCCAACGGTGTGTTCATGGATGCCGAGTTCAGCAGCCACAGACTTGCTTGGCAGGCCATCCGCACATCGCAGGATCGCGCGGCATCGCTCAGATAGCACCGCGCGACACGATGACGACGAACTTGCCTCTCTAGGTACGTGCGCTCCTGCGGACTGAGCACTAACGGCGCGATCGGCCGGCCTCTCACACCTGCATTCCCCACAAGCGCTCTCCTCTACAAAGATTCGAGCCATCAACTAATGTGATGAACTTGCGTTCCAGATGACTAGCGCCTGGGCCACGAATTGTCCGCCGAAGACGTAGCCCCAGTTCAGATCCGCGCCGCGGCCGCGGAACCGGTTTTTCGCGACAGGTTCGAGCTCGAGAATGTCTAGCACGTGCTTCAGTGATGCGGCTGAATCACTTCGCCGGATCATGTAAATCGGAAGCCTTATGGAAATGAGTTTGAGGGGCCAGCGAGGTAGCTAAAGAAGCGAGCTTCGATACTCTTTCGATCGTAGCATGGGGAGATACACGACTGGTCGTCCACCAGCGCACGACTTTGCAGTCACGCCCGAATAAAAGCGTTTAGGACTCTTTCTAGGAATCGAAGTTCCACCGTCGAGCTGGCGCGAGTAAGAAGGGCGGCAATCCGGCCTCGGCGCGCTCCATGAGTAGGTAGTTCTGGATGAAGGACATTTGCTTCCGATACTTCTTGCAAACGACTCTGGATCGCGCTCATTGGTGGTGGGCCAGCGCATTAGGTAAAGGCCATCCGACGCGATCACGGCCACGGAAGCGGGTTTTCTCTTGCCCCGCGATCGTCTTGATCCAGCCGAATGCCTCCTCGATCCGCTTGCGGATGCGCTGACTGACAGCATAGCCGCCGTGCCGGGTCGTTCGCCCGTCAATCGTAGAGCGGCGGCCGCTGGTGTTCTGTGCCATATGCGGCGTCACTTTCACCGAGCGCCGCTCGTTGACGAAGTCTTCCGACATCGTAGGCTTTCGGCGCCAAGCGTGATCGTTGTCGGCAGGTCGGCGCTAGGCTCGATCATGTGCGGCGCGGCCACCCGCTCGGCATGCCCGTCGGCCTGCGACAGGCAGGCGTCGATCAGCAGGCCATGGCGGTTCTCCAACAGCCCGTGGCCGATGAAGCACAGCTTCGTCTCCTTGCCTTTGCCCTCGCGATACAGCCTTGCGTCTGGCTCGGTGGTCGAAGCATGGGTGTCATTCGAGCGTTTCTGGCCGTGGAAGTCCGCATCGGCATTGAGGCCGCCGCCTTACGTCAGCGGCTCGCCGGAGCCGTCCTTCGGCTTGACGCTCTTCATCGAGGCCCAAACCTCGATCAGCGTGCCATCGACCGAGAGTGATCGCTCGACAGAAGCTTCTTCACTTTGGGCTGCGCCAGCACCGCCGCCAGGAACTCGCCGCGATGTCGCCTTCCAGCAGCCGGTCGCCGTTGTTCGAGAACACCGAATGATCCCAGGCCGCGTCATCGACGCCGATTCCGACGAACCAGCGAAACAGCAGGTCGTATTCCAGCCGCTCTTCACAAGCCGTTCCGCGCGGATCAAATAAAACGCCTGCAACAGCGTCGCCCGCAGCAGCTTCACCGGCGGGATCGACAGCCGCCCAATCGGCGAATAGAGCTCGGCAAACTCGCGCTCCAGCGCCGCCAGCGCCTCGTTCACGATCGTCCGGATCGCTCGCAGCGGATGATCACGCAGCACCCGCACCTCCAGATCAACGTAGCTAAACAGCTTGCCCGTTCGATTGTCGCCGCCGCGCACCCACCACCTCCGAATCTCATCGGAGCCAATGAATCATGCTCGCCGGTGGCCGACGAGTGCCTTTTTCAACAGCCTGCTAGAACGGTTCGCAGGCCTCTGGTGTCTGGGTGGCGACAAGACGGCGGTGCTTATCGTGGCCACAGCACTGATGCCGGGGGTACACTGCCCTCGGAGGCGCGCATCATTCTGCCTGAGCGTCGGTAGCAGATTAGCGCCTTTAGCGGGACGTGCCCGCCTTGTACCGATTTGCATGCGTATTTCTTAGTATGCGCCTCCTCAGCAGAAGCTTTTGATTTTCTTCATACCTTTACCAGCGTTATTGCGCATCAGCTCAGCTTCCTTGCGCAATTTGATGACGAACGTTCGTCCTCTGGCTTTCGGCGGCCCATGATTGATGGCCGTGCAGCCGACGGCAGCTTCGGTTTTTTTTAAGTTGGCAGAGGCGAGCGCTTAACCCTATTTGACCCCCTGACCAATTTAGCGCACTAACGCCGGATGCGCAGCAAAACACACCTTTTGGAAAGGCCCGGATTCGCGGCGGTACCGACATCGGACCGCAATGCCTGTCGGCGGTTACGTCCGTTCCGTCTGAGCTGCGCAGCGGAAGGAAATTGAGTATGTCAAGACCAGCACATAACATCGGCCCCTTTGATCACGTCGCCCGATCCTGATACCGCGATGGCCACGGTCGTTGAAATTCTTCGAAGGAAGCCCTCGAATACCGAATTTCAGCGTGAGCACGCCGCTCATTGCATTACTCAATCTTTGTAATGGTCGTAGAAGCGTACCGAACGCAACCCTTGTTTGACCCGCAAAAGTGGAAAACCGCATGACTTGCGATGCGTGGGCCCAGGCCTACAAACATTCTGGGATGATCGTCTCCGAAGTGGTGGACAAAGAAAAGCCAGCATACGTAGAGCTCGTTGCCCTTGCGGCCAAGGCCCACTGACGTCTACGACTTCGAGCCACGCCGCGCAGACGCGATGTTCCGCACGGTCTTCGCGATCTATGTTGGAGAGGGCCTGATCCATGGCACAGCAACTGCGGATAGCTCGAGCTGGTGGCGCGGCTTGGCGCCGATCATGTGATCCTGCAGCCGGACGTCCGCCCACAGCGGCTCGCAGGCTGTATTCCGCTGCTGGAAGGCTGGCGCCGCCTTTTTGAATAGGCCGGCGTGGCCGTGCATGTCGAAACACATGGCGACCGTATGACGACGGACCTGTTCTTCATATTGCAGCTCCTTGACCGCTTTCCGGACCTGCGACTGACGGCCGATCTCTCGCATTTTTTTGGCGGCCGAGAATTCGCTTGGCCTGTCGACGACGTCAACCATGCGCTGATTCATCGCATTCTCGACAATGCCTGGGGCGTGCTCGGCCGTATCGCCAGCCGCGAGCAGGTGCAGATCTCTCTGGGCTTTCCGCGGCACCAGGGCTGGATGGAGTTATTCACGAGTTCGTGGGCGTACAGCATCCCGTCCTGGAGGAGGCGCGCCGGGCCGGATGCGATACTGACATTCCTCTGCAAGCTCGGGCCGCCATCCTACGCCATCACTGGTTCCGATGGCAGAGAACTCTTTGACCGCTGGCGCGAGGCGCTGGTGATGAAGGACATGATCCGGGCGTTGTGGAATCAGATCGCTGATGAGCCGGGAAGCGGACCGAACGTCAGTTGATGTAGGAAGCCCGAAGCAAGGGTTGAGCGGTTCTGCAGGGGCAACTTACCCGAAGCAACAATGTTCCATCATTGGTTCGAGAAGGACGAATGTGGCTAGATGATCATAAGGAGCAATCATAAAGCCACTAATCGTTATTTCGAGCCGACCAACGAAATAGGCCAGTGAGGAGGACAACAAAAAAGTGAGCAACGATACGGATCGCGTTAAAGGGGCTGCCTTCAGCCGAGCGAGGGCCGAACGGATCGTTATCGTCGGCAGCGGACAAGCGGCCGTCGAATTGGCAGCATCATTGCGGCAGCGCCGCTTCGCAGGTTCCGTGATCCTCGTAGGCGACGAGCCGGATCTGCCCTATCAGAGGCCGCCGCTGTCGAAAGACTTCCATCCGGCAAGCAGGGCCGTGATGCCGCTGCGCGCGGAGAGTTTCTACGCCGCTAATTCGATCGAGCTACGCCTCGGGGTGGTTGCCCAGCGCATCGACCGTGACGCCTGCGTTGTAGTGTTGGCTGACGGCACACCTCTCCCATACGACCATCTCGTCCTAGCTACGGGCGCGCGCAACAGAGTGCCGGCCATTCCGGGGCTCAATCTCGGCACGTCGTTGGAATTGCGCACGCTTGTCCACGCCCGCAATCTCGCAACGCGGCTTGTCGAACTTCGCCACGTCACCATCGTTGGTGGCGGCTTTATCGGTCTCGAGCTCGCCTGTCTACTCCGCGGTCGCGATATCGAGGTCGACGTGATCGAAGCCGGGGACCGGCTGATGGGGCGCATGCTGTCGCCGGTCATGAGCGATTACTTTCGCCAGTTTCACACCAAGGCCGGGCTCCGCTTGCGCTTTCGCAACACTGTCCGATCGGTAGGCAGGGATCCGGCGCGCGAGGTGGTCACGCTTGCTGACGGCCCGACGATTAATACGGATGCGATCGTCATGGCAGTCGGCGTTCTGCCCAACAACGCGCTGGCGCGCGCCGCAGGGCTCAAGGTCGACAACGGGATCGTAGTCGATGCGCAGCTGCGTACCGACGATCCCACAATCTCTGCGATCGGCGACTGCGCCGCTTATCCGAACCCGTTCAGCGGCGGGCTCGTGCGATTGGAATCTGTTCAGAACGCGATCGATCAGGCGCGCTGCGTCGCAGCGCGGCTGACCGGATCACCGGCGCCTTACCGGAGCCTCCCGTGGTTCTGGTCCAATCAGGGTAGCGCCCGGCTACAGATTGCCGGACTGGCCGGTGACGGGGACCGGCCGGTGCTGCGTGGCGATCCGAAGAGTGGCGAATTCTCGGTTTTCCTCTACAGGGGAGAGCGGCTGATCGCGGTAGAGAGCGTCAACAAGCCTAGCGATCACATGTTTGCGCGGCGCATCCTGTCGGCCGGGCTGTCAGTACCGAGGTCAATGGCCACCGATATCGGCGTAGACCTCAGGGGATTGGCCGGTGCAGCTGCAGTGGCCGAGTCCACTCCGATCTCCTGACCAAGGCGCGAGCGGCGGGATGTTCGAATCTGCTGTGCCCGCTCATCCGAAAGACCATTTCGCCAATTTAGTACAACGGCGATGGCGACAGCTATGCCGCGTAAGGAGGTCTCTCTGAACGCCTTGCGGGATGAGATCGTCGTCCGTGAACAAGCGCCCCAGCTATTGAGCTGGAGCCGGTTTTTGGCACGGCCGGCGGTTTTGAGATCGCAAGCTTTCGGGAATTGAGGCGTCGAAAGCTTGCAAATGCATTGTCAAAAATTCCCTCGAATCAGCAGTCGTGATTCCGTAGTCGCAGCGGAGGGGACGTTGCGGCCGAAGAAGCCCGAGACGACAGCGGGAAGGCGATCTGTTTCGCGCCAAAGCTCGATCACATCATCAATCTGAAGCGCGAGCTGGTGCAGCTCGGCGAGAAGCTCGACTGGCGCTGAATCGATCGCGAGAACGCGCCGCTATGAAGCCGTCTGCGAGCGCCGGGTCTATGACCCGTATTTCCGTGTGCCTCGTAGCTGGTTGTCGATGGCTTTCGAGAACCGCGTAAATCTGGCGACATCGGGCGCGCGGCGCGATTGAGCGAAAAGCTCTTACGGATGGCGGAAGGCAGTGTTGCCCCAACGATGGGCTGGTAGCCGAGGCGAGGCGCGGAGCTAGCCCCGGGGTTGCGCAGCGCCCCTCGGCGGATAGGAAGGGTCGCTGAAGAGACTAACAGGCGCGGCGCCGTCGTACCTTGCAGAGTGAAGCCGGAGCCGCGCCTGTACCCAGTCCACCAGCGGTCTGCGTGATCGACAGACGGCGGATTGCTTGGCGGCAGTATAGCGGCCATCGCGCATCCGTCGAGCCTCACGTCGACCTCGTCTTCGGCGTTTGCCGGGAGCCGCCGATGCAGGCTGCGGGGCGCTTGTTCCTGCGTGCCCGTTGCCGGGGCCCAGGTGCTGATCTGTGGCCGCTGCGACCGCGGTCAGCGCTATTGCACAGCTGCGTGTTCCAGGACGATGCGGCGGGCGGGCGTGCGCGACGCCGGCCGGCGCTATCAACGCACCCGTCGCGGCCGCCATCTGCATGCGGCTCGCGCCCGACGTTATCCGCTCGGGTATCCCCGACCGTTAGCTTCAACGCTCACGACCACGCCTCTTAAGCGAAGCCGCTTGAAGTGATTTGAGACCTACTCCTGAAGGTCGATCCCGAGGGGCCTACCCTCATCGCTGCCGCAGCTTGTGCGCACAGATTGTCAGATCACCGCGATCATCCTTTCTGTGTGCTTCTGCAGAACACTGTCATCGCCGTGCAGCCGCTCGGCGGCGAGGACATGGCGCTCAATCAGAGCATGAAGCGGCTGCAGGCCCGCCGTACAGGCGCCAACCTGATCGGCCAGCGTCGAGAGGCTCAGGTCGATACCCTCCCGCCGGTAGCGCTCGCTCTGCCGGTTCAAAAGGCTGATGCTGGCCGAACTTCTCGAATAGGATCATGGCCAATAGATTGGGGCCGGCAAAGCCGCGCGGCGTCACGTGGAAGGACGCGGGCGGCTGGGTGATCGTCTCGCAGTCCTGGCACGAGACTTCTCACGCACTTGTCTGGATCACCTTCCACTGCCGCGGAATGATCTCTGGCGTCTCGGTGATATCTTCGCCCAGCTTTGATGGCTTCGACGAGCCGCAGCAGGGGCAGCTATCCGACGCGGCGACCACGACCCGCTCGCGCGGCAGATGATCGGGGAACGGTTGCGCGACGGGCGCTTGCGCTGGAAGGGCTTGAAGGTCTGTGTCTGAGCCGCCGCCCACTCAGCTGCCAGTTTGTCTTCGGTTGCGGTTGCTTCCAACTCTTCGAGCTGAAGCTCATCTGCTCCAGCAACCGTGCCTTGCGCTCCGAGCGGCTGCCGTAGATCTGGCGACACAGCTTCTCGATCTCGAGCTTGAGGTAACTGATCAGTGCTTCGGCCGCCTTCGCGCTGGCGGCTTCCGCTTTGGCACTCGCCGCAACCGCCTCCGCTTCGAGCCGCGCGGCCCGTTCGGCGATGATCATCGCATGCGCGGCAGCAAGATCGGTGGGGAGCGATTCAGGACGAGTCACGAAGCGATGGAATCACATCCATCGCCAGCCGCAAACTAAAAGCTTCAGCCAACCGACGTTGCCGCCAGGTTTCCTGTGGGTGTCGCCCGTCAATGCCGGACAACAGATAACCGAGCTGTGCCGATGAGATCGCCACCACGCCGTCGGGGGGCTCGGCCACAACAACCGGTCCCTCTCAAGTCTCTTAGTGAACAGGCATGCTCCCTGGCCATGGTGAGTCGGCCCCGGGAGTTGCACCCGGAGCCGCTCTCCGAACCGTACGTGACGCTCTCACGTCATACGGCTCTCAACAAGTAACGAAGCAGAACCTAACATCGTCCAATGAGCGAACAGCTTCGGCCTACGGCAGCGGATCAGCCTGAGCCTGGTGGAGGCCCTGACTTTTCCATTCTTCAGCCCTTTGTATTTGCGTCGCGCCCAGCGGTTTAGAGATTCGTCGACGTATCGATACAGGTTATGCATTTCTGACCGCCCATATCTGCCGTAGTACTGCATCCATCCACGAAGGACGGGGTTCAGTTCCAAGGCGATTGCGTCGATTTCCGTCTGCGAGCGAAGCCTGAGCCGGAGCTGCCGGATCGTCATCCGCATAGACTTCATTGCCGCCCTGCTGACCGCTGGCGAGAACGTACAGAAGTTTTCTTTCTTCTGATGGTTTCTTGCCCTGCGCGGTCGAAAGGTAAATCCCAGAAAGTCAAATGACTGACTGGCATGGCTACCCGGGCGATTGCTATCTTTGCAGTAGACGATCTTGGTCTTGTCGGGATGCATTTCGAGTTCGCATTCCCTGAACCTCGCCTGCAGCGCCGCCTTGATGGCTTCCGCTTCAGCCTTGGTTCGGCAATGTACGAGCCCGTCGTCCGCGTATCGACACCACGGTGACTGCGGGAAGTTTCGCGCCATCCATATATCGAACGCATAATGCAAGAACAAATTGGCAAGGACGGGACTGATCACGCCGCCTTGGGGTGTACCCCGGTCGCGAGCGGTGATCGCTCCGTCTTTGCCTTGCATCGGCGCTGTTAGCCAGCGTTCGATGTAGAGCAGAGCCCATTCGTCTTGCACATGCTTCCTGACGGCTTTCATAAGCAACTGGTGGCTGATATTGTCGAACAGGCCTTTGATGTCGAACTCCAGCACCCAGTCCATCTTCCAGCACCGTTGCCGGGTGATGCCGACGGCGTCCAGCGCGGCTTTTCCGGGCCGGTAGCCGTAGGAATCGGGAAGGAAGATTTTCTCGAGTACTTGTTCAATCTGAAGCTTGACGACCGTCTGCGCCACGCGATCTGCTACTGTCGGCACGCCTAGAATGCGTTGTCCGCCGTTCTTCTTGGGAATGGGGACAGCCCGAACGGCAGGTGGAAAGTAGCTGCCAGAAGACATTCGATTCCAGACCTTGTAAAGGTTGCCCTTGAAGTCCTTCTCAAAAGCTTCGAGCGATACCTTATCCACGCCGGCCGCGCCCGCATTGGCTTTGACCAGTTTGTAGGCCTTCATCACTGTCTGCTTGTCGATATCGTACTGCTTACGTCCGGTTACACTCACATGTCCTCCTGCTCATCACAGTTGCATATGGGCGCAACCCACTTGTTTCGGCCCCTTCGCTCCAGTTCCATTACAGCACCTTCATCACTACTACGAGCCGATCCGCCCCAGTGTTGTGCTTCGGTACTCTCGTCTCGCGGTGTGTGCCGCTTGAACTTCTCCCTTGGCATCACAACGACTGGTTCCTGCAGTTCTCTACAAGAGCCTGTATCCAGATCGCGTCCCCTAAACGCCGGTCGCCATCCGCGCAGTAATCCAGGCGTCTCACGGATTGATCTCAGGGATGGCACGCGCCCCTGATTTTGGCGACGCCTTAGTAATTTTCGACGCGTCATCGGAAGATTTGCTTTCGCTCGCCTTCTGGATACTTACCTGCCCCGTAAACCCGGGACTTTTGCAACACTTGCTGATGACCGCGCCTTTTAAACGAAGCCACAGTGTCGTGGTTTTGCACCTGCGCCTGGAACGCCGATGCAGGAGGGCCGTCCTCCATCTCTCATAAAGCTGTACGCATCAAATTCGGTTATTCACCTCCTTCATGCTCTGCAGCACACCGTGCCAGATCACTTCGGCAGATTGCCGCGACGCTCACGGAAGCAAAACAGATGGCCGCTGAGCGGATCGCGTTGCAGAATCCCCTGCGCCTGCAAGGCTAGCGACGGAAAGCCCTTCCTCTTATGTGCTGCAGCACATAAGCGGAATTATGTGGAGCACATGATTATGCAGAGTTGGCTGTAAGCTGATCGCAGTTTTTCCTTGCTATCAACAGTTTACACCGAAGCCGGAGGGTTCTGACTCAACATAATTCGAGGTTTCCCTCGCTGTCTTAATGGCAACGAGAGGATGCCGCCGATGGCCAAGCCAAAGCAAAGTCGCTGCATTTGTCAGCGCAGCATGGATGCGGGCGAACTCGCCCCGCTGGTAACGGAGTTTGTGGCCGATCTAGGGGCGCAGGGACATTCCTGCCTGACAGTGGGCGGCTACGAGGCTTCTGCTCGTCACTTCGCCTGCTGGCTCGTGAAGGCAGAACTCGCGATCGGCAATATTGATGATGGTGTCCTGCATCGTTTCGCGCGACATCGTTGCCGTTGTCCCGGCATTCGACGACTAAACCGCGTGTCAGCAAAGTATGTGAGGCGGGCGCGCAGGTTTGTCGAGTTCTTGGCAAAGCGCGGGATTGTGCAGCGTGCAGCGCACGTCGCGCCACCGGCTCCCAATCGACAGGTATGCGAGTTCCAGGAGTGGCTGCGACGGCATCGCGGCATCTCGGACCGGACGATCAATCGGCACGGTCGCATGGTCATGCGGATGCTGCCGGCGCTTGGAAGCATGCCAGGACGATACAACGCTGATCTCATCCGCGCGGTGATTGTCGCGGAGACGAAGCGAGCCTCAATGGCCTACGTCAAGACGATGGCCATGGCGTTGAGAGGTTACCTGCGTTTTCTCAGTGCGTGCGGCCTCTGCCGAGCAGGGCTCGACCACGCCGTGCCGATCATTCCGCAGTGGCGTTTGTCGGCGCTACCGCGCTACATCGATTCCACCGATGTAGATCGCCTGATCGCGACGTGCGATTCGGCCACGCCGTCCAGCCTTCGGGATCGGGCCATTCTGCTCCTTTTAGCGCGCCTGGGCTTGCGAGCCGGCGATATCGTCATGCTTTGCCTCGAAGATATCGATTGGCAACAGGCAACGCTCTCGGTGTGTGGCAAGGGTCGTCGCGAGACAAGGCTTCCGTTACCCCAGGATGCGGGCGACGCCGTGCTCGACTATTTGGATCGTGGCCGATCTCGAGCTGTCTGCGACCGACTGTTTCTGACGTCGAAAGCACCATTCCAGCCGCTCAGCGGATCAACCGTTTCCAGTGTTGTCCGACGAGCGCTCGACAGGGCCGGCATCGCCGCGCCCTCGAAGGGCACCAATCTGCTCCGGCACTCGGCGGCGACTGCCATGCTGCGGGGCGGCGCGACGCTCGACATGGTCGGAACTGTGCTCCGACATCGGTCGCCCGATATGACCGCGCACTACGCCAAGGTCGACATTCTCATGCTGCAGCAGATCGCGCAGCCGTGGCCGGGAGAAGCGCGATGTTGAGCCAAGATCTTGCCAGATACGTAGACCTGCAGCGCTCACTGGGATTCAAGTTCCGCATCCAGCATATCCTGCTTAGGGGCTTCGTCGCCTTCGCCGAGGAGCACGGCGACGGGCACGTCAAGAACGCCCGCGCGCTCGCTTGGGCTGCCCGCGCCCCGTCACCGGAACAGCGCCGCAACCGCCTGCTCACCGTGCGGCGGTTTGCTCTGGCCATGCACGCGGAAGATGGACGTCACGAAGTTCCTGCACCGGATGCGCTCGGGAACGCCGTCGTCAGACGACGATCACCTTACATCTACACGCCGAACGAGATCGATGAGTTGATCCGGGCTGCGGCCGCTCTCCGACCTGCTGGGTCGATGCGGCCGCTCACCTATGTGACCTTGCTTGGCCTGCTCGCTGCAACCGGCATGCGTATCTCGGAAGCATTGGCGCTACAGCTCGATGACGTCACGGTTGACGGCCTTCTGATCCGGCAGACGAAGTTCCAGAAGAACTGGCTGTTGCCGCTGCATGCAACGACGGAGCGGGCGCTCGACAGATATCTGGCGGCTCGCGCGAAGCTTGGGTGTAGGAACCTCGCGCTCTTCGTGTCCGGCCCCGGCGGGCAGCTCCCTTACAACACCGTGAAGGGCGTCTTCCTTCAGTTGCTCACGTCAGCGGGCCTGGAAGGCGTGTCCTCCCCGAGGAAGCCGCGCATCCACGACCTGCGCCACACCTTCGCCGTCCGCTCGCTAGAACAGTGCCAGCATGATCGCGACGCGGTCGCCCGCCATATCGTGGCGCTCAGCACCTACCTTGGCCACGCGCATGTGACCGACACCTACTGGTATCTGCAGGCGACACCAATCCTGATGAAGCAAATCGCCAGAGATGGCGAGGCCTTGCTCGTTGGAGGTGACGCATGACCACGCTCGCCCCGCACTTGACCAGTTTCCTGCGCGAGCACCTGCCAAGGGAGCGCAATGCCAGCCCCCACACATGTGAGGCCTATGCGCACAGCTTCCAGCTCCTCGTATGCTTCGCTGCAGACAGGCTGAAGGTTCGACCATCGCAGCTTGAGATCGAGCGGCTCGATGCTCCGCTCATCCTGTCGTTCCTCGAGCATCTGGAGCGCAAGCGCGGCAACTCGGCGCGGACGCGCAACGCCCGGCTAGCTGCGATCAACGCGTTCTTCCGGTTCCTGGAGTACAGGCTGCCATCATGCCTCGATCAGGCGCGCCGGATTCATGCCATTCCGATGAAGAAGGCCGACCAAGCACTCGTCAGCTATCTCATCCGCGACGAGCTGCAGGCTCTGCTCGATGCCCCAGATCCGCGCACCGCTTCCGGCGTGCGGGATCGAGCCATGCTGCACCTTGCCTTCGCCGCGGGCCTGCGCGTGTCAGAGCTGGTCAGCCTTCGCATCGATCAGATCGACCGTCATAGCCTGTCCAGCGTGCACATCATCGGGAAGGGCCGTCGCGAGCGTGTCCTGCCGCTCTGGAAGGAGACCGCTATCGTCTTGAAGGCTTGGCTCAAGGTACGCCCTGAGAGCAGCGATCCGGCATTGTTTGTAAACGCCAAGGCACAAGCAATGACCCGCTCCGGCTTCGAGTATCTCCTCGCCAAGCACGTCGCCACCGCAGCACGGAGAGAGCCGTCCATCGCCGGCAAGCGGGTGACGCCGCACGTTCTGCGTCACACCTGTGCGATGCATACGCTGCGGGCGACCCGTGACGTTCGAAAGGTCTCACTTTGGCTCGGACACGCGAGCCTGCAAAGCACGGAGGTCTACCTGCGAGCCGATCCGACCGAGAAACTGGAAGCGCTGGCCGCGATGGCGCCGCCCATGCTGAAACCCGGCCGCTTCCGTGCCTCGGACAAACTCTTGGCGATGCTCAGGACGGTCGGCCGCCCGTCCAATTATGCGGAGTGAACGCGCCCAGAGAACCGCGGCGGGCGGCCTCCACCGCCGCGGACTCCACATAATCATGTGCTCCACATAATTCCGCATATCGGTGTAGCCGGTCGCAAGCCACACCGCATGCCGGACGGAAGCGGGATCATTGCTGTCGCCCATCCGCCAGCGACGCCACCGCGGCCTTCAGCGTCGCCGCATCGACCGTGCCCGTGATCCGCATCCGAGCCCCGGCCGCAAACTCGATCTCGATGACGCCGCAGCTGCCCGAGGACACCCTTGACGCTTGCTGTTCCGGCGCAACGCAGACCGCTGCAAACGGGACTTCATCGTCCGCTCGATCCGGCGGCTTGGCACCACCCGCAAAGGCCCCCTCGGCGTGCCTGCCGGCGCCAAAACCGTGAGCAGATTGGGGTGAACATCATGCCGGCGCGCAACATCGACAACACTGCCCGCGCGCCAAACTCTCCTCGACGATCCGAAGCATCTTGGCAGCGGCCACCGCCGTCGCCGCTCCGGACCGGATAGAATCGTAACCGTCGTCACGTTTGCTCATTTGCTTGCAAATTAATGAGCAAACCATCTCATGCTAGAACACGATCCTGAAGACGGTCCTCGCGGGACGCTCACTTACGTTCGCGACCTCTGGTTTGAACGCGTGGTGAAGGGCCGGTTGCGCGGCGAAGCCCGACTGGTGCGCTACATCCGACTTTGTAATCTGTTTCCAATATCGATCGAAGGCCATTCGCGTACTTGATGCCTTGCGGCTACGGTTGGGGAAGTTCCGACCAAGACCAAGTTGGTCGAGTTTGGTCGGTTCGCGCAAAAGACACGCTGGCAAACGCGGCAGGAACCGCCCCCGAAACTATCTACTTCCTGGGTCTGACGCTGTATTGAACGCGAAGCCGAAAAGATAACTTCAAGGTTGGGATGCGGCGCAGCCTTGCGTCAAGAGCTCATGCAGCGAATACCACATCAAACAATCAGTGAACAGGTCGGCGAAATCAACGCCGTCCTTCGCGGCCACTATGCTTACTACGGCGTCGCCGGAAATCTGCGGAGCCTCGTAAAACTCTATCGGGTCGTCGAGCGTTACTGGCGCATGATGTTGTGTAGCCGCAGCTGGGCAGGACGTCGCCTCACTTGGGACGCCTTCCACCAAATCAAAGAGCGAACACCGTTGCTGAAACCAAAACTGCGCCTCCCATACGGGAAGCTGCAGGCTCTAGCAGCGCTGTGAACCAATTGCCGAAGAGCGTAGTGCGGTAAATCCGCACGCTACGTTCTGTGGGAGCGAGAGGCGGGCGACGGTGAGCGACCAGCAATGGTCGCCCTTACCGCGATACCCGACCTGTTACGCACGGATTTCTGACCTTTACGATCGCTGGGGCTGCATTTCCTTGCGTTGCGCGGGATCAATTTCGCCGCGCTACGGTCGCCGTTAGCGTCCACCGGCTTAACGCCGCCCGAGGGTAAACACCATTTGCGAGAGCCGGGCGAAGGGGGTGCGCGCAAACTCGAAGGCGGCGAAGCTCGCCCGCAATAACGGATTCAGCGGATGATGGTACGGCGGACGTTGCGCCGAGATTTCGATGAGGCCCAATCGGCGCATGGCGCCGAGCACTGACACGCTCCAGTACCCTGGGCTTTGAATATATGAGAACGACACGACGCCAAGACCACTTTGTTTCGCCAAGTCCGTAAAGCTCTGGCGGTTGAACAGTACGAAATGACGCGGCGTGTGATAGCCGGCCCACGAACAATGCCGGAACAGCCGCGCATCAAGCGCGTCGAAGTTTGGTGTCTGGATCAACACGCGGCCGTGAGCCGTGAGGAGCCCTTCGATACGGCGCAATACGAGCGCGGGGTCGCGTACATGCTCGATCAACCCGAGCGCTAGCACCAGATCAAAGCGTCGATCGGTCTCGAACTGCTCGATACGGCCGAGATGATAGGCATGTCCGCGTGCAACCGCCTGAGCTTGTGCGCCCTCGTCCAGATCGACACATTGCGTGAAGCCCACCCGCGATGAACAGGACTTGATTTGGTCGAGCATCCAACCGCTGCCGCTGCCGATATCCAGGACGCTAAGCCGATCGCCGGGGATGGAGGCCAGCACTTTCAATACACGCCGGTCGAGCGACCGCTGACGGAGTACGATACCCAGTTTTTTGGGCGCGTAGGAATAATAAGTCTTCGGATAGATCTCTTCGAGACGATCCCACAGCATGGGGACGATGAACAGGACATCGCACCTCTGGCATTTGTGGAAAGAGTAGGTGCGGTCGGACGTATGATACTCGATGTCGTGGGCATCGGCGTACCAGGTCGTGTCGGTGCAGCCTTTGATCGGGCATGCCGGTGACGAGCTATCCTTCGTCACCAGCGCCCCCGACCGGTCGTCGTCGATCTTAGCCATCCCATTCATTGGCCGCCTCCAGCTCAAAGTCTTGGTGCATGCTCCGAAAAAATGTGCGGCGGTCTTCTAAAAATGCAAACTCTCGAGCTTGACCGGAGGTCCATGCTCACTCAAGGAGCTTCTAACTGACTTCAGCCTCGTCATCTCCTCCAAAAACTGGTAGAGCCCAGGTTTTTGCAGCGCGACCGAACTTGTACCACCTAGAATTAACTGTTTAGTCTCAAGCTTTGATGGTGCATTCTTATCGCACTATGGGACTAGTATTACAGTTGGTGCGCCGGGCTGGATGGACACAGGCATGATGCGTAATCAGCTGCAGGTTCAGCGGCGAGTCTGGGTGTGAGCACCGACGAGGTTGTTGCACGTCTCGGCGACAGACAGCCCGCCAAACGCTTCGTCAAAAAGGCTGGCGGATGAAGCTGACGATTTCAGCTACCTCATCGTCCGGGCTAAGATACCGTTGAAATTCATCGGAAAAGGCCATTTGAGCGCGAGATCTAGACGCCAATATGCAGCTCGTGCACTAATCGATATTTTGAAATCTCTACACTCAGGCTCAAGGACAAACATAAGGTGTTGCGGCCGGTTCGTAGCTATTTGTTGGACAACCTGCTACGATAAGACACCCGTGAACATGGAAAATTGGGTAATCGCTCGAGGGGAACGGAAAACGATGAACGAAGTGGTGAATATTGACGACCTGCGCAAACTGGCAAAGAAACGGCTGCCCAAAGCCGCCTACGATTTCATCGAGGGCGGTACCGATGACGAGATCGGGCTGATTACCAACGAGCAAGCGTTCCGCCACGCGCGCATTGTGCCGAGGTACTTGATCGATGTCAGCGTACGCGACCAGTCGGCGATGCTCTTCGGCCGCACTTATTCCACTCCAATCGGCATCGCGCCGACTGGACTGGCAGGCGTGTTCCGCCGTGGCGCTGACGTGATGCTGGCAGAGGCGGCGCGGGACGCGAACGTGCCGTTTATCATGTCTGGCGCTAGCACGGGCTCGATCGAGGACCTCGGCAGGTTGGCACCCGACCACGGCTGGTACCAACTCTACTCGGCCAAGGACCCGTCGATTTCTGACGATATGATCAAGCGGGCGGCTGACGCCGGGCTCAAGACTCTGGTTTTCACTGTCGATGTGCCGGAAAGCTCCAACCGCGAGCGCAATATCCGGAATGGCTGGGAGTGGCCGCCAAAGCCGACCTGGAAGACCCAGTTCGAAGCGCTGCGCCATCCAGCCTGGATGATGCAGTGGCTGCAGCACGGTAGTCCTCGTTTCGACAATTGGGCCAAGTACGCCGGTCCCAAGGCTAGCGCGGAAGAGGTTGCTAATCTCGTCGCCAACAACTCAAAGGCGCCTATGACCTGGAAGAATGTGGAGCGCTATCGTAAGCTGTGGAAGGGCAATTTCGTGCTCAAGGGAATAATGCACCCCGATGATGCGGTCCGCACGCACTCGCTTGGCGTGGACGGCATCATCGTGTCCAACCACGGCGCGCGGCAGCTCGACAATGCGCCGTCGCCGCTGGAGGTGCTGCCCGCGATCCGCGACGCTGTGGGCGACAAAATGACGGTGATGCTCGACGGCGGCATCCGCCGCGGCCTCGACGTGCTGATCGCCATCTGCATGGGCGCCAAGTTCGTCTTCCAAGGCCGGCCGACTCTCTACGGCGTGACCGCCGGTGGAGTGGCCGGCGCAGCCAAGGCGCTGGCGATCTTCCGTCGTGAGATCGACATCAGCATGGCCCAAATCGGAGCCACCAAGCTCAGCGATCTCGGTCCGCATTTCCTGATGTGGAAACACGAGGAGGATTTGCGCCGCAACCGGCGCTGAAGGGATTCAGTGATCGACTGCTATCTCGGCCTCGGCGGCCGCTATTGTGTAATGGGCCGAAACGGCGAGGTTTTAATTAGGCCCAAGCCCGCCTAGCGGTAGCGTGCGACACTGGGCAACAAGCTCATTGATAGTCATGCGTCGAGAGGGCTTGTGAAGAGGCAGAGCTGGCTGAAGTGTCCCTGGACGAAATCGGCGGTGATCTGAGGTTCACGAACAAAATAGTATCAGTGCAAGCAAGCCAAGATTGACTAAGAGTCTGACTCAAAATTCATGACTTGATGTCGGCCAATCTGGCGATGCGGCGTCGGCAGTTGTCGAGTTGACGCAACAAGGAGCCATGCTTCAGCCGAGGTGACGGAGGCCTCCCAATCGTTGTCAAGACGGCAGCGGTTGAGCCATGCCAACGTGCGTTCGACGACCCAGCGTCGGGCAACAATAACGAAGCCTTTTGCGTCATCCCGGCGTTTAACAATTTCAATCGTCGATTTTCCTGAGCGCGTTTTCAAACTTTTCGCCGGCATAGCCGCCGTCAGCAAACAAGTGTGAAATAGTCGGGGGCCTCCGCGCGATTTCAACCAGGGCTTCATTGATCAAATCCAGCATCCCACTGTCGCGCAGACCGTAAAAATAGTACTGGACCGTCGTGAAGGGAGGAAAATCCTTTGGCAAAAGCGCCCATTGGTATCCCGTCGTCGCAATGTACTGGATTGCATCCCATACCGATCGCATGCAAGTCTTGCGCGGGATCGTGCCCCGAGGCGTGGTGTAGCTGAGCGGAGTTCACCACGTTCGCCGGCAGGGGCCGGATAGCTCAGCTGGCGATCGCCTTCACCTGCAACGGATTGGCGATAGTCACCCGCGCCACGAATGGCGTCAGCACCCGCGACACCGCCATGCTATTTCCAGTCGCCTCGATCACCACTTCATCACTGGCCAGAAGGGTCTTGCCAAACCCTCCAGCGCAGTCCGCATCATATCAATGCGGCCCGCACGTCGGAGCTGCTCTCCTCCCAAAACACCATCACTTCGAAAGTTCGGTGGACATCGATGCCAATCACCCGTCGCATTCGCAGCTCCTGTCAGATACATGACGGAGAACTACGGATTCGCGCTCACGGCGCAACCGGGCGAGTCGCAGAGGCGGCCAGCTACTAACACGAGCTCTCGGCTCATCGTGTGTATCGGCCTGCCCGCACCTTCGTGCTCCCGGTGCCTCTGTCCCGATGGTCGCACCATACGCCACGATGTCGAACACCGCAGCGGAACGTTGGCACCGAGAACTCTCATACCGGTTACCAATCCGCTCGAACGGGTCAATGGCGAGATCAAGCGCCGCACCGAAGTGGTCGGCATCTTCCCCAATGAAGACGCCATCGACGCCTCGTCGGTGCGATCCTGCTCGACCAGAACGACGAATGGGCCGTCCAGCGCGCCCGCCCCATGACGAAACTATCGCGCCGTTGAGCGATGACCCCGCTGTCAGCTTCCCGGCTATCGGCAGCTGAGCTATCCGGCTCCTGCCGGCGAACGTGGTGAACTCCGCTCAGCTACACCACGCCACGGGGCGCGATCTTTCCCCATCTGCCGTACATGCGCTCCGTGATATATCGTTTGCCGTTTTCCAGGCATTAAATTTCTTTCAGGCATTTGATTTTCGCCTGCCGATTTGGACCCCGCACGCGCCAGAGAAATTCGCTGCCGTCCTCCACGAGCGTCATCTCGGAGACCCGCAGAAGGCAAGAGCCTTCTGCCAGGTTGGCCATGGTGGCGCGACGATTGTGCGGAGCGCTCCGAGCAGCAAAAAGTTGAGCACAACATGGGCTTCGCTCGCTCTGCTTCCCGAAGCGCAGGCATTATAGCGCTCACCGGTTTTCACGACGAAGTTCTGCGCCGACTTGGGTAAGTTTGGCGAATTTGTGCGCCCCGAAACAGAACGTGGCGCTTTTCTTTTTAAGTAGGGTGCTAAGTTTTAGCCTGTGGTCGGAGAGTGGCCGACAAATGTGACGCGATGCACGGGCAGCGAAGGAATGAGCGTGCGCCAGCGGCGCAGAACTTCTTGCGCGGCAGTTCTCGTGCGAGCGTGACGTTCAGGAGAGGCCGCAGGCGCGGTTCAGACAACGATGATCCAATTCTGGTCAGCCGGAACGCGCTTGGCTTTGTCAATATCTGGTTTGAAATCCCCCAGTGGATTCAATGATCGAGGAGTGTGAGAAAATGATCGAGGAATGTGAGAAAACGCTTGTTCAAAGCAAGCGCGTGGCGAGCGACGGAATGATAGTTGTCGATTGTGATGTCCACGTCAATGATCTTCCGGAGTTCTTGGCTCCTCATTGCGAAATGCCTTGGCGCAAGTCGCTCGAGATCCTCGGTAAGACTCCGCGGCGCTATTTGGATATTCCAGGATACGCGCCCGCCTTCAACCAGATTCCGCCGATCCCAGGCGGCCATTCGACTAAGAGCGTCAACACCCCGCGAGCAATGCGTCACGAACTTGATGCGTTGGGCATCGACTACGGCATCCTGCTGCCGGATCATCTGCTGCTTTTTGCGACACTGCCAAATATCGAATATGCGACGGCCCTCTCGCATGCCTATAATCGCTGGCTCGTGGCGGAATGGATAGGGGAAGGCAGCGGTCTCTACGGCGCGATCATGGCATGCCCGCAGAATCCCGAAGATTCGGCTAGAGAGATCGAGAGCTATGCCGGCACGCCCGGCATCTGTGCCGTTTACCTCCCCACTGCCGGGGTCGACCCGCTGTGGGGCGCTCGCCGCTACGATCCGATCCTTGCAGCGGCGGAGGCGGCTGACCTGCCAGTGATCTTGCACAGCGTCACGGTGGTATCGCCGGTGTTTCCTGCACAGCTCCACCAGTTCGAAAATCACTGGGGCCGCCAGGTGATTGGCCATGTATTCTCGATGATGGCGAACCTGGTCAGCATCATGCATACCGGTGTCCCTGTCCGTTACCCGAAGTTGAAGATCGTCTTCACCGAAGCTGGTGTTTCCTGGGTGCCTTGCGCGATGTGGCGCATGGACCGGTATCATCAGGAATTTCGTCGCACGGTGCCGTTTCTTGAGGAGCGGCCGAGCGAATACATGCGCCGCCAGATGTGGTTTGCTACACAGCCGCTGGATGAGCCGGTCAATCCGAAACATCTAGTCGAGACGATGGAGCATTATGGCGGCGCCGATCGTACGCTATTTGCCTCAGACTGGCCGCATCACGACTTCGACCATCCGCGGGGCCTAGCGAAGCTTCCTCTGACACAGGAGCAGCGCCGCAAGATCATGGGTGAGAACGCGCTCAGCCTTTTCAAGTTTCCTATGCCAAAAAGGCTTACGAAGGAGGTGCAGCCGGTATGAGCGACGGTCGAGAGATGGCTGAACGCGCAAGTGAAGCCGAGACAAAGTCGCAGCAGCCTGCGCCGACTCCGGTCGATTATCCTGTCGGGCAGGCCAGTGACTTTCCTCCCGGTTCGCACAAGATCGTTCAGGTCCGCACGCAGGAAGTCGGAGTGTTCAACGTCAAAGGCGACTTGCATGCTGTCATCAACGTTTGCCCGCATCAATACGGGCCGATATGCGATGGCCCTTTGGGCGGCGAGATGAGGTGCAATGCCAGCACGGGTTGGAAATTTCAATGGAGTCGGGATGGCGAGATTCTCGTCTGTCCGTGGCACGGTCTCGAGTTCGACTTGACCACGGGGCGTTGTCTGGCAGTAAAGGAGATGCGCCTGCGCAAATGTAAGGTAGACGTGGTCGAAGGCCAGGTGCGTGTGAGCTTGGTCAGCGGCTGACGCCGCCGCGTCCACCGCAAGTTAGATCCGGCCTACCGTCGATGGCAGGCCGTCAGCAGGGGGAGAATGACCACGGACAGAAGTCCAGCACGTGGATCCACGACGGCGCGGGTTACGAAGGCATGGTCCCGCACCGTCCAGCATGCGGATCTTCGATCTTGCTCAGTTTAGGTATGAGCGCATGCATCCAGAGATTTGGCGAACTCAGGCGCTGAGTTATCAAAAGCGAGGCTCTGCTGAACAGCAGATAGGATCAGCGCTCATCGGTAAAGGTGCCGACGCCGATTCTATGGGAATGGGGCCCGACTACCGGCGACGTGGCGCTGAAGAACAATCGCTAATGAGGCTGAATTGCCGAAACCCAGCGGCGGACACCTTTACGGCCGCGAAGAACGTCTGACCAACCTGCCGGTCGCCATTGGGAGCAATCATGTTCGTGGTCATAGTCGAGTCCCAGGTTGATGCCGAGGAGCGGTCCGGCAGGACGGCCTATCTCGCGAAGTTCGAATACGGTGCCGGCGGGGCTGTCGGCGAAGTCCCTGGTCTCGAGGTACTTAATCACGAAAATCGCCGCGCTTTGGCGATGCTGGCGAGGCCGAACGAATTGTTCTTGGCACGGCGCTGGTGGCGGATCGGCAACGAGGACGGCGGCGGCGAGGTGCTTTTCACTGTCGACCATCACGGCAACGTCATTCCGCTCGAGCACAGCGAGGCGGAGGCGCTGCTCGTCGACGGGGGAGCTCGGAGCTTGGCAACTCTCGGGCGCCGCACGCCGCCCGGGAACGTTTTCTGCCGGCCAACGTCGCTGTCAGGGCAGTATGTGCGAGCGCCTCTGAAGTGATATTGATATTGTACGCCAAGCCGCTTTCGTCGCAGGGGGCTTTCGCGACTATCCGCAAGAGATTTGAGCTAATGCCCCTCATCCACTACGTAGCCGCAGACGGGATCCGAAGCTCTCTCGATATTGAGGACGGTACCAGTGATGCACGGCGCCGTGTTCAACGGCGTCGAAGGTATAGTGGGGGAATGTGGTGGCAACGCGATGTGCGCGACTTGTCATGTTTACGTCGACGAAAAAGATCTCGACCGGATGGAAGCGATGGATGACCTAGAGAACGCGATGCTCGATTCCACAGCCCGTCCGCGACGGGCAAACAGCCGGCTATCGTGCCAGATCAAGGTGAGCGCCGAGCTCGGGGGCCTGACCATGAACATACCTGAGAACCAATATTGACACGCAGGCATGCGGACCTCGCCGGGCTACAGCGGTCAGCCGCTCGGATGTATGCGGGAGCACAGGGCGATTGTCTCGCGGCGGGAACGCGGCCCATCTGCCGCGCGACTAGCGCTGGCCACATGGTCCGCGCAGCACGCACGCCGGACGGAAGTGCCGGCACACGCTGGCGCTTCTAATGATGGCAGCAGCGGCCCCGGGCGCGACAGGGTCCAATACCTTTACTGATCGTAACGCGGGGGTTAGGTGCAACGCGAATGACTTTGCAGATGTCCCTCGCACTTGACGTCTACAACGGTCCGCACGCCCCTAGTGTCTGGGTAGCAATAACACCGCAGTGGTTATCATGGCCACAGCACTATGCCGGAGTACGCGGCCTCGGGAGGCACCCATCATTTCTGCCTGAGCGTCGGTAGCAGATTAGTCGCGTCTGCTGATTCCCGTCGAAATCGCCCACGATTCCCAATTGAAATCGCCTACCGTTCCGAGATGAAATCGCCTGGGGTGAAGCGGCCTCTTCTGGCTCCGATAGGTCCCCTCCTTTCGGCGCTTGGAAGGAGTGGATCGGATGCCGATGGGGAGGCTTGCGATGCACTATGTGCGCGAGGTGATGAGATTAAAGGCGGCGCGGCTTTCGATCCGGGAGATCGGGCGGCGGGTCGGGCCGTCCCCTCAACGGTGCGGCTGACGATCAAGCGCTTCCAGGCGGCGGGGCTGAGCTGGCCGCTTGCGGACGAGTTGCGGATACGGTTCTGGAGGAGCGGCTGTTTGCAGGCGCCGGAGCCACACCAGGCCAGAGGCGGCGCGCGGAGCCGGACTGGGCGGCCATTCACCGCGAGCTCAAGCGCAAGCATGTGACGCCGTCGATGGGAGGAATACATCGCCAGCGAGCCGCATGGCTATCGCTATAGCCGGTTCTGTGAGCTCTACCGGGCCTGGGAAGGCCGGCTGTCGGCGACGATGCGCCAGTCGCATGCAGCCGGCGACAAGCTGTTCGTCGATTATGCGGGCGACGGCGTGCCGGTGGTGATCGACCGGTTTACCGGCGAGCGGCGCACCGCGCAGATCTTCGTCGCGGTGCTCGGCGCATCGAGCTTCACCTGCGCGCAGGCGACCTGGACGCAGGGGCTCGCCGACTGGATCGATGGCCACGTCGGCGCCTTCGAGGCGATCGGCGGCGTGCCGGCACTGCTGGTGCCGGACAACACCAAGGTCGCCGTGATCAAGGCCTGCCTGTACGATCCGCAGATCAACCGCAGCTACGCCGAGATGGCGGCACATTGCGGCGCGGCCATTCTGCCGGCGCGACCGCGCCGTCCGCGCGACGAGGCGATTGCTTCATACTGCACCTCATTCTGGTGATTGCACGGTCATCGATGTTGTCCGCGGTGGGCGCGAGCGGCGGCCGCCACGGCCCTTGAGGATAATCGTATGAGAGGCGATCTCCCAGAGGCCACGGTTGAGGCTGTCGGCGAAATATTTTTTGATGAGCCCATGGCGGCCCCACGCGTGCACGGTGGTCTTGGCGACGGCGAACTTTGCGGCGACCTCGCGGGTTGTAAGCATGCCACGTCGGCGCCGGCGCTCGTATCGACTAGCCAGTTTATAGGCACCGCGAATGAAGGCGACCTTCTTCAGGTTGAAGGACTTGCCTTCCCAGGTACGCCATCCATCACGGTTCAAGATGTCGGAAATTTCGCGATCGCAATGCTGATCGAGCAATCGGTGGACAGCCGCGACAATCTCGGGCTTGAACTTGCGCAGGCGCAGTGGGCAGCGGCCCTTCGAGTTCTAATGTCCGCGGGGCCCCGCGGGAGATATGGGCGGTGATCTTTTGTACCTTGATCAAGGTCACGTCATCGATAAGCACGCAAAATTCGTTTGCGCTCACGACAGTCGATGCCGTGGGTCGCTCCAGATTTGCGGCAGCTACTCGGCAAGACCGAGTATACGTTGACGAGCCTCGACGCTGAGCGTCGAGGCCTGCTGTTTGCTGCGGCGCTCGTATTCCGCGGCAGCTTCGTTATGCAGACGCAGCTTATCGTTCCATTCGGCCTCAAACGTATCGGCGACGAGACGGTTGTCGGGATCTACCTTCATATAGTGTCGCCGGGCAATCTCGGCATCGTAGCGCAATCGCTCGACGTGCTGGCGACGCGCGGTATCTGCTTCGTGAACCCGCATCTCAAGCTCTCGCTCAACTTCCAGAGTAACAGCGAGCGTCATCGGCGTCATCATCTCGATCAGCAGCGCCGCGACGGCCGTATCGACGACCTTGCCATGCACGGTTTGAAAGGTCTTTCCAGCACGGCGCACCGCAGTCTCCTGGCAGACATAGGTCGGGACTGTGCTGCCCGTGCTCGCGGCTGTAGCGCATGCCCATGCTTTCGCCGCACAAGCCACATAGCATGCGTCCCTGGAACAACGCCGGTCCCTCGCGCGCCGGCCCGGACAGCCGTTCGCCGCCGAAGGCGCCGGCATTGTCGGCAAGGCGCATCTGCGATAAAATGCGAAGCATCCCCCTCGTCGCGCGCGGCTAAAGTGGCAGGCCCTCGGCACTCCAAGGAGCACGGGCGAAGACGCGGCGGACCATCGGCTCGAACGCCGCGAGCGGCAACGTATCGTAGTTTGGGTCGAAGGACGTTTGGTCCCATTTGGCGCAGAACTCAACCGTTTTCTCGAAGGCGGGGTGGCCGCGGAACCGGTCGCGTCATCACCTCGCGCTCCGGCAGGTGACCGTGACGGACGACGCGCTGGTGGCCGTGCGCGGTCTTCAAATCGGCATGCTTGCCGGGAAAGTCCGCGACTCCGGCCTCGACCGCCGGGGCTAAGGGCGCGTGCTCCGTTGCGCAAGACTTCTGTGAGTTGATCGGCGACGTTTCCTGGCTGAATCAGCTCTATGCGGCAAAGTGTGGGCACGCGAGCGCGCATAACGGTTGCCTTTGAGGCCGGCCGCGACGGCTTTTGGCTGGCGCATTGGCTGCGGGCGCCTAGCGTCGAGGCCTTCATCATCCACTCCACGAGCGTCGCTGTGCCATGCGAGCACCGACGGGCCAAAACCGATCGGCTCGACACTGAGCATTTGAAGCGTCGCTTTGCCGTTCGAAACAGGTCATGTGATTAACTCTTGAGGCTTTTAGGTGCTGACGCTCTGCTAGCCCGAGCTTTTCGAGAAATCCTGCGAAGTTTTGGCTTATTTGCAGTTCGGCTGCGCCGAATGAAATAAACTCGATAGCCTTGTCGATTAGTTGCTTGATAGCGTAGCCCCGGAAGTTGATCGCCAGCTCTCACCGAGGGGCCAGGCACAGAGGGAGCACGCGCATGGGGTCTAGGGTTTCGCAAAAATCTCTGCAGGAGAGCTGCAGCGCCGAGGAATGGCAGGCGCGGGTCGATCTCGCGGCCGCGCATCGGCTCGCTTTCATCCAAGGCTTCTCCGAGGGTATCTACAATCATCTTACCTTCGTGGTGCCCGGCTGCAGCGACCGCTACTATCAGATCCCGTTCGGGATGCATTGGTCGGAGGTGACGGCGTCCTCCATCATGGAGGTCGGCATCGACGACGCCGAGGTGAAGCGCGGCGAGGGCGACGTCGAGCGCTCCTGCTATTGCATCCACGCGCCGATCCACAAGGCGCTGTCACATGCGAAAGCAGTGTTCCATACTCACATGCCGTTCGCCAGTGCGCTGACCAGGCTCGAAGATCCGCGCATCAAGGAGATCGGCCAGACCGAGGTCACGCTGTCGGAAGCGATCGCCTATGATGATAGCTACACGGGTCCTGCGCTCGATCCCGCCGAAGGCGTGCGGCTCGCCAAGGTGATCGGCAACAAGACCGTACTGTTCATGGCCAATCACGGCATCTCGACCGTCGGCGAGACCATCGCTGCGGCCTACGACAAGCTCTTCTACATCGAGCGTGCCGCGATGACGCAGATCTACGCGATGTGGACGCACCAGCCGCTGAAGCAGTTGCCGCCGCACATAGTCGAAAAGACTAAGGGGGGGGGGTACCGCTACAACGGACCGACCTCGGCGCAGCGCCACTTCGATGCGCTGAAGCGGATGCTCGATCGCAAGGAGCCGGATTACGCGACCTAGCCGGGCATTGTAGATTCCATGGGGCGGTGAGCCTGGCCTTTCCGATAGGTTTGAGTACTTGAACCATCGGAGAAGTCAGATGCAAGCATCGACCAGAGGCATGCCCACCGCCGGCTGTTGTGGCACTGTTGCGATCGAACTGAGTCAGAGGACGTGGCTAGTGACGTTGCATAGCCTGGACCGGGACCGGATTTCGCGCCACAAGCTCGCAGGGGCGATCACGCCGAACTCCTGGCGTTGATCGAGTAAACCTCGACCGGGCGGCGGAGAAGCTCGGATCGGCGCCGCGTGATGAGCTGCTACGAAGACGGCTTTTGGCTGCGTCGGCGATTGGAAGTCCGATCCGCCTTGCTTGCCCCGTCCATCGGCGAGCTCTCCTCACAGGAATGGGTGTCGAGATAGAATGTGGCCGATACTGGGGCGGCAATCTGCGTGATCATCAGTACGATTCGTTCTGAAATTCCCGACCAGCGGATGGCGCTCGGGCATCGAACGAGGCAGCTCCTCCCACCCGTGGAATCAATGCAGTCGTGCAGCTCGATCCATATGCGTTCGCCCGACTGTCGGGAAGGTCTCTGCGTTTTCCCCTGCCCAGCTATTGACAGCATCTAAACGGCAGAAGTCTCCTCCTTTGGCAGAATTTCCCCGATCTCAAGCCAACTTTTAGCGTATTTATACGAGAGCGGCCTTCTACGATCGTAGATGACGCAGACAACAATCTAAATCAAGTTGCGTCTTGAGGGAGGGGAGAAAACGGATGGCCAGGCTGGTTCCGAATGGCGACGAACAGAAAGCTCGTGCGGGTGGACACTCGCTCGAGCGTCGAGTCGCGCTGATGGGTGGAGGGGTGGGAAAAGCCATCGTGACGGAATTGCGCGAACGCGGGGGTTGAGGTGCACAGCGTGGACGTTGCCGGCGAGGGTGTCTTCCACGCGGACCTTGCCACTCCGAGCGGGAATCGGGACATGATCAGCCATGTCCTTGCCTCTGCTGGGCGCCTTGACATCCTTATCTTGAATGCCGGCTGTCAGTTCGTTGCGCCGATCGATCAATACCCGGACGCTGAATGGGAGCGTCTTCGTGGCGTCATGCTCGATGGACCATTCTTCGCAATAAAGGCGGCGTGGTCGACATTGACAAAATCCCCGGCGGGGCGGGTTGTGGTAACAGCATCGACTGCGAGCTTTCTTGGGTCATCGGGTAAGGCGGCGTACACGGCCGCGAAGCACGGAGTTCTTGGTCTGGTCCGAGTGGCTGCATTGGAGGGAGCGCCGCATGGCCTCACGGTTAATGCGGTCGCGCCGGGCTGGATGGATACCGGAATGATGCGTGATCAGTTGGAGGTTCAGGCGGCAAGCGTGGGTGTGAGTACCGATGAAGTTGTAGCGCGCTTCCGTGCGGCCCAACCGGCGAAGCGCTTCGTCGATGTTCATGAGGCTGCGGCCACCATTGGCTTCCTCGTCAGCCCAGATGCTTCAGGGTCAATGGCGTGTGTGTCCCCATCACATCGTAGCGCCACAAACAACGGATTCCATGAGTCGTACTGACGTGATGTAGGGAGACGTCAATGGGTAAGCATACAGTCCACATCAATCGCCGCAGCGCCGTCGGCCTGATCTCCGCAGCGCTTGCGGCACCGTTCGTTCTCCGATCGGCGAGCGCACAGTCCGCTCTGCCCGAGCAGACCGCTGTGCCCGACATCCTGAAGGGATCGGGAGAAGTCCGGGTCGCGACTTTCGGTGGTGCAACGCAGGACGCACAGCAGAAGGCTTGGTTCGAGCCTTTCGAGAAAGCGACTGGGATCAAGGTTCGTATCTTCCCCGGCGTCGCCGCCGTAAAAACGAAAGCGATGGTTGATACCGGCAATGTCGAATGGGACCTAGTCGACACCAGTCGCCAGGGGATCCTGCAGTTAATGAAGGCCGGCGATTACTTCGAGAAGATCGACTACTCGCTGATCGACGATAGTCTTCCCAAGGAATTTCGCTTCGAATACGGGGTGGAGGAATTGATTTGGGCCCAGGTGATGGGTTATCGCACCGACGCGTTCAAAGGCGCTGCGCCTGCAAGTTGGGCAGATTTCTGGGACCTCGACAAGTTTCCGGGCGATCGGGCCATGTACGGCAACGCTAACAACCCAGAGTTGGAGTTTGCGCTGATGGCTGCGGGGGGGCCTGCCGACAAGCTCTATCCCATTGACATCGACAAGGCACTGGCCAGTTACGATAAAATAAAAAAGCGAGTGGTCAAGTGGTGGACCGCCGGTGCTCAGCCACCGCAGATGCTGACTGATCGCGAGGTCGTCATGACCACCGTCTCGAATGGTCGCATGTCGACGTTGATCGAGCAAGGTGCGCCGGTGGCGATCAACTGGAATCAAGGTCTATTGAGGCGCAATGCCTGGGGCGTTCCCAAAGGTGCCAAGAACAAAGGCAACGCCATGAAGCTGATAGCCTATTCGCTCATGCCCATTCCCCAGGCGCGCTTCGCGATGCTAATTCCGTACGGCGCTACAAACCCGGCGGCCAACAAACACATTCCTCCACAGCGGTTGGCGATGCTGCCGAGCGCGCCGGAGATCCAGAAGCAACTCGTATTCTTCAACGAAGAATGGTGGGTCGAAAATGGCAGTGCAGTCCAGGAGAAGTTCAGTAAGTGGCTATTGGGCTAGCCAATCGTCCGGAGGCGGCTAAGGAGAGGCTTCACACGCAACGAGGTGGTCGTTTGCGGCATGCAGGAGGTGTTCTGGTGGCCAAGTGCCAGGGCATCCTTGGTGCGGGCCGTTGCCTCGCAGCCTCCCGCGATCGGCGCCGAGATTACTATGACGACGCGCCCCGTGCGACTGCGCTTCGCCGACACCACTGTTGAAACGGGACCTTTCGTCAACCGCATGAGTGTCACTGTGGTTGAGGCCGCCTTTGCCGGAGAACGCTGTCGATATCTGCTGAAGTCTGACTGCGGAGCGTCGATAGTGCTAAGGGAAGCGTCGAGTGCCACAATCCGCCGCCTGATCGCCCTCGCGGAAACGACCAGCAACAGACAACGGGGTTTGCTGTCTACGTCGAAGGGGGCGCGGACCATCGCAACATGGGATAAGCGCGTTTCGTTGCCGCGTTTTCTGAGCTGGATCGATTACTGACAGGAGGCCCGAGCGCTCATGGTGTCTCCACGTCCGAAGCCGTCCGCCAACACTCCACCTCAGACGAAAGATGATGTGGTCGAGTCTTCGCCGATGCCTCAGAATGCGCATGGCCGAAGTCGAATCGTGGCGGGGCAACCCGCTGCCGAAGCCGAGCCTGGCCTTACGTAATGAACTCGGCAATGAGCGAGAAAAAGTTCGTGTACGTGGTCAGCAATTCCTTTCATGATACTCCGGCCTCCAGTGCTGACGAAGGTGCCAAAGACTATTTGAAATCAGCTGAGATTTACGAGCCGCTTGCCGAATCCAGAAACGCGGCAGCTTAAGAAGGTACTCAGGTCGCCAGCGAGTGCAACACCGGCCTGATCGAGGATGTCGCCAATCGGGCCGTCAGTTGGCGTAAGATGCTACCCGCGCTTCACAACGCCAATAATTTCGCGGGCTTCGGTCGGGGTGGCGACGTTTGCACCCATGCGCTCGATGATTCCGACCGCATTCTCGACGAGTTGGGCGTTGGATGCCAGCACGCCACGTCGCAGATAGATGTTGTCCTCCAATCCGACTCGGACATGCCCGCCCAATCCCACCAGCTGTGCGACCGCCGGCATTTCGTCGGCACTGCAGCCAAATCCAGCCCAGATGGCCCCTGAAGGCAAAATGTCTCTCATTGCATGCATAACAATCGGCACAGCAGGAGCTCCATACCCCGTGCTGAGGCAGAATTGAAAGAGCGGGGGGCTATCAACCTTGCCTTCGGAAATTAGCTTCTTAGCGATTTCAATGTGGCCCAGCTCAAAGCACTCGAGCTCGGGCTTGACCCCGGCATCTCGCATAAGCGTTGCCATCTCTCGCAGATCGGACATGCGTGCGACATAAATGCTCTCACCGGAGCTCCATGTGCCGCAGTCCAGGGTGGCGAGCTCTGGCTGAAGGTTGACTGCGTGAATGGTGCGCTCCACAGGACTCTTGAGACTTGAAGCCCTGCCGATCGTTATCGGGGCGAGCGAATCGAGTTGCAAGCTTCCTTCCATCCCGCACGTCAGGTTGATGACGACATCGGTCGCAGCGTCCCGGAGCTTCTTGACGACCTGTTCGTATAGCGCGAACCGGTTCGATGGTTCTCCGGTTTCGGGGTCGCGGACGTGGATGTGGACGATCGCAGCCCCCGCTTTCGCAGCTTCAAGTGCCGCTTCTACAATTTGTGACGGCGTCTTGGGAATGTTGGGATGCTTTGCAAGTGTAGCAGAACTTCCACCGGTGACTGCGCACGTGACGATGACTTTTCGAGACATTAAAAACTCCTCTGTTGATACGGGGTCCGCTGGGTAGTGCCTGGAGTTCACCATGAGAGCCGCGCCTGGCGTCGAAGCCGAGGGTGCACGCCGCGACAGCTACCATGCCGCTCGCACTAATCTCGCAGGCGCAGCTGATATGGTTGTCGTCAGTGAATAGGAATCGACTTTCCTGGACACAAAGGAAGGAGTCCAAAGTTTTGATAAGCGAGATGTCTTGTGTCACAAGACATCTCGAAATGTTCAACCGCAGGCGTTTGATTGTTGATATCAAGCCAAAATGTCCGACCACTGCGGCGGTAGGTGAACAAGTTCTCCATCAGAACTTTTCCGATTGGTCGCCTTCTCAGCAAAGATGACCGTTTGCCAAATCTTAAGGGAACGCTGCGGCAAGCCGTCGGGTAGCCGAAGCGTCCGAGCCAACGACGAGGCTCTCCTTTTCGAGCGGCTGCTGCCCAGCTGCAACGCAGCGATCCGAGCCTACGCATGCAATGCATGCCTCCCGCCGCTCGAGCTCGCTTGGCGGTATCCGTCCTGCAAGTAAATCGTAAGCTCATGAACGAACGTAGCCGCAGCGTCGCCCGTTTCGTGGTGATGTCGCGTTCAGGATGATCCCAAGATAGTTTGTGCACGACGATACCATTCAGGTGCCCCAACGATGGCATGTTATCAATCCACTATAGCTCCGCTTCAAGTCGGATTTCGGCGATTTGAGCGTAGCTTCGGTCGGAATTGTGTGTCCGGGCGGCGCATTGAAGCTTTGACAGCATTGAGGAGCCAGTCCTTTGATTTGGACTAGCTCAGCAAGCGTACAACTAAACTTGATTTAGTGTGAGCGTGGCCGCGCAAGAAAACTGGCCTTTGGCTAAGCATAATAAGGTGAGGGCTCTTACTGACATTGCCAAGTCAACGCTGCGCCCCCTCTGAACAAAGCAGGTTCTTCATCGTAAGGATGGCATTCATTGCTCAACTGAGATCTAAATACGGAGTGAGGTCTCAGCGAAAACACTCAGCTCGTATCGTGCGCCACGGGGGGGCTAGGTCCGATCGGGTTGATTCCTGACATTTTGGACCGGGCTGATGCCTGACAATATTCGATCATTGTTCTCCTGTCTGCGGCGTTTCCTGCGCGATGCGGAGCCGCGCGCGCGGCGGAGCAAAGCGCAGGAAACGCCGCTCGCAATTGATCAGCCCGAGATCGCGACCGCAGAAGCGCAGGATGTGGCCACCGCTGTTGTGTTCGCAGAGGCCGATCCACTCGCCAGCGAGTGCCTCACCGACGAATACGTGCTCGCCCCGCCACTTGATCTCGCCGGTGGGACGCACGCGGCGGACCTCGTGGTCGGCGTCATACCAGGGATCATCGAGACGGCCGGGCAGAGCGCGCGGCGGCGGCTGCCAGATCTTGGCGGGCGGCAGTTGCTCGAGTGCCTCGTGCGGCCGCTCCTGGTTGAAGTGGTGGCGGAAGGCATCGAAGCGGCGTTGCTGCTCGGCGACCGTTGCCGCGGGCGGCTTCGTGGTCTGGGCCTTCAGCGTGCGGTGCATGCGCTCGTGCCGGCCGTTGTCCTGCGGGCTCGCCGGGGGGATGTAGCGCGGTTCGATACCGAGCTTGAGCCACCATACCGAGAGCGCCGAAAGGCCGCCCGCCCCCGTCGATCCAAACGGTGCACCATTGTCGGAGCGGATCGCGGCGGGAAGGCCGATCTCGCTGAAAATGCGTTCCAGAGCGCCTTGACGCCAGACCAGGTCGGATCGACGATGCGCACTTCGATAAGATAGCGGCTCGCCGCATCGGTGATGGTCAGCGGATCGCAGCGGTTGCCGTCGCGGGTTCGGAACCAGCCCTTGAAGTCGATCGCCCATTCTTCGTTGGGTGCGCTTGCCGGCGCCGCCACCTCGCCTTGCGCAATCGCCCGGCGTCGGCGCCGACGCGCCTCGACCAGGCCCTCACGCTTCAGGATGTCGCCGATCGTCGAGGCTGCCGGCCAGTCGACCTCCGGCCGCTCATGCTCAAGCCATGCCTTGATCTTCTTCGGGCCGAAATGCGGAAACCGCTGCCGCGTCGCGACGATGTGCTTGGCCAACTGTCCTTCCGTCGCGTGCGGACAACTCTTGGTTGCGTGGCTTCTCTCCTCGAACCAATGCGGCCCGCCGTTCTCCCGACGCCGCTTCCAGACGTAGAACGTCTCTCGGCTGACGCCGTGCCGCGCGCACAGCTCCGTCACCGAAAATGCCCCCGTCTCGTACTCTCGAAACAACGCGACACGCTCCTCCACAGGACTGCTCTCCCTGAAAGGCATCGCCTGATCCTCCTTCGAATCAGACGAGCCTTGCCTGTCAGGAATCAACCCGGTCTAATCTGTCAGCACTCAGCCCGGTCTGTACCCTACGAGTTTCCGTTGCCCGCCTCGGCACGTTGGTCCGCTTTCTATGGCGTCGAATAGCATCAGCCGAGTACAATGATGCTCGCCAGTCTCGACGGCCGCCTGAGCATCGAGGACAACGCTTGACCTTTACGAGCCAGCATCAACGCGGGCCGGACTGATGGAGGTGACAGCAATGGAGCTGCGCTCGAATGGCGTTGAACGTCCTGCCTTATCGACGGAGGATGCGCGCCCAACAAACAAGTAGCGGCAACAACGGCTCTTTAACGCGAGTTGGAGGTCTAGGCTGCGTTTCACCAACATCGTTATAACTGCGTTGTGCTTGCGCGATCCATTCCAAAGCGTGGAGGTCTCTCGCAGCTTGGTCGCGCAAGAGCTAAGGATAGAGAGCAAAAACTCACGTTGTAGCAAACAGGCGCCGGATTTCTGCTCCGAGACGGTGCAGATTAGCGCCTGTAGCTCGATACGGTGGCCTAATACTTCCCGTCGGACCCGAACCCAACGAAGGGGGAAAGCGTGAAGACGAAAGAACCATCGGAGATCGCGCCGCTCGCAGGTGTGCGAGTTATTGATTTCGGGCAGTACATCGCTGGACCGTTGGCGGCGATGATCTTGGCGGATCTAGGTGCCGACGTTGTTCGCGTTGATCCGCCAGGCGGACCGTCGTGGGATCATCCCGCGACCAACATGCTTAACCGTAACAAGCGAAGCATCACACTCAACCTCAAGCTACGCGAAGACGTTGAGGTCGCTCACCGGCTCATCGCGACAGCGGACGTTGTGATTGAAAATTTCCGGCCGGGAATCATGGAGCGCTTGGGACTTGGTGCTCGAGAGCTGACCGACTGGAACCCTCGACTTGTTTATTTGTCGTTGCCGGGCTTCGCCAGCACCGATGTCGAGGCGCGGGACATCTCGGGATGGGAAGGAATTATTTCCGCGGCCATTGGGCAATGGATCGACATGAGCTCCACTCGCGCGCTCATGGGAGTCGAGGCCTCTTTCTCACCGTTGCCGCTCGCATCAGCGTATGGCGCTGTGCTCGGTGCGATGGCCGTGGTTCTTGCTTTGTATTGGCGTGCCGGGAGCGGACGTGGTGATATCCTCGAGGTTCCGCTCGCGGCAGCTCTTTCGGAGGGATTGGCTGTCCGCTCAATGCAGATTGAAGGGATGCCGGCACGGTATGTCGACGGGCGCCAGCGGGAAGTGGCCCGTCGACGAGAGGCCAAGGAGCCTCTCGGCGTCAATTACGACGAGCTTCAATCGTACCGTTCCCCGCTCTACCGGAGATATCGGTGCGCAGACAACCGGCACTTCTATGTGGCGGCCGGAGCTCAATTCGCCCACCATCAACGAGCACTGGCTCTGTTGGGGGTACCTGGAGGAGCCGGAGCTGATGGCCTGCCTATCATTGACGAATACTGTTCCACCCACTTGTGGCCTACGGCTGCGCGACGCACGCTCTCTTCGCAATGGAAAGAAGGGCTGTCGGCTCAAATCGCGAATGCATTCCAGCGCGAGCCGAGCAGCTATTGGGAGGCGCTGTTCGCACAAAACAAGCTGCCGGGCGCAACTGTCCGGACGACCCAGGAATGGCTCAAGGAGTCGACGCCACTCGAGGCTGGACTTCTCTTGGACGTGGAAGACCGCCGCTACGGACTAATGCGCCAGCCCGCGAACGTGGCGTGGCTCGGCGCCGCCTCCGCGATGAGACCCGCGCCACGTCCGGCGTCAGCTCTCGACGCGGATCGCGAGCAAATATTGGAGGAGTTGCGTCAGATGGAGGGCGGTCTGCACAACGAGAGGGTCGAAACGCAGGTCGGTGGGGTCGCAGCTGGCGGCTGGCTGGATGGGATCACCGTGCTCGACCTAGCCAACGTGCTGGCCGGCCCAATGGTGAGCGGCACACTTCAGCGCTTCGGCGCCGACGTAATCAGGGTCGAGCCGGTGCGGCCGTCCTTTGGTCCCTTCACCACGATGCTCTACGGCATGCACGCAAACCGCGGCAAGCGCAGCGCGGCTGTCGATCTGAGGACAAGCCGTGGCCGGCAAGTGCTCGAAGCGCTCATTAAGCGGGCGGATGTCGTGGCCATCAATGCGACCGCGCAACAGCTCACGGACCTTGGCCTCGATACGGAGTCGATCGTGGCCCTGAATCCCGACGCCGTACTCTGCCATGTGGATGCGTTGAGCGGTCCGGCGGGAGGGCCTTGGCGCAATCGACTCGGATACGACGAGATGGCGCAGGCCGTAACCGGCGTGATGGCGAGGTTTGGCGGTGGCCCGCAAACCCCTGAGGACCACATGGACGTCGGGACGGTCGACGTACTGACCGGATACGCGGGCGCCCTCGCGACCGTGGTTGCGCTTTATGCTCGTCGCCGCGGCGTCAATACGCACCTTGCGCGGACTTCGCTGGTCGCTGTGGGGCAACTGATTCAACTCCCGTTCATGTGCGACTATGATGGCCGCCCGCCATTCGACGAGCCGAGCGGCCCTAACGTGCGCGGGACCGGTCCGCTCTACCGTTGTTACCAGGCGGCGGATGGCTGGCTCTTCCTCGCCTGCAAGCCAGGCGAGCTGCCGGCGGTTACAAGTGAGCTGGGAATTGATGCTTCGGCCGAGGATCCGCATCTTGAGCAGATCTTGGAGCGGGCATTCGCGAGCGAGAGAGTCGAAGCTGTCATCGAGCGCTTACGACCGCTAGGTGTCGCGGCGCAACGGCTGGAGAGCGTCGAGAGCGTACGTGCACGCTTCATGGCTGTGGATGACGGGGGGAGCGGAAGCGCGGATACGACCCTCATTTTCGAGCGAGACGAGCTCCACCCGAGCGGGCATCCGGTCGAGATCATCGGGCGATGCGCGGTGCGCTCCGCACGCGCGTCGATCACGGCGCCCACTGCTGCACCGAAGCCCGCAGCAGACACCCGATCAGTCGTGGCCGAGCTCGGGTACTCCGACCTGGAAATTCGCGACATGCTCGAACGTCAAGAAATTAGCGAATCGTGGGGCAAGGAGTATCTGCCGTCGTGACCGGAAATCCCCGATGCAGAATAGGTAACATGGAAAGGAAATGTCACGGGATAAAACGCAGTCAGTAACCGGAGCAATATGCGCTGTCCGGCGCAGGCAGTTAGGTGACGTCGGGTGCCCGTCAGCTCTCAAATAACGGTTCTGATCAAGATTCAAGCGATCACAAGGTCATGCAGAAGGTTCGAGAGCCGTCACGGCTGATCCCGCGCAGGTGTTTGCGACCATTTCTAAGCTCATGTTTGTGTCGATTTAGTTATCGATCTATTTCTACAGGGCTTCTCGAATTTGATGAGCTGGCAAGATGATAGAGATACAGCTACTTCAATGAAGGAATTGGTTAGGATCCTTGGGCTTAAACGAATCGGGAAAGATCCGCTGAGTGTGCGCGCTCCTGCTGGTGCACGTGCAAATCTCCTGAACGGGCGTGTGACAGAACTTCGCCGTTAGAGCTGTTTTTGCTCTATGACATGCATATTCACAATGATCCTGTGCTGATAAACAGACGATGAAAGGATATTTCTATGCAGTCGAACATTGTCTTCGTCGCCGACCTCAAGGAGTCCGTTAAGAAGCCGATTGTAGCGATGAGCGGTCGCTGGCGGCCGCGATGAAGGTGGTCAGGATCAGGCACCAAAGAGCCCTCAGCCAGGCGAGGACCCGGCGGAAGTTGTGACCGACGGCGGAGAGGATGACGTTAGCCGCATCGCCGGGGCGGCCTTTGAGGTAGCATCGGCCGAGGTGACCATCGGTCTTCAGGTGTCCGATGATGGGCTCGATGGCGGAGCGGCGGCGCAACTCGCGCTTGATGACACCGAAGACGCCGCGCTTCTGGCCGGAAATGAAGACGCGACGAGGATTTTGCGCGTCATGGCCGCGGTATCCCTTGTCGACATAGGCCCGCTCGATCGCACAGCCGGTGAGTGTCTCGGTGCGGTCGATGACGTCCCGCAAGGTGTGACCGTCGTACGGGTTATCGGGTAGCGCCCTGGCGTGCAGCACGAACAGGCCGACGGGGGCAGGCCGATTGTTGGTGAAGATGGAAGGCTTTGACGCCGAACTCGTACGGCGCGGCGGCCTTCCCTTGCCGATGCACTCGACCTCTGGAGCATGGAAGGAATACAGCTTCCAGCCGCGCTGGCGCTGCTGCTGCGAGCGGATCTGCGAGGCCCTGCCGAGCGGCAGGGCGAAGGCGTTCTCGAGCACGGCCTGACCTTCGATCTTGCGGCGGATATCGCGGATGATCCGGCCCAACCGGCTGCGCAGGATGCGCAACTGCCGCTGATGCCGCTTGAATTGCTTGGCGTGGGCGTAGCGTCCCGCCATCATCGCCGCGGTCTTGGCAATGCGAAGATAGGACTGCCGCAGCTTGACCCCGTGCTTCCTCGCCAGGCGGTTGAGCCCCTTGATTGCCGCGTGCAGCAGCTTGGCATCGGTCGGGAAGGTGATGGCCTTTGGCTGCACCGTGGTGTCGACTGTGACCCGCTTGAGGTCCTGGCTGCGTAACGCGCCGGCCTCGTGCGCCACCCGCAGGCTCTCGGCCAACAGCAGCTCCAGCTTGTCGCCGAGCCGCTTGCGCCAGTGGCTCAGGTCCGAGCGCTCGTGCGGGAAGGCGTGCTGGAAGAACTCTTCGCCGGTGAAGTACTGGAAATACGGGTCGTGGACCCAGCGCTCGCACACCCCCTCATCGGACAGGCCGTAAATGTGCTTGAGCAGCAAGAGCCCGATCATGAAGCGGGTCGCGATGCCCGGCCGACCGTTCTCGCTGTAGAGCGGCGCGATCTCGCCGTCGATCCAGTCCCAGTCGACCTTGCCGGCGAGCTGAACCAGCTCGTGCTTCATGTTGATGATCTGGTCCAGCCTGGCCCGGAACAGATCGCCCGATCCCGTCGCTTTGGGCTTCTTCGGTCGTACTCCTCCGGGGCGAACAGGGAATTATGCTTCGCCCTTCGAGGGAATCCCCAAAATAATTGCAGGGTTCCGGTGCCCAAACGACCCAAACCCTGCAATCTCAAAACAGCCTGCAGGAAGAATTGCGACTCCAACTCAGTCTCTTAGCCGTCCTTCACGGACGACGAGCATAAGGATGCCGAGGCAGGCGCGGAAGCCCTGCTCGGGGGCGAGCGCTCGTCGAGAATGAGGTCGTACAATGCTCTGGTCGCCAGCACGATCGCCGCGGCGTCCTCACGAATGCGTTCGATCCTCCAGCCGGTGTAGCGCCTATGGCATGGTGGTTTGCTTGTGATTGACAGTCATGCGCTAATGCGGGGTGATCCTCTTGCCCTGCGGAAGATGTTGACCGTGGAGGCGGTGAGCCGCACTTCGACCTCGGCGCGCGCGAAGCGACGTGGGACACTGTAGTAATGCTTTTCTACCTCGACGGGATGGTGGATGCTCACCCGACGGATGCAAGCACGTAGGGTTTTCCGGCAACGGCCTGCTGACAAGCGCGAGAGCTTCGTCTCGTTGGGATAGTGGCACGACCATTCCAGGCGAGCCCTTGCGTCGCCAGGCAATCAACTATGGATCGAGCCCGTGAGCATGCGGGATCGTCGACACGTCCGCCCAGTGCGAACGTTTCCACGATACGATCCGAGTAACCGGAGTTCGAGGCTGCAATAGCACGCGTCAGACTACCAGATCCATGCATCACTCGCTCACCGCAGGCGAGTTACCCTCGGGAAGAGCCGGGCGCCGGAAAGCCGCCGCCCCGGGCTTGTGAGGGAAAGCCGAATGGCCGACCTACTCGACCTCGGTCTGGCACCCTATCGATCCTGCCTCAAGACTTTCGAAGCCAGGCATTTGGAGCGCAAGTAACATTGGTCCCGAAAGCATCGGTGTAAAAGGTATCGACTAAGAATCCCGATTGCTCGATCAGCTGAAACCCGTCGATAATTTCCTTGTTCACTTCCGCTGGATTGTCCTCAATTACATAGTAGTCTCCTGAGACAAGAAAATTATTCAGGTAAGAAAACGTCGAGAATATTTTTCCGTGCGCATCGTCGATCACCAGCCAGGGATGAGGTAGCCTCTCCAGCAAGTGCTTATCAAGGTTGGTGACGTCAGAAAGATCAACTTGATGAAAGGTAAGTAGTGGATGCTTTCTTGCATTCTCATGGACACATTTGGAGTGAATATCAAACGAGTGAACTTCGCCGGGTTTCTCACAAAGCACCGACATGTTGTCAGCAAACCACAGTCCGCTGCCACCCTGGTATGAACCGAGCTCCAAAATTGTCCTCGGCTGAAGCTCCCAAATGAGCCTTGGGTACAGAGCCAGATCAAAAGGAGTCTTGAGAAGTATCAGTCCTCTATAGGTCTTCCCTAAAGCTCCAATCTTTGTGGAGCGCTTATCAGCAATCCATGGAAAGATGGTCGACATCCATGGTCGATCAGATGGCTTTGCAAAGCGCTCGGAATCATCAGAATTTAGGACATTTCTTATTGCTTCATACATTCCTCCGAAGAACCCTTTCCAAGCCTGGTCAATAAGCCCGCCAGGCCTCATTTGATCAGGGTAGTTCTTGTGAGCGGCATCCCAAAAAGCCTTGTATCCGGAAGCGAGTTCCATAGGTCATCTCCGTGCGGTGTCTACCACCTTTTTCTAAGCAACGGGCGTGCCATTCGCGCAATGAGGTTTGTTCACACGATGAGACCGAGAATTGTATAGCCAGCGAGCACGCTGGAAGGGCCGGCGAGCTTTGTTGAGTTCGTGACATTACGTTATCAATTGGATGGATTCCGACGAAGTGTAAGCGCCAAGCTGAGGCCGCTCAGGTTTTGAAGTGCCAGGGCATGAGAGCTTCGATTTGAGAGATCGGCCAGCCCTGCGCGATCCGCTCGAGAGTTTGCGTGAGCCAGGCGTGCGGATCGACATCGTTCATCTTAGCGGTCTGCAGAAGCGTGGCGATGGTCGCTCAGGTCCGGCCGCCGCCATGGCTGCCCGCAAAGAGCGCATTTTTTCTTGTGATGGTTTGCGGCCGGATTGCCCGCTCGACGGTGTTGGAGTCGATCCCGATACGACCGTCGCTTGGAAAGCGCTCGAGGGCGGTGCGTCTGGATGTGGCATAGCGGATCGCCTCGGCGAGTTTGGATTTGCCCGATAGGCGCGGCAGCTCCTTGTTCCACAGGTCGAAGAGCGCCGCGACGATCGCGGCGGACTTTTCCTGGCGCGCTTTCACCCGCGTCTCAGGATCCTGGCCGCGGATGTCGGCCTCGATTTCCCACAGCCCGGTCATGGTGGTGACGGTCTGGGTCGCCAGGTGCGAGCTCTCGTTGACGTGAAGCTCGTAGAACCGTCTCCTGACGTGGGCAAAGCACGCTGCCAGCGTCACGCCCTCATTGGCACCCGCTGACCTGGCGAGCCGATTGTAGGCGGCATAGCCGTCGACCTGCAGGATGCCGCTAAAGCCAGCCAGATGCCGCTCGACGCATTCACCGGCGCGACTGTCCTCATAGCGATAAGCGACCATCGGTGGACCGATGCCGCCAAATGGCCGATCGTCGCGCGCATAGGCCCACAGCCAGGCCTTTTGCGTCTTGCCGGATCCGGGAGCCAGCGTCGGCAGGGTCGTCTCGTCGGCGAAGATCCGCTCGCCCTACTTGATCTTCTCCAGCACATAGTCGGCCAGCGGCTGCAATTCGAAGCCGACCTTGCCCATCCATTGCGCCATCAACGACCGGTCGAGATCGACGTCGTCACGCGCGTAGATCGCTTCCTGCCGGTACGGCGGCAGTGTACGGACGCAAGCAGTACGATATCGACAAGCAGACAGTGATGAAGGCCTACAAACTGGTCAAAGCCAATGCGGGCGCGGCCGGCGTGGATAAGGTATCGCTCGAAGCTTTTGAGAAGGACTTCAAGGGCAACCTTTACAAGGTCTGGAATCGAATGTCTTCTGGCAGCTACTTTCCACCTGCCGTTCGGGCTGTCCCCATTCCCAAGAAGAACGGCGGACAACGCATTCTAGGCGTGCCGACAGTAGCAGATCGCGTGGCGCAGACGGTCGTCAAGCTTCAGATTGAACAAGTACTCGAGAAAATCTTCCTTCCCGATTCCTACGGCTACCGGCCCGGAAAAGCCGCGCTGGACGCCGTCGGCATCACCCGGCAACGGTGCTGGAAGATGGACTGGGTGCTGGAGTTCGACATCAAAGGCCTGTTCGACAATATCAGCCACCAGTTGCTTATGAAAGCCGTCAGGAAGCATGTGCAAGACGAATGGGCTCTGCTCTACATCGAACGCTGGCTAACAGCGCCGATGCAAGGCAAAGACGGAGCGATCACCGCTCGCGACCGGGGCACACCGAATATCGACCTCCACTATGTTTACGATCTTTGGGGCCAACGCGAGGCGAGCGACGACATGATCGTCATGCGTTACGCTGATGACAGTGCGCCACGACGGCGCGAAGGAGGTGTGATGTAGAGCACCTTTGAGCAGCCTTGCTGCACAGAAGATGGGGGTTGGCCCCTCGAACTCGGGTTGCAGGATCAGGGTTCAAACCACCGGCTGCTGCTTCGGCCCAATGGTCGAGGTGGTGAACGAGACCGGAAAAGGCAGAGCAAGACTTTGTCAGGTAGGGATCGAGGAGACGAGCGCAAGCAAACCACCGATGAACTGTCGAAAGCGTAGGGAAGACGTCAAAACCAAGGGGTAGTCGTTATCTTGGGATCAGTCTGAGCGATACCTGTTTACGGCTCAGGCGGCGTCCGGCAGGCGAGGTGGCGTGACCTCGGTTCAGGCTTCTGTGCGGAACGTGGGAACCTGTATCGCGATGCCAAGAGAATGGTTCAAGTGGAAGCCCCACAAGAGTCTGAGTACCAATGCGCGATGCAGGGACGGAGCCGTGTGTAGTAGTGACGAAGGCACTGTAATGGTGGCGGAGCGAAGGCATGGCACTGTCCCGCTTGATTGGAAGAACAACCGGAAACGGGAGGACTCTTTTGGGTCAAGCAAAGCCGTATGACATCCCCAAGCGCTGGGTTTGGGAGGCGTACAAACGGGTTAAAGCAAATCGGGGCGCAGCCGGTGTGGACGAGCAGTCGATCGAGGTGTTCGAGGCAGACTTGCAGAGCAATCTGTACAAGCTCTGGAATCGAATGTCTTCGGGCAGTTACTTTCCACCGCCGGTCAAGCGTGTGCAGATCGACAAGCGCGACGGCGGGAAGAGGCCGCTAGGAATTCCTACGGTGTCGGATCGCGTTGCTCAGGCGGTTGTCAAAGGATATCTGGAGCCGGATTTGGAGAAACACTTTCATCCAGACTCGTTCGGATATCGACCCGGAAAATCGGCGCTCGATGCCGTTGGGGTTTGCTCGCCAGCGATGCTGGCGGCATCCCTTCGTGCTCGATCTCGACATTCGGGCCTATTTTGACTCGATATCGCATGAGCTTTTGCTCAAGGCGATTCGGAAGCACACGGACTGCGCTTGGGTGTTGGTGTACATTGAACGGTGGCTTAAAGCTCCCGTTCAACTGGAAGACGGCACCCCTGAACCCCGAGACAAGGGCACGCCGCAGGGCTCGGTGGTATCACCGCTGATGGCGAATCTCTTTCTCCACTATGCGTTCGACATGTGGATGCGAAGAAATCATCCGAGCATCCCGTTCGAGCGTTATGCCGATGATATTCTCTGCCATTGCGACAGTGAGCGGCAGGCACAAGAACTGAAGGAGGCGCTTGCGAAGCGCTTTGCCGAATGCGGACTGGAGCTTCATCCGGACAAGGCGAAGATCGTCTATTGTAAGGATGACGACCGGCGAGGTGATTATCCTGAACAGAAATTCGACTTTCTGGGCTACACGTTCCGCGCCCGCCGGTCGAAGAACCGTTGGGGAAAGCACTTCGTCAACTTCAGCCCCGGTGTCAGCAATGCCGCGACGAAGGCAATCCGACAGGAAATCCGTGCCTGGCAACTACGCTGCCGGGTGGATAAGAGGATCGACGACCTGGCGAGGATGTTCAACCCGATCATTCGAGGCTGGATGAACTACTATGGTCGGTACTACAAGTCGGCGCTTTACCCGACACTACGCCATCTCGACCGATGTCTCGCGCGATGGGCGATGTCGAAATACAAACGTCTGCGGCGACATCGAAGACGGGCAGAGCACTGGGTACGGGAAATTGCTTGCCGCACCCCCACGCTGTTGGCCCATTGGCCGATGTTGCACAAGACGGCGGCTGGACGGTAAGAGCCGGATGAGCGGAGACGCTCACGTCCGGATCTGTGAGCGCCTGGGGGTGAAACTCCCCCGGGCGACTCGACCCATCGTCGGCTTCCAGCACCACCATGACGCGGAGTGGTTTCTGGGTGATCTGGAAGAGCGCCTCATAAGTTTGGGCTGAGCTTGCACCCAGAAAAGAAGCGGATGATCGAGTTCGGCAGAAAGGCGCGCGGGCAACGGAGACCGGAAGCGTTCGACTTCCTAGGCTTTACCCACATCTGTGGGTTCAAGCGGAACGGACGCGGCTTCCAGCTGTGGCGCATGAAGGCAATCAACCGGCAACTGCAATGCATGCGGACACTGGAGTATAGACAAGCAGGGACGTTGGCTGGCTTCGGTACTGAACGGGTACTATGCCTACTTTGCCGTGCCTACCAAGATCGAGGCGATGCATACCGTCAGGCATCACGCCAAGGTGCGGTGGTGGTTAAACCTCCGAAGGCGAAGCCAGCGCCACCGAACGCCTTGACGCCGAAGGCCGAACGAACTTGCCGCGATCCAGGCGCTCGGCGTAGGTCCGATGGACCAAATCAGCCGATGACATCCCTGTGGTCCATCGAGCGCTGTCGATACGATGCCCAACAAAGAACAACGATGGTGATCTTACAAACTTTCTGGGCCAGGACACTAGATCCGCATCGGGGTCTGCTCTTGACACACCTAGTCTCTTGACCACGATGCTCTCGACGCGCCGATAATATGCAGCGCATCGCCGACTGTTGCAGTATTTATCACTAGGGGCCGACTTTTCGACGCAAATGCCTCGCTGAGTCGAGATTAATCTATTGATCGTTTTACCGTGAGGAGCTGCTTAGCCCAAGTTGGTGCGACTGCCGCTGCTGTACGCTTGCCCATGTGGAAAGGAAGGCCATTGGATGAATAATCCTCAGCTCGGCCAAAGTAAGCTCCGCCTCGCTTTGCGGCGGCCGAAGCTGGCGTTCTACGGTGCGCCCGTGGGCATCTTGCTCCTTGAGCGGACGAGCACCAGCGATCCCTTCGATCGTCCCTTCATTCCCGGGAGCGTCGGGAATGCCAGCACTTGGAGTGTGCCTGTTCGCTTCAAAACCATACCTGGACTCTCCTTCACCAAGCTTATCGCATCCGACGAAGATTACGCATCGGTCGTGGTTCAGGCGGCGTCCGAGCTCGTGCGTGAAGGCGCAAGAATGATTACGGCCCATTGCGGGTTCATGATCCGATATCAAGACGCTGTCCGTGCTGCCGTCGACGTACCGGTGGTCCTTTCCCCTCTTCTTCTCATTCCACTTCTCGGACAGATGCTTCCGTGCGACAAGGCAGTTGGTATCATTACGGCAAAGTCATCTTCGTTGACGCCGGAGGTCTTAAAGGCCGCCGGGGTGCCCACCAATTTTGACCGTGTGGCTGTAGCTGGCCTCGAGCATGCGCCCTGTTTCGCCGCCGCTTTTCTTACCGCCGGCGGTGACCTCGACGTCAGCGCCGTCGAGAAGGAAACCGTTGATGCGTCGGTCGCCCTCCTCAACAGTCGCCCCGACATTGGTGTACTGCTCTTCGAGTGCTCAGAGTTGCCGCCCTATGCGGCCGCGGTTCAGCGAGCCACGGGAATTCCGGTCTTCGATTTTACCTCGATGGTCGAGTTCGTCATCGGGGGGGTGATACGAAAGCCATTCACCGGAATTTGCTAAGTTGCGTTTTCCGGATTGCGAGACAAAGGTAGGATGACAGCCGCAAGGCGCGGCAGGCGTGGTGGGTGGCTCACATGTTCCGGCGGGCTCAGGACTGCAAAGCCGCGACGCATATAGACCCATTAAGAGCCCTGCTGCAGCGCCAAGGCGAGAACGTGCTGCGCCCGCTTGTAGTGATCCGATAGTTGTGCCGCGTGCATGCGGTGTCTACTCCCAAGCCGCCGCAGTAATCCTTCGGTGGCAAGGCGCACACGCAGGATTCCGCCGATCATTGCGCGATATCTTGCTTCGGCCGTTTGAGAGACTTCGCTCTATATACCCTCATGATTCTGAAAGAGGTACCTCATGACATCGCAACCGTCACCCGCCCTGGGAATTTTGCGTCTCGAGTTCGGTCGCCATGAGCAGAGTCCTACTCCCGATCGATACATGGATCCGGCTTGGATCGGCATGCCTGTGATCTCGGAGACCGCCGAAGGAGCTTGGACCGAGAGGGTCGTCCGCGGCGATCCTGAGCTCGCCGACGCTTACGTTGCTGCCGCCCGGCGGCTGGTTGACCGGGGTGCCGTTGCGATTTGCTCGGACTGCGGATTCACACTGCGTTATCAAACGGCCGTAGCTTCCGCCGTAAATGTTCCGGTTACGATGTCAAGTCTTCTCCTTATCCCAACGCTTTTGCACCAACTGCCCAAGTTCACCAAGCTCGCTATACTGACAGCCAATGCGACTCAGCTGAGTGAAGAGTTGCTCGGGGTTCGGGACCCCGAAGACCGCTCAAGGATCGTCATCGGCGGCATAGAGGAGAGTGAAGTATGGAGGATGTGGCTTGAGCGCCCGATCCGCCGGGCAAGCGCAGAGTTGCTCGAAAATGAGGTGATCGCGTGTGTCGAGCGGCTGCGCGTCGAGCATCCTCAAATCGGCGCGTTCCTATTCGAATGCACAGCTTTTCCGCGAACGGCGCCGGCAGTCCGTCGGATCACGAATCTGCCCCTTTACGGCGTAGACACCATCACTCGCATGACGGCAGCGTCCGTCTCCTCGCGACCTCATCCCTAGAGCAAACTTAACTCACATTACGCGCCGGCCGCGGGTCAGGCGGCTGTCTAGCTCGTGCGTAGGGTACACAAATGAATGCAGCTTCTGCGGATCCAGCCGATATCAAGACCAGGTCCCAGCTGCCGTCAACGTGACGTGCTTTTCTTCGATCTATTCGTCGATGCACGTCTCTTTTCGGGAGCGGTCCGTCTCACCCTCATGTTCGGTACTCCCGGCTTGCGGTTTGCTGGCTTGAGCTTCCGCTAGGTCGATAAGTCCGGCAAGAGCCGGCATCGGCGGGTAGCGGACCACCACGCAGGCGACGCCGATGCCGGCGGACCAGGCTTCGGAGATCGCCCGATTGCGCCCGGAGAACGAATGTCTAGGCCGGAGCACGATTTTTAAGAAATTGTCCAGCATCGTAGCTCGCCTGTGGGCGCCCTGAGCGGACAAAATCCAATGCCACGCTCTTGCGATCTGGCGGGTTCATCAAGATAGCAGCGGCCGCTACGGTAATCCCGGCGTTCACGCTGTCCCTCCGGATTGCTAGGTATTCGCGCCATCATGGCGCCAACGCGCCGCGTGCGCGGCACCGACAGCCGTTACCGCCTGCCCTTCGCTCCGAACCTGATCGCTCGCTATTTCCTTGCTCCAGCCCCGAACCGCGAACCGCGGCTGAATTGCTGATATCACCTACATCTGCCTAGCCCTATCTAGCGTCCGTCATAAGTCTCTTCAGCCGAAAGATTGTCGGTTGGGCCATGCGTGGATCAAATGCAGTTGAACTGGTCTACTTCGCGGTGACGATGGCGGTCGGCCAGCAGCGGTCCGTATGCCGGATTGATCCACCACTCCGATGGCGTTGTGCAGGGAGGGGACAATCGATCGTCGCAAAACGAGACGTTTTCCCTCATGGCAGAAACTCGTCAAGCGCCTCTGCCGGCGTCTTTCGCGCCTAAGGTTTCTCTGGGTCGCGCATTGAGAGTTGCCGCCCCTTGCGGCGACTTCGTCAGCGCTGTGATGCTCAGGTCAGTGCCTCCTGGGAAGTACTAACGCAGCAAACCACTGCTGTTCTCATCGGTGCCACGCTGCCACGGGCTTTGCGGATCCCAAAAGTAGACCTTGACACCGGCATCGATTTTGAGGCGAGCATGGCTGCCCATTTCCCTCGATGATCCTAGGTCAACGGACGGCGAAGCTCTTCGGGTAAGGTGATAATGGTTCGCGTAATTGCGTCGCGCGCGGCTTCGGCCCGGGCGTCCCGCAAGCGAGGCCGTTCTTGACGCCCGGATTCTCGCCATGCCGGCGAGCCGAGGAAGATAAGCAGCATCGTGAAGCGCGTGGAACGCTCCAGCAACGTACCGATTACCGAAGCGCCAAGAAGGATGGGATCCCCGTTGTGACCTAGCGCCCGCGCGATTGGCTGCTTCGGCGGGTCATTCGCTGATCATGATCCCCGGTGAGAAAAAGCCTTTGTGAACCTCCTCCGAATGAGTGGACACCTGTAGTAGGCTCGTTGAGCCCGGAGGTGTCGAATGGAACGTCAACGTCGGTCGTTTACCGAGGAGTACAAGCGCCAGGCGGCCGAACTGGTCGCGTCGAGCGGTCGCTCGATCGGGTCGGTTGCTAAGGAGCTCGGTCTGCGGGATTCGGTGCTGCGGCGCTGGGTAGATAAGCTCCGGCAGGAGCCGGCATCGGCGGCGTGGCGCCCCACCACGCAGGCGACGCCGATGTCGGCGGACCAGGCTTCGGAGATCGCCCGCCTGCGCCAGGAGAACGAACGGCTGCGCATGGAGCGCGACATTTTAAAAAAGTCGATCGCGATCTTTGCCGGAACCCGGACATGAGCTTTCGCTTCATCGAGGACCATCGCGACACCTATCCGGTGCGGCTGATGTGCGCCGTGCTCGAGGTCTCGCCGGCCGGCTACTACGCTTGGCGCGACCGCCCCGTGAGTGAGCGGACAAAATCCAATGCCACGCTGCTGGCAGCGATCCGGCTGGTCCATCAAGACAGCAGCGGACGCTACGGCAGCCCCCGCGTCCATGCCGCCCTGCGCAGGCAGGGACGCAGCGCCAGCCGCGGCCGGATCGAGCGGACGATGCGCCGGCATGGCATCCGCGCCATCATGGCAAAGCCACGCCGTGTGCGCACCACCGACAGCCGTCACAACCTGCCGATCGCACCGAACCTGATCGCGCGCGACTTCACGGCGGAAGCCCCGAACCGGGTCTGGCTCGCCGACATCACCTACATCCCGACCGCGGAGGGCTGGCTGTATCTGGCAGCCGTCATGGACCTGTTCAGCCGAAAGATCGTCGGCTGGGCCATGCGGGATCATATGCAGGTCGAACTTGCATCTGCCGCCCTGACGATGGCGATCCAGCAGCAACGGCCCCAGGCCGGACTGATCCATCACTCCGATCGCGGTGTGCAGTATGCCTCACATGCCTATCGCACCGCTCTCGCGGGGGCCGGCATGACGGCATCAATGAGCCGCAGGGCCGATTGCTACGACAATGCCCCGATGGAAAGCTTCTTCCATACCCTGAAGACCGAGCTCGTTCATCATCGCAGTACCAGACCCGCGCCGAAGCCCGGCGCGATATCTTCGCCTTCATCGAGGGCTTCTACAACCGAACCAGGCTCCATTCCGCCATCGGATATATCCCCCCGATCGAAATGGAGCTAAAAGCCGCTTAACCCGTCCACTTTTTCGAGGGAAGATCAGTTGTTTCGCCGGCGCAGGCGTGCTCCTTGCCTCTCTTCCTGACGACCCTCACCGCTACCATCAGCGATTACTCAACGCATAAATCGGCTTCTCGACGAACGACTACATAGGCCGGGGTATTCTCAATCTTCTACAGATTCCGATTCTTGAAAGGGGCAGATGCTGAATAGTGTGGTGAACCTCCAGCGCGGGTATTGATCGACGCTGCGCCGCAACGGATCATCCTTGCGAGGTTTAATCGTGGGCTCCAATTCATTCTGTTCCGGTTCTTAAAGGTAGCCGCAACGCGATACATTGTATGAGGCTCCCAGAGCGCTCAAAGGTCAGTGCGCACGAACGGCTGTCCGGTGATCGCCGACAGGCAGATACCGTTAGGCATGAAGTAGCTCGATGTGCGATGCGGGTCGCGAGGAGGATGTTTTGAACAGCAAAGCCACTATCGTGGCGCCTCCTGCAAACCAGAGCTGGTGCAATGCAGTTGCATAACAACTTCGTATTCCTGCATCCCGCGCAGATTCTCAGCAAGAGTAGCCGTCAGGTTGGGAAAACTCGGCAGACAAGCTTGGTAGATTGGTACAGGACATTGATTTCCGCCGACCGGACTTGCGGAGTTTACGGGCTCACCGAGTTTAGCTCAATCCACGCGCAGTAACTGGATCGCGCCAAGACACATCGTGCTTTGGCACAGAGCCGACGAGTTGTGGGTGTGTTTCAGCCAACATATGGAACGGATTCTAATGAACGGCGCTGAGAGTTTGGTTCGCACACTGGTCGCTGGCGGAGTGAATACCTGTTTTGCAAATCCAGGAACCTCCGAGATGCACTTTGTTGCCGCCCTAGACCGCGTCGACGGTATGCGGTGCGTGCTTGTGCTGTTCGAGGGGATTGCTACCGGCGCTGCGGATGGTTACGCGCGCATGGCGGAAAAACCGGCAGCCACCCTGCTACACCTCGGTCCCGGTTTGGCAAATGGTCTTGCCAACCTGCACAACGCCACCAAAGCGTCCACACCTATCATCAATATCGTCGGGGATCACGCAACTCACCACCGCAACTTTGATGCACCGCTCACGTCTGACATTGAGGGCGCAGCCAAGCCATTTTCCGGTTGGGTACGCACCTCGTCAAACGCAATGCGTGTCGCGGCTGATGGCGCGGCGGCCATCGCAGCCGCGCGAACCCCGCCAGGTCAGGTCGCAACTCTTATTCTTCCCGCCGATACCGCCTGGAGTGAAGGTGGTGGCCCCGCGCCCGTGCCCGTGACGCAAGAAAGGGCGCGGGTTTCGCAGCATCGCATTAAGGATGTTGCCAAGGCGCTCCGTTCCGGAGAACCAGCGATGGTGCTGCTAGGGGGGCTCGCGCTGCGGCAGCGAGGCCTTGATCTGGCGGGACGCATATGTGCCAAGACTGGTGCGAAAATTATGGCGCAAACATTTGTTGGCCGCATCGAGCGTGGCGCCGGTTGCGTCCCGGTGGATCGCCTTCCGTACCCAGTCGACCAAGCGTGTGAAGCACTTACGGGACTTAGGCACATCGTTCTGGTGGGAAGCCGGATACCGGTCGCATTCTTTGCTTACCCCGATAAGCCAAGTTTGATGGCGCCTGAGGATACAGATATTTTGACGCTTGCAGGCCGAGAAGAAGATGCATTGGATGCGCTCGAGAGGCTTGCCGATGAAGTGGGGGCTCAATCAATTCCATGTCAGGCCGCAAAGCTAGCGCCGCCGGCGCTGGCCACAGGGGCAATTACCGGCGCCGCTCTCTCGCAGTCACTTGGCGCGCTGATACCGGAAAATGCGATCGTGGTCGATGAATCAATTTCGACTGGGCACGGCTTTTTCGCTGCGACTTGGAATTCGCAGCCACACTCTTGGCTCCAGAACATGGGCGGTTCGATCGGGCTTGGCATGCCGATGGCAACGGGCGCTGCCATTGCGTGCCCGAACCGGCCCGTGCTCAACCTGCAGGCGGACGGCAGCGCGATGTACGCTATTCAGTCACTGTGGACACAAGTGCGGGAAGGCCTGAACATCACGACCGTGCTCTTCAACAACAGATCATACGCGTGCCTCCGAGACGAACTGGCCAAGGTTGGGGCGCGAAATGTCGGACGCAAGGCTCTGGATATGCTCGATCTCAGCCGTCCCGACATCGACTTTGTTGGAGTAGCAAAAAGTATGGGTGTGGCCGCCGCTCGGGCGACCACGATCGATGAATTCAACGTTGAGGTGGCACGCGGACTTGCGACGCCGGGGCCATGTCTGGTCGAAGTGCTGATCGCTTAAACCGGCCAGCGAGTTGGTCTTGGCTCACCTTGGAACCAACCGCATTGTAAGTAGCTGACAGTAGCGAGGGATCGAGTGCCTGTGAGGGACGGATGCTTCGAGTCGAGCATTCGGCAAGCGTCGTGACTTGAGAACGAAAAAAAATCTACGGAAGGATGTTGTGGCCTTCAGTGGCCCGTGTGTCGCTGGCGAATAGGCAATTCGCGGACCACGGTGCTCGAACAAGAACCCCGCAATCGACTGCCGACAGCGTTCATGCCCCGAGTGACATCTTCACGGTGTCCGAGATCAAGGCGCGCAGTCTTACTGAACCCAAGGGCCGCTATTAAGAGACCCGAACATGCAGAGTGTTCCCGACGTGCCAGCGTTGCCACTAGGCAAACTCGATCACGAAATTGAGGCTCTCGAGAGTTCTCCAAAGACTGTTTAATCGTAAATGCTTGAATGGAGCCCAACGCCACTAGTCTTGCATTTCATCGCTCAATAGAACCCGCGATCGATTTGACTTCTAAATAGTCTTCGAGTCCGAAGCGCCCCCATTCACGACCGTTGCCCGACTGTTTGTACCCACCAAAAGGTGCAGCGCGGTCAAGAGATGCGCCCTGCAGATATATGTTGCCCGCTCGAAGCGAGCGACTGACCTTGGCCGCGCGCTCGGTCGAGCCGGCGAATACGTAACCTGCTAGCCCGTATGCGGTGTCATTGGCTATCTGGATCGCTTCGTTCTCGTCCTTCGCGCCAATGATGACAAGCACGGGCCCGAAGATTTCCTCACGAGCAATAGTCATTTCGTTTTTGACGTCCGCGAAAATGGTAGGACGAACGTAAAAGCCCTTGTCCTTGCCTTTGGGTAATCCCAAACCGCCAGCAATCAACGTGGCCCCTTCATCTATGCCTTTCTGGATTAACCCTTGGATTTTCTCCCATTGGCCGCGGCTTACAACGGGACCCATTTGGGTGCCCGCGGCGCGGGGATGGCCCACCTGGTACCTGCCGGCTAGATCACTCGCGATTGCGGTGACTTTCGCCATCCGTGAGCCTGGCACGATCAAGCGCGACGGCGCGTCGCAGGATTGGCCAGAGTTCAAGAAAAGCGTTTCGATACAGCCGGCAATAGCCCTCTCGAGGTCGGCATCGTCGAGAACAATGTAAGGCGACTTGCCTCCGAGTTCCTGGCTAACACGCTTGACGGTAGGGGCCGCTCGGCTTGCAACATCGATCCCAGCACGCGTTGACCCCGTAAACGAGATCATATCGAGCTCTCGATGCTCGCTCATCGCAGCTCCCACTTCAGGGCCCAGGCCATTGATCAAATTGAATACACCTTGCGGTACGCCAGCCTCATGAAGGATTTCCGCAAACATCAGCGCGCAAGTGGGGGCAAATTCCGACGGCTTGAGAATCATCGTGCAGCCGGCAGCAAGTGCTGGCGCTACCTTGCAAGCAATTTGGCTAATTGGCCAATTCCAAGGTGTGATCATTCCCACAACGCCGATAGGCTCACGAACCACGATTGCATTGCCAATTCGATCCTCGAAAGAGTAGTTCTTGAGAACGTCGAGCGTAGTTGCGAGATGGCCGATGGCGGAGTTGGCCTGCATTTGCTCGGCCATCGCAAGCGGAGCCCCCATTTCGTCGGAGATGGCTTCGCCGATCTCTTTCACGCGGCCCTTGTAGATCTCGATGATGTTTGCGAGCAAACCCATGCGCTGCTCGCGCGTGCTCTGGGAGAACGTCGCGAATGCCCGTCTGGCCGCGATGACAGCCTTGTCGATGTCAGCTTTTGAACCAAGCGCAAGCTTGTACATTTCCTCTGCGGTCGCAGGATTGACCGTAACCATGGTTTTCGGAAAGGCGGGATTGATCCAGGCGCCATCAATGTAGAATTGCATTCGATTGACCATGTCATCCTCTTAACGTTGACTTATAATGAGCGCGAGTCGAGCTAACTCGCGACGAAAGGGTGTAGCGCTCTTCAGCTGCGCTCGGCTTGGCATAGACTTCTAAAAAGTGGCTCGCCTGTCCTTGGATCGCGCCAAGTCGGGGCGAAACACTCATCAACGCTCTTTGACAGTGGTCTCAGGAGGATGTGGCCCAAGCTCCTTGCTGGAACGAGTTTGTTGTCTCTCTGAATCCATTGGCTGCTCAGACAGAGAAAGATATACTCGCAACGACCTATGTGTTTGCTTCAGGACGCTGTGGCACACTCGACGCCAGCGATGCTCATTTAATCCCTTTGCTCCGCTGCGCGGTGCTGATTCAGGCGCCACTTTTGCGCTGTTCCTCCCAAAAGCGATGAATAAGTGCAGATTATCCTCATCGCGCTGCGAGCGGCTTCCCTCTTTAGAGACGTCAACGAGAGGGGTGGCGCCTAGTCCTCCGGGTCTTCCAGCCGCGGCACAGTTGTGAGCTACTATCTCCGTGTCGCAACTCGCTGTGAACTGGAAGCGGTACCATTGAGGTACTTAAGGGCGGTTACTCGTGAGCTCGTTCATGACGTAGAAAGGACCTGCGAGCGAATGAGGACCGAAGCGCCGGCGCGGAGCATTATCAACAAGAAGGGCACTTACGCGAAGGCGGTGTTGGATCGCGGGCAGGTGCGCGAAACGTTTTGCAATCGCATCCCTTCCATCATCTGCCGATGAACCTGGCGGCTGCGATACAGCACCATCTCCTTCCAATCGGCTCTGTCAGGATAGTAGTGCTGCTTTACGCGCCGGCGAATGTCACGGCCGAAGTCGCTTTCAATCTGAGCGCGGCCGTAAGCATATAGCCAATGGTCAGCGCGCAGCACTGGTCTAGCAGACTCTGGAGGATAGGTTCCGAATTCTAAGCAAACGTAAACGTGACGATCGTCAAGGAGACGCTGCCAGTAGTCGTCCTGCGTGCCATTGAGTACCAAGGCAGATGAGGTGCCGAGTTCTGGTGAAGTGACTGAATGACCGAATATGTCGCGTGCCCGCTGATATCCGGTCATGCCCGACGTCTGCTCGCATTGCAGCTCACCATAGCCATACGGTCCGAGGCCTGTGTGATAGTCTACGATCAACACTAGTTGGCGCGATGCGATATCGTAGTCCGACACGATCCGTTCCAGTATTTCGCGAGCCACCGTAGGGCCAAAGCCACCAAAAAACATTCCCGTCGGATGTCGGTACTGACCGCTGGTCCGTGCCGTCCGGTAGGCAATTTCACCTTGAGTTGCCCGATACGTTTCGATTGTTGCCTCGGCGGCCGTGAAAACAGGTCCATCCAAAGCACTTGGTACTAGACTATCGGCAAGGACATCGTATCCGTCGTTTTGAGGCAGTGGAGCCATGAAATCGACGAAGTTTCTGTTGAGGTCGCATCCTTCTTGAGTAACGCGACGATCCCATGCGAATCCGTATGGATTGATGGCATGGATTAGCAACATGGCCTCATCAGAGTTCAGCCCTTCGTATCCACGCTCGGTCAGCCAGTCCAACTGGGCTGCGGATCCACAATATCCCTCGACGCCGTGCGTAGCCGATATTAGCACGCCTACCTTTGAGGCACGGCGATCACCAAACCAGACAACGTCTGTTGAGAGCTCTTCTCCATCAGGCCCATAAGCGGGTGATGGATAAACTCGCACCTCACCGAGCGCGGCTTGGCAAGCATAGTGCCGAAACTTCTGGCGAGCTTCGAAGTAGTTCGATGAGAAATGCTTTTCGGTTGCATCGAGGATGAGGTCATTCATGACAGAGCCCGATCATAGTTCATGAAAAACTTAAGGCAATCGATGGTCTATCCCAATGGGCTCAGACGCACGTCAGCTGAACGGAAACCTGTCCGCTTTGTAGATCAGAGCCAGAGTTATCTGACACAGTTCGCAGTTTTCCGGCATTTTTGGCATTCAATCCAGTGAATGAATGCAGCGGCGGCTCCCGTTTCCACCGTAGTCCGGGAAAAAGGGGGGAAGCGGGGGCCTGCTTACCCCCGGAGCTTGGTCAGCCAGAACGTCGCCTCCGCAATATAAGGTCCCGCCGCAGTGCGGCTATTTGGTTTCGAATCCGTACAAATGTTGGCCTCACTTGCAGGAATCTGTCGCCATGCACGGAGTTTTCGCAATATCGACGCTCGTGACGATGCAATATATTTGCGGTCCTGGCTTCTTGCGTGAAAGCCGCGCGATACTGCCGGCAATGAAAGTGGTATCCACGCCAGACGGCGTCCCAACTCCGGGTTTGCAGAGTGCGTAGGAGGTCATGATGAAGGCGATGGAACCTGGTCACCTCAGCAGTCTCTCGTGAGTTTTACCGATGGCTGTTGTAGTGCGCAGCGCCGGTGGCGTTAGAGGGATCTCTTCGAACGGATGGATGAAAAAACGGACTATATGCCTCGCTGGGCAGACCGCTGGATCAATAGGGGACAACGATGATGACTGAAGCGCTCTATGTAAAGAGCGAGGACATGGTATTTGCGCAGATGCAGTGCGACGCCGGTGGAGCGGCGAGTGTCTGCCAATTGGTCGGCCCAGAAATTAGCAAGACAATCAATGCCGGTGTTGCCGCCTACGACGGTTGTTCGATTGAACGTAGGGTCAATTACGACGAGACCGCCGTCGTCCTTGGTGGAACATTTCGGATTCTCACCGGCGAAGACTACAGTCGTGTCATTGAAGCGAAGTTCGGCGATGTAATTTGGCTCACCAAAGGGACACGCCTGAAGTACCAGGGCGATAAGGCGAAGGTATTCTACGCGCGTAACCCAGTTGATTGGCAGGCGCGCAGTGAGTCGATCGCGGATGAGAAGCCGCTGACCGAGGTTTATCATTTCCGAAGCACCGACATGATCTATTCACAGATGCAAATCTACTCGGGCGGCTATGCATCGACGTGCAGCTTGGTGACTCCGGAGATCAGTAAGTCGCTTGGTGCGACAATCGCGACGTTTAACGGAAGCTCGGTCGACTGGACAACGGAATATGACCAGATCTCTGTCGGGCTTGGTGGAGTGATGCGGATTCGGACCGGCGAAAAATATAGCCGTGCAATAGACGCGCGGTTAGGTGATGTGATTTGGCTGCCGAAAGGGACGCCGCTGAAGTACGAAGGCGAAAGAGGAATTATGTTTTTCGTCCCCTACCCGGTTGATTGGCGTCTGCGAAGTCAACCGGTTAGGCCGAGGCCGTGGCCTGCGTCGGTCCGATAAGCCTATCCGGTTCTGTAGGAACTCAGTCTGAACTGTGCTGCTCCCATACTCCGTACCGTCCATGTGGCCTTGCGGTCACCTCTGCCATATGGGTTGCCCAAGCGTGGCGAAATACAGTCGAGCTATGAGCATGTCAAAGACGCTGCAAATCGATTCAGGAACGGATGACCTACTTGCGGAAATCCGTGATCACGTGGGCGTTATTACACTTAATCGACCACAGGCGCGGAACGCCATTTCCAAAGGAATGAAGGCCGCTTGGAGCGAGTTGATTAGGCGCTTTTCTGACGATCCACACGTAGGCGCAATCCTTATCACGGCAGCAGGGAGCGCCTTCTGTGCCGGGGGCGATGTAAAAAGCATGGGTCAAGGTGCGGCGACAATCGAAGCAACATTCGAAAAGCGGGTGGCCGATTTGCGGGCTGACCAGCGAACGCTGATCGGTGAGCTGGTCGCAGTGAGAAAGCCAACCATTGCTGCACTTCCAGGGCCTGCTGCGGGCGCGGGCCTTGCGCTCGCGCTCGCCTGTGACATCCGCATTGCTGCACAGTCGGCCATCTTGACCAGCTCATATGCGAGAGTCGCATTGTCCGGTGATTGCGGTATAGCCTGGCTGCTGACGAGGCTGGTTGGGTTCTCCCGCGCGCGGGAGCTGATGTTGTTGTCCGAACGGATCGATGCGCGGCGGGCAGAAGAGCTGGGTCTCCTCAACCGTGTGGTGGCGGACGCCGAGTTAGCCAAAGCGGCGCTTGAGCTTGCAGCGTCGCTCGCCCAGGGGCCGATGTTTGCGTTTAGCTGTATGAAGGACAATTTGGATGACGCCGTGACGTCCAGCCTTCTGGACTCGATGGACTATGAAGCCGAAAATCTGATCAAGACGGAATTGACACTCGACCACAAAGAAGGCGTGCGGGCCTTTGCGGAAAAGCGAAGGCCCATTTTTCAGGGACGCTGAGAATCGATATCACGGCGCTGAGCAAATAGCCTTCGGAAGAGATAGAAATTGAACCATCTCTGCTGCTTTCGTGATGGCACATTGAGAAAACGAGCCGGGCGGCATCTCGGACGACGCGACTTGTTGAACCGATACAGAAGCCTTCTTTGCGCATGCCTACAAGTTGTGACCCGGATCAACCAGCTTAATGCAGGGGCTCAGCTCCGAGGTGTGCAGGGATGGCAGGTCCGTCGAGAGAGTGCTTCTCTCTAACCGAGTCGATGCATCGTACTCAGTGTTGTCTTCGATCGAGATGCTTGGCGTTAAATCTAAGCGCACGGATGGCGTGCCGCTCGCGAAACTCGGCGGGCATCAGCTCGCCGGGAGCTTTCCAGGGTGGACGTTCGATCGTCGCCGAGGTCCTGTGTTGGTAGCGAGCGCCTGTCAAGTTGACGCGGATCAGGTCGGGGACCGCGACAGTTCAGCTTTGTAATGCACGAAAGCTTCATATTTGCAGATTTGGCGCAGATTTTGGGCTGCGTACTGTGAGATTGAGGAGTTTTGGCTTCAGGCGCGTGGCTATATTGCCGATACAGGATGGGCGCGCCGTATCGCGCAACTAGGAAGCAGCAATGGACCTGAATTTTACTGCCGACGAACTTGCCTTCCGCGACGAGGTCCGGGCATTCTGCCGCTCCGCAATCCCCGCAGATGTCCGCGACAAACTGATTGCGGGCAGACATCCGAGCAAAGACGACAAGGTGCGCTGGGCGCGCATTCTGGCACAGAAGGGATGGGCGGTACCGCACTGGCCAGTCGAGTACGGCGGTAAGGGATGGACGCCGGTCCAGCAGTACATCTTCGGTGAGGAAGTGAGCCAGACGCCGGCACCGGAGCCGGCGGGCAGCGGGATCAACTTGGTTGGACCGGTTATCTATACCTTTGGCAACGAAGCGCAGAAGAAGTATTTTCTGCCGCGCATTGTAAACGTCGACGATTGGTGGTGCGAAGGCTTCTCCGAGCCTGGAGCTGGTTCCGATCTCGCCTCGCTCAAAACGCGGGCCGTGCGGAGCGGCGATCACTATATCGTCACTGGCCAGAAAATCTGGACGTCCCTGGCGCAGTACTCCAATTGGATCTTCTGCCTGGTCAGGACTGATCCTGATGCGAAGAAACAGCGGGGCATCTCATTTCTCCTGATCGACCTGACGTCTCCTGGCATTGAGGTGCGTCCGATCCAGTTGTTCGACGGTTATCCCGAAGTTTGTGAGGTATTCTTCGACGATGTGCGCGTTCCTGTCGATAACCTCGTTGGTGAGGAAAATCGCGGCTGGGACTACGCCAAATTTGTCCTTGGCAACGGGCGTGTGACGATTGCTTGTGTTGGCCTTTCCAAGGAACGCATCCGGCGTATCAAGGAGCTTGCTTCACGCACCCGCATCTGCGGCGAGTGGCTGATTGATAGAGCGGATTTCCGCAAGAAGATTGCGCGGGTCGAGGTCCAGCTCAAGGCGCTTGAAATGACGCAACTTCGCGTCGTGGCGAGCCAATCGAAGCTACAGAAAGAGGTGCAGGATCCCGCGAGCTCGATCCTTAAGATCAAGGGTTCGGAGATCCAGCAGGCGACCGCTGAGCTTCTGATGGATGTGATCGGGCCTTACGCGCTGCCCTATCAATCAGAGGAGGAGTTTCAGCACGGAGAGCCGTCGATCGGTCCCGCTTGGGCTGGACCGATCGCGCCTGCCTATTTCAATGGGCGTAAGGTGCCGATCTATAGCGGCTCGGATGAGATCCAAAGGAACATCATCGCAAAGGTTGTCCTTGGCCTCTGAGGCTTGGCAGGCAACTGGAAGAAGCTGTTTGCGCTGGGTTCTCAGGGCTTTGAGGGGGACCGATAGACCCCGTTTCAGGAGGTTTTCTAGTGGATCTTGATCTTTCGGAGGAGCAGCGGCTCCTCAAGGACGGCGTCGACCGCTTGATGCGTGAGCGTTACGGCTTTGAGGATCGCCGCAAGTACCGCACGGAGAAGCTGGGATTTAGCGAGGCGATGTGGGCGCGCTATGCCGAGCTGGGGCTTCTTGGGCTGCCTTTTCCGGAGATTCACGGCGGGCTCGGCGGCGGGGCAGTCGAGACAATGATTGTCATGGAAGCGTTCGGCAAGGGGCTGATCCTCGAGCCATATTTCGCAACTGTAGTCCTCGCGGGCGGCATCCTGAGACATGGCGCGAACGAAGCGCAAAAGGCAAATCTCATTCCCGCTATTAGTGAAGGTCGTATGAAACTCGCCTTCGCTCACACCGAACCGCACTCTCGCTATGACCTGTTCGATGTGGAAACTCGGGCGCAGAAGGACGGAGAAGGGTGGGTCCTGAACGGGACCAAGGCTCTCGTGCTCCATGGCGACGTCGCGGACAAGATCGTACTTTCAGCGCGAACTACGGGAAGCGCGCGAGACAAGGATGGCATTGGTCTGTTCCTGGTCGATGCTTATTCGCCCGGGCTTGTGCGTAGGGGCTACCCCACTCAGGATGGACTCCGTGCGGCCGAGATCGCTCTTCAGGATGTGCGAATTACAGCGGATGACGTTATTGGCGATCCGGGAGGCGGTTTTCCGATTATCTCACGAGTTGCCGACGAAGCGGCTGCGAGCCTGTGCGCCGAGGCGATCGGCTGCTTCGCTGAAATGCATGCCATCACCGTCAATTACTTGAAGACGCGCAACCAGTTCGGCACAACGATCGGCTCCTTCCAAGTGCTCCAGCACCGCGCGGTCGATATGTTCGTTGAATTGGAGCAGTCGCGCTCCATGGCGATGTACGCGACCATGATGGCGGGAGAGAGCGATGTGACCGAGCGTGAGCGAGCGATCTCGGCAGCAAAGGCACAGATCGGCCAGTCATCGAAAGCGCTGGGACAGCAGGCTATCCAGCTCCATGGTGGCATCGGTATGACCATGGAATATAGCATCGGCCACTACTTTAAGCATGTGACGATGATAGACACATTGTTCGGCGATACAGACCATCATCTTCAGCGGCTCGCCGCCCTCGGAGGCCTCTTCGGCGAGCAAGCAATTCAACGATAGGGCCTGGACCTGGTTCAACAAACCAGACGCTAGCGTTACGTAATGCAAGAACCGACGGGTTGAACATGCAAGTTGATCGTGTGCTGCAACAGGACCGCCCTCAGAACGGAACGGCGGGAAAGATCAGTCAGCTTTTTCGGCCGGAATCCGTCGCTGTTGTAGGAGCGTCCCAGAAAGGTGGATTCGCAACAGAAATCCTCACGAACATCAAAAAATGGGGTTTCTCAGGAGAAATCGTCGCAGTGAACCCGCGTTACACGCAGGTCGCGGGCGTGCCGTGCTATCCGAGCTTGACGTCTATACCTCATCCGGTTGGCCTTGCCATAGTTGCCATTCCAAGTAAGGCCATTCCCGACGTACTGGAGGATTGCGAAGCCGCTGGTGTGAAAGGGATCCAGATCATCTCCAGCGGATTTGCCGAGCAGCCGGGCGAGGGGGCAAGCAAGCAACGCTGGCTTACGGAGTGGGCCGCACGAACGGGCATCCCAGTGCTCGGTCCAAATTGCTTCGGCTTGATGAACGCGGCCAATCAGCTGATGGCGGTCCCTCTGGACTTTCACACCATGAAGGCTGGCGGAATTAGTGCCATCCTGCAGAGCGGCACTCTTGTCTATAGCCTGATCGTGCCGCTGCTGGCTCGCGGAATTGGCATCGGCCGCGTGGTTACTGTTGGCAATGAGGCATGTCTCGATGTTGCAAATTTCATTGATTATTTCGTCGATGAAGAGGACACGCGGGTCATCACCTCGTACTGCGAGCAGATTAGGCGACCGTTGGAATTCATCAAGGCCTGCGAACGGGCGGCTGACAAGGGCAAGCCCATTGTGATGATCAAAGTTGGACGCTCTGAGAGGGCCCGCCAGGCAGCCTTGGCTCATACCGGCTCTCTCGTAGGTTCAGACGAGGCGATCGATGCGGTCCTGAAAAGATTGGGTGTCATCCGGGTGGATACCGTCGATGATCTGATCGAAACTGCGGTTGCGCTGTCTTCGAAGAAGCGGCCGCGTGGCCCTCGTGTGGCATTCGCATCTTTCTCGGGTACCGCCGCTGGCATTCTGTCTGACGTCGCCGATTTCTACGGCATAGAATTTCAGCCGCTGCCCGCCCCGACAAAGGCTCGGCTGGATGCGGTCTTTCCCGAGTTCGGTAATGTCGGCAATCCGCTCGATCTCACCGCGCAAGGCGGCTATGATACGCATATTATCGATGAATCGCTGAGCACGCTTGCCACCTGCGGCGCATATGACATGGTGATCTGGGGCCGTGGTTTCCCTTCGTGCCTGGATATGCGCTCGGCTCTCGGGCAAGCTTTGACGCGGGCTGCTGCGGCAGCACCAGAGGTTGTATTCCCGATACTGAGCCTTGCGGGGGGCCATTTCTACACCTCTCTCGATCCAAAGGACCCGATGATCGAGCCGAAGGCCGATTTCGAAGGCATGCCATTTCTTCAAGGGCTGGCTCCCGGGCTGAAGGCGCTCTCTGCGCTCATTGGCTATGCCGAGTTCCTGCGCGACCGCAAACCCGGCGATCGGTTATCGTCCCAGCGCGACCGGCGCAGCGCTTGCTATTCCGAGGCATTGCGCATCATGCGCCAAGCCAAGGGCGATGTTCTGACGGAGCGTGAGGGCAAGCGTCTGCTTGCGCTCTACGGAATTCCCGTCACGCGTGAAGCGCTGGCGACGCGGGCGGATGAGGCGGCGCGTATTGCGCAGAACCTTAATTGCCCGGTGGTGATGAAAATCGAGTCGACCGAGATTGTGCACAAAACGGACGTTGGCGGCGTCGTCTTAAACATCCCGTCGGCGGAAAAAGCAGCGGAGGTTTTCGACCAGGTCATGAACTCGGTCCGGTCGCGCCGCCCAGAGGCGCATATTGCCGGGGTGGTTGTGCAAGAGATGGTCAAGTCAGGCCCCGAAATCATGCTGGGCGCGACTTTCGATCCGCAATTCGGGCCCGTCGTAGCCTTCGGTTTGGGCGGAATCTGGGTTGAGGCACTAAACGATGTGCAAGTGCTGCTGCCACCCTTCGATGCGGCCGACGTGCAATCTGCAATCGGGCGACTGCGCGGTGCGGGCGTTCTACGAGGTGCGCGGGGGGAGGCAAAGGCAAACTTGGAAGGACTAGCCGACTGCATTGTCAAGTTCGGCACGCTCTGCACGGATCTTGCCGACGAGATTGGTGAGATCGACATCAATCCTGTCATCCTTTCTGCCTACGGCGCAGGAATGACTGCTGTGGACTGCCTCATTACCAAAAAGAAGCGCAGCGGACTTTGACGGAGAGATCGTGTTCCGTGGCGTGGTGTAGCTGCGGCGGGTCACCGCGTTCGCCGGCAGGAGCCGGGCAGGTCAGCTGGCGATAGCCGGAAGGCTGACGGTGGGATCATCGCTCAACGGCGCGATGGTTTCCAGCGTCATGTAGCGGTACGCTGGACAGCCCACTCGTCGTTCCGCTCGAGCAGGATCGCTCCGATGAGGCGGACGATGGCGTCTTCATTGGGGAAGATGCCGACGACCTCGGTGCGGCGCTTGATCTTGCCGTTGAGGCGCTCGATCGGATTGGTCGAGTGCAGCTTCGTCCGGTGTTGCGGCGAGAACGCCATATAGGCGAGCACGTCGGTTTCGGCCTCGTCGAGGAAGGCGGCGAGCTTCGGGAGCTTGGGGCGGAGCTGGTCGGTGATGCGCCGCCATTGCGCCCGCGCCTCCTCGGCATGGTCCTGGGCAAAGGCGGTGGCGATGAAGGAGGAGACGACGCGCCGGCCGCTCTTGCCGGCATGCGCCAGCGCGTTGCGCATGAAGTGCACGCGGCAGCGCTGCCAGGAGGCGTTGAGCACCTTGGCCACGGTCGCCTTGATCCCCTCGTGGGCGTCGGAGACCACCAGCTTGACGCCGCGCAATCCCCGCCGCGCCAGCTTGTGCAGGAACGCGGTCCAGAACGTCTCGGCCTCGGACGGGCCGATGTCCATGCCGAGCACCTCGCGCCTTCCGTCGCTGTTGACGCCGACCGCGAGGATCACCGCGACCGAGACGATGCGGCTATTCTGGTGCACCTTCAGGTGGGTGGCGTCGGTCCGCAAATACGGCCAGTCGCCTTCGATCGGGCAGGCGAGGAAAGCCTTCACACCTTGTCTTCGATGTCACCGCAGAGCCGGCTGACCCGGCTTTTGGAGATCCCGGTCATGCCCATGGCCTGCACGAGATGATCCACCGAGCGGTTCGAGACGCCCTGCACATAGGCTTCCTGAACCACGGCGGTGAGCGCCTTCTCGGCCATCCGGCGCGGCTCCAGGAAACCCGGGAAGTAGGAGCCCTTGCGCAGCTTGGGATGCGAAGCTCGACCGTGCCGGCCAGGTCTCCCAGGTCCGGTCGAAGCTCACCGTTGCGCTGGGCCAGACGCTCGGGGTTCTTCTCGCCGTAGGCCGCTCCGGTCTGGCCGGCGACCTCCAGCTCCATCAGCCGTTGGCGGCAAAGCCAATCATCTCGCGCAACAGATCAGCATCGGGGATCTTCTCTACGAGCGTGCGCAGGTTCATCATGTCGTCGGTCATCGGTGGTTCCTCGGTTGCGTTGGCGTGTCGCAACCCGATCCTACCGGAGAACTGCCGGTGACCACCGCAAAGCCGCCCGCCCGCTACGGCGCTATTTGGGGGCGCGCGTCCGGGCGGCTTTGCTCTACCGAGCTACACCACTTCCGAGGACACGACCGACGGAGAAGCCGGCGATTAGTTGCAGCTCTTAGTTCAACCAGCAATATATTTGGCAAAGATGATATGACCGCCTGCTCGAGGAGAGAGGCGGATGGACTGACCTTTCGAGCTAGGAGTGGATCAAGCCACGCGATGACGATCGTTGCCCACTGTTTCTCCGAACACGAGCCCTTGTATTTCAGCCAAGCCTGCCAGCACCTGCTGCTGAAGCGCCGGTGCGCGGTCTACCACTTGCCGTACTCGGTCGCTACCGAGCTGCACCATCACAAGGGAAGCGACCCCTCGTCCAACCGTTTGGATACCGCCCTTTCCAAATGACAGCGCCTCCGCTACCGGCTCTGCTTGTTCAGCAATGGCGGAACACAAAGACTTCGTGCCGCCGAAATGGTCGGTCTACAGGGGCGGCTCTACTAGACAGCAAAGTGCCCCCGGATGGTAGCCGTGCAGTATGGGTGAACTTGCCATCATCCTTGCGAGCGACAGGCCCCGCGATTTCTCTTACGGGCCGTGCCGAGCTTGGACCATGAGCATTGAGCGGCAGAAGCATTCTCGCGACCGCAGCTCCGTCCCGAATGAAGGATCGTCTCAATGGCATTAAGCTTAGAGAACACTTCCGGGCAGTGGCACCGATATGTTTGGAAGATCGCGCGCCGGAAAATTTTAGGCCTAGCGCACCAGATCCATATATGCTGTTCGATCACCAGACGCGAGCGGAATGGCGAGACAAGATCCCCGCCGTTGTACATCTCGATGGATCTGCACGATTGCAGACCATTCCTCGAACGTCTCAGCAAGCAAATGCACAGCTTCTCGTTGAATACAAAACAGTTGCGAGCATTCCATCGCTTTGCACTTCGAGTGCGAACCTCCGTGGTTGTAGGTTTTTCCAGATGCTGGAGTAGCCTGCCAGTGGAAACTCGTTGAACACATATGGGCGACGGCTTGCTCTGGAAGAAATGCTCCTAGCTAGCGATTGTCCGCGGACTCGCCAAGCGAGCCTATGCTCGCCGCTGCGATCGATCTTAACGGCGTAAACAAGCGAATGGCGACAAGACCTTGCCGATGAGCTATCGCTACCGCGTAGCAGGAGAGGCTGGCACTTCAATGGAACGTGCAACAGCACGATTGCAACTCGGTGGCCATCTTGTGATGTAGAGCACGGATCGTGCTGCCGCGAACGATTATTGACGGCGGAGGCTATTGTGGCGGCGGTTGGCAAGAACTCGCCGACAGTGCGCCGCTGGCCTCGGCGCGACTCGGCGAAAGGCATGGTTGGGCTCAATCTCAATCAGCCAGACAAGGCGCTGGTCCGCTGCGTCGATGAAAAGAGCCAAATCAGGCCGCGATCGTATTCAGTCCCGTCAGCCCATGAAAAAGGGGCACGGCGGCACCATGACCCACGACTACAAGCGCAACGGCGCCACAATCTTCTTCACGGCACCCAGCACGCTGGACGGCAAGGTAAGGTGATCGGGAAACGTTGCGCGTGCATCTGGTCGTTGACAACTTATCATCGCGTCGGCCGTGAGATCGACGCCACTATGAAGCCGTCGTTCAAGCTCGGCACGATAAGCGACGCGGATCACAGGTCAACATTTTGGTCATGCTGGCCGTGTCCAATTGACTGCAGCGATGTCGTAAATGCGACAACCTGAAACGCTCATTCCTAGAGCAGGTTGCTTCCCACGTTTGATTTCTATCACAGGCTAGTTAGGCAGGAGAGTCCCTGAGTGGCACGTCGATTGCTGGGATAAAAAACTGCTGCAGCTAGGACGCTCGCAGAGCTGTGACGCTCGGAGCTTCCGAGAGTCCACTCGTTGATCTGGCCAATGCGATATTGACGCCCTGAGAATGCAAAGGCGTAAAACATCATGAGATGAAACTGTCGTAGAAGCTAGGTGGGCAGAGGTCGAGCTTAGGTGAATAGGAGATCGCGCGATGATTTCAGAGGTGTTCATTACCTGTGCGGTGACTGGCGGAGGCCCTGTGCCTAGCCAAGAGACCGTTCCAGTGACTCCGCAAGAAATCGCCGATGCCGCAATTGAGGCAGCACGGGCCGGCGCATCGGCAGTTCACCTCCACGTACGTGACCTAAAGACCCGGCGGGGCGTGCTGGATCTTGGTCTTTACCAGGAACTTGTAAAACGCGTTCGCGATTCCGATGTGAACCCAGTGATTAACCTCACCACTGGGGAGGGCTGCTATCTCGCGCTCGGTAGCCCCAACGCTCCTCTGCCGCTCGAGCCGCAGACGGACATGCTGGGGGCGCTTGAGCGGCTCGTCCACGTCGAAGATCTGCGCCCGGAGATCTGTACGTTGGATTGTGGGTCCTTGGTTAGCAAGGCGGGTGAGTTTGTCATGGTCAATACTATCGGAACCCTGAGGATGATGGCCGCCCGCCTGCAGGAGCTTGGCGTGAAACCAGAGCTCGAGGCGTTCGACATTGGTCACCTGATGATAGTGCAAGACCTGGTCAAGGAAGGGCTGATTGATCGTCAGCCGCTGATCCAGATGTGCTTGGGTGTGGGCTACGGTGCACCGCCGGACTTGATGACACTTCTGGCAATGGCGCACCAGCTACCGCCGGGTGCCGTGTATTCGGCGTTTGCGGTCGGGCCAATGCAGCTTCCGTTTGTGGCCTTGGCGCCGCTCATCGGGGCGAACGTGCGGGTGGGGCTGGAGGATAACCTGTATCTTTCCCGTGGGCGGTTGGCCAACAACGCACAGCTGGTGCAGCAAGCAACTGAGATTCTTGATCGGATCGGGGTACGGGTAATGAGTCCGAATGAGATGCGCGAAAAGCTTAAGCTAAAAGTTTATGCCTAAGAGGTCGACTGATGCTTGAATTCTAGGCCTGCTGAGAAGCGGCCGCACGTAGTCGGGGCGCTCGAAGGTGGGCATCGTCGGCGGTTGGGCCGGCCCACTTCATTCTCGACGGCATCAACGTGAGGCGCCAGCCGCCACGGGCGAGCAGATGCTGCTCACGTCGACGCCGGCAGCGGAGTAGCGAACCCACGCAGGGAATGTGCGCGACGCTCGGCTGCACGTACTCCTGCTCCAACCACAATGCGCCAGCGCAAATATCCGCCTGCGCTAAGCTACGTCGGTCGCTGGTAGTGATCTTGATGACAGCGCGTAAGGATCGTGGCTGATGAGGATTTCCGCTGCGACGACTGTCGCGCAATCGTCGAGCTCTGATCGATGTGGAAAGTCAATCAGCGAGCGTGTGCGACGGCGATCGTCAGGGACGCGCTCTAGTGCAGTGCAGCGGTCATTATTTTTGACGCTCATCTTAATGATAGGTGCTCGAGTCCGTTGCTGACGGCCTCGAAGTTGACCTCGCCGCGTGCGGCTGCAGCTCCTACGCGGGTTATCTAGGCAAACGGGACAGTCATCCTTTCTCTTGCTGCCAAAGGGCCTTCCGACGGGGCGGGCTGAACAGCAGCAGATTTGGCACCACTCGCCCTGGCCTCGCGACGAGCGCAGTTGCGCGATGTCGACGGTATTTACTCTCCTCACTGACTCGTTCGTCGGGTCACGCCTTCCATCCGGATTGTCGCGCTTGTATGAGACAATTTTGCGCAGACACACGATGTTCGGCAACGCCGCCCGGGCAGGCCTCATTGTGCGACTCAGCAACTAGCGCCGCTAATCCAGACCAATCCAACTACAGAATTGCAAGCGTTCATAGTCGGTAGGTCCCAGCCGTGCCGCTATGCGCTGCAGGCTCTTGCGATCGCCGCTGAGACCAACGCCGGAAGCGTACAGGGAAGGCAAACATCACTAGGACCCATGTAAGTGTGAACAGCGGTCTTGAGCGTTAATCCTTTGATCTCAGCTGGATCTCATGCGATTCCGTCCTCGCGGACATAGCGGGTTCCAGCGTCTTGAAATTCTTTCCGCCGTGGCGGTCCTCATCCCAATCGGCGACAACCACTAGAGTAAGTAGTGCCTCGATCCTTGTTAGTGATGTACAACGCGCTCTGTCGGCTAAGACGGTTCATCACGCGTAGACAAGTAAAGATTGCAGCTGCCAGTTGATCTGCTTCGCGCCCGATCTTCTTTTCAAGGAAAAGACCAGCACGCCGCATCCTCTTGTGTTCACGCCGTTCGAGTAGGCAACCGTGCGTTTAGCTCCGATGACTGTGTCGCCTTATCAACCCTTATCACCATCTGGCTATGTTGAGAATGAGACGCCCGAGTTCTGCGGCATGATGACGGCGGTCACACCGGTGATCTACGAACCTTTCGAGCTATCAAACGTAAAGATGTGTCCATTGTGGGCCTTCTGTCTTCCTTCAAATTGAACTGCTTTGAACAATGGCTGCTACAAACCTTATACAAACGCAACTGCAAGAGCGCGTCGCTAGCGCGTTGCGTAATATCGAGACGCTAGAATCTGCATATGAGACGATCACGATCGGACAGCTGGTTTCAATGCGGGCCAGAACGCACGGGCCAACAACCGCAATCGACGTCTTTGGACGCGACGAGCACGCGACATACTCCGAGATGGATCGTTTGTCCAACAAATATGCGCATGCGCTGCGTACGTTCGGCGTACGCAAGGGTGATCGAATAGGGGTGATGCTGCCCAATCGCATTGCATTCCCGATCGTTTGGTTTGCAATCGCCAAGCTTGGTGCGGTAATGGTTCCCATCAACATGCGCTACACGCCGAGGGAAATTGAATACGTTCTCAGCGACACGCAGGCCAAGTTCGCTGTTATCGACGAGTCTGCGACGTCTGTGTTCTTGGCCATGGAGCCTTGGCCGCAAGATCTTGCTAAGGAGCAAGTAATTCTTGTTGGACAATCTTCCAACGGGATAGCTACTCCGCTGGACGAATTGCTAAAAGGGGTCGACGACTCTCTGATGGAGGAGTACGTCCAACCCGACGATCTGTTGAACATTCAATATACCTCAGGGACAACTGGCCTTCCGAAGGGTTGCATGTTGACGCACGACTACTGGGGCGTGACTTCCTACCAAGGCGCGTGCGCGGACGGTCAACAGTTCCAGCGGTACCTCTCTACGCAGCCTTTCTTCTATGGTGATCCGCAAGGACATCTTCTGAAGTCGTATCGGCAGGCTGGCACCCTCTACCTAGCTCCGTCAATGAGCCTGACGCGATTCGTCGGTTGGCTCAAGCAGCATGCCATCGAGTGGTGCTTCTTCCCTGAGCTGATCGCGCGCCAGACCGAGGCTTCCGACGAAGATGAGGCGACATGTCTGAAGCACACTCTGACGTGGGGCTGCAGTCCTGATACGCAACGCAAACTCCGGAAGCGATTTCGAGTTCGCACACAGGATGCTTATGGGATGACGGAAATCGGGTTCGGCACACAAATGCCGATCGACCTTCTCGAGATGGCGGACTCCGGTTCGGTCGGGATTCGTGCACCGTTTCGAAATCTGCGATTGATGAATCACGACGGTAGGCCCACGCCAGTGGGCGAAGTCGGTGAGCTGTGGGTGAGTGGTCGTGGAATCCTAAAGGGCTACTGGAATACGCCGGGAGCGAATAAGGCGTCGTTCCAAGGCGAGTGGTTCAAGACCGGCGACCTACTGCGGCGCGATGAGCTAGGCTTCTATTGGCTGGTAGGCCGCGCGAAAGACGTCATTCGACGCTCAGGCGAGAACATCTCCGCGCGCGAGGTGGAGGCCGTCATTCGGGAGATTTCCGAGATCGCGGATGTGGCCGCCGTGCCCGTTCGTGACGCCAAGCGCGGTGAAGAGGTCAAAATATATGTGGAGCTAAAAGAAGGTCTCACACAAGGCGATCTGCCCGTAGATCGCATTCTCGAACATGCTCGCGCTAATCTCGCCGTGTTTAAGGTGCCGCGGTACGTCGGCTTTATTCCAGAGCTCCCGAGAACCACGTCCAGCAATAAAGTGCTCAAACGTGAGCTAGTGGCGCTGAGCGATCCGCTGGCCGGCGCCTATGACGCTGAGAAGAAGCGCTGGCGCTGAAGCGTACTATTCATCCAACTGTCCGCACGCGTGCAATTGCTGGTTCCCTGTGGTCTAGGAGCACATTGACGGCCTCTGTAGGAAGCCCAGTCTGCCATGACATCGACCAGCGACGACAAGAAGAATATCGCGTGGAGGTTGCGGGAAGCGGCGGCTGGGCATTTAGGTAAGCATCAAGTCAATGCCGATGCCCGGCTATGTTGCCACACCGTTACAGTTGAATTCACGGAGAGTTCAGAGTGGCACCGGTCGGCTGATGGATGACGAGATTGTGCGTCTGCGCAAGCTGGGGGTTGAGATGATGAGATGTCGGACGAGCGCACCTGAAAACGTTGGCGGTCGAACGCGTTCGCAGATATATTGAGGAGGCGCCGACCACGGCTGCGCAGGCCGCGACTATTAGCCTTGATGGAGTCAAGGCGGAGGAATGGCGCATCCTGATTGGCGCCGATGCGCACGAAGCTCGATGAGCGCGTGCGGCGAGATCCGGAAAACGCTTACACGCCTGAGTCACTCGGTAAGATGAATAAGTTTTCTCGTGGCAAGATGTTGACGTAGCCTGGCTGCAGGATCTGAGTTCCTGAATTATCAACAGGTGACTGGAGGCAAGCATTCTGCTGTGCCACCAAGGTCTTGCGCAGATCGTATACCAATAAGACGGAGCCAGAATTAGAGCGCGTCCTGCGGGGTCTCGACGACGACCGAGCGATGATTGAGTGCTCTCATGTACCCGTGCTCGGACTGAAGATGGTGATCGTCGCGGTGGAACTTACTGGGTGGCCGTATCGGCCCGGCGCAACAGGCAGCCTTCGTTAAAAAAGCTCTCGTAATTGTTGTAACAAACACCTTGGCTCTCGATGGGCAGGACGGCGGCGAGCGTGCTTGGAGCGCCGGCGCGAGCTGTCTCTTGCTAGAGGATGACCACCTCGCCAACCTGCAGCTCGAGGTCCGTGCTGTCAGAATGTTGTTACGCGGAAACCGCGTTAATCTTCGACAGGGTCGGATTTGAGTGCGCCCGCTTCAAAATCACACAGGCTATTTCAGCGCCTGCGGATTGACCGGCGATCCAAAGCCGCCTGTAACTTCCAATGGCGGTGCCGCAAGCATGAAGCTGTACCGTCCATCGGCGTCGCAGTCGGCGGCCAGCGCCTCCAAGTTGAACATCTCACCCAGCGGCATACCCATGTCTCGCAGTGCCAGCATGTGGAAGGCGAGCGGCATGTCTGAGCCCAGCCCGTCAGCATCCATGATTTCCACAGCCATGTTGTCGGCGGCCACAGCGGCCAGCGACTTGTCATGACCCCACTCGGCGCAGGTGTAACTGAGGCCAGGTTGCATCCCCATAAAGGTGTCCCGGTCCCCATCGGCCGTGAACCGCAGCATGTGGCCGGTGCGTACCAAAAGGATGTCACCCGCGCCAACACTTACGTCCTGCTTTTCGCACGCAGCGTTCAGATCATCGACCGTGATTGCGTAATCGAGCGGAAGCCGCTCGATCCCCTTCAACCTTGCAATATCCAGAAGCACCCCGCGCGAAACAATGCCGGGGGTTGCCATATGGTTGATACCCATCTTGAGCGCGCCGTTTTCGGTGAGACATTCGCGCGCATTGCAACCGTTGTAGAGTTGGCCATCATAGTGGACGTGACCAAGTGCGTCCCATTGAGTCGAACATTGCAGCGGCATGTGGATGACGTCGTCCGAATAACAGACACCTGGTGCCGCCGCGGGGCCCATTGGCGTGAACAGGTCGGTCGCGTAAACCATCGGGTTGAATCGCTTGCGACCCAACTGAGGACCATCGCGGTCGAACCGCAGGCCGAGGTTAAACAGCTTTCCGTCGCGCACCTCGGCGGCCGCATTCTTCAACGTCTCGGGCCCAATGTGATTTAGCGCACCACGCTGATCCGCTTCGCCCCATCGCCCCCAATTGCGCAGCTTCTCGGCTAAATAGTCAAAATTGACAGGTCGCATAGCCGCCTCCTTTCGGGTTTCGGAACGTTGAGCAGTTTCCGACTGTTTGGCAGAAATACCTCTTCTGCGCTTGGCATTGTTTGTTAGCATATCGGCCAAGCCATGACTGTGTCATCGGGAAGTGGCATCTATCGCTTCGCAACAATCCTGCCCGTCTTTCACACAAGCGCAACCCGGCCTCGCTATTGATTCAGCAACGGATTAAGTGCGCGCCGTCTAGCAAAAAAGAGGAACATTTGCGCCGTGCTGCTCGACATCCGGCCGGTGCCATGCAGCGCGCGCGCATCCTTAAGGTCGAAAGGATCTACGCACCAACTCCTGTGATAGGCGCGGCAGCCGTGTCGCTTCTCGCCTGCAGTGATCATGAAACCGTACAGGCCATCCCAAGTCCCGACGGCCATACGTATCTTGGTGCTCAGGCCACCGCGCGAACGATCGATCGCCTGAGCAGTCCCCTTTTTTGGGCCCCGGCAGCATGCTGATGGGCGCTCAAACAATGGCGGAATCGACAATTAGATATTCGAAGCCCGGATCATCAGACATCGCCTCAAACATCCGCCACCAGACGCCATTGGCACTCCATCGGCTGAATCAGGTCGTCGATGCCATGGCCAGTCGGCAGAGGTCCGTGATGCTGAAGACTGGAAGTTTCGTAATGCGGCGGATGGCCGGAGCGACAACCGGAAAAGCCGCGCATTCGAACAAAATAGTCCCGATCTGCGGATGTGCTGAGCGAAGACGCGTAATGCATGCGGCAACGTCTGCCTCGATTGCGGCTACGTCCAGCGGCGGCGCCGGCCGCTTGAGTTCGTCGTGCCAGAACTTACCTCCTTCGATGCCGCCGATTACGATCCTGGCTCGCTCGGCCCGGTTTTCAATCCCGAGCAGATGTTCAGTGCAACAGGTCGAATCATAGGTCAGGACCGCGATCATGGCGCGCGCCGGCAATTGGCGGAGCAATGTCGGTAACAGCAGTAGGCTTGACATGATAACCGGTACGTTGACCGAAGTCGCCACTGCCAGTTGATGCCGAACAGAGAAGCCGCATGTCGAGCTTATGGCGACGGCCCCTCGCTGGACTAGACGCTGAGCGGCGGCGACGAAGGCCGGCTCAAGCGCCGGATCACCACGTACAACGTTCTCGACCCAAGCTCCTGCGACGGTTTCAGATATGGTTACAAAATCGAACGTCGTCGGATTCAGCATTGAGCCGACCGCTGGGGCGGGCGGCGCGGCACCGACCGGAACTCCACGTTCGAGGTTCAGTATGCCGAGAGAGCGTGGTGGTACCTGCAAGGTCATGTATACAGCATAGCAGAATCTACTGCTGATATCCTCGAAGAAAGATCGTCATATAGCCGAAATTCTACGCCCCCTTGGACAAAATCGCTGCTTCACCAGTCAACTGCTTCCGTAGCCCATAATCGAAATTGCACGCGCCATTCGCCAAGTCCATTCGATTGGTTTTGGCGATCTCTTTTGAAGCGCTAAAGCGAGCTTGGCTCTAACCATACGAAGACGTTACCGCGGATAGCGATATGAGAGTTGCAAGCCCGGCATTTGGGATCCATGGGTTCCGCTACGCAGTCGATTCTAATTTGATGGTTTCGAAGATACTAGCGATATTTGCGCGGCTACTGTCGCAAAACAGTGGATGTCGGGCAACTCTTCGGGCGAATGATTGTGCTTTTCGTTCGCGTATGAGGGCAGTCGCTAAGAAGCGCCGGATATTCGGCATCGGGGTAAGCCTATGCAGAACGCCTTAAACCGGGTCGCTCTACCTTGCGTTAAACGGTCGACCTCAGTTGGGCGCTTTCTGACGCTGTGCACAGAGTACTGGCTCATTGTTGAAGAATTTGGGCGGAGACGAGACCAATTTAACGGAATTCACATCCGCCAGCTTCTTATAGTACTGCCGTTAAGATCTTTTCGGGCCTTGGAGGTTATGTGTATGAAGCTCGAGCAGAGGCCTAACCCACGTGGGTGCCGCTTCCGTTTGTAGGCTAGCCGACTAGGCAAAGGTGCGGAGCCCTGGGCAGTTACATCTTCGGCCGACGGCAATCGACATCAGCTTCCTCTCACATAAAGTTTCGGAAGCGACCAAAATCCGTGGGCTCGAAGTCGAGCATCTGCACACCTCAGATATCCAAGAGGCGGGAGCCAAGATAATGACCATTAGCAAGGGACCGCAAGTGTTTCCTCGCACCGAGTACTTGCGAAGACTTCAGGCGGTGAAATCGGAAATGGCCAAGCGCGAGATCGAGGCGCTCGTCGTGACCTTCGACCGAAATATCAATTATCTCACGGGCTACACAGCCCGGTCCGCTTATGTCCCCCAAGCGCTTGTCATTTCGAATCACGATGAGGAGCCCTCGCTCATTCTGCGTCTTATGGATGCTCCGGCTGGCATTCATCTCACGTACCTTGAGCGGAATAAAGTAATCAGCTATCCCGAAGCGCTCGTCGGCAACCCAGAAAAAGATGGTTACGATGCCGTAATCGATTTTCTTCGGGAGGCTAACCTTTCAAACCGCGGAGTTGGACTCGAGATGGGGCAGCTTCCAGCGCGAGCGGCGGAGAACTTCAAGAAGCGCTTGCCGGATGCGAGATTTGTAGACTGCACACACGTCGTCACATGGATCCGGGCCATCAAGTCCGAGCTCGAGATAGCTCTAATGAAGGAGGCCGCTGCCATCGCCGATGCCGGCATGATGCGCGCGGCCCAAGTAATTCGACCGGGGGTGCACGAAGCTGACGCCATCGCTGAGATATTGTCCACCTTGGCGCACGGCGCAAATGGCAAGCACGGAACAGGGATCGCGAATATCTATATGTGCTCCTCGCCGCGCACCGGAACCTGTCATATCACGTGGAGCGACGACGTCTTCCGCCAGGGCTCCCAAGTCAATCTTGAACTTGGAGGTGTGCGCCACACCTACACAGCGGCGGTCATGCGAACGTTTTCCATCGGAAAGCCGTCGGACCGTTTACGTCGTCTGCACGACGCCGAGGTTGCGGGCCTCGAGGCTGCGCTTGGAACGGTCCGACCGGGAGCAACGTGTAATGATGTCGCGCAAGCGTTTAACCAGACCATCGAGAAGCACGGCTTTCAGAAAGATTCTCGATGTGGTTACGGTATCGGGATCGATTGGAACGAGGCGGTCACGAGTTTAAAGGAGGGAGATATGACAGTTCTGAAGCCAAACATGACCTTCCATCTCATGCTGGGCAATTGGCTGGATGAGGATTTTGGCTACGTCCTCAGCGAGACATTTAGGGTCACCCGATCCGGCGCCGACGTGCTAACAGGCGTGCCACGCGAAATTTTCGAAATCTAGCTGCATGCAAGCGACGACGGGCGGCGCATGGTAGGGATTGCTCGTCGTCTAGCGCTGGCCAGGCGACCTAGTAGGCTCTCAATTGTCGTCGATCCGAGGCTCTGCCTCGCCCAATTCTGGTGGCGCGGCGTCGCAGCGAGCAGGAACTGTTGACGCCGATTTGCAGAATTTCAACGCCTCGCGCTCAATTTTGCAGCAATTCGTCCGTTAGCGTCATCTAGGTTCTTTGCTTCGTAGCTGAAGAGCTTCTATGGGAGGGGCGTGATGCAGCTTTCTTCGAGAGCGCGCGTGGAGCGCTATCAGTTGGAAAGCGTGGAGGGCCGAATTGCCTTTGCTCGGCGCTCACACGGCGAAAAGGCCTCAGAGGTTCTGGTAGCCTCATCCGATGTGCCTATGGTGAGCTACGACGTAACTATCCGCAACGCGCACCCGATCGTGGACGAGTTGTCTCTCGACAAGGAGGGGTTCACTTTCATTCAGCGTAAACTGTCCTGCGCAAAGGAGCGTGACCCGCAAAAAATTCGCGAAAGATATTTGGAAGAAATGGTCCCATTCATTAAGGACTATTTCAATGCGTCGTGGGTGGTGCCCAAGCGAGACGCGGTCATCCTCCGCTCTTCTGGCGGCGACTCTGCTCCGTCAGCAACAGAGAAGGACGATGGTTTCGTCAGGGCGTATGTGGCTGGCTTTGCACACATCGACTATGCGCCCATCGCCGGCCCCGTTATGGCAGCGCGCGAGGAGCAGCTGCGGGGCAATCCAATTCGAGCATATTCTCGATTGATGATTATTCAAACCTGGCATGCCCTTTCCGAGCCCCCGCAGGATTTTCCTTTGGCCTTCTGCGATGGCAGTTCCGTCGTGGATACTGACCTCGTCGAGTCGCTCTACGACCGGTACAACGTCAGGCATAAAACTTGGCTTCTTCACTATAGCCCCCTCTATCGGTGGTACTACTTCCCTGAAATGAGCGCAGGCGAATTCCTGCTTTTTAAGGGCTACGATTCCGACGACAACCATAATCCGAGGTCGGCACACGCTGCATTTGACAATCGCCGCACATACCCGAACGCGAAGCCTCGCAAGAGTATCGAAGCGCGCTTCTTTGTGTACTGCGAGTGAGTACCTGGCGCGATCTTACAGTGTCTGAATTCCCAATCTCTGGGTGGGAATTGCAGCTGCGACAGATGGGAGGCCTTCCTTAGATGAGAACAGTGTTGATGACGGGCGCCAATCGGGGCATCGGCCTTGCGCTTGCCCGGCAGTACGCGGCCGGGGGCGCCCAAGTCTTTGCCTGCTGTCGTAATCCAGAGCGGGCTGACAAGCTCAAGGAGCTCACAGTATCGTCCTGCGGTCGCCTACGGATTGTCCAACTCGACGTCACCGACGAGGCTTCAATTGCATCTCTCACGACCGTCCTTGGGGATCTGCCGATCGACATCCTGATCAATAATGCTGGTATCAGCGGCTTGTCGGCCGATCGCATCGAGGCTGAGGGCTATATCAAGACGATGTGGGTCAATGCGCTCGCACCAATGCTTATCGCCCAGACGCTACGGGAAAACTTGACGAGGAGTGCCGAGAAAAAGCTCGTAGCGATTACCAGTATTATGGGATCGATTAGCACTGCCGGTGGTGGCAAGTACGCTTATCGTGCATCGAAGGCGGCGCTCAACAATGGCATGCGCGGGCTCTCGCGCGATTGGGCCCAGGACGGCATATTGGTGGGATTGCTAAACCCCGGTTGGGTTCAGACGGAAATGGTCAGCGGCCAGATTGCTTACATTTCGGCTGAAGAATGCGCGCAGGGTCTTATCGAGAGAATTGCTGCGCTCACGCCTGCCACCAGCGGCGTTTTTCAGGATTACCGCGGTGTGAGGAGTCGCTGGTGAACTCTCACTTGAGGCCCAACATGCGAAAGCTAGCCGCCGGGTTTATGGCACGGGCAGGCTACCGAAATATGCGTGGTCAGAATTCCCAGAGCTCGATGCGTCTCAGAACGGATCGTGCGTGGTTCGTTCCGCATCAAAAGGCAATCGTTGATAACGAGATGTCTCCTCTGCAATTGACGGTTGGTCGGGCGTTCCGATCGATGATAACCCGAGAGCATCTCACCAGCCATCCAACGGCTCATACGGCCGCGGAGTTACGCACAAGACGTAAGCCATGAATACACTGAATTCGGACAATGTGTGAGGTTACCGCCACGGACGCCAATGTAGGAGCTACATTATTTGAAGGTCGACCATTAGCTTTCGGATGAGCCAAGAACAGCGTAGCGGGTCGGACACAGCGATTGATCGCACCTATAACGACTGACTGACGTTTTCCAACGTTGAATAAGGAGGAGAGGTCGGAAACAAATAGCGACAAGGGCAGGGACTCCAAGGCCTGGATCACGGAATCCTAGCTGCGGCCGCTCAACGATGACGTCACGCTCGCGACTGTGCGCTAACCAGATTAGATTGCGAGCGATAAAGTCGCGGTTCGCACGACTTTATCGCCGTCCCATGCAGCTTACTGCAGGGGCTTTGGTGGCTCTCAAGTACGATGATCCGCCTTTTGTCCGCTGATCGGTACGCCAAGCCGCTAGAAGGTTCGAGCGTGAACTCAAATTTGTGTATGTTTCACGCTCGCAGAGGTTGGGATTGAATCGCGCCCTAGTAGCTAAAGCGTCAGACCACCATCTATGACGATAGTCTGTCCTGTGATCATTGGTGCCGCAAAGCCCAGATACACGATCGTTTCGGCAATATCCTCGGGAGCGCATCTGCGCCGCAGAGGAGTTCGCTCGATCGAGCTTTGCCGTTGCGCTTCCGTCCACTCAATCTGCCAAGTGCTATCGACCGCGCCCGGCGCCACCGCGTTGATCCGGATCTCTGGTGCGAGACCTTGAGCAAGGTGTCGCGTGATCGCAATGATACCAGCCTTACTTGCCGCATAGGCCAAACTAGATCCTCGCGAGGTCAATGCTGACACTGAGGCCAAGCTTACGATCGCGCCTCTCGATTGCCGCAAGGATGGTGCCGCCGCCCGCGTGCATCGAAAAAGCCCAATCAGGTTCGTATCCAAGACCGCCGACCACAGCTCGTCGGTAATGAGGTCGAGATCGGAGGGCGAAATGGACTTTCGTGCTCCCGGCGTGCCAGCATTGTTAACGAGGAGGTCGAGCCCTCCCATCTTGTCAACTGCGACGCTTACGAGCTCTGCCTCATTCCCATCACCTATGGCGCCGGGTACGCCGAAGACGTTGTAACCGTCTGCGCGGAGCTTGCTCACTTCCTCCGGCCCCCTTGGATCGTCGGAGAGGTGATTTAGCGCAACAGTGCACCCCGACTGTGCCAGCCGCTTTAGAGTGGCCAAGCCGATGCCTGAGGCGGCACCGGTGACGAGCGCTCTTTTTTCGGAAAGTTCGTAGCGGATCATGGTCTCTCCTTTTGCTTCTCTCACAAGCGTTCCCTTCCGGGGCGCAGCCCATGGCCAGCCGCGCGCGGCGAACTCGCGTTGACGCGATGTTTTATATCATATAAAAAATACGCACAGCGCGAAATGCTTCGCACCGATGGGCTCCGTCGGGACGATCAGTTGCCGTGCTCTGGAACCACGCCGACCTGAGAAAGGAACAGGGTAGAGATGAACAACGTGAGGTTGTCAGCGGGTAATCCCGCGTTCGTGCCAGCTCGCCGCATGACCGGAGGGCGCTTCATTGCGGAAACCATCAAGGCGAAAGGAATATCTCACGTCTTCTTCATGGATGCCGTTCTGCGGCGGGCGCTCACCGAGATGGAGGATCTCGGCATCAAGCGGATCCTCGGACACTCGGAAAAGGGAATCGCCTACATGGCTGACGGCTATGCACGCGCATTGCGACGCCCTGCTGTTTGCATGGCGCAGTCCGTCGGGGCTGCAAATCTTGCCGCCGCTCTCCAGGAGTCCTGGTTTGCCTACTCGCCGGTCATCGCGTTGACAGGTCGCCACCCGGCCGCCTACCAGTACCGAAACGCTTATCAGGAGCTTCCACACGAGGCGCTTTACGCCTCCGTTACGAAGTTCAGGGGTCGCGTTGATGAGGTGGCGCAATTGCCCCATCTCCTCCGCCAAGCATTTCGAGAGGCGACCACCGGCGCTTCCCGTCCCGTCCATCTCGACATTGCCGGCTATACGGCCGATGTTGTTGGCGCCGCCGAACTCACGGCTACCATCTGGCCCGAAGAGACCTACGCAAAAGTGCCCGCTTTCCGTCCCTCTCCGGATGCGGAATCGACTAGCCGTGCTGCGGCTGCAATCGCGGCTTCGGAGCGACCTGTTATCCTTGCCGGCGCGGGCTTAATGATGTCTGGAGCCGAGGGCGCGCTGAAAGCGTTCGTCGAAGACCATGATATTCCAGTCGTGATGTCCCTTGACGCGAAGAACGCTCTTCCGGAGTTTCATCCGCAAAACGGAGGAGTAGCCGGAACCTACTCGCGGTCCTGCGCCAACAAAATTCTGCACGATGCCGATCTTGTCATGTTCGTCGGCAGTGATACAGGCGACATGATTACGAACCACTGGAAGCTGCCGAGACCGGATGCGCGAATTGTACAAATCGATATCGATCCGGCGGAGCTTGGTCGCAACTTTCCCGAAGCTATTGGTGTACACGGTGACCCCAAAGCGGCTCTCGAGCGGCTTGCCTCGGAACTACCAACCCGTGCGCGAACTGGTTGGCTGCGAAAGGTTGCTGATTATGTCGCCGAATGGCGGGCAGAAGCGGATATCGCTCGATCGTCCGACGTGACGCCGATCAGGCCGGAGCGCCTCTGTCGGGAAATATCGGATTGGCTTCCGAAAAACGCAATGCTGGTGGCCGATACCGGATACGGATCGCACTGGAGCGGGACGCTCGTTTATCTCACCGAGCCGACTCAGGGCTATCTGCGAGCCGCTGGCTCCTTGGGCTGGGCATTTCCCGCTTCGCTTGGCGTCCAGTGTGCTTTGCCAGATCGCCCCGTTATCTGCTTAACCGGCGACGGCGGCTTTATGTATCATCTTCCCGAGCTGGAAACAGCGAGGCGGCACGGGCTTAACGTGATCACGATCGTGAACAACAATCATTGTCTTGGGCAGGGTCGAAGAAACATCGACTTTGCCTACGAAGGAAGGGAGGGCAATAAGGAGGAGATCTTCGCCTATCGAGATACCGATTTCGCCCAAATCGCGCGCGATTTCGATTGCTTCGGTGTGCGTGTCGACAGGCCCAGTGACTTAGGCAAGGCGTTCGATGATGCGCGCCGGTCCGGTAAGCCCGCAGTTATTGACGTGGTGACAGAGTTTGAGGCGCTGGCTCCATTGCCATGGACCCCGCCGTCCGGAAGCTAGGCTGGGGTTGGACTTCAAGGGGCTTGGCGGCCCCTTTTTAGGCTTTTGTGGCTTCCCGGCGCCGTGTTAAATGGTGGTGCGTATAAGGAGCAAGCCTACGGACCGTCACGCGGTCCGAGACAGGAACGAACAGAATATGAGAAGGGTAGGATCGCGAGACGCAGAGTCCCCTGCTTCCTCTTCACGGTTCGCCATGCTCACCGACTTTGATCGCCTCCACGTTGGACGTGATAACCTACACGCAAGGGCATATTTGATGCTCCGGAAAGCGCTGATGGCGGGCCGGTTCCGGCCGGGTCAGCGACTTCTCCTTAAACCATTGGCCGAGGAACTTGGAGTTAGTGTAACCCCTGTCAGGGAGGCGCTTTTGCGGTTGGCTTCCGAGCACGGCCTTGTTGCGCATCAGTCGCGTACGATGATGGTTCCGGTAATGAGCGTGGCTCGGTTCAGGGAAATTCGCGACATTCGAATTGAGTTGGAAGGCCGCGCGGCTGAAGCTGCGGCGAACAACATCTCCTCTAACGATGTCGTCGCCTTACAAGAAATGCACGAGCAGCTGATGTTCGCGAGACAACGGCGCGAGGTGCAGACCGTACTCGCAATCAACCAAGAATTTCATTTCAGGATCTACAGATCATCCGACCTACCTGTCGTGTGTGGGCTAATTGAAAGTCTGTGGGTTCAGATCGGCCCGCTTCTGACGCTTAATGACTTCAGCGAATCAGCGACCGCAAAAGATCATCCACACCGATCGATACTGGCGAGCCTGGCGGCAAGGGATGGTGCAGGTGCACGCCGTTCTTTGGCAAACGACATAATGTGGGCAAGTCACCATCTTGAGAAAGCCGTCCTTAGGCTGAATGAGTCGGCGGAAGGCAAGAAAAAACAGACGGAAGGCTCGATGTCGTCTGTCGGCGCGAATTGAATGCGGGCCACAATATGCCAGGATCCTTGCCCGCTGGCGTGGAGGAGAGTTAGTCAAGCCGGGAACCCCGGGGCGGCAGCACAACAGCTTTCGCCTCGTCCGCAGAACTGAAGCCGAGCCTTTCGGATTGTTGGCCAGTTGTCCGGATGAACGCGGGCGAACTGCTGCCGCTCTCCGCCATTGGTGAAGTTCAGAACGGTTGTTGACATGGCAGCCCCTTCAAAGCTTGATCGCATTTACTAATGAGCGCATAGATTTGCGCATCAATCATCGGAATTCGCCGGCTCCATTGTTTAGAGATTTTGTCGATGGATTGGGAAAGTGTTCGAATCTTTCTGGAAGTCGCGCGCGCCGGACAATTTCGAAAAGCGGCAAAGCATTTGCGACTGAACCATGCGACTGTCGCCAGGCAAGTCACCGGGTTGGAAAATGGTCTCAAGGTGAAGTTGCTTGAGCGTCATACATCTGGTTGCGTGCTAACCGTGGAAGGAGAAGCCCTCGCTGCGGCCGCCGAAGGCGCCGAAAGCGAGTTTCTCAAAGTTGAGGCGAGCATTGGAGGTGCTACTGGATCAATCATTGGTACGGTGCGCGTTGGTGCGCCCGATGGATTGGGTAACTATTTTCTGGCGGATCAATTGGGGAGGCTCGCAGCCATACATCCAGGTTTGGTCGTTCAACTCATGCCGCTTCCTCGTACATTTTCATTGTCGCGGCGAGAAGCTGACATCGCTATAACTCTCGACCGGCCAAAGCAGGGACGATTGATTCTCTCGAAATTGACGGATTACACGCTGAGCGTTTATGCAGCTGAGAGGTATCTCGCGCGCGAAGGCCGGATCGAAAAGGAATCAGATCTAACGGGCCGGTTGTTCGTCACGCATGTGGATGATTTCGCCTATAGCCCGGCGCTGGACTACGCCTCAGCGCTTGGCCGGCTGACGTCGCGCCGCTACGAGTGCAGCAGCGTAGTTGCCCAGATCGAGGCCGTGCGCGGCGGCCATGGTATTGGGATTTTGCATGACTATGCTGCCGGTCGCCATCCTGAGCTTCGGCGATTGCTTCCTGAGGTGCGGTTCGTGCGAAGCTACTGGCTCACCTCGCACCCGGATACTCATGAGGTGCGGCGGGTTCAGGAAGTCCACCGCTTCATAGTAGCGTCAGTAAAGTCATCGCGGGCGAGCTTCTGTTCTGATTAACCAATTGGATCCCAGATTTTCGAGCTGCGCGTAATGCAGAATCCTCTCTCACGGAAGCTCATACCAAGCGCTAGCAAGCTTGCGAGGGGCGACTTCCTTTTTGGCTCGAATCGATTCGGGATGGAACTGAATGCCATAGGTTGGTTGGCCGCGAAGATCTCGCCTTCAGATGTGTCGTAGTTGAGGCTTTGGGCTGCGCGCACGCGCTATACATGCGCCGGAACACCATTGACACTGTCGACCTAAGCAGATGCCAAGAGATGCGTAACCATCCGGTGAGTCTTTCAATTACCCACGAATGCTTTATTCGATTGCGGTAGCCCTGATCGAAAAATCTTGAATCGGATGAATCGCTTGTGATTCATTGTCGAGCACCTGAATCGCGACGGCGAGGTGCCTTGATGTGTTCAAGTGGAACGACATCTCGTTGGTCGGCCGGCCCGGATGATGGTGATGAAAGCGCCGTCGAACACTGGACGGAGCGCGAGATCGACAAGACAGCTTTCAAGGATGCTCGTCTTGGTCAACGATTTGGCGAGCTGTTGAAGCAAATTGGTGACGGTATGGGCGGGAGCATACCGTTCGCGCGTCAGGACTGGGCGAACACGAAGGCGGCCTACCGCTTCTTCGCCAACGAGCGCGTGGAGGAAGCCGACATCCTCAGCGGCCACTTCGCCGCCACACGCGCACGTTACGATGATTGTACAGGCCCAATTCTCCTCATTCAGGACACGACGGAATTCTCCTATCAACGCGCGAACACGAGCGCCATTGGCCTAACCAAGAGCGTCAACAGCGGTCGGAACAAGGACGGTCGTTGGCGCCATCACACGGTCTGCGGAATGCTGATGCATTCCAGTCTCGCTGTGACTGTCGAGGCTTGCCGCTGGGATTGGCGGCGGTGAAGTTCTGGACACGAAAAAAGTTCAAAGGCAGGGCGCAGCTCAAGAAGAAGATCAACCCGACCCGCGTTCCGATCGAGAAGAAGGAGAGCGTTCGCTGGCTCGACAATCTCAGGCAATCGATCGAGCGGCTCCGACAGCCGGAGCGTTGCATTCATATCGGTGACCGTGAAAGCGACATCGACGAATTGTAGACGACGAAGGCCGCGCTGGAAATCAAGTTCAAGCGGATCGCGGTCTTGCCTCCCATCGGGAAGCAGAAACATTATCCAGCCCTCGACCTTACTATAATCCATGCCACTGAGCGCGGTACGCCAAAGGGCCGTAAACCGATTGAGTGGAAGCTCATCACGGACCTAGCCGTCCGCAGGCGCTCGGAGGCAATCGAGAAGATCAACTGGTACGCCATGCGGTGGAAAATCGGCACGCATCCGGCCAGCACCCCTGGCAGGCGCGCCGGTGTGCCGTGGCGCTCAGGCGGTAGCCGCTTTGGACTGTCGGGTCGCCTTCCAATTCCAAGGGAGTAGGTCGGCGACTTTGTTGGCGGGATGATCTGGAAGCCTGGCCAGCACGTCAGCGAGCCAGGCTTGCGGATCAACGTCGTTCATCTTGCAGGTCTCGATCAGGGTATAGACGGCGGCGGCACGATTGCCGCCAGCATCTGAACCGGCGAAGGTCCAATTTCGTCTCCCGACAGCCACACCGCGTAACGTTCGTTCGGCAGCGTTGTTCGAGAGGCAAACCCGGCCGTCGTCCAAGAAGCGAGTGAACGCGGCCCAGCGGTTGAGCAGGTAGTTGATCGCCTTGGCAGTATCATTGCCTGAGGAGAGCAAGGTCCGCTGCTGGCGCATCCAGATCTCGAGATCAGTAACGATTGGTGCCGACTTCTCTCGACGTACCGCAAGCCGCTGTTCCGGCGTTTTGCCGTTGATGGTGCGCTCGATCTCGAACAGGATATCAATGCGTCGCACGGCCTCGCTGGCAATCGGCGCCTCTCCAGATTTCGCCAGCTCGAAGAACTTTCTGCGGCCGTGGCTCCAACAGGCCGCTTCAAGGATCGAAGCCGGCTTCCTTTGGGCCTTGTAGAGCTGGTTATATCCATCAAAGGCATCGGCCTGCATCAGGCCCACATAGCCGGCAAGATGGCTTTGCGGATGCTCTCCAGCCCGGTTGCGTGAGTAGTAGAACAGGGCCGCCGGCGGATCCGTGCCGCCAAACGGTCGGTCATCGCGAACATAGGTCCAGATCCGACCGGTCACCGTCTTAAGCTTGGCCAGTACCGGCACCGTCGTATCGTCGGCATGGATGCGTTCCGCGCTCATGACGTGGATCCGGATAGCCTCAATAATGGGATCCAGTGCTACCACGCAGGCGCCGACCCGATCCGCCAGGGTCGAGACGTCGATCTCGATCCCTTCGCGGGCATAGGTCTTGCTCTGTCGGTTCAACGGCTGATGCAGCAGAAACTTGTTGACCAGCACCATCGCCAGCAGGCTCGGCCCGGCAAAGCCTCGCGGGATCGGATGGGAGGGCGCCGGAGCCTCTGTGATCGCTTCGCAATCCCGGCAGGAGAACTTTTCGCGGACATGCTCGATAATCTTCCAGCGCCGCGGCTCGCATTCCAGGGTCTTCGATATCACCTCGCCGAGCTTGTGCAGTCGCTCGCTGCCGCACTTGCCGCATACGCAAGGCGCGGGTTCGACGACGCGCTCGATGGGCAGATTGTCCGGCAGCGGACGTCGCGGCGGCCGCGGATTTTGCGCGCGCTGCTGTTGGACGGCTTCCGGCGTTGCGAACTCGGCTTTGGTTTCCTGCTCCGCCTGGGTCTCTTCAAGATCCTCGATGGCAAATTCAAGCTGCTCGACCAGCAGCTTGCCGCGTTCAGAAGATTGCCCGAACTGTTCTCGCCGTGCCTTGGCCAGCATCAGCTTCAGCCGCTCGATTTCCAGCCGGCCGACGGTCACTTCGCTCTTCGCCAGCGTCAGCTGTTCACGCTGCACAATGATCATCGCATGCGCAGCGGCAAGGTCGGCGGGAAGCGGAACGGCAGGCGTCGTCACGAAGACGAATCAACCATATTCGTTGCAAAAAATCCCGCTCGATTTAACCGGAAGCCTGTGGACGCCAAGTTGCCTGCGGCATTCGCCAATCAATTCCGGAGAGAAGATAGGATAGCTGTGCAACGCTGATCGTCACAACGCCGCCCGCCAACGATGGCCACAAAAAACGGCCGCGCTCCAGCCGCTTCGTGAACAAACACGCGCCTTGGCCATCATGCCAGATGATCTTGACTAGGTCGCCGCGGCGGCCCCTAAAAACGTAGAGATCACCAGCGTGCGGATCACGCTTCAAACTCTCCTGGACCAACCGCGCAAGGCCTGGAAAGCCGCGGCGCATATCGGTGTGACCGGTTGCAAGCCACACCCGCACATTACCCGGAATGGCAATCATCGGCGCTCAAGCACCTCGAGGACCCGCGCCAGCGCTTCTGGATCGACGTGCGCGTCCACTCGGATGCGTCGCCGGTTGCCAAGGTCGATCTCGATCAATCCAATACGCGCAGCCACTACAGACCGCGCTCGGCTATCACTCGCAGGTAAGAGCTTCGGAGTTTCCTCCGCTTCCGTGGCGGCGATCTGCACCGGCGTAAAAGATGGTGCAACTTGTTCCGATGTCCGTGCTTGTCGACGCCAGGTAAACACCAGGCTGGCCGCTACTCCGTTGCGACGCGCAACCGCAGTCACCTTTGCGCCCGGCGCCAATGTCTCCTCGACAATCCGTGCCTTGTCATCCTGCGACCAGCGCCGACGACGCTCCAGCCCGCCCAAAACCTCGACCCGCATCGCCTGATAACCTCAAGGCTAGACCTAAGGTTACACGCTTGGCGTACGAAAATCGAGGCGTTCCACAAGATCCTGAAATCGGGTTGTAAGGCGGAAGACTCAAAACTCCGGACCGCGGAGCGACTTGCCAATCTAATGGCAGTCTTCTGCATTCTCAGCTGGCGCGTCCTCTGGCTCACCATGCTCAATCGCCTCGCCCCAAACGCGTCACCGAAGCTCGCACTGACAGACACCGAGATCGCATTGCTCGATCAACTCATCAGCGGCGCCAGCCATCGACGATGTCGGCCTGGAACCCTTGCATTTTATCTTACCAAACTTGCACGATTAGGGGGCTACTTGGCCCGGGCAGCCGATCCGCCACCGGGAAATGTTGTCATCTGGCGCTGTCTCTCGAGACTCACAGATATCAAACTCGGTGCCGAAATTGCAGCGGCTGGAAATGTGGGTAATTGAAAGCTTCACCGGAGGCTTACAGAGATGCGCTTGGCCTGATCTATAGAAACACCTGACAATGTCTCCTAACCATGCGAATGGCGATGTTCGCGTTGATTTGCGTTTGTTGCACAGCAAATTCGCGCTCAGTTATGACGAGCGGCTCGTATGGAAATCTCCGGTTACGGAATGATCACGCTGCACCCCGTATCTCACGTACCTGAGCAGATCGCTCATTCCGTTGTCGCCACGCGTACCTACCATCTCCGAATCTCGTCAGAGGCCAATGTTAGTCCGTTGTGAGCAGGTACCCTCTTTAGGGCATGCTAAGCTCTGCAGCGGCCGCCATAGGCTTCCCTCCAACCTAGTCCGCAGATCAGCAATTGCCTCGGGCTTCCGCTCTCGCTTTCTGACACAAGTTTTGAGCATGGATGGACGAGCGTCGCCTCGCTATGAGCTTCTTCGCTTCTTCAGCTAGAGGTTACGTCCTCCGCCTTAGGTCGCTTGGCGTCTCACAACTTCAGGTGACCCGTACTTGAGCTCCATCTGTCGAACTTGCCTCCAGATCCGCATGCTCGCGGCAGACAATATTAGCTGCACTTGCGTACCCGTCGGACAAAATCTCATGATCTGCTCGTCACCGAACTAGCTGGCTCATTTGTCTACCCCTTCCCAACTGACGATTAGTCTCTGCTGGAAGAGTTGTGCTGCTCACACAGCCGTACAAAGCGGGCGGTTGCGAAACATTTAAGACACTTTCGGGACGTCCGCGCGTCGATCGGTGCGTTCCGGGCGAAGTTTGCGCCCCGGTCGCGAAGGTACTCTGTCAACGTAAGAGCAAGAGCGACGCAATCGTCAATTCGGGAGGTTCGCTGATTGGTCCGTGAACTGACGCGCGAAGGTGCTCTGTTCGTCTTGGACGTGGGGGCTTGGGCGAAGCTCATCGCGAGGGCGGACCGACTATCTGGGGACATTGAATTGGAGGAGCTTTCAATGAGGAAACTGAAGAGCGTTTTGCTGGTTTCTGCGGCTGGGCTAGCGGCTGCAGGTGGAGCGCGGGCTGCGGATTTGCCCGTCAAGGTCAAAGCAATCGAGTACGTGAAGATCTGTTCGCTGTACGGCGCGGGCTTCTACTACATCCCCGGCTCTGACACGTGCATCAAGCTTGGTGGTTATGTGCGTGCCGATATGTTGGTGAAAACAGCGGTCGACTTTGATGCGGCGGGCAATGGTGTGGGCGGCGCGCAGAATCGGCTCAGCAATGGCTACACGGCTCGAGCCCGTCAAGACCTGACTATTGATACCCGCACTGCAAGTGAGTACGGAACACTGCGCACTTTCTTCGAAGGGGTATTTACCTGGACCTCGGGTACTTACACAGCGACTGGATCTGGCTCGACTGTTTATCAGTCGCTGGGTGGTATTACGGCGCCTGCCAACGCGGGACCCGGAAACGCCGCGTATGGTACCGTCGGCATCTACTACGCCTTCATTCAATTCGCTGGATTCACAATCGGCAAGGCCGAATCGCAATTCAGAACGCCTTGGGCCGAATATCCGGCGAACAACTTCGAACTGCCGGGCTCCGGCGGTTGGGATCCCATAAACCAGTTCACCTATACTGCCAGCTTCGGTCAGGGTCTTACCGCTTCGATCTCAGCACAAGATCAGGTTGTGGCCTACACCAGTAACGTCTGGAACGTCAACGCGGCCTCAGCGGCAGGTATTGCGGCAGGGGCATACGGGGGGAACGATATCGGCGGCACGCGCGCTCCGGATTTGGTCGCACAGGTTCGGCTCGATCAGTCTTGGGGGCTTTTTCAAGCCTCAATCGCCGCCCACGACAACCATGCCGCATACTATGGCGCGACCGAGCTTACGGGTCATCCCGACGATAAGTGGGGCTGGGCTGGACAGCTGGCGTTGTCAATTAAGAATCTACCAACGGGGCCCGGCGATACCGTCAACATCACGGGCGTATATACGAATGGTGCGAGCCGCTACAACTTCCAGGACTACATGTCGACTACGTTCGCAATGTACGGCGGAACGAATTTGCCGGGGGCATATCAAAGCCTCGGGATTGCTGGTGTTTCTGACTCCGTCTTTGTGGCGGGAGGTAGCCAGGAGCTAACTACGACTTACGGCTTCAACGGTGGCTATACTCACAACTGGAATGCGTATTGGAATAGTTCCATCTTCGGCGCGTGGGCTGCCGTGCGCTACAACAACACCGCGAAAAGCTATATTTGCGGGGCGGTGGTCGCAAACCTCGCGCTTTCGACCGGTCTTGCTGGCTGCAACCCCGATTTCAACTACGCAGTCGTCGGTATGAAAACGTCATGGAATCCTGTTAAGAACCTAGCCTTTACCGCTGAGATTGGGTACCTGATGCTTGACCAGAAGTATGCAACAGGGAGCACGGTGAGCCTGCCGCAGCAATCAGGTATCGCCAAGCCAGGGGCCCTCTACGAGCTGAAGGATCAGAGCAGTCTGGTGATGCTGCTCCGCGCTCAGCGCAACTGGTGATGCGAGAGGAAGGAGTTGAGTTGCTCTCAACCTGTAACTTGACCTCCATGAGGCCTCCGGCATGCCCGTCGGAGGCCTTTCACCTTCTGCCTCTCGATACGTTACGACTAGAATTCACTCGAAGCTAGGAAGAAGCTACTGCTAAGACGTGTTGGCGAGGCCGAAGTCTATTCAGCACCGATGAGAGGCTGCAGGTCTTCGGCGTTGATCTCTCGGCTGCCCCATTATCGTTGGTTGCTGCAGTCCAGATACGCTGAAACCCTATCTGCTGGAAGAGCCGTGCCTTAGAGGCCGAGCCACTGCCAAGAAATTGAGACGAGCTTCTCGATCTCGAAGTTCAAGCAGTCGACCAACGCATCTCAGCTTGGCATTAGCAGCTTCCGCTTTGGCGTGCCCAGCAGTTGCGCTTTAAAATCGCGCAGCACGCTCCGAACTTCCGTGTTTCTCGCAGCGGCGGATCAGAGCGGAGACACGATCGCCTCAAGCTTGCGTTTTGGACGTGGTTACCGTCGACACCCTGCTCAAATCTAAAATTTGCCCCTTTGGCTAGATTTGGAAACAGTCGGATCATTGAGCATTAGGTTGGCAACTCAGGTGGCCGGAACGAGCTCGCCAAGCTAATGATGCAGGCGGCTGATCACTGACAAACTTCTGACAGCGCTATGACGGCTGTCGGATTGGCTACACAGCCACGCCGTGGCGAGAACTCTCCTACAAACGAGACAGAGGCTCAATGGCTCTGCACGTCGGTGGCACGGGTGTTGCATTCCAAGTGGCCACGCCGTCGGGACACTGGTAGCGAGCTACGAGCAATGTTCATTTTTCAACGGAAGGTGAGCTCAGTAGAATGGCCGAGCAACCCGTAGAGCAGAACAGCGTGCCTTGCAGAGAAACCTCTTCTTGCAAGATCGCCATGGGTGCCTCGTACCCCTGGCATATCATTAGTACTGCTGGGCAAAACGCGGATTAACTTCAACTTCCTAGGGCCAGGTTTCGAGCTTCGCGGAAGTACGTCAGAGAAAAGGACCGTCTGTCCCGTGCTGTTACACGATCTCGATAATCAATAATTCCACGACCGGAGTGCCCCATGAATCTTTCATTTACAGCAAAAGAGCAGGCATTTCGCGAAGAAGTGCAGCAGTTCCTGCGAAACAATGTACCGCCGCAGATGCGGTGCAAGCTGCTCGAGGGCCGGAATTTGTCCAAGGACGAAATGATCGCCTGGTGGCGCACTCTCAATAGGAAAGGGTGGGCGATCAATCAATGGCCGAAGAAATATGGTGGAGCCGGCTGGAATTCGGTGCAGCAGTACATCTTCAAGGAGGAGCTTCAAATGTATCCGGCACCAGTGCCACTCGCCTTCGGAGTGTCTATGGTGGGGCCGGTTATCTACACCTTTGGCAGTGAGCCGCAGAGGAAATACTATCTACCGCGAATCGCGAATGTTGACGACTGGTGGTGTCAGGGCTTTTCTGAACCTGGCGCGGGGTCCGACCTTGCGTCGCTCAAGACCAAAGCCGAACGCAGGGGCAACAAGTGGATCATCAACGGCCAGAAGACTTGGACGACCTTGGCACAGTACGCCGACATGATCTTCTGCCTCTGCCGCACCGATCCCAGCGCAAAGCAGCAGATGGGCATCTCCTTCATCGTCTTCAGCATGAAGTCGAAGGGCGTCACGGTGCGTCCGATCCAGACTATTGACGGCGATTACGAGGTCAACGAGGTCTTCCTCGACGACGTCGAAGTGCCCATCGAGAACATCATCGGGGAGGAGAACAAGGGCTGGGATTACGCAAAATTCCTGCTCGGCAATGAGCGCACCGGCATCGCCCGCGTCGGCGTCTCCAAGGAGCGCATCCGCCGCATCAAGGAGCTCGCCTCCAAGGTCGAATCCGGCGGCAAGCCGATCATCCAGGACGCAGCGTTCCGCGAAAAGCTCACCGCTTGCGAGATCGAGCTGAAGGCCTTGGAATTGACGCAGTTGCGCTTCGTCGCTGACGAGAGCGAGGACGGCACCGGCAAGCCGAATTCTGCTTCCTCGGTGCTGAAGATCAAGGGCTCCGAGATCCAGCAGACCACCACCGAGCTGCTCATGGAAGTGATCGGCCCGTTCGCCGCGCCCTACGACGAGCATGGCGACGACGGCTCGAACGAAGCCATGGACTGGCTTGCCCAGGTTGCGCCAGGCTATTTCAATAATCGCAAGCTCTCGATCTACGGCGGCTCCAACGAAATACAGCGCAACATTATCGCCAAGGCGGTGCTGGAATTATGACCTCACTCCGCGTTCTTCGCGAAGATGGGCTAGCTTCTCTTCGCGCAAGCGTTGTTCGAGGATGCCAACAGCCTCTCGGGGGATCGCTTCACAATCGGACTATCCCGCAGGCGGCAGAGGTGATGAGCGTGCGTCCCAAGCACAGAGTTGCTACCTGAGGAAACTGGAATGGACTTTGACCTTAGTGAGGAGCAGCGGCTGCTCAAGGAAAGCCTCGAAGGTCTTCTGGCTGAGATGTACGATTTCGGGAGCCGCAAGAAGTACATGAAGGAGAACGGCGGCTGGAGCAGAGCGATCTGGACCAAGTTCGCCGAACAGGGGCTCTTGGGCCTGCCATTTGCGGAAGCTGATGGCGGGTTCGGCGGCGGTGGTCTCGAGATCATGATCGTGATGGATGCGCTAGGTAAGGCGCTCGTGCTGGAGCCGTATCTCGCAACTGTCGTGATCGGCGGCGGCTTCTTGCGCCACGCCGGCTCGGATGCGCAGAAGGCTGCGTACCTACCGGGCATTATCGAAGGTAGCAAAACCTTAGCGTTCGCCCAAGTCGAGAAGAATTCCCGCTACGACCTGTTCGACATCACGACAACTGCGAAGAGGAAGGGTGACGGGTGGGTTATCAACGGCGAAAAGTTCGTGGTCATGAACGGCCAGAGCGCAGACGCACTGATCATCACAGCGCGCATGCGTGGTGCTCGGCGCGATAAAGGCGGTATTGGTGTGTTCCTGGTTCCCTCCAACACCAAAGGCATCTCGAAGACGAGCTATCCAACTCAGGACGGCCTGCATGCTGCCGACGTTGTCCTAACCGGCCTGGAGGTTGGCCCGGACGCTGCTATCGGCGATCCCGACAATGGGCTGTCGGTGATCGAGCGCGTGGTCGATGAGGCCCGCGCCGCATTATGCGCGGAAGCAGTCGGTCTCATGGACCAATCGCTGAAGACTACTGTCGAGTACCTGAAAACGCGCAAGCAGTTCGGAGTGGCGATTGGATCCTTTCAGAGTCTGCAGCATCGTGCGGCCGACATGTTCGTTGCGCTCGAACAAGCTCGCTCAATCTCAATGTTTGCCGCCATGGCCACAAATCTCGACGATCCCGCCGAGCGGATGAAATCGATAGCCGCAGCAAAGGTACAGATCGGAAGGAGCGGAAAGTTCATTGGACAGCAATCGATCCAGCTGCATGGCGGGATAGGTATGACCATGGAAGCCACGATCGGCCACTATTTTAAGCGACTAACCATGATCGAAAACGCGTTTGGCGACGCGGACTATCACCTTCGCCGACTGAGCGAGCGCGGCGCTCTGGTCTGATCTGTGTTGATAGTGAGGCAACAGGTTGCGCTGCCTGCCACGCACCGCTCGCGCGGCTTTACGGAGCCAATCTGTTCGATCATTCATTGCCTCGGCTTTCAAGTCCCACCCATGTAGCGCAACGCGCCGCTGTATCCTCTATCCGGTAACTTGGGATGCACGTGATGTCTTCCTCCGGCGAGCGGTTACGTGATGTAGCGGGATCTCTTTCCTTCATGCATCGAGTCTCTTACGCCGTGGCGTCGAATCCTTCTTCACACTAAGCCGTGAAATCGTGAAATGAATTGGCTGGTGGTTTGACGGTTGTGAGTTGCTGAGGTCCGCAAACCTAAGAGAGTTCGTGCCCGTACGTTCGCTGTCGCAGTCGAGATCAGTCATATGTGACGCCGATGATCGGATAGCGACGTGCTATTCTGTTTGCCACGCACTGCAGTGTGATCGAGGTGTAGAAGGCAAGGTCCTGCACTTGGCACGAAGCTTGTAGGGGATTCGTCAGCCATCAATTGATCTAGGAGCGGCAGCGATGAATCACAAGAATATGCCTGTCGGTTACACCATAGGATGGCGTGAATCCGCCAGATACAGTACACTGTGTATTCGCGCAGCACGATTGAGCCGTCATGCGAGCCGCGGATACTGTTCGCGCTACTCGTGGCAGACCCCGTGATTTGTCGGCGGGGGCTATCTGCCTACTCTCCATTGTGCTTGATGCCTGAAGAAGTTAACTACTGCCGGTACGGTATTGGAAAACTGCTTTTTGCTAGGCTACGAGCATGCGCAAGGCGGAAGATCAAGAACAGATTCAAATTGTGGCGCGCGTCGCCTAGGACAATGCGGGCTGCGCGAGGTCTTCCAAAAGTCCGGACGGGGCAGCCATGTCGGTTTCAGCGGCAAGAGAGCACCTCGGCAGCAAGGTCGCTTGGCCGAGATAAGACCAGATCCTGCCCCTCTCCAACCGCGCCAAAGTGCTGATATCGGCGCTCGGATGTCGAAGTGACGCATTGAACCCAGTGGGGACATCCATGAAAATCACACGCGTTCGCACTTACATCCTTCATTCCGCGCTGTCGCAGCCTTTTGCCTCTTCACGCGCTTGGTATGACACGCGCACGGCGATGCTGGTCGAGATCGAGACGGACCAAGGTATCATTGGCTGGGGCGAATGCTACGGCCCCGCGCGGATGACGGCAGCGGTAGTCGATAGCGTTGCGTCATGGCTCATCGGCCAGGATCCGCTTCGTACCGATCATTTATGGCAAATGATCTATGCAGGCTTGCGGGATCATGGCCAAAAGGGTGTCGTCATCGAGGGCCTGAGCGGTATCGACATCGCATTATGGGACATCAAGGGCAAGCATTTTGGCGTTCCTGTGCATCAGCTGCTCGGCGGCGCGCAGCGCACGGAGCTCGTCGCTTACGCGACGGGCTTGCTCCGGCGCAGAGCGGACCACTCGAACCGCTATCTGGCCGAGGAGGCGGCCGGGTACGTCGCTGAAGGATTCTCGGCAGTGAAGCTCAAGGTTGGATTTGGTCTGGAGGACGATGTGGCCACGATCCGCCTTGTGCGTGAGGCGATCGGACCGACTGTGCAGCTGATGGTTGATGCGAACCATGCGTATGATAGCATCGCTGCAATCCGTCTGGGTCGCATGATCGAGCACCACGACATCGGCTGGTTCGAGGAGCCCGTGCCACCTGAGGATATTGCCGGCTATCGAGCAGTAAAGGCGGCACTCTCGATCCCGATCGCCGGCGGGGAATGCGAATTTACCCGCTTCGGCTTTCGGGAACTGTTCGTATCGCGCGCGCTGGATATCGCTCAGCCCGACACCTGCGCTGCAGGCGGCCTTTCTGAATGCAAGAAGATCGCCGACATGGCTGAAACATTCGGTCTTCGGTGCATTCCGCATGTGTGGGGTACCGGAATTGCAATCGCTGCGTCGCTGCATCTGCTCGCCGTTCTACCGTCAAATACGCCGCCCTCGCTTAGGCCTATTGCACCAATGTTGGAGTTCGACCGCACCGAGTACCCGCTTCGGCAAGCGATTCTCACCGAACCGATAGAGCATACCCGCGGCATCGTCCCCGTACCCGAAGGGGCGGGCCTCGGCATCGAAGTTGACCGCAAGGCATTGGTCCGGTTTGCGGCGCAGTGATCGGTCATCTCCGTGCGACCAAGATGCTGCCACTTCTCCTTCCGCACGACAGCCAACACGAGGCAGCGCTTGCGGAAGCCGACCGTCCATTCTCATCAAACGCCCACAGCGTCGTCGTCCTGATTCAGTTCCGGCCGGCGCTACGGCAGCCCGCGCTGGGCGCGTCATGGCGCGGCAGAGTCTGCGGGTAACCTCGCTCGGCATTCGGCGCGGCGAGCAGTATGGACACGATGTCAACCGCAACTGATGAGAAGGTTTGGACCGCCGTTGATACAAGACAGTGTCAGTGGTTGAGCATTAAGGCAAAGCGGCGAAACTCGGGGAAGAGCGATTCCGGCTCTCCTGTCTATGTCTTGCCAGCGGCCGCAGGCTGTTCCGCTCCCGAATAAAGCTGCGCTGCTCTGCTGTTCGCAAAGCAGATTACTTCGATTTTCCAAGCTGAGAGCCAAGAATCGAGATCGGCCGGTCTGGACTGGTGTATCTTCGGAAGAAGGCGCTCGCTGAGTTACCGGTGTCCTGAATTCGATCGGCAATGCCTACTCTGAGTGCGTGCTATCGAGAAGACCAGAGCGACCCGCGCCGGACCTTGGACTCCAACGATAGGATTTCGCGCGTGAGCCACTATGAGACGAGAAAGATCCAGGCAGGCTGGTCGCCCTACTCTACGCACCCACGCAATCTTGCAATTTAACGGTGCACCCAGCATCTTCTTTGTGTGCATTAAACTGCCGACATTAGTAGTTACCGCGAAAGCGATCCCGAAGTACCAGTCTGCCGGAAACAGTACGTAAGGTGGCATGTCTCGCGGCGTCATTGACTGCCTGCGCGAGGTGGTAGACAGCAGTTCGGTGCTGACTGGCGCCGACATCGCGCGCGCTTTTTTCCAGACTTAGAAGCGGAAGCGATGGCGGCGGCACCGAGGCTCTTGGCGAGTAGCCTGCCGCTGTCACCCCGTTGCCGTATCAACAGATCGGTGGCCGAGGTGAGGAATTTCGTCGAGTGGCCGCTGAAAATTGGTGGATTTCGGCTCCGCAGGACTTGTACGCTCACCTATCTCCAAGGTTGGACCGCCTCCTCCGACCACATAAATGTGTGCCGGCTTCTAATCGTGGACAATTCATGAATAAGCAGGCGTCTCATAAACTTTCATGTCGTCGCGTGAGCCGACGCTCAATCATCCAATCGTTGGTAGCACTGCTGAGTGCGCCGTTCGTTGCAAAAGCCACTGCTGTCTTTGGGCAGGAAAAACTCGCCGGTACCGGCGAAGTGGTCGTTTTCAGTTATGGCGGTTCGTTTACGGAAAACTTACGTAAGTATGTCTCTGAACCCTTCACAAAGGCGACGGGCATCACGGTTGTCGATGTCACAGCTGACTTAGCCGAGCCCCAGATCAAGGCGATGCACGAAGCTGGGCGTGTCGACTGGGACGTTGTTATTGTTCAACCTCATATTCCAGCCTGCTTGGATCTGCGTCAGGCCGGCGCGTTTATGCCCATCGACTACGGTCTCTGGGATGATGAATCCCTCAAGGGGGTGGCGGAATCTGTTCGCCATGCTGATGCTGTCGTCGCACATGAAAGCTCGACTCTGCTGATTTATGATGATCGCGCTTTCCCGAAGGGCGGCCCAAAGAATTGGGCCGACTTCTGGAACATTGGTCATTTCCCGGGACCGAGGGGGCTCTCTACCAACTCTTATGTTGCTGATTTAGCGTCTGCGTTGATCGCTGATGGCGTCGCGCATAAGGGTCTCTGGCGACTGACTGATGATGACGTCGATCGGGCACTGAAGAAACTCGACGAAATCAGGCCGCACGTCACGAAGTGGTGGACGGCGGGTGGTGAGCCCATACAGCTTCTCATCAACCGTGAATACGCGCTAACGAGTGCATACGATGGCCGCGCCCTCGGGGCTATCAAGCGAGGAATACCCCTTCGCATGGTATGGGACGGCGCTATGACATACGAAAGTTATTGGACTGTCCTCAAAGGCGGCCCGAACAGCGCAAATGCACAGAAATTCATCGCATTCGTGAATCGAGCGGAAGTTGCGGCAGCCTTTACGCAATGGACCGGCTATCCCAGCCCGAACCTTAATCAGCTAGGGTACCTTCCAGCCGAACTGGTGCCACTGATCAGCACATACCCCTACAACGCGGCGAAGACGATCCGCCCCGACATTTCGTGGCTTTTGGAGAAACGCGCGGATGGCAAAACCAACGCGGATCACATACACGAGCGCTGGCTGGCTTGGCGAGCACAATAGTATCGACCGCTACTGGCTGCCGCTGACGTACGCTATCTTTGACCTCGATCAAGCCCACACGATGGGTTTGGCTGCTGCTGTCCGAACCATTTGCCTTGTGGTGCTCTTCTCCTCCATGCGATTTCGGTGAGGCGCGACAGCCCGCGCCACATGACGACATTGCCGGGCGGCGGATCGATATTTGCAACATTCATCTCAGGGCCGCAAACGGTCTTTTGACCGATCAGTTCCCCTACTGTCAGCCCCATAGAGCATCCTCTTGCGGCCCCGAAGGTCACTTCAAATTCCTCCGGGTGAGGTCAGTCAAATTCCTCCGAGGCAGGACATGGTGATTGTTAGTTTGACATTGTCTCCCGGGCAAGGGCTTCAGCGGCCTCTTTGAGCCGATAGCTGCGTCCGTCGAACTCAAACAGATGGCAATGATGCATCAGGCGATCGAGGATCGTCGTACTCATGGTGTTGTCCCCCAGGTATGTCCCCCTGTCCTGCACGACGCGATTGGAGGTGACGATAACGCTGCGGCGCAGTTTGTAGCGCTGATGGATCAGGGTCTGCAGCAATGCGCCGGCGTCGTCAGGCATGGCGCGTGCGAGGAACAGATCGTCCAGCACGAGGAGATCGCAGTCGATGATGGTTCGCAGCCGGACCTCGCGTTGTGCCGGGGAGTCCATGGCGTAGCCGTGGAAGAAGTCGTCGGTCTCAAGATACTGGACCTTGTGGCTCTGCAGGATCGCCTGATAGGCAATCGCCTTGGCGATGTAGGACTTCCCGGTGCCAGGTTTGCCGACAAGCAGCGCGTTCTCGCCAGCGGCAATGAACGCCAGGGTGTGGAGCTGGAAGCAGGTTTGGCGCGGCAATTTGGGATTGAAGGACCAGTCGAACTCGGCGAGCGTCAGCTTTTCGTCGAGCCCGGATTGCTGGTAGCGGCGCTCGATGAGGCGGGACTGACGACGGTCCAGTTCGTCCTGCAGGATCAGGGAGAAGGTCTCCAGGAATGGTTGGCGCCCTGCGCCTGCAGCACGCGCGTCTGCAGCGTGTCGCGGACGCCTGACAGGCGCAGCTGTCGCAGGCAACGTTCAATTTCCGGCATGGTCATCATGTGGTTTGGTCTCCAGTTTGAGGTGAGAAGCCGCGGGAGCGCTCGTGGCGCCGGAGCTGGCCGGGGTTGCGCGGGCGACACGAGCGCGGGCTGTAGGGGCGCGGTCGTCGTGAGCCTCGGCCTCCCGGCCATTGTCGCCGGCATCGTGCCGCACGGCACGGCTGAAGAGATCGCCGTATTCGGCCGGGGCACGGATCAGCGGATGATCCTGGGTGAGCGGCGATGCCGGTTGTGGCGTCGCTCCAACCTGCTCGATCGCCTGTTCGAACAACCGCTCGACGGTCGCACGCACGTGCTTGTAGCGGTAGATGCGGTTGTCGATGGCGTGCGCGCAGGCTTGCTCGACCAGCCGTGCCGGATACTTCCGGCTCAGCCCGACAATGCCCCACATCGCGCGCTGTCCGGGGCGTCCCTCGGTGTCGAACATTTGCTGGCACAACGCCTTGGTCTGCGGCCCGATGCGCTTGGCGCTCGCCAGCAACACGGCGGTTTGCCGCGACGGATTGAACGGCCGTTCGTTGGTTGGCAGAACGACAGAACCGGGGTGCGTCATCCTGAAATGAACACGCAGCAGCGCACGGGTGTGGCGATCATGGATCTCGATCATGGAGGCGTAGATCCGCACAACGACCTGGCTGCCGATGGGCGCGGGTCGCGCGGCGTAATAGCTGTTGTCGACGCGTACGGTGGTGTCGTCGCAGACGGTCCGAACGACCTCAGTGAAGATGCGGAAGGGCGCGACAGGCAGCGGCCGCAGGTGCGGCTTCTCTTCCTGGAACATGGCCTCGACCTGACGGCGCGTGCTGCCGTGGATGCGCCTGGAAGCCCAGTTCTCCTCCCAATGCCTCAAGAACTCGTTCTGCGCTTCCAGTGTCTCGAAGAGCCGTCCAGCCAGCGCGGTGCCCTAATCGCATTCTCGACACATCCTTTCCGATTGGGATCGGCCACCCGCGCGGGATCGGCGACCACGGCGTAATGAGCCAGCATCGCGCTGTAAATCGGGTTGAGTTAGGGCTCGTACAGATCGGGCTTGAGGACACCTTCCTTCAGATTGTCGAGCACGACATATCTGACAACGCCGCCAAAATACCGGAACGCTTCTTCGTGAAGCTGCGCCCAGACTTGCTGGCTGGATTGCCAGACCACCCGCCGGAAGCTGCGCCGCGAGTAGCGCAGCGTCATCACGAACAGGCGGGGACGGCGGTACCGGCCGCTCCTGGGATCGATCGTCAGAGCGCCCTCGCCATAGTCGACTTGAGCCTCCTCGCCGGGGAGGAACTCAAGTCGATCAAACTGCTCGCGATCGCTGTGGCGCAACGTGCGGACAAACCGCTTGACGCTCTGGTAGCTGGACGGAAAGCCAAATTGATCGACCAGGTCCTGGTAGATCGCCTGCGCATTTCGCTTCAGGCGGACCTGTCCTTCGATCCACGTCCGATGCGGTTCGCAGGCCGAGCGGGCCAGGCTGCTGCTGACCGTCGCTTCCGATGCCCCAAAAGCCGGTGGTAGGGGTGGAGGAATTTGGCCGTCCTCGCTCACCGGGCCGGTGGTCACTTCCCGGGGGAATTTGCCTCCGCACCAGCCCGCAGCGCCCGGTAACGCCGGATCGTCTTGCGATCGACCCCCGTCAACCTCTGGATCTCGCGCTGGCTGGCGTTGCGATCGAGTAGCGTAAATACCGTGCTTTGCAGGTGTGGCTTCAAGACGTTCAACTCCCCGGTCCCTTGCTGGCTAAAGGACCGAAAATAAACGTCCTGCCTGACCGGCAACCGCTGTCAGCGGCGCTGACGGCGATCATCAGGAGTTTCAAGTGACCATACCCGGGGGATTTTGACCGACCCATGGGGCTTGCGGCTCAGAAGGGAATCACAAGTTGTTCTTTCGATTCAAGGTTTCGCCGGGCGGCGCGAGGATAAGATCTGTGTATTCCGAGACAGATTGCGAAGGATAGCAGATTCGACCGGCGGGCTCTCACCGCGGAGCGGGACGGCCATCCGACCGAACAGCGAATTGAGATCGAACTCGCGAGCGGACGACGGGTCATCGTCGAGGCAGGTTGTCCGCATCATCGAGCTCGTGATCGATGATAATTCCGGTCCCTACAGGGCCGCGATAGAGGCACGGCGAAAACCTGGCGCAGCGGACCTGAGCTTCTTGCTAATGGAGCTGGCGACTGGAGCTTAACCCCAGTCCGCCCATTCGGCATGCATTCAGCTACCGATTTTGCTGCCTCGATCCGAGTGCGGCAAAAGGGTAATTCTTGCTTTCGACGTGTCCCATCTGGATAAGCAGGCGAACGAACGTGCAAATGCATTCCAGATTTTATCATTGCGGAGGAATGCAGGCAAACAGTGGGCAACGCGATCGGCCAAAAATCAGGGATCCAGCTTATGCGATCGGGGCGTCGTGATCTGGGTAGCTCGCCTCATTCGCCGGATTTGCCAAGGTTTCCGCTTTCTGCCGATTTTTGAGCGTCGAGAATGTGCAATGTGCACGCTACACTTGTTAAATCTAAGCTGCCGGTTGATGAATGCTTCTACAATCACAATCACAATCGGAGGCGGTTTGCACATCGAAACCCCGCCAGGCTGATCGCCGCTCCGCTCACCTGCGCACCGCCTGCGAAGCCAGCATTAAGTGGCTGAGACTCGAGCGGATCGATGTCTATCGGCTACATGCCGTCGATCCGATATTGCCTATCGCGGGCTCGCTCGGCGCGCTCCTCGAGCTGCAACGCGACGGTAAGATTCGATTCAATTGGCGTCACAAACTTCAACTTGGAACATCCCGCGACAGCGCAACGTCAGGCACACATTGTCTCAGTTCAGTACCGGTACAATTTTGTCGACCATGAGCATGACGCCCGTAATCGAGGCCTGCACGCGCGCGGGAGTTGCTTGCGTGCCGGTTCGACCGATGCGCGAAGCCTTTGCGGACCCCTCTGGCCGGCTCGGCGCGATCGCTCAACGCCACGGAGCCACCGTAGCTCAGGCGGTGCTGACCTGGTTGCTAAGAGCCGGCCCCGGAATTCTGGCTCAGCTTGAAAGCAAGGCCGCCGATGCGTTCGGTCCCGGCGGCGGCTCCGGAGCGGAGCAAGCAGCCATCGACGTGAAGTCGCTGCACACCAAGATCGGCGAGTTGACGCTGGAGAACGAGTTTTTAGAAGGAGCGCTCACCAAGGCGGGATTGCTGAGCGCAAAGCGATGATCGACCGTGAACACGATCTGCCGATCAGCAAGCAGGCGGAAGCCCTGAGCATCAGCCGCGGCAGCGTCGATTACCTGCCGCGTCCGGTGTCGGGCGCCGACCTTGCGATCATGCAGCGCCTCCGGCTGCATCTGGAGTTCCCTTTTGCCGGCTCTCGCATGTTGCAAGGGCTTCTGGCTGCAGAGGGGTGCAAGATCGGCCGCCGGCATTTCAAACCGCTGATGCGGCGGATGGGGATAAAGGCGCTGTACCGCCGTCCGCGCACCACCCAACCCGAGCCCGGGCACAAGATCTATCCATAGCTGCTGCGCGGTATGGAGATCACGCGTCCGAACCAGGTTTGGGCGATGGACATCACCTACATCCCGATGGCACGAGGCGTCGTTTATCTGGCCGTGGTGCTGGACTGGTTCAGCCGCCGCGTGCTGTCGTGGCGCGTATCGATCATCATGGAGGCGGCGTTCTGTGTCGAGACGCTTCAGGATGCCATGGCCCGTCACGGCAAGCCGGAGATCTTCAACACCGACCAGGGCTCGCAGTTCACCGGCGCGGCGTTCACCGGAGTGCTCGCTGACAATGACATCGCCATCAGCATGGAGGCCGCGGCGCCTGGCGGGACAACGTGTTCGTCGAGCGGCTGTGGCGCAGCGTCAAATACGAGGAGGTGTATCTGCGGGCCTACGACAGCGTCAGCGAAGCTCGCGCCTCGATCGGCCGTTATTTGGACTTCTACAATTGCCGCCGTCCACATTCGAGCCTTGACGGCGGCACACCGGATCAAGCCTACTTCACCTCGCTGCCGCTTCGCACGGCAGCCTAAACCCGGCAGAGGCTCCACTTATCGACGCGCAGTTGCTGTTCAGACAACCGGGACCACTTCTCTACGCCGGACGCCGATGATACTATCCGATCCCGGGCACTGGATCGCTCAGCCATCTCGAGGATAATGAGCGGCGGCCCAATTCGCTTTGAGCAACGAAGAATTCACGGCGCTTGCTCAGCGAGCTACCTCGAAGAGCATGGCGATTCGCGATAGGTCGCTCCAAATGGCGCCTGCTCGATCCAGCGAGTGCAAGAAGGCGCGCCGCGACAGCGGGTTCCATCCTAGGAAAAGGCGGAACCAGGAGCGATGGTGACTTCGAGCCCGTCCAATTCCTTGCTCAGCTCGATCTGGCAGGATAGCCGCGATGTCTCGCGACGGTCGTCAACGACATCCAGCATTCCGCTTTCGAACTCGGTCGGCGGGATGAGCTTCGGCCACCAAGTGGGATTGACGTAGACGTGACAAGTCCCACAAGACAGACATCCACCGCACTGAGCAGTGAGGTTCAATCCCGCGTCCCGGATGGCCAGCATGAGAGTTCTCGCAGATACGCCGTCAAGCTCGCTTACTTGGCCAATCTCATTGGTGATCAGTAGTTTCATCGACTTCCCGTTAAAACAGTACATGCTGCGGACCGAACGAGCGGTGGGAGAATCCGCGGAAGCGCGGGGCCTCCGCCGCAGGGTCAAGCCTCAAGTTCGGAAGGCGGTTAATGAGCGCCTTTAGGCACTCGCGCATCTGGAGCCTAGCCAAGTGCATCCCCAAGCAGAGTCGGGTCCCAACGTTGAACGCCACATGATCTGTTGGCCGCTCGCGATGAAGGTCGAGGGCATGCGGGCAGGCGTAGTGGTCGGGATCGCGATTGGCCGCAGCGTGGAGGAGGCAAATCTTATCGTCCTTCCTGACCGCCACACCTGACAGCGACACATCCTGATTGGCCGCCCTGAAGCGCCATTGCGGGGATGGCAATAGCCGAAGTGTCTCCTCAACCAACGCATTCAAAGCATCCTGCTGATCCTTGGACACGGCCTCGCGGATCGCTGGATTCGTCACGTAGAGATATACAGCATTGGCCACCGCGTTCGTCGTGGTTTCGCCTGCGCCTTGCGTCATATCCCTGACAATCGCGATAACGTCGAGTTCGTCAACCTCGCCATAATCTTGCGGCGCATAAGTCCAAATCGCGCTGATAAGATCGTCGGCACGGTTGTCGCGACGCTCTCGCACCAAAGGCATGAACAGATTGTTCAACTGGTCCGATGCGTGCTTCGCTTTCGCCGTTAGATGCTCGGCGTACATCATGCCTACCCAAGCGACAACATCTCGTTGCCACTGCTGGATGTCAGCCAGGAGCGCGTCATCCCTCCAAGGGATGCCAAACATCGACGCCATGATCCGAGCAGGAACCGAATCCGCGAATTCAGTGACAAGTTCCGCGCGTCCGGCCTTCTCGAACCGATCGATTGCATCATTGATGACTGGAACAACATGCTCTTCGCGGTACTTCGGCATTACGTTCGGATTCAGCATCCTCCAGTAAAGGCGGCGCATCCGCATGTGAGGCGCGCCGAGCAATGATGAAACAGCCGACCTTCCACCGGTGATCTCGTACTGCAGCGGCGTCTTGTCCGCCGACAGGATCCGGTACATGTTCTCGTCGGATTCGACTGCGCGACAGAGATCGTATCCCAAAGCCAGCCAGCACTCCATGCCGGGGTCCCAGACGATCGGACCCCGCTTGCGCAAGACATCGTACGTGGAAAACGGCTCTTTCTCAGCCAGCCACAGCATCGTCCACTCTGGCGAAAGAGGCGACCGTAGAGACCCGCTCATATCAACTCTCCGTCGGGATACCAAGTTTTAGGGTGGATTTCGCGCAAAAGGAGCTCGAAAAACTGTGGCCGCCGGTCTTCACTCGGCCTCGTTTGGTTACCCCCGAAATCCGCTGAGCAGCCTATTCAGACCTTGCGCACAGAGTCGGCGAATGATCCTCAAACGAGAGGCATCGGCGGCGTGATCGGCGGCGATTGCAACGCTTTTCGGCGCCTGGGCTGGCGATCGACCCTCGGTGCTTGCCGGAGCTAAACCTGAGGGTCGCTCTGTTCCTTCAGGCCCGTGCTTCATGTAAGGCGCTCTGCATACGGCTGTGCGAGATCATCCTGATTGAGAACAAGATCGCGGTTGACGAAATCAAGGCACCGGTCCTGGATCCCAGCCATGGCCACACCAGCAGAGGCTTCTTCTGGGCGATCGCGCGCGACGGTCGGCCGTGGGGCCGCACCGGCCCGTGCTGGTGGCCTACAACTATGCGCCTAGCCGCACCGTCCACGCGCTCAAGATGCTCGACCATATCGCGCCATCGTGCAATGCGATGGCTATGCCGCCTACAGGACCATTGCCAACGCCGCATCTGACGAGACGGTCTCGCTGACGTTCTGTTAGTCTCATCTGCGGCGCCGCTTCTTCGATAACGCGGAAGGCGGCCCTGCTCAATCGCCAGCGAGGCGCTTGCACGCATCGCCGCCCTCTATGCCATCGAGGAGACGATCAGGCTGCAGCACCGTGCCTTCAGGCAGACGCGAGCCGCTCGTGCTGGCCCTGAAGGCCTGGTTCGAGTAGCAGCTCGCCCCGTCCAGAACAAGGCGACGCTCGCCGATGATATCCGCTACCCTGAACCACTGTGACGGCTCACGTGGCTCCTCGATGAGACCGCATCGCACTAGAGGCATCCGTTCTCTTGTTCTGAACCGCAAAAACTGTTGTTTGCGGGACATGATCAGGGCTTCGAGAACTGGACCTGAACCGCTTCGTTGATCGAGACCTGTAAGCTCTGCAGCGTCGAGATGCTGGTCCGTCTGACCGACATCATCGCTCCAAAGACGACATAGGGCCCGAGATTGTAACGCGTCGATACTCCGAAATCATATTGCGATCCGCCCTCTTCATCACGGAGCGCATATTGCAAGTCGGCCCGCCTAGTCGGGAAAAATAACCGCTTACCACCGAGGAGCGCAGGCGCTCGAATCTGGCTTCAGCCTGGGTGCGAGGTTTCCGAGGGAACGGTGACCGCCCGGTCCAGAGCGGCCAGATAGGGGGCAAAGATACGATATGATGCAGGGAATTTGCTCGCCGAGAGCAAACTATGGGGCAATGATTTTTCAGGCCCGACACTCGGTCGGTGCGACCTACGTCTTTCGAAGCCATGCATTTGGAGCACAAGTAACGTTGGTCCCGAACGCATCGGTATAATAAGTATCGATCAAGAATCCGGCTTGCTCAATCAACTGGAAACCCTCGATGATTTCTTTGTTTGCGAACACTGGATTGTCTTCGATCACATAATAGTCGCCTGACACCAGAAACTTATTCAGGTGAGAAAAAACAGAAAATATTTGCACGTGTGCGTCGTCGATTACAAGCCAGGGATGAGGCAGGCTCGCTAGCAAACTTTCGTCGAAGTTCGAGACGTCAGAAAGGTCAACTTGATGAAAGGTAAGAAGTGGATGCTTTCTTGCACTCTCATGAACTAGTTTAATATACAGATCGAAAGAGTGAACTTCACCGGGCTTCTCGCAAAGCGCCGACGCATTATCGGCGAGCCACAATCCGCTGCCACCCTGGCATGAGCCGAGTTCTATGATTGTCCGTGGCTGAAGCTCCCAAATGAGCCTCGGGTACAAAGCCAGATCGAAGGGAGTCTTGAGAATGATGAGTCCTTTATAAGTCTTCGCCAATGAACCAACTTTAGTGTGGCGGCGGTCACCAGTCCAAGGGTAGATGGTCGACATCCAACTTCGATCGGACGGCTTTGCAAAGCGATCAGAATGATCAGCATTCAGGACGGCCTTAATTCCATCGAGAGCCCTCGGGCTAAAAAGTTGTCCGCTGAATCCGTCAGGTCTCATCTGATCGGGATAGTTCTCGTGACCGGCGTCCCAAAAGGCTTTGTGTTCGGAAGCAACTTTCATAGATGATCTCCGTGCTGCGACTGTCGGCTTCGAAGCAACTGGCGTGCCACTCGATGAATAAGGTACACGGGCGATTAGGGAGAGTGAGAAACGCCTAAGTGACGGCGTCTCAACACGAATGGTCTGCATGCTTTGTCGGTTTCGGGACATCGGCGCTATCAATCTGACATGGGTGGTCCAAAGCTACTATCTAGTGCTACAAAGCTGGAAGCTTAAGGTAGTTGTTCTCATGGCGTCGACTTTCCTGGCCGTCATCATCACTACTCGATCGAACTTACTAACGACGGCGCTAACGACGATCATGGATGTCGTTTAAGCAGAGCTCTGATCCAGCCGCCTCTGATCCGGGATCGCGCCTTCGGGTGCGATGATTGATTGCCATCGGTGCACAAAAACGCCTGTCATCATAGCGCCTATAGCTGCTATATCTCGTTTGGCGATCGGCATGACCACGAAGCCAAGATCGGCCACTATTTTGAGCGAGTAACCATGATCGAGAGCGGCCTTTGTCGGCACCGACTATCACCTTCGCTGACTCAGCGAGCACGGCGCTCTGGTCTCATCTGTGTTGGTAGCCGAGGCAACAGCTAGAGAGACACGACTATCCGCGGCCTTCTTCCATCTCCCCGAATAACTTAAGGCGAGAGCGAAGATGTTGTACATGACCCTTGTTGAGCGTGCTGCTCAAGGTTGCGCTACCTGCCACGCACCGCTCGCGCGGCTTTACAGGAAGCACTGTTCGATCATTCATTGCGCCGGCTCTCCAATCCCCTATGTAACGCAACGCGCCGGTGTATCCTCTATCCGCTAACTTGCGATCCTCATGATGTCTTTCCCTCGGCGAGCGACCACGGCGGGATCGGTTCTCTTCACCTTCGCACTAAGCCGTGAACTATTTCTCTGGTGGTTTGGCCGTTGTGAGTTGGTGCGGTCCGCAAACCTTAGAAAGTTCGTCGCGTCATGGCTCGTCGGCCAAGATCCGTTTTGTGCCGATCATTTATGGCAAATGATCTATGCAGGCTTGCGCGATCATGGCCAAAAGGATGTCGTCATCGAGGGCCTGAGCGGTATCGACATCGCATTATGGGACATCAAGGGCAAGCATTTTGGCGTTCCTGTGCATCAGCTGCTCGGCGGCGCGCAGCGCACGGAGCTCGTCGCTTACGCGACGGGCTTGCTCCGGCGCAGAGCGGACCACTCGAACCGCTATCTGGCCGAGGAGGCGGCCGGGTACGTCGCTGAAGGATTCTCGGCAGTGAAGCTCAAGGTTGGATTTGGTCTGGAGGACGATGTGGCCACGATCCGCCTTGTGCGTGAGGCGATCGGACCGACTGTGCAGCTGATGGTTGATGCGAACCATGCGTATGATAGCATCGCTGCAATCCGTCTGGGTCGCATGATCGAGCACCACGACATCGGCTGGTTCGAGGAGCCCGTGCCACCTGAGGATATTGCCGGCTATCGAGCAGTAAAGGCGGCACTCTCGATCCCGATCGCCGGCGGGGAATGCGAATTTACCCGCTTCGGCTTTCGGGAACTGTTCGTATCGCGCGCGCTGGATATCGCTCAGCCCGACACCTGCGCTGCAGGCGGCCTTTCTGAATGCAAGAAGATCGCCGACATGGCTGAAACATTCGGTCTTCGGTGCATTCCGCATGTGTGGGGTACCGGAATTGCAATCGCTGCGTCGCTGCATCTGCTCGCCGTTCTACCGTCAAATACGCCGCCCTCGCTGCGTCGGTGGTCGAGCGTTATGGAAAAGCGGCGGAACTTGGAAAGGAGCGATACTGCAGTGCTCTTGTCTATGTCTCTGCCAGCCGCCGCGGGCTGTTCCGCTCCGGAACACTGTGCTCAGCGTTCCGGAAAGAAGATTACTTCAGCTTTCCGAGCTGAGGGACAAGAATTGAGGTCGACCGGAGGACCGGAGTGTCTTCGGAGGAGGGGCTCGCTGAGGCTACCGATATCCCGCATTCGATTGTCGTTGTCTATCGTGAGTGTTATCGAGATGACTACTAGAGCGATCCGACGGATGTTGGACGATAAGATCTCCTGGCCACTATGAGAACGGAAGGAGGCAGGCAGGCTGTTCGCCATAATCAACGCACCCACGCATTCTAGCTATTGGGCGGTTCATCCAGCATCTTCCATGTCCGGCACTCAACTGCCGACGTTAGTAGTTATTGCGAGCGCGATCTCGAAGTATCAGTTCGCGGGAAACAGTACGTAAGGTGACATGTCTCGCGGCTTCATTGACCACTTGCGCGAGGTAGTTGACACCAGTTCGGTGCTGACCAGCGCCGACATCGACGCGCGCTATTACCACGATCTGGCGGGCAAGGCAGTCGCCAAGCCGCGTGCGGTCGTCCGCCCACGGACGACGGAGCAGGTCTCGGCCGTACTTCGGCTCTGTCACCAGGAGAAAGTGCCGTTGACCACGCAGGGCGGCATGACCGGTTTGGTTCGCGGCGCACTACCAAACGAGAATGAAATCGCCCTGTCGATGGAGCGATTGAATGCGATCGAAGAGGTGGATACATCGGCAGGCGTGGTCATTGCACAAGCCGGCGTCCCGTTGCAAAGCATTCAGGAGCGCGTCGAGCAGGAAGGATATCTATTTCCGCTTGATCTCGGCGCGCGCGGTAGCTGCACCATCGGCGGGAACATTTCGACCAATGCTGGCGGTAATCGCGTAATTCGCTACGGCATGACGCGCGAACTGATACTCGGCCTAGAAGCCGTTATCGCCGATGGAACGGTCCTGCATGGCTTGCGCAGACACCTCAAGAACAACACTGGCATTGACTTGAAGCAGCTGTTTATCGGCAGTGAAGGCATTCTTGGCGTGATAACGCGAGCTGCATTGCGCATCTTTCCGGCACCGACGGAGCAGCAAGTGGCGCTTTGCGCCCTGCATTCCTTTGCGCAGGTTTCTTCATTACTCCATATGGCGCGCCGGCATTTAAACGGAGAACTGACCGCGTTCGAGGTGATGTGGAACGAGTACTACCGTCTGACCGTCGAGCGAGTGAAGGGCGTAGTGGGGCCACTGACTACCGATCATCCGTTCTATGTCTTGCTCGAGGCGTCCGGTAACAACGCTGATAGAATCCATGCCGATCTTGAGGGGCTGCTTGAGGCGGCATTGGGCGAGAACCTGATCCTTGAGGCGACGCTGTCGAACTCGAAGGCATCTGCATCGGCGATTTGGCGTATCCGCGATTCTTCACTGGAACTTGGCCGCACCTTTCCATATGCCTCTCGCATCGGATTCGACGTCAGTCTTCACAGCGACTGCATGGATCAATATGCGAAGGCGATTGATGCGTGTATCAAGACAATCGACGCCCGTGCGTTCGCGATGGTCTTCGGTCACGTAGGCGATGGCAACTTGCATCTAGATCTGCATCACGAGGACACGCCTGCCAAGCGGGAGGAGTTTGAGAGCCTCGTTTATCAGACCACCAGTGAATTCGGCGGATCAATCTCTGCCGAACATGGTATTGGCGTCTTGAAGCGGCCATATCTAAAGATGGGTCGGACGCAGGAGGAAATCGAGACCATGCGCACGCTCAAGCGCGCGCTCGACCCAAACAACATCCTTAATCCGGGGCGGATCTTCACAATGTGAGAAGGTGGGTGAATAGAGCCGTTATGTCGATCTGCGTTGGCTTCGCGATTGTCTGGTAGGTAGCACTGCTCTTGATTTAGATCTCGTCAAGCGGGACTCTGTGTTTTTTGGAGCGTCGATTGTTGAAAGAGGTTAGAACATTCGAGCGCTCGCGTGCCAGCCCTGGAGGCCGCTACTGAAGCAGTAAAACAGACGAATAAACGAGGAAGCAGGCGGATGCACTGATGACTCAATGTGACGTTCGAATGCATGGTTTGGCCATGAATTGAGAAGAAGAAGAACGAAGTCTGTCAATGTCCGAAAGTCCGATTGATCTCGCCGGTATCTTCCAGCTCGAGCCGCTCGATAGCAATCGCTATCGCGGCGACATTCCAAAAACCACCTCGCAATGGGTATTCGGTGGCCATATCATTGGGCAAGCGATGGCAGCGGCATGCCGTACCGTGACAGGGCGTCTACCGCATTCGCTGCACAGCCATTTCCTGAAGCCCGGCGATCCGCTGGTGCCGATCATCTATAGAGTTGAAGTTCTGCGCGACGGCAGGACCTATTCGTTCCGGCGCGTCACCGCCATTCAGTGTGCTAACGCGATTTGCTCTATCATGGTCTCGTTTCAAATCGAAGAGCAGGGGGCCTTCGATCATCAGGACGAGATGCCGTACGTGTCGCCACCGGAAAGGCTTGCTGCAGAGCAATTGGCCAAACAGCCCGTGTTTGTTGAAACGCCAGAATTTATCCGCCGCAATTATGGCATTGAGTTACTCATGGTTGAGACCGGTCGCTATTTCGGTCAGAAGCTCGCGGACGGCCACACCCATGTCTGGATGAAGACCGCCGCGAAGCTGCCAGACAATCCAACGCTGCATGTATGCGCCCTGGCTTATGTCTCCGATTACCCTTTACTCGACGCGGTGACTGCTCGTTATGGCAGCCCGCCATTCGACAAGTGGATGATACGGGCAAGCCTCGATCACGCAATGTGGTTTCACCGGGCGTTCCGCGCGGACGAGTGGCTCCTTTATGCGCAGGAATCGCCGAGCGCGCATGCTGGTCGTGGTCTTACGCGGGGACTGATCTTTGAACCAGGCGGCTCCCTAGTGGCAACTGTAGCTCAGGAAGGCTCCGTGCGCGAGCGACGTTGAGGCGTTACACGAGCTGAAGCGATCATAGTTGAAGACCCCTCGCCAAGGGCTGTCCTCGAGACGCGCACATCTTCCATCCACATGGCTTCGTGTTGAAGGCGAATGGTCCAGACCCAGACACGATGGCACGGCGATAGCGTAACGCTTGAGGATCGCTTGCGCCGGCCGTGCCTGAGAACCGGCTTCTGCGTTGAGCATGCGAAACTGCACGCTTCCCGGGCCAAATGACTACGGTCATTAGTCGGGAACTGCCTTGATCGCCTAGTGTGAGCGCCTCATTGCTTAGCTCAAAAGAACCAAAAGTCCCTTTGATTCTTCGGTTGGGTTTTTCGCTGACCGAACCTTAGTGAGCATCAAAGGATCGCCGCCATCGTTAGTCGGCAGAGGTCCGTGATGTCGTACACCGGCAACTTGATGGTACGACGTATCGCCGCTGCGACCACCGGGAATGCCGCGCATTCTAGTAGGATGGTCGCGATCTCCGGATGAGCGGAACGCAGTTTCACGACGCAACCGGTCAGATCCGTCTCGATGGCGGCGATATCGATCGGTGGCGCCGGACGCCTTAGCTCATCATGCCAGAACTTGCCGCCTTCGATGCCGCTAACCACAATCCTCGCCCTTTCGGTCAGATTGTGGATTGCAAGCAGGTCTTCGCCGCAGCAGGTCGAGTCGTATGTCAAAACCGCGATCTTGGCCCGTTGCGGTACTTGGCGGAGTAGGCCTGGCAGCAGAAGCAGGCTCGACAATACAACGGGCACTTTTACGGACGCTGCGACTGCAGACTGGTGACGAATGGAGAAGCCACAAGTGGAGCTTATTGCAATGGCGCCTCGCTCGACCAATCGCCGAGCAGCTGCGATGAATTCAGGCTCAAGCGCTGGATCGCCGCGGACGACGTTTTCAACCCAGGCTCCCGGGACCGTTTCCGAGATAGTTGGGAAGTCAAAGGTGTCCGAGCTCAGCATCGAACCTGGTACTGGTGTCGGCGGCGTTGCACCCTGCGGCAGTCCGCGTTCGAGCTGCAGGATTCCGAGAGAGCGTGAGGTTTGCGATGTCATGGACGAAGCACATATCACCTTGAGCGGCTTTCTAAACTGAGAGAGAGGAGAAGCGGACCTACCAATTCTCGTATTGTGATTTGGACTTGCGGAGAACCCGCTATCTTGGTGGCGATCGTCGAAAGCTAGAAGATCTCTGTCCGCCGATTCAGAACGGTCGATCGCTCGGCCGCGGATGTGCCCGAAACGGGATGCCGTTCTCTGGCGAGGCGCAGTGAGCCAGTGACCCCGACTGGAACGTCGGCTCTGATTCGCGAGCGCAGAGGTTATTTTAGGCGACCTGCGGAAATCCTGTCGCTGCCATCAGGTCGCCGAATCGATGCTCGGCCGTCTCCAGGCACCGACACGTGGTTTTCTGCCTGTGGTCAAGGCGCTGCCGCATAGCCTTGAGCTATCCGTACTCCCATGCGTAGATGATCGCTCGAACGAATAATTCCCGGCCAGTGCTGCAGCGGCGCCGAGCGCCTTGCACTTTCCTCATCTGTGTTGCGGCGACGCGGTCGCTCCCAAGCTGAACAGAGATAAACGTCTCGGGCTGGGCAAAAGGCCCCTTTCCCGAGATACCTCGGCGTAGCACCGACGAGGCGAAAAATGGTGAATGGAGAAGTGATGCCTGGCCATGCGCCCGTTTGCGTACTCTCTGAGCTGGTAGGTGTCTTGATATAGCCAGTGGCTTATTTTCGTTCGGAGTAGGCGAGCAATCGAGCCGCCGCAAGAATTCTACGTAGAACGGCCACTTCCAACGAAGGGTACGTATGGCTCGAAGGAGATGGGGCGCCCTTGATTACGAGGAGTATTACTGATTGCCAATGGTAATAGCTGTCGTTTTTGAGATAGACAACGTCATTGATCCCGGGAGGAGGCATCGGTCATCATGATGGGCCTGGCGGCAGCGCCGATGCCAAACGTCGAATTGTGCGCAACATCAACCTGGCGTCCTTAGCGGTGAGTGCCGCACGACCTTCTTGGCGGCTACGCATCATCTTGCCTACGGCGGTTCGGTGCATGAGGGCCGTCTAATAGTGGAGTTCTCGATGGGAGTGTTGTCGCATTTGCGGATCGTCGAGATCGGGAGCTCGGCCGCCACTAGCTATTGTGCGCGGCTTTTTGCCGATTTCGGCGCCGATGTGCAAAAGGTCGAGCCACCATCCGGTGATCCAGTTCGCCGTAGTGCGCCACTCACGCCCGGTGGTCAGAGTGCGTGGTTCGCATTCCTCAACGTCAACAAATCGAGTATTATCATTGATCCCGCCGACGCGAAGGCGATCGCGCAGCTTACGTCACTCATCGAGGATTGCGATATTTTGGTCGATGGTCGCGACGTTGATCCAGCTGATTGCCCGTCCATCGATATCGTTCCAATCTGCCATCGCCGCCCCGGGTTGATCCACCTCGAAGCGAGTTGGTTTGGCGGCGAAGGACCCTATGCAGGGTTCGCCGCGACCGATTCCACGGTGCGCGCACTAGCCGGTCTCGTAAAGCTGGTTGGACCAGTCGGAGGTCCGCCCTTGCACGCACCGGATTTTCAGGCGGGTCTTCTTGCCGGGCTGTGGGGCTTTATTGCCGCGGCGAGTTCCGCGGTAGCGCGAGTGCAGGGTGGGGTGGGGCGGTCGTGGTCAGTCAGCATTTTCGAATCGAGTCTCACTCCGACCGAGTATCTCATGTTCGAGGCGTTTGCGTGCGGCGACGTGATGCGTCGGATTGGCATCAACCGGTTCTGGCCAAACTTTCCAACCGGAATTTACGAAACGAAGAGCGGCTGGATCGGCGTAACGACGGCTAAGCCGGAGCAATGGCGCGCATTCTGCAATATGCTCGGCTTGTCCGAAATGCGTGATGATCCAGCTCTAGCGTTCAACGAGGGTCGTCTGCAGCATATTGAACGGATCGAAGCGAAGTTTATGCCGAAGCTAAAGGCACGGACTGCGATGGATTGGTTTGCCGAGGGGCTTACGCGCAAAATCCCGCTGGTGCCGATGCCTGGAATATCCGATCTACTCCAGGATCCGGAGAGGAGGGCCCGCGGCGCAATCGTGCCGGTCCGGGTTGGCGAAGAGGAGGGATTGACCGTCGGCTCAATGCTGCGGCTGACATCGACCCCGCCATTCAAGGGCGGAAAAGTGCCAGCCGCCGGCGAACAGCAGGTGTTCGCTGACAACCGAACACACGGGGTGCTCGCACGCCTCGAGAGATCCAGCGGCATCGACACTGATCGGCCACCGTTGCAGGGGATTCGTGTCGTCGACTTCACGATGGGTTGGGCGGGCCCCTTATGTACGCGCACTCTGGCCGATCTCGGTGCGGATGTGATCAAGATCGAGGCCATCCAATATCCGGATTGGTGGCGCGGAATAGACCGACGTTCTGGTTATGTGGCGAACCAGATGTACGAAAAGGCGCTATGCTTCTGCATGATCAATCGAAACAAGCGTGGGATCACACTTGATCTGAAGCGTCCGCAGGGGCTTGCTCTTGCCAAGCGGTTGTTGGCAAAGGCCGATATTGCCGTTGATAATTATTCGGTCGACGTGCTGCCAAGGCTCGGACTTGGCTACGACGTGCTCAGGACGCTCAACCCTCGGCTGGTCATGATGTCGATGTCAGCATTTGGAACGAACAGCGTCCATCGCGAGTGTCGGGCGTACGGGTCAACTCTCGAGCAGGGCTCGGGGCTTCCTGGTGTGATCGGAGCGGCCGGTGGATTGCCGGTCATGAGTCACATCGCTTTTGGCGATCCCGTGGGTGGATTGAACGGCTGCGCTGCAGTCCTGGTTGCATTGATTCATGCTCGCAAGACTGGGCAAGGCCAATTCATCGATCTGGCGCAAATCGAATGCATGATGCCCTTCGCAGCACCATGGATCACCGTTCAATCAATCGGCGGTATGCCATCGCCAAAATATGGCAATCGACATCCAGAGTTCGTGCCGCATGGTTGTTTCCGATGTGCAGGGGAAGATAACTGGATCGTGGTCGCGGCTACCGACGAGCACATGTGGCAGAGGCTTGCCACGCTCATCGGTCGACCAGACTGGGCGACGAACCCATCGCTGACGTCCCCAGAAGCCCGCCGCGTCATCGAGGATGAAATTGAGAGAGGCATCGAAGCCTGGACCCGTGCCCGCGAAGACGATAAGGCCATGTCCGAGATGCAAGCCGCAAGGATTGCATCCGGCGTGGCCCGCTTGCCAATTGACCTGCTCAAGGATCGGCATCTCGGCTCGCGTGCATTTCTGCAGGAAGTCGAACGCCCCTTCATCGGATTCCATCTTCAGCCGTCGATGCCGATTCGTGAGAACGCCAGTCCTCATCTGGTTCGTACAGCCGCACCAACACTCGGACAACATAATAGAGAGATATTATCAGGGCTTCTTGGGCTCTGCGACGGCGAGATCGCGGAGTTGGCGAAAGAGCGCATTATTGGGACGGTGATGCTGCCTGAAGCGGAGCTCGCAGAAGCAAGGAACGTGTCGCCGAATTGATCAGCCCTCGTCTACCAATGGCAGAGCTGTATGCGAGCTAGGCCGCGGCTTTCGCCTGCTCCGTCCCGCAGCAGACAATCTGGTCGCCACCAAAAGACGTGAGTCGGCATTATCACGTATGTTCATCCGGCTTCTCTTTCGCGTTACCAGAGCTTGGTAAACGGAGCTTGGGCGAGGTTGCAAGTCGGACGTTAGGACCATGAACAATTGCACCAGAACTATGTTAGTGGTGATACCGCCCGTAACCTCTCTAGCCAGCTGCAGTTGAACCCGAGCCGAGCACGCGCATTGTGCTGAACGCGAATTCCGAGCTTGATGTTGCGGAAGCACGTTCTAACTGAAAGTGGCATGCGCATGACGATGGTACGCAGAGCCCTACCTGTCCTAGTAGCTTCGCTATCCCGAGTCTCAGGATAGTTGAACAGTTGGAAGCGGCGAAGGAAGCGAACCTCGCGCCGAGATGATCCTCGTTCCTCTAGTCACTTGCTTTGGCGGAGCTGACATATGGCTGCGATTAGCGGGTCACGCAAGATGCAAGCGCTAGATGCGCTGGAATCAAACGTACGCACTTATTCACGCTCGTTTCCAGCCATGTTCAGTCGAGCGCGCGGCTCGATCATGTTAACGGAGGATGGTCGAAACGTAGTGGACTTCCTCTCTGGCGCTGGAACACTGAACTACGGCCACAACAATCACCGGCTCAAAGCGGCCATTGCTGATTATCTGGCGTCAGACGCTGTCGTCCACGGCCTTGATATGGCAACTCCCGCGAAGCTCAAATTTATGGAGACCTTCAACTCCATCATACTTGCGAAACGAAATCTAGAGTACCGCTTCCAATTCACAGGACCAACTGGCGCCAATGCTATCGAGGCCGCAATAAAGCTTGCGCGCAAGGTTACCGGACGCCAAAACATTATCTCATTCACGAATGGATATCATGGCATGAGCCTGGGAGCGATGGCCGCGAGCGGTAATCGCTTTTATCGCACGGCGAGCGGCGTTGGTTTGTCGGGCACAACGTTCATGCCATACGATGGATACCTTGGGCCGGACGTTGATACAGCAGACTTTCTGCAAAAAGTCCTAATGGACGAAAGCAGCGGAATCGACTGCCCGGCTGCCATCCTTGTTGAGACTGTGCAAGGGGAGGGCGGCATAAACGTCGCTAGCAAGGAATGGTTACAGTCCATTCAAGCGAAGGCGAAGTGTGCTGACGCCCTGTTCATAGTTGACGATGTCCAGATGGGCTGTGGTCGCACAGGCGAATTCTTCAGCTTCGAGTTCGCAGACCTGTCGCCAGATATCGTTGTACTGTCGAAATCACTGAGTGGGTACGGCCTGCCATTGTCAATGTTGTTGATCAAAGAGGAGTTCGACGCATGGCAGCCGGGAGAACACACAGGGACGTTCCGTGGCAACAACCTTGCGCTCGTATCTGCAACGGCAGCTATAGATCTTTACTGGCGGGACGAGACCTTTTCGCAAGAGGTGCGGCGGACGGGAGAAGCCATGCGGGGGCGACTCGAAGCCATCGCAGCCAAGCGCGGAAACAGCTTTGCGGTTCGAGGGCGGGGCATGGCCGTTGGCTTTGACTGCCAAATGCCTGAGATTGCAGCGGCTACGGCGCGTAACGCGTTTGAGAAGGGATTGATAGTCGAACGATGCGGACCTGTTGATCAGGTCGTGAAATTTTTGCCTGCGCTCACGATCGATTGTGAGACCCTCAATCAAGGTCTTGAGATATTCGAGCAAGCGTTGGACCAGGCACTGAAGCAGACTAGGTCGTCGTGATCTGACCCGAGAGCTTAGTTGTCAAGCAGCGAAGGGATCCCCGTGGCTTACGAGACGATCAAGTACGAAATTGCCGATCAAATTCTGACGATTACGTTGAACCGACCGGAGAAGCTCAATGCCTGCAACGCTCTCATGGAGCGAGAAGTCGTGGATGCGTTCGATTGCGCTGACAGGGACAATGACATCCTTGCCATTATTGTGACCGGCCAAGGCCGCGGCTTCTGCGCGGGCGCCGACCTTTCCTTGGGAGCCGATACATTTGACCGGGACGTGCGACGCGGGCCAGTGAAACGGCTGCCGGATGGCAAGGTGGATTACAGCGATCCAATGGTCAGCGACGGCGGCGGAAAAATTGCGATGCGGATCTTCAGGTGTCTCAAACCTGTAATCGCGGCTGTGAACGGAGCTGCCGTCGGCATGGGTGCGACCATGCAGCTTCCGATGGACATTCGGATCGCATCTCAGGCCGCGCGCTTCGGCTTCGTGTTTTCCCAGCGTGGCCTGGTGCCCGAGGGAGCCTCGAGTTGGTTCCTGCCCCGCGTGGTCGGCATTGCCCAGGCGCTGGACTGGTCCTTGACCGGACGGGTATTTACTGCAGAGGAAGCGCTCGCCGGCCGTCTGGTCAGCAAGATCGTGCCGCCCGACCAACTATTGCCAACGGCACGTGCGCTGGCCCGCGAGATCGCGGACAAGACAGCGCCCGTATCAATCACAATAATCCGGCAGATGATGTGGCGCATGTTGGGCGCCGACGATCCTATGGAGGCTCATAAGATCGAAAGCCGGGGCATGTATTCGCGCGGCCGCTCCGCCGACGCCAAGGAAGGGGTGATGGCCTTCCTGGAAAAGCGGCCCGCGGTTTTCAAAGACAGGGTTCCAGCCGATTTGCCAGATTACTTTCCATGGTGGACGGAAAGGGAGTACAAATGATCATGTGTACTTTCGTGATCACCAAAATCCGACTGACCATCTCCGCCCGGGACGCTTTCGACAATTGTTTGTTTCTGTCGCCGTGACCGCTCCGAGCATATCCTCGCTTTGGCGAACGCATAGCGACGCGCCGGATGCTCACGTGGCCACCGATCTGGTAGGCGCATCTCGATTTGTCAAACCGTTGCCCAGGCAGAAGCCAATGGTGCGGCTCATGATTGGCGAGATAGAACGCGGTGGCTCACCATGACGCGTTCATCCGTGGTTGCTCGAACTTAGCCGGGTTTCATCTGTCACAAATATAGGAAACTGAAGTATTACTGTGTCGAGGGTGGTCCTGGCACATCGTTTCCGATGCTCGATTGTAAAGGGCGGACGTTCCCGTTCGGGCGGGTACGCTTGAGAGTGGGAGGGACACATTGCCGGCAGCAACCTGCAGGCCGTTCGACTGGCCGGCCGCAGAATGTGTTTCTGCGCGATTGTTCATAGCCGAGTGCACTGAACCAAACACTGTATACGCCTTCCTAACCGAAGTAGGTAGTGGCTTGATCCGCTGCCAACGCTGTAAGTTGAGCTTGCACGCATCGCCCATGACGCAGCTCATCAGGAGAGGAATTTGCAGCAATGAAAAGCGCGGTCAATCCGCTGAACGTCTCACGCTTCCTTCGGGTATATGATGACGCTGCCGCTCAGAAGGGCATCAAGCTTTCGATAGGATTCGATTTTCACAAGTATGTCTCGATTACGAGAACTCTTCCGACTAAGAAGCCGACATATCCAAATTTCCGCCCAGATCGCTCGCCGATCAAATCGGGCGACGGATATTGGATGATAGGTCTCGACAAGAACAATGATGTGGCGCTCGTGGAGGCTGCTCGGCTGTATAACCTTTCGGATAGCAATTTTGCAGAGCACCTTGAGTCGCTGAAGGCGTTCTACGCTGATCCTGCCGTGCAGGCGCATCCCCAAGATCACTGCAGCTGCACCGCACCAAGCGCGAGGAGGATTACTGGAAAGGTAGCTTACCACGGAGATTTCTGGTTGCGCAAAGACTTTAGAGGACAAGGCATGCCCGAGGTCATGGCTGCCGTGCTACGCGGTGTGTCGTTCGCCTTGTGGGCACCGGATTTCGTAGTTGGACTCGCAGAGCGCTGGCTGCTGTCTAAGGGCGTCCTTGCGCAATACGGACATGCGCATTACGAGCCGGGCGGATCGGTGCTGCATCTGATCGAAGAGAATATTGTGGACGACGATCTACTCGTTTGGCTGACCGGTGAGGAGTTGCAACGGCTTGTCGATCGTCACGATGGGAGCGAGTTGAGCGTGTCCGCGTGAGTGCCGCACGCCATATCCCGGGCAACGAGGGGCGCGCAGCACTGGGGCCTATCACTGTGCCGGTATGCACACTGCAAGCGATATCAAACATGTGGATGCAAACGATGCCAGGATATGTCAGCTCTTTGTCACGAACGCCAACTGATTTTGACTTATCTGGCAAGGTGTTGCAGGCAAAAGGCACTTGTTGGATGTCGCCACGGATAGCCTCAGCTCAAGCGATAATCGCCAATGGCAATGCAAAAGGCGAAGGGCAGCCAGCGAAAGCGAGAGCCAGGCGCCAGCGGTCAAACGACGGATGAAGAGCTTTTAGGTGGCAGTATGGCTGGATCTTGGCAGGTTGGACAAAGATCTAGAGACAGCTTCGCTCGCGCGCAGCGGGTCTTTCCCGACGGAACGTCACGAGTAACCGTAGAGCGGAATCCGGTCCCGCTCTACATGGAGCGTGGACTAGGCAGTCATGTTATCGATGTCGACGGCAACCGATTTCTCGACCTCAACGGTAACTTTACGTCGCTGATCCATGGACACGCTTTTGCACCCATAGTGGAGGCGCTGACCAATCAATTGGAGCTGGGTAGCTGCTTTGCAAATCCGACGGAGAGCGAGGTCGCACTGGCGGAATTACTTTGCGAACGGATTCCGCAAGTCGAGCGTGTGCGCTTCGTCAACACTGGGACCGAAGCAGTACTATTTGCGATCAAAGCTGCGCGGGCGTTCACAGGTCGTTCGAAGATTGCAAAGCTCGAGGGCGCCTACCACGGCGCCTATGACTGGGCTGAGGTAAGTCTTGCCGCCACGCCAGACAATTGGGGTGATCCGAGCTGCCCAAGGTCTACCCCGTCTTACCGCGGGATGCCTGCGAGCGTGCTAGATGAAGTCGTGGTGCTCCGGTTCAATGATGCAGATGCTGCGCGCCAGTTATTATCCTTGCATGGACGCAACCTAGCCGCTGTCATTGTGGATCCGATGCCAAGCCGGGCGGGTCTAATTGCGCCAAAACCGGAATTCATTGCGGTAGTACAGGAAACTGCGCGTGCGAACGGCATCTTGGTGATTGCTGATGAGGTTCTAAATCTCAGGCAGAGTTTTGAAGGGGCTTGTGTCCTCTATGGCCTCGTTCCTGACCTCATCACGATGGGTAAGATCATCGGTGGCGGCCTGCCGATCGGAGCAGTCGGTGGTCGGCAGGATGTGATGAGGGTATTCGATGCATCGGAAGGCCGACCGCTGCTACCACAAGGCGGCACATTTTCAGCTAATCCTCTATCTATAACAGCCGGGCTTGTCGCCATGCAGCATCTAGACCATGCGGCCTTCGCGCACCTTGACAGCCTTGGCGACGTTGTCAGGAATGGGATTGCGCGAGCGATCTCAAAGGTTGGGGCGCCGCTCTGCGTCACGGGGGCCGCCTCGCTGTTTCGCATTCATCCGATGATTCAAGTCCCGAATGACAATCGTGAAGCCTATCCCGCGCCCCGCGCGTTGGAACTGATGAAGCAGCTTGTGCAGTTCTTTGCCGAGAACGGGATTGTCCTGCCTTATGGCGCTGCTGCGTCGCTGTCGACAGCGATGAATCGCTCTGACATAGAGTTCGTCGTGGATGTGTTCGCGGGCTTTCTAGAGAGCCATGGAGCACGCTGGATATAATAGCTGAGACGGCAGAGCGGAAAGAGTCCAGTATGCGTCAAGGCGCTTTGTTGTGCGGCGAGCCGTTGTGTTCTGCCTTTGGTATGAACGTTGAGTGCGAAGCAATCAATGATCCGCAACTAGGACACTCAATCGTATGGAATTCGAGCGGGCCAGCCGTCATAATGTCGAATCGCTAGCGACCAGGAAAGGGCTTGCGTAAGTCCGGTTGATGCAAGCTCTTGTTCATCCCGTTAGACCGCGTTCGGCTATAGTCTTCCTAGTGCACGAGTCGGTGGCGGCTGTAGACCCTCGTTGGAATGCTGGCTTGCGAAGAGGGTGCTCTCTCATAGGGTTATTTCGATAACAGGTAGACGGGACGCTACAACCGGAGGACATTCTAACTTGCTGGGGCTGATTGCAGATCTCAATTTGAGTGCCATCCAGCCGATCCGAGCCACTTCACATGTCGCGGTCCTTACGTCATTCACCGGCCCATTTGATCTAGTAGCTGTCAGAGGGACTTACCCGGTGTAAATCCGCTTGAACCAATAAGAGCCGATTAGGCTGTTCCTCAATAGATGTAGAGCTTCAACTCGGCCTGACTTCATCAAGCCGAGTGTTGCGCTTAACTCGCGATTTGGTGCGCGCGTGGCAGATGGAATGGAGGACGGAATGGGACAGCAGATCGCCGCCTCGGATGGCGGTCGGCCGAGCGGGCACTTTCGAAACACCGCGTACGTCATCAACAAAAGCAGGTCTTATTTCGACGCAGCCCACAATGCCGGTCTCATGGCTGTCCAAGGGCGCTCGACGATTGGACGCGCCTTTGCTTTAGGCGCCGGTCCACTTAATGGCCGACCAGAGATAATTGATTTCGTGCGCTGTTCATACCTAGGGCTGGATAATCATCCTGTAATTGTGGCTGCAGCGATCGAGGCAATCGAGGCGCATCGATCATTGCACTGGTCATGCGCACGAACGCGACTCAATTTCGATCTCCTGGCAGAGCTCGAAGCAACGCTGTCGGAGATGTTCAGTGCACGTGTGCTCGCCTTTTCAACTGTTATGCTCGCTAATCTGGGCGCAATGCCAATTCTTGCGTCGGGCCTGCTGACAGATGGCACGAAACCGGTAGTCGTGTTCGACCGCATCGCGCATACCTCGCTCGCCTATCACAAGCCCGTGGTTGCTGATGAAGCGCGAGTGGAAACAATCGCGCACAATGATATCGACGCCCTAGAACGCTTGTGCCGTGAACACCAAGTTGTTGCCTATGTATGCGACGGCGTCTATTCGATGGGAGGGAACTCGCCAATTAAGGAGCTGCGCGAGCTCCAAGAGCGTTATAGGCTCTTTCTCTATATCGACGACGCTCACGGCATATCGTTGTTTGGACGGCAGGGCGAAGGGTTCGCGCGCAGTCAGTTCCCTGAGTTCTTAGGTGACCGCACAATCATAGCAGCGTCGCTGGCCAAGGGATTCGGCGCATCGGGCGGCATGTTGATGCTAGGAACGGCGGAGCAGGAAGCTCTGTTTCGGCGGTACTCGATTCCCTATGCGTTTTCGGTGGCGCCGAATTTGGCTGCAGTCGGTGCGGCCCTTGGTTCTTGTAAGATACATCGCTCGGCAGAACTCGCCGAACGGCAGATGCGGCTGGCGCAACGTATCAAGGTCTTTGATCGTCGTGTGGCGAGCCTCGAGCAAGGTAATTCGCTTCCGATCAGAATGGTTGCTATCGGATCGGAAACGAACGCCATTGCATTGGCGCGAGAGCTTCTCGATGCAGGCTTTTACACGTCTGTGATATTTTTCCCAACTGTTGCCCAAGGGAAGGCTGGGGTTCGGGTATGTATTACGGCCGATCATGAGGTCGGTGACATAGAACGACTCTGTGACTGCATCCTGGAAAGGGTGCCTGACGCCACGGTTAAGCCCGACAAAGCACCAATTAGCTCCTAAAGCAATGAGTGCCATTCGCTAGCAAGAGACCATCAAGCAGGTCTGACGCGATCAAGGTATGATCTGCGAGATCTAGGCAAAGAGATGAGAGTTTAGTCAACCCTGAGCACCTTATTCGACCTCGAAAGCCACCTCCGGCTCACTGAGCCGAGCCCGACCGTCTCCTTTATGATCGTTTGAACCATGGCGACAGGAAAGCTGAAAGCTGAAGGTCATCTGCGCGTCGCACTCGTGACCGGAGGAGCACGGGGAATCGGACTTGAGATCGTACGCAGGTTTTTGGCGGATGGTTATCGGGTCGGATTCGTGGCCACACAGGCGAATAGCGTGCAGCGGGCGCTCGATAGTCTTAGCTGTACGGAAGATCAGCTTCACGCAGAGGTGCTCGACGTCACTCAGCAAAATGAGGTGACCAGATTTTTTGATCAAATCCGGAGCCGTTGGGGGGAAATTTCGGTCTTGGTAAACAATGCGGGGATCTCTCCGAAACGTGTAGACCAGAACTTACCCTGGCTTTCGCAGATGTCGACAGAGGAGTGGGCCCGAGTTCATCGATGTCAATCTAAGCGGCCCGTTTGTTTTTATACGTCTGTTGGCGCCATCAATGATTGCAAACGGCTATGGGCGTATCATCAACATCGGATCTTTGGCGGGTCGTGCTGTACCCTTAATCGCTGGACCGCATTACGCCGCATCGAAAGCGGGATTGGTCGGCTTAACCCGCGCTGCTGCGCGGGATCTGGCCCCGCATGGTATTACCGTCAATTGTATCGCCCCGGGGCGGGTTCTCAGCGACTTAACTGGGCCTGCAGAGGCAAAGGTCAACCGCTCGGCTCTTAGCCGCATTCCACTCGGCCGATTTGGAAACGCCGAAGAAGTAGCGCACGTCGCGGCTTTTTTGGCGTCCCCTATGGCGGGTTTTATTACCGGAGCGACGATCGATATCACGGGTGGCGAGTTTGGCGCCTAGCGGGCATTTCGGTCGGATAGTCTGCCCCATCCGCTAGGTAAGCATTGTTGTGCTCCCGCATCGCTAACCGAGATATTCCGTGAGCATCAATAAGGCAGAAGCAATGGAGCGGTCCAGGGAAGCATTATCGCATCTACGAGTCCTCGAAATTGGTAGCTCAGCTGCTACGAGCTATTGCGCGCGGCTGTTTGCCGATTTCGGCGCCGCGGTTTGGAAAGTCGAGCCGCCGCCAGGCGATCCACTTCGCAGCGCCGCTCCTTTGACGCCCGGTGGGCAAAGCGCATGGTTTGCATTCCTGAACTTTAACAAGTCAAGCGTTATCGTTGATCCCGCCAGCGCCGAGGCGACCACGCGACTAGCGTGTATGATCGAGGATTGCGACATTCTGGTCGATGGCCGCGCTGTTGATTCCGCGGATTGTCCGCCCATAGACGTCGCTGCCATCCGACAAGAGCACCCGGACTTGATCTACCTCGACGTGAGCTGGTTCGGTCGCGAGGGGTCCTATGCTACATTCGCTGCGGCCGACGCGACCGTCCGCGCCCTTGCTGGACTCATCAAATTGGTTGGGCCGGTCGAAGGCCCTCCTTTGTCGGCGCCGGATTTCCAAGCGGGTATCTTGGCCGGTTTGTGGGGCTTCATCGCCACGGCCTCATCGGTGATCGCACGACTGGGGAGTGGAGCAGGAAGGTCATACTCGCTCAGCATATTCGAAGCTTGTATCTCGCTCAGCGAGTATCAGATATTCGAGGCGCTCGATCGTGGCAATGTGATGCGCCGGATTGGCATCAATCGGTTCTGGCCCAACTTTCCAGCCGGCATCTACCAGACAAAAAACGGATGGCTTGGCGTCACAACAATTACGCCGACGCAATGGCGCGCGTTCTGCGACATGCTGGACCTACCCCATTTGCGCGATGATCCAGCTTTGATGATCGGCGCTGATCGTCTGAAACATATGGAACAGATCGAACGACAGTTCATCCCAAGGCTTAGGAGCCGGACGGCGCAGCAGTGGTTTGCCGAGGGACTAAAGCGCAAGATCCCAATTGCACCTGTACCGGGAATATCCGATCTACTCGAGGATAGTGAGAAGAACGAGCGCGGCGCGATCGTGCCCATCCTGATCGGCGAAGAAAGGGGGCGGACGGCGGGCTCGATGCAGCGGCTGACATTGACACCGCCGCGCCGCGGCGGAAAGGTTCCGTCTCCTGGCGAGCGGCAGGCCTTCGCGAACATCCGAACAAACATCACGCGCAGAGGGGCGGTCTCGCCGGGCTGCAACGATCCTACCAGGCAACCTTTGCAGGGGATCCGCGTCATCGACTTTTCGATGGGCTGGGCGGGCCCATTGTGCACGCGCACTCTTGCTGACCTCGGGGCGGACGTTATCAAGATCGAGGCCATCCAATACCCGGATTGGTGGCGCGGCGTTGATCGCCGCCCGGATTACGTGAACCGCCAGATGTATGAAAAGACGCTGCGCTTTTGTATGATGAATCGCAATAAACGCAGCATCACGCTTGATCTGACCAGACCGCAAGGCCTCGCTCTTGCGAAGCGCTTGATAGCAGGCGCCGATATTGTCGTCGACAATTATTCGGTCGACGTGCTGCCAAAGCTCGGGCTTGGCTACGATGTCCTTAGAACGCTCAACTCGCAGCTCGTCGTGATGTCGATGTCAGCCTTTGGCACGCATAGCGCACGTCGCGATTGCCGAGCCTACGGCTCGACCCTGGAGCAGGGTTCGGGGGTACCAAGCGTGATAGGAGGCCCGAAGGATCCGCCGGTAATGAGTCACATCGCGTTTGGCGATGCCGTAGGCGGATTGAATGGCTGCGCTGCAGTTCTGGTTGCTCTGATCCATGCCCGCAAGACTGGTCAGGGTCAGTTCATTGATCTTGCCCAAATCGAATGCATGGTGCCGTTCGCAGCGCCGTGGATCATCATCCAATCGATCTGTGGCACTTCGAAAAGGTACGGCAATCGGCATCCGCAGTTCGTGCCTCACGGCTGCTTCCGGTGCTTAGGGGAGGATAGCTGGATTACGATAGCCGCTACTGACGATAACATGTGGCAGAGACTTGCCACGATTATCGGCCGAGCAGACTGGGCGGCTGACGTCTCGCTGAGCTCCGCGGACGCTCGTCGCACTATCGAAAATGCAATCGAGAGCGTTATCGAAGCTTGGACGCGCACGCGCGATGCAGATCAGGCGATGCACGAGCTGCAGGCCGCAAGGATTGCAGCCGGGGTGGTCCGCCTGCCAATCGACCTACTGGAAGATCGGCACCTAAAGTCACGCGAATTTTTTCAGGAGATCGACCGTGCCTTCATCGGCCTGCATCCGCAGCCCTCAATTCCGATTCGTGAAAGCGCTCGAGCCCATCCAATCCGCAGAGCGGCGCCGACATTGGGAGAACAAAACACAGAAATCCTGACAGAGCTTCTCGGGCTCAGCGAGGTCGAGATCGCAGAACTAGCCAACGCGGGCATCATCGGCACCAGAATGCTGTCGGAAGTTGAGCTGAGACAAGGAAGCTGAACCTCAGGAAAAGTCGACGAGACGACCTTGCACGGAGAAGTCCCGGTCGACGAATGCCATGGGATCGCCATAATTTGCCAGTGATGCGGCAGGCCCTGTGAGTGAGAACGGCCCCTTCAGTCGCGCAAGCGAATTCCTACTCTGCAACCAGACTGTCTTATCTTGCTTCTGCTTCCTTTCTGCATCGAAGGTCGCAAAGGAATCGAGTCTGGCGAGAGTTATGAAGGGCGTTGCGATGTCACCGCAGTTGCACTCGCATTTAGATCATCGCGGGCGTGCGCTGCACTATGCCATAAGCACAACAAGAGCTCGAATCTCTGTGTTGACACGGGTTGTCGTCTTGATCGAGCTCGACGAGAGTGAGCCGCGAATGCTTATCCTGCCCGACAATTGGGTTTCCGAGGCTCAAAACATGACCTTGATGTCAGCCGTCAACTGGCCTTTATCGTGCGAATGCACGTCTTTTGTGTAACGGTTTCCAATGTTTTCGTGAAGCGTGCCTCTCTTCCAAAGCATCTCTCCACAGAGGGATACAAGTCGCGGCTTGGTCAACTACCAATGCTCGTGATTGATCCGGATGGCGGAAGCATGTCACCTATCGTTTAGGCGTTCGCCCGCCGCAAGACTGGTCGAAGGTGCGGCGCTTGCAGGGCGAAGTCTCTCTCGCTGTTCGTAGCGCATGACGTTTGAAGGTCTCTAGAATCAATTTGCCGATTCTTGTTTTTTTCTCTCAGTTAGAAGAGAGGATTCTTAGGACGAGGGAGCATTCGCTCAAAGCAAAGGTTGTTCTTGGGAAAGGAAGGGCGGCATGGCGCGCAATGGTGAAATGACGCTTGGACTATACTTCGTTCAGGCAGGATACATCGAGGGGGCTTGGCGCGATCCGAGCGTGCCAAATGCTGGCGGGATCGATATCGACCATTCCGTGCACCTTGCGGCACTTGCCGAACGCGCGGCATTTCACTTCGTCTTTCTCGCGGACAGCCCAAGCGTTGTAGAGCGAGATCACGCGAACATAGCGCGTGCAGGCCGAAACGATACATTTGAGCCGATCACGCTCTTGTCGGCTCTTTCGTCCAGAACGCAAAATATCGGCCTCGTGGCGACGGCGACGACGACGTACCATCAGCCTTATCATCTTGCGCGCATGATCGCGTCCCTTGATCACCTCTCCCGCGGACGAGCGGCCTGGAACATCGTCACCTCCGGAAACAAGTTCGAGGGAGCAAATTTTGGCGACCAGGAGATTCCAGAGCACGACGTGCGATATGATCGCGCCAGGGAGTTCGTAAACGTTGTCAAGGGGCTTTGGGACACATGGGAGGACGACGCATTCGTTCGTGACAAGCAAAGTGGTATTTTTGCCGACACGACGAAGCTTCACTTCCTGAACCACCACGAGACCTATTTCTCAGTGAGAGGCCCGCTGAATATCGCGCGGCCGCCTCAAGGATATCCGGTATTGGTCCAAGCCGGTTCATCCGATGCTGGCATAAGGTTCGCTGCCGAACTCGCTGAAGTTGTGTTCACCGCTGAACCATCGCTGGAAAGCGGTAAAAATTATTACGCAAATCTGAAAGAGAAGGCGCGGGCACTTGGACGGCAAGACGATCAAGTGCTCGTGATGCCCGGCATCGTACCGATTGTTGGAACGACCAAGCAGGAAGCGTCTGAAAAGCTCCAAAAACTACAGTCTTATACAGACATGGACGTTATGATTGAGACAGCGGATCGGTGGTTGGGCTTTGTCACCAACTTGCGTTCGATCAATCTTGACTCGCTAGTTCCAGCTACCTTGCCGCAGACGAACCTCATTCAGAGCCGCCAAAAGGTGCTCCTCGAGCTCGCTGCTCGCCAAAAACTCACGTGGAGACAGCTGATCCGCTCAATATCGGATTCCCGAGGGCATCTGATGGTTGTCGGAACGCCCGATGAAATTGCCGACGTGATGGTTAACGCGTTCGATCAACATGCGGCCGATGGATTTAATGTGATTCCGGCGCTTGTTCCTGGCGGACTCAAGGAGTTTGCGGAGCTCGTTGTGCCTGAATTGCGTCGACGCGGCAAATTCAGGTCCGCGAGCCGCGGACAAACGCTACGAGAAAACCTCGGTCTCAAGCGGCCGCTCAATCGGTTCACGCGAACAGCCTAAGCAGTTGTTTTGATCCTCAAGCGTTAATCCGGCTCTAGATGCCGCCGCTGACAACGCTGATTGCGCGGAATCGCTTGCATTGTTGGCATTGACCCGAACCTGCAACCGGGTCGTCGCCTCATGCTTTCGACAGTTATCTAGCTCGCGCCAAGTGGGTAGCGGATCAGGGCTATCGTAATCTCCTACATCGTAGCCGGCGGAGGGCGTGATTTGGGTAGGAATCGGAAAAGTGGATCATTCCATCGATGATTTTGATCCTACACGGGCGCACAGCCAGAGATTATCTGTAAGCGGCAGGGTGAGGCCGTCAGATGGCGTGGTTCCATGGCATAAGGGCGTGGATTTCGCTGCTCAGCCAGCCGTTGGCGATACGCTGAAGCGTGAGAGCAAGCCAGCGAGCGGATCGACGTTGTTCTTCTTCGCTGTCTGCAACAGTGTCGCGATGGTCGCCCAGGTTCGTCTGCCGCCGTCGCTGCCGGCAAACAGACTATTCTTTCTCGTAATTGTTTGTGGCCTGATGGCGCGCTCGACGATGTTGGAGTCGAGCTCGATGCGACCATCGGTCAGGAAGCGTTCGAAGATGGCACGGCGCGAGACGGCATAGCGGATCGCCTCGGCCAATTTTGATTTGCCGGAGATCCGCCGCAAGGTCTGCTGCCAGAGATCGAAGAGATCTGTGACGATCGCCGCGGAGGCTTGCTGGCGCGCGGCAACGCGAGCGTCGGGGCTTTGACCGCGCACGGTTTTCTCGACCTGCCAGAGCTTCGCCATCCGCTCGACCGTCGCCGTTGCCACTTCTGAGCTCCCAGCAACATGCAGCTCGTAGAACTTGCGCCTGCAGTGTGACCAGCAGCCAGCCAAGGTGATGCCATCATTGCCGCGATCGGATCGCGCGAGCTTGTTATAGGCGGCATAGCCATCCACCTGCAGGATGCCGCGATAACCATTGAGGTGTCGGACCGCGCATTCGCTGGCGCGGCTGTCTTCGAAGCGATAAGCCACCATCGGCGGACCGTTGCGGCCAAAGGTTCGGTCATCTCGGGCATAGGCCCATAAGTAGGCCGTCTTTGTCGATCCGGAGCCCGGAGCGAGCGTCGGCAAAGTGGTTTCGTCGGCAAAGACCCGTTCGGCCTTCTTGACCTCGCTGAAGATGTAGTCGGCCATGATCTCGAGCTCGAAGCCGAGCTTGCCCATCCATTGTGCCATCAGCTGGCGGTCCAACTCGACATAATCGCGGGCGTAGATAGCCTCCTGCCGGTAGAGCGGCAGGCCATCGGCATATTTGGCGACGGCGATCTGGGCCAGAAGCGCTTCCGTCGGAATGCCTCCTTCAATGATATGGGCCGGGGCCGGCGCCTGGATGACGCCGTCCGCGTTCTTGAAGGCATACTTGGGACGGCGCGTGACGATCACACGGAACTTCGCCGGCACCACATCCAGGCGCTCCGACACGTCCTCGCCGATCAGCACCTTCTGCTTGCCTGCATGCTCAGCCAGCTCGTGCGGCTCAATGACAGTTTCGATCCGTTCCAGATGGGGCGCAAAGCCCTTGCGCCGACGCGGTGCACGCGTGCCATCCGCCCGCGCACGGCCCTTGCCGACCTGGGCCTTGATCGCAGCGATGCCGGTCTCGATCTCCTCGAAGACGAAGGCCTGCTGTTCATCGTCGCCGTTCGCCGAGCCGAGCTTTTCCGATCGTCGGCCGAACCGGGCGCGGTCGAAGGCCTTCAGGATCTGCGTCAGCCGCTCGATGCGCGCATCGGCATCGGCGCTGCGGGCCTTGAGATCGGCGACCTCGCTCTCCAGAGCATCGGCGCGGGCCGCTTTCTCGGCCATGGCAAGAACCATGGCCTTCAGCGTCTCTACGTCATTCGGGAGACTAAGATCAGGCGGCGTCATTGACCCGACCAGAGCACATTTTGCTCCGTTTCTCTTGCCCTTTCAGGCCGCTGATTCACTTCGCCGCAGTGCTTTTACCCAACAATCTCCGGCCGCTTGACCGCCACGGTCCGGACCCGCTTCCAGTCCATCCCATCCACCAGTGCCATCAACTGCGCGGGGTTCATCTGTACCCGATGATGTCCGATCCGCGGCCAGCAGAACCTCGCCTTCTCGAGACGTTTTAAATAGAGGCACACGCCGGAGCCATCCCACCATACGATCTTGATTCTGTCGGCTCTTTTGGCCCGGAACACATAAAGCGCACCGTCGAACGGATCTGAGCCCGCATCGCGCACCAGCGCAACAAGCCCATCGATACCCTTCCGCTTATGTGCTGCAGCACATAACCGCAATTATGTGGAGCACATGATTATGTGGAGTCCGCGGCGGTGGAGGCCGCCCGCCGCGGTTCTCTGGGCGCGTTCACTCCGCATAATTGGACGGGCGGCCGACCGTCCTGAGCATCGCCAAGAGTTTGTCCGAGGCACGGAAGCGGCCGGGTTTCAGCATGGGCGGCGCCATCGCGGCCAGCGCTTCCAGTTTCTCGGTCGGATCGGCTCGCAGGTAGACCTCCGTGCTTTGCAGGCTCGCGTGTCCGAGCCAAAGTGAGACCTTTCGAACGTCACGGGTCGCCCGCAGCGTATGCATCGCACAGGTGTGACGCAGAACGTGCGGCGTCACCCGCTTGCCGGCGATGGACGGCTCTCTCCGTGCTGCGGTGGCGACGTGCTTGGCGAGGAGATACTCGAAGCCGGAGCGGGTCATTGCTTGTGCCTTGGCGTTTACAAACAATGCCGGATCGCTGCTCTCAGGGCGTACCTTGAGCCAAGCCTTCAAGACGATAGCGGTCTCCTTCCAGAGCGGCAGGACACGCTCGCGACGGCCCTTCCCGATGATGTGCACGCTGGACAGGCTATGACGGTCGATCTGATCGATGCGAAGGCTGACCAGCTCTGACACGCGCAGGCCCGCGGCGAAGGCAAGGTGCAGCATGGCTCGATCCCGCACGCCGGAAGCGGTGCGCGGATCTGGGGCATCGAGCAGAGCCTGCAGCTCGTCGCGGGTGAGATAGCTGACGAGTGCTTGGTCGGCCTTCTTCATCGGAATGGCATGAATCCGGCGCGCCTGATCGAGGCATGATGGCAGCCTGTACTCCAGGAACCGGAAGAACGCGTTGATCGCAGCTAGCCGGGCGTTGCGCGTCCGCGCCGAGTTGCCGCGCTTGCGCTCCAGATGCTCGAGGAACGACAGGATGAGCGGAGCATCGAGCCGCTCGATCTCAAGCTGCGATGGTCGAACCTTCAGCCTGTCTGCAGCGAAGCATACGAGGAGCTGGAAGCTGTGCGCATAGGCCTCACATGTGTGGGGGCTGGCATTGCGCTCCCTTGGCAGGTGCTCGCGCAGGAAACTGGTCAAGTGCGGGGCGAGCGTGGTCATGCGTCACCTCCAACGAGCAAGGCCTCGCCATCTCTGGCGATTTGCTTCATCAGGATTGGTGTCGCCTGCAGATACCAGTAGGTGTCGGTCACATGCGCGTGGCCAAGGTAGGTGCTGAGCGCCACGATATGGCGGGCGACCGCGTCGCGATCATGCTGGCACTGTTCTAGCGAGCGGACGGCGAAGGTGTGGCGCAGGTCGTGGATGCGCGGCTTCCTCGGGGAGGACACGCCTTCCAGGCCCGCTGACGTGAGCAACTGAAGGAAGACGCCCTTCACGGTGTTGTAAGGGAGCTGCCCGCCGGGGCCGGACACGAAGAGCGCGAGGTTCCTACACCCAAGCTTCGCGCGAGCCGCCAGATATCTGTCGAGCGCCCGCTCCGTCGTTGCATGCAGCGGCAACAGCCAGTTCTTCTGGAACTTCGTCTGCCGGATCAGAAGGCCGTCAACCGTGACGTCATCGAGCTGTAGCGCCAATGCTTCCGAGATACGCATGCCGGTTGCAGCGAGCAGGCCAAGCAAGGTCACATAGGTGAGCGGCCGCATCGACCCAGCAGGTCGGAGAGCGGCCGCAGCCCGGATCAACTCATCGATCTCGTTCGGCGTGTAGATGTAAGGTGATCGTCGTCTGACGACGGCGTTCCCGAGCGCATCCGGTGCAGGAACTTCGTGACGTCCATCTTCCGCGTGCATGGCCAGAGCAAACCGCCGCACGGTGAGCAGGCGGTTGCGGCGCTGTTCCGGTGACGGGGCGCGGGCAGCCCAAGCGAGCGCGCGGGCGTTCTTGACGTGCCCGTCGCCGTGCTCCTCGGCGAAGGCGACGAAGCCCCTAAGCAGGATATGCTGGATGCGGAACTTGAATCCCAGTGAGCGCTGCAGGTCTACGTATCTGGCAAGATCTTGGCTCAACATCGCGCTTCTCCCGGCCACGGCTGCGCGATCTGCTGCAGCATGAGAATGTCGACCTTGGCGTAGTGCGCGGTCATATCGGGCGACCGATGTCGGAGCACAGTTCCGACCATGTCGAGCGTCGCGCCGCCCCGCAGCATGGCAGTCGCCGCCGAGTGCCGGAGCAGATTGGTGCCCTTCGAGGGCGCGGCGATGCCGGCCCTGTCGAGCGCTCGTCGGACAACACTGGAAACGGTTGATCCGCTGAGCGGCTGGAATGGTGCTTTCGACGTCAGAAACAGTCGGTCGCAGACAGCTCGAGATCGGCCACGATCCAAATAGTCGAGCACGGCGTCGCCCGCATCCTGGGGTAACGGAAGCCTTGTCTCGCGACGACCCTTGCCACACACCGAGAGCGTTGCCTGTTGCCAATCGATATCTTCGAGGCAAAGCATGACGATATCGCCGGCTCGCAAGCCCAGGCGCGCTAAAAGGAGCAGAATGGCCCGATCCCGAAGGCTGGACGGCGTGGCCGAATCGCACGTCGCGATCAGGCGATCTACATCGGTGGAATCGATGTAGCGCGGTAGCGCCGACAAACGCCACTGCGGAATGATCGGCACGGCGTGGTCGAGCCCTGCTCGGCAGAGGCCGCACGCACTGAGAAAACGCAGGTAACCTCTCAACGCCATGGCCATCGTCTTGACGTAGGCCATTGAGGCTCGCTTCGTCTCCGCGACAATCACCGCGCGGATGAGATCAGCGTTGTATCGTCCTGGCATGCTTCCAAGCGCCGGCAGCATCCGCATGACCATGCGACCGTGCCGATTGATCGTCCGGTCCGAGATGCCGCGATGCCGTCGCAGCCACTCCTGGAACTCGCATACCTGTCGATTGGGAGCCGGTGGCGCGACGTGCGCTGCACGCTGCACAATCCCGCGCTTTGCCAAGAACTCGACAAACCTGCGCGCCCGCCTCACATACTTTGCTGACACGCGGTTTAGTCGTCGAATGCCGGGACAACGGCAACGATGTCGCGCGAAACGATGCAGGACACCATCATCAATATTGCCGATCGCGAGTTCTGCCTTCACGAGCCAGCAGGCGAAGTGACGAGCAGAAGCCTCGTAGCCGCCCACTGTCAGGCAGGAATGTCCCTGCGCCCCTAGATCGGCCACAAACTCCGTTACCAGCGGGGCGAGTTCGCCCGCATCCATGCTGCGCTGACAAATGCAGCGACTTTGCTTTGGCTTGGCCATCGGCGGCATCCTCTCGTTGCCATTAAGACAGCGAGGGAAACCTCGAATTATGCTGAGTCAGAACCCTCCGGCTTCGGTGTAAACTGTTGATAGCAAGGAAAAACTGCGATCAGCTTACAGCCAACTCTGCATAATCATGTGCTCCACATAATTGCGGAAGTCGACGGGATGGCTGGCCAGGAACACCTTCACGCCGGAGGGGATCATGCCGAACGTACCGCCCGGATCACCCGCTGTAGCTGCGCCTCGTCGACGTCCACGCCGGCGCGCACGATCACCTCGCCAATGGCAATTTCGATCACCGCGCCTGACACAGACGCCATCTCACCCCCGCAACTCGAGTGCCGCTCGCGATAATGTCGTTCCGCCCGAGCGTCACGGCGCCACGCGAACAGCTGCGACGGGTGAATGCCGATCCGACGAGCGATCGCCGATACGCTCGCGCCAGGCTCCAGCGCCTCTGTCACAATTTGCGCCTTGAACTCGTCCGACCAGCGTCGACGAAGCTGCCGCGGCGCTCCCTCAAGACGGTCGGCGACCGCTTCGATCATATGGAAGGTTCTAGTTCCAGAACTAGGCGCAGACATAGAAGCTCACATCGGCTCACAAACTCAGCAGCCGATAGCCGATTGCTCACCCCTTGCGCCAGACGGGGTCTCTTTTCCGCTTACGATTATCACAGTCTTCGGCGGAAATCTGCTGCAAGGAGTGTTAGCCGTTCTTGCGCTGTACGGCTTCGGCTTGCGACCTTAAGGTAAGGTGCCAAGGGGAGGGGCCCCTTTGCATGGCCGAACGAATGGTTCGGAAACAAGAACGTCTAGTGTCTCGGCAATCCGATCGAGAAGATCAATTGTCGGGTTCGCCTGGCGCTCGAGACTGCTCATATAGGAGCGATCAATCTCTGCGTCGTGCGCCAGTTTTGCGGGATGCCGCGCTCGACGCGCATCCGGCGCATATTGTAGGCCACAAGCGCACGAGCTCTCATGCGCGTAGGCAGACATTTGGATGCCCGTTAAACCACTGCCTTCGACCTGTCTATAACTTATCAGCAAAGCGGGGTCTTTCGTCCGAATTATTAAATGTCTGTCACAGATCCTCGCTCCCCCAAGCTGTTCTGCAATTCATGGCTTGGTGCAAATATCGAGTTCGATTTCACGCGTCACCTCGATGATGCTCTCAGGATGGTGGCCGGTCTGCAAACGGGCGTATTTCAGAGCTTGGGCGCGGTTGACGAACAGGCCGCCAAAGGTGCCGCGTCGTTCGCGGGCAATCCAGTTGCCGGCCCGATTCCTGCCAACAAAAACGATCCGCGGACCGGGATCATGCGAAGGCAACCCGAAGAGCTGAATCATCATCTCCTCTCAGTATGTCCCCTCAGCGATCTGAATCGCAGAATCTCCAGGTAACGTTTGAAAGCATCATCGCGGAACCAGCTTGTGACCAGCAGGTTGTCGAGCTGTGAGGCTACTCACATGCGGCCCATGGATTGGATTCAAATATCGGGTTAGCCGCAGGCCACTCCTAGGTTCTGGCTTTCGTAGCGCCGAGCGTCGATCTTGACTTGAAAGAATACCTGAAGCGCGAACGCAGTTCTCCTACCAGTTCTAGGGCGAACAGGGATTCCGCAAGGATGCTCGGCCAGAATACGCCAAACACCGAAAGTAGTGCAGGGCATGCGTGTGCATGTCCTGTAGAGTGTCAGTGCGGCGGCAGCACGCGTAAACGATGCGTTCCACGCGCAAGGCTCGCAGAATCGGCATGCATTGGATGGCGCGTCATCGGGTTCGGCACCAATCGTTTGTCCGATGGCTTTCCAGAACGTCCGCAGTTTACTGCCGCAACCCATTGGCAAGCAGGGTGTCGGAGTAAATTTAGCGATGTACTAAGCTAGAATACTGCTCCGTAAGGCAATACTCGCAGGGAATCTGCGTCCGTGGTGTGATTTGAGCAATCTCGCCCCTCAGTTGTCGTCAAAGCGACCTTCTCTTTGACGCTGAGGGTGGGGCATTCGGCACGCTGGATGCCACTGCGCTTAAGTCGTCCCGCCGACACTGCGGAATCGGAGCTACGACCGCGCTCGCGGCGCTACGCCGCAGAACATTGGCTCTCTTGCCGCGCGGCCTGATGGCTGCAAGAACTCTTCGTAAAATCACAGTCCTTCGATTTGGAGATCGGGCCGTGGCAATGGGCATTGTGAAGTGGTTTAACCCGAAGAAGGGATATGGCTTCATCAGGCCGCAAGATGGAGGGCCCGATGTCTTCGTGCACATCAGTGCAGTTGAAAAGGCAGGCTATACCGGACTCGAGGAGGGCGCTCGGGTCAGTTACGAGCCGAAGGCCAGTCGCTCGGGCAAAATGTCTGCCGAAAATCTTCAGTTGGCTAGTGTGATCCGCGCGCGGACGAGGTTGCGAGCGATGGGCTTCTCTCAACTTACCAGGTTCCGGCGCCATCCGCGCGACGGGCTCCGCGCTCCCTCCCGGCGCTATATGCGCTACATCATTCTCGGCCGAGGATGCGCGTGGACGGCCGCTGCTGGCTCCGCTCACCCCAGCGCTGAGGGCTTTCGTGATGGGCGTCGTCCTTGTGAGGTGGTCTTGAGGAGACGCAGACTTGCGAGTCTCGGACGAGAGCTGCGTTCGCTGGTTCGCTCACCCGTACATATCGCCTCCGTGCTCCCGTCATGCCGTTCTGGAGCGATAGAATGCAAGCGCAGTCCTCTCGACCGAGGACCGAATGCTTCGCAGGTTTGGTGCTCCAGCTCGGCAAAGGCTCTTGGCAACCTAGTGCTGATCGATTTCGGAGGTCGTCATGCACACCGCGCTTAGTTTGCTCGCGATTTGGCTGCTGATTAATGCGCTGTTCTTTGTCGCAATGACACCGGTCAAGTCTGGCCCGTAAGGCTCGGGTGACGGGGAGGGCCGGCGGAATGCAAGCAGGATCCGCTGCGCGCTGTCCGTTGCTTATCTTCCGGCTCGAGCCGCGGCGGGCGCTACTCCGGTTCACTCGCTCCATCGGCTCTGGATTGGCGCCCCTGCCGTCAACCAGGCGCGGTCGGCCGATGCCGCTGCGCGTAGCAGAGCGGTCCCGTCGCTGAATTGAAGGGATCGGTCAGGGCCGGTCGGGACCAGCTCATGAGGACAGCACGAACTCGTGCCTTGCACTTGCGCGCTGCTCCCCTTCGCAACTTCTGCCCCGCAATTCGCTCATGCCGAGCGCGCCGGAGGACCTCGTTGTGCGATATGCGGCTCGGAGCAGCGCACGTGAACGGCAGATCGCAGCGGCGCCATCAACGATGGCTGACCCTCGTAGCCGGTCGCACAGACTTGCTATTTGATAAGCGTCTGGCGGCGCCAGCTCTCGACCGCCTTATCGAGTGCGGCGGCAGTGCTGGGATCTGACCAGCGGTCCCAAAATTCAATCGTGCCGCTGAGTGGCTCGTTGGCGGGCTTGGCGATCCGAATCCGCGTGGGCAATAAAATCGCATCGCCCACCACCAGGGCTTCGCCCGTGTCAAGAATTGGCAGTAGATCCCCAAAACTTCCGAGGCTGTCGGGTAGCAGGCGGCGGACCACCGTTTGATCGTCGCCATTGGTCAGCCGCATGGCAATCAAATTGTTGCACTGACTGACGACGGTACGATTCACCTCCGCCGGACGCTGGCTGATCACGACCAGGCCGACGCCGTACTTGCGGCCCTCCTTGGCGATGCGCTCGAATATCGCGATCGCATTCTCAGCAGCGCCGGAACTCGCATCCTGGGGAATGTAGAGATGAGCCTCGTCACAGAAGAGCGCCACGGGGTGGCGGGCGCCCTGTGCGCTCCATTGCTGCACCTGAAAGGCCATGCGCGCGACCATTCCGACAATGAGTGGCAGAATGTCCGAGGGCACTTCCGAAAAGTCGACCACCTTTACGCCGCCGTGCCCGCCTTTGGCGGCGCGGCTGCCCAGCAGCAGTGTCACGGCTTGCTCGAGCCACGCACAGCTATCCGCAACGCCTGTGGACGGGAACAGGAACCCAAGCCGACGGTCGGTGCGCTTGCTTTGCAGGCGTTGAATCAGGCGGCTGAGCTTGCCGTGAAAGTCGCCTTGCTTCTCAGCCCTCGCCCCCGGCACCATTTCCGTGTTGAGGCGATCAAGCTCAGCAAGGACATCGTCCAGCGCGAAAGGGACAGGACTGTCGATGGTAAAGTTGGCCAGCACATCCTTGTGACCCTCTGCGGTCAAAAAGCTGGTCTTCGCATCGACGATGGCACGGGACATGACCATGGCTTGGTTGGGCGCGTTCTGGTCGGTGCGGTCAACGAACATCGAGACAAGTGCTTCGTAGCTCATGAGCCAGTACGGAAGATGAAGCACGCCATCCGACAACGCTTTGCCTGCCTCGATATCGCCCGGACCCGCCACGCGAAGATGCACGAAGCCGTCGCCGGCCATGGACGCATATTCGCCGTGCATGTCGAATACGATCGCGTTGGCGCTCTTCAGCTCAGCCACTTGCTCAAGAAGCCGGGCAGTCGTCCATGATTTGCCAGAGCCGGTACTTCCGACCACCAGCGCGTGGCGCTGAAAGAGCCTGTTGCCGTTGACATAGGCCTCGGCGTTGAGATCAAGCGTGTAGGAACCGAGTGACAGACGCTGGGTTCCGGCGGTCACCTCAGAGATCACGCCCATGAAACGGGTGAGCCGTTCGCCCTCAAGCGCAAAGCACCGGGCGTCGATCTCCGGAACGGTTTCGAGCGTGCGCCGAAACACGTTGGCGCGGACCCCGTCCCGGTCAAGCAGCGTACCAATGAGGGCGATGCGCACCAGGTTAACCTCAGGGAGAGCCTCCTCGGCTCGTTCCAAGTCGGCCACTTTCGCTTCCTCGAGGGCCGTGCGCGTGATCTTGTGGATGACCCCGATCAGCTTATGGCCTGCTAAACTGCTTTGCAGTGCCACCAGCCGATTGACTTGGAGCGCCCGCAACGCCTCAATGTCATCGACACGAACAATCACGGTGGCGGTGTCGACCGATTGAACGCGACCGAGCGCCTCTTGATCGTCAAAGTCCAGGATGCTCATGCGTGTGTTCCTATGATGTGATCGAGAAAATGCTCGAGACGCCAAATCGGCTTGTCTAGATCGAACCCTGTCGGCGCGTGGTGCATATATGCGCGTGCGCCAGCGGGGCCTTCTTCGACGGCGAGATAACGCCGGCAGCGGCCGCCGGTCAGAAAAGCCTTTGCGCTCGGCGTCAACTCCTTCGTGACAACGACCAACGGCACGGAATCACGGTCGCAGCGCTCGACGAGCTTGGTTTGGACATGCTCGTCATTGAAGCCGTAGCCGACGCAGAAGTAGGAGCGGGCATTATCCAAAGCCTTGTCGCTGCAGCTCAGGATCGTGCGGAATGGCTCGCCATGGGTTAGTCGATATTTGTCAATGCCGGGCGTGATCATGAGCGGCGTGTATTTGGCTGGAACGATGAGAGCGCTTCTGACGCCGACGATCTGGTTGGCGGCGTGCTGAAACCAATCGAGTGAGCCATGGACCTTCCAGACCGCCACGGTGCGCGATTGTCGCCCGTTTACAGTCACACGGGTGTTTGCGTCTCGTGCCCTTGTCTGCAGGTAGCCATAGTTGAAACCCGTGAACGTGCTCACGTCTGCCGCGTCGGCTGCATATTCCGCCAACCGGTCATAGTTGGGCGTCACGACGTGAAGAGTGGTATGCGTGCTGTCGAACAGGTGTCGATAGAGCCGGGTGAGCGGCAAGGCGTCGCGATCGGCTAACACCGATGCCAGGACGGCCAGATCGGAGGGCAGCAGAAACTCCCGCGTGAGGCCTGCAATGAACGTCGTTTGACGTTCGCTCGGGCGGACTGCCTGCAGCGCATTCAAGGTCGGTGCCAGCTTTAATCCGGACGAGGAACGAGGCCCATTCGGAGTTCTCTTCAGCTGTCCATCCAGCGGAGGGCGGGGCCGCGGACAATTCCGCTGCTAAGGCACCCATACCCGGCACCCCATGTGCTGCCGAGGCGCCGCTCCCAAGTATGATGACAGGGGTTAGGCTCAGCGCGCTTTGTGCGAATTCCTGCGCGATGTCCGCGTCGCTCTTCACCGCCATCGTCTCTCCGCCATCAGACCAATGATGCTGAGTGTGGCGGCCGAAGGCCTTGTTGCGTCAGGCGAGCTTGATCTGTGTGGCCTAAGGCCTGCAATAATCGCCGATATGGCACGTCAAGATGGCAGATGCACTCGTTCGGGAGCGTCCGCCAATGTCCCGAGGACGACCTCGAATGGATCCTTGACAAGCTCAATCGTGTCATCGGGCACCCAGCAAGCCGAGTTTCCGCTTCTCGATGAGCAGGTTGGCCGTGCGCGCCAGGACACCCGGTGGCCTGCGGGCCCCGTTGCTCGCGTTGTTGATTGCTTCCTCGTCAGTGCACTGCGACACCGGACATCCTCCGGCAAGATGATCGCCGCGTTGAGCAAGAATATCTCAGCGACGGAGCGGCGCGCGGCGAGGAAGCCGGAAACCGTCGTGCGGTATTTCGCCGGCTCCGCAAACGGTTGTGACTGGTATGAATGACATCCTTACTTATTTGGTCGGCCGTCAAACGCCATCTTCTGGGTGAGCGCATCGGTGATTGCTAACGGACTGTCCTGTGCCACTACTTAGGTGCTGGTAGGAACGAAGCCTCGAGAGCGAGCCGACAATTCAAAGAAACTACCGCAACAGCCGTCTACCACGTCACTCCACGTGAACTTGTCGAAAATAGCCGCGTGGGTGCAGTATTTAATCGCTGATGTGCGAGTTTTTGCGTCAATGCCCCGCACTTTGGCTCTAGGTAGTATGGCTGCCTGGCACCGAGCGGCGCAAATCCGCTGATCTGCCCCGCGCTACAGATGTCTAGTTAGAAGACGGCCCAACTCTCTTGCCGATGTGCTCGCGCCATAGTCCCAATCTCTTGATGCGGTAGTCGGCGAGTTCGCTGGAGGGTGCCAAAGGTCAGTCCGATGTCTGCCGAAGCCATTCGACGGGATAGCGCCTCAACGATGGCTGCCCGCGGAAGCAAAGTGGCAGAAGCAAGATAGAAGGCATCGTGCTCTTCGGCCTGATCGTAGGTGCGGCCGTAACCGTCGGCCACCTGCGCGATCCTGGTCAATTTGTGCCCGAGGAGAATGTGCCAATATTCCTCCATCACAGTGGCCCGCTGTCGCTCAATCGTGTGGCAATCGTTGAGGAGCACAGCCCATAGGCCATCGGTGCAGCTGAGCGGAGCGCTCATCGCGGACCATTCATCGCAAGCAATGACCGATAAACGCTCAACGAGTGCGCGAGGGGAAAATCTCGTCTCCGTCAACTTGAAGAGCCGCGTCCCGGCTACTGGCAGCGGCATTGCGACTAATGACACTATGCATTCCGGGAGTTTTATGACTACAATTTGAGGTAGTCATCACCGTCCTTCAATTGAAAACATGCATAGATACTTACGGGCAATCATTTACGTGCTCTTCCCGCTTGCAAATAACAGCGTCTTGGCGATTTCGGCTTATTGGTTCAATTTTGCTGATTTCACCGGCCATCGGTTTATTTGCTACATAACGGTAGCATGCGCGCTCGCCGGGACCGTCATCGCCTTGCGAGGATTCAAGGCGCACGACCTTGGCCCGCGCCCGTTGCTGTATGCTCTGGTAGCTCACTGTCTCACGATCATTGTTGTATTTGCCGGCATCTATCGAGGATACGGACTCATGTTCGGTGGCTTCTGCGATGAGAAGCTGTACACGAAATTAGAAAATCTATGCGTATCGAGCAGCAATGATTGGATAAGCCCGCTCTATTTTTCTGTTGTGACGTGGACAACGCTCGGATACGGCGATTTCATCCCGCCCCACGAACTGAGGCTAGTCGCAGCTATTGAAGCGCTATTTGGCTATCTGTTTTTCGGAATAGTTGTTGGCATTGCGACAGCAATCATCAGCCAACGCGCGGCTTCTAACGGAGGGCCAGCACAGCAGCCATAATCAGTGGGACAAACGCGAGCACGATAGCGAATATGCGAGCCCGCTTCTTTTCGGGACTCTTGTCGTCGAAAATCCAATGCGTCCGCTCGTAAATCCACGCAGTCATAGGACTTCTCCGTGCCGCGAAACGCTTATCTAGAATAGGGATCATCTATCCGATTCTCTCTTCGGCCCCTAAACTCGTTCAATAAGCGCCCACAACCTCCTAATAATCCGTTAGCCAACAGCTCGTCGCGCCTCCCACTGACCCGCGGGAAGCGCCTCACATGAGAAGATCGCGACAGTCTGGTCGCCGCGATCTAGACCCCAAGTTCATAACATTCGTAGGGCAGACAGCGTTTGAACACTGTGACGCTGGTCAATTCCGAGAGAGGAAAAACCTCTCATCCGGAGCTTGGTTCCTGCGCAAATTGGCTCACCGCCTGTCCTTTGCCGGAACCCAGCCTCCTCCAAAATATAGGGGCGCGCAAGCTGAGATTGCAGGGGCCCGGCCTGAATTACGCCGAATTTAGGCGGTTTGGGACGCTAATCGCCACAGCGCCGGGCTGGCCGCGCCAATCAGCTCCACGCCCTTTACCGGAGGTTGAATTCGGGGTGCGCCTGAATCGATCTCTGAATATTTTTAGGCTTGCGGTGTTTGCGCCAAAATACCGGAAATCCGAGCCTAGCCGGCCAGCATCATCAGCAACGCCCGCCCGCTTGTGCCTGGTCCGAAACAGCCGGCGGTCCTCATACCGTGAGTTTCCCCCGCTCGGTAAAGTTTACCGTCAAGGCGACCCCGCTCTATCCCAAATTTTCCCGAGCGGTAAACGGAAGGTGGGGTGTTCCAACGAAAGCTAAATTTTCCCGCTCGGGAAAGTTTGACTTGACGAGAAGCCGTAATGCACTTTAGATTCCCGCTCGGGAAATTCGCTATGACCAATATTCCTGATACCGCCACTCTTGGAACCCTGGTTCGCCAGCGGCGGAACGCACTGGGCTTACGACAGCAGGACCTTGCATTGGCTGCCAATGTCGGCGTGCGTTTCATAGTCGATATTGAGAACGGAAAGCAGACCAGCCAAATCGGATTGGTCCTCAGACTGCTCAAGGCGCTCGGGATATCGCTCCAAGCCAACATGGCGCCAGCGCCCGTGTTGCCCGTCCAAACGTCGGACGACGATAGCGGCATCTTCGATCCCGATAATCCGATAATCCGGCACCACCCCGATGAGAATCCAGGAAAACGCTCCGGCAGTCGCCGGCGACAGTCTTGAGGTCAGCTACGAGGACAGGCTGGTGGGTCCCATCCGCCGGCGAACTGAGGCCGTCCAGGATATCGAATTCGCCTACGACGAAGCGTGGATGTCGGACCCCAATGGTTTTCCGGTTTCAACTCGCATGCCGCTGTCTCGACGTCTGCACGAGCCGGACGTCGTCTATACTTGGTTCCTCAATTTGCTTCCGGAGGGCCGCACGCGCCAGACGATCGGTGCGATCCTTTGCGCATCCACGAAACCGATGTTTTCGCTCTTCTGGAAGAGATGGGCGAAGACCTTCCGGGGGCGCTCGAGAGATATCTCGCCCCGCAGACGAAAGGCCGAAGCGCAATCCGAAATACCGGAAGCTGACCGAAGCTGAGCTGGCGCAGACCATTCGAAGGCTTCCGGAGAGGCCGTTTCTCGCCGGAGAAGAGGGGATCCACATGTCCTTGGCTGGCGCTCAGGACAAGTTGCCCGTCGGTAGTGTCTCAGTTTGAATTTGGGTCGTCATAGTGCCGTGGTTCAACCAAGTCCCCGGCGATGTCGTGCCCTAGCTTTTCGAAATGACCCGCCTGATCGGTTCTAGTTAGCCACCGTTCAGCCACCATGAATTCAGCCGCGACCTCGGCCAATAAAGAAGAGGGGCTAACTCCTTCGGGAAGATCAGCTTTAGATACCTCTGTCAGGGTTGAACGGACGGCATCAGCAAGCATGTTCTTTAACGGACGTGTCATAACCGGGCTCCCTTGCGAAGCTTACCGCTAGCTCTTTTTCCACCGGGCCGCCGCCGCCGCTCTGGCGATCTCAGACCGCTCTTGGGGGGAGAGCACCCTTGCACGGGCCTTGGCACCTTTCTTACCGCCCTTGGCACGGTTGGGGGCCTTTCCCGTGGGTTCTTCAATCTCCCCGGTAGCAATTCGGCCGACCAAGATGGCGGCTCCGATCACGTCGCCGGGGCGTTTCTCACCCTTTGGTCCTCGGGGCATTAAGCCGCCTCATCCTGATCGTCTTCGCTATCCCTATTCAATAGATCGGCAGCCCGGCGCTCTGCAACGTCATCCGCAAAATCTAAGAAGAAAGATAGTTGAGGGTCGTCGGGAAACACCTTGTTCATATGCTCCATGTCGCAGATTGCCCGATAGACGTCGCTCGCAATGCCGTCACGACGCTGGCGAGTGGCCTTCTGGCGCAAATTTGGGGTTCCGCCCTTGTCGGTATCGAACCACATACGATGTTGCCGACCGTCTTTCTCCAAGAGCATTACGCATTGTTTGGCTCTGTATGAGAACCCGGCTTCATCCAAACGGGTAGCCTGCCTCAGAACTCGAGAGACTTGCTTGCGTAGAAACTTGCGCACGTCCTGCGGACGTGGGGCTAAGCGCCTGTTTTCAACGGCCCAGGTTATGAAGTCGTCCGGATCATTGGCGGCCTCACCCGTAATTTCTTCCCATTCATCCCATGCACGCAGTAACTGATCGTCGAAGTTAGCCATTCTGGCCTCCTATAGTCCGGTCGGGACCAGTCGCCCCCAACCATCCACGAATTCCCAGTCCATCAAGTGATTTCGGATGCTGTCCTGATACTTACGAAGCCAAGCGTAGTTCTGACGCTTGTGCTGAATCTGCCCAACCACAATCGCCGGATGCAGCGCCAAGCGCGCAGCGAACGCGATCACGTCCTGCTCGGAAATGAACGCGCCCTTTCTCGCCAGAAACGAACTCAACTGTGCTTTAGGGATGCAGAATTCCACGGCAGCGTCATCTGCCCTTCTTTCTTCATCCGGCTTATCAGCGTGCTCGTCAAAATGGGTGGCGTCTATTTCGTCCACCGGCGCAAACAATTCCTCTCTGCCGTCTCCCTGTAGAACGTGTTCAAGCTCATGGCGAAGAACGAAAGCAAAGTTGTCGAAGCGATCTAGGCGAGTGGTCATTCCGATAGCAGGCTGACCGTCAATCCAGACGCATACGCCGTCAATCTTTGACTTCGGTAGAGCCTCAACCAGCGCAAAGCGGACGCCACAAGCCCGAAGAATATTCGGGACGTGGATCAAGTCGTCCTTGTCTTGAAGATGCGCCCTAATGCGATCCAAGCTCTTTCTAAGGGCGCTCTCAGAATACAGCGGGGTTTCCTGCATCTTCGCAATCGTCATCACCCGATGCAGCCATGCGTATTGGATCGGCGTAGTGTTCTCGTAACCGCTGCTCTTTTTGGCCGCGTGGGCCGTGATTTCGCCCGCTCCAATAAACGGAATGTCTTCTACCCGGTTCTTGCCGAAGAACCTGAGCATTTGGAGGTCGAGCAATCCCGGCTCGGTATCCTCGATCCATCCCCGCTTAATCATTTCGCGAACCGGGAAGTGCGCGACCCACGACGCGCGGGTCCGCACCCCCGGATCAACCGGTTTGACTCGATTAAGCTCATAGAGCTTTTGCAAGTTCGCGAAGAACTCGGCGGGCATATCGAAGGCGTCACCCAGCGCGGCAGCCAAGTCCGGGGTGATGTTGGCCTTGCCGGTGAGGAGCGGGTTGAGCTGCTGCACCGACATTCCAAGGATGTACGCCAGATCCACCTGAGACCAACCACGGGCCTCAAGCTCCTCTGTGATGAATGTGCCGGGATGGTCCACGGACGCGATTTTGACCTGTGCCATCAGTGATAATCCTCGATACTGATTACCGTGACAGTGGGCGGCCTAGTGGTTTCGTCGAGCGAGAACACGATCCGGTATTTTTCGTTGATCCGGACTGACCGATAGCCATCACGATCCCCCTTTAGTTTTTCGTAGTGCAAGCTTTTCCAGTTCCTCAGTGCACGATCATCCGGCGCGGCACGAATGAGGGTCAGTTTTCGCCTTGCTGACCGAATGACGGGGACAGGAAGCCGCGTTTGTCCCGCGTCTTCCGTCTCGACCAGTTCCAGTATTGGGTCAGCGAACACAATGTCCATCTGCGCCGTATGACATTGATTCTTATATAGTTCAATGCCATTTAATGCAATGGCTTAAACTGAACTTTATGCTTGACAATATCGGATTTTTTCAGTCAAATCGGCGGCATGAACAGGCTTTCGGTCGAAACCCGCGTCCAAATCCTCTCCATGCTCTGCGAGGGCGGCAGCATGCGGTCGATTAGCCGGATTACTGGCGCATCGATCAATACGGTGACCAAGCTGCTGATTGACGCTGGCGAGGCTTGCGCAGCCTTCCACGACGCGACCGTCCGTAACGTGCCCTCGAAGGCCGTCCAGTGCGATGAAATCTGGTCGTTCAGCTACGCCAAGAACAAGAACGTCAAGTTCGCCAAGGCGGCCCCGGCCGACTCTGGCGACGTTTGGACGTGGACCGCCATCGATGCCGACTCCAAGCTGATCGTTTCTTGGCATGTTGGAGACCGTGGTGCGCGCGCCGGAACGGCCTTTATGCACGACCTGAAAGCCCGGCTCGCCAATCGCGTCCAGCTCACCACGGACGGCCACAAGGCCTATTTAAAGGCCGTTCTGGATGCGGGCTTCGATGCCGACTACGCAATGCTGAACAAGATTTTCGCGACGGACTATTCCGGTCCCGGCCGCTACGGCCCGCCCAAGTGCATTGGCGCGATCAAGAATCCGATCATGGGCAATCCAGACCCGAACCTCATCAACACGTCGTTTGCCGAGCGCCAGAACCTCATCATGCGCATGTCCATGCGCCGGTTCACTCACTTGACCAATGCGTTCTCGAAGAGGTTCGAGAACCATTGCCACGCACTGTCGCTGTACTTCTTCTTCTACAACTTCTGCAGGGTTCATAAGACGCTTGGCGCAACCCCGGCAATGGTGTCGGGCTTGGTCGATCACGTCATGAAGATGGAAGATGCCGTGACCCTAATCGACAAGCGGACTGCTCCGGGTCTGCGCGGCCCCTATAAGAAGCGGGACCCGGACCAGATTTCAAACTGAGACACTACCTGCCCGTCGTCCAATATCCGGATGGCGCATTAGGGCTTGCGCTCGACGGTATGCCGACGACCCACATCCTCAAGCCGGCCAACAAGAGATTTTACTCCGCCGTGGAGAATGAGGCCTTTTGCCTTCGCCTGGCCGCCGCGGTGAAGCTGGCAGCTGCGGAATGTTCGATAGGGAAGGCGGAGGACGTTGAATATCTTTTGGTGAAACGCTACGGTCGACCGGTCCGAAGTGGACGGGTTCGCCGGTCGAACGATACATCGCCAGCACCTGCCGCAGCATGCTGTCGAACCTCAAGACTGATCCCAAAGACGAACCGGAGGAAGACGAGCAGGCGGCTCCGGCCGGGCAAGTTTCCGGATTCTCGTGATTAACTGTCTGAACGCTTAGGAGCGCGACGGCACCCGGAGGGTTAGCTGAGAGTGTCGTGGTGTGACTAGCACATCTCGAGCTCTTGCAGGCTTGCAAACAATCTGCTCAATCTGCGCCTGCGATAATTCGACGTGCCAGATCGTCGGCAACAAGATTGGCTGCCCGCCCAGATGTCTCTGCTTCCCGCAGGACGGAGACCAATCGAGAGGGAATCGCGCGCACGCGACCTTCAACACCGCCCGCATTTTCCCCGAGGTACTCAGCACAGACGTTGATGATGCCGCCGGCGTTCACGATGTAGTCGGGTGCGTATACGATGCCCCGTTGCCTCAGCAACTCACCATGATGTTCGTTCGCGAGCTGGTTGTTGGCTCCCCCGCAGATCAGTTTGAATTTGAGATTTGGGAGCGACACATCATTGATGACGGCCCCCAGTGCGCATGGTGCGAAAATATCGGCCTCGACGCTCACGATCTCTTGGGAATCGAGCTGTTTCGCTCCAAATTTCTGTGCGAGCGCCTGTGCGCGCGCGGTGTCAACGTCAGCTACAATCAGTTTCGCACCCTCCTTTGCCAACAGATGGCATAACCTGCTGCCGACATTTCCTAGGCCTTGGACGGCGACAGTCGCTCCGCGCAGTGACAGTCCCAACATTTCCAGGGACGCAGCCTTTAGACACTCGAACACGCCCAATGCGGTCCAGGGTGAAGGATCGCCCCCGGCTGCCTCGCCTTCAGTATGCAATCCAGCAACGAAACGAGTGCGGCTTCTGACCGTGTGCATATCGGCGACAGTCGTGCCAACATCTTCTGCCGTAATATACTGGCCGCGCAGGCTGGCAACCGCGTCGCCAAATGCGCGAAACAGCGCTTCGCGGTCAAAGCTGCTGCCAGGCGGCCGTTGGATAACAGCTTTGCCTCCTCCAAAAGGCAGCCCTGCAATCGCATTCTTGTAGCTCATGCCCCGAGAAAGCCGCATGGCATCTACGACCAACTCTTCAGTGTTCGTATAGCTCCAGCATCGTGTACCGCCGGCCGCAGGTCCACGAGCTGTTGAGTGCACCGCAATAAGTCCGGTTAGTCCGGTTGCTGGATCCTTCAGGACGTGAAGCCCCTCGTGAAAGTCGAAATAGCGCGAATGAATCATCTTCATCTCCCTTTGCGGGGAGACTAGTGCCGAAGCTGCCAAAAGTTTTTGCGCAGTTTGCGCAAGTTTGCGTATTTACAGCATACTTTATGCGCGGACAGGCGGCGCGCGGCGATCCCGTATGCTCGACCAAGTAGGCAGCGCTTTTGGAGAATGCGTGACTGCGCAATCGAGATCGCAAGACTGCGGGGTTATCCCAACATCTGTCGGGTTGGTATTTAAAAGAAAGAGAGATTTGCCCGAATTGGCAATCCAATAACGACTGCGCCTGCGCCCAATAGGAAGACCCTAAAGGCAGTAGACGTTATCGCTACGGCTTTGAAGATGCGCATTTGGGGAACGTTTGCGAGATTCAAAGCCGCAGTGCGATGCTTTCTCTCGATCGGAACGTTCACGAGCGAACGCGCTGTTGGGGCTTTCGGACACCACTTCGGGCGCCCGGCTTTCGCTTCGTAGGGCCCGGGTCGGAATCGAAGCTTACCGTGCAGGCCAAGCGATCAAATGGGGCCTGGATCACGCCGTAGACGGTAATACTGGCGTCCGTTGTTGTGAATTTGTAGAATCGCCTCAGGATCGGGTAGCCGGTCGGAATGTTGAACACCTCCTCGACCTGGCCGGTCGCGGGCGCCGCATCGATAATGATGTCCGTCTTTGTGACGTTGATGTCGTGCCGGGCCAAGGCGTGCGAAACAAAGCTTTCGCTGAACTCCTCGATGATCTCCTCAGCCACGTCGGACGAAAGGTATGTTGAATCGTACAAGAACGGGAGGCCATCGGCGAAGATGGTCTTGCGGACGCAAAGCATCGGTCCCTTTGGAGGAGCGAATGTCAACATCGTTGAGTCGCTGATACGTTCTCGCGTGATCGACATCAGCTTTAGTGTTGCCCCCTCATAAGAGGGCATCGTCACATCGAGCCTTCGCAGGATCCGATCCTGCGTCTTCACATAAGTCCCTTTGCCAGCGACCGAGACGAGCATGCCAGCTGCCTGAAGGTCCCGAAGTGCGCGCTTGACCGTGATCAGGCTGACGCCGAACTCTTCGCCGAGCGCCGCCGTCGACGGGATCAAGGCATCGGGAGCATACGTACCATCCTGGATGCGCTTTAGAATCTCTTCACGAACGGTCTCGTGGAGCGACGATGTTGCTCGAAGCCGTGAGTTCAGCATGGACATGCGGTTGCTATTTCCCAACCCGGATCAGTCAGTGGCCCAAGCACTAGTACCATCGCTGTTCGCGAATGGCTCGCTATTCCAGTTGACATTGCTAGCATACCTAGTATGTAAACTCCATAATGTCAAATTTCGGGAGAGGACGTGAGGGTGCGGGAATGCCGCAGCGGCCGGGCGGGTCCTTGGTGGCTTGACGCACAAGTTCCTGAAAACAGCCGGCAAAGCCCCAACCGCTGAACGGGCGGACGGTGCGGCGGGTGCGCATCCTTGTCGCCTAGCGGAAACGCGTCAACGTGAGCGGAGCGATGAGCTTTCTAGAAATACTGCGAGGAATCTACGCGGGATTTGGGGTTACGGCGGCGGTGGCGGGCCTCGGCTTGCTGTTCGCGATACCGTTCGCCCTCATTGCGGGTGTTCTGCAGCATTCTGCAGCCGGCCCCCTGCGGTGGGCGGTGACCGCCGTGATCGAATTCTGGCGAAGCTCCCCGGTCATCGTTCTTCTTTACGCGTTTTACTACTCGCTGCCAGCCTTCGGTATCTATCTCTCTGCGCTCATGGTCGGTGCCATGGTGCTGGGCTTGAACATTGGGGGCTACGGAAGTCAGTCAGTGCGAGCCGCGCTCCAGTCGCTCAACAAGGGTCAGCGAGAGGCAGGTCTTGCGCTTGGCCTGTCGCGCTTCGATGTCCTTCGGCTGATCGAGCTGCCGCAAGCAATTACGTCGATGGTCCCAAACTTTATCAATCAGGCCATCCAGCTCATCAAAGGCACGACGCTTGTCTCGCTCATCACACTTGCTGACATGACGTTCAGAGCCAAGCAAATCTCGGAGCTGAGCTATAACCCGGTCGGCATATACTCGGCGCTCGCTCTCTCCTACATCATGATCTGCTATCCGGTTACTATTTTCGGTCGCCGCCTTGAGCGGCGCATCGCGGCTCGGAAGGCACGCTGATGAACTTCAATATTTCATTCGCGATCGAAATCATTCCGCGTGTCCTTGAGGGCATCGGGAACACTGCGATAATCGCCATGATCAGCTTCGCCGGGGCGGCCGCTCTCGGGCTGACGTGGGAATTGTTGCGCCGCTCTCATCCGGCGCCACGACCCATCGTCCAATTCGTGATCGATGCGATTCGATCGACGCCTGCGCTCGTTCAAATCTATTTTCTGTTCTTTGTGCTGCCCTATTACGGCATCACTCTTCCTCCGCTGCTCGTAGGCTCTTTGGCGCTGAGCTTCTATTACTCCGGATACATGGCCGAGGTCTTCAAGGCTGGAATTGATGCCGTTCCAGTCGGGCAGAGCGAAGCCGCTCAGAGCCTCGGCTTGAGCTGGTCCGACACCATCGGTTTTGTCATCCTGCCGCAGATGCTGCGGAACGTAGCCGCGCCGCTCGGCGCCTACTCAATCTCCATCCTGAAGTCGACGCCACTTCTGGCCGTGATCTCAGTGCCCGAAATGCTGGGCAGCGCATTGGATGTCGCCTCCGACACATACCGGTACGCCGAGCCCATGTTCGTTGCCGGTATTCTCTTTTTGGCCATGTCGTTGGTCGCTGTCTTCTGTATCAGCCAGCTTGAGCTTCGGCTCGGGCTGACAGCTCCCTCCCATTGACATCTGGAGGTCCCCATGGCTCCGCAACCGAGCACTTCTACCGCAGCAGTGACGATCGAGAAGCTGTCGAAGTGGTACGGCACCTTTCAGGTTCTTCATGATATCGATCTGTCGGTCGCCCCCGGCGAGCGGATCGTGGTATGCGGCCCATCAGGCTCCGGCAAGTCGACTCTCGTCAGGTGCATCAACCAGCTGGAGACCCACGAAATGGGTCGTCTCGTCGTCAACGGCATTGAACTGCGCAAGGGAATGAAAGGGCTCGCCGAACTGCGGCGCGAAGTGGGGATGGTCTTTCAGCAATTCAATCTCTTCCCCCACCTAACCGTGCTCGACAATTGCACGCTTGCCCTCGTGAGAGCCCGCAAGCTGTCCAAAGTTCAAGCCGAGGAGATCGCTATTGAGAACCTCACAAAGGTGCGCATTCCCGAGCAGGCGCGTAAGTTTCCGACGCAGCTCTCCGGCGGCCAGCAGCAGCGCGTCGCAATCGCGCGTGCGCTATGTATGAAGCCCAAGATGATGCTGTTTGACGAGCCTACCTCCGCCCTGGATCCCGAGATGATCAAGGAAGTTCTGGATGTTATGACCGAGCTTGCGAGAGAGGGGATGACGATGATCTGCGTCACCCACGAGATGGGGTTCGCTCGCGAGGTCGCCGACCGCGTCATTTTCATGGATGCAGGCAAGATCATCGAGCAGGCCGCACCGGCCAAGTTCTTCAAGGCTCCGGAGCATCCGCGCGCGCAGCAATTCCTCAGCCAGATGCTGCACTGACTTAAACGGGAGACCCCTGCCTCAGCAGCAAGTTCGCGCAAGAGCGCTTGGGCCGGACAATGACCGCAAACTAATCTTCGAGGCGCGAACCGCTCAAATTCCATGCGGTCCGAACAGGATCGTCGCCGGAAAGGGAGGAGGGGCGCGCGCGGTTGACATAGAACGGCACTCGGCGGGGGGCATGATCGACTCGGAGGCCGGCAACTGAGCCGCCTCTCCCATATCCTGGCGTCCGCCGCAAAGCCGAGGCGCGCCCCACATCAGCATCGAACGCTTCATCGAACTCACAATTTGGACAGAAAATCCGCAGCTGCTTTAAGCGCTGGCCAGCTGGACAATCCGATGGGGCGCGGCTTGCACCCTGCCAAAGAAAGCCGATTGCCCGGGCGTTGCCGCATCCAAGTAGCGCTCCCGCTTGCAACCGAGATGCCGGATCACCGGGGTTTAGGGAGGTGACCCGATCAACTGTGTGCGACCAAAGCCCCTCCGCCACACGGCACGATGTTGGACCATGCCGGGCGGGTGTGTCGGACAGAAAAGATATACCTACTATGTCAATATCTGCTTTTCGCGTTGACATATTAGGTATACGATGGCCCGTCGCTTGCGCGAGTTGTGGTTCAAGCCGTCATATCTTCGAGGAGTGTAGTGATGGAGATTTCGCCGCCCGTTTGGCCGGGCAACGATGAGATCGTCGAGAGGCTCGTTCGTCTGTCGACGAATATGGCCGAAGCGGAAATCGATGCTCTGGTCATTACGTCTCGCCAAAACTTCGAATATTATACGGGCTTTCAAACGCTGTTCTGGACGTCGGACACCCGCCCGGTGCTTGCTATCGTGCGAAGTGACCGCAGCGGGATTTCCATGATCTTGAATCGTGGAGAGGAGCGCAATGCTCGCACCGTCTGCAATCCGGCGGTTACAGCTGTCTATTATGATGGCTTCACAGAAGAGGCCGTCGCTGCGGCGGGACAGTTTTTGGCGGATCTTCCCACTTCGTCGGCAGTCGGTTTTGACTTCGGGACGGACATGTTCGGCCGAGGATCAATCGCCCTGATTGATTTTTTGCGCGAGTCGCCGCGCAATTTCCAGCTCTCCGATGCGGCTGATCTCATTTGGCGGCAGCGCCTCATCAAAAGCAGGCATGAACTGCAGGCAAAGCGCGATGCCTGCAAGATTGCGACTGACGGCTTTTTCGCTGGACTGTCGGAATTGCGAATGGGAATGTCCGAATACGCGTTCGGCCAAATCTTGAAGCTCAAGATGATTGGATTGGGCGCCGATAGTGTTGACTGGCTTCCTGTCCGCTTTGCGCCGGTTGGTGGGGCCTACACGCGTCCGAATCGTGATCGTAGGTTAAAGCAGGATGATTTTATCTGGGTTGATATCGGCGCGCGCCGTGCCGACCAGATCAGTGATCTCGATCGCGTCGCAAAGATAGGAAAGGCAACGGCTGAACAGTGTGATCTCTACAGCTATGTCCGCAGTGTGACTCTGCGGCTGGCGGAAAAAGTCCGTCCGGGGATGACGGGGGGTGACGTGTTCCGACATTTCGAAGAACTTTGGTCCGAACGCAACTTGGACCGCATCGCAAGTGCCGGTCGCATTGGCCACGGTTCAGGCTTGGCTTTGACAGAGCCGCCCTCGCTCATGGCCGGTTCGAGCGAAGTCATCCTCGAGGATATGGTGTTGCATTTGGAGCCCAAGATCGAGCGGGCCGGAGGCACCTTCCAGACCGAAGAGGTGTTTCGGGTCACGCCGAACGGCCCCGAATTTTTGAGCGACCTCGCGCCTGAAAAACTTCCCGTTGTGGAACTCTAGCCTGTCAATCGGGAAGGGAGGAGGCGATCCCGTTCCGCTGCTGTGCAGTCGGGTTTTGGATTTCGCATCCTCCCTGTCCCCGCGAGGACTCAATGAAAAGCCGCGTTTGGACCACTATCGACTTCGAAACCGCAGGCATCCAATCTGATTTTGCCCGGGTGCCATATTCCTCCGATACCTCCGCCTACGGCTGGCTGCCGGTCCCAATGCTCTGCTTCAAGGGCGAGGCTGGGCCGACAGCTCTTCTGACCGCCGGCACGCATGGCGACGAATATGAGGGACAGGTCGCACTTCGCAGATTGGCGCGAGATCTTTCGACGACGAAACTGAACGGCAGAGTTATTATCCTGCCGGCGTTGAACCATCCGGCTGTCAGGGCCGGGCGTCGTAATTCGCCGCTCGATGGCGGCAATCTCAATCGGCTATTCCCCGGAACATCCGAAGGGGGGCCCACCGCAATGATTGCCCATTTTGTTGCGACGGAGCTCTTCCCTCTGGCGGACCTGGTCATCGATTTGCATTCAGGTGGAAGCTCATTGGACTATCTTCCGCTTGCCTTGGCCCATCCTGGCCGGAGCGAGTCCGAGAAGCACGCTGTTCATCGTCTGCTGACGAGCTTTGCCGCTCCCTACAGCCTTCTCACCGACGGCGCCGGCGGGGGGGCAGGCACGACGCTTTACGCGGCTGCCGAACAGCGCGGGATACCAGCGATCACCACCGAGTTGGGACGCGGCGCGACGCTCTGGGAAGCGGGCCTGTCAATTGCCGAAGGCGGACTGCGGCGGGTCTTGCGCGATTACGGACTAGCTCCTGACATAGCGGTAGATGAGCCGGCACAAAGCCGCTTTTTGCAGTATCAGGGTCCGTCAGCTTCGATTTATGCACCATGCGATGGTCTTTTTGAGCCGCTGGCGAAGCCCGGCGACTGCGTCGAAGAGGGACATATAGCCGGACTGATTCACCCGCTCGATCATGCCCTGGCAACGCCTGTTGAGCTTAGATTCGCTACGCGCGGTATCGTGGCCTTTAGGCGGTTTCTGACACTCACATCCACCGGCGACGCACTTTTCGGGCTGGCAGCGGAGCCAGCGAAACAATAAACCTGCCACCCCTGACCCTGAGCTGCGCTGTTATGGCGGTCAGATGTTCTTTAGCTTCGGTTGGATATCTTTCTGGCGCCGCGGCGCCTCTCGACAGAACAGGGCTACGGACCAACTGACAATCCGTTCGCCAACACACCGGATCGAGCTGGGCTGGCCAGCGGGCCTTCATCATAGCAACCAGGAGCAGCCCGCCGAGGCCTGCGCCCAGTGCCGATGCCATAGCTCGTGGCGAGATCCAAACGGCCTCTACCAACGCCGGCACGGTTCAGATCACTTCAACTCGGCCTCCAATCCGCGGATATTGTCGTTCGTTATCTAAGGTCATCGAGTTGAACCGAACAGCTTGGCAGCTGCACTTTTAGCCGGTGCCGCGTCGTCTTGAAGCTCAGCAGGTTCCCGGAAAGGCCAGCCTGGATGATCCGGTCCACGGCAAGGGGTTCGGAATCGGACCAGGAAGTCACATGCAAATTCGGATCATCATAGGAGAGCAACACGCAGGGAATAAGCGAGAGACCCAACTGCGAAGCACAGAAATAGCGATGATGACCATCCATGATCACCCAGTGGCGGCGTTCGACCAGGATTGGCGTGGTCCACCGTCCACTTTCAGCGATCGTGTTGGCAAGGGCCCGAGCACCTTCGATGTCGATTTCCTCGCTCGGTCGGAGTTGGCCAACTTGCAGTTTGACGACGTCGTATTCTGACGTGACATTTACGCTGTCGAACATACCTGATCTTCCGCTCTTATTGATCGCATCTTGTTGGTTCCAATCACTGGACAGACATCAGCTTCCGGCGAAACCTGGATCCTGACTCCGTGACGTGTCCGCGCATAGTCTGCACGTGCTATGCCAAAAGAGCGCGAAAGCAAGCCAGGTCGCATACACCGAAATCGTTAGACATTGAGCAGCGGCGGAGCCCGTCGAAATGCACGCGACGATCAGCATGTCTAGTGCACAAGAACGGTAAGCTTGCTGGCTAGCATCGTATGAGCGGCGAAATCCGCCAGAGTCGATCCAACGCCGTCGTGCCGAGCTGCCTCCCCCAAACGGATTGCTGGCGCTGGACTTAGACAGCTCGCTTCACCATCAGGCGCACAGCGGCACAGGTAGGCTGTCGCATTTGCCACATGGTGTCAGGCCCACGACCTTCAGGTCGGAAGTTAGGCTTGAAAATAGAGCTATCCGAACTGGCATGAGCCTTGAACGGCATGTCATTCGGGTTGGCTTGATACGAGGAGCTGCGGCGGTGGATGACCGACTAATCTCTCACTTCTTGCTTCTACGGGTCGGGCCGCAATCCGTCACGGTGCGCGCTCGCCCTTGATTGCCCAGCCTCGATTCTGCCGAGACACACCCCGCCCATGTATGTTGTTGATCGACTGGCTCCGCGTTCGCCTTCTCCGCCTAAGACGCGCGAGCAGATCCGTTCGCTGCGCCGAAGCGCTGGTCAATGACGCAGCTGTGCTCGTGGGGGGCGCGCGGGCCGACAGCCGCTCAATTGTAGCTGCCGGTACGCGTCGCGTCTGTGACGCTAGCTCCGCGAGAATGCCCCGACCATCACAGAGTCACGCCTGGACACGCTTGGTGCAAGCGTGTCCCAGTCAATTTCGCAAGCATGATTTCATGGACAAAATCACCGAACCAAAACTGCTATCGCTTTTCGGGCACCGCCTCACGAGTTGGCCGCCTGCTCATCGCCTGGCTATCGAGCTCAGCGAAACCGCAAAACTAGCATTACCGATGGCGCTCATACAGATCGGGCAGATCGTCATGATGACGATCGACCTTGCCTTCATCGGGCGGATCGGACCCGAGGCGCTCGCCGCAGCAGCGCTTGCGAGCCGCATCTACCTCGTCAGTTTCGCCTTTGCCACGGGCCTGCTGGCGGCGATTGCACCATTGGTGGCGCACGGGTTTGGCGCGGCTAATCTAACCGTGGTACGGCGCTCCTTGCGTATGGGATTGTGGGCGGCGGTACTTCTCTCGCTGCCGATCGTCGTGCTCGCGCTATGTGCAGAGCAGATATTGCTCGCTCTTAAGCAGGATCCGCACGCGGCGCGGCTCGCCCAGCAATATCTCTTCGGACTGGCATGGGGGGCTGCGCCAGCCCTGTGGTTTTATGCCATCCGTACTTTCATGGGGGCGGCCAACCGGCCAGAGCCGGGCTTGTGGATCACGCTCGCCGCGACACCCGTCAACGCCCTTTTGGCCTATCTTTTGATCTATGGGAAACTCGGCCTGCCGCGACTGGACCTGTTGGGGGCGGGTCTTGCGACCTCGCTGGTAAACTGCGGGACCTGTCTCGCCGGGTTTTGGTTCATCAAAATGGGTCGCCCTGCGCGCGACTATCACATGCTTGCACATCTGTGGCGTTTCGATTGGCCCGCAATGCGGCAGCTGATCGCGATCGGAGTGCCGCTTTCAATCGGCGCCTTGATCACGTACGGCCTGCTCTCAGCGGTCGCACTGCTGGCAGGCCTGATCAGCACCAGTGCGCTCGCGGCCCATCAGATCGCGGCACACGTCGCAATGATCCTATTCATGATATCTTTCGCCATCGGCTCCGCGGCGGCGGTGCGTGTTGGCCATGCAGCGGGACGCAATGATCGCCCCTGTATTAGGTGGGCTGGTCTTGCCGCGATGCTGCTCGGTATCATGGTCGCCTCGTTACTGACGCTTGCCGTGATCACCGCGCGTTTCGCGATCGCCCAGTTCTTTCTGGGCGAGTCGGGCGGTGATGCCGAGACGACGATCAGATTGGCTACAAAGCTGCTGCTGGTCGGCGCGACGTTCTTTATCACTGATGCCGCGCAGAGCATCGCGGCAGGCGCACTGCGCGGGCTCAAGGACACGCGGGTGCCGCTTCTGTTCGCCTGCATCGCTTATTGGCCTATTGGCTTCTCGCTCAGCTACGTACTTAGCGCGAAAATGGGGCTCGGCGTCGTTGGTATCTGGATTGGCTTGTCGGTCGGGACCGCTGTCCACGCTGCACTGCTCGTGCGGCGTTTCCGCCTCTTGGCCAACGGTCGCGCTTCGAATGAAAATCATCGCAAGGACCCTGCGGACACGTGGCAGTTAAGCCTTCAGATGAAGCCTGGGCGCGGGCGGCGCCGGGTTGTCGAACGTCCGTAATGATCGTGTCGCAGATGCGATAAACGGGAGAACCGGAGCTATCAGGAAATTGAACTCAGTTGAAAGGCGTCAAATGTTCAACTCTACGGCACATGCCAGCCGGTCGAACGGGGACTCAGTAACTCCGAGGAGGGAGAAGCAAGGATCCTCGGTCGTTAATTGGTAGAGGCGTCGCAGTGTTGGATAGCCGCTGGGAATTCCGAATGCCTGCTGTGCCTCTTCGGAGGCTGGTGCAGCATCGATAAGCAACTTTGTCTTGCGAAAACAGGTTCCTTGGTCGCGGAGCGCCTCGCTTACAAACTTGTTGCAGACCTCATCAACGACCTTGTGGTTCAATGACAGCGGCAAATATGAAGTGTCAAACATGGTGGGCGTTCCGTCGATCGATATGATCTTCCTGATGCAAAGCATCGTACCGGTTGGCGCGTCGAACTCGCTAAGCACGGGGTTGCGGACCTTCTCTCTTGTCACTGATGTCAATTGAATTGGTGATTTAAGCCCGCGTTGCTGAGCTTTTGCACGAGATGGGAACGAGAAGTCGAGATCACGAATAAACCTGCGCATCTCCCTCACAAAGGTCCCAGCTCCGGGGACGGTGCGCAGGACTCCTGCGGATTGAAGATCCCGAAGCGCTCGCCTGACCGTTATCGCGCTGACACCGAACTCCTGCGCCAATGCAGCGGCTGACGGCACTCGTTCTCCTGGCTTGTACTCAGTTTCGGCCACGCGCCGCATGAGTTCTTCTCGGATCTTCTCGTGCAGCGCACCGATCGCGATCTTACTCATACAGCAGGCTCCAACGATTTGCCGAAGCATGATCTGGATTGACCACTCGAAAAACGTCAGACGTTTGCGCGAAACCCAGAGCCCGCTTTGGCAGAACGAGCATCCCTGCCGCGGCGAGGATGTTCGCAGTCTGTCGAGACCCTCTCTTTACGCACGAAAGCGAGCTTTGAACGCGATGATCCGTCACCCCTGTACAGAGGCGCCTGCGGCAGGAACTAGCAAGATAGCGATGAATCATCGAACGGGAATTGACAGTCAGTCTGCGATTGAAAAAGCGACGACTAAATATCGGTCCTGACCTCGGGCATGCACCCGCGGCTCGAAATGCTTCGACACGCCTGCAGCGCGTCGGTACCCCTTGGCGCAGGCAGCTATTGGTCGCCATCCTCATGCTAGTGTGACTTTCCACAAAGCCATCCGTCCAACCGGGCCGCGATCGCCGGATCGAGCAGGCCGCGCTTTGCCATCCATTCATCATCAAAAATGGTGCCAAGATACTTCTCACCGCCATCGGCGACCATGGCCACGACGGTCCCGCTCAGTTTGCCTGCAGCAATGAGCTCAAGGGCCTTGTAGATGGCGCCGCCGGATGATCCGCCCACCAAAAGTCCATTGTGGCAGGCGAGGTAGCGCGCCGTCTCGAAGGCCTCGGTGTCCGTCACCTGTACCGCCTGGTCGATGCAACCAAGGTCCAGCGCCCTGGCGGGCTTCACGCCATCGGGCATGCCCGTCCCCGACTGATAGTAGGGATGTCCGGCCTTGCCGAAGAGGGTGGAGCCGGCCGGCTCCACCCCGACCGTGCGCACGCTAGGATTATGTCTCTTAAGCCGGCCCGCAATACCCGTTATCGACCCGCCGGTCCCAACGCATCCGACAAAGGCATCGATCCCGTCCGAAAGCTGGTCGATCAGCTCTTCGGCTAGACCGATATAGCCTTCCGGATTGGCGGGATTATCCAATTGGTTCATAAACACCGCCCCGGGAAGCTGTGCGCCAAGTTGTGCCGCCAGACGCATCCTTTCGATAACGGCGACTTCGTCCTCGGCATAGTTGCCTTCGACATAGCGGATCTCAGCGCCGAGCGCGCGCATCATTCGGATCTTGTCGGGCGCCGCGTGGTGATCGACCACGGCGATGAAACGCAGGCCAAACTCCAACGCTGCCAGCGCGAGCCCTATGGCCGTATTTCCCGAGGAGGATTCAACGATGGTCCCGCCTGGAGCGAGCCGTCCATCCTGAAGTGCGGCCACAACCATCCTTCGAGCCATGCGATCTTTCATTGAGCCGCCCGGATTGTTCTTTTCGAGCTTCAGCACCAAGTGGCCGGCTTGGTTGGGGACTTCAATCGACATGACCGGCGTCTGTCCGATCAATTGCGTCATGGTCGTGGGCGGCATCATGTTTCTCTAATGGTATCTGGTACGGGGAGCTCGCCTGGTGCGCCCTTAGCGGGCAAAGGTGGGCTCTGTTGCGCGGTGGCGGAATTCGCTTTGAGGCGATCGATCGGACAGCCTTCGCCAATCACGAGATTTGCAAGCCAAGCAGATGTGGAGGCGTTCACCTGCCTAGAATGAACTCGTCTGTGCAGCTCAGATTCAGTGTCGCGAAAGGTGTTTTGATCTCGTGTGAGGGTATTCGCATATACCTCGGCAGCGGAAGACCAAAGCACCGTATGCGCTCATCCTCCCGAGCCGATCTTATATTCAAGGATGTTTTGGGGACCGATCGGACCGCAATGCGTAGCTTCCGTGTCCCGAAAGCCCGACTTCAGATAAGCGCCTCTAGCTCTCACATTGCGGATGTTGACCCCCAACATGAGGCGGTTCACGCATGGTCGATTTGTCAAGATCCATTGGGCAGCAAGTCCGGTCGCTGCCTTACCATATCCATTGCCCTGGTACGGTCGCCCTACGCACAGGTTATGCAAAGTGATCGCGTCTGGCGGCGCCCATTCCGGCAATGCCGCTTTTTCACGAAGGATGAAGAAGCCAACGGTCTCATCATGGACGACGATCGAGAACGGGTGCTCCAGTTCCGGCTGTGAACTCGTTCGAAGCTCTGAGAACAACAAGTCCAACGGGACTACAAACTGTTCTTGCTCGGGCTCAAGCCTTAGATGGTCGACCGTAGCATAATCAGAGTGGGACAGCGCCTTCAGCGTCGCTCGCACGGTGGATCTTCCTTTCTCCGAGCTGTTCAAGTCTCTGGCGAAAAGCGAATAAATTGCCCACCACATGAATATCAGTGGTCGGCATCCTATGGCTCTCGATGGGGGAAGATCAAAAGTCGTGCCAACTGCACGCAAGTAGCGTCACTTTTTCAACCGGCGATTCTATAGCCTACTGGAATGAGGCGGGAAGCTATCCCGAATGCCATTTTGTCGCGATGCAACAAACCGGACAGGACCTGTCAGGTTTCCGCCGCTTCGCAGGGCCACGACGAACTCGCGTGTCATCATCTTAAGGCGCGCCGCGCCAATAACCTGGAAGGTCATTAGGTTCAAATTCTATCCCCGCAACCAACACCCCCCTAGACTGGGACTAGACTGGGCCGGGGGTGCAGCAGCCTCCTCAGAAAGCCTGAGGAGCGCCGCAAGCTGACCGTAAATCTCGACGCGCACCGGCTTGTACGGGCCTTGGGGATGCACGACGACCTTTTCGACGATATCCGAATGGCCTCATTCGCCGTGGGGAGCAGCGAGCGATTCCGTTAGCCGAATCTCGTGCTTGCAGTTCGGACAATGCAGGGTGGGCTCATGGGCGGACTTGGCCGCTGTCGCATTGAATGTCATGAACCCTCCCTATTAGCCGCTCTATGCCGGAATAAACGTGATCCGGCCGACTTCGCCGCGCTTCCGATGTGGCTTTACCGTTATTTCAACGTCCTGGTCGAACGCCGTGAGCATGCGCAGCAGCTTTTCCACTGAAACCAGCTTGAAATGCCCACGAAACAGCTTGGATAGGTCGGGCTGCTTCATGTCCACCAGCTTTGCGGCTTCGATCTGGGTCATTTCCCGTTCCGCCACAAGCCGCTTCAATTGGACGACAAGGGCGGCCTTCAGTTGATGCTCCTCGGCATTTGGCAAGCCGAGATCAGCGAAAATGTTGCCTGAGCCCATGGTATGGGCCGGCAGCTTTCTTTTAGCGCTCATCATCAGTCTCCCTTTGTGGCCTTGTGGATAGCCTCGGCATCGCGCAAGCGCTGCCTAATCAGGTCTATATGCCGTTGCGGCGTGGCGATTCCGCTCGTCGATTTTTTCTGAAACGCATGCAGGACGTACAGGACGCCTTCCAGGCGCGTTGCGTAGACGGTCCTGTAGGTGTCGCCGTCAAAATTGTCGCGAATCTCTAGAACCCCGCTGAAACCTTTCAAGGGCTTCGCGTTGCGCGGGTGTTCACCGAGTTGCGCTTCGAAAAGGGACTGGCCGATCTCGCTTCGGACGGCTGCGGGGAATGCCCGCAGGTCCTTCTTGCTTGAACCCACAAAAACCGTGGGTTTAATCGCGCGCAGTAGATCATTCACGGCGTTATAGTAATATACCTATAAGGGGGCTGTCAATGACTTTCGTCGCAGAGAGCCGAAGATGCCTTGACAAGCCACGTCGTGAGACTTCCATTGCTGCAATCAATGATTTTGTGACCTGATTTATACAATTGATTGCTTGGATCACGTATGGCTGACGACAAGAGCCTATTCGAATGGTGCACCGCACGTCCAAAATGGCAACAGGAGGCCGTGAGGCTTCTGGCAACTAAGACGAAGCTTGATGAGAGTGAGCTTGGTCAACTGGAATCCGCCATCAGGGCCGAAGCCGGCTTTGCTGCGGGAAAGACCTTCGCATGGCCTGCTCTTACCAAAACCCATCTCAAGGCCGGCAACAAGTTCGCTCCGGTCACGGTGCTCGGCTCTATCGGTCCGTTGCGCAACATCGATCGTCTCGCGGCGAAGCAACCCCCGCTTAAATTTGCTATCAATGGGGTGACGCTCATTTACGGCCCGAATGGATCGGGCAAGAGCGGATATTGCCGCATCGCCAAGAAAATCTGCCACTGCCTCCATGACGTTACCTTACGAGGTAACGTGTTCGAGGCGCCATCATCCGATCCTCGCGAGGTCACGCTGACCTTTCGCGTCGACGGCGACAAGACAAAGACCGTCATCTGGAATGACCAAACTGATCCGCCGTCAGAGCTAGGGCGCATTTGCGTCTTCGACAGCGACGTCGCTGGCTTGTATGTCGATGCCGAGCGGAATATCGAGTTTCTCCCCTTTGAGCTTGCCCTGCTGACCAATTTAGCTGACACCCTGCGCATCCTCGATATCCGCTTCAAAGCCGAAGAGGCGCTGTTGATCAAGGCGCACAAGACGCCTTTGCCGCTTGGCTATGAGAAGAAGACCAAAGTGTCAGCGATGCTTGCCAATCTAAAGGCAGATGAGCATCTTCCCGCTGAAGCCGCGATGCGAACTCTGGCGGCGTGGACTGACAAGGAAGACGCCGAACTGCAGGCGATTAAGCTGGAGCTGACCCAGGACCCCGCGCAGCTGTCGAAAGTGAAACAGGCGACCAAGGCGACGGTCGAGGCGCTCGTCACGGAGGCCAATGCGATTTTTGAGACAATCGGGAATGCCGGCGTCGCGAAGTTGAAAGATGCCCAAGCGAAGGCCGCAGAAACGCGCGACGCGGCCAAGGCAGCTGCAGCCAAATTCGCGGGAACTTCCGCGATTCCTCAGCTGGGCAACGAGGCGTGGCGTCAGATGCTCACCTATGCCCGCGATTTTGCTGCCCAAGCGTATCCGACCCTCGCTAAGCCTCAATTGGTCACGGCCGATATCTGTGTGCTCTGCCATCAGCCCCTTGATGGGGAGGCGCGCGAGCGTCTGGCAGCCTTTGACGAGTACGTCGAAGGTCGGGCCAATGCCGACGCCGAGCAGGCAAAGAAGAACTTCGCGGACATCGCCCGCGCGGTGCTCGAGGTCAAGTTGACGAATGGCCCCGAAATCAGGAACAGGCTGGTCAACTTCGTCGAAGGGTCGGCTCAGCGCCAAGGGCAAGCGGACAGATTGGAGCAGTTCTATGCCGCTACCCAGGAGCGTCACAACCTGCTTTCAAAAGCCATCAAGGCCGTCGACTATTCGAGACTGGATGGCCTCGTCGATCTTGACCGCTCAGTGATTGATGAGCTGCTCGCAGAAGGCGCGGCGCTCGCCAAGGAAATCGAGGGTTTGAAGCCGGCCGCCGGCGAAGCCGCCAAACGCGCCGAGCGTCAGCAGAAGCATAACGAACTTGAGGCGCGGAAGAAGCTATCGACCGATATCGAGACGTTTGTGGCGCGGCGAAACTCTCTAGAGGTTCTTGTTAAGACCAAGGCCTGCATTGCAGCGTGCTCGGTCGCAACCATCACGTCTCATGTCACCCGGCTGAGAAGGAAGGTTCTGACGGATTCCCTTCAATCGAGCCTCCATGATGAAATCGTTGCTCTCGATCTTCAGCATCTGCCGCTGAAGCTTGCCGACCGCGGCGAGGTCGGCAAGAGCAAGGTTCACATCGGCCTTGAAGCGCAGCAGAAGATCGGAAAGAACAGCGATATCCTGAGTGAGGGAGAAAGAAGGGCGCTTGCCTTAGCGGGATTCCTGGCGGAACTGAAGGAAGTAGGGGCTAAGCACGGGATCGTGGTCGACGACCCTGTATCGTCACTTGACCACGCGCGCACCGACGCGGTGGCGAAGCGTTTGGTGAAAGAGGCGGCTGCTGGACGACAGGTGATTATCTTTACGCACAATCTTTTCTTCCACCACGCGGTCAGGGAGGCGGCGCAGGAGATGAAGGTACCCGTCCGGGAGGAGTGGATTGCCAAGCACGGCGATGGGCGGTTCGGCATTATTGATGACAATCAGCGCCCTTGGATCTCCATGGGGGTTTCAAAGCGCCTGGCGTTGATCACGGAACTTCTGCAGAAGAAAAAGACGACCTACTCGGAAGCGGATGAGACCCAGCGCTCGTTTGTCGTCGATCTGTATACGAAGATGCGTGAAACATGGGAGCATTCGATCGAGGAAATTCTTTTTGCCGGCGTCGTGGGGAGGTTCAGGCCGAACGTTTCAACCATGAAGCTGAGGGCTGCTCGGATCGAGAAGGCCGACTACGAAGCTGTGTACGCCGGCATGACGCGCTGTTCGAAATATTCCGGGCATGATCAGTCCATCGGAGTGCCAGTTGATTTACCAAAGTGGGACGCCATCAAAGCAGACCTCGATACACTCGCCGCCTTCGTTAGCGCTGCAGATAAGCGGCGCAAAGCGCTTGAAGAGGAAGGTAAAGCCTTCGAGAAGGGGCCCATGACTGCCGCTGTGCTTGAATAGCAGGTCGCCAATCGGATTTTGCGAGGCCGCTCCCCCAACAGTCCCTTGGGGGCGGGCTGTTATCGGTGACGCAGCGCCAGGCAATATACGGCGCGTATGAACAACACCGTCATCCGTCAGCGTCAGGCTGCCATCATGGATGTCGTTCTTGGTAACACGATGACCCCGGAGCCGGGCCAGCTGCGGCTCCAGGTCAACCTCGGCACCAACATGTACCTGGCTCAAACCGAACAACCAAGCGTTCCTGACGCCACCCAGCGGCCGCAATCCGACGCCCGCAGGCTCATGCACGAATGCTGCGTTTCAGGGGCTGTAGGCGTTAAGGCATCTGCCGCCCCTCTCTCCTGATTCAACGAACGCCACTCGGCCGGTAGGGTCGGGTGAATAGGCTAGCCGCGCGTCCCGGCAAGGGCATCCACGCGTATCCCAGAGGGGCCCTCGTGCGGAGCCTCCCTGTGCCTGTCCGCTAATGACGGCTAGCCTCTGAATTCTCCGACCGGCCCGATCGGCGCCTCGGATGGGCTGGGCCAAGCGATTTCGTCACTTACCAACCGTTTGCCCCCGTCCTTCTATAGCCCTACGTGGCTGGAGAACTGAGGCGCGGTATTCAGGAACCCTTGCGGGCTATGCAACCGCTAGCGAAGTAATGCGGGAGGGACTGCGCCTTGTTGAAGAACGCGAGGAACGTCGCAAGGCGAAGCTCGAAGCATTGCGTGCCGCCATACAGGAAGGCCTTGAAAGCGGTCCGGCCGAACCGTTTGAGCCCGGCGAACTGGTCGAACAAATTAAGGCGCGAGGACATGAACGGCTGAAAGCCGGGAAACGTGGCGGGTAATCTCACCAGGCGGCCCCAGGCCTAAACCGACCTGGACGAGATTTGGCTCTTCATCGCATCAGACAACGTCGCCGCTGCAACTGGGCGTGAGCATTCGGAGCTTTCCGGTCGGCAACTTCGTACTGTTCTACGAAGCATTTCGCAACGGTGTCGAGATCGTGCGGGTGCTGCATGGTGCTCGCGATATCACGCCGGAAGATCTCGACTGAACACTTCACTTTATCAGCCATTGCACAATCGCATTTGCGATCCTACGGTTATGAGGCGCGGGCTGACGTTGCACAGCGGCTGCCGACCAGTGCTGCGCGGATCGTCTCGATCGATGAGTGGCAGCGCACGTCCCGATAGGTTGCCGGGACGTCGGGATTGCGTTCGCCTGCAACAATGGCTCGGATAATCCGCATGCCGGTCGCGCCGGTGATATCCGACACAACATGATGGAGCTGCAGGTTCATCTCCATCAGAGCCTTTTGCATATGTTGGATATGGGCTGCGGCATATTTCACCAGCCCCGCAGGGATATTAAGCAATGGACAGTCGCCTTTCCGCGTTTCCGAGAGGCGCGAGCGCATACTCCGATATGGGACAGCGCCCGCCGCGCGGTTTCAGTGATCCCTGAAAGCCAAGGGGCATTCCTTTTCAAGCTGTGCCGGAAGCGAGCTTAGCTACCGGCGGTTCATTCTCAGTGTGCCGATCTTCAGCGGCTCGGCCGCGAGTGCGAAGGTAAGGTTCTGTTGAGACTTCTTCTGATGCCCGCGAAGCGCCTTGATGATCGACGTGTGGTCCGTGGTGAAGAGCAGTTTCTCATCGAGGCAGGCCTCGACCGCAGGTTTGGGCCGCTTCTCCGATACAAGACCCAGCGTCAGGATAGGGCGGATGGTGGGCTCTACATTGATGGAAGACGTCATCGCTCGGGTCTCGCCCATCACCGGATCGGTTTCCCAAAATTTGCCGGCATCGAAGAAGATCATCGGAGTAATTTCATCGAGCGTCTTTGCGTAGTAATTTCGTTCCACGTCCTGATAGATTTCCCGCATCGTTCCGCCGCCACCCCGACCATACACGATGCCAGCTCGAGAGTTGTTGACGAGAGCTTCCTCGCGCAAGCTATTCTGAAAATATTTCGCATAGTGCGTCGCGAACGGCATGGTAGGTTCCGCGCCGTAAAGCCAGGTCGGGATGGCCAGGCTGACGGGGAGGATTTCCGGCGCCTTGGCCCGCACCTCGAGCGCCGTCTTCAGCCATTTGCGTGCATCGTCGATCGCGCCAAGCTTTTCGTCCTTGACAGTCCATGTGTCCGTGAAGAGTTCGTCGAGAATGGGGGCTTTCGGTACGGCGCTTATCAGTCCAATAGCCTCGTCAAGCGGTCCAACACTGTCGAAAGACGAAAATGCCACGCCCAAATGGGCCGCCTCCATCACGCCAGGACCGCCACCCGTAACCAGGAGAAAATGCTCTCGAGCGAGGTCGCGCGCGAGATAGGCGATTGCCTTGTAGGCCAAGTGGTCGCGTGGAAGGCTGTGCCCTCCCATAATTCCCACAAGCGGCCGCTGAACGGTTTTCAGAAAAATGCGCAGCGCATCGGCGATAGCGGCATCATGCTCGGCTTGTGCGGCCCGGACGGCAAGCGAAGCGGGCAACGGGCCGCCATTGGTTGCGAACTCGCGGTAGATCGCAAAATCCCGAGAGAGCGTAAAGCCCATCGGGTCCCACGGATTGAAACCTCCGAGCAAATCTTGAGCAGTATACAGTGAGCTAGGCACAGGGACGCTCATAGCAAATCTCCAAGATGCAATATGACAAAGTATACGGCGCGAAACGTACGAACGGGCATTATATACCGCGTGCACGTATTGCGCGAGGGGCATATTCGTGCATGATGCTGCGCTAGGCGGGGGGAGCAGTCATGGTTACGGCGGTGACGGTCAAAGCTTATGCAAGCCCGAGCTGCGTACTGCTAGCCTTCGACTGGATGGATGGCGCAGAACATAAGGATTTCCTCGGGTTCGCCATCCAGCGCAATCCGGGCTACGGGCGCGACGGAAAGCCGCAATATCTATTCAACAAACTCGACTTCGTCCCTCTGGAGCACGATGCCCGGCCGAAGCGAAGTGACGAAGCGCCCATTCAGAAGTTCAACTGGTGGGACGGCGGAATCAATATCGAGGATCAGGGCAAAACCTTCGAGTATTCTGTCATCCCCGTGCTTGGCACCGGGCCGGACGATTTGAAACTTCAGCACAACGCGGCGGGCAAGAGGTCGGTTACGGTGCCAAGGCCGCTTGAGGGGCAGATCGCAACCTACTTCAATCGCGCCGTTGTAAGCGCGCAGAGTTTCGCCAAGCAAAAGGACAAGCCGCTCGATAAGCGGATGGATTGGCTGGCTAACGGCCTACAGAACGCCATTCCCCAAATCCTCGACGAAAGCGACGCATTTGAATGCGCCATTTATCATCTTTCGGATAACCGGTGGATCATTCCGGCTTTCGAGGCTTTCAGGGGCCGCGGCTCGATCATCTATTTCGACAAGGCTGACGACACCAAGTCACGCACGGCCGCGCATTTGATAGCCGAGCAGCGCCCCAATATTTCGATCCACAAGCGCGATGCGATTTCCAAGCTGATGCACGACAAGTTCATCATTTCGTACCGGAAGAAGCATGAGCAAGCGGTGCTGATGGGCTCGACTAACTTTACGCCAGAAGCTCAAACAGTGCAGGCCAATCTACTACATATCATCCATTCGCGCGAGCTCGCCGCGCTATACGCCGAACGCGCGAATCTTCTCGCGATGAACGTCGGCAAGAAGGATATGGAAGCGCCAGACTGGAATGAGGTGAGCGACGTCGGCGGCACGCAGATGCGGGTCTTCTTCTTGCCTGAGCCGGGAGAAAGCCGGAAGTTTCTCGATACGGTGACGGCTGCTGTCAAGAAGGCGAAATCATCCGTCTTGTTCTGCATGTATACGGCCTCCGACAAGCAGCTCATGGAGGCGATTTTTGCCAAGGGCGACTCGCCCAAGCATCTCATTTACGGGCTGCTCAACAGCATCGATGACCCCGACAAGCCGACCAAGAAGGGCGAGAGGCGCAAGCTTCCCGAGATTGCGGCGACCATTTTCCACCGCTCGCAATCGAACCCGGACACGCTTCCTTATGCAGCTTTTGGGGCGAACGCGCCGCGAGGGTTCCTGCCCGAACTGAAGACGATCGATACGACACCCTATGATGCGTCGGCAGCTAAAGGAAAAACAAAGCCTGCAAAGAAGGCCGCCAAGAAAAAATCGAGCGGTCCTCCGCCCATCCATGTGCACCACAAATTCATTGTGATTGACGGTGATACGGAGACTCCAACCATCTACACAGGTTCGCCCAACTTCAGCAGGTCGTCGGAAAATTCGAACGACGAGAACGTACTTGAGATCAAGGGCAATACTCGGCTCGCTGAAGCTTATGTCGCCGAACTCATGCGTCTTTACAATCATTACCGTGCTCGCGCGATTTGGAACAAGACGCACGAGAAGAACGGCAAGCAACCAAAGGCCGGTTCAGAGGCTGATCCGCTCGTGCTCAAGCGAACGCGGGACGAATGGGCAAAGGATGCCTACAAGAGCGGCACCAAGGCCTCGCTTGCGAGGGAGCGCGGCCTTTAGGATGGGCCCCTAGGCGCCGAAGTCTGTACTAGCACTTGGTATTCATCAGTCATTTCATAGAGCTATTGCGATGCGCTCACTTCCCTTCCTGGTCACGTCTATGCTGCTCTTCTGTTCGCCGGCGCAGGCCTGGTGGGATGAAGGCCATATGCAGATTGCCTACGTCGCCTACAAGCAGCTTGATCCGGCCGTCAGGGATAAGGCGGATGCGTTGCTCAAGCTCAATCCCGATTATGCGACCTGGACCGCGGGCGCGCCGAGCGGGATGGAGAACGTCTACGCGTTCGTGTGCGCTGCAACGTGGGCCGATGACATCAAGGAAAAGCAGAACTATCTCAACGGCAAGGTCACGGATGCGAACGCGGGACAGAATGTCGGGTACAGTGACCTTTCGAAGCATGATTACTGGCACTACAAGGACATTCTGTTCTCTCCGGACGGCACCAATCTGCCCGCGGCGCCGCCCGTGGACGCGGTGATTCAGCTCAAGAAGATGATCGCGGTATTACCTTCCTCATCCGGCGCAACGGATGACCTGCGATCATATGATCTGGTCTGGATGCTGCATCTGGTCGGGGACCTCCATCAGCCGCTTCATGCGGTTTCGCGCTACACTGCCCATATCGCCGGGGCAGATGGTGACAGGGGCGGCAACGAAGAACACGTCATACCAGCGACGGGAGAAACGATTGCGCTGCACGCGTACTGGGACAGGATATTCGGTGGCTATTCGTCGGTCTTTGGCGCGATCTATGACGCCACGCATAATGGGATATCCAGCATTACACCTAACGATGCGATGGCCAGGAACATTGATCCTGACGCCTGGGCGCAGGAAAGCTTTGAGCTTGCGAAGCAGAACGCCTACGCGACGCCTATCCGCACCGACAAGACCGCCGTCGAGCTCACCCGCGACTATGAAACCAAGGCGCGGAACGTGGCGCGCAGCCAGGCCGCGCTCGCCGCGGCACGGCTTGCGAACCTCCTCAATCAGATCTTGCGCTAGTTCTAATGGACCAATTTGAGGATGACATTCTGGGTGCGATCTACAGCCGCCGCCAGATCGATGAGGCGAGCGCGCCCTTGGAAGACGCATGGGAACGGACGACCTGGCGCCGTATCTTGGCCGGGTACAATGTCGATCTCGGGATCGCCGCAGTCATTTATCTGGTGGCGATAGCGATTGCCCTTTCAGTCGTCTTTGGCTCCCATCTGACCGACACCGCTCAAGGCTTCGGCACGGGACTGCAAATCATCTTCGGGACAGCGGTATTCGGCACGTTCATTGAGCTTTTGCGTCGAACATACGACGCGGCGATCAAGCGGCTGGCGACGATCGACCTCTTCACCAGCGAGATTCTCAGCATCATGCGCGTCTTCGCGTCGGCCAACATCATCGGCGATTTCATAAGGCTGTATGACAGGATAGGGTTGATGGGAAATGCACCCGTGCAAACGGCGAATGCATCCACACAAGCGATGGAAGCAACAGGCGCGTTCGGATTCGCGGACGCCGCCCGGAAAGAGGACTATTTCACGATATTCAAAGCCAACGCCGGCGATCTGGCGTCACTCGACCCCGCGGTCGTGAACGATATTACTGCCTTCTATACCTTCTTGAAGGCATCGAGGGATGCAACGGGCGCTATGCCACTCTGGACGTCCCCGCAGTACCAGGTAGCGGATAAGCAGAAAGATGTTATCGCAATCATCTTCAATTGCTTTCTGATGAGCGTTCACGGCCAGCGGGCGCTCGAAGAGCTCATCGGTTCCGAGGAAAACCGGCAGATTGCGAATGACATCTTTGCTGGCGTCATGCTGCAGTGCTTCGCCTTTCTCTACTACGTGATCCCGTCCACCGATTTCCGCTGGCCGCGCATCGAGCAGCGCCGCGCGAAGTGTGAAAGCTTGCGTCTCACGTTCAGGTACGAGATTCCCCTTGAGCGGCATTCTCCGAAGCAGGCCGATCATCCGGGATAGGTGGCTTGAGCCTTGAAATCAGTCAAGCCGCTGACATGACAATGTTAGGGCGACGGCTTTTTACGTTGCGCCGGCTAAACAGAGCTCTAGCGCGGCCTTTTGTTCAGCCGGCGTCAGCTTTGTTTTGCGCCAAATGTGACGCCGTGCTGACGAAGTCGCTCACGCCCTGCCGGGCCGATGATATCTCGCGCGTCTTGCGCGCGATGTTTCCGATCGGTTCCGCCAGGACCTCGCCGAGTCATGCGCGGTAGCGGTCCAGGGCTCGACCAGCGATCTGTAGCTGGCAACGGGTGAAGTAATATCATCAAGCGCGCTTAGCGTCTTGAAGGGGCGCGGCAGGTCAGACGATCGAGCGCGGGGACGATCACGGTATCGCCGATTAGGGGACATTTCTTCGGTGTCCGCTCGCATTTTCCTTTTACGACCACGTCCTTGGGCGCCAGCTAGAGGCGATCGCTCGTCAACCACGGATCTTTGTCTCCTGACCCATCGTGAATTGCTATGGCCGGCGCAATTGCACATGCTGCAGATAGAACTCTCCAAGATCGGTGAGTATGACAGAATCGGGCCGCTCAGCACTTTTATACAGATCAGCGCCGCCGCTTGGTCTTACGCGGCGTCGCTGTCAAGCCCCGCGCCACGCAGCGTCATTTGTCGCGACTTCGCGATCGTGCATCCCGATCATCCGGCGATGCTGTTGCGGAGAGCTCGCAGTAACAGCCGGTTCGCTGCAAGCGGATGAAGTGACGCTTGCGAACCACCGTTTGTTACAAGATGGTAGATGGCGTTGCTCCTCTATCCCTGTTGCGTTGAAGTCGCTGCTTCAGAGCAGGCATAAGCTGCTGAAATAAATCTGTAACAACAGCACGCTTTTTGTTGGAGACCCGCACGGTCATCTACCTCCAGCAAGCCGCGTGTTTTGCGGATCAACCCTTGTTCCTCGAACCGAATCAGCGTCTCGGTTACGCCGGCGCGGCGCAATCCCAGCACAGTTGAAAGATAGTCATGGGTCACGGGCAGTGCACGAGAAGCGATAGCGTCCATTGCCAGGCAAAGCCAGGATGCGAGCCGCCCTTCGGTTTCGTGGCGAACGCCACAGAGGCCTGTTTGAGCGCAATGCAAGTTCAGGGCTTGGACGTAGCGTAGAAGAGGCGCTGCGATGTCCTGGCGCTCGTTCGTCAACCGACGTAAATCCTCGACACGTGTTCTGTATGCTGTCCCGCGAAAAAGCACGACGTGCTGATGCGTCGAAACATGTCCTCCCAGCAGGATCGAAGCGCCGACCGCGCCACGATATCCAATCAGCGCCGTTTCAAGGATGCTTGCCTCTGCGACAATCCTTAAGGAAATGAGGCCGGACTCAATAAAATAGACGTGCTCAAGCTCGCCTTTGGGCTCTTGCAAGACCATCCGTTCTTGCAGGATAACTGGCTCGAGGACTGCACCTATTGCCGCGAGATCTTGGAGAGGCATCCTTGCGAGGATTGCGTTCTTGACGACAGGTTGCATCTTGAGATGCGCGTTAGCGGAATGATGAACCATCGGCGTTCTCCCTCGATCGATTGAGGAATGGCCGTGCTCTGGCAAGTGCGTCCCGCTCGGCAGGCTCTCCGCATGGGACTGGAAGTCCGCAGTCGCGTCCGCGTTGCTCAAGGCCGCTTCACTTCCTTGTCTAAAATGGTCGAAAAGCGCACAAGATCGGCCCAAAGGTCGCTCGGGTCTTCCAATCCGATGCTTATACGAATGTAGGTGGTCGTCTCTTTGGAATGCACGACGTGACGGTCTGAAGAGAGAACGATGGGCGCTATGACGCTCCGCGTTCCGCCCCAAGAAGCGCCGATTGCGAATGTTTTTAAACCATCCAATGCGCGGTCTATCGCGCCTTCCGGCACATCATCGAGCCGAAGGCTGAGAACGCCTGCGCTTCCCTTGAAATCGCGGCACCACAAAGAATGCCCTGAGCAGTGTGGCAAGCACGGATGCAACACGACGTAATTTAGTTCGCTTGCCAAGCGCTTGGCAAAATCCTCCGCAACTCGACTGACGTGCTGGAGCCGTACGCTCATCGTTTGCATGCCGCGTAGCGCGAGCGAGGCGTCGTCCGGAGATACGCCAATGCCGAGTGTCGTGAGGAGAGCGCGGGTTCGACGATACAAATTCAGATCGCGGAAAACGATTGCGCCCATTAAGAGATCGGAGTGGCCGCCGACATATTTCGTCAGCGCCTCAGCTACGATATCGACCCCAAGCGTCAGCGGCTTGCACAGGAGACCTGTCGCCCAGGTATTGTCGCATCCGAGCAGCGCTCCCGCTTTCTTGCAGAGTTGAGCGATACTTGGAACGTCACACACCTCCATGCTGGTGGATCCAGGCGACTCGACCCATACCAAGGTTGTCTGGCCAGGACGCAGGCGCTGCCGAACGTCGTCGAGCAGGGTGGGATCGAAGAATTCCGTTTGGATGCCCAATCCGTTCAGAACGGACGTTGCCATCTGTTTGACCGGCGGATAGACATTGTCGGCGAGCAAGACGTGATCGCCGGTCTTGAGCACACTCAGCCAGGCGGTGGAAATAGCGGCTTGACCAGACGGCACAACGATTGTGCGTTCAGCCATATGAAGAGCAGCAATCTGGGCTTCAAGAGTTCGCGTGGTTGGCGTGCCAGCCAGCCCATATGTGTAGCCATCAGGAGCTCTTTCGTGCCGTTTCCGGTAAGCAGCGGCAGTCGGAAAGACGATCGTCGAAGCGCGGTAAACTGGGATCGACAGACTAGCAAAGCCCTCAAGTGGCGCATCCGGCGGGATGACGCACAAGGTTGCGTCCGCTTGAGAAGCTGTCTTCATTTGGCCATCGACCGGTCGAGCAGTGGACGAGTAGGACATATCCAATCTCGTGAATCGTCTAAGCCGCGTTGCTAGCTCACCTGTAGTCTGCTCCGCAGAGTTCCTTTGATGTCACGCCGTCGGGCGTCGCCTCTCGCTCGGAAAAGCCATACTCGACGATGCTGTTCTTGACCTTGCCTTCGGCTCCAACCTGGTTCAGGCTTTTGTTGAATAGGTCGCGGAACTCTGCATCCTCAGGCCGAAACGCGAACGCGTTGTAATGGATCATCTCTGCCCCGTTTACGATCTCTCTGAACGGGTCAGCGCGTTCCAGGCCTTTCACGCTCGGATCTCGTAGGCTTCCGATGATCGCGCCTGTGCCATTGATAATCACGTCCACGCGGTCGGCCAAGAGCGCAGCCAAGGCGGTCTGATGATCCTGATAGAGTTGGATGCGCTCCTTAGGAACGCCCGCCGCAGCCATGTATTCCAGCGATGCTGCACCTCGAAGGTTTCCAACGCGGACATTCGCATTCTTTGCCATATCTTCATAACCATGGATCTTGAGCGGATTACCGGCCTTCACAAGGATTGCGTTTCCTTGCGGACCGCCGATAGGATCCGAGAATGCGACTTGCTTGCAGCGCCCGGGCGTAACGTACATTCCGCCCGCGACGACGTCGATGCGCTTGGCCATTAGGCTTGGAATCAAAGCACCAAACTCCATAACCTGAAAATCGATGTTCTTGACCCCGAGTGGTTTCGCTGCGTCCTTAAGGATTTCCGGACCAAAACCCTGGACCTTTTCATCCCTTACAAAGCCGGCCGGCCAGGCGTTGTAGACTCCGATGGTGATCTTGCCTTGGCCGGCGATCTTGTCTTTCAAGGTCTGAGCCTCCGCGCTTGAGGCGACCAGGCTCACAACGAGCGCCACTGACCAGCACGATACGGTACGAGAACCACTGAACCGCTTCATCGAGATCCCCTTAATCAATACATAGCTAAATTTTGGCGACAGACCGGTTGGAGCAAGCCACCCGGTGGTAGATCAATGCATGTGTTGCCTAGGTCAAGACACCTCGACCAGCGCGGTTGGGTCGGCGGTTACTTCGGCGAAATTGCTGCATTGAACAGCCGTCCCCAGCCATCGACCTCATCGGCACACCCAGCGAGACGGAGCGCATGCCAACAAAGTGCCTGGTTGGATGAAACAATGGCTTTTCCTGTTTCGGCCTCCAGCGCCGCGATGACTGCCGCCACACGCATCTGCGTGCACGCAACGATGACGGTGTCGACCTCGGCTTGGCTGATGACGCGACGCACGGCATCGCAAACACTTCGTTCAGAGATAAAGGGCGAGTCGAACCGAACCTCTCCAGTGTCGCTTTGAAAACCCACCGCGGCAGGGACCTCAAAGCCATTTCCTTCGATCTCGGCGATCATCTTCTCCGCAACATCGCGCGGATACGGCGAGACGAAACCCAGCCTCGCAGATCCGAGTGCGCTAAGCGCAGCGTTGATGCCAGTGAACGGGTCGGTGACGCGCGCCCCCGGATGAACGGCGTTGACGCGGCGCTCGAGAGCCTGAGGACCGATCACCATTGCGGCGGAGGTGCAACCCAAAGCGATGACGTCCGATGTCCGCCGAGAATTGATCTGCGCTAGCGCAAGGTCCAGTCCGTTGAAGGTGTTCTGGAGCAGGTCAACAGATATTTTCCGATCTTGCTGATTTTGAGAGGAAATTCGGCTCTCGTACAGAGCGACGCCCGGGAGCGCGAGCATCGCACGTGCCTCGTGAGAGAGAGTTTGGTCGCAATCAATCACGACCATGCCGATGTGGGCTCGAGCGCCAAACCCTTGATCGGTTACGTAAGGAACGTCTGCCCACTCTCGAATGGTTGGACGGGTACCCTGCTCAAGCATCGCAAACCCTCAACATGTCCAGGCTCGCCATTGATAGACTGGATATACCTACTATGTCAACAGGCAAGATTGTGCCGGACATAATAGGTATATAAGGATAGGGCGGGGACAGAGCGGTTTTGGACTGATGCGAGATTTGTCGACCACGTTTCCCGAAAATGCCCCGCGGATTGGGCCGGGCGTCGGAATTCGCGGCGCGATGGCCGCCCGCGACCCCGGAGAAAAGCGTGAGATCTGGTGCCGTTCCGTTGCGACGGAGATCTTGCTGGCTGGATCTCGTGGCCGAGCAACACTAGTATTCCTTGGATTATTTCAGATTGCCTTGGCCAACCCTGGCCGAGATCACTTCCGGGCCGTTGCCGCCGACAGGCTTTGCTGCTCGTCACGGCGTTGCAACTGATCGATGCGGGCAGGCTCGCATTGTGCGGCGCTGCCGAGCTCTCATTGTCGATGAGTAGCTAACCGCACCGCCAAGCGCGCTTCGTCTCAACGTTCGAAAGCATTTGTTCGCTGATGCGCTGCGGAGCGGCGCGAGTTCAAAAATGAAAACGACGAGGAGGGAGCACCTCGACAAACCGCCGGTCCGGCAGATTACTATGACGATAGCCCGTCGAGCGGGATGGCCGGCCAACAGAGAGACATGTACAGGTGCAGGAGTGCAGTTTTCAGCTGACCGCGTGCGCTGCGTCATAATTCGCGGCACAACGTCGACAGGACCAACCTTCGCCGTACGTCAGGCGCGAATGAAGAAGCGCGTCGCGGAGTGCCGTGGGTGCATTCGGCAAGCCGTCTGAAAGCGAGGCTTCGCTGTCGGGCAAGCTCGCAATGGCGATCCCGCTAAACGATCAGCACGCGTATTCTTCGACAGCGCAGGGATTTGTGCTGGTGGAGCGCCGCAAGCTCTATCGCACCAGCTTGGCGACACGTGAGTATGGGAGCCCAATGGGTGTCAGTCGTCTACGAAGGAGCGCTGGCGCTCGGCACGACTTGAGCGTGATCACATTTCTACGAGTGTCAGATCCAAAGTGGTTGTTGCCTTGATCTGTGACAACGCGATCGCAGAATTTGCCTCTCGTACCGCTGGTAACTGACTAAGCTTTTCGCGGAAGAAGCGTTCATATGCTTCAATACTGGGCAGAACCACTTTCAGCAGATAGTCTGTTTCACCGGTCAACGTGTAACACTCGATAACTTCCGGGAAGCGCCGGATTGAATCGTCGAAGTCCGGTAGCGTTGTTTTACCGTGTGCCTGAAGTTTGATGTGCACGAAGATCATCACCGGAAGACCGACATTCTTCGCGTTCAGCAACGTCACCCGGCGATCGATGATCCCGGCTTCCTCCATCTGCTTGATACGACGCCAGCATGGCGCTTGTGACAACCCGACACGCTCCGCAATTTGTGGTGTCGTTAGCGTCGCGTCCTCTTGTATCAGCATCAAAATCTTACGGTCAAACGAGTCCAGCTTCTTAAGCAACGAATCCTCCACCCAATAGCCTGCCGCGCATAGTTTATGCGCAAAAGACCCTTCTATCGATGGTGCCAAGCGCGGCGGAACCCGATCCGCTGCGCCCTCCTCACCCTTCATCCAGGAGGCCATCTCGTACCGGCAAGACCCATTTGCCGTTTGACGTGTCTGAAACGAGAAACCCGGACAAGTCCCGGGGCCTGGGCAATCCGAAATTCTCAGCCCCGGGCGAAGTCCGGAGGTCGGCGGTCGACACCTCCCCAGCCGACATTCGCGATCCAAGGTGCAACGGTCTAAGTTGCGATCGCCGTGAGCTTGGCCACAATTGAAAAGGCCTCTGGCGGGCATGCCAGAGGCCGTTCCGAGGTCAGCGCCGAGGACAGCAGATCTTTGCGGCGCCAGATAAGAGACACTTAAAAATTGCGCTGAACGAGGAGCTGGAATCCAATGCTGCGTTGGTCTTTCAGCTCATAGAGGGCCGGTGGCTTGCCGATACCAGCTTGGAGCGGCAGCGTCACCGTACTTCCGCTCGCGTACTTTTGGTCAACGATGCTGTAGTCGAGTTCAGCTACGAAGGTCAAATTCTTGACCGGAGTCCAAGCCGTTTTTGTACCGACAACCGCGTAGTTGAAATCGGGGTTGCAACCGGCAATTCCGGTCGAAAGCGCAACGCCGGTGACAAACGCATTGCAGATGTAGCCCTTGGCTGCGGCGTTATAACGGACCGCCCCAAGCCCGCCGAAAACACTGCTCGACCAATATGGATCCCAATTGTGATTGAACGCGCCGTTAAAGCCATACGTCGTGGTCAACTCCTGGCCAGCGCCTGCAATGAACACGGAATCTGAAATGCCGCCAAGCCCGACGCTTTGATAAGCCCCGGCTGAACTTGTGCGACCGTATCTTGCGAAGGTGGACGATAGGTAATCATTGAACGTATAGCGGCTCGCGCCGTTCGCATAGACGCCGGTGATGTTGATGGAATCGCCGACGCCGGTAGGGATGTTCTTGATTGACAGTGCCAGCTGCCCCGCCCAACCCCATTTATCGTTCGGATGGCCGGTCAGCTCGCTCGCGCCGTAGTAGGCGGCATGATTGTCGTGGGCGGCGACCGACGCTTGGAATAGGCCCCACTTTTGGTCAACACGAAGCATAGCGATAAAGTCTGGCGCTGCCGTACCCGCAATATCGTTGCCGCCATACGTGCCAGTGGCGAGACCTGCGGCCGTCGCCGCGCTCACGTTCCAGACGTTCGTCGTATCGTGCTGGACCTGATCCTGAGCGGAGAACGAGGCGGTGATCCCCTGACCGAAGTCGGCGGTGTAGGTGAACTGGTTCACCGGGTCCCAGGCGCTGCCGCCTGGCAGTTCGACATAGTTCCCGGGATATTCTCCCCAAGGCGCGGAAAACTGCGATATCGCCTTACCGAACGTAAAGCCAGCGAACTGGATGAAAGCATTCATGACCCAGACCGTACCGCCGGCGACCGCGCCAGGATTTGCGTTATTAGGCGCCGAAACCCCACCGATCGATTGATAAATCGTTGAACCGTTTCCTGCTCCGCTGTAACCGCCCGAAGTCCAGTTGAAATAGATTTCGCCGAAGGTCCGGACCAAGCCATACTCGGTTGCGGTGCGAGTATCGATACTCATGGCTTCACGAGAGCGCCACGTATATGCATTGCCAAGGCGGTTCGCAGCGCCTCCGGCGCCAAAATCCGGATTTGCGCCCATGCTATTGCTATTCACTTCAAGCCAAGCCCGCGCATAACCGCCGAGCTTAATGCAAGTGTCCGCTCCTGGAATGTAGAAAAAGCCTGGACCGTAGAGAGTGCAGGTTCTTACGTATTCGACAGCCTTCGCCTTCAGGGGAAGATCTGCGCCTTGAACCTCACTCAACGCGATCAGACCCGCAGCCGAACCGAGCAAAAGGCTTTTCGCCATCTTCATAGTAACCCCTCCGATCACGTCGCCTGCGAGTGGCCGCTCAATCGCAAAATGAGTCGCGCCACCTTCGCCCTAATCTTTGCCGATCACCAAGGGCCCCTCGAACGGCTGCTAAACTGCACCATCAAGCGTCGGGATGCGGGACCAATCCACGACCGCAAGATGACGTTGTCAGAGATCTGTACGGAGCGGGCTCGGAAAGTTCGTACGAAACGGACCGATGTAGGCTTTTCGTCGTTGCGTGTGTTCAGATTGCTTCACATCGGGGCGCTTCGTACGACGATCTGCGCTCGTTACACTCAAACGCTGCCGGCAGTGCACAATCAGTTGGCAGGCTCCTTCCTACAAACAGACTGAAACCCTCGAATATCGCCGATTGCTGATTTGCCAGCGTAATGCCAGGCTTTGAATGATCCGGCTCCTCAAAACGGGGCTACTGAGACGCCAAGCGGCTGACGGAGCGCATTCGGCACAACCTCGATATCCGCTTTCTGCGTGTTTCAGCAGCATTTTAGCCGACACGCGTGAGGTGCGCCGGTCGGATATGCTTTCCCGCTCTCTACATTACAGCTCAAGCGGCGCCCTCTCTCAAGCTTAGGCGGCGCGGCTTGCGAGTATTTGGGCCTGCTCAAGGTCACCAGATCGAGTAGCGTTAGGCCGTGTGCCCATAAAGCCAGTGTCGTGACGCGAAGCCAATGTCCGCTTTGCCCCTGTAGCGGCCGGAGTTGTGCGGCAGCGCAAAATGTCGCGATGGGCCATTAACCCCTGAAGAGTGAGCAGCCTAACGGAGTTTCTGCCAGCGTCATAGAGAGAGAGTATTGGGCTGTTCGCCTTACTTCCACAACCATGTACGCCTGTTTCAGGCTGTAGAAGATTTCGCCATTCAGCAGCTCGGACTGATGTCCGGATCGGGTCATTTTGGACGGTTTCGGTAGTGATTGTCGGCAGGTTGATGTCCGCTCCTGTCCGCGAGCGCCGTCAGGACTGAACTGGGCCAAGAGTTGCTTTCGGCCAGGCCACCGTGACTCAAACTCTCAAACTGGGGGCTCGGATCATGCGCTACGAACTCGCGGACTATGAATGGACCGCCATCAAGCCGATGCTGCCAAACAAGCCGCGTGGCGTTCCCAGGGTAAACGACCGACGTGTCCTCAATGGAATTTTCTGGGTCTTGCGATCCGAAGAGCCCTGGCGTGATCTGCCCGGGGCGTTTGGCCCTTACACCACTTGTTACAACCGCTTCGTTAGGTGGCGGCGGGCTGGTGTCTGGGGCCGCAACATAGACGTGCTTGCCGCTGCCCACGATGCCGCTGTCCAGATGATCGACACCTCCATTGTCCGCGTGCATCAGCATGGATCCGGCATCAAAAGGAACTAGCGCCAATCGAAGGGGAGGTCCCGCGGCGGCTTGACGACCAAAATCCATGCGGTGGTCGATAGCAATGTCTGCCGGTACGGCTGGCGCTGAGCCCCGGTGAGGCCCATGACGTTCGACTTGCCGGAAAACTGCTGTCTCGTAGTACGCATCCGGCGGCCGCCGCCTTGTCTGGCACGCTGTAATTCGCCAAGCGTGTGACCTTAAGTCTAGCCTTGAGGTTATCAGGCGATGCGGGTCGAGGTTTTGGGCGGGCTGGAGCGTCGTCGGCGCTGGTCGCAGGATGACAAGGCACGGATTGTCGAGGAGACATTGGCGCCGGGCGCAAAGGTGACTGCGGTTGCGCGTCGCAACGGAGTAGCGGCCAGCCTGGTGTTTACCTGGCGTCGACAAGCGCGGACATCCGAGCAGGTCTTACCATCTTTTGCGCCGGTGCAGATCGCCGCCACGGAAGCGGGGGAAGCTCCGAAGCTTTTACCTGCGAGTGATAGCCGAGCGCGGTCTGTAGTGGCTGCGCGTATTGGATTGATCGAGATCGACCTTGGCAACCGGCGACGCATCCGAGTGGACGCGCACGTCGATCCAGAAGCGCTGGCGCGGGTCCTCGAGGTGCTTGAGCGCCGATGATTGCCATTCCGGGTAATGTGCGGGTGTGGCTTGCAACCGGTCACACCGATATGCGCCGCGGCTTCCCGAGCCTCGCGCGTCTGGTCCAGGAGCATTTGAAACGTGATCCGCATGCCGGTGATCTCTACGTTTTTAGGGGCCGCCGCGGCGACCTAGTCAAGATCATCTGGCATGATGGCCAAGGCGCGTGTTTGTTCACGAAGCGGCTGGAGCGCGGCCGTTTTTTTTGGCCATCACTGGCGGACGGCGTTGTGACAATCAGCGTTGCGCAGCTCTCCTATCTGCTGTCCGGCATCGACTGGCGGATGCCACAGGCAACCTGGCGTCCACAGGCTTCCGGTTAAGCTGTGGCTCTTTGACTCACGGCAGGAATCCGGCGGGATTTTTTGCGGGGAATATGGTTGATTCGTCTTCGTGACGACACCCTCCGATCAGCTTCCCACCGACCTTGCCGCAGCACACGCGATGATCCTTGCGCAGCGCGAGCAGCTGACGCTGGCGAAGAGCGAGGTGACCGTTGGCCGGCTGGAGATCGAGCGGCTGAAGCTGATGCTGGCCAAGGCACGGCGTGAACAGTTCGGGCAATCCTCCGAACGCGGCAAGTTGCTGGTCGAACAGCTCGAGCTTGCCATCGAGGATCTTGAAGAGACGCAGGCCGAACAGGAAACCAAGGCCGAGATCGCCGCGCCAGGGGCCGCCAAGGAGAAGCGCGCGCAAGATCCGCGGCCGCCGCGACGTCCGCTGCCGGACAATCTGCCCATCGAGCGCGTCGTCGAACCCGCGCCTTGCGTATGCGGCAAGTGCGGCAGCGAGCGACTGCACAAGCTCGGCGAGGTGATATCGAAGACCCTGGAATGCGAGCCGCGGCGCTGGAAGATTATCGAGCATGTCCGCGAAAAGTTCTCCTGCCGGGATTGCGAAGCGATCACAGAGGCTCCGGCGCCCTCCCATCCGATCCCGCGAGGCTTTGCCGGGCCGAGCCTGCTGGCGATGGTGCTGGTCAACAAGTTTCTGCTGCATCAGCCGTTGAACCGACAGAGCAAGACCTATGCCCGCGAAGGGATCGAGATCGACGTCTCGACCCTGGCGGATCGGGTCGGCGCCTGCGTGGTAGCACTGGATCCCATTATTGAGGCTATCCGGATCCACGTCATGAGCGCGGAACGCATCCATGCCGACGACAGTGTTCTGCAGAAGCACACAGAAAGGATGATCAAAATGATCTGAAAATCTGTGCGCGCAAGCTGTGGCAGCGATGAGGGTAGGCCCCTCGGGATCGACTTTCAGGAGTAGGTCTCAAATCACTTCAAGCGGCTTCGCTTAAGAGGCGCGGTCGTGAGCGTTGAAGCTAACGGTCGGGGGAGACCCGAACGGATACGCGTCCGAGAGACGAATGAAAATGAACCCGCCGATGAACCGTCGTAACGTGGAAATCGTCGTCAAAACCAGAGGTGTGTCGTCCCTCTGGGATGAGCCCGCCGGGAGCCTGATGACCGGGCGGGCGGCGACCGGCGTTGAGGGGGCGTGAATCGGATGCAGGCGCTGCCGCGGAACTGCAGGAACCAGTCGCTCCGATGGAAAGGGAGAAGCACAAGCGGAGAAGACCGCGAGGCGAGATTACCGACGCGGAGCACTGGGACGGACCGATCCGTATTAGCGACGAAGGCTCGTAATGGGGCCGGAGCGAAGGGATCGGATCAGGTGGGCTGGCCATCGTCGCAACTGGCAACAGGAGGACGTCGATGAACCAGCCGAGCAAGCCGTTCAACATCGACAAGAGAGAGGTGTACGAAGCATATCTGCAGGTGCGATCCAATGGTGGCGCAGCCGGTGTCGACGGAGTGACGATTGAGCAGTTCGAGTCCGACTTGAAGGGAAATCTCTACAAGATTTGGAATCGAATGAGTTCAGGCGCTTACTTCCCGCCGCCTGTTCGGGCTGTCTCCATTCCAAAGAAGAGTGGAGGCCAGAGGATCCTCGGGGTGCCCACCGTGGCGGACCGCGTGGCACAGACAGTTGTTAAACAACTGATTGAGCCGGCTCTTGACGCAATCTTTCTGGCGGATTCCTATGGCTACAGACCCGGAAAATCGGCTCTCGATGCCGTAGGCGTCACGCGACAGCGGTGCTGGAAGTATGATTGGTTTCTAGAGTTCGACATCAAAGGATTGTTCGACAATATCGACCACGAGTTGTTGCTACGGGCCGTCCGGAAACATGTGACGTGCGCATGGGCGCTGCTCTACATCGAACGATGGCTGACAGCGCCGATGGTGCAAGAGGATGGAACGATAATCGAGCGAAGCCGCGGCACCCCACAAGGGGGCGTGGTGAGCCCGATCCTCGCCAACCTCTTCATGCACTATGCATTTGATCTCTGGATGGCGCGGACGTTCCCCGATCTCAGGTGGTGTCGGTATGCGGATGACGGGTTGGTACATTATCGGAATGAGATGGAGGCGCAAAGCGTTCGCGAAGCGCTCCAGGCTCGGCTGGCGGAGTGCCATCTGGAATTGCATCCTACGAAGACGAGGATCGTCTACTGCAAGGATGATCGACGCCGAGGTAAAAGCGAGACGGTCATGTTTGACTTTCTCGGTTATTGCTTCCGGCCACGATCGGTCCTGGGGCCGCATTCGCAGAAGATGTTCTGTGGGTTCACCCCGGCGGTCAGCAAACCAGCGCTGAACGCCATGCGGGCGAAGGTCCGAGGCTTGAAACTTCGCAGGCGAGCCGAGGTGACGCTGGACGATATTGCTCGCGAGCTAAACCCGATGGTTAGGGGGTGGATCGCTTATTATGGGCAATACACCCGCTCAGCGCTTTATCCGCTGGCGCGCTACATCAACCAGACGTTAGGTATTTGGTTGAAGCGAAAGTACAAGCGCTTCCATCACCGTTTAGGACGCGCGCGTCTCTTCCTGGAGAAGATCGCGCGTGAGAACCGCAGGCTCTTTGTGCATTGGCAACTCGGCGATGGCGGCAAGCTTGCCTGATGGGAGCCGGGTGAGGCGAGAGTCTCACGCCCGGTTCTGCGAGAGGCTGGAGGTGAAATCCCTCCGGCCTACTCACCCCACGGTGCCGGTACTGGCCAAGCTTAAGACGGTGACCGGTCGGATCTGGACCTATGTTCGCGATGACCGACCGTTTGGCGGCACGGATCCGCCGGCGGCCCTGTTCTACTACTCACGCAACCGGGCTGGAGAGCATCCGCAAAGCCATCTTGCCGGCTATGTGGGCCTGATGCAGGCCGATGCCTTTGATGGATATAACCAGCTCTACAAGGCCCAAAGGAAGCCGGCTTCGATCCTTGAAGCGGCCTGTTGGAGCCACGGCCGCAGAAAGTTCTTCGAGCTGGCGAAATCTGGAGAGGCGCCGATTGCCAGCGAGGCCGTGCGACGCATTGATATCCTGTTCGAGATCGAGCGCACCATCAACGGCAAAACGCCGGAACAGCGGCTTGCGGTACGTCGTGATAAGTCGAGGCCGATCGTCGCCGATCTCGAAATCTGGATGCGCCAGCAGCGAACCATGCTCTCATCAGGCAACGATACTGCCAAGGCGATCAACTACCTGCTCAACCGCTGGGCCGCGTTCACTCGCTTCTTGGACGACGGCCGGGTTTGCCTCTCGAACAACGCTGCCGAACGAACGTTACGCGGTGTGGCTGTCGGGAGACGAAATTGGACCTTCGCCGGTTCAGACCGGCGGCCATCGCGCCGCCGCCGTCTATACCCTCGTAGAAACTTGCAAGATGAACGATGTCGACCCGCAAGCCTGGCTCGCCGACGTGCTGGCCAGGCTTCCAGATCACCCCGTCAACAGAGTCGTCGATCTACTCCCGTGGAATTGGAAGGCGACCCGACAGTCCAACGCGGCTGCCGCCTGAGCGCCACCGCAGACCCGCAGACCGGCGCGCCTGCCCGGGGTGCTGGTCGGATGCGTACGTCTCGTCTGAAATCCGGGGCAATGCTGCTTGCGGACCGTGGCTATGACGCGGACTGGATTAGAGAGCTTGCCATGAAGAAGGGCGCGTGGGACAACGTCCCGCCGAAAAGCAACCGCAGCGATCCGATCTGCTTCAGCCCCTGTCTCTGCCGCGCTTGCAACCGGGTCGAGCGGTTCTTCAACAGGATTCAAACCATGTCGTCGGGTCGCGGCGCGCTATGACAGGCTCGCAGCCAACTACCTTGCCTTCGTTCAACTCGCGTCAATCAACGGACGGCGGACGCAAGCGTTCAGCCAATCAAAGCGAGATCAGTTCGATTCGACTGCATTCATCTGACAAGTGAAGCCAATGGCGAGGTGCGGCGCCGGTCATCGGTTTGATTCGTCGGCTAGGCGCATCCGCAAAGGCCGACAGGGAAGGCATCCTTCGAGTGGAGCGATGGCATGCGTGGGACAAGATCGGGGCGGACTTCGCAATTTGCGTCGCGAAAACCGAATCGGTGACCAAGAACTCATTTCGCGAGTGGCTAGCTCGCCTGGTTCTCGCTGCAAGTACGGAACGATGACGGAACATAGGCGGCTGAGACGAGCTTGTAGCAGCAGCATGCCTTTTCTGCGAGCGAGTTGGGGTCATCGATCTGCAAGACGCCGCGCATCTTGCGAATCAGCCCTTGCTCTTCGAATCGGATCAACGTCTCCGTTACTCCGGCGCGGCGCAGTCCAAGCACTGAGGAAAGGTAATCATGCGTAACTGGCAGCACGCGTGCGTCAATAGCTGCGCTCGCAAGACACAGCCAGCTCGCAAGCCGTTGTTCGCGATGGTGCCGAACTCCGCATAATCCTGTCTGGACGCACTGAAATGTCAGCGCTTGAACATACTCGAACAGATGTTCGCGGACCTCAGGATGCACCTTCATCACGCGACGCAAATCCTCAACCCGAATTCTGTGCGCGCTTCCTGGGAAGATCACCACGGATTGATGCGTCGAAAAATGTCCTCCCCACAAAAACGAAGCGCCGACCACGCCCCGATATCCTATGACTGCCGTTTCAAGCATGCTTCCCGCGGCAACAACTCTCAGCGAGACGAGGCCCGATTCTATAAAGTAGACGTGTTCGACCTGCCGTCTTGGCTCTTGCAGAACCATGCGCTCCTTCAAGACGATCGGCTCTAGGCACTCCCCTAATGCTGCAAGTTGTTGCACAGAAAGGCGCGCCAAGATCCCGTTCTTCACAAAGGGCCGCTTGTTAGCAGGAACCGTAAGAGACCGGTGAAGCACAGGCCGTGTGCCGGGCAGCTGCTTGAGCGCCGCATCTTCGGAGCAGGCAAGCGCTTCGAGGGCGGCGGGCACGCGATCGGTCATGGTCCCTCTCCTAGCAGGCGGCTTTTGCTCGCCTGCGCGCTGACCGTAACGAGAAGTTGATTGCAACTGTACCAACGTCATCATCTTGATGAATGCGATGAGGACCGCATCGACGCTCAAATCCCGCGTTGGGACGGCTGTCTTCGACGAATTTCAGCCAAGCCGAACGGAGGCGGTGTGCACGGCTCGGACTATCGGCGCGAAACGCTCGCTTTATACCTCGTCGCTATCGCGACGATGACGTCGCCCACAAACGCTGTCGGTACGATCGGGGCCTATGTCGGTGTACCCTCGCAGTATTGGCGCGAGCAGGCACTTTGGCTGCAAATCTTGCCAACAAGGGCCGGTGCTGAACACGCGAAGCAATCGGTTAACGAGTCGCCATGTCGCAAAAGGGGCGCGCCCGCTTGCTGGAATAGCGCGAGAAGCCATCCCGTCAAGCCCGCCTCGGCTCAAGAATGTCACGCAGGAGACGCAACATGACTAGCGAAGAACCTTCGAATAGGACTGTTGCAGCCTAGCGGTTCCTTTGACGTTCAGCGGGTCTGCGAGCATCCCTCCTCGATCTCTTTCATCGACAGAGTTCACACATAATCGCGCAATTTCCTAAATAATGCGTCCTCCGCGACAAGGTTTGATTGAGATCGTTGAAAAGCCACGTGACAGCCGACGGTCAAGCCAACGCGGTTGCCGGGGCAAGACGCCTGCATCAGCGTACTCAGTCCTCCGAGGGAAGCTCAATTGGAATAGCAAAGCCTGCCTTTACACGATCCAAGATGACCATCGTCTTGAAGCCCTTGATGTCGCGATTTTCATAGAAGAAGCGCCGCGTGAACTGCTCGTACTCCTCCATAGATGGCGAGGTAATGTACAGGACGAAGTCAGCGTCGCCGGTGACGTAGAAGCCATTCACGACATCGACTGATGATTTGATAGATTTCTTGAATCTGTCGATAATATCGGCACTTTCCCGCTCCAACGTCACAAATGCAAGCACTTGAATAGCTCTTCCGACCGCCTTCGGCGATACAATCGAGACATCCGCTTGGATGATGCCTTCCGAGCGGAGCCTCTTCAGCCGTCGTTGGCACGCGGTAGGAGAAAGCCCGGCCATCTCGCCGATCACATCTGAAGTGAGACGGTTATTCTTTTGCACGATCTCGAGGATGCGGGCATCTATCCGATCGTATTGCATGACCACCTCCAGCCTGAAGCGGATTTCGTCGCGAGACGACGGCTCAACGCCGGAAATCCTCCAGGGTGAAAAAATACGAGGAAACCTTTCGTGACAGTGCCCCAGCTCCGGTTGAGCTTGTCCCGTCGCAATATCCGAGCAATGTCCAGGGACGGCGGCGTCTTTCTTCTGCAGCGAGGAAGCTGAGCAGCCGCGCCGACTGTTCGGATGCGGCCTGGGCTTTCGTTGTCAAGGAGGGTGTGAACCCAAGCGAAGCCGAGGCACAACCAGGCACGCCGCATTGCAAATTTGTGCGGAGACGGCATCTTGATCGGGCTCAGCTGGGGTTTGGCCCGGTGACGAGCGCGAGCCTAAGCGCGCTTTTTGCCTTTGATCGGCAAACCTTCAACTTCTCGGCTTCGCGCTTCAGCTCGGTAATAGCGGAAAGAGACATCCCAAGCGGCGCTCCTACCAACCATTGACACAACGTCACCAAATCAGCGGGTTTGACGCTGGGCAGCTTCTGCTGCTCTGGTGCGGCCGCAGCAAGATTGATGCGGTGCTTGCAGTGCAGGCCGTTCTCTGCAGCCTCGCGCTCGCAGCTCATTCGTACTTGGTCGGTCTTTCGTACTGTGAGTGCCCTGTACTCCCAATCGCCCCAACTGCTCTCAACTCTAAAACGTAGCATCCGTCCTCCCGTTCGCTTCGCCGCAGGCATTTTTTTGGATTTGTCCGCTGGATGACGCGCATCTTGCGGATCTTGTTCCTTGAATCGGATTAGCGCCTCCGTTAGCGCAATGTGGCTCCTTCGCAAGAAAAAAGATGGCCTCGACTACTGGCGGGACACGAACCTCGACAGCATCACGCGCGCCACTGAATTGTTCTGACTAGGGCGAGATCGCACGGTGTGCACGCATAGGACTGCTCTCGCATGCCGTATTGGCCGCTTAAATATCACCCGAATGATCGTCCTTACTGCGTCTCCATACATTGAGGTGAACTTCGCGACCCGAAATGTTCTTTCGGAACCAATTTCGTCGGCGATGTTCGCCGCCGTGCAGACGGTTCGCTTCGGCTATCGGAACCGACACAAACGAATAGAACGAAACGACCAGTACTACAGGTCATCACCGTGATGACCTGTGGGCCAGCTGCTGCCGCTACTGTGCAACCCAGATCGCCGAGCGGCTGGCGCGCCGGCGGCCCCTTACGCGATGCAACCGTGCGCGGCGGAGGCTGAAGCTTGCTCGTAGCCCATTTTTGCTGGAGTCGCGAAGAGATGATCCCAGCAGCTCCACTTCTGAGCGACCATGTTGCTACCGACGCACAAGTGCGTACGTAGCGGACAAATGCATGTACATCCAGCATCGACTTGACCGTCGCAAGCGTACGCTTCGTACCGAGTCGTCAACGGCGCATGTCCATACGACTTGGCCAATGAGCTACAATTTCGATCGTTTGGCGCGTGCTCGGACCGAATCGCATTATTTGCGCCTTTTGGTAGAGCACGTTAAGGCGGCGACCTCGACGGGTTAGAGCTGTTGCAAAAGCTCGTTGTCCTAATGTGTCTGGTCAGCATGTTGATGGCAAAATACCAGGCGATCCGCATCCGTCGGCGGCGTCCTCGGCGCGATCTTGCCAAGCTCGCCAAGTCGTGTTTGGCCTTGTCGGCGCGAGTTCACGAACAGCCAGGAAGCTCCTGAACGGCCGCATTGTTGGCGTTGAGGAGGGGCGCTGCCGACGTATTGCCTGTTGCGGTCCACAGGTTCTAAGCGACTGCCGTGTTGGTGTTAAGAAAACTGTTGGGGGCTGGCTCGATCTGACGAAGGGAAGCTGTGCTCGCCTTGGCGCGCCCGGAACACGGGCTCGCCGTGCATGACGTATTTCGTTTGCCGGCAGGTAAACGGTCTTAGTTGCGGAAGCCATATAGGGCAGCCGGTGTCTCGCAGAGGATCCGTCGCCTCGCGTCCACGTCTGGGACGAGCTGCTCAAGCCACTCCAAGGTCTGTGCATAGGGAGGCGCATAGGCGTGGGCGGCCATCATGTGGGGCCACTCCGACCCCCAGAGCAGCTGTTCCGGCGTTAGCTCCAGCAGTTTACCCGCCGCTGCCTTAGCCCAGTCATCTGGAACGCGTCCGATCCCCGACAGCTTTACCCACACCTCAGCGCCTGCAGCGAAAGCAAGGAGCCGCTCCAAGCGCGGATCCCAGCTAGGATCGCGGGCGCTGTCCGCAAGTCCGAAGCCTCGGAACACCAGGCGATGGCCGTCGGCTAGAAGCAGCTCTGCCAGCCGCTCTCGTCCGTCGACCCCACCAGACAGCTCCAAGTGGAAGCCCAATTGAAGGGCTGCCTCGAGAGACTCGGCCAACCGATCATGATCGTCAAGGTTTACCGCCAAACCTGCCGCACCTGATCGGCTCCACTGCTCCAAGACCCCGGGCGCCACGGGTTGCACGAGAGGTGGAATTAGCCGCACCGGCATTTGAGCTTGGCTAGCCTGCGCGAAGAGCTCCGTCGGGTCGCCGTGGAGGAAGGCGGGGTGGACCAGTACGAGCCCTGTGATCGCGGAGCCGCGCACAGCGCTCTCCAGTCGGTCCAGCGAGCCATCAATGACGGGCGCCGCGCGCCGGGCCTCCTGTCGGAAGGCGTGAACCTCGCAATCGATCCTCATGACGCACTCCTGCCGTAGACCACAACTGGCAGAGCGCTAGCTAAGCCGTCGTACACTTGAAAATGCTGATCATCGACGGCTGCCTGGCGGCCGTTGGCATCGCGAGCATCCGCCCGAGCGCGGTGCGGAGGAGCCGCGCGTGGAGATCGTAGCACTGGCTCTGCACGATCTCGCCGATCGGGCTGCATTCCAGGATGGAATGCTCGCGCGCCATTGCCGTACGGGCTCGCTGCAGATGCTCATGGCGTTTTTGCCCGGGATGCGCATCCTTGGTGGTTTCTCCTTAGCTTGAACCAACAGTAGAGACAATGCAGAGCTCAAGCGGTTTGTCCGTTTCGGACGAACGTGACGCGCAAGTTCTGTGCGTCAGGTACCGTTTTTCGTAAGCGTTTGGAACCTAAAGAGGTCGAGAGCGCGCCAATGAGGCAACAAGATTCCTCCGCGCTCACGAACTGGAGGCTGACCGGACGCACCCGGCGCTAAACTTTCCGAAGCTGGAGTGTCTCGACACGCACATTGATAGGGTAATGACCGCGATGTGAGGATTTAGGGTACCATCAAGCCATTGCGAATCCATTATGTCGCTCCGGCGGCGTACGCCGATCGCGATCCAAGCTCAGAAATTCGTTACAAAACGCCCGAGCGTTCTAGATGCTTTGTTGCGCGCGAAAGCGTTCCGCTTCACAGCTCGGCAGAGCTCATGACTCTGTGACTGCGCCACGATCGGAGCGCTTTAGCCACGCCGTGCCGATAGGGGGCGCGGGCCATAAAATTGGTTCTCGTGTGCGGAGGGCTATCTCGCCTTGCGATGTGGACGCTTCGGCTTGCGACCTTTCGGCAAGGTCTGCGGAGGTGTCGCACCTCTGGTCGGCTGAACAAAGAACTCGGATACATGAACCTCCAACGTTTCAGCGATACGCTCGAGAAGATCAATCGTCGGGTTCTTCTTCTGCTGTTCAATGCCGCCCATATAGGAGCGGTCAATCGCGGCATCGTAAGCCAATTGCTCCTGCGAAATACCAAGACTCACGCGGATCCGGAGCACGTTCCAAGCCACAAGCGCACGAGCTTTCATGCGCCAAAGCAGCCATTCGATGGACCATCAAACCACTGGCTATAACCGTACTATTACGGTAAGTTAGATCAGAATGCAGATGAGCTGTCAGTGGGCGAAAGCTTCAATGAAGAAGCCAACTGGATCCGGATGTCGCCGATATCACGCCAAATGAGCGGGTGCTGGCGACCTATGACGAGCAGCATCTGGTGGCGTGTTGGCAAACTTTTTGATCCAGAAGGTGCGGCTGACGAAGGTGCCGGCTGACTGAGGCATGAACCGGCTGCATATCAGATCCAGATTGTGCGGCAGTAGCAGCTTGACGCGTGCAAAATGGATTGCCCACCAAGGTTACCTCAGTTGCTTGCCTGCGGCGCGACCAATCGCAAAAATGGCGCGTGGAGTTTGGAATTAAGAACGGCATTCTGGGTCGGCTAGGCCGCGCTGCGATATCGATCAGCGAGCGCGGATTTGGCCGCCAAACCAGAAGTCTCGACCCCTTAGCGGGCAAGAAGCAAGCAGGCACTCGCGAGGATTATCCCGCAGATCGCGACAAATCGCCGGTACCAAGATGCCACGAATACGGCTACGAACGCGTTGATTGAGAGAAAAGTTTTCAGTTTGGAAGGAGTTCCAAGTAGTGCCGGCCGGTCCGAAGATCGCAGATTTGGCGCCCAGCGCGTCCGAGCTCACGCCGTATGACGAGCAGCACGCCGTCACCTATATGCGTCTGCTCGATGCCGAATCCGATAATGCGGATTGGCGCGACGTCGCGCGCATTGTGCTTGGCATCGATCCGACACTTGAGCCAGATCGCGCGCGCCGCGCTTTCGACAGCCATCTGGCTCGCGCCAAGTGGGCGGCACACCAAGGCTATCGTGATCTCCTTCGCCGCGGTTGGCCGAGAGAAGAGTGACGGTATTCTTGAATGGACCTAAGCGCTCTCCCATCGCATATGTAGATTGTTTCATCGACTAAGTGCATAAGCATTGAGTAACTGCATCAGCGCAACCAGAAATCGTCACAATTATCAGGCTGCGTTACCTTGCGTGTGCATTCAAGAACATGCGGGGAAAACAGTACAATGCCAAGTGCCGACTGGAGATCAGAGAGCGCATACGATGGGACCAGGAAAGCAGAAACTGCAGACATAGCCTGGGAGTGGCTGCGCCGCGATCGCGAGTATCAACAAGACTTCAGCAGCGCCACCCCGACGTCGGATCATTTCCGGCGGAAGTGGGGGCTGACGTTTTGCAGCTGATCCGCAAAAGGGGTTCGACAAGCAAGCTATTTTCTGGGCACCTGAGGCGCTGTCGACCGTGTTACCCGTCCGCGCGGCGATCTGCTCGGCGGCGAACAAAGGGTACGAGCTGGAGTTCAGCAACCTGGTGGGCAGCGAACTTCGTCATTCGCAAGATGGATGGCATGCCATCCTGCCACTCGGAGGAGCGAAGCATCGCCTTTGGCTAAGAGAGCTTCCAGCAAGCGGCTCATTGGTTGCCGTGGACCTGCCGCTCGACCGCGATTTCGACATTCGTCTGCAGGCAGCACGCCGATTTTGGCTGGCGCTAGAACAGCGCGCCATTGGACCGCCTCCTCTTTCTCTATCGATCCAAGCCCGCCATCGGCTCATCCTTGCCATGCGAGCAGTCGACGGGCGCCTCGAAGGAAACAGCTATCGCAAGATCGCGCAAGCTCTGTTTGGCATGCATCGCATTCCGGATCGAGGCTGGAAAACACACGATCTGCGCAGCCGGACCATTCGCCTGGTGCAGACCGGGCTGCGTCTCATGCGAGGCGGCTATCGCGCATTGCTCCATCGCAAGAGCAACAAGAACGACGCTTCCTAAGCTCTCCGCCGATCATCGTTGCTGAAGTCCGACCATATGGATGCGGGACCAGCATCGAATCGCCGCGACGGTCAGTCGGTCTCCAGACGGGCCAATTCGGAACCGAGCCCAGGAAACCTGAGGGATCACGTTTGCGCCCCTACGAACAACGGCCCGCAGAATAGGGTGTCGGCGCGCGCCCCGCAGGCGTCAAGCTCTTCTTCGGTGGCCGGCCCGAGCACGTTCGATCAGAGATCCGCCTAATCCCATCCGCTCTAGCAAGCTGAGCTATGGTATCTGCAATCGGGCCTATTGGTTGGGGTCTGGCGTAGCCTGATCCGATGTCAGGCGGCTTCCGGAATTGCGGCCTTCTTGCAGAGCCGAGCTACCCATCGGCAAAAAGCACGAGCGACTTCGGGATTGTCACTGCGATCGACCGCATAGGCTCGATACTGCATGCCACTGGGCGTGCGCGATCCTGGTATCACCTGCAGAACGCCCCCGCGCACCAGATCGCTGACAACGATTTCAGGCGCGACCAGAAGACATTTACCGGTCATGACCGCCGGCAAGGCGAGGTAATTGTGATCATATCGCGCGCCCACCTTGATGTCTCTTGCGGCCAAGTTCATCGCCCTCGACCATGTAGGCAGGATGTCGGGGCGAGATGTGATGTTCAGAATTGGCATTGAGCGAACAACCGAGAGCGCTTTTCCCGCCACGTGAGTTGGAGAGCCAACGCATACGAGTTCTTCATTGTAGATTTCCCAATTGTCTGCCGGCTCGAGGACAGAGAGGTCACGTGTAATCAAGATGTCGAAATCATCGGAAGATGTCGGCGGAGATAGCGAGCTAATGACATCCACAATAACGCCGCCTGTTTCAGCAGAGAACGCTTGGAGATTGGGAATCAGAAGGGAGAAGGCGAAGGTGGAAAGCGACGTACGGACCACAATTCGATTGGCATCCGGTTGGCTCCGGCGCCGCATTCTCTTGGCGGTGAAGCACACCGTGTCGAGCGGTTCGGCAACAGTGTTCGCAAAAAGCCTTCCGAATTCTGTCAATTGGCTGCGCCGGCCTCGCCGTTCCACGAGGTCTGTACCAAAGTATCCCTGCAACACAGCAAGATAGCGGCTGACTGAGCTCTGTGTTGTCCCGAGCGCCGTAGCCGCGCGCGTGACGCTTCCTTCCCGGGCGATGGTCACAAACGCCCGGATCGCATTGAGGGGGACTTCATCGTGTTCGGCAGCCATCTTCCCCTCGGTTAGGATTTTGGAATGTCCGTTCGTTGCCAGGGCATGCCGTCGTCAATGTGCATCACATTACTCGATGCGCATAGCCGGATTACCACCTGTCATTAGGATCTCGCGCGAAAAATCGGATTTCGGTACGATTCGTACGGTCCGGCTCGCGACTTCGATTGCTGTCGGCAGTATCTTCAAGCGCGCGAATGTAGTCGGGCGTGACCGATGTTCTCGCAGTCGACAGCGTGAGACTTTCGAGCGAACAAGGCGGCTCTTCAAATCGTTCCAAATAGCAAGATGGCGCGGGCATCGGGAGCGCGGGCGTCGTGGCTTCTCAGGATTTAGCTGGTTACGAGGGCAATAAAGGCCATAAAGTGCCTCTCCTGCGAGGCGTGTTATCTCTTCTTGCGAGGTGAACGCACCATCTTACGACCTTTAGGCAAGGTCTTTGGCGTCGTTGCGCCTTTGGCAGGCTGAACAAATAGCTCGGACAAATGAACACCTAGCGTCTCGGCGATACGGTCGAGAAGATCAATTGTCGGATTCGCTTCTTGCCGCTCAAGACCACTCATATACGAACGATCTATTCCCGCGTCATAAGCCAATTGCTCCTGCGGAATACCGCGATCGACGCGTATCCGGCGTATATTCCAGGCTACGAGTGCGCGAGCTTTCATTTGCGCAGGCAGCCATTTGGATGGCAATCAAACCACTGGCTATAGCCGAACTATTCCATCAGCAAACCAGAGGCCTTCAATCGAATTATGTGATGTCTGTCACCGAACGTTTGTTCCCCCACGCTACTGGCTCGGCCGCACAAGTTGCGGCCAAAAAGGAGAGGGGCAATGACATTCGAAAGTATGAGCTTTGGATTACAGCGTACGATCAAGCAGGTCGTGCTGACTTTTGCTGCGGGGGCAATTGCGTGCGGTGGAGCACAAGCAGCCGACCTTCCTGTCAAGGCCAAAGCGGTCGAATATGTTAAGGTATGCTCGCTGTACGGTGCCGGTTTCTATTACGTTCCGGGCACTGACACTTGCATCAAGTTGGGCGGTTACCTGCGGGCTGAAGCGGCATTCTGGACGAACAGCGTCTACAATACGTCTGTTAGCGGGGCGGGCGGGGCGCAGAACCGCCTCAGCAACTACTATAGCGCGCGCTCTCGCGAAGACCTCACTATCGATACGCGTACAGCGAGCGAATACGGCGTGGTCCGCACGTTCTTCGAGACGACGTTCAGCTGGACCAGCGGTTCTACGGCTGCCCTAGGAGCGGGAGCTACATCGTATTCGGGTGACGGCCTCGGGCTAGGCACGGTCGGTGTCTACCTTGCCTTCATCCAGTTCGCTGGCTTTACGATGGGCAAAGCGATCTCCCAGTTCAGCACTCCGTGGACCAACTATCCGGCCAACAATTTCAGCGGTCTTCCGGGCGGCGGAGGCAATTCGACGGGCGTCAATCAGTTGAGCTATACTGCCGACTTCGGTCAGGGCATCACCGCGACAATCTCGGCGCAGGATCCGACGGCCTATTATCAGACGAACATCTGGAATACGAGCAATGCCACGGCGGCCGGCATTGTGACGGGTGCTTACGGTTCGCAGAGCTTCGGTGGTACCCGTGCTCCAGACGTCATCGCCAGGATGCGCGTTGACCAGCCTTGGGGTCTTTTCCAGGCATCGTTCGCCGCGCACAATAACCATGCAGCTTACTATGGTGGGACCGAAACGAGCGGACATGCAAGCGACAAGTGGGGATGGGCCGGTCAGTTGGCGCTGTCGATTAATAACATCCCGACTGGTGCTGGCGATTCAATCAACTTGCAGGGCGTGTATACCGACGGCGCAAGCATGTTCAATATCCAAGAAAATTTGTCGACCGCATGGGCAATATACGGAGGCAGCAGCCGAACGGGCACGTACCAAACTATCGGGATTGCTGGCGTCTCTGACGCTGTCTACTCCGGTGCGAGTGCAGCAACCGGCACAGGACTGGAGCTGACCAAAACTTACGGCTTCAATGGAGGTTACACCCACAACTGGAATCCCTATTGGAATACGGCCATCTACGGCGGGTGGGGCGCTGTTCGCTACACCGGCGCGGCTAAAGCTCGGATCTGTGGCAGCGCTGGCATGGTTGCGCTCGAGCTAACGGGTGTTTGCAATCCTGACTTCAACATCGCAGCCGTTGGCACGATCACTCGCTGGACCCCGGTCAACAACCTCACGTTCTCGGCCGATTTTGCCGCCACGTTTCTTGATCAGAAATACTCTGGCACGATTACGGCGCCGACGGTTGCCTCGGTTGCGAAGCCGGCTGCGGCATATGAACTCAAGAGCCAGAGTAGGCTAAGTTTGCTCCTGCGCGTTCAGCGCAACTGGTGAATTTTCGGGCCAAGGTCCACAATCATGGATGTCCCCGGCAAAACCAGGAAAGCCGGGGCCACTCCGTTAAGGCCGACCGCAAATTGCGACAGAGCTTTCCAACGATCCAGATTGTCAGGATCGAAGCGGGCAACAGCCTGGATTCGAAATGGGCATTAATTGACTTGCTGGTTAACGGTCGAAATCCCACCCGACGCTAGGCGGATTTTAAAAGTCGGGCCCTTCTACCGTGTGAGCTCTGGGCGGTCATGGAGATCCCGTGTTTCACCGAAGGAAGCGAGCTTCAGCTGCCTTGACCTCGTCCATCCTCTGAAGTCTGAAAATCTCCTCCACTGGCAGAATTTCCTTATGGACGTTCTGGACGCCACCGTCGGCGATAATCCGGCGAAAGGTCTCCTGAATGGCTGTTGCAGCAGCGCGAACGCCGTAGTTGCCGTAGATCACCATCCGGATATTGCGCAGCGCTTTGACACGCTCGGCATCGAGATCCGGGTAGGCATTCGGCACAATCACCAGCGGCACCGATCCAGTCCAGCCGCGCGAAAAGCTCTCGATCTCTGAAGGATCCGTCTTTTTCGAATGGATCAGGATCATGTCGGCGCCAGCCTCTGCATACGCTTGTGCGCGATGCAGAGCTTTTGCTTCGCCAAGGCCTGCGATCAACGCCTCGGTACGGGCGATGACGAGAAAGTCCCGCTTCCGTTTTGTCGTGATCGCAGCCTCGATCTTTCCCTGAAATTCCTCAATGCGAAGCAGTTCCTGGCGACCGCCGGCAACAAGGCTCGTTACCTTCGGAAAGGTCTTGTCCTCAATGACGACGGCGCTGGCGCCAGCCCGCTCGTATTCGCTGACGGCATGAATGACATTGATGGCGTTGCCATAACCGGTATCGATGTCGGCGACGATCGGCAGCGTGGTCCGTCGCGCGATCGCCCGCAGCATGTCCAAATGCTGTGTCATGGAAATCAGGCTCATGTCCGCCAGGCCGTAGAGCGCCGACAACTCGAAGCCGGAGGCCCATATCCCATCGAATCCCGCTTCTTCTGCAAGGATGGCCGAAAGCGGACTGTGGGCCGCCATGATGTGAACAAGGCCGGTCTCGGCCATGCGATCGCGGAGGCATTTGGCTGGGGACATTGGGGAGCCTTCAGGGTTTGGGCTAGCGCAGATGTCGATGGCGCGGCCACGGGCTTAGGTGAGGTCAAGCGATAGAGATGCAGGTGTAGGCGCCATTGGCCGCTGTCGGACACCAAAGTTACTGCGAACGCATCGAACGGACAGGCGGCGGATATTCGGTTTCGAATTCGATTGCCTTGCCGTTGTGTGCGTTTGTCGAAAACACTCGCGCTGGGAAAACTTAGGAGATGCCATTTGGCACGCCGCAAGAACGCCCCTCCGCTCGGTCCAGCTTTGCAACGGCGGTGTGACTCTGCGAGAAAGCGCGGGCTTGGCGGACCAGCCTGTATTTCGTCCACCCGGCGCGGATGACTGCTCGACCAGTAGCGCGTGGCACGTCGAAATCCGGCTCGCTCTGACCAAGCGTGATGAGATCCGCGCGCTGATCGCCATCTCAGCGGCTCGCACTAGCATGGACTTCGGCTTAGATGGGCGAACGACTGTGAGCCGCTCTGCAGCTAGGGACAAGGTATGAAAAACCTGCGAACTTTGACGCGTCAGGACTTCTATTCGATTACGAACGCCCCCGCGTAATCGAGGCATCGTGCCCTTATATGAAGTGATCGAAACTTGCGATGTTGGCTTGCTCGTAGAGGCAGTATGCCGTGTCGCAGAGATACTGATCCGACTCTTTGGGGCAGGGCCGCCTGTACCAGATACGGCTGGCAATTTGAAATGTTGCGTAATGCACGCGGCCTACGAGAACTCGTGTCCCTGACAGCGTGCGGGAAAGTCCGCCGGTGGAATCTGTTGGTCGTCGCCTCGAAAGCACGAGTATGCGACGCCGCATTATCGCCCACGGCATTACAGCTGCCAGCTGCTGCTGTCTGTTCTTGAGATCATGCATCCCAAGAGCGCCATCATCGCAAGACCGCAAGATCCTATCGACTTTTTCGATGGTCGTCACGCGATCGTAGCAGTTCGAGTTTTTAAGGTTCCTCACGCGTGAGCGAACGCCTCCGCGCGAGGCGCTGGAAACGGCCCGCGAACGTTTCGTGATGATCTGAAGGAACAGGTATGGCGTCCGTGTCGATTGAGGGTATCCGCAAGAGCTTCGGCCCGATCTCGGTCCTGCGCGGTGTTTCGCTGTCGATAGCAGATGGCGAGTTCCTGACACTGTTGGGGCCTTCTGGCTGCGGAAAATCGACGTTGCTGCGCATCCTGGCGGGACTCGAGATGCAGGACGCAGGCTCGATCTCGATCGGCGAACGGGTGGTGGACGGACTACGCCCGAAGCAGCGAGATGTTGCCATGGTATTTCAGTCCTATGCGCTCTACCCGCATATGTCGGTCGCCTCCAACATGGCGCTGCCGCTTCGCATGCACAGGCTCTCGGCTGTCCAGCGGCTTCCCCTTCTTGGTTGGCTGCTGCCAGGCGCGGCAAGCGCCGTTGCAAAGATCGACATGGAGGTCGCGCGCACGGCTGAGTCGCTGGGCATTGGTCACCTGCTTGCCCGTAAGCCGGGGCAGCTCTCCGGCGGCCAGCGGCAGCGGGTGGCAGTCGGCCGGGCCATGGTGCGCCATCCAGCAGTTTTTCTGATGGACGAGCCGCTGTCTAACCTCGACGCCAAGCTGCGCGTGCAAATGCGAGCCGAAATCAAGGAATTGCATCAGCGGCTCGGCTGCACCTTCGTCTATGTCACCCATGACCAAGCCGAAGCCATGACGCTATCGGATCGGGTGGCAGTGATGCTCGACGGCGAGTTATTGCAGGTCGCTCCACCGCAAGACATATACGCCGATCCTGACGAACGGCGCATCGCCGAATTCATCGGTTCGCCCAAGATCAACATGCTCAATGGTATGGTGCGTGAACGCGGCCTGATCGATGTGGCCGGTTCGACCATCGCGATTGAGGTGGATGCTCGCCCCGGCACGCCTGTCACACTCGGTATTCGGCCGGAGGCTCTTCGTCATACCGACCCCGCCGGGCACGGTGCACTGACCGGCCCAGTACGCTTGGTCGAGCATATGGGGGCCGACATCTTCGTTCACCTCGAGCTGGCGGGCATCGATCAACCGTTGATCGCAAGGCTGGCTACTGAACGCTCGACCCATGTTGCTTCTGGTCAGACGTTGCATGTCAGCGTTTCGGCGGATCGCGTGCTACTCTTTGCGGCCGACGGACGGCGCCTGCGCCGGCATGTGGCACCCAGCCGAGCATCGATGACCCCGATCCGGGAAGTTGCCGCGCGATGAGCCGACCTGTTACTCTCTTCGGATCGTTCGACAAAGCGTCCGCGGCCGGCGGCATAGCAGTGTCTCAGACCGCCTCGCCATCCCGCAGGCGAGCCTTTGCAGAAGCCATGGCAGCCTGGATCCTCGCGGGACCGGCAGTCTTCTTGCTGCTTGGCCTATTCTTCCTGCCCGTGATCAGCGTACTCCTCATTGCGCTCACGGACTGGCAGTTTGGCGCGCGTTCCATTTCCTTCGTCGGCCTTGCCAACTTCCGCGAGGTTTTTGCTGACGACGGATTTAGGGCATCCCTTCTCAACACCGTCATCTACGTTCTGATCGTTGTGCCGGCCACCGTCGTCATGGGTTTCTTCATCGCGCTTCTGATCGAAAGCGGAAAGTCGTGCCGGGCCTTTTACCGAGCCATCCACTTTCTGCCATTCATGGCGACGCTCACGGCCATGGCGATCGCTTGGGAGGCGCTGCTGCATCCCACGATCGGCCTTGTCAACCAAACGCTCGCCGCGATTGGCGTTCCAACCTCCAACTGGTTGCGCGACGAAAATACGGCGCTTGCGGCATTGGCCGTAATCGGCATCTGGCAGAACCTCGGTTACGCCATGGTTCTGTTTCTCGCCGGTCTCAAGAGCATCCCGCAGGATCTATACGATGCTGCGGACGCTGACGGAGTTGACCTTTGGTTCGATCGGGTGCGCACCGTCACCCTGCCCATGCTCGGGCCGGTCTCCATGTTCATTGTCATCGTTGTGACGCTGAGGGCATTGAATTCTTTTGACGCTGTTAAAGTGCTTACCCAGGGCGGCCCTGGTCACGCTTCGGAGGTGCTTCTGTACACGCTCTATCGCGAGAGCTTCGAGTATCTGCGCACTGGATACGGCGCGGCCGTTGCCGTCGTATTTCTCTCCATGGTCGTCGCCCTCACGCTCGTCCAGACCCGCGTCATGGACAGAAAAGTGCATTATTAATGAGCATTGCCAACAACCGGCTACCGCTGCCCGCCGGCATTCTCCGTCATGCTGTGCTGCTCATCACCGGAACTCTCATCCTCGTCCCCTTCGTGTGGATGGTGTCCTTGTCAATCAAACCGCCGGGCGAGATCTTCCGCGCATCCCTTTCCCTATGGCCTGCACAGTTCTATGGAATCGAAAACTATACGAAAGCACTAACTGACGCGCCGTTGCCGCGCTACATGGGCAACGGTCTGCTTGTGTGCGCTATTATCCTGGCGCTGCAGATTATCGTCTGCGCGCCTTGCGCCTATGCGCTCGCCAAGCTGCGATTTCCCGGCCGCGATCTGCTCTTCGGCATGGTACTCATCGGCCTGCTGCTGCCGCACCAAGTCCTGTCTTTACCACTCTTTATGTTGGGATATTTGCTCGGCATCCTCAACACCTATGCCGCCCTTATCTTTCCCTATGTGGTCTCGCCTTTCGGCATCTTCCTGTTTCGTCAGTTCTTCAAAGCGATTCCCGACGATGTCGTGCACGCGGCCCGCCTGGACGGCCTCTCTGAATTCGCCATCGTGTGGAGGATCATTGTGCCGATGGCGCTACCGGCCGTCATCGCATTCTCGATCTTCTCGGTTGTCGCTCACTGGAACGACCTCTTTTGGCCGTTGATCGCGGTACGCGACCAATCATTGATGCCGCCGCCGCTCGGCATCATGGCCTTCAAGAACGAGGAGGCAGGCAACGATTACGGACCACTGATGGCCGCTTCAACCCTGGTTGTTGCGCCGCTGCTGATCGCATTCCTGGCCGCACAAAAGTGGTTTGTGGAGGGAATGACAGGCGGCGCGGTGAAGTGAACAGCTCGCAAACTTCATAGGGATCAACTCATGTTTGAACTCACGCGGCGTTATCTTCTCGCCGGCTCATCCTCCCTGTTGCTTACAATGGAACCACGTGAAGGCGCCATGTCGGCGCCTGTCCAAACCATCAAGATTAAAGTGGCAGCTGCTCCGTCGATCTATCAGCAGGCGTTCGCATCGGTGATCGAGGCATTCAAGCAGCAAAATCCTTCGGTCGTCGTGGAATTGATTCCTGCCGTTCGCGAAGATGAAGAGTTGGTCCAGCTTACGTTGCGGTCAGCAATTGTCGGCGACGTCCCCGACGTCCTGTTCATCAGCCCGAACCTTATGCGGCTGTTGGTCGACAGAAAACTCGCTGTTCCGCTTGAAACTGTGGGAGCGACGGCGCCAAGTCTCCAATCGCTAGGCTTGATTCCAGGGGCCGAAGGTATGGGGCAAGTCGCTGGAAGGCTGTACGGAACGCCGATGGGTGTCTCCACGCCGGTTATTGCGTACAATGCTGAATTGGTACGCAAGGCGGGAGCAGATCCTGATAATTTTCCGACCAGCTGGCAAGAGGCAACTTCGCTCATCTCGCGCATTCACCAGTTGGATCGCGGTATCATTGGAGGATTCTTCGAGTACGACAATACAGGGAACTGGACTTACAAAGCGCTCGTCGCGACACTTGGTGGACGAATGATGTCAGCGGACGACAAGGTGATCATGTTCGACGACCCGAAAGGCTTGGAGGCGCTGAGAATACTTAGAGGGTTCGCGGAAGCAGGCCAAGGTGCTGTCGACATGACACGCGACCAAGCGCGGCAGGCATTCTCAGCTGGCAGAATTGGGGTGCTTGTTACCTCAAGCGGCGCCCTCCCGGGCCTTGAGAGACAGGCCAATGGTGTCTTTACGCTGAAAGCTGCCCCGTTTCCTCTCGGCTCGGAAAATGGCAAGGTTCCGGCAGCTGGTACTGTGGCCATGATACTTGCCAAAGACGATGGTAAGCGCCGCGCAGCGTGGCAGCTCATGCAATTTGTGCTCGGCGTAGAGGCGCAGACTATTATTGGCCGGGCAACAGGTCTTGTTTCCATTAACCGACAGGCCCTTGAAGATCCGAACCGTCTTGGCAGCCACATGAAAGCGCGTCCCAATCAACGGGCCGCCGTCATGCAGCTGTCGCGCCTCACCGAGTGGTATGCATTCCCTGGCGATAACGCGATTCGGATAACTGACACCATCAAGCGGCACCTTCAGGCAGTTCTGACGCTCAAGCGCACTCCCGAGGAAGCTCTTGCTTCCATGCGAGCCGAGGTTAGCGCACTACTTGGCACATAGAACCAGGATGCCGGGTAATACATCTCCTGCGCCGAATGCGGTGAATTCTATGAAATCTCTTTGGGATGCGAGCTTTCGGACGTTGGAACGACCCATCGTGATTGCGCATGGAGGCGATTCTGCAAGCTATCCAGCAAACTCGATCTGGGCGTTTCAACATGCGAGGCAAGTCGGAGCGGATGCGCTGGAGGCAGATCTCCGCGTAACTGCCGATGGGCGCATTGTCTGTCTGCATGACGAGGAGGTGTCGGTTCGATCGAAAACGACTGCGGTCGGGCAAGCTGAGTATCGAGACCTCCATGCTTGCAGTGCTGGGCTAGCAACACTTGAGGATCTCATTGGGTTTGGACTCCCGGTTTACCTTGACGTCAAGGAACTCGTTGAAGTCTCAAGAGTAGAGGTTTTGAGGACTGCCGTGGCGCATGCGAACCCAGCTCGGTTCGTAGTGGGAATCAATAGAGTGTCCGATGGCATCGCGCTTAGGAAAGCCGTGTCTGACATTCGGCAGGTTGCCTTGATGCACGACGACCACGAACTCGCAGAGTTCACCGCCCTTTTTCCCGGTCACTGGGTCCGTCTGCACGAGACGCGGACGACATTTGAAAGAGTTGAGCATTTCAGGAGGCGGAAGGCCAAGATCATGGTCACATGCGGCTCTCTTGCAAAGCCCTCAGGCCATACAGACCGGGACGCATTCATTCAACTCCTGCGTCTACGGCCCGATGGCGTCGTGCTGAATGACCCGGGCCTTGCCCTCCGTACCTTGGCGAACGCCGCAGTGCCATTGGCGAAATAGGATAAGCGAATGCAAACGCGCCCACTTGCGAACACGTCCATCGCGAATTCGGATCGCCAGAACAATCAGCCGTGCGCACTGGTTGATTTTACTCGCTCAATCCCTCCCATGTCGCAAGACATCGCGCACGGGCTAAAGAGCGCATTAACGTGCCTCGCCGCGCAGCAGACCGTAGGTTCCCTGCTCAATGGCAGCATTGCGGGTGGAACCGCAGAAGACCGGTTGAGTGGTGCGCGGTTCCTTTCGCGGAGATTCGGCGAAACGATCGATCCGAACCGAATCGTTGTGACCAACGGAACGCAGAGCGCCTTACACCTGCTATTTCGGAATTTTGTTATATCCGATGGTCCCTTGCTGACGGAGGCGTTCACCTATGGTGTGCTGACGGGGATAGCCTCCCACACGAAAGTTCGACTACAAGGGCTCGCGCTCGACCACGAAGGATTAGATCCCACTGCCGTCTCACAGGCGCTTGAGCAGTCGTCGGGCCGAATCAAGCTTCTTTATTGCAATCCGACGATTCATAACCCGACCACAGCGACGATGTCGCTCGAAAGGCGCCAAGAAATAGCAGCGGTTGCTCGCAAACATTCAATTCGTATTATTGAGGACGACGTTCTGGGACTACTTCACCCCGAGGCACCGCCTCCGATAGCCGCTTTAGCGCCCGACCTAACGTGGTATATCATGGGGCTTACGAAATGCCTGGCGCATGGAATGCGTATCGCTTATCTCCTCGCGCCATCCGTTGATGACGCACGGGATCTCCTAGAAAGAGAACGTAGATACTCGAGCTGGTTTCCCGCACCACTGCACGCAACCATCGTGCGCCAATGGATCGACGACGGCACCGCTGAGCGTGCAACCTCGGCCATTCGAAGGGAAATGGACGAGCGGCACGAACTTGCGCGCTTTGTATTGAGGGAGCATAGCTTTCGTGGGTCCCGGGGTTCGATGCACATCTGGTTAAACCTTCCGAGTCCCTGGTCCAACCTTGACTTTCAGCAGGCCGCCGAGAAACGAGGTGTCTTGGTCAGAACGGCAGACAAGTTTGCGGTTCACGAAAGCATCTCTACTCCCGCAATTCGATTGTCGCTAAGTAGTCCGCCGGACCGGCAATCACTCGCATCGGGCCTCAGTCGGCTCGCGTTGTTGCTCGACGACGGCTTGTCTGCTCGTTCGATCGCCGGGGGGGGCGCGTAATGAGCCGCCGCATCCGGCTTGTCACGACCCATGACTTCTTCGGTTCGTTTGCGGTTGTACCGACATCATATGGAGCACTATCTGGGGGTGAGGCCTTACGCTCGGCAGTTAATGAGCTGCGTTCGGGAAAGAGCGCGCTATGGCTTGACAGTGGCGACTTTTCTCAAGGTGGAGCGCTCACTGTCGCAACAAACGGAATTGGCGGAGTTCGTGCTGCTGGTGAACTGGGTATCGACGCATCGGTCGTCGGCAATCATGATCTCGACTTCGGGGCTTCCTTCCTTCGCCTCCACAGTGGAGCACTCGGCTTTCCGGTGCTATCTGCCAATGTTGACTTGGGTCTTCCTGGTACCGCAATGATTGCTACCAAGGATGGCGACGTTGGCTTGATCGGTCTAACACACCATGATCACGCCTCTATGTCCTCCTGGTCGATCTGTCCCGAACGGCCGATGCCCGGAACAGGCACGGGTCTTGCGTTCCACCTCAAGGAAGCTGCAGCTGATTTGCGCCGAGCTGGCGCCAGCGTGGTCGTGTGCATCTGCCATGATGGGGTGGACTGGGCCTTTTCTGCGGAAGGGCGTTATGGTGCCGATCCGACGGGCTTCTTTTCTCGTTGCAGGTCGTGGCACGAAGCAGTTGACCTCATCGTCGCAGGCCACACCTTGGGACGATATTTCGGTCGTATTGGAGGCACGCCCGTCGTGCAGCCGTGGCCGCTCGGAGCCGAGCTTGCGATTGTGGACTGTTGCTTATCGGGCAAGTCCATGGAGATGAGCATCGGCGCACACGCGGTCAGGAGCACAGGAAAGCAATGGCAGGGCTATGGCGCGAGTGTCATTCGCGCAGCGGAATCCGAGGTCTTGGGCCGGCTGGATCGGCCACTGATCGCGAGGTCTGGCGGGCCTGCTCCTCTCGCTACATTCTTGGCCAAAGCGGTATATGGGGCGTCAGGCGGAGCTGATATCGCCCTGGCTTATGTGACCTGCGGTCAACCGACCCTAGACGGTGTATTCGGTTGGCTCGGAGCCGGGCCCGTCTCCCGGCTACAGATTCTACAGAACGTCCCATATTCGACGTTCAGCGTAGTCGCGACAATGATATCTTCGGAGGAGCTAGACGAACTACGAAGGCTAACTGAGCCTCGCCCTCAAGATCGCACGACGGCTTGGGGGAGTTTTGGCACGCCAAGGAGTAACAAGGGTATGGTTCGGCTCGCTACTCTGTCTGGTGCGGCAGCAGATCTGTTTTGCAGATTACTCCAACGCAAACTCGATTGGACACACGTAGGTAGCACGCTGTTCGACGGGCTCAAGGAGATACTCGCGACATCGTCAGTTTCGCGAGGACCCTCAAGCGCTCGTGCATTGTTGTCGTGATCCACCTCCAACGAGGACTGCAATGATGTTTCCGACAGAGGCGGCGATGAGTGCGGCGTGCACTCCGATATGAGACGCTAGAGCGCCCCAGAGGACGCTGCCGATTGCCGTACCTAGATAGAACGTCATCAGGAATCGAGCCACTAGCTGGCTCTTAAGGGCAGATGGTGCTTCGGTTCGTACAGCGATATTCAGCGACGTGCCGAAGAGGAACCAAGAGGCACCAAACACGAGTGTGATGACAGATAAAAGCCAAAGCGGTGCCGGAAGCGCAATTCCGGCGTTCAGCACAAACACCATGCCGGCTGTCAGTTTTAAAATCGTACCGAGCCCCAAATGGCGGTGAATGATCGTTGAAGCGATGATCCCGCACAATGCGCCAAACCCCAGAAAGGAGGTCAACAGCCCAAGCGCTGTCGTTACGTCGTTCTGGTATTGGCCTTTGACCAGGGCAGGAAGCAGAGCCGGCACCGAACTACCACAGACTGACACCAGAGCGGCCTGACATGTGCGCGGAGGCAAGGAAGTGGAACGCAAATGTTCGTTTAACGACTTCCTTGCCGAAGGGATTTCTAGGTTTTTGGCCGTCAGCATAGTTGTTGTAGATTTCGGTATCGACAAAAGAATGATGGCACCCCCAACCAAGAATACGCCGAGCAGGAGAGTGGGTGTCGAGCCGAAGAGACCAATGGTTGTGGCTCCGATGAGCGGACCGATTGCTCGGGCGGCGTTAAAACTGCCTGATATCAAGATTGTGGCGGTCGAAGCCGAAGCGTGAGCGACAAAATCGGGCCCCACAATCTGCCAAAGCGTCATCGCAAACGAGGCCGTGGTGCCGAGCCCGAACAGTATGGTGATCAACAGCCACCGTGTAAGAGGTAAATGCGAGGCCGCGTACGCGTAGATTAGCAGGAGGGCCACCGTCGACATGTGCCCCGCGAGTAGTAGAGTGCGGCGATTGAACTGGCTTGCCACGATCCCGGCTGGAACAGCGACGAGCAGCAAAGGCACCTGAACTGCAGCATTGACCAAGGCGATATAAACTGGATCGTCCGTCAATTCAGTCATCAGAACGGATGTCACAAACCACGCCAGTACAAACCCTTGATAGGCAAGTAGTGCAGCTAGCGCGCTAGGCAGAAAGGGTGCAGTCACCAAGGTGGTCCAGGAGCGCTCATCGGGTGCTGACGCCGGATGCTTCCCCACAACCGGAGAGTTTTTCGTTGGTTCGCCCATAAGCGCTGCGCCTGGTGCAGGAAACTAAGGTGCCAGGTCGGTGCTGCCATAAAGGATCGATGCCAACCGCGCCAAACCGTCCTGTAACATCGCGTCCGTGGTTGGTGAGGTAAGAGCGATCCGAACGGCCTGTGGAATTGAGTCATTGGCGCTCTTCCCGAGGGTAGAAAACGCTTCGGCAGCCCGAATCTGAACGCCAAGGGCGGCCGCCTTTGCGACGCATGTGCCGCCCGAAATGCGCGATGGAAGGTTAAGCCAAATGTGCAAACCGCCCGCTTCGCTTTGAAATGAAAAATCGCGCAAAGTGTTTCGTGCGATTGCCTGTCTTTGATCCGCATGATCTGCGATCGATTGGCAGATTTCCTCAGCTCGACCACTCTGAATCAAGCGAGTGGCGATCTCAGCCGCCAAGGCGGACGGAAACCAAAAGGAATGGTTGGATACCGGACTTACGAGCTGCTGCACATTCAAGGCATTTGGTCCGACCAAAAATGCAACTTTCAACCCTAGAGCGATGCATTTAGAAAGCGACTGAATATACCAGACGACGTCCGGGCCGATAGTTGCGAGCGGGGGCGGCTCACGTTTATGCAGTGGTCCGAGAACATCATCCTCGATGATAACGACTCCATACCGCCGCGCGATCGAGACGACGCTTCTGCGGCGAGCAGCAGGTAAGACCGATGTGGTGGGATTATGTACCGTCGGATTGCAGAAGAGTGCCTTCGGTTGCCATCGTTGGCACGCGGCTTCGAATGCGTCGGGGAGCAAGCCGCTTTTGTCAATCGCAACCGCACGTATCTTGACGCCGTACCTTGCAGCCAGCGGCACAAGTACAGGATAGGTGAGCGCCTCCGCCAGAAGCGTTTGTCGTTCGCCGATGCAATGGCGCAAAAGAAGCCCGAGTAGGTTCTGGGTGCCGTGGGCCACTACAACCCTATCGAGAGACGGCTTCGCGCCAAGGCGCCGGCCAAGCCACACGGCCCCCGCCTCGCGATCTTCGTCACTACCGCCAATACGGTTGCGTCGTAGCCTTTCGCCGACATTCGGCTCGCTACCAAGCTGCGCGAGTACGTCTTGGAGACCAGAAGTCAGTTCCGGCGGTGTGGGCGGAATAGCCTTCGACAGATCTATGGACAGAGCGTTAGCCACGGATGCCTTTGATTGTCATTTAAGCCGCTAAGTAGCCTGGAACGTCCAGGCGCGGGTGATCCAGAGCGTGCGTATCAACGTTTCGCTCGGGATCATCTTTGCAGTTTTGCTCAAGATGTCTTTCCATACCTCTTTGGACACTTGACTTGGGACATCATGGCCCGCTTTCCACGTATCCAGGAAGTGTTGCGGAGTTAAGTTCTGCTCGTGTCGGGCTTCCAGGTAGCAATATTCGGAAAACAGACCTTCCGTGTCGACCGCATCCATGATGTCATCAACCGACGTGCCGGTCCTCTTGAGATCGGGCACTTCGCGTTTCACCATTTCCTCTATCTGGCGCTGAAGCCCATCGCGCTTGAAGTCTCTGAGATTCCAGACAATCGTCAGAAAGCCATGGCCCTGGAGGATGCGGTGAGCCTCTCGGAACATCTTGGATGGAGCAACGAACTGATACGCATTTCCAAGAAGCACCCAGTTCGCAGAATTATCGGGCAATTGGGACGATTCGGCGGTCCCTGACACCCACGTGAACCGAGACTTGTGGGGAGCAAGGCGATGGGCAACAGCGCGCATTGCGTCATTGGGCTCGACGGCAAAGCCGGTAACCCTTTCGCTGTCGAAAGATCGTAGCAAGTTGCCGGTGCCGGCGCCGAGCTCGGCAATCACGGCATCACCGAAGATGCTGGCAACCGTTCTCGTTAATAGGCCGAGTACAACCGGTGAATAAGGGGGGCGTTGACCGTACTCGACCGCATTCATGCTGAAATCGCCCCACTTCGTCGCAGGGCTGTTCGAAATTTCTAGCATTTGACCTCCTTGTGGTGAGTCACTGGAGCGCCCGCTGGATTAGGGCAATAGAAGCGGCCAGACAAAAAGCCGTAATGCCCAAGTACATTGTGCCTCGGGGAGCAGGAATGCGAACTGGTGCTACATGGAGGCAAGCGAGGACGCCAAACAGGCACAGAACCAAAGGGGTAAAGGCGAAATCACCGACATAAGGGCGCGTGAGCAACAATATCGCCATGATGGGAAGATCATACGAAAGCGGCAATCCGGTGAAGGCCCCTCCGCAAAGACCGAAGTTGCTAAAGTAGCTCAGCCGTAGCGCCCCCGCTAAAAGGAGCCCGGCACCTAGCACTAATGTGATGATTGAATAATCTGCAATCGTCATCAAGACGATGGTCGGGAGTACGGCGCCGTAGATGATATCGGAGAACCCATCAAGGCTTTTGCCGATCCTTCCGACGTCTTCAGGCCTGTGCTTCGTTCGCTTTGCGATTATTCCATCGAATTGGTCCGCAAGCATCGCCCATAGTCCGAATGCTGTTGCTAGTTCGACATGCCTCAAGAGGGCTGCATAGACTGCGACACTCGAGATCACGATACCTGTAGCGGTCATCGCATTCGCTGGATCCACTAGATATCTGAGCATCGTCCCCTCAAGTCAATTGTCCCGCTCGGCATATGTCCGTCGGCGCTGGATTGGACATGCTCGGAAAAAAGCTCTTCGGCAATGCGCAAGTCTTCTGCGCTGTCAATTTCGTACCATTTCAGACCATCGCAGCGTGCGGCGGCAAGTTGCATGCCGCGCCGTTCCACTAAGTAAGCAAGTAACTCTTCTGTAAACGCCTGAGTGGCACCGGAGCCGATAATGTCGTCGAGCGCTGGCACGATGATATTGCTGAGGCTGGATTCAGAGAGCCTAAGCAGATTCATAGTCTTGAAAAGCGCAGGTCCGTTCTGCGATAGGTTCGCTGAGGACTGCTTCAAGCGGAATGCCGAAATAAGTCCTTCTTTGGAGAGCAAAACCGCTGATCCTTGCATCTTCACATCGAAGGGTGCGACGGCAGCCACGTCGGCCCCCGGGTGCAGGTCGAGGTAACGGAGCGCGTTCTCCTCAAAGAAGACGTCGCCCTCCAGGAGGTAGCTGTCGCCGGACAGGAGCGCATCGCGTGCGAGCCAGAGGGAATATGCGCTGCCGGTACGATCGAATACGGAAGATTCGACATAGCTGATTTGGACCCCATTGAAATGAGTGCCGCACGCATACTGAATCGCGTCCTTGCGGTAGCCGACAACGATCGTCACTTCTTCCACGCCGACTGCTGCCAAATTTCGTAGAGCGTTATGGAGTATCGGGGTTCCATTGACTTCGACGAGCGGCTTGGGCCGCAGATCAGTCAGTGGTCTCAACCGTGAGCCGAAGCCGGCAGCGAGAATGACAGCTTTCCTTGGGGGATTAATAGTCATCCAGGTGACCTAACGCCGTATCTTCGAGAAGCCGATTCAGGTCGGTCTCGAGCTTGCCAACTAACCGAGCGCGCCAGTATAGCGGTGCATTGCAATACAGGGCGGTGATTGCATCATCTGCATTGGCTCGGTCGATGAGTCTCCCCACCGCCTGCGGCAGCAGCTGAAGCTATCCTAGGGGGCGCTGTTCGACGTTTTGAACAAGCCTGCCCCTTGCACCACCGTGAGCCCTTCTCCGTCGATCAAAAATGTCGCTGGTACTGTGACGTGAGGTTTACGGGTTCCTTGGAAAGGAGATCTCGCCATTAAAAGGGGCTGTATCACTATCCGTCTCGACCTCTCTCCGGGAGAGACATGACCTGTTAGGCCCTTCGTGACTGGTCATCGTGATATCTGGGGGAATCGAGCCGAGATACGCAGCAGTGCACAGGTCGATCACGTCGTCACGCCATTTGATTGTATGCGCAATATCAGCACAGAAAGCATGCGCTTCGCGTAAAAATCTCCCGAAACGCGATAGTAAGTCCGACGAATGCATGGTGGTGATCTTTCGATAAGCTGTTGTATGGACGAAACGCGCTATTGCCCTGGGTTAGGAGACTGGTATCGCAATTCCGCGCGAGCGAGTTCGTTGTAGTTGAACATTTCGAATATCTCATCGAGCGTCGCAATATTAGATTCAATGCCGGCGGTGTTCTCTTCCGCGAAGATACGATTGCAGACTTGTCGCATCGCCACTATTGCCGCGCGCATGGAGTGGTTGGCCCAGATTACGGTCGAGATGCCGGCTTTACGATAAACAGAGACCGGTGTTCGATAATATTTCGTTGGAACGATCAGGACGGGCAACCTGTTGTGCCAGGCGCGCATGAACGCAACGATCTCGTCCGCGGCGGTTCTTCGCGAGTGAATGAGGATCGCGTCGGCTCCCGCAGCGGCGTAAGCACTAGCGCGTACCAGTGCTTCGTCCATTCCATGGCCGGCGATCAGGGCTTCGATCCGAGCCACGAGGACCAAGTCTTCCGCCACTGTATCCTTCACTGCCCGCAGACGGCCGGAGAATTCATCGATATCTGCGAGCGGATGCCGATCGCCAATGAACGAGTTCATTTTCGGAAAGCAGCTGTCCTCAAGCGCGACGCCGGCAGCGCCGCGCTGACGGAGTTTCCGTGCCAGCAGGCGTGCATTGTTGAAGTTCCCGAAGCCGCCATCCCCATCGACCAAGACAGGCAATCTGGTCGAGTCCACGATTCGCTCGACCGCGTCGACGATTTGGCTCCATGACGCTTCGCTGGCATCGCGATATCCGAGGGAGCAGGCGATAGATAGTCCTGACGCCCATAGGCCCTTGAAGCTTGCACGCTCTGCGATCGCGGCGGAGAGCCCGTCATGCGCCTCCATAAGGAAGGAAAGTTCGTTTCTGGAGCAGATTTGATCACGCAACATTTCAGAAGGTGAGAAATCGGCGCGGAGATTGGCAAGAACGGGGCCTTGTGATTGATCTTGCATACAGAGTCCTTGCCGGTACGTGTGACTGGCCGACGTTTGTCATCGATAGTGACATCGTCTCGTCATCTGGATCAATGACTAGGATTGGTAGTTGAGCGGGTTCATCTCGCTATGAAGGTCGCAGTCGCAGTTACCTCCCGGCAGTCATGAGATAGCCATCCATCACTGGAGCCTTCGTATGCGTCTCTACCGTTCATAATTGTTGGCGCGTTCTTAGTCTTGGTCGGACTTGTATCGGGAGCGACAGCAGTCGCGCGAAACCGCCCAAAAGCAGATGTCGCCGCCCCACCAGACCTTGCGGTCGCAAAAGGCGCCATCCAGACAATTCCCAGCCTCAGCCTACAGATAATGCCTTGCCGATCTCAACAGGCACTGTGCCAAGCGCGGAGAATGTCTTCTATCGGATCTTGCGGCGTTTCCTAAGGCTGCGGCCAGCAGCCGGAGATCAATTACTGCACGGCCATCGAAACTCAGGGCAGAGCTGCGCACGCTGGAGGCAAACCTATCGTTGGTATAGCCCGCGAACCTGCAACGGGCAGATCTCGCTTACAAGAAGCCCGAGCCTCCGGATGCTTACGTGAGCGTTAAAGGCGAGAAGGCTCGAGCGAAGCAGCACGAGGCCGGCTACGGGGAATGCCAGAAAGCAGTCAGAAAACACGATCACGAGAGCGCGATCCCCCTTTTTAATGCATCGCCAGCTCCAAGAGCCACAGTGCGATTTGACGCTAGGAAAGTCGGCGCCTCTACCGATCGCTACCTGCCGTTTGTTGGCTGGCCTGTCGCGCAACAGGACAGCGAACTGCGAGGCCCAAGCAAAGACGAAGTCGGTGGAGCAAGCGCACTCCCCGACGAATGCCGCGCCTGCCAAGCCATCGTTGATCCCGATCGATCTCGCACGGTTGCAGCATCTTATTCAGCTTGGTGCTGAGGCTGTTTGCTTGCAAGTTAGCTCAAATCTGCGATCCATAAAAACAATAGATCGGTACGAAACGGACAGAATTGTTCTTTAATTCATAGCCGTTTCAGGCCTCAACCATGAGTCCAGCGCGCGATGCTGCGGACACGAGCTCATAGGTGTTGTCAGACGGCTCGTACAATCAAGAGTTTATCTTTTCTCAAAGATTTGCCGCGACGCTCCCAGTGCCAACGTCGAAGCCAGCTTGCGAGGTCGCAGAATGAGAGTAAATGTGAAATCCTATCTCTCGGAGCTGCTAGCCGGAGATCTAGCGGCATTCGGCGGGCCGACCACCGACGAAGCGGTCGCGGGCTACATTCGTGCCGAACAGGTTTCCCTCGTGTTGGGCTATTCGCTGGCCATCATGCTGGCCAACGCCTGCAATGCGAGCGTGCTCGCAATTGCCCTTTGGCATTCGCCCGACAGAAATTTCGCCTTGGTCTGGGCGGCGACCGTAGTCTGCGGCGCGCTCTCGATAGGCCTGAAGGCGCGTTCATCACGGCGGATGACGAAGCCCCAGTTCGTATCGCGCCAAGCCATGCACCGGCTGGTACGCAATGCCTTGGTTCTCGGAACCGCCTGGGCGATCGTTCCGGTGGTATTCTTCGCGAACGCCTCCAATGGCGGGCAGCTCGTCATAACATGTCTCTGCTCTGGGATGCTTGCCGGTGGCGCGTTCGCCTTCGCGACGATTCCGGTTGCGGCAGTTGCGTTCACGGCTCCGATCTTTGTGGGTACGGCAATCTGCCTCGGCAGCAACGGCGATTTCGTCTATCTGCTCGTCGCTATGCTGGTCGTGGCCTATGGCTTCGTGCTTCTAAACGGCGTTTTCGCCCATTCCTTTGAATTTACCAGACGCACCATTGCTCAACTGGAGGCCGAGAGGAGGGGCCGGCGGGATCCCCTGACCCAACTGCCGAACCGCTTCGCCTTCAATGAGAGCCTCGAAGGCGCCCTCAACAGGCTCGCCCGCTCGGGCGAAGAATTTGCTGTTCTTCTTCTCGACCTCGATCGCTTCAAGGAAGTGAACGACAGGTTTGGCCATCCGGCAGGCGATGAAGTTCTGGTGCAGGCCGCGTCGAGACTGCAGCGATGCGTACGGCAGCTTGATACTGTTGCGCGCATCGGCGGCGATGAGTTTGCGCTTGTTATGACCAATCTGACCAAGCTGGAAGACGCGTTGGAAGTTGCTGAGCGGTTCGTCGGCGCCTTCGCCGAACCATTCTCGATCGAGAAATGCGAGATCGCAGGGGCGACCAGCGTCGGAATTGCAGTGGCCCCACGCGATGGCGACGTACCTCATGAACTCCTGAGGAACGCCGACATTGCGCTCTATCGCGCCAAGCAGGCGGGGCCGGGAACGATCCGCTTCTTTGAGGCCAGCGATGACAAATCGGCGCGCGACCGCAGGGCGCTGCAGCGCGATCTAGAGCTTGCGATCGACAGAGACGAGTTGTTCCTCCTCTACCAGCCTTTCTTTGATATTCGCAAGAACCGGATCACCGGCTTTGAGGCCTTGCTGCGCTGGCGGCATCCTATCCGCGGAGTAATTTCCCCGACCGAGTTCATTCCAATCGCTGAAGAAACCGGATTGATCCACGGAATCGGCGAGTGGGTGGTCCGACGCGCCTGCTCGACGCTGTCGAACTGGCCGTCGGACCTCAGGGTCGCCGTCAATTTCTCGGCGGCTCAATTCCATAGCGCCAGCATCCTGCAGACAATCGTGCAGGCCCTCTCCCAAGCCAGAGTTGCTCCTTACCGTCTCGAGATCGAAATAACCGAGTCGATGCTTATCTCGAAGTACGCGCCGGCGTCGTCGATCCTCAACTCACTCCTGCAATTGGGAGTGACCGTTGCGCTTGACGATTTCGGAACAGGATATTCATCTCTGACCTATTTGCTGAAGCTGCCTTACACCCGCATCAAAATCGATCAGTCCTTTATACGGGACATGCTGAGGCGACCGGATAGCGCGGCGATCGTAAGGTCGATCATCACACTGGCGCAGGACCTGCAGATCGGCGTGGTCGCCGAAGGCGTCGAAACCGCCGAACAACTCGACTATTTGCGTCAAACCAATTGTGACGAAGTGCAAGGATACCTTGTCGGTCGGCCGGTCGCGGTCGAGCACGTCTTTGCTCTGCTCGATCAACACAAGGAATGGTCGACGTCCGCGGCTTGAGGACGAGGCGCTTCGCAATTCGACGGTGATGAACATCGAACATCCGAATCCTTAAGGTGAAACAATCGTTTGCCCCGCTGCACTCTGCCCGACGACTGGACAATCGGCTGCATAGCCGACTGCGTCATCTCGTGCAGCGTGGCGCCGCGATACACAATATCAATGAGGGATTGCCCGCCTTGGCGATACGCAATCCATTATCATGAAGAGCCGCGACACCCTCGACGAGCTAAGAGCGTTTTCAAGCGAAGTGGATACCGGCTCGCATCAACAAAACGCATGAATCTAGAGGCACCTTTCGATTCCATCGAAACGGAAAAGGTAAACGTTACGATGACTTAGGCTAGATCGTTGTACGAAGCGATACCAAATTGAGCCAGAGACTCCGACGAGCGCTGACTCAAGCCCTCACATTTCAGATGCTCGACATCCGTTTAAAGTACCATAATATCGTTCGAGCTCGACGAGCGCTCGCCCCTCCCATTCTTCGGCCTGCGTCAGCAATGAATTTCGTTGAACCGGTCGGAATGTCGCAGCCTGACGGCACAGGGAAGCTATTGCGCGGTAGCGGCGCACGTTTTCCATAATGGCCAGCCCAGTCATGTTCGAAATCACCCACATTATCCCGGCGGGAAAGTGTGCCAGAACGATTGTCGATTGGTTAGCGACAGCTCGGTAAGCCTGCTTGGGTTAGCAAATCCCTACGAATGTCCTGTCAAACATTAGCTAGACCAAGATCGCCTCTCGCAGCAGCCTATCCGGTGCTGCTTGCAGCGATATGAATGCGTACACTTGTGGCGGGAGTACCTCAAAACCGCCTATCCGCCATTGACGTTTCACAGTTTCGAGCCAGTGCTGCGCTTCTGCAGCCTGTGCGCACCGCTACCGATGTTCGGCGCTTGCCGAAGCAGAGTGGCGATCGACAGATCGATTGATCGATTGTGCCAGGGAACCTGTTTGACCTGCGGTTCGCGGCCGAGCGTCTCAGCCAGAAGTGGATCGCCGATTTCACCTATCTCTAAAGACCGTGGTCCCTGCGCACCTGGCGTGTCAGCTCGCCCTTGATCTCACGGGCGACTTCGTCGCGGATCAGGCTCCGATCTGTATCTCGGCTTCGTCGCCAGCTAAGCCATCAGCTATGAGCCGGTGCTGCACGCGGTAGGGGAGTTCCTCCTCCATCGCCTCGAGAAGCCGTTCCTGCATCCCTGAGTGAGCCTCGGGCTCGATGCGGCTCAGGACGATGTCCCAGGATTGCCAGCGGTTGCCGGATAGTCATCGAACCCGTTGCCTCCTCTTCCCGCACCCGCGTCTCGGCCGCTGCGCGCTCGTCCTGGATGACATAGGACGCTCTAAAGAAGCGCATGTCGGGGGCGAGGAGCTGCAACTTCAGCCGCTCGCGCAGTTTGACCTGATAGGCGAGATAGACCTCGATCTCGTCAACAAAGATTGCATAAGTCCTGCTCTTTCAAGGAGGTAAAATAATGCATTCTGCCTGAGCCATTAGGTCGGGCTTCGTCGAAGTTTGAGATTTTCCCAGAATCTACCGTCAGCCGGGATTTGGGGTGAATGCAGTAGCAGTCGTGATCGGTATTGGACCAGCTGTCACGACGCGCTGATCGATGCCGAGCCTGGCAGGTAGCTCGAGCGCCGTCATTGCGAGCCGCTGGCAGCTTTGCGGTGCCTCTCGGCACACGGGTTCACCTCGTTAGCCGATGCAGCCAAGCGCGTACGGCCCTTGCCACTTGGGATCTCCGGCAGTGTTTCGGTCGTGTGATCCGGCGTGTCGTCTTTCCAGCGTACTGAGCCGAACGGCCTCTCCAGCATGCGGCGGACGCGTACCGGGCTGGAGCCGATGTGGAAGCGAATTGCTCGCCGTTCCAGCTCACGCTCCGACTGGGTCGAGCGGTTGCGCCAGCGCAAGTAGTCTAGCCACGTTGGACAGTGGTAGCGCTCGGTCCACAGTTCGGGATTGGCAATGTCGCGCGCGATCGACCAGCCGTAGGCGCCGTTGCGCTGGCGGGATAATTGCACGTCCTGCATGACACCATGAAACGCCCGCGCATTCTCTTGCGCAACTCGGTATTCGATCTCGACGACAAGCGGACCGCTCCGGCCGGTCAAGTCGAGCCGTACCTCAGGATCGGCGAGCAACTTGGCCTCCTCACCCCGCGCGATGACGCGGGGCATGGGAAGCCAAAGACCGATCAGTGGCGAGGCGAGCATCAGGGCGGCCGATACCAGCAACGCGGCTTCAACTCCGGCCGCGTCGGTCAGATAGCCCCAACCCCCGCTGCCGACGGCAATCCCGCCGGAACTCGCCGCCTGATAGGCTGCAAGCGAGCGTCCGGCCACCCAGCGCGGCGCCGACAACTGCACGCCAATGTTGAACACCGCCCACGCCATCATCCACACGGCCCCCGCCAGGACCAGGGCTGCCGCGGTCAACACCAATTCACGGCTGAGTGCGACCGCAGCGATCGCCGCGCCCATGGACAGCGCGCACGCGCGGATCGCGGCCTCGCCGCTCATGCGCTTGCGCACCTCGCTGATGTTCAGCGCGCTTATGACTGCACCCAGGCCAAAAGCGCCGAGCATGATGCCGTAGGTCTGGGCATCGCCATGCAAAAGGTCGCGCGCGGCGAGCGGCATCAGCGCAGTGATCGCGCCGCCGACGACGCCGGTCACCAGAGTGCGGGCCAGCACGATCTTGATCGATGGTGAATTTTTGATGTAGCGCACGCCAGACACCATGGCGCGGTTCAATCCCTCACGCGGGAGCCGCGAGGGCGCACTGATGCGTTGCCACAGGAACAACGCGGCCATCAATGGCAGATAGAGGAGCGAGTTGAGTGCAAATGCTACCACTGCGCCCGCGCTCGCCACCACCATCCCGCCGATCGCCGGACCCACGCTACGCGCGATATTGTAGCTGATGCCGTTCAACGCGATGGCCGCAGGCAGCTGCGCTTCCGACTGCACTTGTTCGCCGACCGACGATTGCCAAGACGGTCCCATCAGCGCCATGCCGCCGCCAACGACGAAGCAGAGCACAAGCAAGAGGTTCGGTGTGACCAGACCCAGCCAGGCGACCACCTTCAGTGCGGTTGCGCCGGCGAACGAGATGCCAAGCGCAGCCAATGCCACGATACGTCGGTCATACATATCAGCGATCGCGCCGGCTGGTATCGAAATCAACATCACCGGCAACAGCAGCGCGGTCTGCACCAACGCGACCTTGTCGGCCGAGGACGTCATCTGCGTCATCGCCCAGGCCGCGCCCACACCTTGAATCAAGATGCCGAGGTTGGAGAGGAGGCTCGCAAGCCAAATGCGGCGGAAGGTCGCGTGCCGCAGCGGCGCCGTGATGCCGTCGGCGTTGCGCGTCTGGACTTTGGCTGGATCGATCATATCAGCTCACCATGATTTAGCACGATTCGATTCTCGTGCGAATCACAATGATGTTCATGGTGCGATATCACGTTCAAACATACGCGCGGTCACGAGAAGTGCGATCGCTCTATCGTTTTGATGCGAGCGATGATCCTGCTGCGTCGCCGTCATGCGGCTCATAACAACCGCGAGTCGCGCAATGAGGGGCCGCGAAATGGTCTCCGAGGTGATACTTGGGTGAGCGTGGAAAGCTGTCACGTCCGTGGTGATCGGCCTCTACCTAAGTAGCGGATTGGCATCCAATATTCATGCACGGCCCTGACGGCCGCTGGGACGTTGGGGTGAGCGTCAAGCCGACAACCGCTGGTCCCGCGTCTGGTTTATGGGCTCCGAGCAGCGGACGGCCATGATCGTCGGGATTGTGCAGCAGGATGGCGGCAGGCCATGATTGGCGTTGCCGGGGTCCCGCAACGGCGCCCCACGGCGACGTCTGAGCCGCATCGCGGAATAGAAGCCGTCTCGCACCAGGGGCGCGGATCGATATCGCCATTGCGGGGACCTTCGGCCCGAAGCGATCGGGCGGGGTCGAGAGGAGGCGAAGTCGTTGCGGCGGAACGGATCGCGGCGAAGTCCGGCGGGCTGCTTTCCAGTTCCGGGAGAGTAGCTCGTGGGGCTGATGGCGCTTGGCTCGCCCCGACACGATCCCCTCAAGCACGCGGGCAGGTACGCTGGCGGGTCTTCGGTTCCAAAGCTCTCAATGATACGCACCGAAAATTGCGAGTGGGGCGGTCACGCAACGGCTATCAGGGCGGAGCTCATGACGCATTCCGTACACTACGTACAGACTGATTGCGTTCCCACATACGAGATCCTCGTAGGCCGGCCCGGCCCTTCGCTTCTCTCCCGGACGACGGCCGGTGAGCCCATCGGACTTCATCGGCAATCGATGAGCGCAAGATCGATCGCAGATCGATACGAGAGGCAGCCGGGCTGGGACGCTCGTCCACGATGACCATGACGAATCCCTTCAGGGCGCGCCGCGAACGCCGGACGAATCCGAGGTGTTTCGCGTGTAGGCCATCGACGGCGATGCGACGTCTCGGGAAGCGAGTGCCTGCAACCGGCGACATGGAGAGCGGCTGTTTCGCAGACGCCGTGAGGTGCCTACTGCATTTGGCCTCCTTGCCAGCAATCGAGGAAGACTGCGTGACGAACGTCGTTCGAAACGTCGCCACGCAGACTAATTATGTCATTTGCGGTTCTTCGTGTTCGAGAGCTTTTCAACTGCGCCGCCCGTGGCGGCCTCGCCACCAGCTAATGGCAATTTCGACTTGTCGCCATTAGCGAAAGTGAAGATGTCGGCCCCGGCACTGATGCCATTCCATGCCACCGGCTCGGCGAGCGAAAGCAGCCAAAGGCCCTGGAAGCCCGACGCAGCGTTGAGCTGTCCAGTCCACACGGTAGTCGAGCCGCAGCCTGCGAAATTGACCGAAAAGCTGATCGCCGTGCCGTTATTGGTCTGGGCAAGCCAGCCTGTCATGGCTTGAGGCGCGCCCTCATCGCAGCTATTGCTCGCGTTGTTGGTATAGGTGCCGGAAATCGCGCCTGTGCTCTGGTTGTAGCTGTTGACCGCTAGGCTTGAGCCATATTGGTTGGTCCAGGTCCAGAGGGGTTGCGCGTTTGCCGGTCCCGCCAGTAGCAGCCCGAGGCAAGCCATGCCCATCAATTTCGCCAATTTCCAGTTTGTTTGAGACATACCCGACTCCATATCGCTCCAGAAGCGGAGCTGGCTGCATATAGACCGGATGGCTTGCAATTTAAACGGGTAATGCATTCTAACTTCTCTAAAGGGTAGAAGGGCTGAAGAGGCTCGCTCTCTTAGTTCAGTTTGATGAGGAGGGGGCCCCGCGGTAACCAGAACAGCGCGTGACCGCGTCGCTGCACTGGTGTTGCCGTGCTGTAGCAACTGCCGTGCCATCAATTGACCCGACGCTATCGCCTTGGTCTAGATTCCTCCAAGACCGTGAGGATCATCCATTGTGGTTGGGTAATGCCGAGCTCTCTGGCCGTGTGTGCCAGCGAGCTCGCAGAGATGTGCGTTGATGGACTGGACGTCCCAACCAACTCCGTGGAGGAAGTCGGCTCTCTGCCGAGCTTGCCCGGGACCGGAAGAGTTGTCCTTGCACGTTTCGTGGGTGGCATCGCTTCAATCTCGGCCCGAGGCTCCTTGGCTGATTTAGATTAGAGAAATTCTGTTCGAGTAGCAGATGAAGTTGGTACGGATCGGACCATCACGGGGCGACGGTTGAGCTCTTTCCGTAGAAGTGATTAAGGGATGGTGTCGTCGTTCGGCAGCGCATTTGCGTCGGATTCTTGTTTCGTGCCGAAGATTTTCTGCGTTGATCAGGTCGAGCCAGACGGCATCGTTTTGATGGACACACCAGGGCGTAGCGACATCAACTGCCGTATCCTTCAATGACCTAAGCGAGATGTGGAGTCTCGTAGGACGACTGAGCGCGCTGCACTTTTTAAGCAAATAAGCGCGAAAGGGCCGGAGGCGCACAATTTCTTTGTGAACGCACGCTAATCGTCAGTCCATTTGATACTGTTTTTGTCTCATCTCGGCAGCTTCCCATCAGTGAAGCTATCGACCACCGTCCAACCTTGCTTCTCGGCAGGGCCGCAACTGATCTTCGATCGATTCGTCGCGCTGATTGTGGGACAAGTAGCGGGCGTAAAGTTCGATCTTCATGACGCCCCCTTGGTCCGGGAGGCGGTCACGCTTATGGCTGTCAGTTTCGGCTTGAACGAAATCCCGCGCGGCTTGCCGGGTGAGCAATCGCACCTGATTGACAAGGATCAGGCTTGGACCCGACGAGGCAACAGTGGTTCTGGGCGTCGAATCGAGACCACGTGTCGTTCCTCTCGCTTCGCGCCACCGCCGCGTCTCTCCATTGCGCAGATTGTTCCGCATCCTAACAAAGGCGTCGACGCCTTGCAGCGAACCAATGTTAAGAGCGCGCAGAACAGGGCGATCCAAAATTACCGATCCCGGCTGACGAAGCGTGGCATTGTGCGGTTCGAGCTCCAAGCCCTCGAGACCGATCGCGAGCTCATCAGGGAGCTTGCGCGCAAGCTGAGCTTAGGAGGGCCGGAAGCTGGCAGTCTCCGGCGCACGGTTCAACAGGCCGTTTCTGGTGAGCCCCCCCAAGGCCGGTGGCATCTTGAATGCATTGCGTCGCTCGCCACTCGTCGGCGCCGATGTCGACCTGATGCGTCCGCGCGTAGAAGGGCGCAAGGTCGATCTGTGACGCGCTATCTTCTCGACACCAACATCATCAGGAATGTCGTCAAGCCGCAGCCGTCAGAGGCGCTACTGGCTTGGATGGCAGCACAGCGAGATGAGGATCTGTTCATCGCATCGCTTACGGTCGCGGAAATCCGGCGCGGCATCCTCGAAAAGCCACGCGGAAAGAAGCGGGATGCTCTCGATGCGTGGTTCTCCGGCCCGGAGGGGCCTCAGGCCTTGTTCGCCGGCCGCATTCTGGCATTCGACGAAAAAGCCGGGCTTATCTGGGCGCGAACTCATGGCTGAGGGCAAAACCGCCGGGCAGCCGCGCAGCGGGGGCGACATGATCATCGCAGCCGTTGCGGGAGCAAACGAATGTACTGTCGTAACGGATAACGAGAGAGATTTCGCCGGAGTTCAAATCACAAATCCGATGCGCGGAGGCGCGCCGTGAGCGGCATCCAGGTCTATCGATGAGCACCTCAATGACGACCTCGTCGACTTTGTCCGAGGTCCCGGCTTCGCCCTGGATTTATCCGACGCCAGCTTCTCTGACTTCCCTGGCTCCGAACAAATCCGACGGAGACCGTTGGCGAGCTTCCACATCTAACTGAGCGGCACAGGCCAAGACCTAAGCTGACTGACCTACTCGCTCGCGACGCGAGATGGTATCGCCGTCTCTCACCTGTGCATCCATGATCTCCACGGCGCGGATCTCCTCAAGGATCTCGATGTAAGCACCTGGAGGCGGCCGCGCCATCAGATTCGCGGATGGATGCAACGATATCTGCCGCCATCAAGTCTGTCGGGTTACGAAGCTTCTCACCGAATAGTTCCGCGGGCATCGTCGATGGTTATCAAATCGGGACGCCGACCAGCTAAGCCCTGGGCAAACTTTGCGCTCAATCCCACAGAGGTGTGGTCTCAAAGCGACCCTCACTGTCGACTTGCCGACATCAAACTTAGGGACATCACACAGGGTCATCAGAGTGATCCCATTATCCGAAGGTGACTTTCTCGTTTGGCACGCCCCCTGCAGGGCTACCCGCGAATGCTCTCCACGATAGAGGAGAAGTCGTCCATGACAGGCCCGCCCAACATCGGCCCCGGACATTGCGCTCTCCGAGGCGGCGGAACACTTTCTGGCGTACCGACCTCAGCCATCGCCGCTCAATGCTTTGTCTCCGAGATGGAAAGCGAAAGAGCATGCTGATTAACCAGGGTGAACTCGCCGACCTCACTGAACGATTCCTGTGGGGTCGCGCAGTGATTTTGTACATTCTAACGAAGTTCGAAGATGAGGCCGGGAGCCGCGCGGGCTTTCCCTGCTTCTTCGCGCAAAACGCGGTCAGGCGAGGCCGTCTACGCTTCCTTCTCGTCCCATATGACCTCGAAAATGCACGATATGAGCTAGACCATCTTGCTTGTGGATTACGCAGCTACATTGAGGAGATCGATATCGACACTCTCGATATCAGCCACCACCGTCCATTACTTGTGCTCTTTGAGCCGGTCCCCTCACTGACGACCAGGAACAACTTCAAGCAGATTTTCATCGAAGCGATGCAATATCTGCTAGATCACGATCAGCGACCCTGGCCTTCGCACGTGTCTAAGGATCCTGCGCACCATACGTGGACGATGTGCTTCCACGGCTGCGAGCTTTTCGTCAACGTAAGCCATCCAGCGCACGTTCTTCGCAGGAGCAGAAACATGGGAGCCGGGCTAGCCTTCGTCATCAACCCTCGTAAGATCTTTGACATCGCAGCTCCCGCCAATCGGCGCGGCAGAGCTGTCATGGCAAAGATCAGACGCAACATTGACGTCTACGATGACGTCTCCCACAGCCCGTTGCTGGGATCGTACCTTCTAGGCGAAGCCCAGTGGCCGCAATACATGATCGACGACAACAACGAGGATGAACCCCTGCAGTGCCCTCTACGTTTCTACTGAGTTGCGGCACGGTTTGAATTTCGCCTCGTCAAGACCATGGGTGGCGGTCCATTGGTTTAAGCGTTAAGCGAGGGATGTCTCCCGACCGTGACACAGGCAGGATCAAGAGGTTGCAAATGTGAGGTTCGCGGTGATTGCGACCTGGGGCGAGCGCCTCTCTCTTCCGAGGGCTGATGTGAAAGGTGAACTCCAGAGCGAACTCAAGGGACACCTGGGACTTATCTCAGGTCTTTTGCTCATCGTCACGGTGATCCTTGGATCCGGCATTCTTGTGATCCCGGGACTAGTATTCGAAAAGCTCGGCGAGGATGGCATCTACGCTTGGTTAGCCTGCTCGCTACTCTCGGCGCCGATCCTGGTAACAATGGTTATTCTAGGTAGTGCTTATCCGAGCACTGGTGGGGTGGCATACTATGCCAAACTTGCATTTGGTCAGTACCTGGAGTCGCTGGTCGCGCTGCTCTTTTTTGGAGCAACGGTATTGGGTTTGCCATCTATCGCGATTGTGGGGGCGACCTACCTGCAAAAATTGACCGGCTCCAGCGAGGATATCCATCTCCTTGCCGCGCTATTCATCTTGCTTGCTGCCTGCCTTGCTCTGTCGAGCAGCGAGACACTCTCCAGTGGCGTAAGGCTCGTGGGTGGCTCGTCATTATTTCTCTTAGTGGGCGTGCTCGTCGTCCTGCTCATGCTAGCGGTGCGGACTAATGGTGCCCGATTCAGTGGCCCGACAGATCTTCCGTCGATCGCAGGGCAGATTCCACTGATCTTCTTCTCTTTTGCCGGCTGGGAGATCGCGTCCCACTTGTCTGCGGACTTTCGCAATCCTCGGAGGACGTTTGGCCCAGCCATGTTCCTTGCGTTCATTCTGGTCTGCTGCGTGTACATCACCAGCGCGGCGCTCGTGCATGTCTCCGATATCAAGTCAAACTTTGATACACCAGTATTTCAGGCTGCGGTACAAGTCGCGCCGACTGCACCAGGCTGGCTGGTTCCACTGCTTGGTACATCGCTGATCGCAGCCAACCTCTTCGGATCAGTTGTGGCCGTCTCGCGGCTTGTTCTTTACCTTGCTGGGCAAGGTTTTCTTCCCGCCGGTCTTGGTTACTTGCGCAACGGCACTCCCCGAAACAGTGTATTGTTCGTGGCTGCGTGTCTGATCACGGTCGTGGTCGCCGATCAGATTCGGTTGCTGAATATTGAGATGATGTTTCGCCTGGCCGGCATGAACTTTCTCGCCATTTACGTCATTTCGGCCATCGCGCTCGCCAGGCTGCGGCGAGGACCAGCTTCGTGGTTGCTCGCTGGCTTGGTTGTGATTCCCTCAGCGCCGATCATGCTCAGCGCAAAGGCGCCGCTCCTCTACATCACATCTACTGCCTTGATCGCGTACTTTTCGAACCGCAACAACCGAACGAGAACTCTCATGAAGCAACGCCATATCAATGATGAGTTCAAAGCCGTCTCTATGAGAGAGGGGCTGCTACCTGTGAAAGTCACGCCGTTCTACGAAAAGAAGATCAAGGAAGAGGTTGCGGCGCTCGGCAATCATCTGGGGCCGCTTCACCGGGTGTCCTTTCCAACACAGGACAGAATTGCAGTGAGGGCTCCCAACGAGGTAAAGGATTTCGTCAACGACAGATCAAATGCGTGTGGGCAGGCCAACAAAACCTCGATCGTGCGAAAATACGCAGACCGTGTACTCTTCCTGACCACGTCGAAGTGCTTTGGACACTGTCAGTATTGTTTTCGGATGGACGTGTTGAGTGAGAACAAGTTTATTGACGAGCCAAATGAGCAAGGTGCGGATCTGGACCGGTTGATTGAATACCTTCGTCGCCAACCGGAAGTCACTGAGGTGATCCTGTCAGGGGGAGATCCCTTGATGTTGCCAGCATCGCGGCTGGAGACAATCATCGAAGGTATTCGATTGGTTCCATCGGTGAAGTCGATCCGAATTCATACCAGATCGATTGTATTTGCACCAAAGGCGTTCACCCCAGAGAAGATTGGTATCCTGGCAAGACACGGCCTTCGCATCACCTTCCACATCGTGCACCCGTACGAAATCTGCGAAGAGGTTTCCGAAAAGATCGCAGACCTTCGAGGCCACAAGATTAGGCTCTACAATCAATTTCCATTGCTGCGAAACACCAATGATCATCAACTCGTACTTCATCGTCTACTGGAAAAGCTCGACGGGATGGGCGTGCGCAATCTGTCAATCTTCATTCCAGATCCGATCAACTTCTCCGCGGCTTTCCGCGTGCGTTTGGGTCGTATCTGGCACATTGCAGATCAACTCAACTTGTTTTCGCCATCATGGATCAACTCGACGCGGTTTGTGCTGGATACCAGTCGCGGAAAGGTGAGGCGAGAACATCATATCGAAACGAACAGCGAGACCGATCTCGCCCTCTTCGTGCGCGACGGAAATTCAGTTCCCTTCCCGGATTTCCCTGAGCATCTCGATGTCCCAGGAGAGCTCGAAGTCATGCTATGGAAGGAATATGGCAGAGCGAAGGTGTGATGCCAGGACGGTCGAGCGCCGAGGCGTTAAATCAGCTCGACCTATCCTGATCGTACCTATCCAATTCGAAGATCTTCGGCGGAGACCTTACCCGAACGGCCGCTCTTTGGTTCATAGCTAATGCGAGCGCCCTCCGGGAGGCCGTCATGGCCGGCTTTCTCAACAGCACTAATGTGCACGAAGACGTCCGGTCCCCCATCATCGGGTTTGATAAAGCCATATCCCTTGGTCGGATTGAACCACTTCACGGTACCCATCGCCACTGCAGTATCTCCAGTTTGAAGCCATGTCTATCTAGCCGAGGTGCGAGGCCGATATCAAGACGACTGCTGGGAGCTTTTCGTTGTTGTCGCCTTCGAATCTGAGAGGGGCGTCTAGAAGATCGCGCATGGCGGCTCGGTGCGCTTCGCTTTAGTGTAGCGTTGAGGCATCGATCATCGGCCCCTCGCGGATCGCGACTATCTCGGTCCATGCGTTTCATTGCACCTGCACTCGTCGCGACGTAGACGGCCGCGCATGATCTTAAATTCGTCGCGCATCCAGCATGCCCGATGTTGCTTCAGAAGGTGCGTCGCGGGGCTGTCATTGCAGTGTACGTTTCGTGCGCAATACGTCTCTTGCCAGGAGTTGATCGTGCATGAGGTCCGGGTCTTCCCGATCAGCTCGTTGGGATGTGCCGGTTTGGCAATTGATGGTTGACGAAGCTGGTCAAAATGTAGCGCGATGAGTGAGCTGTGATTGTCGAATGCGCTGCCCATGCTCACAGCAATCGAAGTGGCCGAGGTTCAGGCCGCCATTCCCGGTTGACCTGGCTCCATGCCAGAGAGTCCACGGGCCGAAACCTCGCACTTGGCGAGATCAAATTGGAACAGCGGACGACTTCGTCGGAAATCAGCGCACTCAGACAGGCGTCGCCGGCGCGCAGACGCTTTTGACTGCATTTTTCGATGAAGTTGAGTTCGATCGCCGTTGTGATCCGGGATTTCTTACACTCGTCAGCTTTTCGACAGCTGTCTCCTATAGAGGCCTGAGTCTCGCTCTAGCCACGCCCGCGTCCCGCAATGAGGGCATAGGTGTGCGAGCGCACATGACCTTTGCTGAGAACAGGAGTGCATGATGGATCCAGTCGACCCATTCAATGCAGGAGCTTGGGTGCGGCAATACGCCGCCATGCAGCAAGGGCAGCGGGCGGGACAACGGCCCCATGGCCGGCAAAGCAGCTTTGAACAGCAGATCGAGAGGTTGCAACTCAATTCACCCGATGAAAGTACGGCAAGCTCGAATTCACCTGACGAGAGTCCTGAGGCGCGGTCTGGACAGATTCGGCCCGCTGAACTCGGCGGTTCGATGCGGTTGCCATCATGTTCGCGGCCGACGGACGATTCGTTCAGCAGTGCGCGCCACAGCGTAGATATCTCCCATGGGCGACGCGGAGGGGCGACCCAGCTATCGCCGCAGTCCAATTTGCAGGAAGATCTTTTCAGCAGCGCGCGCTACGCCTTACCAGAGGTGCAGTCGGCGATCGAACCCAAGAACAGCAAACGACGTGGACTGTGGTCGCGCATCAAGTCAGGCGTTGGCAAAGCGTTCGGGGGAAACAGCAGCGGAAATTCGTCTGGCTCCGGGGCGCATCAAGAGTTCTCTTCGATCACGTTTCGCGCGGACCCTGCCAAGCAGCCGGCGCGAACGCGAGGGCTTCGCGACGAGGACGAGGCGATCATTCAGGAGTTCGCGGCGAGGGCCACTGGCAACTTGAGCGATGGCACCTTGAGAAATGCCGTGGCCGATCTGCGCGCTTTAAGCGCCCTCCTGAGCGAGAACCGGCGGCCATCAATAGCAGCTCGAATTGACAACCCCGCGTTGACGTCTGGGCTGGACATCGATGCAGAAACCTATGCGCCGATGAAAAAACGTGCCAGTCGCATGAAGACGGCGTTGAACAAGCTCCGGGAGGCCCGCGCGGGAAGGGCCTTGTCAGGCGATATCCGCCGCCTGAATCCTTACCCCGCAGACGCTACGCTGATCGACATGTGGGCTGCGGCGGAAAAGGCGACACACAGGATCGAGCCGGAGACTGTCGATAGGCAGGCTCGGCGCCTTTCCAGGCTGAGTGATTGGCTGCAAACTCACAACAGAGGAGCCATGGCTGGCCGTCTCTTCACCAACGGGTTTGCCGGTGACGTTGAGGCGTACAAGCGTGAAACCCAGGACACGAAAATCGGCCCTGATTTGCTGAGGCTTGGCCGATACCAACAGGTTCACGATGCAAACAGAGAGTTAGGGAGGCCTCCTCCCGAAGCGCATACAGCCGGTCCGGTACCCGAGCAGCCGTATGGGGCGCCGCACGCGCTGCCCACAACACCAGCCAGCCCGAGCGAGGGAGCTTGGGATTTGCTTCGGGAGGCGATCCATGGGCCCTCTCGATCATCGAGCGTACCTTACGACGGAACCCAGCCAACCTTGTTGGGGGAGCCGAGCCGAGAACCCAGACCCTCATCATCCACGCCGTACCGTGGTCCGCAGTTCAGCGCGTTTTACGACCTTCCAGCAACGCCGGCCACCCCGAGCGAAGGAGCTTGGGATTTGTTTCGGGAGACGATCCATGGACCCTCTCGATCATCGAGCGTACCTTACGACGGGACGCCGCCGACCTTGTTGAGGGAGCCGAGCCGAGAACCCGGACCCTCATCATCCACGCCGTACCGTGGTCCCCAGCTCAGCTCGTTTTACGACCTTCCAGCAATGCCGGCCACTCCGAGCGAGGGAGCTTGGGATTTGTTGAGGGGAACGGCGGGAGGACCCGCCCCATCATCATCCGCAAGGCATCCGCCCTCAGACATATACGGCGATCTTGAGGTTAATCTGAATCCGCCGACGCCTCATGACTTGCAGCACGAAGGTCACTCGATGCCGGCATCTGGCATTGCCGGACCGCCGTCGTTCGTTGGTCCATCAGGGGCCTCTCAAGAACTGCGGGATATCGGGACTATCGTTGGGGACGGCTGGGAGCACCGCTCGCAACCGGCCTCAGACGTCCTGATTGACGTACTGGGCAATATCAATCTGCTGCCAAACCAGTTCGGGCCAAGCCAGTTTGCGATCAACGGTGAGCGCTACTCGGCTACGCTCGGACCGGGAGGGCGCCGGGACGTTCGTCTTATCCATCATCCTCGCGCCAGGCAGACAAATGAAGCAGCCGGGCCGTCGCAGCAGCCCCATCACCCGCCGCAGACAAGTGCTGCTCGTGCATCACACGAAGGCGCCGTCGACCTTGGGTATCTGATCCGCGGCGGGTGGGAGCACCGCGAACGCTTCCTTCCGCCTCACCTCGTCCGCGCACTGGAGGGCCAGCACCTGATGCCGGACGCCGAGAACCCGACGTATTTCAACATCCGCGGCGTGCCTTACAGGGGCGAATTGGACGACACGGGCGGTCGCCGACGCGTTCGCATCTACCCAGAACGTAGCTGAAGAATTACGTCAATCATCAAACGGTCCGCTCGATTTGCACGGAAGACGAACCCTGTTTCCGCGAGGGGATCATGGTGGAGTTGCTCGCGCACGCACCAGTGCGGCGAGGGCCGATGCAATCGAAGTTTCATGAACTTGTTCGGCCGCCGGGCATATCCGATCATTACGGAGATCAACGATGCCGTACACAGCCGATAGGGATTTGGCTCCCTTCTGGGTGGGTATTCAAGCGCCCATCGGTCTGGTGAGCTCCCGAATTGTCAACCGTCTCGCCGAGCAGCCGGCGATCCCTACGGGACGGCCATTAACCTCGCTCACGTTTACGGCCCTCACCACCTTCAAGAAGGCGGATAGTAGATCTTGAATTCGTCGTGATGTCTCATTGACTCAGGCCTGTATGGGCCATGTCCCGCACATTGTGTTACCTCGTCCAATTTGAACCGTTCCCTCACGGACGGATGGACGCGTGCGTCATGTGGTATTTTTCGGATCTCTTCGTCCCAATTGAGTCGGCTAAGCTGCCACGGAGCCATTTCATCCATCCCGGCAACTTCTCCACGTAGTCATCGATGGCGTCTCGCATGCCCGCAAGTTCGCAATGCTCGACGCCGTCCGCCCGGGGATAGAGGTTCAAGTGCGTGCCAGCGCCGCCGGTGTTCTCCAGCTTGTTGCCATTCACGAGCACCGGACCAAGCTTCAGGCCATTTGGTATGGAAGTAGCCTGTTCGATCATCCAGGCAAGGGCGTTGTCTGAGAGCCTCGACTCCGTCTCAGGATAGCTACCTCCGATATCGGAGTGATTGCCCGCAAACCACATCTGCACCAATTTGGGTGGTCCTTCCGCGTCCGACTTGACCGCTGGATCATCGGCAACGGTCCCCCACTGCACTCGCTGGAAATCCTTCCGGTTTTCGTCGATCGCGTTCGCCGCACGGCCGAAACGGACGTAGACGCTGAGCAGACGATCGAAGTTCTCGTCCTTCCATTCTGCATAGTGTTTGCGCGGAGGATCTCCAGCGTTGGGAAAATCTCGGATGACCTTCAGGCGAGATTGTTTCTGTGCACGCGCCCACCAACCGCCCATGCCGAGGACAGTCAGCGCGAGGAGACCCCACCAAGTGGGCCAAAATGCCGTCCACGGATTCAGGAGCAAAGCAACTGCGAGCATGGGGAAAGCCGCAGCCAAGCCGACTGTAAAGGCGAATGCCAGAGCCAATCCGGCTTGGATGACGAAACGACGGAAACCCTTGGCTCCCAGCGAGGCAACCGTGTCGAAGACGCCAATGAAGTAGGGAGCTACGTTGGAGTTAAAATCTCCATCGGATCCATACTTCTCGCGAAATCGTCGCGCTTGTTCGAGGCGTTCGGCTGCATATCGATCACGAGGATATCCGGCACCGTGCTCGAGCACACCGTGACAGCCTCTGTGGCGATGTCGCCCACCTGCTTCCGGAAGCGCATTAGCGGGCCTGTTGGTGTCCTAGTCGGCACCCCGCACAACATAAGTAGGTTCGCCAGGCTGCGGACGGTGTAGGCGCCGCGACTAAAGCCGACAAGGAAGATCCGATCACCGGGTTCGTATTGGTTGATGATGAAGGTATAGCAATCGGCGATGTTTCTAACGATGCCATTGCCAGTAACCGAACCGAGCAATTTTTGAATGAATCGCCAGGGCGCGGTTAGGGCGGTGGCCCCGATATCGGTACCGAGCCCTGGGTCGTAGAAGGCCACCTGTTCGTGAGGATCGATAGGGTTATCGGGGCTTGTCCGGGATGCGCGGTACATCTTGTAGACGTTACTGACTCGCTGCTCGGGACGCACGCCGCCATCTTGGCCGGTCCCGTCCGAATAGACCACGATATTCTTTGTCAAGATATCCTCCAGTTAACGCGTCAGTCCGTTCACAAATGTTGCTCAATCGAACGACATCAGCTTGCATCGTAAGATCGGACACCCCGCGATCACGTTGCCGGTAAGTCAGAAAACAGGTCGCGCAAAGGAAGCCCTAGGTACGCGGAGACTAGTTTTTGTTGGTCGGGAGACACCTTGTTGTTGCCGGAAAACAGCTTCTGAACATCGTCGACATCCAGCTCCAGCAGGCGTGCCATGCCAGCGATATCGCGGTTCGTGGCCTTGAGCGCCTCATCCAGATCGAGGCGACTGTAGCGCGGGCTGTAGTCGGCGCCGCCGACGCTTCGCAGCAGCGAGCTGGCGACCCCGCGGATCGCGGCCATCGAGCGATCGGACATCAATCCCGAAACAACCGCCAGCAACGAGATGAAGTAGGGGTTGAGTGGAGCGTTGCCGGCGAGCTTTCCTGTGTCGGCAAGCACAGGCACTCCGGCCTTTGCTATGATGAACATGACGATGGCCAAGACTGCGCCGAATGCAAGCCGAAGCGGGTATTCGCCGAACGAAAGTGAGTCCTGATCGTTGCTGATGAATGCGGCGAGCAAGTTCAGGGCGCTGCCGAGCACTCCCATCGAGATGAGCAACGACAAGACGACCATATCGTTCGTCCACAGCGCCACGGTGTAGACCGCTCCGCCCCAGACGCTGGAGAGCGAAGACAGTTCAGCGGTGACATTAAGGATGCGCTCGACGAGTTCGGGCGCGGTTGTCGAACTGGAATCTCCAAATAGCTTGGCAGCCGCCTGTTCGCGATCTTGCCGCTGTTCCTGGAGGCTGGCGATCCAGCTTTCTTTGCCCTTTATCTTGGCTTTATTCGTTTCAACCGTCGCACGAAGTTCTATATTCTCGATGTATCGCTTTTTCGCCTGCGCAAGTTCGCTACCGAACTGCTTTTGCAGGTCGTCGCGAGAAAGCAGTAGTTCCAGTTGGGTAAGCAGCTCAGGGACAGTCGAGGTGCTTTCTGGCGGCGAGGTCGTAGAAATCGACGTCAACTGACCTGATGCTGTAGTGATTTTTTGCTTCAGAGATCTGACGTCCTCGGCAAGCCGGGCAGCCTCGTTTAGCTGTTCGGCCGCGAGCACCAGATTATTTTGCTTGTCTTTTGCGAGGTTTATCTTGTCTTGCGCAATGCCTTCGCGCAATTTTCTGATCGCCTCGGGCCAATTTTTGAAGTCCTCCCGAAACTGATCGACCCGCCAGATCGTCAAAGACGCACCCTTCAAGCTCAATTCAGCGATCCTCGATTGGAATTGGGCTGCCGCAAAAAAGGTCACGGCGCCCGCCGCGGAGAGGACTACGAGGAGGCTCAATACAAAGCCGCCCAAAACGCGGACGGGTCGGAAGTCGCCGAGATAGCGTGTGACCCAGCTATCGCGCTTGGGCGCATTCTCTACTTGTGGCGTCGAAGTATCGGATGCATCGCTCATCGCAATTGTCCTCATCCGTGCGCATTTGGGGGCACATCCCGACGTGCAATTTGAGGGTGCTCTAATGAAAGTTCAAAACCACCATGCCTGAATGCATCGATCAGTTGCTCGGTAGGCTGTCAAGCGTCAACCTGCGTCTTCCTTAATTGACAGCCGCTCTCCGGTAGAATGTTGCCCAGGCCTCGTTCCGCCGGCTTCAGGCTCCTTGCTAACCGCCCAAAAATACGTCTCTCGCGCTTTGCCAGCACGAAGAGCTTCACAAACTATCGCTCGAATTGCTCAAGCTTCTCGCCGGGCACTGACCACGGTCGAGCGGCGATTGATCGGATTGAGCTTATGTTGAATGGCGTCGTGTTCGATGTGCGAACTTCGTACGATACGGACAAAGTTGCGCGCCACATGCGCATAACGAAGCAATAGATTGCAGTTGCGCTTCAGAGGTGATTTCGCATACGCGCCACTCATCGCTGTTGTGCTTTTCCAGCCACTGTCGGGAGCAGCGGCTAAAGACCCGTCTGCTGCGAGCACGCAAGAGATGGTCGGCGCACGGTCGTGCCGCGCCTGCGTCGCAGCTTGGGCCACACGGTCCGCGGCCGCGTTGAGGCAATGATCGCTAACGCAACTCCCAGATCAGGTGGCGAAGTATCCAATTTTTTCTGCTACGGACACTTGCTCCCGAAAAACCCTTGTCCTATTTCACTTTCGTCTGTGGCACTCATCGGCATCGAGTGCTGACAGCTTGGAGTTATCAAATCGTGCAAACACTCAGGAGGGCTGCATGAATTTCCGTCCACTTCATGACCGCGTCGTTGTCAAACGCATTGACGCAGACGAGAAGACCGCTGGCGGCATCATCATTCCAGACACCGCCAAGGAAAAACCCTCGCAGGGCGAAATCATCGCCGTCGGCCCGGGCGGTCGCGACGAGGCTGGCAAGCTGATCCCCATCGACGTCAAGATCGGCGACCGCGTCCTGTTCGGAAAATGGTCGGGCACCGAGGTCAAGATCGACGGCCATGAGTTGTTGATCATGAAGGAGAGCGACATCATGGGCGTTCTCACCGACGTGTCGTCCAGCAGGAAGGCTGCCTAATCCACCCGCTCGCCCTGAGGAGCGCCTGCCGGGCGCTCCGCCAAGGTGAGTAGACATCAAAAAACTCAGGGAACTCATCATGTCAGCCAAAGAAGTCAAATTCTCCGTCGAGGCGCGCGACCGTATGCTGCGCGGCGTCGACATCCTCGCCAACGCCGTCAAGGTCACGCTCGGTCCCAAGGGCCGCAACGTCGTTCTCGACAAGTCGTTCGGTGCCCCCCGCATCACCAAGGACGGCGTCACCGTTGCCAAGGAGATCGAGCTAGAGGACAAGTTCGAGAACATGGGCGCCCAGATGGTGCGCGAAGTCGCCTCCAAATCCGCTGACGCGGCCGGCGACGGCACCACCACCGCGACCGTGCTCGCGGCTGCGATCGTCCGTGAAGGCGCCAAGGCGGTTGCCGCCGGCATGAACCCGATGGACCTGAAGCGCGGTATCGACCTCGCCGTGGAAGCCGTCGTCGCGGACCTCGTCAAGAACTCCAAGAAGGTCACCTCGAACGACGAGATCGCCCAGGTCGGCACCATCTCGGCCAACGGCGACCAGGAGATCGGCAAGTTCCTCTCCGACGCCATGAAGAAGGTCGGCAACGAGGGCGTCATCACGGTCGAGGAAGCCAAGTCGCTCGAGACCGAGCTCGACGTCGTCGAGGGCATGCAGTTCGACCGCGGCTACATCTCGCCCTACTTCGTCACCAACGCCGACAAGATGCGCGTTGAGATGGACGACGCCTACATCCTCATCAACGAGAAGAAGCTCTCCTCGCTGAACGAGCTGCTGCCGCTGCTCGAGGCCGTGGTGCAGACCGGCAAGCCGCTGGTCATCGTCGCCGAGGACGTCGAAGGCGAAGCGCTCGCAACTCTCGTCGTCAACCGTCTGCGTGGCGGTCTCAAGGTCGCGGCCGTCAAGGCTCCGGGCTTCGGCGATCGCCGCAAGGCCATGCTGCAGGACATCGCGATCCTGACCGGCGGCCAGGCGATCTCGGAAGACCTCGGCATCAAGCTCGAGAACGTCACGCTCAACATGCTCGGTCGCGCCAAGAAGGTGATGATCGACAAGGAGAACACCACGATCGTCAACGGCGCCGGCAAGAAGGCCGACATCGAGGCGCGCGTGGCCCAGATCAAGGCGCAGATCGAGGAGACCACCTCGGACTACGACCGTGAGAAGCTCCAGGAGCGTCTCGCCAAGCTCGCCGGCGGCGTCGCGGTGATCCGCGTCGGCGGCGCGACCGAGGTCGAGGTGAAGGAGCGCAAGGATCGCGTTGATGACGCGATGCATGCGACCCGCGCGGCCGTCGAGGAAGGCATCCTGCCGGGCGGCGGCGTCGCCCTGCTGCGCGCTTCCGAGGCGCTCAAGGGCTTGCGTACCAAGAACGATGACCAGAAGACCGGCGTCGAGATCGTGCGCAAGGCGTTGTCCTGGCCGGCCCGTCAGATCGCGATCAATGCCGGTGAAGATGGCTCGGTCGTGGTCGGCAAAGTCCTGGAGAAGACGCAGTACGCATACGGCTTCGATGCGCAGACGGGTGAGTACAGCAATCTGGTCTCCAAGGGCATCATCGACCCGACCAAGGTCGTGCGAACCGCAGTCCAGAACGCCGCCTCCGTGGCGGCGCTCTTGATCACGACCGAGGCCATGGTCGCCGAATTGCCGAAGAAGCCGGCGGCCGGTCCCGCGATGCCTCCTGGCGGCGGCATGGGTGGCATGGGCGGCATGGACTTCTGATCCAGCTGCGTCACGCCGAACCACGAAATGCGAAAGCCCTGGCAGCAATGCCGGGGTTTTCTACTAGGAGGTGCACGCACCACGCGTCGCCTTGGCCTGTTCGGCCAATTCTGCATGTCGATCGTTAGCCACCGCTGTCGCCTGGATCGGCGGGCTGCGGCTGCAATTGATTGTTCGGGCCACTGATGATCTTTTGAAATAGGCGAAGTCCTGTTTACCGAGGCGCCCGTCCGCCTTGTGTCTGACATTTTGTATGCATAAAATCGCATTTATTGCGATTTATGGCATATGAAGTACTGTATGGCTGAACCGTGCCGACGCCCGGCCCGAGCGCACTTCCATTCTGATTGCCGCGCCGCAACCAGCATCGTCATCGCCCCGTATCAGTGCCGCGAGACGTCGAGAGCTCACCGGCGTTCGCAAGCTCCGGCGCATTCTCAGATGGTGAGAGAATCGCTCAGTCGGCTCATCGAGTGATGTGGGCCCTTGCTCAGGAGCCATGCACAATTGCGACGCGAGGGGGCGCCACTGCACGTTATCTCGCCCGCGCGAGCATCCGCCCCCCGGCAATACGGTCATGTGGCGCGGGCTGTCGCGCCCCTCCAACATCACCAGCTCAACTCAACGGTCGACACGGGCTTGCAGCCGAGCGACTGACCTTTGATGTGCGTCCAGGGCGACCGCGGTATCTTGCTTAGCTTAGACTTGATCGAGTTCTTGGCGTGGCGATGCTTGGGAGTCGGGGGCGAGCGTTTGCTGCGACCTGGCCGATCGTGTTGTTCCTCGTCAGCTTGCCTCGTGAGGCGCCTTGCCGGCCGACAAATCGGCAGGTCCTCCAAGCAGCGGGAGGTCATTGTCGTCCTGATCCGCTGATTGGGCGCCCCCCACAGTCTGGTGTCGGTGAGAGCCGTCCCGCCAAATTCATCAGCCCAAGCGGGGGTGAGCGCTGAGCCGGTCCTGCAGCGCCTGCCGATCGGCAACCAGGTTGTCGAGATGCAGCGGCTCGTGCTCCGGCCGCTCTCCTTGCGCCAATCGTCCGACCACCGCCCGCGTGCCGGCCACCACAAAGACGCCGCAATCAAAAAAATTCTTCTGCTGGGGAATGCGGGCCAGCTGCAGGCGAGCCCCCAGCCTTTCGGCGAGATCTGCTGCAATGGCATTGTTGGTGCCCGCCAACGAGTCGTAGTGATAGGCAATTGGCCTTGCCCGCTCTCGTCGATCAACGAGCAGCAGCGACCAATGAGTGCCACGGCGATCGGGGTCGGTCGCACTGGCATCATTCACGGGCAGGAACAGGAAGTCGGCCGTGTCGTTTCCATTCCGATCAAAGACCATGCGCTGGAAAGCGCGCAGCGCGACATCGTCGGCGCCCAAGCGCAGCTGATAATTGGCTATAAGTGGATCCCCGAACCGCGCCCGTGCGGCCAGGTCCGGATTGTCCCTCAGCAAGTCCTGTTCCAGGAGCGCATAATCCGCCGCTATATGTTCATCGCCTAGCCAGTCCTCGGCGCTGAGCTCTAGTTTGCTGTGGCCGGGCAGCGACGCTGCCGGACCTAACGCGCCGATCTGAGCATCGGATGCCGTGCGCTGGAACTCCGGGGCAGAGGGAGCACCGGCAATCGGCTCAAGAGATGTGGACGGCATAGACCAATCAAAGTCGAGCGGCTGCGCCCACCACGTGGAGGCGAACCCGACAGGTTCCTGCCATCCAGCTTTGTCGGCCTCCAGCGCCTGGTCAAGTGACGCCGGTCCGGAGCGCGGGAAATGGTCTTTAGCCATTCCCCAGGGCGAATCCTGATCATAACCTTCCGCCGGAAGGACCACCGGCGAACCAGCCACGCCACGCAACACGCGGCGCTGCGTAGCGACCTCCGGGACCGCTTGGGTGCGATGGGAAAGGTCTTCAGGAGCGGCGAATGGGACGTCAAAAGTCTCGCTGAGCTTGGCGCGCTTCGCCTCACCCGGGAAGGCCCCAGCACCGGTTTGCTCGATGGTGCGGCCAATGAACTCCCGGGCGGCGGAATTCTCCGGCCGCCAGCTTTGCTGGGGAACGCCCTCCGATTGATGTCCGAGCTGAACGAGAGCGTCTTGCGGATTGAATGGATTGCTTGGCCTTCTCACTCCTGCTGGCACCAACAGCGCCGTGTAATTGTCAGCGTTGATCACGAATCGGGTTGGTCGGTTCTCCTGGCTCGGCTCGGTGCCGCTCCTATCCAGCGCGAATATCTGCGCGGCCGGAGCGGGGTGGTGCTCGTGCGGCCGGTTTATGGGACGGGTAGCCTCAGCGAAATCCAGACCTTTCGGATCGTGCCAGGTCGGGAGAGACGACTCTGGCCTGGCCTCTTCCAACATTCCCCATAAGAGATCCTGATCATGATCTTCCGCGGAGAGGACCACTGGCGATGCAACATTGCCGCCTTCGCCGCGCGACGCTGAGACATATTCGTGCCCAGTAGCCCCTGGTATGGACGGCGCCGCCTCCGATTGCGATAGTCCGGCCTGATAGAGAGGGGTCTGCATCAGCATGCGATCGCTCGGACCACCGACCTCGCTCAGCTGCCAGCCAAAACCCGCATGAGTTGCAGCGGGTGAGTTCTCTTGCTGGGCCGCGTTGCCCGATCGTTGATGCGTGAAATGCGTTGAGGGTTGATCGAAGCGGTCGGCCGGCAGCGGTTGTCGCAGATTCGCGGCGCCGAGCTGCTGCCCGTCCTTGTCTGAATTTTGCGCGCCCCAGTAACCGGCTGAATCCATTCCCGGCCACCCCTCAGATAGATCGAATCTGACGACGACCCCCGCGCCGCACGAGTTTCCATCACGATCCAAAGGCTGCTCTTGATCGAGAAAAGACATAGGCAAATGATCGATCGGATCTGGCGGGATCCGCGAACTGTATACGTTCTCACGCGAAACGACTTGGCCGGTGCTCGCGCGGTACTCTTGAAGCCGGTTCAACGCAATGAAGAGCATCTTGTCATTTGGAAACAACCTATCAGCATGGCCGACCAGGGTCTTGTGATCGAGGCGAGCTATTGAGGAAGGCCGGAGTTCCGCGGCTAGTTTGCGAAGGCTGCTTGCATAGGTGCCGGCGCTCTTCTGGTCGATCATTCGACCAAAGCCCGCAAGGACCGCCTCCTTGAGGAGGCGCTCGTCTTCCTTCGACGCACGATATTTTGTTGAGCTGAGGCGAGCAGGGGCGTTCGGATCACGATAGCGATCGATCAGCGACAACGCCGATAGCATGAGCCTGTCGTTTGGAAATAGCTGCTGAGCGCAATCGCGCAACTTTGCATCGTCTAACGGCGCCATTGTTTTGCCGGAAAGCTTGAGCTCCTGAGCCAATTCGCGAAGACGGCGATCATAAATGCCAATGGTGACTGGGCTCGCCGGGACGCGCCGAGCGCGAGCTAAATCGGTCGCCGCCTGAATGAGGCGGTCGTCTTCCTCAGCGATATCGAAGAGCTGCTTGTGCGGATATGCGGTATCGAACTCTTGCGCCGCCGCGCTGATGTGTTGCTCAAAATCTGCTTGCAGCTGCGGAGTCTCCGCCGCAGCATCGTACGTATCCGGATGTCGATCGAATCGGTTGGTATTATTGAGCGAATCCATGTTCCTGCTCCGCTGGAGCGGTCTCGAATTGCCTCTGCGTCGCCGTTCAGCCTCTTGGTATCAGCGTCAGCTGTCAGAAACCTGACGCATCACAAGAAAACTAAATCCTCCGTGGAGGATGCAGGTCGGCATCGAAAGGGCCGGAAGTCGTCGCCACAAGGCATCGCTCTCGCCGAAAGCCAGATGCTGTGGCTCACTTCCTTGCGTTTTTGGATTTGCTTGTCGATCGATGCGCGGTAGGGGCAGCGATCAGGATGAGAGTTATCACCCTGATTACCGCCTGGTCTGGATCGACGCTACGCGTGTTGAGAGTATACCGGAACGGTCGTATGGTGTCGGCCGATTACTGTATGAGGCCTGAAAGCTTTCACCTAATGTGGTGGTTTAGCCCTGCGGCATGGAACCACTGATCGCTTGGCCGCGGCTGCCACCTTTCGGCCGAAAGGAAGCAGGCGTTCGTCGTCACGCATGCAACTCGTCTACGCCACATTTCTGTCACGCTTTTCGCAGCCGCCGGGCTTCTCGTGCGGTCTTTGTGGGTTTCCAAGCAGTTGGGAGCCCTGCGAAAGCTAGCTCGCGGACCAATGCAAGTCTTAGTCGAGAAGTACCGAGCTCGCCGCGATGACAACTTCAGTGGGGCGCGCCGGTCCCCATGCAGTGGTACAACCTCCAATGCACCGAACGGTTTTGCCGTGTAGGCCATCCCTCATTTCAGTGCATCCGATAGCCTAGGCTATAATTCGGACAGGGAGCGCGGAATAACCGTGCACGAAGTTCGATGCAATTCGCTGCGGTTTGCCCACAATCTCGACCTCCAAGCGTGCATTCAGCATCTCCTCCCAGAGGATTTTCAGCTGCAGCTGCGCAAGGTGTCGACCGACGCAACGATGGATGCCGTATCCGAACGAGAGATGTTGACGCACGTTCTTGCGATCAATCACAAATTTGTTGGCGTCCTCGATCACCTCATCGTCGCGGTTACCAGAGATGTACCACATGACGGCCTTGTCGCCGCTTCTGATTTGCTTGCCCCTCATGATGGTATCAGCCGTGGCGTTGCGGCGCATGTGTGCGATCGGTGTCTGATACCGAATAATCTCGGACACAGCGCTCGAGACCAGATTGGGGTTATCCCGTAGCTTTCGCAGCTCGGACGGGTGCTCGTTCATGAAAAGCAGGCCCCCGGTGATCGAATTGCGCGTGGTGTCGTTCCCGCCCACGATCAGGAGAATGAGATTTCCGAGGAACTCACATGGCTCCATTTGCCGGGTCGCGGATGAATGCGCCATCAACGAAATGAGATCAAGGCGCGGCTCGGCATTTATCCGCTCATTCCAAAGCCGAGTGAAATAGTCCAGGCACTCGGAAAGGACGGCGCTTCGCTTGTCCCAGCTGTCGATGGCGTGGCCAATTTTCGGAGTTGTAACGGCTATGTCCGACCAGTACGTCAGGAGACGCCGGTCCTCAAACGGAAAATCAAACAGCGTGGCCAGCATCTGCGTCGTCAACTCAATCGAAACCATGTCGACCCAGTTGAAGGTATCATTGCGCGGCAAGCCATCCAGAATCGTTCTGACGCGACGGCGGATTAATCCTTCGAGTTTCGCCAGATTGTCTGGTGCGACTATCGGACTTACTGTATTGCGCTGTTCGGCATGTTTAGGCGGGCCCATCTTAATGAAACTGGGAGTCCAATGCTCCTCGGGCACGTCGACGATCGTCACACCTTGCTCTGACGTAAATATTTTATGGTTGGTGTCGACGGACACGATATCGCGGTATTTCGTTATCGACCAATATGGACCGTATGGGCTGTCCCGGCAGTAGTGAACGGGATCCTCTCGTCGTAGCCGCTCGAAGCAGGGCCATATGCTGCCATCTTCAAAGCGCTTTGCTTCGCTTACATCAAGATTGGTCAACGGAATACCGCAGGCGTCTTTGTCTCCGCGTGCTTCCAAGATGGTTTTCATGGCCGCCTCCTTAGTCTTGGCTCTCTGGAGAGCTCATGATCTCTGCAGGACTTCAATCGTATGGTTTCGTTGCTTGGATGCTTCAGTCGGCAAGGGTTCTCGCCCAATTAGGCAAAGAATATCCAAAAGCCCGGCGCAGCCCCCCTACCATTTCCGACAGGAGCGCGTCCGCTGTTGCTTCGGACACGCAAGCGGAACGCTGTGTGATCAGGCGCCCACTTCGCTGTCCGGAACAGTTGCGATGGTGAGCTTATCGAGCCGATTCCGGTTCCTTTTTAGGCTTCGACCTCCCGGCGGCTCAAAGGTCTCGTTTCCGCCGTCGCACTGGTCGGGTAGCGGAGACAGCGCGAACGCGGTTGGGCATTGAACCGAACTATGACCTGCTTGATGCCGACGCTGCGGTCACGGTCTTGCCGAGGCGACCTCGCTTTATGATTGATGTCCGGATCGGACGGCTCAACATTTCCAGTGGAGTGCGGACCAGCCGCCACTAGGCGATTGCAAGCTCGCCACGACCGCCGTCCCTGCGGGACATCGCCAGCCCGTCAGAACAAGGCGGGAACCCCGAAAGATACGATTAGACCGCCATTTGCCTGGCCCAAAAGGACGTTCTGTCGACGCGGTTGCTAGTTTGGGTCCGGGATGGCTCGGGCGATTTCCTTTATCGTGACGTACGACTTGAGTTGTCCCAGCGACGAAATAGCAGAGGATTCGTATTGGACAAATTCGCGCCTCGGGGCGGTGATTGAGCCAGCTAATCAGGAGACCAACGTCTTTGATGTCGGACCTGCAACATGCGGTCAGGACCATGACACGGGCGACTAGGCATGTTGTTTCGGCAAACCGAGCTATCGCAATTGGCACAAGGCTTGAAGGACTCGAGAAGGAATGGGTTCCAGTAGCGCCTGCAGGAGTGGCAGCGATGGCTTACAAGATTGTCGTCTTTCGGTTTATTTTGCGCGGCGGATGCGCCGCCGACCATGCCGATGCCGCGATCCGTCGCAATCCTTTTTCTTGCATGGCTCTTTGTGCATGATCGATTACTGGATTGCGGTTCGTGGCGACATCGATGCGCGCGCGCAACTGGGCGCTGCGCCAGTGCCGGGCCCAGCACCGGCAGGCAGCAATATACGTGAGACGGCTGAATTCGAACGGCTCGAAGCTGAGGTGCGACGCATCGACGCCGACGGGCCGCTGGCGGTTGATTGGCGGACGGTTGTTGTGCTGTCGCTCGACATCCTATCGAAGCAGTCAAAAGACATTCTGGTCGCCTGTTGGGCGACCTACGGCCTGTTTCGTACTGAAGGCTATCAGGGTCTCGCCGTCGGCCTGGGCGTTCTGCGCTGCATGTTGGAGGCCTATTGGGAGGAGCTTTTTCCGCCGGTCAAGCAGGAACGCGCGCGGGCCGGCGCGGTCGATTGGCTCGTTCTTCGCGTGAGGCTGACAATAGTCGAGAATGCCCCGACTGAAGCCGATTATCCGGCTGTGCTTGACGCCTATGACGCCCTTGATGATCTTGCTGGCCAGCTCAAGCAGAAGCTCATCAACGAGCAGGTCGCATTGGACGATTTGTCAAGAGCGCTGAAATCGCATTACGATGAAGCCAAGCACGCGATTGCCGCCGCAGCAGAGCTTGCGGTTGAGGTGGCCCAAGCTGACGCGCAAGCCCTCGCTACGCCGGTGGAATCAACCCCTCCAGCCGAGGCTGCTCAACCGGCGGCGCCGAGCGCAATCGGATCGGTTGGCGCCGACGGCGACTGGGCCGGCTTGATCGACCGATTGCTCAATATGCTACGGCAAGCTGCTGCCGCCCGGCGCCTCGTCGCCCCCGCAGACCCGAAAGTGTATCTGCTCAATCGCGTTGGCTCGTGGATGCGCTTTGACGAACTGCCGCCTCATATGGAGGGCCGCACGACGATATTGCCGCCCGGCGATGACATTTGCGCATTTGAAGCAAAGGTTGCGGCAGGTCAGCACGCGGAAGTCGTGAATATGGCTGAAGAGCTGGTCTGGACACAACCGTTCTGGCTCGACGCTCACCGGCACGCAGCGAATGCTCTGGAGAAAATGGGGCCATTATTTGCGCCAGCTGCTACGGCTGTGCGCGCGGCGGTCGCCTTGCTGGTCAGATGTTATCCACGAATCCTGGATTGTCAGTTCAACGACGGCCGGCCGTACGCCGACGAGGAAACGCGCGCCTGGCTCGCCGTGGAGGAAACGGAGCGGTGTGATCCTGTCGAGGCAACGGTTGCCGAGGCTGACAGGCTCATCGATGTTGGACAGCCGCAGGCCGCATTCAAGAAGCTGTCGGGTGTGTTGGACGGGGTAACCTCGGAACGCGGGCGGTTCATCGGCCGACTTGCGCAGGCACGTTTTTGCATCGACACCGGTTTCGTCACAACAGCCATTCCACTGCTCGAACACCTGGAACAGGTTGTTGTCGAACGCAGGCTCGAAAGCTGGGAGCCTACGCTTGCGCTCGATGCTGCCGAACTGCGCTACCGTGCGATAACCCATCCCGAGGCGCCACAACTCATCGACGGACCTCCTCGTCGCGCCGCGCTTGAACAGATCCGAAGGCGGGTAGCGAGCATCGATATAGCCCGCATGAGCGAACTCGGTCGCAGCTGATTTTGTCAGGGATTAAGTCGGGCTGCCGCATATGGCGCAGCAAGGAGCGCGCGGCCGCGGCTCTTGAGCGAGCTCTCCAGTAAGCGCGAGTGAACGGATCAACGAGCTGTCTTGGGGAGAGCTGGCTCTGTGATCGATACAAGCGCGCGACCATCGGCCATCGTCGTCGCTTCGACCACCGAGGTTTCGCTCCTGGATCAGATTCTCGTCGAAACCAAGATTACCCGGCACGATGAGGGTACGACCGACTAGGCTGCATGAGATCGGCTCGTTAAGAATCCGCCAGAGGCCGCCAACTAACCGGGCCTTCTGTTAAGTGGCCCCAGCAACCTTTGGGGGCCTGTGTAGCGGCGGTTGCTGGGACCATCTACCCGCCCCGAGGGCAAGGTCGCGCAAAGAAGCGTAGGCGCCGGCCAGAAGAAATATCCCGTACTGCACATACATTGCTATGCCAATCATGACGAGTGGGCTCAGCCCAAAAGGCACAATAATCACGCTGTCAAGTATGTGACTGCCATATGGCACAACTCCTGCGTTGGCGCTGCAACCTACGACCCGGCGACTCAACAAGCTAGTGCAATTTGTGCGCGTTCGATAAGAGCTCCGTTGACCACGGAGAACGACGGCACATTCGCTCGGCGAGCGATCAGAAAGGGACCACGTCCCATAGTAATTGATGGGTCTAGAACATTTACTATGCCTCTCAGTAGACAGCGCAGCAGGGACCTCAGCTCGGCCGAATGCGGCACCAGGCGTGACTCGTGATAGTGGCTGCCATGAAGCTGCGTGCCGGACGCGCGCGAAGTCGAGCGCAAAGCCCGCAGTCTCGCCGAGCATCGCCAAAAATGCGAGTTGCGAGCGGCCATTGCCTTCACGAAAGGGATGAATGGCGTTGAGCTCGCGAGGAAACCACGTTGCTTCCGCGATGAAGTCCTCGGGCTGTCCGCGCCGACCGCCGCGGGTAGAGGGCCGAAGAGCTTGCTCATCTCGCCGTCAATATACTCAGGATAGCAGAAGGGGCTGCGGCCCTTTGCCGTGCGCACCCTGCGGTACTTGCCGGCTCAGCTGTAGACTTCCTGGAAGCGATGGCGGAGGACGCTGCAATAATGGCGTCAAGCTTGCCGCGCGGCAGCGGTTCGCGGACGCGTGGTCATTTCAAGTTCGAACGCTTCGAACTGCGCCACGTCGTGCGGGCCGAGCTGTTCTCGAAGGTGGTCGTGCCCTTGTAGACATAAGGGCCATCGTAGGCGTCGTAGCCCGGCGCCATCCGCCGCGCGACTTGGCTTCCCGATAGACCCGGATGACCTCGGAGCGCTGATCGTCGGGCGACAGCTTCCGCTTGCTCATATCGGCGAGCCGCTTGTGGCTGGCGGCGCTCATGCTGATCCCCTCAACAGCGGTGATCGCAGCGAAGGCGCGCTGGCCGAGGACATGGCCGATCGTGCTGGCCTTCAGTCCCTTGATCGTCTTTTTCATGGGTCCTCGTCGTATCGAAGCTCGCCGGGTCGACTAACATTCAAGCAATCTGCGCGCTTGGGAGATCCGGTCGTTTAAGCCCGCCTGGAACCAAGATCACGGCGGCGGATCCCGATATGGGTCGTGACCGAGGCGCGGATGACCGAAGACGGGCAGATTCTCGATACTGCGACCAACTCGAGTGCTTGCGCCTGCTCCTCGGAAAGACGGACGCTCCATCGCCTTGGCTTGCTTCATGGCAGTTTTCTGCACCATCTCAACCCTCTCCGTCAATTGGCGTGGCGTCCTGGTCTCAATATGCGGACGTACCATGAGCGGCAAACAGGCCGATGACGGCAACTAACGGCCCGACCGCCCAAAGACCTTCGAGATCAAGATCGATCGCAGAACCTACAAGGTCTTGAAGCCGGTACTCACCGGCGCGCAGCTGCGGCGTTCTCATGCGACCATTAAGCGACGCCATCGTTCGATCCGGTGTGGCGCAAATACTGAGCGCTCTATTGCCATTTGCGGTTGGGGATTGAGTCCGAACAACGGACTCTTGGATCGAACTATATGTCACTGCTGCTCTGACGCAGGGCATGCGTACGACTGCGGTATCGCGCGCCCGGTGACTTTAATGCCGACTAATTTTGAGATCTCGCCGGTGAGACCAGGGTCATCGATCAACGGCGCTGGGCGTGGGTGTTGAGCTGCTGATCGCGCGATCGTAGATGGCGAGATTAGTTTCGCCGTTCAGCCGTGACGGGTCGATGATGCCATCGACGGACCCGATAATCGCAGAAGGCAAGCGACCATGAGCGCGCGATCGTCTGCGCCCGATCGGATGGTCTGGGGAAATAACTGCTCCCGTGTCGGCCCTTACCATACTGCGGCCGTTCCCGACGTCGGGGAAACTCTCCATGCTCGCCGGATACAGCGCCGACGTTCAGCAGCAACACGAGATACGTTTGCCGTGAATTTTCGATGCTCAAGGCTGAGGAGGGCGACGTTCGATGCCGAATGCCATCTCGCCGCCCATGGTCTGCGGATGCAAGACTTCAGACATGCAGAAAGACTTCGCACATATCCCAAGTTGGGATGGGAGCATGATTGCCGAGCGGCATCCGATCCCCAGGTCGGTTCGATGGACAAAGAGGCATCCTGCCGGCGACACCTCTCCGGTCGCGGCACATTTTACATCAATGGTCGGCCTTACACGACGGAACTCAGGCAAGGGACAAAGGAGGCGACCCTAAATAATCCGCGAGGACTTAGTCACCAAAAGCCTGCCAGAACATCCGCCGGCCACCAATCGCGCAGCTGACCGAACTGCGTTCGGACGACTGGCGGATATGACGACACGACGATGCTCTCGCACGATCCCGCGTCTTACCTCATGCTGGTTAGCTACATGGCAAAGAGGCGTGGAGCGCGCCTACCCGTAGGATTCCGGAAGCCGCTTCCCCGTGCGCCGAGGTTGCGCTACGCTTGCAACCTCAAGAGGAGCGGCCGCGTGGCGAGTGAGAAGCATGTCAATATTGAGGAGCAGTCGGCGATACTGCCGCGCCTTCGCCGCGTGCAAGCGTGGCGCAGGGCTCGCTTCCAGCGCCTTCTATCTGATCCCAACATCGCTCAAAATGACCCAGGAAGGCTCAAATCCATCAAGGCCGCGCAGCTTTACACAGCCGTCTCGATGCGCGCGGAAGCCATCCTACGAGGCCTGATCGATCGCTAAAGCGCGTCCGCCCGTCTCCGTCCGGCCATGATGTGCGAGCTTTGAGCTCTGCGCGATCAAATCATCAGTAAGATGTGGCAGATATCCGCCTCGGATGTCTAAACCAAGGTATGAGTTGCTCCAACCCCCGACATCAATAGGACTCGCGCACGAAATCTGATCTTTCGCGAGGTCAGCTGCGAGACGCGCGTGACTTGGGGTTCCGTGAGCCCAGCGTTGAAAAGTATCAGGGGAGCTACCGAGTGAGCCAAGCCGCGCGGTGGCAGCACCGCCGATTGCAAGAGCGGCATGGAGTTAAGCGCGAACACGTCAGCGCAGTACGGAAATCTAGTCGTTTGCCTTGGGTTCGCGGTTGCGCATCGATGATGATGGGCCTCTTGATGGTCCTGATCGCTCGGAGTAGATCCGTATCGGCCAGATGAGATTTGAGCGTCGACTGATCTCTGCGATAAGGCGCCGGGTGACTGAAGGCCGCAACCGTCGAGCGGCCTGTAAAATGAAATGGGGATGTTGAGTTGCGAACAGATTTTTCGCGTATCAACCAGTCTAAAGCTATCTTCGATGATATTTATGCTTTGGATGATCCGAGAGCATATTTCTCTGTCCTGGGAGACTTGGATTATATGATCCCGGACGTTGCTGAGCCGGTTGTGCGCCAGATTCTGGCGGCGAAAGCGTCGGCAACCGGCCGTAAGCCGGTCGTGCTTGATGTTGGCTGTTCATACGGCATCAACGCCGCGGTGCATCGGTTTCCACTGACCTTCGGGGGCTTGCGTCATCGCTACGCCCGGCGCGAGATGAGGGCGATTAGTTCTGAGACACTGGTGCGTCTCGATCGCAATTTTTATGCAGCTTGGCCCGATGTCGGTCTGGCGCGATTTATCGGTCTCGATGTATCGGCGCCGGCGATCGGCTATGCAACGGCTGTTGGCCTGATTGAGCAGGGCATTGTCGCGGATCTTGAAACGGAGGCGCTATCGACCGACAGCGCGCCTGTTGTTAGATCCGCGGATGTCATCATGTCGACGGGCTGCATCGGCTACGTTACCGAGAAGACGTTCAGCAAGATTCTCGATGCGACGGAGAAGCGTCCATGGATCATCTCCTTCGTGCTAAGAATGTTCCCATTTGACTCCTTGGCTGCGACGTTCGCGAAGCATGGCCTTGTGTCGCAACGCCTTACCGGCGCAACGTTCATTCAGCGTCGCTTTCGCGATGCTGAAGAGTTTGAAAGTTGTTTGGCCGCCTTGACGAGGCTTGGCGTCGATGCGACCGGTCTTGAATCGGAAGGGCTATTTCACGCCGATCTGATCTTGTCCCGACCCGAGACGGATGCGCGCGCCAACCCACTGGAAGACATTGTCACCGTCGCCAGCGGCAGGGGACGACCAATCGGGCCACGTTATGTTCACGTTGAGGGGAATGAGGGCTTGCAGGTCGCGCTGGAGCCGTGATGGGTTCGTTTTTCCGATGATGGCCCTGGATGTGGCCCAGGGAATGGCGGTATCGGTGATTGCGAGCTCCGCAACCACTGCAAATTTGCAAGGAAGCACGTCGTGGCCAACGCGGTCCGTGATTTTGACGTGCCCGGCAATATTCGAGACGCAACTGGATAGCGTGCGAAAGCCAGCATTTTGCGGCCGCCAGACCCAAGGCCATTGGCAATGCCGTGGAAGGCGCGGCTGAAGACAATTCGCCTCAGGGGTGCACTCCGGACGATAGTGGCGAGAACGCTGGCTGGACCGCCGGTTCGCCGGCCGCTGCGACACTCGTCGCCAGCACCTCGAACCGTATCCGACTCACCCGCAGTCTTAAACGGGCGGGAGCGCTATCCTGGTGTTGTCTTATTAGGGACACCTTGCGCGCGCCACGGATCAGGGCGGCTCTCGCTCGAGCTCGCGTTCGGCTCGGGAACAGTTCGCGCGGCAAAGTGCCCGCAATAATGCATGAGAATGTAGATGACAAACCCTTCCCGCTACCGGGCTCTACTGTTCATCACGATCTCTATGGCTTTTTGCCTAGCCGCCCAGGCGAAAGACCGCCGCATTGTCGCTGAACCAATTGCGCCGCGCAATGTTTGCGCCCGCCCGATGGCCTCTGGAACGAACGACACCGCCTCGTTGCAGGACGCCATTGCCCATTGCCCCGCCGGTGCAGCGGTCTATTTGGCGCATGGCGAGTTCCTGTCAGGTCCACTCGAGATGAAATCGGACGTCACGCTATGGATCGAGCGAGGTGCCACGCTTTTTGCGATGTCCGACCCGAACGCGTATGACAGGGGCTCGGGACATTGCGGTCGCATCGCAGGTAAAGGTGACGGCTGCCGCCCGTTCATCAGCTTTTCTAGAACGCGCGGTGGCGGCATCTATGGCGAGGGCATCATCGATGGCCAGGGCGGCACACCCATGGTCGGCAGCGCCGAAACTTGGTGGGAGCTGGCTCGCCGGGCACAAAACGAGCGTGGCTATCAGAACGTCCCGCGCTTGATCCAGATCGACCACGCGCAGGACATTACCTTTCACGGCATCACGTTGCGCAATGCGCCCAACTTTCACGTGGCGATGAACCGCGTCGAAGGTGCTACGTTTTGGGGCGTCACCATCGAAGCACCCGCCGACGCGCGCAACACCGACGGCATCGATCCTGGCGCCAGCCAGGATGTGACCATTACCCATAGCGTGATCCGTACCGGAGACGACAATGTGGCAATCAAGGCCGGCAATAACGGTCCCACTCGCTATGTCTCCATCGTCGATAACTATTTCGGCTGGGGACATGGAATGTCGATCGGCAGTGAGGTGAGCTCCGGCGTGAGCGACATTCTCGTGCGCGGCCTAATTCTCGACGGCACGACATCGGGCTTGCGCATCAAGAGTGATGTCAGCCGGGGCGGCCTGGTGGAGCGAGTGACCTATGAGAATGTGTGCCTGCGCGGAAACCATTGGCCGATCATGTTCGATACAAGGTATGATCCTCGCGCCGAAGGTGACAGCATTCCCCTCTATCGCCAAATTGTGCTGCGCCATGTTCGTGGCGATGGAGGTTCGCTGGTGATGCGTGGGATTGACAAGACGCATGCCCTCGAGATCACGCTGGATGATGTGCGATTTGCCGATTCCGCAAGCTGGCAGGTGGAAAATGCCAACGTGACCGTTGGGCGTTCCGGCGTGTCGCCACCGCTCCCAACTCGAGCTGCGGGGTTACTATCTCGCGGATGGGAGTGCGCAAAAGTATTTCCCAATCGTTAGGTAGCCATAAGACCGGTGACGCTGACCCGGGCACCGCCAAAGTGAAGCTGCCGTGCCATGCACATTGACGGGGCCTGGATTTCGTTGCGCTTGATGGCACAAATCGCAACATCCGAGCGTGCCCGAAATACGAGCTGCACTCGGCGAGACGAAGGTAAGACGATGATGAGAGCTCTCGCGCTTTGCGCTATAGTGCTGGCTGGGTGTTTGCGCTTCTCGGAAGCGTCTGCCCAGCCACTTTTGGTCTCGCAAGCCTCTGATAAGGCCTATCACTCTCTGCAATCAGCCATAGACGCCCTACCGCCGCAGGGCGGCGCTATTCTGATCGCGCCGGGCACCTATCGTGAGAAGGTCAAAGTCTCGAAACCAAGTGTTCATATCAGAGGCACCGGCAAGCAACCGCATGACACGATTATTGTCTATGGCGACGGCGCAATCAATGTTGGGGGAACTTCTCGCTCCGCGACGCTGGACGCCTCAGGTGACGACTTTCGGCTCGATAATTTGACCGTCCAGAACGACTACTCCCTCAATCCGGCTAATCCACCTTCGCAGGCCGTGGCGCTGTCCTTGACCGGAGACAAGGACATTATCGCTCGGGTCCGCCTGCTCGGCGCACAGGATACCCTGTTCGCCAACAAAGGGCCGAATGGCCGGATGTCGCGCCAGTACTTCTTGGACTGCTACATCGAGGGGCATGTTGATTTTATATTTGGCGACGCCAAAGCCTATTTCCAGCATTGTGAGTTGCATGGTGTCGCCAACCATGCAGTCATCTATACCGCGCAAAGCAGAGCATCACCGGACGAGGATAGTGCTTACGTATTTGATCATTGCAGGTTGAGCGCCGATCCAGCCGCGCGCGATATTGCCCTCGGCCGTGCCTGGCGCCCCTATGCCGCTGTGATCTTCTTGTCGACCGATATGGATGCGGCCGTAATTCCCGACGGCTGGCGCGAATGGACACCCGGCAAGACCAATACCCTGAGGACGGCCTATTATGCCGAATACAAGTCAACCGGCATCGGGGCCAATCCCATACGCCGCGAGCCATACGCTCATCAGCTCACTGACGACGAGGCTGCCCGATGGTCTCTCAAAGCGTTCTTCGCGGGTGCTACAGACTGGCTATCGTACCAACCAAACTAGAGCGTGCTAATTAGCGTCATGTGATGCTCTTGCGCGCATCGACCTGCGAAGGGACTGACCGGCCGACGATCGGCGCACCATCAGCGGCTTCGTTTACATGCCTCAATCAGCGGCACGCCGGCGTGAGTTTCGCATAAATGTGATCCTGACAGACCATCTACGATCGCCTTAATCATTGCGCCAAGTGCGGCGATGCTGCTCAATCGTTTGAGGGCTGGAAAGATTTCGCCGCGCTCCGCTCGGTTCGACCGCGACCAAAGCTCCGCCGGGGGGGGGGGAAAGCACAATAAGGCGATCGGCAGCTCCTTTGGCCGCTCGACAAAATCCATGCGCTGAGCGATCCATTCTGCCGGCCGATCGTCCTTCATTCGAATCCCGCGCCACGATGCCGACATCGGCGCTGCATCCCATGTCCTGGCGCTCGCCCATCCATGCGCGCGCTCATCGCCGGAAGGCGCCTGCGTTCGCGCTGAACTCGTCGTTGCGCGCCAATGCCGTAATCCCCGACAGGTTCAACCGTATCGTCATCCATCGCTTCAACAAGCGTGCCTAGAACGTAACTTCTGCAGGCTCAAGGAGTTCCGCCGCATCGCACCAAACACGCCAGCATTTGGGACGTCCTGGCCGCTGTTCATCTCGGCTCAATTGAGCCTGGACATGAGGAGTGCAAGCGCGCTCGGATCTCGATGTTCGGCGGGCGACATGATGACGGGGGCGAACCGAGGAGCCGACGGTTATCTAGAGGGAGCCGAGGCGATGCTTGGCGTGCTGAACTCAGGTCTCGAACACGTCGATGCTTGTCCGCTCTCCGACAAACCACGCAGCCTTTGTACCTTTCACCTTTTGTCGAGCTCACTGTTTAGAAGCCAAATCAATGTCTTAAGCCGTTGGCACAGGCGTTGCTACCGAGATGCCGCAACACGGAGTGGTTGGTGCACGTAGATGCCGAAGACGAGCGATGCTCTCCTTTCCTTGGCCACTGCGCCTCGTTTCGCAGAGAGGAGACCAACGCGTGCGCGAATATGGACTTTGAATGCACGACAGAAGATCCGCTGGCGCATCAAACGGCCGATCGACTTTCAACAATTGCAAGCAGCGGGAGCGATATCCCGCCGCAGCCAATTCGCATGTGACGCACGACCGAGCTGATGAGCAGGGCTGAGGGTGCGGGGTACTTCTCATACTGCGAGTCGTCGGCGAGAAGACCTTGGGCTGTAACGCAAGTCAGGCGTTTTGGACCGGGGGGCGGGTCGCTTGGCCGCGGGCTTGGCTGTACGTGGCAACTTCCAGATCCGTACACATGGATGAGCTGACAGTCATTGAACGCAGGCCAGTTGGTCCAATCCGCGACAGCCAAGGTGGACAACCTTCCGGTCATGTTCAACCGAGGGGCGCAGCTCCGAGGGTCCCTTATGCGCCGGTGCCCACATCCGACGCGAGCGAAGGCCCGAGAGTCACCGATGCCGAAATCCTGGCCCACGGCCTCTTCGAGCCAAAGGCGGTGGAGGACACTTTGGTCGCGGCAGCAGCACCGCTCCTTTTGGTCGTCGCGCAGCTGCAATTCGTCAACAACGCCGATATCGGCGCGTTGCATCGTGGAATTGTCGAGCAAATCCGTCGCTTCGACGAGCGGGTCGTCGTCAAACATCAGGCGAGCGACGTCATAGCTGCTCGTTATGTGATATGCGCGCTCATCGACGAGGCCGTGATGACCACGCGCTGGGGCGCTGAAAGCGCCTGGAGCGACAATAGCCTGCTCAACCAGTTCCATAACGAGAGCTGGGGCGGCGACAAAGTCTTTCAGATACTCGAGCACATCCAAGCCGAGCCAGCCAAACACCTCGCCTTGCTTAAGCTCATCGATGTCTGCCTGTTGATGGGCTTCGAAGGAAAATATCGCGGGGTGGCAGGCGGCCGCGAGCGACTTGAAGACTTGCGCTGCGAGGTCGCACGTTGCTTGCGGAACCATACGATCAGGCCGCCCGCCGAGCTATCAAGCCAATGGCGGGGCGTCAGTGCGCGCATGGGCGTGCGCAATTACGTGCCGTTGAGGATCGTCTTTACGGCTGCCGCCCTCACCGTCCTCATCGGCTACGGCTTTTTTTGGTGGTGCCTCTCTGGAGAACTGGCGCCCGTCGAGCAGCAACTTGACTTGCTCGGCCGGTCCGGGCCGCACTAAGGAGAGGTGCAGGTGTTCGGCGCGCAATTCGCGGCACCTTTAACGGTCCGAGGCATCGTGACGCTGATCGGCTTGTCGGCGGTCGGCGCCGTCATCTGGTTCGGCGGACCTTGTCTCGACCTGTTCGGCCGGTATCCGCTCCAGTCAGTCACCGTTCGCGCCGCTACAATCGCCGGCGTCTTCTTGGCGACCATGCTCGTCATCCTTGTCCGAGGCTGGTTGGCGCGCCGCGCTAATCGACGCGCCATCAAGTCGCTGATCGAGAGCGAAGGCCTCGTCTCGTCCTCCAGCGATCGTAGTCGGGAGAAGGTCGAACTGATCCGGAGGCGCTTCGAGCATGCCTTCAAAGTTCTGCGCGATACAGTGTTCGCCGGCAAGCGGGGCCCACGCTATCTGTTCGAGCTGCCCTGGTACATCGTCATCGGTCCACCAGGCGCCGGCAAGACGACGATGCTGCGCAATTCAGGCCTTGGGTTTCCGCTTACCGAACGACTTGGCGTCGATCCGGTTGCTGGCGTCGGGGGTACGCGAAACTGTGACTGGTGGTTTACCGACGAAGCAGTCTTTATCGACACCGCAAGCCGTCATATGACCAAGGATAAGGATACCGAGGTCGATCGCGCGGCCTGGAGCGGCTTTCTCGATTTTCTCACTAAGCATCGGCGCGAGCCGCCGATCAATGGCGTCCTGGTCGCAATCAGCCTGTCCGATCTCTTGCTGAGCGACAACAATCGGCGGCGGCGGCTCGTCGGCTCTATCCGTTCGCGGATACAGGAGCTTCTGAAGAAGTGTGGCGGGCCCATTCCGGTCTATGTTCTGGTGACCAAATGCGATCTCGTGTCTGGCTTTGCCGAATACTTCGACAATCTCGACCAGGAAGGCCGCGCTCAGGTTTGGGGCAGGACCTTTCCCCTCGATGCGCCGCGCGATCACATCAGTGACGTCGTGACCCTTGAGATTCAGGAGCTTGCCGAGCGCCTCGAGAGCAAACTGGCCTTTCGCATGCAGGAAGAACGTAATCTCAGCCGCCGTTTAGTCATGTACGCGTTTCCGAAGGAATTCTGGAGCACCCGGACAGCAATCACTGGCTTTGTGAGCGAAGTGTTCCGGATGAGCCGCTTCGAGGTGCGGCCGATGCTGCGCGGGATCTACTTTACCAGCGGCGCGCAGGAAGGCGCGCCGATCGGGCGGGTCAACGGAGCGATCAGCCGAAGTTTTGGTCTGCACTCCGCGCCGCCTTCGTCTTCAATCGGGCCGGGGAAGGCGTTTTTCATCAAGCGGTTGCTGAGCGACGTCATCTTCGCTGAGCAGGGCCTGATCGGTCGCAATCTGAGGCTCGAAGGCAAGCTCGCGCTGCTGCATGGCTGCTTCTATATCGCGGCGATCACACTGGCGGTGGCTGCATTGGCCCAGTGGTATGGTGCCTTCGCCCGAAGCGAGGTACGCATCTCTGAAACCAGAATAGCCGCACAGACGTTGCAGGCGCACCTTCAAGAAATCCACGAACCGCTGGACTTGAAGAAGCTTCTGCCGATCCTTAATGCCGCGCGCCGGTTGCCTCAGGCTGCCCGAGAGGGCGCATGGTATGCGTGGCTTGAAGACTTCGGCATCTCGGCGATGCTGGCGCCGGCCGCGCAAGAGGCCTATGACCATATTCTGGTCGACCGACTGCTACCCGTTTTCGCCAGCAGGCTGGCTGTCCGCATCGAGGCGTCATTGCGTTCGGGCAACGATACTTTGCTGGACGAGGCCACGGAAGCGTTCCGCACGTATTTGATGCTGAGCAATCCGAGGCGTTTCAACCGCGGCAGGATCGAGCAGGCGGCGCTCACCGAAGTCGCACTGGCGTTCGGGCTCGATGCGACATCATCGGGCGAGCTGAAGGAGCATTTCTCGCGGCTGATTGAGTTGTTGCCGAAGCCAATCACGACTGACCAGAAATTCGTGATCGCGGTCGGCTCGCAGCTGATGGAGCGCCGCCCTCTCGTCGAGCAGGTCTACATCCGTTTGTTGCGCGAAGCAGCGCAAGACACAAAGCTCCGGCCAATCGACCTGGTCAGTCAGCTCGGATCCGGCGAGCTTGAGATGCGTGCTCCGCAGATTGTGTCTCCCGCGATTTTACAGCACGACCCTTCCAGTTCGAGCAATGGTGCTGTCATCCCTGGCATCTTCACGCGCGACGGGTTCCTCGAATTTCTGCCGCACCGCCTCCCGCTCCTCATCAAGGAAGAGCAAAGCGACGACTGGATCTTTGCCGGTGATCCCTTGGACGCGGCCGATACCCAGCAGCTCGCACTGAAGGTCATTGACCGGTATGTTGACGACTATATTCGCACCTGGACAAGTGCCCTAAGCAACATTCGCGTCGTCAAGTTTGACGACATGCAGCGCGGCGCATTGATTCTGCGTGGGCTCGCTGGCCCACGAAGCGCGCTGCTGCAGATCATTTCTCTGGCACGCGACCATACAGACCTGCCACCAAGCGGAGAGATGACCTCCGCCAAGAGCGGTGCTGCCGCGTCCGCCGTGTTCTCGGCAGCATTCGGCGAAGTGCCTTGGCCAGGAACGCGAATTACCGAAACCTTCCGGCCTCTGGCCAAACTGGCCACAGCCGAAGTCCCGGGACAGCCCGCCGGCCTGGATCAAATCCGCGATCGCATCGGTGGCCTCTATGCGACGATGGCCAACATCGCGTCAGCGCCGGACCCGGGCCGGACGGCATTGCAGCTCGTCCAGCGGCACGCCAAAGATCCAAATAGCGATTCCTTCGGCGCCTTGCATGCCGATTCGGCGCTGCGGCCGGAGCTGGTCCGCACCATCATGAATGACGTCGCGCTCTCGACATGGAGCATCTTGCTCAAACAGGCGCACGGCTATGTCAATGCAGTCTGGGTGGGCGAAGTCTTTCCGCTCTGCGCGGCTGCCATTTTCCAACGCTATCCAATGTATGCGACGGCGACTGAGGACATAACTCTGAAAGACTTTAGCGATTTGTTCCGACCCGGCGGCGTTCTCGATGACTTTTTTCGAAGATATTTGTCGCCGCTGGTCCTCCAGAGCCGAAACGGCCTTGCGCTTGCGACCATCGATGGCGCTGAGCTCCCGATCCATGCCAATGCCCTGGCTCAGTTCCAGCGCGCGCAGGAGATTCGGAAGTCGTTTTTCAGCGGCCCCGGCTCCGGACCCGCCGTTAAATTCAGCATCAAGCCTGTCTATCTCGCCTCCCATCTGCGGCGCGCGACTTTCGCCATGGATGGCAAGGAGATCTTCTGTCGTCACGAGGCGCCGCGCTCCTACGACCTCGAGTGGCCGAGCCGAACCGAAGCAAGCACTACCTCCATCACGCTCACCGCCTTGGACGGGACCGAGGAGAAGATTGAGAGCTCAGGCCCTTGGGCATTGTTCCGGCTTGTGGGTGCCCCGCGGCTGTCGTCACGTGGCAACTCCAATCGCTTCACGATCGGCGGACCTGACCGACCCAGTGTGACTTACGAGCTGCGCGCGGAAAGTAAAAGCAATCCGTTCAGCTCGAATGTCCTTCGCTCGTTCCGTTGTCCGAATAACCTGTGACGGCAATGCTGTGAGCGCGGTTCCTAACTGATTTCGGGATAAAAGGGCTAAATGCAGCCGGCTGCAAGTTGGCGGAATATTCGGTTCCACCGAGACGCCGAAACTCCGCCTCCCGATGATCGCAAGTGGCCATTTCACACGTCCACGATATGTAGCATCGGCTTCGAGATGATCCTGCATTGCCTGCTCATGCAAGAGGCAACCGACGATACCAATACGACCGTCGATCACTTGGCTGGTGGGGCTTCACAGTGAATCCAGCTGTCCCCCCGGGATACGTGCTTGGCGGTCGTTTCGACCTGCTAGAGGTGATCAATGAGGGTAGCGCCAGTACCGTCTATCGTGCGATCGATCGGATCGGTCTGTGGGCGCGCGAACAAAATCCAGAAGTGGCAGTGAAGGTCATTCACCCAGATTCGAAGATGCGCCAGAGGATTGTCGAACTGCTACATCGCCAGGCACGCCTTTTGCGTAACTTCGTGCACGGGAATTTGGTGCAAATCTACGATTCCGATTACGACGGCAAGTATCACTACCTGGTCATGGAGCTCCTAAAGGGCCGCTCGCTAGCGCGGATCCTGGCCGATCGTCAGGGACAGCCGCTATCGCCCTCGCTATCCTTTCAGATCGTCCGTGGCGTCGGGCAAGCGCTCGCCCACATGCACCGTCTAGGCATCGTCCATGGCGGCCTCAAGCCAGGCAACATCTTCATAACTTCGGCGGGCGAAATCAAAATTCTTGATGGCGGAGCAGCGCTTATGCTCGACGTTCCGGCGCACCACGATAGGGCCATGGCCATACTCGACCAAATCGGCGTGTTAACACCGGCATATGCCTCGCCAGAGTTGTTGATGGGAGAGCCGCCAACAGAGAGCGACGATGTCTATTCTCTCGCGGTGGTAACCTATCTGGCCCTGACTGGTGCGCGTCCTTATGCGCATCGAGCAGCCAATGAGGCACTCAAGTCGAACCTCATACCGGCACCGCCGCGGACCATTTCGCCAGCACAATGGCGGGTGCTCGCTTCAGGCCTTGCCCTTAAGCGCCGCGACCGTATCGAGACCGTCGACGAGTTCGTCCAGGGCCTCGGCCACCCGCCCTGGCTCTACCGGTTGTTCGGCCAGCGTATACTGTATTGGGAGTCTAATAGGCTCAGCTGAAGTTTACATTGTCGGGCAGTCAGCATCCACGGCGGCCAGGATCTCTCCTTGAGTGTTCATCGCCACTCGCGAGGGAGAATCCTCCACGCCGCTGACGGCGTGCCGACCCAGCACCCTGAAACAATTGGTCTCCTGGGTCGGTAAGATGATACGGCTTCGCGACCATCAGCATAAAAGAGACGTTTTGGATGTTGGTAGCCGACAGGAGTAGCCGGCCTTTGAACATTGCGCGATCTCATGTGAGGTGGGCTGTTGACCGCCGCTGAGCGCCAGATTTCGCAGCCCGTGGAAAGATTACAATGACGCGCAATGCGTACCAATCATGTGCTCCTCTTTGCGCAAGCTCAAGTGAGCCAACCAACAAATGGACTAGCATGGACCTTGTTCTCTCTTGTCTCCCAGGCCATTCCGGACCATGCAAACGACATTACTCGTCACCTTTTTGATCGGCTTGGTCTCATTGTTGTACTCGACCGCCGGCCAGGTCGGGGGAACAGCATTTCTCGCAGTCATGGCCTTTGCAGGCCTTTCGGCCGAGCAGATGCGCCCGACTGCACTTGTTTTAAACGTTGTTGCCGCCAGCTATGCGACTTGGAGGCTGCATCGGCACAGAAAGATTGAATGGAATCTGCTTTGGCAGATCTCAATTCCGTCAATGTTGACGGCCTTCATCGGCGGGCTGCTGGCGATCGGTGGATCGCTCTACTCTATCATGACCGGTACGCTGCTGATTGCGGCCTCGTTCTTGACGTTGCTCAAGAGTCGCGTTGGCAATGTCAAGCATCGTCAGGTGCCGCTTGGTCGCGCCGCGCTGGTCGGCGCTGCCACGGGCTTGCTATCCGGATTTACGGGAATTGGCGGTGGTGTATTTCTCGTTCCGCTGATCCTGATGTTTGGTTGGGTCTCTCCGAGGCAGGCTGCTGGGCTCTCACCGCCATTCATCCTCTGCAATTCGGTACTCGCGCTGGCGGGGATACTGCTGTCCGGTCAGTCAGTGAACCCCGAGGTTGCCTTCTACATATTCGGTGCAGTTCTAGGAGCTATGCTCGGAACCTGCATCGGGCTGCGATGGATGAACGATTGGGCCACGCGATATGTTCTTGCGATTATCCTGTTCTTTGCAGGCACCAGGCTGTTGTTATCTCGGTAGGGCAATGGCCGGATTTCCCGCTTTTCTGTCCCGCCTGCCGGCTTTCGAGGCGGTTTGAGGGTGATTGTTGCATTGCGTGTGAGCACGTCGACCTCGGGCTTCAGCGTCATTGATGTAGTATTCGCGGCAGACGTCGAAGCCCACGAATTGCAGCAGGCTGCATCACGACGTGTTCTTCTCCGAGGGTTCGCTGATCGCGTCCGGCAACAACAAGGTCACCGAGACCATCGATTCGCTCCGCGCCAAGGCGACATCTACGAGGGGCTGACGCCACCGATTCGAGGATGTCATCGTGATCATCGCCTGCCATAAGGCTGGATACGACGATAGACGTCAAAATGGCCTACGCTCCACGAGGTATTGCGCACCTGCTTTACCGTAGCCGGCGAGGCGGATCGAAGATCCGGAGGGGTTCTATGAGGAGATCTGTCGCAGGCAGCGCAGGACTACCGTGGCTGGAATCTCTCCAGGTGGAGGTGATGCCATCAGCTGTCGATAATCGGATTGCCGCTCACGGCCGATGGGTTTTGTTGCGCTTGTGCGAACGAATCCTCTGCGCTTTTCGCTGGTGACCAGCCTGATGGAGCCAAGTCCGGCGGCTAAGCGAGATGATCCGTTCCGATGCACACCTGGCTTTGCCTTAGCGCCAAGCCGCGGACGTCATAAGCCTCGCCAAGCTGGCTCAGCTCAGGGGCTTGTGCCCCTGCTAGAGTTTGGCTAGATCGCAAGGGTTCATTTTAGGAGTTCGATAATGGCAATTGGTACTGTGAAATGGTTCAACCCGAGCAAAGGTTATGGCTTCATCAAACCGGACGATGGCGGCCCCGACGTCTTCGTGCACATGCGTGCCGTTGAAAAGGCTGGCTACCCGGATCTCGCGGAGGGAGCGAAGATCAGCTACGAACTGAAGACCGGCAGTTCGGGTAAAGCCTCTGCTGAGAACCTGCGGATTGGGTGAGGTCGCCCTTATAGAGACACGCTGGAGGATACCGCCGTTGCGGACCGCGGTGTCCGATCGAGGCCTTCGGCAGCCCTGCGGACCCAGTCATTGGCCCGCGCGGAACATCTCACCCTTTGCAGAATCTCCAACGGATCGATGGCAACGCACCTGGTGGTGGGACCGATGCGATCGGCAGCTGCCAGAACATCGGCTGGGCCGATAAGACATGAGGCATTGGCGCGGTCGAGCGCAGCACTCTTTCTTGCGGTAGCAGCGCGTTGCCGCCCAGGATCAAGGACGCGAAGGGTATAAGGCGCCCTCGCATTCGAGGCGTAACTCCGGCGGTTTACCCATTGAAGCAGCAACACGCGGTGCGTTTCGAATGGCCTGCGAGGCGCCGAGCATGTTCCGCTTAGCAAGACGAGGCGCGCTTTCGCTCAGATTTGCGGACTTTCAAGGCGCGACGTTTCATCGTCGCCGTAAGCTTCTTTGTTCCTGATTTGTTGGGTGCAACGCGGAGTACGCGGCCGGTCTCCGAAACAAATTGACCGCCCTTGTCCATTCGTTTCATGCAGTTCTCCAATTAATAGCCTTGTGCCGAATCTCGATTTCGAAGTCGCCCTAAGGACCAACCGCTAGCGAAAAATCACGTCCATCGCTATCGCGTTCTGTCTTTCCATCATCGGCTTATGGCTTACCGCAAACGAAAAGCAGGAACAAGCTTTCGGGGGAAATACATCAAGCATTGTACGATCCGGACGCGGATTGCGTCATCATGTCCGAGCGCACCAGCTTCGATATGCCCCAATGTAGAATGACCTACGTAACCGGTAATTCTATTCATTACGTGCAACTCCATGATCTATGATTAAAGGAATGGTCGCATGGATTCGTATAGCAACCGGTCACTCATTGAAGCGATCTGCGCCCGCAGGGAGAATTTCGACGATGCTGGTTGTCGCAATTGTCCGTCGCGGCCAAATCAGATCTCGCGAGCGTCGCGTTTTTCGACCTTGCCGACCTGTGATCCTGCAAACGACGATAGTCCTCCTGAACTTGATCTGTGGATTCATCATCAGGCAGTCGTCAAGGCTCCCCTACAACACCTGCCAAAGCCGGCGACTGCTCGCGCGAAGGCCGGAGAATCATGCGTTCGCCGTGGGTTCCCTGGATCCTGCTGGCGTTCGTCAGCTGTTCGTAAGCAAACGCATCTAGGTATGCGTTAGGTGGGGCGGTCAACGCAAACCTTCGATCACGATGGGCTCATATCTGATTTCGACCGAGGTATTGGCCTTTCGTCGATTTTCTCAAACTGCGAGCGTCGTTGCCGTCCAACAGAGCGGAACTTGGCTCTGAGGGTTGAAGCGCGGTCTCTTCAAGGAGGCGCAATCTGAAGCCGATCGATTCAAATGCACTATTCGCCACAGACGTTTGGATGCAGGGATACGCGGCTCTGCAGGAACGGCAGCCGGCCGCCGCGTCCGCGAGATGGCCGTCGCCCCCCTCCGTGGCCTCGACGCATGACAAGATTCTGATTGTCGATTTCGGCAACCAGGTGACGCAACTGGGGACGGCACCTCACCGGCGATTGCGATGGCAGCCTCGCGACAGCCCGCCGCGTCCGGCCATTTGCTGAAACCGTTCACCAGGCTTGCCAGCGCTTGCGGGTTAAAACGCAAGAGCTGGGACGGCCGATGCAACAATCGGGCAACACGCCTACAGGTGAAGCGGGATTTGAGCAGCGGCTAAGCGATCTGCGGCTGAGTTCCTCCGATGAGAGCTCTTCAGGGGTGAGGCCAGATCCGCCGCTCTGATATCAGTGGTTCGATGCGAATGCCGCCGCAGCCGAACGGACAAAATATCCGCTTCAGCGGCACGCGCCGCAGCGTGGACCTGCCTCGCATTCACCTCGCTGGCTCGAGTGGATGGACGTCCGGTAGCTCATCAGACAACGAGGATACGCGGTCGAGCCGACAAGTGGCTGCCGCACTCGTGAGGGCAAGGCGTCCAGTACATTGGATAAAGATATGAGACGCATTGACGAGCGCGACAAATCGCCCATTTCGGAATTTGGTGCTGGTGAAGGTCGAGCCGCTGACGGTTCGAGCGCTGGACCGGCTCGTGCTCCTGGTGAAGAGGGGCGATCGTTCAGTTCGATTGTGGATCGGATGCGTTCCGAGATTCAGGATTCAGGTCCTTCGGATTCTCGCAGCATGCAGCGCGATAGCGGTGCGGGCCGATTTGCTGCTCCCTCCTCCGGCGCACATCGGCTCCTGGGCGCCGCGCTGCAGGGCGCAATCGGTGGAAGTCGTCGTCGTTTGCGCTCCCTGCCGGAATCCAGCTCGTCGCGAACTGATGGGGAATTGCGGCGCGACGATCCAGAGGCGGAAAGCTCGCTAGGACGTCGTCTCCCGTCGCACGGGGGCGATGGACCAGAAGGGGGGCGCGTCCACGATGCGCCTACTCAGAATGTCGAAACCCCGGGCCTGCAGCGGCCTTATAGAACGTACAGTGGGAGACCAAGGCGAGATGCGGGCTTCTCGCGTCCGAGTGGCGAGGAGTTCTGGCGCGACGATCGAGAGGCTGAAAGCTCGCACGCGAGCAGACGCCCACTGGATACGCAGTCCGTGTCTGAGGGAAGTGGCAGACCAGGAAGGTGGTGCGTGGCCGATGCGCCTGCGCAACCATTCCAGCCTGGGAGTTCGGAGCGAGCTCATGGAACTTATCGTGGCGCAGCCAGTCTGGAAATTACTCCATCGGCTTCGGATGGTGACCGGCGACGCGCCGATCGAGCCACTGACCGCCCGCAAACTGGCAGGCTGGCGCCGCATGGCCAATCCATCTCTGACCGAAGTGGCCAAACCGGGAGGTCGCATGTCGACAATGCTGCCCGGCAGAATGTCCAAGTTGGAATACCGCAAAGGCATTCTAGACGTTCAGATGAACTCAATGCCGCCTTAAGGGAAATCGCCAGCGCTCGCGATATCAGCGTTTTCTCACGCGCAGTTGTACGTTACAACAAGCAGCTGGGAAGGCAGGATCTTTCAGACTTTCTGCAAACCGCAGCTGCCCGTTTCGACGCTCGATTTGTGCCGCAGTTGGAGGAAAATATTCGGTCCTCCTGGGGGTACGCCACGACATGCAATGTGGTGAGCCGGGAAGCTGGAGGTGAGGCCGGCATGAGAGCTTGCCAGGCCTTAGCGGTTCGGTTGTCGCGCCTCGACAAGGCGCTTATGAAGCAAATTGATCCCATCGCACTTTCTCTGTTCGCATTATCGTTCGGCCGACATTCCTCGGCGGCGAGCTGTCGCGAGGCTGCCGTCGCAATCGCCGGTGAGGTGCCGTCCCAGCTCTCGCGTTTTGACCCGCAGGCGCTGGCGAACCTGGTGAACGGTTTCAGCAAATGGCCGGGCGCGGCGGACTGTCGCGAGGCTGCCGTCGCAATCGCCGGTGAGGTGCCGTCCCAGCTCTCGCGTTTTGCTCCGCAGGCGCTTTCGAACCTGGTGAACGGCTTCAGCAAATGGCCGGGCGCGGCGGACTGTCGCGAGGCTGCCGTCGCAATCGCAGGTCGGGTGCCGTTCCAGCTCTTGCGTTTTGCCCCGCAGGAGCTTTCGAACCTCGTGAACGGTTTCAGCAAATGGCCGGACGCGGCGAGCTGCCGCGAGGCTGCCGTCGCAATCGCCGGCGAGGTGCCGTCAAAGCTCTTGCGTTTTGAGCCGCAGCACCTGGCGAATCTGGTGAACGGTTTCAGCAAATGGCCGGACGCGGCGGGCTGTCGCGAGGCTGCCGTCGCAATCGCCGGTGAGGTGCCGGCCAAGCTCTTGCGTTTTGACCCGCAGCACCTTGCGAACCTGGTGAACGGTTTCAGCAAATGGCCGGACGCGGCGGGCTGTCGCGAGGCTGCCGTCGCAATCGCAGGTAGGGTGCCGTCGCAGCTCTCGCGTTTTGCCCCGCAGGCGCTGGCGAACCTGGTGAACGGCTTCAGCAAATGGCCGGACGCGGCGGGCTGTCGCGACGCTGCCGTCGCAATCGCCGCTGAGGTGCCGTCACAGCTCTTGCGTTTTGCCCCGCAGGAGCTGACGGACCTGGTGAACGGTTTCAGCAAATGGCCGGACGCGGCGGGCTGTCGCGAGGCTGCCGTCGCAATCGCCGCTGAGGTGCCGTCAAAGCTCTTGCGCTTTGACCCGCAGGCGCTGGCGAGCCTGGTGAACGGTTTCAGCAAATGGCCGGACGCGGCGGGCTGTCGCGAGGCTGCCGTCGCAATCGCCGGTCAGGTGCCTTCCCAGCTCTTGCGTTTTGATCCGCAGGCGCTGGCGAATCTGGTGAACGGTTTCAGCAAATGGCCGGACGCGGCGGGATGTCGCGAGGCTGCCGTCGCAATCGCCGGTCAGGTGCCGGCCAAGCTCTTGCGTTTTGTCCCGCAGCACCTGGCGAACCTGGTGAACGGTTTCAGCAAATGGCCGGAGGCGGTAGAGTGTCGCGAGGCTGCCGTCGCAATCGCAGGTCGGGTGCCATCCCAGCTCTCGCGTTTTGACCCGCAGCACCTGGCGAACCTGATGAACGGGTTCAGCAAATGGCCGGACGCGGTGGGCTGTCGCGAGGCGGCCGTCGCAATCGCAGGTAGGGTGCCGTCCCAGCTCTTGCGTTTTGACCCGCAGGAGCTGGCGAAGCTGGTGAACGGTTTCAGCAAATGGCCGGACGCGGTGGGCTGTCGCGAGGCTGCCGTCGCAATCGCCGCTGAGGTGTCGTCCCAGCTCGTGCGTTTTGACCCGCAGGCGCTGGCGAACCTGGTGAACGGTTTCAGCAAATGGCCCGAAGAAGCATTCACGGGCCAAGCGACGATCGCAATCGCTCGTGAGGTCCGTCGCCGTGGCCATCAACTCTCCCATTTTACTCAGCAGGCGCTGGCGAATCTGGTGAACGGATTCAGCAAGTGGTCGGAAGACCCGGACACTTGCCAAGCTGCGGCCGCAATCGCGGGTGAGGTCGGTCGCCGCCCGCTCTCCGATTTCACGCCGCAGCAGATGGCACATCTGCTGAATGGCTTCAGCAAGTGGCCCGACGACGCAGCGTGTCACCGGGCGCTGGTGGACGTCGCACGCGGACTAGGCCGGGCAGGCCAACGCTTCGGAGCCTTCACGACGCCTCAATTCGGCATGATCGCCAATGCGCTGGGGCGAAGCATCGTGAGAGGAGAGGAGGCGGGAGAGATCACAGAAACCGCTTTGCTGAAGGATCGCTTGCATCAGTTGGCCCATCACCTTCACTACGACAGTGATCGGCTGGAGCAGAGCGATGTTCGGACCATCGCCAGCATTTTCAAGGCCTTGGCGAAGGCTCGGCTGTTCGAGGATCTGGGCTCACTCGCCCCGACCGGGTTGGATCGGCTCAACGAACTGCATCGTGCCCCTGGTTTTGCCGCTGAGAACAACCTCGAAGCCATGGGCAATCTCTGTGCCGCGCTGGTGCCGCTGGCGCGCAGCGCGCACCTGCGCTGGCACCGCAGAGTGGCTCTCCACTTGCTGAACGATCTCCAGCCGGTCGTGGAGCAAAAGATCGAGGCACACTTCAATGCAAGCGCGGCAGAGCGAACCCGTGGGCCGCTCGCCAGTCGCGGTCCTGCGCTTTCGATCTATCAGATGATCAAGGCTCGTGCGGTCCTGGCGAACATGTTCAAGCGACCGGATATCGAGGGCAAGAAGGCCGATTTGCGCAAGAGGCAGCAAGAGCTGCGGCACGGCACCAGAGAGACCCTGGTCAGGACACGCGACCTCATCCAGGGCGATCTTTCCAACATGAGCTGGAACCTAATCGCGCAAATCGAGGCGGAGAGCCCGGTCGATGCGCTGGACGCATTCGTCGAGCAGAACGCCGCAACGATCCAGGACAAATATCCTGCGTCCATATTCGATGTTCACGAGGTATTGCGAGCCATGGATCACGAGCCGCGGCCCCCACAGGGCAAGGCTGGTCTGATGCGGTTGCCGGTGGTGGACATGCAGGGACGGCCTCTGGCCACGGAGCCCGAGACACGATACTCGATCTTTCATCGGCTGACCTCGGGGGCGATCGAGGCGGTCGCCGTTCAGCTGCCAGCAAAGCCGAGCGCCCTCATGCTGGCGCGCACGTTCACGTATAAGGGGGTGCCCTACCGCATGGACCTGTTCGGCGGCAACAAGTTAAAGGCACCAAAACCGACCGTGCTCGAAATCGCCGCCCATGCTGCAGCCAAGCCGGCAGCAGCATCTTCGGCAGGAAAGCTGCTCGCCATTCCCTATGCTGAAACCGCTCCGGGAACGTCTTTCGAGAAGCTCATGCGCGCCTGGGCGCCCTTCAAAGAGGCCTATTGGTACACTCAGCGTAGGGGATTTGCGGCGCCACCCGCAATCAAGGATCTCGGCCCTCACGACTACGCGCTAGAGGGCGCCTTCAAGCTGTTGCTTGCGCCAGACCGCCCGGCCAACGAGGCGCATCCCTTCAGACTGACCGGACCGGAAGGCCCGATTGCTCTGCGACCGCATGACGGCTGTGGCTTTATCAAGGCTTCGCTCGCCGAGCGTATGCTCGCCGTTCGCCGTGCCGGCCCGAAGCAAGGTCCCGATCGGATGCCGGCCTATGGCGAAGCAAGCAGATCGTTCGTCCCGGCCTCAGCGCTGCAACATTATCCGCGTAGTGAGCGAGTGGCGGGCGAGGCGCGCGAGAAAGCCAAGGCTTGGCTGGAGAGCAGAGGAGGGGAAAGCCTGATAGGCGAGCATCTTTTTCGTATGGTGACAGCAGGCCACATCGACGGATCCGGCGCGGTTGCCGTCCCGTCCAGTGACGATTACCTCCATGTGTCACAGCGCAAGAGCGAGACGTTGACGGGAACGGGGGGCGTGCTGATCGGGCGGTCGCCCTATGACAATCCCAACCTGCGCCCGCTTGCCTACGAACGCGTCAAGTCAGCAGCTGATGGGGATCCGACTGCGGCATTCCTCGATAGATGCGTGTCGATGCAATACAGTTTCAGCGTCGCTGAGAAGTCGCGGGAACAACTGGCGGCCGACGATCCGAGCTTCTTTGCCAAAGGCATTCTGATTGTGGTGCCGGACGAGCTGTGGCCGGCCGACTACGCCGATCGTGGCCTGGTGATGTCGGCTGAGGACGTCAAGTGCCATTCGAGCTGGACAGAGCGCAAGGACCGCGTCAAGGCGGATACGCTGGTAGACTGCGTCGGCATCCTGCAGGCGACCGAGGTGTTCGCTCCGGGCTCGTTGGTCGCCGTCCCGACCGGTGAGCAAAAAAAGCTCGACGGTGATTTCGACGGAGATACGATTGTTATCGTCGGTGACCGGCCGCAGCTTTATGAGCATGTTCGCCTGTTCGATGACAAGGAGCAAGCCCGCGGGGTCCGCTCGCTCAAGCCACCAAAGTCGCATACGCCGGCAATCGAGGGCAATGATTACAAATTCAGTCGTGCCAGCCAGATCCTCGCGGCGACGCGGGATACTTTGGAGACTTATAGCGGCCTGCAGCGGAGTTTTCTGGCGCAATCCCATCAAGCACGACGTTGGTTTGCCGAGCGCGCAGTGTTTGGAACCTACGAGGGGTTTCATCACGAACTTCAGCGCGACATCCGTCAATTACTGACCCAGGAGCAGGTGAGCGCCCAGGATGTCGAGCACATGCTCGATAGAGCGAGGCCCGAAATCAAGCTTGCAGACCATGCAGTCGCCCACGAAATTGCCGAGTTCCTCGTCACCGACCTTGAGGCATGGGCAGCAAGCATGGATGAGCAGGTGCTGCCCGAAACAGTCGAAAGCGCGCGCGATACCAAGCTGACGGTGAGCCCGGCGCTTGCAGAGCTTTTCCCAAACCTGGCGGAGACCTATCCGGCGGCCACTCACCCGCGCGAGCGTATCCAGGCCCTGCTCGACAACTATCCTCCGCGCATCAGTCCACGGCCGGATGGGTACATTGCCGATGACCTCGTGCAAAGCGCAAGCAACCTCCTGAGCCTCGGCATCAAGGTCGGAACGGACGCCTTTAAATCCGACACCAGCGTCCAGCTGTTTATGAAGAAAAGCCAAGGGCTCCAGAGCCTCCTGCAGCAGGCGCCAGGCCTGAAGTCGGTGCCCTATGTCAAGAGCATGGCGGCGACCCTCAATCACGGGATGTTCAATGTCGACACGACTTTGGAGGATCTGAAGGACAATCCCACATTGGCGGCTTCAATCATGGAGGCCTCGATCAATCTTGCTGCGGAGAAAGGGATTCTGCCTCGCCCCTTTGACCGGCAGCCTGCCGAGGATTCTGCCATCAAATTGACGCTAACTCGCGAACTGGCCTCGGAGCGCGCCCAAACCGAGGTGGCGCGCGCCGCAGTCGAAGAGAAGGCGATCACTGCAGCGGCGCTTCAGGTTGCCGAGGATCTCCGGCAAACGGGCATCGATGTGAAGATGCCCCATCTCGGCCGTCGATTGAAGACAGAACGCTCCCTCACAGACCAGCTCATGGTTGTGAATGATGTCCCCGAAGGCGCCTCACAGCTGATCAGCAACGCCGTGCGCCATGTCTTCGAAGTGCCCGATAAGGATTTTGCAAAGGCCTTCCGGAAAGCCATTCTGTCGTTTGAGAAGCAAGGCTACACCGAAATCAGCACAGCAAACTGGTTCAGGATGAGCGCTCCGACCTTTGCCGGCATCAAGACTGTGCTTGCCACGCCGGATGGTTACCGCTTCGAGGCGGAGTTTCATACGCCGGGCAGCTACAAGGCCAAAATGGCCAATCACAACACTTATAAGGAACTCCAGCGACGAAGCAGAAGCGATACACCGGATCCCGCCAAGATTGAGCAGCTCACGCAGCTCACGCGCGAGGTCTGCAAAGAAGTTGCGATCCCGGAGGGTGTCAGAAACATTCCCCACTTTTCAATCGAAGGGGCGCGTGCAGCTGGCGTCGGCGCGACCTTTGCGCTGCGATCTGGCCAACAAACAGGGACGCCCGAGCGATCACCGACTGCAAAGGACGTTGTCGCGGCCCTCGACGGCCGGCCGATCGTGCTCGTCGGCATGCCCGCCTCCGGCAAATCCACTATCGGCCCACATCTTGCGCGAAGACTAGGGCTGCCTTTCATCGACTCCGACAAAAAGATTGAGGCGATGACTCGCATGTCGATCACGGACATCTTTTCGACCAAAGGGGAGCAGTATTTCAGGGATCTCGAGGCGAGTTTGATCGCGGAGTCTCTCGAGCGGGGGCCCGTGGTGCTCGCCACCGGTGGCGGCGCGTTCATGCGTGAGGAGACGCAGCGCCGCGTGGCCAAGAAAGGGGTCTCGATCTGGCTCAATGCCGACGCGGATGAGATCAGGAAGCGCCTCGCTCGTGACACCACCCGCCCGCTGTTGCAGACCGAGGACCGGGGGGACAAGATCACGCAATTGATCCGCGAGCGCGAACCGTTCTATCAACTTGCCGATCTCACCATCGTCCCGGGACGGCGTCACAACAGGAGCGCGGATGAATGCGTGGCCGCGCTGCATGCGCATCTTTGCGGCGAGGCGAGCGCGGACCGGATACCGGCCAATGTCATGGGAGCGGTACCGTGACCTCGTCGCTCACACGGTTGATTGTCGATATCGCGGGCACCGATCGAGATCAACAGCCTCTTCGCCTCGAGTGGGCACACCGCGCGAGCCAGGCGAAGATCGCCCTACTCAGTGCTTTCCAATCAACCTCGTCCGTCAATTCAAACGGGCCGAGCCAGACCGGCCATCTCGAAACAGAGGGGGCCCACCTGAACTGGCACGGGCGACCTAGGTCTCGTCAGCTTCTCGAAAGATCGAGCTGCGAACATAAGAAAGGGGGCAGTCCCGAGCTAGCCGTTCTGATCGCTCAATCGGAGGTCTGGAATGGACCCATCTAGTGTCAGTTTCGCTGCAGCTACAGCTTCTCCTCGCACGTCGCGCGCCAGGCCGGAACAGCTGAAAGTAAACCAAGCCGCTTTTGAAGCGCATCTGAGCGAAGCCGCACAGGGTCGGCCGAGGCAGGCCGATATAGAACTATCCCGTCATAGCGTCTTTGCCGGGCACGAGGCCGGCAGCGGCATGGTGGCTCAGCAGCCGGATATGCAACTTATCCTCGTTTCCAATCGTGTATCGAGCTTCGATGCCGGCAAACCCAAGACGGGTGGTCTTGCCGCGGCCCTCGAGCCAGCCGTTGAACGCTCTGGCGCCGTTTGGATGGGAGCCTCGGGAACGCTAAGCGACGGCAGTGAGCAGCTGACGCCTCTCGAGCAGCACGGCAAAGGTCAAGTTGTAAAGGTGGATCTTCCGGCCGCCCACTACGCCGGTTTCTATCATGGATATTCAAATTCTACTCTGTGGCCCGCGCTTCATTCACTGACCGAGCGGATGTCACCTGAGTCGGAAGAGCATTATAACAGCTATTGCGAGATCAACCGTGCCATGGCACGTGCCCTGTCACGCCTTAGAAAGCGCGACGCGATCTGGGTGCATGATTATCATCTCCTTTCCCTTGGCAAGGAGCTGCGCGAGCTCACGATTGAGCAGCCGATCGGCTTTTTCCTCCATACGCCATGGCCGAACCCTGATGTGATCGAGAGGGTGCCTCACCATCTCAATCTCATGCAATCCATGTTGGCGTACGATCTTGTCGGCTTTCAGACCCGGCGGGATCTGAACAATTTCCTAAGGTGCCTCCAAGTGCATCTTGGGATGGAAAGCAGGAGCGATGTTGTGATCTCGGAGCAAGGCCTCACGCGTTGTCAGGTTTTTCCGATTGGTATCGATCCGCAGCAGTTCGCAGAATATGCCGTGGAATCGCTCGTGGAATACCGACAGGAGATCTCGTCGATCCAGGACAAGCTCAACTGCACGAAATTGGCAATCGGCGTGGATCGTCTCGACTATACAAAGGGCATCGACAACAGGATCAAGGCTCTCGACCTGCTGTTGACAAACAAACCGCACAGCATCTCGCTCCTGCAGATTGGGACGTCGTCGCGCGCCGACATTCCAGCATATAGTGAATATCAGCGCGATATCGCCAGCCTCGTCGAAGACGTCAATCGTAAGCATGGATCCGACGACGGCTGCGAGCCGATCACGTACCGGAAGGGTCACTTCCCGCAGGTGGAACTGGCCGGACATTACCGCACCGCCGACGTCGGTGTGGTGACGCTGTTGCGTGACGGTATGAATTTGGTGGCGAAAGAGTATGTTGCTGCGCAAGATCCAAACGATCCGGGCGTGCTGGTCTTGTCGAAGTTCGCGGGGGCGGCAGAGGAGCTCAACGAAAACATGGCACTGCACGTGGACCCGACCTCTCCTGACGACATCGCGGCGGCGATTTCAGCAGCGATCGAAATGCCGCGCGAGGAGCGCATCGAGCGCTACCGAGCGATGATCAACACACTTGAGGCATATACGATCCATGACTGGTCGAAGGAATTCGTTCGCGAGCTCTACCCCAGTCGAGGGGCGCTGCCAGCCGATCACTTCCGATATCTCGGCTTCGGTTGGCTCAACGAGGCCCAAGTGCCCATGTACGCAACTGTGGAGGAGTTAAATGTCGCGGTGAAGCATGTACAGGACACGCGCTGGATATTACCTGAGAGTGCTGCAGGCCGAAGCAGAGGCGGGCTCGATTGATCAATTTGGGTTCTGATCAAGAGGCCAACCACACTCGGGAGCTCATTTGTTCAGTGCTTGATCTTTCGGCAAGACAAGCGCAGCGCATCCTTGCTTCCTTCTATCTGCGACCCGCAGCGAACCTGGCCTAGCGGACATGCGCCATTGCCTAGTACGCGCAAGCACCTGCTAGAGCCAGCGGACTGCCATTTACGACGGTTCGTCGCGGTCGCAGGCCGAAAACGTTGCCGCCCCTGTCTTCGTCATGCTCGCTAAGCCGGGCAACGCCTGCCCGTCAGCTTCTCATCAGCTTGTCTGGGTATCATTCACAGCACCGTCTTACCCGCTGCGAAGAGACCCGCGCCAAAGGGAAGCGAGCATCGCCATGCATAATCGAATTGGTGGACCATCCACACGTCCGAGCCAAACTCACGAAGCTTGTGAGTCGGTGGACAGCGACAGCTTTCGACAGATTCTTGCGGGTGTGTCGTCCAGATCGATGACAGATCCACATGCGAATTCGTCTTCGGGGCCAACACGGCTGCGCTCGATCGTTTCCGAGCCATCCGTCATGGCGTTCGAAGACCTTCCGTTTGGCACAGACAAGCAAAATCTCAGGTCGCGGAGGAGGTTGCCACCTGGAGAATTGCCCGACAAAATGGGGTGTTGCGTCAGCACACCCCAGGCCACCGACCCACACAATCCCGGTACGTCCTCTCCGGCGAGGCCGAGCAACTCAGTGTTCCAATACCGGACGGCCGAATTGCATCAAGCCAATGTGGACGGCATCTGCGTCGGACTAACTGCGGAGTGGCTCGGCCTTCTCAGCCACAGTCCATCAACGCGAATGGGTGCGCTAGCACCCGGATCGCGAACGCATGACTCAGCGGCTGTGCGCCAGGAGCGGTATATAGACTTCAAGAGAGAGTTGCGAGGGCGGGGAGCAGGAGCTTCTCAGGCAGACATTGAGGCACAAAATAGCGTTTTCCGGGAAGCAAATTTGGATCCATCCGGAAAGGAGAAGGTATACGAATTCGGCGAGCGTTCGAGCCTCTTGCGCATGGTGAGGAAAATCACCGACGGCGGATCGAAATATTTGCTCAGTTTGTATTTCGCCGACGGCGGCTCACACGTCGTTGCAACGGCAACGCTGGATGGAAGGACGACACTCTTCGATCCGAACTATGGAGAGTTTACTGCTCAACCAGACGAGATGGAAGGATTGCTTGAAAGCCTCGCCAATCGTTACAGGAACCCCAACGGGCGGCAGTTGACGACCATCACCACACAGAAAATAAACTGAGGTCGGTCCTGCAGGCGGCAGGCGATCAGCTCGTTCCGTAAGGGCGAACAACCATATCCATCCCCCAGCCTTGTTGCACAAAGCGCCGGAACAGGAGATCTTCGCGCGGGCAGCAAGGCTCGAGGGCTTGTGCAAATCGCGAGCGAGCCGCTCGCATTTGCCTCGGGACAGAGCTGCACTCGTTCATCCCCACGGCTCGGATATCAGTCCAAGAGCTGGTCGCGGGGCGGTCTCATGACGAGCCGCCTCTGTCGCCTGATATGGCATCATATCTTGTCGAAACTCTAAACCGCTATCCGCTTGGCGAGATGGCTCGGTCGGGAAGACCGCTCAAGTGCTAGGTCTAGAGCATTTTCCGATCACGTTGCGTCGTAACCGGCTGCGGTGAGATAATTTTGACATTCCTCGGGTGAGAAGCGCTTGAGAGCGCTGGCGATTGCTTGCCAGAGATCGGGCATGGTGCGCGCTGCGGCGGCGCGCAAGAGCGCCTTCAATTTAGAGAAGGCCATTTCGATCGGGTTGAAGTCCGGACTGTAGGGCGGCAGATAAAGCAGGCTTGCTCCGACCGCCTGGATGGCCTCTCGAACGCCATGGACCTTGTGAGCGGGCAAGTTGTCCATGATAACGGTATCGCCCGGCCGCAGCGATGGGGCGAGCACTTGTTCGACATAGGCCAGGAAGGCGTCGCCATCCATTGGACCATCCAAGACAAGTGGCGCGATCAGACCGTCGGAGCGCAATCCGGCGGTGAATGTCGTCGTCTTCCAGTGTCCATGTGGGACAGCCGCGCGACATCGCTCGCCGCGTGGCGAGCGCCCGTAAAGTCGCGCCATTTTGGTGTTGGCGCTGGTTTCGTCGATGAAGACCAGGCGCTCAGGGTCAAGATCGATTTGCCCTTCGAACCACTCCTCACGCGCAGCGATTTATATCGCGGCGCCTTTGCTCGGCGGCGTGCGCTGTCTTTTTTTGAGTGTGATCTTTCTGCGCTGGAAGAAACGCCAGAGCGACGCGATGCCGGCTGATATGCCACGACGTTGCAACAGTTCTCGCAACTCGGCGAGCGTGATATCCGGCTTTGCCGTCACCGCGTCCAAAATCAATTGTGCATGTGCTTCGATACGCTGCGATTTGCGGTCACCGCCCTGACATTTAGGAACGATGTCGCCAACTTCCTTGAGGCGACTACGCCAGCGGATCGCGCTGGCCGCGCTGACACCAAAACGCTCCGCGGCCTGTCGACAGGACAAGCCACCGTCAATCGCGGCTACCACCCTCTGGCGAAGATCAACTGAAAGCGCCCTGGTCATACATGCTGACCTCCTTCGTCAGCATGTCCCTTGAATCTGACTCGTGCCGTTTTGGGAATCCCTACCGATTCATTCCGGTCGGAAAACGCTCTAGGCCTTCAAGATCGTCTTCGTTTCGTTCGCCGCAGACATGGCTAGCGCTCATCCAGCGCCTTGAGCGGCGCTACTTCGGGTCGCACAATCAGCGCCGGCTGTAACCGAGCGAATCGCGCGTCCAGTCAGCTTGGTCTTGAGAAGCTGCCTCTGGGCCTTTACAGAATTTGCGCATGCGATGGTGCTGTCGCCTAAGGAGATGACACGATCCTCGCAGTGGCGCCGCAAGTGCTTGGGCGACGCCTGGTGCTTCTGCGGCCCGCGAAGTGGCAACCTCGCGGTGACGAGACGAGGTCTTAAACGCGCGATCTTATGCAGTCGCGCGTTCGCTTGCAGCGCCAAACCTTGCGCGCCTCTGTCACTGCGATGGGCGAACTGCGGGCCGCAGGCTGTCAGCCCAACTGGCCTGGCAATTTTCAAGACGAGACCTCGCGCCTCCTAGCTTGGAACACCTGCGGTTTGCATGGGTCCGGTCTCAAGGCGGGCCTTCAGGTCGTCCAAATAGTTCTGGGCATAGGATTGCGCCTGCGAGATCGACAGGTCGATCCCCCTGGTCGCGGCCTCTTCCAGAACCTTCTTTGCGAGACCTTCGCGCAGCGCTAACTTGACCTCAGGTCCAGAGATACAGCCAACGGCCTGCGCCGCAAGGTTGATGCCGACCTCTTTCAGCGCCTTCTTCATATCGCCCCCGCTAACGGCCGTGTGAAGAAGGTTCGCCGCTTGCGACTCCAACTCCAGTACCATCGATACGGCATCGGCGACTTCGCCCAAGGCGGGAATGAAGCCGAGCACGCCGACTGCCGTGGCCGCCAAATCAAGTACTTTCGTGCCGACCTTGAGCACGTCGTCGACGACGTGCATTAGGGCTCCGCCATTCTTTTTCGCAGACTTGATATCGGGTTGGTCGTCTACCCCCATCATCATGTCCGCAACCGCGCGTTTATCCGCGGCGGTCGTCGGGACATGGGTCTTGGTCTGCTGAACGGTACGGTTCGCAGTCGACATGTTGTCGTAGAAGTGCGTGAAGTCGTTGTTGCTGATGTTACCCGAATCGACCGTATGCCCGCCGCCGAAGTCCGTGATCTTATGATGTGTCTTGTAGCCAGTGATCGAATTGTTCAGTAACCCAAACAACAGCGGGTCCGAAAGCAGCTGTGACGCTGCTTGGCGCACGTCCGGATCGAGACTCTTGTCGTCCGCCATGCTCGACAGCTTCTCTCGCGTCAGGTCGCCGTTCCCGAAGAATGCGGATTGATTCTTGTTGATCGTGCCGAGCGTGTCGAGTTCGCTCTGCGTGAGGTTCATCGACGATGAGGCGACTTGCAGGAAGTCCTCTTTGTGGACCTTATCAATCGCGCCACCGTACAACTGCTTCCAGGCGTCGGGATGGTCGAGAAAGTACTGAGCCGCCGCGATCACCTGCGGCGGACACTTGCCGGTCTTGGCGTTGCCGTCGACGATCCTCTTGAAATCGTCCAGACTGAGATTCTTAGGCAGGTAATCAGAATACCGGTAGAGTTCGCGCAATGCATCATTGGCGCTCATGGCCGACGGTTGTCCATTCCCGGTACCGTCGGATGGAATGTAGTTCTGCTCGTAGCTGTGCGCCTTCTGCTCCTGGAATGCCGCAACCTGTGCGTGGCTATCGGAGAACTTGGACAAATCATTCGCCTTGATCTTGCCCCCGCATCGGCCGTCGCCCTGGGAGCCGATCGCATAGAACAGCTCCGGGTCCTGCCGCAATTTGTTGATCGCTTCCTTCAGATCCGGTGGCGTCGAGGGGTCGTTGGCCTTCTCTGCCAACGAGTCCCAGCTGAGCGGGCATTGGTCCTTGTGCCGGTTCAGCACCGCGACGATCTCCAGCTCGGAATCGGTCAGCGTGCCGCCATTCCATGTGATCCTCGAGCTTGCTACCGGAGCGGTCGCCACGTCGGGTGCTGGAGCAGGCGCAGCCGGTGCCGATTCGTCGGCGGACGAAGGGTCGGCTGAGGAAGAAGGAAGCGTTTCTTTGTCCAGTGCCTCGATCGCCGCCTTCACATCCGCTGGCAGCGCGTCCAGTGGGTCCTGCGGCATCGGCAGCTCTGGCTGCAGAGGATCAGTTGACGTGGAGGGGACATCGGATTTGTCTTCCCGCGAACTGACGGACACCATCGACTCGAAGATCGAAGGTTTGCCTTCCCCAATCGGGTCGGATGGTCGCAACGTCGACGAAGCCGCCGGAACGAGTCCAAACTGGGCTGGATCCACACTGGTGGGCAGTGAAAAGCTATTGAGCTGCATTTGAGTTCATTTCCATTGCGGTCAATCGGTGACATCGGCGGTCGCAAGAACGACACGTTCGTGCTAGACTAGGGGGCCGAGCTTTCGAGAAGCTGACGAGTTTGAGAAGGCTCGCGTTGAGCCAATCGCGGTCATCTTCGATTTATCTCGGAAGAGGCGCCGGCGTGCTCATAAATGTCATCTCCGATCCAGCGCACGCAGCACGACGCTGTCCTGATGGACTTGGAGGAATATGCTCCCTCCAGTCATCGCAATAGCCGTCGTGGCGAAGCCGCGAAGCATCACCCCATCACCCCGCAGTCCCCGCAGCGGCATTGCGAACGACGGGCGGTTTTGCCTGTGCCTTGCCATCGCACGATTAAGTGTGTGATCCAACGGGTGCGATGGACGTGTGGTGGACCGAGCGCCAGGACTGTCTGGCGCTCATTCATAGGAGATGTTGTAACAACGAGGTCGCGGGGTGGTGAAACTAAGTTCGGTGCAGCCCCGCCATCCGCCCGTGAAGCCGCCTCTCAGGTTGATGTTGATCCCGGTATTGGGGTCATTGGGATCCAACCTTCGGCTTGTCAGCTTCTCGACAGCTAATCCCGCTAGCCTGAGCTACGTGGGTCGCTCGGTTGCGATGCCACCTTTCTGATGGAACTGAACTGAGAGGCAGCAGATGGCCGGCGCAATCGAAAGTGTGGTTCACACCAATCTTGATGGTGGCGCTTCGCAGTCCGTGGATCAGGGTCGAGAGCTCGAATCAGCGTTTGGTTCGGTTCTTGCCATGGCCGCGGTGCAGACTATGGAGCGAGGCATAGAAAATCTTCACGAAGCGGTTGCTGAAACAGAAGAAGATGCCTGACGCCGAATCGCGACGTCAGGGACCGTCGCCGTCAGTGGCGACAATTTAAGTGGAAGGAGAAGCGATATGGTCAACAAAGTGGGTGGCTCCGGCTCTCATGGTAGTGACACCGCAGATGTCAGTGCTGATAAGGCTGGCAACAAGGCTGATAAGGGGGCTGGCGGTGGTGGTACCACAGCGTCTACCGCCGCATCAGGAGCTGGTGCTGTAATTGATCAGGCCGGGGCGGCGGGGACTTATGAGGCGGTTATCGCGCAACTGAAGGCTGTCAGTCTGCAAACCATGGTGCAGGACATGCGCTTGCGCACGCTGTCGACCGAGCTCGCGAGTGAGAAGAAGGCGGCAAGCGAGCGTGCCAACGGGTAATGCTGGAGGCGGGGCGTGCGTTCGCCCCGCCTTCCAGTCGTGGCGGCGATGTGAGTAGTGACGTTCTGGGGGGCGGGGGCGAATTGTACGGCAATGCTTTCCTTGCTCCTCTTGGTTTGGAGGATTGTCTTTGAAGGAGGCTGCCTCCTTCCACTTCGAGGTGCTGTCGGGACTTTATGCCGGGCTGACCGGAGAAGCGGCTGCCGGAGCGAGCCTTATCGGCAGTGGCCTCGACGCGGATATGATCTTTGTCGAACAAGAGCTTGAGCCGCATCATTTTCGTGTCACTCTCGTTGGAAGCTCGATCGAGATCGAGGCCCTTGCTCCCATAGGCACGATGGGGGGCGAGGAGGGGGTTGGCGCTGGTGAGCGCGTTGTTCGTTCTCTTCCAGCCGTTGTCCACGCCGGCGCCATGTCTTTTCGTTGGTCGATGCACAATGCGGTCGAGGCCAGTCCGATAAGCCCATCGCGCGTTTCGATCTGGGCCTGGGCCATCGGGTTGTTCGGCATTGTCGGTATAGCTGCTCTCACGACCGCGCTATCCAAAGGCGGCGGAGGTGCACCAAACGCCAGTGCGGCGCCTGCAGCCGAGATTGTACAAAAGCGCATCACGAACCGGCCTGATGATCGGTACGCCCAGGACACCGCCGAAGCGTTGAAGCAGGAGGTTGATAAGGCCGGCCTGCTCGATATCAGGATCAGTTCGGGCCCGGGTTTTGTCAGTGCTGAGGGAACAGTCACTCCTGCAACGGTCGCGAAATGGCAGGAACTCCAGCAATGGTTCGATCATCGCACAAATGGTGCGCTAACCCTGGTAAACGGCGTGCAGACCAAAGAGGGCAAGCCACCTTCTCCGATCGCTCTCGAAGCTGTTTGGCACGGAAGCCAGCCTTATTTGCTTATTGGCGGACAGAAATATTTCGTCGGTGCTCTGTTGGCTGACGGATGGTTGGTTGATCGAATCGAGGATGGGCGTGTGCTGCTAAGTCGAAATGGCCGTTTTGCTGCCGTGCCCTATTAGCGCGAAGGAACATTGGAGAGGTCATGTCTAAGCTGTCCCGCCATGATATTCGGCCCGTCACCATTTCGCAGAGACGCGACGAGGACCGTGCGCCGCTAATCGACGTCAGCAAGACCAAGATCGACGGTACTCCCCCAGATGATGAGAATCAGCAGGCGTCGATCTGGCGAGAGCTGAACGCGTCGCATTTGCCGCTCGATATGACGATCGACGCCCTATCGGAGGCCAAAGACATTGATGCAGTCGGGCGCGTCAGCCTCAGCAAGATGCGCTTCCGCGGCAATGTTATCGAGGAGCTGACGCCGTTCCACGGGGGCGATATCGCGCATGATCTGTTCGCCTTCGTTACACCACGGCTGCGCCATCCGGACATGCTGCGGGCGGAGCGGTACGGTGTTCTTCTGGAACGTCTCACCCTCAAGCTCTCGGCCGTACCCGCGGAATTGATTGCGCGCGAAGGTCTCCTCGTTTTGCAGCAAGGACTGCAGTGGCTGACCCTGCTCCGGCAGAACCGGAACAGCTTGATCGAAGCCTAGCCATGCTCACCTCTGATGGAGCGCATCAGCCGACAACGGACGTTTCTGATGCCGGTGACCTGCCGCTGAGTCCCGGGCAAGAGCGCGATTTGGTCTGCGCACTTGCTTATCTCCATCTTACATGTGGACAGGGCGCAGAATGCGTTGCTCTGTTGCGGCTCATCGTCCGCGACAACTCGCAAGACGTCGATCTGCTGCGGATTTTCGCCTATGCCCTCATTGCCGAGGGCCTCGGCGACCAAGCGCTGCGGATCCTGGACAGGTTGGATACACTTGATGACGAGCCGTCTTCGCGCACCCATTTGATGCTGTTACGAAGCCATGCCCTGCGGCGCGCAGGCCGCATGGACGAGGCGCGCGCTGTTTTCCAGGGCTATGTTTCGTTGCGCAACGGCGCAGTTTTTGTCAAACAACCATCAGAAGGAACGCCATGACCAACGTCCTGCGTAACATCCTTGCGCGCGCGGCGGCCAACTCCGATCTGATGGTTGCGTTGATGCTGCTTCTGACGGTCAGCATGATGATCATGCCGATCCCGCTTGTAGCGATCGATACGCTCATTGGCTTCAATCTGGGCATCGCCATACTGCTGCTGATGGTCGCTCTTTACATCAGCACCCCGCTCGACTTCTCGTCCTTGCCGAGCGTCATTCTGATTTCCACGGTCTTCCGTCTGGCGCTCACCATCTCGACGACGCGGCTGATCCTGGCTGATGGGGATGCCGGCAGCATCATTCACACGTTCGGTGACTTTGTCATATCGGGGAATATCGTCGTCGGCATTGTCATCTTTCTGGTTGTGACCATGGTGCAGTTCATCGTGGTCGCCAAGGGCGCGGAACGCGTGGCGGAGGTGGCGGCGCGCTTCACGCTCGATGCCCTGCCGGGCAAGCAGATGGGGATCGATGCGGAGTTGCGCAACGGTCATATCGATCAGAACGAGGCCCGCAGTCGGCGCGCTGCATTGGAAAAAGAGAGCCAGCTCTACGGGGCCATGGACGGCGCCATGAAGTTCGTGAAGGGTGACGCCATCGCAGGGTTGGTGGTCATCTGCATCAATATGCTGGCCGGGATCACTATCGGCGTGCTCTCCAGGGGAATGTCGTTCGCGGAGGCGTTGCATCAATATACCCTGCTGACGATAGGTGATGCGCTAATTTCGCAAATTCCGTCGCTCCTGCTGTCGATTACAGCCGGAACGATTATCACGCGCGTGAATGGAGCGACCAAGCTCAACCTTGGTAGCGATATCGTCAACCAGCTCACCGCCAATGCTCATGCCTTGCGACTGGCCGCCTGCGTCTTGGTGGCAATGGGGATCATCCCGGGTTTCCCGTTGCCGGTCTTCTTCGTCTTGGCCGCGGTCTTTGCAGGAGCGAGCTTTGCTGACGGTGTGGTCCAAAGCGCCAAGAAAGGCGCGGATGTCTCTAGTCCAGTTCCCGCACAGCCTTACAAGCAAACCGTGCCGGCGGAAGCGCTTCCGGTTGCGTTATTCCTCGCACCCAGTCTGACACCGGCGATCGACAGGGACGAATTGCAGCAGCAAATTGCACAGGTTTCCGGATCGGTCTCAACAGATCTAGGCATCACGATTCCGCGCATCCCCGTCGAGGTCGACGAGCGCTTGCCAAAGTTGGTGTTCAGGGTGGATGTCGAGGGCGTGCCGGTCGATCAGGAGTTTATTGATCCAACGCAGCTCGTGCTTAACGATGATCTGGCCAATATCGAATTGAGCGGCATCCCATTCCGGCATGACCCGGAGACCAATAGAATCTGGATCGAACAAAGCAATCAACCGGCCCTCAAAGCGGCCGGCATCGGGTATCGCCGTCCCATTGAGATCCTGGCCTTGCACGTTAATTCGGCGTTGACTCGTCATGCGCCGTGCTTGGTGGGCATTCAGGAGACCCGACAATTGCTGGGCCGAATGGAGCAGGAATATGCCGATCTGGTGAAGGAGGTGCTGCGCACGATGCCAATCCCCAAGATAGCCGACGTCCTGCGGCGCCTGCTGGAGGAGGGAATCCCGATCCGCAATACAAGGCTGGTCTTGGAAGCATTGGCCGAATGGAGCGGACGAGAGCAAAACGTCGTCTTGCTCACTGAATATGTTCGCTCGGGTCTGAAACGGCAGATTTGCCACCGTTATGCCAACGCACACCGTGTCGTGCCCGTCTTCATCATCGAACGTCAAACCGAGGAAGTTGTTCGCAGCGCTGTGCGCGATACGGCTAAAGGACCCTACCTGGTCTTGACGGACGGGCAAAGCGAGGCGTTACTTTCAAGAATGCGTCAGATCCATTCGAACAAGGTTCCGGGGCAGGCTCCCCCAGTTATCCTTGCTTCGATGGATATCCGGCGTTTCGTCCGGGGTTTTCTCACCCGCAACGGGATCGACCTTCCTGTTCTTTCGTATCAGGATCTCGCTCCAGACTTCACGATTCAGCCCGTTGGATCGATCACATTGACTGCTGCCAAGGACAATGCTCCGTCGGAGCAATCTCGCGACAGGATCGCTGCAGCCGATTTGTCGCCCCAGCACTCGATCTGAGAAGGATCGCATGAATTCACGTCTGGATGCCGTCCGGTCGCGCTTGGGTGGATTTTGTCCGCTCTTGGGTTTGGCTCTCCTTGTTATTCTGGGGCTCGGCGGTTGCGCTCGCTGGGATAGACCTGCTCTTCAGGTGCAGGAGACGCCGCCGCCGGATTTGCTTGGCGCCAAAGATATCGATCCGGCTATGCGCGATCGCATTGAGCGCGCGATCGGCCGGAATTCTGACTAGAGGCTTTGTGCGATCTGCGGAAGCAGACACCATGAATGTCGATCGGGTAAGCCCTGTCGACACAAAAGCGCCGGCATAAGGTCGCTCGGACTACTCCTCAACGTCTTCTAGGATTCCGCACGCCGAAAACGAATGCGTTATGCTCGACAAACGGAGGAGGCACGGCCAGGTCAGAGGTGCTGTAGAGGTAAGCAATTGCGAACTAGGGGAAAAAGTCCCCCGCGGCAAATCAGGTTGCCGGCAGCGGTCGGTGTGAACGCTGCGCGGGCGAAGGCTATCGCGTAGGACCATCTGCCGTCCCTCGGCAATTTGATGGCCGGTTCACAGCTCAAGGGCATGGTCGTCGAGCACTTGGCGCATCAGAGCGCCCTTGATCTCACAGGCGATCTCGTCGCGGATCTTTGCTCCGAATTGCAGCTCGGCGTCGCTGTTTCCGGTCAGGCCTTGATCGGCGAGCCGCTGCTCGAGGCGGCTCTGGAATTGCTCGTCCATCGCCTCGATGAGCCGGTCCTGCATCTGCGCATGGGCTTCGGGAGCAATCCGGCTCACCACCGTCTCCCAGGGGTGCCAGCGAGTCGCCAGATAGTCCGCAAAGCCTGCCCCTTCCTCGTTGCGCACCTGCATCTCGGCCGCTGTGAGGTCGTCCTCGGTCACGTAGGAGACATCAAAGAACCGCATGTCCGGAGCGATGAGCTGCAGGTCAAGCCGCTCGCGCAGCTTGACTTGATAGGCGAGATAGACCTCGATCTCGTCGACGAATTGGAGCGAACCGACCTTCTGACGGGCGATCGGCTCGAGCGCGTCCAGGCGGAACAGGACCCGAGCCTGCTGGATGAGTTCGCTGAGCCGCTTGTCATAGGCCCCCTCCTCGACATCAGCGTTCAGGCGTGCGGTCTGCATGCTGTTCCAGGTCAGGGTGATCCGATCTTGGCAGGTCTCGCTCGCCCCGAAGGCGAGCTGGAAATACTGCTGGCGCAATCCCGGCCTGACCGCTGCCTGACGCAGATCCTCGGCTACGGTGTTTCGGAACTCTGGATTGGCATAATTCACCGTCTTTCGCAGCCTGTCGAGGAAGAGCGCGTATTCCGAGGCACCCGCCTCGCCGGCGAAGTTCTGCCAGGCGGCGATCACCTTAGGCTCGCCCTCGAGCCAGTCCGCTACCACATCGCTCAGCGGTCGCGCTGAATCGCCTGCCGTTGCCTCGTTCATAGAGAAGAAGACCCGCGGACCGGCATAGCCCGGCGCATTCAGAGCTGTCGCCAGATCAGTCCGGGCCTGCTCGGACAGCAAATTTTCCTCCATGTAAATCATGCACCCAGAACCGAGCCTGGTTAGCAGGGCCTCCGGAAGGCTGGTCAGCCGGTTGTCGCGTGCCTCAAGCACCTGGAGCTCAGCCGGGAGGGTCTCGGGCAAGCTCGTCAGCCTGTTACCGCTGACGTGAAGTCTCTGAAGCTCCGGGGGGAGGGCCTCGGGCAGGCTACTCAGATGGTTGTCGCGCGCGAAGAGCAACTGGAGCTCGGCGGGGAGGGTGTCAGGCAGCCTGGTCAGCCGGTTGCCATCGGCCTCGAGCTCCTGGAGTTCAGGCGGGAGGCTGGCAGGTAGGTCGGTCAGCCGGTTGCCGCCGACAGCAAGCAACTGAAGACCGCTCGGGAGGGCATCGGGCAGGCTCGTCAGCAGGTTGCCGCGGACATCGAGGTCTTGAAGCCCGGCCGGCAGGGTGTCTGGCAGGCTCGTCAGGCTGCAGCTGCCAACGGCGAGCGTCAATAGGCCCTCCGGAAGGGTTTCGGGCAGCCTGGTCAGCCGGTTGCTCCCGACTTCGAGTGATTGGAGTTGCGTCGGGAGGGCGTCTGGCAGGCTGCTCAACCGGTTGCCGCTGGCGGTGAGCATTCGGAGTCCGGCCGGGAGGGGGTCAGGCAGGTACACCAGCGCGTTGTCGCTCACATTCAGCGATTGCAGTCCGGGAGGAAAGGCGGCGGGCAATGTCGTCAGACCCAGGTCGGACAGCTCCAGCCGCGCATAGACGTCGCCGGCTTCTGCCCAGGCTCTTATTCGTCTTGCCGCCTCTTGCCGGTCCTCATCTTCCGTCTGCCGCTCCTCGCAAACCCAGCTGTCTAGGATCCGGTCAAGCAGCGCTTCCTGGAGGACTGGGTCTTCAAGGTTCGTCGGATCGCTGGCAGGACCTGCGGCAGAGATCCCCGTGCGGTGCAAGGCTTCGGTCCAATGCGCCGCGGTCGGGGGAAGCCGCCGGCCTCCTCTTGAAGTATTTCCATCGCCCGGCCAGGGCTGTTGGCCAAGGAGCGATGCTGCGAGAGTTTGCTCCCAGGGACTTGCCGGGATAGTTAGCCACTCCGGCGTCACATCATCGGCTCCCGCCCACAAATGCTGCTCTTGATCAACGTCATGCGTCGGCCAATCGGCGGCTGCATCCATGTCGTGCCAACCATCCGTCAAACTGAAGCTGCCGTTTGGCAACTGGCTATCGCGATCTACGGTCGCAAAAAGCACATGCTGATTGATCCCCTGTTCAGAGCAGGAGGGCGGATCCGAGGGCAGCCGCGAGGGGCCTTGTCCAACGCGACCCTCATGCGGCATTCCCAAATGATCCGCATCTCCGTTCGACCCGGCATAAGGGGGGCGGCGGCGATTTGAATTGTTGGGCGAAGGTGGACGCTCGCGCGGATGCAGCTCGTTCAGGTGCTGCTGAAACGCTGCTTGGTCTGCCTGCTGCTGTTGCAGGCCCTCGTGGTGCGTCCGCCCGACATCCGGGATCTCGGATGGATTGAGGCGGTTGAACGGATCCATACCCATTCTCCTGGCGTATATGAGGAGCTGACGCCTGACCTGGATAACAAGTCCTCGCTAAGAGCCTAAGCTTTCGGGAAGCTGACGAGGAATCAGAACTGATCGTAACGATCCTGAGATTTTCCGCGGGACGCCGTTCGGCCGATCAATGCCGAGCTCATGCGTTGCGCCGAGCATGAGCAAAGCGTGACGTTGAGATTTCCCGCCCGGAACCTGGCGGGCAGGAAGCTGGATGCCACTGCGCCCGCGAAGGTGCACTGAACTCGCTGACCGGCGCCAGGCTGCCAATGCGCCGCCGTCAAAACAAACCTGCCGGTTCGACACTCCTTTGACGGTCACTTGGCTTTAGTCGGACGCGGCATTGATGCCGCAGCTTCGAAACAAACTAATGTGGCTTCCATCGACGACATCGTAGGAAGACTCGTCAGCTCGTCGACAGCTAAGTAGGAGAAGTGTCTATGGAAACTGACACACTCAGCTGACCACAGGAGAACGAGCATTGATGAACACAGGACGGGCCGAGTCGAGCGCGGGCACTTCTTCCGAACGAAGCCACCGGCAAGGTTGCCTATGCGGTCTCACGCAAGCTGCGGCTCAGTGGGTCGAGGCCTTGACCGGAGCGCGGGCGCCCGCTGGTCCGCAGCAGTCGCAGGATCAGCTCCTGGACGCTTGGGCTGGCGAAGTGGATCAGGGGCAGGGCGAGAACCGGCAACAGGCGGTAAGGCGAGTGCGAGCTTGGCGAGAAAACGCCGATGTCTCTGCGCCGCTGCCGCTGAATCTGTCATCGCTGTCCCTGACGACTTTGCCCGCCCTTCCGCCGAACCTGCAGCAGCTCGACGTCAGCCGCAATCAGTTGACCCATTTGCCTGCGACTCTTCCGGCTGAGCTCTGGGATCTGAACGCCGACGAGAATCTGCTGACCAGCCTTCCCGAAAGCCTCCCGGCGGGGCTCCAGCAGCTCCACGTCAACAGCAATCGGCTAACCGGCCTGCCCGATACACTCCCGCCGAGGCTCCTGCGGCTCTACGCCAGCGGTAACCGGCTGACCAATGTGCCCGATACACTCCCGCCTGGGCTGCTGCGGCTCTACGTCAGCAACAACCAGCTGACCAGTCTGCCTGATGTCCTTCCCGCGGGGCTCCGGCAGCTCGGGGTCGCCGGCAACCGGCTGACCAGCCTGCCGGAGACGCTGCTAAGCCAGCTAGGCTCGGCCTGCAGAGTTGAGCTGGCAGGTAACCCGCTATCCGAGCGGGTGCGGACGAGTCTGGCGACAGTCCTGAACGCCCCGGGCTATAGCGGTCCGCGGGTCTTCTTTTCGATGGATGAAGGAACGGCGAGCGCTCCAGCCTGCCCCCTAAGCGAGGTGGTAGCGGACTGGATGGAGAGCGCGCCGGCATTTACCTGGCAGAACTTCGCCGGCGAGGCGGGCGCGCCGGAATATGCGGTGTTCCTCGACAGGCTGCGAAAGACCGTGAGCTATGCCAATCCAGAGTTCCGAAAATTAGTGGCCGATGATCTGCGGCAAGCAGCGATCAGGCCGGGGTTGCGCCAGCAGTACTTTCAGCTGGCGTTTGGGGCTAGCGAGACGTGCGAAGATCGCATCACCCTCACCTGGAATAGCATGCAGACAGCACGCGTGAACGCTGATGTCGAAGAGGGTGCCTATGACAATCGGCTCGGCGAGCTCGTCGACCAGGCGCGGGTCCTGTTCCGCCTGGGCACACTCGAGCGGATTGCTCGTCAGAAGGTCGCTTCGCTCCAATTCGTCGACGAGATCGAGGTCTATCTGGCCTATCAGGTCAAGCTACGCGAGCGGCTGGACCTGCGGCTCATCGCTCCGGAGATGCGCTTCTTTAAGGTCTCTTACGTCACTGAGGAAGACCTCGCCGTGGCCGAGACCCTGGTGCGCAATGAGGAAGCGGCGGGGTTCGCCGACCATCTGGCGACCCGCTGGCAACCTTGGGAGACGGTGGTGAGCCGGATCGCCCCTGAGGCCCATGCACAGATGCAGGACCGGCTGATCGAGGCGATGGACGAGGATTTCCAGAGCCGCCTCGCGCAGCGGCTCGCCGATCATGACCTGACCGGAAACAGCGATGCCGAGCTGCGGTTCGGAGCAAAGATCCGCGACGAGATCGCCTGCGAGATAAAAGGCGCGCTGATGCGCCAGGTGCTCGCCGACCACGGCCTTGAGCTGTGAAATAGACGTCCAACTGCGAGAAATTGCTAAAGCGCGTCCGCACTCAGCCAACATCTAGATCAGGAATTGATTACGACCTGCTTTGCCAGTACATTTGGAACAAATTCCACGGTTCCTCTAGAGCAAGCGGGGTTCGCCGACCTCTCCAGCTCCTCGTTGAAAATCTGCCATCGTCTCCTGGGTCGCAGCCTTAGGTCCCGTCAAGAGATGTTGCCCGGTTGATGGAGTTTGGATCCTCGAGCATTACGCCCTGTGTCGGCGCGGTCCTCCTGGGGATCGCGCCGACGCTGGGCTCGTAACTCCGGTCGGGCTACGCCCTCCCTACGTCACGAGCCCAGCGAAACTCTCTCACCTTGATTGAGCTCTTCCGCATATTTGGTGCAGGTCCCTTTTGCTTTTCATCGAGCGCATCGTCCATTGTCATGCGGCTGCGAACAGGCTGTTTCTGAGCAGTTCATATCCTGAACGGCCATACATCTGGCGCTTTATCGTCTTGAGACGGTTGATCTGTCCCTCGACGAGGCTAGTGCTCTAGGGTTGGGTGATGGCTCCGCGACAGCTGCAATGTCGCGGTCGATCTCTTGCGCAAGCGAGGCCAGTTCGCTCCTCGCAGTATCCACGATCCATTGATCGAGACCCGCGTCGTCGTCGCCCCGTATCAATGCCGCGAGCCGTCGCGCGAGCTCACCGGCGTTCGAAAGCTCCGGCGCATCCTCATAGAGATGGTGAAGGAACCGCTCGGTCCGCCCGTCGAACGATGTAGGCCCTTTGCTCGAGAGCCATGCACAGTCGCGGCGCGAGGGCAGTCGCCGCCGCACATTTGGCTCAGCCGCCGGTGAGCCCTGCTGGAGGCCAACATTCCCCCGCTATACGGTCGCTTTACGGCCCTCAAAGCTGCGGAGCTTGATTTCGGTCCACAATTGCAAACCGCGTCGTTCGCCTTCCTCCCAGCGCTTTTCCAGATAATCACGAATAAGATCAATGAGCACAGAGTCCACGGGGGGCCGCCGGTGCTCAGGCTCAACGCCCGCAGCAAGCCACCGTTCGACCGTCCTCACGCTCATGCCGATCCGCGGCGCGATCCCGCAAGGCAACAGGCCGGCAACGCACAAATCGAGGCTTTCGACATAGAGTGAACTGCGGTGGCTGCGCCGCGAGCAGCGCAGGGCATCAAGTTTCGTTGCAGGCTCTGGTTCCGGCTTGGCTTTGTCGTTTATGGTCTTTCCAGCAGCACCGACCGCCTTGCGATAACGGCCAACAGCCAAACGCAGCGCACCCAGGTTTTGGAGAAGGTGAAAATGGTCGGCGACCTGCGTTGCATCATCGGGAGCACCGCGTCGGGCACCTTCGGAATAAAAGCCGCCGCGATCGCGCGCGATTACCTCGATGCCTGGATGGCGTTCCAGCCAAGACGCGACCGTATCGGAATTTCGGTCCGGCAAAAGATCAATGACGCGATTGCGTTCCAGATCGCAGATAATGGTCCTATAGCGCAGCCCCTTGCGCCAGGCCCAGTCGTCGATGCCGATTACACGCGGCGCTTCTGGCGTTGAACTCAGCTGCGCGGATCATCCGCAGCAGCGTGTCGCCGCGGGCCGGCATGGCCAGCCTGCACGACAGACGCGCACCCGGCTCCCCGCCGATCGCGAAGCCGATCGCCAGTTGGCTTTCGCTAAGCCGGGCCGTGCGTCGCTTTCGGCTGAACCGTTTCTGGCAACCGCTCGGTGAATATGCGACTCTAGCATTGCGCTCACGCATCGAAACCGTCGCGCGTGAAGCCGGATCTCGACAACACGACCCCGCCACGGAAGATCGGATGAGCGTTGCACGTAATGGCTGTGGACGCGGCGCGTCTGGCGGCCGCAACCGGGACAGAACGAGACCGATGACTTCAACCGAGCCACGAGCACCGCTTGATCGACCTAGGGAAGAATCTGGACAATCGAAAGCTCGGGAGATACCAGCGAGCGGAATGCATGGAGCAAAGCGAATCACGGACGTCGACTGCGATTCCGACCTGATGGCCTTATTCGAGCCTTCCGTGAATCTCGCAACCTGCATCAGATATGCGGAAGAGCCCAAAACGCCGACGATTTCGTACATCTATGCGCCGCAGGGCGTCCGCGCGTCAGATCCGGAGCAACTCACCGTCCAAGCAGGCGAAATGGCGGACCGCTCGTACGACACGGACAAGCACTTCAAGGACGAGAGCCATGCCGAGCGCAAAATCTGGATTGCAGCTCTCAAATTCAGGGAGAACTGAGAGCGCAAGTTGCACGCTGCAGAAAAGCGGGCGAGATCGAAGATACCACCTTGCCAATGATCCGCGGGGCATCGTGGTCGCTGAAAAAATACGCCGTAGGGCCGAGGATCCTGGTTTGCAAGCATATGAGGATGCATATTTCGCGTACAAGGATGTCCACGAGGCGATTGGTAGACCCGAAACGCCGCTCGTTTCTCCTCGACGCAAAATGAATTGAGCCCCGCACAGCGCCTTGCGACGCGCGAACAATTTGGCAGAGCATTCATTCGCGGATAGGCTAATCGGCCTACCGTGTAGTCGGTTCTCACCCAGCTTGTAGTGAGGGCCTGCTTCTTTCTCGGACGGCTCGAAGAACATCGTCTTTGGCAAATGCAGCCAATGCCGGACTAGCTCAGAGGCCGAAAGCTCCGAAAGCCAAGAGCCAAAGTCAAAATTTGGTTGAAAGCGGAGCAAGCGCCGCGCCGGTGAGTTTGAAACGACAAGTCGGTACCGAAACGGCCTGATTGGTCAGGCGTTCCCGCTAGTCGAGGCGAGATAGAAGCTAAGTCAGATACGCAATCTACTGATTCTGAAAAGCCTTCATCTGCTTGAGGGGGAGCGAGTGTTCAAGCTTCTCAAAGGCGGCTGAGCAACGGTCAACTGACGTCCTGCGCAGCGGGCGCACGCCTCGCTGATTACCACCCAGAGCTTATGAGGCTCGCTTGAAACATTGCGATAACCAAGCCGTCGCGTAGAAGTGCGGACACATACTTGGCGCCTGTGCGGTCAGATTCCAGTCAGCTTCGCTGTCTATCAGGGAATGAGCGGCACTCGCTCAACAATTTGTAATCTTCCGATGGCGAGGAATCTGATGTTCGGTCGAACCGTTGTCTCATCCAACCAGTCTATAAGCGCTAGACAGGCTGATGAATCGAGAGACCCAGAAGATGGTCTTCGCTTTGCAGAAACGATTGCAGGCATGGAACTGGGTGATGATCAAGCGATGCAACGTCGAGAGGTCGCTCAGGACGATGCACACTCAAGTAAGTCGCAATCCAGTTCTTGCCGACAGACAGATCGAGCGGAATCGTCCGGCACATTGCGTTCTGAACTTCAAGCGTGGTGCAATCGAGCAGTCACGAAAAACAGATCATCATTCTTTCTCAGCAAAATGTGTTGTGCTCCATCGACCTCAGATGAGGCAAGCACATCGCGATCATGCGAGCAAAGGCAAGTGGCCATGGATCGCATCCTGCGCTGTTTTGACGAGGGTGGGATGGACCTAGACCTGAGGGAGCTGAATTTGTCGCAGCCGCCCCCTGGGCTCAATCGGATTCGTCACCTGCGTCGCTTGGATATTTCGGAGAACGCCGCGCTCACCCAGTTGCCCAACGAAATTTTCCAGTGCAGGCATTTGACGGAGCTCATTGCGGATGACTGCTCAATTGTCGAGTTACCTCGTAGTATCGGGGCGTTAAAGAACCTAACTACGCTTTCGCTGTCATTCAACTCATTGCGTGGATTGCCGGATGAAATAGGCGACTGTGAAGCGCTTGAGAGGCTTATCTTGGCGGGCTGCAAGCTTCGCCAGCTACCCAGCACAATGGGAAATTGTCAAAATCTTTCGGCGCTAAATTTGGCATCAAATAGTGAATTGAGCAATCTTCCCGACATGAATCTTGGAGATTTGGCGATCTACGTTACAGGGACACAGCTGGCAATTATGTCCCGGGTATTCAGGTCTCCGACGTTAGAGTATCGGGAACGCTTACCTTTATCGAAAACATGTGAGGAAATAAAGCGCAGGTGGAGTCGAGTCGGAAGCGAGTTATCCGCCGATGCAGGCTTCCGCATAGACAAGCTTCGGTATTCCGCTTCGCCAACATTGGCAGACAATCATGAAATGGCCTCTTCATGGCAGCATGCTGCAGCCATAGTTCAGGAGTGGGCGAAGAAGAATTCCCCATTTACGAGAGACGGTATTTTTGCGCTAAATCGTATAATACTGGGACACGAAAATGAGGCCACGCATACCGGCGTTCTGCGAGAGGTGGATGTGCAGGCTGCCGACGGGGATACTTGGACTGCGAAAAGATATCCGCCACCTCAAACACTTTCCAAAGAAATGGCCGCTTTCGCCGATTGGACCGCAGACAGCGAGCGCCGCCTGACGTCCAGTGATCCCATGGCCGTGGTGGAGTTCGCGGCTCAGGTCCATCAGCGGCTGGCCAGCCTGCATCCCTTTGAGGATGGTAACGGGCGAACCGCTCGCTTGGCAATGGACTGGGTGCTCTTGCGGCACGGGTTACCGCCGTCGCCGCCGATCGGACCAGCTAGCCGCACCCCGGCCGTGTTCTTAGCGTTTCGGCAAACTCAGATTGAGGATGTTGTACGAGAAACAATTCAAGGCATGGAGGCTGCGCTTCGAGAAGCGGCGCCCGAGTCCGACACCCAACTGATGTTTTCAGCCGAGTAAGCGATTTCATCTCGACAAAATCAATGACCTGCGCGGGCCGAGGAAACTTGTTGAAGAGGCAATGTATCGCAGCAGCTGAAAAACTCACGCGGTCCGCAGCTGACACATATACTGTCGAACCAGCTGACCCCAATGGATTGTCGCAATACGGCAAATTGCGAGCTCGCCGCCGTCGATTGCAAGTTCGCTCGCAAGAAATGTGAGCATAGGGCTTCAGCCAGTCACCAATCTGAGCTGAAAAGAGCTCCGTGTCCTGTTCGAACAGTTTGATCCCGTCGCTGCTGATTCCGCTCTCGATGTCGCCGGCCATTGCGGATGTCGCCTTGGGGTGACGAGGCTCTTCTGGCTCCGATACGGTCCCGCCTTTCGTTGCGAAGGGGGACCTGGATGCCGACGGAGAGGCTTGCGATGCGCCATGTGCGCGATGTGATCAGATTGAAGTCGGCTGGGATGCCGACCCGCGAGATTGCGCGGCGGTTGGGGACGGTGCGATCGAGTAACATAACGCAGATATCGCGCAGGTCCTGGTCATGTTCTTTTGGTCGAGCTACCCAGCGCCGTTGATGAACATGAGCGATGGGCATGGCTTGAGAAAACCAGGCCGTGTCATCACAATTGCTGTCGCGTGTTGCCTGTGCATCCAGTCACTCCGCCAGTACTCGCGCGCTCATCGGCCGAGCGTGCGCGCTGTGCCTTGTTTTTCTTCGTCAAGCGGTACGAATAGCCCTTCGACGATTCTGATCAGTTCGCTAGTCTGACTGAGTCGCAAAACTGCAGACATTATCCGGCCGGAATTAGCGACAGTCGAAGCGTGGACCATCAGCCGACGAGGCTACATGAGCGGGCGTGGCACCAAGATCGGCGAGATGCAATTTGCGGCGCATTTGGAGGGGCTTGCCAGCGTCATCGGTCATGCTGATCGGAAGGTACCGCTGCGCGACTATCGCGTCGGCCTCATGGCCTGTGGCGGTCGCAAGAGCGTGGGGCCGATCACGGCGGTGACGGCCCCAGAACGGGCGGCCGCCCAGCATCAATCGCTGCTGCATTTCGTCGGCAGCGGTACCTGGTCGGATGAGAGGTGCTGGGCAAGGTACGCGAGATGGTCTTGCCATCGATTGAGCGCCAAGGCCGGATCGAAGCCTGGATCATCAATGAAACCGGATTGCCCAAGCAGGGGCGACATTCGGTCGGAGTTGCACGGCAATATTGCGGAAGGCTCGGCAGGGAGGATAGTTACCAAGTGGCGGTGTCACCGTCGATTGCCAACCACCACCCAGCCTGCCTGTCGCCTATCGCCTTTATCTTCCGTAGGAACGGACTGAAGACTGCGATCGGCGGCGCAAGGTGGGGGCATTCCTGCCGAAGTCGACTTCCGGACCAAGCCGGAGGTCGCGCTGGAGCAGTTGCAGTGGGCCTATGCGACCGGCCTTCCGCGCGGTGTCGTGTTGATGGACGCGGGCTATGGCAACAACAACGATCTGCGCAGGGAGATCGCGGCGCTTTTTCGCATTGTGAGCTTCTGCAAATTGAAGAATAACAAGCGGGCGACCGTCACTGCCGCATCGCATGCCCGGCGGGCCGCCGCAGCAGAGTGGACTCGATCAAGTCGAGCAGTTGTCGTTCAGATGCCCTGCTTTCTTCTTTCGTTCGCACCGTTTGGGCTGGCGCGGGTCGAACAGCACGAGGCTGGCCGCGTCCTCCAAAGCGCACCAGCTCGCCGAACGTGAGCGCAAGCTGCGGGCGCGTCGCCGTCGCCACCTGTCAGGTCAAAGCTCTGATTGACCGTTGGCTTTCTTCGGCGGACCGCTGGCATCGAAATATTCGAGAGTTACATCCGATCTGTCAGCTTATCGACAGCAAAGCCGGTCAGATTGAGAACGTCTCGATCTGGACTGACAGGCCCTTGCCGGTGAACGCGGTCTCGCGCGGTTAGCTTCATCACGCAACTGGACACGATCTGGTTTGACAGGAGCTGATCTTTAATTGCCTGCTTCATCAGTCGTAGTGATCACCACCCACGGTGATAGCTGCGAGCTTCGAACAGCGCCGGTCCGGCGCATTCCCTAATTTGGCTACCGAAGAGACGGCATCGATGAATACAGTAGAGGTGCAGCTTGGCGCCGGCACCGCCTCGGAGACCTCCGATATCGAAACTTCCGATTCCGAAACCTCCGAACCAGGGTCCCCCGCCGCGGCGCGATGGGCCGGAGTCTTGACGAATGCGCGGGTATCGGCCGCCGACCCTGCCTCGTCTCAGAATCAGATCTCGGCGGGTTGGGTTGCCGAAGAGGGGCAGGCAGAAGGCGAGAACCGGCAAGAGGCGGTTAGTCGAACAAGTGATTGGCGGGAGGACGGCGATGTCAATGGGCGTCTGGATCTGTCTTCCTTGTCCCTGACCGCCTTGCCCGTCCCCCTTCCGGCCGGCCTCCGGCGGCTCTACGCCGTCAACAACAGGTTGAGCAGCTTGCCCGCGAACCTGCCATCCCGGCTCCGGCGCCTGATGGTTGACAATAACCAGCTAACTCATCTGCCCGCCCTTCCGGCAACGCTTCGCGAGTTGGATGCCAGCGGCAACCGGCTGACCAGTCTGCCCGACCTACCAACCAGGCTTCAGCGCCTGAACGTCGATTACAATCAGCTTACCAATCTGCCCCAGCCTCTCCCCGCAGAACTCGAATGGCTCAGCGCTAGCCACAACGAGCTGACCAGCCTGCCCGAGACGTTCCCCGCCGAGATCCTCTGGCTCGGCGCCAGCAACAATCAGCTGACCAGCGTCCCCGAGACCCTCCTGACGCAACTAGGCCGCGAGTCCAGTGTTGATTTGGAACATAATCCGCTGCCTGAACCGCTGGTGACCAACCTGTCGACAGCCACGCATCGCTGGGACTATGTGGGCCCGCAGATCTTTTTATCGATGGACGAAGGAGCGGAGGAAGTTGAGCCGCGGCCCCTGCACGAGGTTGTCGCGGACTGGCTGGAGGGCGAGCCGGCGGCGGTAGCCGCCTGGCAACGCGTCGCCCTACAGCCGGGCGCCCAGAACTACGCGCTTTTCCTCGATAGGCTCCGGGCCAGTGTGAACTATAGCAATGACTCGTTCCGGCAGGCGGTGGTCGAGGATCTGCGGCAGGCGGTGGCCAGGCCCCCATTGCGCGAGCAGTTCTTCGAACTGGCTTCTGATGCCAGCATGAGCTGCGAGGATCGCATCACTTTGACCTGGAACCGCATGCAGACCGCACGCCTAAACGCTGATGTCGAGGACGGCGCTTATGACGGGCGGCTTGACGAATTGCTGCAGCACGGCCGTGTCATGTTCCGCTTGGAAGCGCTGGACGGTATCGCGCGCCGGACGGTCGAATCGCTCCGCCTTGCCAACCCGGACGCCGACATCGACGAGATCGAGGTCTATCTTGCCTACCAGACCCAGCTGCGCGAGCAGCTGGAGCTCCGGCACATCGCCCCGGACATGCGCTTCTTGAGCGTCTCTCACGTCACCGAGGACGACATTGCCAGGGCCGAGACGTCGGTGCGGAGCCAGGAGGCGACGGGCTTCGCGGATTATCTGGCAACGAGCTGGCAACCGTGGGAGACGGTTATGAGGCGCATCGTCCCCGAAGATCATGCCGCGATGCAGGATCGGCTCTACGAGGCGACGGGAGAGGAGTTTCAAACACGCCTGAATCGAGGCCTCGCCGAACGTGGCCTGATAGGCGACCTCGATGCCGAGCGGCTGCTCGGAGCCGAGATCGTGAAAGAAATCACCCGTGAGATCAAAAGTGAGGTCATGCACCGGGTGCTCAGCGATCGCGGCATCGAGCTGTGAAGCGTTCTTTGATTGCAAAACGGCTGACAATGTTCACTTCCACGGTACTCCGTCGCAATCGTGATCTTTGGGAGGACGGCGCCGGATGAGTCTTTTGGCGAAGACATGTCGTCAATTTTGCATCGCGTGGTGCGCGTGCGAGCGATCAGGTAGCAGAGAGAAAGCTGTTCTGGTTCCGCAAACCAGATTGTACCAACGGCGGCGGCGCTTTTCCGATCACTCTCGGCGGTGCTTACTGCGTTGCTGGCCGACCGTATCTCGCGGCGAGGGAAGGGCGTGACGCGCACATCGCGGCTATCTTCCAATGCGCATCGCCAGCGAACGTCTCCGACCGGGTGCGATTTTTCAGAAATCGTTCAATTGCTCGGAAACGAGAGCTGTGACTTAAGCGCATCTTTGTCAGGCTGGAAAAAAGAGGCCGCCGCCTCTGCGAGTCACGAGATGTGCTCTGCCGGCGCGGCGGTCAGCAACATCGTCCAATACAATGCCACCGGTTCAGTCGAGCGCCAAGCCCGTGGTGAGATGAATGACGAAGCGCAAGGATCGTATCGGTAGCTCTCGCGAGAGCGCCAGGCAGTCAGAGAATGCGCAAAATTTGCGATTTGTCTTGGGCCTTCGATGGCCGACACCGCCAACGCGCTCCTGCAACTAGACGTCACGCCAGGAGCGTGCGCCGTCGTGGTCGCCGCTACCATATCGGCGATGTAGAAGCCGCTCTCACGTGCACGTCAGCTTGGCGTCAGCTGCAACAACTATGAATGTGCGCTCGTTTCGACAGCCTCAACTAAGCTGCCAACGAAACTTCACTGCTACAGAGGTAAACTACATGTACAACCGAATCAATGACTCATTCAGCCAATTCAGTAACGCCGGCGATGCCTATGAGGCCAGCTATTCGGCGGACGGCCATGGCTTTGCGGAAACGCTTGCAAACATGCACTTGGGGTCGGATGCTAGTTCCTCTTCGTCGCGGTCGTACTCGCTGGTTGGTCGGCCTCCCATCGTGGAGATCTCCAAGCGCTCATTCGCTGAAAAAGCGGAAGCCTTTTATGGCGACGAGATCAGGCATATCGCCGCGAACCCGCAAGAGTACTCGCCTCGCATATCCTCGAAGGCCAAGCTCGTAAAAAAGGTTGCTAAAAAATACGGTAACACCCGAGATACGGAACATGCGCGCTATTTCAGCTATCAGCTAGGCAACACAAGCGTCGGACTTCTAAGAACAGAAGGCGGCTGCAAGATGAGCGACGAGTTCGACGGAGATCAGTGGCGCAAAATGTTCCCGGGGCGAACCGAAGTCACATCCACTGTAGATCTTCAGATTGCCCATCCGCTCGTCGATAACGCGGGCGATATCTTGCTTGAGCATCAGCTTCGCCTCGACGGCGATCGGGCACTGCTCCGTACCCGTCCCGCAAATGCTGAAGCGGCGGCCCGCTCGCGGGAGTTGGGTTTTGCTTCCGTGGATGACGATAACATGGTGCTTGATCCCACCCAACATCCCGAAAAGTGGACGAAGAACTGTAACGATGAATGGCAACGGGCAGACAAACCCGCGCAATATTTGTCCAAAGCTGAGTCCAGCGAATCGGAGAATGAAACGGGGCACGTCTCGTATCGGTCCGACGATGACTATGACTTTATGTAGGATCCTTTTCGAGAATCCTGGCAGACAAGCCGCGGCCGACAGGACCTGACCTGAAAACGTCGGTCGCCTGCTGAAGGCGGCTCGCTGGCGGAGTTCGAAGTACCGGCGCCAGCATTGGCACTTGTTTGCCGTCACTCGGTTTCGGCCTCCATGACAAAAGGAGCTGAGCCGGTCGATAGGCCCTGTCTATCGGCCGATGAGATCAGACAGGCAGGCGCCGACTGGCGGACCGAGGCCTGCGCGCGCGTCCTTGTGTGTTCGCGCAGGCGCAACGTCCGCCTCGCTCGTACCTCATTTGTGAGCGGCAATTGCTCGCCTTGCGCGTGTCGTCATCATCTGCGGTTACACGAAGCTACAAACCATTCGTCCTGCCGGCTTTAGCGAAAGTAGATCAGGTGCGCGGAGGCCGGTGTCGCTTCCTCATCGGAAATAGCCGATTCAGCCATAACGACATCGCAGTTGTTGATCTGTTGCAGCGGCTAATCGAGCGATGTCCCGGCCGCCGATACATCTGCGCCGCAGATGCAACGGCACGACATCACCGGCGGCCGCGCTGCGACAACTGACGCTTCTCCATATCATTTTTGGCCCAGTGCGGGCGCGGGCCTGACGCCGTCCTGGTGCGGGTTGTCGAGAGAATAGGGGCCTTCCGGTTTCCCATCGCGGATGATGGTCGTCGAGGAGCCGCGAAATAATGTCAGCACCGAGTCCCGCGTCGGCGTCTCGACAGCGCGTGGTCGGGCCTGCGCCTCAGTCACGAGGCCTTTCAGGGTCTCATCCACGAGTGCGATGAAGCGTGGCGGACCAGACGCCAGGACCAGACCATTTCCGGGCGCGGCTCTTATTGTATAGCGCTCGTCGGAGATGTTGAGCGCATCGAGGGCCGCCGTGAACGCGCCGAAGCTGATCGGACCCAGTAGAAGCAAACGAGTTTGCGCCTCCTTTGCGGCAGACAGGTAAAGCACGAGCCCATCGTAATACCATTGCAGATTGTAGAGCTGAGTGAGATGGTCGAGGAACTCCCGCGGTGACAGATCCGGCATGTGTCCGCGAATCCGGCCCTTCACTTCGCTGCTGATGTTGATTCTGACGTTGAGGTTGTTGCCGAATTCCTGCAGCGCAGCGGGGAGGTCCTGGTCCAGAACCGTATAGCGATAAGGTGTTGAGGAGAGCGACAGGGGAGCGCCGAACGCCGCACGATTTCCGGTCGAAACGAATGCCCCGACACATAGAATTCCAATCAAAACGCACTGAATCATAAATGGGATGAACATTAAGGTTCTCTTCGACCTGGCCAACGGGAGTGAAGTCGCTCAAATGTAGACGGCCAAACGTGATCATTAGATGGCGCTAGGTGCGACGAACTGGTCAGCTTCTCGTCAGCTCGCTTCTCTAGGAATTCTCTGTAGGATATTGAGCCGTTCATGGGTCTGAGCGGCAAGTCCTATCACATCCCGAAGAGAGCAAGGTTCTTCCACGATGATGTTAGGTGCTGTGCCGATTTCTTCCAACCTGACCGAAGGCCTGTGCAAGACCTGCTCATCAGTAGCAGTCAGCGAGCAAGTCCAGTTCCAGCAGAGCGTTTCGCAGGCGGCCTCGACCCCAGCCGTTGCGTCGCCGGTGATGGAAGCAGCGCCAGTGTCCCCGACATCCGAAGTTTCGCGAACAACTACGCAAGCGGCTCCTTTGGGCGAGCGAATCCTGCAGAATCTATCTTCACTGTATCGGGTCAATGCTGATCCTCGCGCTGTAGCCGCGGGCGGACCCGCTCTTCCGAAGGCCGTTGAGCCCGGATCGGCATCGCAGCCCCCGTTGTTGCAGCCGAGCGGGGCGGAAACAACTTTGCCGGTTGTTCCCCAACGCGCAGATAACTTCGAGGCTATGTTGGCGAATCTGAAGGACGTTTCTGACAGCTTCATTCAGATGACGCTCGTTTCAAATGCCATTGGCAGCGTCAGTTCCTCACTGAACAAGCTGATATCGGCAGGCTGAGTGGGGCGGATGATCGGTTCAATCTGTCACGAAAGCGGCTGTCGCGCGCGCTCCGCCAAGCGGTTCCGCGTCGCGGCTTTGCTATCGCTCCTTCTTCCCCTTGTTGGTTGCAAGGCCGATCTCTACACCAAAGTGCAGGAGCGCGAGGCCAACGAGATGCTCGCGGTCCTCCTCAAGAACGGGGTTGATGCGGTCCGTGTTGCTGCCAAGGACGGGACCAGCACGATCCAGGTCGAACAGAACCAGCTGGCCTCTTCGATTGACCTGCTGAATGCCGAAGGGCTGCCACGCCACTCTTTCAAAAGTCTCGGCGAGGTGTTCAATGCGGCGGGCCTGATTGCTTCGCCGACTGAGGAGCGCGCTCGTTACGTTTATGCCCTAAGCGAAGAATTGTCGCGCACAATCAATGATATCGATGGCGTCCTCTCAGCGCGCGTCCATGTCGTTCTGCCAAAGAACGACCTGTTGCGGCGAGACACCACGCCGTCTTCGGCGTCGGTTTTCATCCGCCATGATTCCCGGGCGGATCTCTCAAGCCTGCTGCCGCAGATTAAGATGCTCGTCGTCAACAGCATCGAGGGCCTATCCTATGACAAGGTGGCAGTCGTGTTCGTGCCGGTCGAGCGGCCTGCACTCGAGCAGCGGCCTGGGTCGGCGGCTGCATCAGCCCAAGCATCCGGGTTCATTTCAACGCCATTGCTTGCGATAGGAGTGGGTCTCGGCGGCTCGGGATTAGGCGTACTATCCTATGTCTTGCTCGGCGCCCGTGTGCGTCAGCGCGGGCAAGCATCTCCCAAGGCGGCCGTGGCGACGGGACGTTCGGGTGCGTCCGCGATCGAGGCCGTGCGTAAAGCGATCAAGCCTAATGCAGCCTAGGGGAATATTCGACATGGCGACACCGAAGCCGTCTGCCGAGCGACGTCGTTCGCTCAAAGCGCCAGTTGAAGGTATTAGCGAGCTTGCCGCCTCGATTCATCCGACCCGCCTTGCCGCGTGCCTTGATGCGAACCTCTCGGCTGCGACGTTGGTACAGCTACAGAAGAGCCGCAGGCTGCAGACAAGGATGGCGGGGCTGCTGCTTGACAGCGATATTAACTTTAACGGCAGTGGCTGGACGCCGGACCTTCTGCTCGGACATGATCCGAAACGGGCTGCTGTGCTCGCCGGCTGTATTTTTCATGCCCGTTCGCTGATCAAGTTGATCTCAAAGGCCGATGTCGCTGTGCTGATCGGGCATGTCGGTGCCGAAGCGCAGGCTTTCGGTATCCGACACGCCGCGCATGCAGCTTCAACCAGAGTCATTACCGATCCGCAACAGCTCGCGCAAGAAATCGATGACGACGGGCATGCCTGTCTCGGCGCCTGGCTCGACCAAGCGTCAGCGCTTGATCGCAGCCGCGTGCTTCTACGCTTGGCTGTCGGAACTGCCGCCGACAATCCAGCGACCGAACACCGCCAAGCCGCAGACCGTTTGTTTTCCTTGGTGTTGGCTCAATTGGCGAAGGAAACCTCTGCGTTATGACAGTCGACGAGGCCGCTCCACCGATAGCTCCGCACATGCGCCCACTTGGCCCTCTCATAGCGGCAAAGGATCTCGAGATCTGGCAGGAGGCCGCCGAGGCGCGAGCCGCTGCAGAGCGGCATCTGCAGCGGGTTCGCAGCTGGGCGCGCAGGGCTTATCAGTTGGAGCGAGCGCGCGGGCATGCCGAGGGGCTGGCGGCCGGTACCGAGGAAATGGCACAGCTGGTCGCGCAGGCCGCCTCGGAAATGGCACAGAAACACGCCGTTCTGGAGGAGGAATTGCCACAGCTCGTGATGGAGATGGTAACTGATCTGCTGGGCGCCTTCGATCCCGGTGAGATGTTGGTGAGGACGGTTCGTCACGCCATCCAGCGAAAATATGGCGGGGCGGAGCTTTCTCTTCATGTGTCCTCCATGGACGCCGATGCCCTTGCCCACGAATTTGGTGGGTGCGACGGACGGGAGGGCCGTCCAACGGTCCGAATTGTTTCGGACCCGGCGCTATCCCCGCACGAATGCGTGCTGCGGAGCGAATTCGGCAATGTTGATCTCGGACTTGCCGCGCAGCTCCGCGCGATGCGTCTTGGACTCGGGTTAACTCCCGCCGCAGGCGAGCCGTGACGACGCGCGGAGCAAACCGTGGCAATGCCGTTGCCGAGGCGAACCTGCGCGGTGTGCTATCGCGTCTGCGATCGACAGCAAGGCATGTCGACACGCGTGCCGTACGCGGACGAATCACGCGGGCGATTGGCACGCTCCTTCATGCAGTCTTGCCCGATGCCCGTATTGGAGAGCTTTGTGTCGTGCAGGATCCGCGCACCGGGTGGTCACTTGAGGCCGAGGTGATCGGTCTGCGGGAGGATGGCGTGCTGCTGACGCCGATCGGAGACTTGCAGGGCTTGTCCAGCCGCGCAGAAGTCGTCGCTACCGGACGAATGCATGAGGTGCCAGTCGGACCCGATTTGCTTGGCCGGGTGATCGACAGCTTCGGCCGTCCGCTCGATGGCAAGGGTGCAGTCAAAGTCACCGAAACTCGTCCGCTGCGCGGCAAAGCGCCAAACCCAATGACGAGGCGCATCATCGAGCGGCCTTTGCCACTCGGTGTGCGCGTCCTAGATGGTCTCTTGACATGTGGCGAAGGCCAACGGATCGGAATCTATGGAGACGCTGGTTGCGGCAAGTCGACGCTGATGTCGCAGATTGTTAAAGGCGCGGACGCTGAGGTCACCGTCGTTGCGCTTATAGGAGAGCGCGGACGTGAGGTGCGTGAATTCATCGAGCGCCATATTGGGGAGGCGGCCCTTCGCCGCACGGTCGTTGTCGTTGAGACCTCCGACCGGTCGGCAATGGAGCGCGCGCAATGTGCTCATACGGCGACGGCACTCGCCGAGTACTTTCGTGATCAGGGACAGCGGGTCGTTCTCATGATGGATTCGTTGACGCGCTTCAGCCGCGCGATGCGTGAAATCGGCCTAGCCGCGGGTGAGCCGCCGACCCGGCGGGGCTTTCCTCCCTCTGTCTTTGCCATGCTGCCGGGACTGCTCGAGCGTGCGGGCATGGATGCGTGCGGCTCAATTACAGCCTTCTATACCGTGCTCGTGGAAGGTGAGGGTACCGGCGATCCAATCGCCGAGGAAACGCGCGGCATTCTCGATGGTCATATCGTTCTCTCACGCTCCATCGCCGCGCGAGCTCAATTTCCCGCTATCGATGTCCTGTCGAGCCGCAGCCGCGTCATGGATGCCGTCGTATCCGCGCAGCATCGCGAGGCAGCATCTTTCTTCCGCGATCTGCTCTCACGCCACGCGGAGGCCGAGTTCCTAGTCAAGGTCGGCGAATACAAGCAAGGTAGCGATCCCCTGACGGACCGAGCTATCGCCTCGATCGATGATCTGAACAACTTCTTGCGCCAAAGCGAAAACGATGCGTCCAGCTTTGAGGAAACCGTCACATGGATGTGCCGTCTGACCGCATGAGTTGCATTCACGCGTCCAAATTGCGGCACGTCAAGGATCTGCGTGAATGTAGTGCCCGCAGTGAACTGTCTAATATGGACGCCAAACGCAATATTGCGGTCCTGGCCGCGAAGCGCGCATGGCGCGAACTGATAATCGCAGAAGAGCATCACGCACGGGCGGAGCGGGAAGTTTACAAGCAACTGGTGTCGCTCGGGACCTTGTCCGTCATCGAACTCGATCGCAGCCAGCTTACTCTGGAGAAGCTCGCGGGTGAGATTGCATCGAAACGCCAGACGCTTGAGGATGCGCGTATCGCTCAAGGGCAGGCTGAGATAGCGGCGTCGGAAAAACGGGTGCACTGGGTCAAACGTTCCGCGGCGAGTCACAAATGGCGACAGATCGAAACCGACGTCCGACGTGCGGCCCATGATCAATCGGAGGTCACGGCCGAGATAGATGCCGATGATGAAGTCCTGCTTCGCTATGGGCAGCGGTTACTCACAAAGGTGGCAGACGGTTCAATCTGATGAGCGCTAATCATGTTGGGACGCAAACGTGCCGTCATGCAGAGCCGCCTTGCGCGCGTCGTGCAGATGAATGCACCGCGTACAGGCCATCTCTGGTTCTGACTCATGCGTTGGTCTCGTGGCTCAATGGGATCGCGCGGCCCCGCACGTCTTTGCAGACCAGCCTTGGCGATAAGCCGCTATCGGTGCGACTGGCACGAGTCGTTTGGCAGGAGGAACCCTCGGCTATATCGATGCTCGACTGCATTTGGGATGTCGGTGACGAAGCAGTCGTCCTATCGATACCCTATATCCTTGCCGAGGCGTTGATCTCGACAGTGCAGAGGGGCCTCGCTGTCCCCTCCGAGCCGAGTGGTTCGCTCATCCTCGAACTTGCACTCGAACCGTTGCTCGCTCGTCTGGAACGAAAGAGTGAGCAGAGGCTGCAACTCCTGCATGTTGGAAAGGCCGAAACGATAGGGCCTTATGTCGAATTCGACATCGCCTACGGTCCGGTCAGGAGCAAAGGTCGCCTGTTTCTTTTTTCGCCTCTCGATGGACCGATACCGCGGGCGTTCCGCGCCTTAGGCGAGCTGCTCGGTCAACTGCCGCGAGAAATGTGCGAGCTCTCCACGGAGCTACCCGTCATAGTTGCCGGAGAAATTGGCGCTCTGCGAGCTACGGCCTCGCTTCTTCGCAAAACGAATGCAGGCGACGCGTTGCTGCCGGGCGTAATGCCATTCGCCCATGGCCAGATCATCCTCACTGCGGGCCGATTATGGACCGAGGCAGATGTCGCTGGCGGTCGCCTGACCTTGCGGAGGCCATTTCGGTTGCTACCGCGCCCTCTGGAGTATGCACATATGACGACACAGCCCGAATCGCAGCAGCCGCCCTCGGAAGCCGATCTCGACGATATAGAGGTCACGCTGGTCTTCGAATGCGGCCGGTGGCAGATCACGCTGGGAGAATTGAGGAGTGCCGGCGAAGGACATGTGTTCGAACTTGGCCGGCCGGTCGACGGCCCGATCGATATCCGTGCCAACGGCCTACGTATCGGAAGCGGCGACATCGTGCGTATTGGGGATGAGCTCGGTATCAGGCTCCGTGGCAGGTTAGCAGGCAATGACTGAGGTTCAACCGGCAATCCTGGCGCTACTTGCGGTTACGGCCGGTCTCGGCTTGTTGCTCTTCGCGGTCGTCACGACCACGGCGTTCATTAAGGTATCGGTGGTTCTCTTCCTCGTCCGCAATGCTCTTGGGACCCAGTCGATACCACCGAACATCGTTCTATACGGCGCAGCTTTGATTCTCACCGCCTTCACCAGCGCCCCCGTCTTTGAACAGAGCTACAATCGAATTGCTGAACTGCAACTCCGCTATCAGACCCTCGAGGATTGGGTCAGCGCGGGGAAAGAGGGGCAGGAGCCGCTGCGAAGCTATCTTAAGAAGTTCACCAATGAAGAACAGCGAGGCTTTTTCATGTCCTCGACCGAACGTGTCTGGCCGGAGGAGATGCGCGGCAGAGCCACAGCTGATGATTTTGTCATTCTAGTCCCGTCTTTTCTAATCTCGGAGCTCAAGCGCGCTTTCGAGATTGGGTTTTTGCTCTATCTTCCATTCATCACGATTGATCTGATTGTAACGACGATTCTGATGGCCATGGGCATGTCAATGGTATCGCCCACAATGATATCTGTTCCTTTTAAGCTCTTTCTGTTCGTCACCATTGATGGCTGGTCTCGTCTCATGCACGGACTGGTACTGAGCTACGCGATGCCCGGAGGTTGAATATGGATGAGACCACCATTCTTACTCACATGACCCGATCGCTCGTGCTTTTCATGATCTGGGTCCTGCCTCCACTGATTGCGGCGGCAGTTGCCGAAACAGCCATTGGCCTCATCCAGGCGGCAACGCAGATCCAAGACCAGACGCTGCCGCTGACGGTGAAGCTTCTGGTCGTTGTTGCGGTCATCGGTCTGTTTTCTCCGGTGCTGAGCGCCCCACTTATTGAACAAGCCAAGCAGATCTTCACGGAGTTTCCCGCGCTCACGGCGGGCTACTAGCGCCTCTCGCGATGTCTGAGCTGTCAACCACCGAGACTCAAAGTCTGATCCATGCGGCCATCGAACTCGTCGTTGCTGCCGGCCTTGGTGCAGCCCGACCCGCTGGCATCATGCTCGTTCTCCCCGTATTTACGCGCGCGCAGATCGGCAGGCTGATCCGCGGCTGCCTGGCCGTTGCGATCGAGCTACCGTATTTGGGGCAAATCGGCGATGGCCTGAAGACGCTGGACCCAGAAACGCATCTGATCAGGATCACGCTACTGGGATTGAAGGAGACGTGTGTCGGTCTACTGATCGGCGCCGTGCTCAGCATTCCGTTATGGACCATCCAAGCTGTCGGGGAGATCATCGACGTCCAACGAGGCGTCACCAGCGTGGTCGCTCCCGCTGATCCCGCGACGCACAGTCAGGCTTCGGCGACAGGACTGTTTCTTGGTATCACCGCGATCACGATTTTCGTCGTATCCGGAGGCCTACAGACCATGATCAGCGGACTTTATGGCAGCTATCTGGTCTTGCCAGTGTATCAGTTTCGACCCACGCTGACCGTGCAAGGGATAGGGGAGCTGCTGGGCATGCTCGACGGTATGATACGTGGCACCGTCCTGATCGCGGGGCCCGTGGTGGTTTTCCTGCTACTGATCGATATATCAGCGATGCTGCTCCAACGCTTTGCACCGCAATTCAACAACAAGGATCTGTCTTTGACGATCAAAAATATCGGCTTTGCGATCGTCATGGTCACCTATGCGGTTTATCTGATCGAATACATGCAATCGGAATTCATCCAGTCCGGCGGCGAGTTGGAGAGGTTTGAAAGGCAACTGAAGTGAGCGACACGAGCGAAGAGAAAACGCTCGCCCCCACTGACAAGAAGCTCAACGATGCGCGCAAGAAGGGAGTGGTTCCGCACAGCAGCGATTTTGTTAGAGCCGTCAGCAGCTGCGCCGGTCTCGGCTATCTCTGGTTGGAGGCCGGTTCAATCCAGGATAGGTGCGAAGCAGCGCTAGTGCTGGCTGACAAGCTGCTGGAGGAGCCGTTCGATGTTGCGGTCCGGCTGGCGCTCGGCGTCTTGCCCGAACTTGCTCTGCGAATTGTTGGTCCGCTTCTCGGAACTATTCTCGCCGGAGCGACTCTGGCGGCAGTACTGGCGAATGGTGGAATAGTCTTCTCCTTCGAGCCGGTAAAGCTGAATTTCGAGAACATTGATCCCATAAAAGGGTTGAAGCGCGTCGCTTCCTTGCGCTCCTTAGTTGAGCTTGGGAAGACCGTCTTCAAGGTCATTGCCCTCGGCGTGATCTTTCTCCTCATCGTTGTCGGCGCGTGGAAGGCGCTGGTCTATCTGCCGGTCTGCGGCATGGGCTGCTTCGGCTTCGTCTTCATGGAAGTGAAACTGTTGATCGGGATTGCCTGCGGTGCGTTTCTGATTGGCGGACTGATCGATCTCCTCGTCCAGCGCTGGTTGTTTTTGCGCGGCATGCGCATGACACAAAGCGAAGTGAAGCGCGAGTTCAAGGAGCAGCAGGGCAATCCGGAGCTGAAACGGGAACACCGTCGTCTGCGCCGGGAGCAGGCGAATGAGTCTCCGCTCGGCGTGCGTCGCGCAACGTTGATCTTGACTGGGCGGGAGATGCTGGTCGGAGTACGCTACGTCCGTGGCGAAACCGCTGTGCCGGTCCTGGTTTGCCGCGGCGAGCGCGAAGCGGCTTCGAGACTCTCTGATGAGGCGCGGGCACTTGGGCTCAGTATTGCCGATGACCACATGTTAGTCAGTGAGCTAATCCACAACGCCAAGCTTGGTAACCCGATTCCTGCCCAGTATTTCGAGATCGTCGCAAGAGCACTCATTGCGGCCGGCCTAGTCTAGTGCGCGTTGTGAATGGCGTCGCATTTCGGGTGAAGGTTCGCTATCTGCACGGCCTGGGTGCCGGCTGACGTGGAATCTGTCGACGCCTTGTTGTTAGCTGTGCGCAAGTCGCTGTTGTTACCCTCTCGAGCAGTCGTGGTAATCTACGTGCAGACTCGTTAGTGTCGACGAGCGCGATTGACAACCCATCGGCAGAACGTTCGTGTATGGATCTGCTATATTTTGATGGGCCGACGAACACGAAAAACGATCCTGAAGAATTGGCCATAAAACCCTCACGCTAAAGGTCTGCGCAGGCTACCAAGCGTAGACTCGGGTCGGCCTGTAGGGACTTAGAAGAAGATCGATGTAGATACCAATAAATTCAGAGCATGTCCTGTTTCGCGCGTGTGTATAATGCTTGTTGGGTTGTTGATGTATGTCACTCCGACGCTTGCGTATATCCCTGGTGCCAAATGCGCCGTGTAGGTTCCCGAGATTGCTGTGCTGTCGCGGTGCACGAGATGCCCTTTAGCTAAGGCTGCATCTACTGCAAAGTTGCTCCAGGTGGTTTTCGTGGCAACGATGGCAATCTGATCGCCTGGCCGGCCGTCAAACAGACCTTTCGCATAGAGACGTGCCTCGTAATACTGACTGACTCGATTCCGGTCGGGGGGAGCATACATGACAGAGAACCCACCATAGATGCCACGTGATGGCGCACTATTAAGGTCAGATTGCCAGATCTGTCGGTCAGTAGCGACGTAGTAGACGCTGTTCGCATTGGTTCGCGGCTGCGTTGGATATTGCATATTTGTGTAGCTGCTATTGTTGAAGCCGATACCGGCTCGCAACCAAGTCTCGGGTGAGCCCGGAGCAGCTTTGCTCTTGTAGCCAATCTCATCGAGCCAAAGAACACCCGCATTGGCCGTGCTCCAGTCCAGGCCGGTCGGGTTTTCGGTTATCTGCGCATACTGACCATCTGGGCTGAGTGCGCGCTGGATTGAGACCTTGTTATATACGTGATCATCGATGTTGAGCTTCAGGTTGAGAGCTGGCGTGGGCGCTGCGTTGTTGCTCATCCCGGCTTGAAATAGGATATTTGATGAGGGCCCCAAAACACTCGCGCTTGCGTTGCCTCCCACCACCGTGCCCGCGAATTCGTTCTGATTTCTGAGATAACCCACTTTGAGTTCGAGTTTTCCGTCGAAGAAGGTCTGGTAGTAAGCGATTGTATTGATGCCAAGCCTATCGGGCCCCGCTGATTTCCATGTCCAATATTGCTGGAGAGCGCCCACGATAAGCTGACCATCTGGAATTCCAAAGCGACTGAGATCGTAGGTGGCGATCATGAAATTCACTGAACCGAATGTCGGATTCTGTCCCATGTATAGTTGATTGGCGATGCTGGTTCTGGCTGCGCCTGGTAGTTGATTATTGACGAGGCTGTTTACTGTGCCGCCAACGTAACCGATTCCGACGTCCGCAAGCGCGGATCTAATACCATCTTTGTCCTGATCTATCGTGTCGGCAGGACCAGGTATATTGAGCCACATACCTTTCTCGCGAAGATTTTCAAACTTTGCGAATGGGTCGATAGCTTTTTGAGTTCTGTTCGTTGCAGCTGCATTCGCACCGTTGCACTTGGTCGGAAGCATGCTGGAAATGCTTCCGAGGGCAGAAGGGCCGGAAGCACACATTGGTTGTTTGGGTTGGCTGCGTTGAAGTGTCAGGGCCGGATCCTTTGGGCCTCTTTTGACATCCCTATCCGCAGTGTCGTTTCTCGGGATGAGCAGGTTGTTCGCTTGTACCGGCGTCGAATTGCTTGCGAGACTCGCTGCGAGCGAAAGAGCGACCAAAAGCCCTCCTCGCTTTGGAGCTGATCGATGGATTGAAACGCGCGCTGCGATCGAGCATATCTGGATCGGAACCGCCACAACAGAGCGAGCATGCATAGTGAACTCTGCCACCGTATTTGCGGGCCTTGGCGGATTGCGCTCCGGCCTGATTACAACTGACCTTGATCTTTGACGTCCGAGGGTGGCTACCGTCACGATGCGCAACGGCCGTTCTATCCCAGCAAGATCCGCTCAGGCGTTGTCGGGTCTCCTCACCAACGGGCGCACCGCGACGTCGTCGGCGTTTATGTGTCGGACAGTGGCCCTAGACAGCTTTGAAGTCGGCACGGTCAGTGGGCGGGACCGAAAGAGCATCATGGACTTCCGTGAGAAAGGCGAGGTCGCGGTGGAGGCAGACCTGCCGTCGCAGGTGACGAGCTTGCACATGCATCAGGTCCAGTGGCGCAGCCGGATCTATCGTTCATCCCGAATTCCTTGACATTTGAGCCGCGCGACGTTCGTTGGCGACGATTGCCACGCCTCCTTCATCTCAATCAATTGCTAGGGTTGGTAGTTGACTAGGCTGTCTGAGGTTCAATCGGGACAACAGAAGGCGAGCGATCAGATCGCAGAACTAAATCGCAGTTTCGATGCTCAGGGAGCCGACTTGAAGCGACCCTCGGACCAATCGCCGCTCTGACTTTACGAATAGACTTGTCGCAGGTACCCTCAGCTTCTCCTCTTCCGGCTTCTCCTTCACCCCAACTCCGCGCCGTCTCGAATCCCGCCAAGACAGCGGCCTGCCGAACCAGCCGGGGCGGTTTCCGTTGGGGGCACGCACTCATTGGACCGAAGGCTGACGAGCCAGGTGACGTCTTTGGGGCAGTCCTGCGCCTAACGTTGCCATTCAACGGATAGGCCGCTTTCGCAAGCGGCTTTCGGTTACGGTACCCAAATCTTACGGTGGCGTTGGTGTTCGCAATAAGACTTCGCTAAGGTCGTCGCCATCATTGCGCTAGCCGACGGCAATCCGGGTTCGCAGAACCATTTCTACAAATCGAGCCGCCTGGCCTCCCGCGATTATCGGCTCGCGACAGGCGGTGATGCTTTTGAATCTTTTAAGGCCGATTGCGGGCGCTAATAAGGTTTGCGGTCGAGATAGGCGTCAAATGCAGCCGCAACGGTGCGAATCATGAAGCGGTGCTCCTGCCTCACGCGGATAGAGCCGTTCTGTATGTGAACGATCCCGTCCTCGGCGAGCATCGCCAATCGTTCAGCTGAATCGAGAATAGAGAGCGGATCGAAACCGTGGGCGGTACAGATCGCCGACACGTCGGCTTCCAAATCGCACATCAGCCGCTCGATGATTGCAGCCCGGACGCGGTCTTCGTTAGTGAGACGATATCCCTTTGACGTCGCCAAACGGCCGGTTCTAATGCGCTCCTTGTAGGACCCTCTTACAACTTCGTTCTGGACATAGCCGTCACCGAGACGGCCGATGGCCGACGTGCCCAACGGGATCACGGTGCTACAGCTGTCGGCTGAATAGCCCAAGGAGTTGCGCCGCAGGCGACCAGTTTTCTGCGCTAGCGAGAGCTCGTCGTGTGGCAAGGCGAAATGGTCGAGCCCGATTGGGTGGTAGCCGGCGGCGACCAGCGTATCGGCCACGGCCGCTGCCTGTTCGGCACGGGTCGCGTAATCCGGTAGCGCCGCCTCATCTATCAGGCGCTGACGTTTCATATACGAAGGAACGTGCGCATAGCCGAAAACCGCAAGCCGGTCGGGGCGCATGGCTACGGCCGTCGTCGCCGACTGGACACAGGACTGCACCGTCTGATGAGGGAGGCCGAAGATGAGGTCGAAGTTGATACGGTCTATTCCATGCTGGCGTAGATTTTCGACGGCGGCTGCGGTCTGCGCCTCACTCTGGACGCGGTTAATCGCCTTTTGAACGATGGGATCGAAGCTTTGCACGCCGAGGCTTGCGCGGTACACGCCGGCTTCTCCCAAGGCTTCGGCCATCTCCATCGTAAACGTGCGCGGATCGATCTCGACTGCGATCGTAGCCGTTTTCCTAAATGCAAAGCGAAGACGCAAAACGTCCATCAGGGCCAGGAACTCCTCAGGCTCGATGAGCGTCGGCGTGCCACCTCCAAAATGTACGTCACTCACAGGCAGACTTTGCGGTACTTGCTCCGCTACCAAACGAATCTCGTCACGCAGCACCGCCAAATAATCGAACATTGGCGCATTCCGGCGAGTGAAAGTCGTAGGGAAGCCGCAATACCAGCACATTGAGCGACAGAACGGAATATGGAGATAGAGCGACACAGCGCCGTCGGCCGGTAAGCTCCTCAGCCATTTCTCACAAGTCTCGGCGCCGACAACCGCGGAGAATTCCGGTACAGTTGGATAGATGGTGTACCAAGGCAGGTGGGCGTCGTAATACTTTTTCAGGAATGAGATCTGCAACGGCGCCGCCCCATGGCTTTACCAGCATGACGCTGACGGCTGCGCTCGCCTGTGTCATTGCGCTATGTCAATTGGTCCGCGTTAGCCGAGAAATCCGCCGTTCCGTCGAACTTGCTAAGGTGGCCGATATCGTTTTCGTGTGCCGTCAGAATCGATAGCGTCCGAGAAAGGACGCCGTCTAAAGCTGCATTTATCAAACGGTTAAGCTGCGCGAGGTTTTTGACCCGGTTGGTCTGGCTCTGCCGTGTGTAGGAAGAGGTCAACGACTTTTTTGATATGCCTAGCGCGAGAAGATGATAATCATGATGATCGAGAACTCTGTTGTAAGCTTTCGCTGCGGACGCCGGACCCGAAGCCGGGTATTCCATCAGTACCGATGCCGCCCTTTGCGAACAAACCGCTAGGCGTTTAGATTATCTCGTCCCTCGACTTAGAAGCGGCTGACGATAGGCCTAGACTTCGACCGGTCGGCGAGCAGATTGCAGAAATCGGGTTGAATGATCCGCAAGTAGAGCAACAATTGTCTGCCTTTTGGACTGGCTCTTTGATTCAACGGACAATCATCACAGGTCTTCAGGCACCGAATTGTGCGGCCCGCACGACACGTACCGTCGTGCAACCTGACGTTACGTCTGATTCAAGCTCGTTTTGACGACCGCACACGAAATATTCGGACTGGAAGATCAAAGGAGCGACGAGCCTCAATTCCGCCACGCTGGTTGTTTCATTCCAACCATCATCATCACGGATGTACTGATGATGGTTGGGACGACCCGGCGCACTTCCATCCCGGCAAAGTGCGTCGGGGCGCCTTGGTGATCGAGTTAATCGCTTCTGTTGACGTCGAACCGATCACTTAGGGTTGAAGGAATATCGCCAAAAAGTGTATCCCCCCAAAACAAGGGGGCGACAGCATACTCCGCGCGCCGTAAGTATGCGGTTCGAGCATCGGGCGCCAAATGCGTCTGCCGGATCGCTCACGCCTTTCGTAGTTCTCAGGGTAGTCGAATGAACACGCCGGTTCGACGGCATTGGAGTCCAAAAGAACTGTTCAATGCTCTGACGCCGGCGATGTTTACCGCTAACGCATCGGTTGTGCGGGCACGTAGGGACAGATTGTGGCCTGAGTTGTATACGGAATACGACGCAAGGCATTTAAAGAAGGAGCTGTGCATCCGTAACTTGATCAAAACCGACGAAGCGAAGGCGTTCTTCAATGCCTGGGCTGCTGACGAAGAACGCCATACCGACGGTTTCATCCAAATCATGGAACTCGTCGCTGGCGGATCCGAACCGGATCTTCGAAAAAGATTGGACGCGCGAACGCATGATTTTAGCGCAATCAGCGAGTTCTTGGAGGATGAATTCTCGCTCATCGTTATGATCGCGTTTGATGAAATGTGTACCTGCCGCGCCTATGCTGCGGAGAGGGAATTTTATGCCGGACTTGGGAGCAGTCGTTTTCTGCTTTGGCTCAGGGAGGTGATTGCCGACGAAGCAGTTCACTCAATGAATGCCGTTAATGTAATTCGCGCCCGGTACTGCAATCGCGTCAGCGAAGTTGGGCCAATCCTCGAGAGCCTGATCAGCTGCATTACAGACGATACGACTTATACTGGCACTTTCGTGCTGGATTATTTTGGCACGGCGTACACGAAGGAGTTGCTCGCCAACTGCCGCGCCACGATCCTTAGAAATGTTGCCAAGCCGCTCTCCGCGGCAGAGCAAGACGAAAGCAACCGGCGGCCAAATTGATAGCGACCCACCTGCGGAGTGCGCTAGCCCGGCGCCGACCGGTGTCGTTCGGCTGCTACGTTGTCAAGTCGCGCTCAATTGATCAACGAAGTCACTGGTAATGTCGCATTCCATCCCGATGTCGCGATTGCTCCAATGCATGTGATGCGAGCAATCCCCCTAATCCTCTCAAGCTATTGCCGCAAAACGCGTTTTTCCTGAGCGCGCCAACTGGTACGACACTTGCTGTTTCCATCCGAGGTCCTCTCCTACTGGAGATGAGCATGCAAAGTGTTCTATGCACCACGCAGGTATTGGGATGTTTTGCGTGTCCGGGTGATGTCCTTGTCCAGCCTGCTTATGCGCGTGAGAGGCGATCCCTGATCCGCACGAGGCTATGGAGCGACCTGCCGATCGTCTCCAGGCACAGCGCAATCCGCTGGCAGGAACCCGACCAGCTGCGTACTGGTGGTGATGTGAATGCGAAAACGAATATGGCCCATCCGATGTCATTTTCGCTTGCGACCGCAACGTCAGCCTTTTTAGCGCTCGGGTCGAGCTCAGTATGGAGGAACTGGTTGGCGCGCTGCACCTCACCTAATTCGCAGAAGCGCCATACCGGGGATCGCGCTGCGTTCGGCATCGCGAAGCGACGAGCGTTCGTTCCAAGCGGAGCCCGCTTTCACGAAGAGCGATCTCGCTTATGCCCCGGACAGTCAAGTCTTCGAACGCATGCCACCTTGCACTTGCTCGGATCCGAGGAGGCTGCGGCTGCCAACCTTTGCAGAAAGGTAGGATCAGATCCGAGCGGCTGACCGGACATATGGATTGTGGTCATTGCCAGTGTTTGCGGCCACGATACAGCTCGGGATGGAAGGTGCAGACCTGATGGTCGCCATCAAGGCGGAGGAGAACGCGCCGAGGTTTGATTGGGCCGACAACAGCGTCCTTGCCGGTCGCATCATCGGCGAGCCAGGTGGAGGACGAAATGATGTCCGCGCGGCGGTCGTGCCGCGCCGGTCAGCCTTTGCCCGAGGTCGACCGGGGCCGGCCCGCTGTTTAATCGACCCGCCCGCGACTAGCGGCCCATTCGCGCAGACCAAGCAGTTCGGGAAGAGCATTCGCTTTAGCCCGCGAGCGTTCATATACGAAAAGCGAAGCCAAGAGTTCAGATGATGGATTGGAAGCTAGCTCCACCCGAAACGAACTCAATCGGACAGCGCAACACCGGTCGTCTTTTGGACCGGGATCCCGTCGCGCCTAAAATGGATATCTTTAGCTTCACAGAATGCGCAAATCAAACGCAGTCCCTTAGAGCGTTGTTCCAGCTTCTTGTGAATTGCGCGACCGAGGAGGGCTTTAGTGAGGTTGCCTACGGGGCTCTCAATTTTGTGGAGCCGCTTCGCCTACCGGAGTATCCACCACCCACAGTAGCAGTGAACTGGCCGCCGGATTGGTGCGATCGATACTTTGAGCGCAAATACTACACAATCGATCCCGTGGTCCGGCGCGCACCAATGCTTTCGCGGCCGTTTCTGTGGGACCAACTCCCCAAGCAATATCAACTACAGCCGGACGAACGGCGAGTGCTCACAGAGGCCAGAGAGGCGGGTCTGAAACACGGCATGAGCGTGCCCTTGTTTGGACCCTTGGGTCGACTATCGGTGGTATCATTTGCATCTCGGTTCGATGATGCTGATCCTCAGCACCGTATAAGTCATCTCCACGCACTGGCCTGGAACTTTCACACCGCGTGTGTGGAGATATCGCGTCCCTCCGAGAGTAGCTGCAACAGGAAAGTGACGCTATCGGAGCGGGAGCTAGATTGCATGCGATGGGTTGCGGAAGGAAAATCGTCGTGGGAAATTGGCGTTATACTGCAAATCAGCGAGAATACGGTGAACTTTCATCTCAAGAACGCAATGCGAAAGTTGGGCGCGACCAGTCGGGTCCAGGCTATCGTTATGACGATTCGGCTCGATCTCATCTGAATCTCCGCAATGACGTTGAGTTGGATTGCCAAGTGGCGGCGCTGAATGATGATGGTATCGAGCGGGAAAATTGTGATCATCATCGTTCGACGAAATTCGACCTCGCAAATAGAGACCCGGTCAGGCTCGTCGTTGCAGGCGCAGCGCGTCGTCTGCGACCATGAATAATCATCTTCCCACTACACAATAGGGGCTCGGCTTTCAGTTGGCACACGGCGCTGACGAGTACCTCGTGATGGCCAGCCGAGATGGGGAACGCCCACAAAGCAGGTTTTGCGCGGTACGAAATGTAGGCTCTTGGAAGCCCAGCCGAGCGTGTCAGTGCCGCATAGGAGATTATCTGAAGAAAGAACCCCGGCCGAAGGTCGGGGCTCTCGGTTCGCGACGCGATGTGGGCCGATGTCGCTATCTGGTGAAACCCGGACCGAACTTGTAGTTGAGCCGAACAGTGACAAGATCAACGTCCTGGCGGATGCGATCGCCGGACCCACCGGTCGCGGGGAAGATGATATCATTGTCCTGCATAAAAAGGTGGTCGTACTCGACGCCAAACGACCAGCTTGGCGCAAAACCGACCTCGAGACCAGCTCCAAGCGCGCCACCCCAACGAAGATTGTCGCTTCTCGCAAACTCAGAGCCGGTGGCCACCAAGCTGATCCGATAGCTGTTGCTGGTCACCGCAGCGCCGCCTTTGGCGAAAAGCAGCACGTTGTTGAACGCGTAACCGATCTGGCCCGTGAACAATCCGAACGCATCGATTCTGGTACGATTGCTGACTGTCGGCACGACGGCGGCGCTGACATTGGAGCCGCTGAAGTTAGCCCAGTTGCCTTGAGCCTCGACGCCGTAGACTACATTGAATATCTGCCAACGATAACCCACCTGACCGCCGACGGTGGCGCCGCTCGCATCATGGCAGCCTTCGGGGGTGATTGCAGAGAGGTCCCAGCAATTGTTGCTCGACGCCCATCCACCATTGATGCCAAGATAGAGGCCGGTCCAGTCATAGATCGCTGGAGGCAGCACTAGCGGCGGTTTCGCTTTGGTGAAGACCGGCTGCGCGGCGAGATCCGCGCCGAACGCGGGCGCCGCCGCGTTAAGCGCGATGATGCTTGCAGTCAAAAGCAGCAAATTCTTCATTCGAGTATCGTTCCTTTCCATTGCCCCGGCGATTTGCGTATTAGCAACATCACTGTGAATTGCTGTAACTCCAACACAACATGTCAGCGCGAGAAATTGCCTCAATCTCACGTAGCGGGAGGTTGTGTAATCAGGATATTCGGATGAAACGCTGGGCGTTCACAGTGCGTGTTGAAGGTGTTGAGATCAAATCGCGCTATCAGAACGGCCGTGCCTAGCAGAGTTATCGCAGAGCAATGGATCGTCTCACGCGCTCGCTTGTAAATAACGAAGAGCGGCAGGCTCGGTCTATAAGGACGATTCTAGACGGAAGGAAGCATGAGCAGGTTGTCCGTAAGCGGCAGTTCTAGGGATTCCCTTTTGAGGCCAAATCAGATTCAAGGCTTCTTTTGGGAGGCGGCACTCGGGTGTGATGGATCGTTTGGTGTTGAGCGACGCGGCTTGGGAGCGCATGGCGCCGCTCATCATTGGCCGGCCCGACCAGAAAGGTTCGACCGGACGCGACAACCGGATGTTCGTGGAAGGGGTGCTCTGGATCGTTCGCACGGGCTCTCCCTGGCGTGATCTTCCGGAGGCTGTTTAGTCCCGGCATTTTCTGGAGCGGGTTGAGTTTGAATCGTTCTGGCTGGGAAGTCCAGCATTTGCAGATGTATTCGTAGGGTGTAAGGCCCTTCAGGGTCTTCAGCCGCCGAGCGTAATTGTAGGCGGTGATGAAGTCGGCAAAGTGAGCTTCGAGCTGATCATGTCGATCGTGCTGGTGGCGTTGAACGGTCGCTTCCTTGATCGTGCGGTTTATGCGCTCGACTTGGCCATTGGTCCAGGGATGCTTGATCTTGGTCAGCCGATGTTCGATGCCGTTTTCCTCGCATCGCATATCAAACATATGCGTCACGTATCTTGCCGTCGGACCATCCGCGTAACGCGGCGGGAAAGTGAACTGAATCCCATTGTCGGTGAGAACCGTGTGGATCTTGTAGGGGACGGCCACAATCAGAGCTTCGAGGAAGGCCGAGGCTGAGGTTCTTCCCGTCTTTCTGACCAGTTGTACGAAGGCGAACTTGCTGGTGCGATCGATAGCGACATAGAGGTAGAGCTTGCCTTCAGCGGTCTGGAGCTCAGCGATGTCGATGTGGAAATAGCCGATCGGATAAGCCTTGAACTTTTTCTTCGAAGGCTTGCTGCCTTCGACCTCCGGCAATCGGCTGATGCCGTGGCGCTGGAGGCAGCGATGCAGAGATGATCGCGTCAGATGCGGGATGGTCGGCTGCAGTGCATAGAGGCAATCGTCAAGCGGCAGTAGCGTATGCCGTCGGAAAGCGACGATGACTGCCTCCTCCTCGATGGAAAGCACTGTCGATTTGGCTTCCCTGGGACCTGTCGGGATATCGGCGACAGTCTCGCGCTCCTTCCACTTGGCGACAGTCTTCTGGTTGATCCCGTAGCGCTTGGCGAGCGCTCTCAGGCTCTCTTGACTATTTTGTATTGCTCGACGGACCGCCTCCGTCGTGGTGGCGCAGCCGTGTAAAACTTGTCCCATAGCGCATCCTTCGAATCGTGCGATAAGAATGCACCATCAAAGCCTGGGACTAAACACCTAGAGCGCGTTCGTATCGAGATCGGGTAGCGTCGAAGCAGGTACTGATCAAACGGACAAGCGGTGCATTGCCCTGATCGTTGTCAGACAGTGGAGGATGCAGTTGCGTCCTCTCGGCCGTGCGGTGCCTACTAGCGGGTGAATAGCAATCGGGTAACGTACCTAAGGTCTTGGCTGGCAAGGCCAACGTCATTTCGCGCCGTGAAACTGGAGGCGAGCCAGCAGCGGCGTGCATCAACTCGGCTGGCAAATTGGAAGAGAGCGCTTTGAGCAATGCCAGGCGGAGTGCCTTGTATTTATCTATGCAGAGCATAAGCGTGAACTGGCGCTCTCTTTGATCAATTGACAGAAACAAAGAGCGTCATCGACCGCATCTAAGACAGCTATTCGCCCCTCAATGACTACTGCATGTGCTAGAATGAACTTTGCGAGAGTAATCCGATTAGCAGTAGTTTGCATGGCTGCTGGTAGGGCAGCGATTGCTCGGTCAAAAAGTGTTCCCAAAACCTCAAGGTCTTCTGGATAGTAAATCGCACTGTGCCCCGCTCGTGACGGGATACTCCGCCCTCCGTCAGCCTCGCGGCGGGTAGTCGTCTTGTCTAACTGATCCTGGTCCTGTTCTGCTGCAACAAGTGCACTTGTCAGTTTGTTGAGCAACTGCATCGCGTCGAACGCGTTCTTGTCCTCGCAGATTAGTCCGGCAACTGCTTCCACTTGCCGGCCGATGCTTTGTCTGAGGTGATCGACGCGCGAATTGCAACAATCAAAGTTCATGATGTCTCTCCAGATTAACTAAATGCAGTCGAGGTGCGGATGACGGGCCGGTCCTTCATTCCCGTCTGGTAAAACTCCAGGTTGCACGAGGACCAATTGTTGTTACCCGTTGTGGACCAACGTATCGGGTGTCATAGGAAGCGAGCGAGCGCGGGATTTCTGTGTCGAGAAAAACGATGTCGAGCACGTAGTGCCGGTGAGCGCCCGCCATGCGCCACGGTGCCTGCCGCGGTTGGCAAAACTATCCGCTTTTACATTATGGCAGAGCGCACGATCGTGATGAACGCCGCTCATGACGAAAGACTGAGACACTGTCGAGCGAAGTGCCGTCAGGCGACCTTTCCCGTAAAATGGCGGGTCCGCCGGAGCTGCGGGCGCAACGTAAGCATGGCGCGGTAGAGATATACATCCTGCCGAACGACGCTGCTGCGGAGGCGCCGACGCACCAGCTCGGCAGAGCGGCCATCTCGACGACGTCGTCGGAAAGTGACGAACGTTACGTCGCCAAGCAATCAAGCGCTTGCGTGCGTCTAATGATTGTCGAAGGCAGCGCATGACATGTCGTTGCGGCGGAGCCGGTTGTGGAAAATAGGTTCATGGGGTGCTCGCTTGCTCAGTGGGGCTGAGCAAGCGAAGGCGGGAAGTGGTGATCAAGTGGCGCTGATAACGGGACGAGAAGCACGAACACATTGCGGAGCTCGGATCAAGTTTCTGGTGTGAATTCAACCGCAAACGACATTCACCTTGCAAGCGAACGATTGTATGGAGACGAACCGTGTAACGTCGCTGTGCGAGCAGCCGCTTCGACTCGGAGACGACGCCAAGGTGCTGCGAATGGCATCTGGGCGTTCCATAGGGAATTCGGATGCAAACGTACAAGGTGGAGAATTCATGGTCATGCGACGGTCCGGGAAGCTGCTCCTAGGGCAGGCAATTATGTATTGTATTCGTGTAAAAGCGGTACAATCGATTGTTTTTATGGGACACATCCAGATCGCCAATGGGCCATCCGGGATGCGTCGTGCGCGATTATCAACGTCAGAGAACGAAGCAGGTAGCTAGTAGATGTCGGTCGTTGCTATCGCGATGCCCGCGGAGTCCTCGCAGGATCTGAAATATTAACAGGGCGTGCCCGGTGCTCAAGACGGCCCATTTTTGAATGCGCCTGCCAAGCGCTGACAAGGCTCCGCGGCGTGCCGACGCGCTAAGCGGCTCGCGGAGATAGTTTGTGGACCTCCTAATGAGGGACGAGGAACGGCTGCTCGCTCGGTAGTGTACGTGCCACTTCGTGGCACGTAACGCCTGGACTGAAGAAGCTCGCCTGTTATCGAGTGAGCTCAAATAGTCAAAAGATGTCAGCAAAGCCGAGCGACAACCTCTGATTGGAGTTTGGCTGCGGTGTAAACCGAAACATCCAGCGGAAGATTGCCGAATGCAAGCTGACAAAGCAGGTAGTTGGCGCCCGCCTCTTCCATCTGATTAAGAAGATGTTGTCGGACGGAAGCGGGCGTTCCGACGACGCACAATTCGCTTTCAAGCGCCGCATCGAAAGTCAGCGGCAGATTAGGTGGGGTCGGAACGGTATTGAGCTCATAAAGGAACATAAAGCTCTCGAGCCATCGTTCGTACGCAGTTGCCGCCAGCGAATATGCTTCTTCATCAGAACGCGCAATTACAACCATGCGGAGCAATCCGGTGAATGGCTCTCGATCATCAGAATTAGGGGTGCGGGGTAAATGCGCGCGGAAGGCATCAGTAGTTTTTCGAATGATAGAGGAGGGGCCTATGCACGCGAGATTCGCGCCGTTGGTAGCTGCCCAGGCCGCCGATTCGGGCCGATTGCTGGCGACCCAGGTTGGCGGAGTTGGACGCTGAAGCGGCTTTAGCGTCAAGGGAACATCGTTCAGCTCAAAATGATGCCCATGGTAGGAAAGCGTGTGGTCTTTCATCGCGTTCGAGAGGATTTCGCTGGCTTCCTCATACCGTCCTGGAGCATCGTTGGCGCTAATGCCGAAATAACCCAATTCGATCGGCAGTGAGCCCCGTCCGATGCCGAGTTCTAGTCTACCACCGCTCAATTGGTCGAGCATACACAGCTCCTCGAATGCTCGCAGCGGGTGATAGAGGTTAAGCAACATTACCAGGGGACCGATACGCAGCCGCTGCGTGCGTTGAGCGACGCTTGACAAGAACAAATTCGGGGACGGACCCCTCCCATGCGGCGTACAATGGTGTTCGGCCAAATGATATGCATAGAAGCCAAGAGAGTCGCACGCTTCTGCCAAGGTCAGGCGATCTGCGTACTGTCGCGCGGCATCGCGGCCGTCGTCGTCCAGATGATCGAAAATTCCGCAGGTCAGTTTTGAAGGCTTGCGATTCGTCACTCGATTGTCTCCGATTGTAGAACGCGGGAAGGGCCTGTCGGCTTCAGGCCGTTGTCGACGTCTGTCATATGATCGCCGTTAGATGTCTATTCTGGGTGTATCGTTCGGCACCTGATCCCGTGCCGATCCGCAAAGGTGATCGTCAAAGTGCTGACCTCTGTTGCCCGGATCGGAGCTCAAGTCGGGGCACTATTGTTCATCGCAAGTCCATTGGGATCATCTTGCCCTCATGTCAGTTTCCTGCTGAGCGGCTGGGAAGCGCGCAGCTAGCAACTGCGGGTCTTTATGCGGGCTGAAATCGCCTTGATCGCCGCCAGAAACGCATCCATTTGATCTTTAGTGCCAATGCTAATACGGATACAGCGTTCGAGGCTCTTATCGGGGAAGGAGGCGACGAGAACCTTCTCCTTCGCCAGAGCCGCTTGCCACCAACTGCCATCTTGTCCGACAGGGGCGCGGGCTAGCACGAAGTTCGCGTGGGAAGGTGGTACGCAAAAGCCGAGCTGAGATAGCTCAGCTGCAACTCTCTGCCTTTCATCTCTGATGTGTCGATGGTTATCTTCATAAGCTGCGCGATGGGAGAGGATGCTGATGCCAACTGCGTGGCCGATAACGTTCATATTGAAAACGTTCTGGATGTTGCGCAACCTGCCAATAAGCGCGGGATGACCGAAGCCGAAGCCGACGCGTATGCCGGCGGCAGCATAGCTTTTTGAGAGCGTTCGAAGAATCAGAAGATTCGCATAGCGGCTCAGGAGCCGTAGGCCATTGTCGGGTGCAAAGTCGACATAGGCTTCGTCTAGGACGATTAGGCGGTCCGATCGTGCCAGCAGACGTTCGACATCGGCGAGCGGAACGTAGGCGCCGGTCGGATTGTTCGGATTAGCCAAAAGAACGAATTTGGCGTCTTTCGCTGGGCCCGAAACCAGCTTCTCGATTGGTAAGGAAGGGGTTTCCGCACTTTCTATCTCAACGAGCTCGGCAGCATGCAACATCGCAAGCTTGCGGTTGAATGAAAAGCCGGGTGAAAGCATTGCAACGCGATCTCCCGGGGTCAGGAAAGCTCTGTAGAGCAGCCCAAGAAGTTCGGATGAGCCATTGCCGGCAATCACCTGATCCGTCGCGATGCCATAAGCGTAGCCAGCTGCTTCCCTCAAGCTGATGTTGTCATGTTCTGGGTACAGGTACTGCCGCTCAAGAGCCGAGCGCGCGCCTTGCATGACAATGGGCGGCAACGGGAATGGATTCTCATTCGTATCCAGTTTCACATAGCTCGCGTCCGGGGCAGGCGGGCCGGATGGCAGGACATCTAACTGGCGCGCCACCGGAGAAAGAGAAGAAAGCACGTTTTGCAGTTTTTCGTCCGACATGGTGTTCTCCCTCTTGACCGCCGAGAGCTGCCGTAATGACAGCAATTGAGTGCTGTCATTTGTGGCGAGGAAAACGGCAAACCAAACTGGCTAGACGACGCGAGATCTTCAAGTGGTGGTCGAATCTCTTCCGAGCAAAATCTGCAAAAGTAGAGGAACCGTCACAGCCTCTTAGGCGGTTGAGAGCCGCGGTACCAGATCCGCGATGGTGTCAGCAGTTTGCCGTCCGGTATCGGCTGGCAATCTGGCACGTCAGCATTAGACAGTTCCGCGAGCCCCGCCACCAGCAACAACAACGTCGCGACAACTGCGAGCGCGAGAAAGAACGCGAGTATCGCAACTGCTATGTTGTCAAGGCGTCTCATTACCTAGAATCCTTTGCAGGGCGCCGCGCGAGCCAAGACAATCAGGTCCACTTGGCAACTTCACAGGATCATCGTGTCGTTGCCAGGAAGCACTGGCTATCTGCGCTGGACCGTACAATGTGACGCTACGTGCGTTTCAAGCGCTTTCTTGTCGGTCAAAGCGATCAATCACTACGCGCAAGGCGTGTGGATTGTAGAGGCCGTACCGTAAGAGGGCGCGGTAAGTTCTCAAATGACGACACGCGAGTCCGACTCGAATGTGTCGCCGACGTCTAGGGATCGCGGCTTCTAAAACCCGAGAGTGAACGTGCCCGCATCGCGCGGGCCACGCGTCAGTGCGACTGGTTCTCCAGCGCGGCAAGCGCGAGATCGAGATATTGCATTAGATTAGGATCCCAGCCCGCCAGGCTCCGAGGGGCGCTCAACCGTGCAAGAACCTTCAGGATTGTCGAGACGGTCGATTCAACTCCCGCGATTTCACTGAACAGCAAGCGCGCTTCTAGCGCTACGGCTCTCGCGCGCTCGCTGGAGGGATGCTCACTGCGATCCATGCAATCGCGCAATTCGTCGCGGATTCGTCGCCATCGCTCCTCTCGCTCGGCGGCTAGCTTGCATGTGCATCGATGGGACTGGGCACGTTTCTCGACCCTCGACATGGCATTCAAGGTGGCAGGCAACTCGTCTACGCTCACCTGTACATCACCATCGGTCGTCATGTTGCGCAAGCGATCCCGCAGCAGCGTCGTACGCGTCACTTGCAGCTCGATCCGCTCCAAATGGGAGCGCAATAGATCCGTAAGCGAAGTGCGCCCCTCCATGGCCTTACGTATCTCGTGAAGGGAGAAGCCAAGCTCACGCAGCGCTAGAATTTGATGAACTCGCTGTACGCTTTCACGATCGTACATCCGGTGACCGCCGTCGGTGCGCTCCGACGCAGCAAGCAGACCCGTGTGCTCATAGTGATGCAGGGTGCGTACCGTCACTCCGGTAGCATCTGCAAGTTCTCCGATGCGCCATCGACGCCTTCGTGGTGTAGCTTTGGTCATGTGTTTCAATTCAAAGCCTACAACCTGACGTCACGTAAGATTCAAGCTATTTCAAGGGGCTAGCTGAACCTTCTTCCATTCCGGCGCAAGCATGGTGGATATTTTGGATCGTCTTCGATCAAGCTGCGGGAGAAATCAGGTTCAGCAAACTCACTAATGACGCCAATTGTGGCTCGCCTGCACCTGCACGCATCAGCACAAGCTTAGCGATTGCCGTTCGATTCTCGGGGGTGCGCATAGACGCTGGCAGAGCCGTGACGGCATTATCAAAGATCCTACCCAATACCGAAAGATCCTCCGGCCCCAAGAAATCATAGTAGCGCTGCACGTTCAGCTCCCGATATCATTGCGCGAGACGAGCGCGCGTGGGCAAGGCGTGTGGCCGCGGTAGGGCCAAAACGGGACGTACCGGCGGTGCAGAACGTCACTGATGCCGTGCGCGCTCGAGTGATGCGGTTGGGCAACACAGGAGCGCGCGATCCAGGCCCTGCGATAGATCTGAGCTAACCGTGCTACCGCCAATCCTCTAGCGGGGCACGGGTGCGCGGGAGAGATTGAGCCAAGCGAAGATCGCACTTTGTTTCTGCTGTCGATTACTGGACTCTACATCTACCGCGAGTCCAACTGCCGGCTTGAGCCGTTGCTCGCGCGGCCGGCTCGATAGCAATTTGCAGCGGTGTGCACAATAGCGTGAGAACAGAGTCAAAGGGGACGAGCTGCTGTGTGCGTCTGGAGCGCAGGCGCGGGCCGGACGGCGAGAGTACAACGCAAGCCAAGGAGGTGGCTGGAACATAAGCGGTTCGAGAAACGACAATTACAAGAGATAGCAATGGGTTCTCATGGAGAATCCAGGGAGATCGGATCACAAGGTGGGGGAGCTGACGCGACGACTTGACCTAATTTTGAGACGCCAGAGGCTTGCGTGGACTCGTCGGGCGGGGGCATGCAGAAAGCCTCCTGCATGATTAGCTCTCGCATCCATGTGCTTGCCGGATCGCTGTTGTGAAAAGCTGGCCACTGGATTGTTTCGGTGAATGCGGGAAGTGAGAACGGTAGGTCGACTATACGTAGTGGTGTCGTGTTCTCAAAATGCCGCACCAGCCTTAAGGGCAGCATCCCGATACGGTCCGTGCCCAATAGCATGGCTGGGATCATACTGAAGCTCTGCACGCTAACATCGATGCGCCGCTTGAGGCCTTGCTCAACGAAAAAGCATTCTTCGACCGCGGACTTTCGCGCAAGCGCAGACCTAACTGCGACCTGTCCGATAGACATATATCTCTCGAATGTGAGCCGGCGAGATAGCTGCTTGTTTGTGCAGCAGCCGACGCACACGAGCCGGTCCTCGAATAGCTTCGCCTTAGGATGCGCGCTGGACATCAATATGTCGGGCAAGATGACAAAATCTGCTTCACCGCGGCGGAGGAGCTCGTCGTGATCGTCGGCGGGGGGCTGCAGCTCAAGCCTGACGTTGGGAGCATCCCGCGAAACGCGCGCCACGACCCGTCGGAAAAACACAAGGGTACTGCAATCCGAGAGACGAATCACGAACCGGCGATGTGATTCGGTCGGGTTGAACTCATAATGCGAGATAATGGAAAGCTGGATCTGCAGCAGAGCCTCGCGAACAGGCGTAGCGAGGCGTTCCGCACGCAATGTCGGGACGAGTCTGCGGCCTCTCATCGCAAATAGTTCATCCCCGAAGTAGGCGCGTAACCGGGAAACGGCGGCACTCATGGCGGGTTGGCTGAGATTGATTCGACGGGCGGCCTCGGTGAGTGTCCGCTCGGTCAGCAGAGAATCAAGTGCAACGAGAAGATTAAGATCCAGGCCCTTGAAGCGCATACTCACTCTTCGAAGTGTGCGCTTGTGCTGTGCAAACCAGCAATAGCGCCTGTGACAGTCTCAATCGCGCGGCTGTGCCAGAATCGTTTTGGCCTATCGCGCGAAGGATGCGCCCGCGATTGATCGCAGCAAGCGGGTTTGCCGCGCCCCTGAGACCGCCAAAGATCCAAAGGGCTCAGTGCTGCGTCCGACTACCGGATTGCCATACCACGTCAATCACCTCGGAGATCGTTAGCGACGAGCCCGGACGCCTGCGCAAAGGATCGCAAGAGCGATCCGGAACGCGCAGAGCTGCGGTCCCTCCTGTGGGGTGCTGTTTGCAACTCTACAACCTGACGCTACGTCGGGTTCAAGCGGGTTGCGCTAGAAAGCGCCGGTCACGAAACGGTATGCAGCGTCAGTGCGGCACGGACGCCTACTCTACTTTTCCTTGATGTTGCCGTGGGCATTGATGACGGACGCTGCGCAAAGACCGTTGGCCGCAGCGCCGCAAACGAGGAGGAGCTGGCCACTCACGAGCAGCACTTAACGTGGGACTCGAGCACGTTGCGACAAATGTCGAATCGCGGCTCGCCTTCCGTAATGTAGCCTGGGCCCTGCAAGCAGCTCATGAGACGGTCCAGGGCATAGGAATAAGAACTGCTCCAGGGTAAGGAGCCGAACAAATCTATTTCGGTAAGAGTGCTAAGAGAGCTACGAGAGAAACTAGCAGCGTCTGCGACTTGAGGAAATCTTAGCGAGGAGAGCCATGTTGGATGCCTCCTCCAACAACAGTCGCCGCATCCAAATGCTGGCCGGATCAGTATTATGAAAGGCCGGCCATTGGATAGCCTCGGTAAACGCGGGAAGTGGGAGCGGGGGTTCGACGATCCGTAAGGGCATCAGTTTCTCGAAATGCTTAGCCAGTCTTAAAGGCATCGTCCCGATTTCGAACGGTGTCCAACACGACTGGAGGGATCATGCTAAAACCCTGCACGACGATCTCGATTCGTCGCTTGAGGCCGTGCTCCAGCAAAAACCATTCTTCGATATTGGGCCTTAGCGATCGCCCGAATTTGGCGGCAACATGTCCCATCGACATGTACCCTTCAATTGTAAGCTGGCGTGATAGCTCCTTGTTTGATCGGCAGCCTACGCAGGCAAGTGTCTCCTCAAATAGTGTCGCCTTGGGGTGCGCACCCGACATGAACAGCTCCGGGGCGATCAGAAAATCGATTTCACCGCGCCGTAGGAGTTCGTCAGGTTCATCTGAAAACGGCAGCAGATCAAACCGGACTGCGGGGGCCTCCCGCGCGATGCGGTCTATAATCTTTCGAAAGAAAATGATCGTCATGAAGTCCGAAAGGATCACCCTGAAGCGGCGAGTCGATTGTTCTGGATCGAACGTGTCGCGCGAAATAATAGAGAGCTGGATGTGCAGCAGAGCCTCGCGAATCGGGGCAGCAAGTCCTTCCGCCCGCGATGTTGGGACGAGTTCCCGGCCTCTCATCGTAAATAGTTCATCACGAAAATAGGTGCGCAGCCGTGCAACGGCGGCGCTCATGGCGGGCTGGCTCAGATTGATCTTGCGCGCGGCTGCAGTGAGATTGCGCTCGGTCATCAGCGCATCGAGCGCGACGAGAAGATTTAGATCAAGGCCCTTGAACCGCATGCTGTGAGTCTATCCATCGTGTGGATGAGTTAAATCGATACAATCGATTTTACCAAATTGGGGAATGTTGGATAGCAAACATCAGTTTGTAGAAATCGAGACGAGGCACATCAAGATGGCTGGCGGTCTTCGCACGGGCTCTGGCAAGAAGCCTCAGTTATACGCCGAGCAGACACACGGACATCCTGGCCGGCACGCTCTTCAAGCCGCGCAAGACGCATCACGCAGGCGTGCGGCGACATCCACGTGCCTGCTCAAGAAGGCGTCCGATAAACCTTCGTATAGCGTTTCCAACCCTTTCCATATCGGCCGCTTACCTCCGTAGACTGGAGGTAATGTCGAGTTGCTCCTACTTTCGCGGCCAAGCGAGTTGCCGATTGTAGGTGTCAGATGCCTCTGCGAGGACGCCCAAACGATCAACTCTAGGCAGTCAAATCGTCTTGAAAGCAAGTTTACTCTCGAACGCCCGGCCGCACGTCGGAGGCACCGATGAATATGTCTGTATCCAGCTCTACAGGCGATCTCCTAGCGCACTCTCAGGTGCGGTGGAGATTGTGTTGGGAAAATGAGTTAACGCTCGCTGATCATACTGAACTCGCCGAGTTCTTCCGAAAAGCATACGGGGCAAACGGTGAGTTTAATGCGGCGCCGTTTGAAGGCAGTCGAAGTTGGGCTGGTGCAAGACCTGAACTGCGCATAATCGCTTACGACTCAAGCGGCGTAGCTGGCCATGCGGGCATCCTACGACGCTTCATCAAGGTCGGGGAGACTGATCTCCTGGTAGCCGAAATAGGGCTTTACGCAGTACGCCGAGACGTGGAAGGGCACGGGGTCACCTATCAGGGAGCGATGCGCGTTGGATATCCGATGCTGCGGAAGCTCGATGCTCCGTTTGGTTTCGCCGCGGTGCGGCCCGCGATGCGTAAGCATATCGAGCGGATTGGCCGGAACGGGATGGCCAATGTGTTGACGGGAGTTCGCGTGCGGTCGACCCATCGGGATGTATATCTCAACATGTCACCCACGCTCGTCGAGGAAGCACTCCTGGTAGTTTTGCCGATTAGCCGGCCAATGAGTGAATGGCCGAGCGGTACGATGATTGAGCGGAACGGGCCAGAGCTGTGAGAAATGTCGACCGCGGACTAGAAGTGCGCAGCGAGTACGTTGACGCTAACGGGGGTCGAAGTGTCTATTTGACGTTCGACGACGGTCCTCACTCCATTTGCACTCCGGATGTGCTGGATGTGCTGGCGGAGCACAATGTGCCCGCCACGTTCTTTGTCATCGGCGTCTACGCGGGCGATCAGCCGGAATTAATCCGACGAATAATCGCAGAGGGACACGAAGTCGCCAATCACACGATGAGTCATCCGTATCTGTCCGAATGCGAGCCCGCCGAAGTGCAGCACGAGATACTAGCTGCTAGCGGGGCGATCAAAAGTGCGTGCCCCGGCGCCTCCCTGCGATACATGCGCGCCCCGTATGGGGCGTGGACCCAGGAAGTGGTGAAGACATCTGCGATGGCCGGACTCGCTGCCGTGCACTGGTCGGTCGACCCGCGGGACTGGTCGCGTCCCGGTGCCGATACAATTGTCGACACGGTTATGGCCTCCGTTCGACCGGGAGCAATTGTTCTCCTCCATGACGGATGTCCTCCTGGCGAGCTGCAACGGGACAATCCCAGAGGTCCACGCGAGCAGACCGTGAAGGCGCTTTCCCGCCTGATTCCAGCTATGCGCGGCCGCGGATTTACAATTCGCCCGCTTCCTCAACCCCACTGAATAGCTCCGGGCCCCATGAACCTGCTTGCCACAACTAGCACTGTTGCGATCTCATGTTATGCGCTGCTTTCGGCAGTCTACAAAAGCGCGCAAGCGATTTATGCAATGAAGGGCGACGACCCAGCGTTACCGGACGATGTGCCGGACGCTGGCGTGTTGCCGAGCGTGGATATCATCGTTCCTTGCTTTAATGAGACCCCACAGACGTTGTCCGCGTGCCTCGAGGCCATCGCAAGGCAGAGCTACTCGGGAAAGCTGCAGGTATACGTTGTTGATGACGGGTCTTCAAACCGTGATGCTGTCCGACCTGTCTATGACGCCTACGCGCGCGACCCGAGGTTCCATATTATTCTGGAACGCAAGAACGTTGGAAAGCGCAAGGCGCAGATTACCGCGATACGTCGCTCGCGCGGAGATCTCGTGCTGAACGTCGATTCCGACACGATGATTGCTGACGACGTGGTCACAAAACTTGCAATGAAAATGCGGGATCCGGCGATCGGTGCCGCTATGGGCCAGCTGACTGCCAGCAATCGGGACGACAGCTGGTTAACCAGGCTGATCGATATGGAGTATTGGCTGGCTTGTAACGAGGAGCGCGCGGCACAGGCCCGCTTCGGCGCTGTTATGTGTTGCTGTGGCCCATGTGCAATGTACCGCCGGTCCGCGCTTCTTTCGCTGCTGGATCAGTATGAGACGCAGTTGTTCCGTGGGAAGCCAAGCGACTTCGGCGAAGATCGTCACCTCACGATTCTCATGCTGCAAGCCGGCTTTCGAACCGAGTACGTGCCGGACGCAATCGCCGCAACGGTAGTGCCTGATCGCCTAGGACCCTATCTGCGGCAGCAGCTTCGTTGGGCAAGGAGCACATTCCGGGATACGTTGCTTTCGCTCCACCTGCTGCCGGGGCTCGGGCGCTATCTCACGCTGGATGTGGTCGGACAGAATCTCGGTCCGCTGTTGCTCGCCCTGTCATTGTTGACAGGACTCGCGCAACTTGCATTCACCGTGACTGTGCCTTGGTTCACCGGTGTGACGATCGCAGCGATGACCATGGTGCGCTGCTGTGTCGCCGCGTTCCGAGCCCGAGATATTCGCTTTCTCGGCTTTTCGCTGCACACCCCGATCAACCTCTTTCTCCTGCTTCCCGTAAAAGCGTATGCCTTGTGCACACTGAGCAACAGCGATTGGTTGTCGCGCAAGTCCACGAACCCGGCGGACAAGGCGAAAGAGCAGGTCATTTCCTTAAATCCGATCGTTGAAGCAAACGCGACAAGTGTCACAGGGTCGATCAGAAAGGCAAGTGTCACGCGACTCGTCGACGTTGATGACGTCTGAGAGTATGTGCTGTGGCGAGTTTAAGCCGCATCTGGCGAAAAGGAACAACTCGTGAGCCTGGACAAGATTTATCAATTGCTGGACCGGGAATTAGCCGTCGATGATCCGTGGCGGCTTGATAGTAACCCCTTCGAGCGGGAGCGCCACGCACAAATGCTCAGGCTGTCGCGTTCAAGTGGAGCTATAGGGAATGCTCTTGAGGTCGGATGTGCGGCCGGCGCTTTCACGACACAGCTCGCGCCCTATTGCAAACGGCTCACCGTCGTCGATGTAGCTTCGCGAGCAATTGATCGCGCGCGGCAACGGATGCAGCTATGCTCGCACATTACCTGGACAATCTCCGACATTGAACGATTCTCGACCGCGGAGCGCTTCGATCTGATCGTCGTGGCCGAGGTTCTTTATTACCTCGACGATGTGGCCAGAATGCGTACGGCGGTCCGTAACTTCGTGCAGATGCTTGCGCCAGAAGGGCGTCTGGTGTTCGGGTCCGCGCGTGATGCGATATGCCGACGCTGGGGGCATGCGGCTGGCGCCGAGACGGTGATGGCCATGCTGAATGAATCGTTGACCGAGGTCGAGAGGCTGGAATGTCATGGCGAGTCGGCTGACGAAGATTGCCTGCTCGCAAGCTTCATAAATGCCGGACAAACGTCGAATCAATTGAATTTGCAGCATTAGGCACGGAGATACGATGCGCATCTGCGGTATCAAGCTGACACATGACGGCGGGATTGCTCTTGTTGAGGACGGACGGCTTATCTTTTGTATCGAGCAGGAGAAGCGTGGAAATAACCCGCGGTATCAAGTTATCGACAACCTCGACATAGTTGTCGCCACCTTGGCGGAACATGGTCTTACCCCGCAGGACGTTGATCGCTTTGTCATCGACGGTTGGGACGGGGAGATCGAAGTCGCAGTTTAAAGTCCTCAGCGGCGGGGCATCGGTCACGCTCAAAGGAGCACCATATGTTGAGCGCCATGCCGATGGCGTTCTCAATTCACGTGACGGTCTTGGCCTGATGCTCGACGGAAGCGACTTCCCTTATAGCAGCTATCCGCACATCGCAGGCCATGTGGCCTCGGCCTATTGCACCAGTCCGTTTGTCAAGGCCGGACAGCCGGCGTTCTGCCTTGTGTGGGACGGGTCAATTACACCGCGCCTGTACCATGTACAGCGCCGAGGCGCGCGGTTCATCGAATGTCTCTTTCCGATGATTGGGCATGCTTATGCGGCCGCAGGTCATCACTTCGGACCCTATAAGAAGTCAGATCGCAGCAACTGGGACCTGGGTGTCGCAGGAAAGTTGATGGCGTACATTGCGCTTGGGTCTATTGATGAAGACATCATTGCGGTATTTCAAGAGCTTTATGAAAGGCATTTTGCAGGCGACACGCAGTCAGCCCGTCGTTACCGCGCCGATATCAATAGCGCGGAATCGTCACTTGCCGCTATGCATGAGTTCTTCGAGGTAAGCGCGTTGCGATTGACAGACAAGCGGCATGAAGATGTACTTGCGTCGTTTCATTGTTTCCTCGAGCGTCTTCTGGTCCGAGAAATCGCGATGGCGTTGCTGCGGCATTCGTCGCTTCCGGGAGCGCGCAATCTGTGCGTAGCAGGTGGCTGCGGTCTCAATATCAAATGGAACAGCGCACTACGTGCGACAGGCCTGTTCGATGCCGTCTGGGTGCCCCCGTTTCCGAATGACAGTGGCTCGGCAATCGGTGCCGCTTGCTGCGCGATGGCAGCCCAGAATGGCTTCGTGCCGCTGGAATGGTCGGTCTATAGTGGTCCGGCGCTGCAAGCTCATGAGAGTCCGGCTGAATGGGAGGTCGTGTCGTGCAGTATGCGCGAGCTCGCGGCGCTTCTTGCCGACAACAAGCCCGTGATCTTCCTCGCGGGGCGCGCCGAGCTCGGACCGCGCGCCTTGGGGGGCAGAAGCATTCTCGCAGCGGCGACGTCCCCCGGAATGAAGGATTATCTCAACGACATCAAACTTCGCGAACACTTCCGGCCAGTGGCTCCGATATGCCTAGAGGATCGTGCGCCGGATATATTTAGTCCCGGAACACCGGACCCTTACATGCTTTTCGATCACCAGACACGACCAGAATGGCGGGACAAAATCCCCGCTGTTGTACATCTCGATGGATCGGCGCGATTGCAGACGATTTGCAGGACCTCTCAGCACAAAGTCGCCGAGCTTCTCATTGAGTATGAGCGGCTCACGGGCATTCCGCTGCTCTGCAATACAAGTGCCAACCACCTCGGACGTGGCTTTTTCCCGGATGTGGCCGCGGCCTGTCAATGGGGACGTGTTGAGCATATCTGGTGCGACGGGCGGCTCTGGACCAAGACAGCGGTAGGGGAGTCGTCGCCGGCTGGGCGACTTCTTTCAGCCTAAAAATGAACATGTCTACCCTAGCGATCAACCTTGCTGGCGTAACGAAGGCCTTTGGCGACAAGATCGTTGTCAACGAGCTGTCGTTCTCGGTCGCGCGGGGGGAGTGCTTCGGTCTACTGGGACCGAACGGCGCGGGCAAGAGCACGATCGCGCGTATGCTGCTCGGGATGGTATCGCCGGACCTGGGCGAGATCACCGTGCTCGGCCAGCCCGTACCCGCACGCGCCCGCCTGGCGCGAGTGGGGATCGGTGTCGTCCCACAGTTCGACAACCTTGAACTCAATTTTACCGTACGCGAGAACCTGCTCGTATTCGGGCGCTACTTTAATAAGAGCGTACGTGAGATCGAAGCGCTCACGCCGTCACTGCTTGAGTTCGCCCGCCTCGAGCATAAGGCGGAGGCGCGCGTTGCGGAGCTGTCCGGCGGCATGAAGCGGCGGTTGACGCTGGCCCGTGCACTGATCAACGACCCACATCTATTGATAATGGACGAGCCAACAACCGGTTTAGACCCCCACGCTCGGCACCTGATATGGGAGCGCTTGCGTGTGTTGCTGGCGCGCGGCAAGACGATCCTCTTGACCACCCATTTCATGGAAGAAGCCGAGCGATTATGCGACCGGTTGTGCGTGCTGGAGCAGGGCCGCAAGATCGCTGAAGGCAAGCCTCAAGAATTGATTGACGCGCATATCGGATGCGACGTGGTCGAGATCTATGGCGGAAACCCTCATGATCTGTGTACGCAGGTGAGACCGTATGTGCGACACATGGAAGTGAGCGGCGAGACCCTCTTTTGCTACGCGCGAGATCCGGAGCGGGTGCGCGCGCAACTGCGTGGGTACGCGGGTCTACGGCTTCTGCAGCGGCCTCCGAATCTCGAAGACGTGTTCCTTAGAGTGACCGGACGGGAGTTGGAGAATTGAAGCGATGAGGGAAGGCTATTCACCGGTCATGCCCGCCAACGCGTACAATTGGATCGCGGTGTGGCATCGCAACTTTCTGGCATGGCGGAAGGTCGCGCTCGCATCCGTTCTCGGGAACCTCGCCGATCCGATGACCAACCTGTTGGGCCTTGGTTTTGGTCTCGGAATAATTGTGGGTCGCGTTGACGGAACTTCGTATATCGCGTTTCTCGCAGCTGGCATGGTCGCAACTAGCGCGATGACCGCAGCGACGTTCGAAACTCTGTATGCGGTTTTCGCCCGCATGGATAGTCAGCGCACTTGGGACGCTATCCTGTCCACGCAGCTAACACTTGGCGACATCGTGTTAGGTGAGTTGGTTTGGGCAGCTAGCAAGGCCGTTTTGGCAGGAACGGCAATTTGGACCGTTGCAGCCATCCTAGGCTATGCGGAGTGGCCGTCCATTCTCTATTCGATGCCGGCGATCGCGCTGACGGGCGTCGTTTTCGCAAGCTTGGCCATGGTCGTGATATCTCTTGCGCCTAGCTACGATTATTTCGTGTTCTACCAAACGCTTGTCATGACACCCATGGTGTTCTTGTGCGGCGCCGTGTTTCCTTCGGATCAATTGCCAAGCACAGTGCAGCACATAGCGAGCTTTCTGCCTCTAGCACATTCGGTTGACCTGATCCGCCCTACGATGCTCGGACGGCCAGCGGGCAGCGCCGGCCTGCATATCAGTGCACTTTGCGTTTACGCGGTCCTGCCGTTCTTCCTGTCCACGGCGATGTTGCGTCGGCGCCTAATGCGTTGACGCCTGCGCGACGGGACGAAGGAGACGAATATGGTGCTGTTGCGAACTCGGCTTGCGGCCAACCCCAATTCGACGAGCCTCGGCTGGGCGCGCGTTTAGCACCTTACGCATAAATAGAAATGTTGTGTGACAGGCCACCGCGGCCTCGCTGTCAAGTGAATGGAGAGAAAAATGCTGTGTCTTGGAATGAGCGGCGGTCTAGACAAGGTCCACGAAAATCCACTGGAATTGCCTCACACATTTCTCCACGATGGAGCCGCCGTACTGGTCCGCGACGGACGTGTGATAGCAGCGGTCGAGGAAGAGCGACTCAATCGGATCAAGCATTCGAACAAGTTTCCACGCAGTGCAATACAACACTGCCTGGTATCGGCCGGAGTGCAGCTCTGCGACATCGATCGCATCGCATTCTATGCAACCGAGTCCTATTGCAACGCGATGCTTGAACGTTTGTTCATTTCGCAGCCGGAGCTCTCGATCCCGTTGGATGCCAAACTCTTGCTGCAAAAGCTGCTAATGCAGGAGTTCGGCACCGAGGTTGATCCGTCACGCATCTCATTCGTGGATCACCATCTGACCCATTCCGTTAGCGCGTTCGCCATGTCTGGCTTTGAGCAAAGCCTGATCCTCTCGATTGACGGAGGCGGCGACTTTCTATCTGGCCTCGTGGCGGTGGGGTCTGGCGGTCAAATTGCGCGACTCACAACCTTCCCGGAGAATAACTCTCTGGGACTGTTTTATCTCGAGGCAATTCGATATCTCGGTTACGGTCTATTCGACGAATATAAGGTGATGGGGTTGGCCCCTTACGGTAATCCTGCAATTTATCGCAAGCTCTTCGAACAATTCTACGAACTCTTAGACGATGGTGGCTACCGCGTCCATCTGGACCGAATCGGACCGGCGTTGCTCCGCAACATCGAGGTTCGGAGAAAGGGAATGCCATTCACGCAGCAGCATCGAGATGTGAGTGCTTCATTGCAGGAGGCTCTGGAGCGGATTGTTTTTCATATCGTAAGGCACTATCGCGAGCTCACTGGGATGAAGCGGTTGTGCCTGGCTGGGGGCGTAGCACACAATTGCACTGTGAACGGTAAGCTACTGTATTCGGGGCTTTTCGAAGATATCTTCGTGCAACCTGCGGCGCACGACGCCGGTTGTGCATTAGGCGCCGCCCTTATGGTGTCCGACGAGCTGGGGCGGCCCGCTCCCCGTGAGCGCCTTGAGGCGGTTTATTGGGGTCCCCACCTCGGAAGCGATAGCGCCGTGGAGCAGGAACTGAATGCATGGGCCAGTCACCTCGACATCGAACGCAGTGATGACGTCGCAGGCAGTGCGGCAGAATGGATGGCCAACGGCGCCGTGATTGGCTGGGTTCAGGGTCGTTCAGAGTTCGGGCCACGTGCTCTTGGTAACCGTAGCATTCTTGCCGATCCGCGGCCGGCCGCCAACAAGGACCGAATCAATGCGATGGTCAAGAAGCGTGAGGGCTATCGACCGTTTGCGCCGTCAGTGCTCGAGGAGGATGCGGACGAATTCTTTGAACTTCCTGATGGCACGCGCCATTTCCCCTTTATGAACTTTGTCGTTCGCGTCCGCAACGATAAGCGCGGCTTGCTGGGTGCCGTCACTCACGTCGACGGCACAGCGCGGCTGCAAACGGTGTCGCAGAGGACAAATGCGGCCTACTGGGATGTCATCAATGCGTTCAAGCGGAAGACCGGCATTCCGGTCCTGCTCAATACTTCATTTAACAATAATGCCGAGCCGATCGTGGATTCGGTTGGAGACGCGATCGCAACCTTTCTGACAACAGACCTGGATGGACTTGTGGTTGGGCCGTTCCTAGTCAAAAAACGGGCGACAAAGCTTGAGGACTGGACAGCGTTCTCGATCTCGTTGCCGCCTTATGCGTCTCTCTATCAAGTTCGTGCGCATACCTCGCCAGATCGCCAGGAGACCGTGTGCGAAATCCGTACTGGCCACTCCAGTCGTAACAGTGTGCGGCTCTCACATGACGTGTTCGATCTGCTGACGCGGATCAAAGGCGAGGGCGTTATCGGAGACCTCCTTGACGCAGTGACGCTCGATCAGGCGAGGCGTGAAGCTCTCGTGAACGAACTGCGGCGTCTGTGGGAGCAGCGCCGCGTCAACCTGTATCCTTCACACGCCGCACGCACGCATCCAGGCACCGCTCAAACGTAAGGCGACGAATGCGGCGCTTTCTGCGTCGTCCTGACAAGTCAGCGCGCCATGCTGTGAAGCGTTAGCAGCGGAACTGATCTGGATTATGTTCGACGACGATAGCATTGGGAAGAGTCTAACGTAAATGCGCCGCCATCCAGGCGGTAACCGGGAACGAGGCAGGGCTAATGCAGATTAGTGGCTCGATGAATCAGCGATTCGTGGTTTCTCGCCGACGTACGGGGTTCGGCGATTGCCTGTGGTCACTGGCGGCGGCTTGGAGTTATGCGAAGCGAACTCATCGGACACTCGCTATCGACTGGCGGGGCTCCTGTTATCTCGATCAGCCATTCGTGAATGCCTTTTCGGTGTTCTTTGAACCGATTCAAGACATTGCTGGCGTACGGGTCATCTGCGATGATCAGATCAATCAATTCTCGTTCCCCGGCCCATTCTTCCCACGGTGGTGGAATAAGCCATCGATCGACAGCATCTTCCGTCCAGATGAACAAATTTTCCGAGAGCGCGACGAGCTGCGTCAGCTGTTCGAAAGCCAAGCTGATTGCGACGCCAACACGGTCGTGTGTGACGCCTGCTTGATGTGGGGGTGCGGTGAAGATGCCGAACGGCAGATCTTTCGGAGCGTCCGGCCTCGGTCTGAAATCCAGAGGCGGATCGACGCCATCTATCGAGATCAGTTTGCGGGACATAGCATAATCGGCGTTCATGTGCGGCACGGCAACGGCGAAGATATCATGGGGCATACTCCATACTGGGCCGATCCGGAATTCGCGTTGCAGCAAGTATGCATGGCCATTCACAAGGTAAAGGAATCTCCGCATCCCAAGCCCGTGAAGGTGCTTTTGTGCACGGACAGCGCGCAAGTGCTTGAGCGGCTCACGGCCGCGTTTCCTGAACTCATGACTATCCCAAAGCACTTTCTCACCCAGCAGGCCGGCCCCTTGCACAGTCCGGCGCTCGGGGTCGATGGTGGCGTCTCCGCTCTCGTCGAGATGTATCTCCTCGCGCGCTGCGACACCGTGATCCGCTTCCCGCCAACGAGCGCGTTTACACGTTATGCCCGCCTTTTTGTGCCGCGGATTGTTGAGTTCGATTTGAACGATCCGAGCCGGATAACCGTGATTGAGGAACTGCCCGGAGATCTCGAGCTCCGTGAAAGCCTAAATTTGGTCGATTCCTCCCGCTGAAGCAGACGATGAAGGCCTATAACAGTTGTGGCCCGTTGCGGACGAACCTCACCTAGCAAGTGCGTCACGTCAGGTTTGCCTTTCACGTCAACTGATGCCCCATTTGAAGGACAGCATGCTGTTTCCCGGTGGAGTTCTTGACTGGAATTTTATTCCGCACATTGTTTAGTGATATGAGGGTAGCTTAAAGCTAACGCCGAGATCAGAGGCTGCAGCCATCCGACCCACTCATTCGTTGAGATCGTGCGTGGACGATGCGGAGGAAGCAACCAGCATCGCGGCTCGGTTGGTTAGTTCTTGAGGATCCACGACACGCGGTGTCCCAACCCATGTTCACGGTTGAGTGCACTCTAGGCCAGGCTCGCCAGATCAAGCGTTGCTGCTGTCGGAAAGCAAGCAAACAGGGTCTCGAATCCGACAGAACAAGACATTTGGCCGTGAAATTGCCGAGCATTCCGCGTCATCGCTGTGGCCCAAATCCTGCAGCGCGCACGTGGGCGCGACTAGAGGATGGGAGGTGCCCCTTGCTTATCGATCTACCAAACGGCAACACGGTCGCCGGTGCGGGGTCGGCGGTGGACGTAGGCCGTCGGTTTCACGTCGAGAGGGCGTGCGTCCAGCACGAACAACGGAAGACACTGTTTCTGACCGGGGCGTCCCGCGGTATCGGTCACGCTACCGCCAAGCTGTTTTCGGAAGCGGGATGGCGCATCATTTCATGCGCTCGTCAACCGTTCGATGGCGGGCGCTGTCCTTGGGAGTCAGGGGCCGACGACCATCTGCAGGTTGACCTCAGTGACCATCGAATACTGCCCCGCGCGATCGCCGAGGTGAAAAGGCGGCTCGCGGGTGCGCCGTTGAACGCATTGATCAATAACGCTGGAACTTCACCGAAAACGTCAGACGGCGCCCGGCTGACCTCGTTGACCACATCAATCGAAACGTGGATGAGGGTATTCCACCTCAATCTCGTGGCGCCGATCCTGCTGGCGCAAGGTTTGTTGGACGAACTGAAGGCCGCGTCAGGATCGATTGTCAACGTCACCTCGATCGCGGGCTCGCGGGTCCATCCGTTTGCCGGCAGCGCCTATGCGACTTCGAAGGCCGCGCTCGCGAGCCTCACCCGCGAAATGGCACATGATTATGCACCGCATGGCATTCGTGTGAATGCAATCGCGCCCGGAGAGATCAGGACAGACATGCTGTCGCCGGACACGGAAGCGCGTCTTGTGCCAAATATCCCCCTGCGCCGCGTCGGCACACCTGAGGAAGTGGCCAAGGTCATCTTCTTTCTCTGCTCGGATGCTGCAAGCTATGTCACGGGTACCGAAATGCCGATCAATGGTGGGCAACACCTCTAGTCGGCGAGACTTGGCAATTCGCAGTTGATTTGAGCCACGTCAATGAAACTCCTGCTTGCCGCCAGATCCGCGTATGCAATTGATTGCCGTGCAGGAAAAGATGCCATCTTTCTATGTCATCTCGTCAAAACTTGACGCTAGATCGACAATGACATGCAACGCGAAGCTCGCAAACCCGAACAAGGTGTCATGCTGCATATCCCTTCCGCACGCGAAAAGCTCATCTCACAGTCCGAGGGCGGCCGTGAAGTCTCTATTGAGTCGTCACGCGAGAGCGCGCTAACCGGAATTGCCGAAATATCGAAGGTACTGGCGGCGCCAGGCCGGCTCGAAGTTACGTTGACCAATGTCGTCAATCTTCTTCAATCGTTTGTGAAAATGCGAAACGGCATTGTCTTGCTCTTCGACGATAATGGAATGCCGGACATGACTGTGGGCGCGGGCTGGAGCGAAGATAGCGATGAGCGCTACCGAATGAGCCTGCCGAAGAAGGCCATTGACCATATCGTAGCGACCGATAAACCGCTGATTGCGGAGAACGTAACAACGGAGGCGGCTTTCAGTGCTGCGGATGTAAATGCGCTCGGAGCCGGCGACAACATATCAGTGTCGTTCATCGGCGTTCCTATTCGGATTGATGCGAAAGTCGCGGGTACTCTGACTATCGACCGCATCTTCGATGAAAGCTTGAGCGGACGGCTCGATTACGACGTGCGCTTCCTCGCCATGATCGCCAATCTGGTGGGCCAGGCGGTGAAGCTACATCGCATGTCTGCGGGCGACCGCGAACGGTTGGTGACCGAGAAGGATCGGTTGCAGAAGCCAGAGCTCAAACAACCTCCGCGAGAACGCAAAAAGGTCCATATCGACGGGATCATTGGCGACAGCCCGCCATTGCGTGCGTTGCTGGAGAAGATCGCGGTGATAGCCAAATCGAATAGCACGGTCTTGGTACGGGGCGAATCCGGTACTGGCAAGGAACTCGTCGCCAAGGCTATTCACGAGCTCTCGCCGCGTGCCAAACGACCCTTCGTTAAACTTAATTGTGCGGCCCTTCCTGAGACAGTCTTGGAATCCGAACTGTTCGGGCATGAGAAGGGTGCCTTTACCAGCGCGTTCAATTCCCGCAAGGGACGCTTCGAGCTCGCCGACAAAGGGACGTTGTTCTTGGACGAAATCGGCGAGATCTCAGCGTCGTTCCAAGCGAAGTTGCTGCGGGTGCTACAAGAGCGGGAATTCGAACGTGTCGGTAGTAACCAGACAATCAAGGTCGATGTTCGCGTGATTGCCGCGACCAACAAGAACCTTGAAGAGGCCGTGGCAAGAAATGAGTTCCGCGCCGACCTCTATTATCGGGTCAGCGTGGTTCCTTTGCTGCTGCCGCCACTGCGTGAGCGGCGCAGTGATATTCCGCTTCTCGCCGCCGAGTTTCTCAAAAAATTCAATCGCGAGAACGGCCGTGAACTGACCTTCGATGTGAGTGCTATTGAAGTACTGATGAAGTGCGGCTTTCCCGGCAATATCCGCGAGCTCGATAATTGCGTCGCGCGTACTGCGACTCTAGCGCCCGGTCCATCGATCGGCAGAAATGACTTTGCATGCTGCCATGGCCAGTGTCTGTCTGCGGTGCTATGGAAGAGCAGATCGGACGAGATAGCGCACGAGCCGGGACCGAGAGCATCTATGGCCGCGAGCGTCGCAGCGCCGCTAGCAGAAGCTGCTGCACCAGCCTCGCCTGTCGGGGGCGATCTCGCTCCGCCGGCACCTGCTGGCACAGCCTTGGTAGGTGGCGCGAAGATAACTGATCGTGAGCGGGTCATTGCGGCCATGGAACGATCCGGGTGGGTACAGGCCAAGGCGGCGCGCCTGCTTGGATTAACGCCGCGCCAGATCGGCTACGCGCTGAGAAAATACGGCATCGAGATCAAGCGGTTTTGACCAGGCTATTGGACGCGAGGCCTATCCTAATCGCAGCGATCCTGACGATGCCAATCGGGTGCAAGATCGGATACGCCCGGTGCCGAATTTGGTCATGATCGACGATGCCGTGCTAATCAGGCGTACAGGAGAAGTGCACCATGCTCCACGAGTGATCGACTTGCTCCTCGCCGTGCAAGGCGCCATTCGCTGAAAATTGGGTGCGGATCCAGGCCGCCCTAGGCGCTGAACCAGCTGCGGCGGGTTGATTCTGCGTCCGGATTGACTCGGGATAGAGGCGCCTTTCGTTCGGTTAAGCGTTCCTCGATCATATTGGCTGCACACCATGTCGTTGCGAGAAGCTGTCGCAGCAACGACGAATGTCGAGTTTATTTCGTCGGCGAGCGCGAGGCGGCAGTACCGGTGTTTCGTTTAGGTCATTGCCTTTGATGTCGAGTATGAGCCGTCGCGCGTTGGTATGACACTTGCTGTTCTCTTCGCCAGGCTAGCAGCTTCTGGAGGAGCAATGCACATCGTCGTCTGCATCAAGCAGGTCCCCGACTCCGCACAGATCCGCGTGCATCCCGTGACCAATACCATCATGCGTCAGGGCGTGCCGACCATCATCAACCCGTACGACCTCTTCGCGCTGGAAGCGGCACTCGAGCTGCGCGATCAGTTCGGCGGCGAGGTCACGGTGCTGACCATGGGTCCGCCGTCGGCCGAGGATTCCCTGCGCAAGGCGCTGACCTTCGGCGCCGATCGTGCCGTTCTTCTCACCGACCGCTGCTTCGCGGGCTCCGACACGCTGGCAACAACTTACGCACTGGCAACTGCCATCCGAAAGATCGCCAAGGAATATGGTATGCCAGACCTCATCTTTACCGGCAAGCAGACGATCGACGGGGACACCGCGCAGGTTGGCCCCGGCATCGCTAAACGGCTCAGCGTGCTGCAGTTGACCTATGTCGCCAAGGTCAAAGCCCTGGATCTTACCGCGCGTACGATTGAAGCGGAACGGCGCTCCGAGGGCGGCGTGCAGCTCCTGCGCACCAGGCTGCCGTGCCTCGTCACCATGCTGGAGGCGACCAACCAGATCCGCCGCGGTGCGATGGCCGACGCCTTGCGTGCGGCGCGCGCGCCGATCGTGAAATGGAGCGCGCAGGAGGCCGGTGTCGAGGACATCTCCAGGTGCGGTCTCAAGGGCTCCCCGACCGTCGTCAAGCGGGTGTTTGCCCCCTCTGCGCGAGCGGAGAAGGCGGCGCTGGTGGAGGCCGCCGAGCAGCCGGCGCAAGCGTTGATCGATGCCATCTTCAAGCATCAACCAAAACTTGAAACCGACCTTGCGACACTGGCACGAGATGCCTGATCTTGAGGAGCTTGGCGATGAGCAAATGTTATCAGAGCACACGGCTCGCCCGCTGAGGGGACACCACTGCCAGGAATGAGAGGGCCTGATCGAAACCAAGAGGTCGATAGCAATGGTCGGGGCCAGATTGCGCCGGAAACCAGGAAGGCGTCGACCATGGCGATGCTAGCCTGGTGTGGCGTGTACGCTTAAAGCCCTGCCCGGCCGTTCAGACCGGGATGGTTTCGCAACTTTCGATGGCTTAGCGGTCCCTGGATAGACAGTAAGTGCTGCGATGATGCCGAGCAGGGCGGCGAACATCAGCCAGAAGCCGGGCGAGGCCTTGTCATCCGTTCGGTCGATTAACCAAGTCGAGGCGAGTGGCGTAAAAGTGCCGAACAATGCGGCCGCGAGTGCGAAAGCCAGAGAGAAGCAGGTTGTGCGCACATGCGATGGCACAATCTCAACAAGAGCGCCCAGCATGGTGCCGCTATAGATGCCGAAATAGAACGAGAACATCATTGCTACTGCCAGCATCTTGCCGAAAGTGGGGACGCTCACCAACCAGTGCAAGGCCGGGTAGGTGGTCACCAACGCAAGGCCGGCAATGGTTAGCAAAACCGGCTTGCGACCAATTCGATCGGAGACGGCGCCGCCAATTGGATTCCAGATGAAGTTGCTGACAGCAACCAAAAGCGTCACCAAGAGAGCGTCCTGGCTGGATAGCTTCAAGACGTTCCTGCCGAATGTGGGCGTGTAGACTGTAACGAAATAAAACGTTGTGGTAGTCAAGATCGCGATCATCATGCCGAGAATGATGACGCGCCAATTGGTGAGGGCCGAGGTAAAGACCTCGCGGGCCGTAGGGTGCTTCTTCATGGTCAGAAATTCTGGCGTCTCCTCGAGCGTCCGGCGCAGGAAGAAGATAAGGGGAATAATGAGGCAACCCATAAAGAACGGGATGCGCCAGCCCCAGGCAGCTACTGTTTCCGCCGCCATCGATTCGTTCAGCACATAGCCGACGATCGCCGCGACAAAGATCGCAACCTGCTGGCTGGAAGACTGGAACGAGGTGTAGAAACCACGCTTGCCCGGAGCTGCAATTTCCGACAGATAGACCGAGACGCCGCCAACTTCGACGCCAGCTGAAAAGCCCTGCAGCAGCCGTCCGATTAGCACGATGATGGGGGCGGCAATGCCGATCGTCGCGTAACTGGGACAAAAGGCGATGATCACAGTGCCGATTGCCATGATTGAGAGCGTGACGATCAGACCTTTCCGACGGCCGATCTTGTCAATATAGGCTCCGAGCACGATCGCGCCGAACGGACGCATCAAGGCGCCCAGCCAGAACACGCCGAAGGTGTTGAGTAGCGAAGCCGTTTCGCTCTCGGACGGGAAGAATGCCTTCCCAATGGCGCTGGCGTAAAAGCCGAACAGAAAAAAGTCGAACTGCTCCAGAAAATTGCCGCTAGTCGCACGCAAGATTGCGCCGATGCGCGATTTTACCCTAGCTCCCTGAGCGATGGTCATTTGTGGCACTGCGAGTTCCTCCCCGTCTGAAATGGCCGGTTGCGGAAATCTTCACGCCAGCCCAACTGCAACTTAGGCCGGAATGTCTCATCATAGACACTACGACCGACCCGAAAGCGCCCGATCTTTTCGGCATATTTTCGGCAAATGCCGCACGGGCGCACAGGTTTTTTGAAGGTTGTTGCATGTTGTTGCGAGGAACCGGCCGGGGACCGAGCGGAGCATAAGCTGATCTTCATTATAGGCCGATGCGCCATCAGACCAACCCTCATGGCTAAGCGGGCCACGAAGAAAGAATGCCAACAGTCGTTGCGATCGTTGTTCGGTTTCTAGCATTGCACAATCCTGTCAGGCGCAAAACGCCTGGCGTATCGGTCGGCCGCAAGTTCTCGGCGTAGACTTAAGGAGCAAAGGGCAACGCTGGCACGGCGGTTGCTAAGTGCATGGAGCCACCCGGAGCGGGGATGAGTGTACGCAGGCTTGCAAGATGAGCGATGCTCTCCTTTCCTTGAATCCGTGCCGCAACACGCGCAACTGCTTTCAAGTCGATGAGGAAAAGATACATGTCGTCACTCAGACAATCCGCGACGGGCGGCATCGGAGCAGACTATCTTGGAGATTATGCCAGCGGTGATGGCTACCCTGATCTGGAGCAAGCCGCAGTCTGGCAAGGAAGCTCGAACTAGCGATGGTGGACATGCCTGCTCAGTGCAGACTGCCGGTGAAGGTGGTCGTGTTCAACAATGGAGCATTGCACTTCATCGAACTCGAGCAAAAGTCTTCTCGTTTCTCACTTTACAAAGCCGTCATCGACGATCGAATGGACGGAATCGTTATATCATTGGCGCTGATACAAGACGAAACGGAAGCCACGCTTGCAGACATTCAGCGCTGGCGGGGCTGTTGGGAAAACGTTAGCGCATGTCAGTTCGCTACTATTAGCTCCTTTCGTCCAACGAACGTTCTCCCAGCATAGCCGGTGTTAAATGACTTCCTCCCATGTTTCTCGTTTTAAACTGCATAAGCGTTCAGAGAGACCGGTCGACCAGTACTTGGGTGACCGAGTCCGGGTTGCGTTTGGCCCGCATCCCTTCGCTGCGGAGATCTCAAAAGATAAGTTAGTCAAGCTATTACCTGAATATTTCGCGATGTCACAAGCATTCCCGTACTTGCTAGCGGGATCGCAAAAAGAGTTCATATTTGACGCAATTCAGCAGAATCGAGGCCTTCCGCGGGACGTCGAGATGACCAGTGTGGTCGCGAATTTCATCTGCTGGGATGAGACGGGAGGCCATAGTCGGATTCTTGAAGGCGGCAACGCTGCGCTACCGCATATTCTGGACACAGAAAACTTTCACTCAAAGCTGTTTAGAAGAGATGCGTCGCGGCTACTTGGTCGAGCAATACAGCCAAACTACAGCACCACAACCAAAAGGTACCTGCGCACGCTGTATCATGGTTTGGCGTCGAGGGATCCCATAGCGCGTTGCGCTCATATGGTCGCGTTCGAGCTACATGCTGCAGAAATGATCCAGTCGCTATGGACGACCTTAGTCAATGCCTTTGACGTGCGGCCCGAGGATCTCGATTATTTCCGGATCCATGTGGGTGGCTACGATCCCGCAGAGAAATATCATGCAGAGATGACGAGCAGGCTCGTTAGCGAACTGGTCCCGGCCGACGACAATGATCGTTTCTTGGATGTATTCGATCGTGCTTATAGCGTCAGCTTGGAGTGGTGCCGCGATCTGATCGGAATTCGTCAACTTGACGGAGATAGTCGTCCGCAGATCCTGCACCGTGGCCGCTGTCATTGTGGATCTGTCAAGTTTAGCGTCAGAGCGCCAGAAAAGATCTCCGCGGTGAAGTGCAATTGTTCAATCTGCCGAATGTCCGGATTCTTGCACATGCTCGTTCCTGGCGACAACCTGAGCATAGAGTGCGGTGAAGAAATCCTCACTACGTACCGGTTCAACAAGAATATCGCTCAGCACACATTTTGTCGGGTTTGTGGTGTAAAGCCATTTTATCGGCCGCGATCAAATCCTTCAGGATTCAGCGTAAATGTTCAATGCCTAGATGGAACGACCATTGAAAGCGTAAGCGTAGAGGTTTTCGACGGCGAAGAGTGGGAACAGGCGATCTGCCGGATGCCAGGAGCATTAGGCAGCTCCCTGAAGTATGAGGTTTCGAATGAACCTGAAAGGCCTCCACAATGAGTGATAAATCTGGTCTGCTTTCAGAAGAGGTCCTCGCCAAATACCGCGTAGAGCTGAGAGATAAAGGTACGGTCCTGGTTGCCCCAGGAACGCTGTTCACCCAAAATGACTTGGCGGAGATCGATCGGCTGCAGTTAGACATTCCGGAAGCGGAGGTCCGGAAGGGAGATGCTGGCGATTCCCACAGGGTCTTTGTAAAACGACTGCGCGAAGATCGCCCCGGCCGTTGTCCTAGCAACGTGAATGGTACAGCTTCAGCGCAGATCGTCGAATTGCTCGAAAGGAATGACCGGGCCTTCGCGCTTAGAAACATCTTCGGAGCGTCGTCAGACTACATCATTCGCCGATGCCAAATGCATCGCATGCCGCCTGGGTCTTTTGTTGGCGTCCATTTGGATGCTGAGAGCGACCCTGACTTCGAGTATTCGGTGATCGTTCAGCTCGCCGAAGGTTTCGAGGGCGGTGAATTTGTGGTATATCCAACAGAGCGCGACGCCCAAGTATTTCGTCCCCTGTTGGGGACCGTAGTTATCACTACATGCAGGTTCCGCCATGAAGTAAAGCCGGTGCACGCCGGGGAGCGCCGGTCACTGGTCTATTTTTGTTCGAAGCGCGGTGGTGCGAACCGCCGCATCATCACGAACTCCGCCCATGACGGTTGAGCTTGGCGGCCGGCGCGCCGCAGCTGTGCATAGCTTGATCGTACCGTGTCTAAAATAGATGGCGTAGATCCGTAAGCTTGGCTGGCCTCTGCGCATCACTGCTCACCCAGCAGTCGCAAGCACCGGATTTCAAGCGCGCTGGTTGGGCATGGGGGAGGACCGCTCGAGACAATTGAAGGACTTAAAACAGCGCGCAATGATTCCGATCAGGTCATCCTCAGCAGCCGATGTTCCAAATCGCGGCACGCCAGCCTGCTTCGCGCTATCACGATACACTCTACCGTGCCTGCCTCTTGGTCCGCGGCAAGCGGAATCACCCCTTCCTTCCGTGTGCTGTCGAATAGACATCCATCATTGGCGAAATGATCAACGGCTGTTTGGAGGGAGTTTGATCGAACGTTTCGCACAGACGAAATCACGTAAGAATCGGAATAATCGGGGCCAAGCAGTCGGGCAGCAATGCTATGTAACACCGAGCCTCCGCCCCATCGGCCGTTTGCTTCATTAAACAGCAACCGCCCGTCGGTTGTGAAGATGGCGTCGATGTTGATCATTCCGCGATATCCCAAGATTCGCGCAAGCTCTACAAATCGATTGGCATGCGCCCGAGCGGTCGAGCATTGCTCATTGCTCAGATCGCTTGGAAGCTCGAGTCCAGTCCACACAAGAGCCCTTTCGGATCTATCTTTGCTTTGACGCAGACGTATGCTCCCAGTATTGACGTACGCAATTGAGCCGTTTGCCTCGATTTCGAACTCAAGGTAAAATATAGAGCGAGCCAAGTGATACGATTCGACGACCGCTGTCCTGCAGGACGGAGTTGTCATCTCTGTCCAAATTGTGTTCGGATCAAACGACGGCCAAAGGACTTGCCGGGTTTCTCTTGCCCCCGGTAATGGATCGCTTTCGGTGCCGGTTAGTATGACATTTCCAAGCCCGCCGGCCCCATTATCTAGCTTTACAATCACGCTTCCGGTCTCACACCTCAGGGAGGTGACCGCTCTGAAAAGCTCGTCTGGGCTTGTTATTGCGCAACCACTGGGTACCGGAAGTGAGGCGCTTGCTGCCAATTGACGGAAGTGGCTCTTGCGATTCAATAGATCAGGCCCCCGCTGCAGAGTGAAGTCGTCCCCGTTTTGAAGTATGCCGAGCGCTGCGGCCAAGCGCGCAACACCTTCGGAAGGGTAGCAAGCAGATATTCTCCAAGGTGTGGTCCGACGAATGTGGCGGTTGATTCGTTCGACGATGGGATCGGACTGCAGGGTGGAATCGCTAAGGATCGACGCTTCGCCCGCGCTTTCGGGCACAAGCACCGACAGGGTCGAAACATCGAAGTTGAGCGTCGCGCCAACCAAGGATAGCAGTTCCGTTGGGATAGCTATGGGGGAGACTATTAGGTCGTCCTCTTGTGCAAACCAAACGGAACGCAAAGCCGACTTGGCGGCAAGCGAAAGCTGAGTTTTTGTCAGGTCCGCGCCCGACATTTGCGCGGTACCGGCATTCATAATCAGGATCCGTGGCATCAACAATCTCCGGAGCGTTTGGCGCTAATGGACACAGCCCAATGCTCCGTCACGAGAAGCTCGCAGCAGCGCCCTCGCGTAAAGGAGCTGGCAAGTGTTTGAACTCTTGAGACGTAAGGTCACCTTGCGGTTGGCAATTGAAGTCTTGCCAGGCGACGTTCCGCGATATTTAAGTGCGGTGTTCCTGCCGACTCGATCGAGTATCGAGCTCCTTCAGCATGAAATGCTGGACCTTACCTAACGCCGTTCGCGGGAGCTTTTCCGTGAAGATAATTTCGCGCGGCGTCTTAAAGCGGGCGAGCTGCGATTGGACATGCGCTGTCAGTGCGTCCGCTTCGATACGAGCTCCCGGCCGCCTGACCACAAAAGCGATAGGCACTTCACCCCAGCGCTGATCGGGCCGACCAATGACGGCACATTCGAAGACATCGGGATGTTCGATCAGCACACGCTCGATTTCCGCCACGTAGATATTTTCTCCGCCAGAAATGATCAGATTCTTCTTCCGATCAAGGACTGAGAAATACCCATCGGCATCGCGGTGGCCGATATCACCGGTACGATACCAGTCGTTGTGAAACGCCTCGCGCGTTGCCTGTTCATTGCCCCAATATCCCCAGAAGACGCTAGGGCCGCGCACTGCGATCTCGCCTGGGGTGCCTGGCTGCAAGGCATTGCCTGCTTCGTCAATGATCGTCGCCTCACAGCATAGACCCTGTAAGCCGGTCGACCCGCTACGCGCAAGGTCGCCGCCGAGTTTCGTATACACTGCAATGGGGCAAGTCTCTGTCGAGCCGTAAACCTGCAGAACTGGCACCCCGCGTACGACAAAGCGTTCGATAAGGTGTTGCGGCACCATTGCTGAACCAGTGCAAATGGCCTTCACAGAGGATAAATCCGTCATCGGCCAGCGAGGATGGTTGGTTAGTGCTTGCATCGTGGCGGGTACCAAAACGACCAGCGTAGGCCGGTCGCGCTCAACCGCGGCAAGCGTCGCCTCTGGCGTAAAGCGTGAGTGAATGGTTACCGTCGCGCCGTGATGCAACGCAGGCGTGGTCTGAATATTCAGCCCGCCAACGTGAAACAAAGGCAAAACTGTCAAGACATGATCGGCCGAGCTGAGGTCATGCATGTGCTGACTCATCACTCCATTCCAGAGCAACGCTTCCTGACGCAGCACGGCCCCTTTCGGTCGCCCTGTAGTCCCAGACGTATAGACAAGCAGCAAAGGGCAGGGCAGGTCTGCCCCGGGATTGCGGCCGTCGCCGCAGCCTCGCTCCAGCAGCCTGTCCCACTTGCTCCCGCTGGAAGGCGCAAAATCCAGGCCGACAACGAGCGTGTCGGGCAGTTGCTCCTTCAAAGCTGGCAGGAGTGCCGCGAAGACGTGTTCAAGCACGAGCACCTTGGCGCCGGCGTCGGACAGGATGAAGAGCTGCTCGCCGACCGCAAGTCGCCAGTTCAGCGGCACGAGGATTGCGCCCAGCCGTGCGCAAGCATAAAGCAGGGCCAGATAGTCAGGGCAGTTCTGGCTTAGGATCGCGACGCGGTCACCTTTGTCGATGCCGAGTTCGCTTTGCAGGGCGCGGGCGATATATTCTATCCTTTGATTGAAGGCGGCATAGCTTAAAGTCTGGCCATCGAAACGGATCGCAGGTTTGTCGGGAGCGAACGCTGCGTTACGCTCAATCAGTGTGCAGAGATTCACCTCAGTTCTTCTCCGTCGTTGAGATCTCCGCAATAAGTCTGCCTCGAGGCGTCAGCTCGCTGCGCCCATGAATTTCATCGCGAGATCCCAATCGCGAGCGCTTGCGTCGAGAGTCTCTCAGGCGCGCACGATCGTCAGGCGGTCTCAGTGGAAAGGTGGAGCTTTTGACGATGTTGCTTGTCATGGACCTTGCCTCGATGGATCTCTCTTGAGAATTGAAAGTCTCGGCACCTGGTTCACGGCCGAGTTTTGCTCGGCATTGTTTGCATGCATCTGCCAGTGGTGATACTCGCACCACGACGATTGTTTCTTGCCCGGTCGTCGAATGACCGGTTCGCCGCACATATAGGCGGCTCGGAGATCTCCATCTTTGAATCCGACAACGGCTCGGCATTGTCCCTCGGTGTGGTCGGTCAATAGAACCTTCTTGGTGCCATCGGGTTTTTTCACCGTGCCGCTCCGAGATGCCCGGCAATCTCTTCCAATGTCACACCAGTCATTTCGGGCGACACTTACAACCCAAGCCCGTTGAGAAGGCCGGCGATTGAATTGATCCTCGTGCATTTGAGAGATACTGGCGCTATATCAGCACCGCCCGCCAGCTGTGACGAACAGAACGAAAAGGCTCGTTCGCCGAACCGACTTGGGGACGTGTTCCAGCCAGCCAAAAAGCTCGGCTTCGAGCGCGCAAAGCTCTGGAAGCGCGCGGGAGAGTAAGATGGATTTTGACGACGCCCGTCATCAGTAGGCAGGATTGAAGTGAACTCTTGCGTGATTCTGAGACGTTGAGACATTCGCAATCCTTACCTCGGCCTGTCCCGAGACTGATGACACCTCCCTGAAACCGTACAACTTAACGTTACGTCCGATTCAAGCCCTTTGGCTCCGCATTGTGAATATGTCCGAAGCTCCGGCTTATTGACTGAACGCAGCCCCGGCGTCTGGCACGAATTGGAAGCCCGGCATTTGCGTGGGCGCTGATGAGCAAGGCGACTAGGCCAAGGCGGCAACGAGCAAGGCTTCTTTTCACGAACTTGCGACCTTAGAAGATTACGTTCGCCGCACGAAAGTGGAAAGATCCACCAACCTACCAATTGTGGTGGGTTGGCTGTGAGCGCTGAGTTTGGTCTTCTCGCAAAAAACTGTCGCTGGCTATCGACATTATTCGGCGCTGCCGAGCTAAGGGGTATCGAGGCTAATGCTGAGTCCACAACGTGGACAATCGGTCGGCTGGAACGACCCCGATCAGGGGCCGCTTGCAGTAAGCGCGAATGGGATTGGGCGTCGGGGTCAATCCAGCCGTGTTCCCAGGCGCTTGCAACCATCTGGGCGTACGCCGATCTCAGGTCTCATAGTTCTTGGGGCCACCGGGCAACATGGCCACTAGATCAAACAGCCGACCAATGCATTGTCTTAGTCAACGAGCGTGATCTCTCTCAGAGCTAGAATGTCACGGCAAACCGGATCTTTCAATACAACCTCGAAGTTGCAAGAATACAGACGAATCGTCAACTTGAGCCCCGCTTGTAGCGAATACTTCTATCCCCTTTGCGCGGCTCCTCGTTGGGCCTTCGAATTAGCTCGGCCGATGTTTGGTCCCGATAGAAAGTACACAGAGGCTGCGTTCAATCATGCGATAGGGTTCGAAGCGCACCTTGCAAGTTGATCAATGGTTCGCCATGACCGGGAAGGGTCGCGACAACCCGGCCAATAAAGATGCTATGCGTGCTAATTGTCTTGTGATCGTACAAAATGCACTCGAGCGTGCACATTGCGCCCTGCAAAAGTGGCACATCGATAACGCCCTGATTCCACTGCGCCGTATCGAAGCGATGGGCACCTTTAGCAGCATCAAGGCCGCCAAATCGTAGCGCCAGGTCCTCCTGATCGCCCCGGAGAAGGCTCACTCCAAAACGTCTGTTGGCGAGTATCGCGTCATGAGTCTCGGATCTGGAATTGATGGCGGCCAGCAAGCAGGGCGGGTCAATGCACATTGAGGTGACAGAACTTACCGTTAGCCCTCGTCGGCAGACGGTTTTTCCGGTCGTCACAATGGCGACGCCACTCGCCAGGTTTCGCATGGCCTGACGGAACTCGCTCGCTTGGATGGATGGAATGTCCCACATGGGGAACGGAAACTGAGAGCTCATAACCTGCCTATAGAGTTGAGTACGCGGTTTCCAGTGCATCGCTATGCGCACCCTTGGTTGCTTTAATCTGGCGTCTCGTGCTTGTTGTTCGAGGTGACCATGGCCAGAGTGCAGCTGGGCACGACTATCCCGTGTGTCGGTAGCGAAGATGAACCTAGAAGGCCGGGAACGGCTCGTCGCATGGCGCCGAACTGCACTCGACAACCGCAGTCTCAAGGACCAGACCAGTTCGGCTGATTGCAGCGAAACTCTAGTGGTAAGATGCTTTGAGAAGCCGAGGTCGCGATCGGTGCCTGGTTGCTCTGAACGACGTCGGTAGGCGCTGGGATGCCGACTGACGTCGAGTCCCGTAGCAGTGGGATTCCGCATTCTCACTGTTGTGAAGCATCAGCACCTCTATTGAGTTCTGACAACGTTGAGAACGCGCTTTTTAGCAGCGATAAGATGGTGATCGAGCGTTGCGTGCAGCACACCGCGCAGCTCTGCCGGGATCGATGCGTCTGTGTCGATCAGTTCTCGAAACTTCCGCACAATGTATTCGATCTGTGCGATTAAATCGAAGGCGGCCGTCATTGGCGGGGGCGTCATTGATTGTCTCCTTGGCCGCGCGGCGCGCACGATGCTGAGAATCTTGATCTCGCCAACAGCGTGTTGGTTGTTCGGTGAGAGCGTCGCACCTGATATTGCGAGCTGGTAGTGGTCCGTCGTCAGTAGAGCCTCGCCCAATGCGCCAAGCTCGTCGCTGCATCCCGCCTTCGGCGGTGCGATGACGCATGTAGCAATTCCATCTTCCGCGCCCGTCTACTGGAGCGCGCAGCTGGAATGACAGCCCGTGGCGTTTCAGAGCTGGCTTAACTCGGTGCCATGAACTGACAAGTTCTGAGTTGCTTATCGAACTACCGCGACGCCTTGATGCCGTTTGCGATGAGAATTCGAAGCGAATTCGGCCTCCTTGAGTGGCTTTTCCGGTCATTAGTGCAATCCGGTCCCCATCGCCGTTCCGCGCAGCAGCCGCTGGCTCGCCGCGGTCACATCGGCTTGTCTCATTAGGCTCTCGCCGATGAGGAAGGTCGATATGCCAACGCGCGAAAGCCTGACGAGATCGTTTGGCCCGAGAATGCCGCTTTCGCCGACAATCAGACGATCCTTCGGAATCAGGGGAGCTAGTGCCTCGCTGGTTGCGAGCGTGGTCTCGAATGTGCGCAAATTGCGGTTGTTGATGCCGATCATCGGTGAGCGGAGGGTGAGGGCACGCTGGAGTTCCGCACCGTCATGGACTTCGACCAGCACGTCCATGCCATGGGCCAGGGCGGCAGCCTCGATCTCGCGGGCAGCCCCGTCATCTAGCGCGGCCATGATGATCAGGATGCAGTCAGCGCCATGGGCGCGCGCCTCGACAACCTGGTAGGTATCGAACATAAAATCCTTCCGCAGCACCGGAAGGCTGGTCTGCGCGCGCGCCGCCACCATGAAGTCGAGATGTCCCTGGAAGGACGGTGTGTCCGTCAAAACCGAGAGGCAGGCCGCGCCTCCCGCCTCATAGGCGCTCGCAAGCGAGGGCACATCGAAGTCGGCGCGAATGCAGCCCTTGGACGGGGAGGCTCTCTTAATCTCAGCAATCAGAGCGTACTCACGCGCGGCGTGTTTAGCACGAATCGCGCTGACGAAGCCGCGCGGAGGCGGCGCAAGACACGCGAGTGCCTCGACGTCCGGCAGCGGCAACGCACGCTTAGCAGCCGCAATTTCCTCGCGCTTGTAGGCTTCGATCTTGGTCAGAGTGTCAGACATAGGTCAGCTCGGCAGTCGAGCGTTGGAGACTGCGATTAGGTGCGCCAATCGCGCCGCCGCGGCACCGCTATCGAGCGATTTCTGCCCAAGCATGACGCCATCTTTCAATGTCGAGGCTCGGCCAGCCACAATTAATGCCGCGGCCGCATTCACAAGCGCGACATCGCGGTAGGGGCCTGGCGCGCCGTCAAGCACGCTTCGCAGTGCCACTGCATTGGCGTCGGCATTGCCGCCCTTCAGCGCCCCGGGGTCGCAACGAGCCAGTCCAGCTTCTTCCGGGGTCACTTCGAACGTACGGATCGTACCCGCCTCAAGTGCGGCAACGAAGGTATTCCCCGTGAGGGTGATCTCGTCGAGGCCGTCCGAGCCATGCACGACCCACGCCGAATTCGGCATCAAGGTTCTTCAACACCTGCGCCAAGGGCTGCACCCATTGGGGTGAAAACACTCCGACGATCTGCCGCTTGACTCCGGCGGGATTGGAGAGCGGTCCGATTAGATTGAAGATGGTGCGAGCGCCAAGTGCGGTTCGGATCCGGCCGACGCGCTGCATCGCCGGATGATGAGTTGGCGCAAACATGAAACCGATGCCGGCTTCGTGCACACAGCGACCAACGTCTTCAGGGGCGAGGTCAATATTCACGCCGAGGCAGGCCAAGACGTCCGCGGCGCCTGATCGTGAGGATACCGCGCGGTTGCCGTGCTTGGCGACGGGGACGCCTGCGCCGGCAACAATGAAGGATGCGCACGTCGATACGTTGACCGAGCATGAGGCGTCGCCGCCCGTGCCGACAATGTCTACAGGGTCGGATGGCGCACTCACTCGCAGCATTTTGCTCCGCATCGCGGAAGCTGCGCCGGTGACTTCTTCTACCGTTTCGCCACGCACCCGCATCGCCATCAACAGCCCGCCGATCTGCGAGGGCGTCGCCTGACCCGACATCATGCTGTCGAAGGCAATAGCGGTTTCCTCACGGGTCAACGTGGCGCCGGTAGCAACTTTGCTAATGATCGATCTAAGGACGTCCATCGCGCGCTATAGTGCTCCTTTTCGTTGACAATCTCAGCCGAGGTGGTGCGGATAGGAGAGATCGACGGCCGATATCCCATACATTCAGCTCTACGACTGCCGATGACCTTGCATCATGAGTCGCTCCGACCAGTGTCAAAATCTCCTTCTCGTCCCGGGTTCGAATACATGCGGTAACTTGATCACGTCTTCAGCCATATTCTTCTCAACCTCAGCGGGACTTCGTGGACTCGCCTCCGCCTTGTTCTGATCCTCAGCGGATCGCCTTGCCGGACCGCAGGCTCGCCATGAAATGCCAAGATCCTCGGCTCGGCCATCGAGCCGAACGGGCGTCATCCATATCGGCATTGCCAACGGAGCCACCGTCCCCTGGCGTAGCAGCCCCCGCTGTGAGCTCTTGGCTTGATCCTAGGTTTGCTTTGCAAGCCTACAACTTGACGTTACGTAAGATTCAAGCCCCCATTCCACTCGGGTCCGACAAGCGTGATCCATCCGCTCCAATCCAATTCAGGCGGGGCGATGCAATACCAACTCATCGCGTTGCGAGAAACCGATGCTGGACCAACTGTGAAATCTGATCCGGCTAAGAGAAGTTGAAAACAATTCAACATGAGGAGAACGCCGGCCCAAATGGCATAAGCCGCGTCTACAAAGTTGGCGGCACGTTGCGTCAGATTCGGTGCTGAGGTTTCGAGCAGCATCGTCCAAGTGCATGGCAGAACTTGTCATCAGTTATCTCTGGTTCCAAGGGAGCGGAGGACGGATCCATGTGACGTCTGCTCCTACATTCGGAATACGCCGTAATGCGGGGCTGCGATCGGAGCGTTTAGTGATACACTCAGCGCGATTGCGAGGGCGCTTCTGGTGTCGACCGGATCAAGAATGCCGTCGTCCCAGATTTCGGAAGTAGCATAGTAAGCGCTGGATCGCTCCCGATACTCCTCGAGAATCGGCTCGCGTATGGTTGCCAATTCCATGTCGGACAAGCGGCCGCCTTCGCGGGCCAATTGTCTTGCCTTGACGTGAGTGAGCACGCCGGCAGCTTGCTCGGCGCCCATCGCTGAAATCGTAGACTGCGGCCAGCTGAAGACAAAGCGAGGATCAAAAGCGCGTCCCGCCATAGCGTAAGTTCCTGCGCCATGAGAGCCGTTGCAAACGACGGTGAACTTGGGCACCGATGCACTGGATACGGCCATGATCAACTTGGCGCCATGCTTGGTGATGCCTTGCCGCTCGTATTCGCGACCCACCATGAATCCTGTGACGTTCTGCAGGAAGAGAAGGGGCGTCCGGTTCTTGTCGCACAATTGGATAAAATGAGCGCCTTTAAGGGCACTATCGCCGAACAGCACACCATTGTTCGCAAGAATCCCGACTTGGTATCCATAAAGCCGCGCAAAGCCGCACACCAGAGAGGTGCCATAGCGATGTTGGTATTCGTGGAAGCGACTGCCATCGACAAGGCGGGCGATGATCTCTCGCATATCAAACTGCACTCGGGTGTCTTTGGGAATGATACCGTACAGCTGAGATTCATCGTAGGCTGGCGGCTCCGGAGCGGCTTGGTCGATCCAGGTCTTCTCAGGACGATGGAAACGCGCGACGATATCTCGGGCGATTGCAATCGCATGCATCTCGGAGCTTGCGAAATAATCGCTCGTGCCTGATACGGCGGTATGCATATTGGCGCCGCCAAGCTCCTCGACCGACACATTCTCGCCGGTGGCGGCCTTTACGACCGGTGGACCGCCAAGAAAAATCGCTCCTGTGCCTTCGACAACTATGTTGTACTCGCTAAGTGCAGGCACGTAGGCGCCGCCAGCCGTGCAATGGCCCATGGCAATTGCGACTTGCGGAACTCCCATCTTGGAAAGAACGGATTGATTGCGGAGAATTCGACCCGCGTAGTAACGATCCGCGAAGAACTCCGCTTGCAAAGGGAGGAAGCCACCCGCACAATCACACAGATGAACGACCGGCAGACGGTTCTCGATCGCTATGTCCAGCGCTCGCACGATCTTCTTGACAGAGAGCGGATACCATGCGCCGCTTTTTACACTAGCGTCATCTGCGTGAACAATCACCTCGCGCCCCGCGACGATGCCGATGCCGACGACCTGCGCTGCGCCAGGCACCTCGCCGTCGTAGGCCTTGTTAGCGGCCAAGGTCGAAAGCTCGAGGAACGGGGTCTGTGGGTCGAGCAAGGCCTCAATCCGGTCCCGGACAAATAGCTTGTTTTGACGCCGCAATCGCTCCAGCTCTCGCTCGGCTCGGTGGAATCGAACAGCACGCTGTCGATTCTTCAAATCGGCCGCAAGCCGCTTGTTGTGCAGCTCGTTGTGACGGAAATCCTGCGAGTTGACGTCGACCACTGAAGCGATTCGCAGCATGTCATCATCCTTCCTTCGAAAGCGTGACCAGCGCGACGTCTCGCTCGAAGCTCTCGCCTTCATTGAAGTGAATTCGGTCGACCACGCCGTCCTGCGGAGAGCGTATAATGGTCTCCAGCTTCATGCTCTCGATCATCATAAGCGCCATGCCGGCGGTGACTGGTTGGCCGGGTGAGACCCTGGTCGTGACGACCACACCCGGCATGGGTGCGCGGGCCACGAGGGAGCTTGCTTCTTGACTTGCGGAAGCCAACGTTTGCAACGGATCGCGGTAGCGCAACGTGCGTGTCCTGCCACGGATATGCACGTGAATCATGTCGCCGTCGATGACGAACCTGACCGGCTCGCTCTCGCCGGCAATAGTCAAGATGCCGCTACTATTGCTGTGATGGGCGAACGCGACCGGAGCAATCACTTGATCGCGCAAGTGAAGACGGTAGCCCTGCTGGGACGCTGAAAGCCATACCTGATGATCTACACCATCAAGCTCGAAGGAATGATACACGTCAATTCCTCCAGTTACCCAGCACCGCGTGAAGCGGGGGCACGGCGTCGGCCAATTCGCGAACTGGCCTCGTCAGTAGAGCGGCTGAAGCGAGAAACGCGGATAAGCCGAAAGCAAAATTGTCCGTTGCGATGTGCGGATTGTCCTCAAGATATCCGCTATGGATCTCTCCTCCGAGGAATGCTTCGTCGGCAAGTATACGTGCGAGAAAGTTTACATTTGTCTGGCAGCCGAGGAGAATCGTCTCCCGGATTGCGCGATGCGCCTTCAGCGCCGCCTCGGTCCGCGTCGGCGCGTGCGCGATGATCTTGGCGAGCATGGGATCGAACGCTGCCGTAATTCTCTGGCCTTGCAAGATGCCGCTGTCGATCCGTACTCCATCGGGGTACTCAAGAAGTAGGACTTTGCCCGTGGTCGGAGCGTATCCACGTTCGGGTGCTTCCGCGTACAGTCTGATCTCAATTGCATGCCCATTCGACACGATATCTGACTGCGAAAATCCAAGCGCTCGGCCGGCGGCGGCATAGACCTGTTCGGCAACAAGATCTACGCCGGTAATCATCTCGGTCACGGGATGCTCAACCTGTAAGCGAGTGTTCATCTCAAGAAAATAGAACTCTCCGGCGCTGAAGATGAATTCTACGGTACCGGCATTCTGATAATTGGCGGCACGGGCGATGCCAACGGCAGTCTCGCAGATCCGTTTACGCAATTGGGGTGACAGTGCTGGCGAGGGCGTCTCCTCGATTATCTTCTGGAAGCGGCGTTGCACTGAGCACTCCCGCTCAAAGAGGTGGACGACGTTTCCAAGGGAGTCGCCGAGCACCTGCACCTCGATATGGCGCGGCTTTTCAATATAGCGTTCGACGTAAACGCGGCTATCCCCAAAATGCCGCTGGCCTTCACGGCGTGCTTGCTCAATCGCGTCTTCCAGATGATCAAGGTCGCGTACAATCCGCATGCCCTTGCCCCCACCGCCCCCTGATGGTTTCACAAGCAGGGGGGTACCGATAGCCCGCGCCCTAACAACAAACTTCTCATGGTCATCTTCGTCGACCGCCGATGGAGCGACCGGAAAGCCGTTGGACTGAACGAATTTGCGGGCCCGGATCTTATCGCCCATCAGTTCTATAGTTTCGGGTGCCGGCCCGATGAATGTAATGCCGGCTTTCGTTACAGCCCTGGCAAACTCCGCATTCTCGGAGAGAAATCCGTAACCCGGATGCAGCGCGCCAGCGCGAACCTTGTGCGCGGCAGCTATCATTTGCGCGATGTCCAGATAGGCTGCGACGGGTGAACGACCGCTGATCTCAATTGCAGTATCCGCCATGGAGATGGCAGGAGTGTGTGCATCGGCCTCGTGGTAGATAACTGCAGAACGAAGCCCCATCTTGCGTAGTGTCTTGACGATTCGTACGGCAATCTCGCCCCTGTTGGCGACTAAAACAGTATCAAAGGGTAGTGTGTACATCTGCTTCTGTCCGAGCAACACTTGAAGAAGGCGTTCCCTAAGTGGCTATCGGTTTTGTGCGCCCCGACCGCCTCCGTTAGCTCACCTGCTGGCATCCGAGATCCGGCATCTCCGCTCTGCGCTTCGGGCCGGGGAATAGGCCCAGCCCTTACCGCTTAAGGAACAGCTGGTTGTCTTATTTCAAATCGGCTTTGCCTTTGTCACTATCTCGGACTGATATTACGTACCGACATTGCTTACTCAAGCTCGCCTGATTGGCTCTGAGGCAGGCGGTGATCGCGGCCCGATCAGGTATGTGGCCGCTACACAGGCGAAATACGTCGTCTATGCAGGCCTCCTTTTCCTCGGTTGTAGGAGCTTGGTCGCGCGCAAGCGCCCACTCGGAACATAGTACTATCGTCGCAACAACGAAAACAGTTGCTAGTTGGTGGACCTTGAACAGCGAAGACCAATGTGCTCGTTGCGTTTGATTCATGATGTCCTCTGTGCGTTCTGTTATGCGGTGTTTTTATTCCTGCGCAGGGGCGATATGATCCGCCCACCGGAAACAGGTCGGAACCGAAAGATCAGTGGCAGTTTGAAGCGCCTTTTGTATCTGCTAACTCAACAACGCGCTGCGTTAGTGGCCTCCATGCGACAATGTCGGCATCAGCCGTTGTTAAAGCCGGACCGCACTACCGAGCGTCCTGCAGCACCGCAGCTGAAATGACCGAGCAATTGAGTCGTTAGCTCCAAATGACTGTGCAGTTGGCGTTCTCATTGCTGGGAATCTCAAGCTCTGGGCCTAGGTTTGTGACATGCCCGCAGCCTCCGGCCGGCAGTCAGTGGTTCGGCAAACGGCCGATGAGCCCGTAGTCGCCTATACGAAATGATGCTTGGAGGCGTAGTAGCGGCGAGGCGATCAAAAGCGGACGACGTTAGGTGTGTCGCCGAGATCGTACCCGACCGGGAATAGCAAACCATGGAGGGGCGATGCGTCCGAACGATGGTCGGTGAAGAACTCTGGCTTATCATCCGGCTCGTTTGAAGAGCCGCAGAGGCCGTCTGCAATACGACGTGTTCCATCCGTCATTGCAGCCCCGGAGGCGCTGAGGAGCGAACGGCATACCTCGAGTGTGACGCGTTCGTGGTCGTTCAGTGGAGACTTGCCGGTCGTGTTATCCAGCGCGCAGCGCAGTCCGAGTTCGGTAGAAGGTGTGAGAAACGAAACTGATTGTCGCGTGGAACTGTGAGACATTTGCAATTTCCATTACCTGTCAGGAAGCGTCTCGAGTGTCCGAGGTGCTTCTCACTTGTCGAGGATCGTACAATCTCACGCTACGTACGATTCAAGTCCCTCGTCGAAGGAGCCTGTGAATATATATCAATCTTGCAGATCCGAGCGCAGGCGCACGAAAATACAGGTCGTGTCCCCGGTGATGGTGTAGCTCGGTAGAGCAAAGCCGTCCGCACGCGCCCTCCCATGGCGCCGTAGCGGGCGGGCGACTTTGCGGTGGTCACCGGCAGTTCGCCGGTAGGGTCGGGTTGCTGACACACACCTGATTCGAGGAACCACCGATGACCGATGAGATGATGAACCTCCGCACGCTCGTGGAGAAGATCCCCGATGCTGATCTGTTGCGCGAGATGATCGGCTTTGCTGCCCAGCGGCTGATGGAGCTGGAAGTCGAAGGCCAGGTCGGTGCAGCCTACGGCGAGAAGAACCCCGAGCGTCTGGCCCAGCGTAACGGCTACCGCGATCGGAGCTGGGAGACCCGCGCCGGCACCGTCGAGCTGCGCATTCCCAAGCTGCGCAAAGGCTCCTACTTCCCCGGCTTCCTGGAGCCGCGGCGGATGGCCGAGAAGGCGCTCACCGCGGTGGTGCAGGAGGCCTATGTCCACGGCGTCTCGACTCGCTCGGTCGACGACCAGATGCAGGCGAAGGGCATGAGCGGCATCTCCAAGAGCCAGGTGTCGCGGCTGTGCGGTGAGATCGACGACAAGGTGAAGGCCTTCCTCAACCGCCCGATCGAGGGCAATTGGCCCTATCTGTGGATCGACGCCACCTATGTGAAGGTGCGCCAGAACGGGCGCATCATCTCGGTCGCGGTGATCATCGCGGTCGGCGTCAACAGCGACGGAAGGCGCGAGGTGCTCGGCATGGACATCGGCCCGTCCGAGGCCGAGACATTCTGGACGGCGTTCCTGCGCAAGCTCGCCTGCCGCGGCCTGCGCGGCGTCAAGCTGGTGGTCTCCGACGCCCACGAGGGGATCAAGGCGACCGTGGCCAAGGTGCTCAACGCCAGTTGGCAGCGTTGCCGCGTACACTTCATGCGCAACGCGCTGGCCCATGCCGGCAAAAGCGGACGGCGTGTCGTCTCCGCCTTCATCGCCACTGCGTTTGCCCAGGACGATGCCGAGGCCGCACGAGCGCAATGGCGGAAGGTCGCCGATCAGCTCCGCCCCAAGCTACCCAAGCTCGCCGGCTTCCTCGACGAGGCCGAGACCGATGTGCTGGCCTACATGACGTTCCCGCCGCAGCACCGCACCAAGCTGCACTCGACCAACCCGATCGAGCGCCTCAACGGCGAGATCAAGCGCCGGACCGAGGTCGTTGGCATCTTCCCCAATGAAGACGCCATCGACGCCTCGTCGGTGCGATCCTGCTCGACCAGAACGACGAGTGGGCGGTCCAGCGCGGCCGCTACATGACACTGGAAACCATCGCCCCGTTGGGCGATGATCCCGCCGTCAGCTTCCCGGCAATCGCCAGCTGACCTGCCCAGCTCCTGCCGGCGAACGCGGTGCCCCACCGCCAGTTACACCACGCTCGGGGACACGATCCGAATACAAGGCGATATCTAGCTGACTGCGGATCTCCGTTCACGTTGATCGAGCCGCAAGTACGCATGATCTGCGGCAGCGCAGGCGTGCACTCGTTTGTGCGGGTAGGTCGGAATACTTGTTTGACCCGCAATCGATTGCGCGTAGCGAGACCTGCCGCCAAGCCTTCGTCTTCGAAAAATGCAAGCGCAAATTGTCAAGTAGATCAGCGGTTTGGCCAAACGAGGCGGACTTGAACTTGGCGAGGCCTGCATGCGGCGTCCCCTGGTCTGTGCATATGCGTCGGGTGCTGGATCGCTGATGAAAGCAAAGCGATATTGGGACCCTGGCGCAACAATTGACAGTGTGGTCGATTTGCGGAGGCGGGGTTACGTACATATACGGAGAGCCGGTGTCGCATTACTTTGGTCTATGGATTGCATGCTGGCGCCATGAACTGGAAAAGTAGACTTTACGATGCCAACCATTGGCGGAGTCGCGCGGAAGCAACGCGATCCAAGGCGGAATCCCTCGCGTTCGGCAAGTCAAGAGATAGGCTTCTCAAGGTTGCCGTGGAATATGACAAGCTCGCTCGACGTGCCCAAGAGTGGCAATCGAGCGGAAGCGACGACGAGCCAGAGTCTAGTCAACACTTTTAATGATTTTTGCTTCTTATGAAGGCAACTCGCCGCAAGAGATATGTACGTCCCTTGGTGAAGACCTGCTGGTTCGGTCAGATATCGGAGTTCCGGGGATGCGCAACGAACTCGTGCCCGCCGTTGGAGTCCGGTCGGGCCGCCCATCGGTCAGATGACAGTGATCAGCAGCTTTAGTCAGGCATGACACTTGCTTGAGTACTAAGGAGCGTTGAGGCGATCCGTTGCTGCGAGTGTCGAGACAGTCCGTTGTCGAACCAACGCTCCAACTGACCCGGCGCACATTGTCCCCCAGCAAGGTGCGTCGGGTTTCGATCTTCCGAGCTGTGGAGAAGCAAGTGTCGCTTGGAAACCGCCATGTTGGGGAATATCGACGAAGCCCAGGCAGTCTTGGCGCCGCCGCTGCCACCAAGTGCAATGCGCTCTGCTCGTTGTTGCCCGCTGGTTGCCATGATGCATCCGGTCATCGACAATCTTAGAGCCCCTTACCCAGTGCGCATTTGTCCGGTGGGTCGGGAATGTGGTCGTCAAATATTCCCTTGATCCGTTTCACAAGCCTCGTCGCAACGTCCCCTCGCAGTCCTGACCTAGCACATATGACAGCTCGGAGATCAGGTAATCGAGGCAAATAGTAGTCGGGCGCGTCAATCAGGTCGTCCGGCACGGAGAAGGAAGGCAGTGCGGTCAGACCGATGCCAAGACGTACGGCCGTCAGCCTCACCAAGTAGTCAGAGGTGTGAAGAACAACCTTGTAAGCCGATCCCATCCTGTCCAACGGGCCAGTCATCCAATCCTGGCCAGGAAGCGTTATTATTGGGATGGGAGCGCCCGGACTGAGAACAAAGTCGCGCGAGCGAACCCAGGTAGAAGGGAATACTCGCTGCTCACACACAGTCTTTGCAAGTTCAGCATCGGCATAAGGAGCGAAAATGACGGCTACATCTATGTAGCCTTCGATCAAACCCTTACGGATGGCGGCAGATTGATCAACATGTATAGACAGATCTGAAAAAGCGCTCCTCCCGGCGCGCTCGAAAAGCCTTTGAGCAAAAAGGCCGCTTAAGCCGATGCGATAAACGGGTGCGGTCCCATTACCTCCCAGCCTGAGCATCTGGTCGTTTGCGTTAAGTATTATCCGTGCCTGCTGGAGGGCAAGTTCGCCCAGGTCGGTGAAGGTGGTGCCGTTCGCGGTTTTGACAAACATTTGCCCGCCAATTAGGCCCTGTAATCGTTTAACTTGGGCGCTGACGGCAGGCTGACTAAGTCCGAGCTTGGTTGCGGCTTTCGACAAGCTACCCGTCTCAGCGATGGCTACAATAGTGCGGATCGCCTCAATTGGAATGTTTAGTGCTCGGAGCATTATCTCGCGCGACGTGAAGACGAACCGTATCAGCCTCTAAAGTTGTCGCTTCAGTATCATACGGGGCCAACAAAGCACGACCAGATTTCGAGTAGAGTGGCTGCTGACAGAAAAAGATATGTCCGTAACGTACAGATCGCGTCTTCAATCCGCCCGTTGGATAATACTGCTTCGTTTCGTCCGGATAGGACAAACATCACGCCTGCCTTCCGGTTATCAAATCGAGCCGGGTCTTGGCCAAGCGAGAGGACCTAATAATGCCGCCGCGGGATGACGGCTGTTATCGCGCAACAGCTGGTCGCCGGGAGAATCGAACGTGAATCGCGGATTGTCTGCGCCGTGATAAGGGCAAACGTGGTGCACCAGTTGAACGTAGACGACTGCCATGCAGGAGCCTGGTGGCGGACTCGCGCAAGAGCTCCGCAGATTGAACTCTTGAGCTTGATGCTCGGTGCTCTGCCAGCTACCAAATCAGGGGCGGGGCGCTGACTGCTCCTGATTGCGTAACGATCCCGGATCTGCTCCGCATTGGACGTCGCCAAGCTCGACGGGGCGTCATAAGTCGTCTTGCCCTGGATTGATTCAGCCGCACGTTACCAAGTGACCGGTTTCAGATTCGCCTTCCTGCCGGACCTTCTGTGGCGCCTGCCGTGCGCCGCCTGTCTTTTCGATGGCACCATATTCGATCACGATAATACAACGACGAGCCAGCAGATCCCGGCCCAAAGGAGCGCATTAAGGAGAAGCGCAGCAAGCGGCCAGAAGTTCCAGGCTCTCTGCGGCTGTGGAGCGCCAGGGCCTGGCGAGCCAGGGGCTTTGTCATTCTCGAACATAGCTTGTTTTGAAGCGCGCCAATGTGTCATCCATGCACCTTCTTGCACTGCGCTAGTCGGGAGAGCCGTGGCTAGGGTCACTGCGAATGAAGTCATCAAGCCGGACGAACATCTGCTAGATGCCGGCGATCATTGCTAAAGGACAGCGGCATACCGCCGCTCGGCTCGAACGTTTTCCATCCTGAGCAATCGGCATGCCACCAGCGAGAACTGCTGCGCGGCGCCTAAGATGGGAAAGCCATGTTTGCCGGCGATGGTTTAGCGGGACGTCGGGTTCCTTACATCGAGGTCCTTAGCTGGTCATGGTCGGTACAAGGCAGCCGGCTTCAACAGCCGTACGGGGCGTTGCTTGAAAAGTGCTTATCTGCCGGTACGCTGTTTCGCGCCCCATCACGCGCGAGGTCCCCAAACGTTGAGGAGACGTCGTCTAGCCCGTCCGTCATCGAGCTGTCTGCTCGATTGGTTTGCAATCATCAGACGCTGCGACTTTTGCCGGCTCGCGCCGGGGACAGTCGGCGGACATCGCAGCGCGCGGCGTTGCTCCAAACCTCACGTCAGCTATTCTTTCGTCAGATATTTCAGCATCCCGTTGCAAGCCTCCTCGACCTTGTCGGAATTTCCGAGGCCTTGGCAAAGGGCTAGACGCGGTTAGCTTGCTCAAGCAGGCAGCAGCTCCGTATGCTGTATACGGCCGTGCGCGCCGCGGTCAAAAGCAGCGCGACGTCATGCCGGAAATCACGCCGCCGACATCTAAGAAATCCACAGAGCAAAGAAACGCGTTCCGCTGCTTCAGCACTGGCCCAAATCCTGCACCGCGTTCGCGCGCCACCAGGATGGCGCTGTAACAAGATGGGGGTCGTATGAGCCTCGACGAGCCAATTGGCAATGCAGTATGCGGGGCGGTCTCAAATTTCCAGCCTTGACCGTGCTCTCGCAAGGCTTCGTCATGAGCGGAGTCGCCTCTGTATTGATCTTTGCGTCATTTCGATCTGCGACCCGCGCGCGCATTTCCCACCGCTCGTGTTGAGGCTCGCTGTTGCTTGTCATTCCTGAAGCGAGGGCGCCAGTGCATGCTCAATGAATTGAACTTGCGAAGCTTCGCGCTGCATCCGCAACGCGATGCTGTGCTCAATGAAGTGCACGCGCGGCCTTTCACGCGTCTTGTCTCGCCGTTCAGCGTGATTCACTTCGCCTTTCTAGCGCAGGGCGAAGCGGCCGCCAGCGATCGCCAACGCTTTGTCGATTTCTGCCAGCAGCACAACCTCCCACCGCCCGAAGCGCCAGCGAAACATCATCAGGTCGTGGTCGGGCCCGCTATGTTACGATGGGAGCAGCATTCGGAATTTACGACATTCACCTGGATCTGGAGTGCAGCAAATGGTCCCGAGGCTCGCCAATTCGATGATGTCGATGATACGGTTCAATCGCTGATCCGGGCCTTGCGGCAGGCCGGACCACTGCTGGTCGCAAACAAGTTGGAAGCGGAGCGGGGAACCTCGCCGATCAAACGTGCTGAACAGCTTTTTGACAAGAGCAGCCTTGCCATGGTCGCTACAAAGGGGGCCACGGGCGTTGTGGCCTCAGACTTTCGCGTGGACGCAAACGGCTTCTCCAGGATCCTTGTCTGCGACCTCGGGTTGACGCCGCATGATCTCGGCGCGTTGGTCCAGCGGGTCCTCGAAATCGAGACCTACCGTCCCTTGGCGCTGCTTGGCCTTTCGGCTGCCCTTGAGCTTGCGCCGTCCGTCGATCGCATCGATCGCCGTCTTGTAGAGGCACTGGAGGAAATGCAGGGCTCAGAGGGGCTGCAATTCAACAACCATCTGCTTGCCGAACTGACGGCGCTGGCCGCTTCATTCGAAAGAGGCGCGACGGGCAGCCTGTTTCGCTTTGGCGCCAGTAGGGCTTACAATGAGCTGGTCCAATCGCGACTGTCCATCATTGAAGGCAGCGATGTCGCGGGGTATCCGACCTGGTCATCCTTTTTGGCGCGCCGCATGGCGCCAGCGATGCGGACCTGCGCGACTGTGGAGGACCGTCAGGCGAGCCTGTCGGTCAAGCTGGCACGGGCCGCCGATCTGTTGCGAACCCGCGTCGATGTCGAGATCGAGCAGCAGAATCGTGACCTTCTGCACGCAATTAGCGAGCGTACGAGACAGCAACTGCGGCTACAGTGCACGGTCGAGGGATTATCGGTCGCGGCGATAGGATACTATGTAGTCAGCCTGTTCGGTTACCTCGCCAAGGGGGCGCAAGACGTCGGACTGCGTGTGGATCCCTCTTTTCTGACCGCAATCTCCGTGCCCATTGCGGTCGGCGTGATCTGGATTGTGAGTTACAATGTTCGAAGGCGACACCTCAAGCACGACAACGTGTCCTCTGTTGCCGGCGAGTGAATAGCGACGGTACGGCGACCTCACGAAGTTCTCAGACTCGTTTCAACAATCGCGCTCATTGAATCGTGTCCAAACTTGACAACGTAGCGACGGGGAACTGTCGAGCACGACGGAGCTCACGGCGTTTGTTAGGTTAGATGGCCGGCGTCTCTAACGTACCGGCGCACTGTCCCGGCGCAGCGCGCCGCCGAGCGACCTGTTAACCAGAGACCGGTCGCGGCGGCGAATGCGAGTTCGATCCACTACGCAAACATGACTCATGTGGCCACACAGATAACTCATTGGCGTTGTTACAGGCTGCAGCGAATAGCAAGGGCTGAAGTGCCAGGTAGAGATCCAATATCCGACAACGTCGTCTTTGGGGGGCATCAATCGTTGAAGGCGCTGGTTCACCAGCAATAGTGGAGTACACACTGACGGAAAATCGTCGATACAATCATCAACGATCAGCAAATCTGGTGACGCAGCGACCTCATGGGCTGAAGCATTTCCACGAGCATGAACGCGTGCAGAAATAAGCGGCGGTTAGCAAGCGGCGCGAGTGACCGGCCGCGCTCGCCCGCTGCCGCGCCCGAGCGGAGGCTCGCTTTCACGCCAGCCTAGCCGTCATCGATGAACAATAATCAATTGCTCCGAGCAATTCGCATGAGGCGCGCTCATGACCGAGACGTTAGGGTTCATTCGAACTCGCTGGCAGAGTAACGGGAGAAGCTCTCTTCGGTCCGCGGTTCTTCGAGGCGGTTGAGCAATCCGTGCCAATCGCGGGGACCAAGTCATGCGTCGTGCGGCAGGCTGGGACGAATCACGCGGGGCGAAAGAGAGGAGAGGCTGGATGCTGAAACCAAGAAGGACAGGCCGACGAGGCTCTCGCGCCCAGATGCGAGCTGATGCGGGGGGCCTGATGCGTGCGATCCGGCGATGATGGAATGCGCATGCGCTGCCCAGCCGTGCCGCTGACACCGCTTAGTGGATCGCCGAAAAGAAGGGCATGGATAGTTCGAAGGGGTGCAGTGGAGGACAAGGGATGATCGACATCTGCGGCTTGCTCAGCAGATTGTTCGAAATGCAGCAGATAATTCAGGCTAGAGAATGGTGCCGGAACGCTGTGTCGGGCGCACATCCGCCGCCGCTTAATGAGTCGTTTGACAACGTCATTTGCGTCGATTTCAAGGCAATTCGTGAGGCAAAGGAGGGGGAGTGCGTTCGCAGATATTAGAGAAACTGGAGGCGGGTCGAGTGCGACATGGGCGGTTCGCTAGCGCTCCGGGATCAGGTCCTTGTGGCCTATTCTTCGTACAAGGGCCTTGCGGCTGTGAGCTCAAGATCAGCGGACTTGTACGCCCCGGCTGGGAGCAAGTGTCCGTCTCGACCCCGCGGCGCTGCCCGAACTGGGAAGAGATGTCCTTTGTCAAAGACCTGTTCTGGGATGAAGAGGAATGCGCGATGCAGCTGCATCCGCCTCATTCACGGTACGTGAACAACAGCCGGTACTGCCTGCATCTCTGGAAGCCAACTCATCAAGACATTCCGATGCCGCCGCCGAGCTTTGTAGGCGTCATTGGCCTTGGGCCATCTGAAGCTGCAATGTTGTTTGCGCGGATGGGCGCAATTTCGTGATAGCCGAGACTGACGCCGCGTCAGTGGAAGAATATCCGTGATCACTCAGGCCGCCGCCGCTCGCCTTTCGGCCTGGCGGTCGGAAAGGCAAGAGCAGCAACATGGCACGGCGGGCGGGTCACATGACGATGCTCAAGCTGTGCCGACGGCGGATGTCCCTGGGCCATCGTCTCCGACCGTGTACGGCACTCGGGCAGCGACCAGCGCGTCGTCAAACGCTTCGGGATCATCAGATGCCTTGAACTTGAGTGAGGAGGACTATGAACTGGTGAGGCCATTTTTGGCAGCCCGCGAAGGCCTCCACAGTGCGGTGCATTGCGGATATTGCCCCCATCCGAAGGACGTCGCCGCCTATGGGGCTTCGCGTAGCCCATTAGAGGTGCGTCCGCTCCGCGCCACTTCGTCTTTTGCTGGGCTTACTCTCGGAGGCGACGGAGCGACGCAATAGGAGAGGCCAGCGAGCTGCGGCGATGGCAAGACAATGGGGACATCGCTGGTGCCCTAACGTGAATGGGGCAGCTCGATCAGCCCGGCGTGCCATTCTGCTCGCGGGCGACGATCGCACCAGCGCAGGTCTAGTTTACCCCTTCTGACCGCAATGTCGTTCGTGGTTATCGGCAACGCGTCGCCGCGACCCGCTGGCATGTACTGCTAAACAGTCTCTCCCCTCTACCAACACGGCCGATCGAGCATATCAGCTGCAGCGTAGGCCGCCAAGCCACCCGGTCGCAACGTGTCAGTAGCACGTGATCTGTCGCCTGTTTGTAGCTCGTGAAGTGTCGTGTTTTCGGTGCCTCGGAACAAGGGGGGCACGATGGGCACGGCATCCATTCACGAGGGTGTACGACGGATGCGGTTTTCAAGTTTGTTGGAGCGGACGGAGGCCAAGGAACTGACGCAGGAGGCGGCTTCGGAGGTTCTGGGGATCAGCGTGCGGACATTTCAACGTTGGGCAGAACGCTACGAGGCAGAGGGCGATGACGGGCTTGTCGACCGACGGATGGGTCGGCGCTCGCCACGGCGAGCGCCGGAGGAAGAACTTGAGCGGATGCTGGGGCTGTTCCGGGACAAGTACGCGGACTTCACGGTGAAGCATTTCCACGAGCAGCTGCAAAAGCGGCATGGCTACATGCTGGGCTATACGGTGACCAAGCTAGCCCTGCACGCGGCAGGCTTGGTGCGGAAGGCGCCGAAGCGTTCGGCGCACCGCAAGAAGCGCCCACGCCGGCCGCTTCGGGGCATGCTGCTGCACCAGGACGGATCGCGCCACGTTTGGATCGAAGGTCTGCCCGCGAAGGACCTGATCGTCACGATGGACGATGCGACCAGCGAGGTCTACTCGATGGTCCTGGTCGAGGAAGAAGGAACGGCCTCGACCTTGCAGACCTTGCGCGAAGTGATTGGCGAGCATGGCCTGTTCTGCGCGCTCTACACCGACCGCGGCAGCCATTATTTCCTTACCCCAAAAGCTGGCGAGAAGGTCTCGAAGACGCAACAAACCCAGGTGGGACGGGCTTTGTCGCATCTTGGGATCGAGCATATCGCAGCCTATTCGCCGCAGGCCCGCGGGCGCTCCGAGCGGGTGTTCGGCACCTTGCAGGATCGGCTGCCGAAGGAGCTGCGGCTTGCCGGGATCACGACGCTCGAAGCTGCCAACGCGTGGCTGAAGGCGCATTACATCCCCGGGCACAACGCCGCGTTTGCGATCAAGCCCGAACAGGAAGGCACGGCATTCGTGGCCGACCGGCATGAGGCCTGGCGCGAGGCGCTGTGCGTGATCGAGGAGCGAACCGTCGCCAACGATAATACCGTTGCATGGAACGGTCGGCGGCTGCAGCTGCCGCAGAGCCGGCTCAGGCCTCACTTCGTCAAGGCTGTGGTGCGGGTACATGAGTATCCCGATGGCACCGTCAGCGTGTTCCTCGGACCGCATCGGTTGGCGATGTTTAGCGCCAACGGACAGCAGATCAGCCCCGACGCGCCTCAGCCTGGCAGCGTGCTCGGAGCCGTCAAGGACAAGCCCTTGCGGGCGCGCAAGCGCGCGTCCTTGACCGCTCCTGTGCGCGCCGCCGTCAAGATCGTGCCGGTCGGGGCGGAGAAACGGGCTTCAAGTCGAACAAAGAAACTCTCCCGAAGGGCTAAAACCGACGCAACAGCCGTGGCATGATCATTCAGGGAAAGCCGTCCCCGCCTTCCGGCTCCCCTGCAAATCAGAAACGAAGGCGACAGATCACAAGCTACAAAAACACGACATCTTCACCCGCTACGGACAGCCACCCGGTCGCAACGCAGGGCGCGAAAGCAAGGCGTACCTCGCCGGCTCACTCGCGGCCGACATTGAGATCATCGACTGTGGTCTACCTATTGTTCGGCCCCTCTGAGCGGACATATGTCCAAACTCCAGGCTTACGGAAGCGACGAAGCAATTCGTGCGCAAACGTAGAGGCTTCAGCTCCATTCCGTCTGCGTTCATGGACGGGCTTGTCCCGCGCGAGCGCTTCAGGCACATTGTTCGTCATATTTTATGTGTGATGTTGCATGCGCTGGCCTTCTCCAGAAGCTCGCCTACTTTTAATTCGAGCGCGGTGACCATGAATCTTCAGGTCACTATCTTAAAGCTTCTCGTTAGCTATCCGAATGGCGTAGCCTCTCTCGACGCTCTCAAGCGCGACATGGCCATTCTGGCCAAGAGCGGTGAGGACTGGTCCGAGCGCACCAGGCGACTTGCCGCGCGGGTGCCTGATCTGAACATTTTTGCGATGAGGCTTGTCGAACGCGACGCGTTCGGCTGGCACCTCACGGAGAAGGGACGTGCCGTACTGGAATACATGGAGTGCCAGGCCAGTGTGGCCGAGCCATTGTCAGCCATCGGTGCGGATGCGCCGGAGTTAGCAAGCGCAGCTCGCGAAGTCCCACCGATTACGCCGAACGCGCGTCGGCGAACATCGCGGCAGCGGCGTCACCAGCAGTCCGCACACGAGCTGTCATTTTGTCAGTCTGATCTGAACCACGGTCGTGGATCCGAAACGGAGCGATCCTAAAGAGCCGGCTCAATCGCACATGACGCCAGGTTCGAGTTTATTGCGCTCCGCCAATCCTATCAGATTCTACGCGCAGCTGGTCCGTGCCGATTTGAGAGCGTCCCCGGGAAAACCAAACCTATGCGCGAGCCCGCCGCGGTGGCTTTACAGCGATGGCGGTCTAACGATGCCAAGCTGCTCGACGGCGAGTTTGGAAATCTCTGCTGGTTCGCGAACACCTGCGGCCGCGATCTTGAGAATCTTCTTTGCGACGAGTTCGGCGATAGGGTCGTTACGATCTACCAAACCAAGCGAGCGCAGAGTCTGTACGTAGGCCGAGTTTAGACGCTCAATTTCTTCCGAGTTCGGCTTGTTGCCCTGGAGAAATCGCCTGATCGGCATTTGATCACCGTCCCAACTCCGCCGTCACACACCAAGGCCTTTGGTGGAGTTGAGTGCGTCAGGAACCCTTTGGGTTCACCTCAGCATAGCTGCCCTTATCGTCCCACTTATAAATGACATAGTCGAGTTGCCTGATGTCGCCCTTGGCGTCATATTCCAGCTTGCCGATCACAGTGTCCCAGGAACCTGCCTTGATCGCATCCATCACCTTCTTCGAGTCGGTGGTGTCAGCCTTGGCCGCCGCCTGCGTCCACACCTGTATAGCAGCGTAGGTGTAGAGCGTGTAGCCTTCAGGGTCGATGTTCCTGGCCCTGAATTTTTCGACGATCGCAGCCGCCGTCGGCTTTTTGCGTGGGTCGGGTCCGAATGTGAAGAGCGTGCCCGCGCCGGCGGTGCCGGTGATCGACGCATACTCCTTGTCAGCCAATGCGTCGCCTGACATCAACACGGTCTTCACGCCTTGATCGCGCATCTGCCGCAGGATTAGCCCCGCTTCCTGATGATAGCCGCCGACATAGACAAGCTCGATATTGTCGCGCTTGAGACGCGAGACGATCGCGTTGAAGTCTTTGTCTCCCTTATTGTACGACTCGTACATTTTCTCGATGATGCCGGCCTTGTTAAGGGCCTTCTTTGTCTCGTCGGCAAGGCCTTTGCCGTAGGTGGTCTTATCGTTGAGGATCGCGATATTCTTGCCCTTGAAGTTCTTCGTGATGTACTGGGCAGCGACCAGACCTTGCTGGTCGTCGCGGCCGCAAACACGCGCCACGTTCCACAGCTTCCGGTCAGTGAACAGTGGGTTGGTTGAAGCCGGCGTAATCTGCAGCACGCCGCCGTCGGCATAGGCTTCCGATGCTGGGATCGACGACGAAGAGCAAAAGTGCCCGGCGACGAACGGGATTTTGGCGTTGGCAATCTTTTCCGCGACCGAGCGCGCCTGCTTGGGGTCGCAGGCATCGTCCTCGACGTCGAGTGCGAGCCTCTTGCCGAGCAGACCGCCGGAAGCATTGATCTGGTCCACCGCCATCTCGGCGCCATTCTTCATCTGCCGGCCGAATGCGGATTCGCCGCCAGTAATTGGCCCGGCTACGGCAATGGTGATGTCGTCCGCGAATGCCGCTGTGGAGAGCACGAAAGATGCGCCTAGCGCCAGGCCGATCAGCTTGAATGATTTCATGGGATGGTCCTCACAAAGTGAAGGAAAAGGCGAGCAGGCTCAAGCCGAGCAGCACAAGCCCCGCCGCGATCAGTGCCAAAAAGCTATTGGAGACAAGGTCACGATGGCGCATCTAACCAGACTCGATGTGCCGAAGATTGGGCCCCCTTTGAGTCGACGCGAGAGCGGTGTGGCCTACGCCGCGTGACGCCTGAAAAACACGGAATCGAGATGCACGCGCAAGGGAGAGCGGCACCCGTGCAAGGGGTGGTCGCTTACAATGCGTTCGACTTGTTTCTCCCTTGTTGAGCACGATCGATCCTCGCAAGCTAACGCGCATGGTTGCCCACTCTGAACACTAGACGAATTGCGGGCTTCTAACAGCAATACGTCTGTCCGCACCGTACAAAGCTTGTCGTTTCCTAGTTGCCCGAAAACCTTGTAGGAGTTGCCTTATGCCCCTTAGCTCGAGGTGCGTTCTTCGAGAGAGCGTGCCAGCAATCCAGACGTTAGGGTGTGAATAGCGCGATTGCCAGTTGCACACGGGCAGAGAATTCAGAAGAAGTGTTCGTTGTCTTGAATGAGAGACGTTGAGGGAGAATTACTTTGAAGCGAATAGCACTCCTCGTATTGGTCCTGATCTGTTCGACATCCTTTGCGCAGGCGAGAGGCGGGGGCCACGGCGGGCGGGTCTCTTACGGAGGAGGTCACCACACTTCCAGCCACGGCGGTTCCTACTTGGGCGGAATGGGATCGTCTCACAGAGGAGGCACATATCGGAACCCAAGCACGGGAAATCAGTACGGCACGCACAAATAGGTCTCGTCTAACCCGGCACCGGATTTCACTGCTGGGTAGGTTGGCGGGGCGGACGAGACACTATCGATCTAGGCGGAACTCTGGCCACCAACAGCGTTGCGCTCAGCCATCGCTGGTACTCCGGGGTAGCGGCTTGCTGAAGGCCGCTTTGCAATCGCGGCGATGGCGTCTGGCGGGCAAGGGACACTTGGATGTGTCGCTATCGCAACGTCATTGGCTTTCGAACCATTTCTGACTTCACAGGGGAATGCATCCTGGGTTATGGGAGACCCACGGCACAGGGTTTCATATTGAGTAAGCTACGAAGCCGCTGTTGGCGTGCCATTCGATTGCTTCATACAGGAGATGCCGCCCAATGCCGACGCGCGTAACAGCTTACGCAACGGTAGCCGGCTGGACGGCCGTCGCAGCCGTGATCCTGCTATATCTGATCTTTAGCCCCAGCTAACCAGGACAACTGATTGGATCGATCCGATTTGGCATGCGCTCACCGCGTGCCTTCGGGTGCAATGCCCTTACCCCCAATGCACTGATTCCCCTAGGAGGCGCGTCTTTCCATCCGGCTGCCGCATAATAGTGCGACTGAGGAGAATTCATTCCACGCGTAAGCTTCCGGCGAAGGCCGCTCCCGGAGCGTGCCTTTGCAAGCAAATGAGCGACGTGATGACGGTTACCGTTCTATCCGGTCCAGAGAGGCGAGCCGGTGAACGACAGCCGAGCAGCTTCGGATCGTGGTGGAGAATCTTGCGCCTGGGGCAGTGTTGTCGAGGTTTAGCGACGATATGATGTTCGCCGCAACTTGGTTACGGCTTGGGGGCGGCAAGCCCGCTCGGGCGTCCTCGCTTTCGGACTTGGGGCCGATGCAGAGGCAAGCTGACGAAGTCGGTCTTGCGGCGGTCTCCATGGTGCCAGACCGGCAACCGCTGACCGCGAGCCAGACCGCTTCATGAAATCCATAAGACAACTTTTGCTAGTTGCGCTCTTCGCCCGAAACGCGTTCGACGACAACCAGCTCTTTAGTCAGTTCGACGGAAGTGCCCCTCGGCCCCGCTCGTCAGTAGACAGGCGGCCTGTTGCCCCGAATAAGATATCCAATCGACACCATAGTTGGTCTCACGGATGAATTCGTCGAAAGCTAATCTTTCATGCTTCTCGAACCCTACGTAGTTGAAATATTCGTCAAACACGATAATGCATCCCGGACGAATCTGAGACTTAAGACCCGTAAAGATGCTTTTTGTACTGGAATATATGTCGCAATCGACGTGGATGAACGCAACGGGAAGCTCGCGCTGAGCAAACACTGGAATCGTCTCGTCAAACAGGCCAACAATAAGCTCTACGTTCTCCGGAACGTCAGGGGCTTTGCCTTCACGATCAAAGTCCACTGGAAGGTATCCGTTCCAGCGCTCCGGAAGGCCATTAAAGCTATCGAAGCCATAAAACTGCCGCTCTGGAAATCGCTCGGCCATGGCGCCGATAGTGTAACCGCTGTAGACGCCGAACTCGAGGGCAGCACCCGTACCTGCTTTTGACAAGGCATCAAACCTGAACTCATCATGATCGGCAAAAAACACAGCGCCCGCCATTTCTGTGCGGATTATCTCGATGGCTTGTTCCTGCGCAATCGCAGACAGAGTTCGAAACAAGCTATGGTTTGTTCTGGGTAGCCCGTACATTTCTGCAGCGGTTACAAGTTTGCGCAGGTGTTCATTTGCAATGTCCTGCTTGCTAAGCATTGTCGACAAAGCATTGGCGACTTCGCTGGAGGAACGTGCAAGCCGATCAATTGCGGCTAGTAAGCGATCATCAACCGCTTTTTTCATTGCGTCATTCCGTTTGACTATACAAAGGTCAATTGCTCGCGCCGATTACCCGACAAATTCTATTTCACGAAGTTGCATCTGCGCGGGAGTCTGAATAAGCAGCACAAACGGCAAAGAGCTAATCGTCGAAGTGTTCCGTATCCTGGCCTTTCATCGATTAGCGGGCGACATTAAGAAGCTTCTTTCCCACGTCTGGACGTGTCCCCTTATCTCAAACGACCACTCGGGCTTGAGACGGCTCCGCGAGAGGAGCGGGCACGGAACTGAACCTGCTGGGTGTGCCGTTCACGGCGATCGTGCATGACAGCTAGCCGCAATGTGCGAGCGAAACGCGCCAAGGATCGAGCTTGATTCTGATCGGAGAAGATGTGCCAAGCGGATCTGCTGTTCGAGATGGAGGTGTCGAAACGATCGTGCATGAAGGTCGTTGCATTGGAACTATTAGCCCCATTTGAGCTCTGCTATCGCATCCAGCTTGTTAGGGACCCTCCATCTCAGTCAACTACTAGACATACTAGTTGACGAGGGCGCTGCGGCGCATTCGGGTGGCCGGTAGATTAGGGCTTGTGGTCGCTCGCAGATCTTAACGCGCCGAGAGACGGAGAGGAAATACAAGCTCTTTCTCCTGGCCAAGAGGAGCCGAGCCGTCCGATGATTATTTGGAGCACCTCTTCGGATGACTTGGACTATCGCCGTGTACATCACACTTTGCTTGACCGCGATCTGGCCGCTGATCAACGCGCTGTTCTTTGTCATGGTGACCGCCGCCGACAAATCTGCCCGATAGAGTCGAAGCTTCGGGGAACCTACAGATATGGGGATAGGAATTGTGCTGGCGCCGGTGCATCGTTGTGTCCCTTCCTGACCAATGAAGATCAAAAATACTGGCGGTGTCTGACAGGCGATCTCGTCGACACGCTGCCCGTGTTTGCTTGCCAACCAATGTCGGGAATCGGACATGGTCGGTGCAGCCACGCGGCTGAAACTTTCGGCTCGTTAGTCGGCACGCAGTTTGCAATGAATAGTTCGGCAAGATGCGCTATTCCATGCGCTTCGTGCTTTCCGCCGCTTTCGTTTGGCGCGCCAGGCGTGTTCTTGGCCCGTCGATCTCATCGGGAGAAAGTCCATGAACAAATCACTCCTCTCCGCCGCGCTGCCATCGGTAACCCGCGCCACGGCACTTGCGCAAGAGCGAGCTGCGTCGGTGGAAGCTGACGATCCATTCCTCTGGCTCGAGGACATCGAAGGACGAAGCCAATTGGCTTGGGCTCGCGTCGAAAACGAGAAGACACTCGCGGTCCTCCAGGCCGATCCCCGCTATCGGGGCTTCTACGAACAGGCGCTCACCATCCTGCAGTCCAAGGACCGGATTGCAGACGTTTCGTTCGGACGGCGCGGCTTAGAAAATTTTTGGAAAGATGAGGACCATGTGCGCGGCGTCTGGCGACGCACCACGCTAGAAAGCTAGCGTAGCCAAGATCCACAGTGGGAAACCATCCTCGATGTGGACGCATTGGCGAGTGCCGAGAACAAGAATTGGGTCTTTCAAGGTGGCAGTCGCCTTCCACCTGAAGAGCGCCTCTGCCTGATTAGTCTTTCCGATGGCGGCAAGGATGCCGCGTCTATACGTGAGTTCGACAGCGAGACCAAGTCCTTTGTTGTGGACGGCTTTTATCTTCCAGAGGGCAAGCAGGACGTCAGCTGGGTCGATGGTGACACACTCCTGGTTGCACGGGACTGGGGCGGGGGGTCTTTGACGCAGGCCGGCTACCCCTTTGTGGTGAAGGAGCTCAAACGCGCTCAGCCGCTCGGTGAGGCTCGCGAGATCTTTCGTGGCGAGCCTACCGACGTTCAGACGCTGCCGTTGGTGCTTCGAGACAGTGAAGGACGCACACATGCGACCGGCGCCATCCGTGTCATCAGCTCTGTCGAGCGTGAGTACGTGATCTTCCGCCCCGATGGGCCCATCAAGCTCAATCTGCCGAAGAAGGCCGCGATAGTCGGGCTCGTGAGCGGTCGCCTGCTTGTGAAGCTTGACGAAGAATGCGAGCCTGATGACGTCAGATTTGGGACCGGCTCGCTGATTTCGTATGACTTAGCCGAATGGAAGCAGGATCCGCTGCGCGCGAAAGCCTCGCTCGTCTTCCAGCCTGGGTCCCGCCAGGCTCTGAGCGGGCTCAGTAGCACAAAGAATTTCTTGATCCTGACAATCCTTGAGAACGTTCAGAGCAAAGCGTTCCTTTATCAGTACGATAAGAAAGCTTGGTCGTCGACGCCGATCGCGCTGCCGCAACATACAAATGTCAACGTGTCAGCCGCGTCCGAGCAAGCGGACGAGGCGATGTTCACGGTCTCGGACTACCTTAGGCCAACATCAATCTGGTATTTTGATGCCGAAACCCAAAACCTTGAGGAATTGAAGACGACACCTACCGCCTTTGATGCGTCCAATCACGTCGTAGACCAGTACGAAGCGACTTCGTGTGATGGCACGTCAATTCCCTATTTTCTGGTACGGGCGAAGAATGCGAGGTTTGACGGTGCCACGCCAACGCTTCTTTATGGCTATGGCGGGTTCCAGGTTTCGCTTCTGCCCTCCTATCTCGGACCCGTGGGACGGCTTTGGCTTGAACAGGGCAATGCCTATGTTGTTGCGAATCTGCGCGGGGGCGGCGAGTTTGGTCCACAATGGCATCAGGCAGCCCAAGGGGCAACGAAGCAAACGACATGGGATGATTTCCTTGCCGTTGCCGAAGACCTGATCCGCCGCAAGGTCACAAGTCCGCGCCGGCTAGGAGTAATTGGCGGCAGCCAGGGTGGCCTACTCGTTGGCGCCGCAATCACCCAACGTCCTGAGCTCTTCAATGCGGCGATCATGCAGGTGCCGCTGTTTGATATGCTTCGATACACCAGCCTGGGCGCGGGCGCTTCCTGGATTGCCGAATACGGTGATCCCTCCATCGCCGAGCAGCGCTCGTGGATTGAAGCCTACTCGCCCTATCAGAAGCTGGCTCCGGGCAAGACCTACCCCGCTCCCTTAATTGTCACCTCAACCAAGGATGACCGCGTGCATCCATCGCACGGGCGCAAAGCTGCCGCGAAACTCGCCGCTTTGGGCCAGCCTTACTTCTACTACGAGAACACCGATGGGGGACACGCCGCCGCGGCCAATCTCATCGAATACGCACGTCGACTAGCGCTCGAATACACCTATGCATCGAAACGACTTTGTTCGGAGTAAATTCGGCGGAGATTTATCGAAGCAGGTAAATCCAGGACCATAGCTTATCTCGACATGACAACGTCCCTTGGCTGATTTGCTCGAGGCGGACGCGAGGCAATAGCTGCGAACCACCCAATCGACGGGCAAGATGCTATGCCGGATCTTGAGATTGATTGGAGGAATTCCATGAGCGCGAGAAACGTTCGAACTCAAGCCCGTCAACTAGCTGCTCGTGTTGAAGCGTGGCTAGCCGGCGCTCTCTCCGTCGGTGGGCAAAGTGTTGCAGAGCCTGATTGGTCCAGAACTTGCCATTCCAAACCTCAAATTCGGTTGCATCCTTCTCGAGGAGATCGCACGGCATGAACGTTGGACCGAGCAGGCTTCTCAACCCGTGCCTCAAGGACAGCAAGTTGGGAAGCGTCCGTGTGTCTCGACCGAACTGGGCAGCGAATTTGATCGGTGAACTCCGCGTTGATAGGCCTAGCACCGAAGAGGTCTCAGCAGTCAGCTGTGTCCATCCAGTGAGCTATAGCGGTCGTTGGTGCTGGGAAGAACCAGGCGCATGAGAGCTCAATAATAGCTCATCGCAGTTAGCGGCGCCCATTAGGTAAGTCGGATGCGCAAGCTACCTATTCTGAAAAGCCTTCATTTGTTTGAGGCAGTCAGCGAGTTTCCAAGCTTCTCAAGGGCGGCCGAGCGGCTAAACATGACTTCCGGCGCGGTAAGCTACCAGATGCGCCTTCTCGAGGATTGGTTCGGCAGGAGGCTATTCGTTCGCCATAGTGCGGGCGTGCGGCTGACTTCTGACGGCGAACAGCTAAAGAGCAGCTGTGCGAGCGCGTTCACAATGCTCGAGAAGGGATGCTATCAGCTACGAAGGAACGATGCAGGACGTTCCGTGGTGGTGGGGTGCTCAACCACATTTTTGTCGCACGGCCTGTTGCCTCGTCTTGGTGCGTTCCGGCAACGCTATCAGGACATTGATTTTGTCTTTGAGACCGAGGCCGATCTAGATGCGCTGGCTGTTGGTGCATTGGATGTATTGTTCGTTTCCGACCTGTTGAAGCGGCCGCTTCCCGTCCGTGAGGTTCACGTAGCGAACGAGATGATTGGCCCTGTCTGTGCGCCCGCTACGTTCAAGGCGATCAAAAGTCCGCAGGACATTTTGTCTATTCCTCTGCTGCACGAGGCCAATGGACTGAACGCCTGGAGCGAATGGGCCAGCGCGGCTGCAATATGCTTGCAGGAGCCGCGCCGCGTCGTATTCGACACTTTTACTTTGGCTGTGGAGGCGGCAAAAAGTGGGCTTGGAGCCGCCATTTCCTCGCAAATTCTGGTCCAAAGTAACCTTGAGAAGGGAGAGCTTGTGGCTCCGTTTGGCTTTGTGCCGGTCAATCGCTCAATCTACATGTTTGTCAATGGGCACAGGCGAAATATTGCGGCTGTTAGCGAGTTTGAACGCTGGGTACTGTCGGAAGTACTAGGCCGGAGTCATCAGCCATCGCCTGTCCCAGGCCGCAACTCGCAAGATCAAGCAGACCGTTCAATCGAAGCGTCCTCTTGGCCAATGCTGTCGCCAACCCGGTGATGACCGTCATGGCCAAGGCGCCACTCTTCCAGGATAAAGCGCCGGAAAGCCGTGACGCACAGCTAAACAATGAAGGATTGCAAATGGATCGTCGACATAGGCGAGGCCGTTCGCGTACTTCGCCTTCTCCGGTGTAGGGGCTCCCTTCTCGAGAATGAGAACCGGCGCGGACTGATGATCCTGGCCAAGCCTCTCGATGAGTGCGGTCCGTGGCTTGGCCCAGGCAATCCGACGAACGTCGAGCATCGCAGCGTGCCTTGGAAACGCGGACAGCACCCCGTCCAATAGCAAGCATTGCCAGCAATAGAATTCTCGTCCTGGCAAGGACGGATCTGCAAACGAGCGTTCTAATAAGAACAACTGATCCCATGGCATCGTGTGGATCCCTGAATTACCGATCGACCGGACATGATCCTTGAGAGTGCCTTGATCTCACGACTGCAAAGGTCGCAACAGCGAAAGCAACAAATGCGCTTGCTGCGCATAGAAGCATGATCGTGCCGAAAGGAAGCCGGTCACCTAAAAGCGAAACAGCAATGCCGTTTCCCGCAACTCCGCTATAGGTACAACATTGAAATAACCCCGAAAGGCGGCCGGCTCGATCCGGAGCAAGTGCAGAGACCATGTGCGTGTGGGCGGCAGCCGCAAATATTTGGCCAAAGCCGAGCATTGCGCTGCTGGACGCGATGACCACAGTCAGGCCAGCATCGAGCGACATGATCGCAAGGCATGCCGCAAGCAGCATCGCGGCCCCGGCGACCGTCGGCAAGGCGCCCAACAGGTCGAAAATGGGCTTGACGGCTAGCGTCCCCATCAGGGCCAAAACGCCGTTGGTCATGACGATAGCCAACAGAAGGCCTTTGTCGAGAACGCCTTCAGTTGTGGCGCGTATTGCGGGATAGACATTGATGATGCCCGCGCCGAGATTGAGCAGAAAGACCGCAAGGAATGCGGGATAGAGCGGTGCCAAATCCAGGACAGTTCCGGAAGGCTGCTTCTCAAGGATTGTCGGTGTGTTTCTCAACTGCAGCTTAATGCCAAGAAGAGCGATCAAGGACAGAATGATCGCCGATAAGTTGAACGCCAGAACGCCACGTAAATGCAACTGCCCGGAGAGCATGGCACCTGCAAACATTCCGATCAGATAGGTTAGCCAGTCGATATTGGCAATGTTGCGCAGCACCGAGATCATGCCGTCTTTCGATGTAATACGACGGAAGAAAGAAACTTCTGCAGACAAGTAAACGGGCTGGACCAGACTTAGGATGGCCATTGAGGCATAGCTCAGAAAGGAATCGGCTCCGTCGGTGCCGAAGATGGCGAGCAGCGCGCATATGCGAATCACATTGACGATCATCATGGCAGAGATCGGGTCACGTCTGTCGACCAGCGGCGACAAGAAAAGGCTCCCAAGCAGGATAGGCGCAAAAGTGAGGGCAACACCGAAACCCGCGGCGCTCATGCCGGATTGGAGTAGGCCGATCAGGATGCCAATTCGAAACGCCCAGCCGCCGCTCTGAACGATCAAATGCGACAGATAGACGACTTGCCGCGTGCTCGACCCGCTCATTTCTGGCTCGTCGAACATGTCATCGGGTTCGCTTGATGTGGAGGCGAAGATGACGCCGGTCTTGTTCCGCCACGTTGGTGTGATGAGCCCGCAAGAGTATGACGAACGGTCTCGCAACAGGACGAATGGTCAGAAGGGACCATATTTACTTCCCCGCCAGTGACGTGCGGTCGTTCGGTACAAGGTGCCCGCCAACCGGGGTCCCGTTGCCTAGTCAGTCCCTGAATTTGCGGCGCCGCTGGTCGCGCGACAGGGTTCGCTAGACCTTGCCTTAATTCTGCCGCAGGCCGATCGACTTCGACGGCAAGGAATGCCATGAGCCGCCAGCTCATGAAGGCCTGGCGGAAGACGCAGAAGCTCGTTCCTGCCGCGAAGCCAAGTCAGCGTGCAGACTTGTCCGGATGTGCTCACGAGTGAGGAGGTAATCTGGATCTCCTCCAATCTCGACAGCGACCGTGGCGTGGTTCAGTGATGTATCTGGCCGGCCCTCGTTGAAGTACTCGATAGCGAGATTGTTGTGGGTGGGCGCATGCCGAGGGTTAAGCTCAAGAGCTCGAAGATAGTACGCGATGCTCTCGTTCGCGTTACCAAGCTCGGAATAGGCGAGACCTAGGTTGCTCAGCAAATCGGGATTCTTGGAGTTGATATTGACTGCTGCCAGATAGGATTCCAGAGCAGATTTCGGCCTATCTTGCCGCATCAAGATGTTGCCTTTCTCGAAGTGAGCTCGCCATTCGTTTGGCTTGATGACAAGGGTTCTGTCGAGATCGGCTAGAGCACCTGCGGCATCTCCCATTCTGTTGCGAAGTGCGGCCCTGTTCAGATGAGCTTCGTAATAGGGGGGACAGAGCTCAATAGCGTGCGCATATGCCTCTAGAGCCTCAGCTTCCCTTCCGGGTACTTTAGAAAGCAGGTTCCCCAGGTCATTCTGATACTCTCCATAATAGGGATCGTAGGCAATGGCTTCACGCAGCTGCTTCTCAGCCCGAGGAAGATCGTCGAGGAGTTCATAGACCTGACTGGTGTTGTAGATAAGAATCGACTGGTGAAGCTTGAAGCGCTCGCCGCCATACGCCTTAAGCATCTTACCGTGGCCTTCCGCGCAAAGGCTGAGGGCTTCCTCATATTTCTCCTGCTTGGCCTTGATGTAAGCATAGGCATTCTCTGCAAACACCTTGATATAATCGTACTTGTCGTGACCCTTGAAATCCCGATCGATGGTCTCAAGATTTCGGACGGCGTACTCTTCGGCCACCGTGAGGTTGACCGGCTGCTGATAGCGTCCATACGTCATTGATTGGGCATAGAGGACGGTTGGCGTGTATCGGCTCTTCGGGAATGTCTTGTAGAATTCATTCAAATAGGGAACGGACACCAGCCCGCAACCGAGCGAATACAGCACAAAAGCCGCGTTGATGAAGGCGGCGTTCACCGGGGCATCTCCCGGGCCGTAGGTGCGAAGCGCAGGATCGGCGAAAAGTTCCCCGAAGTAGCCAAACCAGAGGTCATACAGGCCGATGCTTTGGAGGATCAGACTCGGTTCTGCAACCAATTCCAGACGCTTGTATTTGTCCCTTATTGATAGCGCATGAAGCATGTTGAGCGGCGCCTCACCCGTCAGATAGCGGTCGAGGGAGGCGCGGTGCACCTGCTCGTGCAGATGATCTGCGGTCGCCTGCTCGAAGGTCGCGTAGTTTCGTTGCGCGATGAGATCAGGCGTCGTGCAATCGGATTCAATGTACGATTTGAGAAGGCTGTGCCGTTCCCCGGTGTTGAGGCTGGCCAGATGGAGATCCACGATCGCGATCGGCTCGAGATAGCCGATGACCGGCAATCCGGCTGCCGCGCATTTGCTCAAGGTCTCGGCGATCAGCGGATTCCCGCCACTTGCCTCATAGATCTGCCGCTGTTTCTCCGAAGCGAGATTGCGATCAAGGACCGGCTCCAGTTCCTGCATGCTATATCTGCCGAAGTGAACTTCGCTGGCGTCCTGGAAAAAGAGGCATTGTTCATAATCGATCAGGAGAAACCGAAACAGACGCGTACCGTCGTCCAGCCTGACGAGCAGCTTGATCAGGTTCTTCGCCGGGGCGGACAGCGTAGCCGCCCGGTCGATGACGAGGATGTGACGTTCGTTGCGCTCTCGAGCACACGTGATCAGAAATTCGGCTAGTCCGACCAAGAGTTTATTTTGATATTCGTGATGATAGAAGCGTGTGCGCTCCTCCTTGCTCGAGGTATTGGTGAGATCCTTCGGCACGCTAAAGGCATCGCTGACCAGGAGAGGGAATAGCCGCTTCAAGGATTGTTGTGCCGCCTCAATCAGTTGTGGGCGATTTTCAGCCGCCCACGTCAGTTCGGCGTCGATGAGCGCTTGCAGCCCCGCAAGGTAGCCGCCGGTCCGCCAGTCGCCGTCGGTGATTGAGATGTCCCAGCCGGAGCTCGCGAGTGCCGATTTGATCGTCGGAACCGGTGCCATGCCCCCTTCTGCCTTCAAGATGGTGATTGGACTGATCTCGACGGAAGACGATATGGCCGGGGCAACGCGCTGCTGGATCAGATCAACCATTGTACTCTCCGCAACTGTCACAAAGAAGGGGGGCGAAAGGACCCCCCTCCGATGCCGCTATGCTCTCATCAGGTAGATGCATTCAAGGCACTCATCGAACCAACCTAAAGCGTACCCGTGTACGGAGTGGTGGTGCGGATGGTGGTCTTGATCTCAGCGATCTTCTTCTTCATCACGTTTTTCCTTCCTTTTCTGACACGCCAGACCAAGCGAAAGCGCGGCCGGTCGTGCAGGAAAAGAATAGTGAGTTGCTGCGCCAATCCGCAGTGAGATTCCTTGACTGTCGCTGTCAAAAAAATTGGAGGTGCGGCTCAGATTGGCGCTAGCAAAGGACCCGATCTGGCGCCTGGACCTTGTGACTGGAGGCTCGGCTTTGTCGAGTGGCGCCAGTCTCTTTCTGACTTTGATCCGGCACCTTCGGCGTCCCAACCTGTGCCTCGCGCAGTGAGCAAATTGGCTTGCAATTGCTTGCCACTCGGGAAGCGTTCCGGGGAGGATGCGCGGTTCAATGGGTATGGCGGTGCTTGGTTAAGCGACGTGCCTTGCGCCTGAGCGGATGAGCGCCGGATATGAGGCCTCGAATCCGCGCGGCCCTACCAGAAGTCGCAGTTTCAGCCCTCATCGGCTATCAGAAAGCTGCGCGGGTGCTCTCATCAGGATTGAGCTATTCCCAGCGTGGCGATTGAAGCGACTGTTTGCCAACTGACCGTTGCGATGTGTGCTTCGAGCGAAGAGAATTCATTCCACGCTCGGGCTCGCGAACAAGCGAAGAAGCAGCCTGATGCCTTCCGATGGGCGGGACTGAGGAGCGGGCAGACGAGCCGACGTTTTCGAAGGGGCTCATGCCTCCATGACGAGACGGCCCAAGACTTGCGAAGGGACGAGCCTCTCCTGACGGCCGTCGTCCTCTCCCGCTACAACTTCGCAGGCCGAGTTCGCCAACCACGACGGCACTTCGAATGCCCAATACGAGAGGAAGCAGCATCGGTTTGTGTTTCCCTGCTTACCTACCGAGATTGCACGGCAATGGTGCACGAATGTGCGTCTAAGGGATCCGTCGTTGATGCAATCGGCACAAAAAGGAAGCCCGGTCTCCTTTCGGCGACCGGGCGGAAGTCTCAGTCCGGGAGGAGCGACGCTACTAGGCATCGCACCGACCTCCATTGGCAGAAGGAGAGGCTGCCAACGGTTCGATTGCGGCGAGGGCATGCGCCGCAAACTCTGAAAACGAATATACTTCTTATCTGACGCTCCTTGGGCTGGTACAATCGATTATCTTGATGGAGAGCATCTAAAGTATGGATGTGTTTGAACATTCGAGTCCGGGAGCCTTGATTAATAGCTCCTAGTTGGCTTGGCGCGCTCCATTCAAACTCTCTGTGCTAATCGCTCGCATCTCAAGCTGCTCGCAACCATCGGAGCCATTTATGGTCGGCCTCTCGCCGCGTCTTGAAGCACTCGACGCACTTCTTGGAGCAAAAGGCCGTTCGCCAATAGTAATAGCGGATCAGCCCGAACCGTCCTCCGCATACCGCGCAGCACCTAACTGAACCGTGGCTGGATCGATGGTCGCCGTTGCGCATTTCTCGCCTCCTGTCGGCATTAGGTGGCAGCCTCTCTTTGCGTTTTCCTTGGCGCAGCACCACGCATGCGCGTGAAGTGCGGCGTCGACGCTGCTGAATCGCGGCATGTAAGGGCACGGGGCGCAGACTTGATTCTTATGTGTGCTTGCTCGGCGAATTGTCGTTCGTCAGAACTGCTTCACCGAGATCGCTTACTATAGCGATGTTTTCGTCCTTATTAATGCAATTTTGCGCTTGCGGATGATCGAATACTGCGCTGGGGCACGTTTGCTCGACGAATTTGAGCTGATCCGATGAACACGGCTTCCTTCGGAACTTCTGTTCGAAAAGCTCCATAAAGAGGCTGGCGGCTGTTAGCGGAATTGGAACGGGATGCCAAATCGGCTTCCGGCTCAATGGTCGTGATTGTGCTACGCGAGCATAGGTCCGTCCGGTTACTGTTTCTTGACGCCGATATGCCCGATCTTCCGGTTACAACAACTCCATTCGTCTTCCGGACACGCTATTTCCTCCATTTTAGTGAATCGGTTCAAACCGCCCGACTATGTGTAGCCTCGCACCGCGCAAGATGAGCGTCGAACGCCGCGGCGACGCTCCGGACCAGAAACTGAGCGTCGCTACTTACGTAAAGCCTGCCACCGTCCATAGTCACGACGCCATCCGCGATAAGGCCGTCGATCCGAGGCCGATCGACGATGGCCAGCGTCGGGTCCCTGCCGTGACGGCGAGATATGTCGGCAAGGTCAACGGCCATGTCGCACATGAGACGCTCGATGATCTCGGCTCGGAAACGATCTTCCTCTGTGAGCGAGTAACCCTTGACGGTGGCAAACCGGTCATCGGTGATGCGCGCGAGATAGTCCTTGGTCGCCGCAGCGTTCTGGACGAATCCTTGGGGCGTGCGACCAATGGCGCTGGCGCCGAGACCAACGAGGGCATCTGCGGAATCGTCCGTATAGCCCTGGAAGTTGCGCCTCAGCGTTCCTTCCTGACTTGCAAACGCCAGGGCGTCGTCTGGGAGAGCGAAGTGATCGAGGCCAATACGTACGTATCCCGCATCAATCAAGGCTTCGGCGATCGTTTCGGATTGGAGATATCGCTCGACGCTGTCGGGCAGGGAAGCTTCGGCGATCTTGCGCTGATGCTTCTTGAATGAAGGAATATGGGCGTAGCCGAATACCGAAAAACGGTCCGGACGGAGCTGGACGCACTTCGCCACGGTGTCTAAGCACGAACCGACCGTCTGCAGGGGCAGGCCGTAAATCAGGTCGAAATTGATCCTCCCAACTCCGGCGCGTCGCAGCCGCTCGACCGAAGTCAGTGTCTGTTCGACGCTCTGCAGACGATTGATGGCGCGCTGGACAGCAGGATCGAAACTCTGGATGCCAAGGCTCGCTCGGTTAACGCCGCAATAGCCGAGCGCCTCCGCCATCGGCTCGGTCAATGTGCGGGGATCGATTTCGACGGCGAGCTCGGCATCAGGCCGCACCAGGAACGAATAGCGCAACGTGCCGACGAGATCAGCGAACGTTTCGGGTGTCATGACCGTAGGAGTGCCGCCACCAAAGTGGATATGGGAAATTGATAGTCGTTGGCCAATCGTCTCTGCGACGAGGTAAGCCTCAGTACGCAGTCCTGCGGCGTAGATCGCGATGGGTTCGTTGCGCTTTGTGACAGACGTGTGGCAGCCGCAGTGCCAACACAAGGATCGACAAAACGGCACGTGAAGGTAGATCGACGCGCGCTGCTGGACCCGCAGCGATTTGAGCCACGTTCGGTAGTCCGTTTCGCGCACTGACGATGAGAAATGCGGAGCTGTCGGATAGCTGGTATAGCGCGGCAGCCGATCTTGCCCGTAGGATTTTGCTAAGTCCGATCGCATGCGGAATCCTCTCACTCCCTTAAGCGAGTATTGGACTCGCGGCGGACACGCTTTGCGCTGCCTCAAAATCTCCGATCTAGCTGGCTGCTAAACGTCGACTCTGAAGCCGAAATTGGTAGGGGATGCCCGCGGCGCATACGTCTGGGATCGAAACCACTGACGAATGGTCATGTACGGGCAATGGGGCGCCGTCCACGAGGCGGAAACCAGCAAGCTTTGCTGGAGATCCGGCGCATTCATCATCGAGTGAGTCAGAATGGATATAACATCGGGTTATCTTCAGGAGGCCGACGCGAGGTCAAAATAGCTGGCCGTCCGTCTTGGCACCCCCCGCTGGACGCCCGTCATCCCTGATGAAAATTGAACGGCTGCCGTTCGGCTTCAGCCTCTTGTGCCAATTGCACAATGTGCGCTCTCAGCGCGCCGGAACTCGCTTCGCCTGCCTCGCTGAAAAGCGGGTCCTTACGATCGGTGAGAGCCGAACCGATTTCCATCCAATCCTGAGGAGACAGAGCCTTCAACGCCGCCGGGAAGAACTCATGTTCTTCCCACATCATGTGATCCCGTTCGCCCACGATAAAGTTGCGCACGATGTTGCCAACCTCCTGCCGGAGGATATCGCGATCCGCGAGGACGGCATCGATCGCTCGTGCGAAGTGACGCAAACGATCAGCTCCTTCGTGGTGCTCGCGCGCGAGGTCTCCGAGACTTGCCGCTGCATCCGGGTTGCGTATCCTTAGCTTAGAGAAGATAAGGTCTTCCTGCGGATGATGGTACACCTCAGGGTAAACCTGGAAATAGCTGATAATCGCGCGAATTACCTCGTAATCAGGACGATCACCACGCTCAAAAATCTCCAGCTCGCGCTGAAGTACGGCGAGAAGCAGTTCCATATTGCGATGCTCTCGACGCAAAAGATCGACGATCATGCGCTGCTCCGTTGAGGGACCCTTTGTGGAACGAAAGTAAGGCGAAAGAGATAGCGTCAACCGAACTGAACAGACCTCGGCGTCCCATTGCCGCGCACGTGAATAGCGGCGGCGCTGCTTCTGCAGGCGCAAGGGCCGCAGGCCGACCGCCACGCAAATCGCATGAGTGTGCGCGCATCGACTCAGCCCAGGTTCCGCGTAACGTCATGGAACAGTATGTGGTCGCGCAGCTCGACACGCCGTGAGCTGGGCAGCGAGATGATGCCCTTCTGTTCGAGTTGAGTGAAGGTTCGCGATACGGTCTCGATGGTCAGGCCAAGATAGTCGGCGATATCCTGTCGTGACATGGGAAGTTCGATGGCTGCATTCTTCGGGGCGCGGCGAGCCATATCGCGCAGGAAGCCCATGACCCTCTGTTCGGCGCTGCTGATCAGCAGCATCACATGGTCTTGAAAGCGGCGTAGCTCTAGCGCAGTCGCGTTCCAGAGCTGCGGTGCCAGATCCTTTTCTTGGATTGCGCAGATCATGAGCGCGCTGCGCCTCACCATCAATACCTGTGATTCGCAGATCGCCTCGGCTGAAGCGATATAAGTATCGCCGGCCTCGAAGCCGAAGATATCTCCGGATAGGTAAAAAGCACCGATCTGACGACGTCCGTCCTCCAGGATCCTGTAGGTTCGCACGGCACCGGACGTCACTTGATAAAGGTGTTCTGCTGGGTGCGACCACCGCGAGATTGGTGGTGTGGGCCTCGGAGATGCCGATGAAGGAATTCATGATGCCCCAGACGGTGCCGAACAGGCCGACGAACGGCGCGGTGGCGCCGATGGTCGCGAGCACGCCGGTACCGCGCGCGATCTGACGCGACATCGCCGCCTCGACCCGCTCCAGCCGTAGCGCGATGCGCTCCTTGAAGCCGTCGTCGAACATCCCGCCGGACAGCGCAGCCTCGCGCGAGGCCGATTGCACGATCTGCGCCACCGCATCGTTGCCGTCGCGGCTCGCCTGCTCGACCTCGGCAAGCTGGGTGTCGCGCTCAAGGAGGCCGATCCGCTGCCGGGCGAGCGCGGTCTTGCGGCGGATCTCGATGGTCTTGGCGAGCCACACCGTCCACGTCACCAGCGAGGCGAAGGCGAGCCCGATCATCACCGCCTTCACGATGATGTCGGCGCTGACGAACATGCCCCAGGGCGACAGATTGCGCGGCAGCACTGCGGCGTCGGCTGCGGCAAGGCTCGCATTTGGGAGAAGCACAGCGGTCGTCGCAATAGTCTCGATTACGATCGACAGCCGTCTGCTTTTATCAAACGTGCCAGGCATCTTCACCTCCAACTGCGTCTCACCTCTCCCCGCACGCGGGGAGAGGAAAAGAAAAACTGTCAGCCCGCCTGCGGCGCGAGGCGGTCCGCCAGCGCACGAAAGCGCACCAGCTGATCGCCGCGCAGCGCGCGCGTCTCGTCGCGGCCGACGAACACCTTGAGCATGATGCCGCCGTCGCGATTGATGAAGGCGATGAACGCCGAAACCTTGCCCATGAAGGGACGCTCGACGAAGGCAACGGCCGCGCACCGCTCGTGGCGGAGATGGCCGTGCAATCCCTTCGGCTGCATCAGGTTGAAATAGCCGCGGCCGATCTCGCCCGCGGGAATTGGGCCCGTGAACTCGAAGATCGCATCATCCGTATGCACGATCAGCGTGACCTCGCCCCATTCCGCGATGTCCTGCATGACGGCCGCAAACTCGCCGGGGCCAATCCGCACCATGCTCTCGGGCAGCGCCTCGAGCACCGCGCGCGGCGTCACCCCGCGCTCGCGCGCAACGTCCTCGATCACCGCGCCGGGATTGTCGGCCATATACGCCTTCAGCCCTGCAAACTCCGCATCAGGCACGACCGCCTCCATCACGCCGCCGCGCTCTTCGCCCGCTCGGTGATCAGCACCTCGAAGCCCTCGAATTTCGGGTGCCCGAGATAGAGGCTGCCGCCGGTCTCGTTGCCGGCGCGGGAATGGGCGCGGCGGAACGCATCGGATTTGGTCCAGTCCTCGAACGCCGCCTTGCTGGCCCACACCGTGTGGGTCGCGTAGAGCGTGTGATCCTCGGCCTCGGGGCCCTTCACCAGGTGAAACTCGATGAATCCAGCCAGATCGCCGAGATAGGATTCGCGCGTCTTCCAGACCGTCTCGAACGCCTGCTCCTTGCCCTTGATCACCTGGAACCGGTTCATTGCGATGAACATGAAAACTCTCTCCTGTATGACGGCGGATGCCTGGATCCTGCCGGTTGATCTCGTTAATAACATGAACGCGCCAAGGAATACGCCAAGGCCGCGCCGGGGGCACCAGCGCGGCCGGAGCAACCTGGATGGAATGATCGGCGTCTCGCGTTACGCTCCACCTAGGTGAATCCTGAGTCCGGCCTTGTAGACCCTGCCCGGACCCGGGCTCGACCACAGCACGTCGTTCTGCGACGTGCCGTCGGTCGAGCTGCCCGGAATGGCGTAAGGCCGGTAGTACTGGTTCAAGAGATTGTCGATCGACGCCGTGAAGGTGATGTCCTTGGTGGCGTTCCAGGTCAGATAGAGGTTGACGAGCTCGTAGCCGGTCGAGGGCAGATAGCCCGCCGGCAGGTTGTTGTTGGCGCCGAACGAGGACCATTGCGCGGCAATGATCAGCGAACGGTCGAGCAGCCGCACGCCGCCGGTGGTCGTCACCTTGCGCCTCTTCCTCGCCGTAGATCTCGCTATTGCGCGCGAAACGCATCGGCGCCCCGATCATGCCAAACGGTCCCTCCGTGCGAGCAGGGCCTCGCACGACGCTGGTCAGATGACGCCTCATCTGGGCAGAAACGTCAGCGTGAAGCTGCATGTCGGCACCCCATCGTGAGAAGATAGATGGACGCAGATTGGCCGCTACGGACGAAGCGCGACATTTGGATGTTTCCCCTAAGTAGAAGCCACTAGGTATTTGTACGTAGGCTTTGGTCGGAGGGCCTTGCCAAGGACGTGACGTACTTTGTTTGGTACCCCCATCACCGAGCGAGAGGTAAGAATCAAACCCGCTAAGAGGTGGCTTTAGACTTCAGAAGGTCGCGGCCCGTTAATGCGAATCACCGAGGGGGCATGGCCAAAGCTGGCGCCGGCGCAATCTGCCACTCGTCTGCGCTGAGTTTTTTCATGGGAAGGGCACGACGAGAATGACCCAACGGCGGCTGACCAGCCGGCCGATGTTATGGAGAATGCTACTCGCATCGACGTCGGACGGTCTCCTTCATCAGACAACGATGAGACCGCCAGCGTCGGAAAGGCCGCCTCGTTGGATCCGTCTTGAACTGTGCTCTTCAAAAAGCGCATGGACCTGCGAACGACATCGCGTTCACCGGCAGAGGCAACGAGAACTCTTCTGCACTCTCACCGCAATCCAGCAACCTGGCGGTCAATCGCCGAGACCTCTTGAGGTACCATAAGAGCGCTTTAGCTCCGCAAGGGGGGCAGCTTGCCGATCGCCGCGTTGACCTCGGCGAGGCTGTGGAAGGTCCGATGGCGCAGCCGTCCGAGCAGCCAGCGCTCGACCATGAGGACCGCCTGCTCGACCTTGGCCTTGTCACGCGGCTTGCCAGCTGCGCCGGCAATATGGCGGTGCGGTAACGTGCCGCCGTCTCCGCATAGGTACGATTGGTCTGCGGGTCGTACAGGCTCGCCTTAAGTGGGCTTAGAGAGAGATGCCACAAGCACATCGCAAATGCATTCAAAAGAAATCGCTTGAACCTCACGCTGCGTCAGATCGTAAGCTGAAAACCCTCCAGCTTTCACAGAGCAAGCGTCTACGATGCCGGCTAGATGGACGGACCGGTGCAGTCAAGCATTCGAACGTGGCGGCGCCGGATCGTACGATTTCCCGAGCCGATCAATCAAGAGCGAAAGGTTGCAAGAATGAAACACCGCGTAATGATGGCAGCGTTGTTCGCTATCATCACATCTCCGGTTTGCGCGGCCAAACTCAGCGGCTCTCCGCACATCCTCGATGCAAATACAATCGAGATCGAGCAAACCAGGATTCGGCTCTCGGGTATCGAGGCGCCTGAGACTGACCAGATTTGCCTCGACGCCCATGGCCACAAGTGGGCTTGCGGGGTAGCTGCTCGCGACGCGCTTATCAGGTACTCGAATGGGCGAACGTGGGATTGTCAAACCGCTGGAGTCGATAAGTACGGCAGGTCACTCGGCAGTTGCTTCATCGAAGGCCAGGACATGAACGCCTGGATGGTCAGCTCGGGCTGGGCACTGTCATCCGCTTCATCTACCAACATCTACGTTATCCATGAGGTGAGGGCGAGCAACGCTTATGCGGGCCTGTGGTCTGGAGCGTTCATCGCGCCCTGGGACTGGCGGCGCCGCAACAAGGGAACGATCATCGTCGGCGTGAGGTCGGTGCCAAACGACGCTCAGGAACTCCTGCTCGGATCCGCTCTGCTATCGGAGCCGCCTTCGCCCGAGTGTCTGATAAAGGGCACCGTGGATCGCAACGGCAAGCGCATTTATCACTTGCCCGAGCAACTCAGTTACGGACAAATCGACATGACGAAGAAGCCGGCCGAACGCTGGTTCTGCAGCGAGCCGGAGGCCGAAGCCGCCGGATGGCGTAGGGCCACGCGATGAATGTGATACACATGCATGCAGGCCATTCCCGGATCATGTCCTCTCCAATCACCGTCGCGCCGTCGCGCCGCTCCCTGTTGCTATTCGCTTTATCGGCAATCATCCTGCCGTTCGACGCCAGTACTGTGGATGCGAAGCATGCAAGTTCGCCGCCCAAGCCTGATAACCTGCTCTCGCCAGATCTTGCGCTGAAGCGCCTCATGGAGGGTAACGATCGCTATGTGCAGGGCGCATCGCGAGTGCGCGATCTGAAGCGCGAACGCCAACTTTTAGTCGATGGTCAAAATCCATATGCGGCGGTTTTGAGCTGCGCTGATTCTCGTGTAGTTCCCGAAATTGCCTTCGACAGCGGACTTGGTGATTTGTTTGTGTGCCGCCTTGCCGGCAACTTCGCCGACGATAACGCGCTCGCTAGCATGGAGTATGCAGTCGCCGCACTAAGCACGCCGTTGATCTTGGTACTTGGTCACGATCATTGCGGCGCGATAGACGCCACGATCAAGTGGCTTGACGAGGGTAAGCCGGCGCCAGGGCATATTCCGTCTCTCGTTGCCGCGCTTGATCCTGCAGTAAGAAGATCTCGGCAGCAAACCGGTGATTCGCCCGCCGATGCGATCCGGCAGAATGTGATCGATAACGTCAATAAGCTCAAATCGGCCAGCCCGATTTTGAGCTCGGCCATTGAGCAGAACACCCTGAAGATAGTCGGGGGCCTATACCGGCTCGAAACCGGCAGGATCGACCTGCTGGGCTGATGCTGGACGCGGTAGGAGCCCCAAGAAAGTTTTGAAACCCTGCCCGGTCTATGGAGGAGGGATGTATTGGACAATTCAACGAAGTCGGTCTTGAAAGGATACCTTTCACTCAATTCGCAGCAGCGTAAGGAAATCGCCGACATTATCGAGAATGAACGCAGCCGAAAAATCGAAGAAGGAAGAATCATCAAAGACGCTGGGATCAGCATGGGCCCGACGGGCCAGGGCTGTCCCTGCTGCGATGGGTAAGCGCAAAGGTGCCAGTGCGTCCTGCGCGCGAGCCGCAGTGACTTCAGCGCGCAAGATCCCGGACCCCCAAAGATGCCGGACTTTGAATGAGGGTAGTCAAATCGCGAATCCGATCCATGGGCCATTTTAGATCAGCGAATGCTCTAGCCACGATCCGCCGTCGCTCTGGTCCGCACGTTTAGGCACAGCTGGCCTGGCCCTCTCGGTGACGGCGAGCCGGGACGGTCAAAAAATCCATCCAGCAGCTTAGATTGATTGCTACGCTGACCATGAACGGACGCGGATGGGGCGCCGACACTCAGCTGTCAGCCTTCTTGGTCCAGATGTGGCCATCACACCACACGTTATCGACGCGTCCCCACTCGCAGGCTGCTGCGACATGCGGGAAGAACCCACGTCCATGGTGGTTTGCACTCGTATTGCAAAGCAGCGGAATGCCTGTGAGCTTTTCGTATTCGACGAGAAGCTCGGCGACTTTGTGCTGAGAGGTCCTGCAAATCGTCTGCAATCGCGCCGATCCATCGAGATGTACAACAGCGGGGATTTTGTCCCGCCATTCTGGTCGTGTCTGGTGATCGAAAAGCATGTAAGGATCCGGCGTTCCGGGACTAAAAATCTCCGGCGCACGATCTTCCAGGCATATGGGCGCGACTGGGCGGAAGTGCTCGCGAAGCTTGATCTCGTTGAGGTAGTCCTTCATTCCCGGCGACGTCGCAGCTGCCAGAATACTGCGGCTGCCCAACGCTCGTGGCCCGAGCTCGGCGCGCCCGGCTAGAAAAATGGCCGACTTGTTGCCGGCAAGCACCGTCGCAAGTTCGAGCATACTGCACGGGGCGTCCTCCCATTTGGTCGGGATCTCACCACGGCGCAGCGCCGGCCCACTGTAGACCGACCATTCCAGAGCCATGAAACCTTTCCGCGCCGCGATTGCGCAGCAGGCAGTTCCAATTGCAGAGCCGCTGTCGTTCGGAAACGGCGGCACCCAAACTGAATCGAAAAGACCGGATGCGCGTAAGGCACTGTTCCACTTGATATTGAGACCGCAGCCGCCGGCTATACACAGATTCCGTGACCCCGGAACGTGCGAATGCCGCTGCAGGACGATCGTCATCTCGCTGACGAGCAGGCGCTCGAGGAAGCAATGAAATGATGCAAGTACATCTTCCGGTCGCTTGGATTTCAAGCGGAGCGCCATGGTATCGAAGAAATCGTGAACAATTGCGCGCAAATCGAGGTGGTCCTGCAGAGCCCCGCGGGAGGCTGCGGCCCTGTAATGCTTGGCAAACTCGGTATCGGCCGCAAAGCTGTCCGCGTAAAGCTCCTGAAACTCTGCCACGATGTCCTCGTCGACAGACCCGAGCGCAATGTAGGCCATCAGCTTGCCAGCAACACCCAGATCCCACTTGGTGCGGTCAGCCCGCTTATACGGTCCGAAGTGATGGCCGGCCGATGCATAAGCATGGCCAGTGATCGGAAATAGGCATTCGAGAAATCGGGCGCCTTCGTGCCCAACATGATAAAGGCGTGGAAAGGTGCTGCCATCCCATGCCAGGCAAAACGAGGGCTCTGCTGATTTAGCAAAGGGACTCGTGCAGTATGCGGAGGCCACGTGGCTTGCGACATGGGGATAGCTTGTATAGTGGAAGGCCTTGCCGCCGAGAATTAGCCCGGAGCCATCGCGTGAAGTGAGGAGGCCATCGGCATGGCGTTCAAGATACGGCCCTCCTTTGAGGAGGACAGGCGCCACACCACTGAGGACTTCGAACTGCGACTCTACGTCCCCAATCCAGCCATCAATGACGAACTGATCAATATCTCGCGGATCCAAACCGTGCTCCGCCAAAGCGGAGCCAATTGCATCGAGGTTGTCAATGGCTTGATAGCGCGGGTTGTTGCCTCGCTTCTCCTGCTCAATGCAAAAAACAAGTCGTCCATCCTCGACAAGGGCGATCGCTCCGTCATGCGTAAGTTTGATACCGCAGATGCGCATGAGCGCGCCTCCTATCCAGTCGATCTCGGCAGTGCCGTGCAGAAATCGAGCCAGCGCAAACCAGAGGATTAGGTTGCTGTCCTGTGGGCGAATGTCGCGTACATGCCCTGCTTGATGCGTTCCGGACATCCGGCGCGTTTGGTTCCGGACCGCAGCAGGGACACGATCGAGCCGCGCCTTCTGAAGGCGCACGGACGGTGTGTAGATTTGCAGGAAGATGCCTGAGGCGTGCTAGACGTTGTCGGCACCGACGCATCTACCCAATCTTACCCAATTGCACCCTTCGCCAAGCTTATATCCCGTTTCAGCCCGGCCTAAGACGATTGGTGCTTGGAATGATGATTTGGGAGGAACGTGGTGTCTCACCATTACGCGGACGGCCAGAGGTTGGTCCGGGATGGTAACTCGTCCGAGCTTGCGGGCGCCGTCGCGATTGTGGCGACCTTGGATACCAAGGGACGCGAAGCGTCTTGCCTCGCGGGCATTATCGAAGCGTGCGGCCGCAAGACCCTCTTAATCGACGTCGGTACATCAAGCTTCATTGTCGGGGACAATCAAACCGATAGTAACGGTGCTCGTGTACACTCGCCTGCGGAGCTCTTGAAAGAGATCGCCACCAGCACGCGCAGCAAAGTTGTTGACCTTCTGCAATCAGGCGCGATCGGCGCGATCGTCGGGGTCGCCGGTGGGAAGGGGAGTGCGGTGTTCGGCGAAGTCGTATCTGATTTGCCTTATGGCTTCCCCAAGCTGCTCGTGAGCAGCGCCAGGCCAGCACTTCTCGCCGAATTGGCGGTCCACAACGACATCATCCTCTATCCGACATTGGTCGATCTCTTCGGGATCAACGCGTTTACCGAAAGAGTCCTCGAAAATGCAGGTCGCGCGATCGCGGCGATGCAGTATGCGCCAACCGAGCATCGGCGGAAAAGGAAGACTGTTGCGATCACGGCGTTCGGCGTAACGACTGCCGCGGCAAATTGGTGCGTGGCGCGTCTTGGTGAGGCAGGCCTCGATGCGATCGTCTTTCCGGCCAACGGAGCTGGCGGCCGCAAAATGGAGCAGCTGGTCGATGCCGGTGAGTTCGATGCTGTCCTCGATCTGACCACAACAGAGCTCGCAGATGAACTCCTCGGCGGCACGGCTAGCGCCGGTCCGGATCGGCTCAAGGCGGCTTCGCGCCGCCTGGTCCCGCAAGTGATCGCGCCCGGGGCAGTCGATATGGTCAATTTTGGTTCGCCCTCAAGCGTCCCTGCGCAGTTTCGGGGGCGCCAATTCTATTCTCACACTCCGTACACGACGCTCATGCGCACGACGGCGTCGGAGAACAAAAGCATCGGCCGGCTTACGGCCGAGCGTCTGTACGGCGCGAAGGGCCCCGCCATCGTACTTTGGCCAGCGAAGGGCGTATCCGATTACGACCGCGACGGCGGCATTTTTCGCAATCCCGGTGCCGACAGGGCTTGGTTCGATGCGGTCAGGCACAATCTGCCGCCGTCGATCATCGCCCGCGAGTTGAACTGCCACATCAATGATCCCGAGTTCGCCGAGGCTGCCGTGACGTGGATCCTGGAACAGTTGCGGGAAGGAGGCTCATCCAATGCGGATGTTTGATCGGACCGAAATTCTTACCAGGATCGCAGGACAGCTAGCCGAACGGAAGGCGGTTCTTGCCGCAGGCAGCAGCTGCGGCCTGGTGGCCAAATGCGCTGTCCTCGGGGGCGCGGACATGCTGGTGGTCTACTCTACCGGGCTGTCGCGCCTGATGGGGCTTCCGACCAGCCGGATCGGAGACTCCAACGCGCGCACGCTCGAGCTTGCCGCAGAAATCCGCAACGTTGTCTCTTCCATCCCCGTGATCGGCGGCGTTGAGGCCTGGGATCCCGTTCGGCTCGATCTCGATGCGTTGCTCGACAAATTCTGGGCGGCCGGCTTCTCCGGCGTGATCAACTATCCGACCATCTCCACCATGGGCGACAAATGGCGCGACCGCCGCGGCCGCGTCGGGCTCGGCTTCGAACGCGAAGTCGAGATGATCGCGGCTGCGCGCAAGAAGAACATCTTCTCGCTTGCCTATGTCGCAAGCCCTGACGACGCCAAAGCGATGGCGGGTAGTGGAGCCGACTGCATCGTCCCGCATGTCGGCGCGACCCGGGGTGGCCTGGTGGGCCATGAGGAGGGACAGCCAATACAAGATGCGATCAGACGTATCAACGAAATCAATGCAGCTGCCAAGGCGGTCCGGCCGGACGTGATCCTGCTTTGCCATGGCGGTGCAATCGCGGAGCCGGAGGATACGATCGTGGTGTACCGATCAACGCAATGCGTGGGTTTCGTTGGCGCCTCGTCCATCGAAAGAATCCCGATCGAACGGGCAGTGAAGGCGGCGGCTGAGGAGTTCAAAGCCGTGCCGCTCGGTCGCAATCATTGACCTCCCATCATATCACGTGCAGCGAGGCTGGCATGGCAACGCAGACTAACAAGTCAGGCAAGCATAACACGATCGCATTCCCCGTCCGAGACGGATCGAGGATGGATCGGGATTGGGAAATAGACGTCCTGGTGATCGGCAGCGGTGCAGCCGGGCTGTCGGCTGCCCTCTACGCCGCAAAGGCCGGGCTGCGAGTGATGATCTGCGAAAAATCCGCGCGGCTGGGCGGCACGACCGCCCTGTCCAATGGGATGATCTGGGTTCCTTGTTCAGCCCAGGCACGGTCTGCAAAGATCGATGATTCCATAGCCAAAGCAAAGACCTATCTCCAGCATGAGCTAGGCCAATACTATCGGGCAGATTTTGTCGACGCCTATCTTGAGGATGGCCCAACGGCCCTGCGCGAACTCGAGAACGACACAGAGGTCAACTTCACGCTGGCCTCGGCGCCCGATTATCATTCGAGCCAGATCGGCGGCGTCGACAAGGGCCGGGCACTGAGCCCGGCTCCCTATGATGGGCGCCTTCTCGGAGCCGACTTCGATCTGATCGGCGATCCCATCCGCGTTGTGCTCGGCGGAATGATGATCTCATCCAGCGAGGTGAGAAGCTTCCTCAATCCCTTCCAATCCTTTGCCTCGCTCAGACTCGTTCTGCGTCGCATCAGTCGCTATGCGCAGGATCGGCTATCTTACAGGCGCGGTACTGAGTTGAGCGGGGGCAATGCCTTGATCGCCCGGTTGCTGGTCAGCCTGCGCCGCTACGGCGCAGAAGTATGGCCGAGCTCACCCTTGCTCGACCTCATCAAAGAAGAAGGACGAATCACAGGCGCAATCATCAGGCAAAATGGCTCTGGCGTTCATGTGCGGGCTTTGCATGGCGTAATCCTGGCTACCGGCGGCTTTGCTCGGAATTCTCGCCTAAGAGCCGAGCTAAGCGGCGCGCACCAGCACGAGGATACGCTGGCCCATTCCGACGTAACGGGTGACGGTATTGGCCTTGCGACAAAGGTCGGGGCCGGGATTGACAACCATGTCGCCTCTGCCGGCTTCTGGACGCCGGTGTCGATTTTAAAGACTCGCCGTGGTTCCCAGGTGGTCCCGTACGGCTGGCTTGACCGCGGTCGCCCGGGGGTTATCGCCGTTGGTCCAAATGCCAAGCGTTTTGTCAACGAATCCAATTCCTATCACGACATCTGCTTGGCGATGTTCGCAAACGGATACCCTGCGGATAACCGCTTCTATTTCGTCTGCGACCGCGATTTCGTCCGCTTGAGAGGTATGGGTTACTTGCTCCCCTGGCCCTGGACCTTGAGCATTGGGAAATATGCGCGTCTCGGCTATATCAAAGTCGGGCGAACAATCCCGGAGCTGGCGAAGCAGTTGGGAGTGGACCCGGGTGCGCTCCAAAGCACGGTCGAGGAACACAACGCACACGCCGCCTCCGGCATCGATCCACTCTTCAAACGTGGTGAGTCGGCTTTCAACCGTACCCTAGGTGATTCATCTGTCGGGACGAAAAATCCAAATCTCGGACCTATAAGAAAAGGTCCGTTCGTAGCGCTGCGCATCGTGCCTGCAACGCTCGGAACAGCGACAGGACTGGCAACCGATACTGTAGGAAGGGTTCTGGACGCACAGCGGAAACCAATTCCAGGACTCTATGCTTGCGGCAATGACATGACCTCCCCGATGCGTGGGATCTATCCCGGAGCAGGCATCACCATTGGTCCTGCGATCGTCTTCGCCCATCGTGCGGTAGCCAACATCCTTGCGTCGTCGCCTCGCGAGCAAAAAAACGTCGCTTCTGGAACTTGAGCATGGAGGCCGCAGGGCATGCCTCGAGTTGCTCGGAGGCGCCGCTACCGGACGCAACGGTTCAAAGGCTGTTCTAAGTCCCTTACCGATAAGATGGCCTTGCTCGGTGCATAGTCCCCACGCTCGTCATGCGGACAATCGAAGAGCTCGCGGCAAGCATCGCGATCTGCCTTATTTTGCGTTTGTCTTCCGCGGATGGGCTCTTGATTTTGGGAATGTGATGACTCGTGACGATCTGACCCTACTTTTCCCGTCCGAAAACGACGCGGATTTGCGCGAGTTTGCTATCGCGTCGATTGAACAGCGGACCGTTCTGATCAACGGGAAAATCTGCAACTGGACGGGACCGATCAAGGACGTGCTCTCGCCCGTGATGGTACGCGGGCGTGACGGAAGTTTGAGCCAGATGCGGATCGGCAGCCATCCCTTCGGTAATGTCGAGGCGGCCATGGTTGCTCTCAACGCCGCCGTGGCCGCCTACGACAATGGGCGCGGTACTTGGCCGACCATGCCCGTTCCTGAACGCATCAAGGCGATGCAGAGATTTCTTGCCCGGATGCGTGCACGCCGCGCCGAGGTCACACGTCTCATCATGTGGGAAATCGGCAAGTCGCTCGCGGATTCGGAAAAGGAGTTCGACCGCACAGTCGACTATATCCAACAAACAATCGAAGCGTTCCGCAACCTTGACAACACCAGCTCTCAGTTCGAGATCGTCGATGGAGTGATTGGCCTTATCCGTCGGACCCCGTTGGGCGTCGTGCTCTGCTTGGGACCTTACAATTATCCACTCAACGAAACGTTCGCGACGCTGATTCCCGCCCTAGTGATGGGTAATTGCGTTGTTTTCAAGCCGCCGCGCAATGGCGTGCTCCTGTTCGAACCGCTCCAGGAAGCCTTTCGCAATGCGTTTCCGCCGGGAGTGGTCAATTTCGCTTATGGTGACGGTGCTGAAATCGTACCGGCGCTGGTCGAGACCGGCAAAGTCAATGTCCTCACGCTTATCGGTTCGAGCCGAGTGGCGGACCATCTCAAGAAGGTTCACCCGAAAAGCAACCGCCTGCGCGCCATTCTCGGGCTCGATGCAAAGAACGCGGCCATCATCATGCCAGACGCCGACCTGTCCCTTGCAGCAAGCGAATGTCTGTCAGGTGCACTTTCCTTCAACGGCCAGCGCTGCACGGCCTTGAAGATGCTGCTCGTCCACCACGATGTCATCGACTCCTTCATATCGGAGTTCCTGGCGCTGATGAACAAACTGACGATCGGCATGCCATGGGCTCCGGGTATCACTTTGACACCTTTGCCCAGCCTCCAGAAGGTCACGCAGATGACCGCGCTCTTGGAGGACGCGTTAGCCAAAGGCGCCGGCATCCTCAACCCTGGCGGCGGTACGGCGGCAGGTACTCTGTTCTATCCCGCGGTCGTCTATCCTGTGATCCCGGCCATGCGGCTTTTCCGGGAAGAGCAGTTCGGTCCGCTCATCCCCATCGCGAGTTTCGACGACGTCGATGTAGCGCTCGACTACGTGACAACCTCCGAACATGGCCAGCAAGTGAGCCTATTCGCTCGCGATCCGTACGCGATCGCTCGCATAGCGGATTCGCTCGTAAACCAGGTTTGTCGCGTCAATTTGAATTGCCAGTGCCAGCGCGGTCCGGATGTGTTCCCGTTCACCGGGAGGAAGGATTCCGCCGAAGGGACGTTGTCGGTCGCAGATGCGCTGCGTTCGTTTTCCATCCGATCCATGGTGGCAGCGAAGTATACGGACCCCTCACGAGAAATTCTCAACGCCATCGTCGAGGGGCGGCATTCGAACTTCATTCACACGGGTTCTATCCTCTGAAGTTGGAGCGTCCAAGATGCGTCGCTCGCGCCTTGCTAAGATCGTCGCAACCGTTGGCCCAGCGACTGCCGCACCCGACAGGATCCGCGCTCTTTACCTCTCGGGTGCCGATACGTTCCGGCTAAATTTTAGTCACGGATCCCGCGACGATCATGCAAAGGTCTATGCCGCGATTCGGGATCTGGAGCGAGAATTCAGCACGCCAATCGGCGTGCTGCAAGATCTACAAGGACCAAAAATCCGCATCGGCTCCCTTCAAGGTGGCAAGCTGGCTCTGCATGCCGGTGAAACGGTTCGATTTGTGATCGAGCGCAGGGCAGGCGGAAAGCAATCGATTCCGCTGCCTCATCCGGAAATATTCGCGGCCGCACACCCTGGCCAAGACCTTCTCATTGATGATGGTCGCGTGCGCCTGAGTGTCGAAAGACCCGGGGACGACGAGATCGTTGCGCGAGTCGTTGCCGGAGGTGTGATCAGCGATCATAAGGGCGTAAACCTGCCGGGGGCGTCGCTCGATATCTCGCCCCTCACCAAGAAAGATCGCGCCGATCTCGCCTTCGGCCTGGAGCTCGGTGTCGACTGGGTTGCGCTGTCATTTGTTCAGAAGCCTTCAGACCTGATCGAGGCGCGGGCCCTCATTGGTGAAGCAGCGGGCCTCGTCGCCAAAATCGAGACGCCCATGGCGCTTGATCGCATCGACGATATCATTCAGTTGTCAGACGCTCTCATGGTCGGGCGCGGTGATCTCGGCGTCGAAATCCCGCCTGAACAGGTCCCTGGTCGACAAAAGGAACTCGTCCGCGCCTGTCGGCGAACTGGAAAGCCCGTAATCGTCGCAACGCAGATGCTGGATTCGATGGTGGCCGCCCCGACGCCCACGCGTGCCGAAGCGTCCGATGTAGCGACCGCTGTCTATGACGGTGCAGATGCACTCATGCTGTCTGCTGAAACGGCAAGCGGTGCCTATCCGATCGAAGCGGTCGCCATGATGGATAGAATCATTAGAAGTACGGAGCGGCATCACCTCTATCGTTCGATCCTCCAAGCCTCCCAGGCTGACGTCGAGATTACGCCACCGCATGCAGTCGCTGCCGCTGGAGCAGACCTTGCGGCCGCCATCGATGCAAGGGCGATCATCGGGTTCACTGCGAGCGGGACCACAGCCGCGCGGATCGCTCGCAAGCGACCGCCGGTGTCAATTCTTGCTCTCACTCCGGATGCAAGGGTCGCAAGGCGGATGTGTCTCTTGTGGGGCGTGCAGAGTGTCGTTTCTGATGACCCCTCCAACTATGAGGATATGACGAGGATGGCCGCTGCGGCAGCACGCCATGAAGGCTACGTGCAAGCTGGTGACTTGGCCGTCGTGGTCTCTGGCGTACCGTTTGGACAAATAGGTGCGACCAACAACCTCCGCGTTGCAATCTGCTAGCAAAAGACGGGCTGCGACTATCCTAAGAACCAAGCTCCGACCGAGCAATGCTCGGTTTCCCGATCCTAATCATTCATCGGGCGGACCAGGAGCGCCGCGATTTTGAATGCGACAGTGTCAATTGCTATCGGCGGTTCCCGTTGTCATTGCGCGCGCCGTCAAAGAAGACCCGGCGAAATGCGGGTACTCAGGGCCGCGCCTCTAGAGGCCCCGATAAACGTTCGCACACCAGCTCAAGAAACGGGCGTAGGGATCGATGGCTGTTTGCCTGCAGCCAATGGCGCGGACGTTCAATCGCATCGGCCGCTCGGCATCGTGCACCTGGCGAAAGAGACACCGGATATCTAGCGCCCGTCCCAGCAGTTTGTTGGAGCGGTCTGGCTTGAGCAACGCTTGCTCCAAGCTACGATCGCATTCTGATTTACAGATTATTCCAGTTACCCAACCTTACCCAATCAGAATGTGAAATGCCGCTTACGCCGGGATAATGAGGGTTAGCCTTCCGATACTGCGACCTCTGAATAGAGGAGGGGCGCGTGGTTTGCGGGCCAAAGAGCCCATCGGAGGGAATCATGCCAAGGACGCTAGCCGTTGTTTGCGGTCATTCCGCTAGTTCTACCAGAAGAGTTCTGATCTGCTCCACGCTTTTGGCCGGAACGGCCATGGCGCTTACCCACGCCAAGGCAGACGACATCAACTGGCGCCAGTTCGAAGGCACGTCGATCGTCTGGGCCTCCGATATTCATCCATATGCTGACGCGGTTGCAGCCCAGCTGCCGGAATTCGAGAAGCTCACCGGCATCAAGGTGACGCCGGAGCTTTATCCGGACGATGCCTATTGGAATAAGCTGACGATCCAGCTCAGCACGAAATCGCCAAGCTGGGACGTTGTCGGTACGGGCATTCAGCCCGCCTGGGATCTTGCACCTGGCCAGTTGCTTGAGCCGCTCGACCGCTACCTGAGCGATCCGAAACTCACGGCAGCCGGCTACGACTACAAGGATTTCTTCCCTGCATTGCGCGAGGCGCTGACTTGGAAGGTCAAGGAAGGCCAGATCGAGCCGGGAAGCGGGCAGGTGTGGGCCATTCCGCATGGCTTCGAGAATATCCAACTGTTCTAACGGAAGGACATCCTCGACAAGTATGGCATCAAGGTCCCTACGACCCCGCCGGAGATGTCCGCGGCATGCGAAAAGCTGAAGGCTGCCGATCCGACGATTACGCCCCTTGGCGTCCGCGGTGTGCGGTTCTGGAGCAGCATCCACACGGCTGCGATCTCGATTGCCAGGTCCTATGGCGTGCACGATTTCATCGTCAAGGACGGCAAGCTCGACACGGGCCTCGACTCACCCGAGTCGATCGCTTTCCACAAGGACTATGTGGACATGATCAAGAAGTGCGCGGCGCCCTCCTTTGCTAACGACAATTGGTACCAGGTGGTCGAAGGCATCAATTCAGGGCGGACCGCCATGGCGATCGATTCCAACATGTTCGGTTTCTGGAACGACGTCGCCGGCAAGCCCGCCTCCGGCAAGATCGCCTTTGCACCACCGTTGCGCGCACCGAACGGCAAGAACTTCGAATCCAACATCTGGATCTGGTCTCTGGCGATGAATGCCGCCTCCCAGAAGAAGGGCGCGGCCTGGCTCTTCATCCAATGGGCGACCTCCAAGCAAGTCGAGCTGAACGGTGCCGTTGCCGGCAAGCTCGTCAACTCTCCGCGCGCCTCGACCTGGAGCGACAAGGCCTGGCTCGAATACGCGGCAAAGCCTGAATTCAACAACTTCGTCGACACGTTCAAGAGCGTGCAGGACCAGGCGCAACTGGCCTTTACAGCTCGCGTCGGCTTTGCCGAAGCAATGAATGCCTGGGCGGTGGCGATGCAGAAGATGGTCAATGGAGCGGATGTGAAGGCAACGCTGACCGACCTTGCCTCCGAGATCCGTTCGTCGATGTGAAGCGCCCGGGGGGGGGGGCGAGCATCAACGCTGCCTATGCATTCAGAGAGTGAGATGGATTTTCAAAGATCCGATGCAATCGTGACGCTCCAGTCCTCGACCGGTCAGCTTGCCTCGTCGAAAGATGAGGCAGTCACCGTGGGGTCCCGCCTTGACTGGTGGAGCATCGCCGCGATCGCGCCGGCGGTCTTGATCCTTCTTGGCTTTCTGTTCCTGTTCTTCTACGGCGTATTTCAGTCCCTGACGGATCTCAAGTTCGGCCGGCCACTGGTCCACTTTATTGGCCTTACCAATTACGCCGCGCTGATCAAGACGGACGATTTTTGGAACAGCGTTCGTGCCACCCTCGTCTACGCTGGATCGGCGGTACTTGCGCAGGCTGTATTCGGACTCGTACTTGCGAAGCTGTTCGCAACCGAAATCATCCTTGCGCGTGTGATGCGGCCCGTCATTCTCCTGCCACTCGTCCTGCCTCCAATGAGCGTTGCGCTCATGTGGACAACGATGATGGACCCGCAGAACGGCATCATGAACTACTTGCTGTCCCTTGCAGGAATTGGCCGCTTTGCTTGGATCTCGGATCCAAACACTGCAATGTTCTCCCTGGTCCTGATCGACGTATGGACCTACACGCCCTTCTTCGCACTCATCATCTTCGCCGGCCTTCAGGGCATCAATGAAGAGGTGAGAGAAGCCGCGCGCGTTAACGGTGCGAAGGGCTTGGCGACCTTTCTGCACATCGAGCAGCCTCTGATTGCTCCCTACATTCTGATCGCGGCGGTGTTTCGGCTGATCGAGTCTCTCAACCAGTTCGACATCATCTTCGGGACAACCCAAGGCGGGCCCGGCAACAGCACCTCCGTTCTTTCGGTACGCGCCTACATCACCGCGTTCCAGAATCTCGCTTTTGGGCGTGGCGCCGCACTGATGGTGGTCAATTGGCTGATCGTGCTAGTCGGGACGTTCGCCATGGTCAAGCTCTGGCGCTTTGTTCGCCAGCGCGTCAGCTGAAGAGCCAGCGTATGCGAATTAAACGCGCGACCTCCACCAATTTGATCCTCAACCTGTTGGTCGGCATTTGCGCATTGATCCTGGTCTTTCCACTAGTCTGGATATTGATGATGTCGCTGAAGCAGCAGGCCGAAGTCATGACCTGGCCACCGACCTTTCTGTTCTCGCCGACCCTGGAGAATTTTCGCGTGCTGTTTGATGTCGCCCAGGCGGGGGCGACCAGCTATGGCACCATCAAAGTCGATTTCTTGACGCCGATCACCAACAGCGTCGTCATAGCGCTGGGCTCGGTCATCGTGTCTCTGCTCGTGGGCGTGCCGGCCGGCTACGTGCTGGCGCGGCGCGACATACCTCTCAAAGAGGACATTGCGTTCTTCATTCTTGGATTCCGCTTTGCCCCGGTTCTCCTGGTCGTCATCCCGCTCTTCAGCGTATTCCAGACCATCGGACTATATGACACCTATCTCGGCATGATCTGGGTCTACCAGGTCGTCACACTGCCGATGATCGTCTGGCTGAGCCGCTCCTACATCGAGGACATTCCCAAGGACATCGAGGAGGCGGCTGCCATGGACGGCGCCAAACCCGTTCGCGTCGTGCTGCACATCGTGCTGCCACTGTTGAAGCCAGGACTGATCGGAGCCTCATTGCTCATCTTTCTGCTGGCCTGGCACAACTTCGCGCTCGGCTTGATCCTGAGCTCGACCAAGGCGCCGGTGACCGTCGCGCTACTCAAGCTGCTCAATCCGGGCGTGCAGTTCTATCCCGTCATGGCGGCCGGGCTCGTCGTGACGATGATCATTCCCGTCATCCTGATCGTCATTGGCCAGCGTCACCTCGAACGCGGCCTCACCTTCGGTGCCGTAAAATGAACACCAGGCCATTGATGTTCTTCGGAACGACGAATCTCGATCTCTGCTTCAATGTCGAGCGGCTGCCGACTCCGGGTGAAAGCCTGATGGGCGGCTTGACCCGTTACCCCGGAGGCAAGGGCGCCAATCAGGCCGTTGCTGCCGCCCGGCTTGGCCTCAAGCCACATTTCTACACGCGTCTCGGCGATGACGATGTTGGTCGCTCCCTGCTCCAGTCGCTGCGAGAGGCCGGCGTTTGCACGGAGGCAATCGGGATCGCGCGGGGGGAAGTCTCGGGCTCGGCGCTGGTCATGGTCGGAGACGATGGCTCCAACATGATCGTCATAGATCCTGGTGCCAATCTGAACGTGACGGCGGACATGGTCCAGAGCGCGGCCGAATTCATCGAGCCCGACGCAATCGTCGTCGCTGAAATGGGTTTGCCGATCTCGGCCCTTAATCGGCTCTTCGAGATGAAGGCGGACAAGGGTTTTGAACTCATCTTCAAGCCGGCGCCGGTCAGGCCCGGGCTTTCACCGGCCGCGTGGGCAAGCGTTGACTTCGTCACGCCGAACCAGACGGAAGCCTTTGAGCTCACAGGGATCGAAGTCACTGACTTCGATAGTGCCGTCCACGCGGCCGTGAGGCTTCTTGATCTCGGGCCAGCTGCCGCGCTGATCACCCTCGGTGCAAAAGGGGCTTATTATGCCGATGCAAAACGCTCTTTTGCCCTGCCTGCCTTTCCGGTCAAGGTCGTTGATACCACGGCCGCAGGAGATGCTTTTAACGGTGCTTTCGCAGCGTCCCTCGCCCAAGGGCTGCCTTTAAGGGATGCGGTGAAGAGAGCGCTGGCCGTAGCGGCACTGTGCGTGACGCGGCGCGGAGCTCAAAGTTCCATGCCGACCGCGGGGGCGGTTGACGAGTTTCTGAAGTCACAAACGATCTTGGAGTTGGAATGACCGAACAGTTCTCAGTCTCAGACAGAACGGTGCTCGTGACAGGGGCAGGGGGCGGCATCGGATCTGCCATTGTGAATGCGTTTCGGGCAGGAGGGGCCAACGTCGTTGCCACCGACGCCAATCTCGAAAGCCTTAGAGACACACTGGCAAGCCTGCGTTTTGGCAATGGCGTATTGCCGATGGCGATGGACGTCGCGCGCGAGGAAGATGTTGCCAGAGTCCTCGACGAAATTGCCACGCGCTTCGGCCGGCTCGACGTGCTCGTCAACAATGCCGGCGTTAAATCTGCCCAGCCGCTCCTGAACGGCAGTGCGGAGAAGATTGAGCGCACAATCCAGATCAACTCGGTCGCAATCCTCCGCTGCTCGAAGCTCGCGATCGAGCGCTTCATGACAACCAAGGGCGGCCGCATCGTCAATGTCGGCTCCTCGCTGTCCTCGCAAGGTGCAGTCTTCAACTATCAGGCTGGCGGCGCCGACTACTGCTTGTCCAAGGCGATCGTCCACGATCTCACCAAGCTGCTCGCCTACGAATGCGCGCCGCTCAAGATCAATGTCAACGCAATCGCCCCTGGCATTATCGACACGCCCATGCACGGGCGTCCCCGGGAGGAGACCGAAGCCCGCCATAGTGGCCGGATCCCTTTGGGCCGGGTAGGCGTGCCGGATGATATCGCGGGGTTAGCCGTGTTTCTCGCAAGCCCTGCGGCCTCCTACATGACCGGGCAGATCGTTCACGTGAACGGCGGGATGCTGATGAATGGCTAAGGCAGGTGGATTCCTCAACTGGCCGCCGGTCGAAGGGATCATCTCGGATCTCGATGGTGTCGCCTATCGCGGAAACGATGCGATTGTCGATGCCATCCAGGCATTTGCAGCTTGGCAAGCGGCCGGTGTGCCGTTGTGCTTCGTGACGAACAATTCCACCCATACGCCGGAGGATATTGTTCGCAAACTCGAGAGTTTTGGGCTTTCCATCGCACCGAAAGACGTGGTCACGAGCGCCATTACGGCCGCCGAACTCATCCGCACGAGATACCCGGACTTCATGCGCGTGTTTGTCATCGGCGCGCCATCTCTTGTCAGGGCTGTAACCGGGATGGGGTTCGAGGTGACCGATCGAAAGCCTCAAGCTGTGGTCATGGGGCTCGACCGTCAGATCACCCATGAAAAGATGCGGATTGCAGTCGACGCCATCCTGAATGGAGCAGCATTCATCGGCACCAATCCCGACCTCCTCTTGCCGACAGCAGGTGGATTCGAGCCAGGGGCGGGAGCTACGATCACCGCTGTGGCTGCTGCTACGAAGGTTGAGCCTCTCATTGTCGGTAAGCCCGAGCCGCACATGATCGAAACCGCAATCGCGCGTCTTGGGACCGCGCGCAGCGCCACGATGATGATCGGAGACCAGATTGCGACGGATATTCAGGCTGGCAAGCGAGCTGGTCTTTCGACGGTGCTGGTCACGACCGGCGTGCCGCCCCGCGAAGACCCATCCCTGGTGCCACCTGATTTTATCGTCTCCAGCCTGGCAGAGATTGGAATGTGGCCGGCGCTGGCTGGACGCCAACGAGAGAGGAGAGGCTGATGGCCGATGTTCGTTTGGAAGGCGTCAACAAGGCCTATGGGACAATCCAGATCCTGCGGAACATTGATCTCACCATCGATCACGGCGAGTTCGTCGTGTTCGTCGGACCTTCGGGATCGGGCAAGTCGACGCTGTTGCGAATGATTGGAGGCCTGGAGCGTATCAGTGGCGGGCGGCTCTTGATCGACAACGAAGTCGTCAACGACGTTGATGCGGCTGACAGAAACCTTGGCATGGTGTTTCAGAGCGACGCACTTTATCCGCACATGAGCGTGCGCGAAAACCTCGCGTTCCCTCTGCGTATGGCCAAAGTAGCGAGAGCCAGGATTGATATCAGGGTCGCGGAGATCGCATCGCTGCTGCAGATCGCTCACCTGCTCGACCGCAAGCCTCGACAACTCTCGGGCGGGCAGAGGCAGCGTGTGGCGATTGGACGTGCCATTATGCGCGAGCCCAAGGTGTTTCTGTTTGACGAGCCGCTGTCCAACCTCGACACCGAGCTGCGGGTGCAGATGCGGGTCCAGATTGCCAAGCTCCACAAGCAGCTTGGAAACACCATGATCTACGTCACTCACGACCAGGTCGAGGCCATGACCATGGCCGACAAGATCGTCGTGCTCAAGGACGGCAATATCGAGCAGGTGGGAAGCCCGCACGATCTCTATCACAATCCGGCATCCCGGTTTGTGGCCGGATTCATCGGCTCACCCAAGATGAATTTCCTGGGCGGCCACATCGAGGCGGCGCACGAGGCGGGCATGGACGTCAGGCTCGACGCCGGGGCGACAGTCTCCGTCCCCGTGCAGCCGGATCAATTGCTCGTCGGCAAGCCGATCACACTCGGAATTCGCCCCGATGACTTCTCTCCATCTGCGGCGGAGAGGAAAGAGATCGCGATCGAGCTCGACGTCGATTTCGTCGAGCATCTTGGCAGCGTCACCTACATCTACGGAAACGCTGGCAAGGAATCGGTGGTCGCAAAGGCGCCAAAGCCGGAGTCACAGAAGAGGTCTGGCAAGGTTCGTCTTGCGGCGTCGCCGGCGGACTGCCACCTGTTCGTGACGAACGGAAAGGCGCTGCGCCGGTTGCACGCGCCCGCAAATTGGAGCTAGCCTTCAGACCTGCCCTGCAGGAGGCGGGCCGGCATGCACACGCGGGCGGACCAGGTAAGGGGCGGCGGGATCAAGCAGTTCTTCCGGAACTCCCGCTCCTTTATGCTTGGGGCTGGAATAGGATCGGGCATGACCGCGCGAGCGGCCGAACGGGCGGGCGCGGATTTCGTTCTCGCCCTTAACGCCGGCCGATTTCGCGCGATGGGGGGCTCTTCGCCAGCCTCAATTCTTCCAATCCGCAATACAAACGAATTCGTGGCGGGCTTCGGCCGGACCGAGATCCTGCCCTCAACGAAATTGCCGGTATTTTTTGGCGCTTGTACCTTCGATCCGCAGCTGGATATCGACCGCTTTCTCGACCGCATCATCAGATGGGGATTTTCCGGCGTCACGAACTTCCCCTCGGTAATCCACATCGATGACTACAGGAGGTTGTTGCTTGAGAACGGTGGTCTTGGCTACGAGCGGGAAATCGAACTCCTGGTCAAAGCCGCAAAACGCGGCCTAATGACCATCGCTTATACTCGCACCCAGTCCGAAGCAAGGCGCATGGTTGAAGCTGGAGCTGAAGCCATCTGTATCAACTTCAATCTCAACCGCGCTGTCGAAAGCGGATGCGACTTGTCGATCAGCCTGTCGGAGCTTGCCGCGCGAACGAGCGCTGTTGCGCGTGTCGCTCAATCCATCGACCGAAACGCGATCTGCTTGCTCGGCGGCGGACCGATCACGAAACCTGATGAACTCTTGGATATTTGCCGCGAAACAGGCATCCAGGGCTTCATTGGCGGCTCTTCGCTGGACCGGGTCCCGTTGGAGATGTCGGTCCTCGAGGTCACATCCGGGTTCAAGACGATTCATCTCTTGCGAGAGAAGGTCGATCTCCTCGAGCGTCAGCTCCAGTTGAGCGGATTCAGGCACGGCGTCATTGCGCAGTCCTCAATCATGAAGCGCGTGCTCGAGACTGCAAAGCGGCTGGCTGCTAATCCCAACCCTGTTCTTGTTTGGGGCGAGGCAGGATCAGGCAAACGAAGGGTGGCCAGTCTGGTTCATTCCTTTAGTGATCGCAAGCACGTGAAAGCAGTGCTTTTCAATTGCCGCTCGGGACCGGCAATGGATACGATCGGGGCGCTGTTTGGAGCCGAGCGTGATGAGAACCGGAGACGCCAACTGTCGCTGCTGGAATCGGCAAGCGATACTGCCGTCTTGCTGCTGCGTGTCGACCAGCTTTCGCGGGACGGGCAGGAGCGACTTGCCGATTATATTGAGACTGGCAGTTACACGCCCCTCAATGGCGCATCCGTTGCTCGGTCGAGCGCCCGGATCATTGCGACCGCAACCGTGGCTCGCGGCGCGGGTCTAGAAAGTGTTTTAAGTCCGCGACTTCTCGCCTCGTTCGCAGGCCTCGATATAGAGCTTCCCGCCCTGCCAAACCGGCTCGAGGACCTTCCACAGCTCATTCAGCATTTTGCCGTCGAAGCCAAGGGGGATTCGAATGCACAAACGCTGGCAATAGAGAAGTCCGCGTTCTTGGCGTTAGCGGGCCACCATTGGCCCGGAAATTTGAGAGAATTGCGCCAGATCGTCAATCAACTGGTGATGGTGAAAGACGCGCATATAACTGCTGACGTCCTCAAGCCGCTTCTGAACTCGACGTCGCCCGCTCGGCCCAAAGGAGCATTCTCCGAGCGCGAGTGGATCATCGAAGGGCTGAAACGAAACAGGCTCCACCGCGGAAAGACTGCACAATCTCTTGGGCTTTCAAGGAAGACGCTCTACAACAAGATCAAGAAGCTGCGGATCCTGGAGTAGCCTACCCTCGCTTCCTGCGCACAGCTCGTTTTGAAGCCGTCGCATGCAAAAACGAGAACCTTGGCATCGACGATGCCTGTTGGCCAAGGCTGATCAACCCCATTTCGTCGCAAATCCTACGCGCAAGAGCCTCTTCGGGCAAATACACAATACCTTCGAGATGCGAACCAAGTCGCCTCTCCACAGTTGTGATTTCACAATCCTCAGCGGCGGCGAACAAGATCTTGAACCCTAGGCTTGCGAACCATTCCATACGCCGCAGTTCGAGCTCCAGCCCTGTATTAACGGGCATGCCGGCCATAGGCCGCTCAATAATGGATGCAGGCGGGAAATTGACGACTCCTGAAATTCCTGCCTCTTTCAGCAAGTCGGCAAAATCCTCCCAACAGGCAAAGGGATCGATCATGACCATCGCCGCGTAAATATGAATTGATGTTTGCCTGTCGAGCCTGCGCAAGTCCTGCAAAAGGCGGGCATTCCAGTCGATGACAGGTAAGGTTGCCATGACAAGCATGGAGCCTTCGGGAAGATCTCGCAGGGACGGCGCGTAAATTTTCAAGTGCGCGCGGTCAGCTGCGGCCGTTAGATGTGTGGCAAGCTTGCAGATGACCGTGGTCTTCACCGCTTCTACCCAATTCTACCCATCCGGACGTTTGGTCGATCTTATACCTCGTTTTAGCCCGGTCTAGACCATCTGCTGTTAAGGATGGTTCGGGAGGGGGCGGTGTCTCAGCATTGTACGGATGGGCCATGGGGCGCTCCTGGATGGCAGCTTGCCGGAGCTTGTACCACGCGCAAATGTCTTGATCCGTGCGTAATCTGGCCGGCGTGACCGTTACCGACTGTCGGTCGAGGCCTTGCAAGCTGAAGCAGAAATCCCCGCTCATAGTCTGCGGTGCACCGTCTGGTAACGGCAGTCTTTCGATCCGCTGGCAGACCGGTCGTCTGCTTTCCTCCCTAGACTTAAGCCGCTGTTAGAGAAATCTGGCAGCGGTCTTTTTTTGAGGGACACCGGCCGTACCATTCACGCAGTATGAGCCGGCACTAACGAACTGACCCACTGCCGCTCCGAAAACAGGCGCTCACTGTGAACCACGACCAAGTCATGCACGATGTACGCGCTTTCCTGGAGCTTTGGGCGCAAACCTTCAACTCTCACAAGGAGTATCTTGTTGCGTTATACGCAGATGATGCCTTGCTTCACGGTACGTCTAGTTCCACGCTCTACATCGGTGTCGCAGAAATACGCACCTACTTCCAGGGCGCTGCGATCGTAAAATTCGACGAATGGTATTGCGTCAGGCTGGTAATCGACATTGTTATGATAGTGGGGAAATACGTTTTCTCTCAAACGCGGGATGGTGAGCATGTGGCGACGCCGGCTCGCTTCACTTTTGTGCTGCGCCACCAAGACGGCGCTTGGAAAATTTTGCACCATCATTCATCCGTCTCTCCCCTTGCTCATAGTGTGGCTGGATCAACGTAGAACCTGTTTGCACGAGCCCTTGCGGGCTCGTACCGAAGGCGCTTTGACTGCGACGATGTCGACGCGACAAAAGCGGTCTTTTGGTGCACGTGTCACTTGTTTGGCTCTGGGCCGAAGTCCCGCGAACGGCTCGTTCCAGATCCGGCCCCGGTGCCACGCATCGCCAGTTCAGCAATGGCTGATCTTGCGCGGCCGGGGCTGAGAAACTGACATGCCGGCGCCAACCTTAGCCACGGACACCGTTGCGCCATCCTGCTTCTCTCGCTGAGAGGCATTCGGCGAGATGCCATCAGCCAGACGGGCCACCTAACGGCCGGCCCGGGCTTGCATCTTGCTTGATCAGTCTTGAGACCCATGCGCGGCATCGGACGGCTGCTTGCCATCGTTACACGTAGAACCGTGGGAGCGTATGGCCGCGAAGTGCGCCTTCAAGGCGCGCCCTCAAGTATGCCATCCAGAGAGTTGTCACGATCTTCCGCATCTTTCTTGGCCGAATTACCCAAACTTACCCAGTTCAGATGACGAGCCGTAGCTTCGACCAAACTGCACTCACTACTCTTGTGCGAATGAGCCACCGAAGAGTGGGTTCCACCTTAGGAAACGACAGGAGAGCCAAGTGTCAGTTGTCCCGCCCACACCAGCGCAGCTGCAAGCTGTTGCAGCGCAATGCGGCCTTTCACTTACCGACGCGGACATTGTCTCTTTCCGCGGCCTCATCGAGAAATCGCTTGAAGCCTACAAATACATTGAAGCCGTCCCCGACGAGTTGCCGCCGGTGAAATATCCGCGCACCCCGGGCTATCAACCTCTACCCGAGGAAAACTTGCACGGCGCGTGGTACCGCAAGGCCAAGGTCGAGGGAGCGCCGACCGGGAAACTCAAGGGCAAGACCGTCGCCCTGAAAGATAACATCATGTTGGCCGGGGTGCCAATGATGAACGGTTCGGCGACGCTTCAAGGCTATCTACCGGACTACGATGCAACCATTGTTGCGCGCATGCTTGATGCCGGCGCGCAGATCTCCGGCAAAGTGCATTGCGAATACTTTTGCACATCGGGCGGCAGTCATACCAACGCGTTAGGACCGGTGCACAATCCGCACAAAATGGGCTACTCGGCGGGCGGGTCATCCTCCGGCTCCGGTGTTGTCGTTGCGCTCGGTGAAGTAGATATGGCGATTGGCGGTGACCAGGGTGGCTCCATACGCATGCCATCTTCCTTTTGCGGCGTCTACGGCATGAAGCCGACCTGGGGGCTCGTTCCTTATACAGGGATTATGCCCATGGAAATCGTCATCGATCACACGGGGCCGATGACCTCAACCGTGGCGGACAACGCCCTGCTATTGGAAGTGATAGCTGGAGACGATGGCTACGATCCACGCATCAAAGCGCCCATAGTCGGCGAATACACCAAGGCGCTTGGCTTAGGCGTGCGCGGAATGAGGATCGGCATTCTGAAGGAGGGCTTTGAGCAGGCGGGGGCGGAAGCTGCAGTAAACGAGAGCGTCCGGGAAGCGGCCAAGCGCCTCAAGGACCTCGGGGCTACTGTTGAGACAGTCTCGATTCCAATGCACCTGCGTGGTGCCGCGATCTGGACGCCCATCGGCATCGAAGGCGTTACCCAAACGATGATGTACGGCGATGGGTGCGGTATCAGCCGATCCGACCTTTATTCTCTGTCGCTCATGGACTGTCATCGAAGCTGGCGTCGGAAAGCGGATGCGCTGTCGGAAAACACCAAGTTGTTCCTACTGCTCGGCACGTACGTCAACAACACATATGGGCCACGCTATTATGGCAAAGCCGTCAACGTCGCGCGCCGACTAACCGCGGCTTACGACAGGGCTCTTCAGAACTACGATCTCCTTCTGATGCCGACAACGCCGATGAAGGCAACGCAGCTCCCGCCCCACGATGTCAGCCGCGAAGAATCCATCGCCCGCTCGACCGAGATGTTCACGAACACCGCGCCGTTCAACATAACGCACCATCCGGCCATGTCGCTGCCCTGCGGGATGGTTGATGGCTTACCGGTCGGCCTCATGCTCATCGGGCGTCATTTTGAGGAAGCGACTATCTACAGGGCGGCACACGCGTTCGAATGCATCGGCGACTGGAAGAAGATGTAGCCGAGCAACGATGTCTGAGTTTAGGAAATCGCCGTTTCAGTAGCGCAACTCGTGAAGTCAGCGCTTCGGCGAGAAGAACGTTGCAACTCGTCTGTAATGAAAACGCGCTTGCGTGCTTCAAGCCGGCTGGCTCGCGCAACTTAGCAAGAAGAAGACGGTCCCAAGCCGTCCACGTTAGAGGCGTCGATCAAAGGATCAAACACGAGGAGGGTGAAACATGCGCAAGCTATCGACTTACCTTTTTGCAGCTGCCGCATCTCTGGGATTTGCGGGCGCTGCGAACGCTGAGGATGTTTTGTCCGAAGTGTCCACATTAGAGAACGAATACTTCAATAACTGGTCGCAAGGCGCTGAACAGGCTGCCAAAGCCTTAGGCCTGAACTATCGCATCCTTTCTGGCAAAGGTGATGCCGCGAAGCAAATCGAGATCTATGAGGCGCAGTTCGGCGCAGGCGTCAAAATTACGTTTGGCGAAAACCTTGTCGCAGCGAACATAAAGCCCATCGTTGAGATGGCGAAGAAGGCGGGCGCGGTGCACGTTGCTGTTTGGGAGTCGTTGCCTGGCTTCCATCCCTTGGACGCCGGTTCTGATAACTATGCCTTTGCGACGTTTTTTACGCCGGACGATGTCGATAACAGCTACAGAATTGCCAGATTGCTTTTTGACAAGATCGGCGGAAGGGGCAATGTCGTTCACATTACCGGCTTCCCCGGCGTCGATGCAGACATCTCCAGAACCGCCGGTTTCGAAAAAGCGCTAGCTGAATACCCGAATATCAAGCTCATTGCTCGCCAGCCGGGAAAATGGAATCAAGTGGACTCCCGTAAGGTCATGGAGGACCTGATAGTGGCACACTCCAAGATCGACGCTGTCTTCGGTCAAAATGACTCTATTGCATTGGGAGCAATGCAAGCTGTCGAAGACGCCGGCTTGCATATTCCGATCGTCGGCCTTGATGGTAATCAAGAAACGCTCAAACTGGTGAAGGAAGGCCGAATTCTTGCAACTATGGGTTTTACTCCGCAGTGGCAAGCCGGTTTCGCGCTCGTGCGAGCTTACGACGTTGCGAAGGGGTTTAAACCAAGCCCATGTGAACGCATGATGTACACCGGAGCTACCCTCATAACGGCGGGAAATGTGGATAAATACCAGTCGTTCCTCGCCGGCGAAAAGCTTCCTTTTGACTGGAGGAAAATGTCGCGGGTTCTTCACCCCAACGATTGGGATGCTCAGAACTCGGTTTGGCCGATTGACGTCAAGACGTATTGGGGAAGTCGCTCGCCAGCTGGGTACAAGTTTCCCAAGGCTTACCAAGATGCGTTTGACGCCGGCTGCGTCAATCAATTGAGGGCGGAATATAACGATCACTACAAACAACACATCCCTGAGTGATTGTCTTTATGGTGCCTCTCTCTTGAGAGAGGCACCATTCTTTATTCGTATTCGATGGGATCGCCCAATGCCGGGAGCATCGCTCACTAGCCGCAGAGATAGCGAGCCATGGCGGCGCGCCATGACAATTGTGGGTTTTACAATCGCATGCGTCGCTTTTGGCGTCGCTGCTCCGTCCTTCCTTACCATAGCAAATATGAGGGCGATTGAGCTTTCCAGTTCTGTCCTCCTCATCGCATCCATCGGCGCAACCTTCGTGATCCTGATGGGCTCTATTGACCTCTCCATCGGTGCGATTGCGAGCTTCTGTGGCATGTTGGTTGCGCGGATGGCGCCAGATCTGGGATTATGGTCGATTCCCGTGGCTTGCTTCGTCGGGCTGGTGTTCGGTTTGATCAACGGGCTTGTTTACGTCTACCTCAGAATCCCCTCGATCTTGGTCACGCTTGGAACCGCAACGACGCTTTCAGGCGCGGTACTCTTCATTTCAGATGGCCGGTCCTTAACCGTATCGAGCCCCGCCGTCATCGATCTAGCCCAAGCTGCATTGATCAATCTGGTCCCGAATGCGGTCCTAATTTCGATGATGATTTTCGTCGTTGCGATGTTCGTGGGCGATCGCACGCGCTTCGGACGAATGACGCTGGCCATCGGAAGCGACGAGCAAACGGCCGCCCTAATTGGGGTCAGGGTCAATACGATCAAGATCCAGGCTTTTGCCTTGTCTGGCGTTCTTGCGGGCTTTGCCGGGGCGCTGTTGGCCGCGCGTCTTGGATCCGCCACTGTAACGATGGGGGGGTATATGACGCTTGATACGATCACTGCGGTGGTCGTAGGCGGGACCGCTATCACGGGAGGGATGGGCAACGTACGCTTAACAGTAATCGGCGTCCTTTTCATAACGACACTGTCTAACGGCATGAACATCCTTGCCCTGCCGCCTTATCTGCAAACAATCATTCAAGGGATCGTTATCCTGCTCGCTGTGCTTCTAAACACAAAGCGTGCGGGTGCGGAGGACGTGAAATGAGGGAGGGGCGCGCTTCCATCTTCTCGATGCGCAACGGATCGAAGCGCTTCAATGGGACATCCGTCATCGAAGGCATCGATCTCGACATCTTTCCGAACGAGATCGTGGGAATCGCTGGTGAAAACGGCGCCGGCAAGTCCACAACCCTCAAAATGATCGCCGGCATCTATCCCCCGAGCGCGGGAAGCATGACGCTCTCTGCCAAGAGCTTTAGGCCGCTAAGCTATACTCAGGCCGTTGAGGCCGGAATTTCAATGGTATTCCAGGAGCAGGCCCTTATTCCGAGTTTGGCCGTCTACGAGAATATCTTCCTCTCCTTGGAAGCCAATTTCAGCAATCGGGCGGGTATTGTCGACAGAAGCGCGATGATAGCCTTCAGCGAGAGACACCTGAAGGACCTCGAGCTCGACTACATCGATCCCCGCCGCCGCACGGGTGACTACGCCTTTCACCATCGACAGATGATCGAGATCGTCAAGGCGTTCGCGCTGGCCGAGTACTTCCATATTGATCACCCGATCATCCTGCTTGATGAACCGACAGCGGCAATCGGTGAGCGAGAGGTACAGATTCTCTTTGAATCGATTCGGCGATTTCGTCACCGCGCATCATTCGTCCTCATCACCCACCGCCTTGCCGAGTACGTAGCGCTCTGTGACCGCATCTATGTCTTTAAGGACGGCCGGAACGTAGGTGAATTCGTAGGAGAACAGATCTCCGAACAAAGCCTCCATAAAGCGATGGTAGGACGGTTTCGCGAAGATGAATACTACATGGAGAAGCGTCAGTTGAATCCCGTGGAGGCGCCCCTTGCGGTCTCAGCTAAAGGCCTAAGCGGTCCTAACGTTAAGAATGTCAGCTTTGATATCCGAAGAGGTGAGATCCTTGGAATTGGCGGCCTGGTCGGATGCGGCAAGGAGGCTGTGGCCAGGACGATCGTCGGATTCGATCCCTTCCCCTCGGCCGGCACCGTCGAGGTAAATGGCGAGATCCTGCCTCTGCGCGGACGCGGAAAGGCTGCAATCATGCGCGGGGTTGGATTCGTTCCCAAGGAACGCAAGACTGAAGGCATCGTGCCTTATTTGTCAGTTCAAGCAAATATCTCATTGGCCTCGCTTCCGCTCGTGTCGCGACCGGCAGGCGTCATTTCCCGCTCCAGAGAACGGGCTCTGGCCGAAAAGTACATCAATGGGCTACGCGTCCGATGCGCTGGGCCAACCCAGCTCTGCCAATTTCTTTCCGGGGGTAATCAACAGAAAGTCGTGATAGCCAAATGGCTCGCGCGGGGGGTCCAAGTGCTCGTACTCGACAATCCGACACGCGGCGTCGATGTCGGTGCGAAGCAAGAGATCTACGGTCTGCTGAGGGATTTGGTCGAACGCGGAGTATCTATACTGCTCGTAACAGACGATCTCCCCGAACTCATCGGAATGTCGAACCGTATCCTCGTCATGCGAGATGGACAGATCCAATTCGAGTGCAACGCGCCTGCTGATCACAAGCCAACGGAGCAGGAACTTGTTCAACACATGGTATGAGCCCCAAATCGCCGAGCCGAGATCAGGTCTGAAGGCCAGAGTGCGGATTGCAGAACAGTTCCATGCCCGTTACCGCCCGATCATAAATGCCGCCGGGCCGTTGTTGCTGCTGGTGGCTATGGTCATTGTGTTTGCCCTTATCAACCCGCGCTTTTTGAGTTGGGTGAATCTCTTCAATCTGATGCGGCAATCGTCGATCCTGCTGATTGTCTCAACGGGCATCACTTTTGTGATTCTCATGGGGGCGCTTGACCTTTCCGTGGGAGCCATCGTGACCCTTGTAGCAATTTCATCGGCAGTTCTAATCCGTGACTTTGACTTCGGTGCAACCGGAATAGCTTTTGCAGCAGCAGCCGTCGGTGCTCTTTGTGGCCTGATGAACGCAGTGCTCGTCCTCCGTCTACGACTGCCGTCCTTTGTGGCCACACTCGGTACAATGACCATCCTTGGTGGGATTTCGACCTGGATTAGTGGTGGAGTAAACGTGTTCTTTCGGAGTCCTGATCTCACATGGTTTGCGTCTGGTTCAATCATCGGGCGGATTCCAAACTCGGGAGTATTGGCGCTCTTGATTTTTGCTGCAGCGTCCTTCATCGGCGCGAGAAGCCACTTCGGAAGATCCTTGTTCGCGATCGGCGCCGGAGGGGTAGCTGCTCGACTTTCCGGCATTGATGTCCTTCGCACCAAGGCTATCGCGTTTGTGGTATGCGGGATGCTCTGTGGAACTGCGGGCTTACTTCTTGTCGCACGAACATCAACCGGTACCGCCCGCATGGGCGATGATCTGCTGCTCCAAGCCATTGCCGCCGTTGTAATGGGCGGAACCGCGCTTTCAGGTGGTTCAGGGGGCGTGCATCGAACGCTCATCGGCGTGCTGGTGATTGCCGTACTTCAAAATGGCCTGAACATCGCAGGAGTGCATACATACATCCAAATTATGGTGACCGGGCTCATTGTAATCTTATCTGTTACGGTAACCCTCGATCGATCACGGCTGGCCTTCATCAAGTAAAAGCGAAAACTCCTGCGGCAGCATCGCCAGCTCCTGAGTGGGGGGGCCGGCTGCGCGGGTCGTGATTGCCTGGATCGCTCTCAATATGGCTAAGAATCTATGGACGGGACAAATGAGGTAGCGTCAGCCCGCCTTGGCCGGCGTCAACTGAGACATTTAATTTGTGTGCGGCGGCAGCCAAGACCGGCACCGGAACTGCGCTCTCGCCTGCCAGGCGCACAGCGCACTCAATATCCTTTGCGGAATTCGCGATTGAGATTGCCAGAACATCGGGTTTCTCGCCTAACAAAAAGGACACGAAGGCTTGAAATATTCCGCTATTAGTAGACCCACGACCGACCAAGGACCGGAGTGTTACGAGATCGACGTCAAGGCCGCACGCAAACTGGCAGACCTCCGCGGCGACCGCCGCTATGCCCATAGTCATGCTGTTGTAAACAAGCTTGAGCTTGTGACCTTGTCCGACATCTCCGACATGAAGAACGGTCTCACAAAATGCAGCAAGAATGCCCTCAGCGACAGGAAAGAGCGTTTCATTCGATCCAACGATCGCGTTGAGAAGGCCGAGCTCTGCTTGTTCGGGGCTCCGCGTTACTGGAGCGTCCATAAAGCTTAGGCCGCATTTTTGCGCCTGCTCAGCCAGTGCGACCGTTGAAGCAGGATAAGACGTCGAGCAGTCAATTATCAACCCTCCTCGGGGCATATGGACGAACAGCCCATCTTGCCCAAGGCATACTGCCTCAACCTCGCGGCTTGAAGGCAGGGATAACACGACGGCGCTTACATGCCGCGCCAACTCAGCGATCGAAGGATGTTCATGGGCACCTGCACCAGTCAAGCGATCCGCACCGAAGCGAGTTTTGTTCGCTTTGATATGCAGCTCGATTTGGTGACGCAATAGGCTGATACCGATACCGGTTCCCATGCGCCCGAGTCCAATAAGGCCTACTCTGTGCTTCGCAGCGTGTGGGGCGACGTTGAGTGAGCGCTGTTCGGCAATCATGACTTATGCATTCCGAAAATAGCCGTGTCTTTGTAAGATCGGCAACAGTTCATGATGGTTGTTGATCGTGTAGTCGGGACTTGCCGCTCGCAAGCGCGACTCCGAAACAAATCCACCGGTAATGGATATGCTTACGAGTCCGAGATTGCGCGCGATATCCGTTTCGACCGGCATATCGCCGATGATGAAGGTTGACGCCGGCTTCAGGTTGTTTTTCTGCATGTATAGACGAAGCCGCTCTCCCTTGCTCATCGATTTATATTGGGTAGTGCGGTTTTCAAAGGCGAGCACATCGTTGATGTAGTCGTCGATCCCAAGTCTTCTCAATTGGGAGCGCAGAGGATCGACTATATGGTTGCTCACGATGATGGACGAAGCTGCTTCTTGGTGCGCTAACTCCAACACCCTGCGCGCGCCCTCGCGCAGATCGGAGTTGTCCGCAAGTGGTTCGTAGATGTCGTGAAAGAGTGCGTTTCCATCGCGATCAAGCGCGGTAACTTCGTCTTCCGACATTCCGAGACGTCGATAGAGAAGAGATAGTGGAACGTCGCAATGTTCCCGAAAGGTGTTCATGTCGATCGTCGCATGGCCAAAGTGAGTTAGTATGGCATTGGTCGTCTGCAGCAGTGCGTACGAATCATCGAGCAGCGTTCCGTTCCAATCAAAGACGAGGACGGGCTTCATGATCGACCTCAGGCAGGGATTGATTCGGAATAAGGAAGAGCGGCTAAAAATTCGCGCAAGTTTTGATTTGCGCGCTTCTGTCCCGCTGGGGTGGGCATCTCGAACGTAAATGGTGATAGATCGAAGCCGTCTTGCCGGCAGGGAAGCGACGATACTAGAAGAGGAAACGGCAGATACGTTATCGTGGCCGCGTTGATGGATGCCGCGATATTGCTTTCGATGATTTTGAGATCTTGCGGCTCCATCTTGTGAAAGCGAAGGCTTTGCGTGCGCTGTTCGGGCGGCAATTGTTTCCATATCTGCCAGAATGCCAACTCATCTAGTGTGTCGATACCCATGCCGTAGTAGTTAGGAGCCACTATGGGCGGCGAACCGATCGCCCAATGTACGGCTTTGGCCCCAGCGGCAAGCAGCATATTCGTGACAGCCTGACTGGTATCGCCACGAATGAGGGCCTCGTCGACGATTACAATCGTGGTGTTGCCAAGGTGAGTACCCGACACACGGTACTTCTGAGAAATGCGAGACTTTCGCTCGCTGGGTGTACCGATTAGAGTTCGCTGAAAAAATTGCGTTGAGACTACTTCCCGACGCTGGGCGAACACGCCGTATTCGACGAGAGATGCAAACAGACCATCAGCGTACGGCCCGCCAGTATGCGGCATGGAGGAAACGATTGTGAGTGTGGAGCCTAGTTCTCCTTGCAGTCGCTGCGCAACAAGGCCACCAAGGGCGGCTCCGATGTTGTAACGGGTTTCGAAATGTGATTGGCCTTCGACCGATGTGTTCGGATTTCCTAAGTAAAGAGCTTCGTAGGCGCAGAGTTTGGCTTTGTATTGCCCGTTGCTCACGGAACGATCAACGCAACGGCCCGTTGTTCCATCTACATACTTGATGTGGCCCGGCATGATTTGTTTTGTCTTGCCCTGTAGTCCGGCGAAAGCACAATTTTCCGAAGCAACCAGCAAGAACCCGTCATCTGTTTGCATAGTTTCCAATGGACGCAAACCACATCGATTACGGTATGCAACCAGATTTCCTTCTCCGTCCAGGAGAATCGCGCTAATAGCGCCATCAATTCGGTCATCAATGTCGCGAAAGATGTTTTCGTAATTGACGGGCAGACCGTGCCGCCAATAGTCTCTTTCACAAGAGCCTTCAATCCACTTGAGCAAGAGCTCAGCATCTGTGTTGCTGCCCAACCTATAGCCCTGGGCAAGCAATTCTCCCCTGAGTTCACGGCCATTGACCAGAGCGCCATCAAAAGAAATTGTCAGATGGCGGCTGGTACCCGCATTGATGTGAATCGGCTGAAGGAGTCCGTCGCCGCTAGGTTCGCGGCATCGGCTACGGATATGGGCGATTGCAACATGGGGCCTAAAATTCGGATCCTGTTCATCGTGCTCAATGCGCACTGAGTCGCATGAGGACTGAAGCGCTCTCGCATATCGAACACCTTCCTTGTGCATGAAAGCTGCAATGCCGACCCCCGCCTGACCGCGAAATGCAAGTTTCGGAACCATGTGCTTGAGCCGATCATAAACCGTCGCCCGTGACTTGCTTGAAGAGCATAGAAACGCAGCAGCAACACCGGACATGCTGATCATTCCCCTGTCGCACGACCGATGTCTCGGTCGATCACCGGCGAACGCATTTAGCCGCCATGGTGAGGAGACGCGGACGCGGCTCTCTTTAAGCAAGCGCCGTACCAGTCCTTGGCGACTTCGCTCGCGCTGCCAGGGCGACGGAATTCAAAGACCTTAACCACTTCGTCTACGATGGTCTCGCATCGTCCGCTTCTCGACATGTTGTCTAAAGCGCGACAAGTTAGTACGAAGCGGGCCAACCGCCGAGAGTGGGCCGGCGGCTAACATTGCTGGTCCCAAATGTAAAAGACCTCTGGCTATCCCGGGCATGGGCCGGCCTGCGGAATGCAACGTGACCTGCCAAATACGTCATTGTTGATTCTATTTTTGAGCGAGATCAATCCGGGCGCGGCGCGATTGGCGCAATGGTCTAATTCCAAATAGAGAGGCATCTGTATGATGAGTGTCACAGTTATAGCGGGCGAGAGCACGGGGATCATGCCGCGCTGCTGCTCAGGTGTAGCGCTCGTTCGCCACGAACTAGCCGAATGCGGGAGCGTTCCAAACCCGCCTAGCGTTGCTGGAGGTCGATCAGCCGGGCTCGCTGGTAATCGACGATCATGGCGACTGGTCAATAAGATTTCGGAGAGCGAGTTACATCATCAGAAGCAACTGAACTGGAAACTGGTTGAAGCGGCTTTGGAAACCTGACCAGAACAACCTGAGCGTGAATGCATGCGCACATGCTCTCATAAGCCCCTCCCATACATCACTTGGTGAAATTGTCGCGCAGACAAGCGTATACAAAGATCCCGAACGCGTTTGGTACCGCAGTCTCCTTGGCTTCGTCGGCCGCAGTGAATTGCTTGGGTCATGACACTATGGCTGATAGGGGAGACGGGAAGGAAAGGCAGCGCCCATTTATGACCGAGAGGACAGTTCAAGCACAAGCGCACGCCGTTATTTGGATCGACTACCGCGTTGCCAAAATCTTCTCGGTAGGGCTGACTGGCGTGAGCGCCTCGGCTGTACGCGCGCATTCGTCATTCCCTCATCACAAAGCGAGTGCGCGCGGAGACTTGACATTCCTCGCCAGGGTCAGTGAAGCCCTGGGTAACTGCACCGATCTGCTCATCATCGGGCCAGGCAACGAGAAAACCGAGCTCATGCAATTTCTGAAAACGACCAGGTCAACGCTCACGGTGCACGTCGAATCCAGCGATCACCCTACGGAGCGCGAAATCGTTGCGCTGGGACGAAAGCGCTTCCACCTCGATTGAATGAGGAACAGGACCGTGCAACGCGAAGGACTGAGCATGTCCTCTGACCGCAGCGAGGGCAGGTAATTTCCGCATACCACGGCTTCCGGTAAGTTAAGCTAGGCGGCTGCAGTGTTCGCAGCGCGGTCGCCCGCCAGTGCCGGAGGCGAGATATTGCCGTTCGAGGTTGTTGCCCTCAGTGCATTTGTCGTTGTCGTGATAGACGTTTCTCGCCTGGTAGTACCGAACAGTATCGACGGCAACACAATACAGGACGCCGGTACTATCTGGGCCAGCTGCGCCAATGGGTGGGCCGTACAGTCACGCGTTCTCCGGTCTTAGCCCCGATCCAGCCGCCGATTATGCGGCGGCAGGGGAAGACCAGCCGGTGAATGGTGCTGCCCTCGATCACGGCAATTTCCAGGTCGCGATCAAAGGGGGCGGTCTCGATCCGTTCCCAGGTAATCCGATCGTTAGCACCGGAATGCCGTTCATAGTTGCAGATTGACAAGTTACGCATCCTTCTGAATAGGCCCGACGAGCTCCCCAGTCTGCCGCGCGAGCAGTTCTGCGTCCAATCTGCCCGCGGTCTCGATCGAGCAAGTGGTCTGCCGGTTGCCCCCGCCGTGACGCTATTGCCATGCGGGGGCGGGAATTAGTCGGCAGCCCAGATCACGGCTGCGGAATAATGCCAAGCTTCAGCAGGATCGATCCCGACCAGCCCCAGTCCGTGTCGGTTGGCATCTTCGACGCCGCCCTGAATGAAGCTTGCGCCCGGCGCGCCCGCGCTGGCCATCGCTGTCATGTTGCACATTCTCTGTTGGTTGGAGTCTTCTTAACGCTCGTGAGGCGCCTGTTGGTTGATTGATATGCCTCCACTGGCGCGTTCCAGAGCTTCGCATTACCGAAGCGAGTTCCAGAAAGGGGACGCCCGCACGCCAATTGGGCCTAGCGGCTTTCCCCGATCATGGCGCCGGTCCGCAGGTTGATGAAGTGGGCTCCGCCGCAGGCTGCGCACGTTACAGGGTGCAGGACGTCGGTTCCCGGCTCGGTGCTTTCGTCCGGCAGGAGGCCCTGGACCCGATCGCCCGTATTTGGGCACGAAAAGATGATGGGGCGCCAAGTTTTCCTGTCTGCCATGTACCTGACCTTGATGGGAAGGTGATCTCTATCGGCAGGCCGCAACCGACGTATTGATGCTGGTCAAAAAAGCCGGCGCGCGTCTAGAACGACTTATTGCGTTGTATCGTCACGCGGCGCGTGAGCGGCTGGCTTTCTCGGATTGTCGCCGGGGGCTGCCCCTAGCAACCTGTCTTGGCGCTGAAGCCGTGGCCTTCAGGCTCATCGCAGCGCCGGTCCTATTTGATGCGCGTCAAAAGCCGACGTGTCTCTATGAGCTAAGGGTGGCGAGATGGACGTGAAACATGGTTACTCGACCCGAACACAGCGGTAGTTTCTTCGGAAATCTGATCAGCCGGTTACGGACTATTCTGTCTCGACAGTCCGAGCTGGCTTATTTGAGCCATCAGGATATCGACGTAATCGCCCGTGAGCTCAGACTCTCCACGGCCGAGTTTCGAACATTGGCGCAACGTCCTGGCGTACCCGAGCTTTTAAGTAAGCGGCTCGCACTTGCGGGGCTTCCAGAGCAAGCGTTCGCCGTGCATCATGGCGACGTATTACACGATCTGCAGCGCGTGTGCGGCCTATGTCAGGCCAAACGCAGCTGTGCCGCTGAGCTCAATCAAGAGAACCATGCAAGCCCTCCGAAATGGTGTCCGAATGAACAAACGCTGCGTGCGCTCAATCGCGAAGCCGCCAGCCACGCACAGCGCTTCCTCGATTGATGCCACTCATTCACCCGTCGCTGGCCACAGCGCGGCCCGCGGCTTCCGTGATCCTCGACCGCATGATGGATCGTCCTCAATGACGTAGATCAGCCGACCGAATTGCGAGCTCGCTTGGGGCAAATTCGCCTCGATCGACCCGCTCGGCCAGCTTATCGGGCTACCGGCATTCTATGGTCATTGAAGAGCGGCCATTATGACGATCTCGGTGGCTCGGCCGTGGGCGTGCCGTCGCCGCCGACGAGCCCGGACACGGCCATTTCGATCCAAACTGTCAAAATGAAACCGTGCGACCGCGGTCCGATCGTCAACGCGCTTCGCCGGCGAGCGCCAACGCGAACGTCCGGTTGGCGCCGCCGCGGTTTGAGTGACGCGGACCTAGGACGAATGATCGGCTTGTCATTGATGGTAGCAAGTCGTTACGGTCGTCGACAGTTCAGCTCGTTCGAGTTGGCAGTCGCGTCGCGCTGTGACAGCAACCGGCTCCATAGTCGCGGCATCGAGTAACACGTCGCCATGGCAAAGGAAAAGCCGACACAATTCCGCTCGTTATCGGTCACCGCAAGTCAGATCGTGCGGTCGCGGGGGACACAGAAATATCTCGCCGTCCAAAGGAGTAGCTGGCTAATAACGAGGTGAATGTTCGGCGCATGAGGCAAGCACCTGGCATCGGCGAGGCTAAGCATCACACGTCGCATCGCTGAGCGCGACTGACATCGCTCAACGGGGCGCCTGTTAATTCGCGGTGCAATGGCTCGGTCAAGAAGCGCGTAATCTCTACTCGTAATCGCAGCGATCCGCTCCATTGTAGACCGTTGAGCAGACTGTTGTCGATACTGTTACTGCAACTTCTCGCTTACGGTTTCGCCCGATCTAGGTTGTCGCGAGTGTTCTCTTCCCAATCGTTGCTCACATGCGAGCAGCCATGGCAGTGATGTGTCGCATGTCGCCAACTTTTTGAATGGTGGACGTGGTTCTTCCGCCATACGGAAAAAATGTCAAACCAAGTCGCATTGGTTATCTGATATACGTTTGCAATCCAATCATCTGCAAAGTCTAGAAACATGTGCGGCTTCCTCAGCCAAGCCTCGCCTTAATCACGTATGATTGTCGATAGTTTGCTTGATTATTACATTCGAGAACTAATAGCGAGGCCGTGTCAGAGTCACTTACCCAAGTACGTCACCTTGTAAGTCTGCACGAGTTCCTGTGAGTGGCACTTTTAAGGTCGTCGCTCCGAAAAAACTGTGTTACAAGCCGCCCTCTCACAAGGAGCATTCAGGGTGAAGAAAGTAACGAAGAAACGCATCAAGCGGCGCGAGTGGACCAAAGAAGATATCAAGGAGCTCAAGGCCCATTCGAAGGCCCGGACTCCGGTCATAAAAATATCAAAGGTGACCAAACGCACGATCGGTGCGCTGCGTCAGAAGGCCTTACATCTCGGGATCGGCCTCGGTCATCAGCGATAGCTTACTAAAGCGGTACCAAAACTCGCAGAGTAGGGCGGCTGACAGGCCGCCCTTGAACGCTCTTCGAGCTTTGCAATTGCCGGTGAGATGGTCCCCGACCCCAATTCTGCCAGGTCCTGCGCACCGTTTGTTTAGGCGTAGTGATGTCGGGCTTCATGCCGCTTGCCAGCGACTCTGATCCGCTTGGATATGGAGCGGTATGGGGCGGTTATCGTACCGTCCCTTTCGTCGCGGCCTAGAAATCGTCTGGCTCGTCGGTCGCCTAACAGTGCATATGCCGAATCCGCTGTACACGTTCTTGGCCCGAAGCGTCGCAACGCGTCGACATTCTTTCTCTATCGACGAAGGCCTTCTACGTGAACTGGTCGTGTTAGGGGAATGTCGGTGCAGATTTGGCGGGCCCGGTGGACGTGCTGAGCCATGTGCTGGGCGCGGTGGCCTTCTGACAAGTGCCGAACGCTGACCATCCCGCGGTCCTCCAGACGGGAACGACTTTCAAGCAGGTCGTTCGCCGCTGATCGTGATAGCTTTAGAGCTCGGTAGAAAGCGGGCGCCTAGAAACGAGCCTGCGGATTAGCTCAGACTTGTTCCAGTCGAAAGTCCCGAGCGATATGGCGCGCTCAGCAGCAACAGAAAAAGCGCTCTGTTGGCTCCATAGCTTGCGGCAGATCGGCTGTTTCCTGAGCCCGTCATAACCACGGTGCCATCGGTTGCGCATACCGACCACAACCACCTTCGCCCACGCTGCTTCAATAAAACTTCGAAGGTTGGCAGATCAGACATTGCCGCAGTCCAACGTCATTTCCGAGGACCATGCATTGATTCTCAGAATCAGAGAGCGGCTTTCAAGCAAGCGCTCTCCAGGCGATGCCTGACTGCAGCTAGCTTGCTAACTAGCTCGAGGGAGTCCGGAATGCCGAACTCGGCTAAAACGAACTCGTCCAGTGCTTCCAGTTTTGGAGAGACGCTCATGAGATGCTTGCAAGTCTTGTCCGTTAGCGACAATTGTACGACCCGAGCATCGCGTTTGGAGGGTCTACGTCGAAGCAATCCCTTTTTCTCCAGCAGCTTTGATTGAGTCGTCACGAATGAAGCGTCTACGCGCATCAACTTTGACACCACATTGACCGGAATTCCGTCTTCGCCTTCCAAATCCGCTAAGGCCGTCAAGATCGTCCATTGTGGCCCAGTAACGCCAAGCATATTGGCCCGAAACTGGCGAAGCTCCTCCAAACGCGCATTGATGGATCTGATCTCCCACGTGAAACGGCAGACCATCTCCTGCCCGTCGGCCAAATTTGTACCCATCGCGCTTGCTGGACTAGACAAATCTGGCGGCATCGTGTGTCAGGGTTTCCATCCTTGGTTTGCTTCCCCTTACCGCGAATCAAGAATGCGGACAATCTCAAGCGGTCGAATACTTGGTACGATTCGAACGAACGGGGCGCCCCGGGGATGCAGCGACGGAATTCTAGACTCCTCCATGCGCACTGACATTCCGAGCTGCATTGGCTTCGCGGCGGCCATTGGACACACATCGACGAGATCTGCATTATCGAGCATCCGATCGAGGCGCAGGAATTGTCGTCAGCGAGGAGTGCGCCTAGGTTGAGAGGCTCCTGGTCGCCTGTCGTGAAGAACGAAATTACAAAGGCCATCCAGAATCCACCAGGCAACTGCCGCGGCTCGGCAGGGCTATCGAGCGTGAAGTAAAAGCGCCCAGCCACGGGGCTGCTGGGTTATCCGTTGGAGAACGCCAGTGAACGGGAGGTCGCGTGACGCAGCGCGAGACTGCTGAGCTGGCGCACGTCTCGCGCGCAACGCACTATGTCGCTCTAGGTTTCTCCGATTAGAAGGGCGCCTAAGGAATCGGCCGAGAAGTGGATTGATGCCGAAACTCGCAAATAGGCAAATTGCTCAATACCATCCGCGAATGCCGGCGGGCTCCTTGGTTGTGAGATGTGGCAGACGTGGCACCGCGCTTCCGCGGGCTGCCTGGCGCCGGTCTCGAGCTATCGCCTTAAGGTCGAAAGACAGACACCTGGCCGAAGGCCGCCGAACGGCTCTTCATAATGTCGCGGCCGTTGCCGAAAACTCGCTGAGCCCCGTTTGTGCAATCGCGGCATTCTATTCTGCGCGAAGATGCTGCGCTTCCACCGCGCTGCTGCTGCCGCCCCGATAACGCGTGCCGACTGATATCTGGCCTGCATCGATCGCCAGTAAGGGGAAAAGTTCATCGTCAGGGTGCATGGCTCGATCCTAACGGCATCGATCCCGCGCGTCGCGGCAACAGGCGAGTAGACACACCGCGACCGTCGGTGACCTTGTCCATGTCGCGGCTCGAACCGACACGATCGGTGGGGTGCCCGCGCCGGGCGAGGCGATCTAAAGCGTGCTCTCGATCCGCTGCGTAGCTCCAAGCCTGCCAATGGCGGCAGCGCTTTCAGCCAACCGTCTTGCCTCTACGGCCCTTCGCGGCTTGGCCGACGTTACCCGCGCACAATGGACGGTTCTGGCCGGAAATTGCTGGCCATGGACTTAAAAGAAAGGCGCCGCTGGAGCGGAGCCCGAGTGAATTCATCGGTTAGCATGCCCTCCTGACCGGTCCCTTGGCTTGAGCCTTGCGGGTGGAGCGGGCTCTTAGAGGGGCATCGGAGGGTAAATCGGGGACGATCCGACATGGCATCGGTCGGGGCCATTCTTTTCTGTCGGCGCGTGTCCAGCGCCCCGCATCACGAAGAAAACAGCCGCACCTCTGTCGTTCTCCGCCAGCGCTGCAGCCCTGAATTGATCGCCGCAGAACGGAAGAGAAATCGCAGGCGCTGCGACTTGCCGTCAAATCCGAGTTGCCGGGGCAGCTGCGTTTAGGCGCAAAGGCGTCATGCTGGCCGACTTTGGCAGCGGTAGGCGTGGGCTAGTGAAGCGCGGGGCCGCACGTCATGCAAATTCGGAAATATTCGTCCCACGCGCGCTGAAAGGGGGGTTGAATCGCACGTGGCGTCAAGTTGTACGATCTCAAACATAGCCGGTTAACGAGTGACAAAAAGTGCGAATGTCCCAATTCTTAGGCTCTTGTAAGATGAGCGCGGTCAGCAGCGGCAGTTGTGGGTTCGCTGGCTGGCTCAGTGCCCTCGCGCGATGGTCCGGCGAAGACCGCTGGCGAACTTCCATTTTTCACTGAACGGCAGCGGCCAGACCCAGTCAAATTGGCTGACTGTCTCGTTCGCGACTCGAGATGGTGGCGCCGTCTTGACCTGTGCTTCCGTCATGATCTCCGCGGTGCAGATCGCTTCAAGGATCTCGATGTCAAAGCCAGGAAGAGCCGGGCGCCTCGCGCGGCGGTGCTCCAGAGTCGCGGATTAATACAACTATAGGGGAGGATGGGGTGACAAGGCAGCGTTCTTTGTTAACGCCTGGTCCGCTTGCACTCGCGCCAGCGGTCAAAACGCAGATGCAGTTCGACCTTGCATCGCGTGATTTCGAGTTCAAGGAAGTGACCGCCCGTATGAGGCGGTTGATGCTCAATCTGTCGGGAAATCCAAAAGGATACTCGGTTGTCCCTATTCAGGGAGGTGGCTCTTTTGCAATGGAAGCCGCTCTCTCGTCATTTGTGTCGCAGGGTGACCGACCGCTCGTTTGCATAAACGGCATCTATGGTGAGCGCATACTCAAGATTCTCCGGCTCTGGGGTGTTCAAGCAGTTCAGCTTGTCAAGCGAGCCACCGATGCTTTGGACCCTCAGGAAATCGCCGCCTGTCTGAACCAAGATCCAGCCATCACTCACCTATGCTTTGTCCATTGCGAGACCACGACGGGGATCGTCAATCCGCTCGAGGCAATCGTAGACGGTGCAAGGCAGCGAGGGATCAAGACCATCGTCGACGCAATGAGTTCGTTCGGCGGCATCCACATCGACCTAAATCGTGGCGGGCCAGACGTCTTGGTCACGTCGAGCAACAAGTGCATAGAAGGCCCTCCAGGGCTCGCTTATGTCATTGCGTCTCACGAAATTCTGGAGAATGCGGTTCAAGAACCGAAATCATTTGTGCTCGACGTTAGAGATCAATGGCGCTCGTTTGAGGACACAGGTGAATGGCGATCGACTCCGCCCACACATATCGTTCAGGCAGCCACGAAGGCGCTCGAGATCTTGGGAGACGAAGGCATCGACGTTAGGCGCCGCAGGTACGAAAAGATAAAAGATCGCGTCATCAACGAACTCGACGGTTTGGCTACCCCGCTTCTCGCGACGAACTTACAGTCTCCCATCTGCGTGGCGTTCGCTGCGCCGGCCGGGATTTCGGATCAGGTCGCGTTCGATCGGTTGTATTGTCACTTGGCGGCCCACAATCTGTACGTCTATTCGAAGCTCCATCTTCCGACCCGGAGTTTTCGCATTGGCTGTATTGGAGAAATTCAACCCAGTTGGATCGAGCAGTTGGGGTGCGCCTTTCGCACATATTTTCGGTCTGGTCGCACCGGGCTTGCGGGACGGACGTCACCCCGGGAGACTAGCGAGAGTCGTGCCGACACATCGCATTCAATCGCGACCGCCTCGCGGTACCCATTTTCCACGGAAACTGCTGTTCTGCACGCCGGATATCGTCGCGACCCCACAACTAAGGCCGTGGCAGTGCCGATCTACCAGAATACGGCTTACGAACTCGACGGTGATCTCAACCATATTGCGGACGTCTACAACGTAAAGGCCGATGGTTTCACTTATACGCGGATTATCAATCCGACGACCCGTGCCCTGGAAAGGAGATATGCCGCTGTGGACATGGGAAGCGACTCACTCGCCGTTGCATCAGGCCAAGCGGCGACGTTCCTTGCAATCGTCAACTTGTCGAGTGGCGAAGTGGGGGACAATGTCGTCGCATCTCCGTACCTATATGGCAATACGTGGAACCTGCTCCACAACACGTTGAGGCGTCTCGGTATCAGCGTTAAGACGGCAGATCCTCGATACCCAGAGACCTTCGAACGTGCCATTGATGATCGCACAATATGCCTGTTCGGAGAGGTGATCTCGAATCCATGTCTTATTCCGCTTCCCGTCAAGCAGCTGGCAGAAATCGGCAGAAAGCACGGCGTGCCCCTGGTCGTAGACAATACGACAACGCCGCTCGTGTGCCGTCCATCAGCGCTCGGTGCCGCGATTACGACGTACTCCGCGACCAAATACATTTGCGGCCATGGCACGACCCTGGGCGGACTAATCGTTGACAACGGCGCTTTCGATTATAGGGGGAGCTCACGCTTTCCCTTGTTCAACAACCCTGACGACGCCCACGGTGGCATCATCTGGCGCAACGCGTTGCAGGATATCGAGGATCTCGCTCGGAGCGAGTTTCTCTTAAAAGCCCGGATGACTTGGCTGCGCGATACCGGTGCGGCCATCGCCCCCTTTGCAAGCTTTCAACTGATCCAAGGGCTTGAAACACTGCACCTTCGCATGAAGCAGCATTGCGCAAACGCGAAGATCGTAGCCGAGGCTCTTAACGAACATCCAAAAGTATGTCGCGTCTTTTACCCAGGCCTATTTGAAGGAGCTGATCGAGAAACCATCGATCAAACACTCAACGCAGAGTATGGGCACGGGGCGATGGTCATGTTTGAGGTCGAGAACGAACAAGCCGGACGCAAGTTCATCCAGAACGTCGACTTGATGTACCACGTTTCAAACGTGGGGGATGCCCGCACGCTTGTGACACATCCTGTTTCAACGACCCACACCACCGTCCCACGGGAAAAGCGCGAAGCCGCCGGCATATTTGGTGGCTCGATCCGGCTTTGTGTCGGCATCGAAGATGTCAACGACATCATCAAGGACTTGAACAAGGCACTTTCGGCAATCTGACAACCTGAAGCTGTCAGGAAGGGGTTCGCATGAAACAGGCAGATGCTTGGAAACTGAGGTCGTCACGTTATGAGGCGGTTCAATTCAGCCGCGAGATCAACAAGCAGCTCTCCGAGCTGAGACCAGATAACATAACGGGAGCTGCTTATATCGCCAAGGACTATGCTGTAATCGCAGCCTGCGTGGTCGCGACGATCTCTTTCTCCTGGTGGCTCTATCCGCTCGCTGTTCTACTGATAGGTGCCTATCAACGTGGATTGACGACAATCGCTCACGATGCGGCCCATCGTACCCTCGCCAGAAACACCACCTGGAACTATGTCCTGGGGATTCTGTTCGCGGCTTATCCTCTGTTCCAGCGCCATTGGGCATACCGGATCTCACACGTCTATCTGCATCACCCGTTTTTGGGCGACCCGGAGAAGGATCCTGATCTAAAATTCTTTTTGGCCCGCGGTGTTTACGACGTCCAGCCTCCTGGGCGGTACGCCTTCAATATGATCTGGAAGCCGATACTGGGTGGCGCGACGGTCGCGTATATGAAGTACCTTTGGACGAACCGGTTTTCGATAGCAGATAGCGAGGACCAGGATCGGTCGGGCATTCTTGTCGATAAGTATGGCTTCTATCTGTTCTGGTTCGCCATACTGGGCGGGTCATATCTTCTTGGTATCCTCCACTTCGTCATCCTGTTCTGGATCGTGCCCTATCTCACCACGTTTCAGGTCCTCGGCTGGTTTATCGAGCTCGCCGAGCACTCGCCCATGTGCGAGACCGAAACCAAGAACGTCTATCTAACTCGCAACCGAAAGGGGAATTTTCTGGAAAGAGCGATCTTCGGGCAGAATTTGGATGAATACCACCTAGAGCATCATCTGTCGCCCGGCATCCCTTTCTGGCTCTTGCGCAAAGCTCAGAAAATTCGAATGCAGGATCCTCAGTACGCAAGCGTTGCTTCAACTTGGGGAGGGCTATTCGTCAAGGGACCTCAAGGTCAGCCGAGCGTAATCTCCCAGTTAAAGCAGCGAAATCGACGCCTGTATGAGCAGTCCCTGGCTGGCGCAAATGCGCGGGAGAACCTGGCTTGATCTCGCAACAGGCAGAATTAGTCCGAGCCGTGGTTGGCATCACCTCAAACCGTCTTTTGGCTGATGGCGTGCACCGCGATTGGTTGCGGCGCAAATACGTGCATGCCCTCGTTCGTTACGCGGGGGTGACGAACGTGATACTACCGACTATCGATGCCGAAGATGCGGGGATCGATGGCGTTCTTCCAATCATGTCCAGGCTGGACGGTCTGGTGCTGACTGGAGATGAATCGAATATTGATGCTCCCGTCGTGCGGTCGCCTGCTTCCACTACACCGACGAATCAACCCGATGTTGAAGTTGGCATCCGCGACCGTCCACGGGACAGGCTGTCCGCGGCAGCCATTGGCGCGGCCGTTGCATTCGGGATGCCCATATTGGGCATTTGCCGTGGCCTCCAGGAGCTTAACGTCTATTTCGGTGGCACGCTTCATGCGTCTCTGTCGGAATGGAGGCCGGAGAGTGGAGCGATGCACGCCGAGAAGCCATCTCTCCCAAGGGATCGCCAGTACGATGTGGCGCACTGCGTAACAATACCGTCTGATGGTGTGCTCTTCCCGATAGCGGGCGCGACCGAGGCGCAAGTCAACTCGTTGCATAACCAGGGCATAGAAAAAATTGCCTCTGCGCTGAAGCCCGAAGCCTGGACGGCCGACGGCTTGGTCGAAGCCGTTTCCGTAATTGGCGCGCCGACCCTGCAGATTGGTGTGCAATGGCATCCGGAGTGGCACGTGGCTACCGATCTTTTGAGCAGGCGAATCTTCAAGGCATTCGGAGAGGCTTGTGTCGCGTACTGCCAGAGAAATAAGCGATAGGGATATTGTGAAACGCCAAGGGAAATGTCCTCCTTGTAAATCGGAACAAGAGTCTCTCGAACTCGGTTCGAGAAAGGCTCTTGGATCGCTCGATTCCACGCGCGTGCAGACGGAACAAACGGGGGCGCATCGTTTCGCCGTGGGAGTTCTCTTTGTCGTCCTCTATGTCATCGTTAGTGCGGCAGGCGACATCTATGCGGCATCGTATTTTCAGCAGGCAGATATTTATAGCACTCTCCTGCTGTCCTTTGCTCTGGTATGCCTGACGTTCAACCTTTTGGCTCGGCGCGAAAGCGGTCGGCCAAGGATCACGAAGTCCTCGCTTACAGCCCTGGCGTCGCTCAACGTCGTCACCGCAATCAGCTGGGTTGGGCTTTTCATCGGACTGAAATACGCCGAACCCGCTATCATCGTCACGTTCATGGTCGCGTTGGGGCCTGCTGCGACGGTGTGGCTGAACGCCCTGATCAGAAAGCAGGGCCTTCCCCCGAAATCGGACGTCGCCGTAAGTGCGTTGGTTGCGCTCATCGGGGGTTACATGATTTGGATTTCGGCAAGCGGCAATGCCGGCGTCGAATGGGGGCCTCGGTCATCCTTCGGCATTTTTGTGGCTATCATGGCCGGCCTATCGCTCGCCCTTACCAATGTCCTCATGAAATTGCTGTTCGACCGTGGATTGTCGGGCCGACAAGTGCTTGCTCATCGTTTCTATGGCACGATTTTGTTGCTGCTGCTTTTCGTCGATCGCTCCTCAATCGAACTTGAGGTCTCGCAGCGTTGGTATGCGATCGCGATCGTTGCATTATCGACGATCATTGTTCCTTTGCTTCTGATTCAGGAGGGCATCCGCCGCGTAGAACCAATGACGGTAAACATGGTCCTATCCGCGGCTCCGATCATCTCGTTTCTGTTTCAGTATTGCGATGCTCGTATTGCGCCCTCTTCATACACCTTCATTGGAAATATTCTCATTACGGCTGTCGCCCTTTGCGCCATTTATGTCCAGTATCGGAGGTCCAGATGAACAAGCGCCATTGTGCAATAGTCGATGCGTACTCGACAGGCCGTTACCTGCCGGAGGAGTTCAGACGTTACGGGATTGGAACGGTGCATGTGATGTCGGCTGCGCAGGTTCCTCCGATCTTTCGCTCGCATTTCGACGCTGCTTCATATGATGAGCTAATTCGTCCGGACGAGCACATGAGGGACGAGGAGCTTATCGAATATCATCTGGCGGCGCTTCGATGCCGAGAGACGGAATTCATTATAGCCGGATGCGAGACCGGAGTTGAGCTGGCGGACTCGTTGTCCGAGCGGCTCGGCTTACCTTCGAATGGAACCGCCCGGTCAGCTGCAAGACGCGACAAATCGCGCTTGTCTGAAGCGTTGTCCTCCGCAGGAGTGCGATCGATCAGGCAGGTGGTGTCAAGTAATGCTGAAGACTTCACAAGCTGGAAGCGACAAGCAAGCTTCGACGAAATCGTAATCAAGCCGCTGAATAGCACCGGTACGGAGGATGTGTTTTTCTGCGCGACTGATGCTGACGTGCAGCGGGCTACGAGTGCCATTGTAGGAAAGACGAATCGTGTCGGAGCCTTGAATCACCTTGCTCTTGGGCAGGAGAAGATAAGGGGACAACAATACACTGTAAATGCCGTATCGATCGACGGAGAAAGTTTCGTCACGGAGGTCTGGACCTACGACACCGTTCCCGTAAAGGGCGCAGCAACGGTCTGCTCGCTCGAGCGCTTGCTGGATGGAGAGGATCCAGTCGTGGAACAGCTGTCCAACTATTTGATGCGTGCGCTGCAAGCGCTCGAGATCGTCAACGGACCCGCTCATGCGGAGATCATCGTCGACAAGGCGGGGCCGGTTCTGGTGGACTTTGGTGCGAGGCTCCAAGGGACAATGTCCAGAAAAGCCCGGACGATGGCATTGGGTCACAATCACATGACCCTAACGGCGTGGCGCTACGCAGATCCTGCTGGCTTTCTTGCACATATGAGGCAGCGCGGCCCGTACGGTCGGAAGGCTCACGCGCTATGCGTCTCGCTCATCTCTGACGTAGGCGGTCTTGTCCGCGGTTATCCGGGGCTCGAAACAATCCGTAAGCTGCCAAGTTTCGCGGATGCAATTGCGTTCGTTCCAGTGGGACAAAATCTGGTTCCGACGACCGATTTGGCGTCAACACCGGGTATCGTGTACCTCGTGAACAACGACTTGAACCAGCTTGAGAGTGACTATCGCAAGTTGCGAGCAATGCGGATGGACGAGGTATTCGATCTGGCGAGCCTAGGTCAGAACTAATGCCAAGCGAAATCGGGATTGGCGTGAACACGGCTCGCGTCGCGGTGGCTGGAGTGTGCGACTTTGACGGTGTCCTTCGAGGGAAGCATGTCGCGGCTGAGGATCTTTCGAATGGAGACAAAATCGTCAGATTCTCTGAAGCCGTGCTTGCCTGGGATTGTTCGGACCGAGTGATACCAGCGAGTTTTACCAAGAGGCCGCCATCAGCGTTCGGGGATGCGGACCTGCGCATTCTGTCGCGCACCGGTCGTCCCGTGTCCAATCGTCGGGATCTGTACCTAGCTGAGTTTGTGGGCGCCCATGAGAGCATCTGCCCGCGTGGTGTTCTGCGTAAGGTCCTAAGAAGAGCAGCTGACCATGGATATAGCTGTACTGCTGCGTTCGAGTTTGAGTTTATGCTTTTCAAGGAGAGCGCCGAGACCATCAATAATAAGCCCTTTGATGAATGGGCTCCTTTCACGCTTGGGCCATTCGGTTACTCACTGACGCGGGCCATTGCGAACGAAGAGCTGTTCGACGAGATCCTAGCGTTGTGCGAAAACGCTAGGACGCCTCTCAGTGGGCTTCATTTTGAAACCGGGCCCGGCGTGATTGAGGCGTCGCTGCGTCATTGTGATGCCCTGGATGCAGCTGATCGAGCAGTCATATTCAAGTCGATGATAAAATCGTGGGCGCAGACGAAAGGGATGACGGCCTCGTTTATGGCCAAAGTGTCTGAGAATTGGCCGGGTCAGTCGGGACATATTCACATCTCAATGTCATCTGATGGCAACAGTGCGTTCTACGACAGCGAGACGAGGTGGAACATCTCGGAAACTATGAGCCAATTCATTGGCGGACAGCTGAAGTACATGACGGAGTTTTGTGTGCTGGTTGCGCCTAACGTGAATAGCTATAAGAGATTGGTCGCCGGCTTTTGGGCTCCAATCTGCCCAAGCTGGGGGGTCGACAATCGCTCCTGTGCGGTGCGGGTCATCCCCGGAGGCTCGGAAGCGCACCACCTTGAGTACAGACTGAGTGGCGCAGATGTGAATCCATATCTCGCTCTCGCGAGTGCCCTCGGCTCCGGCATTCTAGGAATTGAGGAGGATGCTGACTTAGCAGCTCCGTTTGTTGGTGATGCAAGCGAGGAAAATGAACGTTCCCTCGAGCGGCTTCCCCAAAATTTATTAGAGGCCACAAGCCGGTTTGCGCGATCGCGAAAAGCCATCGATCTATTTGGAGATAGGTTTGTCGAAGCCTTCTCGTGCTCCCGCCGTTGGGAGTGGGAAGCCATTCAACATCGAGTTACTGACTTTGAGCGCCAACGATACTTCGAGATTATTTAGCGTGCGCAAACTCTTGCGGCCGCGCTCTTGGGTAGCATCGGTGACGCCGCCGCGGATGCTGACGAAGAACTCGAGTAGGCGGTCGCCTACCTCCGGTGCTGATCTCCAACGCGCTACGCTACTCGTTTTTCGTGCAGCCCGACGACGAGGTCGGCAAAGGTTTCGGGCGTCATGATCGTCGGAGTGCCGCAGCCGAAATGGATGTGGGAGACGGGTAATCGCCCACCGACCGCTTCCGCAACGAGATGCGCTTCGGTGCGAAGGCCGGCGGCGTAAATGGCGACGGGTTCGTCGCGCCTGGTAATAGAGGTGTGGCACCCGCAGTACCAGCACATTGATCGGCAAAACGGAACATGCAGGTAGATCGAGGCCGGCCGCTGAGTTGGAATCGACCTGAGCCATGTCCGGTAATCAGGCTCGCCGACCGCCGCAGAAAAATGCGGAGTCGTGGGGTAGCTGGTAGCGCGGCAGTTTGTCCTGCCCAAAGGTGATCGCCAGGGCCGACCGCATCTCCTTGCCTCTCACTTGCGGCTAATTATCGGAGCCTGGCGCGCCCTTCTCACGCCGCCATGATCCGGTTCGACATCGCGCGGTTGCGCAGTTCCACCCGACGCGAGTTCGGAAGGGAGATCACGCCATTCCGCTCGAGCTGGGTAAAGGTGCGTGATACCGTTTCGATCGTCAGACCGAGATAGTCGGCGATATCCTGCCGCGACATCGGAAGCTCGATCGCCGCATTCTTGACGGCGCGGTGCGCCATGTCGTGGAGGAAACCGACGACACGATCTTCGGCGCTGCAGATCAGCAGCATCAGATGCTTCTGGAAGCGACGCAGTTCCTGGGCCGTCGCATCCCAGAGTTGGCGTGCCAGATCCTTTTCGTGGGTCGCACGGACCATGAGCGCGGCGCGCTTGACCACGATGACCCGCGTCTCGGAGACGGCCTCGGCCGAGGAGATATGGGTCTCGCCGGCCTCGAAGCCGAAAATATCCCCGGGCAGATAGAATGCGCCGATCTGGCGACGTCCGTCTTCCAGAATCTTGTAGGTTCGGACCGCGCCGGAAACGACCTGATAGAGGTATTCCGCGGCCTCGTCCTCGCCGTAAATTTCGCTGTTGCGGGCGAACCGCATCGGCGTCCCAACCATGCCGAAGGGTCCTTCAACGCGCGCCTGCCGGCTGAGGATGCTGGTCGGGTGACGGCTGTTCTCGAAAGAAATGGCGTTCTGGGTCTGCATGGCGACGCTCCATGGATTGGGAAGATCGATGGAGGCAGATTGATCGCATCTTCTGGATCGGGAAATTTGGATATTTCCCCTAAGTAGAAGCCACTTACGTATTTGTACGTAGCTCCGAGAATGCAGAGCAATAAACGGTGGCCGCACGGCGAGACATCAGTGTCTCGGCGCGCGAGGCAAAAAGCGCTGCTAGGTCCCGTTCTTATCGGGATAGGCAGCGCGTGTGCTGGCTCGGTCCTGTTCCTGACGCCAGCGCGTCGTGCTGCGATCGGTCAAGACGAGCACGAGCGCAAAGATCGCGAAGATGAGACAGACGGCCGTGACGACAAGCAGTGTACTCATTGCCATGTTGGCCTCCTCGATCTGATCAGCTAGCCGCCTTGACGTCTTCCGGCGATTCCACGTAGTAGCCGGAGTAGCCGTCGACGAAGCAGAGATGATCGTGGACTTCCCTGACGCCCGAGGTGTTCTCGGCGAGCACGATTGCGGCCTGGCGGGCTCGTTCATCGAAAATCAGGCCGTGCAGATGCACGGCGCCGTTGCGCACCCAGACCTGGAAGCCGGCGGGACGCCAGCCGGTGGCGTTGATTTCGCGCAGGATCCGTTCACGGATATGGCTGTCGTCGGCGGTCGGATCGGGAACTTCGCGCGCCAGCGAAGCGACGGCCTGCAGGATGTCCGCCCGGGTGACGATTCCGACCATGGTCTTGCCCTTCACAACCGGCACCCGCTTCACGGCGTGCTTGTGCATCAGATGCACGATCTCGTCGAGCGGCGCCTGCTCATCGACTGTGATCGGGGTCGTGGTCATGACGTCCTCAACCTTGCGGCCGCGCTCGTGCACGAAATCGGTCGCAGCGCGACCCACGCCGGTGAACAGTTCCAGCCATGCCGAGCGCTTGTGTCCTGTGCCGATCTCGGCGCGGTCCAGGAAATCTCCCTCGGACACCATGCCCCTGAGCGTGCCGTCTTCGTCCATCACCGGCAGACCACTGAGGTGACATCGCAGCATGATATTGGCCGCATCCAGGATCTTCGTGTGCGGACTGACGGCGATGATATGCTTGGTCATTATCTGATGCGCACGCATGTCGGACCTCCGTGTTGAAGCTTGAACAATGAGGCTTTGTGCGTTCCGCGCATTGACCTGGCTCAACGGTCCGCTTGGCCCCGCTCGAGAGATTTCAAGAACAGAATGAAGTCGCCCACTTGGTCCGGCTCGAAGCTGAACTGGGGCATGGTCGGATGGCCGGTGACGATCCCTTCCGCCAGCGATTCCTGCAGCATCTCGACCGGATAGCGTTCGTGCAATGTCCGGAACGGAGGTGCTATCCTCAGCGGGCTCGGGCTCACCCGATCGATTGCATGGCAGCGGGCGCAGTAGAGCTGCGCAAGGCGACGGCCTTGCTCCTGGTCCGCAGCGGCTGGAGTCAGCGCGGCGCAGATCGCGCTGATGACCACGAAGCCACGAGCGATATGGCTCTGAAATGTCCCGGCTGGATGCTTCACAGTTCGGCTCGCGCTTAGTGAGACATCAGGACCGGGACGGTCATCGCGCGCAGCATGTCGCGCGTCACGCCGCCGAGCAGGGTTTCCTGCAGGCGGGAGTGGCCGTATCCGCCCATCACCAGAAGGTCAAGGCTCTCATCCGCCGCGATCGACAGCAGGATCGACTGAACCTCGGACTTGGACGCCGGCAACGACGTGATCTTGGCCGGAAGCCCTTCCTTTGCAAGGTAGCGCACCAAGTGGTCGCTGGAGCTTTCTGAGGGGATCGGATCGGCGCCATCGATGGTGATGACGGTGAGAGCATCGGCTGCGCGCAGCAGCGGCATTGCGTCGTGCAGGGCGCGGGCGGCAAGCCGGCTGCCATCCCAGCAGATCCCGATACGCTTCGCCGAGAACGCGCCGTGGAATGTATAGGGCATGAACAGAACAGGACCCCCGGCTTGGAACAAGAGCTCGCGCGGGATCACGTTGTCGTAGCTGTTGTATTCGCCCAGCGGCTGCACCACCACGGTCAGGTCATGCAGTCGCGCGTTCGCGCAGATCATCTCGCGAGCATCGATGGGGAGCGCACCCACGGCGCGGCTCGCGTAGGATATCCCCGCATTCCGTGCCTCGATATCGAAGACGCGCAGCGCAACCTCGGCGCGTTCGAGGGCCTGCTCATGTTCAGCCTCGAACAGGGAGGCGACCGCCGCGCCGCCTTCAACGACGAGCGGTACGCTGGCGGTCTCGTAGCCGATCGCCATTGCGTCGAGATGCGCGCCGGTGCCGAGCGCGAGCGAAACCGATCCGTCGACCGCGGGACGTGGCGACAACTCCGTCGGAATGTGGACCAGGATGTTCTTGAACATGGGCCGTTCTCCAAAGGGGTGGAAGAGCAAGTGCTATCAAAGCACGGGTCGAGGTGAACAAATTTGATCTGCCTCATGCGCGGTCGTGGATTCTGATTGAGCGAGATCAATTCATCGAGCGTGTACTTCGCGCAAATGTTGTACCCAGCTTGGAGGAGCCGACATGGCGCGCGTCGCATTGGTTACGGGTGGAAGCAGGGGAATTGGCGCCGCGATTTCGCGTGCCCTCGCTGCCGCCGGATGCCGGGTTGCGGCCTGCTATGCTGGAAATGCGGGAGCCGCGTGGTCGTTTCAGGATCAGACGGGAATTCCCGTATTCCAGTGGGATGTCGCGAACTTCCAGGCCTGTGCAGCTGGCATCCGCGAGGTGGAGGCGGCGTTGGGCCCGATCGACATCCTGGTCAACAACGCCGGTATCGTGCGCGACGCCACACTGCATCGAATGACCAAGCCGCAATGGGACGCGGTCATCCGGACCGATCTCGATTCGCTGTTCAACATGTGCCGGCCACTCATCGAGGGCATGCGGGCCCGCAGGTTCGGCCGGATCATCAACATCTCGTCGATCAATGGGCAGAAGGGCCAGATCGGCCAGACGAACTATGCCGCGGCGAAGGCCGCCGAGCTCGGCTTCACCCGTGCACTGGCGCTCGAAAGCGCGCGGTTCGGCATCACGGTCAATGCGATCTGCCCGGGCTACATCAACACCGAGATGGTGGCCGCGGTGCCGGCTGATGTCATGCAGAATTCCATTCTGCCGCAGATCCCGGTCGGGCGGTTGGGGCAGCCGGAGGAGATTGCCCGTGCCGTCGCGTTTCTTGCTGCCGACGAAGCAGGGTTCATCACCGGATCGACGCTGTCGATCAATGGCGGCCAACACATGTGTTGAATAGGAGAGATGACAATGCTCGCCACCGATGTGATGCGCGGTTCGTTCGCGACGATCAAGCCGACTGTCACCGTGCTCGATGCCGTCGAGCTGCTGCTTGAGACCGATCAGCGCGGCCTGCCGGCCTGTGCGCAAATTTAATTGGAGGGCGATGGTGCGTGTGCGTGAATTGCCCGAATCCAGTGGCGGCAAATGCTCTTCAATGCGCTCTCCGCGTCGCCCCCGCTCGACGATGCGCTGCGCAAGAGAGATCTTGAAATTCATCGCGTTTCACCAACCGGTTTGTCGCAAACGGGTTGCCCGGTCTGACTTGGGCACGGGCAAAGCAATATGGGCTCGCGTGCAAGCCGGCACAGACTATTGGAGCGCGAGTTTTAACTCGCGATAAAGCCCTATCGGAATTTTGCAGCAAGGTTCTTTCTTTCGCATGGCAACGAGCAGGGCGATCTATCGTCAATCCGATGCAATGTTGCGTTCTGGCGGCAGGCGACGCCCGCAATGAATAATTACTAATGCCTTTGCGTGCGGCGGTACATGGCTCGAAATTCTAGGATACGCTTGCCCATGTGCTGCCTCACCAGCGTGGCTTGGCGCGTCTTGATTTCCATGGAGACCAGCCTTGAATAATCGCTTTCTTGGGACGTCTAGAGCCCAGCAGCGATCGCGATCCGCATCAATTCCGACATGCTGCGCACATTGGTCTTGGCCATCAGGTTAGCCCGGTAGACCTCGACTGTTCGAGGGCTGATGCCCAGGTCGTGGGCGATCACCTTGTTGATCTTGCCCGCCACGAGCCCCCGCAGAACGTCACGTTCGCGCGGCGAGAGATCCACCAGGCGAGCCTCGGCCTCGCGCTTGACCGTACAGTCGGCCTGGGCCGCCGACTGTGTTTGCAAGGCTTCGCCGATTGCACGCAACAGCGCCTCGTCCTCGAACGGCTTTTCGATGAAGTCAACCGCGCCTGCCTTCATCGCCTCGACCGCGAGTGCGACGTCTCCATGGCCAGTCATCAGAATGACGGGACATGCGACCGCGTCGGCCTTGAGCTTGCGGACCAATTCGAGGCCGCTCATGCCGGGCATGCGGATGTCAGATACAATGCAGTCGACTGTGCTGCCGGCAAGATGATCGAGAAAATCGGTTGCCGTCTCATAAGACGTTACGGCAAACCCGTTGACGTCGAGAAGGAAGGCCAGTGAGTCCCGCATCGCGGGATCATCGTCGATCACGAGAATTGTGCGCCGCGTAGTCATGCTTCTTCTTCCCCGTCCTCCGCGAACGGGAGGATGAACTGAAAAACCGTGCCGCCACCAGCGTTTGGCATCACATCGATGCGTCCGCCATGGGATTCGATGATGGTCCGGCAGATCGAGAGGCCGACGCCCATGCCATGCTCCTTGGTCGTGATAAAGGGCTGAAATAAACGGTCGGCGATATCGGGGCTGATGCCCGGGCCGGTATCGGCAATGGTAAACGTCGCAACACCGCTAGTCTTGGTGACGCCGACGGTCAATTCGCGGCGCGGGCCCGACGCCATCGCCTCGATCGCGTTGCGAACCAGGTTGAGCACTACCTGCTGAATCTGGATTTTGTCGACGATGATCGGGGGCATGTCCCGGTCGCTGCGGATCGCTACCCGGACGCCCTGCTCCTTGGCGCCGAGCAGCGCCAGTGCAACGGCCTCTTCGAGCAAGGTGGCCGGGCTCTCCGGAGACTGTTGGGTCTCGCCCTTCGCGACAAACTCGCGCAGGCGCTTGATGATGTCGCCGGCCCGTAGCGCTTGCTGCGCGGCCCGCTCGAGCGCGTCCCGAATGCGGCTAGCATCCGGTTTCTCCGATGCCAGCAGCGCCTTCGCACCGCGCATGTAGTTCGTGATGGCTGACAGCGGCTGGTTGATCTCATGCGCGATTGAGGATGCCATCTCACCCATGGCGGTCAATCGCGACACATGGACCAGCTCGGACTGCAGCTCCTGAAGCCGCCGTTCCTGCGCTCGACGCTCGGTGAGATCGCGGATAAAGCCGGTGAAGAAGCGCTCTCCGCTTACCTTGGCCTCGCCGACGGCGAGCTCCATCGGAAACGTCGAGCCGTCACTCCGTTCTCCGACAACGATGCGGCCGATGCCGATGATGCGCCGTTCGCCGGTCGTAAGGTATCGCTCGAGATACCGGTCGTGCTCGCCGCGATACGGCTGGGGCATCAGGTTCGAAACGTTCTGTCCGACGACCTGGTCCGCCTTCCAGCCAAACAGGCGCTCGGCTGCAGCGCTGAAGGAGCGAATAATGCCGTGGTCGTCGATGACGATCATCGCATCAGGGACCGTGTCGAGGATCGACTGCAGATGGGCCTGGCGATTTCGCGCCTGATCGCTCTCCTTCAGTAGCCGGTCACCCATAAAGCCGAGGATCGGGCCGAGGACAGCGAAACAGGCGATATCGATCAGATTCGCAGGTTCAGTGACCAGGCTCCTGCCGAGGAATTTGGCGCTGATGACGAGGCAGAGCAGGGTGGTGAGGATCGCCGGACCGCGGCCTCCGGTGAAAGCGGCAAAAAGCACGGCCGGGACAAAGATGATCGTGAAGGTCCGGTCCTCGAAATAGTTATCTAGTCCCGCGCGCACAGCAAATACGAGTGCGGCCGCTGCCGCGGCAGTGCCATAGCGGTACCAGATGCGGTCGGACATATTTCCCCGGCAAAGCCCTCAACCTATTTGATGTTACAACGTTCGGAGGCGTGCTGCTACTAGCTGCACTGTTCAAGACAGTGGGCGGACGACCTATTTGACCCAGGCACGCCAATGCGTCGGCTGCACCAGGATGCGGTCGATGGTCCCCGCCTTCATCCAGCCGCCCAGGATGCGGCGGCAGGGGAAGACGAGCTTGTGAATCGTGTTACCTTCGATGACGGCGAGCTCAAGGTCTCGATCGAAGGGGGCCGTCGCAACCCCCTCCCATGTCTCGCTGACGCCGGCCCCTGGGCGCTCTGGAGCGTCGCGTGCCGGCATATCAGGCGGCCTTCTGAGTAGCCTCGTCGACACCGCTGGTCTTTCGTGCAAACAGGTTCAGCTCGATCGTGCCCAGCGAACGCGCGGTCTCGATCGCGTACGTCGCGTCGTTCGCGCCGCGCGCGGTAGCGCCCTTGGCCCAGTCCTGCAGCGCTGTGATCTTCTCGGCGACCGAGGCGGTGGAATTGAACCTTCGGAAGAGCTCCCAGGCCTCGTTCGATTCGACCTGGATCTGCTCGAACCAGTGCCGGTTCGCCTCGATCAGCTTCTCCGAAAATTCCGACTGGACAGCCATCGCCCGCTTTGCGTAGCTCTGGATGGCGTCGGAGACGGGACCGACTTCACTTTGGTCTGTCATGTTCAAAATCCTTCGTTTGGGGAGGCCCCTGCTTTCCCATATGGGCGGCACTTGCGTGTTGATGTGCGTCAACTCAATCTTCCAGCGCCCCACATCGATTCTGGCGATCAACCTAGCCGCGCTTGGGATCGACGACTGCGCCGGTACGCAGGTTGATGAAGTGGACGCCATCACAAGCGGCCCAGGAGATCGAATGCAGATCGTCAGTCAGAGGTCCGGACGCGTCATCGGGAAGCAGGCCTTGGACGCGATCACCAGTAGTCGGACACGAGAAGATAATGGGGCGCCAAGCCGTTCTGTCTGCCATTTGCACAATCCTGACGGAGCGGCATCGTCTGGCAGGCGCAACGGCGTGGTGCACCTTCGGGGATCATCATGGACGAGCGGGCGAGGCAGGCGGCCATTGTCGCCGCGGAGAATGTCGCCGGCGTCAAGGAAGTGCACGATCATCTGTGCTACGTCGACACTATTCCGGCTTCTATATCCAATCCGCGGAAGACGAACGAGCAGCGAAAGCAAAGGAGACGGCAGGATGATCGTTCGCCCCGTAATCATTCTGATCCCGTTGACCGCAACTGCGGTGGTTGGCGCCGGTGTCGTGGGATTCGCCGCAACATTGATTACGATCTTGGTGATCGTGGACTTTCGCGGTCGTTGCCTCCGGATGGACCGTGAGCGGCAAAACAACGTCAATACCGGCAGTCCGGCCGTCGTCCACAGGCTGGACATCTGACCACAAATAGTACCTCGTCCGGTCCGCTCGTAGTTCCTGACCATGTGAGCCACACGTGGCGAATAGCGCGTCGCTCGTGTTCCTGGCGGTAAGATAGTCCGCGCCTTAGAGCATTCCGTTGCGGCAGATCAATACGGGCGTCTCGTACCAATGAGAGCATAACCAAGGAATCAGCCCATGCGAGGGTGCCATGACATCATTTGACGTTCGTTTCATCAAGACGGTTTGCGACGATACCGGCCACGAACATCGCGCCTGCCAGGCAGCATTCAAGGTCGACGCGGTCTCGCTTTCCGCGGCTGCACAGCTGGCCGAGGCCGACTTCTGCAGACAGAAGGGCGTCCGCGACTGGACGATCTTTGCCGATTCCATGGAGCTTCGAACGCCGCCAGCTTTGCCGTCGGCGTGGGGCGGCTAGCGACCCATAGACGGCCGTCGCGATCGATTGCCGCGATATCGCGCGCTTGATCAAGATCAAATCGACAATCGGGTCCTTCGGCTAGAGGTGGAGAGCCAAAAGGGGTGAGAAATGACCGACCGATCAGCTGGCAATAGCTCGCCGCAATTCGAGAATCTTCTCGCTCGCTTGCGCGCATTTCTTGTGCGTCGACACGAATTCGATCTGTTGACCGCCAGGGAGGTCGACGAGATCGCTCACGAGCTCAATCTCTCGACGTCGGACCTTCGTGCGCTTGCCCGCGAGCAAGGTTCGCCGGAGTTGCTCAGCAAGCGCCTCGAGCATGCAGGTCTGTCCGCGCAGATGCTCGCTTCGTCCCATTGCGATGTGTTGCGTGATCTGCAGCGGGTGTGCGGTCTATGCCATGAGAAGGCTCGCTGCGCCGCGGATCTCGCGCGGGAAAGGCGGGCCAGTCCGGCAAAATACTGTCCGAATGAACTGACCCTGACGGCGCTGAGCCGCGGCGCCGGCGGCGCGCGGCATGGCGCAGGCGTTGATGCCGATCAAGTGGCTGGCGGCGAGATTGTGGTTGCCATGACGCCACCGCATCCAAGGAAAGCTTCCATATGACTGGTCCATCTTCCGTTTCAAAGTCGATGACGATGGGCGAAGCCGGCTTGACATCGGCACTTGCGGTTTTTGCCTTCGTTAGCTTTCTGGGCGCGGCGATGGGGCACGATGCGGCGTTCAGTTTTCACGCGTCGCTTGCTTGTGCCGCCAGCCTGATCTCCGTGGTCATGATCGGCAATCGCTACCTTGACCGTCCGGCCCAACTGCCTCCAGCGGAGATCGGCGGGCGTCCCAATTACAACTTCGGCCCGATCAAGTTCGCGTCCGCCATGGCGATGTTCTGGGGCATTGCCGGATTCCTCGTCGGCCTCATCATCGCCTCGCAGCTGGCCTGGCCCGCACTGAACTTCGATCTGCCCTGGATCAGCTTCGGCCGCCTGCGGCCGCTGCACACCTCCGCCGTGATCTTCGCCTTCGGCGGGAACGTCTTGATCGCGACCTCCCTCTACGTGGTGCAGAAGTCCTGCCGCGCGCGCCTCGCCGGCGACCTCGCGCCGTGGTTCGTCGTGCTGGGCTACAACTTCTTCATTCTGATCGCCGGCACGGGCTATCTGCTCGGCGTCACCCAGTCGAAGGAATATGCCGAGCCGGAATGGTACGCCGATTTGTGGCTGACCATCGTCTGGATGACGTATCTGCTCGTGTTCCTGATGACGCTGGTGAAGCGCAAGGAGCCGCATATCTTCGTCGCGAACTGGTTCTATCTCGCCTTCATCGTGACGATCGCGGTCCTGCATCTCGGCAACAACCCGGCGCTCCCCGTCTCGGTGTTCGGCTCGAAGTCCTACGTCGCCTGGGGCGGCATCCAGGACGCCATGTTCCAGTGGTGGTACGGCCACAACGCGGTCGGCTTCTTCCTGACCGCCGGTTTCCTCGCCATCATGTACTACTTCATCCCGAAGCGGGCCGAGCGGCCGATCTATTCCTACCGGCTCTCGATCATCCACTTCTGGGCGCTGATCTTCCTCTACATCTGGGCCGGCCCGCACCATCTGCACTACACGGCGCTGCCGGACTGGACGCAGACGCTGGGCATGACCTTCTCGATCATGCTGTGGATGCCCTCCTGGGGCGGCATGATCAACGGCCTGATGACGCTGTCGGGCGCCTGGGACAAGCTGCGCACCGATCCCGTGCTGCGCATGCTCGTGGTCTCCGTCGCCTTCTACGGCATGTCGACCTTCGAAGGCCCGATGATGTCGATCAAGGTGGTCAACTCGCTCAGCCACTACACCGACTGGACCATCGGTCACGTGCACTCCGGCGCGCTCGGCTGGGTCGGCTTCGTCTCCTTCGGTGCGCTCTACTGCCTGGTGCCGTGGGCCTGGAATCGCAAGGGCCTCTACAGCCTGAAGCTCGTCAACTGGCACTTCTGGATCGCGACCCTCGGCATCGTTCTCTACATCTCGGCGATGTGGGTGTCCGGCATCCTCCAGGGCCTGATGTGGCGCGCCTACACCTCGCTCGGCTTCCTCGAATATTCCTTCATCGAGACCGTCGAGGCGATGCATCCCTTCTACATCATCCGCGCCGCCGGCGGCGGGCTGTTCCTGATCGGCGCGCTGATCATGGCCTACAATCTCTGGATGACGGTCAATGCCGGCCGAGCCAGTGAAACCGAGGGCGCCGGCACTCTCCAGCCTGCCGAATAGGTCACGCAATGTCCCTCTGGAATCGACACAAGATTTTTGAGAAGAACTCGATCATCCTGGTCGTCGGCATCCTGCTGGTGATCGCGATCGGCGGTCTCGTCGAGATCACGCCGCTGTTCTACCTCAAGAGCACGATCGAGAAGGTCGACGGGGTCAGGCCCTACACGCCGCTGGAGCTCGCCGGACGCAACATCTATGTCCGCGAGGGCTGCTATCTCTGCCATTCGCAGATGGTCCGGCCCTTGCGCGACGAGGTCGAGCGCTACGGTCACTTCTCGCTCGCCGCCGAGAGCATGTTCGACCATCCGTTCCAGTGGGGCTCCAAGCGCACCGGTCCGGACCTCGCCCGCGTCGGCGCCAAGTATTCCGACGACTGGCACGTGACCCATCTGACCAACCCGCGCGCGATCGTGCCGCAGTCGGTGATGCCGGGCTACCCCTCGCTCGCCAAGACGGAACTCGACCCGTCCGACGCCATAGCTCATCTGCGGACCAATCGCGCGGTCGGCGTACCCTATACCGACGAGCAGATTGCCAACGCGGTCGCCGATATCAAGGCGCAGGTCGATCCCGACAGCCCCGGCTCTGATGCTTTTCAGAAGCGCTATCCGAAGGCCTTGGTCCGCAACTTCGACGGCAAGGGCGGCAATCCGACCGAGCTCGACGCGCTGATCGCGTACCTGCAGATGCTCGGCACGCTGGTCGACTTCAAGATCTACAACGAGAAAGCCAATCTTCGCTGAGGGCACGAGCATGAAAGCGATCATTCAAGCCGAGAATTTTGCGTCGAGCCTGGTCGGCACACTCTGGACCCCGATCTTCGTTGGAATTTTCATAGTCATCGTCGTCTACGCACTCTGGCCCCGCAACAAATCTCTCTTCGATGCTGCAGCCCGGATGCCGCTGCGGGAGGACTGACCGATCATGAGCGAGCACAATGAGATCGACCGCGTTTCCGGCCGCACCACGACCGGACATGAGTGGGACGGCATCAAGGAGCTCAACACGCCGCTGCCGCGCTGGTGGGTGATCACCTTCTATCTCACCATCGTCTGGTCGATCGGCTACTGGATCGTCTATCCGGCCTGGCCGCTGGTGTCGGGCTACACCACTGGTCTGTTTCAGTATTCCACCCGCGCCAGTGTCGCGACCGACCTTGCCGATCTCGAAAAGCTGCGCGGCGAGAAGATGGCGGTGCTCGGCAACGCGTCGCTCGCCGACATCGAGAAGGACCCGGCTCTGCTGGCGCTCGCCCGCGCCAAGGGCAAAACCGTGTTCGGCGACAATTGCGCGCCGTGCCACGGCTCCGGTGCCGCCGGCGCCAAGGGCTATCCCAACCTGAACGACGACGACTGGCTGTGGGGCGGCACGCTCGACCAGATCATGCAGACCATCCAGTTCGGCGCACGGTCCGGCCATGCCAAGACGCATGAAGGGCAGATGTTGGCATTCGGCCGCGACGGCGTTCTCAAGAAAGAGGAGATCGTCACGGTCGCCAACTATGTGCGCTCGCTTTCCGGCCTTTCCACAGCGCCGAAGTTCGACGCCACGGCCGGAAAGAAGCTGTTCACTGAGAATTGCACCAGCTGCCACGGTGACAACGGCAAGGGCAACGCGGAGCTCGGTGCGCCGAACCTGACCGACCAGATCTGGCTCTATGGATCCGACGAGGAGACCCTGGTTGAGACCATCGCCAACGGCCGCGCCGGGGTCATGCCGGCCTGGGTCGGCCGGCTGGACCCTGTCACCGTCAAGGCGCTGGCGGTCTATGTGCACTCATTAGGCGGCGGCAAGTAGCCCGCCGGGTGGGGGCCGGGATCATTGACCGAGGTCAAACCCGGACATGGAGCGAGGATGTAAGTTTCGACGAGTGCCTCATTCGAGCAACCCGTGAACAAGCCCGTGCCGTCTGATGAACTCATAGCCGACGAAGACGGGCCGCTTTACGCGCCTCGCAAGAAGGTTTTCCCGCAGAGCGTCTCCGGCCGATTCCGCTCGATCAAATGGCGACTGATGGCTATCTGCCTCGGCGTCTACTATTTCCTGCCGTTCGTACGGTGGAATCGTGGCCTCGGCGCCCCCAGCCAGGCGGTGCTGATCGATCTTCCCAACAGCCGCTTCTATTTCTTCTTCATCGAGCTGTGGCCGCAGGAGGTCTACTACTTCACCGGCCTGTTGGTGCTCGCAGCTCTCGCCTTGTTTCTGATGAACGCACTGGGTGGCCGGATTTGGTGCGGCTATCTCTGCCCGCAGACGGTCTGGACGGATCTTTTCTATGCGGTCGAGCGTCTGGTCGAAGGCGACCGCCGCGCCCAGATCAAGGCCGATGCGGGCCCGATGACCGCAAAGCGCGCCGGTCGCCGTGCATTGAAGCACGCAATCTGGCTGATGATCGCCTGGTGGACCGGTGGCGCCTGGGTGCTCTACTTCGCCGATGCGCCGACCCTGGTGCGCGATCTTGCGACTTTTCAAGCGCCGGCGGTGGCCTATATCTGGATCGGCATTCTCACCGCGACGACCTACGTGCTCGCCGGCTTCATGCGCGAGCAGGTCTGCACCTATATGTGCCCGTGGCCGCGCATCCAGGCCGCGCTCACGGATGAATGGGCGCTCAACGTCACCTACAAATACGATCGCGGTGAGCCGCGTTGCTCCGTCAAGAAGGCGTTCGACACTCGCTCGCTCGGCGAGAAGGCCGGCGATTGTATCGATTGCAACCAGTGTGTTGCCGTGTGCCCGACCGGGATCGACATTCGCGATGGCGCGCAGCTCGGCTGCATCCAGTGCGGCCTGTGCATCGATGCCTGCGACGCTGTTATGACCAAGGTCAGCCGCAAGACCGGTCTGATCGGATACGATAACGATATCAACGTTCAGCGGCGCGTCGCCGGCAAGCAGGAGATTTTCAAGCCCGTTCGCGCCCGTACCGTCGTCTACGCCAGCCTAATTACCGTAGTCTGCGCCGTGATGCTTTACGCGTTGATGTCGCGAACCCTGCTCAACATCAACGTGCTGCACGACCGCAACCCGATCGCGGTGCGTCTCAGCGACGGCGCGATCCGCAATGGATACACGCTGCGCTTTCTCAACAAGCGCGGTTTTGATCGTGTGATCGCGATCGATGTCGATGGACCGGCCGAAGCGAAGCTACACGTCATCGGTGCGGACTCCGTGACGCCAGATCGGCCGATGATCGTTCTTGCGCGCGACACCACCACCGAACTGCGCGTGCTGGTGACGGCGCCGTTCGATGAAAAAGCGGAAAAGTCGGTGCCGGTCACATTCCGCGTCACTGATATCGGTCTCGGGGAGGTCGCCTCCGCGACCGACCACTTCGTCCTTCCCTAAGCGCGGAATTTCATCATGGCAGTCTCAAGTCAAGCCGCGCGACCCATCACCGGACGTTTCGTCCTGGTCACGACGATCGCGTTCTTTGCCGTCGTCATCAGTGTGAACATGGTCATGATGCGCCTTGCCATTACGACTCTTCCGGGCACCGAGGTCGACAGCGCATACAGCGCCAGCCTCGCTTATCAGCGCGAGATCGACGCAGCCAGACAGCAGAACGAGCGCGACTGGCAAGTCCAGGCCCATATCGATCGGCGGCCTGACGGCAGTGCCGCAATTGCACTGGAGGCGCGCGACCACGCCGGAGCGCCGCTGACGGGAATGAGTTTCCTCGCTCGGCTCGAGCGGCCGATCGATCGTCGCGCAGACCGGGCGATCGAGATCGGCGAGGCTGGGGGTGGGAGCTATAGCGGCCGCGCCGAGGGCGTCGCCGCCGGGCAGTGGGACCTCGTCATCGAGGGCGACGCTGACGGCCGCCGCATGTTCCTGTCGAAGAATCGAATCCTGCTGAACTGAAGGTGCATCCTATGCAGGCGGATATCGATTTCTCTCACTATCTGAAGAGCACGGGCGCCGGGCTCATCCATCTCGATCTCGCAGTCGAGGGCATCAATTGCGCGGGCTGCATGGCCAAGATCGAACGCAATTTGTCAACCATACCGGACGTCACCTCGGCCCGCGTGAACCTGACGGACAGTCGCCTTGCACTGGAATGGAAAGCGGGTGCTCTCGACCCGGCGCTGTTCGTAAGCCGTCTCGCGGAGCTCGGCTACAAGGCCTATCCCTTCGAGCGGAATGATGCCGAAACCCAGGAGGCCCGGCGTGCGCAAGGCCTGTTGCGCCGGTTGGGTGTCGCCGCCTTTGCGGCCATGAACGTGATGATGCTGTCGATCCCGGTGTGGTCAGGCAACGTCTCGGACATGCTGCCCGAGCAGCGCGACTTCTTCCATTGGCTCTCGGCGCTGATCGCGCTGCCGGCGGCCGCTTACTCCGCGCAGCCCTTCTTCTCGTCGGCGTTGTCAGCGCTGCGGGCGCGCGGCGTCAACATGGACGTGCCGATCAGCATCGGCATCGTGCTCGCCCTGGCGACTTCGGTGGTCGAGACCATCAATCACGCCGAGCACGCCTATTTCGATGCCGCGATCATGCTGCTGACCTTCCTGCTGGTCGGCCGCTTCCTCGACCAGAACATGCGGCGGCGGACCCGCGCGGTCGCCGGCAATCTCGCGGCGCTGAAGGCGGAGACGGCTGCGAAGTTCGTCAGTCCGACCGAGATCAAGACGGTCCCGGCAGCCGCAATCCGGCCCGGCGACATCGTGCTGCTGCGGCCGGGCGAGCGCTGCGCGGTCGATGGCACCGTGATCGAGGGGCGTTCCGAGATCGACCAGAGCCTGATCACCGGCGAAACCTTGCCGACAATGGCGGCGCCCGGCAGCGCGGTGTTCGCGGGCACGGTGATCCGTTCCGGCACGTTGCGTGTCCGCGCGTCGGCGGCCTCGGGCGGAACGTTGCTCGACGAGATAAGCCGGCTGCTCGATCACGCGCTGCAGGCGCGCTCGCGCTATCTGCGGCTTGCGGAGCGGGCCTCGAGGCTCTACGCCCCGGTCGTACACGCGACCGCGTTGCTCACGATGCTCGGCTGGCTGGCCTATGGCGCAAGTTTTCATAATTCGATCGTGACCGCGATTGCAGTCCTGATCATCACCTGTCCATGCGCGCTGGGGCTTGCCATTCCCGCCGTGCAGACCGTTGCATCCGGTGCGCTGTTTGGCTCTGGCGTGCTGCTCAACGCCAGCGATGCGATCGAACGGATCGCCGAGATTGACCGGGTGATCTTCGACAAGACCGGCACGTTGACGTTGCCCGAGCTCGATGTCGCCAATCTAGCAGAGATCCCGGACGATGTCGTCAGGCTCGCGGGCCGGATGGCACTTTCGAGCCGGCATCCAGTGGCTGCCGCAGTCGCGCGCCATGCGGGAGCGGCCTCACCACTCCCGGATATCCAGGAGGAACCGGGCCAAGGCGTTCACGGTCTTCACGAGGGCCGTCCGATACGTCTGGGCCGTCCGTCATTCTGCGGCGCGGACGACCTCGCCAACGAGATTCTGTGCCGCGATCCGGAGGCCTCCGTCGTCGCATTCAGCCACGGCGAGAGCAGGTATGCGTTCGCGGTTCGGCAGCGGCTGCGGCCGGACGCGGCCGAGGTGGTGGGAAGGTTGGCGCGCATGGGCGTCGCTGTCGAGATCGTGTCCGGGGATCGCGAGCCTGCGGTCCGGCTCGCGGCCGAGACGCTCGACGTGCATGAATGGCGCGCCGAGGTGTCTCCGCTCGATAAGATCGACAGGATCGGGCAACTGGCGCGTCAAGGCTGCAGGGTGTTGATGATCGGCGACGGTTTGAATGATGCGCCGGCTCTGGCTGCGGCGCACGCTTCGATGTCGCCCGTTACGGCCACGCACATGAGTCAAGCAGTCGCGGATGCGGTCTTTCTCGGCGAGCGTCTTGCGCCGGTGCTGGCGGCGGTCAAGGTGTCCCGCAAGGCGTTGCGGCTGATGCGGCAAAATCTCTGGCTTGCTATTGTCTACAATGTGCTGGCGGTGCCGATCGCGATCGCGGGCCTGGTCACGCCCCTGATCGCCGCGGCGGCGATGTCGGGCTCGTCGGTGATCGTGATGCTCAATGCGCTGAGGGCGCGAGCGAGGGAGATAATCTGATGGAGGTTCTGGTCATTCTGGTGCCGCTTGCCCTCTCGCTGGGCTTTGTCGGTTTGCTCGGCTTCCTCTGGTCACTCAAGAGCGGACAGTATGACGACCTCGACGGCGCAGCCTGGCGCGCCATCGCCGATGACCAGCCAGTCAGTGATCGCGGCCACGACGTAGTGGAAACACACCAGTGAAACCGCGGATGCGATGGTCAGCGTCGCAAAACCAGGAGAGACCAACCTGCTGATGGGTCAATCCGCGTCACAGTCAGCAGCAGCTCTTCGGCAGCACGTCTGGCTGCCAGTAGCGCCAGTGTGTCGGCGCTGCTGCTACGGGTTGCATCGTGTCTAAATCGAACCATCCCTCCGCGCGCCGGACACAGGGGAAGCCTAGTGGATGTCGCTTGTCATCGATCACGGCAAGCTCGATCGCGCAGTCGAACGGTGCCGACGCGATATCACGCCATCCCAAAAGGGCTAGCCGGCGAAGCCATGAGGTGAATGCGCGACGCATGCGGTTCGGATTGCTCGATGAGCGACGGCCCGATCGTCGCACAAAGGGAGGTCGACACCGTTGATGTAGCTCAACCTTGCACACATTGGTTCGTCGTGGTGACTATTGGTCATCCTTTCGAGAAGGGTGGCACTCAGCCGAACCCCCTACAGTGGCTGACCAAAGACAAAAGCGCCTCGTAGTCTTTCTCGCGCGCACCGGCGTCGATGGCAATGCAATCGTCTGACACGAATGCGGGCGTTCTGCGCCGCTAAAGCGCCAATGGCAAGCCTCAGCTCGTCTACTATTCGGTCGGCGCAAATGGTTTCCCAGGCCGGTGTTTGTACGAATTCTGACCGGACTTCCGACATCGGCATTCCCCTGCATCTCCGACCTTGCAGAAGATGCCAGTCTCCGACTTGCTGGCTCGGTCCGGGCGACTCAGGTTAAGCAGTGGTCATCGATCAGACTAACCCGCGAAAGGAACAAAATGGTCGCCCCCACACGTGGACTGCCTGCTTCTGGCTATGCGCTCGAGGTTGATGGCCGATTGAAAACCGAATTTGCGAGCAGAGATGCAGCTTGGGCAGGAGCGGAGGAGCTAAAGAAACGCTTTCCTATGCTTCAGATCAGAATCTACGATGCTCTGGCAAAGACCAGAGATGAGGTCCAGCTTCCACGAGCTTGAGCTGCGTCGATTGATGCTCTTTTGCGCGTGCGCCTGGCGCCGCACCGGAGCTCTTGTCGAACCGAGCCGAGCAGCGTCTCGGTTGTCTCCGGCGTCGATCCCTCGCGCACCATCAAGGCCGATCGGGACCCCCGGCCGGATTCGGCTGCATGGCTATGCCATCAAGCGATGCTGATTGAGCCGAAGACCAAGGGTCGTGGCCTTGAGCAAACGCGCTGCGGAGGCCGTAGTCAACCACCGAACGTTCAGTGCAGCTATGATCTTCGCGAGACTTCTCGTCGTGAGGCCCCGCCGAGGCCGAGGTGATACTGCCGCCAGGCCCAAAGATCGCGCTCACGGGCGGACTCGAGTTCAACAACGTTTCGTCATCCGGGATCGGTTCGACAAGGTCTACGCGAAACATTACGACGCGATTCTGCTCCACGGCGCCTCGCTGAAAAGCGCTCAATCGAGGGCTGGGGATGCCGCGGATTGCCTCCAAACCGACCGGGTAACCAACGCCCCTCCGTTCAATTTGGACATGCCCTATTGGCAGCCATGCCGATCGGCATCGTGCAGTTCCTCGATACCGGAATCCCGGACAACCTCGCCGACAAGACGAAGGAACTCGGCGTCCGGTCTGGACGCTCGGCAATGTTAGGCGTGAGCAAGCTGTCCGCCCGCATATGACAGGCGAATCTAGAAATATATACGCGAGGAGATCTCAAAAGGGTTGAATCGCACGTAGCGTCAAGTTGTAGGCTCTCGAGCCGGCGGCCAACGAGCAGCAAAAGAGTACAAATGTTTGAAGTCTTAGGCTCAGTAAAATGAGTGGTCTCATCAGGAGCTTTTGTAAAGTCGCGGCTCAGTATCCACACGCGATGCCCGCCGGACCGTCGGCGAACTCCATCTGGCTGAAAGGCACCGACCAAACCTAAGCAGATTGCCAGATCGGTTTCGCTTATGACGTGAGAGGCGACGCCCCGCTAACCTGTGCGTCCGTCATGATCTCCGTGGAGCAGAATCCTCAAAGGATCTCAATGTCAAGTGTCAGGAACCCGCCGCGCGGCCACGCGTCAGATTCGCGGATGGATGCAACTATACGGGAGGACGAGGTGACCAAGCCGAGCTCTTTGCCGACGCTTGGTCCAATTTCGCTGACGTATCGGCGGTTCTTAATCAAGGTGAGACTTTGGAGTGAAAGCCATTCTCTCGTCATTTGTCCTGCTGATATACCAGAATTCGACTTACGACGCGACGGCGACCTAAACCATATTGCTGAGGTCTGCAGCGGAGAGGCTCATGATTTCACTTGTACTCGGATTATCAATCCGACGACCCGCGCACTGGAAAGAAGGTACCTGACCTTGCGCGGGCTTAATCCACTATGAAGTTCGTTTTGGCCCAAAACGAGCATCAGATGAAGCGTAGCCGCTTTTCGGCAGAGCAGATCATCGGGATTTTGAAGGAGCATGAGGCCGGGGTTTCGGTTGCCGATCTGTGCCGCAAGCGCGGCGTCAGCGACCCCAGCATCTACAAATGGAAGGCCAGGTTCGGTGAGATTGAAATGTCAGAAGCCAAGGAGTTGAAGAAGCTGGAGGATGAAAACACGCGGTTGCGGCGGCTGCTGGCCGATACCATGCTGGAGTATACGGCGCTGAAAGACCTGTTGGAAAAGAAATGGTGATTGCGTCGAAAGCGGACCAGCGCGACGGTTTTCGGGGCCGCTTCGCGGCGCACTCGTGGTTGTTGTTAGAGCGGACTTTAACCATTTGCCTTGCGTCAGTATTTGATTGGTCGGCGCGCAACCCAAGTGAGTGCCTCTGCGTGACCAGTGCGATATGTCGGTTAGGCGACCTGCTGCTTCGTTAGGACATTCAACCCGCGCCCCATCGGCTCGTGAGGTCACCAGAACGTGCGCCAATATGGTGATGATGTATGCTCCGGCAAACCTTCGTATAGTGTCCGCAAGCCTTTCTATAATGATCGCCTATCTTCGTACAAATTGCGCCGGCCCTCAACTTCACTTGTGATCTGGAGCGCAAACCGCAGTGTCGAAAGCTTCGTAGGTAAGTGGATCGAACTTCATTGTGCAGCCAAAGGGTGCAGGTGACGCCCTTTCCATGTGACGATGTCGGGAGGAACGACGCCGCCGCATTTCTTCGAGTGATGTCTCTCGGGCTGCTAATCACCTTGTGCAGGCAAAGGGGCCTAGTATCATGAGTAGGGATTTTAACCGTTCGCCTCCGGTCGGCTTTCTTCTTGGCCTTCCTCGGTCGGGTACGACGCTGCTGGCGCACCTGCTCCAGCGACATCCAGATATTATGTCTCCGCCTGAGCCCTGGCTGATGCTGGCACTTGAGGCATTTGGCACGGTGGACCACCGACACCCAGCGGGAAGCTCACTGGTCGGGGCCGCCACTTCCGAATTCCTGGACCGGATAGATCGCGCTGTCGTTAGCCGGGCTCTTGCCGATGCCGCTTACGGCCAATATTTGGCAGCTGCGGGCAAGCGCATGTTCATCGACAAGACTCCGCGCTATTGGATGGTGCTCGATTTCTTGAGTTCGCTTTACCCGGAAGCGCCACGAATCCTCATAACGCGTAATCCCTACGCGATTGCCGCATCACTGAAATCGACATGGGGCATTTCGCTCGCATCCGCAGGCTGCCCGTCTGCCATCGCATCCTGTCTTACCGATCTCGCGCGGGAAGTGCCAACGCCTGCCGTCGTATCCTGCCTGGCTGATCTCGTGCTGGGCTTGCCGACGCTCGCTGCACTGCGTGGCCGCCCGCGGACACAAGTGGTGCAGTACGAAATCCTGGTGGTGCACCCCGACGAGGAAATCCGGCGTGTAATCGCAGGACTAGGCTATGATCCTGCGGACGTGACATCGGCCACCGTGGAGCAAGCCGACGTTTTCTCGTCAAGTACTTTTGGGGATCGAAAGATCTTCGAGAAAAAGACAATCGATGATCGGTCGGTCCAGGCTTGGCGAACCGCATTGAGCACCGAAGAGATGCAGGTGGTAACCGATCTGGTCGGCACCGAGCTCTTGATAGAGCTTGGTTATGAGCAGGACCTTCGGTACGCACAGCAAGTCGGAATTGTCGATCGGGGCCCAGTAGTAACCGAGTCGTATCGTCAACTATTTCGAACCTGCTGGGATCTGCGCGGCGGTACGGGAGGCTCGTCGTTCGGCGTCTCCACTCACACGCGTGAGCTAAATGGCATTGTTCGACAAGCTGGAGGCGGCTCCTCAGTTTCCGAGGCGCAACGTGAGAAGACGGAAGAGCATTTGCGGTTGATGAACTCCATGGTGGCGCAGTTGGAGCAGGTATTGAGAGCTGCGAAAGGCGGTCACGGCTCGTGGCTTGGACGCTAATCGCGTGACGAACGTCTCAACGTCGCTGGTGACGTCGTGAGCAGGCCTCGTCGAGCTGGTGCGATGCTGCCGAAGAACGTGGCCGCAATGGGCGTGCGGCTCGAGTCTTCATTCGAGCCAGAACGTCGGTAGCGGGGCCTCCTTTTCACTTATTACGGTTAGCTGGGCCGATGCGGTTTGCTTCCAAACGCTATGCTGCAAAGGCAGGCGTTCCACCACGAGCACCCGACTGCCGCGCGGCACGCTTGCACTTGTTAGATGGAATCTTTCGTTCGAGACCTTTGAGACAGGAAACGGTCGATGATGAGATCGATCGCCGCGCCGATCAAATAACACAACTGCATAGCAGTGGAACTTGAGACGAAGGCCCGAATTGCGCCCGTCAGACCGTCTTTGTGCCCGAAAAAATAGGCTGCCGGGATCAAAATCAAGATTGTAGGGAAGCATACATAGACTTTGAAATAGCGTCCCAGCAGCAATCCGCCGATACCGCTTGCCAAAATGAACGCCAACATCGCGCCTTCCAGTGATGCTCGGTATACACTAGGGAATTCTTTTCGAAGTTGTCAGAGTGAAGGGCGGTCGTCATTCGGATATCCTGAGCCGTCTAAACTGACGTTTACTATCCGTTATTCGCCAAACCTGGTAAAATCGATTATCATGATAAGCACATTCTTGAACTGGATGAGTCTTGATCATCCTTTGGCATGTCGCATGATTAAGATCGTCGCGGTCGCTCAAAGCCTTGATGAACGAGCAACCTCATCGCAGCGGAGCGGGGCAAGCTGCGTGTCGAGTCCGGCCGTCATGCGCCAGAACGATGCTGCCAATCCTTGTGGGCTGGCCGCACTTTCGTGGTGGGGCTCGGCGTGCGTCTAGATTGTTGACGAGCCATTGCAAACCTCGCACCTCAACGGTCACTTCGGCGATCAGGAGATGCTGCATCAAATGGCACCTGACGAACTTAAACACAATCTGCATCGAAGAACATGTTACCAAAACATCTTCGCCGCCTCGAAGCCGAATCGATCGCGATAATGCGTGACGTAGTCGCCGAGTTTAGAAAACCGGTCATGCTCTATTCGATCGGAAAAGACTCAAGCGTCATGCTGCACATTGCAATGAAGGCGTTCTTCCCGGCCAAGTTGCCCTTTCCCTTGCTTCACGTCGACACGACGTGGAAGTTCCGCGAGATGATCAGCTTCCGGGATGAAACAGCCAAGCGGCTCGACGTTGACCTGATCGTGCACGTGAACAGGGAAGGCATCGAGCGCGGGATCAATCCGGTCAATTCCGGTTCACTTCTTCATACGCAGGTTATGAAGACCGACTCTCTGAAACAGGCACTCGACCTCTATCGGTTCGACGCCGCCTTCGGTGGGGCACGACGTGACGAGGAAAAGAGCCGTGCAAAAGAACGGATTTTCTCTTTCCGTACGGCCGGCCATGTGTGGGATCCGCGGGACCAGCGGCCGGAGCTATGGAATCTGTTCAATACGCGAATCCGCCAAGGCGAAACCATGCGCGTGTTCGCTATGTCGAATTGGACCGAGCTCGATGTTTGGGAATACATCATGCTCGAGAAGATCCCGGTCGTCCCGCTCTACTTTGCAAAGCAAAGGCCTGTGGTCCTCCGAAATGGCGCAACCATTATGGTCGACGACAAGCGACTGCCGCTTAAGTCCGACGAGACGCCACAAATGCGGATGATCCGTTTTCGAACCTTGGGATGCTATCCATTGAGCGGGGCCATCAACTCCAACGCGGCTACGATCGAGGACGTCGTCGCTGAGATGCAGACCGCGACGGTATCGGAGCGCCAGGGACGCTTGATTGATAGTGATGAAGCCGCTTCGATGGAAAAGAAGAAGCGGGAAGGTTACTTCTGATGGCGCCCGAAGCGGCTGTCGAGCTTGTCCAGGCCAGAACGAAGGACCAGCTGCGTTTCATCACTTGCGGTTCGGTGGACGACGGGAAATCGACGCTGATTGGCCGGCTGCTGCATGACAGCAGAATGATTTACGAGGATCAGCTGACGGCGCTGGCACACGATAGCGCCAAGCACGGCACGAACGGTAATGACGTCGATTTTGCGTTGCTAGTCGACGGGCTCGAGGCAGAGCGAGAGCAAGGCATCACGATCGATGTGGCCCATCGCTTCTTTACCACGCCGCGCCGCTCGTTCATGGTGCTCGACACGCCCGGCCACGAGCAATACACCCGTAACATGGCAACCGGTGCCTCGAACGCCCAGCTCGCCATCATCCTGGTTGACGCCCGCAAGGGCGTGCTGGTGCAGACCAAGCGTCACTCTTTCATTTGTTCGCTGCTCGGTATCCGTAATATCGTGCTGGCTGTGAACAAGATCGACCTCATCAATTACAAGAAGGAGATTTTCGACCGGATCGTCGGGGACTATATCGCCTTTGCTGCCGATCTTCGCTTTACCTCGATCATTCCGATTCCGATCTCCGCCCGCTACGGCGACAACGTCGCTAGCCGCTCTGGCAACATTCAGTGGTATGATGGTCCCTGCGTGCTCGATTACTTGGAGAGCATCGATATCCAGTCTAACGCCGTGATCCAGCCGTTCCGCTTTCCGGTCCAGTGGGTGAACCGACCCAATTTGGACTTCCGCGGCTACGCCGGATCGGTTGTTACCGGAAGTATCTCAGCAGGGGACGAGGTTGTTGTCGCAACGTCTGGACAGACCGCGCGCATCAAGCGGATCGTGACCCATGACGGCGACCTTACCCGCGCTGAGGCGGGCGATGCCATTACCATTTCGCTCGAAGACGAGATCGATATCAGCCGTGGTGCTCTCCTGACGCGCCCGACCGAGCCGCCAGAGGTCTCCGACCAGTTCGCCGCGCATCTGATCTGGATGGACGAGGACCCCCTCGTTGCCGAACGCAAGTACATCCTGCGCATTGGAACGCAGACTGTACCCGCAGGAAGTATAACGGCAATCAGGCATCGGATCGACGTCAACACCGGTGAGCATCTCACAGCTAAAACACTTGGCCTGAACGAGATCGGCTTCTGCCATGTTTCGACGGCGCTGCCGATAGCGTTCGATCCTTACGAGATCAATCGCGAGACCGGCTCGTTCATCGTCATTGACCGCTATACGAATCGGACGATCGGCGCCGGGATGATTGCATATCCTCTGCGGCGGGCCACCAATATCGCTTGGCACCCCCTTTCAGTGAGCAAGAACGAGCGCGCCGCACTCAAAAATCAAAAGGCTTGCATCATCTGGTTCACGGGCCTATCCGGCTCGGGAAAGTCGACAATAGCCAACATAGTCGACCAAAAGCTGTTTACTATGGCGTACCACACCATGCTGCTGGATGGCGACAACGTGCGGCACGGACTAAGCGCGGACCTCGGTTTCAGCGAGGCTGACCGTGTCGAAAATATTCGACGGGTCGGTGAAGTCGCCAAATTGATGGTGGACAGCGGCCTTATCGTGATTTGCTCGTTCATCTCGCCCTACGCGGCCCAGCGAGACATGGTGCGCAACCTGGTTGGTAAGGACGAGTTCCTCGAGATCTTTGTTGACACGCCGATCGGAGAATGCGCGCGGCGCGATCCCAAGGGCCTCTACTCCAAAGCGAAGTCTGGAGAGATCAAGAATCTCACCGGCATCGATGCGCCCTACGAAACACCGCTAAGACCCGAAATTCATCTCAGGACAACAGATAAGACGCCGGAGCAACTAGCGGAAGTCGTGATCGAGGTCTTGATCGCGCGTGCAATCGTCGACAGCCATTAGCATCTGCCGATTACCATCATTGTCGCAGCTGCAGTGCAATCGTTCAAGCCTTGCGCACAGCCGCCGCCGATTTGCTGAACCGAACTTGACAGCAGGCGGGTGGTCCTTGCCAATGAAGTGCCAACATGGGCATTGAGTTTGGTCGGCACGATAGGCACGCCTTGGCCTTGCAGGCCCTGTGCTTGTCACGAATTCTCAGCCGTTAGTCACTCATCGCCAAGCGTCTGGGCACTCGGTAGGTCTGGAAGGCGCCATGAGTGCGAAATAGCCGGAATCGCCGCGCCATACACTGCAGATGCTGATCGGCCGTTCAGGATCTACCGAGGAGCAGAATGAAATTACTGGCGGGCAAATCCAATTGCCGTTGAGCGCCAGTCCATGCTTTCGAGCCTCCCTTTCAATATCCCGCACGTCTTTGAGACCCCATTCAGGCACGTCGGTCGCCCGAATCTCCCTGTCGAATGCCTCGTTCGACGACGTGGTGTATTTCCCGTCAATTTTGAAGGGACCATAGATTGCGATGAAGCCGGTTGGTTTCAGGAGCTTTGCGCCAAGCGCAGCAATGCCGTCGGCGATTGAGACGGGGGCAACATGGAAGACGTTGATGACGAAGATGACGTCGTAGAGCTGCTCACGGGCGTCTGGCCAAGTTGACGGGACCGTGAGATCGACCAAAACGGGACCAGCAATGTTATTGTTATCGCCTTCGAGGCGCTTCCTTTTGATGGTCTCGAAGACATCTTGATCGTAATCGGAAGGCTGAAACCGAATGCGCGGGAAATGGGACGCAAGGTAGTTGACATGTAATCCGGCCCCAGTCGCTACTTCAAGCGCGTCACCCTCAGTAGGAAAGAGTTCTTTGAAGCTTTAGGATCGCGTCCTTATTGCGGTTGCCCGCCCAGGCGACATAAGGGCTGAGCGGATAAGCATCGATGTTGGGTCTGTCGTCGGACAATCGCGTACGCCTTGCTTCGATGGCGAAGACATGGCCCGGACTCGTCTTTCGGGGCAAATTACGAAGCGGTGCTAGCCTCGGTTTGCCCGTCCGGTATCGGCATGAAGCGGATCTATGGAGCCTCGGCGTCCGCTGTCGGGCGGAGCGAAAGCGTATCGCGATGGAGCGTGGGAGAATCGTCTGATGGACCAAACCTTCTCGGTGGTCGACGTTCACACCTGCCGGCTGAGACCGGATCCCGCGTGACCTCGGGCAGACCAAACTTCCCCTCTCGAACGGGTTCCTGCGCCGCCAAGCTCCGTACACGCGGCGAAATTCAATCTGTTGCGAGCTGGCTGATCCAAAGCGGTCGACGAGGGCGGCGGCGACTAAAGGTAGAATCTTGCTTCGCCGCGTGGGCCGTTTGGTCTGCGGATCCAGAAAGAGGCGAACGCGCAATGGAAAAATCTGCACCAGCGAACTTCCGTGAATTTGAGTGGGCTAGGTGACCACCATGGGTGGTTGCTTGGAGATCTTGTGGCGCGTTACACTGACCCGGCCGTCGACGCTGACGGGCACATCGCCATCGATCGTGGCGCGACGCATGACACGATGCTGGTCGCCGTAGTCATTGACCGCGTAATGCTGTGTTGCGCGGTTGTCCCAGATCGCGACATCGCCCACCTTCCAGTTCCAACGCACGGTGTTCTCGGGTGCCGTGATATGGGACTGGAATAGGTCGAACAGCTTCTGGCCATCGCGTTTGGGGATGGCAACAAAACGCTGTACCACATCGCCGAGCACCAGCGCGCGATCGCCGGTTTCGGGATGGACGCGCACGACGGGATGCTCGGTCTCAAAGATGGTTCTGGTAAAGACCTCATCAAAATGCTTCATGTCGACCTCGCGGACACGAGCCGTTCCGGCGTAATCGAAGGCGTTGGTATGAACTGCCCAGAGTTCATCGGCGAGCCGCTGCAGCGGCGGCGGCAGATCCAGGTAAGCAGCCGCTGTGTTCGACCACACCGTATCCCCACCAAAGGGTGGGATCACAATGGCTCGCAGCACCGAGATTTTGGGATAGGCCGCGGTGAACGTCCCATCTGCGTGCCAGACGTCAGCCCGACTACCTCCGCGGGCTGAATCGAGCTCGATGATTGACGTCGTTCCCTTGGTGGTAGCGAGCGTCGGATGCGGTACAAGCTTTCCCAAACGAATAGCAAAGCGTTCCTGCTCCGGATCGTCGAGATGATCCTGTTCGCGGAAGAAGATCACCTTGTGTGCGAGTAGCAAGCTGTTGATTGCAGTAATCGTGTGGCTCGGCAAATCGCCCGATAGTTTGATATTTCTGATTTCAGCGCCGATGCGCGCGGCGCGTTTGACGACGTCGCTACACGGAATGATACTATCGATCAAAGCTTCTTCGCTCATGGTGGTCTTCCGAGCCTCGAGGTCCTTAACTGCTGCATTCGGTCTGTTGATCTGCTTCGAGCGAGGTATGCTTCCCGAAGCACGGATCGCGCTGGGCATTTCTGGTTTCGTGCCTCTGCATGCTCTTAGCTCTAAGCTGCTGTTGCTGGGGCAAAGCAATGGCCATGCCAGTGCTGCTAAGGCATGCCAAGCCTCTGGCTTTGCCTCAAAGTTTATCGGGCCTTTTGTGCGGGCTGTGTTTTAAACCTGACAGACATTTTATACCGCTGTCAGCACATGGACGTCGGTATCCAAAGAGGCTCCTCGAGCTTCAAGCTGAAAAACGGCTTCTATTATTGCCCTCATTCGACCGTTGGAGGGGTCTAAGCGATGAGATATAGATCTCAGTGCCAGAGGCGTCGTCGATGGTGACGCGGAGCAAGGGGCGATTGCGGTCAAACCGCTTCGGCACGTTCCATTGGTCATAGTTCGAGCGTGTGATAATCGCGACCCGCGCCGCACCGGCACCGGGCCAGGGGGACGTCGATTTACAGTAATGGTGGCGGGGGCACGGCACAGGGAATCGGTTCAGCGATCTATGAAGAGTACAAGTATGCCGACGACGGCCAACTACTGACCGCAAACTTCGCCGACTATCTCCTGCCCAGTGTCAACGGAGTGCCTCCGAACCTCCGGGGCGGGCACGTCGTAACGCCGTCACTCTTTACCGAATACGGGATCAAAGGCTGTGGCGAGAGTGGTAGGCTGGGCGCTCCGCCCGCCATAGCCAGCGCAATCGAGGACGCGTTGAAGCCTTTCAGAGTCAAGGCGGACTTCTTGCCCTTGACGTCGGCGAAGCTGCGCGGCCAAATTCGTGAAGCGACGGCGAACCAGTAGCACTTCCTGAGCAGTGCGAGTTTCGTGCCGGAACCTCACACACATATCTCCGAGCTTTAAAACGGCGGCTGCTGTGCGCTCAACCTGACCGACAACTGCAGGACGCGATGTCTTCCGCTCGACGAAAGAGCATTGCCACGAAGAACTGGAGTTCTGGGCAACCAAGGCGGTGGGCATAGTCATCCTAGTCCGCCTGGATGACAGGGACCGCACTGGCGGGCGAATAAAATCCAGACAAAGTCGGCGATGACCCAATCTAGCCGCTTCTTGAAATTTCAAAGTTGTGGGCGTAACGCTCATTATGAAGAGCCCTAGCTATGAAAATGCTCGAGATCTTAGAGGCGGCTATCGGCGCAGTGTTGACCCACGGCATCTGTTTTTCGGGCGGGCCAATACGTGATCCGATTCCCCTGCCACTCCCGGCTGAAGCTGAAATGTTGGGGAGCGTCTCAGTTCGGCGTCAGCGTGAATTTGCCTGGGGGCGGTATCACGCGCGCCAGGCCTTGCGTCAACTGGGTTTTGCGCCTGTTCCCATTCTGAGGAAGGTAGATCGGGCTCCTCTGTGGCCCTCGGGCGTCATCGGCAGCATTTCGCATTCTTCGTCTCATGGCGGAGCTGTTGTCGGGCGCTCGAATACTGTGCTCGCTCTGGGGCTGGACATTGAGGACCAAGAACCGCTAGGAGCGGACCTTGCGCCGATTATATGCACCCCTGCCGAATTGGAGCGTGCCGAGTGGTGTAGCGGTCGCTCCGGACCAGGATTAATCTTCGCAATAAAGGAAGCCGTATACAAATCATATGCGCCGGCAACTGGTGAATTCTTGGATTTTCACGATGTCTGCGTCCGGATTAGTGACCAGAGTAGCTCCTTCGAGGCCGAGATTATCAATTCGGAAAAACCGGCAATCTTTGGTAGTCGAACAATAAATGGAGTTTACTTTCCCTTCGCCGGAGGAGTTGTTGCATTGGCTGCTCGATTTCGGCACATGTAGAGCAGCCTTGGTTGCGTGCCGACCATCTGTTTTCGCAAAGCGAGCTGCGAGGTCGAGGAGGGGGCGCTCGCAACTAAAATATGTAGAATTTCGAGTCCGATGGCGAAATCTGCAGTGATGCTGCATCACACTTCTAGGCAGCCGGATCTATGGGCGGTATCCTCGCCACAACGCATGACAATGCGTCCGCTTGCCGAGTCTTGGCCCGAAGGTCCCCACCGGACATCATCCTTGAACAAATACATTCGACTTCGGACGAGAGGCGATCGGCGCCAACTGGCGGTCGTCGTAACTGTGGACGACGCGAGTGCGGGGCAAGGATCGGTGATCTGCCGCTGCTCGCCAATGTTTACCTGCACTTCAATGCTTTATCACGAGATGTACAACAAACGTGAATTGCATTCAGCCCGATGCTCTGGGCTCCGATGATTGTCGGGTCAACCCGCGATCTCGACCGCTCTTGAAGCAGATTGCCCGATCGCTTGTCTGAGCTCGGCGAACTGGTGCAACATGACAAACAGCGCGATAATGCCGGCTCCCAGCTCAGCGATTGCTTGACTGGCCAACAGTCCATTGAAACCCGATATGACGGGGAATAACATTACGGCCGGTATGAAGAGATAGCCTTGCCTCGCCAAGGATACAACCGCACTGAGGCGCGCTCTTCCGAACGACTGAAGCATCGCCGTCACGAAACTCTGAATACCAAAAAGTCCGAAAAAGAGATGGAATACGATGCAGGTCGAGACGGCAATTTCCGTGACCTTCTCGCTATCGCTGAACAGCCTGACCAAAGGCCGCGCAAAAATCACAACCGCCGCAGAATAGGCGACGGAAAGAGCGACGGTCATGGAGAGTATGAACTTCGCGGTCTTCAATACGCGAGCAAAGTCGCGTGAGCCCCAACCAAAACCCAGGACTGCTTGCGAGCCTAGACAGAAGCCGGTGATAGGCAGCGCGCCGATCGTCAGCAATCGCACAGCTATTCCCACGGCCGCGATGAAATCGTCGCCGAACGGCGCAGCAGCTCTGTACAAGAGCATGAAGGCGATGGCTGCTAGAATGCTGCTCATGGTCGCCGGCGCCCCTATCAGCGCGAGCCGTCTGATGCGCTCTGCTCGCAATGAGATGCGCGACACTCTGAGGACGACTATCCCGCGAAGGTTTGCAAAATACGCGATATAGAGGCTCATAGCAGCGATCTGAGATGCCAGCGTTGCGAGAGCTGCGCCTCGCACACCGAGGTCAAGCAAGAATATGAAGGCGGGATCGAGCACAGCGTTCAGTACGAAGGCGGTAATCATCGTCCACATGCTGAATCGTGTGTTGCCCTCGGCTCTGACGATGAAGCCGTTCACGATGTTTAGAAGCATCAAAGTGTATCCGAATAAAAGCGTCGCCGCGTAGTCGAGTGCTACTGGCATGATGGTTGACGTTGCCCCGAGCGCAACAAAAATCCCTCGCAGGTTAAGAAGCAGAGCGACCGTAAGCATGATACCGATCGGAGCGGCCACCGCGAGTGCAGTACTCGCGCCTCGACTGGCCTCCAGGTACTCACCAGCGCCAAGATGACGAGATATGAACGAGGCTGTTCCAACACCGATCCCCTGTCCGACTGCCGTGAGCAGGACCACGATCGGCAAAGTCATGCCGACAGCTGCGATCGCCTGCGCACCAAGTGAGCCAACAAAGATCGCATTGACGGCCTGCTGTAACGCGTTGGTCGACAAGCCAACAACAGACGGAAGGGCGAGCCGCAAGATGAGGCCCAAGAGATCGGGGTCCGATAGATCGACGCGCGTTTCTCTCACGGACATCACATTGGGATCTCTTCCCGGCGAATTCGCCATCCGGCTCATTCACGGATGAAAGTGTCGCCAGCTCTTCCGAACTCGCCGATGGTCTGCAACAGCTCCTGTTGCAACACCGTGCAAAGATTGCGAGTCATCTCATAACCGGACTGAGTTGGATTATACCTCGTTTCGATCTCTAGGTGGCCATCTTGATATCCGACACTGAACCAGAAGAGGTAATTCACGCCCGCTTCATCCATGTCTTTGCCAATCCACAGCGGAGAAGGTTCGTTGCCTAGAAAGTGGCGTGGAAAATTGCGCTGCAAGCCCACTCGATAATTCAATCCAATTCTGGGTAAGGGCAGGCGATCGATCCTGCTGCGCACGGATGGATCTCGGTTCAGAAATTTCATGGCTCGAAAGCCAATTCCCCCGCGTGGTAGGGCGTTGCGTTGGCGGAATATTGAACGAGCACGATCGGGACGAGCCTCCGTTTCTGTGAGACTCAAGGGAAGCGGGATGATCTCGCTTATAACGCCGATAATCTGAGATGGATCGAAATCGTCAAACAGCCGACCTCGGGTCGAGGTAAGGCTATCAATCCAGAGGGAATAGTTGCCGAAAACACGTCCAAATGCGCCGGATATCGCTGCAACAAATACGTCAAAGTGCTGGCAATGCGCCCATCGAGCGGCAATATTGAGGAGATCAGCCGTCGCGTCTTTGTCAATCTCCAGGTGGTGCTTGGCCTGATCTTCCCAAAGAGATCGGCAATTGGCTTTATCCATGCGACCTTCAAGGCGTGCATAGTGAAGCTCTCTCGCGGTCACTTCCGAGAAGCTCGCGGCGCTCGATGCAGTGTTACTGATGTTGAAATTGAGTTCATGGTAGTTGATCCTCTCCCAAAAGTTAAGTTCGGCTGGTGCTTCGCTGTTCGCGTAATGCTCAAGGCGGTTCAGCCATGGAGAGAGCATTTGTCTGTTCTCGCCATCATTCACGGCTTGGCCTGAAGCAAGGGAGTGGTACTCCGCATCCAATGCTTCCAGGAATAGTCGATAACCTATCCCGTCGACTACAAAATGATGTAACAACAGCAGCAGATAGTAATCGCCACTTTCTGATGTGCGGAACACCGTGACTTTGACAAGAGGCATCTGACCGTCAAACCGAAACATATGTTGACGTCTTGTTGAGATGCTCTCGATTGCTTGGCGCTGCCGTCGATCGCTTGTCCCGACAAGGTCGATCTGCTCCACAGGGCATTCGGCTAAAGGAGGTCCGATAGTCAAGAGTAGGCCGTCATCAGTTCTGGTGATACGGAGCCGGAGGCCTTCGTGCCTATCCATGACACGTGCAAGGGCGCGCTCCAGTATGGCGATATTCAGGGTGCCCGCCGGCAAAAAGAACAGATCGCCAATGTTGAAATGCTCATCGAAGCCGGCAAGGCGGTTCCAAGAAGAGATTGCGGGGCAAACTGGCAATCGACCCTCCGCGGAAGAGAAGGATGGAGCCGCGGCTTCGTCTGCCGCCAAGTCCCTGATAGTCGGTGTCTGATAGATTTGGCGGACCGTGAAATTCAGCCCCGCTTTGCGCGCCAACGTGACGCACCGTACGCTCAGTAGAGAGTCTCCGCCGATATCGAAGAAGCTCTGATCGATGCCGACCCGCTTGACTCCCAATAGATCCCGCCAGATCCCGGCAAGAATGCGCTCCTTTCTGGTGCGAGGCTCAGCGGATTGACCAGGCCCGGCCTGGCGGTAGGGAACAGACGATAGACGAGCACGATCGATCTTTCCACTCGCCGTAAGGGGGATACCGTCAACCAAATGGAAGGCGAAGGGAATCATGTAAGACACTAATGTGCGGCGCAGGTGGGCGACAATATCTTCAGAGCTTAGATCGTCCCGCGTCGAAACCACGCTAGCGATCAAGCGACGATCGTCATCTATGCCTTCTAATACGACCGTGGACTTTTTGATCGCCGGATGAGTGTCAAGGGCCGCTTCGATCTCCTCCAGTTCGATTCGAAATCCCCGCACCTTGACCTGGTTGTCCAATCGGCCGCAAATCTCGACAAGGCCGCTCGTCGAGATACGTGCGATATCGCCACTTCGATAAAGAACGCTGTATTCTCCGTCATCATACGGATTCGCCACGAAGCAGCGGTTCGTCCGATCTTGATCCCGCCAGTACCCGGCGCTCATGCAGCGTCCCGCGATACAGAGTTCGCCGGCAGCCCCGACAGGGAGTCGCTTCAACCGGGCATCGAGTACGTAGAGTTTGACGTTATCGATTGGCCGACCAACGGGGACGAAGGACAAGTCGTCGCAGGTATTCGACGCATCGTGGACTGCTGCATTGGAAGCGCATTCCGTGGCACCATAGAAATTCCAAAGTGGCACGCCCGGGAAAGACCGACGCCAGCGCACAGGGAGTGAGGAAGGCATCGGCTCGGCGCTGCTTGTGACCAACCGCAATGCGGTCGGTAACGGGCGCCGTTGCTGCGAAGCAATGAGGCCGGACAGGAGTGGCGGCGAGCCAAATAGGTGTGTCGCGCGATGTCTCGCCAACGTGCACAACAACAGATCCGGATCCAACAACTGCGCTTGGGTAAGGATCAGGGTTGGCACACCTCTCAGAAGGCCCCCAAAGTACTCCCAAGCGGACGCAACGAGTGATGCGGATTTTTGAACAACCATCACGTCCGTACCGTCGAAGGGAAAGCTTCGCCACATCCAATTCAACCGATTGAGAACTGCCGATTCCGGTACGAGGACCCCTTTCGCCTTCCCGGTGGAGGACGACGTGTATATTAGGCTCGCAATTTCCCGATCTGATGGTTTGTTTCTCCGCTCGACAGCGTACGAGGGGGCGCCGCGCCTTTCCAGCGTCGAAAGACAAATTGACGGCATGTCAAAGCCAAGGTCAGTGGTACTTGCGTGAACCAAAAGCTTTGCCTGGCTATCTCGCAGGATATGTTCGATCCGATCACGCGGATAATCCGGCGATATAGGGATAACAATGGACTGCAATGTTCGCGCCGCAAGAATAACAGCGGTCACATCAGGCGACCGGTCGACCAACATGGCGACCATATCACCAGCGCCCACGTCAGAAGCCTGCAGCAACGACCTTATAGCTGTTACGCGCTCACGCAGGTGGCCGAATGTCACCTCACCGAAATCACCAAAGTATGCCAGCTGGTTCCGATTAGAGAGGCTGATTTGCTCGAACGCTTCGACAAGCGGACATTCAGCCTCGTATGGTGGCGCTGAGCCATCTAGCGCGTCCAGCATAGCGACGTCTGAGGAGCTGAGGCAGCTCAGATCTTCAATGGGCGCAAGCGGGTTCTCAACGCAGGCGGCAATCAGACAGCGCAGGTTGTCAGCCATGCGGACAATCAGATCGCTGGGGAATATGTCTTCCGAATATGCTAGCTGGAGGGCAATCTTATCGTCCTGTTCTTGTGCGTACAATGTCAGGTCGAATTTGACGTAGCCGGTGTCGTATTCCCGGAATGTCATGTCCAACTCGTGCCGCCGAACTGGGTCCGCGGCCTCGGAGTACATGTTGAACATGACTTGGAAGATCGGTGATCGTCCCGTTTCGCGATGGAGGCGGGTATCCCTCACCATCCAGCCGAACGGATATGCCGAATTTGCGATGCCGTCGCTGACCAGGCCCTGGACGTGCAAGGCATGAACCGCAAAGGACTGGCCGACATCGATAGCCGTGCGGATTGGCAGCATATTCAGGAAAAAGCCAACGATGTCGGCGGTACCAGATTGATCCCGCACGACGTGCGGTATGCCGACGATAATGTCATCCTGACCGCTATACATTCGCAGCAGCAGCTTGAAGCAAGCAAGGAGTGTTGTCGAGGTGGTGCACTTATGTCGGCGCGCAAAGCCCCGTAGCTGATCTGAGAGCTCGCTGCCAAGCAGCACCGCATGCGAGGCGCCGCGGTAGGAGTTTGTCTGCGGCCGCGCTCGTTTCGTTCCAAGGGAAAGCACTGGCGGATCATCACCAATCTGACGACGCCAATAGCTGCGTTGGTTGGCCAGCGCCTCTGGATTAACGTGTTCTTTTTCCCAGACTGCGTAGGTCGAGAGTGACATGCGGTTCTCTGGCAAAAGCGTCGAGGCATCGGCGTACCGTTGTCGAAGGTCTCTGAGCAGAACAGAGATCGACCAAGCATCGATGATAACCTCGTGAGCGGTGATCAGTATGAGATGATTGTCAGGGCCAAGACGGATCATGTGCGCGCGGAACAGGTGGCCTTGGCTGAGATCAAAGTTGCCGTTCAGCTCTGTTCGCCGTAACTGTGCGATCAGTTCCTCACTTTCCTGCGTCGTGAGATGAGATGCATCCGTCAATTCAAGACTTGCGCATTGCGGGGCATCAAAAAGCTGAACCGGACCGTCCTCGTCGACAAAGCGTGCAGATAGTGCCTGATGGGAATGAAAAACATCGGTCCAGGCGCGATTGAACGCTACCGTATCAATAACGCCCTTTATTTGCAGGCCGCCTTGAATGATGTAGTTCCTGGCAGACGGATCGAGCCGCCAGAGAAACCATAGGTGCTCCTGAACTCGCGTCAAAGGCGACCGGGTGAGTCTTCCGCACGTGGGGGCCGTGTAGGGTTTGGAGTCGAGCCGGGCCGAGATCGAATCCGCAAGAGAACGGATCGTTCCATTCAGGACCAGCCTGAAATCCGCTCTTACTCCGAGCTGGGCCTGCAACTGGCCCAGTATGAGCATTGACCTGAGCGAGTCTCCGCCCAGGCTTATGAACTGGTCATTCACGCCAATGTTATTAACACGGAGAACGCCGGACCAAATCTTGCACAACTGAACTTCGAGCTCGGTTTGCGGCTCTTCGAATGGCGTCGACAGTTGAGGGCGAACACTGGTCGGGTCTGGCAATGCTCCAAAATCGACCTTTCCGTTTCTGGTCAGTGGAATACCGCCGATGTGGATAATCCTCTCTGGGAGCATGTAGGTGGGAAGCGCTTCGGCAAGAAAGTTCTGAAGCTCACCTTCCGTAACTTCAACTGGAGCTGACACATACGCGATGAGGCGTCTCGATCCAGTTACCCCCTCGGCCCGGGTTATGTCTCTCGCCGTAAGCTTTACGCCTGCGCAAACGGAGGCGACCGCGACGGCGCCACATACCAAATGATGAGCGGTGAGGCGGGCCTCGATTTCTCCGAGTTCAATTCTGTGTCCGCGGATTTTGACCTGACGATCTCGCCGACCTAGACATTCCAAAAGGCCATCGGAACGAACGCGCCCCAGATCACCCGTCCTGTATAGGCGCTGGAACGACGGGTCGTTTGAGAACGGGTTTGGCCGAAAGGCGTCCTTGGTGCGGACATAGTCATTGACGTAGCCAGCAGCGACACCAACGCCGCTAACACAGAGTTCGCCGACTTCTCCCGGTTTGCACAGGGTCGATCCGTCGGCGACATAAACCTCAAGGTTAGGAATCGGCTCGCCGATTGGCACGTAAGCGTCGGCCAGCGAAGGTGGTTCGGAAACCAGATAGTGCGTAACACCGTCTGCACACTCGGTTGGGCCATAATGATTAAGAATGGGGATGTGGGGATATAAGGTGAGCCACTCGCGCGCCAGTCCGGGTGTTAGAGGTTCTCCGACCGTAGAAATAAACCGCAAACTATCCATAGCTCGCTCTGCGGCCGTAATCGATTTCAGATATTCAACGAATACTGCAAGCATCGACGGAACGAATTGAATAATCGTCGCGCCGGATCCTTGAATTGCTTTGAGAAGGGATGCTGGCGATTTCAGTGTTACATCGTCGATGATCGCGATACAGCCTCCGACGCTAAGCCCCGCGAGGAGCTGCCATAGCGAGATGTCAAAGCACTGCGATGCCGTCTGCGCGATGCAATCGGCGCGAGTGAGATTTAGGGCATCAATCTTTGCCGTCAAATGATTGTTTAGGGCAGCGCTCGCGATCATTACGCCCTTAGGCTGACCCGTCGAACCAGAAGTAAACAGAATGTAGGCGAGTTCGTCCTCGCTCGATAATGGCGAGATAGGCGAGGTCAGGCCTCCGCGCAACGCCGCCTCTAACGTCATGAATTGCATGGTGCCTTTACTGCTCGCCTGGAACTGGCTGAGCCGATCCAGCTTGTCGGAGCCGATAATCAGAGCGCAACGACTTTGGTCGATCATGAATGACGTGCGCGAAGAAGGTAACGATGGATCGAGTGGCAGGTAGGTTGATCCGGCCTTCAAGATTGCAACGACAGTCGTCGCCCAGTCGAGGCCTCGTTCACCCCAATAGCCAACGACTGCCTCCTGAGCGCCATGGTCTCGCAACGTCCTTGCGAGGGCATCCGATCTTAATCGCAGCGCTCCGTAGGTGAGTTCAGCTGCGCCGTGCTTCAGCGCAAGCCTGTCTGGATCCGAGTGAGCAAGACGATCGATCGCCGCGATCGCGTCGATCGGCTGGCGTTCTACAAACTGAGTTTCTATGGATCGAGTTTCCATAGGCATTAGGCCCTGCCAATCGTCGCGTCGTGCGATCTTTAGCAACGGACGTGCCAACCTTTGACAAAGAGACCGATCCGCAAGCCTCGCCGCAAGCCGGGGCACCTCGCGCATTTGGTGTCTGGCTCCTGACATAAGTCGTCTTTGACCGACAAAGTCATGTCAGATAACAGCCGATCAATCTCGCTGGATAAAGCGATGGTGCGATCGGCGCCCAGAAATTGAATATGGTCAACCCAGATAACGCGAGTCGTCCTCACCGCGATGACAACTGCCGTATTGCTTCAGTTTGCCTGTTCATGGCGGCCCTCGGTGGGCGAGAGCTCAAGTGTGGAAGCGGCGCAGTGGCGTTCAGCATATGATTCTGAAGCTGTCTTGGGCTCTACGCCTGCTTCTCGAAGAGCGACTGCACCCTCGATCTATGGACGGCGCGCCGAACCGTGGAGGTTGTTTCGCGGTGCTTGGCGCGAGAAGATGGGGGGCACCATCGGCTCCGAACAATGGTGTCCGTACTACCTAGCAAAACTGCATTCGGTTCGTAGTTGGCACGTGTTTTGAAACAAGAGACCTTATCCGGAGCCGCTCAGTGAGAGAGGAAGTGATACCTCATAAGATCGTTGCCTATCTGCGACCTCGACGTGTGACGCGTGCTTGCCGACTTGGTCGTGCCTGGACCTGGTTTAAAGCGCAGTCATCGCACGATGTTGTTTCGAGCGCCTGCTACGACTTCTTCACAACTGCAAGACTCGAGAATGTTCTTGTGTCACTTCGTTCGAGGTTGTTGCAGCCGGTCGAACGGTCTCGACGCCGAGAAAGTCGAAGTGTCCTTTAGGAAGGGCAGGCTCCAGATGATGCCAGAAGCTCGCGAGGAGGTCAGGTCAAGGATCATTCGCTGAGCAGCCTTCGTTGACAGCCGCCTTCTGAGGTAGGAGGAGGGCCGAACGAAAGCCAAGCGCATCTGGTGAAGCTCCGTAGGTGCCATCACTTCTGCTTTCGTTCAGAGGCATATGCATGCTCTACCCTTGCGGCTCTTACGTAGAAACAGAGACTCAGAAACGACATCATGACGCGGAGGCTGACATCGAATCTGCGCGCGCAAAAATGCGGGCAAGCACCGTCTGGACACTTGTGCTCGGCTTTGCCGCCGATCCACTGATGCGTTGGAGTTGGCCTGCCCCAAGGCAATATCTTAGGAACATGCCTCAGTACATTAACGCCTGTGGCGGACGAGCATTCGAGCATGGCACAGCATACGTCGCGGAGGGGATTCGGGCCGCGGCCCTATGGCTGCCTCCCGGCGTACAGCAAGATGAGGAGGCGCTGGATGCAATCATGGCGCAGTCTCTGCGCCCGGAGATCGCCAGAGATATGGCGGATCTACGGCAGGGAATGGCCAAACATCGTCCCCCTGAGCCGCATTGGTATCTGCCTCTCATTGCCGCCGATCCGAACTGGGTCGGACAAGGGCTTGGTACATTGCTGATGAAGTGCGCTCTTCGACGATGTGACGAAGAGGGCCTTGCTGCCTACCTCGAAAGTTCGAATCCGGAAAACATTTTGTTTTACCAACATCACGGCTTCAAGGTAATTGGAGAGATACAACACGGTTCTTCGCCGCCGCTCACGCCAATGTTGCGGACTGCTTAGTGAGCGGAGTTTGGAGGAGCATCGCACGCTCCTGCTCAACGCCTCTGACTCATCGCGAAAGCGTTTGATGGCCGCTCCGCTTTTGGATCGACGTGTTGATAGAAATCAGAGACGGGCCAAGGTGATGGACCAAATGGTTGGACGACATGTACTTCTGTTCTGCCTTGAGTACGCGCGCCATCACGGCGCAGCGGTCGCTGATGTTCTCATCCTTTCGTGCGAAGAAGACATGTAGCGGTACTAGCCGGCCGCACCAGCTCACGTGATGGATAGGCATTACGCTGTCCTTCGTTTCGGCTTTGCGAGCGCTGGCCGACCGCCATCCGATAGAACTGTTGGTTCCACCACGGTCGGCCAGCCTAATTTAACTCGTTGATCAGCTTGATGCGGTGGAGAGCAGCGGTCCGTATCGACTCCGTGATGTTTTTCGGGAAGCCTTTGGGCAAGGCTTTTGCGACCTTCTCGTAATTCGCCTCGAATGTCGCGGTCAGATCATCAAAGATCGAGCGCACGACAGGAATGCCGATGCCTGACATCTCGGCCGTCTGGACGAAATGGCGCGGCAGGATCTCATTCACTGTGTAGTGGCGGCTCTTCCCGACGGACATAGCCAGCTTGAACGACTTGGGCTGAATTTGCTTTGCATCCAGACTGGGTTGCGCGCTTAGCACATCATAAAGCGGCGTGAGGCGGAAGCGTCCTCCGGGGTTGAGGAAGATGCTGAAGTTCTTGGCATGGCCATCCGTGGCACCGATCAGCCAAAATACGACACCTGATCGCATGAAGATCGCGGTATCATCAGCGGGGGCATCGCTGCCCTTAAGCAGCTCGAGAATTTCTTTCATGCCGGGACCGCCATCCGATTGATATTTTCGTGTAGGCGGAATCGATAGGGCTTGGCAGCAATCCTCTTGTGGCAGCCGGAGTAGACGCTTGTCTTTTGTCCAGCGGCGGTCAAAACGCTCAACGACAAGCGTGCGACGGCCGCCGAAGTCCGCGATTTCGGCATTAGCCGCCGGCACGCCAAGAGCTGCAATCAGCTTGAGACAAAAATACTCGTTCTCGACGCTGTTTGAGAGGTCGACGCCGTTAGGCAAGCGCCCAATTTGTGGTTTCAGAATATGGGTGGTCGCAGTTGTTCCGGACGGCTTGTACCATTTGCTATCGCGGCGCAGTAGGGCTGTCTTTTCCTGAGCGCCGGCCAGCGAGATGCGGAAATCGTCGTCTTCGCCCATGCCAAGCGGCGCAGCGGCGAGGTTTTGAATGATGTCCGTAATTTCCTTGTCGCTGACCGGTTTCCCGTCGATCTTTCCCGTTGGAGCTGGATTGATGCCCTCCGGCAAAAATTGGAGCGCCCCGACACAGTCGTGGCCGACTGTCGAAAGCATGCTGTAGGCGTCGGTGCCATTTGCTCCGACGCGCTCGGCGACGCGCCTCCGTATCGTCTCACTATCGGGCAAGAGATTGTCGAAGACATTGATCACAGGCGCCCCAATGTACCGATCCTCGCGAAGCGGCAAGGAGAGCGAAATCGGGAACGTGGAGTTCCAGGCGAGCCAGTTGGCATCGTACCGGAAATCGATCGCCCCACTGGACTCGCGCTTGAGCATTCCCGCGTGACGGCCGTTCACGAATACGTTTAGTCGTGAATTAGCTCGCGAGCGGGCCATCAGAAGATATCCTCAATGTCGGCAGCGCTGGCTTTGCTTCGCGGACGAATGACGAGCTCGAGATCGAGCGCGGCCAAAGCCTCCATCACGGTGTGAAGCTGCATGGCCGGTGCCCCTCCTTCCAGCCGGGATACAGTTCCCTGCCGAAGATGGATGCTTTTCCCGAGGTCGGACTGTGTCAGGCCGGCCTTCTTACGAGCTCGGCGCAGGATCGCTCCGAGCTGCTTTTCTGTTCTCGCGATTTGCTGGGTCATGGTCTTCCTGCGGAATAAAATATACGCGATCGCGCATAAAAAGTAGATATACGCGATCCTGTATAAATTTTCTGTATACGAGATCGCGTATAAATTACCCGTATACGCGATCGCGGATAAGCTCCGAGCCGGGCATACCGCCGGCATGAAGGACAGTTCAAGTTGCAGGCCCATCTCAAGGCTGCGATAGGCGGCGAACGGCTGCTGTCCAGGGTAAACCACGATCTCGACGTTCCAGCAGGGGAACCCCACCGCGTCCGAACAGCAACGCTCATTAGAGCGGCTCGTCATGACCGTTCCGTCATGGCCCGTGGCACGCGGCGCCCCGTATGCCGGACCGGCAACAAGCCGCCTTCTTCATCAGCCGGTAGACGCGCTTGGCATTGGCGGGACCGTGGCCGGCGGATCGCCGCTCGTCGCTTTAGAGAGCAGCGATCCACCGGTATTCATAGTTCGGGCGGCCATTCACAAGGCGCGGATATCGGAAGTGAGCTCCGACTCCGCGGCACGGGTCTGGTGACCGCGCTTTGGCGGCATACCGACCCTTCGGCGCCGATTCGCGAAAAATCTACGCCGAGAGACCTATTCCGGCCCGCCACGGAAGACCCTGAAATGACAAAAGCCGCAATGGCAGATCTGACGGAACACAAAGTAATTTTTTGCAAGCGGCCGCAATATTTGATGTATGCCCAGGCTGTGCCCCAGTTATCTCGGGGCACATTCTAAGGGAGTCTGGTTTGTAAGTCGTTGATTCTGAAGGTTTAATGGTGGGCGCACAAGGGATCGAACCTTGGACCTCTCCCGTGTGAAGGGAACGCTCTCCCGCTGAGCTATGCGCCCGGGATGTGACGTGCCAAAAGCCGCTGGTCGGCGGCCGGTCGAGTGCGGCGCTTCGTCAGAGCGTGCGATTTACGAAGTGCCGGGTAGGGGTGTCAAGCCAAACCCTGCGGGAATTAAGCCCCTTGCTGGCGGGCGCGGGAGGCGTGGGCCTGGAGCGCACGGATGCGCTCGGCGAGCGTTCCGCCGCCTTCGGGCATCCCGCTGCCCGGCGAGACGCCGTTGGCGGGCTTGGCCGCCGCCTTGCCCGGCACCGTCGGCTCGGCCGCGAGCAGGGCCTCGATCGGCGAGTTCGGGCCTTCGAGCTGCATCGCGAGCTTTGCGACTTCCGCCGCGATGTCGTTGATGCGCTCGCGCAACAGCGCGTTCTCCATGCGCTCGGTGGCCCAGGAGCTCTCCGCCTGCTGCTGGATCGCGTTGATGTCGCGCTGAAGCTTGGCGCGCTCGTCGCGTGCGGTGCGCAGCTGCTCCTCCACTTGAGTCTTCTCCTGGCGCAGCTTGTCGAGCGCGGAGGATTTGCCGCCGCCCACTGCTGCGATCTCCTCGCGCAGCTCCTGCACAGTCCGCTCGGCGGCGGCGTTGGCCTGCTTCAACTGGCCGTTCTCGAATTCACGCTCGGCAAGCAGCTTGCCCTGGGTCGCAAGCCGCGTCTCGAGGTCGTTGACGCGGTTGCCGAGCATCTCGGCCTCCTTGACCTGCACGATGAGCTGGCGATCGAGCTCGGTGACGCGCTGGCTCAGATTCTCGACGCGGCCGCGGGCCTCGCTGAGATCGCGCGTCGCGGTTTCCGACTGGTTGCGCTCCTGGGCGAGGCGGGCTTCGGTTGCCGCGAATTCCCTGGCGGCATCGCCGACCCGGTTCTTCAGCTCCTCGACCTGGGTCCGCACCGCGACCAGTTCGATCTGGCGGCTGTCGGCGGCCATCGCGCGGTCGTTGAGCTCGGCGTTGATCTTGCCAAGCTCGCCCTGCTTGTCGGTCAGCGCCTGCTCGGCGTTGCGCAACAGCTCGGTCTTGGCTGAGAACTCCTCCTCCGTGGCGCGCAGCTGCTCCTTCACCGCCCTCTCGCGCGCCTCCAGCGCGAAGATCGTGGCGTTCTTCTCGCCGAGCTCGATCTTCATGCGGTTGATGGCGTCGCTCTTCTTGCCGAGCTCGGCGAGCTGGCTCGTGGTCTTGTTCTTGAGCTGATCGACGCTCATCTCGAGCCGCCGCGCCGACATAGCGAATTCGGCGCGGAGCTGGTCCTTGTCGGCCTGGATCTCGGCCATCGACAGCGGGGTGGCGGCCTCGAGCCGGCGCGTGGTCAGGCGCACGGCGCGGTTATGAACCAGCGGCACGATCGCGAGCCCGCACAGCATCGAAAGCAGGAAACCGATCGCCAGGTACATGATCGGTTCGATCATGAAGGGTCACTCCAAGAAAAGAAGGAATTTGTTAATCACAATGCCACGGCGGGCCGGCCAAAGGCCAGCCCGATTGCCGCGTTAACCTGAATTGCTAACCGTGCCGGAGCGCCGGCCTCATCGTCCGATCAGGGCTGCGACCTCGCGCTTCGTTCCGATGAATCGGAACGAGGCTCTGGATTTTGTCTTGACGCGCTTTCTTGATGCGAACCGCCGTCCAATGCGCTGGAAACGCTCTAGAACGGGTTCCAGGTCGCCCGCGGGGTGAATTTGAGATAGCCGATATTGGCGCCCAGCCGCAGGCCGAGGCCGGAGCGGATCGGCACCAGCACGATGTTGTTGGCGGTGAGCGCCGTCATGCCGAAGCCGCCGATGATATAGGCCGAGCCGTCGATGCCGCCGAAGCGCTGGTAGATCGCGTTGGTGGCGGGCAGGTTGTAGACCAGCGTCATGGTGCGGGCGCCGTCGCCGCCCCAGTCGAAGCCGAGCGAGGGGCCCTGCCAGTAGACTCGGAGGTCGCCGGCATTCTTGGTGTAGAGCGTGCCTTCACCGTAGCGCAGGCCGGCGACGAAAGCGCCGGAGCCTTCCTCACCCAGGATGTAGCCGTTGGGCAGGCCCCATTGGCTGACCGCCTTCTCGATGATCGAGGCGAGCCCGCGCGAGACGTTGCCGAAGAACTTGTGTCCGGCATTGACCAGTTCATCGGGCCCGTAAGTATACGGGGTCGGTTCACGCTGTGGCGGCGGATATTGCGGTGGCGGGCCCTGCTGCGCGGACGCCCCTGCGCTCCAGCACATCATCGCGGCAAGCGCGAGCGCAGCAAGGCGTGATGCGAAAGTCATAAAGAACCCCTGGTACCGAATCCGGTCGCTTCCTTAACCTGACGCCAACAGGCACGGCTCTAGGTTGCGCCGGATGTCCCCTCGACTCGGATGTTATCCGCAGCAACTATGACGGCACAACGGCAGGAAGATATGGATCGTGCCGCGGGATGGCGTTTTTCGGCCTGTTGGCGGGCATTTTGGCGGCCATCTGGCCCTCCTTGCCTGTTCAGGCCACCACAACCGAGCGCGTGGTGACGAACCGCTACTCCGGATTGGCGATCGAAGGATTCGATCCCGTCGCTTATTTCACCGATGCCGCCGCCACCCAGGGGCGGCCGGAATTCGAGGCCGCAGAGAACGGCGTGGTCTGGCGTTTCCGCAACGAGGGCAACCGCGCTTCGTTCGTGGCGCATCCCGAAATCTATGGCCCGCAATTCGGCGGCTACGATCCGACCGATCTGGTGCGGGGCGTCACCTGCGCGGGCAATCCGCGCTTCTGGGCCGTCGTCGGGAACAGGCTTTACCTGTTCAACCGGGAACGCAGCCGTGACGCGTTCGCCGCCGATCCCGCGCGCTTTTTGAAGGAAGCCGCAGTGCGTTGGCCGGAGCTGGAAGACAATCTCGCGCAGTGATCACGGCGCCGCGGCCGGGTCGCCCCAGGCAATGAATTCCGGCACCAGAAAGTCTTCGCGGCCCAGCCCGAAATGCAACGGGCTTCCGTTCGAATCGGTGACCTTGCCGCCGGCCGCAACGACGACCGCGTGACCGGCCGCCACATCCCACTCCGATGTCGGCGACAGGCGGGGATAGATATCGACCTCGCCCTCGGCGACGCGGCCGAATTTGACGGCCGAGCCCAGCACGGCGCGGACCGCGCCGCCGCGTGCGTCGATGAAGGCTTCGGTGCGTGCATCGCCATGCGAGCGGCTCACTGCCACCGTCCATGGGGCACCGCGCGGCGGGCAGGGACGGGTCTTGATCGGCACCGCCTGCGAAACCGCGCCGGCCTGCGACGTCAGCCGCTCCGCGCCCTTGCCGACGATGCCGCGCCAGAGCAGGCCGAGCGCGGGCGCGCTGACGATGCCGAGCAGCGGCTCGCCCGCTGTCACGAGGGCGAGGTTGACGGTGAACTCGTCGCGGCCGGCGACGAACTCCTTGGTACCGTCGAGCGGATCGATCAGGAAGAAGCTGTCCTTATAAGGCGGCGTCGCCAGATGGACGCGCTCCTCCGATAGCAGCGACACCTGCGGCGCGAGCCGCGTCAGCCCTTCGACGATGATGTGGTCGGCGGCGAGATCGGCCTCGGTGACCGGCGACCCGTCGCTCTTGCCGGTCACCTTCATCGCGGAACGATTGACGGCAAGAATTGCCTCGCCGGCGCGGATCACCAGTTCGGTCAGCGATTCGAGCAGCGTCGCGGCGGCCTCGCAGCCGATCAGGGACGGCTTTGCCCTATTCATGTGCGGGTCTCATATCAGCGGATCGCATATCCTGTTTGTGTTCCCTGAGATCATGATGCGATGACGGAGCATCGCATCATGATCTCATCTCCTTGTTTGAGCATGACCTTTTCGGAAAACCGGTTTCCACTTTTCCGGATCATGCTTTATCAGCCCCGTCGCAAGCTGGCAGCATCCGTCTGCGCAGTGTATCAAGCCCACAGGCATGCGTGATTCGCACTCCTCGGTCGGCGTGCGGCTTTCCAGGAAACAATTGATGTCTGGCACTTCGTCTCCCGGTCCCGCTCCCGATATGCTCGAACTCGCAGCGCTCCTGTGCTCGCGGGTCTGCCACGATCTCATCAGCCCCGTTGGTGCCATCGTCAACGGGCTCGAAGTGCTCGACGACGATCCCAAGCCCGAAGACCGCGAGTTCGCGCTCGATCTGATTCGCAAGAGCGCCAAGACCGCCTCGGCCCGGCTCCAGTTCTGCCGCCTTGCCTTCGGCGCCGCCGGCTCCTCCGGCGCGCAGATCGATCTCGGCGATGCCCAGACCATGGCGCGGGGCCACATCGAGGACGGCAAGTGCGCGATCACCTGGAATTTGCCGCGGCTGCTGCTGCCGAAGAATCGCGTCAAGCTGCTGCTCAACATGCTGGTCGTCGCCCAGCATACGATCCCGCGCGGCGGCATGCTGACGATCGACCCGATCGGCGAGGGCGAGACGATGAGCTTTCGCATCACTGCGACAGGACACAATGCGCGTTTGCCGCAGAACATCGCCGAGCTCCTGAATGCGACCTCGCCGAACACGGTCGATGCGCATGCGGTGCAACCGCACTACACCCGCCTGCTGGCGGAAGCCTGCGGGCTGAAGGTGACGCTCGCGCTCGACGGCGACAAGGTCATCATTGCCGCGTCCTGACCGCGGCCGCGCCGATATCATTAATCAAAGGTTACGACCGGCCGCGCGATTCGATCGCGCGGCCTTATCTCTTTGTTGATCCCGTTCCTTTCCATTTGCTCAACCAAACTTAAACGCTTTGCGGAGAAGCTGACCTGAGTTCCGTCAGGCGCGTCGATGTTGCGCGCCGCTGCGTTTTCGGCGTTTTTCGAAGGTTGGTTTCATGGATGATCTGTTGCGGGAGTTTCTGACGGAGACCAGCGAGAGCCTGGACACCGTGGACAATCAGCTGGTGAAGTTCGAGCAGGAGCCGAACAACGCCAAGATCCTGGATAACATCTTCCGCCTGGTCCACACCATCAAGGGCACCTGCGGCTTCCTCGGGCTGCCGCGGCTGGAAGCGCTGGCGCATGCCGGCGAGACCTTGATGGGCAAGTTCCGTGACGGCATGCCGGTGACCGGGCAGGCGGTGACGGTGATCCTGTCCTCGATCGACCGCATCAAGGAGATCCTGGCCGGGCTGGAGGCGACCGAAGCCGAGCCGGAGGGCAACGACCGCGACCTCATCGACAAGCTGGAAGCGATGGTCGAGCAGGGCATGGCGGCGATGGCAGTTGCTGCTGAAGAAGACGTGCCGGTCGTCGAAGCCCCGTCCGTGCAGGCGGCCGAAGGCACGCTGGTGGTGCAGACGCTGGAGCGCCCGTTGCGTCCGGGCGAGGTCTCGCTCGACGAGCTCGAGCGCGCCTTCCGCGAGACCGCGATCGAAGTCGCCGCGCCCGCGCCGGCCGCCAAGCCTGCCGCTGCGGCTCCCGCCGCCGAGCCGGCTGAGCCTGCGAAGAAGCCGGCCCGCAAGGCCGCCGGTGAGGATGTCCAGGAAGGCGACAAGATCGCCAACCAGTCGATCCGCGTCAACGTGGATACGCTGGAGCACCTGATGACCATGGTCTCCGAGCTGGTCTTGACCCGCAACCAGCTGCTGGAGATCTCAAGGCGCAACGAGGACACCGAGTTCAAGGTGCCGCTGCAGCGCCTCTCCAACGTCACCGCCGAGCTGCAGGAAGGCGTCATGAAGACGCGCATGCAGCCGATCGGCAATGCCTGGCAGAAGCTGCCCCGCATCGTCCGCGATCTGTCGAGCGAACTCGGCAAGCAGATCGAGCTGGAGATGCACGGCGCCGACACCGAGCTCGACCGCCAGGTGCTCGATCTGATCAAGGACCCGCTCACCCACATGGTGCGCAACTCCGCCGATCATGGCCTCGAGACCCCCGCCGAGCGGCTGGCTGCCGGCAAGGGCGAGCAGGGCACCATTCGCCTGTCCGCCTATCACGAGGGCGGCCACATCATCATCTGCATCGCCGACAACGGGCGCGGCCTCAACACCGAGAAGATCAAGGCCAAGGCGATCTCCTCGGGTCTCGTCACCGAGGCCGAGCTCGAGAAGATGAGCGAAGCCCAGATCCACAAGTTCATCTTCGCGCCGGGCTTCTCGACCGCGGCCGCCATCACCTCGGTGTCGGGGCGCGGCGTCGGCATGGACGTGGTGCGCACCAATATCGACCAGATCGGCGGCACCATCGACATCAAGAGCGTGGCCGGCGAAGGCTCCTCGGTCACCATCAAGATCCCGCTGACGCTCGCCATCGTCTCCGCCCTGATCGTGGAAGCCGCCGGCGACCGCTTCGCCATCCCGCAGCTCTCGGTGGTCGAGCTGGTGCGTGCCCGCGCCAACTCCGAGCACCGCATCGAGCGCATCAAGGACACCGCGGTCTTGCGCCTGCGCAACAAGCTGCTGCCGCTGATCCACCTGAAGAAGCTCTTGAAGATCGACGACGGCGCGGCCTCGGATCCCGAGAACGGCTTCATCGTGGTGACCCAGGTCGGCAGCCAGACCTTCGGCATCGTGGTCGACGGCGTGTTCCACACCGAGGAGATCGTGGTCAAGCCGATGTCGACCAAGCTGCGCCACATCGACATGTTCTCCGGCAACACCATTCTGGGCGATGGCGCGGTGATCATGATCATCGATCCCAACGGCATTGCGAAGGCGCTCGGCGCCGCCGGCTCCTCGGCCCATGACATGGGCGAGGACAATGCGAACGCCCATGCGGCAAGCGGCGAGCAGCTCACCTCGCTGCTGGTGTTCCGCGCCGGCTCGTCCCAGCCCAAGGCGGTCCCGCTCGGGCTCGTCACCCGCCTGGAAGAGCTCGCAACCGACAAGATCGAGTTCAGCAACGGCCGCTACATGGTGCAGTACCGCGAGCAGCTGATGCCGCTGGTGGCCATGGAAGGCGTCACCATTGCCAGCCAGGGCGTCCAGCCGATCCTGGTGTTCGCCGACGACGGCCGCTCCATGGGCCTCGTCGTCGACGAGATCATCGACATCGTCGAGGAACGGCTCAACATCGAGGTCGGCGGTTCAAGTTCGGGCATCCTGGGCTCGGCCGTGATCAAGGGCCAGGCCACCGAGGTGATCGACGTCGGCCACTTCCTGCCGATGGCGTTCTCCGACTGGTTCACCCGCAAGGAGATGAAGCCGTCGATGCACTCGCAGTCGGTGCTGCTGGTCGACGACAGTGCCTTCTTCCGCAACATGCTGGCTCCGGTGCTCAAGGCCGCCGGCTACAAGGTCAGGACCGCGGGCGGCGCGCAGGAAGGGCTCGCCGCGCTGCGTTCGGGACAGGCCTTCGACGTGGTGCTGACCGACATCGAGATGCCCGACATGAACGGGTTCGAGTTCGCCGAGAACATCCGAAGCGACCACAATCTGATCGGGACGCCGATCATCGGCCTGTCGGCGCTGGTGTCGCCGGCGGCGATCGAGCGCGGCCGTCAGGCCGGCTTCCACGACTATGTCGCCAAGTTCGACCGTCCCGGCCTGATCGCGGCGCTGAAGGAGCAGACCGCGGAACTGCGCCGGGCGGCATGACACGGGATAAGGACAAGGATTGATGACCAGCAAGACCGAGACAAGCGAAGGCGCGATGGCCGAATACGTCACCGCCGTGATCGGCGGGCAGCTGTTCGGCCTGCCGATCTCGCGGGTGCAGGACGTGTTCATGCCGGAGCGGCTGACGCGGGTGCCGCTGGCCTCCAGCGAGATCGCCGGCGTGCTCAATCTGCGCGGCCGCATCGTCACCGTGGTCGACATGCGCGCCCGTCTCGGCCTGCCCAAGGCCGAGGACGGCAAGGTGCCGATGGCGGTCGGCGTCGACCTGCGCGGCGAATCCTATGGCCTGCTGATCGACCAGATCGGCGAGGTGCTGCGCCTGCCCGACGACAGCCGCGAGGACAACCCGGTCAACCTCGATCCCCGCATGGCCAAGCTCGCCGGCGGCGTCCACCGCCTCGACGGCCAGCTCATGGTCGTCCTCGACGTCGATCGCGTCCTCGAACTGGTGCCCGATGCCAAAGCGGCGTGAACAGGGCCGCCCGAACTGAAGAACTGAAACATCCCACCGGGGATGAGGAAGTAGAGGTCGCAGATGAGAACCTGTCTTGTCGTCGATGATTCCAGCGTCATCCGCAAGGTTGCGCGGCGGATCCTGGAGGGCCTCGACTTCCAGATCCTCGAAGCCGAGGACGGTGAGAAGGCGCTGGAGGCCTGCAAGCGCGGCCTGCCCGATGCGGTGCTGCTCGACTGGAACATGCCCGTCATGGACGGCTACGAGTTCCTCGGCCATCTCCGCCGCATGCCCGGCGGCGACCAGCCCAAGGTGGTGTTCTGCACCACCGAGAACGACGTCGCTCATATCGCGCGCGCCCTGCATGCCGGCGCCAACGAGTACATCATGAAGCCGTTCGACCGGGACATCGTCACCGCGAAGTTCCAGGAAGTCGGGCTGATCTAGAGCATGATCCGGAAAAGTGGGAACCGGCTTTCCGAGAAGATCATGCTGACTTAGATTCTCCGTTCGATCCGGCGGCAGAAGCCTTCGGCTCAACGGTTGTTGTGCGTCGTGTTGCGTCGCTGGTGAAGCCATGAGTGTTGCGTTGACAAGTACTGCGGTCCCGACATCGACCCGATCCGACAAGGTGCGAGTGATGATCGTCGACGACTCCGTCGTCATCCGCGGTCTGATCTCGCGCTGGATCGGCGCCGAGCACGACATGGAGGTCGCGGCCTCGCTGCGCACCGGGCTCGAGGCGGTCAACCAGATCGAACGCATCAACCCCGACGTTGCCGTGCTCGACATCGAAATGCCCGAGCTCGACGGCCTCTCGGCGCTGCCGCAACTGCTGGCGAAGAAGCGCGATCTCGTCATCATCATGGCTTCGACGCTGACCCGCCGCAACGCGGAGATCAGCTTCAAGGCGCTGTCGCTCGGCGCGGCCGACTACATCCCGAAGCCGGAAAGCACGCGCGAGGCCACCGCCGCGGAAACCTTCCGCCACGACCTGATCCAGAAGATCCGCCATCTCGGCGCCAAGGCGCGGCGCAGCCCGGTGCACACGACGGCAAGCCCGCCGCTTGCGCCCGGTCATGACAGACCGCGGCCGTCTATTCCCGCTGCCGCGCACACGGCGCCGGCCCAGGCCACGCGCCGTTCGTTCGGCCTGCTGTCGCCGAAGGTGCTGCTGATCGGCTCGTCGACCGGCGGTCCTCAGGCGCTGATGTCGCTCGTCACCGAACTCGGCCCGGTGATCGACCGCTTCCCGGTGCTGATCACCCAGCACATGCCGCCGACCTTCACCACCATCCTTGCCGAGCATCTGGCGCGCACCAGCAAGCGGCCGGCGCATGAGGGGATCGACGGCGAGAGCGTCAAGCCGGGCCAGATCTATCTGGCGCCCGGCGGGCGCCACATGCGCGTCGCCCGCCACGGCGTCGATGCCGCGATCTCGCTCGATGACGGGCCGGCGGTCAATTTCTGCAAACCCGCGGTCGATCCGCTCTTCACCTCGGCCATCGACGTCTGGCATGGCAATATCCTCTCCGTGATCCTGACGGGCATGGGCTCGGACGGCATGCGCGGCGGCAAGGACATCGTCGCCGCCGGCGGCAGCGTCATTGCACAGGACGAAGCCTCCAGCGTGGTCTGGGGCATGCCGGGGGCGGCGGCCAATGCCGGCATCTGCGCGGCGATCCTGCCGCTCAATCAGATCGCATCGAAGCTTGTTCGGGTATTTGCGGGAGACCGTTCGTGACGCCGCTGGACTACGAGTATCTGCGTAAGCTGCTGAAGGAGCGTTCCGGCCTCGATCTCTCCGTCGATAAGCAGTATCTCGTCGAGAGCCGCCTGCTGCCGTTGGCGCGCCGGTCGAACCTCGCCGGGATTCCCGAGCTGGTGCAGCGGATGAAGGGCGGCGCGGAGCTGCTGACATCGGACGTGGTCGAAGCGATGACCACCAACGAGACTTTCTTCTACCGCGACAAGATTCCGTTCGACCATCTGAAGGAAGCGGTGCTGCCCGCGCTCGCGCAGGCGCGCGCGGCGCGCAAGAGCTTGCGTATCTGGTCGGCGGCCTCGTCGACCGGGCAGGAGCCCTATTCGATCGCGATGTGCGTGAAGGAGATGGGCGCGGCCTTCGCCGGCTGGCGCATCGAGATCGTCGCCACCGACCTGTCGCAGGAGGTGCTGGAGAAATCCAAGGCCGGCGTCTACAGCCAGTTCGAGGTGCAGCGCGGCCTGCCGATCCAGCACCTGATGAAGTACTTCACGCAAGTCGGCGAACTCTGGCAGCTCAATACCGACATTCGCGCGATGGTGCAGTTCCGCCAGCTCAACCTGTTGCAGGACTTCTCGCATCTCGGCACGTTCGACGTCATCTTCTGCCGCAACGTGCTGATCTATTTCGATCAGGACACCAAGGCCGGTATCTTCGGCAAGGTGGCCAGGATGCTCGAGCCCGACGGCGTGCTGGCGCTTGGCGCGGCGGAATCCGTGGTCGGCATCACCAACCTGTTCAGGCCCTATCCCGACCGGCGCGGGCTCTATCAGCCGAGCGTCGCCCCGGTCGCGCGCGCCGGCGCCGCGCTGCATGTGCTGAAGGCGGTTGCGTCCGCTGCGCGGTGAGGCGAGACATCTCGTTTTAACTCCGTCACCCTGAGAAGCCGCGAAGCAGCGTCTCGAAGGGTCGGGGGCCACCAGCGGGGGCCGTGCATCCTTCGAGGCTCGCAAGGGCTCGTACCTCCAGCGACAAAAGCGAAGCCTTTGCGCGGGGATGACGGCGACAGAGCCGCGTTCGTTTCAACGTTCATGAGCTACAAAATCGCGTGCGGCAGGAAGCGCGAGGTGTTGCCGGTGATCGGATTCTCGTCTTCCCGAATCGAGAGTCCGCAGGGCGTGCCATCGACCACCCAGCTGCCGAGTACCGGATACTGCCCGGAAAAATTCGGCAGTGGCGCCAGTGCCTGGCGGATGAAACCTTCGGTGCCGTAGGGGCCTTGCTCGGCGACCAGCGTGACGCCGGCGCTGACCAGCTCGACATTGGCGCCCTCGCGCGAATAGATCGGCTTGCGCACGAACGACGTGCCGAGCCGGGCGGCGCGCGGATCGTCCTCGAAGAAGGCCGGCAGCAGATTGGGATGGTTCGGAAACATCTCCCAGAGCAGCGGCAGGATGCCCTTGTTGGAGAGCACCGCCTTCCACGGCGGCTCGATCCATTGCGTCGGCGCGGTCGAGAGGTTCTTGCCGAACGCGTCCTGGAACATCCACTCCCAGGGATAGAGCTTGAAGGCCAGCGCGATCGGGCGTTCGTCGAGGTCGACGAACTGACCGTCGTCGCGCAGTCCGATCTCCTCGATGTCGAGCAGCGTGGTCTTCAGCCCGGCCTGCGCTGCGGCGTCCTCGAGATAGGCGAGCGTGCCGGCGTCCTCGGGATTTCCGGTCAGTCCGGTGAGATGCAGCGGGTGGGTCGCGCCGATCTCCTTCCACGCCGCGATCAGCCGCTCATGGATGGAGTTGAACTGATCGGCGCGCGACGGGATGATGCGCCGCTCGATCGCCTGTTCGAGCCAGGTCCATTGAAACACCGCGGCCTCGAAGATCGAGGTCGGCGTATCCGCGTTGTATTCGAGCAGCTTCGCCGGGCCGCGCCCGTCGAAGGTGAGATCGAGCCGGCCGTACAGGCTCGGGTTCTTGCGGCGCGAGCTTGCCGCGATCAGATCCCAGTACGCCTCCGGTATCTTCAGCCGGCGCAGATAGCGTTCGTCCTTGACAGCGCGGCCGGCGAGCTCCAGGCACATCGCGTCGATCTCGCCGGTCGGCGTCTCGATGCCGCGCTCGATCTCGTCGAGCGTGAAGCCGTAATAGGCGCTCTCGTCCCAATAGCGTTCGCCGTCGATGGTGTGGAAGGTGAAGCCGGCATTCTCGGCAGTCGTCCGCCAATCGTCGCGTTCGGGACATGCGATGCGTTGCATGAGGGGAAACCGCGCTCGCTCGTCAGCCTGGTGTCAGCTTCCGCCATGCGACGGATCGTCGTCGCCGTAGCGGGCGATGGTGCGCGGCGCGCCGCCGAAGCCGCCGGAGGGCGAGCGTTCGGCGGGCTTTCGCTTCGCGTCGTGCCCTGCATGGTGGTGGCTGCGGGCATGGCTTGGCGTCAGGCCGATCGACGCCGCGCCGATCGCGATACTCCCCATCAATTTCAGCCATACGCGGCGCGAGCGTTTCATGGACGCAATCCCTGCCTTGCCGTCTGCGGAGCCATGCCGAGTTTCCATCAGCTGCGTTCGCCGGGCAAGCGAAAGCGCGATGACACGGCGATGACACGGCAACATGCATCAGCCACCGCTGAAGCCGAACGCATGCGCGAATGAACCGAAGCCGCCGCGGCTCACCGACGAGCTTGACGACGAGCTCGCGGACGAGGAGGTGCCGCTCGACGACGAGCTGCTGTTGAAGAAGCTGCTGCGTGACGAGCCGCCGCTGCCGCCCGATCCGGACGACGAACTGCGCGCCGTGCAGTCGACGCCGGGTTGTGGCTGGACCGGTGTGGCGACGCCCGGTGCGGTGACGCCCGGCGGCGTCGGCGGCACCGGCTGGCAATTCGGCCGCGGCATCAGCGCGTAGGCACTGCCGCCGACCGCGAGCGTGCCCATCAAGAGCAGCGCGACATGGTTGGAGCGCTTGGATGGCGCATCCGGCCGCGGCGGCGTCGGCACGACCGGTCGCCGTTTGCCGAAGTCCGGGTTCGGTTCGCGCGCCATGGTGGCTCAACGGCTCAGTAGATCATGCAGGCCGCGTTCAGCGCGCCTGCGGCCAGCGAGGACAGTCCGAGCCAGATCGCCGGCGCCATTTCGCCGGAGGCGATCCGCCCCGACAGGTTCGGCACCGGGATCTTCACGATGTAATAGACGATGATCTGCACGATCAGCGCGATGAGGCTCCAGATCAGGCAGTCCACCACATTGGCGGAATGGGCGATGGCGCTGACCACCGGCAGCACGAAGCCGAGCAGGCTGAGCCCGAGCGCGATCGCCGCCGCCGGCTCGTTGTCGCGGATGAGCTGGAATTCGTTATGGGCCGTGATGCGGGTGTAGACGAACAGATAGGCCACGATCGCGATCAGTCCGGTGCAGAAATAGACCAGGAAGGCGGGCAGGCCGGAGAGTGATTGCAGGATCATGTCGGGGCGGTCCGGGAGTTCGTCAGGATTCGCGCGAGGCAGGATTGCACGTTCCCTTGGTCGGCGCATGCCGACAGCCGGTTCAATCCCAAACAAAAACCCCGCCATTTGCGGCGGGGTCCAGGTCGAAAGGAGCGAACCTTGCGGTTCTCTGCGGGCGCCCGGAAGGTCAGGCGGGAATGCGCTCTTCGTGCTCGTGCGGCTCGCGCAGCACGTAGCCGCGGCCCCACACGGTCTCGATGAAGTTGCGGCCTTCGGAGGCATTGGCGAGCTTCTTGCGCAGCTTGCAGATGAAGACGTCGATGATCTTCAGCTCGGGCTCGTCCATGCCGCCATAGAGGTGGTTGAGGAACATTTCCTTGGTGAGGGTCGTGCCCTTGCGGAGCGAGAGCAGCTCCAGCATCTGGTATTCCTTGCCGGTCAGATGCACGCGCTGGCCGCCGACTTCCACCGTCTTGGTGTCGAGGTTGACGACGAGGTCGCCGGTCTGGATGACCGATTGGGCATGACCCTTGGAGCGGCGCACGATCGCGTGGATGCGGGCCACCAGCTCGTCCTTGTGGAAGGGCTTGGTCATGTAGTCGTCGGCGCCGACGCCGAGACCCTTGACCTTGTCCTCGATGCCGGCGAGGCCGGAGAGGATCAGAATCGGTGTCTTGATTTTGGAGACCCGGAGCTGCTTGAGCACGTCGTAGCCGGACATGTCGGGCAGATTGAGGTCGAGGAGAATAATGTCGTAATCGTATAATTTACCGAGATCGACGCCTTCTTCCCCCAAATCGGTCGTGTAGACGTTGAAGCTCTCCGACTTCAGCATCAACTCGATCGACTGCGCGACGGCGCTGTCATCTTCAATCAGCAAAACGCGCATGCCAGTTCCCCATAGTCGCCGCTCCTGGGCGTCAGGTCGGCCGCATTCGCGGCACTCAACAAAACGCCTTTGAACAACTGATTCGGATCCTGACGACAGATGGTTAACAAAAACTGATTCCTCCACGCAAGCTCTAACCGTGCAATTTTTGTCGAATCGCCCTAAGATATTGCGTAGAAGAAGCTTTTCCTAACCGCGTCCGTTCAGTTTCCACTTTAAGAGACGGGTTTAACCGACTCCCGCGACTCAGCCTTCTTCTGAAGGGGAGTCACGCGACCTCAGTCACAAAGACAGTGACGCAATGATTAATGATGCGGGTAAACACGAGGTTAAGCGGCCGGAGCAAAAAAGCGGAAACTTAAGGTTTTCGCAATGAAGGCGCTCGCGGAACAGATCGGCGACATCGACGGCGTCAATATTTACGGCCGCGTGGTCGGGGTCCGCGGCCTGATGGTCGAGGTGGCCGGTCCGATTCACTCAATGTCGGTCGGCGCACGGCTCGTGATCGACGTCGGCGCGGGCCGCTTCATCCCCGCCGAGGTGATCGGCTTCTCCGGCGAGAACGCGGTGGTGATGCCGTTCGGCGGACTAGATGGCGTGAGGCGCGGTTGCCGCGCGGTGATCGCCAACGCGGCGAGCCAGGTGCGGCCGTCCGCAGCCTGGCTCGGCCGTGTCGTCAACGCGTTGGGCGAGCCGATCGACGGCAAGGGGCCGCTGCCGCAGGGCCCTTCGCCGATGCCGTTCCGCAACACGCCGCCGCCGGCGCATTCGCGCAAGCGCGTCGGCGCACCGCTCGATCTCGGCGTGCGCGCGATGAACACCTTTCTCACCTGCTGCCGCGGCCAGCGCATCGGCATCTTCGCCGGCTCCGGCGTCGGCAAGTCGGTGCTGCTCTCGATGCTCGCGCGCAACGTCGATGCCGCTGTCAGTGTCATCGGGCTGATCGGCGAACGCGGGCGCGAGGTTCAGGAATTCCTGCAGGACGATCTCGGCGAGGAGGGCCTCGCGCGTTCGGTCGTGGTGGTCGCCACCTCCGACGAGCCCGCGCTGATGCGCCGCCAGGCGGCGTATCTGACGCTCGCGATCGCCGAATATTTTCGCGACGAGGACAAGGACGTGCTCTGCCTGATGGACTCGGTGACGCGCTTTGCCATGGCCCAGCGCGAGATCGGCCTGTCCGCCGGCGAGCCGCCGACAGCCAAGGGCTATACGCCGACCGTCTTCACGGAGTTGCCGAAGCTGCTGGAGCGGGCCGGGCCGGGCCTGGGGGAGGGGGCCATCACCGCGATCTTCACGGTGCTGGTCGACGGCGACGATCACAATGAGCCGATCGCGGATGCGGTCCGCGGCATCCTCGACGGCCACATCGTGATGCAGCGCTCGATCGCCGAGCGCGGCCGCTACCCCGCGATCAACATCCTCAAATCCGTCTCGCGCACCATGCCGCGGTCGGCCGACCCCAACTTCCTGCCCTACATCAACAAGGCACGCCAGGTGATGGCGACCTATGCCGACATGGAGGAATTGATCCGGCTCGGCGCCTACCGCGCCGGCTCCAGCCCGGAGGTCGACGAGGCGATCCGGCTGCACGAGCCGCTCGAGGCCTTCCTGCGCCAGCGCAAGGACGAGAATCCACCAGCCTTCCCGACGGCTACCGGCAACTGGCTCAAATCCTGTCGGGTTTGGAAACGGAACGCTAACTTTGTCAGGTCATCATCGCCGGCACACCATAGCTATGCCGGCGGGGCCCAGCGGGGAGCCGGCTCTGTCCCGCGTTCAGATTTGGGACTTCTGGGGAGTACGAGTCGATGAAGTCACGAGATACGCTTATCCGCCTGAAAAAGTTTCAGGTCGACGAGAAGCGCCGCCGGGTCACCCAGATCGAGACCATGATCGCCGATTTCCAGCGGATGTCGGTCGATCTCGAACGCGAGATCCAGACCGAGCAGGAGCGTGCCGGGATCAACGATCCCTCGCACTTCGCCTATCCGACCTATGCCAAGGCCGCGATCCAGCGCCGCGAGAACCTGACCCGTTCAGCCGACGAGCTGAAGGGCCAGCTCGACGAAGCCAAGGCCGCACTGGCCGAGGCTTTCGAAGAGTTGAAGAAGGTCGAGCTCCTGGACGAGCGCGACCAGGCCCGCGAGCGCGCCGAGGAGAGCGCTCGCGAACAAGCCGACATGGATTCGATCGGCCTGATGCGGGCCCGTCTCGGCGTCATCGCCTGAACCCTCGCTCCCTCCGCTGACCAGATTGAGAGCCCGGGCCGATCGCCCGGGCTTTTTGCTGGGCGCTGTCCACAAGCCGCCGGCCTGCCGGCCACTTGTTAGCCCCTTGGCGGATCGTGGTGTCCCAAAATATGCTACCACCGGTCAGGACGGATGATCGGCGGCACGGTGGCAATGAGGCGATGGGGGGTCGGGGCTTGGAGGGCGCAAGATGCTGACGCCGGCTGAGCTGGTCTGGCTGATCGCCGCCGTCGCCAAGGGCGATCAGGCCGCATTCGAGCGCCTCTACGCCGCCACGCGCGCGAAACTCTATGGCGTCGTGCTCCGTATCTTGCGCCGACAGGATCTCGCAGAGGAGGTCCTCCAGGAGACTTACGTCAAGATCTGGAACAGCGCCGGCCAGTTCAATTCGGCCTTGTCGTCGCCGATCACGTGGATGGCCTCGATCGCGCGCAACCGTGCAATCGACATCGTGCGCAAGCGCGGCGAGGCCTCGCTGGAGGAAGAGCCGGCGGCGATGGAGGTCGCAGCCGACCAGCCCGATCCGCTGGCGCGACGGGAGATGACGGAAGAGTTGAAGCGATTGCTGGAGTGCGTCGGCCGGCTCGAGCCGGACCGTCAGAGGCTCGTGCTTCTCGCCTATTACAACGGCTGGAGCCGCGAGCAATTCGCCGCAAAGTTCGAGACGCCGGTGAACACGGTGAAGACCTGGCTGCGCCGCAGCCTGATGGATATCCGGGAGTGTCTTGGACTCTGATTGATGGCCTACACGGAGGATCATATCGCGCTCGCCGCGGAATACGCGCTCGGTACGCTCGACGCCGATGAGCGTGCGCAGGTCGAGGCCATGATGGCCGTCGACAGCGAGTTCGCAGTGCTGGTGCAGGCCTGGCAGTTCAGACTCGGGCCGCTGAACCAGATGGTCGGCCTGGTCGAGCCGCGTCCGGTGGTCTGGGACAACATCAAGGCGGCGATCGGCCCCACGAGCGCGCCGCAGGCGCCGTTGGGGCTGCCGGAGACGCCGGCCACGACGGTGACGCCGCCGCCTTCGCCAGTCACAGACGATCCCGAATTCGGCTCGGCGTTCGATCCGGAGCCTGCGCAGTCGCCCGAGCCCCGGAGGCTGCCCGAGGCCCGACCGCCGCGGGTCATCTTCGACGAACGCAACGTGACCGCGCTGACGGGCCGCGTGAAACGCTGGCGCGGCATCGCGTCGGCCGCGACCGCGATCGCGGCCGCGCTGCTCGTCACGCTCGGTCTGCAGATCTATCGGCCCGACTCTCTGCCGAATGCGATCCGGCCGAAGCCGCGCATCCAGACCGTCGAAGTGAAGACGCCGGCGCCGGCGTTGACGCCGTCGGCGCAATATGTCGCGCTGCTGCAGGGGCCGAATGGCGGGCCGGCCTTCATCATGACCATCGACGGCGCCACCAAGAACTTCACCGTCCGCAAGGTCGGCGCCCCGTCGGAGCCCGGCAAGAGTTTCGAGCTCTGGCTGATCTCGGACAAGCTGCCGCGCCCGCGCTCGCTCGGCGTCATCGGGGCCAGCGATTTCACCGCGCGTCCGCTGCTGTCGGGCTACGATCCCGACGTGATCAACGGCGCCACCTTCGCCGTCACCGTCGAGCAGGCCGGTGGATCGCCGAACGGCGAGCCTACCTCGGCCCCGGTGTTTTCCGGCAAGCTGATCGAGACCGTGCCGGGCGCGTCGGGTTCGCCGCCGCGATAGGCCAGCCGCCCATCGTCATAGGTTGCCGATGGTGGTGCTCCGTCATTGCGAGCGGAGCGAAGCAATCCATCCTTCCGCATGAGCGGTGACAGTGGATTGCTTGGCTGCGCTCGCCAATGACCTGGATAAGATGTCGCGTCGACCACCCGCAAAAAAAGAAAACGCCCGTGGGGAGCGGGCGTTTTCGATAGTCAACTTGGGGGTAGTTGGGGGTCTTAAATATCCACGCAGCGACTTTGGGGGGCTGTAAAGAACACTACGTGAATTCGTGAAACTCTCCTGTTAGCGGACCAGCGAGTTGCTGGAGCTGGTGATCGCGACGGGCTTGCCGGCCTTCATGACCCGCGCCGTCTGCGTGTATCCCTCATCCGACGAATTATGTGCCGCGATGCCGAAGCCCGCGACCAGGATACCGGCGAACAACGCCACAACCACAATCTTCAGGTGCGTCATACGATCAGCGCTGTAGATCGAGTGGTTCATGGAAGCCTCCTGCCGCCTTCCTGCTCTCGGTAATCTGTCGGTTCGGTCTGTTGTCCGGTTCAACGTCTCGTGCCCCGCTAACGTAGGATTTGCCGATTCCGTTCCCTAGAGGTCATCACAAGGCCGTGATGAGACGTGATCGGCCGCGATCAAAAATGACCCTTTGGTAATTAAAGCTATTTAATATCAGTATCTTGAACTTGCACTGGAATGCTGCATCCCAGATAGGGCCGTTCCGGCCTGTTCCCCATAAATCAGTTGCCTGTGGCGAGAAAACACAGACGAAAACGCAAGTGATTTGCGGCCGCTAGCGCGTTTTCGCGCGAAGTGGACACCCGGCTCGCGTGCAGAAAACGCTTCCGGACAACAGGCTCTAAACGCTGCCGACCGTCTTCAGCCGGGCCCTGGGATGGATCTCGGCTTGCGACAGGACGGTGGTCTGCGAGCGGAACCGTTCCACCAGCGAACGAACGAACGGCCGGATCGCGGCCGACGTCACCAAGACCGGCGCCTCGCCCTCGCGCGCCGCCTGCTCGAACGCCTCGCGCACAGCGGTCATGAACTCCGACAGTTTCGAGGGCTGCATCGCGAGGCTGCGCTCCTCGCCCTGGCCGATGATGGATTCGGCAAAGGCCTGCTCCCACCGTGCCGACAGCGCGATCAGCGGCAGATAGCCGTTGTAGGAGGTGTTCTGCGCGCAGATCTGCCGCGCCAGACGCGCGCGGACGTGCTCGACCATGGTGGCGGGGTTGCGCGAGAAGGCGAGCGAATCGGCGATGCCTTCGAGGATGGTCGAGAGATCGCGGATCGAGATGCGTTCGGCGAGCAGCAGTTGCAGCACGCGCTGGATGCCGGAGACCGTGACCTGTCCGGGGACGATGTCCTTGACCAGCTCGCTCTGCTCCTTCGGCAACTCCTTGAGAAGCTTCTGCACCTCGCCATACGAGAGCAGGTCCGACATGTTGGCCTTGAGCAGCTCGGTGAGGTGGGTCGAGAGCACGGTTGCGGCGTCGACGACGGTGTAGCCCTTGAGAGAGGCTTCTTCCTTGAGGCTGGCGTCGACCCAGGTCGCGGGCAGGCCGAAGGTCGGCTCGGTGGTGTGGATGCCGGGCACCTGCACCTGGCCGCCGCCGGGATCCATGACCATGAACTGGTTGGGCCAGATCTTGCCGGTGCCGGCGTCGACCTCCTTGATCTTGATGATGTAGGTGTTGGCCTCGAGCTGGACGTTGTCGAGGATGCGCACCGCCGGCATCACGAAACCCATCTCGATCGCGAGCGAACGGCGCAGCGCCTTGATCTGCTCGGTGAGGCGATCGGTGCCGTCGGGACCGTTGACCAGCGGCAGCAGCGCATAGCCGAGCTCGATCTTGAGGTCGTCGATCTTGAGTGCGGCCGCGATTGGCTCCTCCGCGGCTGCAGCGGCGGCGGCCGCGGCCGCAGCAGGGGCAGCGGCTGCTGCCGTTTCGGCCGCCTTCGCGGCCCGCTTCTGCTTGCGTGCGTTCCAGGCCAGCACCGCGGCGCCAGCGCCGAGCGCCAGGAACGGGAGGGTCGGAATGCCCGGCAGGGCCGCCAGCACCAGCATCACTGCCGAGGACATCGCCAGCGCCTGCGGATAGCCGGAGAACTGCTTCATCAGCGCCTTGTCGGCGGCGCCGGACACGCCGGCCTTGGAGACGAGCAGACCGGCCGCGGTCGAGACGATCAGCGCCGGCACCTGGGTGACGAGACCGTCACCGACGGTCAGGAGCGTGTAGCTGCGGCCGGCGTCGGCGAAGGACATGCCCTGCTGTGCCACGCCGATGATGATACCGCCGACGACGTTGATGAAGACGACCAGGAGGCCGGCGATGGCATCGCCGCGGACGAACTTGGAGGCACCGTCCATGGCGCCGAAGAAGCCGCTCTCGTCCTCCAGCTCCTTGCGCCGCTCCTTGGCGACCTTCTCGTCGATCAGGCCGGCGGAGAGGTCGGCGTCGATCGCCATCTGCTTGCCGGGCATGGCGTCGAGGTGGAAGCGCGCGGCGACCTCGGCGATACGGCCCGAACCCTTGGTGATGACGACGAAGTTGACGATGATCAGGATGGCGAAGACGATGATGCCGATGACGAAATTGCCGCCCATCACGAAGTTGCCGAAGGCCTCGATGACGTGACCGGCGGCGGCCGTGCCCTCGTGCCCGTGCGACAGGATCAGGCGGGTCGAGGCCATGTTGAGCGACAGCCGCAGCATGGTCGAGATCAAGAGGATGGTCGGGAAGGCCGAGAATTCGAGCGGCGCCTGGATGAACAGCGACGTCATCAGGATCAGGATCGAGAGCGTGATCGAGATCGCCAGGAACAGGTCCAGCACGATCGCGGGCAGGGGGAGGATCAGCACCACCAGGATGGTGAGGACGCCGAGCGCCAGCGCGATGTCGCCGCGCTTGAAGATGTCGCCGATCTCGCCGAGGCTCGGCAATCCGCTCTTGCCTGCCGTGCCCTGTCCCGCCGTGACGTCGACCATGGTAGCTGCCTCCCCGCGCGACTGCCGTCCGCGCGCCCCAAACGTCTGCGCGGCGGCCGACGGGCCGCCGTTCCGAAAGTGAGGCACCGCACTGGCGTCCACGGGAGCTCCCGTTCTACGCGGCTGACGACACTCGACTTCACCCGGCAATTCTTGCCGGGTGTATGGTTAGCAAAGGGTTAATAAGTGTCGTCCAGGGGCCGTGCGGGGAGGGGGAGCGCGGACGTCGCAGGCCCGAGGCGTCAGGAGGTCGGTCGGGTAGGCTGGATCGTCCGGCCGTTCGGGGATGGCCTCGCGGCCTCTATTTGAGCGCACCAAGCACGACGCCCGATGCGGCGATGATGCAGAGCGTGATGACACTGGCGCGCCACAAGAACTGCTGCCGGGCGGCGCGCCGGTCATGAAAGGTCAGCCAGTCGCGAACGAAGCCGGCGGGAATGTCGAACACCACCGCAAGCTCGTCGCGATGGTGCGTCTCATGTTCGCAATACATCGTCCGGACCGTCGGCACGCCCAGCCGCTCGAGCTCGCAATGCCACTCCCAGGCATGCTTGCCGTTGGTCCAGCGATTTTCGAAAGGGACCACGTGTGATTCCATGACGAGCCTCCTGGCCCACCCTGAACCCACGTCGCCATTGTAGCTCAAGGTGAGGACCGGCGCGAGATCGGCGCCGGTCGCCTCGGCCGATCACAGCGGCGCTAGTTGGCCGACTGCGTCCATCTGCGCCAATGCGTCGGCTGGATGTCGAGGTGCTTGCTGCCGGCATGGTCGACCCATTCGGCGCCGTCGCGGTGGCACGGGAACATGAGCGCGTGGACCATGCCATCATAATCGAGGACACAGACTTCGAGCTCGCGGTCCGACGGCGCTGATGCAACGGGTAACCACTCTGCTGACGAATGCATGATGACCCTCCGACAGTTAAGCGCTTCGATCCTTCAACCTTGCGAACTGCGCGCCGTCCAGCGGGATGATAGGTCCGGATGGCGGGCCGCCAGTGTGAACCGGTTCGCATTGTAGCAGTTTCTTCGTAAGCATGGATCACAGTTCGACGGCCGTTATTCCCGGGTTCGCCAGGAACCGCGCCGGAGTTGAACTTGCCTGGCCCGGCGTCCGACCAAACGCAAATTGAACGTCTTTGCTCAGGGATGCCGGATGTCAAAACCGATGCGCCGTACCGTTGCAGTGCCTGACGGATATGCGTTGGTGCGACGCGGCCTCGTCGCAGCTATTTCCGTTTGCTGCATTTGCGGTGCGACCGCCGTAGCCGCCAAGCCGCCCGGCGCCGAGGCGGTGATGATCCGCATGATCACCTGCGACGGCGAGGGCGTCCGGATGGAGGTGTATCTGCCACTCTCGGTCGACCGCCATATGCGGGGCGGACAATCCGTCATCGGCTATTACACGCTCGATCTGACCGACGTGAACAAGGGCAAGCCGCTTGAGCCGGTGCGTGTCACGTTGAGCACCGACCAGAAGACCGTGACCGTCGATCAATACCTCCGGGGCCTGCCGCCCACCCGCATACCGGTCACTGGCGGCACCGTCGATTTCGACCAGCGGTTCGCAAAGCACGCGAAGTGCCGCCCGTTCCAGTCGCAGGATCCCAATTTCGGCAATTGATCCGGCTCACTTTCTCGTCGCAGGACGCGCGTCCCGTTGTTCGCGCATGCCTAATCTCTCGGCAATGTGGCTTGACCCGGAGGCAAATGCCGACGAAGTTCCGCCTGCCGTGGTAATTTCTTCTGAATATTCCCCTGAAGTCGCTACGTTCATTCCCGACTCGCGCCGGGCATGGCTGCGCCTCGTCGTGGCCGTGGTGATCGGCTCGCTCGGCAGCGTCGGCATGTGGTCGGTCGTGGTGGCGTTGCCGGTGGTGCAGACCGATTTCGGCGCGACCCGCGGAACGGCCTCGCTCGCCTTCACCATGGTGATGCTCGGCTTCGGCCTCGGCCAGGTCGTCACCGGCAAGATCAGCGACCGCTACGGTATCGTCGCGGCGATCGGCGCCGGGATCGGCATCCTCGGCCTCGGCTATGTCGGCGCCGGCTACGCGCCGTCGATCTGGGCCTTCATCCTGCTGCATTTTGCCATCGGCCTGTCGTCGGCGGCGACCTTCGCCCCGCTGATGGCGGAGGCCTCGCACTGGTTCGAGCGCTATCGCGGGCTGGCGGTGACGATCGTCGCCAGCGGCAATTATGTCGGCGGTACGGTGTGGCCGCCGCTGGTCAATTTCGGCATGCAGAGTGTCGGCTGGCGCACCACCCATGTTGCGATCGGCATCTTCACCGCGGTCTCGATGCTGCTTGCGCTCATGGTGCTGCGCGTGTTGATGGGCGCAGCGACCAGGCGCAGTCATGTCAACGCGGCACCGCCCCGGGTCGACCTCAAGCTTTCCACCAACGCGCTGACCGCGATCCTGTCGCTCGCGTCGATTTCCTGCTGCGTGGCGATGTCGATGCCGCAGGTCCATATCGTCGCCTATTGCGGCGATCTCGGCTACGGCGTGGCGCGCGGCGCCGAGATGCTGTCCTTGATGCTCGGCTTCGGTATCGTCAGCCGGATCGGCTCCGGCTATCTCGCCGACAAGATCGGCGGCATCCGCACGCTCCTGGTCGGATCGCTGGCGCAGGGTTTTGCGCTGGTGTTCTATCTGTTCTTCGACAGCCTGACCTCGCTGTATCTGATCTCGGCGATGTTCGGCCTGTTCCAGGGTGGCATCGTGCCGAGCTACGCCATCATCGTGCGTGAGGCGATGCCGGCGAGCGAGGCGGCGACGCGCGTCGGCATCGTGATCTTTGCCTCCGTGTTCGGCATGTCCTTCGGCGGCTGGGTGTCGGGCGTCATCTTCGACGCCACCGGATCCTACGCCGCGGCGTTCGCGAACGGCCTCGCCTGGAACCTGCTCAATGTCAGCATCATCCTGCTGCTCATGATGCGGGCGCGGCAGCGGGTGGCGCTGGCATGATTCTCGATCACACCGACTGGCCGGCCTTGAGCAATGAGCAGCCGGTGATCTTCAGGCTGCCGTCGGCCTGCCGCACCAGCGTGTAGAGCGCCTCCCACGCCTCGCCATTGGCGTCGACGATATGGACGCGCTGCGCGATCCGGTCGCCGTCGCTGCGCGCCTCGCCGAACTCGAAGCTTCTGTGCCGATAGACCGGCGCATATTGATTCTGCACCATCGACATGAAGATGTCGGCTTGCGGAAAGATCTGGCGGATCGCCGGCGCGGCATGCGAATAGGCCGCCGCGGCGTCGTCGCGGCCGAACGCCTGCTCCTGGGCGCGGATCACAGCCTGCGCGGCGCCGACGTCGTCGGCCGCTGCGGGAGCGAGCGAGCCAAGCAGAATAGCGACGAACATCAGGATGATGCGCATGCGGTGGCACCGTCGACAGTCGGACCTTCCAGTCGCCGCAAGGCTACTCCCGCACGACCACGGCGGCAACGGAGCAGGGGGCCTGCGGCGGCTGGCTCCGAACGACCGAGCAGCGCGATGTCAGTTGACGCGCCGATGGCGGCGCAGCGCCTCAGCAGTCGGGCATCCGGCGTGCCGCGCATGACGCGTTGCGAATGGCTGCTCGATGGTGACGATCTGGCAACCGTATTGCGCCGAAACCTCGGCGATGACGTTCGACACCGCGTCGTCGATCCGCGAGCCGGGCAGATGCGCGACGATCAGGTCGCCGATGCTGAGGCGCTTGCGGACGCGCATGTCGTTGTCGATGCGGTAACTGAACAGGGCATGGATCACGCCGCGGCGATCGCGGATCGCGATCAGCCCGGTCTCGGGCGAGCTGCCGCGGCAGCGCCGGCGCACGAACCGCAGCCACTGATCCGTGGTAATACTTGCATCATGCATGAACACCAGCGGATAGGCCACGATCGCATGCTGATGGTCGATCGGAAGTGCCTGGAATTGCTCGTTCATCGCCGGATTCCCCGATGATGGCGAAACTGCTGGGGAAAGCGCGGCGCAGCATTGATCTGCATCAATGCCGCCGGCGGTTGATCCAGATCAAATCGGGGTTGATAGTGTCAAGCACCCAACCAAGCGGACACCCGAAGCCATGAGCATTGCCGAGCCACTGCAGGATTCGTGTGCAGGCGCGACGCGTTCCGACTGCAGGCACGGCCGCGCCACGAATGGCTGCGAGGACTGCAAGGTCAGGCTGTTCAGCGTCTGCGCTGCGCTGGAGCCGTCCGAGCTCGAGGAGCTCGACCGGATCAGCCAGGCAAAGCAGGTTCCGGCGCGAACGACGCTGTTCGAGCAGAGTGCGCTGGCGGGCAGCGTGTTCAATGTCACCGACGGGGTCGTGCGGCTTTACAAATCATTGCCCGACGGCCGCCGCCAGATCGTGGGTTTCGCGCTGCCGGGCGACTTCCTCGGACTTGCGCTGCAGGACCGCTACGGCGTCACCGCGGAGGCGGTCAACGAGGTCGCGGTTTGCCGTTTCGTGCGATCGGCGTTCCTCGCCTATGTCGACGGCAAGCCGCATCTGCTGCGCCGCCTGCATGAGTTCGCGGGGCACGAGTTGAGCCTGGCGCAGGACCAGATGTTGCTGCTCGGACGGCGCAGTGCCGAGGAAAAGATCGCTGCATTCTTGCTCAACATGCAGACGCGATACGCCCGGATCGGAAGCGTGTCCGTCACCGTGCCGCTGCCGATGAGCCGGCAGGACATCGCCGACTATCTCGGTCTCACCATCGAGACAGTGAGCCGCACGCTGACCCGCCTTGCGCGCGAGAAGGTGGTGTTGATCGTGCCCGATGGCGTGCGGCTGCTCGACCTCGAACGGCTCAAGCTGAGCGGCGCGAGCTGACGCTTCGGCGTCGGCTTTTTGATCCAGCACAAGGCGATGCGCGCGCAGGCGCGCTAGGTCTCTCCATGATATGCAGGAGACGACCCATGCCTCTCGACACTATCCTTGTCATGATCGCGGTCACAGCGATGTTCGCCACAATTGCCGCCGTTATTGCGTGGGGCGACCGGCAGACGCGCGATCTGTGATACTGTCGTGTGATCAGAGCCTTTCCGGTCCGATTGATGTAGCGCTTCGTCGCGAACAGATCGTCCTGCCGGTTGACGATCAGCATGGCGTGGTCGCGCTCTAGCGTGTCGGGATTCTTGCGCTGCTCGTCGGAGCGGAACGTGCCGCCGACGATCTTGCCCGTCATCTCGTAGTCGCAGCCGGCCTTCCAGTCGCCCTGGTCCCACTTCCATCCCATCGCCTTCACGGCGCCGTTGCTCTCGGTGGTGATCTTGATGATGGCGTTATGGGCGAGCCAGATGCCGGCAAGCCCGCCGCGTTTGTCGTCAAAGCCTTCGAGCAGCGCCAGGCGTTCGCGCTGCAATCCGTCGACGTGGTCGCGCGCATCGACGGTGAAGTGAACCTGGGAGCTCTGCTTGTTCCAGGCCGGGTGCAGGAATTCCGGATATTGCTGCGTCTGGCTCTTCACCCAGCCGCGCCATGCGGCCCCTGCGGCTTGGGTCGCCCGCTGCGCGCGCCGGGTTCAAAATGTCGGCGGTGTGCAGGCCGAGATCACTTCGCAGGGCTTGCCGCCGACGCAGCGGAAGCGATGCGGCCGGCGGCTCTCGAAATAATAGGCATCGCCGGGATTGAGGATGCGGCGCTCGTCCTCGACGGTGACCTCGAGCTTGCCCGAGATCACGATGCCGCCTTCCTCGCCATCGTGGACGAGGTGGACGCGCCCGGTGTCGCTGCCGGGCTCGTAGCGCTCCTTCAGGATCTGCAGGCTGCGGCCGAACAGATTGTCGCCGACCTGCCGATAGGAGATCGGCTTCTTGCCGACCTCGGTCAGTTCCTCGGCACGGTAGAAGATCTTGCGCCTCGACTCCGGCTCCAGCGCGAAGAACTCGGCGAGCCCCATCGGGATGCCGTCGAGGATGCGCTTGAGCGCGCCGACCGAAGGGTTCATCTGGTTGGATTCGATCAGCGAGATCGTCGAATTGGTGACGCCGGCGCGCTTGGCGAGCTCGCGCTGCGACAGCTTGTGGCGCGCCCGGATGAATCGCAGCCGTCCACCGATGTCGACGCTCATGCCCCTGGCCCCTGTTGCAGGTGTTGCGGATCGCGCAAATCTTGGCAGACCGCCTCAACAAGATCAATGGCTTGCGCTGCGGCAGAAAAGGACTTGTTGAGTGCCTGGAAGAGTGGTCCGACTAGCGTCAGTCAGCAAAGGAGCGCGGCCGTGACCCTTCATCAGATTCCGAACACCATCAAGACCGATTCGTACTGGATGCCGTTCACGGCCAACCGGCAGTTCAAGAAGTCGCCGCGTCTGTTCTCCTCGGCCGAGGGCATGTACTACACCAGCGTCGACGGCCGCCAGGTGATCGACGGCTCCGCCGGCCTCTGGTGCGTCAATGCCGGCCATGGCCGCAAGCAGATCGCCGCCGCCGTCGAGCGCCAGCTGATGACGCTGGACTTCGCGCCGTCGTTCCAGATGGGCCATCCGCTGGCGTTCGATTTCGCTGAGCGGCTCGCCGAGGTCGCGCCGAAGGGCCTCGACCGCGTCTTTTTCACCAACTCCGGCTCCGAGTCGGTCGACACCGCGCTGAAGATCGCGCTCGCCTATCACCGCGCCAACGGCCAGGCGAGCCGCACCCGCCTGATCGGCCGCGAGCGCGGCTATCACGGCGTCGGCTTCGGCGGCACCTCGGTCGGCGGCATGGTCGCCAACCGCCGTGCCTTCACCACCCTGCTGCCGGGCGTCGACCACATCCGCCACACCCATGATCTCACCCGCAACGCCTTCGCCAAGGACCTGCCCGAGCATGGCGCCGAGCTCGCCGACGATCTCGAGCGTCTGGTCGCCCTGCACGGCGCGGATACGATCGCCGCCGTCATCGTCGAGCCGGTGCCGGGCTCGACCGCGGTGCTGCCGCCGCCGAAGAACTATCTGCAGCGCCTGCGCGCGATCTGCGACAAGCACGGCATCCTGCTGATCTTCGACGAGGTCATCACCGGCTTCGGCCGCCTCGGAACGCCGTTCGCCGCCAACTTCTTCGGCGTCACTCCGGACCTGATGACGACCGCCAAGGGCATCACCAACGGCACCGTGCCCTGCGGCGCGGTGTTCGCGAGCCGCAAGGTATACGACGGCATGATGAACGGCCCGGAGAACCAGATCGAGCTGTTCCACGGCTACACCTATTCGGCGCATCCGGTGGCGTGCGCCGCGGGCATCGCGACCCTCGACATCTACAAGGACGAAGGCCTGCTCACGCGCGGTGCCTCGCTCGCCGAATACTGGCGCGATGCGCTGCATTCGCTGAAGGGCCTGCCGAACGTCGTCGACATCCGCAATTGCGGCCTGATGGGTGCGGTCGAGCTGGCACCGCGTGACGGCGTGGTCGGCGCGCGCGGCTACGACATGCTGGTCGATTGCTTCAATCGCGGCCTCTACTTCCGCATGAGCGGCGACTCGCTGGCGTTGTCGCCGCCCCTGATCGTCGAGAAGTCGCATATCGACGACATCGTCTCGATCCTTGGCGACTCCATCAAGCGCGTGGCCTGATAATTGCTAGCTAGATATTAGCTAGCTCTACAAATTGCTGTCGCCGTTGCGAAGCAGAGTGGTTTCGCAGCGGCGATTGCGTTTTCGCTGCAGGATGTGAGGAAAAGTGAAGGTCCTTGTTCTCGGCAGTGGCGTGATCGGTGTCACCTCTGCCTACTACCTCGCTCGTGCCGGCCATGACGTGACGGTCGTCGACCGCCAGCCGGAGCCGGCACTGGAGACCTCTTTCGCCAATGCCGGCGAGGTGTCGCCCGGCTATTCCTCGCCCTGGGCCGGCCCCGGCGTGCCGGTGAAGGCGGTCAAGTGGCTCTTGATGAAGCACGGCCCGCTGGTGATCCGGCCGAAGCTCGATCCCGTGATGTGGGTCTGGCTGCTCAAGATGCTGCGCAACTGCACCAGCGAGCGCTACGCCGTCAACAAGAGCCGGATGATTCCGATCGCGGAATACAGCCGCGATTGCCTGCGCGACCTGCGCCGCGACATCGGCATCCAATATGACGATCGCGCGCAGGGCACGCTGCAGCTGTTCCGCTACCAGGCGCAGCTCGACGGCACCGGCGAAGACATCGCGGTGCTCAAGCAATACGGCGTGCCCTTCGAGGTGCTGAGCCGAGAGGGCTGCATTGCGGTCGAGCCGGCGCTCGGCGGCGTGAAGGAGAAGTTCGTCGGCGGCCTTCGCCTGCCGCAGGACGAGACCGGCGACTGCCACATGTTCACGCAGGCCCTGGCGCTGGAAGCCGAGAAGCTCGGCGTGCGCTTCAACTTCAATGTCGGCATCGACGGACTGAATGCGGACACCACCCGGATCACCGGCGTCGCGACCAGCGCCGGAATGATGACGGCGGACGCCTATGTGCTGGCGCTCGGCAGCTATTCGCCGATCCTGCTGCGGCCGCTGGGCATCTCGCTGCCGGTCTATCCGGTGAAGGGCTATTCGATCACGGTACCGATCAAGGACGCCTCCGGCGCGCCGGAATCGACCGTGATGGACGAGAGCTACAAGGTCGCGATCACCCGTCTCGGCAATCGCATCCGCGTCGGCGGCACCGCCGAAATCTCGGGCTTCTCGGACAAGCTCTACGATGCGCGCCGCGCCACGCTCGATCATTCCCTGACGGACCTGTTCCCGCGCGGCGGCGATCTCGCCAAGGCGACGTTCTGGAGCGGCCTGCGTCCGATGACGCCGGACGGCCCGCCCGTGATCGGCCCGACCCAATACGCCAATCTCCACCTCAACACCGGCCACGGCACGCTGGGCTGGACCATGTCCTGCGGCTCGGGACGCGTGCTCGCCGACATGCTGTCGGGCAAGAAGCCGGAGATCGACGCCAAGGAGCTGTCGATCAAGCGCTACGATGTCAGGTTCGGGTAGGCCTCATCGCCGCACGCGAGCCACTATTCGGCGGCGTGCTTCACGGGCGGTTCGGCATCGTCGTCTTTCTTCGTTGCCGTCCAGTTCGACAGCGCATTCGAGAATCGGTCGAGATAGAGATACACGACCGGCGTTGTGAACAGCGTGAGCGCCTGGCTCACGATCAGGCCCCCCACCATCGCATAGCCGAGCGGCTGACGGATTTCCGATCCCGTTCCGGTGCCAATCATCAGCGGCACGCCGCCGAGCAGCGCAGCCATGGTCGTCATCAGGATCGGGCGGAAGCGCAGCAGGGCCGCTTTCCGGATCGATTCACGCGGCGATAGATGCTCCTCGCGTTCGGCGGCGATCGCGAAGTCGACCATCATAATGCCGTTCTTCTTCACGATCCCGATCAGGAGGATGATGCCGATCAGCGCGATCAGGCTGAAATCGAACCCGAACGCCATCAGGATCGCCAGCGCACCGACGCCGGCCGAGGGTAGCGTCGAGAGGATCGTGATCGGATGGATGTAGCTCTCATAGAGCACGCCGAGGATCAGGTAGACCACGACCAGCGCGGCCAGGATCAGCAGCGGCACCGAGCTCAGTGACTGCTGGAAGGCCTGCGCGGTACCCTGGAAACTCGAGCTGAGCGTGGCTGGAGCACCGAGATCGGCGACCGCGTTCTGGATCGCATCGGTGGCCTGGCCGAGCGCCACGCCTTGCGCCAGGTTGAAGCTGATCGTGATGGCCGGAAACTGCCCCTGGTGTGCGATCGCGAGCGGGCGCACCGGAATGGTGGTCCATTTGCAGAACACGGAGAGCGGTACCTCGTCCCCCGTGGTCGGCGACCTGATGTAGATCTTGTTGAGCGTGTCGAGCTTGCCCTGCAATTCCGGGAGGATCTCCAGGATGACGTGGTAGCTGTTGAGCTGGGTGAAGTATTGGGTCACCTGGCGCTGGCCGAACGCGTCGTACAGCGTGTCGTCGATCAGTTGTGGCTGGATGCCGAAGCGCGACGCGGTGTCGCGATCGATGGTCAGTGTCAGCGTCGTTCCCTCGGTCTGCTGGTCGGTGGCGACGTCGCGCAGTTCGGGCAGCGTCTTCATTCTGGCCAGAATCTTCGGCGCCCATTCGTTCAGCTCGTCGAGTTTTGCATCCTGCAGCGTGTATTCGAATTGGGTCCGCGTCGCGCGGCCGCCGAGCCGGACGTCCTGGGAGGCCTGCATGTAGAGCCGCGCGCCCTCGACCGCCTCGAGCTTCGGCCGCAACCGTTCGATGATCTGCTGCGCGCTCGCGTCGCGCTCCTCGCGCGGCTTCAGCGTGATGTACATGCGGCCCGAATTGAGCGCGGTACCGCCGCCGCCGATGAACTCGGCCATGCTGTCGACCGCGGGATCGGCCCGGACGATGCTGCTGAGCTCTTCCTGATGCCGCTTCATGTCGGCAAACGAGATATCTTGCGCCATCTGCGACACGGCGATCAGGAAGCCGTTGTCCTGTTGCGGGAAGAATCCCTTGGGAATGATCACGAACAGGTAGACCGACAGGGCCACCGTCGCGAAGAAGATGCAGAGTGTGGTGCGGCTCCAGCTCAGCGCCAGATCAAGGCCGCGTTGATAGCCATGCAGCATCCTGTCGAATGCCGCCTCGCTCCATTGGTAGAGCCGGCCGTGCCTGGTTTCGCCATGCGCGCGCAGGAAGCGCGATGCCATCATCGGCGTCAGCGTCAGCGACACCACCAGCGAGACGAAGATCGCCATCGCGAGCGTCACCGCGAACTCGCGAAATAGCCGGCCGATCACGCCGCCCATCAGGAGCAGCGGGATCAGCACCGCGACCAGTGAGATGCTGATCGACAGGATGGTAAATCCGATCTCGCCGGCGCCTTGCAGTGCCGCTGCGAGCGGCCGCGCACCCTGCTCGACATATCGCGTGATGTTTTCCAGCATCACGATGGCATCGTCGACCACGAAGCCGACCGCAATGGTGAGTGCCATCAGCGACAGATTGTCGAGCGAATAGCCGACCGGCCACATCAGGGCGCACGCGCCCAGCAGCGCCAGCGGAACCGTGACGGTGGGAATGACCGTCGCCCAGAAGCTGCGTAGGAAAATGAAAATGACCATGACCACCAGCCCGATGGTCAGTAACAGCGTGAACTGGACGTCCTCGACCGCGGCGCGGATGGTCAATGTCCGGTCGCTGATGATCTTGATCTTGATGGCGTGCGGAATGGCGGTAACGAGCCTTGGAAGCTGCTCCTTGATCCTGTCGACCGTCCCGATGACGTTGGCGCCGGGCTGCTTGAAGATCACCAGGAAGACGCCGCGTTTGCCATTGGCCCAGGCCGCCTGCTTGGCGTCTTCAGCGGCGCTGACCGCTCGGCCGATGTCGCGAATCCGCAACGGACCGCCGTTGCGATAGGCGATGATGACGTCGTTCCAGTCCTTCGCCTGGGTGAGCTGGTCGTTGGCGTAGATCGTGTAGGCGCGTTTTTCGCCGTCGATGTTGCCCTTGGGGCTGTCTGTCGTCGTGATGGCGATCTGGCCGCGGATATCTTCCAGCGACAATCCCTTGGCGACCAGCTTGGCGGGATCGATCTGCACGCGAATTGCGGGTTTCTGCTGGCCGCCGATGAAGACCTGGGCGACGCCCGAGAGCTGGCTGATCTGCTGGGCAAGCTGGGCGTCGACCGCGTCGCTGACGCTGGTCAGCGGCAGCGTCTCTGATGTCGCCGACAATAGCAGGATCGGCGCGTCGGCCGGGTTGACCTTGCGATAGGTCGGCGGCGACGGCAGGTTCTTGGGCAACTGGCCGCCGGCGGCATTGATCGCGGCCTGGACATCGTTGGCGGCGCCGTCGATGCTGCGGTTCAGATCGAACTGGATGGTGACCGCGGTCGACCCCAGCGAACTCGTCGAGGTCATCTGCGCGATGCCGGGGATCTGAGCGAACTGCCGCTCCAGCGGCTGCGCCACCGAGGAGGCCATCGTCTCGGGGCTGCCGCCGGGCAGGTTGGCGGTGATCTGGATGGTCGGAAAGTCCACCTGCGGCAGCGGTGCGACCGGAAGCAGCGGATAGGCGACCATTCCGACGAACAGAATGCCGGCCATCAGCAGCGAGGTGCCGATCGGGTAGCGGATAAACCGAGATGAGATGCTCTCGTTCATTTCTGCGATCCAAATGAACGGCAGGCGCATCTTTTCCCGAAGGTCGGGAGTCGTGCTCGAAAGCTCGAGCGCGAACGCGCGTTTTCCTCGCCATGGCCAATCGGCAGATCGCGGAGTTTGCCTCCGCGTCTACCTGTTTTTTGCCAGCATAATCATTCCGGGGGGCGCCGCGCGAATGGAAACGTCGGACCGGCCATTCGACGTTCGTTCAATGGCCGGAATTTCGTGCCGCTATCGCCGTTTCGGAAGCGTCAAAAATGTCGCTGGCGCAAAATATATCGTGGAACGACATAGAATTGCGCGCGCGGTTGGCTCGACGCCACGAGAGAGCGTCACGATTGTTCAGGCGCAGCCTGTCCGGTGCAACTTGCTCGTGCGGCGGTCCTAGGCGATGTCGAACTCGTCCTGCATCCTGGTCACGATGTCGCGAAGCTCTTTTTCCTTCGCCTCGTCCAGCGCGGTCTCGCGGGTGCCGCCGAGATCCCAGCTCGGCGTATAGCCCTTGAGCCGGATCAGCTTCAGGCCCGTGACACCGGATCGTCTTTCGAGTTCGGCCGTGATCTCGTGCTGCATTTGAAGTGTCTTCATCATGCATCTCCGGGAACGCTATTCCGCTCAACAGGACAGCCAGCGTCATGTTCCTCGCGAGCGCGCGTCGGATGCGTGTCCTGCCGTCCAGGAACGTCCGCCTTGCGGTCCACGTTGCTTCCGGTCGAACCAGGAAAGGACCTCACATGAAGAAACTGGCAACGATCGGATTGGCTGCGGCCATGATGCTGGCCACCTCGCTCGCCTTTGCGCAGGGTGGCGGCGGCGCCGGTGGAGGATCGGCCGGCGGCGCGAGTGCAGGGGCGGGGACCGGAAACTCCGGCACAGGAACCGGCACCGGCGGCACCACCGGGATGGGAACAGGCTCGGGAATGAGCAATCCGCCCGGCAGCACGACCGGCAACATGAACAACCCAGGCACCTCGACGCCGAACTACTCGACCGACCCGAACAACAATCCCGCGACCGGGACCGGGACATCGAACCTGCCCGGCAACAACAGCGGAACGCGGACCAATCCGCGGTGATCGCGAAAGCCCCGCCTCAGTGCGGGGCTTTTCGTTACGGCGCGATGGGCAACGAAAAAGCCCGGCACGATGGCCGGGCCGGATCGCGAATATAAACAGATATGTATGTACGAGGCTTGGCAATGCGACGATCTAACCGAATGCCAATCTGATCGTCTGTGCACTTTAGCACACTTGCGCGGCCTCCATGCCTAGCGACCGCCGCCATCGCATCCGGCCGCGGGCTTATGCGGCTCATATGCCGCGGAGCCCGCGGCGCTCTCGAATTCATATCCCGCCCTGAAGATATTGAGCCCAATGCAAGCGCTCCCGCGGACGCCAGGCCGCCGAGGCCCGGCCGCACGCGCGTGAGCGAACGGGAAACAGGTGATGTCATGTCTTCGCTTCAGATTGCTATCGGCGACCGGATCATCGAGCCGATGATCGCGCTTGCCGGCTGCACGACGCAACAGCGCATCGTCGTGGCCGGCACGAGGAGCATGGAATTGATGTTCGAGCTGCAGCGGCGCGGCTATGCGCGCGCGGCGGCGTCGGGCAATTGCGGCCGCCCGGCAGGTCAGTACGACGTTGCGCTGGTCGATTGGCGGCGGCGCACGCTTCTCGCACTCGAGCCGACGCTGGACTGGTTGACGAATGTCCTCAGCGCGCGTGCGGTGCTGGTGGTGTGGGTCGATGCCCAGAAGGCCTCGGCCAACCAAAGCCTGCGGGCGTCGCTGGAGCGGCGCGGCTTCGTCGTCGAGCAGGGCATCGTGCATGAATGCGGCTGCGCGCTGTCGGCACGGAGGTCGCAAACCCATCCGCTGCAGCTGGCGGCCTGACGCGCTGAACGCGGCTTATCGCGAAGGGAAATCGCCATGTCCAAGGTGCGACGCGCCGTGATCCGCGAATGGATGCTGCTGGCGCGCGAGAAACGGCAATCCAGCGAGCAGGCGGCTGCCTTTGCAAGGGCGGCGCTGCAGCGGCACGACCTGCCGCGCAGCAGCCGGCGAACACCGCATGAAATCATCATGCGGTGGCTGCGGCCACGCACCGGACGTCCTTGAGCGGTGGCCGCCACCGTCGTGGGGCGGGAGGCAATCAACAGCAGAGCAATCGATGCGTGTCCATGAGTTAGAGCTGTCCCCGCATGCGCCTCGCGACGCGGAGGATCTTGTTGCCGAAATCGCGAGGTCAACGTCCGACGCTGCGGCGTGCAGCGCCGCGGCGCTCGCGCTGGTATGTTGCGACATCATCGCGGGCGAGGGACCAACGGTGGCCGGCCGGGCGCATTTCTCGCGAACGATCGACGCCGCCGACGCCGCGCTATGCGCCCGCATCCTCTGTGCCGCCGGTCGCGCCGGGCATTCGGTCAGTCGCGCCGAAGCCGACGCGCTGTTCGCGATCGATGCGGTCGGGAGCGAACGGGTCGATGACGGACGTTTCGACGACCTGCTTGCCAAGGCGGTGCTGCATCATCTGATGGGCGCTGCCGGCACAACCATTCCCGGCCGCGAGCAGGCGCTGGCCCGCGACAATCCGCTGGATAGCTGGGGGTCGGCGATCGTGCTGGCTGCGGAGCCGCGATCCTGGCTCGCCGGTCATCTTGACTGGATGAAGCCGTCATCCTCCGCCGCGCGCACCATCGATGCGGTGCTTCATGTCAATCCGGCAGGACCCCGGCTGCCGCTCGGCATTCTCTTCAACATGGCGGCCTGAACAGGCCTCGCCGGGTCAGCGCGACGGCTTGGCTTTCTGCCGCGCCGGCCTTGGGCTCTCCGACTTCGTCATCGTGACCGCCGGCTGCACCCGCAGGCCGTCCACGAATACGTCCAACAGCCTGAGCGCGGTGGTCTGCCAGCCGGGCTGGTCGTGCATGTAGCACATGCCGACGAGCGTCCGCAGCAGGTCCTCCGCGCTGATATCGTTGCGGATCGCGCCGGCCGCGACTGCGCGCGCGAGCAACGTGCCGATCGCCCCGGTCAGACGGTCGAACGAATAGGCGTGCAATTCGGTCGAGCCGTGGGCGACCAGCGCCAGTGCTGCGACCATGCCTTTCTTGGTGGCGACGAATTCGACGTTGGAGCGCAGCCAGCGACGCAGCGCGTCCACCGGGTCCTTGGCGTACTTCAATTGCTCGGCGAGCTCGCTGAGCTGCTCGACCTCGCGCCGGTACACCGCCTCGAACAGATCCTCGCGCGTCGGGAAATGCCGGTAGAGCGTGCCGATGCCGACGCCGGCATGGCGCGCCACCGCCTCGAGACTCGCCTCGCTGCCGCCGGCCGAGAACACGGCCTTGGCCGATTCCAGCACGCGCTCGCGATTGCGGACGGCGTCGGCGCGGGGCTTGCGTGCAATTTCTGGTGATCGACCGGCCATCGCTTTTTCTTTTCACCCTCCCTTGTAAACGGAGGATGCCTCCGTATATGGCGACCAGCACCGGACCTGACAAGGCGCGCCGATCCTGCATCGGTGGCCACGGGCTTCCGTTGCCTCGATTCAACCCGACCATACACGGATCGGAGCCCTGCATGAATCTCCCACTCAGCCTCACCATCAACGGTGTCCGCCGGGAAATTGCCCTCGACGATCCACGCGTCACGCTGCTCGATCTCCTGCGTGAGCGCCTCCATCTGACCGGAACCAAGAAGGGATGCGACCGCGGTCAGTGCGGCGCCTGCACCATCCTCGTCGACGGCAAGCGCATCAATTCCTGCCTCGCGCTCGCCATCAGCCACGACGGTGCCGATATTCTCACCATCGAAGGCGTCGCGCGCGGCGACCAGCTTCATCCCGTGCAGGCCGCCTTCATCGCCCATGACGGCTTTCAATGCGGCTTCTGCACGCCCGGCCAGATCATGAGCGCCATCGGCATGATGAGCGAGGCGCAGGCCGGCAACGATCCTGAACGCATCCGCGAATGCATGAGCGGCAATCTCTGCCGCTGTGGCGCCTATCAAGGAATCACCGAGGCCGTGCTCGAGGCGCAGGCCAGCATCACCGCGACCAAGCAGAGGCGCTCCGCATGATGAACTTCGATTATGTCAGGCCGGCCAGCGTCGCGGACGCGATCGCGGCGGCATCCGAAAAGGGCGCAAGCTATCTCGCTGCCGGCACCAACCTGCTCGATCTGATGAAGGGCGGCGTCAGCCGGCCGAGCCTTCTCGTTGACGTCACGCGTCTGCCGGGGCTCGACCGCATCGAGCATCTGGCCGACGGCGGCCTGCGGATCGGCGCGCTGGTGCGCAATGCCGATCTCGCGCATGACGCGGAGTTCGCGCGCAACTATCCGGCGGTCGCCGAGGCGTTGCTGTCGGGCGCATCCGCCCAGCTGCGCAATGCCGCGACCGTCGGCGGCAATCTGATGCAGCGAACGCGCTGTGCGTATTTCTACGACGCCGGCAGCGCCTGCAACCGGCGCTGGCCGGGCGCCGGCTGCGACGCGCTCAAGGGCGAGAACCGCAGCCATGCCGTGCTCGGCTGGAGCGAGGACTGCATCGCCACGCATCCGTCCGACTTCGGCGTGCCGCTGGTCGCGCTCGACGCCGTCGTCGAGATCGAGGGCAGGGGCGGCCGGCGCGAGATGCCGCTGGAGGCGCTGCACCGTCTGCCGGGCGAGACGCCGGAGCGCGAGACCGCGCTGGAGCGCGGCGACCTGATCGTCGCGCTGCGGCTGCCGGCCGAAGCGCAAGGCTTCTCCGGGCACGCGCGCTACCTCAAGGTCCGCGAGCGCACGTCCTATGCTTTCGCCGTGGTATCGGCCGCAGCTGCGTTGCGGATCGAGAATGGCAAGATCGCGGAGGCGCGGCTTGCGCTCGGCGGCGTCGCCGCAAAGCCCTGGCGCGCGCGCGAGGCCGAGCAGGTGCTTGCGGGCGCCGCGCCGGACGCGGCGACCTACCGCGAGGCGGCGCGTGCCGCGCTCGCCGACGCAAAACCGTCCGGCGACAATGCCTTCAAGATCGAGCTCGCGCGCCGCATCGTCGTGCGCGCGCTCACCCTTGCTGCCGCAGGCACGCCGGATCGCATTCCCGCGCTGCCGGGCTCTCCCTTCTCATCCGTTGCAGGAGCGTAACGCATGACGGCTGAACTCAACCTGACCAGCGCGCCCGCCCATCTGCGGCACGGCTCGAATATCGGCCAGCCGCTGACCCGCACCGACGGCACGCTGAAGGTGACGGGCAAGGCCCGCTATGCCGCCGACAATCATCCGCCCGGCATGGTCTATGCCGTGATCGCGACCAACTGCATCGCGCGCGGCCGCGTCACCGCGCTCGACGTCGCTGCCGCCAAGCGCCACCCCGGCGTCATCGACGTGATGACGCCGGCGCACAAGCCGGAGCTCGCGGAGGACCCGGACGCCAAGGGCAATCCGTTCGCCTTCCGCATGGAGCTGCTGCAGAGCGACGAGGTGCGTTACGCCAACCAGGCGATCGCGGTCGTGATTGCCGAGACGCTGGAAGCCGCCACCGAAGGCGCCGCGCTGCTGTCGCCGCGCTATCAGGTCGAGATCGCGCGTGTCGGCCTCGACGCCGGGGAGGCCTATGCGCCGCCGGTGGTCGGCATCGGCAATCCCGCCGAGGTCCACCATGGCGATATCGATGCGGGCCTTGCCGCTGCATCGAAGCGGATCGACGCAACTTACGAGACCCCGCCGCAATATCACAACGCGATGGAGCCGCATGCGATCGTCGCGTCGTGGGACGGCGACAGCCTGTTCCTCGACACGCCGAGCCAGGGCATGGCGATGGCGCAGATGCGGATCGGCGGCCTGTTCGGCATTCCGCCCGACAAGATCCACATCCGCAGCCCGTTCCTCGGCGGCGGCTTCGGCTCCAAGGGGCTGATGGCCGGCCCGCAGGTGCTCGGAATCATGGCCGCAAAGCTGGTCGGCAAGCCGGTCAAGCTGGTACTGCGCCGTGAGCAGATGTACGGCCCGGTCGGCCATCGTCCGCAGACCCGCCAGCGCATCCGGATCGGCACCGGTGACGACGGCCTGCTGACCGCGCTCGATCACGAGGCGCGCGTCACGACGTCGAGCTTCGACGATTTCTACGAGCCCGCCGCCGATGCCTCGCACACGCTCTATGCGGCGCCGGCGATCCGCACCTCGCATGACGCCGTGCGCGTCAATACCGGCACGCCGCTGTTCATGCGTGCGCCGGGCGAGGCGACCGGCTCGATTGCGCTGGAGAGCGCGATCGACGAGATGGCGTGGGCCTGCGGCATGGATCCGCTGGCCTTCCGCCTGAAGAACTACGCCGAGATCGAGCCGATCACCGGCAAGCCGTTTTCCTCCAAGGCGCTGCGGCAGTGCTACGCCAAGGCGGCCGAACGTTTCGGCTGGGCGGGGCGTCCGCTACAGCCAAGGCAGATGCGCGACGATGCCGGCCTCCTGGTCGGTTGGGGCATGGGCACGGCGACCTTCCCGGCGCTGATGTTCCAGGCCGAAGCCCGCGCGGCGATCCGCCGCGACGGCTCCGGCGTGATGGAGATCGGCGCGCACGACATGGGGCAGGGCGCCTGGACGGCGCTCGCCCAGATCGCGGCCGACGCGCTCGCGCTCGATCTCGAGCAGATCTCGTTCCTGTCCGGCACGTCCGACCTGCCGGATGCCGGCATTGCCGGTGGTTCGGCGCACACGGCCACCGCCGGTGCCGCGATCCATAGTGCCGGAGCGGCCGTGATTGCCAGGCTTGCCGATCTTGCCACCAATGACGAACGCTCGCCGCTGTTCGGCGCCGGCAATGCCGGCGTGATGGCGCGGGCCGGGCGGCTCTATCGCCGCGACGACGACACGCGCAGCGAAGGCTATGCCGAGATCCTGGCGCGCGCCGGTGTTGCCGAGGTCGAGGCCACCGGCACGGGTGCGGCCGATCCGGCGGCGCAATCGCAATATGCGATGCACGCGCATGGCGCTGTCTTTGCGGAGGTGAAGGTCGATCCCGATCTCGGCCAGATCCGCGTCACCCGCATGGTCGGCGCCTTCGCGGCCGGGCGCATCGTCAATCCGCGCATGGTGCAGAGCCAGCTGTTCGGCGGCATGATCTGGGGCATGTCGTTCGCGCTGCACGAGGAGGCGGTGATGGACAAGAGGTCCGGCCGCATCCTGAATGCGAACCTCGCCGAGTATCATGTGCCGGTGAATGCCGACGTGCCGCCACTCGACGTCATCACGGTCGAGGAGCACGATCCGCATGTGAACGCGCTCGGCATCAAGGGCGTCGGCGAGATCGGCATCACCGGCAGCGCCGGCGCGGTCGCCAACGCGGTCTGGCACGCGACCGGCATCCGCGTGCGGAATTTCCCGATCAAGATCGAGGAAGTGGTGATGGGGTTGAAGTGATGCGGCCTGACGTGAGGGCTCCGTAATAACAGGTGTCGTCCCGGCTTTCGCCGGGACGACGAGTGGAGAGAGTGGGGCCGTCACCCCGCCGCCGTCACGCAGTTCACCCAGAGCACCACGGCCTTGGCATCGCGCGCTGGATTGGAGAAGCGGTGCGGACGCCGGCTGGCGAAGCGGAAGCTGTCGCCTTCTTTCAGCGTCCAGGTCTCCGTGTCCACCGTCAGCGTCATCTCGCCCTGGAGCACGAGGCCGGCCTCTTCGCCGTCATGGGTATAGAACTCGTCGCCGGTGTTGCCGCCGGGCTCGAGATGCACCAGGAACAGATTGAGCCGGCTCTCGCTGCCGGCTGGGCTCAGCAGCTGCTTTGAAATTCCGGTGCGCCACAGCTTCAGCTCGGCGCGCTGCACCTCGCGGGTCACGACGCCGCCGGCGCCGTCATCCTTGGGCGTCGCGCCGAACAGCGCGGCGATGCCGACGCCGAGCACGTCGGCGAGCGTTGCCAGCACGCGCAGCGACGGCGACGACAGCCCGCGCTCGATCTGGCTGAGGAAACCGATCGAAAGCTCGGTGCGCGCCGCGACCGTCTCCAGCGACATCTCCTTGCTGCGGCGCAGGTCGCGGATGCGGCGCCCGACCGCGAGATCCATCGCGGGCTCGGCCGGCTTGCTGGCCGGCTTTCTGGCGGCGCGGCGTGCCGTTGCGGGCTTCGCTGCCGCGCCTTTACGCATTCTTTTGCCACCGCTCACGTCAAACCGCTTCCTTCATGTGCATGAAAACCGCTTGCATCGGCCGCGGTTTCGTGACCACAATTTCATATTGGTGAAAATAGGCCGGAACGGCGTCGACCGCAACCAAAAGCGCGAAACGCGCGGGCGATGCGGCGCCAAGGCCAGCTTCGGGAGGTGTTGCGATGTCGTTTCAGCGTCTCGTCCAGGCCGCGGTGGCGGCGCTTGCCCTTGCCTTGACCTCGCCGTCAGTGGCGCAACAGGTGCTGAAGGTCGGCTCGACGCCGACCGGCATTCCCTTCACCTTCCTCGACACCAAGACCAACACCATCCAGGGCATCATGGTCGATCTCATCACCGAGGTCGGCAAGGATGCCGGCTTCAACGTGCAGATCGAGCCGATGCAGTTCTCGGCCCTGATCCCGTCGCTGACCTCGAGCAAGATCGACATCATTGCGGCTGCGATGTTCATCACGCCGCCGCGCAAGGAGGTCGTCGACTTTTCCGACCCGATCTACAGCTACGGCGAGGGCCTCGTGGTGCCGAAGACCGACACCAAGGCTTACGCCACGCAGGACGATCTGAAAGGCGCGACGGTCGGCGCCCAGGTCGGCACCGCCTTCGTCGACGCGCTGAAAAAATCCGGCCTGTTCGCCGAGGTGAAGGCCTACGACACCATTCCCGACATCCTGCGTGACGTGAACACCGGGCGCCTCAAGGCCGGCTACGCCGACTATCCGATCCTCGCCTACAATCTGAAGCAGGGCGGCTTCCCCGAGGTGCGCCTCGTCGACGGCTACAAGCCGGTCACGGTCGGCTCGGTCGGCATCGGCGTGCGCAAGGGCGAGACCGCGCTGCTCGGCAAAATCAATGCCTCGCTCGCGAAGCTGAAAGCCAACGGCACCATCGACAAGATCCTCGATAAATGGGGCCTGAAGGCCGGCGCGTCGTGAGTATTTATGTCCCGAAGTGATCCGTCACCCTGAGGTGCGAGCGAAGCGAGCCTCGAAGGGGCGACGGCCACCAGCCGGGCCGTACATCCTTCGAGACGCGGCGAAGACGCCGCTCGTCAGGATGACGGAGGTAATGTTCGAATAGTGTCGGGACGGGATACGTTTGAGCCGATGCAAAAATTCTTCCATGACGCCGTCGAGTTCGTGCCGATCCTGCTGCAGGGTGTCTGGCTGACCATCGTCGTCACCGTCGGCTCACTGTTGCTGTCGACGGTGCTCGGGCTGATATGGGCCTTGATGCGGGTGTCCGGGATCGGCGTCCTGGTCGGCCTCAGCGCCAGCCTGATCAACGTGATCCGCGGCATCCCGATCATCGTGCTGTTGTTCTACCTCTACTTCGTGATGCCCGATCTCGGCGTCACGCTGTCGGCCTTGCAGGCCGCGATCCTCGGGCTCGGCATCGCCTATTCGGCCTACCAGGCGGAAAACTTCCGCGCCGGCATCGAGGCGATCGACAAGGGACAGATCGAGGCGGCGCAATCGATCGGCATGGGCTGGTGGCTCACCATGCGGCGCGTGGTGCTGCCGCAGGCCGTGCGCATTGTGCTTCCTCCTTACGGCAACGTCATGATCATGATGCTGAAGGACTCGTCGCAGGCCTCGACCATCACGGTCGCCGAGCTCGCGCTGCAAGGCAAGCTGATCGCCTCGTCGACCTTCAAGAACACCAGCGTGTTCACGCTGGTGGCGCTGATGTATCTCACCATGAGCATCCCGCTGATCCTGCTGGTCCGTCACTTCGAGAAGCGGGCCGGCAAGCGATGATCGAGCTGAGCGACGTCCACAAGAGCTTCGGCAAGGTCGAGGTGCTCAAGGGCATCACGGCCTCCGTCCAGAAGGGCGAGGTGGTCTGCATCATCGGTCCGTCCGGCTCCGGCAAGTCCACCATCCTGCGCTGCATCAACGGCCTCGAAAGCTACGACCGCGGCGAGATCAGCGTCGAGGGTGCGCGCGTCGACCGCGACGCGCCGTCGATCGTGGACATTCGCACCCAGGTCTCGATGGTGTTTCAGCGCTTCAATCTGTTTCCGCACCGTACGGCGCTGGAGAACGTGGTCGAGGGACCACTCTATGTGAAGAAAGAGTCGCGTGCGCAGGCGTTCGAGCGCGGCCGCGCGCTGCTCGCCCAGGTCGGGCTCGCCGAGAAGGCCGATGCGCATCCGCCGCAACTCTCCGGCGGCCAGCAGCAGCGCGTCGCGATCGCGCGGGCGCTCGCGATGCAGCCGAAGGCGATCCTGTTCGACGAGCCGACCTCCGCGCTCGATCCCGAGCTCGTCGGCGAGGTGCTCGGCGTCATGCGCAAGCTCGCCGACGACGGCATGACCATGGTCGTCGTCACCCACGAGATGGGTTTTGCCCGCGACGTCGCCGATCGCGTGCTGTTCATCGACGGCGGCGTCATCGTCGAGCAGGGGCCGGCCAAGGCGCTGCTCAACCAACCCCAGCATCCGCGCACGCAGGATTTCCTGCGCCGCGTGCTGCATCCGCTCTGATCGGGTCGCCTGCAATGAACGCGCCTATTCGCCTGCCGCTGCCACCGAGCCTCTACGCCGACACCGCGGTGCAGGCGACGCCGACGCCTCTGCTGACGTCGGACAAGAGCGTCTCGGTCGCGATCATCGGCGGCGGCTACACTGGCCTGTCCACCGCGTTGCATCTGGCCGAGCAGGGCGTCGAGGCGCTGGTGCTGGAGGCGCAGGAGCCGGGCTGGGGCGCGTCCGGCAACAATGGCGGCCACACCAATCCCGGGCTGAAGCACGATCCCGATCAGATCGAAGCGGATTTCGGCGCGGACCTCGGTCGCCGCATGATCGAGTTCTCCTACGGCACCACGAATTTTACCCACGACCTGATCCGCCGTTATCAAATTCCTTGCGAGGCGCGGCAGAACGGCACGCTGCGCGCGGCCTACAACGAAGCCAGCGCCGCTGCGATCGAGAAGACCGCGCAGCAATGCATCCGCCGCGGCATGCCGGTTAAGCTGCTCGACGCCGCCGAGATGCGGCAGATGACCGGCAGCGACCGTTACCTCTGCGCCATGCTGGATGCGCGCGGCGGCGACCTGCATCCGCTGAGCTATGCGCGGGGTCTTGCGCGCGCTGCGATCGGGGCCGGCGTTGCCGTCCATGGCGAGACACCGGCATTGTCGCTGCGCCGCGACGGCTCGCGCTGGCGCATCGAAACGCCACGCGCGGTGGTGCACGCAGAAAAAGTGCTGCTCGCCACCAACGGCTTCACCGATGATCTCTGGCCGGCGCTCCGCCGCACCATCGTGCCCGTGTTCTCCTCGATCGCCGCCACCGCGCCGCTCTCCGACGAGGTCGCCCGTTCGATCATGCCGACGCGTCCCGTCCTCTACGAGAGCGGCCACATCACCGTCTACTACCGCATCGACCAGCAGAACCGTCTCTTGATGGGCGGCCGCGGCCCGATGCGCTGGATCAAGTCGCCGTATGACGTCGCCTATCTCATCCGTTATGCCGAGCGGCTTTGGCCGCAGCTCAAGGGCGCTTCCTGGACCCATGGCTGGAACAGCCGGCTCGCCATCACCAAGGATCATTATCCGCACGTGCACGAGCCTGCGGAAAGCGTGCTGATCTCGCTCGGCTGCAACGGTCGTGGCGTCGCGCTCTCGACCGCGATGGGTGCGCAGCTGGCCCACCGGCTGATCGGCGGACCGAAGGTGGAGATCGACATGCCGATCACGGGCATCAAGCCGATCCCGATGCATGCGTTCTGGCCGGTCGGCGTGACCGCGACCGTGCTGACCGGCCGGGTGCTGGACCGCCTCGGTGTGTGAGGCATTTAACACAATTACAGAATGTGCTGGGCTAATCTCGTGCGTCGGATATATTCGCAGTCTTTACTGGAAGGCTGTTCATGCAATGCGAGCGATGCGGTCACGCAAACCGGGCTGGCAACGATTATTGTGAAGATTGCGGTGCGCCATTAGGCCTCAAATGTGACTCCTGTCAGCATGTGAACGGGCCCTCCAGCCGCTTCTGCGGCCGCTGCGGGACCGTGCTCGCCGCGGGCAGCGTCCGTCCCGACGCGCCCTCGCAGCGCCTGCTGCGTTCGCTCAGCACCAAGGGCGGCGAACGCAAGAACCTCACTCTGCTGTTTGCCGATATCCGCAACTCGACCAATCTGATCGACAGCCTCGGCGATCCCGAACTCGGCATGCGGCGCCTCGAGCCGGTGCTCGACCTGATGAAGGAAGCGGTCCACCGCTACGACGGCATCGTCAACAAGATCCAGGGCGACGGCGTCATGGCGCTGTTCGGCGCGCCGCCGCGCCCGCATGAAGATCATGCGGTCCGCGGCTGTCTCGCCGCGCTCGCCATGCAGGATTCGGTGGCCAGGCTCGCCGATCCCGGCATGCAGATCCGGGTCGGGCTGCACACCGGCGAAGTCGTCGTTCAGACGGTGGAAAACACCATCTACCAGACCTACGACGCCGCCGGCGCCAACGTCCATATCGCCAACCGGATGGAGCAGATGGCGGATGAGGGCGCGATCCTCATCACGCGCGACACCTATCTCGGCGCCAGGCAATTCGTCGAGGTGACGCCGCTCGGTATGCAGACCATTCGCGGCATCTCGATGCCGGTGGAGGTCTTCAGACTGACGGGGCTGCTCAGCGCGCCCGCCAGCGACGTTTTCCGCAGCGGCCGCCGCCTGACCTCGATGGTCAACCGGACCGAGCAGATGGCGGCGTTGGAGCATGAGCTGTCGCGTGCAGTTGGCGGCGACGGCCGGGTCGTCGGCATGGTCGGCGACGCCGGCATCGGCAAGAGCCGGCTTTGCTTCGAGTTCGCCGAAAATTGCCGCCGCAAGGGCATTCGCGTCTACGAGGCCCGCGTGCTGGCGCATGGCCGCGCAACACCGTTCCAGCCCGTGCTCGAGCTGTTGCGCGATATCTTCGGCATCCGCGCCAAGGAGCCGATCGAGACATCCCGGCGTCGCGTCATCGACCGTTTCGCCGAGATGGCCTCATCGGAGCAGGAACTGCTGGTGCTGCTCGAATTCCTCGGGCTCGCCGATCCGGCGTATCCGGCCCCGAAGCTCGATCCGCGTGCGCTGCGGCTGCAACTCCTCGAGCTGGTTCGAACGCTGGTGCGCGCGCGCCCCGGGGACGCGCCGGCGGTCGTCATGATCGAGGACCTGCACTGGATCGACGCCGCGAGCGAAGAGTTCGTCGAGACGCTGGTCGATGCCATCGTCGGCACCGCGACGTTGCTGGTGGTCAATTTCAGGCCGGGCTTCACGGCACCTTTCATGCAACGGTCTCACTACCGTCAGATCGCAATTCCGCCGCTGCCGTGGTCCGATTCGAACGAGCTGCTCCGCGAGCATTTCGGCAGGCATCCCTCGCTGGCCTCGCTGAGCAGCAATGTCATCGAACGCGCGCAGGGCAATCCGTTCTTCATCGAGGAGCTCGCCAACACCGTCGTGGAGCGCGGCAATGTCGAGGGCGAACGCGGCAACTACCGGCTCAAGCATGGCGTCGATGCGGTGCCGCTGCCTGCGACGGTGCAGGCCGTCGTGGCCGCCCGCATCGATCACCTCGAGGATATCGCCAAGCAGGTGCTCGAGACGGCGGCGGTGATCGGCCGGCTGGTCGCGATGTCGGTGCTGCGCCCGGTCGCGGCGCTGCCGAACGACGATTTGCAGAACGCCATCGCGCAGCTGCGCCAGGCCGAGCTGTTGTACGACCTGCCGCCCTACGACAAGGGATTGCTGGCGTTTCGCCATCCATTGATCCAGGAGGTCGCCTATGCAACTCAGTTGCGGTCGCGGCTGACCACGCTGCATGCGACCGTCGCCAAGGCGATCGAGGGCTTCGACTGGGGCAAGCTCGACGAGTTTGCCGGGCTGCTCGCCTATCACTACGAGGCCGCGGGCCAGCCGCTGGAGGCGGTCACCCATTTGCAGCGGGCGGCGCGCTGGATCGGCAAGACCAACTCCGCCGAGGCAATGAAGAGCTGGAAAAAGGTTCGCGCCCTGCTGCAGGACCAGCCCCCGTCCGAATATGTCGACCGGCTGCGGGCGATGTCGAGCGGCCAGATCCTCAACTTCGGCTGGCGTGAGGGGATGTCCGCCGAAGAGGTCAAGCCCTACGCCGAAGAGGCGATCAAATACGCACGCGCGGCGGACCCGGTGCACGAGCCGATCCTGCTCGGCGCCTACGGCAGGATTCTGGCCGCGACCGCGGCTGCCGACGACTATGTCAAGCTCGTGCAGGACGCCTTGAAGCTCACCTCCGGCACCGGGGACGTCGGACGGTTTGCGACGGTCAATGCCATGCTGAGCCAGGCGTTCTTCCTGTCGGGCCGTCTAGCCGAGGCGCTCGACGCCGGGCAGGTGGCGGTTGCCGCGATTGCCGAGCAGGGCGGTTTTCACAACAACGTCACACTCGGTCTCAACCCGAACCAGATTCTCGGCTTCGACGTCGAGCACTGGATCAGGTGTCTCGGCACCAGAATTCTGGTGCGGCTGGGCCGGTTCGACGAAGCCGAACGGCGGATCGCCGAGGTGCTGCGGGCCGAGCCGGAGCGCTTCGCCGCCGTCGTGCAGTTCATTCCGCATTTTGCGATGGTGGAGATGGGCTGGAGCCGCGGCCGGCCGGAACTCGCCAAGCCGCATGCGGCGAGGATCGCCGAACTGGCCGAGCAGTCCGGCACGCCCTATCTGCGGGTCGCGGCGCTCGCCGGCGCCGGCCTCGCCAGCGGCGCCGCAGGCGACTTCAAGATTGCCGCCGCCCAGCTTCAGGAAGCGATCGACTTTGCGCGCTCTGCGCGAGCCGGCCTCGAATTCGAGGCGCGCATGCTGGCCGATCTGGCCGAAGCGCTCTATCGCGCCGCTGACCACCATGCGGCCCTGCAAGCGGTCGACGAGGCGCTGACGGTCGCGCGGCGAAGGACCGATCGCATCGCCGAGCTGCACGCGACCGTGTTGCGCGGCCTGATCGTTTGCGCCTTGGGCAGCACGTCACATGAGGAGCTTGACGAGATTGTCGGCGGCGCTCAGAATCTGCTCGATGTCTCGGGGGCAGTCTACTTCACACCACAACTCGATCAGCTTCGATTGCATCTTGAGCGACGCCGCTAGACGCGACGATTTTTTCATTTCTGGAAACAAGGTATTGAGGGGATTTCAATGGGACGGATGATTCAAGACGATACGACGCGCGATGTCCTGGATCTGCTGAACAGGCGGTTTGGTCCCGGCGGGATCATGGAGATGGTGGAGCTGCAAAAGGAGTTCGACATCTTCTCCCCCAATCATCCGCTCGAGCAGTCGTTCCGCCTGATCGGGATCGAGCCGGCCGACCGGATCGAGCGGAAGCGCTGGTATACCTTCCTCGGCACGCTGAAGGACTATCCTTCCGATCAACCCAATGTGAGCGGATACAAACGGGTGGTCCAGGCGTTCCGGCAGGCGCTCACGCAGAGTCCGTATCTGCCGGTGCTCGTTAGCGTTCACGCCATGAAGGAAAATCCGAAGGTGACGTTTGCAGCCGATGGCCACACGCCGCTGATCTACTCGACCCAGTCGTATCGGGTTCTGTCGATCCCGACCAAGCCAAGCCAGGTCGCCCGCAAGGAGCTTGCGGCGATGGCGAAGCAGCGGCGGGCCAAAGCCAAGAAATGAGCAAGACGTGAGCATCGCAGCGGAGACCGCAGCTTTCGGCGCCGGAGGCGACCGGGCGCGGTTCTCCGACCTCTATGCCGATGTCGAATCCTACTACAGCGCGCGGGTCGCCAAATACGGCGCCACCCCGCGCGGGGTGGACTGGTCCTGCCAGGCCACCCAGGACCTGCGCTTCGTCCAGTTGCTGAAGCTCTGCGACTTCTCCGCACCGTTCAGCCTGAACGACATCGGCTGCGGATACGGCGCGCTGTGCGCCTATCTCGCAAGGCGCCATCCGCAAGCGGAGATCGACTATCTCGGGATCGACCTGTCGCTGGCCATGATCAGCCGCGCGCGCCGCCGTTTCTCGGCGCCGGGGCGCCGCTTCAAGGTCGGCAAAGGCAGCCTGCGTCGCGCGACCTATTCGGTCGCGAGCGGCATCATGAATGTCGATGTCGGCGGCTGCCGCCGATCCTGGGAGGCATTTGTCGCCGGGATGCTGGCCGACCTGCGCCGCGCCAGCCTGCGCGGCTTCAGCGTCAACTTCGTCACTGGCGGAACGGAAGGCACGGCGGCCGACGATGCATCGCCGGTGCAGCTCTATTGCACCAGCCCCGAGCCGTGGATCGATTATTGCGAACGCGAGCTTGGCTGCACCGTCGAGACCGTCGACGGCTACGGAATGAACGAAGTCACCCTGCTGGCGCGATGTAGGGATTGCTGATCGATCGGACCTGCGTCAGCCCAGGCAGATGAGAGCAGGTCGAGAGGCGTGACGCGATCGAAGCCTGCCGCACGGCTATCGCTTGTCCAGAATCCGCAACTCGGCCGTGGCGCTGGCGACCGTCACGTCGTTGGCGTCGATCAGATCGGCTTCGACGATCATGTCGCGGTCGGTCTGCGAGATGACCTTCGCCTTGGCCGTGATCGGGCCGATGCGCGCCGGTTTGAGAAACCGCGTGGTGAGAGTCCTGGTCACGACGGTTCGCGTTGCGGGCAGCGCTGCGAGCGCGCCGAGGCCCGTGGCTGAATCCAGCATCGCGGCAAGGAAACCGCCCTGGATCGTTCCGTGGCGATTGGTGAACAAGGGTTTCGCCTCGAAGCGGACGGTGGCGATTTCACCGTCGAAGCCCAGCCACTCGCGTCCAAGAAGTTGCGCGCCGGGCGGCACGTCTGCGCTTGCTTCACTCAAGCCGGTCACCGCAATTGTTGTCGGTCCAAATGTATCAGCCCGTTCGGGTCATGCAATGTCCGCGGGCGCGGGTCGCGAAGAGCGCCAAATCACTGAGTTGCCCGACCTTTTGCACGAGGCCCATGGGTGCGATCGGCACCCGGCTTTCCTGCGCCCTCTGCAAGCAAGAGGGCGGAAGGAAGAGCAAGCTCGGGCAGATCATGGCGCGGGAATGCGGGCGTATGACTCACAGGTCGCGCAACACCTTCACTGTCGTCCCGGCGAAGGCCGGGACCCATAACCACCGATGCTCGTTGTTTCGCGATGCTGGAACGACCAGCGCGATCCACAATTCTCGCTGCGGCGTATGGGTCCCGGCCTGCGCCGGGACGACGGTGGAGAAGGAGTCGTGCGTATAACTCACCCCTCCGCGACTGCGTCGCCCCAGGGCTGGAACGGCTCGGTGACGCCGCTGTTGGTGGTGCCGTCGCGCAGCACGACGCTCGGGCAGGCGAACTTCATCGGCAGGGTCTGGATGCGGGCCTCCTCGAAGTCGAAGCGGCCGCGCAGCGCCTCGCGCACGCTGGCGGGCAGGCGCTTATCGCCGATCACGACCGCGCCTTCGCTGGCGTCGATGCGCGGCTGGTGGATGGCGGCTTCCAGGTCCATGCCGAAATCCATCGCAAAGGACACGAGCTGCGTCACCGCCGGCAGGATGCGGCGGCCGCCGGATGCGCCCGCGGCGAGCGTGCGGCCGTCGGCGGCCTGCGCCACGACCGGCGTGTAGTTGGTGAGGCAGCGCTTGCCGGGGGCGAGCGAGTTGGTGGTGCCAGGCGTCGGGTCGAACCACATGATGCCGTTGTTCATGGGAATGCCGGTGTGCGGCGTCACGTATTTCGAGCCGAAGGTGGAGAGCAGCGTCTGCGTCACCGCGGCCATGTTGCCGTGACGGTCCACCACCGAGAAATGCGTGGTGCAGGTTGGCGCGATCGCTTCGGCGCCGAGCGCGCGCCGGCCGTCGACGTCGCCCATGTCCTTCAGCCGTTCGCGATAGGCGGCTTGCAGCGCCTCCGCATAGGCAGCGTAGGCCGCCGCATCCGGACCGCCCTGCGCGGGCGCCAGCGACTTTTGCAAAAGGCCGAGCGTGCGCGCCATGGTCGGACCCGCGGTCAGCTCCGGCGTCGCATAGACCGTGCCGCCGCGATAGGAAATTTTCAGCGGCTCGCGCAGATGGGCGCGGAAGGCGGCGAGGTCGCGCACCGACAGCGCGCCGCCGGCGGCCTGGATGTCGTCGGCTATGCTGCGCGCCAGATCGCCCTCGTAGAAATCGCGCGGACCGGCCGCGGCGAGCTGCGCCATCGTGGCTTTCAGCCTGTCCTGCGGCATGCGGACCACCGACCTGATGCCCCATTGCGCGTTCGGCGGCAGGCCGTCCTGCAGATACGCCGCGGCGCTGGCGGGATAGCGCCGCAGATCGGCCGCGGAGCTTGCGATCATCGCGGTGGTCCACCAATCGACCAGAAGGCCGTCGCCGGCGAGCTTGACGCTCGGCGCCAGCAGGTCCTTCCACGGCATTTTGGCGTGGCGGCGATGCGCCTCCTCCATGCCGGCCACGACCCCGGGCACCGCGATCGAGCCTGGCCCATGGATGTTGCGATCGTCCTTCACTCGCGGCCAGGGAAACAGGTCGGAAGCCGCGCCGCCGGTCAGCGGATAATCCTCGATGCGCAGGCCGTCGGGCGCGCGCATGCCGTAGTCGATCACCTCGACGCGGTTCTCCTTGGCGCGATACAGCACCATCGCGCCGCCGCCGCCGGCGCCGCTCATCCACGGCTCCACGACGCCAAGCGCGAAGGTGGTTGCGATCACGGCATCGACGCAGTCGCCGCCCGCCGCCAGCACCTCGGCGCCGACCTCGGCCGCCCGCCGCGATTGCGCGGCGACGATGCCGCCCTTGGATCTGACGGCGGGTTTGCGGATCACTTGCGAGTTGGAGAACTGGTCGGACATGGCGTTGCTTTCGCTGTTCTTGTTGCGGGTGGGGCACGTTGGCGTAGCATGCCAAGCATGGCACTGTCAGTGCAACAACAAGAACCAATTTCAGGGAGCGGAAAAATGACTGGTGTGAAGCGTGAACGGGACGGCAAGGTCGGCATCCTGACGCTCAACGATCCCGCGAGCCTGAACGCCATGACGCCGGAACTGCTCGGCGATCTCGCGCGCGCCGTCGGCGAGATGAGCCTCGACCCGGACATCCGCGCGCTGGTCCTGACCGGGGAGGGACGCGGCTTCTGCTCCGGGCAGAACCTCAAGGCGTTCCAGTCGCTCGGCGACAACATCTACACCGGCGTGATGAGGCATTATTGGCCGGCGATGCAGGCCTTGCGCGAGTGCCGCGTGCCCGTCGTGGTCGCCGTCAATGGCGTGGCGGCCGGCGGTGGCTTCAGTCTGGCGATGGCCGGCGACATGATCGTCGCGGCGCGGTCAGCAAGCTTCATCCAGGTGTTCAGCCGAATCGCGCTGGTGCCCGATCTCGGCTCGACCTGGCTGCTGCCGCGGCTGGTCGGCCGGCAGCGCGCGCTCGAGCTGATGCTGCTGAACGAGCCGCTGACGGCGGAACGCGCCGAGGAGAGGGGGTTGGTGCGCGACGTGGTCGACGATGCCAAACTGCTCGACGAGGCGAAGGCGCTCGCCGGCCGTCTCGCGGACGGACCGACGCGCGCGCTGGTCGCGACGCGGCAGCTGCTCGAGGAGAGCGAGCACGCCAGCTACGCCGATCAGTTCCGCCGCGAGATCGAGCTGCAGCAGGTGATCCGCGAAAGCGCCGACGCGAGGGAAGGCCGCCAGGCCTTCGTCGAGAAACGCAAGGCCCAGTTCACGGGAAGGTAATCCTTGATCGCAGGCACGCTAGCCGATCGCAATCGCGATCTTGCCGAAATGCGCGCCGCTCGCCATGTGGGCGAACGCGGCCTTGACCTGGTCGAAGGCGAACACCTTGTCGATCACGGGCTTGACGCCGTGCAGGCTGATGCCGTCGCACAGCGCCTGCAGGTCCTCGATCGAGCCGACGGTGACGCCTTGCAGCCGCTGCTGCTGCATCACCATCAGCGGCAGCCGCGTGTCGGACGCGGCGGGACCTGCGAGCACGCCGATGAAGGCGATGGTGCCGCCGATCCTGGTGGCGCGGATCGATTCGTTCAGCGTGCCGACGCCGCCGACCTCGACGACGAGATCGACGCCGCGCCCGGTCAGCTCGCGCGCCTTCTTGCCCCAATCGGGCGTGGACTTGTAGTTGAGCGTGACATCGGCGCCAAGTTGTTTCAGCCGCGCGATCTTGGCGTCGCTGGAGGATGTCGCGATGACGCGGGCGCCGCACATCTTGGCGAATTGCAACGCGAACAGCGAGACGCCGCCGGTGCCCTGGGTCAGCACCGTCTGCCCCGGCTTGAGGTCGCCGAGCTTGACCACCGCACTCCACGCCGTGAGGCCGGCGCATGGCAGTGCCGCGGCCTCGATGTCGTTCAGATGATCCGGCGTGCGCACCAGCGCATGCGCGGGGAAGACCCGGTACTCGGTCAGTACACCGTCGACGCTGCCGCCGAGCGCCGCGCGCATCCGCGCCTCGCTCGGCTCGCCGGCGAGCCAGCTTTCGAAGAAGCTGCCGATCACGCGATCGCCGGGTGCGAAGCTCCTGACGCCGACGCCGACCGCCTCGACCGTGCCGGCGCCGTCGGAGACCGGCACCAGCGGAAATTTCTGGCGCGAGCCGTAACCGCCCTTGACCGTGAGCAGGTCGCGATAGTTCAGCGTCGCCGCCTTCAGCCGCACCAGGACCTCGCCCGGGCCGGCTTGCGGAACCGGCTTGTCGACCAGCGCCAGCGCGTCGACGCCGCCGGGGCCTTGCAACTCATAGCATTTCACGGAACGTCTCCTGCTCGGTGCTCTTGTGTTGGGCAGCGCTCGCGGCGCCGCCGCGCATGTGCCGAGCATATGTCAGGCCCGCCGCGCGTGGCCAGAGCGCGCAGTGAAGCCGATGGAATGGCGCCCATGTCCGAACGCGTTGGCGGTGCCCGAAAATACCGCCAATCCGTGCCGTCAATGAAGGGACCGAGCGGAGGTGACGATGGCTGCCTTGCTTGAGACCAACGGCGATCTGATCGCAACGCTCGCACGCGGCGCGGTCCGCGTGCTGCTTGCCGCTGCATGGATCGCTTGCGGTGGTGCGATGGCCGCAGCAGACGACAGCCTCTACCGCGCGCAGACCGTCGTCACCGGCCAGGGCGAGCCGAACCGCATCATAGGCTTCGGGGCATGTCTGGAGGACGTCCTGATCAAGGTTTCCGGTCAGCCAATGCTGGCAGGCGACCGCCGGCTTGCCGTCTACAAATCGAAGGCCGGGGAGTTCGTCAGCAGTTTCGACTATCACGATCAGTATGTCGGCAAGCCGCATCATGACGAGCAGGGCACCCGCGACCGGCCGTACGACCTGACGGTGGATTTCGACGAGAAGAAGATCGACGGCATTCTCGCCAGGCTCGGTCTCAAGCCGTGGCGGTCGCAGCGGCCGGTGCTCGGCGTCTTCGCCGAGATGCAGCACGGTCCGAAGGACTACATCGTCACATCCGACGGGACGCAGTCCGACCTGCAGCGCGACGCGCTTGCGGCTGCCGCCCGCAAGCGCGGCATGGGCTTCGTGCTGCCTGATACAACCGGGTTGACGAGCGCCAACCTCACCGCCGCCGAACTGTTGAAGACGCCGTCGGCGAAGCTGAGTGCGATCGTCGCGCCGCATGGCGGCGAGGCCACCCTGCTCGGTCGGCTGGTCTGGGACGACAAGGATCTCGGCTGGGCCACGCAATGGCGGATGGCCTGGCACGGCAAGGATTACAAATGGCAGTTTCGCGGCGTCACCTTCGATGAAGCCTTCCGCCGCGGCATCGGCGGCGCCGCGCAGGTGCTGTCGGGCAATGGCGATCCGGGGCGACCGAAATGAGCTTGCGCGCGTAGCGGCTGGTTTTGCGCTATGGCGGGATGAAGTGAGGTTGAATCGGTTTGGCCTCGGGTTCGGCTCACCTCTCCCCAGCGGGGAGAGGTCGATTTGCGCAGCAAATCGGGTGAGGGGCCGCAGCTCAAACGAGGGACCGTAGCCCCTCACCCGGCGCTGCGCGCCGACCTCTCCCAAGGGAGAGGTGAACCTCCGACGCCGCTCCAATTCAACTTGATCTCATCATGCTCTACCCGGCGTAGCCAAGCGTTTGCGACGGATATTCCCCGAACATCGCGCGGTAATATTGCGAGAAGCGCCCGAGCTCGATGAAGCCCTGTTCGATCGCAACCTTGGAGACGGTGGTCTGGTCCGGGGTGCTTTCGCGCAGGATCGAACGGATCATGCAGAGCCGCTTGTAGCGCAGGAACGTCACCGGGCCGACCCCGAACACCTCGTGGAAGGCGCGGTGCAGGCTGCGTCGCGACAGCCGAAGCTCGGTGCAGATTTCCGAGACGTGGACCGGGCGCGTGCCCGCGGCGTGCAGATAGTCCTCGACGTGGCGCACCAAGCGCATCGCCGACGGCAGATAGCTCGTTCCGTCGGGGGGCAGCGATGTCACGACCGTCGCGGTCACGCAGTCGACGATCGCGCGCTTCCAGAAGCCGGCCGACGCGTCCGTCAAGGCGTCCGGATAGCGCGCGAGATGCGCGACGATCCGCGGCAGTTTGTCCGCCGCGCCCATGCCGATCGTGGGGTCGGCGCGAAAGTGGTTCTTCGCCTGCCAGGTTTCGGCGTCGGCGAGCCGCGGCTCGCCGCCGAATATATCGGGCAGGTCGGCGAGGTCGAAGCGGATGGCGGCGTAGGACGAGGCGCTGTGAAAGACCCCGTCATGCTCGACCGACGGAGGAATCACCAGCACATCGGCCGGCTGCATGTCGAATGCCCAATGCGTGACGCGGTCGGTCGCGCGCAGCAGCATCCCGATGATCAGCTTGGGGTCGGTCGAGATGCGCTGGGTACGGACCCCGACATTGAATGCGCCGATGCTGAGCGAAAAATCACCGATCCCGACGTGAGACAATGTGCCGCGCAGCTTGCCGCGCTCAAGCTGCATGACTTCGACATGCGAGCCTTTGACGGCATCGTGGAGACCCTCGAAGCCGTCAAGCTCGCCGGTGCTAACCGTCAGGTGTTGGCCCATATCCACGTTCACAACTGCAGCGCGATTAATCTACTAAATCCAAATGCTTGAAGTCAGTACAAACAGTTTGCCCCGCGACAATGCTCCTACGTTAGCTTGAGTTGCATGGCGAGATCGTGATGTGGATTTGCAAACCTGCAGATTTTCGCTTGTTTTTCCGAGAAAGCAATAAGGCCGGCCGGGCCGGATTGATCGAATTGGAGCATCTTTCGTTAAGCCTGCACGGCTCGGGGTTGAGATTGGCACAAAGTGCACATCACTTGTATAGTGCGTTCCGCTATCGTTTGAACTGACAGCAGAATTCGCTCGTGACAACGTCCAGTGGAACGAGTCACGACGGAGAACATTGTGCACGCAAGTGTGCACACGGATTAGCGACGGAGGAGAAAGGGAAGAAGGCCTGACGGATCAACGCTGCCGAAAAGTGCAGCACAGAAAAATGGAAGGGCGCGACAATGCACTCAGGCACGACGCAATCATGCACGACGTTCGGTCACCGAGATCATAAGCCTGCGATCTTCAACAAGATTTTCCGTCTGGCAGTCATTGGAGCAGCCGCGATCGTCGCGCAAGCAGGCCCGGCGTCGGCGGTCAGCATCGGCTCTTCCGCTTCATTCCCGATCATCAAACAGCAGGAAGGCAGCGGTAACGTTGTGCAGGTGCGCGCTGTCGCGCGCCGCGGCGGCGTTGCCGTCGGACCGCGCGGCGGTGCGGTTGCCTATCGCAGCCGGACGGTGGTGCGCCCAGGAGTGAGGCCCGGCTGGCACGGCGCCGGCACGCGCTGGGTTGGACCGCGGCCGGGAGGTTGGGCGCGGCCCGGCTGGTACGGCTGGCCGATCGGGGGCGCGGTTGCGGCCGGCGCAGCGATCGGTTTCGTCAGCGCGGCGAGCGCAGCCGCCTGGGCGGGACCGCCGCCGGCAGCGGGCATGTGCTGGTACTACACCGACCCGTCGCGAACACAGGGCTTCTGGGACTACTGCTCACGGTAAATGCGCGAAGGGGTGCATCGCCATGTCCCGGGTAGAGATCACCTCCGCCGAAACAGAGCGCGACGACCGCGTCCAGACCGACGACATGGTCTGGATTCCCGGCGGCACATTCCGCATGGGCTCCGACCATCACTATCCCGAGGAGGCGCCGGCGCATCGGGCGTCAGTCGATGGCTTCTGGATCGACCGCACCCCGGTGACCAACGCTCAATTCCGCGAATTCGTGCGTGAGACCGGGCACATCACGGTCGCCGAGCGACCGCCGGATCCTGCGCAATATCCGGGTGCGCTGCCGCATATGCTCTACGCCGGCTCGCTGGTGTTTCAGCCGCCGCGCCGCGTCACGACCCTGCGCGACTGGAGCCAATGGTGGACCTTGATGAAGGGCGCGAACTGGCGCCGCCCCTACGGCCCGCGCAGCAACATCAACGTGCTCGGCAGCCATCCGGTGGTCCACGTCGCCTATGCCGATGCGCTCGCCTACGCCAAATGGGCCGGCAAGGACCTTCCGACCGAAGCCGAGTGGGAGTTCGCGGCGCGCGGCGGGCTCGAGGCCGAGGAGTTCGCCTGGGGCAATGCCTTGACGCCCGGCGGCAGGCACATGGCCAACACGTGGCAGGGCAATTTCCCGATTCAGAACCTCTGCGAGGACGGCTTCGACCGGACCTCGCCGGTGACCGCGTTTCCGCCCAACGGCTACGGCGTCCACGACATGATCGGCAATGTCTGGGAGTGGACCGCCGACTGGTGGTCCGCCCGTCATGAGGCCGACGCTACGAAGCCCTGCTGCATCCCGCAGAATCCGCGCGGCGGTCGCGAGGATGCGAGCTACGACCCCGCCCAGCCCGCCATCAAGATTCCGCGCAAGGTCCTCAAGGGCGGCTCGCATCTGTGCGCCCCGAATTACTGCCGCCGGTATCGCCCTGCCGCCCGCCATGCCGAACCGGTCGACACCTCGACCAGCCATGTCGGCTTTCGCTGCGTGGTGCGGCGAGCCGATTCTCAATCGTCATAAAAACCGTTCGACAAGCAAGGAGCGTCAGAATGAGCGATGAGAGCAATATCGTTGCCAGGCCGTCCGGTAGTCGCGGAGGGTTGCTTCGTGGCTTGTTCGCGGCGGCGTTGGTCGCGACAAGCCTGGCGCCATTTGCCGGGTCTCCCGCGTCAGCGCAGCAGACGAACGCGGCAAAGCCGAACATCCTCGTCATCTTCGGCGACGATGTGGGCCAATCCAATCTGAGCGCCTATACGCGCGGTGTGGTCGGCTACAAGACGCCGAACATCGACCGCATCGCCAATGAAGGGATGATCTTCACGGATTATTATGCCGAAAATAGCTGCACGGCCGGCCGTTCGACTTTCATTACCGGTCAGGCCTGCCTTCGGACGGGACTCTGCAAGGTCGGCATTCCAGGCGCGACGGTCGGCCTGCAGAAGGGCGACATCACCATAGCGCAGGCCTTGAAGCCGCTCGGCTATGCCACGGGCCAGTTCGGCAAGAACCATCTTGGCGATCGGGACGAATATCTGCCGACCAATCACGGCTTCGACGAGTTCTTCGGCAATCTTTATCACCTCAACGCCGAGGAAGAGCCCGAGCGGCCGTACTTCCCGAAAGACGACCCGGCTTTCGTCAAGGCCTATTCGCCGCGCGGGGTGCTCAAGGCGTCCGCTGACGGAAAGATCGAGGATACCGGCCCACTCACCAGGAAGCGGATGGAGACCGTCGACGACGAGACCACCAGCGCTGCGATCGATTTTGTCACGCGACAGGCAAAGGCGAACAAGCCGTTCTTCACCTGGATGAACTTCACGCGCATGCACATCTTCACCCATGTTCGTCCCTCGATGCGCGGGCAAAGCGGCATGCCGGGCAATGAGTACGCCGACGGCATGGTCGAGATGGACATGAACGTCGGAAAGCTGCTCAAGACGCTCGAGGACCTGAAGATCGCGGACAACACGATCGTCGTCTTCAGCACGGACAATGGCCCGAACGCGTTCACCTGGCCGGATGCTGCGACGACACCCTTCCGATCGGAGAAGGACACCAATTGGGAAGGCGCGTTCCGCGTGCCGGCGATGATCCGTTGGCCTGGCCACATCAAGGCAGGCGAGACTGCCAACGGAATCATGTCAGGCCTCGACTGGTTCCCGACGCTGCTTGCCGCCGCCGGCGATCCCGGGGTGAAGGACCGCCTGCTCAACGGCTGGCAGCCGCAGGGCAGCCCGACCACCTTCCGCGACCACCTCGACGGGTTCAATCAACTCGACTACATCACCGGCAAGGCGGACAAGAGCGCACGCGACGAGTTCTTCTACTTCAATGACGACGGCGATCTGGTTGCGGTGCGTTTCGACAACTGGAAGTTCGTCTTTGAGAAGCAGGAGCAGCCCGGACAGTTCGACGTCTGGGCGAATCCCTTCAAGAAGCTGCGCGTTCCGAAAATGTTCAACCTGCGCATGGATCCGTATGAGCATGCTGAAATTTCCGGCAGTGGTTACGACCAGTGGCGTGTGGAAAACGCGTACCTGTTTGCCAAGGCGGTCATGAAGTCGGCCGCGTTCCTCCAGACGTTTGTTGACTATCCCCCGAGCCAACGGCCAGCCAGCTTCAGCATCGACCAGGTTCGTAGCCAGGTCGACAAGAAGATCGACGAGTCGTTCAAGAAGCGCGGTCTCGAATAGTCGCGGGGCCCTGCGAGACAGGCCAGTGGTATCGGCCTGTCTCGCGCTTATCCAAGGGGACTAGCGGATGGATGCTCGATCGAGCATAGGGTCTGCATCGACCGCGACCCGAGCACACCGAAAGAGACTGGACGCCGGTGCGAGCCGGAGGCTTGTCGCAGCGGCGCTGGCGTTCGTCTCGGGTACCGCCGGCTTGATCTACCAGGTGATCTGGATCAAGCAGCTCTCGCTTGTCGTCGGCGCTGATGTCTACGCCATCACGACCGCCGTGAGTGCCTTCTTTACCGGCCTGGCGTTGGGCGGCCTGATCTTCGGTGGAAGGGCCGACCGGGCCAGCCAGCCGGCGAAAGTCTACATCGCGATCGAGATCGGCATCGGCATAACCGGCGTCGCCACCACATTGATCCTGGCGAATATTGCGCCGGTCTTCGTGGCGATCGAGAGCGCGAGCGGTTTGCTTGCATGGGCCATGGTGTTCGTTCTGGTCGGCATCGCCCCGCTTCTGATGGGTGGGACGCTACCGGTCCTTGTGCGTGCGGTGCTGCATAACTCTCGCGATGCCGGCCGCATCGGCGGCCGGCTATACGCCGCCAACACGGCCGGCGCGATTCTTGGCGCTCTGCTGCCGATGTTTGTCCTCATTCCGCTGTTCGGAGTGCAGGGGACTTCGATCGCGGCGGCGACACTCAATGCCCTCGCGGCGGCGGGGGCGACGGTGCTCGGCCGGAATCCCCTGGCGTCGGCGAGCATCAGGCCTGCCGGCCGCGCGGCGGCGCATCAACCGCGCCGGGTCGGATTGGCCGTCGCTCTCTATGCCGCCGCCGGCGCAATTGCCCTCGGCTATGAGGTCATCTGGTCCCAGTCTATCGTTCAGTTCATGAGTACGCGCAGTTTCGCGTTTTCCGTGGTGCTTGCGACGTACCTCGCGGGACTTGCGGCGGGCGCCGCGATCGTTGTGCGCGTGATCGACCGGATCCGCGATCCCTGGAGTGTCTTTGGCCTTCTGATCGCCGCTGCCGGGTTCCTGGCCTTGATCGAGATCGCGGCACTTGGCCATTGGCTCGTGGTCGCACAGACGGCGACCGAGGCGTTCGTGCTCCGCCTTACCGAAAACCAGTTCGCCGGCATGTGCGCCCGCTTCGCGGTGGCAGCGTTCTGTATCGTATTCCTGCCGACCTTGCTGCTCGGGGCGGCCTTTCCGGTGGCGCTGCGTCTGGTGGTGCGGGATGCGCACATCGGGCAGGACGTTGGCGCGGTCGTGGCGGTCAATACGCTGGGCGGTGTGGGGGGCGCGCTTCTCACCGGCTTCGTGCTTCTGCCCTGGCTTGGGCTTGTCCACACCCTGGCATTGCTCGCAATCGGCGCCGGCCTCCTGGGTGTCATTGCCTGCTGGGGCGGTCGCTCGAGCCGCACCGGTCTTGGACTGGCATTTGCGGTCGGCGCAGCCTGCATCATCGCTGCGGTCGTCACGCCGTCCGACCGATTTGCCCAATTGCTGCCGGCAGCGCGGTCGGGAAAAATCATGTTCTATGAGGAGAGCCCGGGTGGGACGGTTGCGGTGGTCAACACCGGGCGCTTCCGCCGGCTCTATATCCAGGGCGTATCCAACTCCGGCGATGCGATGCCGTTGTTGCGATACATGCGGCTCCAGGCGCTGTTGCCTCTCATCATTCACAATGGCGAGCCGAAATCAGCCTTGGTGATCGGCTACGGCACGGGCATTACGGCCGGCGCTCTCTCGCAATTCCCTGCTCTCGACAGGAGGGTGGTGGGTGAACTGCTCCCGGCGGTCCTTCGTGCGGCTCCGATATTCGACGGCACCTTCAACGCCGCGTCCGACCCGGGATTGCAGAAGCGCTTGGGCGACGGCCGTCGCCTCCTGCAGCGCGAGAGCCAGACCTACGACCTGATCACGCTGGAGCCGCCGCCGCCATCGGCGGTGGGCGTCGTCAATCTCTATTCTCGCGATTTTTATCGCTTGGCATCGTCGCGGCTGAACGACGACGGGATCGTCGCGCAGTGGTTGCCGCTGCCAACACAGAACGATGAGGACACGCGCTCACTGGTTCGTAGCTTCATCGATGTGTTTCCGTACGCGTCTCTGTGGACATCGGAGCTGCATGAGATGTTGCTTGTCGGGTCGCATCGTCCGATTCAGTTGGATGCGGAGCGCATCAGCGCGAGATTCCACCAGCCCGAGACGTCTGCGGCGCTTTCCGCGGTCGGCGTCAATTCGGTCGCGGCGCTGATCGCAACCTGGATCACCGACCGCGACGGGCTCGTGCGCTACGCGGCGGACGCGCCGGCAGTGACGGACGACAGGCCGCGGATCGAATACGCGACATGGGTGCGTCCCGACGAGTTCAGCCGAACGATTTCGCACATCTGGCAGTACCGAAGCGAGCCGCCGCTCAAGGGAGCAGACGAGCAATTCACCACTTCGCTGCTGAGCGAAAGGCGAGATCTTGATGCGTTCTATCGTGCCGGCCTCAGCGCCTATGCGGGCAACCGGCAAGCCTACGCGCGCGAGATGGCGAGCCTCAGCCAAGCGGCGAGACGAAACCCCTATTACAGGTGGTTTACGGGGTCCAAGGAGCCGTAGTGCAATGTCAGATCACGCCGCAACACCGTTAGCGGCCGCCCCGGCGCGGCGAACTGCCAAGGACTCCGCGGCCCGCGACGCCGTGCTCGATCTCAAGGCGCGCATCGGCAGATCGGTGCTCGGGCAGGATCATCTGGTCGAGAGCATGCTGATCGGCTTGCTGGCCAACGGCAATCTCCTGATCGAAAGCCTGCCGGGGCTTGCCAAGACACGCGCGGTGAAGACGCTGGCGAAGAATCTTGCCGCGGACCTGTCGCGCGTGCAGTTCACGCCGGACCTGCTGCCGTCGGACGTGACCGGCGCGGAAATCTACCTGCAGACCGAGAAGGGCGGCCAGTTCCAATTCCAGAAGGGGCCGATCTTCGCCAACCTCGTGCTCGCGGACGAGATCAACCGCGCGCCGGCCAAGGTGCAGTCGGCGCTGCTGGAAGCGATGGAGGAACGTCAGGTCACCGTTGCCGGCAAGACCTACAAGATGCCCGACCTGTTCATGGTGCTCGCGACCGAGAATCCGATCGAGCAGGAAGGCACCTATCCGCTTCCCGAGGCGCAGCTCGACCGTTTCCTGATGCATGTCGTGATCACCTATCCCGACGAGGCGACCGAAGGCGAGATCATCAAGCTCAATCGCGCCGAGAATGCGCAGAAACCGCAAGCCGGCTCCGCCCCGCCGCCGGCGGTGCCGCAGCAGGCGATCCTCGATGCGCGCGGCGAGCTCGACGGCATCTTCGTCTCCGACCTCGCACAGAAATATATCGTCGACCTGATCTACGCGACGCGGTTTCCCGGCCGTTACGGCGAACCCTTGGGCAAATGGATCCAGATCGGCGCCAGCCCGCGCGGCAGCCTTGCCATCGACCGCTGCGCGCGGGCGCGGGCATGGCTCGACGGGCAGGACTTCGTCACGCCTGACCACATCCGCGCCGTCATCCACGACTGCCTGCGGCACCGGTTGATCCTGAGCTACGAGGCCGTGTCGCAGGGCATCAGCCCCGACCAGGTAATCGACAAGATCACCGAGCTTGTCGCTGCAGCGTGAGGGCCGTGATGACGGAGACATCAGCCAGAATGCCCGGTGTCTACGTCAGTCTCGACGATCTGATCGCGCTCGAATTCAGGGATCGCAGGGTTTCGTTCCTGCCGCGCCAGCCGGTACATAGTCTGCTGTCGGGCCGGTTCGCCTCGCGCATGCGTGGCCGCGGGCTGAACTTCGAGGAGATCAGGGACTATCGCCCGGGCGACGATGTCCGGGAGATCGACTGGAAGGTCACGGCGCGGCTGCAGAAGCCGCATGTGCGCGTCTTCAACGAGGAGCGCGACCGTCAGGCCCTGCTCGTGGTCGATCAGCGGCTGTCGATGTTCTTCGGCAGCCGGCGCGCCATGAAGTCGGTCACCGCAGCCGAGACCGCCGCGATCGGCGCCTGGCGTGTGCTCGGCGTCGGCGACCGGGTCGGCGCCATCGTGTTCAATGACAGCGATGTCGTCGAGCTGGCGGCGCGGCGCAGTCGCGCGACGGTGTTGCAGATATTGTCCACCATCGTCGCGCAGAACCAGGCGCTCGGCGTCGGCCGCGGCATCGTCCCGGCGTCAGGCATGCTCAACCGGGCGCTCGAACATGCCGAGCGGCGGACGATGCATGACGCCACGGTGATCCTGATCAGCGATTTCGATGGCGCGGATACCGCAACGCGCCGGATGATCGGGACGATCGCCCGGCATAACAACGTGGTCGCGGTGCTGGTCCACGATCCCTTGCAAAGCGATTTGCCGGCCTCGAGCCGGATGACCGTCACCGATGGCGAGCTGCAGATCCAGCTCGAAGTCGGCCGCGAGAGTATCCGCAAAAGTATCGCGCAGGCGTCGCAGGAGCGGCTGCGCGGCGTATTCGCGTGGACGCGCGAGCTTGGCATTCCGGTGCTGCCGCTGAGCACAGCCGAGGAAACGGCGCCGCAACTCCGGCGTCTCCTGGGCGGGCTGCCGGCCCGGCACGGACGCGGTGGCGGTCACGCCAGAGCGGAGGCGGCTCTTGGCTGACACCCGACCTGTCATTGTGGATCCCGTCGCGGGCCTGATCGATATCCCGCTGCCACCGTCGGTGAGCCTGCTTCCGGCGACCTGGGCGTCGCGGATCGTGATCGTGCTGGTCGCCGCGGGGGTCGCCGTTGCGGCGTGGCGCCTGCTGCGGCGTTTCCGCGCCAACCGCTATCGGCGCGCGGCGCTCGCGGAGCTCGACCGGCTGCTGCAGACACAACGCGGCGCCCCGGAGGGAATGGCCGCGAGCCTCGCGCTGCTCGTGCGGCAGACTGCGCTCGATGCCTTTCCGCGCGAAACCATCGCGCCACTTGCCGGCGCGGGCTGGCTTGCGTTCCTCGACCGCAGCTATGGCGGGGACGAATTCTCGCAAGGCGCGGGACGGCTGCTCGCGACCGCGCCGTACGGGCGGACGACGGCGGATGCCGGCGATCTAACGGCGCTGCAGGATCTGGTGCGGCGCTGGATCAGGGGGCACCATGTTTGAGTTCGCATGGCCCTGGATGCTCGCGCTCCTGCCGCTGCCGATCCTCGTGTGGTGGCTGTTGCCGCCGTATCGCGCGCGGCAGGCCTCGGTGATGGTGCCGTTCTTCGACCGCCTTGCGGCGGCAACCGGACAGACCCCGCAGCGCGGCGCCGTCGTGCTGCAGCGCCGGCGCATCCAGATGGTGACGGCCGCATTGATCTGGGCGCTCGTCGTCGCGGCGCTGGCGCGGCCGCAATGGGTCGGCGACCCCGTCACGCGCGAGGTTTCGGCGCGCGATCTCATGCTCGCGATCGACATCTCCGGCTCGATGGACCAGCGCGATTTCCGAGGTAGCGACGGCGCGATGCTGACGCGGCTCGACGGCGTCAAGCGCGTGGTCGCGGATTTCATCGCGCACCGGAACGGCGACCGCGTCGCGCTGGTGCTGTTCGGCACCAGGCCCTATGTGCAGGTGCCGTTCACACAGGATCTGCAGACCGCGACCGCGCTGCTGGTACAGACCGAGGTCGGCATGGCCGGACAGCAGACCGCGATCGGCGACACCATCGGGCTTGCGATCAAGACCTTCGAGACAAGCAAGGCGCGCGAGAAGCTTCTCGTCCTGCTCACCGATGGCAACGATACGGCGAGCCGCGTCCCTCCCGAGCATGCCGCCGACATCGCGCACCAGAATGGCGTCGTGATCGACACGATCGGCGTCGGTGATCCGGCCGCGACCGGCGAGAACCGCGTCGATCTCGGCGTCCTGCGGTCGGTCGCCGCCACGACGGGCGGCCATTTCTACCGTGCCGAGGACGGTGCGCAGTTGCAGGCGATCTACGCGGACATCGACCGTCTCGCGCCGGCCAAGCTCGATACACTGTCTTGGCGCCCGAAGCAGCCGCTGTTCCAGTGGCCGCTCGGCGCCGCCGTGGTGCTGTCGCTGCTGCTGTGGCTCGGCCTTTCGCTGGAAAGCGGGCTGGGACGAAGGGGAGCGCCCGGCCATGCATGACGCGGCCGCCATCCCGTTCCATCTGCTGCGGCCGCTGTGGCTGCTCGCGCTGATTCCTGTCGCTGCCGTCTTCGCGTGGGTGCGGTGGCGACAGAGCCCGCTAGCGCAATGGGGCGGGGTGATCGCGCCGCATCTGCTCAACCATCTCATCGTGCAACCGGGGACGGGACGCGGCGTCAGCCCGCTTTATCTGGTCGCCGCCGCGATGTCGCTCGGCATCGTCGCGTCGTCGGGCCCGACCTGGCGGCGTGAGCTGCCGCCCTTCGTCGAGGACAAGGCGCCGCTGATGATCGCGCTGTCGCTTGATGCAACGATGGGGCAGAGCGACGTCGCGCCGACGCGGCTCGAACGCGCCAAACAGAAGATCAGGGATCTGCTCGCGGCGCGCGCCGGCGCGCGCACGGGGCTGATCGCCTATGCGGGCAGCGCGCATTTGGTGATGCCGCTGACCGACGATCGAGCCGTCATCGAACCCTTCCTTGCCGCGCTTGCCCCGGGCCTGATGCCGTCGCCCGGAAAGAACGCCGTCGCGGCCGCGGCGCTCGCTGCGGAGGCGCTCGCGGCCGAAACGGTGCCTGGCACGATCCTGCTCGTCGCCGACGATCCCGGTGACGCGGAAGGCGCGGTTCGTCAGGCTGCCGGACGGAACGGCCTGGTCAAGCTGAGCGTCACGCCGAGCAAGGCCGAAAGGTTCGCGCTCGGTTCGGACGTCGTCCAGGTCAGCATCGATGGCGCCGACATCGCGGCGCTCGAGCGCCGGATCGAAACCCGCTATCAGGCCGCGCAGGGTGACGCGTTCGGTACGCAATGGCGCGACGAGGGCTTTTGGCTGCTGCTGCCGATTGCCCTGCTCAGCCTGCTCTGGTTCCGGCGCGGCACCACGGTGGCCTGGGTTGTCGCTTTCGTCTGCCTGTCGCACGTGTCGTCCGCGAGGGCGGAGGAGCCGCGCCGTTTTGCCGACCTGTGGCTGACGCCGGACCAGCAAGGACGCATCGCCTTCGATCGCGGCGACTATCCGACCGCGGCCAAGCGCTTCTCCGATCCGATGTGGCGCGGCATCGCCGCCTATCGTGCGTTCGACTTCCTGACTGCCGCGCAGGAATTCGCCCATGTCGATACGCTCGAGGGACACTTCGCGCTCGGCAACGCCCAGGCGCAGAACCACGCCTATGAGAAGGCGATCGCCGCCTATGATGAGGTCCTGAAGATCGCGCCCGGCCATGTCGCCGCGAAGACCAACCGTGCCATCGTGGTGGCGGCGCTGCAGGCGAAGGAAGAAAAGCGAAGGAAGCAGGAGCAGGATGACAGCGCGCCGCCGGACATGAAGGCCGACGAGACGCGTGTCGATCCGAACCAGAAGGGCGGCAAGAAGATCCAGGTGACGCCACAGGATCTGACCACCGCCGGCGCCGCCGAAGCCTGGATGCGTCAGGTCCAGACCACGCCGGCCGACTTCCTCAAGCTGAAATTTGCGATTCAGGACGCGGCGCGGCCGGCGGGGGCGAAGCCATGAGGCAGCCGCTCGCCGCCGCAGCCCTGATGCTCGGACTGCTCATGCCCTGCGCAGCACTCGCGCAGCAAAGCGCGCCGGAGCCGATCCTGCGGGTGACGATCGATCCGCCGCGCGTCGTGGTGGGGCAGGCGGCCGCGCTGCGGATCGACGTGCTGGCGCCGAACTACATGACGGCGCCGCCCGAGCTGCCCGACTTCCAGGTCCGCAACGCCGTGACCCGTCAGTTGCGGAGCATCAACGAGAACGAGCAGCGGGACGGCGTCACCTATGCCGGCGTCCGGTTCGAATTTGCCATCCATCCGCAGGAGCCGGGCAGCTACGCGATCGCCGGCCAGGCGATCACCATCAAATACGCCGCCGAGCCGCCGGCGACGCGCGAGGCCACGCTTGCGCTGCCGCCGATCGCATTTGAGGCCTTCATCCCGGACGCGGCCTCCGCCCTGCAGCCGTTCCTGGCCGCGCGCAATCTATCGATCGAGCAGACCGTCAACCGTTCGTCGGATCAGCTCAAGACCGGCGATGCCGTGACGCGGACCGTCACCATCAAGGCCGAGGGCATTCCGGCGATGCTGCTGCCGCCGGTGAAGTTCACCGCGTTCGACGGGCTCAAGCTCTACCCCGCGCAGCCGTCGCTCCAGGACAAGACAGACGGGCGCACCGATGTGCTGTCCTCGGCGCGCACCGACAGCGGCGTCTACATGCTCGAGAAGGCCGGTGACTATGTGCTGCCGCCGATCGACCTGCGCTGGTGGAACATCGACGCGCAACGCATCGATGTGGCGCATCTCGACCCGGTGACGCTGCAGGTGGAGGCGAACCCCGCAGCCGGCGCCGCGTCGTCAATCGGCACCTCCGGCCCGCACCGGTCATGGGGCGCGCTGCGCGATGTCGTCGCCGATCACTGGAAGTCGACCGCGGCCGTGCTGCTGGCGCTTGCCGGGCTCGGCTGGCTGACGCCGCGGATGGTGCGGACGATAGCGGCACGTCTTCGCCGGCATCGCGAGGCCTATCGGCGCTCGGAACCGTTCGCCTTCAGGGAGCTGCGGCGTGCCGCGCGCCATGGCGACGCCAAGGCGGTCTACTTCGCGCTGCTCGACTGGCTGCAGCGGTTCGAGCCGGTCGCGCCGCAGCATACGGTCGAGGCGTTCAAGGCCGCCGCGCATGATGCCGCGCTCGATGACGAGATCGGCGCGGTCGAGCGCGAGCTGTTCGCGCCGTCTGCCGGCGCGGCGCGCTGGTCACCGCACCGGCTGCTGCGCCAGGTCGGCGGCGCCCGACGCAATCTGCGTCGGCGCGCGAGACGCCGCGAAGACACGCGCCTACTTCAGAACCTGAATCCGGTCGGGCTTTCCTCCACCACGTCCTTTGGTCGACCAAAGCCCGCCAGATGAACGAAGCACATTGAGACCGATCGAGCAGAACGCATGATTCGTAATCACCGGAGCGAGCAACCCCAGAGTAACTCAGGAGTATCGAATGAGTGAGACGAAGAAACATGACGCCGGCGCCGATTCCACTTGCGGTGCCTCGAACATTGATCGCCGGGCCGTGCTGCTCGGCACATCGTCGCTTGCTGCCACCGCGGCGTTGACGTCACAGGCTCTCGCGCAAGCCCAGAAAGCCGCGCCAGCCGCGGCGCCGGCCGGCGGCGGCAAGCCGAATATCCTCGTCATCTTCGGCGACGACATCGGTGTTCCACAGATCAGCGCCTACACCATGGGCTTGATGGGATACCGCACGCCCAACATCGACCGGATCGCCCAGGAAGGAGCCATCTTCACTGATGCTTACGGTCAACAGAGCTGCACGGCGGGACGCGCGTCGTTCATCCTGGGGCAGGAGCCGTTCCGCACCGGCCTTCTGACCATCGGTATGCCTGGGGACCCTCATGGTATTCAGGATTGGATGCCGACCATTGCCGACGCCCTCAAAACGCAGGGCTATGCCACGGGACAGTTCGGCAAGAACCACCTTGGCGATCGCGATGAACATCTGCCGACCAAGCACGGCTTCGACGAGTTCTTCGGCAATCTCTATCACCTCAATGCCGAAGAGGAGCCGGAAGGTTACTTCTATCCAAAGGATCCGGCTTTCCGGAGGCAATACGGACCGCGCGGGGTCATCAAATCCACGGCCGATGGAAAGATCGAGGACACAGGTCCCTTGAACATCGCGCGCATGCCGACAGTCGACGAGGAGTTCCTTGGGGCGGCCAAGGATTTCATCGGCCGCCAGGCCAGGGCCAAACGACCATTCTTCTGCTGGTTCAACAGCACGCGCATGCACGTCTTCACGCATCTCAAGGCATCGTCGCTAGGCAAGACCGGCAAAGGCATTCACGCAGACGGCATGGTGGAGCACGACGCCATGGTCGGCGAGTTGCTCAAGCAGCTCGACGAACTCGGGATCACCGAGAACACCATCGTGGTCTACACCACGGACAATGGCGCCGAAATCGCGCTTTGGCCCGACGGTGCGATGACCATGTTCCATGGCGAAAAAGGGACGACATGGGAAGGCGGCTTCCGCATCCCGATGATGGTGCGATGGCCGGGTGTGGTCAAACCCGGCACTCAGTACAACGACGTCATCTCACTGATGGATTGGTTTCCGACGTTGTTGGCGGCTGCAGGTGTGCCCGACATCAAGGAAAAGATGAAGACCGGCTTTGCCGGTGCGGGAGGGAAGACCTTCAAGGTCCACCTCGATGGCTACAATTTCCTGCCCTACTTCAAAGGCGAGGAGAAGCAGGGGCCTCGCGACGCGATCTACTATTTCGACCAGGGCGGGAATCTCAACGCCATCCGCTGGAACGACTGGAAGCTCAGCTTCGCGACCACCAAGGGTAACATCGCAACGGGGGTTCGCGAAACGTCGGCCTGGGCGTTGATCGCGAATCTGCGCATGGATCCGTACGAAAAGGGTCTCGAGGAAGGTGGCGGCGCTATCGAGTTCCTGGCGCGCAATATCTGGCTGCTCGTGCCTATCCAGGGAAAGGTCAAGGAGTTCTTCAGTGACTTCGATCAATTCCCGTATCAAACCGGCAGCTCGCTGAATGCGGGTGGTATCAACTATGCGTTGCTGCGGCAACAAGATGCGCTGAAGCGGCTCAATGACCTGGAACGGATGAAGCCACAGTGAGGCGGAGACGAAGCAACGGGTAAGAGGAAGGACAAGTGCGATGATGGTTCGGTTCGCCGCTGTGCTGCTTGCGTATCTTGCATCCATCTCCGTTGCGATGGCGCAGCCGGCGGATCCCCTGCCATCCTGGAACGACGGCGCGGCGAAAACGGCGATCTCCGATTTCGTCGCGCGCGTCACGGCGCAAGGCGGACGGGACTTCGTGCCGCCCGCCGAGCGCATCGCGACGTTCGACAATGACGGCACGCTGTGGACCGAGCAGCCGTTCTACTTCCAGCTCGCCTTCGCGTTCGACCGCGTCAAGGCGATGGCGCCGGAGCATCCGGACTGGAAAACGCGGCAACCCTTCAAGGCGCTTCTCGAGAAGGACAGCAAGGCGCTGGCCGCGAGCGGCGAGAAGGGCCTCTTGCAGATCGTGATGGCGACGCATGCCGGCATGACCACCGATGCGTTCGCAAATCTGGTGCGCGACTGGCTCGCGACCGCCAGGCATCCGCGCTTCAACCGGCCGTACGACAGTCTGGTCTATCAGCCGATGCTGGAGCTACTGGCCTATCTCAGGGCCAACGGCTTCAAGACCTTTGTCGTCTCCGGTGGCGGGGTCGAATTCATGCGGCCATGGATGGAGCGGGTCTACGGCATCCCGCCGGAGCAGGTGGTCGGCTCGTCCGGCGTGGTGAAATTCCAGATCGGCGCCGACGGCAAGCCGGTGCTGATGAAGGAAGCCAAGGTCGAGTTCATCGATGACGGCCCGGGCAAGCCGGTCGGCATCAACCGGTTCATCGGCCGCCGTCCGATCTTCGCGTTCGGCAACTCGGATGGTGATCTGCAAATGCTGCAATGGACCACAGCAGGATCGGGCGCGCGCTTCGCCGGCATCGTGCATCACACGGACGAGGTTCGTGAATATGCCTACGACCGGCAATCGAAGGTCGGCAAGCTCGACAAGGCGCTCGATGCAGCCGCCGCGAGCGGCTGGACCGTCGTCGACATGAAGCGGGACTGGAAGGAGGTCTTTCCGTCCCTGACCGCGGCCGGCGCCGCGAAGGAGGTGAAGCCATGAGCGGCTACGACGTCTTCGCCTGGATCGTGCTCGTCATCGTGGTTGCCAGCGCGATCGGCGTGTTCTGCATCGCGGGCTGGCTGCCCGGGCATATCGCCAAAACCCGTGGTCATCCTTGGGCGCAGGCCGTCGCGGTGGCCGGCTGGATCACGTTGATCTGCGGCTTCGCGCTCTGGCCGCTCGCCTTCATCTGGGCCTATGTCGACGTGCCGGCGCCGCGCCGATCGGGAGATGCGTGATGGCTGTCGCGATCATCAACATTTATCTCGTGCTGCTGTTCCTTCTGGTGCACTTCAAGATCGTGCCGTTCAACATGTTCTGGAAGCTTTCGCCGTTCCTGGTGATCGTGCTGACACTGTTCGGCCTGATGGTGCCGATGGGCTGGGGCGCGCCGCAGGGCTCCGCGCTGGTCGTGCGCAACGCGGTGTCGATCGTGCCCGACGTGGCGGGCGAGGTGACCGAGGTGCCCGTCGTCGCCAACGCGCCGCTGAAGGCCGGCGACGTTCTGTTCAAGATCGATCCGACGCCCTACGACGCGCAAGTCAAGGCGATCACGGCGCAGCTCAAGCTGTCGAAGACACGGCTTGCGCAGATGACGACGCTCTATGAGCGCGATGCGGGGCGTGGCTTCGACGTCGAGCAGCGGCAGTCCGAGGTCGACCAGCTCAGCGGCCAGCTCGAGGCCGCGCAGTGGAACAGCGACAAGACCGTGGTCCGCGCGCCGGCCGACGGCTACGTCACCAACGTTGCGCTGCGCAAGGGCGCGCGGGTGTCGAACTTGCCGTTGTCTCCGGTGATGGCGTTCATCGATACCTCGAACACGATCATCGGCGTCGAGATCAACCAGATCGATGCGCGCTACGTCGCGCCGGGGCAGGAGGTCGAGGTGACCTTCAAATTCGCGCCCGGGCAGATTTATTCGGGGAAGGTCGAAAGCGTGCTGCAGGCCGTGGCGACCGGACAGGCCACGACCTCGGGCACAGCCGTTGCGCCGAAGGCGATCGAGGCGGTACCCTTCGTGGTGCGCGTTAAGCTCGACGATGCCGCCTTCGCCGATCGATTGCCGGCGGGCGCGACCGGTACGGCCGCCATCTACACCGATCGCATGAAGCCGACCCACATCGTGCGTCGCGTGATCCTGCGCCAGCTCGCGATCGTCAATTATGTCAATCCGTTTTGAATGACGGAGATTGTCATGAAGCCATTGATCGCCGGAGGACTTGCGCTGATGGCGATCGCATCAACGCATGCCCAAACGCCGTCTAGCGACGATCTCAACCGCCGCATGATCGAGCGCCGCGCTGTCGAGGCCGTGATCTGGGGCATTTCCGCGGTCCATACCGATCTGATGCGGCATGAGATGCTGATCAGGACGCCGGGCAAGGTGGGGCAGGTGAACTATTGGGGGCGGCCGCTTGATTGGCACAACCAGACGCTGACGCCGAATCCGGACGCGCTGTACTTCATGACGTTCTTCGACACGAGGAATGGTCCGATCGTGCTCGATCTCCCGCCTGGCGATACGAACGGATCGTTCAACGGCAATATCGTCACGGTCTGGCAGATGCCGCTCGAGGATGCCGGCCTGCTCGGCGTCGACAAGGGTGCCGGCGGCAAGTTCCTGATTCTGCCGCCGGGCCACTACGACCCAAAGCCCGACGGCTACATGCTTCTGCGCTCCAACCTCAAGAGCCACGGCGATGCCAATGTTACGGTTGGAAATGGAGTGAAGCAGTGAAATTCAGATATCTGTTGACTGGTGTCCTTTGCCTCGCGGGCCAGAGCGCATCGCTCGCGCAATCGCCGGTCCCCGTCACGGTCGACACTTTTACCCGTGCCGAGTCCGATCTCTATATCGGTAATCTGTCCAAGGAGGGCGGCCTCGGAAAGCTCAACCATCGTCGCGAGCCGGCGCGCATCGACAACCAGACCGTCATCAGGCTCAACCGCGATACGCTCTATACATCAGGGGTGTTCGACCTCGAAGCCGGGCCGGTGACGATCACGATGCCGGACCCTGGCAAGCGCTATATGGCACTGCAGGTGATCAGCGAGGATCATTATGTGCCCGCGGTCTATTACGGTGCCGGCAAGCGTACGCTGACGCGCGAGAACGTCGGCACGCGCTATGTGGTGGTCGGGATTCGCACGCTGGTCGATCCGAACGATCCCAAGGACATCGCGCAGGTGCACGCGCTGCAGGATGCCATCAAGGTCAGCCAGAAAGGCACCGGCAAGCTCGAACTTCCGATTTGGGACCCCGCCAGCCAGAAAGCCATTCGCGAAGCGCTGCTTGCGCTGAATGATTACACCGGCGGCTTCGCCCATGCGTTCGGACCCAAGGGATACGTCGATCCTGTCAGGCATCTGATCGGCACGGCCGCCGGCTGGGGCGGCAATCCCGACAAGGACGCGACCTATCTGAGCATCACGCCTATGAAAAATGACGGCACGACGGTCTACAAGCTGACCGTCCGTGACGTTCCCGTCGACGCGTTCTGGTCGATCAGTGTCTACAACGCCAAGGGATATTTCGAAAAGAATCCCTATGACGCCTACACGCTGAACAACGTCACCGGCGTGAAGGGCCCTGACGGCTCCATCGCGGTTCAGTTCGGCGGCTGCGACGGCAAGATCCAAAACTGCCTGCCGATCACCAAGGGTTGGAACTACACCGTCCGGCTCTATCGGCCGCGTGCGGAAATCCTGAACGGCAAATGGAAGTTTCCGGAGGCGCAGGTGGCGAATTGACGGTTCGACGACAAACATCGTCGATGCGGAGTGAGACTCTGGATTAGTGGGCAGAAGGATGCCGTAGATGATCAGATCAGCGATTGCATTGATTGTCCTGGGACTGGGATTGATGCCGGGCCTGCCGGTTTCGGCGCAAAGCATCTCCGAGCAGCAGGCGTACGAGATCGCGCGCGACGCCTATGTCTTCGCCTATCCGATCGTCACCATGGACATCTCGATGCGTCAGTCGACCAATGTGCCCAACGCGAACACGGTCCCGTTGCGTGCCCCGATCAACCAGTTCGCACATGCGCGGACCTATCCGCGCGCCGAGGACAGGGATGTCGTGCGCTACAATTTCGACACGCTCTACTCGCCCGTGTGGCTCGATATTTCGCCGGAGCCGATCATCCTGTCGGTTCCCGATACGGGCGGACGCTACTATCTGCTGCCGATGCTCGACATGTGGACTGATGTGTTCAGTGTCGTGGGCTCGCGCACGACCGGAACCAGGGCGGGGAGTTTCGCCATCGTCGCGCCGGGCTGGAATGGGACGCTGCCCGAAGGCCTGACCAAGATCGTGGCGCCAACGCCGACCATCTGGATTCTTGGCCGCACGCAGACTAACGGTCCGGCCGACTACGATAACGTGCACAAGGTTCAGGACGGCTACAAGCTGACGCCGCTCAGCCAATGGGGCAAGGCCATTCCGCCCCAGGCCAACATGCCGACCGATCCGGCGATCGACAACAAGACACCGCCGCTTGTGCAGGTCAACAAGATGGACGGCGTCGCGGTGCTCGGGCGATTGGCCGAGCTGATGGCGAAACATCCACCGCACGCCAACGATTATCCGATCCTGTTCCGGATGCGGCAGATCGGTCTCGAGTTCCGGCAAGCCGTTCGACGCCGCGAAGCTCGACCCGGCGCTGGTCAAGACGATCAATGCCGCCGCCAAGGATGCGCTTGCGGATCTTGAGCAGTCCGGCAAGAGCGGCGCCGGCATCGGCCCGCAGGTAGGCTTCATCTTCCCGGTCGCCGACGGCTACCAGGGCTATCTGAACCTTCGTGGCTACAAGGATTTCGCCGCAGAGAACCGGCCGGAAGGGTGGACGGCGTGGGTGACGTTCCAGCTCTCGCCGGCCGCGCCGGCTGCTACACCGACCAAGCCGATCGTGCGCAAATATTAGCGGAGGCGAACGACGAGCTCGATGAGTGATGCGCGCGAGACCGACCGGGGGCCGGTTCGTATCGGCTTTCGTGCCTCCATCATCACGGCATTCATCGCCGCGGTGCTGGTGGTCGGACTGACGCTGGTCTATCTCAGCTTCAGGCGGGTCTCGTCCATCACCCAGATGGCTGCGAGCACCTTCATCGACAAGGTGGGGCAAATCGGCGCCGATCGCATCGACGCGCAGTTCAAGAATGTACGCGACAGCCTCGAGATCCTGGCAGGCATACCGGCCATCCAGGAGGCCGACGTCGCCGATAATGTCAGGCTCTACGCCCTGCTGGCCTCGATGCTGCGCAACAATCCGCAGATCTTCAATCTCTATGTCGGATACGAAGACGGCTCCTTCCTGGAGATGGACGTCATCGATCGCGCCAAGCCGCAATTCCGCACGGCGCTGAATGTCGCCGCTGACGCTGTCTACCGCGTCGTCGTGATTGCCCGCTCCGGGGCGGCCGCCCCGGCGCCGGTGACGCTGTTCCTGTCGGAAAACCTGACCCAGGTCGCCGAGGTGGCGGGGCCGCATAGCTACGACCCGCGGCGGCGTCCCTGGTATGTCGATGCCTTAAAGGATCGCAAGACGCTGCTCACCGGGCCCTATGTGTTCTACGCGACCGGGGAGCCCGGCTACACGCTGCGCACGCCGCTCAGGGAAGGCCGCCGCGGGGTGGTGGCCGCCGACCTGCTGCTCAATCGCCTCGAGGAGATGCTGAGCCGGCAAAAGCTCGGAAAATCCGGGCTGGCCTTCCTGTTCAACGACGCCGACCGTATCGTCGGCCATCCCGAGATGCGCGGTCTGATGGCGGAACGCAGCGACGCATTGCCCCGGATCGATGCCATCAAGCTTCCCGGCCTGTCCGCGGCGATCCAGGCCTGGCGCACCGACGGACTCGCCCAGCAGTTCTTCACGGACGCCGACGGACGGACCCTTGTGGCGGCCTTTCACCGCATCGAGACGGCCGGCGCGGCCAACATCCACCTCGCGGTGGTCGCCCCGCTCGACGAGTTTTTCGCCAAGATCATCTCGGAGCGGCGCGCGCTGTTCGCCATCGCGCTCGGCTTTGTGATCGCGATGCTCCCCTTCGCGTTCTGGCTCGGCTCGCTGCTCGCCCGATCGCTGCGCGAGTTGGCGCGGCAGACCGACGAGATCCAGCGCTTTCAGCTCGCCGACCGGCCGCGGATGCAATCGGCCATCGACGAGATCGATGAACTGGGGCGCTCGGTGTTTACGATGCGCACCGTCGTACGCAACTCCTCAAGCTTCATTCCGCAGCCGATCGTCCGTCAGCTGATGGAATCCGGAGCCTCCCTGCAGCTCGGCGGCATCAGGCGCGAGGTCACGGTTCTCTTCACCGACGTCGCCGACTTCACCGCGAAGACCGAGAAGGCGGACCCCTCCCAGGTCATGATCTACACCTCGCGTTATTTCGCCGCGATGTCGGAGGCGATCATGAGACACCATGGCACCATCGACAAGTTCATCGGCGATGCCGTGATGGCACTATGGAACGCGCCGGACGAGGATCCCGATCACGTCGTTCATGCCTGCGAGGCCGTGCTTGACTGCGTTCAGCGCAATGCCGAGCTCAACCGGGCCTTCCGCAGCGAAGGCTGGCCGGCCTATGGCACGCGGTTCGGCCTGCATCTCGGCGATGCCGTGGTCGGCAATGTCGGCTCCGCCGCCCGCATGAGCTACACCGCGCTCGGCGCCACCATCAATCTGGCCTCGCGTCTCGAAGGCCTCAACAAGAACTACGGCACGCAGGTCCTGGTGAGCGCAGCCGTGAAGGCGCGTGCCGAACACAGATTCGCGTTCCGCAGCGTCGACCAGATCCGGCCGAAGGGCTTTGCCGACGCGATCACGGTCTACGAGCTGTGCGGCGAACGCGGCGACTCGGAGCTGACGTTCTGCGCGCGCTGGGAAGCTGTCTACAGTTCGATCCGGTACGCGGAGCCCGCCGTGGCGGCGCTGCGCATTGCCGATTTCCTGGTCGAGTACCCCCGGGATGGCGTCGCGCAATACCATGCTGAACGACTGCGCAATGCCGTTCGGCAACCGCTGCTTGATCTGCCGGCGCACTGAGAAGCGGGGTGAGGAATTTTGATCCGACCCTCGATCTTCCAGGACCGCTTCGGTCATCGATCGGGTCGCGCGATCGCCGATGCGATCGTTTCAACCGCCCCCGCAACGCGGGCGCGCAACGCCGGTGGCTAGGCCGCCATCAGTTGCTGAAGCGCAACAGCCTGCTCACGGGTCTGGAATGCGATGGCGGTGTGGGTAAAGCCCGACGAGGCCTGGGTTTGCGCGATGTGGTTGAGGACCTCGGTGCCCTTGACCACGTGAAGATCCATTCCCTGGCCGGCCGGAAAAATCCCGAGAACGACGTCGTAGGCCTCGATGATGGCCTTCAAGGCGCCACCCTTGTCTTCCGACGCGTCGATAAAGATACGAACATCCGCGGCGATACTACGAAGTTCGTCAAAGTCGATCACTGGAAGTCTCCCATACGCAACTCACTGGTCGATCCTAGCTACAACTTGCTTACTGAAACATAAATTACGCGGGGTTCCTCACCCGACAAGTGTCGCTAGGCGCCGGTCGGCGGCCTCCGCTTCGCAATGCGTTTGACCGGCGCGTGGGCCGGCACGGCATTCGAGGTCTGGTCGGCCATGCGGGGAATGCGGTGCTCGATATGCGCCACGACCCGGAAGAAGCTCTCCAGTGCCTTGGCGTCGAGACCGGCCGTGAGGTTGCTGTGCCGGCGCAGGATTTCATCCAGACTGCGGTCGAGCAGCGCCACGCCCTGCGATGTCAGCCGGATCTCGGTCCGGTTCCGGGCGCTGCCTCGCACCGGCGTCAGCTCGATCAGGCCCTTTTTCTTCAGCGAGGTCGTCTCGCGGCTGACGACGGCCTTGTCCAGTTGCGCATTGGTCCAGATATCGTAGGCGCTTGCCGGTTCATGCTCCCTGAGAAAGGACAGCACCCGCCATTCCGCGAGCGACACGCCGTAGGCCTGCGGGAAGAAGGCGTTGGCATTGGCGCGCAACCTCGCGACCAGGCTGGACAGCACCGTGGGCACATAGCGCTCGAAATCGATCACCAGTTCCGAGCGCGCATCCTCTTGCGCGGCGCGGCGCGGGGCAGGGGTCTTGGTACGGTTTGTGGCGGTCCGACTGCTCATTCTTTCACGAGTTGGGTGCGTGCGATCAAGACCAACGTCGCCGCGACCAGGAGAACGCCTGTTACCACGAGGAATCCGATGGTGAAACTGCCCGAGGCGTCCTTGGCGCGTCCGATCACGATCGGGATGGTGGCGCCTCCGATGCTGCCGATGGTGCTGACCAGGCCGATCGCGCCCGGCGCGCTCTGCCGCGACATGTAGGACTGCGGAATGGTCCAGAACACGGCCTGCGTACCATAGACACCGACATTGGCAACCATGAATCCGATGATGATCCAAACCGGCGATGTTGAAAAGGCCGCTATCGCGAATCCGGCCGCCGCGATCACGAAGGTCATGGCAGCATAATAGAAGCGCTCACCGACATGGTCGGAGTGCCGCGACAACGCGATCATGCCGATCAGGCCGGCGACAGGCGGGATCGCGGTCACGAAACCGACCTGTGAATTCGGCAGCCCGAACGACTTGATGATTTGCGGCAGCCAGGGAAACAGCGAAGCCAGGCCACAGAACAGGCCGAAATTGCACAGGCCGAACAGCAGCACCATCGGCTTGGTGATGGTCCGGAGCACGCCTTCGGCATGCACCACCCCGGTCGCCTTGGCGTCGCGCTCGAGCGCGCTGGTCAGCCAGTTGCGCTGCGCCGTCGACAGCCAGCTCGCCTGCTGCGGGCGATCGGTCAGATAGAAGATGCCGACGATCCCGAGAATGACGGGCGGCAGGCCCTCGAGGATGAACAGCCATTTCCAGCCCGAGATGCCGAACGTTCCGTTCAGCTCGAGGATCGCGCCGGAGATCAGCGAGGCGAAGATATAGGAGATCGGCACCGCATAGTTGAACATCGCGTTGTAGCGGGCGCGGTACTTGAACGGAAACCAGAGGCTCAGCAGCAGCATCACGCCGGGAAACAGGCCGGACTCGGCAAATCCGAGGAAGCCGCGGAATGCATAGAGGCTGAGCGGGCCTTGCGTGAATGCCATCAGCATCGTGGCGATGCCCCACAGGATCGCGATCCGCGTCAGCGTGACGCGCGCGCCGTATTTGCTGAGGATGAGATTGCTCGGAATCTCGAAGATGGAATAGGTGAAGTACATGATGCCGACCGCGATGCCGAACATCTCGGCATTGAGCCCGAGCTCCTTGTTCATCTGCAGCGCGGCAAAGGAGATGTTTCCGCGGTCGAGAATGGCGAGGAAGTACATCGCCATGACGAACCACATCAGGCGCAGCGCGACCTTGCGGATTGTGGTGCGTTCGATCTGCGGATCGGCGGTCGTTATCGCCGCCTTGTCCATCACGACTTCGGTCATCCCTGTTTCCCCCGAATTATTGATTTTTGATGGTTCTCTTATGCGGGCAGGCAGACTTCGAGCCTGTCACCCACCACGCGTACCGGATAGGTCCGGATATCGATCTCGACCGGACTGGTCAGCGCCTCGCCGGTCCGGATATCGAAGCGGCCCATGTGCAGCGGGCATTCGATCTCGCAACCCTCCAGAATGCCGTCGGACAGCAGCGCCTCCGCATGCGTGCAGATGTTGCTCGTGGCGTAGTACTCATTGCCGATGCGATAGAGCGCGACATGGTGACGGCCGATTTCGATGCCGTACGGCTCGCCTTCGTTCAGCGCGCTGAGCGCGGCCGCTTCGTGCCAGGTTCCCTGATCGTCCGTCATGTGCCCTCTCAAATGCTGTAGAAATCGAGCACGGTCGGGACGCGGTCGTTGACCAGCGTGATGACCTTGCGCGCGATCTTCCAGGTCTCGCCGTCACGCCGCAGCGTGTGCTCATAGCGCCCGTGCCGCAGATGCTCCTTGGCCACGCGCGGGTCGTAGACGTGGACCGAGAACACCGAATGGCAGGTGATCTGTTCAGCGCCGGTTTCCGACGCTTCCAGGTTCGAGATCTGGTGCACGGTGCGCGGCAGCGGCAGCGCGGTGATCGATTTGCGCGACTCGATGCGTGCGATCCGCTCTTCCAGCCCGCGCCGCGCATCGTGGTAGAGCAACGAGACCTGCGTGTCGGGATCGTTGGTGGTGGTGTACTCGTCGAGCCATGCCGGCACCCAATAGACGGCATCCTCGCTGTACATCGCGACCCAGTCGGCCCATTCGCCGGCGTCGAGCAGGCGCGCCTCGCGAAAGATGACCGCGGCTGCGACCGCGCGCGCATCGGCTTCCCTGATTGCGTCGGCCGCCATCACGCCGTCTCCCCGGCGGCGTGCTGCAACAGCCTGCGCCACTCGCGATACCCGGGATGGAAATTCGTCTCGCCGCCGAAGCTGGCGGGGCCGAACGACCATTCGGTTGGGGTGATGCCGAGTTCGCGCGTGTGCGCGCTCTCGCCATGGCCGACTTCCGCGACGCCGCGCAGATAACCTTGCGTGGGCGCGGCGGTTGTCGCGTCGTAGCCGGTCTGGCAGAACTCATACATGACGTTGTCGTCCGAGCTTGCCAGCCCGGAGGCATTGAAGAAGTCTTCGTAGTTGCGAATACGAAGCGTGCGCGCCGCGGCGCTTTCGCCGACCGGAGCAAGGCAATGCGACACCATCTCGGTCTTGTCGGGTGCCAGCGGCCGCCAGGTTCGCACCTGCGCCGACAGGATGTCGATGACCTGCAGGTTCGGAAAAATCGTGAGGTTGCGCTGGCGCAGCATCCATTTGGCACGGGTGCTGCCGACGCGCTGCCGCACGGCATCGAGACGCGCCGGATCCATGCCGAGCGGCCGGCCATAGAGCTGCGTGCGCTTGATCGACCAGTTGACGGCGTGACCGTAATCGAAGCTGAAGCTGCCTTGCCCTTCCTGCTCGCCTTCCGGCTCCGCAGTGAATCCGGCATCCGGTCCGGCGCTTGCATTGCGCTTCTTCAGGATATCGACGTAGGAGCTGTGCGTGGTCGCGAAGTGATAGTAATCGAGACCGTTCTCGAACTGCAGCTTCCAGTTTCCATCGAACGTGTAGGTGCTGGCGCCCGGCACGAATTCGACCTCACCGCTGTCGCTCTGATCGATGATGAGGTCGAGGAACGCGCGGGTGTCGCCGAGAAATTCTTCCAGCGGTGGAACGTCGGCCGAGAGGCTCGCGAACAGGAATCCGCGATACGAACCCAGCCGCGCGACCGGAAGAAGGTCGTGATTGCTGTTCGAGAAGGACGGCGGATACTGTCCGCTCGCTTCCTCCGTCACGGAGATGTTGCGCCCGCCCGAATCGTAGGCCCAGCCGTGATAGCGGCAGACATGGAATTTCTGCCGGCCCTGCTTGAACGGACAGACGATCGTTCCGCGATGCCGGCAGGTGTTGAGGAAGGCGCCGACTTTTCCCTCAGCGCTCCGCATCACCAGAATGGGATGCCGGCCGATATGGGTGGTGACGAAGTCGTTGGGCCGGGCGACCTGAGATTCCAGGCCGATGAAATTCCACGTGGCCTCGAAGATATATCGCAGCTCGGCGTCGAACACGGCCGGATCGGTGAAGATCCGGCGATCGACTTCAAAGATGCGTTCGCCGGGGCGGTCATCGATGAGCCGGGAAATCTCGCTCAGCCTTGCCGCATGGATCTGCGAAGCAGCGTTCATAACGTCCTCCCTTCGACTAACCGCCGGCCGTGAAAAGTCGCCCGCAGAGCCGCGTCACGGCTCGCGTCTTTTCACGGCGGGAACAGCCGGCTTGATCGCCAATCTTGGAATGACTCTATAGTTGTCATGACAACTATGGTCAAGACGGATTGGTCGATCGGAACCTGGAGCCGGACGCAACGGATACGGCCCGTGCGTCGGGCTACAGGGAGGAATGAGCAGACCGCTTGCGTGGAGCGGCGGGTTCAGCTCTTGCGCGCCGGCGAGGTCAGGATGATTCCCTCGTCGATCAGGGCGCGGCAGATCTTCTTCAGCGCGGCAATCGCTTCACGCGTGGCCCGGCTCACGGGCCGTCCGCGCGGCAGCGCCAGCACGCGCTCGGCGCGCATCCACGGCAACAGCGCCGCCGACAGCACGCCGGCAGCCACCTCCTGGTGAATGCCGGAGAATGGTAGCAGCGCGTAGCCGAGGCCAGATGCCACCATGCGCTTCATCGGTGTGCTGTTATCGACCCGCACCGCGCAGAGCATGGTCGACGGGAACGGGTTGCGGCTGAGCGGGGCCACCGCGGATGGCAGGGCGTCGAATTCCTTGCGGGTCAGCCGGCCGCGCTTCAGCAGCGGGTCGCGCGACGGCCCGATCAGGAACACCTGCTCGATGACCAGCAGTTCGTAGTCGAGGTGATCGTTGGGGGATGGCGTCGTCACGATCGCCAGATCGAGTTCACCGCGTAGTAGGCGTTCGGATGCGCTTTCCGTCAGGCCCTCGCTCAGTTCGAGTCGCACGCGTGGAAATTGCTTCACGAAGGTCTGGGCCAGCGGCGGGTAGAGGATATCGCCGAGGCTCGGCGGCGCGCCGATCCGCACCGTTCCGCTGGGCTCGCGATTTTCCGTGCGCACCTCGGCCTTGATGTCGTCGATTGTGCCGAGCAGCCAGCGTCCGCGCGCGAGCAGCACCTTGCCGGATTCCGTGACCGAGACCCCGCGCGCGCCGCGTTCGAGCAAGGCGCCGCCCAATTCGTCCTCGAGTTCCTTGACGTGGCGGCTGAGTGCCGACTGGGCGACGTTCAGCGTGCTCGCTGCAGCGGCAAAGCCGCCCCGCTCGGCGACGGCGACGAAATAGCGGATCTGCCGCAGGTCCATGGCGGGCACACTCCATCTCAAATCGAGATGGATACCATATCAAACATATTCTTGTGAGATACCAAAAAAGGAGCAGTCTCCTCGCAACGATCAAACGGAGGAGAGACGAGGATGGGCATCGCCACCGATGAGGCACGCCAGACGTCCATATTCATCGCCGGCGGCGGGCCGGTCGGCCTTGCGATGTCGCTGCTGCTCGATCGCTTCGGCATCGACTGCGTGGTGGTCGAGAAGAGCCCGACGACGACGGATCATCCGAAGTCGCGCGGCTGCTGGGTCCGCACCATGGAGATCTTCCGGCAGTGGGGGATCGAGCAGGCGATCCGCGACCGCGGCCTGCAGGACAATTCCGACATGTTCGTGTTCCTCGACAGCATCGCGGGCCACGAGTTCGGCCGCACCCGCCCCGAACCGAATGTCGGTCATACCCCCGCCTGGAAGAGCCTGGTCGCCCAGGACGCCGTCGAGGAGGAAATCCTGCGGGTGGTCGAAAAGTCCAGGCACGCCACAGTCCTGTTCAACACGGCCTGTGAATCGTTCGAGGAGACCAACAGCGGCGTCAACGTCACGACACGTTGCGAAAAGACCGGCGAAGTGACGCAGTGGACGGCGACATATTTGATCGCGGCCGATGGCGCGGGCAGCCAGACGCGGCGCAGCGCGGGGATCGAGATGGTTGGGCCCTCGACGCTGGCGGTGATGTCGAACGAGTATTGGCGTGCCGATCTGTCGCGGCTGCCGATCGCGCGCGAGGCCGCCGGTTTCATCATCGTCCCGGACAGGCCCGATCTGCCGCGCGCCGGTATCCTGAACACCAATGGCCGCGATCGCTGGCTGACGGTGACGCAAATCGGCCTGACCAAGGACGATCGCGAGCGGCCTTGGACCGACCAGGAGTTCATCGAGATCGCGCGCGGCCATGTCGGCATTCCCGATCTCGATGTCACGCTTTTGAACCGCTCGATCTGGCGCGTCAGCATGCAGGTGGCCGAGACCTTTCGAAAGGGCCGGGTGTTTCTGGTCGGCGACTGCGCGCACCGTTTTCCGCCGACCGGCGGATTCGGCCTGAACTCCGGCGTTCAGGACGCGCATAACCTCGCGTGGAAGCTGGCCTTCGTGCTGAAGGGCCTTGCGGACGAAAAGCTGCTCGAGAGCTATTCCAGCGAGCGACGTCCGATCGCGCAATCCAATGCCAATTTCAGCTACGGCAATCGGCTGAGATTCGGGCTGACCGATGATGCCGTGCGATCGCGCAATCCGGACCGGATCAGGTTCTGGATCAACGACATGGACAATCACCTGCACAGCATCGGGCAGAACCTCGGCCACAATTACGAGGAGGGCGCGGTGATCCCCGATGGCACCGTCGCGAAGGCCTTGAACTCCCGCTACTACACGCCGACGGATCGTCCCGGCGCGCGATTTCCGCACATGTGGCTGGAGCCTTCGCGCAAGAAATCGACGCTCGACTGGTTCGACAAGCAGTTCACCGTCGTCGCGGGCCCACTCGGCAGTGAGTGGCTGGAAGCGGGAAAACAGGTATCCGAGAAGACCGCCTTGCCGTTGTCGCTGAAGCAGTTGCCCTCAGCCGATCCGGCGGATGGATTCCAGCTCGGCATGCGCGGCGCCGTGTTGGTGCGCCCCGATGGACATGTGGCGTGGCGGATGCCGTGGCTGCCATCGGATCCTGCGAAGGAATTGGCCGGCGCGCTTTCAACGCTGCTGCATTAGCGGGGACCCCGATGCAATCGTTCGAATCCAACGGCGTCGTCACGGCGTTTGAGAAAACCGGGCGCGGCGATCCGATCGTCCTGTTGCATGGCGGCGAGGCTGATCATGCGATGTTTGACGGCCTTGCGCCTGTCCTTGCGGAGAACTTCACGGTGATCGCCTATGACCAGCGCGACTCCGGTGCCACCCGAAACCCTCCGTCATCCTATTCGCTGGCCGATTTGGCCGACGACACCGCGGCCTTGATCGGAGGGCTCGGTTACGATCGTGCCCATGTCTTCGGAACCTCGCTGGGTGGGCAGATCGCGCAGGTGCTGGCGGCCCGTCATCCCGACCGCATCGACCGCCTGATCCTGAGCAGCACCTGGAAGGTCAACAGAAGCCCGCTCGACGTCAATGCGGATGCCTTCCGCAAGCTCGCTTCCTGGCGCGCGGATACCATCGCCAATGCGTCGAAGATTGCCGAGTTCTTCTTCCCGCCAGCATACCTGCGCACGCGGCCTGAGCTGATCGAGATCTTCCGCGGCTCCAGCCGCGACGAGGGCCAGAAGGCGCGCCGCGGCGCCTTGCTTGCGCAGCCTGTCGCCTCCGATCTGACCGGCTTTGATCGCCCGACGCTCTTGCTGGCGGGCGGTGATGACCGGCTGATCCCGAACGCGGAAACATTTGCGCTCGCCCGCGATCTTGCGCGCGTCGAGACGAAGATCATCGCAGGCGTCGGCCATGTCGCGTCGATCCAGGCCACCGAACGTGTGGCGGAGGCGGTGACGGCATTTCTGAATTCAAACAAGAAGGCGGCTTGACAACAACAGGGGGAGACCATGGCGGAACAAACGAGCGCAGTGCCGTTCGACGAAGCGCCGGTAACGACGCGCTATTGGCTATCGATCATCATCTTCGCCGTCACCGGCGTGGTCGATTTCTTCGATTTCTTTGTGGTCGGATTCCTGGTCTCGGTGCTGGCGCCGAAATGGCACCTGACGTTTGGGCAGACGTCGATCATGCTGATGAGCGCCGGCATCGGAGCGATGCTGGGAGCGTTCGTCGCGGGCATCCTCGCGGATCGTTTCGGGCGCAAGCCGCTGGCGATATCAGGTGTTCTGCTCTGCGGCCTGACCTCGGGCGCGATCGCGTTCATTCCGGAAGACGGCTGGGTTGCGTTTGCGATCCTGCGCTTCTTCGTCGGCTTCGGCCTTGCCGCCGGCGCGGCGGCGGCGGTTCCTGCTATCGTCGAATTCGCACCGACCCGCCATCGCACGTTGGTCACGAGTCTCGTGGTCGTCCCGGTCGCCTTTGGCGTGCTGTCGGCGTCGGTGACGGCGAGCTTCCTGCTGCCGCTGGTTGGCTGGCGCGGATTGGCGGCAGTCGGCTTCCTGCCGATCCTCCTCGGAATTCTGACCATGATCGTCATGCCGGAATCGCCGCGCTGGCTGATCAGCAAGGGCCGCGTGCGCGAGGCGCAGGCGAGCATCCGGAAACTCTACCGGGTCGGTGGCGAGTCCTTCGTGCTGCCTGCGCTGCCGCCGGCGAGCCCGGCGACATTTGCCGATCTCTTTGCCGAGCAGCGGCGCTTCTGGCTGACAGTCCTGATCTGGTTCGGCGCCAGCACGGCGAATTACGGCGTGTTCTTGTGGGGACCGACGATCGTGGCGCTGCTGCTTGGCGTCGCGCCCCAGGATGCGGCCAAGATGTTCATCTATGTCAGCCTCGCCGGCGTGTTCGGCCGGACCGGCTTCGCCTTCCTCGCCCATCGGATCGGCCGCAAGCCCTGTGGCCAGTTGATGGGATATGGCACCGCGGTGTCGCTTGCGCTCGCCGCCTATTTTCACAACGACTTTGCCGGCTCGGTGCCGCTGTTCCTGGTCTTCCTGATCGTCGGCGCCGTGTTCTTCGATGGCGGATTTTCGAACGTCGGACCCTATCCGGCGGAAATCTTCCCGGTTCAGCTGTCGGGACGCGCGGTCGGCCTTGCCCAGCTCTCGAACGGGATTGGCAAGATCGTAGGTCCCCTGTGTCTCGCATTGATCGCCGGTGCGGATAATCTCGTGCATCCAAGTGCGACCGCCGCGGCGGTGATGCCGGCGTTCTGCTTTCTTGCCGGCGCGGGCCTCCTGATCGGCCTTGCCTTCACGTTCCTCGGCGTTGAGCCGCACGGGCGCCCGGTGGTTCTGTTTGGCGAAAACGCGGGCGCGAGCGCCGCACCGAAATCGCTGGCCGCAAAACCGGCCGCGGGACAGTGAAAGACGAAAGGTCATACCATGGACAACGCTTTCGACACGATCGCAACGGCGGCGCCGTTCGATACTGCAAAGCTCGATCGGCTGATGGATGAAGCGGGGCTCGACGTCCTGATCGTCACCTCGCGTCACAATGTGCAGTATCTGCTCGGTGGATATCGCTTCTTCTTCTTCGACGTCATGGAGGCAATCGGCACCAGTCGCTATCTGCCGGTGTTCGTCTATCAGAAAGGACACCCGGAAAATTCCGCCTACATCGGCAACCGCATGGAAAAGTTCGAGCACGAGCTCGGACGGATATGGACGCCGACCGTCAGAGCGGAGGCGTGGGGAACGATCGATGCGATCGGCCTTGCGATCGATCATGCGAGGAAGCTCGCGGGCTCCACCAAGCGCATCGGCATCGAGGCAGCCTTCCTGCCGGCCGATGCCAGGGATCATCTGCGCACCGGCCTTGGCGACGTCGAGTTCCGCGAGGCCCATTTCACGCTGGAACGGCTTCGTGCCGTAAAATCTCCCGCCGAACTGGACCTGATCAGGGAGGCTTCCGAACGGGTCGTCGATGCGATGATGGCCACGTTCAAGGGCTGCGCACTGGGCATGACCAAGAGCGACGTCGTCGCCCGTCTGCGCCGCGAGGAGCAGGAGCGCGATCTCGTCTTCGAATACTGCCTGATTGCCGCGGGCAAGAGCCATAACCGCGCGCCTTCCAGCCAGCGTCTCGAGCAAGGCGACGTGATCTCGATCGATTCCGGCGGAAACTACCGGGGCTACATCGGTGACCTCAGCCGCATGGGCATCCTGGGTGAGCCCGACAGCGAGCTGCGCGAGTTGCTGCAACAGGTCGAGGACATCCAGCAGGTGGCCCGGCGCGCGATCCGGCCGGGCGCCATGGGTGGCGACATCATCGCGGCGGGCGAGGCGGCCGTCAAAGCCTCGCCGCATCGCGCCGTGCTCGATTTCACCGCACACGGCATTGGGCTCGTCAGCCACGAAGCGCCGCGCCTGACTGCAACAGGTCCGGTGCCTTATTCGCCGTATGACGCTGATCGGCCGCTGGAACACGGGATGGTGATCTCGATCGAGACCGCGCTGCTGCATCCAACGCGCGGCTACATCAAGCTCGAGGACACCCTGATCGTCTCCGAATTGGGCTGGGAAGCGCCCGGTGACCATGGCAGGGAATGGAATTCATCGCGTCTCATGGCGTGAAGCGGTCAACGCCAGGGCGGCATTTTGGGCTGGGACACCGATTCATCTGCGGGGTCAAGTTCGGAATATTAGAAATATATCCCTGAATTGCCCGACGTGTCAAGTTGCCCGGTCGACGCCGGCCGCCGCCGGCTACTTTGCATGGGGTTGTTTTCGATATTTTGGCGGCGCCCATGCGACGGCCCAGATGACTTCATATGCGCTCGGCCAGGCGATTGATCCGGCGGTCTTGGCTTCACTCGAGCCTTCGGCCGTGCGATGCTTCGAGCTGGATGTAGCGGCGGCTCCGTGCCGTCTGCTCGCCAGGTCGGCGCCGACGATGGGCAGGTGCAACCGATAAGGATTGCCTCCCATCGGCAGAAGCGACCCGATGACCTCTAATGCGCTCCGCGACTACGCCCAAAGCATCCTGACCGCACGGGTCTACGACGTGGCGGTCGAAACGCCGCTCGATCCCATGCCGCGGCTCTCCGAACGATTGTCGCGCACGGTGTTGCTGAAGCGGGAAGACTTCCAGCCGATCTTCTCGTTCAAGCTTCGCGGCGCCTACAACAAGATCGTCAGGCTGCCGGACGCGCAGCGCAGGCTGGGCGTCATTTGCGCTTCGGCGGGCAATCATGCGCAGGGCGTGGCGCTGTCGGCGCGCAAGCTTGGGATTCCGGCGACGATCGTCATGCCGAGGACGACGCCCGCCATCAAGGTCGAGGCCGTCCGGCGCTTGGGCGGTGACGTTGTCCTGCATGGCGATACGTTCGACGACGCACAGACCAAGGCCAGGGAGATCGAGGCCGCGCGTGGTTTGACCTTTGTGCATCCGTTCGACGATCCCGATGTGATCGCCGGCCAGGGAACGGTCGGGATGGAGATCCTGCGCCAGCATCCCGATACGATCGAGGCGATCTTCGTGCCGATCGGCGGAGGCGGACTGGCGGCCGGCGTGGCTGCCTTCGTGAAGTTCCTCAACCCGTCGATCAAGGTCGTCGGCGTCGAGCCGGCGGACGCCGCGTCGATGGCGGCCGCGCTCGCCAAGGGCAATGTCGTCGCGCTGGATCAGGTCGGACTGTTCGCCGACGGTGTCGCCGTCCGCAAGGTGGGAACCGAGACCTTCCGGCTCTGCCGCGACCTGCTCGACGAGGTTGTCACGGTGGACACCGATGCCATGTGCGCCGCCATCAAGGACATCTTCGACGACGTGCGATCGGTCGCCGAACCTTCCGGGGCATTGGCGCTCGCCGGCCTCAAGCTCTATGCCGAGCGCGGCGCGCTGAGCGACGGAAGCCTGATTGCCGTCAACAGCGGCGCCAATCTGAATTTCGACCGGCTGCGCACCATTGCCGACCGCGCCGAGGTCGGCGAACATCGCGAGGCGCTGCTTGCCGTGACCGTGCCGGAGAAGCCGGGCAGCTATCGGCACTTCATCCGCATCCTCGGCTCGCGCGCGATCACGGAATTCAACTACCGCTTTGCCGAGACCACCGCGCCGGCGCAACTGTTCGTCGGCATCGCGCTGAGCCGCGGCGAGGTCGAGAAGCGGGAAGTCATGGAGCTGCTTCGGCGCGAAGGCTATCCGATCCTCGATCTGAGCGAGAATGAGATGGCCAAGGACCATGTGCGCTACATGGTGGGCGGTCGCGCTCCGCTGCTCAAGGACGAGGTCATCTACCGCTTCGAGTTTCCAGAGCGTCCCGGCGCGTTGCTGAAATTCCTCGAGAGCCTGGCGCCGGACTGGAATATTTCGCTGTTCCACTATCGCAATCACGGCGCCGACTACGGACGCATTCTGGCGGGGATCGAGGTCAAGCCTCACGAGCGCGCCCGGTTCGTTCAGGCGCTGGATGCGCTCGGCTATCCCTACTGGAACGAGAGCGAAAATCCGGCCTATCGCCTGTTTCTCTCCGCCGAGAAGGGATGAAGCGGCGAGCGTCTCTGTTGGCCAACGGTCAGCGATCGGCCGTCAGTTGCTGGCGATAGCGCTCGGCGTCCCAGTTCAGCAGCGCATGCTCATTCTCTGCTGTCAGATAGTTGACCCGTGCGGTCAGGGGCAGGCGGCAGGTGACCAATGCGAGACAGCTCAGCATGGCTTCCGCGCCGTCACTCGCATCCTCGCGGATGAGGCTGCCGAGGTCAGGGACAAGAAGCGCAACCGGCGGCGGCAGTCCGTTCGCGGTGGTCTGCGCGATCATGCCGCTCAGCTTCTCGCGATGCTCCAGGACCGGCAGGCCCGGGCCAAGGAAGACGACGTGATCGGGATACAACGAGCCGCTGGTCGCGATCGCGCGGCTGTAACGGTCGGTGGCGATGTCGTGGCCGCGAGGATCCTGCGGCAGGCGATAATTGGTGCCTGCACTGATCGTCCGGAGCGCGTCATGATCTGCCGACGGCGCGCTGCGCTGCTCCAGCGCGAGGCGTCTCTCGACGTCGGCCACCAACGCCTCCGCCGCGTCGCAAGTGTCTGCACCGACCACCAGGCCGTGATTGCCAAGGATCAGGACGTCGACCGCATCCCGCGCGATCGCCGCGCTGACGGCGCGCGCGAGCGGCAGCCCCGGGTGATGATAGTCGAGGTAACGCCACGCCAATCCATCCAGGCGCCGGGCAAATTCGTCGCGGGCGTCGATGCGCACCGCCCATGCGATGGTGTTGACGGAATGGACGTGCAGCACGATCCGCTGCGGCATCAACGCATGCAGCGAGGTCTCGATCGAGGCGCGCAGCGTCGTCCCGGCGTTCGGCGCCAGCGGCACGCGTTCGTCGCCATGCATCAGCGCCGCGCGCGCGGCCGATAAGGCGACCGGCACGAAAATCTCCTTGTCCTCGGCATCGGCGAGCCAGGTACCTGACGCCTTCACCCACAGCACGTCGCCATCCTTGACCGACGAATTGCCGCCGGCGCCTTGCACCAGCAGGATATTCCTGCCGACGCGTGCCGACATGCGGCGCAGTTCATCCATCATTTGAGGCCGTCGCATCGGGGCTGTTCTCACCAGGTCAGATGGTCCATCGTCCAGTGCGGCATCCGCGCCGCTGTGCCGGCTACGGTCTTGATCGCCCGCGGCAGATCGCTCGCCTGCGCAAGCGTCGCGCGGTGGGCGCCGGAGCCGATCAGCAGGGTCAGCATGCCGGCGGTGCGTCCACCGGCGATATCGTGATCGAGGGAGTCGCCGATGACGAGGATCCGTTCCGGCGGCGGATGCCCCAATTGATCGAGCGCGGCGGCAAACATCGGCGGATGCGGTTTGCCGACGAACAGCACGGTGCCGCCAAGCGAATGATAGAATGCAGCGAGCGCGCCCGGCGCGGGGATCAGGCCCGCGACGCCGAACATCACGAGATCAGGATTGGCGCACAGCATCGGCAACTGGCGTGCGGCAGCGGTTGCCAGCGGCTCACGCCATCGCTCGGGCTCGGCCGCGTCATCGTCGAGACCGCCGAGCAGGATGAAATCGGCCTCGCGCATGTTCGAGACCACCACAAGGTCGGTGCCGTCGACGATCGAGCGGTCACCGTCGCGCGAGATCAGGAAGCAGGCGCGTCCGAGCTCGGCAAAGGGCGCCTGCTCGCGCGCATGCAGGCCGCGCCAGGTGACCTCGCCCGAGGACAGCACGCCGTCATAGGCGTCGGACGGCAAGCCGAGCGTCGCGAGCCGCCGCTGGTTGCTGCCGGCGCGCTTGCCGGAATTGGACAGGATCAGGATCCGCTTGCCGGCTTCGCGCAGCCGCGCCACGCACTCCAGCGCCGCGGGGAACACCGCCAGTCCCTCATGCAGCGTGCCCCACTGGTCGAGCAGCACATGATCGAAGCGGTCGGCGATGGCGTGAAGGCCGGCGATCGCGGTCGCGTCGGCCTTCATGGCGGGCCTCCGTTCAGCGCGAGCAGCGCGGCGCCGTAGCTTGCTTCGGTCTGCTCGGCGACCGAAACGGGAACGCCGAGCACGCGGTGCCGGATCCGGATCCATGCGTCGTTCTTCGCGCCGCCGCCGATGCCGATGACGCGGCGCAGGCGCGGCGCACCGAGCTGCGCCAGCTGGCGGTAGGCGAGGGCTTCCACCGAGGCGATGCCCTCGAGCAGGCCCTGGAAGAAGCGGCAATCTTCCGCCGGACGCGGCGTGACCCGCGCGGCCAGCGCTGGATCGGCGATCGGAAAGCGTTCGCCGGGTTTTGGCAGCGGATAATAGTCGAGCCCCGTCGGCTGGTCCGGCGTCAGCTGAGGTGTCAGCCGCTCCATCTCGGCGGCGGTGAAATGCATCAGCAGCGCCGCGCCGCCCGAGTTCGAGGCGCCGCCGGCGAGCCAGCGTTCGCCGAGCCGGTGCGAATAGACGCCCTGATCGGCCGCGAAGATCGGCTGGGTCGCAAGCTGCTTCACCACCAGCGTGGTGCCGAGCGAGGTGACGGCATCGCCAGGCTGGTCGGCGCGCGTTGCGATGAAGGCCGCAACGCCATCGGTGGTGCCGGCGGCGACCTGCGCTGTAGGGGGCAGCCCCAGCGACCGCGCGATCTGCGGATCCATCTCGGAAAATGGCGTGCCCGGCACCAGCACTTCGGGGAGCAGATCGTCGCGCACGCCGAGCTGTTCGAGCCAGGATGGCCAGGTGCGCGCGACCGGGTCGTAACCGAGCTTCAGCGCGTTGTTCTCGTCGCTGATGCCGTGATGGTTCGCGAGCCGGCCGGCGATCCAGTCCGCTTGGTGAACGGCGTGGCGGGCATCGCCGACATAGCCGTCATTCTGCAGATAGAGCAGCTTGGCGAGCGCGCTGCTCGCGCCATGCGCGCCGCTCTCGCGCGGGGCGACCGCCGCGACGCGCGTCGCCTCACGCGTGGCGCGGGCATCATTGTACATCAGCCCCGGCGAGCAGGGGCGGCCGGCGGCGTCGACCAGCAGCAGCGTGCCCGACGTGCCGTCGACGACGATGCGGGTGACGTCGCCGAGAGCCACGGTCTCGCCCAGCTTGCGGATGGCCGCCGTCGCGGCTTGCCACCACAGCTCCGGTGTTTGGTCGATGGCGTTGCCGTCGACGCGCGGTGCCGGCAGCGCGACGGACGCGACGCCGCGGATGCCGCCGTGCGGATCGATTGCGCAGGCGCGCACGCCTCCGGTTCCGACATCGATGCCGAGATACAGACCTCCCATGCGACCTCATCGCTCTCTGGTGCGCGCGCGACGACATTGGTTGCGCTGCAGCACGTTTGGGGGATTGACGCCCCGTTCGGCCTCTGCAATTTTTTGCAGGACGTGAAGAAATTTGCAAGCGGACTTTTCCTGATATGGCACCCCCGCCCGACAGGTTGCCGGTGATCGACGGCGAGGCGTCGCTCGCGACGCGCGCGGCGTGGCTGTATTTCGCGGCGGGGCTCACCCAGTCGGAGGTCGCCGATCGCCTCAACATCCAGAGCACCAAGGCGCATCGCCTGATCGCGCGCGCCAGCCGCGAGGGCATGATCCGCGTGTTCGTCGAGGGACCGGTCGCCGAATGCGTCGCGCTCGAGAACGATATCGCGCAGCGCTTCGGCCTTTCGTTCTGCCGCGTCGCGCCTGATCTCGGCGAGGGCGATCTGCCGCTGAAGGCGCTGGCGCTGGAAGGCGCGAGCTTCCTGCGCCAGATCCTGGAGCGCGGCCAGGACAAGGTGATCGGCGTCGGTCATGGCCGCACGCTTGCAGCCGTCGTCGAGCAGATGCCGCAGACGCCTGCGCGCGACGCGCAGTTCGTGTCGCTGCTCGGCGGACTGACGCGGAAATTTGCCGCCAATCCGTTCGACGTGATTCACAAGCTCGCCGAGCGCACCGGCGCGGAAGCCTATCTGCTGCCGGTGCCGGTGTTCGCCAATTCGGTCGCCGACCGCGCCGTTCTGATGCAGCAATTCGGCATCGCCGACGTGTTCGCTCTGGCGCGCAAGGCCTCGCTGCTGTTCGTCGGCATCGGCCAGGTCAGCCGCGACGGCTTCCTGGTGTCGAGCGGCATGATCAAGCCCGACGAGGTCGTCGAGCTGAAGCGCGTCGGCGCCTGCGCCGACCTGCTCGGGCATTTCTTCAGCGCCGACGGAACGGTGCTGGACACCGACCTGTCGGCCCGCGCCACCTCAATGAGCATGCCCGATCTCAGGAAGCACCGGATCGTCGCCATCGCCGGCGGGCCGGCCAAGGTGACCGCGCTGCGCGGCGTGCTGCGCAGCGGCGTTCTGCACGGCCTCATCATCGACGAAGCGACCGCAAAGGCGCTCGCCACCGACAAGCCGGAGACCACATCCGGCAAGACAAGAAGCAAGACCCGGAAGGACACATAAAACAAGCGTCAACAAGGAGAGGAAATACATGTTCGATCGCGAGAAGAATCTGTTCGACTCCTACGCTGCCAAACGCATCAGCCGCCGCGATCTCCTGGACGGCGCCGCCAAGCTCGGCATCGCGGGCATCGCCGCCAACGCCGCTTTCGCCTCCTCGATGTCGAAGGCGATGGCCGCCGACTTCAACTGGAAGGCCCAGAGCGGCAAGAGCGTCAAGCTGCTGCTCAACAAGCACCCCTATGTCGATGCGATGATCGGCGACATCGAGGCGTTCAAGACGCTCACCGGCATGAACGTCACCTACGACATCTTCCCGGAGGACGTCTATTTCGACAAGGTGACGGCGGCGCTGTCGTCGAAGTCGGACCAGTACGATGCCTTCATGACCGGCGCCTACATGACCTGGACCTATGGTCCGGCGGGCTGGATCGAAGACCTCAACACCTACATCAAGGATCCGGCCAAGACCAACCCGGCCTTCGCCTGGGACGACGTGCTGCCGGGCCTGCGCGCCTCGACCGCGTGGGACGGCGTCGCCGGCTCCGAGCTCGGCTCGGGCAAGGCCAAGCAGTGGTGCATCCCCTGGGGCTATGAGCTCAACAACATCACCTACAACCGCAACGTCTTCGACAAGGTGGGCGTCAAGCCGCCCAAGAACCTCGACGAGATGCTGGAGGTCGCGGCCAAGATCACCAAGGACGCCGGCGGTCCCTACGGCGTCGGCGTGCGGGGCTCGCGCTCCTGGGCGACCATCCATCCCGGCTTCCTGTCGGCCTATTCGAACTTCGGCCAGAAGGATTTCGTGATGGAGGGCGGCAAGCTGAAGGCCGCGATGAACACCAAGGCCTCGAAGGATTTCCACGACAAATGGGTCAAGATGATCCAGACCTCGGGCCCGAAGAACTGGTCGACTTACACCTGGTACCAGGTCGGCACCGATCTCGGCGCCGGCGCCTCGGGCATGATCTTCGACGCCGACATTCTCGGCTATTTCATGAACGGCGGCGACAACAAGGAGAAGGGGCATCTCGGCTATGCGCCGTTCGCGGCCAATCCGGCCGCCAAGGCGCCGACCCCGAATGTCTGGATCTGGTCGCTCGCGATGTCGAGCTTCTCCAAGCAGAAGGAGGCGGCCTGGCTGTTCATGCAGTGGGCGGCATCCGTCGAGCACGACCTGTTCGGCGCGCGCAAGATGGACTTCGTCAACCCGGTTCGCGCATCGGTGTGGAAGGACAGCGAATTCCGCGACCGCATCGCGAAATCCTATCCCGGCTATCTCGAGCAGCACGACATGTCGTCGCCCGGCGCCAAGATCTACTTCACGGCGCAGCCGCTGTTCTTCGACCTGACGACGGAATGGGCCGCCTCGCTGCAGAAGATGGTGGCCAAGGAGGTCAGCGTCGACGAGGGGCTCGACAAGCTCGCCGACAGCATCAACCGCCAGCTCAAGCAGGCCGGTCTCGGCTGACGGATCAACTGTGCGGTGCCTGATCCCCCGCACCGCACCCATCCGCCGGCTCGGACCCTTGTCCCATCCGAGCCGGCGGCGTTTGCCAGCCGAACGCGATCTCTTATCATCATGAGCATGGTCCAACTTCTCCAGACGAACGCGCAGGCAACGCCGGCCAAACCAAGGCCGCGCGTGCGCCTCTTGCCTTATCTGCTCAGCCTGCCGGCGCTGCTCGTCTGCGTGGCGATCCTGGTTCCGTTCGTGACCGCGGCGGTCTACTCGCTGCAGCGCTACCGGCTGAACCTGCCTCATCTGCGCGGCTTTATCGGCGCCGGAAACTACATCGACTTCCTGTCCGACCCGGCGTTCTGGAATACGTTCCGCGTCTCGATCACCTATACCGTGGTCACGGTCGTGCTCGAGCTGCTGCTCGGTCTTGGCATCGCGCTGCTGCTGCGCCGGCCGACCCGCTTCCACAATGCGGTGTCGATCATGCTGCTGCTGCCGCTGATGACGGCGCCGGCGATCGCCGCGCTGATGTGGAAGCTGATGACCAATCCGAGCTTCGGCATCCTGTCCTATCTGGTCGGCCTGTTCGGCGTCACCGATTTCAAATGGGCCTCCGATCCATCGAGTGCGCTGTTCACGGTCGTGCTGGTCGATGTCTGGGTCTACACGCCCTTCATCATGATCCTGCTGCTGGCGGGGCTGCGCTCGCTGCCGCGGCAGCCGTTCGAGGCCGCAGCACTCGACGGCGTGCCGGCGAGCTTTGTGTTCTTCCGCATCACCCTGCCGATGCTGGCGCCCTACATCATCACGGCGTCGCTGTTCCGGCTGCTCGATTCGATCCAGCAGTTCGACATCATCTATGCGATGACGCAGGGCGGGCCGGGTGACCGGCTGATGGTGTTCCAGGTGCAGGCCTATCTGGAGTTCTTCCAGTACACCAATGTCGGCAGATCGGCGGCGCTGTTGATGATCCTATGGCTGATCACCAACATCCTGTCGAACATCTTCATCAAGAACTGGCTGCGGCTGCGCGCGCGTGCGCACGGCCACACGTGACGGGGAGAGGAGCGATGGAACATTCCAGCCTTGCCGGTCGCATCTTCCGCGGCGTGGCGCTCACGCTGATCCTGATCTTCTTCATGTTTCCGATCGTCTGGATCTTCCTGATGTCGTTCCAGACCAACGAGCAGATCCTGCGGATCCCGCCGCGGATCCTGTTCGAGCCGACGCTTGCCAATTACGAGGCGCTGATCTCCGGCCAGCTGCGCACCGCGGCCGGCAATCTGCAGATCTCCTTCATGCGCAATTTGTTTAACAGCGTCGTGTTGTCGAGCGCGGCGGTGCTGCTGGCGCTGCTGCTCGGCGTGCCGGCCGCCTACGCCTTTGCGCGCTTCAAATTCCGCCTCGGCGAGAGCATTGCGTTCACGCTGCTGTCGTTCCGCTTTGCGCCGCCGCTGCTCGTGCTCCTGCCGCTGTCGCTGTACTACCAGGAGCTCGGGTTGAACGACACCTACTTCGGGATCGTCTGGGTCTATCAGTTGATCGCGCTGCCGTTGATCCTGTGGATCGTGCGCGGCTATTTCGAGGATATCAGCCCCGATATCGAGCATGCCTACCGACTGGCCGGGCATTCCTGGCGCGAGGCCTTCACGAGAATCGCGGTGCCGCTGGCTGGGCCGGGGATCGCCGCGGCGGGGCTGCTGTCGTTCATCTTCTGCTGGAACAATTTCGTCTTCGCTCTGATCCTGGCCTCCGCCGACAAGCAGCCGGTGACGGTCGGCGCGCTCGCCTTCGTCACCGCATCGGGAATCCAGTACGGCCAGATCGCGGCGGCGATCGTGCTGTCGGTGACGCCGACCCTGTTGCTCGCGCTCTATGCGCAGCGCTATCTGGTCGAGGGTCTCTCGCTCGGCGCGGTGAAAGGCTGATCCGATGGCGCGTCTCGAGATCAACTCGGTGAGCAAGGCATTCGGTGCGGCACGGCCCGCCGACGGATTGTCGCTGGCCGTCGAACCCGGCGAGATCGTGGCGGTGTTCGGACCGTCCGGCAGCGGCAAGACGGTGCTGCTGCGCATGATCGCGGGCATGTTCGAGCCCGACGACGGCGATATCCTCGTCGGCGGCCGCTCGGTGGTCGGTGCTCCGCCGGAGCGGCGCGGGATCGGCATGGCATTCCAGAACTTTGCCTTGTTCCCGCACATGACCGCCCGCGACAATATCGCAAGCGGCCTGCGCGCCAGGGCCGGCGGCGGCGATGTCGCCGGCCGCGTTGCCGCGATCAGCAGGCTGCTCAAGATCGAGCACGTGCTCGGTCACGCGCCGCGCGAATTGTCGAACGGACAGAAGCAGCGCACGGCGCTGGCGCGGGCGCTGATCGGCAATCCGGATGTCCTGCTGCTGGATGATCCCTTGCGCAATGTCGACGCCAAGCTGCGCTACGAGATGCGGCTCGAGCTGCCGAATCTGCTGCGGCGCGGCACTGCCGCCGTGCTTTACGTGACCCAGGACTATCGTGAGGCGATGGCGATCGCCGACCGCATCGCAGTCTTGATCGACGGCCGGCTCGCGCAGGTCGCGACGCCTGCCGATATCTATGCCCAACCCGCGTCGGTAGCGATCGCGCGCCTGTTCGGCGATCCGACCATCAACCTCGCCGAGGTATCGCCGGTGGCGGAACACGGCATGTTGTTGGCCACGGTCGCCGGCGCCAGGATGCGGCTCGGGGCGGCCGATGGCGCAGCGCCGGCCGGTGCATGTTGGCTGGGCGTCCGGCCGGAGGATCTCGCGGTTTCGTCCGCGTCCACCGACGACGCCATCCCGGCGCGCATTCTCGCGATCACGCCGATGCACGAGAAGGCGGTGCTGCTGCTCCGTCTTGCCGACGGAACGGAATGGCTGGCGGCGCTGCCGCCGGATGCACCGCAAGGCGCGGCTGACGATGCCGTTTTCGTTCGCTTCGCGCCCGACGCCGCGATGCTGTTCGATCGCGCGACGGGGCTGCGGATCGGGGCGTCGCACCGGCTCAAGGCGGCATAGGAGCGGATGGTCATGGACATGCTCGAGCTTCGAGGCATCGACAAGGTCTACCGCAGCCGCGGAAAAGAGCCGGTGCATGCGGTGCGCGCACTCGACATGGCGGTCGAGAAGGGAGAGATCGTCGCACTGTTGGGATCATCGGGCTGCGGCAAGACATCGACGTTGCGCATGATCGCAGGCTTCGAGGACGTCTCCGCCGGATCGATCGCGCTCGGCGGGCGGCGGATCCACGAGCTGCCGCCGGCGCGGCGCAAGGTCGCGATGGCGTTCGAGGGCTACTCGCTCTATCCGCCGCTCACGGTCCGCGAGAACATTGCGTTCGCGCTGAAATCCGCCCAGCTGCCGCGCGCGGAGGTAACGCGCCGCGTCGACGAGATCGCCCGCCTGGTCGAGATCGAGGACATCCTTGACAGCTATCCGCGCGCGATCTCCGGCGGCCAGCAGCAGCGCGTGTCGCTGGCGCGGGCGCTGGTGCGCGACGCCGATCTTTATCTGCTCGATGAGCCGATGGGGCAGCTCGAACCGCAGCTGCGCGCGGTGCTGCGTGGCCGGATCAAGAGCCTGCTTGCCGAGCGCGGCATGACCGCGATCTTCGTCACCCACGACCAGACCGAAGCGAGTGCGCTGGCCGACCGCATCGCCGTCATGGAAGGCGGCGTGCTGCAGCAATTCGCCAGCGAGAAGGAGCTGAAGGGCCGGCCCGCCAATCTGTTCGTCGCAAGCTTCATTGGCGAGCCGCCGATGAACCTGCTCGACGCGGAGGTGATGCGGTCGGATAGCGGCTTCCGCCTGTCGGTCGGAACCGACATGCGTTTCGATATCGCCGGCGCCGGACTCGACGTTGAGGCGGCGAAGACGCTCGCGGCCACGCCGCAGGTGCGGATCGGCATTCGTCCGCAGAAGATCGTGGTCGGGACCGGTGACGTCAGGGTCAAGGTCGTCTCCAACCAGTGGCTCGGCGATCAATCGCATGTCGCCGGCGATTGCGGCGGCCGCATGCTGATCGCGGTCACGCCGGGCCGCGTCGCCGCGCGGCCGGGAGAGATCGTCTCGTTCGCGCTGGAGCCGCGTCACCTGCACATCTTCGGCGGCGACGGGACCTGCATTCGCCATGCGGAGGGAGCGTGACGATGACCGCTTCGGCCAGCCGCGACGTCATCATCGGCATTGACGCCGGCACCTCCCTGATCAAGGCCGTGGCGTTCACGCTGACCGGCGAGCAGCTTGCCGATGTCTCGCGGCCGAACGCGTACGTTAGCCCGGCCAGCGGCCACGTCGAGCAGGACATGGCGCAAACCTGGAGCGATACGGTCGCGGTGATTCGTGCGCTGGCGAAGTCAGTGCCTGACCTGTCGGCGCGGATCGCGGCCGTCGCGGTCACCGGGCAGGGCGACGGCACCTGGCTGATCGACGACGACGGCCGGCCGGTTGCGCCGGCGCTGCTGTGGCTGGATTCGCGCGCCGGCCGGCTGGTCGAGGAGATTCGCGCCGGCGAGCGCAACGCGGCCCTCTACCGCCGCACCGGCTCCGGGCTCAATGCCTGCCAGCAGGGGCCGCAACTGGCGTGGCTGCAGGCCCATATGCCTGACACGATCGCTCGCGCGACAACGGCCTTCCACTGCAAGGACTGGCTCTATTTCCTGCTTACCGGTGAACGCGCAACCGATCCGTCGGAAGCCACGTTCTCCTGCGGTGATTTCCGCAAGCGTGCCTTCGATGCGGAGACCGCGCGGTTGATCGGTATCGCCGACCTGACGCGCCTGTTCCCGCCGGTCGTTGACGGCGCGGTCATGACGCATCCGCTGACAGCGGCCGCCGCCATCGAGATCGGCCTGCCGGAAGGAGTTCCGGTGTGCCTCGGCTATGTGGACGTGATCTGCAATGCGCTCGGGGCCGGGCTCTACGATCCGTCACCCGATGTCGGCTGCACCATCATAGGCTCGACCGGCATGCATATGCGGCTGGTGCCGAGCGCCGACGCGGTGACGCTGAACCGGGAGGCCACCGGCTACACCATGCCGTTCCCGGTGCCGGGTCATTATGCTCAGATGCAGTCCAACATGGCGGCGACGCTGAATATCGACTGGATGCTCGATCTCGCCTGCGACATGCTGGCGGCGGAAGGCGTGACGCGCACGCGCGCCGAGCTGATCCGCCGGCTCGACGATCAGGTGCTGCGGGCCAGGCCCGGCGAGGTGCTGTTCCATCCGTTCATTTCCGATGCCGGTGAGCGCGGTCCGTTCGTGGCGCATGAGGCCAGCGCGCAATTCTTCGGCCTGCGCTCGCGTCACCGCTATGGCGACTTGATGCGCGGCGTGATGGAGGGCTTGGCCTTCGCCGCGCGGGATTGCTATGCGGCGATGGGCTCGCTGCCGCGCGACGTCAGGATCACGGGCGGCGCGGCGAAGAGCCGTGCGCTTGGTGCCATCCTCGGGGCCGCACTGGATTGCGACGTCCGCATCTGCAGCCGCGCCGAGGCCGGCGCCGCGGGCGCTGCGATGATCGCGGCGGTCGCGATCGATGCCTATCCCGACATGCGCGCCTGTGCCGGGCAGTGGGTCGCGCCGCATCTCAGTAGCCCGCAATCGCCGGACGCTGCGCTGGCGAAGCGCTATGCCAGCATCTTCCCGACCTATCTCGAGGCAAGGCTGGCGTCGCGGCCGGTCTGGAAGCAACTCGCCGCGCTGCGCGCCGGAGGCGATCATGTCTAAGTCCATCGCCATCGTCGGCGACCGCTTCATGCTGCCCTCGGTGTTCGCCGAGCACATCCGATCGGCCTGCGGCGATGGCGTCGACATTCGCACCCTGGAGCAGCCCTGGCCGGACGAGCCGATGGAGCACGGTTACGCCGGCTCGAAGCTCGACGGCCTGAAGGAATTCATGGGGCAGCCCGACGAGATCATCGGTTTCATCGGCGATGCCGAACTGCTCGTCACCCATCTGGCGCCGATCTCGCGGTCGATGCTGGAACGGCTGCCGAAGCTGAAGTTCATCGCGGTGTCGCGCGGCGGCCCGGTCAACATCGACATGCAGGCGGCGCGCGACCACAACGTGCTGGTGGTCAATACGCCCGGCCGCAATGCAGGTGCGGTCGCGGAGTTCACGATCGGCGCCATTCTGGCCGAGACACGCCTGATCCGCAGCGGTCACGAGGCGCTGCGAGGCGGGGAATGGCGCGGCGATCTCTATCGCGCCGACCGTACCGGGCGCGAGCTCGGCGAGATGACGGTCGGCATTGTCGGCTACGGCGCGATCGGCAGCCGCGTGGTCAAGCTGCTGAAGGCCTTCGGCTGCAAGATCCTGGTCGCCGACCCCTATGTCCAGCTCAGCGCCCAGGACCGCAATGACGGCGTCGAGCATGTCGCGCTCGGCGAATTGCTCGGCCGCGCCGACGTCGTCACGCTGCACGCCCGGGTGACGCCGGAGACCACCCGTTTCATCGGGCGCGAGGCGCTGGCGCGGATCAAGCCGGGCGCGTTCCTGATCAACACCGCGCGCGGTCCGCTGGTCGACTACGAAGCGCTGCATGATGCGCTGGCGTCGGGGCATCTCGGCGGCGCTATGCTCGACACCTTCGCGGTCGAGCCGGTTCCGGCGGACTGGCCGCTCTTGCAACTCCCCAACGTCACGCTGACGCCGCACATCGCCGGCGCCTCCGTGCGTACCGTCACCGTGGCCGCCGTGCAGGCGGCCGAAGAGGTTCGCCGCTTCCTGGCCGGCGAGCCGCCACGCAATCCGTGCTGAAGAGAAAGGCAGTTCGTATGACCCGTGAGGAACGACAATTGCGCGAGGCGATCATCGCCAAGTGCCGGTGGATGAATGCGTCGGGTCTCAACCAGGGGACATCGGGCAACATCTCCGCCCGCTACAAGGACCGGATGCTGATCACGCCGTCGGCGACCCCCTACGATTCGATGAAGCCGGAGATGATCGCCTCGATGCCGCTGGAGGGCGACTACGGCGCGTGGGAGGGGCCGCTGCAGCCGTCCACCGAATGGCGCTTCCATCTCGACATCACGCGCGCCCGGCCCGACGTCGGCGCCATCGTCCATACCCATTCGACCTACGCGACCGTGCTCGCGATCGCGCGCAAGCCGATCCCGGCCTGCCATTACATGATGGCGGCGTTCGGCGGCACCGAGGTCCGCTGCGCCGGCTATGCGCGCTACGGCACCAAGGAATTGTCCGATCATGCGATCGCGGCGCTCGAAGGACGCAATGGCTGCCTGCTCGCCAATCACGGCATGATCGCGCTCGGCGCCAATCTCGACAAGGCAATGTGGCTCGCGGTCGAGCTCGAGACCATCGCGCGGCAGTACTACCTCTCGCTCGCGCTCGATTCGCGCGTCATCCTGACCGACGAGGAGATTGCCGACACTGCGAAGGGGTTCTCCACCTACGGTTTGCAGGCGCCGAAGCCGAACAAGACCCGCGCGACGGCAAAGGCGGCGCCGCGCCGCGCCGAGAAACGGCGCAGCAGCAAGCGATGACGGGCACTGCGCCGGTCGCAGGTACAGATCACGGGCTGGTCGATATCGCGGTCATCGGTGGCGGCATCAACGGTGCCGGCATCGCCCGCGACGCCGCCGGCCGCGGACTGAAAGTGCTGCTCTGCGAGAAGGATGATTTCGCCGAGGGCACCTCGTCGCGCTCGGGCAAGCTGATCCATGGCGGGCTGCGCTATCTCGAATATTACGAGTTCCGACTGGTGCGCGAGGCGCTGATCGAGCGCGAGGTGCTGCTCGCGTCGGCGCCGCACATCATCTGGCCGATGCGCTTCGTGCTGCCGCATTCGCCGGAGCAGCGGCCGGCGTGGCTGGTCCGCACCGGGCTGTTGCTCTACGACCATCTCGGTGGCCGCAAGCAGCTGCCGGCGAGCCGCAGCCTGGATCTGTCGCGCGCTCCGGAGGGCGCGCCGCTGCGTCAGGAGTTCCGGCGAGGCTTCGAATATTCGGACTGCTGGGTCGATGACAGCAGGCTGGTGATCCTCAATTTGATCGATGCCGCGCAGAACGGCGCCAGCATCCTGCCGCGCACGCGGGCGGTGCGCGCGCGCCGCGACGGCGAGACCTGGCTGCTCGAAATGCACGGCGACGACGGCGCGGCGCAGGTGGTGCGGGCGCGCGCGCTGGTCAACGCCGCCGGGCCGTGGGTTCAGGATGTCATCCAGGGCGTGGCCGGACTGAATTCGGCCCAGAGCTTGCGGCTGGTGAAGGGCAGCCATATCGTGGTGCCAAAATTCTGGAACGGGCCGCAGGCCTATCTGCTGCAGAACAGCGATCGCCGGGTGATCTTCGTCAACCCCTACGAGGATGATCTCGCCTTGATCGGCACAACGGACATTCCCTATCACGGCCGCGCCGAGGACGTCGCGATCGGCGAGGACGAGATCGATTACCTGTTGCAGGTCTTGCGCCGCTATTTCCAGACGCCGCCGCAGGCGAGCGAGATCGTGCACGCGTTCTCCGGGGTCCGGCCGCTCTACGACGACAACGCCGACAATCCGTCGGCCGTGACGCGCGACTATGTGTTCGAGGTTCACGGCGCGCAGAATGCACCGCCGCTGCTGTCGATCTTCGGCGGCAAGATCACGACCTACCGCCGGCTGGCGGAGCAGGCGCTGCAGCGCTTCGCGCCGTGGTTTCCGAAGTTGTCGTCGGCCTGGACCGCGCACCGGCCGTTACCGGGCGGCGACATCGGCGGCAGCTTCGATGAATTCGCAAATCGGCTGGCACGCGACTATCCCGACCTGCCGCGAACCCTCGTCGATCACTATGCCCGTCTCTATGGGACGCGCGCGCGCCAACTGCTGGGTCGGGTCCGCAGCACCGTCGACCTGGGTCGTCATTTCGGCGGCGAGTTCTATGAATGCGAAGCGGTGTATCTCCGCGAGAATGAGTGGGCGAGGCAGCCCGCCGACTTCCTGGACCGGCGCACCAAGCACGGCTTGCACTTGACGCCCGCGCAGCGAGTTGCGTTCGAAAACTACCTCTAAAGCATGATCCGGAAAAGTGTGCAGCGGTTTTCCGAAAAGATCATGCTTAAACAACAACCTAAGGCGCGATGACGATTCATCCTAATCGTATCGCGCTTTAGGACGCGATTCGCGTCCAGGTGCGTCACGCAATCGTTTTCAGATACAGGCTCGGATCGAAATATTTGCTTGCCGGCGTAAAGTTCTTGATGCCGGCATTGGCCATGAAGAAGTCGGTCGATTGCTGCAGCCAGTTGGTGACCGTGCCGTCGGAATACATCCGCTTCCAGTCCCGAGACGAGAACATCTTCTGCGCCTTGAACGATTCGTCGATGTCGGCCATCGGCGTCTGGCTGTAATGGCCCTTCTGCAGCTTTTCCATCGCTTCGGTGCTGTTCGCGATGATGTAGTCATTGGCATCGGCCCAGCCACGGATCAGCTTCGCCAGCGTTTCCTTGTTGGGCTCGTAATAATCGTTGGCCGCCGCCCAGCCGCCGATGATCGCGGCCTTCGGATAATAGGCTGAGGCGTCGGCGAGCTTGACCGCGCCCGGCACCTTGTCGCGAACCGTCACGTTGAAAGGCACCCAGAGCGCGACGGCAGGTACCGCGCCTGAAATGAACGCGGTTACGGCGGCCGGCATGGTCTGGTTGACGAGTTCGACCTGTTTGGGATCGACCTTGTTCGCGCGCAACGCGGTGTCCAGGAACACATGCGCGGTAGTGCCGGTCGCGGTTGCGATTCGCTTGCCCTTCAGATCCTCGAATGACTTGATGCCTTGATCGCCGCGCACCCAGAGCTGTGCGGTCGCGACCTCGATGTCGTTAATGAGGAAGACTTTGCCCTGGCCGCGGGCGGGGAAGTTCGAGAGCACGGCGCCCGTCGCCAGCACGTCGAGGCTGCCGCCGATCAGCGCCTGGAAGATTTCGAGGCCGGTATTGAACTGCCGCAGCTCGAGATCCAGTCCCTGCTTTTCGAAGGAGCCGCGGTCCATGCCGGTCCAGATCTGGCCGTCGACGGCAACGGTGTGCAGATAGCCGACCCGAACTTTTGTTTTTGCCTGCGCAATCGCAGGGGCTGCGGCGGTGAAGGACCCCAGGGCAAGCCCGGCCGTCGTGGTCAGAAATTGTCGCCGATCCATAGGTCGTCCTCCGCTGTGTTGTTATTCCGAGAATGAGACCGGACGCATCTGCGCCTGCTGGGCGCGATACTCGTCCATCACCAGATGCTTGATATAGCTTCGCAGCTCGCCGAATTCGGGCCGTTCCTGGATCGATTCATCGCGCGGATAGGCGAACGGCACGTCGATGATCTGCCTGATCCGCGCCGGCCGCGCGGTTACCACCACGATACGGGACGCGAGATAGATCGCCTCCTCCACGGAGTGGGTGATCAGCATGACCGTCTTGCCTTCGGTCTGGAGCACCTTGAGCAGCAGGTTCTGCATGTTGGAACGGGTCTGGGCGTCGAGCGCACCGAACGGCTCGTCCATCAGCAGGAACTGCGGCTTGACCGCGTAAGCCCGCGCGATCGCGAGCCGCTGACGCATGCCGCCGGACAAATGCTTCGGATAGGAGTTGGCGAAGTCGGACAGCCCCATTAGGCCGAGATAGTGATCGCAGATCAAATCGCGCTCACCGGCCGCAACGTGATTGGCCCGGAGCGTCAGGCCGAAAGCGATGTTCTGTTTCACCGTCAGCCACGGGAAGACGCCATATTCCTGGAAGATGACGCCGCGCTCGGGACCGGGACCAGCGACGGGCTGTCCGTCGAACAACACGCTTCCGGTCGTCGGCTTCTGGAAGCCGGCGAGCATGCTCATCATCGTGGTCTTGCCGCAGCCTGACGGGCCGATCACCGCGATGAAATCGCCATCGTTGATATCGTAGCTGACATCCTCGACGACGTTGAGGCGTCCCTTCGGGGTCTCGAAGGCAAGCGAAACCTTGTCGAACTGCGCGCGCGTGGTCATGCGATGGCCCGATCCTGCCAGACCAGCAACCGGGCCGTGATCTTGCGCAGGATCATGTCCATGATCAGCGCGATCAGGCCGATGCAGATGATGCCGACATAGATGACGTCGAGCAGGAAATAGGTCGATGCATTCTGGATCATGGCGCCAAGCCCACGCTGGGCGGCGATCAGTTCGGATGCCACCAGCGTCGCCCAGGCTACCCCAAGCGCGACCCGCAGCGCGGTGAGGATGTGCGGAACGGTGAGGGGAATGATCACCTTGCGAAAGATTTCCGTTTGATTGGCGCCGAGCGTCTGCGCCACGCGGATATAGAGCGGCGTGATCTGAGAGACCCCCTCATACATGACGATCACGCCGGAGAAGAACGAGGCGTAGAACAGGATGACGAGCTTTGCGAGCTCGTCCACGCCGAAATAGACGATGACGAGCGGGATCAGCGCGATCGGCGGCAGCGCGCGGAAGAAGTTGATCATGGGGTCGGCGAAGGTGCGGGCCGGGCGATACCATCCGAGCAGAAAGCCGACGGGCACCGCGACGAGAATTCCAAGCGAGACGCCGAAGAAGACGCGCCTGGTCGAGGCGAAGATGTCGATCAGGAGGCCTTCCTTGGTGAGAAGCTCGACGAACTTCGCGGCGACCTGGTGCGGGGCGGGGATCAGCGATGTGTTGACGAAGCCGCTCCAGCGCACGGCATACCAGAGCAGGATCGCACCGACCCACGGTATCAACCCGAGACCAAAGCGTCTCACGCCAGCTCCGTCCATTCGACGCGTCCACCCAGATTGCAGTTGATGTTTGCCCAAGTCATATTATAAATAGGATGACCATACAAGCGCCGCTTTGGTCGTAGGCGCCGCAGGCTTCCGCGCATGACATCGCCGCCTTTCACCATCCGGAGCGTCCAGGCCTTTGGCTTTCGCTATCCTCTGACGATACCGGTCATCACCTCGTTCGGGCGGATGGGGGACCGGCCTGCCGTGTTCGTTCGGGTCGAGGACACGGACGGTTACGTGGGCTGGGGCGAGGTCTGGTGCAACTTTCCCGCGCCGGGCGCCGAGCATCGTGTCCGGCTGGTCAACGAGGTCTTGGCACCGGCGCTTGTCGGATTCAGGGCAAGCGAACCTGATGCCGCATTCGAGCGATTGACGCAGGGGACGTCGGTGCTCGCGTTGCAATCCGGCGAAGCAGGTCCATTCGCGCAATCGATCGCCGGCATCGATCTCGCCGTCTGGGATCTCCATGCGCGCCGCCGGAACGTAGCGTTGTGGAAACTGCTCGGCGGATCGCGGAGCCGCATCAAGGTCTATGCCAGCGGCATCAATCCGGTCGGATCGGAGCGAGCGGCGGAAGCAGCGCTCGGCCGCGGCTACCGCGCCTTGAAGCTGAAGATCGGCTTCGATCCGGCAGGCGACCGGGCCAATCTCGCCGCGCTGCGCCGCCTCGTCGGCGATGGCATGCTTGCGGCCGATGTCAACCAGGGTTGGACCATTGCGCAGGCGCTCGAGCGTGCGCCGCAGCTCGAGCCGTTCGGCCTTGCCTGGCTCGAGGAGCCCATCCGCGCGGACCGTCCGCGGCAGGAATGGAAGCAGCTGCACGAGACGATCCGTTTTCCGCTCGCGGCCGGTGAGAACATCGCGAGCCACGCTGGCTTTGCCGAGATGCTTAGCGAGCCGGTTCTCGGTGTCGTCCAGCCTGACATCGCCAAGTGGGGCGGGCTTTCGGCTTGCGCCGGCATCGCCCGCGACATCCTGACGTCAGGCAAGATGTTCTGCCCGCACTATCTCGGCGCCGGCATCGGCCTGTTGACGTCGGCGCATCTTCTGGCGGGCGTCGGCGGCGAGGGACTGCTGGAGGTCGACAGCAATGAGAACCCGCTGCGGGATCAATTCTGCGGCCCCGTGCTTCACGTCAGCGATGGAATGATCGAGCTCGGCGACGAGGCAGGTCTCGGCATCGCGCCCGATCTTGCCTCGATCGAACAATACCGGACCGCGTGATGTCGGGGCTTGGCTACGATTACATCATCGTCGGTGCGGGGTCGGCGGGCTGTTTGGTCGCAAACAGACTGTCAGCCGATCCTGCCTGCCGCGTGCTGCTGCTCGAAGCCGGCGGATCGGACCGGAATTTCTGGCTCAAGCTGCCGGTCGGGTATTACCGGACCATCTACAACGAGCGCTTCTCGCGCCTGTTCAACACCGAGCCGTCGGAAGGAAGCGGCGGCCGCGCCATTGTCTGGCCGCGCGGCCGCGTGCTCGGCGGATCGTCGTCGATCAATGGCCTGATCTTCATCCGCGGCCAGCACGAGGATTTTGACGACTGGGAACGTCTCGGCGCCGACGGCTGGAGCTATCGCGACGTCCTGCCCTATTTCCGGCGCTACGAGCGCTATCGCGGCGGCGAGAGCCAGTATCACGGCGGCCTCGGTGAGTTCGAGGTCTCCGACCTCCGGAACGACAATCCGGCGTCGAGTGCCTGGGTGGAGGCGGGCGTACAGTTCGGCCTGCCGCGCAATCCCGACTTCAACGGCGCGACGACGCTTGGCGTCGGTTCCTATCAGCTTGGCATCGGACGGCATTGGCGGACCAGCTCGGCATCCGCCTTTCTTCGACCGATTGCCGACCGGCGCAACCTCACCATCATCACGCACGCGCAGGTGAGCAAAGTCACTTTCAACGGCCGCGTCGCGACTGGCGTCGAGTGGATCAGCAAGGGGCAGGTTCATCGCGCGACAGCCGATCGCGAGGTCATCCTGTCCGGCGGCGCGCTGCAATCGCCGCAAATCCTCCAGCTTTCCGGGATCGGTCCGGCCGACCTGCTTCGCAAGCACGGTATTGCCGTCGTCACCGACTCGCCCGAAGTCGGCTCCAATCTGCAGGACCATTACCAGGCACGGCTGATCGTGCGCCTGAAGGAGCGGATCTCGCTCAATGACCAGGTCCGTCATCCCGTCGCGCTCGCGAAGATGGGGTTGCAGTGGATGCTGGCCGGGCGGGGGCCGTTGACGGTGGGGGCGGGACAGGTGGGCGGAGCGGCCTGTACCGAATATGCGGTCGGTGGCCGTCCGGACGTGCAGTTCAACGTGATGCCGCTCTCTGTCGACAAGCCCGGCGAACCCCTCCACAGCTATTCCGGCTTCACGGCCTCGGTCTGGCAATGCCACGGCCGGTCGCGCGGACAGCTTGCGATCCGTTCGGCCGATCCGTTCGAGCAGCCGCTGATCGCGCCCAATTATTTCGCCGAGGAGATCGACCGCAAGACCATTGTTGCCGGCCTGAAGATCTTGCGCGAGATCTATCGGCAAGAGGCGTTCCGCCCGCTCTGGGACGTCGAAATGGTGCCGGGCGAGGCCGCACGCAACGATGCCGGGCTATGGGATTTCGCGCGCAACACCGGCGGCACGGTGTTTCACTGCGTCGGCACCTGCCGCATGGGCAGCGACGAGCGGGCAGTGCTCGATCCGCAGCTGCGGGTGCGCGGCGTTGAGCGGCTGCGCGTGATCGACGCCTCGGTGATGCCGCAGATCACCTCGGCCAACACCAACGCGACCAGCCTGATGATCGGGGAACGCGGTGCAGCCCTTGTCATGCCGTGATTGGGTCGCTTGATTTCCGGAGGGCGAGATGGAATTGAGTTCCGACAGTCACGTCCCCAAATACGCGCAGATTGCCGATATCTTTCGCCAGCGGATTGCGCGCGGTGTCTGGAGTCAAGGTTTTCGCCTGCCGGCCAACGAGGATCTGGCGGCCGAGTTCGGCGTCTCGCGCGTCACCATCAGGCAGGCCGTCGAACTGCTCGCCCGCGACGGTGTCATCGAGGCGCAGCAGGGCCGCGGCACCTTCGTCACCGGGACTGTACGACAGGACCGCTGGCTCAAGGTCGAGACCACCCTGTCCGACCTCGCGGACATGTACCGCGACACCTCGCCGGAAATCATCAACATCTCGGAAAGCCGGAGCGATGCGCCGTTGCTTCCCGAAGACGGCAAGCCGGCCGAGAAATATGTCTTCATGCGCCGTCTGCACTCGCGCCAGAAGCAGCCTTACTGCGTCATTTCCATCTATCTCGATGAGAAGATCTTTCGCAGGTCTCCCAAGCGCTTTCGCAACGAGACGGTGATCCCGATCCTCAACGATCTCAGGGATCCGGCGATTGCCAGCGCCCGACAGACATTGACCATCGGAACCGCGGATATCGAGGCGGCGCGGCTGCTGCGCGTACCTCTGAACTCGCCGGTTGCCGAAGTCCGCCGTGTCTTCACGGCGAGCGATCGCACCGTGATCTATCTCGGTGAAGTCACCTATCGCGGCGATTTTGTGCGGATCGATATGGATCTAAGGCCATAGCGCGCAAGGTTCACCGCGAAAACAGCTCCTGGTTCCGGCGTTCGAGCTCTTCCCCATAGGTGCGCAGCACATGGGATTTGCTTAAGGTGCCAATCGTGACGCGATGGTCGGCACGGTCAATGACCGCGAGGACGTCGGCTTCGCTCCGTTCAAAGGCTTTCAGGATCTCGCGAACCGACGTGGTCGGAAGCAGGTACTCATCCTGCTGCTGCGCCAGCGATCCGAGCGCATCGTCGTCCCGATTGGTAACGGAATGCAGCGTCGCCGCCGCAACGATGCCGGCATAGCTGCCGTTCGGATCGCGCAGCACGACCTGCCGGACCTGGGCCGGCGAGAACAGCTTCTGCGCCTCGCCGATCGGCATGGTCGTCAGTGCATTCTCGAAGTCGGCGCGCATCAGGGAAGCCGCGCTCATCTGACGGACCCAGCCGATGTCCTGCGGACCGCGGATCACCTCGCCGCGCAGGTGGAAGCGCCATGTCGCAAAGCTGTAGCCGAACAACTCGCGGACGATGAGCGCGCAGACCGATGATGCGACCACCGCCCCGACGGTCACGGAGAAATCGCCGGTGATCTCGAGTGCGAGACAAACCATGCTGAACGGTGCACCCAGCACGCCGGTCCCAAGCGCGGCGAGAGCCGCGATGGCGGCGGTGCCGGGCTGAAGCGCGAGCGTGGGGAAGGGGCCGGTCAGCACGACGCTGTAGAGCTGCCCGATCAGCGCGCCGAGCAGCAGCGAGGCGAAGAACAGGCCGCCGCGGAAACCCGAGGCGAGCGAGATGGCCGATGCCAGGATCTTGAGCACGATGGTCGTCGTGAGCAGGAGCCAGGTCGGGTTGCTGACCAGCAGGATCTGCATTGCGCCGTGGCCGGCGCCGAGCACGGTCGGCGTCAGCAAAGCGAGGCCGCCGAGCAGCAGGCCGCCGATGATCGGACGCACGAAGCCGCTGAAAAGCGTGACGCGCTGAAAGCAGCGTTCGGAAAATGCGACCGCGAGCATGACGAGGATGCTGATGAATGCGCAAATGATGCCGATCAGCACGGTCTGTCCGATCATCTCGACGGACACGGGCGATGGGAAGCCCGGCACCATCAGAAAGGACTGATGCGTCAACTCCCGCGCCACCAGCCAGGCCGTGACGGCGCTGGCGATGACGGGCACGAGAGCGGCTGAGGTGTAGGCTCCCAGCACGACCTCGAAGGCATAGAAGGCGCCGGCCAGCGGAGCCGAAAACGCCGCGCTGATCGCCCCCGCCGCGCCGCAGGCCACCAACAGCCGCATGTCGTTACGGCGGGCGGCGAGGCGCTGGCCGACATGGGAGCCAAACATCGAACAGATCTGCGTGTATCCCGCTTCCAGTCCGACCGATCCACCGAACCCGTTGGACAGCAGCGTCTGGATCGAGATCAGCAGGCTGCCGCGGAAGGACACCCGGCCACCATAGAGCGCGTTGGCTTCGATCGCGTCAGCGAGCTGCTGTCCCTTCACGCGCCGCGCGAAGTACAGCCCGATCAGCGCCAGGACCAGGCCGCCAACTGCCGGGATCAGCAGCGTGCGCTGCCAGGAAATTACGCCGGTGGCGCTCAGATGTGCGTCGAGGGGAATGTCGAACAGCAGCGCGTGCGAAGCCTGGCTGAGGCCCGAGATCGCGGCAACGAGGACGCCGCTCAGCAACCCGACGACAATGCCGACCAGCACGAGGCCGGTCTCGCGATTGCGCACGAAATTGCGCAAGAACTGCGGCAACAGACGGGTGCCGGGAGCAGGTGCCGGCTTCGCGGCATTTGTCGCCAGCGTCATCCTATGCCGGATCCCGCAGCTGCTCGGTGCGCACGACGGGGAAGCCGGTCTTGCCCGACGAGCCGACCGATGCGTTCGGGTTTCGCGCTGCGAAGCGGTGGCGGCTGCCGCGGGACTCGAGGCAGGATTCACCGCGCGTCGAGCGGTTCGGTGCAGGCTCGCGATTCAAGGGGACTCCCGACGGTGCGAGGCGGTCCTCGTACCATTCCCAAACATTTCCGGCGACATTATGCAGGCCGTATCCGTTGGTTTCCTGGCTCATCCGGCGAGGAACCCGCCATCCACGGCAACGACGGTTCCGGTCGCATATCGCGACGCTGGCATGCAGAGGAAGGCCACTGCGCCGGCGATCTCCTCCGGCTGTCCCCAGCGCTTGAACGCGGTGCGATCGGCGATGCGCTGATAATGCGCGAGATCAGTACGGCCGGCGGCGTTGATCGCCGTTTCGATATATCCGGGCGCCACCGCATTGACGCGGATGCCGTCTTCGGCCCACTTCAAGGCCAGCGCCTTGGTCAGCATCACGACGCCGCCTTTGCTGGCGCAATAGGCGGGAATGCGCGGCAGCGCCAGCGTCGCATTCATCGAGGCGATGTTGACGATCGAGCCTTTGCTCTCGGCGAGAAGCGGGCGGAACGCCATGCAGGTTCGAAAAGTGCCCGTGAGATTGACGTCGAGCACTTTCATGAAGGTCTCGATCTCGTATTCCTTGTCGCGAGCGAGGATTCCCGCGCAGTTGACCAGCGCGTCGACGCGCTTTTGTTGTCGGGCAAGGGAAGCGACAGCGTCGTCGTTCGTGACGTCGAGCGTCGCCAGTGTAAGTCCGGCGCGCGATTTCAGCAAAGTGCGCGCCAGATCGGTCTCGTTGGCCGCCGTTGCGGTCACCGTCGCGCCGAGGTCGCAAAACTGATTGCTGATTGCGGCGCCAATGTCGCCGGCGCCGCCGATCACCACGGCATGGAAGTCGGGCGCAAGAGAAAAGTTTGAGCGCATTGGAGGGTCTCGCTTCAGGATTTGAGTGGGGGAGCCGTCGATTCACGCACCACCAGCGAGAAATCGATCTCGCGATGCATGATGGTCTGCTCGCCGGCAAGGCTCCGCACCAGATATTCGCCGGCGCGCTGCCAGGTTTCTCCGGTCGGAACGTGGATCGTGGTCAGGCTCGGCCGCAAATGGCGGCTCCAGTCGAGGTCGTCGAAGCCGATCACGGACAAGTCGCGCGGCACGGAGAAGCCGTCGCGCTCCGCCTCGAGCAGGACGCCGTAGGCGATGACGTCGTTGCCGCACACCACCGCCGTCGGACGGTCCTTGAGATTGAGGAGATAGCGCGCCGCCTCGCGCGCGTCGTCCAGCGTATAGGGCACCTCGACATGCCATTGCGAGGGAAGCTCGATGCCGTTCTCGGCGAGCGCCCGGCGAAAGCCGGCGACGCGGGCGCTGGCGCGGTCGTTGTTGCGCTGGAGCGCCGAGACGATCCCGATGCGGCGATGGCCGAGCTCGATCACATGCGCGGCGGCGCGATGGGCGGCGGCTTCGTTGTCGGTGCCGACGCAGGGGTAGGGCCGGTCCGGTTGATAGATGCCGACGTTGATAAAGGGGACTGCATTGTCCGCGAGCAGCTTGCGCAGTCCGTCGTGATGACAATCGCCCCGCAGCACCAGGCCGTCGACGCCGCGGCTGATCAGATTGCGCGCCTGCTGCAATTCGACGTCGAGGTCGTAGCCGCTCGTGGTGAGAAACAGCATGTATCCGACCGAGGAGAGATATTGCTGCAGCGAGGCGATGCCGCGCGCGAACATCGTGTTGTCGATCGTCGGCACGATCGCGCCGAGTGTGCGCGAACGCCGCGACGACAGGATCCGCGCCGGCGCATGCGGGATGTAGCCGAGCGCGTCAATGGCCTTTTCGATGCGCGCGCGCAAGGACGGGCTCACCGCATCGGGATTGTTGAGCGCGCGCGACACCGATGCCGTCGAGACGCCGGCGCGCGCCGCCACGGCGCGGATACCCTGTTTCGCAGATTTGGCGTTGGTCAATCGCATCAATGTAACGTTACATTCGATGAGGCAAACCGCATGGCAGCGGTAACCTCGTAAATTTGCCGCAGAATATCCGGTTTGTCCATTGCTTGACACAACCGATGTGAGGTTTAGATTGTAACCGTTTTCAAGTTGCGTTCAAAATGGTCCGCCAGCTTAAGGCGGCCAGCCGGGAGGAGAGTTCGATGAAGGCCAGGATGCTCGCGACCCATGTCGCGTTGCCCGTTTTCGCGATTGCCGCCAGCGCGCCAGCACACGCGGCCGATTTCGACTGGATGAAATTCAAGGGCAAGACCGTCACCTTTCTTGCCAACAACAATCCAGTCGCGCAGGCGCTGCTGACCTACAAGGCCGATTTCGAGAAGCTGACCGGCATGACCCTGAAGGTCGACGCCTATCAGGAACAGCAGATGCGCCAGCGCCTGGTCACCGTCATGAACGCGAACAGCGACGAGGTCGACGTGTTCATGACGCTGCCCTCGCGCGAAGGCGAGCAGTTCGCCGCTGCCGGCTGGTACGGCGATCTCACCGCGATGGCCAGGAACGAGGTTGCCAAGGACTATGATCCGAATGGATTGAGCCAGGCCTTGCTCAAGGCCGCGACCTTCAACGGCAAGCTCACCAGCATGCCGATGAACATCGAAGGTCCGATCTTCTATTACCGCACCGACATCTTCAAGAAGTGCGGCCTCGAGGCGCCGAAGACCATCAAGGACGTCGAGGCTGCCGCCGAGAAGATCAAGACCTGCGATGGCGCGGTGACGCCGTTCGTCTCGCGTGGCCTCAAGCCCGCGATCGCCTACACCTTCAGCAACATGCTGCACAATATCGGCGGCACCTACATCGCAAGCGGCAAGTCGAACCTCTGCTCCGCCAAGGGCAAGGAGGCGCTCGATACCTATAGCCGGCTGTTGCGCGATTTCGGCCCGCCGGGCGTCGTCAATTACAGCTTTCAGCAGATCTCCGCGCTCTACCGCAGCGGCCGTGCGGCGATGGCGTTCGAATCCTCGAACGAACTGCGCACAGTGATGGAAGGCGGCGCGCGCCTGAAGGACACCGGACTGCTGCCGTTCCCGGCAGGCGAGGCCGGCCAGGTGCCGACCACGATCGGCTGGGGCATGGCGGTGTCCTCGCACAGCAAGCAGCCCGAGGCAGCCTGGTACTTCGTGCAGTGGGCGACCAGCCCCGAGGTGCAGAAGAAGATGGCGCTGCAGGGCATTGCCCCGCCGCGTCCGTCGGTCGCCAAGGACCCCGAATATCGCAAGTGGATCGACGAGGAGCCGGTCCGCAAGGAATGGCAGGCCGCGCTCGACGTGCTCGCCACCAAGGGCTCCTCCGAGGTCGGCTATCCCATCGTTGCCAACCCGGAATCGCGCGAGTTCATCGGCCAGGCGGTGCAGGATCTGATCCTGAAGCAGAAGCCGGTCGAGCAGGCCTGCGCGGATGCCGACAAGGCGCTCGATGCGCTGATCGCCCGGAAGTAACGGCTTCATGCCGGCAGGCTCGCTGCCTGCCGGCACCTCATTCTCAAGGAAACGGACGGATGTCTGACACGGCTGCGACACTCACGCAGGACCGGCAGAGGCTGGAAATGGCGGCGCTTTCGGCGCCGGCCGTGATCTTCACGGTCGCGATGATCGCGTTTCCGGTCGTCTATACGATCTGGCTCGGCTTCCAGACGTTCTCCTCGACCGGCAAGCAATCCTTTGCGGGCCTCGCCAATTATTCGAAGCTGATCTCGGATGTCGAATTCTGGCACGGGCTGTGGATCACCATCGCGCTGTTCGTGCTGTCGCTGGTGCTGCAGCTCGTGTTCGGCGTCTGGCTGGCGCTGGTGCTGTTCCACGCCAAGCGTCTGCCGGGCATCGTGCGCTCGCTGTTCATCTCGCCCTTCATGATGCCGCCGGTGGTCGCGGGCATGATGTGGCTGGTGATCCTCGATCCCTCGCTGGGCGCCGCCAACTACATCCTGCAATCCTTCGGCCTGCCGCCGTCGGATTGGCTGGCGTCGCCGAGATGGGTGATTCCGACCGTCGCGCTGATCGACAGCTGGCAGTGGACGCCCTACGTCGCCCTGATCGTGCTGGGCGGCCTGCAATCGCTTCCGCCGAGCGTCTACGAGGCCGCGCAGATCGACGGCGCGTCCCCGTTCAAGACCTTCCACCGCATCACGTTGCCGCTGCTGCTGCCGACCATCGTCACCGCGGCGATCCTGCGCAGCGTCGATCTCTTGCGCTTCTTCGACATCATCTACATCACCACCCAGGGCGGCCCGGGCAACGCCTCGAACACGCTCAACATCTACGGCTTCCGGGTCGGCTTCGAGTTCTTCAACATCGGCTATGCCAGCGCCCTGATGCTGACGTTGACGGCGATCGTGTTCGGCGCCGTGCTCGCCTTCAACCGCCTGCGCGGCGCAGTGGCGTGGTGATGTCATGACCGATGCCGCCAACACCGATCGCTGGATCCGCCGGCTCAACCTGGTGCAACTCGTGCTGGCCGGCGTGCTCATCATGGCGCCGACGGTCTGGATGGTGCTGTCCTCGTTCAAGCCCTCCTTCGAGGTCACCGCCTATCCGCCGACGCTGGTCTTCACGCCGACATTGGAGAACTATGTCGAGCTGACGAGGACCACGCCGTTCCTGAGCTATGCGCTCAATAGCCTCATCGTCACCGTGGGCTCGACCGCGCTCGGACTGCTGTTCGGCATTCCCGCCGCCTTCGCCGTCTCCTGGACGCGGATTTCCTGGCCCGCGATCCTGACGCTGGCGGCGCGCATGGCGCCGGGTACGCTGTTCCTGCTGCCATGGTACGTCATGTTCCGGCAGGTCGGTATGATCGGCTCCTATACCGCGTTGATCCTCAGCCACGCCGTGATCACGCTGCCGATCGTGATCTGGGTCCTGCTGCCGTCCTTCGACGGCATCCCGCGCAGCGTCTTTGAAGCGGCGCAGGTGGACGGATGCAGTGTCACGCGCATCCTCTGGCGCATCGCGCTGCCGCTGGTGGCGTCGGGCGTCGCGGTCTCGGCGATCCTCGCCTTCGTGTTCTCGTGGAACTACTTCCTGTTTGCGCTGGTGCTTTCCAATGGCGACACCAAGACGCTGATCGCGGCGGCCTTCAACTTCATCGGCGAGGGTTCGACGCAGTGGGGTGCGCTCATGGCGGCGGCGACGTTGATCGCATTGCCGCCGCTGGTGCTGGCGGCCCTGGTTCAGCGCTGGCTCGTGTCCGGACTGACGCTCGGCGCGGTGAAAGGCTAGGTCTCTGATGAATGTATTATCCCGTTCGAATTCGATCATGCAGGCCGCGGTCTTCCACGGCAACGATCGCATCACCATCGAACGCGTGCCGATGCCCGACGTCGGCAAGGGCGAGGTGCTGGTGCGCGTCTCGCGCACCGCGCTGTGTGGCTCGGACTTCAAGCTCTGGCACAAGGGTGCCGAGTTCACCGCGGGCCACGAGATCTTCGGCGTGGTCGAGCAGCCGGGTCATCGCCTGCATGGCCGGCGCTGCGCCGTCTATATCCCCTTGCACTGCGACCGCTGCGCCGCCTGTCAGCGCGGCGACACCCAGATGTGCCTGGAGGTTTCCAGCCTGATCGGCTGGAACAGGCCGGGCGGCTATGCCGAATACGTGCCGGTGCCCGAAAACTGCCTGCTCCCGGTCCCCGACGACATCGAGGACAGCCTCGCGCCGTTGCTGCTCGACACCATCGGCACCTCGGGCCATGCCGTGCGCTTCGTCAGCCGCGTGGTGTCGCCGGCCGAGGCCGGACCGGTGCTCGTGATGGGGGCGGGGCCCGTCGGTCTCGGCGTCGTACTGGCGCTCCGCGCGCTCGGCTACGATGACGTCCATGTCGCCGACCCCAACGCCGCGCGCCTCAGGATCGCGCAATCCTTCGGCGCGAAGGCGCACCCGGTCGGCGATACCTCCAAGCGCTTTGCTCTCATCATGGAATGCTCGGGCGCGCATGCGGCGCGCAATCTCGGCATCGAGCTGGTCCTGCCGCGCGGCGCCTTGGTGCTGGTCGGCGAAAACGCGGCGCCCTGGACCATCGAGGAAGGCAAGGTGTTCCGCCGCAAGGATTTCTACATGATCCGGACCTTCTATTTCCCGGTCTCGGATTTCGAGCCGAATGTCGAGCTGCTGCGCAAGTACAAGGACGAGTATCGCGTCCTCGTCGACGGCGAGTTCTGCCTCTCGACACTCCCTGAGAATTTCGCCCGCTTCGCCAAAGGCGAGCTGATCAAGCCTGTGCTGGCGCTGGACTGAGCGATCATGGCCTCGATCTCGATCCGCAACCTCACCAAACGTTACGGCAATTTCACCGTGATCCCCGATCTCAATCTGGAGATCGCGGACCACGAGTTCGTCGTGTTCGTCGGCCCGTCCGGCTGCGGCAAGTCGACCTTGCTGCGCATCATCGCGGGCCTCGAGCCGATCTCGTCAGGCGACCTCTATATCGGCGACAAGCGCGTCAACGGCGTGCAGGCCGCGCAGCGTGACATCGCGATGGTGTTCCAGGACTACGCGCTCTATCCGCATATGCGCGTCTACGACAACATGTCGTTCGCGCTGGAGCTGCGGGGAGTGTCCAAGGCGGAAATTGATGCGCGCGTGAGGCGCGCCGCCGCGCTCTTGCACATCGAGCCTTATCTCGACCGCAAGCCGAAGGAGCTCTCAGGCGGCCAGCGCCAGCGCGTCGCCATGGGCCGCGCCATCGTGCGCAATCCCAAGGCGTTCCTGTTCGACGAGCCGCTCTCCAACCTCGACGCCAAGCTGCGCGGGCAGGTCCGCGCCGAGATCAAGGCGCTGTCGCAGGAGCTGAAGACCACCATGGTCTTCGTCACCCACGACCAGATCGAGGCCATGACCATGGCGGACCGGATCGTGGTGCTCCAGAGCGGGACGATCCAGCAATACGACACGCCCGAGACGGTCTACGAACGGCCCGCCAACCAATTCGTCGCCGGCTTCATCGGCTCGCCCGCGATGAATTTCTTCCCGGTCGAGTGGCGCCAGGAGCGGGCAGTCCTTTCGCAAGGTGGAACGGTGGTGGCGCTGGACGGCGAGACCGCTGGCCGCCTGCAGCGGGCAGGAAACGCCGTGCTCGGCATTCGTCCCGAACATTTCGCCGTCGCGACCGATGCCGCCGATGGCATCGCCATCGACGTCAAGCTGGTCGAGCCGCTCGGTTCGGACACGCTGATCCATTTCGACCTCGCTGGCGGCCCCGCCATTGCGCGGGTCGATCCAGCGTTGCGGCCGAAGGTCGGCGATCGCATCAGCCTGCGCCCGCAGCCGGGCAAGACGCATCTGTTCGATGCAGCGAACGGGCAGGTCTTGCGGTGAGCGCATCGGCGAACATAGCAGCTCTTTCGGCGCTCGCGGATGTAGCGTCGGGAACCAGGGGCGTCCAGGTGATCTGCCTTGGGCTATCCGCGCTCGATCAGGTCTGGCGTGTCGATCGGCTCTTTGCGGGCAACAGCGAGAAGATAAAGGCCATCGACTACGGTACCCTTGGCGGCGGAATGGCCGCTAATGCCGCGGTTGCGGCCGCACGGCTCGGCGCGTCTGTCGCGTTCTGGGGGCGGGCAGGGAACGATGCTGCCGGCCATGAGATGAAGTCGGCCTTCACCGCCGAAGGCGTCGACGTCGAGAACTTCCGGCTGTTTCCCGATGGCCGTTCGTCGGTCTCCGGAATCATCGTCGACAGCTCCGGCGAGCGCCAGATCGTCAACTTCCGCGGCCTGTATCCGGAGGCAGCCGATTGGATTCCGCTCGAAATCGTCGCGCACGCGTCCGCCGTGCTGGCCGATCCGCGCTGGGTCGAGGGCGCGGCCGCGCTGTTCCGCGCAGCGCGTGCGCGCGGCATTCCGACCGTGCTGGACGGCGACATGGCCGACGCCGAGGTGTTCGAGCGGCTGCTGCCGCTGACTGATCACGCCATCTTCTCCGAGCCCGCGCTCACAGCCTTTGCCGGATCGGCCGATGATAAATCCCTCGCAACGCTGGCGCGCTTCGGATGCGGCGTCATCGCCGTCACGCGCGGCGAGGGCGGCGTGAGCTGGTACGAAAACGGCCAGCTGCATCGGCAGGTCGCCTATGCCGTCGACGTCGTCGATACCACGGGCGCGGGCGACGTCTTCCACGGCGCCTATACGCTTGCGATCGGCACCGGCATCGACGTGCGCGCCGCCATGGCGTTTTCGGCGGCCACGGCCGCCATGAAATGCCGCCACGCCGGCGGCCGCAACGGAATCCCCACCATCAACGAGTGTCTTGCATTCATGAGGACGAAGCCATGAGAACGATTGGAAAGAACCGCGGCCTGGCACGGCTTGCTGATGCGGACGGCCACTTTCGCATGGTCGCGCTGGATCAGCGACCGCCATTGTTCGATGCCATCGCGAGGGCGAAGGGCATCACGCGGGATCAGGTCGAATATTCCGACGTCACGGCGGCCAAGCGCCTCCTCGTCGAGAACCTCGCGCCGCATTGCAGCTCGATGCTGTTCGACCCGAACTTTGCCGTGCCCGCCGCGATCGATCTGTTGCCGCCGCGCTGCGGCCTGATCATGACGCTGGAAGAGCACCGCGTCGAGGAGACCGCGGGCGGCCGCAAGTCGCGCGCGATCACCAATTGGAGCGTGGAGAAGATCCGCGCCATGGGCGGCGACGCCGTCAAGGTGCTGGCCTGGTACCGGCCGGATGCCGATGCCGCGGTGAACGAGCACCAGAAGAAGTTCGTGCGCGAGATCGGCGAGGACTGCGCCCGCCACGACATTCCCTATGTGCTCGAATTGCTGGTCTATCCGTTCCTCGGCAGCGCCAATCACACTGCCGATTACGTGGAATCGCCGGGCAAGCTGCCGGGCCTCGTCATCGACAGCGTGCGCGAGTTCGCGAAGCCCGAATACGGCGTCGATCTCCTCAAGCTGGAGAGCCCGCTTGCGGCCAACAGCCTGCCGGCCCGTGACGGCAGCGCCGAGGCGAAAGCCGCGCAGAAGGAGTTCGATATGATCGGCGATATCTGCCGCGCGCGCAACATTCCCTGGGTGCTGCTCTCGGGCGGCGCCGCGCCGGAGAAATTCGAGCGCGTGCTCGACTATTCCTATGCCGCAGGCGCAAGCGGCTTCCTGGCCGGTCGGACCATCTGGCTCGATGCCGTCCTGAAGAATTTCCCGGACCGCGCGGCGGTTTCGGCGAGCCTGCGCAAGGATGGCCTCGGCGTGCTGGAGCGGCTCAACAAGCTGACCACGGCCAAGGGCACGCCCTGGAAGCCGCGCCTTCCGGTGTTTACTGAGATCAAGGAAGAAGGTGACTTTGCGCGCGCCTATTGTAATGGTGACGCCTCAGCGTGTCTTGGTGGGCCCGCCAGGACTCGGACCTGCAGAGGAAAGCCTGCGACTGCCGTTATCCCAGGTGTTCTGCCGGACAAAAACGGTCTGTGTGCACGTGAGCGAAGCGATGCGTGAACTGGACCCGGTTCGCTGTAATGGAAGGTTCAAGCTTCCTTCCTTAGGCCGTCGACATAGGCGTTTCCGGCTGATGATTCCGGCAACACGGTCTGGATATGTCAGAGCCAGATCCCAGCCGACGGACGCGCCACAGTCAAAGACGTACAGGACGTAAGCTTGATGTGCTCAGTTCGCTTGCCGAGGGAATCCGTGTATCAGATGATCCGCCGAGATGCGTCCTGGTCCCCACGCCATGATACCGAACGCCATTGCAGCCCAGGTGAGATGGATAGGCCAGCCGCCCGGCACGGTGAGCTCCACGATCAGTGTCATGAACAACAGCCCGAGTGCGGCGAAGCGGGTGCCGAAGCCGAGCACCAGCAGCATCGGAAACATGACCTCGCCGCAGCCGGAGAGGAACGCCATCACCGCAGGTACCGGAAAGTGATAGGGCCCGCCCGGCAAATGCAGCATGAACTCGTCGGTGAACAGCGTCACCGCGGTGTCGCTGAGCTTGAGGAAGCCGGCCCATTTCAGGATGCCGGACTTCCAGAACGGCACCGCCAGCGCCACGCGCATCACGAACTGCACCAAAGACGGCAAGGCCATTGTCTGGATCAGGTGCTCGGCCCTGTCAGCGAGGTGGCTCAGCCGGTAGCGTTCACTGGCGCCAAAATGCTGATCGATGACCATCATGCTTCTCCGAAATTGATTGATGTGAAAGCGCCCGCCTCGATCATGCCCGCGATGTTCGCCGCGATGTCGAAGCCGGGCGAGGACTGAAGTGCCGACGCTGCTGCGTCGCCAAGCGGCCGTCCCGACATCAGGTTTGTCAGAAACACCGCGCCGGCCTCGGGCAGATGGCGCACGACGACGTCCATCTCGGGCCGGGTGATCAGAGCATCCTCCGGGGTTCCCGCGTCGATCCGACCTGGCATCTCTCCGCTGCGATTGGCGGCGAAGATCGTCACTGCCGCGAAAGGCGAGCGGACAATTCCTGCCGCGGGATGTGCGGTGAACACCACATCCGCCAGCCGCTCCGGTGGAACCAGAGCGAGCGCATCCCGTGACAGTGGCGCGGCATCGGCGGCATGATAGGCATCGAGCCAGGCCCGCTCGATCCGCGCGACATCCGCTAGCCAGGGCATGGCACAGGCATATTCGTAGGTTTCGATGAACGCGGGAAAATCGCGGCCATAGTCGAGCAAGAGTAGCGATGTTGGCGGAGAGGCCCGGACATGGGAACGCGCCATGGCGCGGAAGAAGTCGGCGCCGGTGATGCGCTGCACTGCCGGATAGATCGCGGCCAGCGCATCGATCAGGCTGACCGTGACGTTGTTGCGGTAGACGTCGTAGCGCCGGCCGGCGGCCTTGCCGTTCGGGCCGGTCACGAGTGAGGGCGTCGCGCGCCCGGGGTCGATCAGCGCAGCCGCGAAGCGCGCCGCGTAGGACGAGAGCTCCTGCTCAAGCGGCAGCATAGCGCATCTCCCGCTGGTGGCTGTCGAGGATTGCTTGCGCCGCCGCCGCTTCCGCCCTCAGGTCCGGCCAATCCGGAATCTTGCTGTCCCATTCGATCAGCGTCGGAATCGGGCCGCAGCGCGCGATGACGGTCTCGTACAGCTTCCATACGGCGTCGGCGACCGGCCCGTCATGGCTGTCGATCAGGAGTGGGGCGCCCTCGTCATCGGCCTGCTCGGCATGACCGGCGAGATGGATTTCGCCGACGCGTGACAACGGAAAGTCGGAGAGATAGTCGAGCGCGGAGAAGCCGTGATTGTTTGCCGAGACAAACACATTGTTGATGTCGAGCAGCAGTCCGCATCCGGTGCGCTCCGCGACGCCGCGGATGAATTCGGTCTCGCTCATCGACGACTCGCGAAACGCGATATAGGTCGACGGGTTTTCCAGCAGCAGCGGACGGCGGATCGCCTCCTGCACCTGGTCGATGTGATCGCAAACGCAAGCCAGCGTCGCCTCGGTATAGGGCAGCGGCAACAGATCGTTGAAGAAGGTGGTCTCGTGTGTCGACCAGGCGAGATGTTCCGAGACCAGCGCGGGCTCGTAGCGCTCGACGAGATGGCGGAAGCGCGCAAGATGCGCCTTGTCGAGCGCCTGCGGGCCGCCGATCGACATGCAGACGCCATGCAGCGATATGGGATGGTCGCGGCGCATAGCCTCAAGCGCGCGATGCGGCGGACCGCCGGCACACATGTAATTCTCTGCATGCACCTCGAAAAAGCCACGCTGCCGTCCGGCGCCAAGGATCGCAGCAAGGTGCTCGGGCTTGAAGCTGGTACCAGCCAGGCCATGTATGGCAAGCGCGGGAAAGCGGGCAGGCTCGGCTGCGAGCAACCGGGACAAGATCGCAGCGTTCATGTCGTCTCTCCGCTTTCCCTATGATCGTGAACGTCTGCCGTGCGGTGCGACTAGACTGGCTTGAGCGAACCCTTCTTGCCGTTCGGCAGCTCGATGCTGGTGCAGGTGCCGCCCTGCACGAATTTCCAGGCGTTGCCCTGGAAGTCGATGGTCGAGGTGCCCTGGCAGGTCGTGCCGGGACCCGCCGCGCAATCGTTCTGGCCCTTCAGCGCAACGCCGAAGCACTTCTCCTTCTTGGCGGCGATCGCAGCATCGGCTTCCGCCTTGCTCAGGGGAGCGGCGGCGGCAACGGTCGCAAGCGCAGTCGACACGGCGCCGGCAAGGACAAGCGAGCTGATGACATTCTTCATAGATCTCTCCACATCGTTATTTTGCGTCGCCTCCTGAGGCGTCGGGGGCGCATCGACAGGTTCGTTCCGTTCGCTGCTGCCATTACGGTTTTGGCGGCTCACGAATCCGTGACTTCGCTGCGGGGTGTCACGCAAATGGCTCTTGTGCCGTCTGCGTGCCAATCAAATACGCCGACATCGACCGGAGCCTCCAATGCCTTGTCGCTATGGAAACCGGGCGGGTCGAGCATTGGCGATGGCGACGCTCCGCCTGTCATAATTCCGAGACGTAACAATCTGCCGGACGCAAGCGTATCGCCATCAAGCCCTCCGACCGCCGGCGAAGGCCAACATGAACGCCTTTGAACGCTCAAGCGCCCTCGAACGACCGCGGTCACCGTCTTCGGCGAGGATGCTGACGATCAGCATTCGTCTTGCCGTCTCGGCGCTGGTCCTTACGGCGATCCTGCTCACCGCCGCAGCCTCGAGCCTGCTCTGGTGGCGCACGGCCGAATCGATCAGCCGGCAGCTCGCCTCGACCATCAACGAGCAGATCGTGGCGGCCGTGCGCAAGGAGGTCTCGGCCATCGTCGACGAGGCGCGCGCCGCGCACACGGCGATCCGCACGCTCTTCCTCCAGAACGTGCTCGACACCCGCGAGGCCGACAAGCGCGAGTTCGTCTTTCTCTCGCAATTGCAGTCGCAGGCGACGATTTCCTGGGTCGCGTTCGGCTGGCCCGACGGCTCCTTCTTCGCCGCGCACAAGCTCGGTGATCGCCGCCTGGAGATGATGGAGATCTCGAAGATCGACCATGTCGGCCAGCGCCGCATCGACGAATATCAGGTTATCCCCGGCGACATCGAATTTGAATCCCGCCGTTTCGAACCCACAGACTTTAGCGTCACTATGCAGGACTGGTTCAAGATCGGCATGGAGGCCAATGGCCCGCAGTGGTTCGGGGTCGTCGACCATCCGATCGGCCCGCGGCCGTCGATCGCCTTCGCGGGGCCGATCGACGTCTATCAGGAGCGGCAAGGCGTTCTGGCCGTCGTCATCGAATACACCAGGCTCGCGCGTTTCCTGTCGCAGCTCGAGGTCGGGCGCACCGGGACCGCCTTCATCCTCGGTGCCGGCGACGAATTGATCGCGGCTCCCGACAAGAACGCCGACGAACTGCATCCCGCGCACAGCCGGATCGATCTGTTGCCGTTGGCGCGCATGGCTCGGACACTGGCCGGCGAGGACGGTCGCAAGGAAGCATGGCGGCGGCGGCTTACCCTCGATGGCGCAGCCTATGAGGTTGGGCTGACGCCCCTACCATTTACCGGCTGGTGCCTGGCGACCGTGATCCCTGAGGCTGAGTTTCTTGGCCCGGTCGAAACCACGTTGCGACGGCTCATCATCGGTCTTGCCATCGGTGCGCTCCTCGCCGCCCTGTTCTCTGCGATGCTGGCGCGGTCGGTGATCGCCACGCCGCTCGCCCGTGTGGTCGGCGAAATCCGACATGTGGAAAGCTTTGCATTGGACCAGGTGCGCCGCCACCCGTCGCGGCTCGCCGAGATTTCGAGCCTTTCGGGCGCGATAGCCGAGATGGCGCAGGGCTTGTCTGCTTTCCGCAAATTCATCCCGGCCGATCTGGTCCGGTCGCTCCTTCGCCAGGGCATCGAGGCGAAACCTGGCGGCTCGATCCAGGAGCTGACGGTAATGTTTATCGATGTGGCCGGCTTCACCGGGCTTTCCGAGCGCATGGGGGATCGCGTTGTGCCGCTGTTGTCGCGATATCTCGACGTCGCCTCCGAAGTCATCGTCGCCCACGGCGGCACCATCGACAAATTCATTGGCGACGCTGTGATGGCATTCTGGGGCGCGCCGACAGCGCAGGCCGAACATGCCCTGCTCTGTTGCCGTGCAGCACTCGTCTGCCGCCAGGGCATTGAGGCCGCGGGCGTCAGGGACGACCAGGGCCATCCCCTGCAGATCCGCATCGGCATCAATTCCGGCCGCATGCTGGTCGGCAATATCGGCTCGGAGCTGCGGCTGAACTACACCGTGATCGGCGATGCCGTAAACGTCGCCAGCCGCCTCGAAGGCGCCAACAAGCGCTATGAGACGCAAATTCTGATCGGCGCCGAGACCAAGCGCCTGGTTGAGGGGGCCATGGTCACACGCGAGATCGATCGCATAGCCGTCTACGGCAAGACAGAAGGCCTCGCCGTGCATGAACTGATCGGTTCGGCTACAGGCGACGCTTACCCGGCCTGGATCATCGATTACGAGCAGGGACTGCTTGAATATCGCAAGCGCGACTTCGCCAGCGCCATATGCTGCTTCGAGGCTGTCTTGCGCCAGCGTCCTCACGACAGGCCAACTGAACTGATGCTCGACCGCTGCAAGCTCCTCGAGCAGTCGGGTGTTGACGACACGTGGTCACCTGTCGTGACACTTCAATCAAAATAGCCGACCCGCCGGTACCAGGCAGACGACTGGATGCTGGCTATGTGCGAAAGCGGCAGCATTCGATATCGAAGAAGGACGTTGTTGCCGGCCCGCTGGTCAATCCTGAGTTCTGGCGGGAAGTAAGCCTGACCACGGTCAAGGGGACGCCCTATTCGTGGGCTGTCGGTTCGCTCGTCCGCGAGGCTGAGGTAGACGTGGCTAGGTGACATCCCTCTTGCCGTCAAGGACCTCTCCGCTAAGGAAGCTGGATCGGACGAGTAATTCTCCCATCGCGCAATCCTGTTCCTGGATCGCACCTTATTCCGCCGCCACCGGCATCAATTCCATCTGCTCATGCAGGATCACGCCCGACAGCGGATCAAACTCGCCAACCCACGGCGCGTGTTCAAGGGCTGCTCTCGTGTGCGAGTAACCAGCGTCCCACCGCTGCATGATGCCGCGCGGACTGAAATCGATGTCCTTGGTATGCGTCTCGCGCTCGAGCTGCGGCGCCAGCAGCCGCACCACATGCATGCGTGTCTGACAGCCATAACCGGCCAGTTCGCGCACCTCTGGAGTGTTGCGTTCGCTGTCGGGCAGCCGTTTGGCCAATTGGTTGATGATGTGACGCAACCGATGCGCCTGCTGCTGTCGCACGATCTGGCTCGCGATGCGGCTGGAATATTGCACGTCCTTGTGCCGGTTCAGCACCTCCGCCATCGTGGTCGGCTCGGGCCCGACGGGATTCCACAGATGCACGGAGAAGATCAGCGAATCCTTGCGGGGATTGTCGTCGAACACCGCTTCCGTCGGCGTGTTCGACAGGATGCCTCCGTCCCAATAGAGCTCACCGTCGATGCGGACGGCGGGAAAGGCCGGTGGCAACGCGCCGGAGGCCATAATATGCCTGATGGTGAGTTCGCCGTCGCGGCTATCGAAATAGCGCATCTGGCTGGTCCGCACGTGGGCGGCCCCGACCGTCAGACGCGGCGAACAGCTATTGAGCAGCTTGACGTCGACGAGTTCGCACAGGGTCTGCTCCAGTGGCGCGGTCGAGTAATAGCCGGCCCGTTCGGCACCCAGCGGGTAGCCGTCACCCGCATGCGCAAGGGCATTTGGACGAAAAAAGCCAGGAATTCCGTGGGTGATGGTCGCCCAGTAGGATAGCCGGTCATTGAAGCCGGGAAAGGCCGTCCGGATGTTCCAGACCGGATTTTGCTCCATCCGCTTCCAGAACTCTTTCAGGCGTGACAGCCGGTTCTCGACCGGATTGCCCGCGATCAGGCTCGCATTGATGGCGCCGATCGAGGTGCCGATCACCCAGTCCGGCTCTATGCCGGCCTCGTGCAAGGCTTGATAGACACCTGCCTGGTACGAGCCCAAGGCGCCGCCGCCTTGCAACACCAGAACGACCTGGCCGGGGAGATCCTTGGCCAGCGATCTGATATTTCGCGACGAAGTTCTGTCCTGCATGTTGTGCTCCCATTTCGGCCTGGTCTAATATTCGCAAGCGCGCCCGGCTCTGTTACGAGCGTCGTCTCAATGCGCTGTCCAACCGCCATCGACCGGCAAAGCAATTCCGGTAATCGACGCGGCTGCTTCGCTCGCCAGGAACACCGTGAGCGCGCCGAGCTCTTCGACTGTCGCAAAGCGCTTGTTCGGCTGCTGTGCCAGAAGCACGTCGCGGATCACCTCGTCGCGGGAGATGCCATGCGCCTTGGCCTGACCGTCGATCTGCGCTTCGACCAGCGGGGTATAGACGTAGCCGGGGCAGACGGCGTTGCACGTAATACCTTCCTCGGCGATTTCGAGCGCCGCTACCTTTGTCAAACCGACAATGCCGTGTTTGGCGGCGACATAGGTCCCCTTGAACGGCGAGGCGACCAGCCCATGCGCAGATGCCACATTGATGATGCGGCCGAATCCTTGTTTGCGCATCGCCGGCAGTGCCAGCCGCGTGGTGTGGAACGCGGACGATAGGTTGATCGCGAGAATCTGATCCCATTTTTCGACTGGAAACTGGTCGAGCGGCGCGACATGCTGGATGCCGGCATTGTTGACGAGAATGTCGAGCCGACCAAGGTCGGCCAGCGTCACCGCGACCATCTCGGCGATCGCATCCGGCGACGCCATATCGGCCGCTGAATAGCCGACCTTGACGCCATGATCGGCTTCTATCGCGTCCTTCGTCCAGGCGATCTCGGCCGCGGCTCCGAAGCCATTCAGCATCACGTTTGCGCCAGCCGCGGCAAGCGCGCGGGCGATGCCAAGCCCGATCCCGCTGGTTGAGCCGGTCACGACGGCGGCCCTGCCATCGAGCAATTTTGCGTCAACGTCGGCATGCGATTTGATCTGGACATTCATCTTGTGAAATCCCGCTTGCATCGTCGGCGGTATCCGACGGTCGCCAAAATCTGCATCGCAAAATGGACTTACGGAAATACCCTTTGACTTCCAAAACCATAGGTGCGCGCTATGGCCGCCTTGGCCCTCAATCGGCTAGACTGTGAGCCGGATCAGGGGAGTTCGGCCATGGAAATGCATCAGGTTCGGTACTTCCTCGCGGTCGCGCGGACGCTCAATTTCACGCGTGCTGCTGATGAGTGCAATGTCACCCAGCCATCGCTGACGCGGGCAATCAAGCAGCTCGAGGCTGAGCTTGGCGGCGACCTGTTTCGCCGCGAGCGTCCGGCCGGATTGACCGAGCTTGGTCAGCGCATGCACCCCTTGCTGAAGCAATGCTACGAGGCCGCCGCCGGCGCGCGCTCGCTCGCCTCGTCATTCAAAAGCGGCGAAATCGGCGCGCTGAGAATCGCGCTCACCCACTCGATCGATCTGTGTCTGCTGATTCCCTTCCTCGATCAGATCAAGCGCCAGTTCAATCGGTTGGAATTCCGTTTTCTCCGTGGCAATGGCCGCGAAGTCGGAGACATGCTGAGGAAAGGTGAGGCGGAGCTTGGAATCGCAGCTGAACTCGACCCGAATTGGGAGCGGCTCGACACTTGGCCGCTATTTACGGAGGACTTTCAGCTCGTCGTCAACGCTGACCACCGGCTTGCCGATCAGGACAGCATCGACCTCGATGATCTGCGTTCCGAACAGCTTTTGTCGCGTGGGTACTGCGAGTATGGCCTGCGTTTGAACACCGTCTTGCGAGAGCACGGCATAGACGTCGGTCATTGCCACGAGATCTCGAGCGAGCGCGATCTCATTGAACTGCTTGAGGCCGGTATCGGCATCGCCGTGGTTCCTGACACCTCGCGGATACCGCAGACGCTCAAACGTACCTCGGTAGAGGGACTCGATGCCCGACGCACGGTCAATCTCTACGGCATCGCCGGTCGCGAACGAACTGCGGTCGCATCTGCCGTCATGCGCATGCTGCGTGGCACGGATTGGCGGCAGTTTTTGGAGAAGAGCCGAGCCGCGTGAGAGTACCAATGCACGCGGGTCGTCCGGAAGTGCCTACCTCGCGTCCTTCAGAGCTCCGAGTAGATCCTCGATCGCCATGCGGCGCCGGAAGTCGGGATCAACAAAACGCGTTTTGACGATGCCATCGCATCCGATCACAAAGGCCGCAGGAATTGGCAACACCCAACCGTTGTTGCCGTGAAAGCTCGGCATGTCGAGATAAGAGAGAAGCCGCTCAATCTCTGCACCAAGCCAGATCGCCAGGTTGAGGGACAGCGCATAGCCATTGTCGAGATCGGTCAGCACTGGAAACGGTGCTCCGGCTTCGGACTTGAATTCTGCCGCATATTCCTGTGTCTCGGGCATGATGGCGACGACGTCCGCCCCCAGAGCCTTGATGCGGTCATAGGCCTTGATCACCGCCCTGACATTGAGCCGGCAATACGGGCACCAATGGCCGCGGAAAAACATCACCGCCACCGGGCCTCGCTCGAGCAGAGAAGGCAAGGCGATTAGGCGACCGCTTTCGTCGGGTAGCACGAAGGGTGGCATCGGTTCGCCAGGGCGCGGCGCGTTTTCGCCGCCGCCATTTTCGTTGACCCTGATAACGAGGCGATCGACTGCGTCGCCGTAGGCCGGAAAGATTTCCCGGCCTGCTGCCGCATAAGCTTGGAGCTGCTCGTTGAGAGTGCCTTCCATCTCCCGGCAGCGCTGAAAGGCGACCTTGAGCCGCTCGGCGTCGGCTGGGGAAAGCGATGTCATCCCTTGCTCCCGTATGTTTGACCTTCAGATGGCAATCCTGCGCGGACCGCCCACCACAGGCGCCTTTGTCTCCGCCAGGAGCATTGCACAAAGCACGATAGCATTGGGCTATCGATATCAGAGCGCGCCCGCATTTCATGTTGGACGCCTGAGCGAGGATGGCCGTCCCCCGAGGGGTTTTCTATGTCCCGCTATAACGTACTGTGATTTGGCAAATTCGCTACCTTTCCTTTCCTGATTTCCACCTCGTGGGCCATGGCGGTTATAAGCTTGGAGATATGTTCGGCCTTGCAATGAATCTCGACATTCGCGCGAGCGAGCTTCGTGACCACATTTCCGCCTGTCGGACCTTCGCGTCCGGACATCGAGCACATGCCCGGCAACGCTTGAGTCGCATAGCTCGCCGCTATCGACTCAACAGCCAACGGGCATTTCCCGAAGCAAAGGCCTTGCGCGATGCTCCTGACACGCCGGCCAGCCTTTCGGGGCCGCGACATCGAGGAGACAACAACATGTTCAATGACATCGCAACCGCGCGCAAGATCTGGCAAGCTCTCGGCGTCGCAAGCGCCATTGCCATTTCGCTCGCGACAGCATCCGCGACATTCGCCGGTGAATGTCCCGCCGACAAGATGAAGGCCAATGCCCGCTCGATGGTGGACTACAAGCCGGTTGGCGTTACCGACGTCACGCTCGGCGCGATCGACCTCGGCAAGCAACCGGCGCATATCGAGGGCCGCGAACTGCGCTTCCGCAGGCTGACCATCGCGCCCGGCGGCATCGTGCCCTGGCACAGCCATGACGATCGCCCCGCCCTGATCTTCGTGCAGCAGGGCGAGATCGTCGAATACGCCTCCAATTGCGTCGATCCGATCGTGCACAAGGCCGGCGACATCCGCCCCGAAGTCTACGGCACCTCGCATTGGTGGAAGAATCTCGGCAAGGAGACTGTCATCCTCTACGTCGGCGACGTCCGCAAGGATCCCAACGACCATCACATGTAACGAGCGCTCCGCCCCACGCCTCGTTACCGGATGTGACGACCCGGGAGCCCGTGTTGGCCCCGCACGCCCGGCGTCACATCCCCTCTTTCGATTACAGGAGCTGCCGCGATGGCCGACATGCCGATGGGAGTCACGGCAGAACCGATGCAAGAGCACGGTCATTCAACCGGCGTGGCGCTGCGATCCCTGGTGATCGGCCTCACCGCCTTCCTGACCGTCGTCGATCTCTTCGCGACGCAGGCGATCCTGCCCTCGCTGACGCGGCACTACGGCGTCACGCCCGCAGCAATGGGCTTTGCCGTCAATGCCAGCACCTTCGGCATGGCGGTCGCCGGCCTCGTCGTCGGCTTCTTCAGCCCGCATATCGACCGGCGGACCGGCATCCTGGCAAGCCTGCTTCTGCTCGCAATTCCGACGAGCTTGCTTGCCATCGCACCGAACCTTACCGTCTTCACCATTCTTCGCGTCATGCAGGGCCTCTGCATGGCGTCAGCCTTTACGCTCACCCTTGCCCATTTGGGCGAACAGTGCAGCGCGATGGATGCTGGCGGCGCCTTCGCTGCCTATATCACCGGGAACGTCGCAAGCAATCTGATCGGGCGTCTCATCTCGGCGTCCGTGTCCGACAATCTGGGCCTGGCGACGAATTTCTATTTCTTTGCCGTGCTCAATCTCGCAGGCGCGCTGCTGGTCCACTTCACAATCAAGCGCGTCCAGCCCATGCACTCCATCGACCCGGCGCAATCGCCACTTTCGGCAATGATAGAGCATTGGCACGATCCGGCCCTGCGCGCGGCCTACGGCATCGGCTTTTGCATCCTGTTCGCCTTCATCGGCACCTTCACCTTCGTCAATTTCGTTCTGGTCCGGCCGCCGCTGTCGCTCGGCATGATGGGGGTGGGTTTTGTCTATTTCGTGTTTCTCCCCTCCGTCGTCACGACGCTGCTGGCTGGCAAAGCGGTGGCACTGTTCGGCATGCGCCTATCACTTTGGGGCGGTCTCGCAATCGCCGCTCTGGGCCTGCCACTGATGCTCTCATCGCACCTTGCGGAGGTGCTCGCGGGGATGGTGCTGATCGGGGTCGGCACGTTCTTTGCGCAAGCCTGCGCCACGGGCTTCGTCGGGCAAGCGGCGCGAACAAACCGCGGGGTTGCCAGCGGCACCTACCTTGCCTGCTATTTCTTCGGCGGCCTGGTCGGCAGCGCGGTGCTTGGTCAATTGTTCGACCATTTCGGATGGGCCGCCTGTGTCGCAGGCGTGGGTGTGGCGTTGGCATTGGGGTGCATTTTGACCGCAAGCCTCAGGATCCCGGTGTCCGGTCGATAACACGAGTGGTGGGCCCGCCAGGACTCGGACCTGCAACCAGACCGGTTATGAGCGGTGGAGCAAGATCAGCTTCGTTGATCTTGCTGCACCATGCTTGAGTTCGATTGCGCTCGTCGCGCTTTGGTGAGGTCGTGTTCTGGCGCGAAACTGGTGCGGTTCGCGGCAATGGCGGATTTCGGCCGACGCTGAGGCTGCTCGCGCGCTCAATCGCTTTGTTGAACGTTCAGTAAAGTCGCATACTAAACATTCTGGCTGTGGCTGACCTTCTGGCTTTCCTGTTATCGGGACGGGCCGAATTGCGTCCGCCGGACCAGGTCGGCAATCGTTGTTCGCCGCATTCGCTGCAATCCTTGGGCAATTTGTTGCATTGCGAACGTCGACGCTTGCGCGTGCGAGCGTCGGGAATATTTTCGCCAAGGTCGCGAGAACCGGCTTGACGGGCCAAAAAATTTAGTACTACGTTTAGTAATACAAAAAACTAAACATCGCGCATCGAGCGCTGATGTGCAGGAGGAGCCCAAGCCATGCCGGAGCCGTCTCCGGCAGCGGTCCGTCTCGTCCTTCACTCATCGCTCCTCAAACTCGGTTTCAGGGTCTTGGCGTCGCTCCGGCAGGGCGCGCTGAGCGGGTTGGACGCTTCAACGAGAGAGGAAACGGATATGCGGACATTCAATTGGCTGAGAAGCTCAGCGGCCACCACGGTTCTCGGGGCGGCGCTGCTGGGGATATTTGGCGGAGGCGAAGCTGCGGCCCAGGGTAAGCAGCTCACGCTGTGCTGGGCGGCATGGGATCCGGCCAACGCGCTGGTCGAACTCGGCAAGGATTTCACCAAGCAATCCGGCATCGAGATGAAGTACGAGTTTGTCCCCTGGACGAGCTACGCGGATCGCTTCCTCAACGAGCTCAACTCCCACGGCAAGCTCTGCGACCTGATCATCGGCGACAGCCAGTGGATCGGCGGCGCCGCCGAGAACAAGTGGTACGTCAAGCTCAACGATTTCTTCGACAAAGAGCACATCTCGATGGACGACTTCGTCCCGGCGACCGTTGTCGGCTATTCGCAGTGGCCAAAGAATTCGGCGAACTACTGGGCGCTGCCGGCGATGGCCGACGCCGTGGGCTGGACCTATCGCAAGGACTGGTTCTCGCGGCCCGACATTCAGTCGGCTTTCAAGGCCAAGTACGGTCGTGATCTGGCACCGCCGAAAACCTATGACGAGTTGAAGCAGATCGCGGAGTTCTTCCAGGGCCGCGAGATCGACGGCAAGAAGGTCTATGGCGCCTACATCTTCACCGAGCGCGGCTCCGAAGGCATCACGATGGGCGTGACCAACGTGCTCTACAATTACGGCTTCAGTTACGACAATCCGAAGAAGCCGTACCAGATGCAAGGCATCGTCAATTCCGCCGAGGCGGCCAAGGGGCTCGAGTTCTACAAGGAACTCTACAAGTGCTGCACCGCGCCGGGCATGACCAATGCCTACATGCAGGAAGGGCTCGATGCCTTCAAGTCGGGCCAGGTGGCGATGCAAATGAACTGGTTCGCCTTCTTCCCCGGCCTCTACAAGGATCCGAATGTCGGTGGCGACAAGATCGGCTTCTTCGTCAATCCGGCCGGCCCGAACGGGCACTTCACCCAGCTCGGCGGACAGGGCATCTCGGTGGTTGCGACCTCCGACCGCAAGGACGACGCGCTCGCCTACATCAAGTGGTTCGCGCAGCCCGCCGTGCAGCAGAAATGGTGGCAGATCGGCGGCTACTCGGCGCTCAAGGCGGTGGTCGACGCGCCGGACTTCCCGAAGAGCGCGGCGTTCGCGCCGCAATTCCTGGAGTCGATGGGCATTGTCAAGGACTTCTGGGCCGAGCCGTCCTACGCCCAGCTGCTGCTTGATATGCAGAAGCGGGTGCATGACTACGTCGTCGCCGACAAGGGTACCGCGCAGCAGGCGCTCGATCTCCTGGTCAAGGACTGGACCAAGGTGTTCAAGGAACAGGGCAAGCAAGTCGCCTCGCAATAGCTCGAACGCCGCGTCCCAACTGAACTGGCTTCCCCGAGGTCAGCCTCGGGGAAGCCGAACCAGCCCAGCCGATGGACAAGATGACGACGATCCTGCAACCCGACCATGCTACGATCCCGGGCGTGAGCGAGCCAGCCAAATCCCGCGCCGCGCGCCGCGTCCATGGTCTGTCCGACCGGACCATTGCGTGGCTGTTCGTCGCGCCGACGATTGCGCTGCTGCTCGCGATCAACATCTTTCCGCTGGTCTGGATGATCCGGCTGTCCTTCACCAGCCTCAACCTCAGCATGTCCTATCTGCCGCTGCGGTTTGTAGGGCTCGACAATTTCAGCGACATACTCAACGACGAGGACGTCTGGTTCCGGCTCCAGACCACCGCGCAATTCGTGATCTGCTCGGTCGCCATGCAGGTCGTGATCGGCTTTGGGCTCGCGCTTCTGATCAACCGTCAATTCCGCGGCCACAGTTTCTGGACCACGATCATCCTGCTGCCGATGATGCTGTCGCCGGCGGTTGTCGGCAATTTCTGGACGCTGCTGCTGCAGCCGCAGATCGGCCCGTTCAACTATCTGATCAGCATGTTCACCGGTGTGCCGCCGAGCTCCTTCAGCATGACAGGGCAGGTCGCGCTCGCGCCATGGACCATCGTGCTCGTCGACACCTGGATGTGGGCGCCCTACGTGATGCTGATCTGTCTCGCGGGGCTGCGCTCGATCCCGGATTACATCTACGAGGCCGCCGAAGTCGATCGTGCCTCGGCCTGGCGGCAGTTCTGGTCGATCACGCTGCCGATGACGGTACCGTTCCTGATGCTGGCGGTGCTGTTTCGCGCGATCGAGAACTTCAAGATGTTCGACATGGTCAACCTGCTGACGTCGGGAGGCCCGGGGTCAACCACCGAGCTCGTATCGATCACACTGAAGCGCGCGGCATTCGAGAAGTGGCGCACCGGTTATTCGTCCGCGCTCGCCATCATCCTGTTCGTGGCCGTGTTCGGGGCCGCCAACATCTACGTCAAAGCGCTCAACAAGGTGAAGCAACGATGACCGCTGCCGTAGCCAAACCTGTCCTGGCCAGATCCAGCGCACACTCGATCGTCGAGGCCTCGCCGCGCACCAAGGCATTCGCTGGTGCTCTCGTCATCCTCTATGCGTTGATCACGATCCTGCCGCTGCTCTGGATCGTCGCCACCGCCTTCAAGTCGCAAAGCGATGCGATCGCCTATCCGCCCAAGGTAATCTTCGAGCCGACGCTCGAAGGTTATGTCAACCTGTTCACGGTGCGCACCCGCCAGACACCTGATTTCATCGCCAAGTTGCCGCCCCCGGAGACCTGGTATGACAAGCTGGTCCGCAAGCATGACATGGTCATTGCCGGACCGTCCAAAGTCGTCCCGCGCTTCGTCAACTCGCTGATCATCGGGTTCGGTTCGACCTTCCTCGCCGTCTTCCTCGGTACGCTCGCGGCCTACGCATTCTCGCGCTTCCGCATTCCGTTGGCCGACGATCTCTTGTTCTTCATTCTGTCGACGCGGATGATGCCGCCGGTCGCGGTCGCGATCCCGATCTATCTGATGTACCGGCAGCTCAACCTGACCGACACCAGGCTCGGAATGATCCTGCTCTATACCGCCGTGAACGTCTCGCTCGCAGTCTGGTTACTCAAGGGGTTCATCGACGAGATCCCACGCGAGTACGAAGAGGCGGCCCTCGTCGACGGCTACACGCGGCTGCAGGCGCTGCGCAAGGTGGTGCTGCCGCAGGCCGTCACCGGAATTGCGGCGACCGCGATCTTCTGCCTGATCTTCTCCTGGAATGAATACGCCTTCGCGGTTCTGCTGACCAGCGGCGAGGCGCAGACCATGCCGCCCTTCATTCCTTTCATCATCGGTGAGGGCGGGCAGGACTGGCCGGCGGTTGCCGCCGCGACCACGCTGTTCGTCGTCCCGATCGTCATGTTCACCGTGCTGCTCCGCAAGCATCTGTTGCGCGGCATCACCTTCGGAGCGGTGCGCAAATGAGCGGTTCTGCTGTTATTAGGGGTGCCAAGGGAACCAAGGGGGCATTGCCCTGCTTCTTCAGTCGCGGGCGCTGGGAGGCCGTTGCGATGACCCTGATCGGGGGCGGCATCTTCATGCTGGTGCAGCCCTTCTCGATCGATCTCTACAGCTATTCATTCGTGACGATTCTGGCCGGCACGGTAGGCTTCGTCGTCGTCAGCCATTTTCCGGAATAGGGTCATGGCTCAGATCCGCATCGAAAATCTTCGCAAGTCGTTCGATCAGTTCACCGCGGTGGAAGGGTCGACCTTCACCATCGACGATGGCACTTTCTTTGCGTTGCTCGGCCCTTCCGGCTGCGGCAAGACCACCACCTTACGCATGATCGCCGGCCTCGAGCTGCCGACCGAGGGCAAGATCCTGCTCGACGGGGAGGACGTCACGTTCCACCGTGCCGCCGCCCGCGATATCGCGTTCGTGTTCCAGCTGTTCGCGCTCTATCCGCATATGGATGTCGGGCAGAATATCGGCTTCCCCCTGAAGTGCCAGGGCATGGCGCGGCGCGAGATTCGCGAGCGGGTGCAGGAGACCGCGCGGATGCTGCGGATCGAGCATCTGCTGTCGAGCAAGACATCGAAGCTCTCGGGCGGCGACCGCCAGCGTGTCGCGCTCGGCCGAGCCATGGTGCGGCGCCCGAAGGCCTTCCTGATGGACGAGCCGCTGGGCGCGCTCGACGCCGAGTTTCGTCATCTGATGTGCGGCGAGCTGCGCGATTTGCACGATCGCATCAAGGCGACCACGGTCTATGTCACCCACGACCAGCTCGAAGCGATGTCGATGGCCGACCAGATCGCGATCATGAACAAGGGGCGCGTGGAACAGATCGGCACGCCGCAGGAGGTTTATGACCGGCCTGCCAGCATGTTCGTCGCGGACTTCATCGGCTCGCCACCGATGAACTTCCTGCGCTTCGAGGGCGGCCTGCGATCTGGTGACCGGGCGATCAAGTTTCACGACACCAGGCTCGTGGTGCCCGAGATCCGCGAGGACCGGGCCAGCGCTGCGCTGGCCCTCGGGATTCGTCCGGAGCATATTCGCTTCAGCGACGCCGGATCCGTTCGTGGCGAGGTGTTCGGCGCGGAATATCTCGGCACGACGCAGATCGTCACAATCGACACCGCCTATGGACGGGTCGCGGCGCGGCTGCCGTCGAGCGCCTCGGTGCGGGTCGGAGAGACCGTCGGCCTCGAATTCAACTCCGTTCGGCTCTCACTGTTCGATGCCGGCAGCGGCCTTGCAATCAGGACCGCCGGCGAGGAGGGGGGGCGCCATGGTTGACGTCAGCTTGCGCAATATCAGCAAGCGCTTCGGCGCGGTAGAGGCGGTGCGCGACCTCTCACTGACGGTGAACGACGGTGAGTTCCTCGTCCTGCTCGGGCCGAGCGGCGCCGGCAAGACCACGACGCTGCGGCTGATCACCGGGCTCGAGAGCCCCGACGCCGGTTCGGTCATGATCGGCGGGCGCGACGTGACGCATGATCCGCCGGGTTCACGGGACATCGCATTCGTGTTCCAGCAATATTCGCTGTATCCGCATCTGTCGGTCTATGACAACCTCGCGTTCCCGCTGCGCTCTCCGGCGCGGCGCGTGCCGGAGCCACAGATCCGCAAGCGGGTCGAGCAGACCGCGGAGCTCCTGCATATCGCCAGCAAGCTGAATAATCGCGCCACTCGCCTGTCGGGAGGTGAGATGCAGCGGGTCGCGATCGGCCGCGCGCTGGTGCGCGATCCCTCGATCTATCTGATGGACGAGCCGCTGTCGTCGCTGGATGCAAAGCTTCGCGCCGAGCTTCGCCTCGAATTGAAACGGATCCAGCTCGAGCTCGGCGCGACCATCCTTTATGTGACCCACGACCAGGTCGAAGCCATGACGATGGCGTCAAGGATCGGCGTGATCAAGGACGGTCGGCTGCTTCAGCTCGGCACGCCGAGGGAGATCTACGAAAATCCATCCAGCAGCTACGTCGCATCGCGGCTCGGGACGCCCCAGATCAATTTCCTCCCCGCACGGTTGCTGTCCGATGTGGCGATACCGCCGGAAACGGAGACGGTCGGCATCCGCACCGAGCACCTTCAGATCGCCGCGCGCAACGGCGGGCAGATGGTCGGCCGGGTGCATCGCGTCGAGCACCTCGGCGAGCAGAATCACGTTCACCTCGACTATAAGGGCGAAACGCTGGTGACGCTGGCGGATCCGCATCAACCGTTGCGGGCCGGCCAGGAGGTTGAATTGCAACTGCTGCGTCCGCTGTGTTTCGACCGTGCGGGGCAACGCATCGGCGCGATGGTCCAATAGGGGAGCGAGAGGTTCAGATAGATGTCTGTGCAACCGGAGACATTCAAGTCGCTGCTCAAGGCGGCCGCCGAGCAGGTCATCGCCAGCGCGCCTGAGCTCACGAGCCTGGACCAGGCGATCGGCGACGGCGACCACGGGACCAACATGAAGCGCGGCTTCGAAGCCGTGCTCGGCAAGCTCGATGCCATCTCGGCGCAGCCGCTCAACGAGGCATTCAAGGCGATCGGCAAGACCCTTGTCATGACGGTCGGCGGCGCCTCCGGCCCGCTTTATGGCAGTTTCTTTCTCGCCGCGGGCGAAGCGCTGTCGCAAGACAAACACCTGCCTGACGATCTCGCCGACGTGTTCGGCAGCGGAGTGGACGCGGTGAGCGCGCGCGGTCGCTCGCAGGCCGGCGAGAAGACAATGCTCGATGTGCTCGTTCCGGTGCTGGAGACACTGAAAGCGGGCGCCGGCCAGCCCGATTTGATCGCGCGGGTGCGCATCACCGCAGCTGAAGCGGTCGAGCGCACAGTGCCGATGCAAGCCACCAAGGGCCGGGCGTCGTTCCTCGGTGCGCGCAGCGTCGGTCATGTCGATCCCGGGGCGCGATCGAGCTGCGTTCTGCTGCACGCTGTGTGCGCTGGCCTGGAGGCGCGGCAATGACCGATACCGTAGGGATCGTGATCGTCTCGCATTCCCGGGATATCGCCAAGGGAACCGCGGACATGGTGCGGCAGATGGTCGGCAGCGAGGTCAAGGTCGCCTTCTGCGGCGGCAATCCCGATGGTGGTCTCGGCACCAGCGTGCCGCTGATCATCGACGCCATCAACGATGCCTGGTCGTCGAAAGGCGTTGCTGTACTTGTCGACCTCGGCGGCGCCGAGACGAACAGCGAAATGGCGGTCGAAATGCTGGAGCCGGCGAGGCGTGATCTCGTTGTCGTCTGCAACGCGCCGATCGTCGAGGGCGCCGTCATGGCGGCGACCGAAGCTGCGGGCGGCAGCTCGCTGGCCCAGGTCAGAGCCGTGGCCGAGGAACTCTCTGCCGATTGAGATGTCGGCGATGCGATTAATGGATGATGAGCATGCTTGATAGAGCGGACGGACAGATCTTCACCGGCAATGTGCGGCTGGTGCATGCAGTCGGCATGCACGCGCGCCCCGCGGTCAAGCTGACCAAGCTCGCCAAGAAGTTCCAGGCTCAGATCTCCGTGCGGGTCGCGGGCGCGCCGGAATGGATCAATGCCAAGAGCGTGGCCAAGATCATGGCAATGCGCGCGGCACATGGCAGCACGATCGAGATCAAGGCCTCCGGTAGCGACGCCGAGGCCGCGGTCGCGGCGCTGGTCGATCTGATCGCAAGCGATTTTCCGGATGGAGCACCATAGCATGCAGGGCGGCGCTGCAGGTCTGGCCTACCGCGGCAGGACCGCCTCGATCGGCTTTGCCCATGGCCCGTTTGTCCGTGTCGATGCGGGCGCGGCCGGCGAGCGCGTGGCCGGCACACTGGTCGAGGAGGCGCTGGCCTTGCGCAATGCGATCGACGTCGCGAGTGGCCAGATCGCCGATCTTGCCGCCAGCGCCGGCGGCGAAGCTGCGCAGATTCTCGAATTCCAGGTTGCGCTGCTGGAGGACGAGGATTTGATCGAGGCGATCTTCGCGTCGGTCGGCGAGGGACGTCCGGCCGATATCGCGTGGCGTTCGACGCTCGACGCGCACATCGCCGACTACAATTCCGCACCGGACGACTATCTGAAAGCGCGTTCCTCCGATCTTGCGGATTTGCGCGACCGCGTGGTCCACATTCTGCGTGGCGACGAGGGGCAGCCGCTGAAGGTCCCGAGCGGGGGCGTGGTCTGCGCCGACGATCTGCCGCCATCGCGATTCCTCGAGATCGACTGGTCCGGCGGCGGTGGCCTGGCGCTGTTGCGCGGCAGCCCGACCAGCCATGTCGCGATGCTGGCGCGCGCGCGCGGCATCCCGATGGTGGTGCAGCTCGGTTCGATTCCAGACGTCGGCACCACGGCGTTGCTCGACGGCGAAGGCGCGACGCTGGAGCTCGATCCCAATGCCGAACAGGTCCGTACTTTCGAGAAGCGGCGCGACAGCCATCTCAAGAGCAGGGCATCCGCGCGCGCGATCCTGCGGCGGCCGACAGCCTCCTGGCGCGGCGAGCGGATCAAGCTCTTCATCAATATCCAGCGCGTCGAGGATCTCGAGCATGCCGACGCGCAATATGCCGACGGCATCGGCCTGATGCGCACCGAGTTCCTGCTGACGGAGCGTGGTGGCCTGCCCGACGAGGAGACACAGTTTCAGGCCTACGATGCGGTGTTGCGTTGGGCAGACCGGCGACCGGTCACCATTCGCACGTTTGACGCGGGCGGCGACAAGCCGGTGCCGGGCTTCACGGTGGACGGCGAAGCCAATCCGTTCCTCGGGGTGCGCGGCCTGCGCCTGTGCCTCGCCCGGCCCGAGATCTTTGCGGTTCAGCTCCGCGCGCTGGCGCGGGCCGCGGTGCGCGGCAATCTCAAGGTCATGTTCCCGATGGTCACCTCGGCGGACGAGCTCGAGGCGGGGCGGAAGCTGTTCGCAGATGTCGTGCAGCGCTTGCAGGCGGACGGCATTGCCGCGATGCTGCCCGAACTTGGAATCATGGTCGAGGTTCCGGCGGCGGCCCTGGCAATCGCGAGCTTCAAGACGTCCTTTTTCTCGATCGGCTCGAACGATCTCGCGCAATATGTGCTGGCCTGCGACCGTTCCAACGGAGCTCTCGCCCCCCTGATGGACCCGCTGCATCCGGCAGTGCTCGAACTGATCGCGCGGACTGCGGAGCATGGGCGCCGCGCCGCCATCAGCGTCAGCCTGTGCGGCGACATGGCGGGTGATCCGCGCTGCCTGCCCGCCCTGCTGAATTGTGGCCTGCGCGAACTCTCCGTCAATGCATCGGCGCTGGCGCAGATCAAGCAGACCATCGACCGGCTGAGCAGCGGAGGCGGCCTTGGCTGACACGGCGGCCGATGACGCGCCCGAAGCCGGCGCGGTGGCAGTCTACAAGCGCATCTTCAAGGAGGTGCTGGAGAGCCGTCCCTCCGGCATGCGGCTTCGGCTGGCCCATGCCATGGGCAAGAACCGCAGCTTCGTCAGCCAGATCAGCAATCCCGCATATCCGGTGCCGATACCGGTGCAGCATCTCAACACGATCTTCGATGTCTGCCACTTTCCGCCACAGGCGAAGGCAGCCTTCCTTCGCGCCTATGCGCGCGCACATCCGCGCCGCGTCGGCCGGTTGAGCGAAGGCTCGCACGAGCGGGCGCTGACGCTGCATCTGCCGGACCTCGGCAGCGCCAAGCGCAACGCCGAGCTCGACACGTTGCTCCAGGAGTTCACGCGGCGACTGATTGGCATCATGCGGGAAAAATAGGCGAGAAACGCCAAACGGACGAAGCGGGGAGGACACAATGAAGAAGTTCATCAATGCGGTCGATAACATGCTCGCAGAGAGCCTCGACGGCTTTGCCGCCGCGCATGCCGACCTCGTCATGCTCGGCGCTGAGCGGAAATTCGTCCGTCGCCGCGAGCTGAACTCGAAGAAAGTCGCGCTGTTGTCGGGGGGCGGCAGCGGGCATGAGCCGCTGCATGCGGGCTTCGTCGGCTACGGCATGCTGGATGCCGCCTGTCCCGGCCAGGTGTTCACTTCGCCGACGCCGGACCAGATCGTCGAGGCCGCCCAGGCGGTCGCGGGCGATGCCGGCGTCCTGTTCATCGTCAAGAACTATGCCGGCGACCGCATGAACTTCGAGATGGCAGCCGAGATCGCCGAGGGTCGCATCGCCACCATCGTGACCGATGACGATGTCGCGGTCGAGAAGTCGACCTACAGTATCGGGCGGCGCGGCGTCGCCGGCACGTTGATTGTCGAGAAGATCGTCGGCGCCGCCGCCGAGGGAGGCGCCGATCTCAAGACCTGCGTGGCGCTCGGCGAGCGCGTCAACGCGCGAACACGTTCGATAGGCGTGGCGCTGACCAGCTGCACCGTTCCGGCCGCGGGCACGCCGACCTTCGCGCTCGGCGTGGACGAGATGGAGATGGGCGTTGGCATCCACGGCGAGCCGGGCCGCCGCCGCGTCAAGCTTGCAGAGGCCGATGCGATCGCATCGGAGATGACGGCAGCGATCGCCGGCGATCTCGCGGCGCCCGCGGGCTCCGAGGCGCTGCTGCTCGTCAACGGCTTCGGCGGCACGCCGACGATCGAGCTCTATCTGATGTACAACGCGGCGCGCCGGATGCTCGAGGAGCGAGGTCTGCGCATCGCCCGTTCGCTGGTCGGCAGCTACGTCACATCGCTGGACATGGCGGGTTGCTCGCTCACCGTAAGCCTGCTCGACAGCGAGACCACCGCGCTCTGGGATCATCCCGTGCGTACGGCCGCATTGAAATGGTGACCGCCTTGGTGGGCGGCCGCTGATTTTCAGATTGCGCCCTGACTGACGATGGGCCGGGGTCGCAGGCATGCACCGGAAGTCTGCCGGTTCACCCTCCCTGAAACTTGCCGTGTCCTTCGGGCGCGGCATCTTTTTTGCGTGGAGTAGACAGGACCTCCGGCGATCGTGAGTGCCGAGCCATTGATTTACTGGTGGGCCCGGCAGGACTCGAACCAGCAACCATGAGCGGGCATAGCGGTTCGGTTGTGAATTCGCCCTTGGATGCTTGCTCCACAATTCGCCTGACGCGGAGCATTTGGACTGTTCGGACGGCGTTAAGAGGCAGCAGAACCGAGTGAAGGACGAGGATTGGATACAAGTCGTCGAAGAACGCGTATGCGATGAACGCGACATTGCTCAAGATGGCCGTGATCCTGAGCTGGAGCATCGTCTTCATGCAAAACGTGGCGAAGACGAGAAGAGATGCGAGATAGCCGGCGGCTTCAACCCAGGACTTCGAGCTGCAGAACAAAACGTCTGAGCAGCGCATTTCCGCGTCCTTCTATGAACTTGCCCCTGAAGAGCGCGACGACCCCTGTACATGTGGGTCAACGGGCTTGGATACCGAAGAAAACGCAAAAATCAGATGCTGATCGGCTAGAAGAATCCGGCACTGAGATCCAGCCCATAAGTCACCGACAGCAGCCACACCAAGAGGGCGGCTCCACAGAACAACGCGGTCTGCTTGAGGACGTTTGCCTGCAATGAGGATGCGGGGAATACCCGGACAAAAGCGTTTGCAATCGCAGCAACTGCAACGGCGCGCATGATGATCTCCAGAAGTTGGCTAATGACTGGGCGTTAGCGAGCGTCGTGCTTCACGCATGAGCTCGCGATTCCGCTCTCGGCGACGGAGGGTTTCTTCGATCTTCTAGAACGCCCAGACAAAGCAGGCCCCCAAGGCAAACTGAAATCAGCATGGGCAAAGATGCCCGATCGCTAACGGTCTGGATCACACAATTTCCAATGCAAATGAAATCTCGGCTCCAGGCAAGTGGCGCGCCAACAGCGCCTCGATCAGGGAATGTTGATCGCCGGCAGCGGGCCAGTGGGGCGGATCAACGCTTTAGCGGGTTGCTCCTGCGCGAAGACCGCGAGTGCAATCAAAACGGCGCATAATAGGGCGATGAAAAAGCCGAGACGCCACCGCCGCTCCGTCCAGTCGTCGTCGGGTGTGTCAAGTCGGCGCGCGCCCGTTGCTGTGCGCATCGTTAATCTCCGAATATCGTGACGGTGAGAAGGCCAGTCTTCCCAACACCGCACTGAATATCTCGCCACTTGATGCGTCTGGGAACCACCTAGAAAGGTGGTCCGGTGTCTCCTATGCTTGCTCGAAGGTCGGTGACCTGCGCACTCGTTTCGGGGGGGGACATGTATCTATCCACGGATTCCACCGATCCGCAAAACCAAGAAGTCTATGCACTCTGGGATCAGCTGGCCGACTTCTCGGTCGCCGACGGTGACGCCGCGCTGACGCACCTGCTGTCCACACTGCGGACCATGTTGTCGGCACGCAATGTGCTGTGGGGGGCGGTCGTGCGATTGCCTTCGCGCAAGCGGACCGATCCCTTACTTGGCTGGCGTCCGCGCCTTGTCCGGGTGCTGGACCCGATACCGGCTGTGGCGGCATCCGTGCAGAAGCAGTACGATACGCTCTGGTCCGGCAACGTCGACCTGTCTCAGATTCTTTCCACGTCGGGAGATGAGCCGTTCCGCGTTCGCCTGCTGTTCGAAACGCTGCCGCCGGAATGGTTCGAGGGCGAGCATTATCGTCGTCACTATTTGGATGTCGGATTCGCCGACAGCATTTCAGTGCGCATTGCGCTCAATGAGGACGTGAGAATCCGCCTGTTCGTATTTCGCGATGCGCAGGCACCCCGCTTCTCGGCGCAGGACGGCCAGCTTCTGGGCTTCACGATGCGGGGGTTGAGATGGTTTCACCGTCAACAACTGCTCAGTCACGGTCTGCTCATAGCTAACGCGGCCCTGACACCCGCTGAGCGCAGGGTATTGCTCTCGCTGCTCGACGGGCAGGCGGAAAAGGAGATTGCGCAGAAGCTTGGCCAAAGTCCGAACACCACGCACTTCCACGTCAAGTCGATCTACGCCAAGTTCGGCGTGCGCAACCGCGCGGCGCTCGCCGCGCTCTGGCTCGGCAAGCTGCGATAACGAACTTGCAGTTGATTTGCTGGTGGGCCCGGCAGGACTCGAACCTGCAACCAGACCGTTATGAGCGGCCGGCTCTAACCATTGAGCTACAGGCCCCGCCGCCTTGCGGGCCGCGGGGCGCGGCCGGCAACGGTGCGGGCTCCGTTTACAGGCTGACTGCGGTTTCGGCAATGCCGCCCGCACCCTGTGCCATCGCCGTCGGGCCGGCCACGTCTCGCGGCTGGCATCGCTGGAACAGTGGCAGGCAGCCATCTTGCCCGGCCCTCCGTTTCCCCGGCGACCGGCGCCTCAATCCACCGAGACCCCGGCGAACTCGACCACCTTGCGCCATTTCTCGGTCTCGCTTGCGACCAGCTTGCCGAACTCAGCCGGCGTCATCGGCTTGGGGATGCCGCCGGTCTCGGCGAGCTTTGCCACCAGCTTCGGGTCCTTCAGCGCTTCGCCGACGGCCTTGTTGAGGGTCTCGATCACCTCGGGCGGCGTGCCCTTCGGCGCGGAGATGCCGTAGAAGCCGACCGATTCGAAGCCCGGCACGGTCTCGGCGATCGCGGGCACGTCGGGCACGCTCGGCCAGCGCTGCGGCGAGGTCACGCCGAGCGCGCGGACGGTGCCGCCCTTCACCTGCTCCATGGCCGAGGGCAGATTGTCGAAGATCAGCTGCACCTTGTTGGAGATGATGTCGGGAAAGGCGATGGCCGAGCCGCGATAGGGCACGTGCACCATGTCGCACTTCGTCATCACCTTGAACAGCTCGGCCGACATGTGCACCGAGGTGCCGTTGCCGGAGGAGGCATAGGAGATCTTGCCGGGATTGGCCTTGCAATAGTCGATGAACTCCTTGACCGTCTTCGGCGGGAACGCGTTGGAGACGACCAGCATGTTGGTGAGCTGCATGATGCTCGCGACAGGCACGGTGTCGCGCAGGAAGTCGAACGGCAGCTTCTTGTAGAGCGAGGTCGAGATCGCGTTGTTGGGCGCGACGAACAGCAGCGTGTAGCCGTCCGGCGGCGAATTGATCGCGGCGGCGGCGGCGATGTTGCCGCCGGAGCCGGTGCGGTTCTCGACGATGACCTGCTGGCCGAGCCGCTCCGACAGCCACTGCGCCATGATCCGCGCCACGATGTCGACCGGGCCGCCGGCGGCAAACCCGATCACCCACCGCACCGGGCGGTTCGGATAGTCGGATGCGGATGAGGGGGCAATCGAGGCGAGGCAGCAAATCAAACCAAGCAAAGCGACACGCGCGAACCGGATCATCGTCTCTCCCGTCATTTTCTTGTGACTGTTGCCGGCATGGTTTCACAAAACGCTGGCTTTGCCTACGACGTCGCCCGTGCGACGATAGTCAGGCTGGTGTGGAATGCTTGAGGCTCGGGATGAAATTCGCTGTTATGATATGCGCCGGCGCGCTGCTGCTCGCGGGCGGGGCGGCGGCGCAAGAGGGGAGCAAGACCATTTCCAAAACCACGATCAGTTTCGCCACGGCGACGCCGGGCGGCGGCTTTCCGCTGTACGGCAACGCCTTTGCCGAGGTGATGAACGCGGCCGATCCGACGCTGTCGATCGAGCCGCGCAACACCAAGGGCTCCAATGAGAACATCCCGCTGCTCGAGGCCGGCAACGTCGATATCGCGACCGTGGCAGGCGAGCCGTCCTATGAAGCCTTCATGGGCATCGGCCGGCCGAAGGCCACGAAGCTGAAGATCCTCACGGCGATCTATTCCAACCCCGGCATGTTCGTGGTGCGCGCGGACAGTCCCTACAGGACGATCCGCGATCTCGTCGGCCAGCCCGTCGCGTTCGGCGCAAAAGGCTCGGGCCTGCCGATCCTGGCGCGCTACGTGCTGGATGGGCTCGGCCTGAAGCAGGACGGTGACTTCAAGGCCGTCTATCTCGACCGCGCCGGCGATGGCCCGGCGATGGTCGAGGACGGCCGCGTTGCCGCGCTGTGGGGCGCCGGCATCGGCTGGCCCGGCTTTACCAAGATGGCCGAGAGTGCCACCGGCGCGCGCTTCATCGCGCCGACCACGGACGAGATCGCCCGCATCCGCGCCAAGCATGCTTTCCTCAAGCCGCTGACGATCCCCGCCGGCAGCTATCCAAAGCAGGCCGCGGCAATCGCCTCGGTCGGCTCCTGGAGCTACATCCTGGTGCGCGAGACCTTGCCCGACGATGTCGCCTACCGGCTGGCGAAGACGCTGCACGGTATCGAGGCGACCTTCTGCAACAAGCTCGCCCAGGCGTGCGAGACCACGGCGGCGAACACGCTCGCTGCCGCGCCTGATATCAACCTGATCCACCCCGGCGTGCTCAGATATTTCCGCGAGATCGGGGTGGCGAAATGATGAGGGCGAATAGCCAGTAGCGAATGGCGAATGGAAATTCTGATCTATCGCCATCGCTACTCTCTATCCGCCATTCGTCTATCCTATTTCTTCGCCATCGCGCAGGCGGGGTCCGGCGGGCCGAACGCCTTGTCGCCGGAGATCGTGGTGAGGATCTTGTAATAGTCCCACGGATATTTGCTCTCCTCCGGCGTCTTCACCTGCACCAGCCAGAGGTCGTGCACCATCAGATTGTCCTCGCGCAGGCGGCCGTTGCGGGCGAAGAAATCCTCGATCGGCTTTTCCCGCATCTTCGCCGCGACCTTGAGCGGATCGTCGGTGCCGGTCTCCTTGATGGCGTTGAGATAGTGCATCACGCTGGAATAGACGCCGGCCTGCCACATCGACGGCATCTTGTTCATTTTGGCGAAGTAGCGCTTCGACCATGCGCGGGTCTTGTCGTCCATGTCCCAGTAGAACGACGTGGTCAGGAGCAGGCCTTGCGCGGCCTGCAGGCCGAGGCCGTGGATGTCGGTGATCAACGCGAGCAGCGCCGCCATCTGCTGGCCGCCCTTGAACACGCCGAACTCGGCGCCGGTCTTGATCTCGTTCATGTTGTTGGGGGGACCGGCGGCAATGCCGATGATCTTGGCCTTGGAGGCCTGGGCCTGGAGCACGAAGGAGGAGAGGTCGGGCGTTGCCAGCGGCGGCCGCACCGAGCCCAGCACCTTGCCGCCATTCTTGGTCACGATCGCGGAGGCGTCGCGCTCCAGCGAGTGGCCGAAGGCGTAGTCGTCGGTGATGAAGAACCAGCTGTCGCCGCCGCGCTTGACCACCGCATCCGCGGTTCCAACCGCGAGCGCGCGAGTGTCGAACACCCATTGGATCGCGTAAGGCGAGCAGAACTTGCCGTGGAAATCCGCGGTGCCGGTGGAGTGGGTGATGAACAGCCGCTTCTTCTCGTTGGCGATGTTCTGCACCGCGAGCCCGACCGCGGAGACCGGAACGTCGACGATCAGATCGACCTGCTCGACGTCGTACCAGCGCCGCGCGAGCGAGGCGCCGATATCGGCCTTGAGTTGGTGGTCGCCGATCACGACGCTGATCGGCTTGCCGAGCACGGTGCCGCCGAAATCGTCGATCGCCATCTGCGCCGCGGTCACCGAGCCCTGGCCGGTCGGCGCGGAGGCGGGGCCGTTCATGTCGGTGAGCACGCCGATCTTGACGACGTCGTCGGAGACCTGCGCCGATACGGTCGGGGAGGCCAGCAGCGCGGCTGCGAGCGTCCCGAACATGGCTAGTCTGGTGGCCTTCATTCTGTCTCCCTCCTGAATTGGCGCATTGGCCATTATTGGTTGTGCCGGGCCTTCAGGGACCCGGTCATATTGGTTTCTTTTGCAACTATATTGGGGACCGCGTCAACGCGCCATCGGTCTAATGACGCAGCCCCGGTCGGGCGAGAGGCAGTTTCCTTCGGGGCCGATTCAGTCCATAGCGGGCCATGGTCACCGCCCAGCGCCTTCCGCCTTCGCTCACCCCGCTCGATGCGGCACTGGCCGCCGTGCTGCGCGACGTCGGGCCGGTCCAGCCGATCGCGTTGCCGCCGGCCGACGCCTTGCGCTGCATTGCAGCCGAGATGCCGGCCTTGCGCGCCTACCCGCCGCACGATATCGCGGTCAGCGACGGGTGGGCGATGCGCGCCAATGACCTGGTCGGCGCGTCTTCCTATGCGCCGTTGCCGCTGGCCGAACCTCCGGTCTGGGTGGCGGCAGGCGCCGCGATGCCTGATGGCACCGACTGCGTCGTCGATGCCGATGCCGTCGATACCTCCGGTCCGCTTCCGCAGGTGCTCGCCGAAGCAATCCCGGGGCAGGGCGTCAGGCGTGCCGGCAGCGACATCGCCGTCGGGCGCACCGTGATCGCAGCAGGGGAGCCGCTGCTGCCGCGCGGCCTGCTGCTCGCGCGCGCGGCCGGACTGCAGATGTTGCGCGCGCGACGGCCGCGGCTTTGCATCGTCAACATCGCCAATGGTGAGCTGACCGCACAACTGATCGCTGATACCGCGCGCCTCGCGGGCGCTGAGGTCGTCGGCATCGAGGCGGCGCCCGATGCGGCGACGATTGCAAACGCACTCGATACCGACGGCTGCGATCTGATCATCACGATCGGCGGCACCGGCGTTGGTCACACCGATGCTGCGGTGAATGCGCTGGCGTCGCGCGGCACGCTGATCGCGCACGGCATTGCCCTGCAGCCCGGGCGCACCACGGCGGTCGGCCGGATTCATACAACGCCCGTCGTGGCCTTGCCCGGCGCGCCGGATCAGGCTTTCGCAGCCTGGTGGGCGATTGCGCTTCCGGTGCTCGACCGCCTGTCGGGCCGGCGCGCTCGCAAAACGCTGGCGCTGCCGCTGGAACGCAAGATCGCTTCCGGCGTCGGCGTTGCCGAGGTCGCGCTGCTGACACGCGAGCAAGGTACTCAACAGGATTCCTGGGCGGCGCTTGCGACCGGCGACCTGTCGCTCGATGCCATCGCGCGCGCCGAAGCCCTGCTGATCGTGCCCGGCGCCGCCGAGGGCTTCGCTGCGGGCACGGTGGTCGATGCCTATATGTTGCGGGAGTGAGTTCCCGAGATGAGCAAGATGCCCGCATCGAACGAGGGTAAGCAGCAACGTCATTCCGGGGCGCGCGATAGCGCGAACACGGAATCTCGAGATTCCGGGTCTGGTGCTGGCGCACCATCCCGGAATGACACCTCCCGCTTCGAGCAGGACCAGTTCCTGACCATCCTGTCGCGCGAGGAGGCGCTCGCACGTTTCGAGGCGGCGCTGTTCCCGCGCCAATTGCCGTCCGAGAGATGGCTGCTCGCCGATGCGCTCGGCCGTGCGCTGGCGGAGGACGTGGTGGCGCCGATCGACGTGCCGCCGTTCGACAGGTCCAATGTCGACGGCTTTGCCGTGCGCGCCGCGGATCTTGCGGCGGCCGGCGAGGGCGCGCCCGTGCGCCTCGCGCTGAATGGCGAGACCATTCATTGCGGCACCGCGCCCACCCTGCCGGCTCTTCCGGGCACCGCGACCGCGATTGCGACCGGCGGTCCGGTGCCGCGCGGCGCTGATGCGATCGTGATGGTCGAGCACACCCAGCCCGCCGGCCACGGCACCATCGAGGTCCGGCGTGCGGCGTCGCCCGGCCAGTTCGTCTCGTACGCCGGATCCGACATCGCGCGCGGCGAGGCGCTGCTGCGCGCCGGCACCCTCATCGGCTCGCGTGAGATCGGCATGCTGGCGGCTTGCGGCATTGCCGAGGTTCGGGTGGTGCGCCGTCCGCGGGTCGCAATCCTCTCGACCGGCGACGAACTGGTGCAGCCGGGCGAGAAGCTGCGGCCGGCCGCGATCTACGACACCAATGGTGCGATCGTCACCGCGGCGATTGCCGAGAACGGCGGCGACGCGTCGTTCCTCGGCGCGATCGCCGACAATGAGGCGATGCTCGAGGCCGTGATGCGCAAGGCGCTCGCGGACTCCGACATGCTGGTGCTGTCGGGCGGTACGTCGAAAGGCGCGGGCGATCTCTCCCATCGCATCATCGGCCGGCTCGGAGCACCCGGCATCGTCGCGCATGGTGTTGCGCTCAAGCCCGGCAAGCCGCTGTGCCTTGCGGTGTGCGACGGCAAGCCGGTGGTGATCCTGCCGGGCTTTCCGACCTCGGCGATGTTCACCTTCCACGACATGATCGTGCCGGTGCTGCGCAAGATGGCCGGCCTGCCGCCGCGCTCCGATGCGAAGGTGAACGCGACCGTGCCGGTGCGCATAGCCTCCGAGCTCGGCCGCACCGAATTCATCATGGTCTCGCTGGTCCGGGGCAGGGATGGCCTGATCGCCTATCCCTCCGGCAAGGGGTCCGGCGCGATCACGTCATTTGCGCAGGCGGACGGTTTCTTGCGCATCGATGCGCTGGCGGACCAGATGCCGGCCGGGACTGAAGCCGACGTGACGCTGTTCACGCCGCATGTGCGCGTGCCCGATCTCGTCATCGTCGGCAGCCATTGCACCGGCCTCGATCTCGTCACCGCACCGCTCGCGCATGCCGGCCTGACGGTGCGCTCAATCGCGGTCGGCAGCCTCGGCGGGCTTGCGGCGGCCAGGCGCGGCGAATGTGACCTCGCGCCGATCCACCTGTTCGACGAAAAAAGCGAGACCTACAACACACCTTATCTCGTCGAGGGACTCGAGCTCGTCCAAGGCTGGCGGCGGATGCAGGGCATTGTGTTCCGCAAGGGCGACACGCGCTTCGCCGGATTGAGCGCAGAGCAGGCGGTGCGCGCCGCGCTCGCCGATCCCGCCTGCATCATGGTCAACCGCAACCAGGGCGCCGGCACACGCATCCTGATCGACCGGCTGCTCGGCGGCGTGCGGCCAGAGGGCTATTGGAACCAGCCGCGTTCGCACAACGCGGTTGCGGCGGCCGTCGCCCAGCACCGCGCCGACTGGGGCATGACCATCGCGCCGGTCGCCCATGCAGTCGGCCTCGGTTTCATTCCGCTGGCGGAAGAACATTACGACTTCGCACTGGTGACGGCGCGCAAAGACCGGCCGGCCGTGCGGGCCTTTCTCGACGCACTGGCATCGAATGAGGGGCGGGCTGCGTTGACGAAGGCGGGATTCAGGCCGGCGTAGCCGAGATTTGCGACATTCACCGCTGTCGTCCTGGCGAAAGCCAGGAGGTAGATTCACATTCGAAGTGCAACACTTGAGCAAAGGCCTCGGCAGGCGTGCGGTAGTCAAGGCATTTGCGCGGGGTGTTGTTGTAGGCGGCGATGAACTGGCGGAATCTGGCGGTCGAGAGGGTTACGAGATCGGTCTTGCGGGGAATAAAGCGGCGCATCCTGCCGATAGCGTTCTCGATGCCGCCCTTCTGCCAGGGGGCGTGGGGATCGCAGAAGAAGGTCTCGATCGAGAGGCGGTGCAGCGCCAGGTGACCGGCGAACTCGGTGCCGTTGTCGAAGGTCACGGTCTGGCGCAGCTCCTGTGGCAGGGTCGCGAAGAAGCCCACGAGATGGCGGGCGACACCGCGCGCGACCTTGCTGGCAAGGCGGATGCCGAGCAGCAGACGCGAGGTGCGCTCGTGCACGGTCAGCACGGCCTGACCGTATTTCGAGAACATCATCAGGTCGGCCTCCCAGTGTCCGGGCACGCTGCGGTCGGCCACTTCGATCGGCCGATTTGCCAAGGAAACACGGCCTTCGATGAAGCTTGCGGGGCTGCCGCCCCTCTTGCCGCGGCGGCCGCGCTTGCTCTTGGCGCGCGGCAGATAGCGCCGCCAGTTGAAATCCGTGGTGCGCCTGAGTTGGGCATAGATGAAGCGGTAGATGGTCTCGTGCGAGATCACCTTGCGCCCGGACTTCGCGGGCCAGCCGGCCGGCGACCTGCTCGGGCGACCAGCCCCGGCGAAGGCGTTCCAACACCGCGCGGCGCAGGCCGGGCTCCCGTTCGAGGCGTCCGCCCGTCCAGCGCCGCGCTCGCATCTGGTGCTGGGCATAGTTTGGCTTGTAGCCGACCTGGCTCCCCCGATTGCGCCTCAGTTCCCGAGAGACCGTTGATGGCGAGCGATCCAGAGCTGCCGCGATTTGCCGGACCGAGCTGCCATTGGCCGATAGGCAGGCAATCTCGCATCGGTCGTCCAGAGAGAGCTGCTTGTAAGTCCGCCCCATGGCAACACCTCCTCAAGGAAGTGTTGCACTTCGTTTGCGAACTCAGGGGACCCATAACCACCGAATTTGCTTGTGAACGGGAAAACGGCCCCCGGCGTCGCGCGACAACCGACAGTTGGGATAATGGGTCCTGGCTTTCGCCAGGACGACGCTGAGTGTGTTGCGCTGCTTGTGAGTCATGCATCCGCATTCTCGCGACATGATCTGCCCGAGTTTTGCATCTCATTCCGCCCTCTTCGAACAGAGGGCGCAGGGAAAGCCGGGTGCCGATCGCACCCATGGGCCCCGTGCAAGAGGTAGAAAGCACGGGGGTAGGACCACAGGTGTAACCGGAGCAACCCGGCTTTCCCTGCGCGATGGTTTACGGCTTACTTCGTGCTCTCCCCGGCGAGACTGGGCTTGTTTGTCACCGCCTTCGCAACGACGCTTGCGCATCGCGCGAAAAGACACCTGCCGCTAGGGCGTCAGGACCACACGACTTCACCGTCCGCTTCATGCGCACTCGTCAGTTGCGCAATCGGCGTCCACCGCATCTCACCGCAACACCCGTGACGATGCGCAGCGCCCCTCGATCGGGTGAGACGTACATATTGAACATCTGAGTTGGGTCGAATGCCAAGCGGAATATTTTCTTATCGCGGGATTGACAGGTTTTGCTGAGTTGCCCGTCGGGCTGTCTTGCCGCACCAAACTAACCATCGACGTCATTCCGGGGCGACGCCACCGGAATGACGGGGGACTTCATCACTCGCTTAGCTTGCGGTCCAGGAAGTCGACATAGGAATTGTCCGGGTCCAGTTTGACGGCCAGGCGAAGCGCTGCCCGGGCGGCGGACTTGTCGCCGTCGGCCGTGGCCTTGTGCTCGTCCAGGATCGCATTGGCCACCGTGCGCGCGGTGTCGAGACGGGCCTCGTCGATGGAACGGTCGGCAAGATAGTTTTCCACCGGCTCGCGGAGGCGCTTCAGTTCGTCCACGCTGACCGAACCCAGCGGATACCAGTTGTAATATTCGAGACGTGGCCGATCATCCGTGAGGCTCGGCACGTCCCCGACAAAGGCCGCGAGTTTTTCATCGGCGGCGATGAACGTCGCCAGGAATTCCTCGGGCGAGCCGAGGCCGTTTGCCGTCAGGTCTTCAGCCACCGCGGGCTTCGACATGCGCATGGCGAGCTCGCGCGGATCGATGTTCAACGGTTCATCGGAGGCGATCGCCACGCCTTCCATTCTGGACGGCAGCCACAGCGAGACATGCTTGAACTGGCCCATCATGGCCTTGAGTATCATCTTCGGAAGAATGCCGCGGTTGAAATCCAGCGGCACCCATTGCGCGAGAACGCCGCCGGGACGCATCTTCTGCTTTGCCAGCGCATAGAATTCCTCCGTGTAGAGGTTGATGACGCCGGCATCATGGGGCGGTGGCGGCTCGAGCGTGATGACGTCAAATGTCTCCTTGGTCCCCAGCAGGAAGTGGCGCCCGTCCGCGACGATCTGATGGACTTTGGGATTTTGATAGAACTGCTTGTTGATCGGCACGAAGTGGGGCGCAAATTCGAACACGGTCGATGCCAGATCGACCGCGTCGATCGATTGCAATTCCTCGTGGGTGCTCACCGCTCCCACCGTGGTTCCGGTCCCGATGCAAATGACGACAGCCGCTTCAACCGGGCCCTGGTGCAGCAGAATGGGATAGTGCCCCATCGCGGCCATGTAGCGTCTGCCCTCGGGACGGTTGTTGGCATAGCTCTTCGAATTCACCACCAACTGCTGATAGGTGCCCGCCGCCTTCTCGCGATACTCGACCACCGCAAACGTCGCTTGCCGGGTTTCCCGCAACTCGAGCACATTGGCGCCTTCGATCGCGGTCAGGACCCGCTCCAGATAGTGCGGGGTGAAGAGCAGCAGCGCTACGGCGATGACGCTCGCGGCGATCGTCCCTTGCCGCCACAGGCTCCGTTCTCTCAGAAGATCCGGCTGCGACATGGTCGTCGCGACGAACAGCAGGACGTTCACGGCAATCAGCGCGGTGAGCGCGCCCTGGCTACCCAGATACGGGATCAGCAGAAACCCCGCCGCCAGCGAGCCCACGACGCCGCCAATCGTGTTCAGGGCGTAGAGCGTGCCGATCCTGCGGCCGAGCGCGCTCATCTGCATCACGGTCAATTCGCTGGCCAGCGGAAAGCTGATGCCGATCAGCGTGGTCGGCAGCAACAGGGCAACAGCGCAGACCAGGAAGAATGAAACGTCACCTCCCAACAGCTCCTGCACCGGGACTGGAAGCAGGCCCGATACGACGGGAGACAGCGCTACTCCCATGGTCCGAGCCTTGCCGAGTATTCCGACGGTCAGCGTGGCCGCAACCGCGATCAGCAGCTGCGTCACGGCGAAGTATCGCAGCAATTGATCCTTGCGGGGGGCGAGCAGCCTGGCGCAGATCAGGGCGCCGATCACGAGCCCCAGCAAGTAAACGCCGAGCATGCCCGAGAAGGCGTAGACACTCGAGGTGCTGACATTGGTCAGGAATCGGAACCAGACGACCTCATAGGCGATCGATACAAAACCGGAGCACGCGAAAATCCAGATCAGGATCGACGTCCTGTCACTCGCGGTCGTGGCGGTTTGCACCGGTGCCTGTGCCGCGACCGGCAAGAGCGGGCTTGCGCCGCGCGCAACTAACAGGGCAACGACGCCGACGCAGACATACAACGCTGCCGCAACCAGGCTCGATCCCGCGATGCCCCAAAGGCCCATCAGCACAAAGCCGACCGCCAGGGTGCCGATGGCGGCGCCCAGGGTGTTGAACCCGTAGAGCAGACCGATGCGATTGGCGAGATCGGTTTGTGTGCGGGTCAGGAATTTCACCAGGAAGGGCAGGGTCGCGCCCATCAACATCGTTGGCAGCGACAGGATGGCGAGCGACACGGCGACCATGAGAGGCAGCCGGAAGGAAGACTCCAGGTCCAGCATCGGTGACAGCCAGCCCACCCATGTCGGCCAATGCGACAGGAACGCGGTGACCGCGAGAGAAACGAGGGCGAGGGCGAGTTCGAGCAACCCGTAGATTTTCAGGGGGTGGCTGACGACGTCGGCGATCCGGCCTCCCAGGGCGCTGCCCAGCGAGAGGCCGAAAAAGAAGCTTGCCACCGTGACGCTGACGGAGACGGTCGCGCTTCCCAGCACGAATTGCAGTTGCTTGAACCAGAGGACCTGCAGGATCAGCGATGCCGCGCCCGATGCCAAAAAGATCGCCGTGACCAGAACCCGGCTTTTCAGGCTTACGGCATCTCGAACGCCACCACGATTGTGCACTGGACCGGTCTCCCGTTGAACGGGAGAACAGGTAAGGCAAATGCTCTTAATTATTGCCTTATGGCGGAGCGGCGCTGCGAGGCAGCCGGATCGCGTTGAGATTGCTAGAAAAATTGCCGTTTGGCGGATTCTTGCCGGGCCGAACGATCGCGCTGTGAGAGGGCCTTCTGCGTTGCCGATCCAGCTCAGTGCCGCATGGCCGTCTCCACGAACTCCAGCACGGAGCGCGGGACCTCTTCGTATTCGACGAAACGGCGCCGAAGCTCGTCGGCAATGTCGGTCGTGACGTCGCGCGACCATCCTTCGTTGGTATTGAAGGCCACGATGCGGACCGGGCGGCTGTACTGGTCATCCAGGAGACGCCGGATCAGCGTTTTCCGGTCAGTGCCTTCTTCGTCGGTTTCGCTCCAGGCACGGCCCAGTCGGCCAAAATCGTTCAGCACCAGATAGGTGTCGTGATCGATTGAATGCGGCACAATCGAAGGCGAGCGAGGCATACACAGTCCTCCATGGTGCACATTATCGTGTTCCGATCGCCCTGCGTATTGGAAATTTCGAGGTAAATCCGCTGGATAGCGGGATTGCGCGTGACGTGAGCGGGGGCTGCAACATGCATAGGAGCAAACCGTCCCGTCGCTGGTTATCTCCCATCACCGACATGGGCCCTGTTGTGGATGTCGGTGGTTGAACGACCGATGGGGCTCCCACCCGCTCGAGGAGCGGAGCGATGTTAAGAAGGCTTCGTTTTAGGAATACAACGCTGGAAGAAGTGCTGGCAGTCGATACGCAGCGGCCGCGGAAGAGGCTACGGATGCGTGACCAGCCCCCGAGAGAGAGCCGATCGGCAAGGCTGGCCAAGCCGGGGCGGGCGGTCGGTCAACGAACCGACTGACCCTGCGGATAGCGAGCCGAGCGCAACTTGCGCGGCGGCCCGTGAACTGGTTCGCCGATTGCGGCGACCAATCGATCATGGCACTCGACACCGTCAGTTTCCGCAAGATTGCTGCACTCGTCGCAGCGGCCGGCACGCTGTTCTGGCTCTACACCTTCTACTTCATCGCTCATGTCCCGCCCGGGGACGGCACCGGCTTTCAATGGCTCGCGGTGTTTCCGCTGGGTATGATCTTCATGCTGTTCTTCGTGCCGGCCTGGCTGCTGATCGCGATCGGCCGCTTGCCGAGATTCACCGCGGCGCTTGCGGTCTGCGGCCTGATCGCGTTCGCGGTGCTTTGGGCACAGCTGCTGCAGGAGTTTCCGAGGGCGGTCCTCTAGCGAGCCAGTCGATCCTCATCCGCCGGCAAGCCTGGCATGACATTGCTTCAAGGCTGATATAAGCAGCGTTGGGCGCAAGTCGCGGCTTTCCGTCGTCACGGCTGGTCCCGGCCATCCATGTCGGGCGGAACCGCAGGCGTGGATACCCTAACGATTGGCATGTCTTCGGAGACGCGTATGAAAGTGATTGGCCTCGCGGGCTGGAGCGGTGCCGGCAAGACCACCCTGCTGTCGCGGGTGATCCCCTGCCTGCTGGGCCGCGGCCTGCGTGTCTCCGTGATCAAGCACGCCCACCATGAATTCGATGTCGACGTGCCCGGCAAGGACTCCTGGGTGCACCGGCAGTCCGGTGCGATTGAGGTGCTGGTGTCCTCGACGCGGCGCTGGGCGCTGATGCACGAGCTGCGCGGCGCCGATGAGCCGAGGCTGCCGGAGCTGCTCGCCAAGATGGCGCAGGTCGACCTGGTGGTGGTCGAAGGCTTCAAGCGCGAGCCGGTCAACAAGATCGAGGTGCACCGCGCCGGCAACGGCAAGCCGCTGCTGTTTCCCGACGACCCGCGCGTGGTCGGGATTGCCAGCGACGTCGCCGTTGCAACCACGCTGCCGGTCGCGCATCTCGACGACATCGAGGACGTTGCCGAATTGATGCTGCGCGCCGCGATCCCCGTCGACGACGTGCTCGGGTCGGCTCCGGCCGAAGGCTGAAGCGGATGAGGAGGCGGCGTTGACGACGCAGGACGGCTTCGCCATGGTCGAACCATGACGACGACGAAGCTCGATCTCACCGGCCTGAAATGCCCGCTGCCGGCGCTGAAGACGCGCAAGGCCCTCAGGAGCGTGACGGCGGGAGATTTCCTCGAGGTGCATTGCACCGATCCGCTTTCGGTGATCGATATCCCGGCTCTCATCCAGGAGACCGGCGACAAGGTCGAGATCACCGAACGAAGCGACGCCCGGATCGTTTTCTTGATCGAGAAGATCAATGGAGCGATAGGCAATTCGAATGCTGCGTTGCCGCGTACCAGCTAGATGCAGCTTGATATCTACCTTTTGCCTATCGACACCTATTTTCCATTCTGCGCGAATTGATAATGTCCGCCGGGTTGTGGTGATGGAGTTGTGCTCGAGTGTGGGCGCATCGACGGACAACAACTGGGCCTGTGTCCAGATCACGGGCTGCACGGCCGGCATATCCGGTCGTATTGGGGGTTAGCATTTCCGGAATGTGCGTGGTTGGTCCCGACGCATTGAGGAAATGTGCGGAGCTGCCGGCTGACGCTGGCCGCAAGGGGCTGAGACGGGATCGAAGACGCAGATGCGCCTGTCGTAATGGCGGCTGCAGGGGAGGTGTCAATGACCACAGTGAGCAGCGCCGGACGCGTATCCGCGTCAGGTGCAGGTTTCCTCGACAAGGAACATACGATCGCGACGGCCGGCTTCAATCGCTGGCTGGTGCCGCCGGCGGCGCTGTGCATCCATCTCTGCATCGGCATGGCCTACGGCTTCTCGGTGTTCTGGCTGCCGCTGTCGCGCGCGATCGGCATCGCGGCGCCGAAGGCCTGTCCGGACATGTCGCTGTGGCAGGAGCTGTTCACCACGAGCTGCGACTGGAAGGTCGCAAGCCTGGGCTGGATGTACACGCTGTTCTTCGTGCTGCTCGGCGTCTCCGCCGCGATCTGGGGCGGCTGGCTCGAGCGCGTCGGTCCGCGCAAGGCCGGCTTCGTCGCGGCTCTGTGCTGGTGCGGCGGCCTGTTTCTCGGCGCGATCGGCATCTACACCCACCAGCTCTGGCTGATGTGGCTGGGCTCGGGTGTGATCGGCGGCGTCGGTCTTGGCCTCGGCTACATCTCGCCGGTGTCGACGCTGGTGAAATGGTTCCCGGATCGCCGCGGCATGGCGACCGGCATGGCCATCATGGGCTTTGGCGGCGGTGCCATGATCGGCGCGCCGCTGGCAAATCTCCTGATGAACTACTTCAAGGGCCCGTCCTCGGTCGGCGTCTGGGAGACGTTCGTTGCGATGGGCGTCATCTACTTCGTGTTCATGATGATCGGCGCGTTCCGCTATCGCATTCCGCCGACCGGCTGGCAGCCCGAGGGCTGGACGGCGCCGGTCAAGGCCAATGCGATGATCTCCAAGAACAACGTCCACTTGACAACGCGCACAAGACACCGCAGTTCTGGCTGATCTGGTGGGTGCTGTGCCTCAACGTCTCAGCCGGTATCGGCGTGATCGGCATGGCCTCGCCGATGCTTCAGGAGATCTTCGCCGGCAAATTGATCGGCCTGCCCGACGTCGGCTTCAACCAGCTCGATGCCGGACAGAAGGCGCAGATCGCGGCGATCGCCGCGGGCTTCGCTGGCCTGCTGTCGCTGTTCAACATCGGGGGCCGGTTCTTCTGGGCCTCGCTGTCGGACAAGATCGGACGCAAGAACACCTACTACACCTTCTTCATCCTCGGCATCGTGCTTTACGCGCTGGCGCCGACCTTCGCGGCGATGGGCTCGAAGCTGCTCTTCGTGCTCGGCTTCGGCATCATCCTGTCGATGTATGGCGGCGGCTTCGCCACCGTGCCGGCCTATCTCGCCGACATGTTCGGCACCCAGTTCGTCGGTGCCATCCACGGCCGGTTGCTGACGGCATGGTCGACCGCGGGCATCATCGGCCCGGTCGTGGTGAACTACATTCGCGAGTTCCAGCTCGCCGCCGGCGTTCCTCGCGACCAGCTCTACAACACCACCATGTACATCCTCTGCGCCATGCTGGTCGCGGGCCTGATCTGCAACTACCTGATCAAGCCCGTCGATTCGAAGTGGCACATGCGCGATGCCGACGTCGCCAAGCTCCAGGCCGCGAGCGCCAGCGCCGCCGCTGCAGGACCGCACGGCTCCTACGGCATCGGCTTCGGCGGGCTCGACGCCAAGGCGGCGCTGTTCTGGGCCTTCGTCGGCATTCCGCTCGCCTGGGGTGTCTACATGACGCTGCTCAGCGCGGTCAAAATCCTCTGATCGCAGTTCAGGCCGCGCGCGGGACATCTGGCATCCCGCGCGCGGCCTGAAGCGTTTTCGAGCGAAGTGGATGCCGGTTCGCGCGAAGAAGACGCGTCAAACAAGAAGCTCTACGCCGTTCAATTCAACAGATAATCAAGGAACTTTTCAGTCATGTTTCGTACCGCAAGCTGTCTTGTGGCCGCCCTGCTTCTCGCCGGCTCGCTGCACACCGCGTCAGCCCAGACCACCGAGGCCAAGCCGTCGAAGGTCAAGCTCACCATGCAGAAGCTGAAGGACATGAAGGCGAAGTGGAAGGCCAACAAGCCAAAGCTGAAGGTCTGCCGCGCCGAGGTGAAGTCGAAGGGCCTGACCGGCGACGACCGCTGGTTCTACATCGAAGAATGCATGGGCAAGAGCTGAGCGGCACCGCTCCGCTATCTGCAACGCAAGAGGGCGTGACGGCGATCGCTGTCATGCCCTCTTGTTGCGTTCGAGACGCGATCACTCCGCGGCGGCGGGCGTCGTCTTGGCGGCCTCCAGCGCGGCTGCGATCGCTTCGTCGACCCGTTCGAGCCAGATGAACTCCAGCTTGGCGCGGGCGCCGGCGGGGATGTCGTCGTAGTCCCGCTTGTTGCGGGCCGGCAGCATCACCCGCTTCAATCCGGCGGCGGCCGCAGCCACCACCTTCTCCTTGATGCCGCCGACCGGCAGCACCAGGCCGCGCAGCGAGATCTCGCCGGTCATCGCGGTGTCGCTGCGCACGGTGCGGTTGGTGAGCAGGGACGTCAGCGCCGTGAACATCGCGACGCCGGCGCTCGGCCCGTCCTTCGGGGTTGCGCCCGCGGGGACGTGAACGTGGATGTCGCTCTTCTCGAACGCTTGCGGATCGATGCCGAGCTGCGAGGCACGGCTCTTCACCAGCGTCATCGCAGCCTGCACGCTCTCGCGCATGACGTCGCCGAGCTGACCGGTCAGGATCATGCCGCCCTTGCCGGGCACCCGCGACGCCTCGATGAACAGGATGTCGCCGCCGACCGGCGTCCAGGCAAGGCCGGTGGCCACGCCCGGAATGCTGGTGCGCTGGGCGATCTCGCCTTCGAAGCGCGGCTGGCCGAGCACGGTGGCGATGTCCTTCGGCGCGATGGTGACGTGGCTGGTGCTGCCCTCGGCGATCTGTACCGCGACGTTGCGCAGCACCTTGCCGATCTCGCGCTCGAGGTTGCGCACGCCGGCCTCGCGGGTATAGCTGCGGATGATCAGCCGCAGCGCCTCCGGCTCGATCTCGGCCTGCTCGGTCGAGAGGCCATTGGCCTCGAGCTGCCGCCGCACCAGATAGCGCTGCGCGATCTCGAGCTTCTCGTCCTCGGTGTAGCCGGCGAGGCTGATCAGCTCCATGCGGTCCAGCAGCGGACCCGGGATCTGGTCCAGCATGTTGGCGGTCGCGATGAACACCACGCGCGACAGGTCGAAGGGCACGCCCAGGTAATTGTCCCGGAACGTCCCGTTCTGCTCGGGGTCGAGCACCTCCAGCATGGCGGCGGAAGGGTCGCCCTGCACGCCACGGCCCATCTTGTCGATCTCGTCCAGCATCATGACGCAGTTCCGGCTGCCTGCCTTCTTGATGGCCTGGATGATGTTGCCGGGCAGCGCGCCGATATAGGTGCGCCGGTGGCCGCGAATCTCGGCCTCGTCATGCACGCCGCCCAGGCTGACGCGCACGAAGGGACGATTCATCGCCCGGGCGATGGACTGGCCGAGCGAAGTCTTGCCGACGCCGGGCGGGCCGACGAAGCACAGGATCGGAGCCTTGCCCTGCGGGGCGAGCTTGCGCACCGCCAGATATTCGATGATCCGGCTCTTGATCTTCTCCAGGCCGAAATGATCCGCGTCCAGGATGCGGCGCGCCTCCTTGATGTCGATCGGCTTCTCCTCGGGCAGCGCCCAGGGCAGCTCGATCAGCCAGTCGAGATAGGTGCGGACCATGCCGGCTTCGCCGGCGGCTTCCGGCATGCGCTCGTAGCGGCGCAGCTCCTTCTTGGCGTGCGCCTCCGCCTCCGGGGGCATGTTGGCCTTGGCGATCGCCGCCGTCAGCTCGGTGACCTCGGCCGCCTTGCCGTCGCCTTCGCCGAGCTGGCGCTGGATGGTCGCCATCTGCTCGCGCAGGATCGCCTCGCGCTGCCGCTCGTCGAAGGAGGCCTTGGTCTGCTGGCCGATCTCCTTGCTGATGCGCAGCACCTCCAGCCGCTCGGCCAGGTGACGCGACACCTTGTCCATCCGCGCCACGAGATCGATGGTTTCCAGGATGTCCTGCTTCTCCGACGGCTTGATGTCCATGTAGGACGTCGCAAGGTCGGCAAGGGTTGCCGGCGAGGTGGTGCCCTGCAGTGCGGCGATCAGCTCCTGCGGCACTTGCGGCAGCAATTGCGCGGCCTCCAGCGCCTGGCGCTGCAGATTGAGGAAGCGCGCCTCGATCTCGGGCGAGGTGGTGGTCGGCTCCGGGATTTGCAGCACGCGGGCCGCGAGGAACGGCGTGCCCGGCAGATAGTCGAGCACGCGCATGCGCTGCACGCCCTGGCAGACCAGATGGTGGGTGTCGTCCGCACCGGTGATGTAGCGCACGATGTTGGCAGTTGTGCCGACGCGGTACAGCCCGTCGGGGCCGGGATCGTTGGTCTCGGGATCGCGCTGCAGCAGGATGCCGATCGGCCGCTGCTCGCGCACCGCCTGCTGGGCCGCGGCAATCGAGGTCGCGCGGGCGATCGTGATCGGAATGATGACATCCGGAAACAGCACGGTGTTGCGCACCGGGACGATGATCAGCGCGTCGCTCGGAATCGGCGTCGAAGTCGATGCTGGGCTTGAAATGTCTGAGGCAGCCATGTCGAAATCCTTTAGCTCGACTTTCCGAGCCGCAGGCCGACGCAACCATGCGCGGCAAAGCGGCTGATGGTGTAGCGGCCTGTCGGCAGCGCGATGCGGCGCTCGAACCGGCCCTGCGGCAGTTCGAGGCGCAGGATGCGGGCGTTGCGGAGTTCAGGGGGCAGGGTGCGGCGGCCGGAGATCACCAGCGTGCCGCCGTCGAGCGCGGCCTCGACCTCGTCGGGATCGACCCCCGGCAACGCGACCAGGATCAGGATTTCATCCTCGGTCTCGATCACGTCGGTCGGCGGTTCCCAGCTCGGCTCGGTGCTTCCCGCGCGCGGGTGCAAATTGAGGAAGCTCTGGTGCAACCGTTCGGCGCGGGCGAGCGCCTCGATCGCATCCGACAGCATCCAGTTGATCTGATCCTTGGGCCGCATGGGCACTCTCCACGTCGCATTGGGAGGCGAGGTTACCGGTCTTGCCGCCGACCGTAAACCGGCCCCTCGCGCGGTTGATCGAGGGTAAAATTGTCCGAAATCTCGCGAATTGCGGCATGGCTGCGATGCAGCTCGATGTTCTGATCGCTGCCTACAGCCAGCCGGAACGCCTGAACCGCCAGAACAGCGCGCCGCATGCGACCAGCATCAGGCCCATTACGACGAAATAGCTGTACTCCCATTCCAGCTCCGGCATGTGCTTGAAGTTCATGCCGTAGATGCCGGCGAGCGCGGTCGGGATCGCGATGATCGCGAGCCACGAGGCGAGCTTCTTGGACACCGCCGTCTCCTGGGCCTGGCCGACCAGCAGGCTGGCTTCAAATGCAAAGGCGAGCACCTCGCGCAGCGAGTCAATTCGCTCCTGGATCGTGCGCACATGGTCGGTGACGTCGCGGAACAGCGGGCGCATCGTCTCGCGCACCATGGGGAGGTTGTCGCGTTCGAGTCTGCGGCAGACCTCCACGAGCGGCCCGACCGCATTGCGCAGCCGCAGCAGGTCGCGTCGCAGCAGATAAAGCCGCTCGATCTGTGCCCGCGTCATCGCGCTCGCAAGCACCTCCGCTTCCATTGTCTCGACCTCTTCCTGGATCGTCTCGAGAGCCGGCGAGTAATTGTCGACGATGAAATCGAGGATGGCGTAGAGGATGTAGTCCTCGCCGCGGGCGAGCGCCCGCGGGCAGCTCTCGCAGCGTTCGCGCACCGGTGTGTAGGACGTCGAGGCGCCGTGGCGCACCGAGACGATGTATCCCTCGCCGACGAACAAATGCGTTTCGCCGAACGCGATGCTCTCGCCGTCGAGCTGCGCGGTGCGTGCCACGATGAACAGCGCATCGCCATATTGTTCGATCTTCGGCCGCTGATGCGCGTGATCGGCGTCTTCGATCGCGAGGTCGTGCAGCTGGAATTGCCGCTGCAGGCTGCTCAATAGCGTCATGTCGGGTTCGTGCAGGCCGATCCACACAACGTGATTTGGCTTGTTGCGCCAGCTCGCGGCCTCATCGATTGCGATATTGGCGATGCGTCGTCCCTCGACGTAGACGCTTGCCGCGATCACGCCGTCGGAGGAAACAGGCCCGGAGGTTGCGACATTTGGCGATACGAGGTTCATGGTCTCAGCCCTCGGTTATCGAACCCGCTTGACGCTACTTGTCGCCAAAAGGCTAGCACTGAATGCGCGCTGGTCAACACGCAGAGGCGTTGGGTTCCGGCTGGCGCCGGACGGCACAGGCGATCCCATCGCGGGGCTACCCGTCCTTATGCGGCTCCTATGCCGCACCGCGGCGTGCCCTCTCGAATTCCTACGGCCTTCCCCGCATCTTTTGCCGTGATGCGGTGCGCTCGCGCGCGCCGCCAAACGGGAAGGTGGCACATGACCTTGCTCCATTACCACGATGCCCGGCCGCACGGTTCGGCCGGCGCCATGTCCTTGATGCTGCGGCGGACCGTCAGGCGGATCGGCCTCGTCTTCAGGACTGTTCACCGCGCGATCGCCGCCGCCAAGATTCATCGGCTCCGCAATGAGCTGCTGCTGCATCGCGGCCACGAGGATTGGGCGCGGACCAACCTCAACGTCGGCATGCTCGGCGGTGACGCCGAGAGATATCCGCGGGCGCCGGTCGTGCTCGGCGAGAAGTGGGACTACTGAGATGCGCGCAGTTTCGTTCATCGCTGCCCTGCCGCGCCGCGCCGCAGAAGGGCTGCTCGCATTCCTCGCCTGGATCGGCGAGGAGCCGATCAGCGGCTACCGGCCCGAGGCGCATTACATGCGCGGTCCGGGACCTGCGTGGCGGGCCAAGCATCGCGGGCGTTAGAACGAGATGACTTTACCCGGAATCGGCGACGGACTCCGCTTCACCTCGCCCCGCGTGCGGGGAGAGGCGTAGGCGGCCTTCGGCCGCCGTTCTCAAGAACGCCGAAGCGAAGCTTCGGCTATGACGCATCGTCAGATGCGTTCCGGGTGAGGGGGAGCCCCCGCAAACGTAGCTATCACCGTGTAAGCGGAGACGGCCCCTCACCCCAACCCTCTCCCCGCAAGAGCGGGGAAAGGGAGCGCGGTGCCGTCGTAGTCGCTACACAGCCCAATCTCATCACGCTTTAGCAGACCAGTTCACGTCGCTTCACGTCGCGGCGCCAGATGATCGAGCAGGTTCATCGGCAGCGGGAAGACCACGGTGGAGGAGCGCTCGCCGGCAATGTCGTGCAGCGCTGCGAAGTAGCGCAGCTGCATCGCCTGCGGCTCCTGGGCGAGGATCCGGCCGGCCTCGACCAGCTTCTCGGCGGCCTGTTGCTCGCCCATCGCGTTGATCACCTTGGCGCGTCGCAGCCGCTCGGCCTCGGCCTGCTTGGCGATCGCCCGCACCATCGTCTCATTGAGATCGATATCCTTGATCTCGACCCCGGTGACCTTGATGCCCCAGACGTCGGTTTGCCTGTCGAGGGTCTCCTGGATATCGGCGTTCAACTTGTCGCGCTCCGCCAGCATCTCGTCGAGCTCGTGCTTGCCGAGCACCGAGCGCAGCGTGGTCTGCGCAAGCTGGCTGGTCGCAGCCATGTAGTCGCTGACCTTGATGATGGCGCGCTCGGGATCGACGATGCGGAAGTAGAGCACGGCGTTGACCTTGACCGAGACGTTATCGCGGGAAATCACGTCCTGTGGCGGCACCACCTGCACCACCACCCTGAGATCGACCTTCACCAGCTGCTGCACCACCGGAATCAGGATGATGAGCCCCGGACCCTTCACCCCGGTGAAGCGGCCGAGCGTGAAAATGACGCCGCGCTCGTATTCGCGCAGCACGCGCACGGCCTGGGTCAGGAATACGATGATCAGCAGCGCGATCGCCGCATAGGTGAAATAATCAAGCATCATGCTGTACCTCCTTCGCCGGGAGAGGCCGGCGCACGCCGTACCACCAGCGTCAAATCGATGATGTTGGCGACCTCGACCGTGTCTCCCGCGGTGAATGTCTCGGTGCTGCGCGCTTGCCAGCGTTCGCCGTTGGTGAAGACGTGACCTGTGGTCTCCGACCAGTCGAGCACCTCGGCCGATAGCCCGCGCATGGCTTGCGCACCGATCCGCACCGGGCCCTTGCGCGCGCGGCGCAGCGCGCCGAGCACGACGAGAATGAGCCCCGTGAACATCGCGGCGACGATGCCGATGACCGGCCATGACAGCCGGTATCCGGGCGCCTCGATCCGAAACAGCATGGCTGCTCCAAGCACGAAGGCGACAATTCCTCCGAGGCCGATCACGACGGTCGGGTTGAAGGCCTCGATTGCGAGCAGCGCGATCCCGACCAGCATCAGGGCGAAGCCGGCGTAGTTGATCGGCAGCATGTTGAGTGCGTAGAGGCCGAGCAGCAGGCAGATCGTCCCGACAACCCCCGGCGCCACGGCACCGGGCGACATGAACTCGAAGATCAGGCCATAGATGCCGACCATCAGGAGAATGAATGCGATGTTGGGGTCGGTGATGACCGCAAGCGCGCGCGCGATCCAGGTTGGATCGATGGCCTCGATCGCGGCGTCCCTGGTCGCCAGGCGTTGCGTCTTGCCGCCGGGGAGCTCGATCGTCCGGCCATCGACCTGCCTGAGCAGGTCGGCCGGGTCGCGCGCGGTGAGATCGATGACGTTGGCTTGCAGCGCGGCGTTGGCGGAGAGGGTGGCGGCATCGCGCACCGCCTTCTCGGCCCAGTCGGCATTGCGACCGCGCAATTCGGCGAGGCTGCGGATGAAGGCAACGGCATCATTCGTCGCCTTCGCGGTCATGGCATCCTTGGTTTCGGACGGATGGCCGCCGTCCTTCTGGTCCTTGCCGCCCTTGTCCGGGGTGCCGCCCGGCAGCCCCGGTATCGGGCCGCCAATCTGCACCGGCGTCGCGGCGCCGATATTGGTGCCGGGCGCCATGGCCGCGAGATGGGTCGCATAGAGGATATAGGTCCCGGCGCTCGCGGCATGGGCGCCGGATGGCGCAACGTAGCCGACCACGGGAACGGGCGAGGCCAGCACGTCGGCGATGATCTCACGCATGCTGGTGCTGAGACCGCCTGGGGTATTCAAACGCAGGATGACAATTTCGGCGCGACGCTCGGCAGCCTTGGCCAGGCCGTCCTTGACGTAGCTGGCTGCTGCCGGCCCGATGGCCCCGTCGATTGAAATGGTCAGAGCAAGACGGCTGTTGTCCGCGGCCGGACCGGGACGGATGGAGATAATCAGCGCGACCAGGACGGTCGCAACAACGAGGGCCGCCTTGAAGGTGGTGTGCACGGCAAGCACTCCCTTGCCGTGCATATGGGGCGCCGTTTCGGAACCTCAAGTTGGCGTCGTGTCACGGGCACCGTGCGCTGATCGCATTGTGCATTGCGATGGCATATGTCGGGTCGGCAAATCTCAATGCGCGGCTGCGAGGTACTCGTCGGCAAGCTCAGCCATCGCCTGCGAGACCTCGGCCTTTGCCGACCCGTTCAATTGCACGATCGGCAGCCGCGTCGCCGGCTGCATGAATCCCAGAAGCGCCAGCGCGAACTTCAATGCGGCGGGATGCTCGCGCTCCAGCAAGGTCGCAAGCGGCACCAGGCGCTGGTGCAACTCCCGCGCCTGATACAATCGTCCCTCGCGGAAATGCCTGTGAACGGCCACGTATAGATCGGGCGCGACGTTCGTCACGACCGAGATGCAGCCATCGCCACCGGTGGCGAGCCAGGCCAGCGAGGAGGCATCGTCGCCGGTCAGCATCCGGAATGTCGCCGGCAGGCGTGAGCGCAGGCGCGCCAGCCGGGCAACGTCACCGCTGCCGTCGCGTAAACCCACGAAGCGCGGCGATGCGGCGAGCTCGAGCAGCGTCTCGTCGGCAAGGCCATTGACCGTGCGCGACGGAATGTCGTGCAGGATGACAGGCAGCGTAGTGGCCGCGGCGACGGCGCGGAAATGCGCCGCCGTGCCCTGTGGCATCGGCTTGTTGTAGGCGGGCACGACCGACATGACGGCATCGGCGCCGGCCGCCTCCACGGCCCGGGCCAGCGTGACGGCATGACCGGTCGCATTTGATCCGGCGCCGGCGATGATGCGGACCCGCTTGCGCGCGACGTCGGCCGTGATGCGGACGAGCTGCGCGCGTTCCGCAGGCTCCAGCGTCGCGCTTTCACCTGCGGTCTCGCCGACCACCAGCGCGGTGGCACCCGCCGCGATCTGGCGCTCGCACAGCCGGCCGAACGCGTCCGCGTCGATCTCGCCCCGATGGTTGAAGGGGGTCGGAAGATCGGGGATGAAGCCCGACAGCCATCCGGCCAGGTCGGCTTTTGCAGCCGTTTGCCAGGTCATGGGTGGCTCATGCCACGCGGCTTGCGGGGAAGCTCGCGGTCTCGCCGCGCATGTCGAGCTCGATCTCGCGCGGCAGCTCGACGATGGTTTCGGGATGCTGTCCGTTCTCGAACAGCGCATATTTGATCGCCTGGGCGCGGCTGACGAACAGGCCGCCATAGAGGCCGTTCTGCTCCTGAGCGACCCATTGTCCCCGGCGATTGCGGCCGATGAAGACGATGGTCGAGGGCGAGCTGCACGAGGGAGGTTCGACGAGTTTCACGGTGGTGGTCCTTCTTGTTGTTTCTGACGCGTTTTCCTCACGCGAACCGGTATCCGGTTCGTTCGAACACGCTTCAGTCACGGTCACGCGATCAATGTCTGATTTGCCGGATATGAAATCGAGCGCGAAGGACGACCGACTTCATAGGAGCGGCATAGGATTTGTGGGGATGGTCTAGAGGCGCTGGACGATGCCGGTGCCGAGCGCGCACAGCGCGACATAGGCGGTCATCTCGTCCCAGTGGTTGAGGTTTGCGGCAAACGGCATTTCGCGCTTGGCGATCCCGGCAAAGGCGCAGATCACGGCCGACATCCACAACAGCGTGACGAGGCCCTTGCCGAAGCCGGCGCCGGCGAACACGGCAAAGCCGATCATGATGGCAAGCCGGAAGCCGAACCGGACCATGACCTGGACCGACTGCAGCTGCCGCGGCAGTTGTTTGGTGTCCACGGCCGCGCCGCCATCAGCCGATATTGTCGACGAACAGCGGCTCGTACAGCGCCCGCGTGTCGCGACGCACCGTCGGCACGCTGGTTCGGCTATCGGGTGCGGAGATCCGCTGCGCCTCGACGAAGGCGCTGAGGATCGCAAGCGCAAGATCGGTGTGGTGAGTCTCGATCGACTGGTCCAGCCAGTCCGGCAGCTCTCGCTCGCGCGAGAGCGCGCAATGCCACTCGCCCTCGTCATAGGCGATGCGGCGGACCTGCCATTGCGGCAGTTCCAGATCGAGCAGCGCGATCGCGGCGTCGGTCCAGGCGCCTGACTGGATCAGCCGCTCGACCCGGCGGGTCTTGCCGCTCTGTCCGACCGAGGGAAAGCGCCGGCAGGTCTGGCTGATGATGTCGGCCATGAATTCGGCTGTGACCGCATAGGCGTCGCGCAGCCGTTCGCCGAGATCGATGGAGGTGTTTTGGGAAAGCACTGACATGGCGTCATCTCGTCTTGCGCGGCCCGGGGTATTGGCCGCAAGCCAAAAATGGCCGGACCGCCATTTGAAAACGAGATGAGGCGGGGGACGGAGATATAGGGATTCCATAAAGACCAAGCTGTCGTCCTGGCGGAGGACCCATTGCCACCGAATCTGCTTGTGAGATCAGGTTGGGGCCCCAGCCATCGCAAAACTCGGCCCTGTGGTTATGGGTCCTGGCTTTCGCCGGGACGACTGCGGAGAGCGCCTGCCACCTTTATAGGATTCCTATAACGTCCTTATTCGCCACCTCTCGAAAACCTATGCCCCGGATGGCACCTCACGGCCATCCGGCGCGGAGCGCTTATACGGTCGCCCACCGCGCCTCCTCGGACGCATAGGAGTCTCTCATGATGGACATTCTCATGGCGGCGCTTGCGGTCGGCTTCTTTGCGGCCGGCATCGGCTACGCCTACGCCTGCGAACGGCTATAGGGGAGGCGGCGATGATCTTCGATTACTCGCTCGCCGGCCTCGTCTCGCTCGGCCTGCTGTTCTACCTCACTTACGCATTGCTGCGGCCCGAACGCTTCTAGGCGGCCCGCGATGTCAACGCTTTGCACAATTCTGTTAGCCGACGCGGTGCTAACCGGGCTGTTGCTCGGCTTGTTCGCGTCGATGCTGCGCTTCGCTCCCATTCGAAAGGTTTGACGCAATGACCGTCATCGGCTGGATTCAAATTATTCTGTTCTGCGCGATCGTTGCCGCGCTGGTCAAGCCGCTCGGCTGGTACATGACGCGCGTGTTCAACGGCGAGCGCACATTCCTGTCGCCCGTCCTGCGCCCGGTCGAGGCCGGCATCTATTGGATCTCCGGTGTCGATGAGAAGCGCGAGCAGCACTGGATGACCTACACGGTCGCCATGTTGTTGTTTCATGTCGGCGGCTTCCTCATCATCTACGGTCTGATGCGGCTCCAGGCCATGCTGCCATTCAATCCGGCCGGGCAGTCCGCGGTGGCCGAAGACCTGTCGTTCAACACCGCGATTTCCTTCATCACCAACACCAACTGGCAGAACTACGGCGGCGAGAGCACGCTGTCCTATCTGACCCAGATGGTCGGCCTCACGCACCAGAATTTCCTGTCGGCGGCGACCGGCATCGTGCTCGCGGTCGCGCTGATCCGCGGCTTTGCCCGCGCCTCGATGCGCACCGTCGGCAATTTCTGGGTCGATGTGACCCGCTGCACCCTTTATATCCTGCTGCCGATCTGCATCGTCTACACGCTGTTCCTGGTCTGGCAGGGCATGCCGCAGACGCTCGGGGCCTATGTCGAGGCGACCACGCTCGAAGGCGCCAAGCAGACCATCGCGGTCGGCCCGGTCGCTTCGCAGGTCGCGATCAAGATGCTCGGCACCAATGGCGGCGGCTTCTTCAATGCCAACGCCGCGCACCCCTTCGAGAACCCGACCGCGCTGTCGAACTTCGTGCAGATGCTGTCGATCTTCGTGCTTGGTGCCGCGCTGACCAACGTGTTCGGCCGCATGGTCGGCAACCAGCGCCAGGGCTGGGCGATCCTCGCCGTGATGGGCGTGCTGTTCGTTGCCGGCGTCGGCGTCTGCTATTGGGCGGAAGCCAACGGCACCTCGACCATGCATGCGCTGGGCCTGACCGGCGGCAACATGGAAGGCAAGGAGGTCCGCTTCGGCATCGTCGCGTCCTCGCTGTTCGCCGTGATCACCACGGCCGCCTCCTGCGGTGCCGTCAATGCCATGCACGACAGCTTCACCGCGCTCGGCGGCATGATCCCGCTGATCAACATGCAGCTCGGAGAGATCATCGTCGGCGGCGTCGGCGCCGGCATGTACGGCATGCTGCTGTTCGTCATCCTCGCGATCTTCGTCGCGGGCCTGATGGTCGGCCGCACGCCGGAATATGTCGGCAAGAAGATCGAGGCGCGCGAGGTCAAGATGGCGATGCTCGCCATTCTCGTCCTGCCGCTGATGATTCTCGGTTGGACCGCCGTCGGCGTGGTCTATCCGGCGGCGGTCGCCTCCATGGCGAATGCCGGGCCGCACGGCTTCACCGAAGTGCTGTACGCCTTCACCTCGGGGACGGGCAACAACGGCTCGGCCTTCGCGGGCCTCACCGGCAACACCTTCTTCTACAATCTCACGCTCGCCAGCGCGATGTTCGTCGGCCGCTTCTTCATGATCGTGCCGGCGATGGCGATCGCGGGATCGCTCGCGGCGAAGAAATCGATCCCGCCGTCGATGGGCACGTTCCCGACCACCGGAGGCCTGTTCGTCGGTCTCGTCGTCGGCGTCATCCTGATCATGGGCGGCCTGACGTTCTTCCCGGCGCTCGCCCTCGGCCCCATCGTCGAGCACCTCGCGATGAACGCCGGCAACCTGTTCTGATCCAATTGTCCGGAGTGCAACCATGGAAACCACAAGACTGCAAAAGCAGGTGACGGCGTCGACCATGTTCGACCCGAAGATCCTGGTGCCGGCGATCCGCTCGGCCTTCGTCAAGCTCGATCCCCGGCTGATGGCGAAGAACCCGGTCATGTTCGTGGTCGAGATCGTCGCTGCGCTCACCACCGTGATCTTCCTGCGCGATCTCCTGACCGGCGGGGAAAATCTCGGATTCACCTTCCAGATCATCCTCTGGCTGTGGTTCACCGTGCTGTTCGCCAACCTTGCCGAAGCAGTGGCCGAAGGCCGAGGCAAGGCGCAGGCCGAGACGCTGCGCAAGACCCGCACCGAGAGCCAGGCCAAGCTGCTCACCGGCACCGACCGGACCTATCGCATGGTGCCCGGCACCTCGCTGAAGGTCGGCGATCTCGTGCTGGTCGAGGCGGGCGACACGATCCCCTCGGACGGTGAAGTGATCGAGGGCGTCGCCTCCGTCAACGAGGCCGCCATCACCGGCGAATCGGCGCCCGTGATCCGCGAATCCGGCGGCGACCGTTCGGCGGTGACCGGCGGCACGCAAGTGCTGTCGGACTGGATCCGCGTCCGCATCACGGCAGCCCAGGGCTCGACCTTCATCGACCGCATGATCAAGCTGGTCGAGGGCGCCGAGCGGCAGAAGACGCCGAACGAGATCGCGCTCAACATCCTGCTCGCCGGTCTCACCATCATCTTCGTGTTCGCCACCGTGACGATCCCGAGCTATGCGGCCTATGCCGGCGGCTCGATCTCGGTGATCGTGCTGGTTGCGCTGTTCGTGACGCTGATCCCGACCACCATCGGCGCGCTGCTGTCGGCGATCGGCATCGCCGGCATGGACCGCCTGGTCCGCTTCAACGTGCTGGCGATGTCGGGCCGTGCGGTCGAAGCCGCCGGAGACGTCGACACGCTGTTGCTCGACAAGACCGGCACCATCACGCTCGGCAACCGGCAGGCGACCGCGTTCCGCCCCGTGCGCGGTGTGACCGAGCAGGAATTGGCCGACGCCGCCCAACTCGCCTCGCTGGCGGACGAGACGCCGGAAGGTCGCTCCATCGTCGTGCTGGCGAAGGAGAAGTACGGTATCCGCGGCCGCGACATGGCGGAGCTCGGCGCCACCTTCGTTCCGTTCACGGCGCAGACCCGCATGAGCGGTGTCGATGCCGGCGGCTCGTCGGTGCGCAAGGGTGCGGTCGATGCCATCCTCGCCTATGTCGACGGCGGCTCGCCCCGCACCGTCGCCTCGGGCAACACCGTCCGCGCGGTCGCGGCGACGATGAGCGCCGAAGCGCGCGAGATCCAGTCGATCGCCGACGAGATCTCGAAGTCCGGCGGCACGCCGCTCGCGGTGGCCAGGGACGGCCGCCTGCTCGGGATCGTCCAGCTCAAGGACATCGTCAAGGGCGGCATTCGCGAGCGCTTCGCAGAGCTGCGTCGCATGGGCATCCGCACCATCATGATCACCGGCGACAATCCGATGACGGCCGCCGCCATCGCCGCCGAGGCCGGCGTCGACGACTTCCTGGCGCAGGCAACTCCCGAGGACAAGCTCAAGCTGATCCGCGACGAGCAGGCCAAGGGCAAGCTGGTCGCCATGTGCGGCGACGGCACCAACGACGCGCCGGCGCTCGCCCAGGCCGACGTCGGTGTCGCCATGAACACCGGCACCCAGGCCGCCCGCGAGGCCGGCAACATGGTCGACCTCGACTCCAACCCGACCAAGCTCATCGAGGTGGTCGAGATCGGCAAGCAGCTGTTGATGACGCGCGGCGCGCTGACAACGTTCTCGATCGCCAACGACGTGGCCAAGTACTTCGCGATCATCCCGGCGATGTTCCTGGCGTTCTACCCCCAGCTCAACGTGCTCAACGTCATGAACCTGTCGAGCCCGCAGAGCGCCATCCTGTCGGCGATCATCTTCAACGCGTTGATCATCATTGCGCTGATCCCGCTCGCGCTGAAGGGCGTCGCCTATCGCGCGGTCGGTGCCGGTGCGTTGCTCCGGCGCAACCTCTTGATCTACGGCCTGGGCGGAATCGTCATTCCCTTCATCGGCATCAAGGCGATCGACCTCGTGGTCGCCGCCCTGGGCCTGGCTTAAGGAGCCGCAATCATGTTGAGAGAAATCCGCCCCGCCATCCTCGTGCTGGTCCTGCTGACCGCCATCACCGGCCTTGCCTATCCGCTCGCGATGACCGCGATTGCCGGCACGTTGTTTCCCGTGCAGGCGCAGGGCAGCCTCATCGAGAGGGACGGCAAGGTGATCGGCTCCGCCCTGATCGGGCAGGAATTCAAGGACGACAAGTACTTCCATGGCCGTCCCTCGGCGACGCTTGCGCCGGACCCGAATGATTCGACCAAGACGGTGTCGGCCCCCTACAACGCCGCCAATTCGGGCGGCTCCAACCTCGGCCCGACCAGCAAGGCGCTGGCCGACCGGCTCAAGGAAGATGTGGACAAGCTGAAGGCGGAGAATCCGAACGCGGCCGTGCCGGTCGACCTGGTGACGACCTCGGCCAGCGGCCTCGACCCGAACATCTCGCCGGAAGCCGCGCTGTTCCAGGTGCCGCGGGTCGCCAAGGCGCGCAGCATGTCCGAGGACGCGGTGCGCGAGCTGGTGACGCAGAACACGCAGGGCCGCTTCGCCGGCGTGATCGGCGAGCCCCGTGTTAACGTTCTTGCGCTCAACCTGGCGCTCGACGCGGCAAAGCCGAAATAGGGGAGTAGGCTGCCCCTCGCAGGATGACTATATTGCGGTATGGCCAATCAGCGCGACCCTGACAAACGACCCTCGCCGGATGCGCTGCTGGAGGCGGCGCGCCGGGAGACCGATCGATCGGGACGGCTGAAGATCTTCATCGGCGCCGCCCCCGGCGTCGGCAAAACCTACGAGATGCTCTCGAGTGCTCACGCCCGCCTCAAGGCGGGCGTCGACGTCGTGGTCGGCGTCGTCGAAACCCACGGACGGGTCGAGACCGAGACGCTGCTGAAGGGCCTCGAGGTGCTGCCGCGGAAGCGGCTAACCTATCGCGACCAGACGCTCGAGGAGATGGACCTCGACGCATTGATCGCGCGGCGGCCGCAGCTCGCGCTGGTCGACGAGCTTGCCCATACCAATGCACCGGGCAGCCGCCATCCCAAGCGCTATCTCGACGTCGAGGAGCTGCTCTCCCATGGCATCGACGTCTACACCGCCGTCAATATCCAGCACATCGAGAGCCTGAACGACGTCGTTGCCCAGATCACCCATGTCAGGGTCCGTGAGACCGTGCCGGATTCGGTCTTCGACCGCGCCGATGCGATCGAGCTGATCGACCTGACCCCGGACGATCTGATCCAGCGGCTGAAGGAGGGCAAGGTCTATGTGCCCAAGCAGGCCGAGCGGGCGCTGGAGCATTATTTCTCGCCGGGCAATCTCACCGCACTGCGTGAGCTCGCACTGCGGCGCACCGCCGAGCGGGTCGACGAGCAGCTGCTCAACCACATGCAGGCCAATGCCATTGCCGGGCCCTGGGCCGCGGGCGAGCGCATCCTTGTCTGCGTGGGCGAGGATGCACGCGCGGCCGGCCTCGTGCGCTACACCAAGCGGCTGGCCGACCGGCTGCATGCGCCATTCACCGCGATCTCGATCGAGACGCGGCGATCCCTGCAATTGTCCGACGAGGAGCGCGATCGGCTGGCCGATACGTTGCGGCTGGCGGAAGCTCTCGGCGGCGAAGCGCTGACCATTCCCGCCGTCGGCCGCCGTATCGCCGATGACGTCGTCAATTTCGCGCAAGGCAACAACGTCACCCAGATCGTGATCGGCAAGTCGACGCGCTCGCGCTGGTTCGAGATGACGCGCGGCTCCGTCGTGCACGACCTGGTACGCCGCGCCGGCAACATCACCGTCCACGTCATCGCCGGTGACGAGATGCCCGTCGGCAAGGCGGCGGTGCAGACCGCGCAGCGGCAGGAGCCGTTCAATCCGCGGCCCTATCTGATGGCGCTGCTGCTGGCGGCGCTCGGGCTCGGCGCGGCCAAGCTGATCCAGCCGTTCTTCGGCATCGAGAATGTCGACCTCGTCTTCCTCACCGCCGTGGTCGGCGCCGCCGTGCGCTATGGCCTATGGCCGTCGCTGCTGGCGACCGTCGCGGCTTCCCTGTCCTATAATTTCTTCTTCCTGCCGCCGCTCTACACCTTCACGATCACCGACCCGACCAATGTCGCCGCCTTCTTCTTCTTCATGCTGATCGCGCTCCTGGTCTCCAATGTCGCGGCGCGCGTGCGCATCCAGGCCGATACCGCCATCGGCCGGATCAGGATGACCGAGCAGCTCCATGCCTTCAGCCGCAAGCTCGCCGGCACCGCCACGCTCGACGACGTGCTGTGGGCGACCGCCTACCAGATCGCGTTGATGCTGAAGGTGCGTGTGGTGCTGCTGCTGCCGGACGAGGGCCTGCTCACGGTGAAGTCCGGCTATCCGCCCGAAGACGAGCTTGACCAGGCCGATCTTGCCGCCGCCAATTGGGCCTGGAGCAACGATCGCCCCGCCGGCCGCGGCTCGGACACGTTGCCGGGCGCAAAGCGGCTGTTCCTGCCGATGCGAACCGGGCGCGGCCCGATCGGCGTCATCGGCATCGACAACGACCGCACCGGCCCGCTGCTGACGCCGGACCAGCGCCGGCTGCTCGATGCGCTGGTCGACCAGGGCGCGCTCGCGATCGAGCGCGTGCTGCTGGTCGAGGACATGGACCGCGTCAAGCGCACGGTCGAATCCGAGCGGCTGCGCTCGGCGCTGTTGACCTCGATCTCGCATGATCTGAAGACGCCGCTCGCCTCGGTGCTCGGCTCGGCCTCGGCGCTGCGCGACCTCGGCGCCAACCTGAGCGATGCGCAGAAGCGCGACCTGCTCGCCACCGTGATTGACGAATCCGAGCGGCTCAACCGCTTCATTGCCAATCTGCTCGACATGACCAAGCTCGAATCCGGCGCCATCGTGCCCAATACGGCGCTGCACGATCTCAGCGAGATCGTGGGCAGCGCTCTGCGGCGCGCCAGCAAGATCCTGGTGCATCACCGGGTATCGCTGGAGCTCGCCGCCGATCTGCCGATGCTCCAGCTCGATGCCGTGCTGTTCGAGCAGGTGCTGTTCAATCTGCTCGACAATGCCGCAAAATATTCGCCGCCAGAGACCACGATCTCGATTCGCGGCGCGCGCGATCGCGACACCATCGCGCTGCAGATCCTCGACGAAGGCAACGGGATTCCCGCGGCCGAGCTCGAGAGCGTGTTCGACAAGTTCTATCGCGCGCAGAAAGGCGATCACGTCCGTCCCGGCACCGGGCTCGGGCTCGCCATCTCCCGCGGCTTCGTCGAGGCGATGCGCGGCACGATCTCCGCCGCCAATCGCAGCGAGCGGAGCGGCGCGGTCCTCACCATTCGCCTGCCGATCCCCGCCGACACCAACGCGCTGGACACTGCTGCATGAACGCGACTCCGATCAAGGTCCTGGTCATCGACGACGAGCCGCCGATCCGCAAATTGCTGCGGATGGGGCTGACGACGCAAGGCTACGAGATCCTGGAGGCGTCGAACGGCAAGCTGGCGCTGGAGATGCTGGGTGAGGGACCGGCGCTGATCATCCTCGATCTCGGCCTGCCCGACGTTCAGGGGCATGATCTGCTCCGCACCATGCGCGCCCGCAACGAAGGCGTGCCGATCGTGGTGCTGTCGAGCCGCGGCGACGAAGCCGGCAAGGTGCAGGCGCTCGATCTCGGCGCCGACGACTACCTGACCAAGCCGTTCGGCATGGAGGAATTGCTGGCGCGGCTGCGCGCCGCGCTGCGCCACCAGCTTCAGGTCAAGGGCGAGCGCCCTGTGTTCCGCACCGGCGATCTCTCCGTCGATCTGGTCCGTCGCATCGTCAAGGTCGGCGAGCGCGAAGTGAAGCTCTCGCCGAAGGAGTATGACCTGTTGCGCGTGCTGGTTCAGCATGCCGGCAAGGTGCTCACGCATCGCTTCCTGCTGAAGGAGCTGTGGGACGAACTGACCGACGCGCAATATCTGCGTGTCTATGTCCGCCAGCTCCGGCAGAAGATCGAAGCAGATCCGGAACGGCCGCAATACGTGCTGACGGAAACCGGGATCGGGTACCGGCTGCGCGCGGCGGACTAGGCACAAGCGCCGGACGGCTCACAACCCGCGATCTGGAACCATTGCTCGCGGCGAGGATTACTTTCCCTCACCGGGAGAGAAACCATGGCAAGGAAATATTCGCGGAAGGCATCGCGCGATGTCGAGGGCGCGATGAAGAAACGCAAGGCCGGCACGCTGCGCAGCGGCCGTTCCAAGAAGAAGGTGAAGAGCCGCAAGCAGGCAATCGCGATCGGACTGTCGAAGGCGCGCAAGAAGGGCAAGAAGGTCCCGAAGAAGGCGTCCAAGAAGACGGCGAAGAAGCGCAAGACAGCCAAGAAGCGGAAGAGCTCGAAGAAGAAGTAGGGTTAGGCTGCCTGCTTCGTAACGGCCGGGCTTGACCCGGCCATCCACGTCGTTCTGACCAAGTCGATGGATGCCCGGGCAAGCCCGGGCATGACGAGTGAAATTTGCCTCACCCCGCCTTGCGTCGCCGCGCGTTTGACCTGTGCGTTTTCTTGGCGGCGCGGCGATGCGAGGTCAGGCGGCGCGCGGTGGAGCGCGAGCGCCTTGCGCCGCTCTTGCCGCCCTTGAGGCTCTGCTGCAGGGCGTCCATCAGGCTCACCACGTTGCTTGGCTTCTCCTCGCGCTCGGCGGCCTTGATCGGCTTGCCGGCGGCCTTGCGGCGGACCAGGGCCTTCAGTGCGGACTCATACTCGTCCTTGAATTTCGACGGATCGAAATGCGCCGCCTTGGTGCGCAGGATATGGCCGGCGAGCTCGACCATGTCCTTGGTGATCTTCGGGCTCTTGATGTCGTCGAAGAACTGGTCCTCCTCGCGCAGCTCGTATGGGAAACGCAACGTGGTGCCGAGCAGGCCCTTGCCGAGCGGCTCGATCGCCATCACGTGCTCGCGGTTGGTCAGCACGATCTTGGCGAGCGCGACGCGCTCCTCGTCCTTCATGGCGTCGCGGATCACGGCGAAGGCGTCGACCGCGGCCTTGCCGTCGGGCGCGATGTAGTAGGGATGGTTGAGATAGCGCTGGTCGATCTCATCGCGCGGCACGAAGCTCTCGATGTCGATGGTGTGATTGCTCTCGATCTGGACCGCTTCGAGCTCCTCCGGCTCGATCTCGACATATTTGCCCTTGCGCAGCTCGTAGCCGCGGCCCTTCTGGTCGCTCTCGACGACGTCGCCGGTCTCGGAATCGATCATCTGCTGCTTGAGCCGGTTCCCGGTCTCGCGGTTGATCAGGTGAAACCGCGTCTTCTCGGCCGCAGTCGAGGCCGGGTAGAGCGCCACCGGACATGACACCAGCGAGAGCTTGAGCGTGCCTTTCCAGTAGGCGCGAGGAGCGGCCATGATCGCCTCCAAACAGCTTGAGTTTGGAACTTGAACGGATACCGTGGGTTTTGGTTCCTGATGGCCGCACGGAGGCGGCGGCCGTCGTTTGCGCCGAGGTTTGCCGAGGTTTGTTGTGTCGCTGAGAAACCTGTCCACCTATCGCAAGAAGCGCGACTTCGAGAAGACCAGCGAGCCGTCAGGCGACGTCAAGGTCGCACCCAGCAAGCAGCGGCGCTTCGTCATCCAGAAGCACGACGCCAGCCGCCTGCACTACGATCTGCGACTCGAATTCGACGGCGTGTTCAAGTCCTGGGCGGTGACGAAGGGACCCTCGCTCGATCCGCACGACAAGCGGCTGGCAGTCGAGGTGGAAGACCACCCGCTCGATTATGGCGATTTCGAAGGCACGATTCCGGAAGGGCAATATGGCGGCGGCACGGTGATGCTGTGGGACCGCGGCACCTGGGAATCGGATGACCCGGAAGCCGGCTTCAAGAAGGGCGATCTGAAGTTCACCCTGCACGGCGAGAAGCTGCATGGAAGCTGGGTGCTGGTGCGCATGAAGGGCGACCGCTTTGGCGGCAAGCGTACCAACTGGCTCCTGATCAAGCATCGTGACGAATATGCCGTTGACGGCAACGGCGAGGAGGTCCTCGACGAGGACCGTTCGGTCGCTTCCGGACGCTCGATGGCGCAGATCGCGGCCGGCAAGGGCCGGGCGCCCAAGCCGTTCATGCTGGCCAAGGGCAACGGCAAGGCCAAGGCGGACGCGGTTTGGCAGTCCAACCACGGCATGGCTGCGGACGCGCGCGCCAGGACCAAGGCGCCGGCGCCCAAGGACCGGCTGAAAGTGGCGCGGCAGGCGAAACCGAAGCAGGTATCGGAGATGCCCGATTTCGTCGCGCCGCAGCTCTGCGCCGCGGTGGAGTCTCCACCCAATGGCACGGGCTGGTGCCACGAGATCAAGTTCGACGGCTACAGGGTGCAGCTCCGTGTCGAGGGCGGCGAGGCGACGCTGAAGACGCGCAAGGGTCTCGACTGGACCGGCAAGTTCGCCTCGATCGTGAAGGAGGCTTCGAAGCTGCCCGACGCGCTGATCGATGGCGAGATCGTCGCGCTCGACAAGAACGGCACGCCGCATTTTTCGACGCTGCAGGCTGCGCTCTCCGACGGCAAGACGGATCGGCTGATCTTCTACGCCTTCGACCTGCTGTTCGCCGGCATCGAAGACCTGCGCCCGCTGCCGCTCGCCGAGCGCAAGACGCGGCTGAAGCAGTTGCTCGCGGCGCGCAAGGGCAAGAACCTCCTGATCCGCTATGTCGAACATTTCGAGCAGCGCGGCGAGGCGGTGCTCGAATCCGCGCGCAAGCTCGGCCTCGAGGGCATCGTCTCCAAGCGGCTCGACGGTGCCTATCGTTCCGGCCGCTCCGACGACTGGACCAAGGCAAAAATCCGCGCCGGCCACGAGGTGGTGATCGGCGGCTACAAGACCACGAACGGCAAGTTCCGCTCGCTGATGGCGGGCGTGCAGCGCGGCGATCATCTCGCCTTTGTCGGCATGGTCGGCACCGGCTTCGGCGCGGACAAGGTCAAGCGCATCATGCCTGCGCTGAAAGCCATGGCGGCCAAGAGCCCCTTCGGCGGCAAGAATGCGCCGAGGAAGACCCGCGACGTGCACTGGCTGAAGCCGGAGCTCGTCGCCGAGATCGAGTTCGCCGGCTTCACCGCCGACGGCAACATTCGCCAGGCGGCGTTCAAGGGACTGCGGCAGGACAAGCCTGCCGAGGAGGTCGAGGCGGAGCGGCCGGTTGTAACCAAAGTGGTGAAGCCGATGGCCAAGGGCGTGGCGAAGAAGGGCGCCGGGAAGGCGTCCAGCGAGGTGATGGGTGTCGTCATCTCGCACCCGGACAAGGCGCTGTGGCCTGATGCGGGCGATGGCGAGCCGGTGACCAAGCTCGACCTCGCGAACTATTTCGAGGCGGTTGGCGAATGGATGATTTCCTATCTCAAGGGCCGGCCGTGTTCGCTGATCCGCGCGCCGGACGGCATCAAGGGCGAGTGCTTCTTCCAGCGCCATGCGATGGCCGGCACATCAAAATTGCTCAAGCTTGCGAAGGTCTCCGGCGACCGCAAGCCCTACCTTCAGATTGATCGGATCGAGGGGCTCGCCGCCGTGGCGCAGATCGGCGGCGTCGAGCTGCATCCCTGGAATTGCGCGCCTTATGCCTATGACACGCCGGGTCGGCTGGTGTTCGATCTCGATCCCGCGCCCGACGTCGACTTCGCCGGCGTCGTCGAGGCGGCCAAGGAGATGCGGCAGCGCCTTTCCGACATCGGCATGGACAGCTTCTGCAAGACCACGGGCGGCAAGGGCCTGCACGTCGTGGTGCCGCTGCTCCACGGTGCGCGGACAAGGTGAGCTGGAAGGAGGCCAAGGCGTTCGCGCAGGGCGTCTGTCAGTGGATGGCCGACGACGATCCCGAACGCTACCTGATCAACATGTCGAAGAAGCTGCGCAAGGGAAAGATCTTCCTGGATTATCTGCGCAACGACCGCATGTCGACGGCAGTCGCGGTGTTGTCGCCGCGGGCGCGTCCGGGGGCGACGGTGTCGATGCCGCTGACCTGGTCGCAGCTGCGCGGTGATCTCGATCCGAAGAAATTCACGCTGCGCACTGTGCCGGCCTTGCTCGCGAAGACGAAGGCCTGGGATGGCTACGAGGACGCGGCGTCGTCGATCAAGTCGGCGATGAAGACGCTCGGCGCGCAGTAGAAACTGTTGGGCAAGCGCGCCGCTGGCTTGGTTCGTCATACCCCGCGGAAGCGGGGAATCCAGTACGCCGCGGCGTCTCGGTTCAATCGCTACCGTCTCTGGAATACTGGATCGCCCGCCTTCGCGGGCGATGACAGTCATTGATGGGGATCATCGGGCGCAGTGGCGCCGCGCGCTACAATCGTCCCATCAGCAGCAGGATCAGCAGAATGATGATGACGAGCCCGAGGCCGCCGCCGCCATAATAGCCGGTGCCGTAGAATGGCCCGCCGCCGATGCCGCTGAAGCCGCCAAGCAGGGCGATGATCAGAATGATCAGAATGATCGTGCCGATTGACATCTAGCGTCTCCTCAGCCCCGCGGGCCCGTCTCGTTTCTGCCCTTCGGGAAGGAAAACAACCCGTAACTGTGAAGGTTCCGGAGCTGGCGGTGCGATAAACCTGTGTGGTTCTTCCGTTTGCCTTGGAACAGAACTACATCAACGAAATCCACGGAGGAGTGCATCGCAATGTCGGCGCCGCTGATCGTTTCGATACCCCATAGCCTCGGCCGCGACGAGGCGATGCGCCGCTTGAAAACGGGCCTGTCGCGCGCGACGGCGAACCTGCCGGTCATGAGCGTCGAGGAGGAGCGCTGGGACGACAACCGGATGAGCTTTCGCGTCCGGGCGCTGGGGCAGGTCGCGGCCGGGCATGTCGATGTCGAGGATGCCCATGTGCGGGTCGAGGTGACGCTGCCGTGGCTGCTGCAACGGTTCGCCGAGGTCGCGCAGGCGGCGATCCGCAAGCGCGGGCAATTGCTGCTGACCAAGCGCTGACGCAGGACGTCAGGCGTGCGAGCGCGCCTGCTTGGCGGTGCGTTTCGTCCCCGCGACCCTTGTCTTGAGCACGGCAACCGGCAGATTGCCGAACAGTTCCGGGAGCTGAATCCTGGTTGCGCCATCCCTGAGCGCATATCCAGCTGCGTCGATTTCACCCTCAAAAGCTCCGGGGCGCGGCCAGCTGCGGCCGCCCTGCGTGAACGGGGCGAATGATCTTGCCACCGCAACGATGGCCGCCTCGCGGCCATGGCGTCGCGCGAAGGCAATGACGTGATCGCGGTGCGGGCCGCTGACGGCGAGCGGCACGTAGTCGCCGCTGGTGAACACATCGGCCATCTCGCTGCGGAGCCGTAGCAGATGCCGCGTCCATGCGAATTTGAGACGGCCGTCGCGCCAGTTTTGCGCCAGCGCATCCCAATCCGGCATCTCCAGTGCGGCGAGCATTCCTGCCCGTTCGGTAAAGTCGACCGGGCGGCGGTTGTCCGGATCGACCAGCGAAAGATCCCAGCTTTCGGTGCCCTGGTAGAAATCCGGCACGCCCGGCATGGTTGCCTTCAGCGTGATCTGGCTGAGCGAATTCAGCGCGCCGATCAACGCGGTCCGTTGCGCGAGCGTGTCCAGCGCTTGGAGAAATTCGGGTGAGGCCTTGCGATCGAGGATCCGCTCGATGAAGGCTTTCACGCCCGCCTCGTAAGGCTCGTGCGGATTGAGCCAGCTGGTTTCCTGCTTACCCTCGCGCGCCGCCTTCAGCGCGTACGCCTGGATGCGGGCGGCGAGCGACGCATCATCGGGATCCCAGGCACCGAGCAGGGCCTGATACAGCATGTATTCGAACGTCGCCGATGGCGCGCGCATCTCGCCGTCGAGCATCAGATGCGGCGCGTTCAACACCTTCCAGCGCGCCACCGCGCTGGTCCATTCGCCGGGGATTTCCGCAAGCGCCATGATGCGGGCGCGGGCGTCCTCGCCGCGCTTGGTGTCGTGGGTCGCGGTCGCCGTCATGCCGTGCGGCCATTCGCGGGCGCGGGCCTGCATCATGGCGTGGAAGGTCTCGGGCGCGATCGCGCTCGCCGCCGGATCGCCGCCGACCTCGTTCAGCGCAAGCAGCCGGTGGAATTGATAGAACGCGGTGTCCTCCAGCGACTTCGCCATCATCGGCCCGGTGAATTGCTGCACCTTCAGCGCGAAGCGGCGCACGCGCGTGGCGCTGTGCGGGGGACGGCCGGGCTTGAGCAGGTCCATGGTGAGGGCATCGCGCAGGAAGTCGAAGATGCCCTCGTCGGCGGCAAACCACTCCCCGCGGGCGCGCTTGATGGTCTCGCTGATCAGCGTGCGGTCATGCGCGGCTGGTCCCGAGGCGGTGAGATAGGTTCGATAGACCGGAAAGTGCAGCACGTAGAGCTCGAGAGCCTGCCGCAGACTGTCGCCGGAGAAGTCGCGGGTCGAGTAGTGTCCGCTGGCAATGCGCGCGAGCAGCCGCGTCAGCACCGTGAATTCGCTGGTGAGCAGCGTCTCCAGCACGCGCTGCTTGGCCTCGCGCAACACCGGCGTCAGGTTCGGCGACTGGTTGCTGATCTGGCGCCAGATCTCGTTGAGCGGATCGAGGCCGCGACCGTCGACCAGTGCCTGGCTGATCGTGTTCATCCATTCATAGCCGGTGGTGCCGTGAACGCCGCTGAATTTCAGCAGCTTCTCGTCCTCGCCGAGGATCTTCTCGATCACCATGTAGAACGGCCTGGCCTTCGTGCCCTGCGCGGAGCGGACCAGACGGCGCAGCCGCTGGAAATACTGCGCGGGATCGCGCAGGCCGTCGATATGGTCGAGCCGCAGGCCCTGCAGCCGGTCTTCCGCGATCAGCCGCTTGACGAGGCTATGGCTCGCCTCGAAGGTAGCAGCGTCCTCGACCCGGAGGCCGGCCAGCGTGTTGACGTCGAAGAAGCGGCGATAGTTGATGTCGCTGGAGGCGAGCCGCCAGTGCCCGAGCTTGTAGTGCTGGCGCTCCAGCAGATGATGCAGCGTCAGGGTCTGCGCCGGGCGGTCCTTGCCGGCGCGATAGACGGCAAGGCCGCGACCGATGATGTCGGCGGCGCCCGCGATCTCCTTGAGCGCCGCCTTCAGCGCCGGCGCTTCGGCGCGGTTGGGGTGACGCAGCCCCCGGTATTGCGCGGCGAGCTCGAGCATCGCGCGTCCGGTCGGGCTGTCTTCGGCGGCGGCCTCGCGGACGACGGTGCGCAGCACCTCGCCATAGCGCTCCGGCGCGATCGGCAGGCGGTGCTCGAAATACCAGGCCGAGAAGCTGCCCTCGTTCGCGTCATAGCGCAGCTCGATGTCGCCGCGCTCCAGCGCCTGGCCATAGGACGAGCCGAGGATCGGCAACAGCACGCCGCCGCGCGCACGATAGGGCAGCTGGTCCCAATCGATGTCGAAGGAGATCGCGTGCGGCGACACCGGTCCCCATTCCAGCACATCGAGCCACCACGGATTGTCGGCGAAGTGAACGCCGACATGGTTCGGCACGAAATCCAGGATCAGGCCGAGATCATGGCGCTTCAATGCATCGCTCAGCCGCGCAAAGCCCTCCTCGCCGCCGAGCTCCGGATTGAATTTGGTGTGATCGACGACGTCATAGCCGTGGGTCGAGCCCTTGCGCGCCTTCATGAAGGGCGACGCATAGACATGGCTGATGCCGAGCGCCTTCAGATAGGGCGTCACGCCGGCGGCGGCATCGAAGTCGAAATCGGCAGTGAGTTGCAGTCGGTATGTCGCGATCGGGATCGCCGGAGGCATTGTGCTATCCGATGTGCCAGCGCACCGCCCAGCCGGGGAGGTCGCTCGACAACGCGCCGCCCCAGATCGCAGTTCCCTTCGGCTCCGGTCCATCGGGGATGTCACGATCGGACAAATTGGCTGTCAGCCGCAGCGTGCCGCCGTCGCCCATCTGCCAATGCGCCGTCAGCAGGTCGCCCGCCACGATGGCGTCGCCGAAGCGGCACCCTCTGAGCCGGGGAACGATCTCCTGCCGGCGCACGGCGAGCAGGTCGCGCACCAGCGCAAGCCGCGCGCGCGCCGGATCATGGCCGATCGCCGCCCAGTCGAGCACGGCCGACCGCACGGTTTCGTCGGCAAGCGGGTCGGGAATGTCGTCGCCATATTTGGCATAGGCCCAGGCGAACTCCTTGCGCCGTCCGGCGCGGACGGCATTGGCTAGATCGCCCTTGAAATCGCAGAAGAACGGGAAGGGCGTCGTCGCGCCCCATTCCTCGCCCATGAACAGCATCGGCGTGGTCGGCGCGATCAGCGTTACCGCCAGCGCCGCCGCGACCGCCTCCGGCCTGGCAATGCTGACGAGACGATCGCCAAGCGGACGGTTGCCGATCTGGTCGTGGTTCTGCAGGAAATTGACGAAGCAGGTCGGCGACAGCATGCCGCTCGGCTCGCCGCGGGCCTTGCCGCCCCAGAACTCCGAGACTTCGCCCTGGTAGATGTAGCCGGACGACAGCGCGCGTGCGAGGTCCTGCTTCGGCGCCCGGTAGTCGCCATAATAGCCCTGGGTCTCGCCGGTCAGCAGCACGTGCCAGGCGTGATGATAGTCGTCGTTCCACTGGCCGCGGAATTTGCCGTGCGGCGGATCCTCGGCGGCATCGAGCAGGCTTGCAATGTTGTCGCCGTTCTCGAGCACGAGGTTGATGTAGCGGCCGGTCTCGGTGGCGAGCTTGCCGGCGGCGTTGCTGAAGTCATGGAGCACGGAGACTTCGCCGGCTTCGACGATGGTATTGACCGCATCGAACCGCAGGCCGTCGAAGCGATAGTCGCGCAGCCAGCTCACCACGCTGCCGATCGCAAACGCGCGCACCTCGGGCACGCGATAATCGATCGCACTGCCCCACGGCGTGTGCGCATCGGTGAAGAAGGTCGGCGCATAGCGGCCGAGGTAGTTTCCTTCCGGGCCGAAATGATTGTAGACCACGTCGAGAAACACCATCAGCCCGCGCAGATGGGCCTCGTCGATCAGCATCTTCAGGTCTTCGGGCCGGCCATAGGCGCTGTCGGGCGCATACCACAGCACGCCGTCATAGCCCCAGCCGCGGCGTCCGGCGAAATCAGCCAGCGGCATCAATTCGAGCGCGGTGATGCCGGTCGCCGCCAGATGATCGAGCTTGTCGATCATGGCGCGGTAGGTGCCCTCCGGCGTGAAGGTGCCGACATGAGTCTCGATCAGCACCGTCTCTTCCCAGGGACGGCCGCGCCATTCGCGCGCGCGCCATACGAAGGCGTCGTGATCGATCACCTCGCTCGGGCCGAACACGTCCTCGGGCTGGAAGGCCGAAGCAGGATCCGGCACGTCGATCTCGTCGTCGATGCGGAATTTGTAACGCGTGCCGGCGCCCGCGCCCGGGATCTCGGCGATATACCAGCCGGCGGCATCGCGCGTAAGCCGATGCGGTTTGTCGAGCAGGAGGTCGACGCGCTTGGCCTCCGGCGCCCAGAGCCGGAAGCGCGTGCCGTCAGGTGTCAGCTCGGCGCCGAAATGTTGTCTATTCATGTGGAGCCTGCAAATGCCAGCACCGAGCGCGGCGGTGCCCTGGTATCGGCGCCGGATGCGAACTGCTCAGCCGTTTGTTCGGCCTTGGTCGTGTTCAAGACCTGCCGCCAGCTCTTGTATTCCGCCATCCTCGGCATCCTGAACACGATCTCCTGCGGTGCGGCATTGAGCACGATAAAGATCGGCGCCTGTCCTGGTTCCATCGGCCCCAGCACATAGGCGAGGAATCGGCTCTCCGGGAATTTCCAGTCGGATTCCTTCATCTCCTCCGCTGCCGGCGTCAGCCAGAGCACGCCGTAGCTGCCGTCGGTGCGGCGGCCGTCGAGCCAGCGTTGGCAGCGGATCTGGCCGAAGCGCTGGCGCAGCGCAGTGAGGTGGCCGATGAAATCGATGGCGTCGTCGTCGGTGTCGAGGTTGTCCCAGCCGACCCAGCCGACTTCGTTGTCCTGGCAATAGGCGTTGTTGTTGCCGGATTGCGAGTTGCCGACCTCGTCGCCGGCGAGGATCAGCGGAACGCCCTGCGCCAGCATCAGGCAGGCCAGCACGTTCTTCCTGAGCTGGCGGCGCAGCGCGATGATGGCGGGATCGTCGATCGGGCCTTCATGGCCGCAATTGTTGCTGTGATTATCGTTGGAGCCGTCGCGATTGTCCTCGCCATTGGCCTCGTTGTGCTTCTCGTTGTAGCTGAAGAGGTCGGCGAGCGTGAAGCCGTCGTGGACGGTGATGTGGTTGATGCTGGCGCGCGGTCGCCGTCCGTCGTGGTTGAAGAGGTCGGACGATGCGGTCATGCGGCTGGAAATGTCGCCAATCAGGCTGCCTTCGCCGCTCCAGTAGCGGCGCATGGCGCTGCGATAGCGGTCGTTCCATTCCGACCATTGCGAGGGGAATGCGCCGACCTGGTAGCCGCCGAGGCCAAGGTCCCATGGCTCGGCGACGAGCTTGACGGTCGCCAGCACCGGGTCCTGCCGGACCGCGGTCAGGAACGAGCTGCCGCGATCGAAGCCGTTCGGCCCGCGTGCCAGCGTGGTGGCGAGGTCGAAGCGGAAGCCGTCGACGTGGCAGACCTCGACCCAGTAGCGCAGGGAATCCATCACCATCTGCAGCACGCGCGGATGGGTCAGGTTCACCGACGAGCCGCAGCCGGTGAAGTCGTCGTAATAGCGCGGGTTCTCACGGTTGAGCCAGTAGTAGGAGGCGTTGTCGATGCCGCGATAGCACAGCGTCGGGCCGAGATGGTTGCCCTCGGCAGTGTGGTTGTAGACGACGTCGAGCATCACCTCGATGCCGGCATCGTGCAGCCGCGCCACCGTGGTGCGGAAGGAATCCAGTGCATTGTCCTGGGCGTAGCGCGGCTCGGGCGCGAAGAAGGCGATGGTGTTGTAGCCCCAGTAGTTCGCCAGTTTCTTCTCGACCAGGATACGGTCATCAATCAGGCTGTGGATCGGCAGCAGCTCGACCGTGGTGACCCCGAGCTTCTTCAGGTGCTCGATCATCGCCGGCGAGGACAGGCCGCCATAGGTGCCGCGCAAATTCGGCGGCACGTCGTCGCGTTTCTGCGTCAGGCCCTTGACGTGGGCCTCGTAGATGATGGTGTCTTCCCAGGGGATGTTGGGGCGGATCTCGCGGCGGCCCCAGTTGAAGGTCTCGTCGACCACGACGGCCTTCGGCATACCCCGCGCATTGTCGCGCCGGTCGAAGGAGAGGTCCTCGCGCGGGCTCCCGGTGCGGTAGGCGAAATGCGCATCGCTCCAGACCAGCCGCCCGGCAAGCCGCTTGGCATAGGGGTCGAGCACCAGCTTGTTGGCGTTGAAGCGGTGACCTTGCTCGGGCTCGTAAGGGCCGTGCACGCGGTAGCCATAGAGCTGGCCGGGCGAAACGTCGTTGAGATAGCCGTGCCAGACATCCTCGGTCTTCTCAGGCAGTTCGATGCGCTCGAGCTCGCGGCGGCCTTGTGCGTCGAACAGGCAGAGCTCGACCTTCTGCGCGTTGGCGGAGAACAGCGCGAAATTGGTGCCTCTGCCGTCCCAGCTTGCACCGAGCCGTGCGGACGTACCCCCGGTCAGTCGCATCAATCAGCTTTCCGGTACGAGGAAGATCGCAGCCAGCGGCGGAATGGTCAGGCTCAGTTCGGGCGTGGCGTCCTCCGATGCGCGCACCTCGCCGACATTGCCGACATTGGTGCCGCCGTAATGTGCGGAATCCGAGTTGAACACCTCGTGCCACTTGCCCGCGAAGGGCACCCGGACGCGATAGTCGCGGTAGACGCTGGGTGAGAAGTTCGCGATCACGAGGCAGCGTGCGCGCGCATCATTGCCCTTGCGCAGCCAGGCGAACACGTTGCGGTTGGCGTCATCGGTGACCAGCCATTCGAAGCCGGCCTGGTCGCAATCCATCTGGTGCAGCGCCGGCACCGCGCGATAGAGCCGGTTGAGGTCGCGGACCAGGTTCTGGATGCCGCTGTGCTTCGGTTGTTGCAGCAGATGCCAATCGATCGAATAGTCGTGATTCCACTCGCGTTCCTGGCCGAACTCGCAGCCCATGAACAGCAGCTTCTTGCCGGGATGGCCGAACATGAAGCTGTAATAGGCGCGCAAATTGGCGAAGCGCTGCCACTCGTCGCCGGGCATGCGGCCGAGGATGGAGCGCTTGCCGTGCACGACCTCGTCATGCGACAGCGGCAGGATGAAGTTTTCCGAGAACGCGTAGTGCAGGCCGAACAGGATCTCGCCGTGATGGTGCTTGCGGTAGATCGGATCCTTGCTGATGTAGCTCAGCGTGTCGTGCATCCACCCCATGTTCCACTTGTAGCCGAAGCCGAGCCCGCCGAATTCGACCGGGCGCGAGACCTGCGGCCAGGCGGTGGACTCCTCGGCGGCGGTGGTCGCCTGCGGAAAGCGGGTGAACACTTCCGTGTTGAAGCGGCGCAGGAAGTCGATCGCCTCGATGTTCTCTCGGCCGCCATACTGGTTCGGGATCCACGCGCCGGGAGGGCGGCTGTAGTCGAGATAGAGCATGGACGCGACCGCATCGACGCGCAGTCCGTCGATCGCATAGCGCTCCAGCCAGAACAGTGCATTCGACACCAGGAAGTTCGTCACTTCGGTGCGGCCGTAATTGTAGATCAGCGTGCCCCAGTCGAGGTGGCGCCCCTGCAGCGGGTTGGCGTGCTCGTAGAGCGAAGTGCCGTCGAAATGGCCGAGCCCGTGCGGATCGTCCGGGAAATGACCGGGCACCCAGTCGAGCAAGACGCCGATGCCTTCGCGGTGGCAGGCATCGACCAGTGCCGCAAACTCGTCGGGTGTGCCGAAGCGGCTGGTCGGCGCATAGAGGCCGGTCGGCTGGTAGCCCCACGAGCCGTCGAAGGGATGCTCGGATATCGGCAGGAATTCGAGATGGGTGAAGCCCATGTCGCGGGCGTAGGCCGGCAGCTGCTCGGCCAGCTCGCGATAGGTCAGCCATTCATTGTCGTTCTTGCGCCGCCATGAGCCGAGATGGACCTCGTAGATCGACATCGGCGAGCTCAGCGCGTTGACGCGATCCGGCGCCGGGCGCGGATGCGGGATCCTGCGCTCGTCGATCACGATCGAGGCGGTCTTCGGGCGCACCTCGGCGGCGAACGCCAGGGGATCGGACTTCAGCGGCAGATGCTGGCCGTTGCGCCCGATGATCTCGAACTTGTAGTGATCGCCGGTCTTCGCATGCGGGATGAACAGCTCCCAGTAGCCGCTGCCGCGCACCCGCATCGGATGGCGCCGACCGTCCCAGAAGTTGAAGTCGCCGACCACGGACACGCGGCGCGCATTCGGCGCCAGCACCACGAAGCCGATGCCGTCGACGCCGTCGAGCTGCACCGGGTGCGCGCCGAGCTTGTCGTAGAGGCGCTGATGGGTGCCTTCGCCGAGCAGGTAGAGATCAAAATCGGTCAGGATCGGCGGAAAACGGTAGGCGTCCTCGAACTCGACGACGTCGTCACCGAAGCGGGCGCGGAGCTGGTAGCGCGTCGAGCCGTTCGGCAGGGGGCCTGCGAACAGGCCGGCGTCATGGATCCGCGCCAGCTGTGCGGTCTCGCCATGCTCGCCGATCGCCTCGACATTGCTGGCATCGGGCAGGAAGGCGCGCACGACGTTGCGATCACCCTCGGGATGCAGCCCGAGATAGTGGAAGGGATCGGAATGGCGGCCCTCGATGATCGCATAGGCCTCGGCAGGCAGTTTGCTCATGCAACCTCATGCGGCTGTTGCGCCAGGATCCTCAGCAGGCCGGTGAGCGGCACCCGCAGCCAATCCGGCCGGTTGGCCAGCTCATACTCGATCTCATAGAAGGCTTTCTCAAGCAGGAAAAAATTGAGCAGGCGATCGGCCGTCTTGGCGTCGGCGGGCCACAGCCGCTGGCCGGCCACCGTCTCGCGATAGGCCGCCAGCAGGGTATCCGCAGCCTGGTCGCGCCATTCGGCCAAGGCGAGGCTCAACCGGCCGCTCTCATCGGGGGAGACCTTGAGCGTCCGTTCCAGCGCGGCGGTCGCCGCATAGTCGATCGAACGGATCAGGCCGGCGACGTCGCGCGCCGGCGATGCCTTGCGCCGCCGCTCGGCGATGGTGCGGCCCGGTCCGCCGTCGAAATCGATGATGAAGACGTCGTCCTTGACCACCAGCAACTGACCGAGATGCAGGTCGCCGTGATGGCGGATGTTGAAGCCGTCGGTTTCTCGCGGCAGCAGTGCCTTGAGCCGCTCCGGCAGCGTGTCATGCTGGGCCTGCAACTGATCGGCCAGCAGCCGGTCGGCCTCCTTCAGGGAGCCGCGCCGCTGCTTCAGCGTATCGAACACGCGCTCGGCCCGCGCCATGATCTCGTCGGCCCAGCGCTGCAGGTCGTCGGGCTTGGTCGGCTCGGGCGCGAAGTCCGGCAGGTCGCGGTTGCTGGCGAGCGCCAGATGCAGCTCGGCGAGCCGCTTTCCGCTATGCGACATGTGGCGCAGATAGGTGGCCTGGTCGCCGTTCTCCACGGGGTGCTCGCTCACTGTCAGCAGGCGCTGCCGTTCGACCAGGCGGTCGAGGTGTGCGCCTGCGATGGTCCAGAGGTCGCCCTGGTTGACGACCATCGCATGCAGGACGGCGATGGCGCTGCGCTTGTCGCCCTCGATCAGCTCGGCGGTGCCGAGCAAGGCGGGGGTGTTCGGAAAGTTGACCACCTCGGTGAGGAAGCGGCCCATCTCGATCTCCGGATTGATGCCAACCTCGAGCTTGCGGTAGATCTTGGTGACATATTCGTTGTCGACCAGCGCGGTCGAATGCGGCTGGTCGTTCTCGAAGACCCGGATGCGCTCGGGCTGCCGCACCGGCCGGTCGGAGAAGCGGCTGGTCGGCCGGAATTCGAGCTTGAGGCCTTGCTCACCTTCGTCGACCGTGAGGTTTTCCCGCAAATTGCGCAGGAATAGGCCGATGAAGATTTGGTCGGTCGCGACGTCGAGCAGCGTGCCCTCGCGTGCGCCCTGGCGCACGGCAGCGAGCGCCCTGGGGTTGAAGCGCTCGCGGTCGAAGCGCACCCATTCGATCTGCAGCGGCAGAACGTAGCGTGCGGCCGCGTCCCCTTGCCCGGTCTCGAAGAACGCGATCCAGGGCCTGTTGTCGCCGATGTCGCAGAACGGGATCGCGGCGACCAGCATCGGCTGGATCGCGCTCGCGGATCGTTCCGGATACCAGCGCGTGCGGGCGAGATGGCCCGGCAGCACGTCGCGCTCGAACACGCCGCGCTCGCGGGCGAGGGAGACCCAGTTCGAATTCACCGGCACGACCAGCGTTTCGAACTCCGGCACCGCGCGCGGCGTCACCGGCTCGGACTTGTCGCGTTCCAGCAGCTGGAACCAGTAGAAGCCGTAGGGCCCGAGCGTGATCATGTAGGGCAGCTCGCCGATCGCGGGAAAGCGGGTGCGGCCGAGCATCTCCTGCGGGATGCGGTCCTTCCACGGTGACAGGTCGAGCTCGGTCGCCTGTGCGGCGCGCGAGAGATTGGCGACGCAGAGGATCGCTTCGCCCTGGTACTGCCGGACATAGGCGAGCACGGCGCGGTTGGCCGGGCGGATGAAGGTCATGCTGCCGCGGCCGAAGGCGAGCGTCGACTTGCGCACCGAGATCAGCCGTTTGGTGGCGCTGAGCAGCGAGGACAGGCTGCGCGACTGCGCCTCCACGTTCACGGATTCATAGCCGTAGACGGGATCCATGATCAGCGGCGCGTAGAGGCGGGCCGGGTCGCAGCGCGAGAAGCCGCCGTTGCGGTCCGGGCTCCACTGCATCGGCGTGCGCACGCCGTTGCGGTCGCCGAGATAGATGTTGTCGCCCATCCCGATCTCGTCGCCGTAATAGATGATCGGCGTGCCCGGGAACGACAGCAGCAGCGAGTTCATCAGCTCGATCTTGCGGCGGTCGTTGTCCATCAGCGGCGCAAGGCGCCGGCGGATGCCGACATTGATGCGCGCGCGCGGATCGTTGGCGTAGGTGGTCCAGAGATAGTCGCGCTCGACGTCGGTGACCATCTCCAGCGTCAGCTCGTCATGGTTGCGCAGAAACAGCGCCCATTGGCAGCGGCGGGAATATCCGGCGTCTGGCGCAGGATGTCGGTGATCGGGAAGCGGTCCTCCTGTGCGATCGCCATGTAGATGCGCGGCATCAGCGGGAAATGGTAGGCCATGTGGCATTCGTCGCCACGGCCGAAATACTCCTGCACGTCCTCCGGCCATTGATTGGCCTCGGCCAGCAGCAGCTTGCCCTTCGAATACGCGTCGAGCTCCTGGCGCAGGCGCTTGATGATGGTGTGCGTCTCGGGCAGGTTCTCGTTCGAGGTGCCCTCGCGCTCGCAGAGATAGGGAATGGCATCTAACCGGAAGCCGTCGACGCCGGCGTCCAACCAGCGCTTCATGACCTGAATGATGGCGCTCACCACGCGCGGATTGTCGAAGTTGAGGTCCGGCTGGTGCGAGAAGAAGCGGTGCCAGTAGAACGCGCCGGCCTCGGGATCCCAGGTCCAGTTCGACTTCTCCGTGTCGGTGAAGATGATGCGCGTGCCCTGGTATTTCTGGTCGGTGTCGCTCCAGACATACCAGTTGCGGGCGCTGGAGCCCGGATGGCTGCGGCGCGCGCGCTTGAACCATTGGTGCTGGTCCGAGGTGTGGTTGACGACGAGCTCGGTGATGACGCGCAGGCCGCGCTTCTGCGCCTCCTGGATGAAGCGCTTGAAATCCTTCATCGTCCCGAAATCGGGATTGACCGAGCCGTAATCGGCGATGTCGTAGCCGTCGTCGCGGCCGGGCGAGGGGTAGAACGGCAGCAGCCACAGCGCCGTGACGCCGAGCTCCTGGAGATAGGGCAGCTTCTCGGTCAGCCCCGCGAAGTCGCCGATACCGTCATTGTTGCTGTCGGCGAAGGCCTTGACGTGGAGCTGGTAGATGATGGCGTCCTTGTACCAGAGCTCGTCCGCAGTATCGGTTGCGACCTTCTCCTGGGTATTGACGGAGGAGAATACGTTCATGACGGCTCCTTCAGGCGACACAGCGCAGCAGCAACGCGGGATCGCGCGCAGGATCTATACGTAGACGGATGCCTCCCCATTCGAGCGCGTGGCGCTCTCCGGTGACAAGGTCTTCCACTGCCGAGACGGGGCGGCGGGCATCGCCACGGCCGACCATGACGTCGCCGAGCGGCAGCCAGACCTCACGCAGCTCGGCTGACAATGCAATCGCGGCCGCGATCACATTGCCCTGATCGACCGCCTCCTTGATGAAGCCGATCACGCCGCCGTCATCGACACTGATAAAGCGCAAATTGGCGAATTGTTGCAGGGCCGGATTGCCGCGTCTGATCCGGTTGAGAGCCGCGATATAGGGCTTGATGTTCCCCGGCTGCTCCCAGTTGCGTACCCTGATCTCGTACTTCTCGGAGTTGAGATATTCCTCGCGGCCGGGGACCGGCGTGTGTTCGAGCAATTCGAAGCCGCTGTAGATGCCATAGCTGCTTGAAAGCGTCGCGGCGAGCGCGAGACGCGACTTGAACATCCAGGATTCGCCGCTTTGCAGGTGGAAGGGCAGGACGTCCGGTGTGTTGACGAAGAAATTCGGCCGAAAGAAGTCACGCTCGGGATAGGAGGCCAACTCGCCGAGATATTGTTCGAGCTCGAAGCGCTGCGTCCGCCAGGTGAAATAGCTGTAGGACTGTGTGAAGCCGAGCTTGGCGAGGCCCTTCATCAGTTTCGGCCGCGCGAAGGCTTCCGCAAGGAACAGCACGTCCGCGTCGCGCTCCCGCACCTCGCGGATCAGCCACTCCCAGAACGCCAGCGGCTTGGTGTGCGGATTGTCGACCCGGAAGATCCTGACGCCCTGTTCGACCCAGAACAGCACGACGTCGCGCAGCGCGCGCCACAGGGCGCCGGCGTCTTCGGATCCGAAATCCGGGTTGACGACATCCTCCCAGCGCTGCGGGGGATGCTCGGCGGTGCGCATCGATCCGTCCGGGCGCCGCTTGAACCACTCTGGGTGCTCGGTCAGCCAGGGATGATCGGGGGAGCACTGCACGGCGAAATCGAGCGCGACCTCGAGGCCATGCGCCTGGCTTGCCGCCACGAAGGCGCGGAAGTCGTCGAGCGTGCCGAGTTCCGGATGCACGGCGTCGTGGCCGCCCTCGGCTGCGCCGATCGCATAGGGGCTGCCGGGATCGCCCGCCTGCGCGGTCGTGGCATTGTTGCGGCCCTTGCGGTGCTGCCGGCCGATCGGGTGGATCGGCGCGAGCAGGACGACGTCAAAGCCCATCGCGGCGATGTCGGGAAGCCGCGCGATGCAGTCGTTGAAGGTTGCATGCATGCCCGGTGTCTTGCCCTGGCTGCGCGGAAACATCTGGTACCATGCGCCGCTGCGCGCCCGCGGGCGGTCCGCGGTCAGCGCGTAGAGCTGCGATCGCATCAGATCGCGGCGAAACTGGCTGCCGGCCATCGCCTCCCGCAATTCGGGCGCGAGCAGCGCACCTGGTTCGCCGGTCTGCAGAAAGATTTCGCACTGCCTGATGATGACGGCCGCCGCCGCCGGGCTGCCGGCCTGCGCCTGGGTCAGCATGCCCGCGCCCTCGAGCGCGTCCAGCGTGTGATCGCTGCCGTCGCGCGGCTTCTGCTCGAAGCGATGCCGCCAGCTGGCGAATTCATCGGTCCAGGCCTCGATCGCGAAGGCGTAGCGGCCGGGCCGGTCGGGCACGAAAGCGCCGCCCCAGCGGTCATCGCTGTGCGCCGTCATCGGCGCGACCTGCCATTCGCTGTCGCCCTCGCGCCGCCACACCAATGCCGCCGATATCACGTCATGTCCGGCACGGTAGATGTCGGCCCACACCTCGACAGGTTCGCCCACAATGCGCTTGACCGGAAAGCGGCCGCCATCAACCGACGGATAGACATCGGTGATATGAAAAGTGCCATGGGCACTCTCGACAGGCCGGAGGGTTTTGTTCACGGTGATGCCGCCATTAAAAATGCAAATGACGTCCCGGCGCCGGGAAGGAGGCGCGCCAGACCCATATAGAAAGCCGCTCGCCGGGCAATGGTTCCCGGTGGGAACGCCGGATAGGGTAGAGCGTTGAACATCAACTATCCCTTTCCCGTATCTGTACAATTTAGCAACGATCCACCAACCGTTGCGAGCAGGCAGCGTGCCGAATGGACCTTTACGCCAAAGCCCAAACCCTGGGAATCCAGACCGAGTATATCGATGGCAGCGGTCACCGCCGTGTGACAACCCCCGAGGCGCTCACGGCGATCCTCGACGCGCTGCCGCCGCAGGCGCCCCGTCGGATCATCGCCGATCCCGTGGTGGTCAGAGGCGGCCAGGCTGCGCAAACGCAGCTCTCGGAAGCTGCCCGGCTTCCGGTGCAATGGAAGCTTGCGAATGGCGCCGGGGTGCTCGCGCAGGGCGAGGCGCGTGAGCGAAGTGTGACGTGGCCGTCGGGTCTGCCCGAAGGCGTGCACCGGTTGCAGCTGTCCGACGCATCTGGCAGCGAGGAGCTGCCGCTGCTGGTGGCGCCGCAGGGCGCCTTCGGCGGCGAGTTCGACCGCTGCTGGGTGATCGCGGTGCAGCTCTACGGCGTGCGGTCAGCGCGCAACTGGGGCATCGGTGACTTCACCGACCTGCAGCACCTGCTCGAATTGGCCCACCGGCTCGGGGCCGACGGCGTCGGGCTCAATCCGCTGCATGTCCTGTTCGACGACCACCCGGCCGATTGCAGCCCCTATTCGCCGAACAGCCGGCTTTTCCTCAACCCGCTCTATATCGACGTCGAGGCGATTCCCGAATTCCGTGTCGATGCCGAGACCAAGGCCGCGCTGGCACCGCTCCGCAGCCACGACATGGTCGACTATGTCGGCGTCGCGGCGCAGAAATGGCCCGCGCTGCGCGCGGCGTTCTCGGCCTTCAAGGCCAATCCCGGCCTCGGCCGCTGGCAGGACTTCGAGGCCTATCGCAACGAGCAGGGCACGCTGCTGTCGCGCTTCGCCTGCTTCGAGGTGATGCGGCACAAATTCAACACGCCGTGGTGGGAATGGCCGGACGAATGGCGGCAGCCGAGCGATGCAGCTTGTGCCAGATTGCGCCGCTCGCGCGACTCTGCCGCTGAGGTCGAATTCGTCGAATTCGTGCAATGGACCGCGGACCGTCAACTCGGCGCCTGCCAGGCGCTTGCGCACAAGCTCGGCATGCGGGTCGGGCTTTATCTCGATGTTGCCGTCGGCGTGCAGTCCAACGGCTTCGATGCCTGGAACGAGCAGACGGCGATTTCCCGGCATCTCGCCGTCGGCGCGCCGCCCGACGTGCTCAACACCATCGGCCAGGACTGGGGTCTCGCCGGCTTCAACGCCGGGGGTCTTGAACAGCGCTCGTTCGAGCCGTTCAGGCAGATGCTGCGCGCGTCGATGCGCCATGCCGGCGCCATCAGGCTCGATCACGTGCTCGGCCTGAAACGGCTTTATCTGGTGCCACGCGGCTTCAAGCCCGACAACGGCGCCTATGTGCAGATGCCGTTCGAGGCGCTGCTGGCGGCGACCGCGCAGGAGAGCGTGGCGAGCCGCTGCGTCGTGATCGGCGAGGACCTCGGCACTGTACCTCCCGGGTTCCGCGAGCAGATGAACGGCTGGGGCATCTGGTCCTATCTCGTGATGATGTTCGAGACCGACGACCAGGGCGTCTTCCGCAACGCCGACTACTATCTGCCGAATGCGCTGGTGACCTTCAACACCCACGACCTCTCGACCTATGCGGGCTGGCGCTCGTTCAGCGACCTCAAGACCAAGCGTGCGCTCGGGATCGATCCCGGCGAGACCGACGAGGGGCGCTGGCGCGCGCTCGGCCAGCTCGACGACGTGCTGCGCCGGCACGACATCCACGCGAACGATTTCTATTCGGTGGCGAGCTTCCTGGCGCGGACGCGGTCGCGGATGATGGCGGTGTCGATGGAGGACCTGCTCGGCATTGTCGAGCAGCCGAACATTCCCGGCACCGTCTACGAGCATCCGAACTGGAAGCAGCGGCTCCCGGTCTCGATCGAGCATCTCGCGTCGGCAATCGACGTCGACGCCCTCAAGCACGCGACCCGCGAGCGCTCGCACACCTGACAACGCGGAGCGCAGCGCGTGGCCTCTCGTATCGAGGACTATGCGCTGATCGGCGATTGCGAGACCGCGGCGCTGGTCGGGCGCAACGGCTCGATCGACTGGCTGTGCTGGCCTGCCTTCGATTCCGACGCCTGCTTTGCGGCGCTGCTCGGCACGTCGAGGAATGGCCGCTGGCTGCTGGCACCCGCTGGCGAGATCAAGCAGACCTCGCGGCGCTACTGGGACGATACGCTGATCCTGGAGACCCGGTTCGAGGCGGAAGGCGGCACCGTCGCGCTGATCGACTTCATGCCGCCGCGCGGCAAGGCCTCCGATGTGGTCCGCCTCGTTCGCGGCATCAGCGGCCGCGTCAAGATGCACATGGAGCTGGTGATCCGCTTCGGCTTCGGCGTCGATGTCCCCTGGGTGCGAAAGAATCCGGATGGCGACGGACTTCTGGCGATCAGCGGGCAGGACATGACCGTGCTGCGCACGCCGGTCGAAACCCGCGGCAAGGATCTGACCACGTTCGCCGATTTCGAGGTCGGCGAGGGCGACACCGTGCCGTTCGTCCTGACCTATGGACCGTCCTATCACCCGGTGCCGGAGCCGATCGACCCTGAGGCTGCGCTGAAGGACACCGAGGAATATTGGCGGGAATGGTGCAGCCGTTCGACCTATGACGGCAGCTATCAGCGCGCCCTCGTGATGCGCTCGCTGATCACGCTGAAGGCGCTGACCTTCGCCCCGACCGGCGGCATCGTCGCGGCACCCACCACCTCCTTGCCGGAAAAGCTCGGAGGCAGCAGGAACTGGGACTACCGCTTCTGCTGGCTGCGCGACGCCACCTTCACGCTGCTGGCACTGATGAACTCGGGCTACACCGAGGAAGCCTTGGCCTGGCACAATTGGCTGCTGCGCGCAGCCGCGGGTTCGCCGGCGAACATGCAGATCATGTACGGCATCTGGGGGCAGCGGCGGCTCTTGGAATGGGAGGCGGGCTGGCTCGACGGCTACGAGGGCGCCCAGCCCGTGCGGGTCGGCAACGCCGCGCACGCGCAGCTCCAGCTCGACGTCTATGGCGAGTTGATCGATGCCTTTCACCAGTCGCGCATGGCCAAGCTCCAGCTCGACGACGAGACCTGGGCGCTGGAATGCGCCGTGCTCAATCATCTGGCCGAGGTCTGGGACCGGCCCGATCACGGCATCTGGGAGCGGCGCGGCACTCCCAGACACTACGTGTTCTCCAAGGTGATGTGCTGGGTCGCCTTCGACCGCGCCATCAAGAGCGCGGAGCGGTTCGGCTTCAAGGGGCCGCTGGTCAAATGGCGGGTGCTGCGCGAGGCCATCCATCGCGACATCTGCCAACGGGGCTTCGACCCTGAGCTCAACAGTTTCGTCGAGAGCTATGGCTCAAAGCTGCTCGACGCCAGCCTGCTGCTGCTGCCGTCGGTCGGCTTCCTGCCGCCGGGCGACCCGCGCATCCGTGGCACGATCGAAGCGGTCGAGCGGCACCTGATGCGCGACGGCTTCGTGCTGCGGCATGATCCGCGCGAGCTGCCGGCGGACCAGCCCTCGAAGGCGCGTTCCTGGCCTGCAGCCTGTGGCTCGCCGATGCCTATGTGCTGTCAGGCGATCTCGACAAGGCGCAGCGCCTGTTCGACCGCGTGGTCGCGGTCGCCAACGATCTCGGACTGTTGGCCGAGGAGTTCGATTCCGGCGCCGGTCGCCAGACCGGCAACTTCCCGCAGGCGCTGACCCACATCGCGCTGATCAACACGGCGCAAAATCTCAGCGCTGCCAGGGCCGACGCCGAGAAGCCTGCGGTGCAGCGTTCGACTTAAGCGCGATGAAGTGAAATTGAACCTGCGGCCACGGCGATGCTGCCTCCCTCTCTCCTGCTTGCAGGCCGCCGCAGCCGCGTGCGGCCAAAATATCGAAAACAACCCCATGCAAAGGAGCCGGCGGCTGCCGGCGTGCGACAAGGCCGCTTGACACGTCGGGCAACTCAGGGGTACATTTCCAATATTCCGAAATCGTGCAAGCGCCGCACATTGGCGTGGCTCACGACATGTAAAGCACTCAAGGCTGATGACCTAACTTCACAATCATCTGCGGATGACGTTCACTCAGGGCCTTCAACGCAAGTAAACTCTTCCGCTCCTCTTCCCGGTCGTATGTAAAGCTGCCAGGTTCGACACCGTGCTCCCAGCCCCAGCGGGTATGGCAAGCGTCGCCGGTGAGGAGCACTGGACCGGACGGAGTGCGAGCAAGATACGAGACATGGCCAGCAGTATGTCCGGGGGTCAGGATTGCAAACAACGAACCGTCACCGAAGACGTCGATTACGCCTTCGAACTTCCCATCCGGATCCCCAGTGAACTGAAACTCTTGAATCGCGGGTCTGCCTTCAAAGAAGACATCTTCCATCCCCTCGACAAAGAAGTTCTCGATCTTCTTCTCCGCAGCTTCTCCGGGACCTGTGTAAAACGGCACATCTTTTGGGATGTCTGACATCCCGGAGATGTGATCGAGATGAAGATGGGTCATGAGCACCCCTTTGAGGGGAGCCGCTTCCGATTTGATGGCCGATAAGGTGTCTTCCCGGACTTGCATCTTGTCGAGCTTGGCGAAGTTACGCACAACCCATCCAACTCCCAAGCTCTTGGGGTCCTCGACAAACCGCTTCGAAACGCCGGTATCGACCATATAGAATCCCTGCGTCGGATGCCGCACGAGATGTGTGTAGATCTGGATCGGCTCCTCGTGATCTTTGAGGCCCGCTTGAATGGCTTGGGGGTCCTTCAGGTTGATCAGCCCGGATAGATCGGCGACCCAATCTGCGCTGGCGATTGTCTTGACCTCGATCGGTCCCGGCTTGTCTATCAACGCCTCCATAACCGATGATCTGACCGGCTTACCGAGGCTGGCAGACGTCGATGGATGGGACGTCTGTGCGCACGCGGAAAGCGCGATGACGGCAAGCGAACCAATGAAACACTGTCCTATTTTACGGAGCATGATCTTCCTCTTTCTGCTGCCGCTTTTTGCCGTGGACAGTGAGAATAGCAATTGTCTAAATTCCTATATGGCCATACAGAAATGAATGGCCGGACACGAGCCAGGGAGAGCGAATTTGGACCTTCAATGGGACGACTTGCGGATCTTTCTCGCCGTAGCCGACGCCGGGAGTTTGAGCGCAGCGGCGCGTCGCCTCAAGGCGAGCCAACCCACTTTGAGTCGGCGGATTGCAGAGATGGAATACTCGCTCGGCGAGCCGCTTTTCGTCCGCAAGAACCAGGGCATCACCTTGACGAAAGCCGGGGCAAGGCTGCTTCCGGCAGCCCAAGGCATGGCGCAATGGGCGACTGAAGCTACTCGCGCACTCGATGCGAAGAACTCGCCCGTGAGCGGCCGCGTGCGCATCACGGCGGCTCCATCGTTCGCCTTTGATTTCCTGGCTCCAATGGCGGAAAAGCTCAAGAGAGGACATCCACAGATCACTCTCGAAGTTCTCGCCAGCACTGAACGGCTGAACCTCTCGCGCGGCGAAGCAGATATCGCGCTCAGGAGATATCCTTCGGATGACCCCGATCTCGTCACGGTCGACGAAGTTGTCGTTCCGATCGGCGCCTACGCGAGCAGGGACTACGCACGGAGACTGCCTGCGAAATATGATTTGCGTGACCTCGATTGGATCTCATGGGCCGGAGCACTCGAGATGGTGAGCCCCAATCCGGAGTTCGCTGCCAGGATTCCGAATTTTCGTCCCGCCTTTGCGTCTGACGATTACAGCGTGCAGGTCGCGGCCTGCCAAGCCGGTGTCGGCGCGATGATCCTTCTGAAGACCTCCCATCGGCTCAAACGACCAGGCGAACTCGTAGAGCTGGAGCTCGTGCTTCCAACCTCGCTACGCGCGGAACTCACGATCATCTGCCACAAGCGCATGGCGGATCTGCCCAAGGTCAGAACCGTCTTGGACCTGCTTCGCCAAGAGTTTGCTGATCTGAGAAAGCGCCAAGGCGCGCAGAAGCTCCGAATGGCGACACCAATAATCCCAAAGAAAGCCAGGAAATAGGAAGGCTCACCCTAAACGTTCGGGCGAGAGATTCAGGAAGGAGTGGCTACGATATGCCGGCCGGACCAGGTTTGCAGGAAACTTGTTCAGTGTGACGCGATCGGATGTAGCGGACTGTAACGGCGATCACGCTGCGGCCCGCGCTCGATCACGGGTGGGGCGATCGTCCGAATGTTTCAGCGAAGCTGCAACACCGTGTCCATCGCGCGCGCGAAACCGTCGTGCTCGTTGGTCTCGGTGACATGGGTGGCGCGCGCCTTCACGTCATCGCTGGCATTGCCCATCGCGATGGAGACGCCGCTTCTGGCAAACATCGGCAGATCGTTCTGCATGTCGCCGATCGTGGCGACATGCTCCAGCGGCACGCCGAGGCGCTTTGCCATGGCCTCGACGAAGGTGCCCTTGTCGAACCCGGGCGGGGTGATGTCGAGATAGTAGGTCTGCGAGCGCACCGCGGTGGCATCACGGCCGACCAACTGCTGCATCTCCGCCTCGCAGCGTTGCAGCAGGGCCGCATCCGAGCTCGCGCCGACGATCTTGCAGGCCTGATCGAGATAGGGCGCAAAATCACCGACGATAGTCGGATCATGCTTGATCGTGTGCTGCTCGTGCGCGGTGTATTCGCCGTCAGGATTCCGCGTCAGCCAGCGGTCATTGGTGAACAGCCAGATGTCGACGTCGCGCTCGCGCAGCATGTCGATGCAGCGTTTTGCGACTGTGGCCGGGATCAAATGCTGCTCGAGGGGCTTGAGCTGCGGATCGACGATCGAAGAGCCGTTGAAGGCGCCGATCGGCTGCGTGATCGCGAGCGGCGCAACCAGAAAGCCCATCCCGATCGTCGGCCGGCTGGAGACGATGGTGAAGCCGATTCCGGCCTCGTGCAGCCTGCGCACCGCCGCCCTAGCGCCGTCGGTCAAGGTCTTGTCCTTGGTGAGCAGCGTACCGTCGACATCGGATACGACAAGGGCGATGCGGGTCATGGGCGGTCCAGCTTCAGTTGAGTGACGATGTCTTCGACAATGGTTTCGACCGGACGGTCGATCGCAACCGTGATCGGGCGTTCCTCCAGGGTCGGTGGCTCCAGCGTCTTGAACTGGCTGGCGAGCAGCCCCGGCGGCATGAAATGGCCCTTGCGCGCGCCGAGCCGCGTGGCGATCAGCTCCTGCGAGCCGTCGAGGAAGACGATGCGGATATCGTCGCGGCCATGCACCAGGATGTCGCGATAGGCACGCTTCAGCGCGGAGCAGGCGATGACGGCGCGTTCGCGGACGCCGCAGGTGCGGTCTATCTCGTCGGCGATCGCGCGCAGCCAGGGCCAGCGATCCTCGTCGGTGAGCGGCTGGCCGGAATGCATCTTGGCGACATTGCTTGGCGGATGAAAACTGTCGCCGTCCTCGAAGCGCCAGCCGATCCTGATCGCCAGGCGGTCAGCGATGGTGCTCTTGCCCGAACCCGACACGCCCATCACGATCAATGCACAAGGTGCTTCAGCGCGGCCCACGAATTTCCTCCGGAAGCGCGGCCTGGTCGACCAGCCAGACGGTCTCGCCCAGCGATCGCGCGCGGTTTGCCGGCAGGTTCTCGCCTGCGAAGAGGCGCGTCAAGATCGCGCGCTTGTTCTCGCCCGCCACCTCGAACAGCATCTCGCGGCACGAGGCGAGGGCGGGCAGGGTCAGCGAGACGCGCGGCACGAACGGCTCGACATTGGCCTTGGGCACGCCGACCACCCAGCGCCGGGTTTCCTCGACCGCGGGATAACCGGGAAACAGCGAGGCGGTATGGCCGTCGGGTCCGATGCCCATCAGCACCAGGTCGAACAGCGGCCGCTTCGGATCGAGCTGTTCGGCGCCGTAGAATGCCATCAGCTCATTCTCGTACAGCGCCGCGCTGACGTCGGGATCCCTGAGATCGGCGGTGTCGGTCGCGATCGGATGGACATTGGCGGCCGGCGCGCAGCGGTCGAGGAAGGCCTGGCGCGCCATGCTCATGTTGTGCAGCTTGTTGTTGCGCGGCACCAGGCGCTCGTCGCCGATGAACCAGTCGATGCGGTCCCACGGAATCCTCTGGCGATAGTCGGGCGTCGCCAGCAGCTGATAGAGCGCCTTGGGGCTGGAGCCGCCGGTGAGGCACACCGCGATCCGGCCAGGGTTCTCAGCGATCCGGGCGATCACCCGCTCGGCGGCCGCCTGCGCCAGTGCCGCCGGATCGGCGACCGTGATGATCTGGCGCTCGCGGCTCGCGGTCATGTCAGCCCAGCTTCCGCCAGCTGCGGCCGTCGCGCGTCAGCAGCGCGTTGGCGGCCTCCGGGCCTTCGCTGCCGGCTTTGTAGGGTTGCAGGCCGCGGCCGCCGGCGCTTGTCCAGGCGTCCAGGAACGGCTGCACCGCCTGCCAGCCGGCCTCGACGCCGTCGGCGCGCTGGAACAGGATATTGTCGCCGATCATGCAGTCGTAGATCAGCGTCTCGTAGCCGGTCGAGGGATCGACGCGGAAGTAGTCGCCGTAGCGGAACTTCATCTCGACGCCGTCGATGGTGATGCTTGGCCCCGGAATCTTGGCGTTGAACTGCAGCTCGATGGTCTCGGTCGGCGCGGTGGAGATGACGAGGTAGTTCTGCGACAGCCGATCGACCGCCGTGTCGCGGAACATCGCGAGCGGCGCCTGCTTGAACTTGATCGCGACTTCCGTGCGCTTGTGCGCCAGCGCCTTGCCCGTGCGCAGATAGAACGGCACGCCGGCCCAGCGCCAATTGTCGATCATCAGCTTGAGCGCGACATAGGTCTCGGTGGTGCTGCCGGGCTTGACGTCGGGCGTCTTGAGAAAGTCCTCGATCTCGGTATCGCCGATCCGGCCGGCGCGATACTGGCCGCGCACCGAATTGTGCAGCGCCTCCTGTTCGCTCTGGGTCTGGATCGCGGTGAGCACCTCGGCCTTCTCCGAGCGGACCGAATGGGCATCGAAGCGCGTCGGCGGCTCCATCGCGACGAGGGACATCAGCTGGAACAGATGGTTCGGCACCATGTCGCGCAATGCACCGGTGGCGTCATAGAAGCCGCCGCGATGGCCGACGCCGAGCTTTTCCTCCACCGTGATCTGGATGTGGTCGATGTGATTGCGATTCCAGATCGGCTCGAACATGCCGTTGGCGAAGCGCAGCACCAGGATGTTCTGCACCGTCTCCTTGCCGAGATAGTGATCGATCCGGTAGATCTGGTGTTCGTCCATGATCTTCAGGAGCTCGGCGTTGAGCGCGCGGGCCGAGGCGAGATCGGTGCCGAACGGCTTCTCGATCACCAGCCGCCGCCAGGCGCCGTTCTCCTTCAGCATGCCGGTGCGCCCGAGCTGCTGGCTGATCGGCAGGAACGCTCGCGGCGGGGTCGCGAGATAGAACAGCCGGTTGCCTCCGGTGCCGCGCGCCGTCTCGAGCTTGTCGAGCCGTTCGTTCATGGCATCGAAGGAGGGCGGATCGCCCGGATCGGCCTCGATCGAGGTGACGCATTCGAACAGCCGCGTGACGACCGCCTCATCGAGCGGCCGGGTCGCGAATTTGCGCAGCCCCTGCATCAGGCTGTCCTTCATCTGGTCGCTCGACATGCCCTTGCGGGCGATGCCGACGACGCAGAATTTGTCCGGCAGCAGATTGCCGGCAGCGAGATTGTAGAGCGCCGGGATGACCAGCCGGTGCGTCAGATCACCGGTGGCGCCGAAAATGATGAAGGAGCAAGGGTCGGGTTTCTTCTGCACGTGACCTTCCGCGGTTCTCTTCGAGCTTTTATGCCTTTTTCGGCGGCTCCTTGTGGCCGCCGAACCCTGCACGCATCGCAGAGAGAATTTTTTCGGCGAATGTGTGTTCCTTGCGGGAACGGAAACGTGTGTAGAGCGCCGCGGTCAAGACTTCGGCCGGCACCGCCTCGTCGATCGCAGCATTCACAGTCCAGCGGCCTTCGCCGGAATCCTCGACGAAGCCTGAATATTTGTCGAGCGTGTGGTTCTGCGCCAGCGCTGACGCGGTCAGGTCGAGCAGCCAGGACGGAATCACGCTGCCGCGCCGCCACACTTCGGCGATGTCGGCGAGATCGAAATCGTAGCGGTGATCCGCCGGCAAGGCCTCGATATTGGCATTCTTGAGAATGTCGAAGCCTTCGGCATAGGCCTGCATCAGGCCGTATTCGATGCCGTTGTGGATCATCTTGACGAAGTGGCCGGCGCCGACGGGGCCGGCATGGATGTAGCCCAGCTCGATGCGGGGATCGCGGCCCTCGCGTCCCTCGGTGCGCGGAATGTCGCCGGCGCCGGGCGCGAGCGCGGCGAAGATCGGATCGAGCCGGTCGACCACCTGCTTCTCGCCGCCGATCATCATGCAGTAACCGCGGTCGAGCCCCCAGACGCCGCCGGAGGTGCCGACGTCGACATAGTGGATGCCGCGCGCCTTCAATGCCTTGCCGCGGCGGACGTCGTCCTGCCAGAAGGTGTTGCCGCCGTCGATGATGACGTCGCCCTCCTGCATCAGCTTCGACAGCGCCTCGATGGTGGCTTCGGTGATCTTGCCGGCCGGCAGCATCACCCAGGCGGTGCGCGGCGCCTCCAGCTTGAGGACGAAATCCTCCAGCGACGAGGACCCGGTCGCTTTGTCGGCGACGAGCGCCGCGACGGCCTTCGGATCCTTGTCGTAGACCACGGTGGTGTGGCCCTGGGTCATCAGGCGGCGAACGATGTTGCCGCCCATCCGGCCGAGGCCGATCATGCCGAGTTGCATGCCTCGCCTCCGTCAGTTCAGTGCAGCCGAGATCGCGGCATCGAGCGCCGCGAGCCCGGAGCTGAGATCGCCCTTCAGGTGCACACGCAGCGCACGCCGGCCGCGCTCGGTGAGCACGTCGAAATCGCCGCGTGCCTGCGCCGCCTTGATGACGCCAAAGCTGGCCTTCTGCCCCGGCACCGGCAGATCCCTGGCATCGTCCGCCGTGATCTGGAGGAACACGCCGCTGTCGGGGCCACCCTTGTAGGCCTGCCCGGTGGAGTGCAGGAAGCGCGGTCCGAACTCGGCGCAGGTCGCAAGGTGTCTTGCGTCGCGTACCTTCAGCCGCATCGCCTGCATGGCGTCGATGGTGTCGCCGTCGCGCTCGATATAGGCGAGCAGGGCGACATAGTCGCCGCGGCCGGAGCGCGAGAGGTGCGCCTTGATCCAGGAGTTGAGATCGCCGTTCGCACCGGCCTTGCGCAGCTCTTCGGCGTTCTGGGCGTCGGTGTAGAGATCGACCCCGTCCGCCGACACCACCGGCTGCTCTTCCGGCAGCGCGCCGGTCTTCTCGAACGCGGCGGTGAGCTCGCGGGTCTTGATCTTGGCCGCTTCCACGTCCGGCTGGTCGAACGGATTGATGCCGAGGATCGCGCCGGCGACCGCCGTCGCCATCTCGAAGCGGAAGAACTCCTGGCCGAGATGCTCGATCGACTTCATGACGATGCGCACGACGGGATGGCCGGCGGCCTCGAGCGCCGCGAGTTTGGCCTCATGCGCGGCGTCGTTCTCGCTATCGGTGCGCAGATCGATGAAGAACCGGTCGTTGCCATAGACGCTGGGATCGCCGAGCGGCTCACCCTCGATCGGGATCAGGCCCTTGCCTTCCTTGCCGGTGGACTCCGCGATGAGCTGCTCGGCCCAGGCGCCGAAATCGGCGATCTTCTTCGACGCCAGGATCGTCACCTTGTCGCGGCCCTCGAGGCCTGCGAGGCCCATGGCGAGGCCAAGCTGCACGCCCGGGTTCTCAGCTGGCGGCACGTCGGCACCGCAGGAGCGCACCATGGCGAGCGTATGACCGAGCAGGCTGCGGACGTCGATGCCGGCAGCCGCCGCCGGCACGAGGCCGAAGGGCGATAGCACCGAATAGCGGCCGCCGATCGAGGGCTCGCCATGGAAGATGCGGGCATAGCTCAGCTTCTTCGCCGCCTTCTCCAGCGACGAGCCGGGATCGGTGACCGCGATGAAGCGATGGCCGGTCTTGTCCTTGCCGATCGCGTTCGCCACCCGATCGAAGAAATAGTCCTTCATCGCGTTCGGCTCTGTGGTGCCGCCGGATTTGCTGGAGACGATGAACACGGTGTTGGCGATGTCGATCTTCGCCTCCATCGCCCGCACCTGCGCCGGATCGGTGGAATCCAGCACATGCAGCTTCGGGAAGCCGGGCCGGTGCGGGAAGGTCTCGGCCAGCACCTCGGGCCCCAGGCTCGATCCGCCCATGCCGAGCACGACGGCATCGGAGAATTTCTGGCCCTTCACGCGGCCGGCATAGTCCTCGTAATCGGCAATGTCGGCCTTGGCCGCGCTGTCGAGCCAGCCCAGCCATTTGTCCTCGTCCGCACCGGTCCAGACCGACTTGTCCTTGTGCCAGAGCCTTCGGATCCGGGCGGAGGCGCGCCATTCCTCGGTGCTCTTCTCGACCGCCTTCTCGATGGTGGCGCCGAGCGCGAGCTTCTGGCGGTCGATGCCGCCGCCGAGCGAGGTCGCGCGCTTGTGCGCGACGGCGCCGTAGAGCTTGTCGGCGGCATCCGCGAACAGCTTGACGCCGTCCTTGACCAGCTCCTCGGTGATCGCCTCGAGCGAGATGCCGGAGCGCTCCAGCTCCTCCAGCACGCGCCTTGCGTCCTCGACGTTCTCTTCCAGGCTGTCGCGCGGCTTGCCATGGTCGCGGAACGCATCCAGTGTCGCCGGCGGCACGGTGTTGATGGTGTTGGGACCGATCAGCTCCTCGACATAGAGGACGTCGCTGTAGTCCTTGTTCTTGGTGCCGGTGGAGGCCCACAGCATGCGCTGCGGCTTGGCGCCCTTGGCGGCGAGCTTCTCCCAGCGGGGACCCGAGAAGAGGCGCTTGTAGTCCTGATAGGCGAGCTTGGCATTGGCGATCGCGACCTTGCCCTTGAGCGCGGCGAGCCGTTCCTTCTCGGATGGATCGTTGGCGCGCGCGATCTTCTCGTCGAGCTGCTTGTCGACCACCGAGTCGATGCGGCTGACGAAGAAGCTTGCCACGCTCGCGACATGCGAGGGGTCACCGCCCTTGCCGACGTATTTCTCCAGGCCCTTGAGATAGGCCTCGGCGACCTGGCGATAGACCTTCTGGGAGAACAGCAGCGTGATGTTGATGCTGATGCCGTCGCCGATCAGCTGCTCGATCGCCGGCAGGCCCTCCGGCGTTGCCGGCACCTTCACCATCAGGTTCTTGCGACCGACGTCCTTCCAGAGCCGTTCGGCTTCCGCGATCGTGCCCTTGGTGTCCATCGCGAGATAGGGCGAGACTTCCAGGCTGACATAGCCGTCGCCGCCCTTGAGGCGGTCATAGACCGGGCGGAGCACATCGGCGGCGTTCTGGATGTCCTCGACCGCGACGGCCTCGAACAGGTCGGCCACGTTCCGGTCGCCGCGCTTCAGCGCCTTGCCGATCGGGGCATCGTATTCGTCGGAGCTGCCGATCGCCTTCTCGAAGATCGACGGATTGGAGGTGACGCCCTTGACGCCGTCGGTGTCGATCAGCCGCTTCAGGTCACCCTTGGCGATGAAGCCACGGGCCAGGAAGTCCAGCCAGACCGCTTGTCCGTGCTTTTCCAGTTCTTTGACGGGATTCATGGGTGTCTGTTCTCGTTCGATCGAGGGTCGATTTTTGGGTTCCCGGGCAGCTTTCGGGGGCGGAGGGGGATTGTCAACATGGCGGGAGCCCCGGGCGGAATATCAGCATTTCCAAGGGATAACGCCACTCACAACAGTTCGATCCCCTCGGACGCAGGTGCGAGCAGACCCCCATCTCAGCACATTTTTATGACGTGTTGCGGCGCAGGACCGCGCGTCAGGGGCGCAGGTAGAGGTAACCCTGGGATTGCAGCTCGGCGAGGCGGACCACCCCGCCGCGCTCGGCGGCGACGAAGCCGGGGAGCAAGTCGGCGAGGCCGATGTTCTGCGATTTCATGGTGTTGCCGCAGGCGGCGAACTCGATCCCATCCCTGGTGAACCGCGCGACATGTTTTGACAGCTCGGATTGGCGGCTGCTGAATGAAACGCCTTCAGCGCCCGGCCGCACCACCAGCGCAATCGTCACATTGCCGGGGCCGCCGACGCCGTCGAGATGGTTCTGGATGTTGCCGATCACGAAATTGACCTTGTCGAGGTCATCGAGGTGATAGACCACCTTCAGCTTTTGCGGCGGTGCTTCGGCGGCGGCGCCGGCCCGGGACGCCGCCAAGACGGCGCCGATCGCTGAAAGCGTGCCCCAGAGGATGCTGCGTCGGTGCATGGCGTCTCTCGCGCAATTATTGTTGATCCAGTGTTGTCCCTTTGGGCAAACCTGTCATTTGTGGCGGAGCGCAGCGAGTTCCTTGCGGTCGGTCACAAGTTCGGCGTATTCGCTCAAGGCCGGGCGATCGACGCGAAAGGTCTTGTCGTCGGCGCCGGCGAACAGCGCTTCGCCCGCATCGTCGTCGGGCTTGTTGCGATTCCACACCATGATGCGGCCAAGGCGCGCAATCGCGGATTTATTGTCCTTGGACAACGCCACGGTGATACCGCCGCCCTCGCAATCCACGCCGCATTCGAAGCGTATTTCGTGGCCGGATTCGGCCGCGATGGCATGATTGCAGTAGCCGCTGGAGTCGAAATTGCCAGGGCGGTGGCGATACGCGACGCCGAGCCGGAATGAATAGTTGGTGGCCTTGTCGTCTTCCGCTGACACCAGAAGCGTCATCGCGCTGACCTTCTGCTTCGGATGCTGCGCCAGATGATTTGCATCGTAGCGCCGCACAAAGCAGGCATAGGCTTTCACGCCGGGCGGGCCAGCGAACATCCTGTTGTCGAAGGCGGCCGCCGCGGCCTTGCCGACGCCTTCCTGCGCCTGAACGGTTAACGGCGCGCCGGCATGGGCGGCGGCTGCGAGTGCGACAACAAGGAGCGCCTGCTTCATGACCGGCTCGGGAATAGCCAGCGCCTCCAAGGTGTCATCTTTAAAGCGCGGCAATGGTGCCGCGCGGAACTGCGCGGGCTCGTTGCCTTAGTCGCGGCGACACGGAGGCACGTTCAACGGCGGCTGAACGTTTGTTCATGCGAGTCTGTGTCGCGTGCATCTTGACGCCACGACTGAACGGTCACACTTTTTCAGGGAAGCCAACGTTCATCGCCGGACGGGGAAGTTGCCCTGCTCGGATGTCCGCTTCGGAGGCCTGGGCCCCGGTAAACCACGGATGTGGCGAAGGGGTTACAGCCACCAAAAACAAGGGGATATTGATGAACCATTAAGCTTCCTGCCTGTTGATAAGGCAGAGGCTGCACGCGCCGTGCATTGCCGAACTGAGTCGGTCGAGTGTCCAATGGACCCAGCGTGCCGACGCTGATTCGATCCTAGGACGCTCTTGTTACGACTCGTGTCAGTCGTGCGGCGATACATATCGTGGGGAGAGGGATCATGTACAACGATTCTTTATTCAACGCTTTCGCTCGGTCGTTCGAGGCGAGAAGCCAGCACGACATGTCGATGGCGGAATATCTGGAATCGTGTCGAAGCGATCCCATGCGATATGCAAATGCGGCCGAGCGGTTATTAGCGGCGATCGGTGAGCCCCAGACGATTGACACGGCCAAGGACCCACGCCTTGGCCGTATTTTTTTGAACCGCACGATCCGCACCTATCCGGCCTTCGCCGGCTTCTACGGCATGGAGGAAACGATCGAGCGCATCGTCGGTTTCTTCCGTCATGCGGCGCAGGGCCTGGAGGAGCGCAAGCAGATCCTTTATCTGCTCGGCCCGGTCGGCGGCGGCAAGTCCTCGCTCGCCGAGCGGCTGAAGTCGCTGATGGAAGTGCATCCGATCTACGTGCTCAAGGCCGGCGACGAACTCTCGCCCGTGTTCGAAAGCCCGCTCAGCCTGTTCGATCCCGATCAGCTCGGCCCGATGCTGGAAGAGAAGTACGGCATTCCGCGCCGTCGTCTCACCGGCCTGATGAGCCCGTGGTGCTACAAGCGGCTCGAGGCCTTCGGCGGCGACATTTCCCAGTTCCGGGTCGCAAAAATCCAGCCGTCGCGGCTGCGTCAGGTCGCGATCGCCAAGACCGAGCCCGGTGACGAGAACAACCAGGACATCTCCTCGCTGGTCGGCAAGGTCGACATCCGCAAGCTCGAGACCTACGCCCAGAACGATCCCGACGCCTACAGCTATTCCGGCGGCCTCAACCGCGCCAACCAGGGCGTGCTCGAGTTCGTCGAGATGTTCAAGGCGCCGATCAAGATGCTGCACCCGCTGCTGACCGCAACGCAGGAAGGCAACTACATCGGCACCGAGAACATCGGCGCGATCCCGTTCACCGGCGTGATCCTGGCGCACTCCAACGAAGCGGAGTGGGCGAGCTTCAAGGCCAACAAGAACAACGAAGCCTTCATCGACCGCATCTGCGTCATCAAGGTGCCGTACTGCCTGCGCGTCACCGAGGAGCAGAAGATCTACGAGAAGCTGATCCAGGGCTCCGAGCTCGCGGCTGCGCCCTGCGCACCCTCGACCCTGGAGACGCTGGCGCGGTTCTCGGTGATGTCGCGGCTGCGCAAGCATGAAAACTCCACGATCTACGCCAAGATGCGGGTCTATGACGGTGAAAGCCTGAAGGAATCCGATCCGAAGGCGCGCAGCGTCCAGGAATATCGCGATGCCGCCGGCGTCGATGAGGGCATGGACGGCGTCTCCACCCGCTTCGCCTTCAAGATCCTGGCCGCGACCTTCAACCACGACACTACCGAAGTCGGTGCCGACGCGGTGCATCTGATGTATGTGCTCGAGCAGGCGATCCGCCGCGAGCAGCTGCCCGAGGAGGTCGAGAAGCGCTATCTCGAATTCATCAAGGCGGATCTGGCACCGCGTTATGCCGAGTTCATCGGTAACGAGATCCAGAAGGCCTATCTCGAATCCTACTCGGATTATGGCCAGAACCTGTTCGATCGCTACGTCGACTATGCCGACGCCTGGATCGAGGACCAGGACTTCAAGGATCCCGACACCGGCCAGCTGCTCGATCGCGAGCTTTTGAACCAGGAGCTGACGAAAATCGAGAAGCCGGCGGGGATCGCCAACCCCAAGGACTTCCGCAACGAGGTCGTCAAATTCTCGTTACGGTCGCGGGCCCAGAACGGCGGCAAGAATCCGACCTGGACCTCCTATGAGAAGATTCGCGATGTGATCGAAAAGCGGATATTCTCCCAGGTCGAGGACCTGCTTCCGGTCATCTCCTTCGGGTCGAAGAAGGACGGCGAGACGGAGAAGAAGCACGGCGAGTTCGTGGCACGCATGGTGGAGCGCGGCTACACCGAGCGTCAGGTTCGCCGTCTCGTCGAATGGTACATGCGCGTGAAGCAGGCCGGTTAATGCGCGATCCGGAAAGCCGGCACCGGCTTTCCGTTTCGTCTCGTCCTGTCCAATAAAATGCGATGCGACTGTCATGATCGCATCCGGTGAGGCAGATGCAACGTGGTCATGCATATCGTCGATCGGCGGTTGAATCCGGGTAGCAAGAGCCTGGAGAACCGCCAGCGCTTCCTGCGGCGCGCCAAGGCGCTGGTGCAGGGCGCCGTCAAGAAGACCTCGCAGGAACGCGACATCAAGGACGTCCTGGAGGGTGGTGAGGTCACGATTCCGCTCGACGGCATGCACGAGCCGCGCTTCCGCCGTGAAGGCGGAACGCGGGACATGGTCCTGCCCGGCAACAAGAAGTTCGTCGAAGGCGACTATCTGCAGCGCTCCGGCCAGGGCAGTGCCAAGGACTCCGGTCCCGGCGAAGGCGACAGCGAGGACGCCTTCCGCTTCGTGCTCAGCCGGGACGAGTTCGTCGATCTCTTCCTCGACGACCTCGAGCTTCCGGATCTCGCCAAGCGCAAGATCGCGCAGACCGAGAGCGAGGGCATCCAGCGCGCCGGCTACACCATGTCGGGCTCGCCCGCCAACATCTCGGTAAGCCGGACGGTGAACCGGGCGCTTGCGCGGCGCGTGGCACTGCGCCGGCCGCGCAAGGACGACATCGAGGCGCTCGAGGCGGAGCTTGCGGAATGCGACGACGATGCGAGGCGCCGCGAGCTGCTGGCGCTGCTGGAAAGGCTGAAGGCGAAGTCCAAGCGCATTCCCTTCATCGATCCGCTCGACATCCGCTACCGGCGCTTCGAGACGGTGCCGAAGCCCGTCGCGCAGGCCGTGATGTTCTGCCTGATGGACGTCTCCGGCTCGATGTCCGAGCACATGAAGGATCTGGCAAAGCGCTTCTACATGCTGCTCTACGTGTTCCTGAAGCGCCGCTACAAGCATGTCGAGATCGTCTTCATCCGCCACACCGACCGCGCCGAGGAGGTGGACGAGCAGACCTTCTTCTACGGCCCGGCTTCGGGCGGCACGCTGGTCTCCAGCGCGCTCGTCGCGATGAACGATATCGTCCGCACCCGCTTCCGTCCGGCCGACTGGAACATCTACGCCGCCCAGGCCTCGGACGGCGACAACATGACCTCGGACAGCGCGCTGACCGGTCACCTGCTGACCGAGAAGATCCTGCCGGTCTGCCAGTTCTTTGCCTATCTCGAGGTCGGGGAAGCCGCCAACTACACCTTCGACATGCCGGACTCCTCGCTCTGGACGCTCTATGAGCGTCTGCGCAACGAGGGCGCGCCGCTGTCGATGCGCAAGGTGAGCGAGCGCGGCGAGATCTTCCCGGTGTTCCAGGACCTGTTCAAGCGCCGCAGCAAGCAGGAAAGGGTGTAGCGTGATGGGTTCTTCCGGGGAACGATTGTTCGAAGGCGCCGATTGGGATTTCCACACCTTGCAGCGCGTCCACGACGCCTGCGAGAAAATCGCGCGCACCGATCTCGGGCTCGACGTCTATCCGAACCAGATCGAGGTCATCACGGCCGAGCAGATGCTGGACGCCTATTCCTCGGTCGGCATGCCCTTGTTCTACAAGCACTGGTCGTTCGGCAAGCACTTTGCTTTCCATGAGGCGTCCTATCGCAAGGGCCTGATGGGGCTCGCCTATGAGATCGTGATCAACTCCTCGCCCTGCATCTCCTATCTGATGGAGGAGAACACGGCGACGATGCAGACGCTGGTGATCGCGCACGCGGCCTTCGGCCACAACCATTTCTTCAAGAACAATTATCTGTTCAAGCAGTGGACCGATGCCGACGGCATCCTGGATTATCTCGACTTCGCCAAGAACTACGTCATGCAGTGCGAGGACCGCTACGGCCGCATCGAGGTCGAGCGCACGCTCGATGCCGCGCACGCGCTGATGTCGCACGGCATCGACCGCTATCCCGGCAAGAAGAAGCTCGATCTGCGCGCCGAGGAGAAGCGGGCAGGCGAGCGCCGGCAGCACGAGGAAAGCGTGTTCAACGATTTGTGGCGGACGGTGCCGAACACCAAGGCCAAGAGCAAGGCTACGCTCACGGCCGAGCGCCGCCGCGCGCTGCTCGGCCTGCCGCAGGAGAACCTGCTCTATTTCCTGGAGAAGAGCGCGCCGCGGCTGGCGCCCTGGCAGCGCGAGCTCTTGCGCATCGTCCGCCACATCGCGCAATATTTCTATCCGCAGAGCCAGACCAAGGTGATGAACGAGGGGACGGCGACCTACGTCCACTATCGCATCATGACCAGGCTGCACGAGCAGGGCCGCATCACCGACGGCAACTTCCTCGAATTCCTGGGATCGCACACCAACGTGGTGTTCCAGCCCGAGTTCGACGACCCGCGCTTCTCGGGCTTCAACCCCTATGCGCTCGGTTTTGCCGTGATGCAGGACATCGAGCGCATCGTCACCAGGCCGGAAGACGAGGACCGCGAATGGTTCCCGGACATCGCCGGCAAGGGCGACGTCATGGGCGTGCTGCGCGACGTCTGGGCCAATTACCGCGACGAGAGCTTCATCAATCAGTTCCTCAGCCCGGCGCTGATCCGGCGCTTCCGCATGTTCCACCTGCACGACGACCCCGCGGAAAGCCAGGGGATCAAGGTCGATGCCATCCATGACGAGCGCGGTTTCCGCCGCGTCCGCCGCGAGCTGGCGCGGCAGCACGATGTCGGCTTCATCGACGCCAACATCGAGGTGGTCGACGTCGATCTCGACGGCGATCGTCGCCTGATGCTGCGCCACACCACCGTGAAGGGCGCGCAGCTCAACGAGACCGACGCGCGGCGCGTGCTGCAACACCTCGCCGATCTGTGGTCCTACGACGTCGCGCTGACCGAGATCGACGGCACCGACAAGGTGCTGAAGGAATACGTCGTCAGCCCGCGCGCGGCTGCGGTCGCGGCCTGAGGATCACGCTCTCGCTGACATGAGCGCGGCGCGCACCGCCGCGCGGAATGCGAGTCTTGCTCGGTGAACCTTCATGTCTATCGAAGGCTCACATCATGAACATCACGGCAACATTCCGACTTTGAAAGCGCATGGCGTTCTATGCGCGAACGCGATTGCCGGCATGCGGAAATCTCGCGGGACGTTCTTGGTGATTGCCTGCCCGGACGCGATGGATAATGTGCACCGCGTCAAGAAAACCAAGAAAAGGATATGCTCTTGTCAACTCGCTCCCGCCTGGCGGGCTTTCTCGCCTTCACCGCCCTCACGGCCTCGTTGATCTCGCCGTCCGTGGCAGCCGACACCGCGATCAAAATAGGAAACACCGCGCCCTATAGCGGCCCGGCGTCGGCCTACGGCACCATCGCGCGTGCCGAAGCCGCGTATTTCCAGATGCTCAACGATCAGGGCGGCATCAACGGCCGCAAGATCGACTTCGAGAGTCTCGACGACGCCTATTCGCCGTCGAAGACCGTCGAGCAGACCCGCAAGCTCGTCGAACAGGATGAGGTGCTCGCGGTCTTCAGCGCGGTCGGCACCGCGCCGAACATCTCGGTGCAGAAGTACCTCAACATCAAGCGCGTGCCGCAGCTGTTCGTGTCCTCCGGCGCGACGCGCTGGAACGATCCAAAGCAGTTCCCGTGGACGGTCGGTTTCAATCCGACCTACGAGCTCGAAGGCCGGCTCTACGCAAAATACATCCTGAAGACCAAGCCGGATGCGAAGATCGCCGTCATCACGCCGAACGAGGACGCCGGCAAGGACTATCTGAGGGGGTTCAAGGACGGGCTCGGCGAGCATGTCGGCCAGATCGTCGCCGAGACCACGTATCTCACGACCGATCCCACCATCGATTCCCAGATGGTGACGATGCGCGAGTCCGGTGCGGACGTCTTCTTCGCGGAGGCGACGCCGAAATTTGCGGCCCAGGCGCTGCGCAAGGCGGCCAGCATGGGCTGGAAGCCGCTGACGATCCTGCCGACCGTCTCCAATTCCGTCTCCGCGGTGCTTGAACCGGCCGGTCTCGAGAACGTCATCGGCGTCGTGACCGGGCTCTATCTGAAGGATCCGACCGATCCGCGCTGGGCCAACGATCCCGCGCAGAAGGAGTTTGCGGACTGGATGAAGAAGTACCAGCCGAATGCGAGCCCCGGCGACCTCTTCAACGTGCAGGGCTACACGGTGGCGCAGGTCATGACGGCGGTGCTGAAGAACTGCAACGGCGACTACAGCCGTGCCAACATCATCAAGCAGGCGACCAATCTGAAGGCGCTCGAGCTGCCGATGCTGTTGCCCGGCATCAAGGTGCAGACCGAGCCCGACAATGTGACGCCGATCCGGCAAATCCAGATGGCGCGGTTCGACGGCAAGTCCTGGGCGCTGTTCGGCGACGTCTTGAGCGACAAGTAGCCGTCACCAACTCCGCTGTCGTCCCTGCGAAAGCGGGGACCCATACGCCGCGGCTTTTGTTGTGAACGGGATTCGTCGTTCCAGCGCAGCTCGACATTTTATATCGGTGGTTATGGGTCCCTGCTCCCGTGCGCAATTGCGCACTAGGCAGGGACGACGCAAAGTTTGTTGCCCGTCCTTCACGCCATATTTGTAACAGCAAGTCGGCGACGTCTTGAGCAACAAGGTGCCGTCACCAGCTCCGCTGTCGTCCCTGCGAAAGCAGGGACCCATACGCCGCGGCTTCTGTTGTGAACGGGACTCGTCATTCCAGCGTAGCCCGACGATCTGAATCCGTGGTTATGGGTCCCTGCTTTCGCAGGGACGACATGGAGTGTGCTGCCACTGATCACCGCAGGCTGGCGTTGATCTTGTCCAGCACCGCCGAGCCCGGGCACAGCGAGTCCGCCTCCAGGCTGTTGAGCGGGGTCTCGACCGTGTTGAGATGCTCGTGCAGGTCGTCTGCGTCGGGATCGACATAGAGCAGGCCGGTGACGATCTGGCCCTTGGCGGCGTGCTTCTGCAGGAAGGTCATCGCCCCCAGGCGGTCATGCGGATCGTAGTCGGCATCGATCTTGCGCAGCGCAATCCTGCTGCCGTCGTGCTGCTCGACCACCTGCACCGTGCCCGGCGCGTAATCGACGGCGATCGGATCGCGGCCGACCAGCACGTCGAGCCGGTTCACCGCGTCGTTGTGCTCCCGGACATAGTCGAAGCTCTTGGTCGAGCCGGCGTGATTGTTGAAGGCGATGCAGGGGCTGATGACGTCGATGAAGGACGCGCCCTTGTGGCGGATCGCGGCTGCGATCAGCGGCACCAGCTGGGTCTTGTCGCCCGAGAACGAGCGCGCGACGAAGGTGGCGCCGAGCTGCAGGGCGATCGCGACGAGGTCGATGGCGTTGTCGGTATTGGTGACGCCCTTCTTGCTCTTCGAGCCGCGGTCGGCGGTCGCCGAGAACTGGCCCTTGGTCAGGCCGTAGACGCCGTTGTTCTCGACGATATAGGTCATGTTGACGGCGCGCCGGATCGAATGCGCGAACTGGCCGAAACCGATCGAGGCGGAATCGCCGTCGCCGGAGACGCCGAGATAGATCAGGTCGCGGTTGGCGAGGTTCGCGCCGGTCAGCACGCTGGGCATACGGCCGTGCACGGAGTTGAAGCCGTGCGAATTGCCGAGGAAATAGTCCGGGGTCTTCGACGAGCAGCCGATGCCGGAGATCTTCGCCACCCGATGCGGCTCGATCGAGAGCTCGTAGCAGGCCTCGATGATCGAGGCCGTGATTGAATCGTGGCCGCAGCCGGCGCACAGCGTCGAGATCTTGCCCTCGTAGTCGCGATGCGTGTAGCCGAGCTCGTTCTTCTTGAGGCCCGGATGATGGAATTTCGGCTTTGCGATGTAGGTCATGCGAGCACCCGTAGTCCCAGCCTCGTCATGGCCGGGCTTGTCCCGGCCAACCACGTCTTGGCCGGAGAGAAGAAAGGCGTGGATGCCCGGGACGAGCCCGGGCATGACGGCGGACAGATCAGGTGATCGATCATGTCACGGCCTTGCGGAGAGGGGTCACCTTGAGGTGATCCTGGTGGTCGCCAATGGCTTTTGCGATGAAGCGGGCGGTAATCGGCGTGCCGTCGTAATGCACGATCGGCACGAGCCGCACCGGGTCGATACCGTTCTCGTTGACGATGAGCTGGCGCAGCTGGCTGTCGCGGTTCTGCTCGACCACGTAGACGAAATCGTGCTCGGCGAGGAAGCTCGCGACGCTCGAATGGAACGGGAAGGCGCGGATGCGAAGGCGGTCCAGCTGATGCCCGCGGGCTTCGAGCAACCCGATCGCCTCGTCCATCGCCGGCGAGGTCGAGCCGAAATAGATCACGCCGTACTTGGTCGGCCGTTCCGCATTGGCCTGCAGCGGCCGCGGCACCAGATCCTGTGCGGTCTCGAACTTGCGCACCAGGCGCTGCATGTTGTCGGCGTAGACCGTGCCTTCCTCGGAGTAACGCGCATAGCGATCACGCGAGGTGCCGCGGGTGAAGTAGGAGCCCTTGGTCGGATGCGTGCCGGGATAGGTGCGGTAGGGAATGCCGTCACCATCGACGTCGAGATAGCGGCCGAAGTCGCGGCCCTCCTCCAGCAGCTGTGCGGTCATGATCTTGCCGCGGTCGTACCGCCGGGCGTCGTCCCATTTCAGCGGACGGCAGAGCCGGTGGTTCATGCCGATGTCGAGATCGAGCATCAGGAAGATCGTGGTCTGAAGCCGTTCGGCGAGGTCGAACGCCGCGGCCGCGAACTCGAACGCCTCGGCGGGATCTTCCGGGAACAGCAGCACATGCTTGGTGTCGCCGTGCGAGGCATAGGCGCAGGCGATGATGTCGCATTGCTGGGTGCGGGTCGGCATGCCCGTGGAGGGGCCGGCACGCTGGATGTTCATGATCACGGCCGGGATCTCGGCGAAATAGGAGAGGCCGATGAACTCCGTCATCAGCGAGATGCCGGGACCTGAGGTCGCGGTGAAGGCCCGGGCGCCGTTCCAGGACGCGCCGATGACGATGCCGATCGAAGCCAGCTCGTCCTCGCCCTGCACGATCGCGTATTTCGCCTTGCCCGTCTCCGGATCGTGCCGGTACTTCTTGCAATGGGCCGTGAACGCCTCCGCCACCGACGAGGACGGCGTGATCGGGTACCACGCGCACACCGTGGCGCCGCCATAGACCGCGCCGAGCGCGGCGGCGCTGTTGCCTTCGATGAAGATGCGGTCGCCGACCTTGTCGGATTTCTTCACTCTGAGCCCGATCGGGCATTTCAGGTTCTGCAGCGCCCAGTCGCGCCCGAGATGCAGCGCGTGGACGTTGGAGGAGAGCAGCTTCTCCTTGCCCTTGTACTGCTCGCCGATCAGCTGCTCGATCAGCTTCGGGTCCATGTCGAGCAGCGCACTGAGGCTGCCGAGATAGATGATGTTCTTGAACAGCTGGCGCTGGCGCGGATCGGTGTAGGTCGAGTTGGTGATCGCTGTCAGCGGCACGCCGATCACGGTGATGTCGTCGCGGAATCTGGTCGACGGCATCGGCTTGGTGGAATCGTAGAACAGATAGCCGCCGGGCTCGATGCCGGCGACGTCCTTGTCCCAGGTCTGCGGGTTCATCGCCACCATCATGTCGACGCCGCCGCGGGCGCCGAGATGGCCGGCTTCCGTCACCCGCACCTCGTACCAGGTCGGCAGGCCCTGGATGTTGGAGGGGAAGATGTTGCGCGGGGACACCGGAACGCCATGGCGCAGGATCGCGCGGGCGAACATCTCGTTGGCGCTGGCCGAGCCCGAGCCGTTGACGTTGGCGAAGCGGACGACGAAGTCGTTTACGCTGCTGATCGGCTTTTTGTCGGACATGTCGAACCTGCGTAGGTCATCTCGATTAAATATTTCTGCATGTCCCAGGCGCCGGTGGGACAGCGCTCGGCACATAGCCCGCAATGCAGGCAGACGTCCTCGTCCTTGACCATCACCCGCCCGGTCTTGAGGTCGGAGGAGACGTAGAGGTCCTGGTCGGGATGCAGCGAGGGCGCCTTCAGGCGCTGGCGCAGATCATCCTCCTCGCCGTTATCAGTGAAGGTGATGCAATCCATCGGGCAGATGTCGACGCAGGCATCGCATTCGATGCAGAGCGAGGTCGAGAACACGGTCTGCACGTCGCAGTTCAGGCAGCGATGCGCCTCGCCGAGCGCGAGCTTGACGTCGTAGCCGAGCTCGACCTCGGCGCGGATGTCCTTGAGCGCGACGACCTTGTCGCGATGCGGCACCTTGTAGCGCTTGTCGACGGAGATGTCGTTGTCATAGCTCCATTCGTGGATGCCCATCTTCTGTGAGGAGACATGCACCTCCGGCAGCGGACGCTCGCTGATATCCTCACCCGACAGCATCTTGTGGATCGACAGCGCAGCATCATGGCCGTGCGCGACCGCCCAGATGATGTTCTTCGGGCCGAACGCGGCATCGCCGCCGAAGAACACCTTCGGGTTGGTCGAGACGAAGGTGTTCGGATCGACTTTCGGCATGTGCCATTTGTCGAACTCGATGCCGCAATCCTGCTCGATCCAGGGGAAGGCGTTCTCCTGGCCGACCGCGACCAGCACGTCGTCGCAGGGAATGGTCTGATCGGGGTCGCCCGAAGGCACGAGGTTACGGCGGCCTTTGGCGTCATATTCGGCTTTGACGTGCTGGAAGGTGACGCCGATGAGCTTGCCGGCGACCTGCTTGAATGCCACCGGCACCATGTAGTTGAGGATCGGAATATCCTCGTGGATCGCGTCCTCCTTCTCCCACGGCGAGGCCTTCATCTCCTCGAAGCCGGAGCGCACGATCACCGTGACTTTCTCGCCGCCGAGGCGGCGCGCGGTTCGGCAGCAATCCATCGCGGTGTTGCCGCCGCCGAGCACGATCACGCGCTTGCCGATCTTGTCGATATGGCCGAACGACACGTTGGCCAGCCATTCGATGCCGATATGGATGTTGCCGGCGGCTTCCTTCCGGCCGGGAATGTCGAGCTCGCGGCCGCGCGGCGCGCCGGAGCCGACGAAGATCGCATCATATTTCTCCGCAAGCAGCGCCTTCATGCTGTCGATGCGGTGGCCGCCTTTGAAGTCGACGCCGAGACCCAGGATGTAGCCGGTCTCCTCGTCGATCACGGAGTTGGGCAGGCGGAATTTCGGGATCTGCGTGCGCATCATGCCGCCGGCTTCCGGATCGGCATCGAACACCGTGCAATGATAGCCGAGCGGCGCGAGATCGCGCGCCACCGTCAGCGAAGCGGGACCGCCACCCACCAGCGCGACACGCTTGCCGTTCTTCGGCGCGGGCCGCGGCAGGCGCTGCCTGATGTCGTCCTTGAAGTCCGCGGCGACCCGCTTGAGGCGGCAGATCGCCACAGGAGTCTCCTCGACGCGTCCGCGGCGGCACGCGGGCTCGCACGGACGGTCGCAGGTGCGTCCCAGAATGCCGGGAAACACGTTCGACTTCCAATTGATCATGTAGGCGTCGCTGTAGCGGCCTTGTGCGATCAGTCGGATGTATTCGGGAACGGGGGTGTGCGCAGGACAGGCCCATTGGCAATCGACCACTTTGTGAAAGTAGTCGGGGGCCGCGATATCGGTCGGTTTCATTCCTACCTTTGACCCGCGCGAAAATGCCAGACCCGCGCGGCCTTATCGTTGACGACGAACGCTCACGTGGCGTTGTTCTGGTTTTTGAATTGGATCATAGGCTTATCTTATTAGAGCCGTTCCAGAGAAGGCAAAGGCTAAATTGTCCGATCATCAGCTTTCGCGCGGCTGATGCGCGTGTAGCGTTAATCTCGATTGCGTTATGTGGCGGTGCAGCATGATCTGCACCGCCACACTTGCTTGAGAGAATGTTTTTCGGGATAGCGTTCCGCACGTTTCCGGATCAGGCTTACTCGCGCGGCAGGTCGCTCTTCGCGATATCCCACAACAGCTTGTAGACGCCGCTGGTGACCACGAGCGGCTTCAAGGCTGCATTGCCGGTGATACCTGCGGCCGCTGCGGGGACCGCGCCGACGTCGGTGGCGTCGATCAGCACGAACCAGTCGCCCGCGCCGGGATCGGGTTTCTCCGCATCCGGCGTGAGCGGCTTCGACAGGTCAGGGTCGTTCTCCAGAAGGTGCATCGAGATGATGCCGTCGCGCGAAGCTGGATCGAGTTGCTCCCGCAATGCAGCGCGAAGTTTGTCCGCGCCTTCGGCGGGCGGGCGCAGGCGGATGATACCGAGCGCTGCACCTCTGCCGACGCCGCGGCTGATCGTGATGCGCGCGACCCCGCGGATCATGTTCTGAAAGCGCGCGATATTGGCCTTCGACCAGTCGGTCTGGTTGGCGAGCGCCTTGCGATAGGCCGGGCTCTCGAGCACATCGAAGGTCGCGGTCGAGTAGAGGCTGAGATATTTCGGCTTGCCGTCATGGGCGACGTAGCGGCGGGCTTCCAGGAAGCCGTCGATGGCGACCCGTTCCTCGAGATGCTCGCGGTCGTACCAGCGATTGAATTCAGCTTCGTGCAAGCTGTCGATATCCATCGAGGTCAGCAGCATGCCTTGTCCGGCGATTGGCATCGAGTGCTCCTTTTTTGTTTTGCCTGTTTTATCCGCGCAATATCGCCCGATCGCGTGGAGCAGGGAAGCCGGTTCCCGGCAGCGCAGACCAAGGATTGCCACAATTGCTGCAATCCTGTTCAGCACCGGTTCACAGAGGTAGCATTTCATTCGTTACGCCAACTCTCGAGAAGAAAAGGGACGACCACCATGGCACGCATTCTGTGGGCATTGATCGTCGGTCTGGTGTCGCTCGCCTCGCTTCCCGTGCATGCGCAGGATCAGGAAAAGCGTCTCGCACTTGTCGTCGGCAACGGCGCCTATGAGGCCGGCGCGTTGCAGACCGCCGCCAACGATGCCGGCCTGATCGCGCAAACGCTCCAGGCGGCGGGCTTCGACGTGGTCGGCGCGCGCGATCTCGACGGCGACACGCTGCGCAAATCGTTCCGCGATTTCATCCAGAAGGTGCAGGAGGCGGGGCCCAATGCCGTCGCCTTCGTCTATCTCGCCGGCTACGGCGTGCAGCTTGCCGGCGAGAATTATTTCATCCCGGTCGATTCCAACATCACCCGCGACACCGACGTGCCGGTCGAGGCGATCCGCATCTCCGACTACAGCCATCAACTCTCGGCGCTGCCGATCAAGGCCGGCGTGATCGTGCTCGATGCGGCGCGCAGCAATCCCTTCGCCAAGGACGGCCAGCCGCTGGCCGGCGGTCTTGCGCTGGTCGATCCCGATCCGAAGATGCTGATCGGCTTCAATTCGGCGCCCGGCACCGTTGCCCCTGACGGTGCGCCGCCCTACGGGCCTTACGCGCAAGCGCTGGCGGAAATGATCCGCACCGGCGGCCTGCCGCTGCCCGAGGTGTTCGACCGCGTGCGCTTGCGCGTCAACGAGATGACCAAGGGCGCCGAGATCCCGTGGGATGCACACAAGGTCGACGCGCCCTTCATGTTCTTCGAGCGCAAGCCGGACGCGCCGCCGCAGCAGGTCGATGCCGGGCTGCGCACCAAGCCGATCCGCGATTTCCCGGCGCAGGATGCCTACGCCGCGGCGCTGGAGCGCGACACGCTGCAGGGCTACGAGGATTACCTGCAGGCCTATCCGGACGATCCGCTGGCCAGGCGCGTGCGCGCGATCGTGGCGGCGCGCCGCGAGGCGATCACCTGGCGGCGGACCTATCGCGCCGATACGCCGGATGCCTATTGGTCGTATCTGCGCCGCTATCCGCGCGGGCCGCATGCCTACGACGCCCGGCGCCGGCTCGCCTATCTGTCGGCCGCGCTCGAGCCGCCGCCGCAGTTCACGGCGCTGGACTACGACGTGCCGCCACCGCCGCCGGAGGAGGTCATCTATGTCGACCGTCCGGTGCTGTATTTCAGCGATCCCGATTTCGGCTTCGCGCCGCCACCGCCGCCGCCGGTCTATTATCTGCCGCCGCCGCCGCCGGATTTCGTGGTGCTGGCGCCACCGCCGCCGCCGATCGGCCTGTACGTGCTGCCGACGCCGATGTTCGTGGCGATGCCGGCCTATGTCGCCGCTCCGGCCTATGTCGCGCCGCCGCAGAACAACATCGTGTTCAACAACATCCACAACACCACTGTCATCAACACGGTCATCAACAATCCCAACCCGACGCCGGCGCAGCTCCATGCGGCCGGGGTGACGGCGGCGATGGGCGGCGCGCCGGTGACGGCGGCACCGCGACTGCCGGCCGCGGCGATGCAGCGCGCCAATCTGCCGGGCGCTCCGCAAGGCGTGACGCCCGCGCAAGGTGCGGCGATGGGAGCTCCGCGCGCGGCACCAAATGCTGCCGCGGCACCGAACGCCGCTGCCACTCCGAATGCCGCCGCCGCACCGAATGCGATGGGCGCGCCGGGCACACCGGGTGCGCATACCCTGCCGGGCGCGAAAAATGGACCGCCGCTGCCGCAGTCGGCAACCGCACCGGCCAATGCCATGCAGCATGGCGCTGTGCCGCCGGGAGCCGCACAACCCGGCGCCGCGCAACCGGGGACAAAGCCGAATACGGTGGTGCCGGGCAAGCCGGCGGCTGCCATGGCGCCTGCCAATGCGCAGCCTGCTCCTCCGGCCAAGCCCGGTGTCGCCCCGGCGACAAACGCGCCCGCCTCACCCGCGGCCGCTGGCAAGCCAGGAGCGCGACCGCTTCCGCATGCGGCGACCGCTCCGACCGCAAACGTGAAGCCCTCGACGGCGCCGTCGCCGGCGAACCGCGCGATGTCGACACGGCCGACCCCGGCCGCGCGCCCGGCACCCGCGCGCGCGGCAGTGTCGCCGGCGCCGGTCTCGCGGCCCGCGCCGGCGCATGCGGCAGCTCCGCCGGTCCATGCCGTAGCTCCGCCAGTCCGGGCTGCGGCTCCGCCGCCGCGGCCGGTTGCCCCGCCACCTCGTGCTGCGGCTTTGCCGCCGCGTCCGGCCCCGGCACCGGCTCCGCGCGCCGCGCCGCCGCCACGGCCGGCGATGCAGGTGCAACACGCAGCGCCGCCACCGCGGATGGCGGCGCCGCCAAGGCCCGCGGCCGCGCCACGGGCAGCGCCGGCATGTCCTCCCGGCAAGTGCAAACATTGAGGGAAGCAAGGGAGCCGGTCGAGTTCTTCACCGGCTCTTGATGTCGAGGGTGTTCCGGCGGCGGGTCTAAAGCGCGATGCGATGAGGATGAATCGTCATTGCGCCTTAGGTCGTTGTTGAAGCATGATCTTTTCGGAAAACCGCTGCGCACCTTTCCGGATCATGCTTTAGCGCTTGGCCGCCAGATCCGCGATCGCCTTCATCACGGCGTTGCGGATGCCGGGATCGTAAAGGATATGGCCCGCGCCATCGATGATGCGGACCTCGCTGCCCGGCCAGCGCGCGGCGAGCGCGTGCGATGTCGCGGGCGGGCACAACAGATCGTAACGACCCTGCACCAGGATGCCGGGAATGCCGGCGAGCCTGCCGGCCTCGTCCATCAATTGACGCGGCCGCATGAAGCAATTGTTGGCGAAGTAATGCGCCTCCATGAACGGCGTCGAGGGCAGGGCGCCCGAGGCCTTGAGGTCGAGCCGCGTCTGCTTCGGCGTGTGCTCCGACAACGCGCGTTCGGTGTCGTGCCAGGCGCGCGCGGCCGGCGCGTGCACGGCGGCGTCCGGATCGAGGATGCGGCGATAATAGGCCGCAAGCGGCGATGCGCGCTCGCTCTCGGGCAGGACGTTGAGGAAGTCCTCGTGGAGGGCGGGATAGAAGCGCGGCAGGGCGCGCAGGAAAACGTCGTCCAGCTCCTCGGCTGTGCCGAGAAACGTCGCGCGCAGCACCAGCCCGCTGACCCTGTCAGGATGGGCCTGCGCATAGGCCAGCGCCAGCGTCGCGCCCCAGGAGCCGCCGACCAGCATCCAGCGTGTGAAGCCGAATTTCTCGCGGATCTTCTCCATATCCGCGATCAGGTGCTGCGTCGTGTTGTTGTCGCGGCCTCCCTTGGGCCTGCTGCGGCCGCAGCCGCGCTGGTCGAACAATACGGCGCAGAAGCGATCAGGGTCGAACAGTCGGCGATGGTCGGGCTGGCAGCCGCTGCCGGGCCCGCCATGCAGATAGACCGCAGGGATTCCGTCAGCGCGGCCGACGCTCTCGACATGGAGCTCGTGGCCGTCGCCGACATCGAGCATCTCGGAGGTCAGCGGCGCAAAGGGATCAGCACGCCTCGCGGCCTTGCCGACGTCGGCGTCAGGCGCCATTGCGCTTGTCCTGGGATTCGTTCCGGGGGTCGTCCGTCTCCAGCGTGCCGCCGGCGAAGTTGCGATACAGGAAGCGGTTCTGCGTGCCGGCGGATTCCCGCTCGGCCTGCTTGAAGATGGTCTCGTGCAGTGGCGACAGCGCGCAGGCCGGATCGGTATTGGCCGCATCGCCCGTCAGCGCGAAGGCCTGGCAGCGGCAGCCGCCGAAATCGATCTCGCGGAACTCGCAAGATTTGCACGGCTCCTTCATCCAGCCGGTGCCGCGATAGCGGTTGAAGGCCTCCGAGTTCTGCCAGATCCAGGCGATCGAATGGTTGGAGCGCACGGATTCGAAGTCGAGCCCGGTGATGCTCTCGGCGGCGTGGCAGGGCAGCACCTTGCCGGCGGGCGAGATGTTGAAGAACTGCCGGCCCCAGCCGCCCATGCATTTCTTCGGCCGCAGCGCGTAATAGTCCGGCACGACGTAGTCGATCGTGAGCGTGCCCTTCAGGCGCACCTGGGCTTCCTCGACGATGCGGCTGGTCTCCTCGATCTGCTCGATCGTCGGCATCAGTGCGGCGCGATTCTTCAGCGCCCAGCCGTAATATTGCACATTGGCGACCTCGAGTCGGTCGGCGTCGAGGTCGAGCGCCATCTGGACGATGTCAGGGAGCTGATGCAGGTTCTGCCGATGCATCACCGCGTTCACGGTGAGCGGCAGATCGAGCTCGCGCGTCCATTTCGCCACTTGGAGCTTCTTTTTGTGCGCATCCTTCAGCCCTGCCACGCGGTCGGCGACGCCGGGTTCATTGCCCTGGAAGCTGATCTGCACATGGCTGAGGCCGGCGTCGGCCAGCGCCGAAAGCTTGTCCCTGGTCAGCAGCACCGCCGAGGTGATCAGGTTGGTGTAGAGGCCGGCGTCGCTGGCGTGCTTCACCAGCTCGACGAGGTCCTTGCGCGCGGTTGGCTCGCCGCCGGAGAAATGCACCTGGAGCACGCCGATCTCGGCGAGCTCGCTCAAGACCTTCTTCCATTCCCCGGTGGTCAGCTCCTTGGCCGAGCGGTCGAGCTCGACCGGGTTGGAGCAATAGGGGCATTGCAGCGGGCAGCGATGGGTGATCTCGAGCAGCACCGCGAGCGGGATGCCGAAGGTCTCCGCTGCCGAGCGCGTTTGTTCGAGCACCGCGAGCCCGTCGGTTGGGCCTGCTGTCGTCGTCTTGTTGTCGGCGAGCGTGTCACTCATGCTGTGCTCTCGCGCGCTTCGGTGAGAAAACCCTTGTCGGCCAGATCCTGCAGCATCGCGATCACGTCGGTCGCGATCGCCTCGCGTGGGGCGGCGTATTTTTCCGCGAGTTGGTCCACCATCTCGGCGACACTGCGCACGCCGTCACACAGCTGCAGTACCTCGACCGCGATGTCGTCCGGCGCCAGCACGCGCTCCGGCGCCAGGATAACCCAGACCTGCCGCGTCTCGTCGAATTTCAGCTTGGTATGGCGCGGCAGTTTCGGCCGGCTGGTCTCGCTGACATTGATGTTGCGGCTGGCCATGATCGTGTCTCTAACCTGTCTTGGGCACGAATGCGCCCGGCGGAATGTGGCCCTCGACATAGGCGTGCTGGAGCGCGTCCAGCTGCACCCACAGCACGTTGGTCTTGAAGATCAGCGCATTGCAGACGGAGGCGCGCTCCTCCGGCGTCCTCGCATGCGTCTTGACATAGTCCAGCGCGAAATTGGCATCGCGCGGCGCCTGGGTCAGGCGGCGCTTGAAGTAGCTCATGATATCGGGGTTGACGAAATCGTAGTGCTCCAGCATGCCGGCGATGCGCTCTTCATGAAGGTTCGGAGCGAACAGCTCGGTCAGCGAGGAGGCGATCGCCTCCAGCGGGCTCTTCTCGCGGCAATAGTGGACGTAGGCTTCGACGGCGAAGCGCGTCGCCGGCAGGATGCCTTCGGTGGATTCCACGTAGGCCGTATCGAGCCCGAGCCCTTCGGTCAGCTTCAGCCAGCGCTCGATGCCGCCCTCGCTGCCGACATCGCCATCATGGTCCTCGATGCGGTGGCGCCATTCCAGGCGGGTGGCGCGGTCGCGGAAGCGCGAGATCACCACCGCGTCCTTGATCGGAATCGTGCTCTGGTAATAGTAGCGGTTGAGCGCCCAGGCCTGCACCTGGCCCTTGTTCAGCTTGCCGCCATGCAGCAGCTTATGGAACGGATGCAGGCTGTGATAGCGCGTCGCCCCGATATGGCGCAGCGTCGCCTCGAGCTCATCGGCGCTAGTGAGCCTGATGTCCCTGCCGATCGAGAGCGCGGTCATTCCAGTGGTAGGCACGACATTCACAGCACGATCTCCGTTCCATCCGCGGGTATCTGCCAGCCCGCCTGCTCGGCGGCCTTGCGCTCGGGCGAGCCGGGCAGCAGCGCCGGATTCGAGTTATTGATATGCAGAAACACTTTTCGTCCGATGTCGAGCCCGGCGAGGCTGGCGATCGCACCCTGATCGCCCGACATCGCGATATGGCCCATGCCCTGGCCGGTCTTGTTGCCAAGGCCCGCCGCGATCAGTTCGTCGTCGCGCCACACCGTGCCGTCGAAAAACACCAGCGGGGCGCCCCTGAGCCGGGATTTCAGGTCGTCAGTCACCCGTGCGCAGGCGGCCAGGAAATAGAAATATTTGCCGCTGCGCCTGTCCGCAATACGCAGGCCGAGCGTATCGCCGACGCCGTCGGCGCCCGCCGGATGCGCCTTGCCCTCGAGATACCATGCGCCCTTGCCGGGAACCTCAAACGGCAGCACCTCGAGCCCGGACGGCGATCCGTCGGGCAGGGCCGGTTCGAAGGCCTGGTCGACCGCGATCGGCCGACGGTCGACGTTCTTGTCACTGAGCACGTTGAAGATGCTGTTCGAGCGCAGGATCGCAAGCACCCGCTCATGCGCGTAGATCGTGAACGGCGATCCCTCACGCATCGACAGCAGCCCTGCGACCGCGTCGATCTCGCCATTGGTGAGGATGACGCCCGCGATCGGACTATGGCGCAGTGCGCCAGGCCTCGGATGCAGCTGCGACGTGGCAATCAGCTGCTGGCGCAGATCCGGGGAGGCATTGACCAGGAACCAGTGCACGCCATCGCCGCTGACGGCGATCGAGGCTTGCGTGCTCTGCAGTTCGGGATGGTTGCTTCGCGCCGTCCTGCAGACGGCACAGCCACAGTTCCACTGCGGAACGCCGCCACCCGCTGCGGCACCCAGGACGACGACACGAAGCATGATCCGTCCCCTGGAGAAGCTTGGCCTGGAGAAGTTTGTTGGACCCAGAAACGTTACGAGGTGGACCCCGGATTTGAAACACACTCCCTTGTTCGGGAGCGCGTTACGCCCGGATGTCCACCTGCGCTAAAACGCTAAACGTGTAGAGGGCGCTGCCGCTTACTTGCGGGTGGCGCTCACATACATGTTGATTTCCATGCCGCAGGGCACTTCGACGATCTTCGGGGCTTTCCAGGCCATTTCGGCTCTCCTTGTTGCAACCGGACGAACTTTCCGCCCTGCAGGCTAAATTACTGTGGTTGGAAAAGTTCGCCAGTTAAATTTTCTGTAAGGTGCCGCCTCGAAGGGGCATGCTGCACTGCGGCAAGAAAATCCCGCCCACTCACAAATTTGTGCGCGCGTTTCCCGTCAAAAGCCCGTGGCATCAGACCTTTTTCCTGTTGTTCGCCACACGGTGAATGGTGATGTTGGCTTAAGTAAGCAGGGGCCCCGCGGTCCTCCGAAGGTCCTGGTGACGATCCTGTGCTTCCCGGTGACGGGAGGCGACTAACCGAGCCGAGTTCAGCCGATGCCACGCTACTTCTTCAACACCCGTATCGGCGACGAGCTGATCTCCGATCCCGACGGCGAAATCCTGCGGGATCCGGATCGTGCGTGGGAAATGGCGCGTGCGATGATTCGCGAATTGCTCAAGACCGAGGGCGCCGACGGCGCGCTGCTCAGCGCCGTGATCGAGGTGACCGACGACGAGGGCGAGGTCGTGCTGGAGTTTCCATTCACGGAGGCGATTCTCGATCGCCCGGACCGCTCGATGACAAGGCACTGACGCGCGCTGGCCCGCAGCGCGGCCACAACCATGCGTTGGCCGATGCCAGCATGCTTCCGATTGCAATTGTCCGGACAAATTCACAAGACTATGAACGGAAAGCCGAACGGCGCCGGGCGACGTCAATGGCGCAATTAACAACGGCTTCCACCCAGGGGAGATCTTCATGAAAAAACACTCGTTCGCACCGCGCAGCTTGCTGCTCGCGGGGGCCATGCTCGGGGCGTTCACGCTCTCTGCTGCGGCGCAGCAGGCCGCGCCGGCGGCAGGTGCCGCCCCCGCCGCCCAGCCGCTGCCGCCTGGCTCGCCCTTGATCGGGCGTCCGGACAATGAAGCCGCCGCCAAGCTCGCGCCGGTGGCGCCGCCGCCGCTGCCGTCCGCGCCCGACAAGCTGCCGCTCGCCAAGCTCAAGGCGCCGGCCGGCTTCAATGTCGAGGTCTATGCGGCCGGCATGGCCAATGCGCGCTCGCTGGCGCTTGGCGACAAGGGCACGGTGTTCGTCGGCAGCCGGCTCGTCGACAAGGTTTATGCGATCGTCAACAAGGACGGCAAGCGCTCGGTCAAGGTGATCGCCTCCGGCCTCTATCGTCCGAACGGCGTCGCCTTCAAGGACGGCACGCTCTACATCGCCGAGCTCTCGAAGGTCTCCAAGATCGACAAGATCGAGGACAATCTGGACAACCCGCCGAAGCCCACCGTCATTTACGACAAGCTGCCGAAGGACGAGGCGCATGGCTGGAAGTTCATCGCCGTCGGTCCCGACAACAAGCTTTATGTTCCGGTCGGACAGCCCGGCAACAATGTGCTGCATGACGCCGACCACGGCCAGATCCGCCGCATGAATCTCGATGGCTCCAGCGCCGAGGTCTACGCGCTCGGCGTGCGCAACACGGTCGGCTTCGACTGGAATCCCGAGAACAAGCAGATGTACTTCACCGACAATGGCCGCGACTGGCTGTCGGAGACGGTGCCGGAAGACGAGCTTAACCGCATCACCAAGGCGGGCGAGGATTTCGGCGCGCCGTACTGCTACCAGGGCAACATCATCGACCAGGAGCTCGGCTGGGGCAAGAACTGCAAGAACTACACCGCTCCGGTCGGCCTGATGGGCCCGCATACCGCTTCGCTCGGCATGCGCTTCTACACCGGCAGCATGTTCCCGAAGAGCTACAAGAACGTGATCTTCGTCGCGCGTCACGGCTCCTGGAACAAGTCGCAGAAGCAGGGCGGTGACGTGGTCGCCGTCAGGCTTAACAAGGACGGCACCGTGAAGTCGATGGAGCCGTTCCTGACCGGCTTCCTCGAGGACAACAAGTATGTCGGCCGCCCGGTCGACGTGATGCTGCTGAAGGATGGCTCGCTGCTGGTCTCCGACGACTGGAACGGCGCGGTCTATCGCGTCAGCTACGGCAAGCCGAAGGTCGCCAATCAGTAACAACCACCAACGTCATTCCGGGGCGATGCGCAGCATCGAACTCAGGGTGCGCAGTTGCGCACCTGAGAATCTCGAGATTCCGGGTCTGGTCCTCGCGCACCAGCCCGGAATGACGGAATTGCCGGGAGCAACCGATGCGCAAGACGATCATTCCAGGGCTCCTGGCTGCATTCACTGTTTTCTCAGCAAATGCCGAGACCATCCAGGAGCGCGCCGCGGCGTGCTTTGCCTGCCATGGCGAGCATGGCACGTCGGAAACCGAGAACACGCCGTCGCTCGGCGGCCAGACGGCGCCCTATGCGCTGATCCAGCTCTTCATGTTCCGCGAGAAGCTGCGGGTGTTCGAGCCGATGAACGAGATGGCGAAGCCGCTGACCGACGACGATTTGCGCAGCTTCTCGGATTTCATCGCGACCTTGCCGAAGCCCACGCCGCCTGCTGATGCCAGCGATCCGGCGCGGATGGCGCGGGGCCAGGCGCTGGCGCAGCAGAACCGCTGCAATAGCTGCCACAACACCGATTTCTCCGGCAAGGAGAATGTCCCGCGCATCGCCAACCAGCGCGAGGACTACCTCGCCAAGACGCTGGCCGAATACAAGGACAACAGCCGCCACGGCTATGATGCCACCATGGCCGACGTGATGCAGACGGTGACCAAGGAGCAGATCGGCGACCTTGCCTATTACATCGCGCATGTCCGCTGAAACATCAGGCGGCGGACCGCTGGCCATGTTCTCCGCGCGGCGCTAAAACGCAGCGTCACACGGAGTTGCACATGCAGGATATTTGGCGTCTGTCGGCGGCCGAGCTCGCCAGCCTCATCAAATCGAAGAAGGTGTCGGCGAAGGAGGCGGCGGAGGCCGGGCTCGCCCGGCTCGACGCGGTCAACCCGAAGCTCAACGCGGTGGTCGATCACCGGCCGGACGACGTGCTGGCGCAGGCGGCCAAGATCGATGCGGCCATTGCGCGCGGCGAGGCGGTCGGGCCGCTCGCCGGCGTGCCCGTCACCATCAAGGCCAATGTCGACCAGGAAGGCTTTGCCACCACCAACGGCCTGAAGCTCCAGCGCGACGTCATCGCGCGCGAGGACAATCCGGTGGTTGCCAATTTCCGCAAGGCCGGCGCCGTCCTGCTCGGCCGCACCAATTGCCCGGCCTTCTCCTACCGCTGGTTCACCACCAATCTCATTCATGGCGATACCAAGAACCCCCGCGACGCCGCGCTGACGCCGGGCGGCTCCTCCGGCGGCGCCGGCTCGGCGGTCGCGGCCGGCATCGGCCACATCGCCCACGGCACCGACATCGCCGGCTCGATCCGCTATCCCGCCTATGCCTGCGGCGTGCACGGCCTGCGTCCGACGCTCGGCCGCATCCCCGCCTTCAACCCGGCGCTGCCGGAGCGCCCGATCGGGCCGCAGATCATGGCGGTCTCGGGACCGCTGGCGCGCACCGTCAACGACATCGGGATTTCGCTCGAGGCGATGTCGGCCCCGGACTATCGCGACCCCTGGTATGCGCCGGTGCCGCTCGAAGGCCCGCCGCGCGAGAAGCGCGTTGCGATGTGCCTCAATCCGGACGGTCTTAATCCGGTGCCGGAAGTGGTCGCCGCGGTGGCCGACGCCGGCAAGCGCTTGCAGAAGGCCGGCTGGATCGTCGAGGAAATTGCAAACACGCCGTCCTTGCGCGAGGCGGCCGAGATCCAGACCCGGCTCTGGCTCGGCGACGGCTACGAGGCCCAGCTCGCCTTCGCCGAGCGCGAGGGCGATCCCGGCGCGCTGGCCTGCCTGCGCGGCAACCGCGCCAGGGTGCATCCGTTCGACCTGTCGCAGGCGCTGACCCGCCGCGCCACCCTGACGCGCGAATGGTTCGCCTTCTTCGAACAATATGCGGTGCTGCTGACGCCGGTCTCCGGCGAGCTGCCGTTCCCGGATCATCTCGACCGCAAGGACGACGAATCCTTCAAGCGGGTCTGGGAGGCGCAGCTGCCGCAGATCGCCATTCCCTTCATGGGCCTGCCGGGCCTCGTGGTCTCCACCGGGCTCGTCGGCCGGATCCCGGTCGGCGTGCAACTGGTGGCCGGACGCTACCGCGAGGATCTCTGCCTTGCCGCGGGCGAGGCGGTCGAGGCCGGCGGCACGCCGTCGGCTGCGATCGATCCGGTCGGTTGAGATGGCAACCGTCTACGATTTCACCGCCAAGTCGCTCGCCGGCGACGACGTGCCGTTGCAGCGGTTCGAGGGCCAGGTGCTCTTGATCGTGAACACGGCGAGCGCGTGCGGGTTCACGCCGCAATATAAGGGCCTGCAGGAGCTGCACGCGGGGCTCTCGCCGCGCGGCTTCTCCGTGCTCGGCTTTCCCTGCAACCAGTTCGGGGCGCAGGAGCCGGGCGATGCGAAGCAGATCGCCGCGTTCTGCGAGACCAACTACGCTGTGACGTTTCCGATGTTCGCCAAGATCGACGTCAATGGCTCAGGTGCGCATCCATTGTACGAACATCTGAAACGTGAGAAGTCGGGCCTGCTCGGGCCGGCGATCAAATGGAACTTCACCAAGTTCCTGGTCGATCGCGCCGGCAAGGTCGTGGCGCGGCATGCGCCGACTGCCCGGCCCGAAGGATTGAGGAAGGATATCGAGGCGCTGCTATGAGCGACGACAACGACTCCAACGACGAATTTCCGGACCGCCTTTCGGTCGACCCGAACAGCCCCTATTACAATGCGGACATTCTAGCGCGCGACGTCGGCATCCGCTTCAAGGGCATCGAGAAGACCAACGTCGAGGAGTACTGCATCAGCGAAGGATGGGTCCGCGTCACCGCCGGCAACGCCAAGGACCGCCACGGCAATCCGCTGACCATCAAGGTGCATGGGCCGGTGGAGCCGTATTTCAGGGACAAGACGAAGTCCTGAAGCTGCTTCCTCTGCCGTCATTGCGAGCGAAGCAATCCACGTCTCCGCTCGTTGAGAAATGGATTGCTTCGTCGCTTCGCTCCTCGCAATGACGAGGAGAGGACGCCTAACTTAGAAAGCCCCCCATGTCCGTCCGCATCGTCGACGTCAGCGAGATCACGAAACCGATCTCGTCCCCGATCCGCAACGCCTATATCGACTTCACGAAGATGACGACGAGTCTCGTCGCCGTCGTCACTGATGTCGTGCGCGACGGCAAGCGCGTCGTCGGCTACGGCTTCAACTCGAACGGCCGCTACGGGCAGGGTGGCCTGATCCGCGAGCGGTTCGCCGCGCGCATCCTCGAAGCCGATACGAAGTCGCTGCTGGATGCGGCCGGCGACAATCTCGACCCCGACAAGGTCTGGGGCGCGATGATGACCAACGAGAAGCCGGGCGGACATGGCGAGCGCTCGGTCGCGGTCGGCACCATCGACATGGCGGTGTGGGACGCGGTGGCGAAGATCGCAGGCAAGCCGCTGTTTCGCCTGCTCGCCGAACGTCACGGCCTGACCGCCGATCCGCGCGTCTTCGTGTATGCCGCCGGCGGCTACTACTATCCCGGCAAGGATCTCTCGATGCTGCGCGGCGAGATGCGCGGCTATCTCGACCGCGGCTACAACGTCGTGAAGATGAAGATCGGCGGCGCGTCCATCGAGGAAGACCGCACCCGCATCGAGGCGGTGCTGAAGGAGATCGGCAACGACGCGCAGCTCGCCGTCGACGCCAACGGCCGCTTCAACCTGGAGACCGGCATTGCCTACGCCAAGATGCTGCGCGACTACCCCCTGTTCTGGTACGAGGAGGCCGGCGATCCCCTCGACTACGCGCTGCAGGCCGCGCTCGCCGAATTCTATCCGGGCCCGATGGCGACAGGTGAAAACCTGTTCAGCCACCAGGATGCCCGCAACCTGATCCGCTACGGCGGCATGCGTCCCGACCGCGACTGGCTGCAATTCGACTGCGCGCTGTCCTACGGCCTGTGCGAATACCAGCGCACGCTCGAGGTGCTGAAGACCCACGGCTGGTCGCCCAGTCGCTGCATCCCCCATGGCGGCCACCAGATGTCGCTCAACATCGCAGCCGGCCTTGGTCTCGGCGGCAATGAAAGCTATCCCGACCTGTTCCAGCCCTATGGCGGCTTCCCGGACGGCGTCCGCGTCGAGAACGGCCACATCACCATGCCGGAGCTGCCAGGCATCGGCTTCGAAGGCAAGTCGGATCTCTACAAGGAGATGAGAGCGCTGGCGGAGTAAGTCCGGCCCGCGACTGGCGATCCGCCGGGCGCGGGGTGGCCTGAGTTCGTTCGCAAAAATTCGTGAGCGGCGCTCAAGAAATTATTGAACGTTGCTCATTTCCGGATATACTCATGAGGACAGGGCGTCTTTCTCCCGGATGATCAGGGGGTAGGCGCGAAAACCGGCCGTGAGGATAGCTGCATGCCATATTCAGCCAAGGATCTCCGGGACGCCGCAAATGCCGGGGTGATCAGCCCGGCCGATCTGGAACGGTTGCTCGCTTTCCTGGCGAGCAGCGCCGGGCAGGGTCCGGCGGGCGATGCAAGTCCCGCCGCCAAATTCGATGCCGCGCATGTGCTCTGGTACGCTGGCGCGCTCATCGTGATCGGTGCCATGGGCTTGTTCTCGACCCTGGCCTTCACCCAGATGGGCGGTCGCGCGCTGACGGCCTGCGCGATCGCCTATGCGGTCGGGTTCAGCGTGGCGGGTCACCACCTCTGGCACGACAAGAATCTGCGGGTTCCCGGCGGCCTGCTGATCGCGATCGCGGTCTCGATGGCGCCGCTCGCGGTCTACGGAATCCAGGACGAGCTTGGCTGGTGGGGCAAGTTCGGCAAGCCGGGAACCGTGCAGGACTTCTACGTCTGGGTGAAGGGCAGCTGGATCTTCATGGAGATCGCGACCGTCGCCGCCGGCGTCGTGGCGTTGCGCTACTACCGCTTCGCTTTCATCGTCGCGATCATCTCGGTCGCGCTGTGGTTCATGTCGATGGACCTGGCGCCGTGGTTCAGCGGCATGGCTCACGCAGATTTCGAGATGCGCCGCAGGGTGTCGATCTGGTTCGGACTCGCCGTGCTCGCGGTGGCCTGGATCGTGGACTATCGCAGCCGCAACGGCGACTTTGCGTTCTGGCTGCATTTGTTCGGCCTGATGGCGTTCTGGGGCGGAATTAGCGCGTCCGAAGGTTCAACCGAATTGAGCAAGGCAGTGTACTGCCTGCTCAATGTCGGCCTGATCGTGATCGCCGTGATCTTGATGCGGCGCGCCTATGCGGTGTTCGGCGCGTTCGGCATCTGCCTCTATCTCGGCCATCTCGCCGACGTCGTCTTCAAGGACTCGCTGTGGTTTCCGTTCTCGCTGTCGCTGATCGGGATTGCCGTGATCGCCGCAGGCCTGCTCTACCATCGCAACCAGCGTGCGATCACCGGCTGGATCGACGCGCATCTGCCGGCGGGGTTGCGGCCGCGGTCTGCAACCGCATGACCGCGACGTCCTGATCGTTTTAGAACCGCTACAATCTGGAATCGCTACAAGAAGTGCGGCGCGCAAGCGCCGCTCTTCTTTTCCAGGCGCAAATCCGGAAGCCAACAGAAACCATTCGCATCCTTGACTTTTCCAACCCTGCGCTCGCCGCGAGGTGTATCCGCGTCCATTCGTCGCGATTTTATTCCGTCGTCACGCAAAAATTTTCTCAGCTCCGACGTCTGGACGCACAGCGCCTCACCTCACTAGAGGACGGCGCATCGCCTTCAGCGAAGGCGAGAGTTGCTTGGGGACGACGTCATGACATCAAGATCAAAAGCCAATCGTCGCACTGTCTCGCGCGCGAAGCTTGCGCTGCTCACGGCGAGCTATCTCGCGCTGAGCGTTCCGCTCGCAACATCTGCCGCACAGGCGCAATCGGCGCCGCCGCAGGCCGGCGCCTCGTCGCTGCCGCCGGTGACAGTCACCCCGCCGGCCACGCAACGCCGCCGCAGCGCGCCGTCGACATCGCGTAACACCGCCGCAGCACGAGGCCGCCGCACCCAGACGGCACGGCGGATCGCGCCGGTGGCAAAACCCTTCGCGGAATCGCAGGACGCCCGCACCGGCACGTCAGGCTATTTCGCCAACAGCACGTCGGTGGCGACCAGGACCAACACCGCAATCGTCAACATCCCGCAATCGCTCAACGTGATCACGCGGGAGCTGATCCGCGACCAGAACTATCAGGGCCTCACCGACGTCACCCGCTATGTCCCCGGCGTTGCCGTGCATCAGGGCGAGGGCAATCGCGACGAGCTCGTGATCCGCGGCGTCGATTCCAGCGCCAACTTCTTCGTCAACGGCTTTCGCGACGACGTGCAGTATTTCCGCGACATGTACAACGCCCAGAGCATCGAGGTGCTGAAGGGGCCGAGCGCGCTGACCTTCGGCCGCGGCGCCGGCGGCGGCCTGCTCAACCGCACGCTGAAGGAAGCCGACGGCAACCGCGTCTACGAGGCGACGGCGCAAACCGGCTCATGGGGCGATCGCCGCGTCAGCCTCGACGCCGGGCAGGCGATCAACGACAACGTCGCAGCGCGGCTCAACGTGTTCTACGAGGGAGCCGACGCCTTCCGCGATTTCAACCATCTCGAGCGCTACGGCATCAATCCGACGGTAACGCTGAAGCCCGACGACAACACCAAAATCAAACTGAGCTACGAGTACTTTCACGACGAGCGTACCGCCGACCGCGGCAATCCCTCGCAGGGTCTGCCGGGTGGCGCGACCCGCTTCAACCCGACCACGCCGTTCGCGCCGAACGGCGACTTCTCGACCTTCTTCGGCAGCCCAAGCCTGAACACCGCGCAGGCGACGGTGCAGACCGGCATGGCGATCATCGAGCACGATTTCGAGAACGGGCTGACGGTGCGCAACGGCACCTTCGCCGCCGACTACCAGAAATTCTATCAGAACGTCTATCCGACCGGCGGCCCGCTCGCGGGCGCGGTCAATCCTGCTGACACGGCGGTCAATCTCGGCGCCTACCAGCACACGACGAACCGCGACAACGTCTTCAACCAGACCGATTTCACCTACAAGACCTGGACCGGGCCGCTGTTCCACACGGTCGGCTTCGGCGCCGAGTTCGGCCGGCAGACCGGCGTCGACATCCGCAACACCGGCGTGTTCCCGAACGGCACCAACACCATCGTGCAGAACCCGTTCGCGCCGACCTATTTCGGTCCGGTGACGTTCCTTCACCACTTCACCGGCACCAATACCGACGGCGTCACCACGCCCGATTCGAACAGCCGCTACGCGCTGAACATCCAGTCCGGCTATCTCAGGGACACCATCGAGATTTCGCGCGCCGTGCAGATCATCGCCGGCGCGCGGTTCGATCGCTACGACATGTCGGCCACCGACATGAACACCAGCATCAATCGCAATCGCGTCGACAATCTGGTCTCGCCGCAGGGCGCCCTGATCATCAAGCCGATCGATTCGATGTCGGTCTATACCGCCTACAGCGTCTCCTTCCTGCCGGCCTCGGGCGACCAGTTCAGCGCGCTGAACGACGGCACGCTGATCCTGCAGCCGCAGCGCTTCGAGAATGTCGAGCTCGGCATGAAGTGGAACATCAACCCGAAGCTGTTGTTCTCGACCGCGGTGTACAATCTGAACCGCACCAACCAGCCGATCGCCGACGGCAACAATCCCGGCTTCTTCTTCCCCTCCGGCAGCACGCTCACGCGAGGCGTCGAGGCGAGCCTGACCGGCTATGTCACCGCGCAATGGCAATCGTCGCTGGCCTATGCCTACACCGACGCGAAGATCACCGGCGCGACCTCGGCGACCGTCGTGCCCGGCAACCGCGTCCAGCTGGTGCCGTACAATCAGTTTGCCTGGTGGAACAAGTATCAGTTCACGCCGATGTGGGCCGCCGCGCTCGGCGTGATCTATTTCGGCGATTCCTTCGCCTCGTCCGACGACACGGTGCGGCTGCCGAGCTTCGTGCGCTTCGATGCGGCGATCTATGCCAAGATCGACGAGACCTGGAGCGCCCAGCTCAACGTCGAGAACATTTTCGACAAGGGCTATTGGGCGTCGGCTGACGGCAACAACAATATCTCGCCGGGACAGGGCCGGACGGTAAGGCTGATGGCGCGGGCGAGGTTCTAGGCGGCGAGAGCGTCGACGACGTGCGGTCATTGCGAGGAGCGAAGCGACGAAGCAATCCATTTCTCCGCATGTGTGGAGAGATGGATTGCTTCGCGGAGCCGTCATCCGGCGGCGCTTTGCGCCGGCCGGGTGGCTCGCAATGACCGGGATGGAGTTCGGCTTGCCTAGCCCAGCCGCATATCCAGCAGCCGCCGGCCCTCGCTCTTCAGCAGCTTCTTCACGGCGCTCGACGCAACCACCTCGCCGTCGTTGGCGTAGGCCTCGTGGTTCTTCTCGATGTCGTCGAGGCGGTAGAGGTAGTTGACCATGATGCCCGCCGATTCGCGGATGCCCTTCGGCGAGAGGTCTCCGAGCCAGTTGATGCGCTCGAGCCTTGCGCCGTTGCCGAGATGGAAGCGCGCGACGGAATCGATCAGCCGGCCCTTCGGCGTGCGTGCCTTGAGGAAATAATGCGCCGCGAGCGGCTCCAGCACGCTGCGCAGCTGGGTCGCGAGCTCGGCGTTCTCGAACCAGTCGGGCTTGCCGAGGCTTTCCAGCAGCTGGCGGTCCTCCTCGGTGAGCTGCACGTCGTCGGCCTGCTTGACCCACTGCATGAAGCCCGGCACCGGCGACAGTGTCACGAAGGTGTCGAGCTTCGGCAATTCGCGGCGCAGCTCTTCCACCACCTGCTTGATCAGGAAGCTGCCGAAGGAGATGCCGCCGAGGCCGCGCTGGGTATTGGAGATCGAATAGAACACGGCGGTGCGCGCGCGCTCGATCGGCAGGTACTGGCGGTCGACCGCGAGCAGCGGCGCGATGGCGCCCGGGATGGTCTCGGTCAGCGCCACCTCGACGAAGATCAGGGGCTCGTCGACCATCGCCGGATGGAAGAACGCGTAGCAGCGGCGATCGACCGGATCGATGCGGCGGCGCAGATCGTCCCAGTCGCTGATCTCATGCACGGCTTCGTAGCGGATGATCTTTTCGAGGATGTTGGCCGGGGTCGACCAGTCGATCCTGCGCAGCACGAGAAACCCCCTGTTGAACCAGGACGAGAGCAGATGCACCACGTCGCGATCGAGCGCGGCGAGGTCCTTGTTGCCCTTCATCAATGAAAGCAGATCCGACCGGATCGACACCAGCTCGCCGGTGCCGCCCGGCGCGCGATTGAGCCGGCGGATCAATTCCTGGCGGCGCGGCTCGGAGGCGAAATGCAGGTCGCTGGCGTCGTCGCCATTGGCTTTGGCGCGCCAGCTTTCGATCGCCTGCGCAAGCTTGGCGTGATCGGGGCCGAAATCGCGGGCCAGCGTCTGGAAGAACGACAGCCGCCCGGCGGCATCGAGATGGTGGTAGCTGTCGAGCACCTCACGCGCCATCGCGGTGCCGGAGGCTTCGCCCCGGCCCGACAGCAGCGCATCGCACAATTCCAGCAGTTCGGACGCATCCTGCTTGTCGTCGGCCGGGCTGGCGCGGCCGAGCAGGACGCGGCCGCGTTCGGAAATCGTCGAGAGCAGGTCTGAGAAGAAGGCATTGGCCATGAGCAGGTCGTATCCAGCAGGTCGTATCAAGTGAAGCCGGACCTTACACGGGATTTAAGGTCCGGAGCACTGCAATCAAGCGCAGGGATCGTACGGAAATATGTCGCAGCGCGACAGCGGTATAATTCGTCATCGCTGCGCCCGGTGACAAACCCCGTTCACGTTTTCTCCGCGAACGCGGTCGGTGTCTTGCCGGTAACCTGGCGGAACGCGTGGGAGAATGCCGGCACGCTGGCATAGCCGAGCTGGGTGGCGAGCTGCTTCACCGACACGGTCGCGCTGCTCGACAGGCGCTGGATCGCGGAGGCGATGCGGGCGCGCTGGCACCAGCTCTTGAAGCTCAGCTGCGTCTCGCTCGAGAACAGCCGCGACAGCGTGCGGGCGGAGGTTCCGACCTCGCGCGCCAGCGTGTCGATATCATGGTCCTTGGTCGGATCGGCCAGCACGATGTCGGCGGCGCGCCGGCAGCGCGGCTCCTGCGGCAGCGGGATGAAGGTCGCGGAGTCCTCGGCCTGGTGCAGCTCAAGCATCACGAGGCGGATCAACAGATCGGTGCGCTCGCGTCCGCATGAGGCGTCGAACAGCGCGAGGATCGCCTGGTTCAGCAGCGGCGACACCCTCACCACGAATTCCCTGGTTAATCCCTCATAGCGCTTCTCGCGCTTGAGCCAGGGCAGGTCGAAATACAGCGTGCGCATCTCGATGTCGGCGAGCAGGTCGATGGCATGTTGAAGCCCGGCCGGCACCCAGACCGCGCGGTCCGGCGGCACCAGCCAGCGTCCCCCCGGCGTCGTCACCTGCATCGTGCCCTTGGCCGCATAGATCAGCTGCGCCTCGCGGTGCAGGTGCGGTTCGATCCGGACGCCCTTGCGATAGCTGCGCGCCACCAGATGCACGCCGTCCCCGGTGACGCGCCGGTCCTGGTGGAGGGCTCTTATTGGCGGCTCAGCGATAGTCATTGGCGACATCCCGTCAGGACAAGCACCTATAACCTATTTTCGAGCAATTGAAGAATCGCGTGAGAGACGTGCCGATGAACAGTCCTAGCAACAGCCCAAGCCGGGTCATCAGTTTCGTCAACGCAGGCCATTTCATCGACCATTATTCGATGCTGATCTTCGCCGCCGCTGTCATCATCATGGGCCCGGCGCTCGGCATGACCTATTCGGAGCTCCTGCCTTACGCGACGCCGGGCTTCGTCGCCTTCGGAGCGGGCTCGCTGCTGACCGGCTGGCTCGGGGACCGCTGGAGCCGCCGCCACATGATGCTGATCTTCTTCGTCGGCATCGGCGCCTCCATGATCGCGGTCGGCTTCGTGCAGACGCAGGTCGAGCTCGGCGCGGCGCTGCTCGCGATCGGCATCTTCGCCTCGATCTATCACCCCGTCGGCACCGCCATGATCGTGTCCTATGCCGACCGGCTCGGCCGCGAGATGGGCATCAACGGTGTCTGGGGCAATCTCGGCGTTGCCTCCTCGGCCCTGGTCACCGGCGTGATCGGCCAATATCTCGGCTGGCGCTTTGCGTTCATCGTTCCCGGCGTGGTCACGGTCCTGATCGGCATCGGCTTCGCGATGAGCGTCGTGCACGAGGATCGCAAGGGTTCCAGGCAGGCGGCGGCCCAGGCGCGAGTCGCCAGGCAGGACATGTGGCGCGTGATCCTGGCGCTGCTGATCGTCGTGATCGCGATCTCCACGACCTTCAACGCCGTCACCGTCGCGCTGCCGAAGCTGTTCGCCGAGCGGCTCGCGGACCTGACCAGGAGCCCGGCGCTGCTCGGCGTCATCGCCGCCTGCGTCTACGTGTTCGGCGCGATGACGCAGTACACGATCGGCCGGCTGCTCGACCGCTATTCGCTGAAGACCGTGGCGCTGCCGCTGTCCTTCATGCTGGCGCCGTTCCTGTATCTGGCCGCCAGCCTGAACAACCTGCCGCTCATCCTGGTGTCGATCGGCATCGTCATGGGCGCGTTCGGACAGGTCACGGTCAACGACGCCATGGTCGGCAAGTACACCACCGAGGAGTGGCGCTCGCGCGCCTACGCGGTGCGCTATTTCGTCGGCTTCACCGCGGCCGGCGCCTCCGTCGGCCTGGTCGCCTGGCTCTACGAGCAGGGCGGCTTCGTCACCATGCTGCACGCCTTCGCCGCGCTCTGCCTGCTCGCGATCGCGGCCGCGATCATCCTGCCGCGCGAGATCCGCACCCCGGCCACGCAGGCGGGCTGATACGGGACGTTTGCGCCGTCTGCCGTCGAGGCGATGCGCGCGCCGACCCGCGGTGCGCCGCTCGGGCACCGCCGGCAAACCGTGACCTGGTCACGGTTCGTCAACTTTGTTCCAACTCGAAGGTGTGGTAAGGTCCAAGTGGGCCTCGGGGACGACGGCGCCGGTTGCGCCTCGAGCACGCAATTTTCTTTGGAGCAGCCGGAGCGCCATGGGAGAAATTCGCGACTTCAAGTCAGGCCGGTCACAGCCCGACAATACACAGCCTCCCGGCGATTCAATGCCGCGGCGCCTCGCGGCGATCGTAGCGGGCGATATCGCCGGCTACAGCCGGTTGATGCAGCTCGATGAGGAAGGCACGCATACGCGCGTCAAGCGGACCCTGCGCGATCTGATCGAGCCCACGATTGCCGAGCACCACGGCAAGCTGGTCAAGACCACCGGCGACGGCTTTATCGCGATGTTCGACAGTCCGGTCGAGGCCGTCCGTTGCAGCATCGTGATCCAGCAGAACATGATCGGCCGCAACGCGGCGATCGCGAGAGATCAGTGGATCGAGTACCGGATCGGGGTCAACCTCGGCGACGTCATCATCGAGCCCGACGATATCTATGGCGACGGCGTCAACGTGGCCTCGCGCCTGGAAGGAATCGCGGCGCCGGGTGACGTCTTTATCTCCGGCGCGATCTACGAACAGATCAAGCACAAGGTCGTGTGCGGCTATGAGTCGCTCGGCGACCGCAAGGTCAAGAACATCACCGATCCCGTGCGCGTCTATCGGGTGCTGCCGGATGCAGCCGCGTACCAACGGACGCGCAGGCGCCGTGAGTCCATCCTGCTCACGCTGCTCGGACTGGCGATCGCGATCATCGCGGGGGGCGTGCTGTGGTATCTGCTCGCGCAACCGCGCGGCAAGCCGGCCGACGTGGCACAGGCGCCTCCGTCACCGACGGCATCGCCTGCCGTCCAGCCGCCGGCACCAAGCCCGGCTCCGACCCAAACCGCAAGTCCAACCCCGGCGGCACCGACGCAGCAAGCGTCGCCTCAACCCGCGCCCTCGGCGAGCCCCACCCCGGATCTGCCGGAGCCCGAACTGGTCTCGCTTCAAGCTGGCAGCTTCTCGATGGGAAGCAATGACGATCCTTCGGAGCGGCCGATCCGCCGGGTGACGGTCAGGCCCTTTGCCATGGGCAAATATCCGGTCACGGTCCGCGAATGGAACGCCTGCGCGGCGGCCAAGGCCTGTGGCTTCACGGCCAGCGGCAAGGACGACGTTCCGGTCACCAATGTGAGCTGGAGCGATGCGAAGCAATATGTGACTTGGCTCGCCGAGCGCACCAAGAAGCCCTACCGGCTGCCGAGCGAAGCCGAGTGGGAATATGCGGCGCGCGGCGGAACGCAATCGAAGTACTGGTGGGGCGACCAGATGCAATCGGGCCACGCCGGATGCAAGGATTGCGGCGGCGGCAGTTCGGCCGAGCAGCCGGTCAAGGTCGGCAGCTACAAGCCGAATCCGTTCGGCCTCTACGACATGGGCGGCGGGGTCGATCAATGGGTCGAGGATTGCTGGCACAGGAATTACCAGGGCGCGCCGACCGACGGTGCGGTCTGGTCCGGCGGCGACTGCGCCTCCCATGTCATCCGCTCCGGCTCGTGGAAGAATGACGCACGCTATGTGCGTCCGGCCAATCGCGATAATTACGACACCAATGTCCGTTATCCGACCCACGGTTTCCGGGTCGCACTGTCTCCCTGAGCGGTCATCCCTGATCGCCAGGCTTCATGGAGGGGCTATGAAAAGTGCAGGCTTGATCATGCTCGCCGCGGCGCTGACGCTGTTCGTGGCTCCGGCCGACGCGCAGAACAAGCCGGCCGGCAAGGACACCAAGCTGTATTTCATCTGGCCACGCGACGGCGCTAAGCTAAAAAGCCCGTTCTGGTGCCGCTTTGGCCTGCGCAACATGGGCGTGACGCATGCCGGCGACGACTACCAGAACAGCGGCCATCACCATCTTCTGATCGACGTGAATGAGCCGTTGAACCCGAATGAGCCGATTCCGTCGGACAAGTCTCATCTGCACTTCGGTGCGGGCCAGACCGAGACGCAGCTCGATCTGGCGCCCGGCAAGCATACCTTGCAGTTGGTGCTTGGCGACGCCAAGCACTATCCATTCAGCCCGCCGGTCGTCTCCGAAAAAATCACCATCCGGGTCAGATAGGCCGATACGGATGGCTCCCTTGCGAGAACCGGCGCTTGCGCAAGGCTGCGTCGTGCGGTTTGTTGCGCGCCTGCCGGACAGCAAGATTCGGCATGGAGGAAGTCTGATGTCGTCTCGACTGCTGCGTCTGGCCGGCCTCGTCCTGGGAGTGATTGTCATGGCCACATCAGCGGATGCCGACGCCTTGAAGGATCAGATCGCGCCGACCGGAAAGCTCCGGGTCGCGATCGCCATCAGCCCGGCCGGCGGCGCGTTCTGGTCGACCAAGACCGAGAACGGCTATGCGGGCGTTCCCGTCGATCTCGGCCGCGAGATGGCGGCGCAACTCGGCATCCCGGTCGAATATGTCGTGCATCAGAATTCCGGCCAGATCACCGACGCGGCGGCCAGGAACACCTGGGACATCACCTTCCTGCCCAAGGATCCCGAGCGCGAGACCAGGATGACGTTCGGGCCGATCTACGAGGTTGCCGACGCCACCTATATCGTCAAACCCGGCTCGACGATCACGAATTTCGCCACGCTCGACCAGGACGGCGTCAAGGTGGCTGCCGTCAATGCCACCACGACGATGCGCGGCGCGATCGCCCATCTCAAGCACGCCAAGGTCACGGGCTATCAGACCTATGACGAGATCTTCAATCTGCTGAAGAGCGGCGAGATCGACGCGTTCGCATTGTCGCGCGATCAGCTCAACGCGATGGCGAAGAAGATCCCGGGCACGCGCGTGCTGGACGAGACCTTCAAGCAGACCGTCACCGCGGTCGCGGTGCCGCTCAACCATCCGCTCGCCGCGGCCTTCGCCACCAGGTTCATGACGGAGGCGATCGCCAACGGTACGCTGCGCAAGGCCTATGACGCTAACGGCCTGAAGGACACGCCAGTCCGCACCGAGGTGAAGTAGCGGCGCATCGGCAGGCTGACACGCGGTCGCGCCGGGCCCGCGGCCGGGCTCCGCATTTTTCGTGGGCGACATCTGTGCAGGCTGCATAAATCCGCGCCATCGCGCCGGCCGGTTCCTCTGTAGATCAGCTAAGTCATTGCATTAACGGCAATTTCGGGCCCGGCGCCGGCGGCTCCGGTTGGCATATGCATTGCTTTTGGTTGGATCAGTCAATGACGACTGCCGTCCTCCGGATTGCCGAGGCCAATGCTGGCCGCGGCGAGGGGATCAAGGCGCCCGGCCCGGGCGTCTCGAGCAATCGTTGAACCCCCCATCTCCCGGACGAACGAGCATTTCAACCAACCCGCGTCGCTTCCGGCAGGCAACCGGCGCGGCCGAATTGCGCAAGGGGATTTTACGAATGGCGTATCTCGCGCCTTCAGAATTCGTCACCAAGATGGTGGATGCGGGCGAGTCCAAGATCTTCATGTCCACCCGGGATACCATCATCCGCGCCTACATGGCCGGCGCGATCCTGGCACTGGCGGCCTGGTTCGCCGTCACCATCAACGTCAACACCGGCCAGCCGCTGATCGGCGCGCTGCTCTTTCCGGTCGGTTTTTCCATGCTCTATCTTTTGGGCTTTGACCTTCTGACCGGCGTCTTCGTGCTCGCGCCGCTGGCCCTGATCGACAAGCGCCCGGGCGTCACTCTCGGCGGCGTGCTGCGCAATTGGGGCCTCGTGTTCGTCGGCAACTTCGCCGGTGCCTTCACGGTTGCCTTCATGATGGCTTTCGTCACGACCTTCGGCTTCACCCAGGAGCCCGACAAAGTCGGCATGACCATCGGCAATATCGGCGAAGGGCGCACGCTGGGCTATGCCGCGCACGGCGCAGCAGGCATGGCGACGCTGTTCTTGCGCGGCATGCTCTGCAACTGGATGGTCTCGACCGGCGTCGTCGGCGCCATGATCTCGACCTCGGTCCCGGGCAAGGTCATCGCGATGTGGATGCCGATCCTGGTGTTCTTCTACATGGTGTTCGAGCATTCCGTCGTGAACATGTTCCTGTTCCCGTCCGGGCTGCTGCTCGGCGCGAAGTTCTCGATCATGGATTATCTGATCTGGAACGAGATCCCGACCGTGCTCGGCAACCTCGTCGGCGGCCTCGCCTTCACCGGCATGACGCTCTACACCACGCATGTGAAGACGGCGCCGAAGCGCCAGCGCCTCGCGGCTTGATCGTGGCCGGCTGGAGCATGATCCGGAAAAGTGTGAAGCGGCTTTCCGAGAAGATCATGCTCAGACAAGAAGCCAAAGCGCGATGACGATTCAACATAATCTCGTCGCGCTTTGGTTGGGCTCTCCTGTCCCGGAGGGGCCCATTCGCTTTGGGACGGTCGATGCCGCGCGCGCTGAAAATATCGGTCGGGCAATTCTCTGATCAGGGCCGCAAGGACACCAATCAGGACTTCCACGGCGCCTTGATCCCCGACGAGCCGCTGCTCGGCCTGAAGGGCATCGCGGTGGTGCTTGCCGACGGCATCTCCTCGAGCAGCGTCGGCCGCATCGCCGCCGAATCCGCGGTCAAGAGCTTCCTGACCGACTACTACTGCACCTCGGAATCCTGGTCGGTGAAGACCTCGGCGCAGCGGGTGCTGGAGGCGACCAATTCGTGGCTGCACGCGCAGACAAGGCGCAGCCAGAATCCCTACGACAAGGACAAGGGTTACGTCTGCACGCTGAGCGCCCTGGTCGTCCGGTCGACCACGGCGCATCTGTTCCACGTCGGCGACTCCAGGATCTATCGCGTCGCCGGCAACAGCCTCGAACAACTGACCAACGACCACCGCGTCGTGATCTCCTCGGAGCAGACCTATCTCGGCCGCGCGCTCGGCATCAACCCGCAGCTCGAGATCGACTATCAGGCGCTCCCGCTGGAGCGCGGTGATATCTTCCTGCTGGTGACCGACGGAATCTACGAGCATGTCCCGGCGCGGCAGCTCGCGAAGACGATCAAAGACGGTGCCGCGTCTCTCGATGCTGCGGCGAAATCGATCGTCGAGCAGGCCTATGAGAACGGCAGCCCGGACAATCTCACCGTGCAGATCGTCCGGATCGACGAATTGCCTGACGGCGATGCCAGCGAGGTGTTCGGCCAGCCGACCGAGCTGCCGCTGCCGCCGCTGCTCGATGCAAGAATGCTATTCGACGGCTATCGTATCGTGCGCGAGTTGCACGCATCGCACCGCAGCCACATCTATCTCGCGGTCGACGAGGACAGCGCCACCACAGTCACGATCAAAATCCCCTCGATCGACCTGCGCGACGATCCAGCCTATCTGAAGCGTTTCATGATGGAAGAATGGGTCGCCCGGCGGATCGACAGCCCGCATGTGCTGAAGCCGTGGCTGCCGCAGCGCAAGCGCAATTTCCTTTATGTCGCGATGGAATATATCGATGGCCAGACCCTGACGCAGTGGATCACGGACAATCCAGCGCCGGCGCTGGAGACGGTACGCGGTATCACCGAGCAAATCGCAAAAGGGCTGCGCGCCTTCCACCGCAAGGAGATGCTGCACCAGGACGTCAGGCCCGACAACATCATGATCGACAGGACCGGCACGGTGAAGATCATCGATTTCGGCTCGACGCGGATCGCTGGCGTCGCCGCGGCGGCGCCGGCGGGTGTCGAGGACATCCTGGGCACCCAGCAATACACCGCGCCGGAATATTTCCTCGGCGAGGGTGGCACCGCGCGCTCCGACCTGTTCTCGCTCGGTGTCGTCACCTACCAGATGCTGACGGGACGCTTGCCCTATGGCGCGCAGATCGCGCGGGCCCGGACACGATCCGACTTCAACCGGCTGGTCTATCGTTCGGCCGCGCATGGCGGGCGCGAGATCCCGGGCTGGGTCGACGGCGCGCTGGAGCGCGCCGTGCATGCCAACCCGCTCAAGCGCTATGAGAGCTTTTCGGAGTTCCTGTTCGACCTGCGCAATCCCAACGCAAAATATCTGACGACGTCATCGACCCCGCTGATCGAGCGCAACCCGGTGCTGTTCTGGAAGTCGACCACGCTGCTGCTGGCGCTGGTCGTGGTGCTGCTGCTCGCCTACGGCGCGCATCACTTGCGGTAGCGGCGCCAAATCCGCCAGCCTATCCCCGTCATCCCCGCGCAAAGGCTTCGCCTTTGTCGCTGGAGGCGCGAGCCTTGCGGCGCACTTGCGCCGCTGGGCGAGCCTCGAAGGATGAATCGGCCACTGGCGGGGCCGTGCATCCTTCGAGACGGCCGCGTTGCGGCCTCCTCAGCGCGTCCTGACTTACAAGGATGACGGGTTAGAGGGCCGACTTCAGTGCGTCCCACCCGCCGCAATCGGATCGAGGCCGCTCTTCACCAGCGCGTCGTGCGCATCCGGCGAGGCGAGGAAGCTGATCAGCGCCTTGCCGGCCTCACGCTCCTTTGCAACCGTCGCGATCCCGGCGGAAAACACCGTTATCTTCTGCAACGGCTCCGGCAGCGGTCCGACGATGTCGATGCCGGCAACCGGCTTCAGCTCGGATATCTGCTGCAGGCCGATCTCGGCCTCGCCCTTGGCAACGATCTCGCCGACCGGGGTCGCCGGGATCATCCGCGCCTTGTCTTTCATCTGATCGGCGATGCCGAGCTTTGCGAACATCTCGGTCGAGACATAGACGCCGCTGGCGCTGTCGGAATAGGCGACCGATTTCGCCGCCAGCAGCGCTTGCTTGACGGTGTCGGCCGAACCGATGTCCGGCCTCGGTGCGCCTGATTTCACCGCGATGCCGATCGGCGACTTCACGAGGTCGACGCGGCTGTCGGGCACCACTTTGCCCTGCTTGATGAGATCGCCGAGCGCATAGCCGACCATGATCAGCACGTCGGCCGGCTCGCCGCGCTCCAGCCGCACCGGAATGGCGTTGGTCGTGGTGCCCATCGACGGCCCGAAGGCGGTCACCACCTTGTGCCCGGTCTTGCGTTCGAACTCCGGCACCAGCGCCTTATAGGCCGCCGTCAGCCCGCCCGAGATCATGACATGGACTTCGGCGGCGGATACGGCTGAGGTGAAGGCGAGGGCGCCGATCACGGCAAGCGTGAGGGCACGGAAGGCGGCAGGCGCGCGCATGGAGTTTCTCCCTGGACGATTCTTCGGAAGCGGGTCGTCGTGGCCGGGGAGACTACTGCGCGAAGGCAGGCATGGCTAGCCGCAGCGTCTTTGCGAGGCGTGCAACGATGCAGATGGAGCATTGTCGGGAGGCGAGATTTCGTAGCCCGGATGAAGCGGAGCGAAATCCGGGAGCGGCTTCTCCGCGGAAACACTCTCCCGGATTGCGCTTCGCTTCATCCAGGCTAAGGGGAATCGCTCACGAATTGACGTGCACGAAATCGCGCAGCAGCGGGTAGATCTCGTTGTTCCAGCGCTTGCCGGAGAACACGCCGTAATGGCCGACGCCGGCCTGCATGTGGTGGACGCGCCGATAGGCGCGCACGCCGGTGCAGAGGTCCTGGGCGGCGAGGGTCTGGCCGATCGAGCAGATGTCGTCCTTCTCGCCCTCGACCGTCATCAGGCCCATGCGGCTGACGGCCTTGGTGTTCACCGGGCGGCCGCGATGCATCAGCTTGCCCTGCGGCAGGAGGTGCTCCTGGAACACGTCGCGCACGGTCTCGATGTAGAATTCCGCAGGAAGATCCATCACCGCGAAATATTCGTCGTAGAACGTCTTGATCGTCGCGGCCTTCTCCTTCTCGCCCTTGGCGATGTGGTTGGCGAGGTCGAGATGCTGCTTGATGTGACGCTCGAGATTCATCGAGACGAAGGCCGTGAGCTGCACGAAGCCCGGATAGACCTTGCGCAAGGCGCCGCGGCATTGCACCGGCACGTAGTTGATCAGGTTCTGCTCGAACCACTCGATCGGCTTGCTCTTGGCGAACTCGTTGACCCTGGTCGGCTGGATGCGGGTGTCGATCGGACCTGCCATCAGCGTCAGCGTCGCCGGGCGCGAGGGGTGATTGTCCTCGCACATGATCGCGGCGGCCGCGAGCGCCGAGACGGACGGCTGGCAGATCGCCACCATGTGCGGGCGCGGCCCGAGCTGTCCGAGGAAGTCGATGAGATGATCGGTGTAGTCGTCGAGCCCGAAGCGGCCCTCGCTGCGCGGGATGTCGCGCGGATTGTGCCAGTCGGTGATGTAGACGTCGTGGTCCTGCAGCAGCGTCTTCACGGTGCCGCGCAGCAGCGTGGCGAAATGGCCGGACATCGGCGCCACCAGCAGCATGCGCGGCTGCTCGGCCACGCCGTGTTTCTTGAAGTGCAGCAGCGAGCCGAACGGCGTCGCGTAGGCGATCTCCTCGGTCACGTCTAACTCCCTGTTGCCGACGGTCACGCTGCCGATGCCGTAGTCGGGGCGGGCATAGCTCAGGCTGGAGCGCGAGATCAGTTCGAGCGCGGCCGCGAGCCGGCCGAACGTCCGGTCGGACGCGCCGCGCGGCACCAGATTGAGATAGCGCAACGCCGCTGCGGCGCCGGTCCGCCACGGCGCCGTGAGGTCCATGTGGTTCTGATAGGCCTGGTACAGCATTGACATCATACGCATCCACCCGTGGCCCGGCTTGCCATGCAATATCGACGCCAGAGGCGGGCCGGCCGCCCGGCAAATTGGCACGTGGCTTGCTGCAAAAGCTGATGGCTCCGGGTGCGCGGCGGCTGAACCGGCGCGCGAAGTCCGGGAGCTGAGGACGCGTTCAGGCGTGAGGGACAGATATGGCGAAAGCGACACTCACCATCAGCAGCAAGAATTACTCCTCCTGGTCGCTGCGCGGCTGGCTGCTGGCGAAATTCGCCGGGCTCGAGTTCGAGGAGGTGGTCACCGCGCCCGACGACCCGTCGGCCCGCGCCGAGCTGCTGCTGCTGTCGTCCTCGATCCTGGTGCCCTGCCTGCGCCACGACGGTGCGACGGTCTGGGATACGCTGGCGATCGCCGAATATCTCGCCGAGCTGATGCCGGACGCCGGCCTGTTGCCGGCCGACCGCATCCAGCGCGCCCATTGCCGCTCGATCTCAGGCGAAATCCATTCCGGCTTCACCACGCTGCGCGCCTCGCTGCCGGTCAACCTGAAGGGACACTTTCCCGGCTTCAAGATCTGGTCGCGGGCGCAGGCCGACATCGACCGCGTCTCATCTGGCGCGACTGCCTGGAGAAATCGGGCGGCCCCTTCCTGTTCGGCGCGCAGCGCACCATGGCGGATGCGATGTACGCCCCGGTGGTGACGCGCTTTGTGACCTATGACGTCAAGCTTGAGCCGCGCTTGCGGTGTATGGCAGCACCATCATGGCCATGCCGGAGATGCAGGAATGGATCGCTGCGGCGCGGGAGGAGCCAGCCGAGATCGAGGAGCTCGAGGTCGAATATTAGGCAACGCCCGGCCCGGCCTGCCTGCATCGGCGGCTCAAGCACGAGGCAAACCTTGCTCAATGGGCGTGCCGTCGGCGTCGGGCACCGGCCATGCGCGACGGACGCGCGCGACAGCCACTGAGGCGCAAATTCGTGCCTCGCTCCAAATGCTTCCGCGGCGATGTCAGCGCATGGCGAGACGGTTCGCCGCGGCCCAACCCGGCTGGCAAGGATTTCGCATGGCAATGACCGAGCTGTGACCGCGACGATGCGACGCTGCCGAAAATTTGGACGCCGAGCCGCGCCGCGATCTCGCGAACACGAGAACCGTGGAGGCTTGAAATGAACCAGCACGCCGTCGTCAGCAAATTCTCCCACGTCAAACCCGGTGACACCGAGTTCAAGGGCGGAGGTCTGCGCGACTTCTTCCTGTATCGCGATCTCGGCATCGCCGATGCCACCGGCGGGCAGGTAATCTGCCATCTGGTCAAGGCCAATCCCGACATGCCGCCGGAGCAGGGCACCGGCTGGCACAAGCATCTGTGCGATTTTCAGATCGTCATCATGACCAAGGGCTGGGCGCGCTTCATGTACGAGGACAAGGAGACGCTGGTCGAGGCCGGCGACGTTATCCATCAGCGTCCCGGCATCACCCACTACCTGTTCGATTACTCGAAGGACATGGAATACCTTGAGATCGTCAGCCCCGCCGATTTCAAGACCGTGGACGTGCCGCCGGCGACCGAAACGGTGCCGCCGATCACGCCGTGGAAATGATCGCCAGGAGGACAGAGAGGAGGGATCGCAATGTCGTCTGCGGAGGAGTTAACCTTTGTTATCGGCCGCTGGCTGCGGCCGATCGTCATGCTTCTGTATGTGGTGCGCAGCCTCGGGCTGATGACCACATCTAGCCGTGAACAACGCGGTACGCTGATCGATCAGTGATTCGGACGCGGTTCGTTCCACCCGCGTTCCAAATCTTAAGACACGGTGCGCGCGCGTCGCGTTTTGAAACAGCGCGCGCCGATGCCGGCCTCAGGCCATGCCCGCCTGCTTCTCGCGCGGCATCCGCCAGGCGATGACATTGGCTTCCAGCGCGCCGCCCGTCGTGTCGTTGCGCCACTGGCCGTTGACGAAGCGGCAGGCGAACGGCAGCTGATACGTTCCGCTATGATCCTCACAAAGTACTTCCACGCGCTGTTCCGGCGCAGGTTCGCCATTGCCATCGAATTGCGCCAACCGTTTTTCGCGCGTTGCCATGCGATCTGTCTCCACTGCCCAAGGTCGAGCCAAAAGGGATCGAACCAAACAAGTTCCGAAGGCCCCCGTCCCCACGAGTAGTCCCGTAATGGGTGAAGCACACCGCTTGAATGCGGTTTCAGTGTGGTATGTCTGCCTTGCTTTCAGCGTCGCAAGCACAAAACTGTGAATGACGCATTTGCCTGGAGACGCCGATGACCGCTCGTTTTGTTCTCGCCCTGCTGGCGCCGCTTGCACTCGGCGTCGTCGGAGTCGCGCACGCGCAGGACGTGCCCGGGATCGAGATCTGCACCGTCGAGAAGACCATGGAGCGGCGCACCAGCTGCCTGCAGAGCAATGTCGATTTCCTGCAGAAGACGATCGCCAAGCTCGCCCTTGATCATCAGCAGAAGCTGGATGCCGCCAATCGCCAGATCGTGAGCTTGCAGAGTTCGGTCGCGAACTTGCAGAAGCTCGTCACCGATCTGCAAACAGCGCAGGTCAAGCTGACCGAGGACCTGAAGAGGAAAGCCGACGCGCCGCCGGCGAAGGATGCCGCGCCCGCCGCGAAGGACGGGACGAAGTAGCCCGCAGCCGTCATTGCGAGCCAACGGGTCGCGCGACCGCGCGCCCGATGACAGGCTCAGCGAAGCAATCTATCTCTCAGCTTGCCGAGATGTGGATTGCTTCGTCGCTTCGCGGGTTCCTCGCAATGACGCGTAGGAAGGACGCTCGACTCACGCCACCCGATACTGCTCCATCACGTCGCGATCCGGCTCGTAGCCGAGGCCGGGGCCCTGCGGCACGGCGACATGGCCGTTGGGGTCGACGTCGATGCGATCGCCCCACAGACAGGCGGGACGCTTCATGAAGAACACCTCGATCAGCCCCGCGTCGCGGATCGCCATCAGATGCAGCGTGGCGAGGAAGCCCGGCCCGAAATAGGGCGAGTGCGGAATCACCTGGACGCCGAACTCGTCGGCGAGGACGGCCACCTTCAGGAATTCCGTGATGCCGCCGACCTTGATGACCGAGGGCTGGGCGTGGCTGACCGCGCCCGCTTCGATCATCTGGCGAAATTGATATTCGGTGCAGGCATTCTCGCCGGCGGCGACGTCGAGCCCGCCCTTGCTGCGGACGTCGGCAAGCGTGGCGAAGTCTTCCGGCGGCCAGACCGGCTCCTCCAGGAACAGCGGCGCGGCCTGCTTGCAGTCGCGCGCGAACTGGATCGCCGCGGGCCCGTCCAGCGGACAGTTCATGTCGACCATCAGCGGAATGGCTGGTCCGATCGCCTCGCGCGCGGCGAACACTGCAGGGGCCGTGGTCTCGTGCAGCTTGATCGCGGCATAGCCGAGCGCGAGCGCCTTCCTGCATTCGGCGGCGATGTGCGCCGGATTGCCGATCCGCATCAGGCTCGCATAGGCCGGGATCGCACTCCGCTTCGCGCCGCCGATCAATTGATGCAGCGGCACGCCCTTCACCTTGCCGGCGAGGTCCCACAATGCGATATCGAGCCCGGAGATCGCGAACATGGTGATGCCGTAGCGGCCGAACAGATGCAGATTGCGCTGGATCTGTTCCATCACCGCGGGAATGCCGGCAGCATCGGGCACCTTCAGCCCGCGGGCCTGCGGCGCGATCATCTCGGCTACCGCCGTGCAGCTCGTCATGGGGCAGACATAGGCGAAGGCGTCGCCCCAGCCGGTCAGCCCGGAATCGGTCGTGACCTCGACGAGGACCATGTCGAGCGCGGAAATCGCGGAAGCACCCTGGCGGAAGCTTGCGACACCGGCGTCATAGGGGATGCGGATATGGTGCGCCCGCACATCGGTGATTTTCATTGTTGTTGTCCTTCCGATCGCAGGATGTGCCTGGAGCTCGTGGTGGCCGGACACGTGAGCCTGAAGAACGGCGTCGCTTCGGCTGGTCTGGGTTCCGGCCATCGCAAGTCCGGTTTGTAACGAGTCTTGCTCGCGACAAGTCTTGCTCGTGAATCGTGTCGAAGGCGTGGATGCCCGGCGCACGGCCGGGCATCACGAACCGCGAAGTTGTGGAGGAAAGCCCTCAACTGCTCTTCTCGCCGCTCATGATGGGGCCGAACCGCTCCCAGCTCTCGCCCTTGAAGCGCATCATCTGCAGCTGCTCGATCGGCGCATAGTCGTCCGGCCCGGTCTTGATCTTGGTGCCGGGCAGATAGATGCCGATCTCGATGTTGAGGCTGGCCGCCTGCTTCATCAGATTCTCGCGGGTAAGATTGTCGCCGCACTGCCGCAGCACCTGCTCGAGCCCCTTGGCGACACCATAGCCGAATACGGTCGCGGCGTCGTCGAGGTCGCCTTCGGGATACCACTTGGTCATGAAGGCGCGCCACTCGGTCATCGCCGGATCGTTCTTCCACTCGGTATCCTTGGGGTCCTTGAGATACGCCGTGGACAGCACGCCCTGGCTCGCTTCATAGCCGGCCGGCTTCATCACGCCGCCGATCGAGCCGGAGACGTTGGTCAGGAACTGCACCGGATGCCAGTCGAGCTCGGCGGCTTTCTTGATCGCCTGCGCCGCGAATTTCGGCGTTGCAATGTTGACGAAGATGTCGGGATTGGCGCCCTTGATCTGCACGATCTGCGAGTCCACCGTCGGTGACGAAGTCTCGTAGGAGGATTCGACGACGATCAGCTTCTTGGCCTGGTCGCCGAGCCCGTCGTGCAGGCCGTTCAGATAGTCCTTGCCGAAATCGTCGTTCTGGTAGAGCACGCCGATGGTCTTGCCCGGATAGTTCTGCAGAATGTACTTGGCATAGATGCGCGCTTCGACCTGGTAGCTCGGCTGCCAGCCCATGGTCCACGGGAAGTTCTTCGGATCATTCCACTTCGCCGCGCCGGTCGAGACGAACAGCTGCGGCACCTTCTTGGCGTTCATGTATTTCTGGATCGCGGTGTTGCCCGGCGTGCCCAGCGGATTGAAGATCAGGAGCACCTCGTCGCTCTCGACCAGCTTGCGGGTCTGCTCGACCGTCTTCGGCGGCGAGTAAGCATCGTCCAGCGTGATGAACTTGACCTTGCGGCCGTTGATGCCGCCTTCGCTGTTGAGCTTGTTGAAATAGGCGGCTTCGGTCTTGCCGATCGTGGCGTAGGCCGACGCCGGACCGGAATAGGGCATGATGTTGCCGACCTTGATCTCGGTGTCGGTTGCGCCCGGATCGTATTTCTTCTGCGCGTTGGCGGCGCTGGCGACGGCGATCGTCAAAAGTCCCGCAAGCACCGCGGATTTGACGCAGTTGGCATAGCTCAAGCGTTGGTGGTGCATCATTGTCCTCCCTGACATGCTGGCCGCGGCTCTTGCAGTCTTGATTATCGGGCAGCTTGATGAGCCGTCGGATCGATGCGTCGGCGAGTATGCACGATTGCAACATTGTTGCCAGCGGCGGCTTTGCGGGTAAATTTCCGTGGAGCGGAACCACAGTTTCGCCGCCCGGGCAGCAAGGACTGTCAAATGCCGCGCGCGGCAGCCGTGCATGATGCCCGAGCTTTGCAGGAAAGCCGTCATCCATGAATCCAGCCCAGAAGGCGCTCTGGTACATCGAAAGCCATCTCGGCGCGCCCCTGACGCTCGACGAGATTGCCGCCGTGGCTGGCGTCTCGCGCTTCCATCTGGTGCGTGCGTTCGCGGAGGCGACCGGGTTCTCGGTGATGCGTTATGTGCGGGCCCGTCGGCTCAGCGAGGCCGCGCGCGAGCTCGCGGCCGGTGCGCCCGATATTCTCAGCCTCGCGCTGGATGCGGATTACGGCTCCCACGAAGCATTCACCCGCGCGTTTCGCGACCATTTCGGCGTCACGCCCGAGACGGTGCGCGCGACAACGTGCCTGACGACGCTCAATCTCCAGGAGCCGATCACCATGATCTCGACAGCTCTCGACCACATCGATCCGCCGCGCATTGCCACCGGCAAGGCGTTCCTCGTCGCCGGCATCGGCGAGCGTTACAATCACGGCAATGGCAGCGATGCCGGCATTCCGAACCAGTGGCAGAGCTTCCACCAGCAATGCGCGCACATCCCCCGCCAGGTCGGCAACGTCGCCTACGGCGTCTGCTGCAACGGCGATGACGCCGGCAATTTCGACTATATCGCCGGGGTCGAGGTCGCCGATTTCTCCGACCTGCCGCGCGAGTTCGCGCGCGTCCGGATTCCCGAGCAGAAATACGTCGTGTTCACACACGCCGACCACATCTCGACGATCCGGCGCACCGTGAACACGATCTGGAATCAGTGGTTGCCGGCATCCGGTCTCAAAGCCGCGGACGCGCCGAACTTCGAGCGCTACGACGAGACGTTCGATCCTGCAACCGGCAATGGCGGTTTCGAGATCTGGTTGCCGGTGAAGGAGTAGCGGGCGCCGCTGCAGCAAACCCTGGTGTCGCCCCTGCAGAGACCCATGACCACCGATGCTTGTTATTTGCGTGATGCTGGAATGACGAGTCCCCCTACAACTCTCGCCGCGGAGTATGGGTCCCTGCTTTCGCAGGGACGACACCGTCGATCGTGCCGACGTTGTTGGGTGAGCCATACACCTGAGTTGCCCGGGCCAACAAACTCGATGTCGTCCTGGCGAATGCCAGGACCCACTACCCCAAATGGCAATTGCTGCGCGACGCCGGGGCCGTGATCTCTTTCACAATCAAATTCGGTGGCTATGGGTCCCCTGAGTTCGCAAACGAAGTGCAACACTTCCTTGAGGAGGTGTTGCCATGGGGCGGACTTACAAGCAGCTCTCTCTGGACGACCGATGCGAGATTGCCTGCCTATCGGCCAATGGCAGCTCGGTCCGGCAAATCGCGGCAGCTCTGGATCGCTCGCCATCAACGGTCTCTCGGGAACTGAGGCGCAATCGGGGGAGCCAGGTCGGCTACAAGCCAAACTATGCCCAGCACCAGATGCGAGCGCGGCGCTGGACGGGCGGACGCCTCGAACGGGAGCCCGGCCTGCGCCGCGCGGTGTTGGAACGCCTTCGCCGGGGCTGGTCGCCCGAGCAGGTCGCCGGCCGGCTGGCCCGCGAGTCCGGGCGCAAGGTGATCTCGCACGAGACCATCTACCGCTTCATCTATGCCCAACTCAGGCGCACCACGGATTTCAACTGGCGGCGCTATCTGCCGCGCGCCAAGAGCAAGCGCGGCCGCCGCGGCAAGAGGGGCGGCAGCCCCGCAAGCTTCATCGAAGGCCGTGTTTCCTTGGCAAATCGGCCGATCGAAGTGGCCGACCGCAGCGTGCCCGGACACTGGGAGGCCGACCTGATGATGTTCTCGAAATACGGTCAGGCCGTGCTGACCGTGCACGAGCGCACCTCGCGTCTGCTGCTCGGCATCCGCCTTGCCAGCAAGGTCGCGCGCGGTGTCGCCCGCCATCTCGTGGGCTTCTTCGCGACCCTGCCACAGGAGCTGCGCCAGACCGTGACCTTCGACAACGGCACCGAGTTCGCCGGTCACCTGGCGCTGCACCGCCTCTCGATCGAGACCTTCTTCTGCGATCCCCACGCCCCCTGGCAGAAGGGCGGCATCGAGAACGCTATCGGCAGGATGCGCCGCTTTATTCCCCGCAAGACCGATCTCGTAACCCTCTCGACCGCCAGATTCCGCCAGTTCATCGCCGCCTACAACAACACCCCGCGCAAATGCCTTGACTACCGCACGCCTGCCGAGGCCTTTGCTCAAGTGTTGCACTTCGAATGTGAATCTACCTCCTGGCTTCCGCCAGGACGACAAATATTTTGCGACGGGCGGCGCAATAAACTGGGTGTCGTCCCTGCGAAAGCAGGGACCCATAACCACCGATGCTGCTTATTGTGCGATGTTGGAACGACGAGTTCCCGTCACAACTTCGGCCGCAGAGTATGGGTCCCGGCTTTCGCAGGGACGACATCGTTTTGTTGCTCGCGAGTGCCTAGATCAATGCGACCGCGCCAGGCAGAACGCCACGACCTGCTCCAGCGCGCTCTTCATCGGCGAGGACGGGAACAGCGCGAGCGCGTCGACGGCCATGGCGCCGTAGTGCTGGGCGCGGCTCAGCGTATCCTCGAGCGCGCGGTGCTTGTTCATCAGGCCGATGGCGTGGTCGAGATCGCCGTCGCCGATCTCGCCGCGCTCCAGCGCGCGGATCCAGAAGGCGCGCTCGGTGTCGTTGCCGCGGCGGAAGGCCAGCACGACCGGCAGCGTGATCTTGCCCTCGCGGAAATCGTCGCCGGTGTTCTTGCCGAGCTTGGCGCTCTTGCCGCCATAGTCGAGCACGTCGTCGACGAGCTGGAAGGCGATGCCGAGATTCATGCCGACCGAGCGGCAGGCGGTCTGCTCCGCCTTCGGCCGGTTGGCGATGACGGGGCCGACCTCGCAGGCGGCGGCGAACAATTCGGCGGTCTTGCCGCGGATCACGGCGAGATATTCGTCCTCGGTGGTCGCGGTGTTCTTGGCGGCGGCCAGCTGCATCACCTCGCCCTCGGCGATGGTGGCGGCGGCCGCGGAGAGGATGTCGAGCGCGCGGAGCGATCCGACCTCGACCATCATGCGGAAGGCCTGGCCGAGCAGGAAGTCGCCGACCAGCACGCTCGCCTCGTTGCCCCAGAGCATGCGCGCCGACAGCTTGCCGCGGCGCATCTCGCTCTCGTCGACGACGTCGTCGTGGAGCAGGGTGGCGGTATGCATGAACTCGACCGAGGCCGCGAGCTTGATATGGCCGTCGCCGGTATAGCCGGCGAGGTTTGCCATGGCGAGCGTCAGCATCGGGCGCAGGCGTTTGCCTCCGGAGGAGATCAGGTGGTTGGCGACCTCGGGGATCATGGTCACCTCGGAGCCGGTCCGCGACAGAATCGTGGCGTTGACGCGCTCCATGTCAGGGGCGACAAGGCCCACCAGCCCGTCGATCGAAGCATTGGACGGGCTTTCGAAGGGTACAATAACCGCCACGCTGGTCTCCAATTTTGCCGAATACGCACTATGCTCAGCTATAACAATAGAAACTGCGCGGTGCAGCGGCAAGGCCATCAAGTTATTGACATGTGGCGCAAGTGCCGCACAGGCGGGGCGACAGGAGAGCGTATTTTGCGCGAACTGGTTCGGACCAATGACATGGTGCTGGTGTCGGCGATCGGCGCGCTGCTCGACGGTGCCAACATCCATCATCTGGTGCTGGACCAGAACATGAGCATCATCGAGGGCTCGCTCGGCATATTGCCGCGGCGGATCCTGGTCCATGAGGACGACAACCACGAGGCCCGCCAGCTCCTGACCGATGCCGGCCTCGGCCACGAATTGCGGGCCGATGACTAGAGCGTTTTCGAGCGAAGTGGGCCCCGGTTCGCGTGAAGAAAACGCGTCAAAAAACAAGTCTCCGGCCGCCGGGATCACCGAAGACGGATTTCTCGGTGGCCAGTTGCGCCTGCGGCAACCCCGCAGCGGCCACCGCGCCGGCCATGACGCGATCCTGCTCGCCGCGGCGACGCCGGCTCGATCGGGCGACCGCGTCGTCGATCTCGGCTCCGGCGTCGGCGCGGCCGGGCTGGCGGTGGCGCGGCGGGTGGGGGGATCGATCTCGTCCTGGTCGAAATCGACCCGGTCCTGGCCGAGCTTGCGCGGAATAATGCCGGCACCAACGCGATCATGGCGCAGGTGATCGTGCTTGATGTCGAAGCCGGCGCCGCAGCCTTCGATGATGCCGGCCTCGGGTCGGATAGCGCCGACGTCGTGCTGATGAACCCGCCGTTCAACGATCCGTCGCGGCACCGCGCCTCGCCGGACGGTGTGCGCGAGCGCGCCCATGTCGCGACCGCGACCACCCTGGCCGGCTGGGTTCACGCGGCGCGGCGAATTCTCAAGTCGAACGGGCAGCTTGCGCTGATCTGGCGGGCTGACGGCATTGCCGAGGTGCTGGCCGCGCTGGACCGCGGCTTCGGCAGTGTCGAGATATTGCCGGTTCACGGCGACGTGACGTCGCCGGCTATCCGAATCCTGGTGCGGGCAACCAAGGGCGGCCGGGCACCGACGCGGCTGCATGCCGCGCTGCTGCTCAACGAAGAGTCAGGCGTGCCCAATAAATGGGTGCAGGAGATTCTGGCCGGGAAGGGGGAATTGCCGCTGGCGCGGCGCTAAAAAGATCATGCTCGAACAAGAAGCCAAGGCGCGATGGCATTGCGCTTTAGCGGGCAGGCATGCTGCCCACGTCGCCAGAGGCACTAAATCACTGCGAAGCCGTTTCCGACTGGCGGTCCGGCGTGGACGTGAAGTGGATCGCCGCCAGGAGTGTACCGATCAGCAAAATCAGCAGATAGATTTTCATAATTCCCTCTCCGCCCGCGCATTGCAGCCCCAATGACAAAATGCAAAACGCGTTCCACGGATTCCAATGACAGTGGCGTGATAAAAAGTGGTTAATTCGAGGTAACGGCATGAGTGAACAAATAAGTGATCACGCTGGACGTTCGGGACTGCTCGAACGCGTGCAGGCAATGTTGCCGGCGCGCTTCAGGCGCGGCGCGGCCGTCGTGCCGGTGGTGCGGCTGGCAGGCGTGATCGGCGCGGTGACGCCGCTGCGGCCCGGCATGACACTCTCCGGCGTCGCCAAGATGCTGGAGCGCGCCTTTGGCACGCGGAATGCCAAGGCCGTGGCGCTGGTGATCAATTCTCCCGGCGGCTCGCCGGTGCAGTCGCGTCAGATCTACTTGCGCATCAAGCAGCTCGCGGCGGAGAAGAAGCTGCCGGTGCTCGTGTTCGTCGAGGACGTCGCGGCATCCGGTGGCTACATGATCGCCTGCGCCGGCGACGAGATCATCTGCGATCCGTCCTCGATTCTCGGCTCGATCGGCGTGGTCGGCGGCAGTTTTGGCCTGGAGGGGCTGATCAAGAAGATCGGCGTCGAGCGCCGGCTGTATACGGCGGGCAGCCACAAGGCGATGCTCGACCCGTTCCTTCCCGAAAACCCCGATGACGTCGCCAAGCTGAAGGCGATCCAGCGCGAGATCCACCAGATCTTCATCTCGCTGGTCAAGGACAGCCGCGGCAGCCGCCTCAAGGGCGCCGACGACGTGCTGTTCACCGGTGAATACTGGGCCGGCGATAGCGCGATTGGTCTCGGGCTCGCCGACGGCATCGGCGACATCCGCTCCACGCTGCGGGCCCGCTACGGCGACAAGGTGCTGACCCCGGTGATTGCGCCGGCCAGCGGCTTGCTGTCCGGCCTGCTCGGCCGGCGGGCGCCGGGGGCGGGATCGCTGGCGGCGCTGGATGGACTGGCCGCGCTGCCGGACGAGGTGATCTCGGCGCTGGAAACCCGTGCGATTTGGGCCAGATTCGGGCTGTGAACACAGGGATGTGAGCGCGCCATTTAGCCCCAAAACCACGATTGCGGCGCAGGCCGCCTTGCGCGAGAATGCCTGCCATTGGGGGCCTGATAGACGTGAACGACGAGGATCGACCGATGCCGCCGTTCGTCGCTTTCGCGGGCGTCTTGGGCGGGCTTGCCGTGGTCCGCTGGGCCTACAAGACCGCTGTCCGGATCAACCAGGAGCTCGAAGAGGCGCGATTGTCCCGCGTGGCCGAGGCCACCCGCGCGGGCGAAATCAAGACCTTGCGCCGCGACCCCGTGACCGGAGCCTATCGCCCGGGCTAGATATCACCCCGTCATTCCGGGGCTATGCGAAGCATAGAACCTCAGATGCGCAATTGCGCATCGGGGAATCTCGAGATTCCGGGTTCGCCTCTCCGAGGCGCCCCGGAATGACGTGCAGCAATCCTCCATCGCCTTGATTCCATGGGCTGCCGCCGATACGGTCCCGCGCGCCTCACACCCCCTCGCGAGACCAATTCCAACGATGGACGCCCTGCCTGACCATATGCGCCCGGAACGCTCGTTCCAGGGCTTCATCCTCGCGCTCCAGCGGTTCTGGGCCGAGCAGGGCTGCGTGATCCTGCAGCCCTACGACATGGAGATGGGCGCGGGCACCTTCCATCCGGCGACCACCCTGCGCGCGCTCGGGCCAAAGCCCTGGAATGCGGCCTATGTGCAGCCCTCGCGCCGGCCCAAGGATGGCCGTTACGGCGAGAACCCGAACCGGCTGCAGCACTACTACCAGTTCCAGGTGATCATGAAGCCGTCGCCGCCGAATCTTCAGGATCTGTACCTGAAGTCGCTCGCCGCGATCGGCATCGATTCTGCCGTGCACGACATCCGCTTCGTCGAGGACGATTGGGAGAGCCCGACGCTGGGCGCCTGGGGTTTGGGCTGGGAGTGCTGGTGCGACGGCATGGAGGTCAGTCAGTTCACTTATTTCCAGCAGGTCGCGGGCTTCGAATGCGCGCCGGTCGCGGGCGAGCTCACCTATGGCCTCGAGCGCCTCGCGATGTATGTGCAGGGCGTCGACCGCGTCTACGACCTCAACTTCAACGGCCGCGAGGGTGACGCCAAGGTCACCTATGGCGATGTCTTCCTGCAAGCCGAGCAGGAATATTCGCGGCACAATTTCGAACATGCCGACACCGCGATGCTGTTCGAGCAGTTCAAGATGGCGGAAGCGGCCTGCCGGAAATATCTCGACGCCGGCTGGCGCGAAGGCGGCAATCGGAAGCAGCATCTGATGGCACTGCCGGCCTACGACCAGTGCATCAAGGCCAGTCACGTCTTCAACCTCTTGGACGCGCGCGGCGTGATCTCGGTGACGGAACGCCAGAGCTACATTCTGCGCGTACGCGAATTGGCAAAAGCCTGCGGCGAGGCCTGGATCCACACTGAAGCGGGCGGAGCGGCCTGATGCCCGATCTTTTGCTTGAACTGTTCTCGGAAGAGATTCCCGCGCGCATGCAGGCCAAGGCCGCCGACGATCTGCGACGCATGGTCACCGACAAGCTCGTCGCCGAAGGTCTCGTCTACGAGGGCGCGAAAGCCTTCGCGACGCCGCGCCGCCTCGCTCTCACCGTGCACGGTATCCCTGCGCGCCAGCCCGATTTGAAGGACGAGCGCCGCGGCCCGCGCGTCGGTGGCCCCGAGCCCGCTATCCAGGGCTTCCTGAAGGCCACCGGTCTCGCCTCGATCAGCGAGGCAAAGATCCAGCACGACCCCAAGGGCGATTTCTACATCGGATTGATCGAGAAGCCCGGTCGCGCCGCGATCGACGTGCTCGCGGAAATCCTGCCCGTGATCATCCGCACCTTCCCCTGGCCGAAATCGATGCGCTGGGGCGCGCGTTCCGGAAAACCCGGCTCGCTCAACTGGGTGCGCCCGCTGCATGCGATCACCGCGACGTTCGGGCTCGAGACCGAAGAGCCCGATGTCGTGAAATTCTCGGTGGACGGTATCGAGGCCGGCCAGACTACCTATGGCCATCGCTTCATGGCGCCGGGTGCGATCTCCGTGCGCCGCTTCGAGGATTACGAGGCCAAGCTGAAGGCGGCCAAGGTGATCCTCGATCCGCAGGCGCGCAAGGACATCATCGTCGAGGACGCCAAGCAGTTGGCCTTCGCGCAGGGCTTCGAGCTGGTCGAGGACCAGAACCTGCTCGACGAGGTTGCCGGCCTCGTCGAATGGCCGGTCGTGCTGATGGGCTCGTTCGAGCCGGAGTTCCTGGCGACGCCGGCGGAGGTGATCCGCGCCACCATCCGCAACAACCAGAAGTGCTTCGTGGTGCGCGACCCCAAAACGGGCAAGCTCGCCAACAAGTTCATCCTGGTCGCCAACATCGAGGCCACCGACGGCGGCAAGACCATCATCGCCGGCAACGAGCGCGTGATCCGCGCGCGGCTGAGCGATGCGAAGTTCTTCTACGAGACGGACCTGAAGACCAAGCTCGAGGACCGGCTGCCGAAGTTCGAGCAGATCGTGTTCCACGAGAAGCTCGGCACCCAGGCCGAACGCATCAAGCGCATCGAGCGCCTTGCCGCGGAGATCGCGCCGCTGGTCGGCGCCGACGTCGCCAAGACCACGCGTGCTGCGCATCTGGCCAAGGCGGATCTGCTGACCGAAGTCGTCGGCGAATTCCCGGAGGTGCAGGGCCTGATGGGCAAGTACTACGCGCTGGCCCAGGGCGAGGACGCTTCCGTCGCCGCCGCCTGCGAGGAGCACTATAAGCCGCAGGGTCCGGCCGATCGCGTGCCGACCGATCTGGTGAGCGTCGCGGTGGCGCTCGCCGATAAAATCGATACGCTCGTCGGCTTCTGGGCCATCGACGAAAAGCCGACAGGCAGCAAGGACCCGTATGCGCTGCGTCGCGCGGCGTTGGGCGCGATCCGGCTGATCGTCGAGAACACGCTGCGCCTGCCGATCCTGAAGACGGCCAAATCCGCGTTGCTCGGATTGTCGGTCAAGGCCGATGCCGAAACGCTGCCGAACGAGCTGCTCGCCTTCTTCGCCGACCGCCTCAAGGTCCAGCTCCGCGAGCAGGGCGCGCGTCACGATCTTGTCGACGCCGTGTTCGCGCTCGGTGGCCAGGACGACCTGCTCATGATCGTCCGCCGCGTCGAGGCGCTCGGAAAATTCCTCGAGTCCGACGACGGCAAGAACCTGCTCGCCGGCACCAAGCGCGCCAGCAACATCCTCTCGATCGAGGAGAAGAAGGACAAGCGTAGCTTCGACGGTGCGCCGGACGCCGCGCTCTACAGCCTCGACGAGGAGAAGGCGCTGGCGAAAGCGATCGATCAGGTGAAGAGCGAGGCCTCCGCCGCCGTCGCCAAGGAAGACTTCGCCGGCGCGATGAGCGCGATGGCGAAGCTTCGTCCGCCGGTCGATGCGTTCTTCGACAAGGTTCGCGTCAACGACGACGATGCGAAGGTGCGCGAGAACCGCCTGAAGCTTCTGAACGAGATCCGCAGCGCCACGCGGGCGGTGGCGGATTTCTCCAGGATCGAAGGCTGATCGATGGACCGCGCGACGCTCGCCGCTTACGACAAGGATGCGGCGGCGTTTGCGCAGGACTGGCACGACCAGCCGGCCCCTCGCGATCTGCAGGAGATCGTCGCGCAATTCTTCATCAAGGGCGGCTCGACCGCCGATATCGGCTGCGGCAGCGGTCGCGAGGTGGCGTGGCTGAATGCCCACGGCTTTCCGGCTGAAGGCTTTGACGCCTCCGAGGGCCTGCTCGCGGAAGCCCGCGCCCGCTATCCGGCCTTGCGTTTTGCGCACGCTGAGCTGCCGGCATTGTCCGGTCTGGCCTCCGGCAGCTTTGACAACGTCTTGTGCGAGACCGTGATCATGCATCTCGATCGCGCGCTGATTGCGCCGTCGGTGCGCCGCATGCTCGAACTCGTGAAGCCCGGCGGCGTCCTCTATCTGAGCTGGCGCGTCACCGCGGGCGACGATGCGCGCGATGCGCACGGCCGGCTCTACGCGGCGTTCGATGCGTCGCTGGTGCTGGCCGAACTGGCGGCGGCCGAATTGCTGCTCGACGCCGAGGTCGTCAGTGCCTCGTCCGGCAAGGTCATTCACCGCCTCATCGCGCGACGGCGCGACTGATCGGGCTCCTGAAATATTTCGACACAATTTGCAATTTGTTAACCATGCCCTGCGAAGGTCCTGACGAAGCAACCATTTCTTAAGACATCGCCCCCCGCGCCAATGCAGGGACCGCCCGATGACCTCGATCGGCACCACGCCCAATCCCTACGCCCAATATGGTTCGGCCTATGCGCGGGCCGCAGCGACGCCCTCGCTGGCGGCGACGTTGTCGGGCGACGGCACCCCCGGCGATCTGTCGGCATCCTCGACGTCCAACGCCGCAACCAACCTCACGCTGTCGGACGCCGCCCGCGCGCAGCTCGCCAAGGCGCCGCTGCCGGATTTTGCAAGCGTCACCAGCGATGCGCGCATCACGCTCGACCGGCTCTACACGGTCGCCGGCGTCAAGGCGCCGATCGTCGACGGCGAGACCACGATCGATCTGTCGACGCTGGACCGTCGCTCGCTGTTTGCGATCTCGACCAATAATGGCGGCAAGTTCACCCCGGATGAGCAGGCGGTTGCCGCCACCGAGCTGAAGCAGCGCTTCGACAAGGCGATGGAGCCGTCGCTTGCGACCACGCGCCTGACCGGCGACTACAGCGTCAGCTACAAGGCCGCGCTCGATTATCTCGATGGTGCGAGCGATGAGGAGAAGGCCACCGCAACCTGGGCCAGCCAGCGCGCCGCGGTGCTGAAGGGCTATCAGGCGACGCAGCAGGATCCGAACACGGCGCCATCGGGAATTTCCGGCGATCCGATCGCGGCCGCACTGGCGGGGACAGCGCCTCCAACAAAGAGCACCACGCGCGACTTCAGCAGCATCGCCGGCGACGTGCGCGCCTTCCTTGATCGGCAGAAGAGCGAGGCGGCGAAGAGCGGCAAGGAGCTGGTCTACGATGTCAGACGCAAGACCGGACAGCTCGCCGACCTGTCCTCGCTCGACAACCGCTCGCTGTCGGCAATCTCGCTGAACCAGGACAAGAAGTTCTCCACCGAGGAGATCTTCGCGGCCAAGCAGGAACTCAGCACGCGGACGCGTCTCGCCGTGCTCGACGCGCTGAAGCAGAGCCAGACCGCCGGCGATCCGCGCCAGTTCAGCCTCGGCATCCTCAAGCAATATTCTTCGATGAGCGCGGAGGAGCGCCAGGCGGCCAACTGGACGCAGGATTTCCAGGACGCCGCGATCAAGAGCTACAAGTCGACCTCGACGTTGCTCTCGATCCTCAAGTCGTAACCCGGCACGGCATCAGAACGGAAGAGCCCCGCCCGGAGGGGAGGCCGGACGGGGCTTTCTGGTCCGGTCGATCCTCGCGCACATCCGCTTGCGCGGCGCCCGGACTGTCGTTCAGGCGATCGTGCTGACGTTGATCTAGTCGACCACCTGAACGATCCGTCGCGAACGCGGCTCGACCAGAACGGTCTCACCGTTCACGACGGTGTAACGATAGGGCGTCGCGCCGAACCGCTGCGGCACGTCGTAATAGGTCACGCCGGCGTCCGGCAGCACGGTGCCGACCACGACGCGATCCGGAATTGTGTAGTTCGGTACACGCTCGCGCACGATGTACTCGCGGAATGCCGGACGCTGTTCGACCGCGATGCCTCCGTCATCATCGACCGCGACGGACGGACCACCGCGGACGATGCCGACGGTCTGGGCCTGTGCGGCAACAGCCGGCACCGTGATCGCGGCAGCAACCGCTGCAACGGCAAGTAATCTGTTTCGCATGGCTCGCTCCATTTTTTCACGCAGCACGCCGGCCTTCGCCGGCGCGCATGCCGAGCCAATGCATGTGCTGTGGTGATGTTCCGGGAAATCGCCGCCATATACGCGGCAATTTGGAGCAATTTTCGTGAGTTGCGGGAACTCGTCGGCGTAACCTGCGTCTTGATGTGGGAACTCCCCTCAGCGGATAAACTGCCGCTCGATTCGCTCCTCCAAAAACGCCGGAGAACACTTCAATGACCATCACCGCTGGGCATCTGCCTGCTATCGTAGCCCTGATCGCAGGCGTCCTGATCCTCATCATGCCGCGGCTGCTGAACTACATCGTCGCGATCTATCTGATCTTTGTCGGGCTCGTGGGGATGGGTCTGCTGCGCTGGCTGCACCTCTAGCGGGAAAGCGGGGTTTCGCGGCTTGCGCGGAACCCCTCAAAATGGTGTAAGGCGCGCATCTTCGACCCCTCTTTTCGGATTGTTGTCTGACATGGCCAAAGCCGTCGCGAAGTCCAAGAAAACTGCCGAGAAAACAGCAGCGAAATCAAAGCCCTCCGCCGCAGCCCGCAAGGCCGCCCCGGCGCGCAAGGCGCTGAAGAAGAGCGCCCCGAAGGCGGCGCCGAAAGCCGCCCCCAAATCGGCTGCAAAGCCGGCCGCAAAGCCCGCCGGCAAGGCGCCGGCGAAGGCCGTTGCGAAGAAGGCGGCCCCGGCTGCGATCAAGGCAGGCAAGTGGGTCTATACGTTCGGTGACGGCAAGGCCGAGGGCCGCTCGGAGATGCGCGACCTGCTCGGCGGCAAGGGCGCCAACCTCGCCGAAATGGCCAATCTCGGCCTGCCGGTGCCTCCCGGCTTCACCATCCCGACCTCGGTCTGCACCTATTTCTACGCACACGACAAGACCTACCCGAAGGAATTGCAGTCGCAGGTTGAGAAGGCGCTCGACTATGTCGGCAAGTTGACCGGCAAGATCTTCGGCGACGCCAAGAACCCGCTGCTCGTCTCCGTGCGCTCCGGCGCGCGCGCCTCGATGCCGGGCATGATGGACACCGTGCTCAATCTCGGCCTCAACGACCAGACCGTGGAAGCGCTGGCCGAATTGTCAGGCGACCGCCGCTTCGCCTTTGACAGCTATCGCCGCTTCATCACCATGTATTCCGACGTGGTGCTCGGCTTCGAGCACCATCACTTCGAGGAAATCCTCGATACCTTCAAGGACACGCAGGGCTACACGCTCGACACGGACCTGTCCGCCGACGACTGGGTCGAACTGGTCGGCAAGTACAAGGACGCAGTCGCGCGCGAGACCGGCAAGGACTTCCCGCAGGAACCGCACGACCAGCTCTGGGGCGCGATCGGCGCGGTGTTTTCCTCCTGGATGAACGCGCGCGCGGTGACCTACCGCAAGCTGCACGACATTCCGGAATCCTGGGGCACCGCGGTCAACGTGCAGGCCATGGTGTTCGGCAACATGGGCGAGACCTCGGCGACCGGCGTTGCCTTCACCCGCAACCCCTCGACCGGCGAGAGCAAGCTCTACGGCGAGTTCCTGATCAACGCGCAGGGCGAGGACGTGGTGGCGGGCATCCGCACGCCGCAGGACATCACCGAGGAGGCGCGGAAGGAGTCGGGCTCCGACAAGGCATCGATGGAATCGGCGATGCCGGAGGCCTTCAAGGAACTGACGCGGATCTACACGCTGCTCGAGAAGCACTACCGCGACATGCAGGACATGGAGTTCACGGTCGAGCAGGGCAAGCTCTGGATGCTCCAGACCCGCGGCGGCAAGCGCACCGCGAAAGCGGCGCTGCGCATCGCAGTCGAGCTCGCCAATGAAGGCCTGATCTCGAAGAAGGAAGCGGTGATGCGGATCGATCCGGCCTCGCTCGATCAGCTCTTGCACCCGGCCATCGATCCCGACGCCAAGCGCGACGTGATCGCGACCGGCCTGCCGGCCTCGCCCGGCGCGGCCTCCGGCGAGATCGTGTTCTCCTCGGATGAAGCGGCCAAGCTTCAGGCCGACGGACGCAAGGTGATCCTGGTTCGCATCGAGACCAGCCCGGAAGACATCCATGGCATGCACGCCGCCGAAGGCATTTTGACCACCCGCGGCGGCATGACCTCGCATGCGGCGGTCGTCGCGCGCGGCATGGGCAAGCCCTGCGTCTCCGGCTGCGGCACCATCCGTGTCGATTACGGCCGTGGCACCATGAGCATCGGCTCGCGTACCTTCAAGACGGGCGACGTCATCACCATCGACGGCTCGCTCGGTCAGGTGCTCGCCGGCCGTATGCCGATGATCGAGCCGGAGCTGTCCGGCGAGTTCGGCACGCTGATGAACTGGGCCGACCAGGTCCGCAAGATCGGCGTGCGCGTCAATGGCGATACGCCGGACGATGCGCGCACCGCGATCAAGTTCGGCGCGGAAGGCATCGGCCTCTGCCGCACCGAGCACATGTTCTTCGAGGAGACGCGCATCCGCACGGTGCGCGAGATGATTCTCTCCGAGGATGAGCAGTCGCGTCGCGCCGCGCTCGCGAAACTGCTGCCGATGCAGCGCGCCGACTTCGTCGAGTTGTTCGAGATCATGAAGGGCCTGCCCGTCACGATCCGCCTGCTCGATCCGCCGCTGCACGAGTTCCTGCCGCACACCCACGCCGAGGTCGAGGAAGTGGCGCGCGCCATGAATACCGATCCGCGGCGCCTGGCCGACCGCGCGCGCGAGCTGTCGGAGTTCAACCCGATGCTCGGCTTCCGCGGCTGCCGCATCGCGATCGCCTATCCCGAGATCGCCGAGATGCAGGCGCGTGCGATCTTCGAGGCCGCGGTCGAGGCCGAAAAGCGCACCGGCAAGGCCGTCGGCCTCGAGGTGATGGTGCCGCTGATCGCGACCAAGATGGAGCTCGACCTCGTCAAGGCGCGGATCGATGCGACAGCCAACGCGGTGATGAAGGAAACCGGCGTCAAGCTGAGCTATCAGGTCGGCACCATGATCGAGTTGCCGCGCGCCTGCCTGCTTGCGGCCGAGATCGCCGAGAGCGCCGAATTCTTCTCGTTCGGCACCAACGATCTCACCCAGACCACCTACGGCATCAGCCGCGACGATGCGGCGAGCTTTCTCGGGACCTACGTGTCCAAGGGCATCCTCCCGATCGATCCCTTCATCTCCCTGGATCAGGAAGGCGTCGGCGAACTCGTCAAGATCGGCGTCGCACGCGGCCGCAAGACGCGCCCGAAGCTCAAGGTCGGCATCTGTGGCGAGCACGGCGGCGATCCCGCCTCCGTCGCCTTCTGTCACCACATCGGTCTCAACTACGTCTCCTGCTCGCCCTACCGCGTGCCGATCGCCCGCCTCGCAGCCGCGCAAGCGGCGCTCGGCAAGGCCGTCGCCAGCCAGGCATGAGCGATTGCGTCGTTCAGAGAGTGCAATGGCCGGGACCAAGTCCCGGCCATTTTTGTTTGTTGCGTGCGCGCAGTTCGTAGGATGGGTGGGGCAAAGCGATACCCATCAATTGCCTCCGCGTGGAGAGATGATGGGTATCGCCGCGCTCCACCCATCCTACGCGCCGGAGTCCTACGGCGCGTGCAACACTCTATTCACCATCTCCGTTGACCTGTTGTTTACGACTTTCACGCGCCGCGCGTTTACCAAGGCGCGCAATGCAACCTGCGAAACATGCGCGATCGCTTGAGTGTAGCGCGCGAGCAACGCCGATTAACTCCGCGGCAACCTAAACGGTTTAGCAACGAGAAAGGTCGAATTGCGCGGATGTACCGCGTTCGATTGCACTCAGTAAGCGTTGCGTGAGCGTACGATGTTTGTGTCGCGTAACCAGCCGAAGAGCGCACGTCTTGCGCTCTTCGGTCTCGGTCTCTGCATCTTCGCATTGATGCCGAGAGAGACCGGCTATCAGGACATTGCCTCCCTGCTGGCGCGCCAGCCCGGCGTCGCCGAGCGGTGGCAGAAGCGCGTCTTCGCCTCCGCCGTCGGCTCCATCCAGGTCGCGACCTACAGCTTCGGCCGTCCGATCGGCACGTCCGCGCCGCAAGCCCCGCAAATCCTGCTCGCGAGACTGGACAGTTCGAACCTCGATATCACCGGAACGGTGACGCGCAATCCGATCACCGCCCCGCCGCCGCGCTATCAGGCATCCGATTTTCCCAAGGTCGATCGCACCCTGAAGGGCGATCGCCTCGTCGTCCGGCGGCCCGATCAGGTCGAACCTGCGGAGCCTGCAACTACGGCGCCGGCGAACGAGGATCCCGCGACATCGAATTCGTCGGTCAAGGGCATGAAGACCGCGACCGCACCGGCCGACAGCGCGCCGCTCGATCCTGAATTGCAGGAGGCGCTGCGCGCGCCGCCCTTGCCGCAATATGCCAAGCCGTCGCCGCAGCAGAACGACGTGTCGCTCTCGCTCGAGGCGAGCCCGCTCGACGATCTGAAGCCTGCGCCCGCGAAGCCTGCGGCTGCGCCCGCCGATGCGGCGCGCGAGCGCGACCCGTTCGCATTCCAGACCGCCAGCCTGTTCTTCGGCTCGTCGCTCGGCACGCCGGAGAACCTCGAGCGCTGGCAGCCCGGCGAGGCGCCGGTTGTTGTGATGCCGGTAGCAACGCCCGATCCCGACATGAAGGTGATGGCGTCATTGCCGGTCGATGCCGACGGTCCGGTCAAGGCCGGCGAGATGGGCGAGAGCGTTGCGCCGAAGGGCGAGGTCAACGCCGACAACCAGCGCGCCAGATCGCCGGCGGAGCGGCTCGCGCTCGACGACAAGTCGCGCGCGAAATCGGAGAAATGCCTCGCCGAAGCCGTCTATTTCGAATCCCGCGGCGAGGCCGTGCGCGGCCAGATGGCGGTGGCGCAGGTGGTGATGAACCGCTTGTTCTCCGGCAAATATCCCGAAACCGTGTGCGGCGTGGTCTACCAGAACAAGTACCGTCATTTCGCCTGCCAGTTCACCTTCGCCTGCGACAACAATCCGGACGTGATCCGCGAGCCCGAAATGTGGGAGCGGGCCAAGAAGATCTCCAAGGCGATGCTCGACGGCGAATTGTGGCTGCCGGAAGTCGACCGCTCGACCCACTACCACGCCTATTGGGTGCGGCCGTCCTGGGTCAGCGAGATGAAGAAGATGTACAAGTTCGGCGTCCACACCTTCTATCGCCCGCGCGCCTGGGGCGACGGCAGCGACGCGCCGAGTTGGGGCAACCCGGCCGAGACCGCCAAGATCTCGGCACAGCTCGCCGAGGCCGCCCAGAGCTCGGCCGAGCAGGCCAGCGCCCGGCGGTAGCTGTCAGCCTAACCTCCCCTTGAAAAGGGGAGGTCGCTTGCTCGTCAGAGCAAAGCGGGTGGCGATCCGGTCCCTCCACGCAGCGATGCGTGTGGCTGACCCCCATCCCGACCTTCCCCCTTTCAGGGGGGGGGGAAGGAGAAGACAACGTTCCCCGCCATTCGGCCTGAGCCCGTCGCGATATTCGGGGCAGACGCGTCGCAACCTCACGACGTCGTTCCGGGATGGCCCGCGGGGCGTGCCCCGGAATGACGGTCATCATCCTCTCCGATTCTGCAGAGCAGCCCTGCAGGCGAATATTTTTCTCCGGTCCCTCTTGGGGTTTTCATGCATCTGCATTAACTCCCCGTAACGTTCGGCGGGGCTGCTCCCCGCGCAGCAATTGCGGGGGAAGACAAGATGGCCGTTACCACCGGGGATCTTCGACCGACGTCGGGCACGTGGCGCACGCCGCTGGTCATCATCGTTTGCGGCTGCGCGATCGCTCTGCTGAGCTTCGGCCCGCGCTCCAGCCTCGGTTTCTTCGTGCAGCCGATGAGTCACGAATTCAGCTGGGGCCGCGACGTGTTTGGCCTCGCGATTGCCGTGCAGAATCTGTTGTGGGGGCTGGGCCAGCCGCTCGCCGGTGCGATTGCCGACCGTTTCGGCCTGCTGCGCGTCATGGTCGTCGGCGCGCTGCTCTACGCCGCCGGTCTATTGCTGATGCGCTACTCCTCGACGCCGCTCTCGCTCGACATCGGCGCCGGCGTCATGATCGGCTTTGGTCTTGCCGGCTGCTCGTTCAATCTGGTGCTATCGGCGTTCAGCAAGCTGTTGCCGGCCGAGAAGCGCGGCCTTGCGCTCGGTGCCGGCACGGCGGCGGGGTCGTTCGGGCAGTTCCTGTTCGCACCGATTGGCGTCGCGTTGATCGATAATTTCGGCTGGCAGACCGCGCTCCTCGTATTCGGCGCACTGATGCTGCTGATCCTGCCGTTGTCGCTGGCGCTCTCGACGCCGCCGGCGGAGACGAATGACGCCGCGCCGGCCGATCAGCAGTCGTTCAAGACCGCGCTTGCGGAGGCCTTCGGCCACCGCTCCTACGTGCTCCTGGTGCTCGGCTTCTTCACCTGCGGCTTCCAGCTCGCCTTCATCACCGTGCATCTGCCGGCCTTTCTGGTCGATAGCGGCATCTCGACGCAAACCGGTGGCTGGGTGATCGCGGCGATCGGCCTGTTCAACATCATCGGTTCGCTCAGCGTCGGCTATCTCCAGAACTATCTGCCCAAGCGCTACATCCTCTCGACCATCTACTTCACCCGTGCGCTTGCGACCCTCGCCTTCATCGCGTTCCCGATCACGCCGTTCTCGGCGATCGCGTTTGGCGCGATCTCCGGCCTGACCTGGCTGTCGACGGTGCCGCCCACCTCGGCACTGGTCGCGCTGATGTTCGGCACGCGCTGGCTCGCGACGCTCTACGGCTTCGCCTTCGTCAGCCATCAGGTCGGCGGCTTCCTCGGTGTCTGGCTAGGGGGCATCGTATTCGAGCGGTTCGGTTCCTACACGCCGATCTGGTGGCTCTCGATCCTGTTCGGCGTGCTTTCCGCGCTGATCAATCTTCCGATCGTCGAAAAGCCCGTCGCCCGCCCGGTTGCGCAGCCTGCCTGATGGGGTAAACCATTCCCCGAAACCAAGATTACGGGGAGTGCACATCGTGGCCACATTCAAGGCGATCCGGATCGACAAGGCGGACAAGGGCACCACCGCGCAGCTCACGCAGTTCGACGAAGCTGAGCTGATGGACGGTGACGTCACCGTCCGTGTGGAGTGGTCCACGCTGAACTACAAGGACGGCCTTGCGCTCACAGGCAAGGCGCCGGTGGTGCGCCGCTTCCCGATGATCGCCGGCATCGACTTCGCCGGCACGGTCGAAGCCTCCTCGCATCCCCAGTGGAAGCCGGGCGACAAGGTGGTCTGCACCGGATGGGGCATGGGCGAGACCCATCTCGGCGCCTATGCGGAGAAGGCGCGGGTGAAGGGCGACTGGCTGGTGCGGCTGCCCGACGGCCTGTCGGCGCGCGACGCCATGGCGATCGGCACCGCCGGCTTCACTGCAATGCTCGCGGTGCTGGCGCTCGAGAAGCACGGTCTCTCGCCGAAGAGCGGCCCGGTGGTGGTGACGGGGGCGGCCGGCGGAGTCGGTTCGGTTGCGATCGCCGTGCTCTCGAAGCTCGGCTACCACGTCATCGCCTCGACCGGCCGGATGTCGGAGACCGACTACCTCAAGGGTCTCGGCGCCACCGAGGTGATCGACCGCGCCGAACTGTCAGGTGCGCCCAAGGCCCTCGCCAAGGAGCGCTGGGCTGGCGGCGTCGACAGCGTCGGCTCGACCACCCTCGCCAACCTGCTCTCGATGACGAAGTACGGCGGAGCGATTGCAGCTTGCGGCCTGGCGGCGGGCATGGACCTGCCGTCCTCGGTCGCGCCGTTTATTTTGCGCGGAGTGTGCCTTCTCGGTATCGATTCGGTGATGTGTCCGATCGAACTGCGGAGGACCGCCTGGCGCCGCCTGGCCAGCGATCTCGACAAGGCAAAACTGGCTGATATCACTCACGAAATCACCCTGGACGAAGTCATGGGCTTTGGCGCGAAAATCCTGGCCGGTGAGGTCCGCGGCCGCATCGTGGTAAAAATTGTCTAACGGCGTTCAGACTTTACCAACCAAGCTGCTCCAATGTTGCCTTGGTTCGTATGGTAAGCAGCGGGTAAAGAGACTTGCAGCATGATCCCGGGGGGCCGGGTTTCCTCGCGCAGACGTCGAAAAGCGTCGGTGCGGGGGGCATGCGCAACAAGGAGCGAGTGCCCGCGCTCGTAAGTGGAGTAGCTCATGCTTGCGCGTTTGGTGTTGGGGGCCGTCACGGCCGGAGCAATGGTCGTGCCGGCATTCGCGGGCATGATGAACGCCGATGAGGCCCGCAAATTCGTCGCCGGCAAGGTGTTCGCGTTCACCTGTTTCGATGGTACCCGTGGCGCCGGCCGCATCCTCGACGATCTGGGTGCGGCAGGCTCGGTCCAGTTCTCCGGCTCGGGGCCGATCCGTCACCTGCGCCTGCCCGGCAACACGCTGCAGATCCGCGGTCAGAGCGTTTGCGCGTCGCTGAAGGGCATTCCGTTCGAACCGTGCTTCAATCTCGACAAGCAGGACGACCGCTCGTTCCGCGGCTCGGTGTCGGGCATGGGCTTCGCCTATTGCGACTTCCGTCACCAGGGCGGCAACCAGATGCTGATGGCGCGCGCTGCGGCGCGGCCGCGCTCGCTGCATCCGCGCACCCGATCGGCGGATGCCTCGCAGACCGAAGTGTCGCGCGTTGAGACGCCGCAGGTCGGAAGCGCGAAGCTCGAGCCGGTCAAGGCCGAGCCCGCCAAGGTCGAGAGCGCGCCGGAATTGCGCCGCTCCACCGACTAACCTTTCATCTGCGCGCTAGCGGGAATAGCGTCGCCAAGCCGTAGTCATACGGATGGCGGTCGCCACGCCTTGCTCGCTACTCAATACCTGGCGTTCGCCGCGAGGCGGGACATTGGGGACTCTGATTTTGAGTAGTCATATGGCGCAATATTTTTTTCGAATCAGTGACGGCGATTACGCTGGTGCATCCGACCACGCGACGGAGTTTGAGAGCCGCGAGGTGGCCTGGGCCGAGATGACCAAGGTCTGCGGAAATTTCCTCGGCAGCATTTCGCGCAATCTGAAGCAGAACAGCGAATGGCACATGGAGCTGCTCGACGAGGGCAGAAAACCCGTGTTCAGGATTAGACTGGTCGCCGAGTCCGTCGACTGAAGGCTGTCTTTCGAGACGGCAGGTTCTAGCCCTCGGCCTGCGCGAGCGGCGGGGTGGTTCGCCTGCGAAACAGGATGCGTTGGTACAGCCAGCCGATCGCGACCAGCACCACGCCGAGGCACATGAACGAGAGCGCGCGGTAGACGCCCGTCAGCGTCGACATGTCGATGACGAAGGCCTTGAGGATCGTCAGCGCGATGACTGCAGCCGACGCCAGCCGCGCCCGTTCCGAGTTGACGAGGATGCCGACGCCGAGCAGCACCACGCCGAAAGCGAGCCAGCCGATCGAATAGGTGTATTGCTCGGCGCCCGTGGTCTCGCCGCGCGTCAGCACCGGTCCGTGGTAGAGCCTCCGGATCTCGAACGTGACGTAGGCGAGCGCAAGGACCAGCGCGCCGGCGGCGATCGTGTTGGCATAGCCGGCAGGACGATGGCCCGCCACCGCATAGGACAGCAGCAGCGCCAGCACCGCCGGCAGCGCGTAGCCGAGCAGCAGCAGGTTGATGAAGCTGCCGCCGACGTCCTGCCACCACAGCATCGGGTTCTCCAGCGCCAGCAGCCCGAACAGGCTGGCGAGCCCGGCGAACGCGGTCAGCACCACCGCGCCGACATTGTGCACGATGCTGCGGCTGCGCAGCCGCAACCGCTCCAGCCCGATCGCCATCGCCAGCGTGACGCCGACTTGCAGAGCGACCTCGGTCAGCCCGGCGCTGGCGTAGTAGACATCGCCGCTGTTGACCGCGTGCCGGATCTCCATGAAGGCGAGCAGCGCGGTGAACAGGATCGCGGCGGCCTCGACCATGCGCAGCGGGACGTCGTCGCCCTTGCGGCGCAGGAAATGGCTTGCCACCCAGAACGAAAGGGCCGGCAGGCCGTAGCCCCACAGCAGCCAGTTCAGAATCGGCGTGGTGCCGACGGCGTCGCCCGCGATCCGCGGCTCATAGCCGATGCGCAGCACCACAATGCCGGCCAAGATCGCGGCAAGCCAGCGCAGGAACGGAATCGGCCGCTGCATCGAGATCCAGGCCGTGCCGAGCGACATCAGCGCCAGCGCGATCGTCAGCCAGCCCTTCTCCAGCGCGAAGGTCAGCGCCAGCGCCAGCGAGGCGAGGGCGCCGGTGGCGGACAACGCAATCGAAGGCGACAGCTCCGGCCGTTCGCCGCGCCGGGTCAGTGCTTCAGTCGCAGCCGCATAGGCGGCGGCAAGCAGCACCGCCAGGATCGCGAACGGGATCGAGCGGTCGAGATGAGCGATACGCGCGTAGAGCGCGACCAGGATCGCGATCGGCGTGAACACGGCCGCGGCGGCCCAGGTCACCGTGACCTTCGTGGTGGCAAAACGGAATTGTGCGAGGAAACCGGCGATGCCGAACGCAGCAGCGAACAGCGCGGCGGTGACGAGATGCAGCGAGACCGAGCCATCGGTCGCGGACGGGCCGATGCCGGGGATCGCGCCGCCCGGCAGCACCAGCATGTCGACGTTGCGGCGGACGGCCCATTCGCCGAACACGATGAACACGAAGATCGACGCGGCGCCGATCGCACGGGTAGCAGCAGGCGCGCGCCAGGCGACAAGCAGGCTTGCGGCCGTCAGCAGCGCGAAGCCGATCATCGCGGTGTCGGCGTGGGCGCTGTTGAGCACGATCAGCATCGCGCCAAGCAGATAAGCCGCGAGCGAGCCCGAGGAGATCGGCTCGATCTCCTCGCCATCGCCGCCGGGGCCGAGCATGAAGCCGCAGACCACGAGCAGCGCCGCCAGCACGAAGCCAGCGATCACATGGAAGACGTGCGGCGCGATCATCTCCGGACCGCATTGCAGGCAAGGGAAGGTCCACAGCAGCGCGAAGGCGATCGTCGTGACCGCGAGCCAGCGCCACAGCCGGATGCGTGCAAGGCCGAACGCTGCCGCCGTGACGATAGCGAGGTAGATGTAGAGCGACCAGAAATCGGGCTTGTCTGACGACACCAGGAGCGGCGTGACGAAGGCGCCGACGATGCCGAGCCCGGCCAGCGCGGGCCCGTGCAGCAGCGCGGCCGCAAGCGTGCCGAGCGCGACAAGGCCGAGCAGCACGAAGGCGGTTGCGGGCACGAGGAAGCCGTAGAGCGCGTAAGCGGCATAGATGGTGGCGAACGCCACCGCCGTGCCGGCCGCGGTGAGGATCGCGGGGATGTTGGCGATCGGCAGCGCCTGGATGCTCGATATGGCCTCCTTGCGCCGCGTCCATTCGCCGGCGCCGAGCAGCGCCAGTGCGAACAATCCGCCGAGGAACACGCGCACGCCGGGGCCGAGGAGGCCGGCCTCGATCGAATAGCGCACCATGAAGAAGCCGCCGAGCGCGAGCGCGAGCCCGCCGATCCACACCACCCAGCGGGTGCCGAGCGTCTCCTCGAAGCCCGGTGCCGGCTGCGGCGGGGCTGGCGGCTCCGGCAGGGGCGGCGGTGCGGCACCTGGCGCGTCCGCGGCTGGCTCGGTCTGCGCGGCCGGTCCCCCGGGAGTCGCCTCCGGGAGCGGTGGCGGCGCGACGGACGGCGCCGTCGGCGGCGTCTGCTCGAACTCCTGCAGCGGGGTCAGCGGTGGCGGCATGGCCGTCCTCACGGCGGCGCCGCCCGCGGCCTCGATCGCATCCAGGCGTCGCTGCAGCAGGTCGATCCGGCCCAGCGCCTTGCGCGCGAAAATGATCGCGACGATGGCGAGGACGAGCGTCAGGAAGTCGAACGGCGAATCGAACATTGGGCCTCCGGCGGGACGCGCCGGACTTGGCCAGCCAGCGGCCCGTCGCAACCTAGTAGTGCCGTGAGGAGGACCGGAAGTTCAAGCGATCGGGGGTGACCGGCCGCGCTTAGTCCAGATCGATGCGGAAAGGCCGGCCTTCGACGCTCATGCTGCCGGGACCCATCGCGTCGAGTGCACGCAGCATCCGGCCCTCGCGCCCCAGCGCCTTGTCGGCGAGGCTGACGATCAGCCGGTTGGGGGCCGCGATCGGCGAGGCCTCGCGGATCATCCGGGCGATGGACATTTCGTCGCGGTGCGGGTTGAGGGCGCAGACCGTGGCGAATGCGCTCGCCGTCGAACGGCTGATGCCGGCGTAGCAATGCACGACCATTGGTGCTTGGCGATCCCAGCCGCGCACGAAGCTCAGCACCTTCTCGATATGCGACTCGTTGGGCGCGACGAAACCGTCCATCTCCTCGGTGATGTCATCCATCGACACCTTGAGATGGTTGGCCGGCAGCACCGACACCGGACGTGCCACCTGCTCGACATTGGCCATCACCGTCAGCACATGGCTGGCGCCGGTGGCGCGAACCGTGTCGGAGAGTGCGGCAAGCGAGCAGACGTGAAGCATGATGGTCCTTCTATCGGGGGTGCCGGATTATAACGGCTGCTCCCGAACGGGCAAAGGCGGGGGTGCCATGCCGATTCGTCGTTTTGCGGCGCAACCGACGGCACACGTGCCGCGCCTAGGAGGCGTGCAATGTGTTGAAGCGCTCGAGGAACTGCTTTTCGGCCCGCGCGGCGGTCCATGGCGTCAGATAGTCGCGCTCGGTCGCTTCGGGCAGTTCCGGATCGCGGCCGAACAGCCGCTTGGCCTCGGCTTGCGAAAATCCCGCCAGATGCGTGGCCTCGAGGTAGGCTGCGCCGCGATCGGCGGCCTTGATGGCTTGCGTGATCTCGTCGGGCAGCACCGGCGGCAGGCCGAAGCGGATATGGATGGCGCCGAGGAGGCGCTTCTCGACCGCCTTGTAATGGCCGTCGAGCACGGCCTTGAACGGCGAGATCATGTCGCCGATCACATATTCCGGCGCATCGTGCAGCAGGGCCGCGAGACGATGGCGGATGTCGACGCGCGGCATCTGCTGGCGCATCACGGCCTCGACCAGCAGCGTGTGCTGGGCCACCGAGAAGATGTGCGCCCCGCTGGTCTGGCCGTTCCAGCGCGCAACCCGCGCCAGTCCATGCGCGATGTCGACGATTTCGATATCGAGCGGCGACGGGTCGAGCAGGTCGAGCCGGCGTCCCGACAACATCCGCTGCCAGGCGCGGGTTGTCTCCGTCGATTTGCGCGCCGTCATTTCTTCTTGAGTCGCGGTGTGCGGAGCTTGCCGCTGCAGCTCTCGTGGCAGAAGCAGGTCACGAGATGATCGTTGACCATGCCGGTCGCCTGCATGAAGGCATAGACGATGGTCGGGCCGACGAATTTGAAGCCGCGCGAGGACAGCTCCTTGGAGATCTGCACCGACAGCGGCGTCGAGGCGGGCACGCTCGCGGTGGACTTGAACTGGTTGACCTTCGGCTTGCCGTCGACGAAGTCCCAAAGGAAATTCGAGAAGCCCGGGCCTTTCTCCATGATGTCGAGATAGGATTTCGCGCTCAGGATCGCGCCATCGATCTTGGCCTTGTTGCGCACGATACCGGCATCGTTCATCAGCGCATGGACCTTCTTCGCGTTGTAGCGCGCGATCTTCTCCGGCTGGAAATCGTCGAAGGCTTTGCGGAAATTGTCGCGCTTGCGCAGGATCGTGATCCAGGACAGGCCGGCCTGGAAGCCGTCGAGCATCAGCTTCTCGTACAGTGCGCGGTCGTCATATTCCGGCACGCCCCATTCGGTGTCGTGATAGGCGACGTAGAACGCGTCCTCGCCCGGCCACGGGCAGCGCGTCTTGCCGTCGGGATGCAGTTGCGCGGTACGGGTCATGCAACGGTCTGCGTGGGTGTGATGCGGACGGCGTCCGGCTCGGCGAGGTGAAGCGACAGCCCGCCCGCGGTCAGCGCCAGGCCCGCGTCGAGCGCTTCGGCAACGCGGTCGATGCGCACGAGGGCAATGCCCTTGCCGCCGGCGGTCGAGCCGATGGTCCCGACCGGCTTGTCGCCGGCGAGGATCGTTGCGCCGGCTTCGGGCGCGGGGCCGTCGAGGACGATCTTCACGCTGCGCGTGCGTGCGGTGCCGCGATGCTGCATGCGCGAGACGACCTCCTGGCCGACGTAGCAGCCCTTGTCGAAATCGACGCCGGCGAGACGATCCATGTTGGTCTCGTGCGGGAACGCATCGCTGTACATGAAATCGAGCCCGCCGCGGGGCACGCCCAGCGCGATGCGGTGCGCCTCGTAGGCGCTGGAGTCGACGAGATCGGCACCGATCAGCTCAGTGAGCCTCTGCTTCAAATCTTCCGGGATCAGGATGCGCCAGCCGAGCGCTGGGTTGCGCGGATCGGCGAACGCGAGATCCGGCGTCGCCGCCGGCTCGCCATCCCAGGCTGCCAGGACACCGAGGCTGTCGGATAGGTTCTCGACCACGACCTTGGCGCGCAGCTTGTAGAAGCCGAGCTTGTCGGCAAGGCCCTTGGCGAGCGCGCGCGGCGCGTCGATCAGGAAGCCGCCGCCATGGCCTGAGGGTATCTCGGTGATCAGGAAATCGACGATGATCTTGCCCTGCGGCGTCAGCAGCGCGCCAAACCGGGCCTGTCCCGCGCGCAACTCGGCGATGTCGGCGGTGATGAGGCCGTTGAGGAAGTTGCGGGCGTCCTCGCCAGAGACCTTAACCGCGCCCCGATCTGGAAGAAACGCTGCTTTCATTCGCAAAATTGGCTCTTTTTCCAAGTTCCTTGGGAAACGCGCAGGCCGCGATATCCCCTGCCAAGCTAAGGCGCTAGAGTGCGCCGAACAAGGCCCGCGCGACAGCCGAAAGCGGGCGTCGAGGACCGATGAATCAGCATTTTGACACCATTCTAAAATCCGGCACCGTGGTCAATCAGGACGGCGAGGGCGTGCGCGATATCGGTATCGCGGGCGGCCGCATCGCCGCGATCGGCTCGCTCAGTCAGGCCTCGGCCGGCGAGGTGATCGACTGCAAGGGCCTGCACATCCTGCCCGGCGTGATGGACACGCAGGTGCATTTCCGCGAGCCCGGGCTGGAGCACAAGGAAGACCTCGAGACCGGCTCGCGCAGCGCCGTGATGGGCGGCGTCACCGCGGTGTTCGAAATGCCGAACACGGCGCCGCTGACGGTGACGGAGGCCGAATTCACCGACAAGGTGAAGCGGGCCAATCACCGCATGCATTGCGATTTCGCCTTCTTCATCGGCGGCACCCGCGAGAACGTGCAGGACCTGCCGGTGCTGGAGCGCGCACCCGGCTGCGCCGGCGTCAAGGTGTTCATCGGCTCCTCGACCGGTGCGCTGCTGGTGGAGGACGACGAAAGCCTGCGCCGCATCTTCCAGGTGATCCGCCGTCGTGCGGCCTTCCACGCCGAGGACGAGTATCGGCTTAACGAGCGCAAACCGCAGCGCATCGAGGGCGATGCGCGTTCGCATCCGGTCTGGCGCGACGAGACCGCGGCGCTGATGGCGACGCAGCGACTGGTCAAGCTCGCGCACGAGACGGGCAAGCGCATTCACGTGCTGCACATCTCGACCAAGGAAGAGATTGAGTTCCTGCGCGACCACAAGGATGTTGCCTCCTGCGAAGCGACGCCGCATCACCTCACGCTGGTCGCGCCCGAATGCTACGAGCGGCTGGGCACGCTCGCGCAGATGAACCCGCCGGTGCGCGGGGCTGATCATCGCGCCGGCATCTGGCGCGGCATCGAGCAGGGCATCATCGACGTGCTCGGCTCCGACCACGCCCCGCATACGCTCGAGGAGAAGTCGAAGACTTATCCGGCCTCGCCCTCCGGCATGACCGGCGTGCAGACGCTGGTGCCGATCATGCTCGATCACGTCAACGCTGGCCGGCTGTCGCTGGCGAGATTCGTCGACCTCACCAGCGCCGGCCCCGCACGCCTCTACAACATCGCGCGCAAGGGGCGAATCGCCGCCGGCTACGATGCCGACTTCACCATCGTCGATTTGAAGCGCAGCGAGACCATCACCAACAAATGGGTCGCGTCCAAGGCCGGCTGGACGCCCTATGACGGTGTCCGCGTCACCGGCTGGCCCGTCGGCACCTTCATCCGCGGCCGCCGCGTGATGTGGCAGGGCGAAGTCACGACACCGTCCACCGGCGAACCGGTTCGGTTCCTCGAGACGCTGAAGCCGTAGGTTCGCGTTTGACGCGTTTTCTTCACGCGAACCGGCGGCCCACTTCGCTCGAAAACGCTATCGGATTACTGTCTGGCCAATGCCAGCGAGAACTCGCCGTTGCGCACGCGCGCGGCGAGGCCCTCGACGAACTTCGCCACCGCGTCCTCGCCATAGGTGCCGACCAGCTCGGCCAGTGCCGCGAACAGGCTCGCCTGCGCCAGGCAATCGCCGTCGACGCCGTCATGGCGCGCCTCGGCCCAGGCCTCGTTGAGATAGCCCAGCGCGGCTTGCTTCTGCTCGTGGTCGGGTCGCGGGTCTTGGTGATGGGGGAAGGACGCTGGATGGCGCATGAAACTCTGCAAATTGACTGCGCGCGGTCCGAGGAGCGAACCACTGCGACGTCCGAGATGTATCACGCATGCGGGTACCGCCTAGCCCACATCTTTCGAAAAGGTTAATGGCGGCCCCGGCATTTAAAGGGGAATTCCGGATGTCCGGGCCGCGATCAGCCGAATGAGCTGTGGATATGGTCCAGCACCGCGCGCGGCGTGGCGCACAGATGGCTGGCGCCGGCCTCGGTCAGCTCCTCCGGCGTGCCGTAGCCATAGGTGACGCCGACCGCCCGGATGCCGTTTCGATTCGCCCCGATCACGTCGTGGCTGCGATCGCCGATCATCAGGGATTTGTCCGGATCGGCCCCGGTCTGCGCCAGCGCATAGGCGAGCAGGTCGACCTTGTTGACCCGGGTTCCGTCGAACTCCGAGCCGAACACATGGTCGAAATAGCCGCCGAGGCCGAAATGCGCGATGATCCGCGTCGCGAACACGTGCGGCTTCGAGGTCGCCACGAACATCCGGCCCGGCGCCCTGCGCAGCTCGGCCAGAACGTCCGCGATATCGGGATAGACGGCGTTCTCGAACAGCCCGACATCGCCGAATCTTTCGCGGTAGAGCGCGACCGCGCGGTCGGCGAGCGCCTCGCCGCCGAGCAGCATCGCAAAGCTCGCCCGCAAGGGCGGCCCGATGCACCAGGTCAGGTCCTCCTGCGAGGGAACCGGGCGGCCGAGCTTTTCCAGCGCGTACTGGATCGAGCCGGTGATGCCGGGCTTCGGGTCGGTCAGGGTGCCGTCGAGGTCGAAGAAGATCGCCCCGTCAGTTGGCATAGCGCGCGGTCAGATCCCGCGAGATCTTCGAGCCTTCCTCGATGTAGCGGCGGATCGCCACCGTCGCGGCCGGCGTGCAGCTGCGGTAGGTCTGCTGAAAGCCGTTATAGCCGCGGTTGAATCCGGCGATCATGCGGGTGCGGCGCTCGCCCGAGGGGGTTTCGGCATCGATCAGCGCCTGCATCTCGTTGCGCCACTTGTTGCCTTCGTTGGACCCGCAGATGCCGCGCAGATAGTGCAGGCCGCCGAGGATCTCGGCCAGCCGCTGCAATTCGCCGTCAAACGGCGCCGCCGCGTCCTGGGCCCGGGCGGGCGTCGCAAGGCATGCCGACATCAGGATCACAACGGCGAGAAAGGCTTTGATCATCGGGGGTTCCGGAATGGCCGTGGTATGCCCCCTCAATGCGCCCGAGGCAAGGCGGCCGAGCCCCCCAAAGCCCCCGGACGGGCCTCAAACCAGCCGCCGGGCGGCCGCAATCACCTCATGCAGGCCGCCGGTGACCTTGAGGTCGCCGATTTCCTCCGGCGCCAGCCATTTGAAATCGTCGTGCTCGTCGTTCAGCACGGGCTCGCGGGATGCCCAGCGCGCGGCGAAGGTCATGATCAGGTAGTGCCCGGTGCCGGGGCCGGCCGGCAGCACCTCGCGCCAGCCGGCGAGGCCAACGATCTCGATACGAAGGCCGGTCTCTTCGTCAACCTCGCGGCTCAGGGCCTGATGCAGCGATTCGCCGAATTCGACCCGGCCGCCGGGAAGCGAATAGAACCCCTTGGCAGGCGAACGGGCGCGTCGGACCAACAGCACCTTGCCGTCGCGGAAGATCACGCCTGACACGGCGAGCTGCGGGCGGATCGGAGGTTCGGGAGAGGTCAAGGTGATTGGCAGCCGGTTGTGAAGACCATCATGCCCGATATCTCAGGCGCCCGCCATGATGCTGTCGACATCGGCCTCTGCGGCGCCGTTGATGATGCCGGCGGTCTGCATCACCAGCGGCTTGACCCAGACGATCGCCTGCTCGGCGAGCGCGACCCGGCTCTTGTCCTGCTGCAATCGCCGCATCGCCGCCCCGACCTCGGTCAGGATCTTCGTCATGCTGTCGGTGAGCTGGTCGAATTCGGCCCGGATTGCGGCGTCCGCGGTCTCATAGGCCTCGATGGCCAAATCCCGTGCCTTGAAATTCGACGCCGTGAAATGCTCGGCATAGGACAGCGGCGTCCAGGTCAGGAAGTCGTCGGCGCATTCCGGCATGTCCGGGACCATTTCGAGCAGCATCACGGCTTCATTGAAATGGTTGAGATAGTCGGTGGCAAGCCCGGTCCGCGGGTTGATGTTGGCGGCGCGCAACAGCGCCGCCCGCGCCTCGTCGGGGTACGTCGGTCGCAGGGAAGAGCCCGCTATGGCGGCCGTTGAGGTCATTGATCGCAGTCTTTAACGTTCCAAGTTAAGGCAGAATAAACGGATACCACTCTGGACGGCAAATGTGCGGACGCTTTGTCATAACCTCGCCGCCGGCGGCCTTGCGCGAGATGTTCGGCTATATCGAGCAGCCGAATTTTCCGCCACGGTATAATGTTGCGCCGACCCAGCCGATCCCGGTGGTGCTGCTGCAGAATGGCGGCCGGCATTTTCAATTGATGCGCTGGGGCCTGATTCCGTCGTGGGTCAAGGACCCCAGGACCTTCTCGCTCCTGATCAACGCGCGCTCCGAGACGGTGCGCGAGAAGCCGGCCTTCAAGAACGCGATCAAGCGGCGCCGCGCGCTGATCCCGGCCGACGGCTATTACGAATGGCAGGATGCCGGCGGCCGCAAGCAGCCGTTCTTCATCCACCGCGCCGACGGCGAGCCGCTCGGCTTTGCCGCGGTGTTCGAAACCTGGGTCGGGCCGAACGGCGAGGAGCTCGACACGGTCGCGATCGTCACCGCGCCCGCGAGCCCCGATCTTGCGCAGCTGCATCACCGCGTGCCGGTCACGATCAGGCCCGAGCAATTCGCGCGCTGGCTCGACTGCCTGCCGAACGATGTCGACGACGTGATGCCGATGCTGAAGGGCCCCGAGGTCGGTGAGTTCGCCTGGCACCAGGTGACGATGCGCGTCAACGCCGTCGCCAACGACGATGCGCAATTGCTGTTGCCGATGACCGCGGAGGAAATCGCCGCGGAGGACGCGCCGGCACCGAAGAAGGCCGCGCCGAGAAAGGCGACTATGCGCGAGGACGACGGGCAGGGGTTGTTGTTTTAGCACATGTCTGCACAGCTGCGCAGCTAGGGCTGGAATTGAAGCGCAGCTCTCCAAGTCGTCGTCCCGGCGAAAGCCGGGACCCATAACCACAGGTCTGCATTGTTGAAGCGCGCTGCAGCTCCAGCTTCGCAAACCAATTGAGATTTGTGGCTATGGGTCCCGGCCTTCGCCGGGACGACACTGAATATGTTGCACGGGCAGTGCATCATACTTCGACATTCTCGCAACATGATCTGCCCGAGCTTTGCATTTCGTTTCGCCACTCTCTCCACTCGTCATTCCGAGGTTCGCGCAAGCGGCGCACCCTCAGGTGCGCAATTGCACACCGGGGAATGACGGAGAGAGTTGTCACCCCTTCACGTGCGCCACGCCCTCGATCTCGATCAGCATCTTCGGATCGGGCAGGGCCTGCACCACGCAGGTCGTGCGCGCAGGATAGGGCGGCGGGCCGAAGGCGCCGGCATAGAGCGCGTTCATGGCGGCGACGTCGGTGGCGCGGGTCAGGAGCACGTTGACCTTGACGAGGTCGCGCACGCTGGCGCCGGCCTCGCCCAGCACCCGCTTGATGTTGACCACGACGTTGGCGAACTGGGCCTCGAAACCGTCGGGCAGCGCGCCATTGGCATCGAAGCCGGGAATGCCCGAGACGAACAACAAATCGCCGACGCGGGCGCCGAACGAGAGTGGCGGCGCCTGGACGCCGGGCGGAGGAGGGAAGTGCTTGATTGTGGTCATGGGTCACCCGTCTGCGCGAGATGGAAGGGGAGAAACTTCGATGGCGCGCGGCGCCGCTGCACGCCGGCGCCAAAGATTCCTGCCGAAGAGATTCTGGCCGATCATGCCTGCGAGCATCGCGGCGACGAAGACCACGACCGGCAGCGAGAGGCCGGCGAGATTGACCAGTGCGGGGCCGGGGCAGATGCCGACGAGGCCCCAGCCGATGCCGAACAGCACGGCGCCGGCAACCAGCGGCGCATCGATGTCGCTGCGGTCGGGCCAGAGGAAGCGCGCCGAGAAGGCGGGCGCGGCGCGCCGCCGCGCGATCGCAAAGCCGGTTGCTGCGACCGCAACCGCGCCCGCCATCACGAAGGCGAGCGTTGCGTCCCACGCGCCGAACAGATCGAGGAAGCCGAGCACCTTCTGCGGATCGGTCATGCCGGAGATCAGAAGGCCCGCGCCGAAGATCAGGCCGCAGACAAAGCTGGCAAGCACCGACATCGCTAAACCCCTCCTTGTTTGAGCATGATCTTTTCGGAAAACCGCTTCGCACTTTTCCGGATCATGCTTAGCCTCCGATACCGTGCCTGACGATTGCGACCGTCGCGATCGCCGTCAGCATGAAGATGCATGTTGCCATGATCGAGCGGCCGGACAGCCGCGCGAAGCCGCAGACGCCGTGGCCCGAGGTGCAGCCATTGCCCATCCTTGTGCCGAATCCGACCAGCAGGCCCGCGATCGCGACCACCACAAGGCTCGCGTTCATCGCCGGCCGCGGCAGCGGCGCGCCGAACAGCGCCGCAATCAGGGGCGCTGCGATCAGCCCCGCGATGAACGCGATGCGCCAGGAACGGTCGGCGCTGCGGTCGGCGGTATCGGCCTGCAGCGCGCCGCCGACGATGCCGGTGACCCCGGCGATCCGCCCGGTCAGCAGCATCAAGAGCGCGGCGGCAAGCCCGATCAGCGCGCCGCCGGCGAGGCCGGAAAGTGGGGTGAAATCGTGCATCGATGCAGATCCCTGTTGCGCAAACTCCTCAGCGATCCGGCAAAGCGGTCGGCGCGCATGCGCCAGTGGTCGCGCGGCTGCCGAGGCGATGATAGACTCCGCACCATCAGGAACAAGCGCAATCCCGCATGTTTCGCGGCATTTCAGCGATGCTGCCGGTCGGTTGGGTTGCCGCGATTCGCTCTCACTTCGTCCGGAGAATCCCATGAAATTGCCATCCGTCGCCCGCGCCGCGCTGCTCGCGCTGGCGATGCTCACCGGAACGTCCGCCGCCCTGGCTGACGAGGGCGCGGTGACGCTCGTGATCTTCAAGGGCGGCTGGGTGTTCGGCGGCTCCGCCGGCAAGGGCGTCATGACCTTCCACGGCCAGACCTATGGGCTCACGGCCGGCGGGCTGGACTATGGCCTCGTGTTCGGCGGCTCGCAGACCACGTTGCAGGGGCGGGTGCGCAATATCCGCCGTCCGCAGGACATCAACGGCGTCTATGCCGCGGCCGGCATGGGCGTTGCGCTCGGCGCCGGCGTGCGCGGCATCCTGTTGACCAACCAGAACGGCGCGGTGCTCGAACTGAGCGGCAAGCAGGTCGGCCTGATGGCCAATGTCGACCTCAGCGGGCTTGCGATCACGTTGAAGGAATAAGCGTTCGATCTCGTAGCGATCTCGTAGGACGGGTAGAGCGAAGCGAAACCCATCCTACGATCCTACGATTCCGTGATCCACTCGGCGAGCTCACGCCACGGCTGCAAACTCCAATGCCCGGACGCCGCGCCTGACGGCGAGGGCAGCACGAACACCTCCGGAAAACCGCTCATGCGCGGCTGCCGACCGAGCACGAGCGCGCTGGTCGGCCTGTTGTAGAACAGGCTCGCCGCCTTCCTGCTGGTGAAGGCGACGATCTTCGGCCGAAACGTCTCGATCTTCGTCCGGAAGCCGACGACGTCGAACGACTGCCTGTTGATCTGGTGATCCATTCCGGCGCCGGTCTTGCAGAGATCGGTGAAGCCGATCCCGAGCGCGATCAGCGATGCGAACTCGCCCGGCTGATAGCGCCGCGGCGTGATCCCGGCCTCATGGATCGCGCGCCAGAAGCGGTTGCCGGGATGGGCGTAGTAGTGCCCGACGGCGGCTGACCGCGTGCTGGCCGCGGTGCCGACGAACACCAGCCGCAGATCGGCGCGGAGCTGGTCGGGGAGGCGGTGGCTGTCGCTGTCGGGCATTTGAGAGATGGCGGAAGTCGCTTGGTTACCGTTGATCGGGCTACGGCGAAAGAGCCGCCGGCGTGACGGACCCGACCGTTACCATTTCCGCCGTTCTCGTCACCGGCCATGACGATGTGGAAACCAGCGTCGGGCTGTTCGTCGCAGATGCGCAGGACCAAAATAGCGAAAACAACCCCATGCAAAGGAGCTGGCGGCTGCCGCCGTCCGATACGGTACCTTGACACGTCGGGCAAATCAGGGATACATTTCCAATATTCCGAAATCGTATGAGCATCCCTCGCCCGCCAGGCTGGCGCATATGGCGTCCCAATACGCGCTACCGCACCGGCTCCTGGATCTGGTCTTCGGCCGTCACCGCCTGCGCCGGCCCAGTCGAACGCACCATCAGAAAATTTCCCGAGAACGCCGTGCCGCGAATGCTCCAGCGGCCGTCGATCTCGGTCGCGTCGGCATTGACCGCGCCTTCATAGTGCACGGTGTTGTAGCCGTAGCCCGGCGGCTCGTAGCGTTTGACGAACGACACCGCGCTGCCGGAGCGGTGACCCGCGAGCGAGGCATTGTGCGTGCTGATCGGACAGCCCGGCATCACGCACGGTTCGGTCACGCTGCCGCCGAGCGCGCCGCCGGCGTCGATCAGCGTCGCCAGGAACGTGACCATGCCGCTCGGCTGAACATAGCTGCCGTCCCAGACGCCGGTGAGATTGTCGGTCATGTCGGTCCAACGTACGATGCGGTAGGTAGCCCGCATGAGCGTAGTGATATGCGGGACGGATGAACCCGGATCTCGCTACGCTCATCCGGCTACGCTTCAGTCGCAACGATCGATGTGGTGCACGCAGCGCCTCAACGCAAGTCGCGCGCGCCGCGGCGCGGTTGCCTGACCGGGCAAAAGGGTCTGTAATCCAGCCCAACAGATCAAGAAGAATTTTGGAGCGGACATGACGGGAGAGGCGAAAACCCATTACGAGGTGATCGTGGTCGGCGCCGGCGTCGCCGGCATCTACCAGATCAAGCGGCTGGCCGATCTCGGCATCGATGCCACCGTGCTGGAAGCCGCGCCCGATCTCGGGGGCACCTGGTACTGGAACCGCTATCCGGGCTGCCGCTTCGATTCCGAGAGCTACACCTACGGCTTCTCGTTCTCGCGCGAGCTGCTCGACGAGTGGCACTGGAAGGAGCGCTTCTCCGGCCAGCCCGAGAATCTGCGTTACCTCAACTACGTCGCCGACAAGTTCGACCTGCGCAGGCACATGCAGTTCAATTGCAAGGTCGATGTCATGCAGTTCGACGAGACGCGCGATCTCTGGCAATTGAGAATCAGTGACGGCCGCGAACTGACCTGCCGCTTCGTGGTGCTCGCGATCGGGCTCTTGTCCGCACCGACCATGCCGCGCGTGCCGGGCATCGAGGACTTCAAGGGCCGCTCGTTCCACACCTATTACTGGCCGCACGAGCCGGTCGATCTCGCCGGCAAGAAGGTCGCGGTGATCGGCACCGGTGCCACCGGCATCCAGCTGATCGGCGAGATCGCCGACAAGGTCGGCGAGCTCACCGTATTTCAACGCCGGCCGAACTGGAGCGCCCCGCTCAACAACTCCGCGATCTCCAACGAGGAGATGGCCGACATCCGCGCCCGCTATGATGAGATTTTTGCTGCCTGCGCGCTGACGCCGGGCAGCTTTGTCCACGGCCCCGACAAGCGCGGCTTCTACGAGGTGAGCCGCGAGGAGCGCCTCGCGCTGTGGGACAAGCTCTATGACGAGCCCGGCTTCGGCATCTGGCTCGCGAACTTCCGCGAGATCTTCATGGATGAAGCCGCCAATGCGGAGCTCTCGGAATACATCGCGGGCCGCATCCGCCGGCGCGTGAACGATCCTGATGTCGCCGAAAAGCTGATCCCGCGGGATCACGGCTTCGGGGTGCAGCGCCTGCCGCTGGAGACGCAATATTTCGAGGCGTACAATCGCGACAATGTGCAGCTCGTCGACCTCTCCGAGACGCCGCTGGTTCGCGTCACCGAAAATGGCCTCCGCACGACGGCGCGCGACTTCGACTTCGACATCATCGTCTACGCCACCGGCTTCGACGCCATCACCGGCGCCTATGACCTGATCGACATCAGGGGCATCGGCGGCGAGCGCCTCGCCGACAAGTGGAAGCACGCGCCGTCGACCTTCCTCGGCATGCTCGTGCACGGCTTCCCGAACCTGTTGATGCCGACCGGGCCGCAAAGCGCCTCGGCGTCGACGAACTTTCCGCGCGGCATCGAGAACGGCGTCAACTGGTGCACCAATCTGCTGCAATACATGTGGGACCGCGGCCTGACCCGCGCCGACGCCACGCTGGAAGCGCAAGAGCGCTGGACCGCGCATGTCGTCAAGATGTACGAGATCATGCTGATGCGCAAAGCCAAGGGCTGGTTCACCGGCTACAACTCCAACGTCGCCGGCCACGAGGAGGGCACCGTGCGCTACTTCGTCTACAACGGCGGCACGCCGAAGTTCTTGGGGATCATCAACGGCGTGGCGGAGAAGGGGTATCAGGAGATCGAGTTTGGCGCGGCGCCGCGGGTCGGCGTGCAAGCGACCGTTGGCGCGACGGCGTCATAGGGTAGGTTAGCCAACGGGTCCGCGCAAAGCGCAGCGTAGGACCTTCGCTAGCCGATCATCCGCGTTGCTCTCCGGCTGTCGCCGCCGACCTCACATCGAGCAGCGAACATACGGCGTCTCAATGGGCACCGGTGCCTTGGAGCTGAGTATGATCTTGTTCTCGCCGGAGAGTGTTATGTCGAATGACACGTCCGAAATCGCGACGCCGTCCGAGCACGCCGCAATCACGCGGATATTCTGCCCGTCATCATGCAGCGATTTGACGGTGCATTTCTGAAACGTGCCGGTGATTTGCTTGCCCTGAACGATCAGGCCGCCCGCGTTGAGATCGGCATCTTTCCTGAACGCGAGCTTGTTGTTCTCCTTGGTGAAGACCTGGTTGCAAGCCGAGGCGTCGATCGTCCAGGCTCCGCTCAAATCCGCAGCCTGTGTCGAGGCCGCCTGCGCAACGAGAAATACGAATAGCACGGCGTTGAAGGTTCTCATGAAACTCTCCAATCAAATGGTCATTAAGCTGCAGGACCTCTGCAAAACGAATGTGGAAAGTCGCTCAATCGTCTATTTGAGGGGAGCCATGATAACATGCCCTGCGCGGCTTTCACCGTTTTTTGAGCATCGCAGCATGCGGTGAGATGAAGGGCCTTTCGTTGATCCAGGTCAATTGTTCTGGGGCGCTCTTGGTGGCTTTGGGCCGGTCGTGACCGCGGCCATCCGGACGCGCGACGGATTTAGTGAACGCTAAGGCGCGATGAGATTAGGTTGAATCGTCATCGCGCCTTAGCTCTTTGTTTGAGCATGATCTTTTCGGAAAACCGCTTCGCACTTTTCCGGATCATGTTTTAGAAGCAAAAAGGCCGGGCTTTCACCCGGCCTTTCGTTTTCGATGGATGCCCAGGTTTTGCCCGGGCATGACGAGCGCGAGGGTTAAAACACCCTGTTGCTCTCCTTCACCTTGTCTGCGTCGAGATACACGTTCTCACCCATCTCCTTGAACTTGGCGCTCATCTGCGCCATGCCTTTTTCGATTTCTGAAGACGGGATTTGAGCGCCTTCGGCTCCAAATCCCTGTTGCTCCTTGTCGTTCAGCGTCGCCGCGTAATCGCGCACGTCCTGCGTGATCTTCATCGAGCAGAATTTCGGGCCGCACATCGAGCAGAAATGGGCGACCTTGTGGGCTTCCTTCGGCAGGGTCTCGTCGTGGAAGTTCTTGGCGGTCTCCGGATCGAGGCCGAGGTTGAACTGGTCGGTCCAGCGGAATTCGAACCGGGCGCGGGAGAGGGCGTCGTCGCGCAATTGCGCGGCGGGGTGGCCCTTGGCGAGGTCGGCGGCGTGGGCGGCGATCTTGTAGGTGATGACGCCGGTCTTGACGTCGTTGCGGTCGGGCAGGCCGAGATGCTCCTTCGGCGTGACGTAGCAGAGCATGGCGCAGCCGAACCAGCCGATCATGGCGGCGCCGATGCCTGAGGTGATGTGGTCATAGCCCGGCGCGATGTCGGTGGTCAGCGGCCCCAGCGTGTAGAACGGCGCCTCGCCGCATTCCTTGAGCTGCTTGTCCATGTTGATCTTGATCTTGTGCATCGGCACGTGGCCGGGGCCTTCGATCATGACCTGGCAGCCCTTGTCCCACGCGATTTTTGTCAGCTCGCCGAGCGTTTCGAGCTCGGCAAACTGGGCGCGGTCGTTGGCGTCGGCGATCGAGCCGGGGCGCAGGCCGTCGCCGAGCGAGAACGAGACGTCATACTTGCGCATGAGATCGCAGATCTCGTCGAAATGGGTGTAGAGGAAGCTCTCCTTGTGATGCGCCAGGCACCACTTCGCCATGATCGAGCCGCCGCGGCTGACGATACCGGTGACGCGGCTGGCGGTGAGGTGGATGTATTGCAGGCGCACGCCGGCGTGGATGGTGAAATAGTCGACGCCCTGCTCGCACTGCTCGATCAAGGTGTCCTTGTAGAGCTCCCAGGTCAGCTTGACGGGATCGCCGTTGCACTTCTCCAGCGCCTGGTAGATCGGCACGGTGCCGATCGGCACCGGCGCGTTGCGCAAAATCCATTCGCGGGTGGTGTGGATGTTGCGGCCCGTGGAGAGGTCCATCACGGTGTCGGCGCCCCAGCGGATCGCCCACACCATCTTCTCGACCTCTTCCTCGACCGACGAGGTCACCGCCGAGTTGCCGATATTGGCGTTGATCTTGGTCAGGAAGTTGCGGCCGATGATCATCGGCTCGAGCTCGCTGTGGTTGATGTTGCAGGGGATGATGGCGCGGCCGCGCGCGATCTCGTCGCGGACGAACTCCGGCGTGATGAAGGCGGGCACGGAAGCGCCGAAGCTCTCGCCGTCGGCGAGCGCGGCTTCGGCGCGTTCGAGCTGTGCCTTGCGGCCGAGGTTCTCGCGCGCGGCGACGTAGATCATCTCCTTGGTGATGATGCCGGCGCGGGCGAATTCGAGCTGGGTGATCTTGTGGCCGTCGAGGCCGCGCAGCGGCCTGTGGTGCGCGGTGAACGCCTTGGCGGCGTGCGCGGCGCCGACACTGCCATTGTCCTCCGGCTTGATCTGGCGGCCCTCATATTCCTCGACGCCGCCGCGCTCCAGCACCCATTGCTTGCGGTTGCGCGGCAGGCCGGCATTGACGTCGATGGTCACGGACGGGTCGGTGTAGGGGCCGGAGGTGTCGTAGACCGGCAGGTTCGGCTCGCCCGCGCCCTCGGAGAGGATGATCTCGCGCAGGGGCACGCGCAGGTCGGGCGCAGCGTCCGGCGTCGCGAAGATCTTGCGCGAGGAGGGAAGGGGGCCGGTGGTGACGGCGGGACGGGTGGTGTCGGGGTTGGAGCGGATGTTCATGAGGGATCCTCCTTATCTTGTCGTCATTCCGGACGGTCCGTTAGGACCGCGGAATCCCGAGATTGTAGCGCGAGATTCCGGGTTCACGCTACGCGTGCCCCGGAATGACGCCGGTGGAAATTTCTGCATCACGCGGCCTCCGCGCTGAGGCCGAGCCATTGCCGCACCCGCGCGTCGGGATCGGCGTTCTGGGTGACGTCGCTGACCACCGCGATCGAATCCGCGCCGGCGGCAAAGATCTCCGCGGCGTGCTCGAACTTGATGCCGCCGATGGCGACTAGCGGGATGTCGCCGATGCGCTTCTTCCATTCCGTGATTTTTGGAATGCCCTGCGGCTCGAAGCGCATCGATTTGAGCGTGGTGAAGAAGATCGGACCCAGCGCGACGTAGTCGGGCTGGGCTTCGAGCGCGGTCGCAAGCTCGTCGTCGTCGTGGGTGGAGATGCCGAGCTTCAGCTTGGCTTTGCGGATCTCGGCGAGGTCGGCGTCAGCGAGATCCTCCTGGCCGAGATGCAGATATTCCGCGCCGGCAACGACCGCCACGCGCCAATAGTCGTTCACCACCAGCTTGGCTTGCGTTCCCTTGGTGATCGCCAGCGCGTCGCTGACGATCTGCAGCGCCTGGGAATCGTCGAGCTCCTTCGCGCGCAGCTGGATGGTGCCGACGCCGAGCTTGGTCAGGCGCTCGACCCATTTGAGGCTGTCGACGACGGGATAGAATCGATCAGGATACGGCATGCCAGAACGGGGTCCCAACGACAGGGGTGGAGGGGGAGGCGAAGTCGCGGGCGTTCATCAGCCCGGCTTCATAAGCGGTGCGGCCGGCATCGCAGCCGAGGCGGAAGGCGTTGGCCATCGCGACGGGATCGGCGGCCTTGGCGATGGCGGTGTTGAGCAGCACGGCGTCATAGCCGAGCTCGAGCGCCTGCGCCGCGTGGCTGGGCGCGCCCAGGCCGGCATCGACCACCAGCGTGATGTCGGGCAGCCGGTCGCGCAAGAGCTTCAGCGCGTCGCGGTTGGTGATGCCCTTGGCGCTGCCGATCGGCGCGGCCCACGGCATCACCACCTTGCAGCCGGCATCGACCAGGCGGCTCGCGACCGAGAGATCCTCGGTGCAATAGGGGAACACTTCGAAGCCGTCCTTGACCAGGATGCTGGCAGCTTCGACCAGGCCGACGACATCGGGCTGCAGCGTGTCGTTGTCGGCGATGACTTCGAGCTTGATCCAGTTGGTGCCGAACAGCTCGCGCGCGAGCTTGGCGGTGGTCACCGCCTCGCGCACCGTGCGGCATCCCGCCGTGTTCGGCAGCACGGTGACGTCGAGCTCGCGGATCAGCTTCCAGAACGCGTCCCCGGTCTTGCCGCCGGCGGATTCACGCCGCAGCGACACCGTGACGATGTTGGCGCCGGAGGCGCGGATCGCGCCTTGCATGATCGCGGGCGAGGGATAAAGCGCGCTGCCGATCAGGAGACGGGAGGCGAAGGTCTTGCCGTAGAAGGTCACCATGGTCCGTGGTGTCTCCTCAAACCGTGCCGTCGTCCCGGCGAAGGCCGGGACCCATACGCCGCGGCCTCGCAATGGGGTACGCGAGGCGTCGTTCGTTCCGCCAATAACCGGTCGTGGTTATGGGTCCCGGCTTTCGCCGGGACGACGCGGGGAGAGTGTGTGCGCTAGCCATCATCACCCTCCCTGCCGCGGCGTGATGATCTCGATCTCGTCGCCGGCCTTCAGGGCGGTCTTGGCCCAGCGGCTTTTCGGCACGACGTCGTAGTTCAGCGCGATGGCGAAATGGGTGCCTTCGTAGTCGAGCTCGTTGAGCAGCGCATCGACGCTGGCGGAATTCACCTCGCGCTGCTCGCCGTTGACGATCACCCGCATTGCATCACCTCATTGTCGATCTGGCCGCGCTGGACATAGGCCAGCGTCAGCTCGGCAAGCGCCGGCGCGATCAGGAAGCCGTGGCGGTAGAGCCCGTTGACCGTGATGCGTTCCTGCTCGATCCTGATTTTCGGCAGGTTGTCGGGGTAGGCGGGACGAAGCCCCGAGCCGAATTCGAGGATGCGGGCCTCGCCGAACGCCGGATGCACCGTATAGGCCGCACCCAGGAGCTCCAGCGCCGAGCGCACGCTGACGCCGGTGTCTTCGGCCTCGATCGAGGTCGCGCCCAGCATGAACAGGCCGGCCTCGCGCGGGATCACGTAGAGCGGCCAGCGCGGATGGATCAGCCGCACCGGACGCGCCAGCTGCACCTCACTGGTCTCGATCAGGATCATCTCGCCCTTGACGCCGCGAAGCTCGGCTCGCGGTCGCGCGCGGCAAGGCCGCGGCAGTCGATCACGACGCCGTCGAGATCGGCTGCCTCGGCGTCGCTGCCGAACTTGATGGCGCCGCCGGCCTTGGCGATCGCGGCATGCAGCTTCGGCAGCACGCGGCGCGGCTCGACATGGCCCTCGGCCGGGAAGAACAGCGCGTCGCGGAAGCGTCCCTCCAGCGAAGGCTCGAGCGCGCGAACGCCCTCGGCGTCGATCCGGCGATGGCCGGTGGTGAGGCGGGCAAAGCGCTCGAAATCGGTGCGGTCGCGCGGATGCGCCACCACCAGCGAGCCGTTGAACGGGGTTTCCGGAACATGCTGCCGCCACAGCGCGAGCGAGCGGATGCCGAGCCGGGAGATTGCCGGCTCGGAGGCCTCCGCCTCGCACCACGGCGCCAGCATCCCGCCGGCCCAGTGGCTTGTGGATTCCGTCATCGCGGCGTCACTGCGCTCATGCAGGGTGACGGCACGTCCGGCCTCTGCGAGCAAGAGTGCATGCCAGGCGCCGGCTATGCCTGCGCCGATGATGGAGACGGGGGAATCCCCCCGCGGTCTTGACGTCTGCAACATCCCTGTCCCTTCGCCGGCATGACCCGGATCAGGTTCAAAGGGTCACCGCGGTCCCGGACTATTCGCCTACTGGCTAGTCCAAGCTTGCGGTATCTCAGCTCCTCCTCGGAGCACCCCTCGGAACGGTGCTAATGTAGGCGGATGGGCTCGTGTGTCAACTTGTATGCCAGACGCGTTGACAGGCGGCGTCGAGGATGGCCGGCACGCGCCGTGGGGCTGCGCGGACGCGATCGGTGCTATTTTTCGGCCTGTTCCGGCTTCGGCTCGGCGGTATCGGCCGTCATTTGCTCCGACTTGTGCTCCGACTTGGCGAATTCCTTCGGCGGTGCACCCGCGCCGCCATGCTTCGCTTCCTTCAGGTGATCGCGGCGCTGGCGCTTTGCAGCGTAGTAATAGCCACCCGCGAAATAACGCACAGCTCGGGCATGATCGCCATTGGCGGCGCGATAGGCGCCGGCGAGGTATTTGACCGCATAGGTGAGATTGGTGTTGGGATCGCGCAGGCCGGCGGCATCGCCGGTGTAGCCGACCCCGCGGGCGGTCGCGAGCTTGATCTGCATCAGCCCGATGGTGCCGCCACGGCCGACGAGGTGCGGCTGGTAACGGCTCTCGCGCATGATCACGCGGTGCACCAGCGCTTCCGGCACGCCGTTGGCCTGGGCCTCGGCCGCCACCATCGCCTCATATTGCGCGCGCGATTGCGCCTGCGCGCTCGCGCAGGACGCCAGCAGCGCGATCGCGGCAAGGCAGCCAAGGGCTTGTACGGTCTTCATCTCAATCGCTCGGGCTTTCAGATGCGCGTCGGTTCTGCGGTCTCATTGGTACGGCGAGCGGGCAGGAATGTGGCAAAACCTTCGCATCAGCGAACGTTATGCATCCGTGATTTTCCGGTCATGGGGTGAGGTCATGGGGTGAAAGGACGACGCGATTGCAAGACGGATGCTTCCTTCAACCGTTTCAGCCAAAATTGTCTTGGCCTGCCATTTCCTTCTAATTTTTCTGACTAATTTTGCCGCACGCTGTCCACAGCAGTTTGTCGTGCAAACGATTCAATGAAGGTCTAAGCTTCATCCACGACAGAGCGTGCGAGCGTTCAGTCAGCAGCTCTGTCCATTGCAAGCACGCAAAAAACAACATTCGGGAGATGCGCCATGGTCCGTCAGGACACCGGCTATATGCCTCGCGAAAATCCCTGCGCGCAATGCGGCAAGCCGATCGCCCGCCCTGATTGGGTGGAGCACAGCGAAGGCCGCTCCTCGTTCTTGTGGAATTGCCGCGCCTGCAATTACCGCTTCGAGGCCATCGCGATCTACGAGGAAGCGGAGCTCATTACGCCGCTCGCCGCCTGACGTCTCCTCATCGCATCAGCTTCGGCTGATCAGGCCGCGGATTTCTGCCGCTGCAATTGCTGTTGCCGCGCCGGCAATTCGATCCGGACCACGAGCCCGTGCGGCTTGCGATCGTGCAGCGACAGCGTGCCGGCATGCGCGAGCACGATGGCGTTGGCGATCGACAGACCAAGGCCGAAGCCTTCGGCCTCGTCCATGGTGCGCGCGTCGTCGCCGCGCACGAACGGCTCCAGCATCTCCAGCTTGCGCGCATCCGAAATGCCGGGGCCGTCGTCCTCGACGTCGATGACGAGGCGGTCGGGCCTGACGTCGAGGCGCACGGCAACTTCGCCGCCGAACCGCACGGCATTCTCCACCAGATTGGTGATGCAGCGATGCAGGTCGGCCGGTCGCGCGGTCGCCATCGCGTGCTGCGGGCCCGCGTAGCTGACCTTGTGACCCATGTCGCCGAACTGGTCGGCGATGAGCTGGAGCGTGCTGGCGATGTCGACCAGCGTCAAGGCCTCGATCTTGCGATCGTTGCGCAGCAGCGACAGCACCGATTCCAGCATCGAGCGCATCTGGTCGAGATCGATCAGCATGCGCCTGCGGTTGCCCTCGTCCTCGATGAACTCGGCACGCAGGCGCAGCCGCGTGATCGGCGTGCGCAGATCGTGGCTGATCGCGGCCAGCATCTTGGTGCGATCGTCGATCAATGCGGTGATGCGCTCGCGCATCCGGTTCAGCGCCCGGGCCAGCGAACGGATCTCCTCCGGACCGCGCTCGGGCAGCGGCGCGGCGGCGCCGTTCAGGCTGAAGGTCTCGGCGGCCTTGACGAAGGACGACAGCGGCGCGGTCAGCGCCCATGCCGCCCACAGGCCGAGCAGGGTGACGCTGATGACGGCGAACAGCACCGTCATCATCCACGGTCCACCCCAGAACGGCCGCATGTGCTGATCCGGCGTCAGGTTGGCGGCGAACATGGCGCCGTCGGGCAGGCGGATCGCGACGCGGCGAATGTCGCCGTCATGCGGCGTGCCGCCAGCCTCGCGCGGCAGCAGGAAGATGCGATAGCCGGCGCCGAGCCGGCGCAGCGCGTGCAGGCTCGGCGTGTCGGTTTCGGTGAGCGCGCCGGCATCGGCCGGCAGGTCGCTGATCGCAAGTTGTGGGAAGGCACGGGCGACGTCGGCCACGAGCCGCGGCCGCTCCGACGCCGGGGCATGCCCGAGCAGTTGCGCGGCGGCGGCGAGCTGGGTGTGCCAGCGGTCCGAAGGCTCCACCCGATCAGGGCGATGGATCAGGAAGGTGGCGGTGATGATCAAATGCAGCGCGACGATCGAAACGACGACCAGCGCCGCCATCTGGGCGCCGATCCCCCGCAGACTCAGCACGCGCAGCAGCTTCATGGTCAGTTGTTCGTGGCGGCAACCGCCTCCACCCTCGGCGTGAACAGATAGCCGCCGGAGCGCACCGTCTTGATGAGGGTGGGGTCGGCCGGATTGGGCTCGATCTTGCGGCGGATGCGGCTGACCAGCACGTCGATGGAGCGCTCGAACGAGCCGGCGTTGCGGCCCTGCGTGAGGTCGAGCAGGCTGTCGCGCGACAGCACGCGGCCCGGCCGCTCGCAGAACGTCCTGAGCAGATCGAACTCGGCGCTGGTCACCGCAACGCGCGCGCCCTCGGGATTGCGCAGTTCGCGCAGGCGGATGTCGATACGCCAGCCGAGGAAGGTCAGCGTGGTCGCGCCCTCGATCGCGCTGGCGTTGTGCGCCGCGGCCTGGCGGCGCAGCACCGCGTTGATCCGCGCGAGCAGCTCGCGCGGGTTGAACGGCTTCGGAAGATAGTCGTCCGCGCCCATCTCGAGGCCGACGATGCGATCGACGTCCTCGCCGCGCGCGGTCAGCATGATGATCGGCGTCTGCGATTCCGCGCGCACCTTGCGGCACAGGCTGAGGCCGTCTTCGCCGGGCAGCATGACGTCGAGAACCAACAGATCCACGCGGTGGTCGGTCATCGCCTTGGCCATCTCGCGGCCGTCGGAGGCGGTCGTGACATGACAAGAATTGGTACGGAGATATTTTGCGATAAGGGACCGCGTCTCGCGGTCGTCCTCGACGACAAGGATATTGGGCGCAGCCTGGGTCATACCGATCTTTTTGTCCGTGATTCGGGGAAAGCGGCTCAGGAATTTTGTTTCAGTGTGTGTCTGAAATCTTGCCCGGCTATCCGGGTTAACAGGTCGGCGGCAGGGAGAAAAGTTATCGTTCTTTCATCAATCCTGATGCCCCGGAATGCGGGCAGAACCCTCCCGGGACAGCGCCCTGGCCGCCATGGCAGCCGGAGAAAGGGCAGGGCGGCTGTCGCATCCGGGGGCGGAACCCGTTACCCCGGCGACGCGTTATTTCCCTTTCAGGTCAAGGAGGGTGAGATGGCTGTCGAGGTCGGGACCAGGCCGCATCAGCTCATTGCAAGCGACCGGGTCGAGGGGACGGCGGTGCGCCGGGCCAATGGCGACATGATCGGCCATATCGAGCGGCTGATGATCGACAAGATCTCGGGCAAGGTATCGTACGCGGTGTTGAGCTTCGGTGGCTTCCTGGGCATTGGAACCAATTTGATCCCGCTGCCCTGGGGCCGGCTGCACTACAACCCGAAGTTCGAGGCCTATGAGCTCGACATCGAGGACGAGGAGCTGAAGCGCGCGCCGTCGTTCCGTGCCGACAAGGATTTCGATTGGGGCGATCGCTCGCAGGAAGTCGAGCTGCATCGCTTCTACGGCGTGCCGCCCTATTGGGGCGGCTTCTGAGCGCGCGCCAACATGCGCGCATGACGACGCTCGTCGATCGATGATGCGGTCGCCGGGGCGAGCGCGCGGCTTGTGCAGCGCGGTTCGCCGGGACGACTTAGTGAGCCAAACATCGTCACATCATGGACTGCGCGTCCGGCGCAGTCGTGAGGCTCAACCGCAAGCTCACTTGTGAGATCACGATCGCTCTCGTCAAGCGGCGCAGCGTTCCATGCGCTGAAGGTCCTCACCCTGTTCCTCGGCCATCCAAGCGGCTTTTGAGCGCAGGCCCGTTAGGAACGGTTGCGAAGATGACGGGTTTTCCCAGCATCGATTTTGCGAGAGGAGAGCCATCAATGTTGGTCAAATCCATCATCGCCGGCCTCGCCGGCACCGCGCTGCTTGCAACCGTCGCCGTTGCGCAGACGCCAACCGATAAGGGCGACAAGATGTCTCCTGCGGCGTCGACGTCAGCCACATCAGCCACGTCGCCGGATTCGTTCAAGGGCAACTGGCGCGCGTCGAAGGTCGTCGGCCTCAGCGTGTACAACGAAGCCAACGAGAACATCGGCACGATCAATGATCTGCTGATGGACAAGAGCGGCGCCATCAAGATCGCCGTGATCGGCGTCGGCGGCTTCCTCGGCGTGGGCGAGCATCTGGTCGCCGTCCCGATCGACAAGGTGAAGTTCGTGAGCGAGCCGATCGCCTATACCGGCGCCTCGAACACCGGCGCTGGCAGCACCAGCAAGACGACCACCACGGGCGCCGCGCCTGCGGCGGCGACGTCGAAGCCGAATCCCTGGTATCCGGACCACGCCGTGTTCAATGCGAGCAAGGACGAGCTGAAGGCGATGCCGGAATTCAAGTATTCGACCGACTAACGCGTCGCGTCCCCTGCAAGAGAAGAGCGCGTCCGGTTGCTGCCGGGCGCGCTTTTTGCTGGCCGGATGGATAAAATTTGGGAAGAGTGTAGGGAGTAGGTTAGGCGATCCAATTCGGACAGCGCGTCGCAATCATCATCAACCCTTACGTGATCATTCGTCAAATGGCTGAAGAATCCGATGCATGACAGGGACCGCGATGGCGGCGATCCCGCGATAGCCCGGATTCGCGGCCGCTACCCGCAATACACGCGGCGCCGGTTGGCAGGCTTTGCGGAGCGGCTGCAACAGAAGCTTCATGCCGGCCGAGTGCCGGTCACCTCGCTCGCGCTTGCCGGTCCCACCGAGCGGATCAGCCTCGAGGACGCGCTCAAGCTCGATTATCGGCCGGTCCCATTGGGCGAGACGCTGGGACCGCTTTGGGCGACTTATTGGGTGCGGGTCGTGGCCGAGGTGCCGCAGGACTGGGCCGGCTCGCGCGTGGATCTGTATTGGGACAGCCGCTCGGAAGCGCTGCTTTGGCTCAACGGACGTTCCTCGCAGGGTCTCAATCCCGGCCGCCACATCGCGCCGCTCGTTCAGTCGGCGAGCGGAGGGGAGACGATCAGCTTCCATGTGGAGGTGGCCTGCAACGGCCTGTTCGGTGCGTTCTGGAGCGATCCGCAGGCCTACGCGCTGGTCGCCTGCGAGCTGCGCTGCTTCGATCCCGAGGCCACGGCATTCTATTTCGACTACGAGGTGCTGCGCCAGCTCGAGGCTGACCGCGATCCCACGACAAAGTCGAGGTCATACGGAGCTGTCGGAGAGACGGCGCAGCCGGCGCTGGATCGGACCTGGGCGGGGCGCCTGCTGCACGATCTCAACCGCATCTGCAACATCACCGATCCCGACGACCGCGCGACATGGCCGGCGGCGCGGGCGATCCTCGATGGCCTGCTCGCGGCACGAAATGGCAGCATCACCCACGAGATGTCGGCGATCGGCCACGCCCATCTCGACACGGCATGGCTGTGGCCGCTGGCGGAAACCCGGCGCAAGGCGCAACGCAGCTTCTCCACGGCGGTGGCGCTGATGGAGCGCTATCCCGATTTCAAGTTCGCCTGCTCGCAGGCCTATCAGTATGCCGTCATCGAGCAGAATGACCCTGACCTGTTCGCCCGAATTCGCGCCAAGGCCGCCGCCGGCCAATGGATTCCGGTCGGCGGCAGCTGGATCGAGCCGGACTGCAATCTGCCGTGGGGCGAGTCGATCTGCCGGCAGTTCCTCTATGGTCAGCGCTATTTCGAGCAAACGTTCGGGGCGCGCTCCAGCGTGTTCTGGAATCCCGACGTGTTCGGCTACGACGCCCAGCTGCCGCAGCTGATGCAGTCGGCGGGGATGTCGCGCTTCCTGACCCAGAAGCTGTCGTGGAACAAGTTCACCTCACCGCCGCATCACAGCTTCCATTGGCGCGGACTGGACGGCAGCACGGTGCTCGCGCATTTCCCCCCGGCGGACACCTACAACGGATCGGCGCAGGTCGCGGAGCTCCGCTATCACGCCGCCAATTACAAGGACGCCGACCGTTCGTCCGACGCACTCTATCTGTTCGGCTATGGCGACGGGGGCGGCGGTGCCGACGAGACGATGCTCGAGACGTTGCAGCGCGCAAGGGACTTGCAGGGGCTACCGCGGATCCAGATTCGCTCCGTCGACGAGTTCTTCGACCGCCTGGCGATATCAGCGCCGGATCTGGCAACGATCGAAGGCGAGCTCTATCTCGAATATCATCGCGGCACCTACACCACGCAGGCCGAGACCAAGCGTCTCAACCGCGCTTGCGAGGCCGGCCTCCAGGCACTCGAATTCGTGACCACTGTCGCGGCTGTCTGCCGGCAACCGGCACCATCCGCACAGGAGATCGAAGTGCTGTGGCGCACGCTGCTGGTCAACCAGTTCCACGACATCATTCCCGGCAGCAGCATCCGCGAGGTCTATGAACGTGCGGAGGTCGAACTCGCCGGCGTGGCGGAGGAGGCCGGGCGTCGCACGCAAGCCGTGCTGGCGACACTGTGCGATCCCGAAGACGGCAATTGGACACCCGTCAACACGCTGGGCTGCGCGCGCGCCGAGGTCGCGTCCGACCCCGACGGCGAGCTTCGTCACATCGTCGCCGCGCCGTTTGCGGCGGGCGAAACGACGACGACCGGCGATCGTGTGGTGGTCGCCGCCGATCCGGACGGATTCGTGCTGTCGAACGCGCGGCTCGAAGCGCGCATTGATCGCAGCGGGCTCGTTCGGTCGCTGCTGCATGTTGCGACCGGCCGCGAGACCTTCGCATTACCGGCCGCCCGGCTGCTGCTGCTCGATGACCGGCCGCTCGATTTCGAGGCATGGGATATCGATCCGTTCGCGCTCGAGACCGCGCGCGAGGTGACAGGGGAGGTAAGCTGCGCCGTGTTGTCGGATGGCGGACTGCGCGGCGAAGTCCGTTTCGAGCGCGGGCTCGGACGCACGAGCCGGCTCGCGCAGGTGATCCGCCTCGATGCCGGCGCAGATCATCTCGAATTCGAAACCACGGTCGATTGGCAGGAGCGCAAGACGGCGCTGAAGGTCATGTTCCCCATCGCCTGCCGTGCATCGAACGCAACCTATGAAACCATGTTCGGCGCAACCGAGCGTCCGACCCATGCCAACACGGATGCCGATGCGGCCAAGTACGAGGTGCCCGGGCATCGCTGGGCCGATCTCGCCGAGCCGGATTTCGGCGTGTCGCTGTTCAGCGACTGCCGTCACGGCTATTCGGCGTTCGGCAACCAGCTCGCGCTGACGCTGTTGCGCGGCTCCGAATTGCCTGATCCCCAGGCCGATATCGGGCGGCACCGGATGCGCTATGCGATCTATCCCCACCACGGCGACTGGCGCAGCGCGGACACGGTCGGGCGCGCCTTGCGGTTCGAGCGTCCGGTGCTGTGGACGAAGGGAAAACCACGCGCGCCCTTGCGACGATCGCTCCTGACCGCGTCCCCGGCCAACGTGATCGTCGATACGATCAAGCCCGCTGAGGATGGAGACGGCTGGGTGGTGCGGCTCTACGAGAGCGCAGGCATTCGCACCCCCGCGGCGCTCGAATTCGGCGTCGACATTGCGTCAGTTTGGATGAGCAACACCCTGGAAGACCGCATCGAGGCCCTGCCGACCGAGGATCGGGGATGCCGCCTGGCGCTGCGTCCATTCCAGATCGCAACGCTGCGGGTCTTCCAGGCGTAATGCTTGCAGCGACGTTCGCCCCGGCTTGCGGGGCACGGCATTGGCAGCCGCGGGATTCCGTCTGCTATAGCTCGGCTTGCGCGGAGAGACCGGATCGCATCGCTAGATGCGATCCGGTCTGGCGTAGCCGTCAGTTCGACTTCACCAGCGGACAGCCGCCCTTGTCGAGCGGACGGAACGCCTCGTCGCCGGGCACGGTGGCGATCAGCTTGTAGAGGTCCCACTCGCCCTTGGATTCCTCGGGCTTCTTGACCTCGAACAGATACATGTCGTGGACCATGCGGCCGTCAATCCGGATATGGCCGTTCTTGGCGAAGAAGTCGTTGACCGGCGTGGCGCGCATCTGGGCCATCACCTTCGGCGCCTCGTCGGTGCCGATGGCCTCGATCGCCTTCAGGTAATGCATGGTCGCCGAATAGAGGCCGGCCTGGATCATGGTCGGCATATGGCCGACCTTCTCGTTGAAGCGCTTCGAGAAGGCGCGGGTCTCGTCGTTCATGTCCCAGTAGAAGGCGTCGGTGACGATCAGGCCCTGGGTGGCCTTGATGCCGAGCGAATGCGTGTCGGTGATCTCCTGCAGCAGCGCGATCATCTTCTGGCCGCCTTGGGTCAGGCCGAACTCGGAAGCCTGCTTCAGCGCGTTGGTGGTGTCGCCGCCGGCATTCGCTAGCGCAACGACCTTGGCCTTGGAGGCCTGCGCCTGCAGCAGGAAGGACGAGAAGTCCGACGAGTTGAGCGGATGACGCACGTCGCCCAGCACCTTGCCGCCGCTCTCCTTGACGACATTGGCGGCATCGCGCTCCAGCGCCATGCCGAAGGCGTAGTCGGCGGTGAGGAAGAACCAGGTGTCCTCGCCGCGCTTGACCATCGCCTTGCCGGCGACGTTCGACAGCGCGTAGGTGTCATAGGTCCAGTGCACCGTGTTGGGCGAGCAGGCGGTGCCGGTGATATCGGAGGAGCCGCCGCCGGAATTGATGTTGATCCTGTTCTTCTCGCGCGTCAGCGCCGAGATCGGCAACGCGACCGACGAGGTCGGCACGTCCAGGATCGCGTCGACCTTGTCGTTGTCGTACCAGTTGCGCGCGATGTTGACGCCGACGTCGGGCTTGTTCTGGTGATCGGCTGCGATCACCTGCACCGGCTTGCCTTTTACCTTGCCGCCGTAATCGGCGACCGCCATCTCGACGGCGGCGACCGAGCCCTTGCCGGTGGCGTCCGCATAGAGGCTCGACATGTCGGTGAGCACGCCGATCTTGACGACATCGTCGGAGATCTGGGCGTTCGCCGCGGTCGCTGAGACCGCGAGCGCGAGGCCGGCCGCCGCTGCGGCCAAGAGTGTTTTCATCGTGTTTTTCTCCCTGACTTTTTCGTTGAGGGTTGCTTCCACCGGGGCGTTCTAGCCGCTGCGGCAAGCTGTCGCAAAGACGACTTTTTGAGCATGGGCAGGGCAGGGGCGGATGGAACGCGCGAGCGGAGGGCCTTGTTACCTCGCCCTGCTTGCGGGGAGAGGTCGGATTGCGCGGCAATCCGGGTGAGGAGGCACAGGTCTCGCTGCGCCGGTCAGAGCGCCGGTAACGCGGTGACGGCGGCCTTGATGGTGCCGTCGGTTTCCACGATCACCCGCAACGTCTTGGAATCGAAGTCGATCCCGGCCAGCCGGATGCTGTTGACCTCGGCGTCGACGCGGATGCCTTCCTCGTTCTTCTGCAGGTCGGCGATGGCGGCGGCGACCTTGCGCTGCGCGTTGGTCGCGAATGGCTTCAGGTCGACCACCAGCCGGTCGTTGAGGGTCTGCTGCATGTGCGGGATCGCCGCGCGCGCGGCAGCGCCCAGCAGGCCGAAGGCGGCCTCGGATTCCACCGCGAGCTCGATGTCGTCGAGCCGCAGCGTCTGCCGTGCCTGGTCGAGAATCGGCCGGCCCCAGATGTGCACGGTCGCCTCGGCGCCGAGCCCGAACCAGCTCTTCTTCTCCTTGGCGCGCACCAGAAGCGAGATCAGCAGCCGGTCGCCCGAAGGGGTCACGTTGGCGCTCTTGACGGTGACGTCGACCGGGCCGGAGCCGTCCTCGGGGAAGGTCTTGCCCTTGAGCTGCGCCTCGACCAGCTGGCTCAGCGTGGTGAAGGACAGGTCGACCGGCAGGCCGATCGCGACCTGGCTCGCCATCGGCGGCACGATCGAGAGTTTTTCGGGGAACGGGCAGTTCGGGGTGGTCTGTGCTTCCGTGATCCGCGTTTCGGCCTCGATCCCCATCGTCAGGATCAGCGAGGACGCATCGACCTTCGGCTGCGCGGCGATCGCGCGGGTCGGTCGCAGCTCGAGCCACATCGGCGGCATCGAGGTGGTGCCGCCGGTGCCTTGCAGCGGGATCGAGCGGCAGGCCTTGGCCCATTGCGCGCGGGCGTTGTTCTGGAACACCGGGTCGTTGTGCAATCGGGCCTCGACCTCGGCAATCTGGTCGGCGACCGCCTTGTCGATGACAGGCTTGACCTGGGCCGGCACGCTGATGCGGACGCCGGCCGTCGACAGGCTGGTGTCGCCGAGATTGACCTGTGCCTGCAGGTTCGGCTCGATCCGCCAGGATGCGCCGAGCTTCGGGCGCGAGGTGACGACCACGTTGCCCTTGATCTCGGCGCTGGCGTTCAGGTTCTTGATGTTGACGGCGCCGATCTGCTTGGCGACATTGCCGCCGAGCAGGCTGCCGAGCGCGTCGTTGACCGCGCCGGTTGCCTTGGCGGACAACGCGCCGGTGACCTTGAGCGTGCCGTTGATCGGGGTGGTCAGCGTCAGCACGTCCTGCGCGCCGGTGGCCGCGATCGGCCCGCGCGATGCGGTCCAGCCGATGTCGGCATTTTGCAGGATTTGCTGGACCGGGTTGTCGGCCTTGCCGCCGAACGTCTTCGGCGCGCCGCGTTCGGCGGCGTCGCGGATCGCCGACAGCGCGACCGAGACCTGCGCCACGATCGTCGAGGAACGCGGCGCCTGCGGCAGCGGCGGCGGCTCTGCGAGCTTCGGCTTCTGCACGGTGACGCTCGGCGCGAGCCAGTCCATTGCCTTGAGGCTGATCACGAACGAGATCAGCACCACCGTGATCCCGAGCGCTATCGTCCTTGGATGCATCGGTAGACGCATCATTCCCCCGGATGAAAATCAACTTGACGGGTTGTACAGGCCCCCTGACGAGGGCGCCAGTGTGGCGGGATCAAGCTGCTTCAGGGGCGATGGCGTTAAGGTTTATGAACGCGACAACGGCTCCGGCACGAAGTGCCGGAGCCGTTGTCGAGGACGCCTTTGTTAGGGATGCCTTGGAAGGGCGGGAGTTAGCGGACGGCCGAGCCAAGATCGGCGCTGCGTTCGGTCATCGGCAGCACGATCACCTTGGTGCCGATATTGACGCGGGAATAGAGGTCGGTGACGTCCTCGTTGGTCATGCGGATGCAGCCGGAGGAGACGCGCTTGCCGATGGTGTCCGGCGCATTGGTGCCGTGGATGCGGTAGATGGTGCCGCCGAGATACATGGCGCGGGCGCCCAGCGGGTTGCCGGGGCCGCCGGCCATATGACGGGGCAGATAGGGCTGGCGGGCGATCATCTCGGGCGGCGGGGTCCAGTCCGGCCATTCCGCCTTCCGGCTCACCGACTGAATGCCGGACCAGGTGAAGCCGTCGCGGCCGACGCCAATGCCGTAGCGCAGCGCCTGGCCGTTGCCGAGCACGTAATAGAGATAGGTGTTGGGCGTATCGATGATGATGGTGCCCGGCGCCTCGCGCGTCGCATAGGAAACGGTCTGGCGGCGGAAGCGGGCCGGCATCTCGACCGCGCGGTCTTCCTCCTGCACCTGCGGCATCGACTGCACCGGCGGCTGCACCGTCTGGGTCGGCGGCGTCAGGATGAAGGGGAACATCGGCAGCGGTGCGGCCGCGGCGGAATCTGCGAAAGCGACGGTGCCGATCGCCAGCGCGCCGAAGGCGGCGGCAGCGAGACGCGAGTTCAGCTTGATGGAATTGAACATTGTCGACCCCTGTTGTTTGCGCCCTGCGCGCCAGTTCCGGCGCGTCGTTGGGTCAAAGCAGTACAGGCGAGGCGTTTCAGGACGTTTGCACGAAATCGCCAAAATGGTTTCGTGCCGTTAGGGAATTGTTTCGTGCGTGTTTCGTCGCACGGTTAAAGCCGGGTTGCCGGGAAGGGGGTGTCCCGCCGCAAGACAGTCTTCCTGGCACGGTGCTTGCTGTCCCAGCGCATTGTTTCGGAATGGAGTGGAAATGATGCTGGGGCACACGATCGGCAGCATGCTGGATCGGCAGAAGGGTTTCGGCCCCGGGTTCGATTTTCTCCGCATTGCACTGGCGATTTCCGTCGTCGCCGCCCACGCGCCCTATGTCGCGAGCGGCAGTGGCGACGGCGAGCAGGCGTGGATCTCCTGGTTTCCGCATTACGCCATTCTCGTGATGTTTTTCGCGCTGAGCGGGTTTCTGATCGCGGCGAGCGGGCTGCGGCTCTCCCTGAAGGAATTTCTCACCAATCGCGGCATGCGGATCATTCCGGCGCTTGCGGTCGAGATCGTGCTGTCGGCACTGATCCTCGGGCCGATCTTCACCGCGCTGCCGCTGTCGGACTATTTCACGAACTTCGGCACCTACAAATACTTCACCAACATCGTCGGCCTCGTGAACTACGTCCTGCCCGGCGTGTTCAGCGGCAATCCCGCGCCGGAGGTCAACAGCTCGCTGTGGACGGTGCCGTTCGAATATGGCTGCTACGCGCTGATGACGGTGTTCATCCTGTTCGGCCTGTTGCGCAAGCCGCCGCTCATCGTGCTCGGTGCGCTCGTGCTGGTCGGCATCGGCCTTGCGCTCGCACTCACCGGTCATAGCGCGCAACTCCCGCAACTGCCCGCCGGCGTCGCCGGCACGCTGCATGACAGGATCTTCAGCACGGCGCCGTTCCTCGGACGCGGCGCGAAGCTGCCGGTCGCGTTCATGCTCGGCATCGCGATCTATCTCTATCGTGACCGCATTCCCTACAACGGATGGCTTCTCGCCGCGTGCTGCGCGCTCTGCGCGGGCGCCGCGCTGCTTGGTCCGGCGGACTGGATGAGCCAGCCGGTGCTCAATCTGCTGGTCGCCCCGGCGCTGGTCTATATCACCGCCTATCTCGGCGTCTCGAAGCTGCCGCGGCTGCCGCTGATCTCGCGCGGCGACTATTCCTACGGCATCTATCTCTACGGCTTTCCGGTGCAGCAGGTGGTGCGGGTATGGCTGCCGCACGCGCCCGTGATCGTCCAGTTCGCGATCGCGCTGCTGCTGATCACGCTGTTCGCCGCGTTCTCCTGGCACTGGATCGAGAAGCCGATCCTGAAACTGCGCAGCCGCTTCTCCTTCGTGGCGCGCGAGCGCCTTGCGCCCGACGATGCGGCCGCGCCGCGCCAGGACATTGCGCCTCTTGCCGTTGCCGCCAGCGCTGTCCGCAGCAGGCAATCCTCCTGACGAGGAGCCAGCACTTTCGCTGTTCAGGAGCCGAGATATCCGGCCGATCCGTCCCACAGCAGCTTGGCGGCGGTGATGACCAGAATGGCGTAGCAGGCACGGTACAGCGCGCGCTGGTCGAGACGTTCGTGCAGCCGCCATCCGGCCCAGACGCCGACCGGTACCGCCGGCACGCAAAGCGCCATCAGCATCCACAGGCTGCGCGACGGCGTGGCGAGCACGAGCCACGGGCCGGCCTTCAAGAAGTTGCCGACCGTGAAGAACAGGCTGGTGGTGCCGGCGTAGAGCGTCTTCGACATGCCGAGCGGCAGCAGATAGATCGCAAGCGGCGGCCCGCCCGAATGGGCCACCATCGTGGTGACGCCGGAGGACAGGCCGGCGAACGTCGCCTTGAATGTCGAGCGCGGACGCGGCTTGATCTCGCCGCCGCCGAGAAACCACAGCGCGGCGAACACCAGCGTCACCACGCCCATCACGATCTCGACGGCATGCCGGTCGAGATCGCGCAGCACGAAATAGCCGAGGCCGATGCCGACGACGAGCGCCGGCAGCAGCATCGCGAGATCGATGCGCGACCACGTGCTCGGGCGCCAGAATCGCAGCGCGGTGACGTCCATGACGACGAACAACGGTGCCAGCAGCGCGCCCGCCGCGATCGGGTCCATCGCCAGCGACAGCAGCGGGATGCCGACGATGGCAAATCCGCCGCCGAACGCGCCCTTCATGAAGGCGATCAGGAAGACGCCGGCGAAGGCAACCGCGAGCACGAAAGGCCCGGGCAGGTCAGCGACGATGGACGTGATCATGGTGTCGTGCGAAGCGTTGTGGTCGTACTCAACATGGCCACGCGCGCCTGCACGCGCAATCCAAACATTGCTCTCGGTGCACATTGCTCTCGGTGCAATTCGGCGTGCACGCGGCCTAGCCGGCGCGCATCCGCGGCAGGCCCGGCTTGTCGCCGTTGATCACGGCGCGGCGGTCGGAGACGGCGTGATGGAATTGCTCGAGCGTCAGCCCGATCACCGAGAGGTCGCCTTCCTCGATCGCGCCGTCGTCGTAGCAGTCGAGCGCCTCGCGCAACAGGGCATCCGCGTCGCCCTGCATGGCCGCGAGCTGTTCCGGCGTCTCGGCGCCGCGCACCTGCGAGATCAGCGTCAGCAGATTGTCGCGATGGGTGATGTAGTGCTCGCGCTCGTCGCGCTTCACGTAGTGGCGCAGCCAGGCGCCCGCGGAGCCAAGGCCGGAGAGCAGCAGGATGCCGCCCCAGATGTAGTCGGAGTATTTTTCGAGGAAGGTGCGCTCGGTGCCGTCGATATAGGCGGCCGCGCCCTGATGCGCCGGCAGCGCGGCGTCCTTGTCGGTGTCGGGCTTCTCGATCTTTGCCGCCGCCGGCAGATCGCGCGCGACCTGGAGGCGCAGCGTGAACAGCTGCCGGTCGAGCGCGCCGACGGTCGCCTCGCTCAGCGCATGTTGCGCGATGATGAGGTGATTGACGCTGACGGTCTCAACCTTGTCCTCGGGCCGCGCCGGCGACGACGAGAAGATGCTGCCGGCGATCTCCTCGGACTCATAGCGCGGATGCTTTTGCGCGATTGCCTCCGAGACATCGATCGGGAGGAAGACCGGCTCGCCGCGCGCCGCCGCCGTTGCCGTAATCGCTTCCGCCGTCACCTTGCTGTCGAGCGGGCCGACGGTCATGTAGGCATCGAGCGAGGGATCGCGCGCGAGGTCGGCGATCTTGTTGACGGCGAACTGGCTGACCGCGACCTTGTCGGGGTTGACGCCGGACTCGGTCAGGATCACGCGCAGCAGCGTGACATTGGCCTGGGTGCTGCCGACCACGCCGACCTTGTGGCCGGCGAGGTCGTCGATGCTCTTGATCTTCGCGGACCGCCGCTTGCCCTTGGCGCCCGAGGGCGCCCACAGCACGACGACATTCTTGCGCAGGATCGCAACCGACTCGGCGCTCGCGGGCAGATCGAGGTCGCCGCGCACCACCGCGAGGTCGACCTTGTTCGCCGTGAACAGTGCGATGCTCTCGGCGGAGCCCTGCGTCGTGACCGGCTTCAGCCGCACCGAGCTGCCGTCGTGCGTAAAGACCTGGGCGAAGCCCTGGATCAGCTTGACGTCCTCGCTGCCGGTCGGGCCGACCGCGATCGCGAGCGTCACCGGACGCAGCGCGTAATACAGCGCGCCGGCGGCGAGGCCGAACACAAGCATGCCGGCCGCAAGGATCAGCAGCGACGAGTTTCGTCTCCTGAGCCTGCGGCGCTTGGCGCCGGGATTTTCACTCTGCTCTGACATCTAGCTGTCACGTTACACGAAAAACCGGCTGTTTGCCGTGAAAAACAACCTAACATTTCGATGACGTCATACGTTTGAAACATCCATGTCAGAACGTCGTGCGAGCAGAATCAAGATTAACGATTTGGATCTCCTGCAATGCGCATACTCGTTGCGACCGATGCCTGGCATCCGCAAGTCAACGGCGTGGTCCGGACGCTGACGTCGCTTGCGCGCAGCGCAGCCGGGCTGGGCGCCGAGATCGAATTCCTCACTCCCGACGGTTTCCGCTCGGTCGGCGTGCCAACCTATCCGGGCCTGCGCGTGGCGCTGCCGAACCGCCGCGAGATCGCGCGCCGGATCGAGGAGGCTGCGCCCGAGGCGATCCACATCGCGACCGAAGGGCCGATCGGTTGGGCGGCACGGGCCTATTGCCGCCGCAACCGGCTCGCCTTCACCACCTCCTACACGACGCGCTTTCCGGAATATGTCGCGGTGCGGACCGGTATCCCGGCCGCCGTCGGCTATGCGGTGCTGCGCCACTTCCACGATGCCGCCGCCATGACGATGGTGGCGACGCCCTCGCTGCGGCAGGAGCTGTCCGAGCGCGGCTTCAAGCGGCTCGGCTTCTGGACGCGCGGCGTCGACACCAGGATATTCAATCCGGACCAGCCGGCTGTGCTCGACCTGCCGCGGCCGGTCTTCATGACCATGGGCCGCGTGGCGGTGGAGAAGAATCTCGAAGCCTTCCTCTCGCTCGACCTGCCCGGCACCAAGGTCGTGGTCGGCGACGGCCCGCAGAAGGCGGCGCTCGAAAAGAAATATCCCGAGGCGGTCTTCCTCGGCGAGAAGAAGGGCGCGGATCTGACCGCGCATCTCGCCGCTGCCGACGTCTTCGTGTTTCCGAGCCTGACCGACACCTTCGGCGTGGTGCAACTCGAGGCGCTCGCCTGCGGCACGCCGGTTGCGGCGTTTCCGGTGACGGGACCGAAGGACGTCATCGCCGATCACCCGATCGGCGCGATCGACCACGACCTGCGCACCGCGTGCCTGCGCGCGCTGACGATGTCGCGCGCGGACTGCCGCAATTTTGCGTTGGAGCGTTCCTGGGAAAACAGTGCGCGTCAGTTCATCGGCAATCTGGCCACGTTGCAGCCGAGCCGCGCGCCGCGGCCCGCCCGTCGCGTTGCCGGCCGCAGCGCGGTTCCGAATTAACAGCTCAATCGAACGAGAGACGAGAGACGATCTATGGCTGAAATCATCAAGCTGGGTGCCGACCGTTCCATGGACTTCGACCGCGACACGGTCGAGCAGGCCTATGACCGCTGGGCGCCCGTCTACGACCTCGTGTTCGGCGGCGTGTTCGCCAAGGGGCGGCAGGCTGCGATCGCGGCCACCAACAAGATCGGCGGCCGCGTGCTCGAGGTCGGCGTCGGCACCGGCATCTCGCTGCCGCTCTATGCCCCCAACCTTCGCATCTTCGGCACCGACATTTCGGAAGCGATGCTGGACAAGGCGAAGAAGCGGGTCGCGGAGCGGGGTCTGAAGAACGTCGAGGGCCTCGCGGTGATGGACGCCGAGAAGCTCGAATTCCCCGACAATTCCTTCGACGTCGTGATGGCGCAATACGTCGTGACGGCCGTGCCGAACCCAGAGAAGGCGCTCGACGAATTCGCCCGCGTGCTGCGCCCGGGCGGCGAGCTGATCATCCTGACCCGCGTCAGCGCCGATGCCGGCATGCGCCGCTTCATCGAGCAGAGGCTCCAGCCGGTGGTGCGTCCGCTCGGCTTCCGCACCGCCGAGTTCGCCTGGTCGCGCTATGCGAAGTGGCTCTCCGGCGCGAACGGCATCGAGCTCGCCGAGCGCCGCCTGATCCCGCCGCTCGGTCACTTCTCGCTGGTCCGCTTCCGCAAGGCGGATGTCGCCAAAGCCGCCTGAGGTGGCCCGGCCGGGCGGCCCGGCCCGCCGCACCTCCCGGGTAAGGTAGCGCACAGCGCACCCCAAGCCGGGAGGCTACGATCTCCTTCGCCTGATCCCCGCAGATTTCGTCGGGATGAGGCGAGACCCTGCTCCGGTTGCGTCAAGGCGTCGCTCCGCATTGTCATATGTCATTATGATGATGTCACACGCGATACATCGAATCCCTGTAAATCCTGTTCCGAAAGATGTTGGGGGAACCAATGATCAAGAATTTCCTGCAAGAGCTGCGGATCCAGCGCTGGGACGACCATCGCTACTATCACCACAGCCGCATCAACCAGAGCCTGCACTTCGTCAGCGCGCTGAGCTTCCTGTTCGCCTATGTCTGGCTGTTCATCGACCCCGTGGTCTCCGCGCTGGTCGGTTGGCTGATCTCGATGACCTCGCGTCAGGCCGGCCACTTCTTCTTCGAGCCGCACGATTACGATCACATCAACCATGCGACGCACGAGTACAAGGAAGAGATCAAGGTCGGCTACAACCTGCAGCGCAAGGTGGTGCTGATGGCGATCTGGGCGCTGTCGCCGCTGGTCCTGCTTGTCGATCCGACGCTGTTCGGCCTGTTCACGCCCTGGGCGAGCGCGACCGACTTCATGCGTCAGGTCGCCAAGATCTGGCTCGTGGTCGGCGGCGGCGGCCTGTTGTTTCGCACCGTGCACCTGTTCTTCATCCGCGACGTCGAGACCGGCCTCGTCTGGATGACCAAGATCCTGACCGATCCGTTCCACGACCTGATGCTCTATCACAAGGCGCCGCTGTTCCTGATGAAGGGCGAGCTGATCGATCCGGGTCTCGAAAAGCACGTCAAGCACGCCTGATCGTTGCTCCCAGCGTCTTCAAACTCCGTCATGCCCGGGCTCGTCCCGGGCATCCACGTTCTTAGGACCACAGCGGATACTTTCTTAGGACCACAGCGGATACTTTCTCGTTGAGCCTTTTTGATCCCACGCGCACTTTACCTCGCCCCGCATGCGGGAAGAGTTCGGATCGCGTCAGCGATCCGGGTGAGGGGGGCTCACCGCGAGTCCGTCCATTTCCGATTTTGTGGATGCAGCCCCTCACCCCAGCCCTCTCCCCGCAAGAGCGGGGCGAGGGGGCGGAGGAACAGCGCCAGCCCTCAGCGGCCGAACCTCACGGCCAGCATCTCTTTCAGGATCTGCCGCTTGATGTTCTTGTTGGTGAGCACGCCGTCGTGCCACCAGAAGCCGTCGGCCTTCATCTTTTCGGCGGCGCGGACGAAGCGTTCGGCGACCTCGGTGAAGTCGGCGTCGGTGTAGTTGAGGCTGAAGATCAGCCGGCCGGTGCCGACCCAGCTCAGCGCCAGGCCTTCGGCGCGCAGGTAATATTGCAGCATCCAGTTGTAGCGGGACGGCTCGGTGTAATAGACGGTCCAGATCGACGAGATGTTGCCGACCCGAACCGGAAGGCTGGCGGCTTTGAGCCGGTCGTTGAGCGCCTTGGCGCGGCCGTTCCAGGTCTCCTCGAGGCCGTCATAGACCGCGCGGAAGTTCGGGCTGGCGAGGCGGCTCAGGAACTCGTCCATCGCCGTCATCACGTAGGGATGCGAATTGAAAGTGCCTCGGGCAAAGCAGATGTCGGCGGGACGATCTTCGCGGAAGCGGCGCATCAAGTCCTTCTTGCCGCAGACCACGCCGACCGGCAGGCCGCCGGCGAGGCTCTTGCCGTAGGTCACCATGTCGGCGCGCACGCCGAAATATTCCTGAGCGCCGCCGGCGGCGAGACGGAAGCCGACGAAGACCTCGTCGAAGATCAAGACGATGCCGCGTTCGGTGCAGACTTCGCGCAGCCTCTTCAGCCACTCCGTGTAAGCCGCGCGGTCGTATCTGGAGGAACGCGAGGAATCGACCAGCGAGGAATCGCCGGGCGCGTTGGCGTTCGGATGCAGGCCCTGCAGCGGATTGACCAGCACGCAGGCGATGTCCTTTCGCGTCTTCAGCACGTGCAGCGTCTTCTCGGACATCTCGGCGAGGGTGTAGGTCTCGTGCGCGGGGATGGGATTGCCGACGCCGGGCTGCACGTCGCCCCACCAGCCATGATAGGCGCCGGCGAAGCGGACCAGATGCGTGCGCTTGGTGTGGTAGCGCGCCAGCCGCACCGCCTGCATCACGGCTTCGGTGCCGGACATGTGGAACGAGACTTCATCAAGGCCGGACAGCTCGCACAGCCGTTTGACGTTGTCGGCAATGATCGGATGGTAGGGGCCGAGCACCGGTCCGAGCGCATGCGCCCGCTTCTCGGCGCCCTCGGCGATGCACTCCTTGTAGAAGTCGTTGCCGAAGATGTTGACGCCGTACGAGCCGGTGAGATCGTAAGAGGTGTTGCCGTCGACGTCGGTGACGGTGACGCCGCTGGAGGCCTCGACGAAGGCCGAGGTGCCGAGATGTTCGCGCACCAGGCGGCTGTACTGGAACGGCACGCGGTAGGTTTCGGTGAACTGCAGATCGGAGATGCGCTCCGTCACCTCGGCGGTCAGCGCGCGGCCCTTGGGGTAGCGATCCCCGTAGAGGCCGGCGAGGCGGAAGAAACCGTCCTGGCGCTGCATCGCGACGTCCTTCGGCGCACCGTCGGAGCGGAAGAAGTCGTCGATGTCGAATTCGTAGTGCGGGACCATCCGCGCGACCATCTTGGACATTTTGGAATGTCCGGTCAGCGAGCGGTGCTTGGCGCGCGACAGCGCGATGCGGGCCTGAATTTTGGGGAAGGCTGCGGCGGCGCCGGCAAGCGCGGCGGCGGACAGCGAGAGAATCGGAAGGGATGTTTCCATGACAGAAGCGCTAGCCTCAGCACCTGACAGATTCATGACAGTCAAAGCCCTCATCGCCTCTTTCACCCAGCAGGAAGACCTCAACTTCCTGTTGACCAACCGCATCCCGCGCGCGGCCCTGACCCGCTTCATGGGCTGGTTCTCCAAGGTCGAGAATCCGCTCGTCCGCGACTTCTCGATCGCGCTGTGGAAGCTGTTCTCGGACCTCGATCTGTCGGAGGCGCGCAAGACGCATTTCAAGAGCCTGCACGACTGCTTCACCCGGGAGCTGAAGCCGGGCCTGCGCCGCGCAGCGGCCGATCCCGCCATTATCGCGAGCCCGTCGGACGCGATCATCGGCGCGCATGGGCGGATCGAGGACGGGCAATTGTTCCAGGTCAAGGGCGCGCCCTATTCGCTGCTCGACCTGCTCGGCGATTCCGCGCTGGTCGACCAGCACCGCAACGGCTCCTTCGTCACGCTGCGGCTGACGTCGAGCATGTATCACCGCTTCCACGCACCCTATGACGCCCATATCGAGCGCGTCACGCTGATCCATGGCGACGTCTGGAACGTCAACCCGATTGCGCTCAAGCGCGTCGAGCGTCTGTTCTGCAAGAACGAGCGCGCGGTGCTGCGCGCCAAGCTTCCAGCCGGCGAGGCGCTGACGCTGGTTCCGGTCGCGGCGATCCTTGTCGCCAGTCTCCGCCTGCATTTCCTCGATATCACGCTGAACGCGCAGTCGCGAGGCCCGGTGGATTTTTCCTGTAACGCGCATGTGAAGAAGGGCGACGAACTCGGCTGGTTCGAACACGGCTCGACGATCATCGTGCTGGCGCCCGGCAATTTCGAATTCTGCGACAACGTCGCGGAGGGAACGCGGATCAAATGCGGCGAACCGTTGCTGCGAAAGCCTGCGATCTGATCTGCGCATCGCGCTCATCGTTTGAGCAGGAAAACCGGCTTCCACTTTTCGAGATCATGCGTAGAATAGCAGGGATCGTCGTGCGACGATCCTAAATCGCAAACCTGATGGACACGAGATGGCGCGGACGCCTGTTCTGGCGGCGGGAGGCATTGTGCTGCGGCGGGAGACACCGCCGCGCTTTGCGGTCGTGCGCCAGCGCAAGCGCAACGAATGGGTCCTCCCCAAGGGCAAGCTCGACGACGGCGAGACGCCGAAGGAAGCTGCGCACCGCGAAGTGCTGGAGGAGACCGGCCACGAGGTTGCCGTGCACGAATTCCTCGGCACGCTGGTCTATGATTCAGGCGGCCGATCCAAGGTGGTGCATTACTGGCGCATGGATGCCGGCGGCAAGCCGGTGCGGGCGCTGATGAGCGACATCCGCGAGGTGGACTGGCTGCCGCTCGATGAGGCACTCGAGCGTCTGTCGCGCAGCTATGAGCGCGCGTTCCTGGAAAATATCGGCCCGATCGCGCTGCAGGCCGCGGCGAACGCCGAGCGCGAGCGGCGTGCGCGGGCGAGAGCCGTGGCCGCAGAGCGCCGGCGGATTCGCGAAGTCGCTGTGCCACAGGTCATAGACGAGCAGGAGGTCGTCGACGCGCCGGATGTTGCCGATGCGGCTACGCCGGCAGAGACGCCGGCTATCGATCAGCCTCCGCTGGCGCAAAGCGAACCCGATCCGCCCGGCATGGCGCCGCAAGAGGATCCGGCGGCCGCACCCGATGCAATTGCAGAGACCGAGCGGGGCGCCGAGACGGTCGTCCCTGAACAATCGCCGACATTCGTGCACGAGGTCGTGCCGGCCGGCGCGGCACCTCAGCCCGCGCCGCGCAAGAATCTGATCGAACGCGTGCGCGACTGGCTGCGTCGCGCGGCGTGATCACCCGCACATCTGACGTCGTGCCGTTGGCTGCCAGGCGTCAATGTCACGCTGCAAGGCAAGACACTCGGCAAGACGCTTGGGCGAACCCAGGTCACGCGCCAGAAGCTGTGCCGCATGAACTTCGGCCATGGCGCCGCGAACATCTCCATGCTCCAGCTGGAGGCTGGAGATCTGAAGCCTCAGCCGCACGATCTGAACCCGCCCTTCGATGCTGGACCACAGCTGGCGGGCGAGATGAAGGTGCCGCATGGCTGTTTCGTGATCCTGCCGGGAAAGCGCGAGGATCGCCTGTGCTTCGTTGGTGAGCGCGCGGATCGAGGGCATCGGCCAGCGATCCGGACTTCCCGACAGTTCGCAGATCAATGCCTTCGCTCGAACGGTCCGATGCGTGTGCGCGGCAACCAGCGCCAGATGCGCGAGCAGGATTCCGCGTCGCTGCAGCGTCCACCAGGTCTTGCCGATCAGGCTCCGCTCGAGGCTTGCATAGGCGGCTTCCGCTTCGCCTCTCGCGAGCAGCAGCATGGCGCGGCCCGGCTCCGGGCACCAGCCCAGCGTGTAAGCCCTGTCATAGGCTTCGAGCGCTGCGTCGTCAGTGCCGATCGCCGCCTGAATATCGCCCAGCACCCGGTTGGCATCGCCAAGAGACCAGGGCGCATCGCTGGTCAGGCGCGCGAGCGCGTCCTGAATGCGCGCCAGCGCTTCGTCGAGCGAGCCTCGGATGCCGAGCACCTCGGAGCGGTGCAGCTGGCACGAGCCCGTCAATTCCATGCCGCTGCCCGAGCAGAAGTTCTGGTAGCTCCGCGTCCACTGGTCGGCGCGTGCCCAATCTCCGAACATCCGGGCCGCCCAGAGGATGTTGCAATAGAGGTTGCCGCCCATGATCGGGTCCAGATTGTTGCTGGACAGGGCAACTGCGGCGGCATGGTCCTGATCGGACAATCCTCCGTGTGTGTCGCCGAGGCACAGCCGATAGAAGCCGCGATAGGCCAGGCTCAGCGCTTCGATATTGATCGCATCCTTGTATCTGACGGCGGTGTAGGCAGCGTCGGCCAACGCGAGTGCCTGTTCCGGCTCGCCATCGAAAGCAGCCAGCTTCGACTTCATCCATAACACCAGGGCCGTCGTCGGAGGATCGTCGAGCGTTGAAGCCCAATCCTCGGCCCGCGCGAGCCAGCCCTTTCCGATCGCGGCCTGGCCGCTTTCGAAATGCAAAGCCGAGAGCGCGATCGCATCGACCGTGGCGCCTGCGGCGTCACCGGCCTGGCTGCGTGCGCCGACCGCGCGAACCAGAATCGGAATTGCTGCCGTGGCCCTGCCGAGGCACTGCAGGGCAAGCGCCCAATCGTGCAGATCTTCAGGGCTGAGCTGGCCGCTTTCATCCGCGCTCGCGAACAGGGTCGCTGCCTGCAACCACAATTGTCCGGCCGCTGCGCGTCGGGCGAGACCGATTGCACCGACGGTGCCATCGACTTGCTTGGGGGCGATGCGTTCCGGCTGCCGGATCTCGGACTCGAGGAAGAAGCGATAGCCCTTGCCCGGCAGATTTCGGATCGCGCCGTCCATGCCGCCGTGGCGCAGCGCGGCGCGCAACGCACTCACCGCCCGCTGCAGCGAGTTGTCGGTGACCGTCACATCCGGCCAGACGGCTTCGAGGAGTTCTTCCTTGGAGATGACCCGGTCGCGGTGTCGAACCAGATAGATCAGCAGATCGAACACACGCGGCTGCAATGGGACCTCTTGGCGCGCGCACAGCAACACGCGTCCAGCTTCATCAAGCTCGAACAGTCCAAATGAGAATGCCATGTGTATGAGTTGGGGCTCGGCGGAAAAGGTTCAGGCAAGGATCAGACAAAGATCAGGCAATGATCAGTCCGCGGTAAGGACAGTCGGCATCGTCAGCGCCTATAGCTCATCGTGGCTCGCCATGAGCGCAGCCTGCTGTTCAACAGCCGCAACCGAGGAGATTTCGATGGAACTCTATGTCATTCGCCGCCCGAGCGCCTGGGCGAACATGAGCGAACTGGAACTCGCCGGCGCAACCTCCGCCAGGATCGGCGACGAGCAGATGCCGGACCGTGTCCGCTGGATCCGCAGCTATGTGGTGCATGAGGCGGATGGTCGCATCGGCACATTCTGCATATACGAGGCGCGTGACGGTGACTCGATCCGGGAGCATGCGCGCTGCGTCGGCATGCCGGGCGAGGAATTCTACAAGGTCGCGGCAACCGTGGTGGTGCGCGGTGATCCGGTCCAACCGCCCATTGCAGCCGAATGACGCCTGCGCGGCGTCGCTTGGCGTATCCCGACCAAACCTGATCCGGAGCGCCATCACACTTCGATCAAGGAAACAATTATGTCGATTTCATTCATGGAATCCATTTCAAGTCCGGTACGAAGGCATTTTTCCTTCCTGCTTTTGCGGATCCGCCGGATCGTCAATCAATCGGTCGCAGGCATGCTCGCCCATCGCGAGCGGCAGGCCAGTCGCCTGATGCCGCGCGAGGCCGGCGGCCAGTCGAAGGACGCCGGGAACCGCTGCTCACGGCCGATCGGGCGAAGCGCACTGCTCGGGCTTGTGATCGCGGGTTTGTCCTCACCCGTATTCACCCGAGCGGAGGAACCTGTCGTTCGGGAGCATCGTGCAGCTCCGGCGCAGCAGGCCGCCTCGACTCAGCCTAGCAGCCACGGCTGCAGGCATCGCTCGGACTGGAGCATAGTTGCCGCATCGACCATCCCGGTCCTGCTCGACCGCCGTACGTAGTGCGCAGCACATTTGAAGTCATTGCACCGCTCGACGCCGTTTTGGCGCAACTCGCGGACTCTCGGCGAAGCCGGCGGCCTCGCCGCGAGCCGCACCACATTTCAAAGGAGATGCACATGAACGTTCAGACCGAAATGCCGACCATCGATCTGGCCGCCGTCAAGGCGCGCCAGCAAGCCACCTGGAGTTCGGGCGACTACGCGATCGTCGGCACCACGCTCCAGATCGTCGGCGAGATGCTCTGCGAGGCAGTCGACCTGCGCAGCAATCAAATGGTGCTCGACGTCGCCGCCGGCAACGGCAATGCGACGCTGGCCGCGGCGCGGCGCTTCGCCGACGTGGTCTCGACCGATTACGTCGCGGCGTTGCTCGAGCGCGGCCGCGAGCGGGCGGCCGCGGAGCATCTGCCCGTCACGTTCCAGGAAGCGGACGCGGAGAAGCTGCCGTTTGCCGACGCCAGCTTCGACGTCGTGCTGTCGACCTTCGGTGTCATGTTCACCGCCGACCAGCAGCAGGCGGCGAATGAACTGCGCCGCGTCTGCCGCATCGGCGGCAAAATCGGCCTCGCCAACTGGACGCCGGAAGGTTTCATCGGCCAGCTGTTCAAGACCATCGGCAGGCATTTGCCGCCGCCGGCGGGGGTGAAGTCACCGGCGCTGTGGGGCACCGAAGCGCATCTCGGCGCCTTGTTCGGCCCGCAGGCGACGCTTGATGCCAAGCGCAGGCACTTCAATTTCCGTTACAGGTCGCGCGAGCATTTCCTCGAGATCTTCCGCACCTATTACGGGCCGGTGCTGAAGGCGTTCGGAGCGATCGATCCGGTCAAGCAGCAACTGCTCGCCGCCGACATGTTCAGCCTGATGGACCAGTTCAATATCGCCAGGGACCGCACGCTGGTGATCCCGAGCGAATATCTGGAGGCCGTGATCACCAAGCGCGGCTGACCTGCCGGTCGATCTGTGCATGGCGCCGGCGTAACTCGCCGGCGCCATTCGCTCGTTTGATCGACATTGCTGCGATCACTCGGTTACTGGCGCTTGTCCCTGGGCGGAGGCTTCGCGCCGCGTGGCGGAGGCGGCGCGCGCCGTTGCTGGAAGCCGGGCCGCGCCTGCACCGCGGGCCGTTGCATGCCCGGACGCACGCCCGGTGCGGCTTGCTGGATACCGGGTCGCATCTGGCCGGGCGCCTGCGGCATAGGCTGCGCGGTGCCTTGTCGCGGCGCGCCCGGTTGACCCGGCTGGGGCGCTGGTTGTCCTGGTTGGCGCACGCCGCCCGGGGCCTGGGTGCGGCCGGGCTGCAGACCGCCTTGCCGAGCCGGCGATTGTTGTCCGCCGGGTTGCGTCGTGCCGCCTTGGCGCGCTGGCTCTTGCGTGGGGGCTTGGCGCGTTGGCTGTTGTCCCGCCGGCTGTTGTCCGGCTGGCGTCTGGACGCCGGGCGCGTGTGGCAGCGTCGCGCCGCCGGGTTGGCCGGGCAGCGCATGCTGTGCGCCGCCTTGCTGCTGCGTGCCGGGTTGCTGCTGCGAACCTTGCCGGCCAGGCGTGCCCGGTTGCTGCCCGGGACGGTTCGGCTGGCCGGGCTGCTGCATCTGGCCCGGACGATTCTGCTGACCCGGCTGCTGCGGGGCGTTGCGGTTCTGGCCCGGCAGGCCGTTCTGGCGCTGCGGGTTCGGCTGCACCGGCTGGCCGCGGTTCGGATAGGGCGCTGCCGGATTGGCCCTGCGGAAGTCGGGATTGGCGCGGCGGAAGTCGCGCTGCTCGGTGACGATCTGCCGGCCCAGCGTCTGCGCGCTATGGACCTGGCGCACAAAGCCCTGGTCGCGCGTGATCTGTTGCGGCGAGATCGTCAGCGCTACCGCGGCGAAGCGGGCGCCGCCGGTGCCCGGACGAATCGCAAAGCCGCTCGCGCCGCGCGTCAGCACGCCGAGCGAGGCGCCGCTGCGGTCGTCGACGTCGATGTGGCCGACCCGGCCATCGGCGTCGGGATAGAGCTTGATGTTGACGTTGCTGGCCCTGCTCGCCGCCGCGCCTTCCGGCACCTCGACGACGCCGGTGGTGCCGCGGATGCCGAGCGTTGCCGTCGGCGTGGTGATCTTCATGTCGCCGGTCTTCGCCACCGCTGCCGCCACGAAGGCGACCGTGCCCTTGGTGACGTTGAACAGCGCGCTGTTCTGCGGGCCGCCGTCTTCGTAGACGTAATTGTCGATCGTGATTTTGGCGCTGGCCGAGAGATTGAAAGTGGTGGCGTCGTTGAAGGTGATGCCGAGCGAGGAGGTCGCTGATGTCGCGACCTCGTCATTGGCGAAGATGTCGTCGCGGATCTGCAGCGGCGTCGCGGTGTTGTTGCGCGTGACGGTCGCGGTTCCTGTCAGTGTTGCCACGTTGCCGATCGGCTCGGGCGCTGCGGGCTGCGCACTCGCGGCCGGCGCCGGCGTTGCAGGCGCGGGTGTTGCGGGAGCAGGCGTAGCCGGCGTCGCGCTCGGCGCCGGGGCGGGCGCCTGTGCAGGCTGCGCCTGTGCGAGCTGCGTCAAGCCCGGTGCGGCATTGGCCGTTGGTTGCCAACCGATCGTGACGCCGGCGCCAAGCAGAAGCGCAAAGAGAAAGCTGCGGCGCATCGCCATCGATTCCCGGGGGAGGCAGTGGGGACGGCAATTGAGCCGCGTCAGGCTGAATGCCGGATGAACAATTCCGCCTTGTTGTCATGGCGGACCGAAACGATCAAGCACCGCGCTCCGTTGTCGGAAGCGCGGTGCTTGGTCGCTGTTGGGGTTTTGCTTAGCCGCGCTTGTGAGGAGTGATATTGAGCGGTTTCGCCGGCTTGGCCGCGGGCGCATAATTCGCGGGTTGCGCAGCCGCCGGCGGCACGTAGTGGAACACCGCCTTGCAGCCGTCGCTGAGCAGCGCGCGCTGGCGGACCATGCAGGCGGTGACGCGATCGACGTCGGGAATTTCCGAGCTGCACAGCCGCATGGCGTCGCTGGTGCACATCTGCTGCTGCTCGTCGGTGTAGGCATAGGACGCCGAGGTCAGCAGACCAAGCGTGAACGCGGTTGCCGCCAGCAGTTTGCCGTGACGAAGCGCGGAAGCGGTGAAAGCCATCATGTCCCCCTTGTGATCGCGCCGAAGCAGCGCGTTGTCGAAGCCATCACTAGGCAGGCTTGGTTTCGGCAATTCTTCGTCGCCGGGGCAAAATGGTTTCGTCGCGCGGGCCGTCTGTTTCGTCGACCACACCCCCGTCGGGGGCTACGGCGCAGCGGGCGCCGGTGCCCCTTCGAGCGCGAGCACAGCCTCGCGCTGGGCCTCCGGCATGGCGCGGATGCGGCGCCTCGCGGTGAGGCGGAGCGCGGCAAAGCCGCCGAGGAACACCACGATCTTGCTCACGATGCCGAAGATCGGCATCACGACGGCCCATGTCGTGATCTCGCAGGTCAGCGCGACGAAGGCGTTCACACCGGCGGAGACGAACATCAGGGCGGCCCAGGCGTAGCCGACCTTGACGGCGACATCGGGCACGACCTTCTGCGCGATCCCGGGCAGATAGCGGTTGAGCCAGCCGGGTTTGAGCATCACGACTCCGACGATGGCGTAGATCACGCTCGGCTTGAACAGTACGAAGCGCGGGTCGTGGGTCAGCAGCGTGGTGGTGCCTGCAGTGACGACCAGGAACAGGCTGAGCCATTCCATGGTGTCGATCCGCTTGCCGCGCACCTTCTGGACGCCGATCTGCGCGACGCCGAATGCGATGCCGAGGCCGACCGCGAGCGCGGTGTTGTGCGTCAGCAGGAACAGAACAAGAAAGACAAGGGTCGACGCCAGGTCGAGCGCCAGCAGCCTGGCCGCGGTGAGGAAGTGCTTCATTGGTTGCCAGTCGCCCGCGGTTCAATTCATTTTCGACAATGCGGCTCTTATAGCGGGTCCGGCGACCCACATGAAGCGACCGCCGGGCAGATACAAACCATTGCCTGAAGGCGATTCGTCAACTCGACCCGCCGTTGCACAGCAGCGGATACCAGGTCGTACTCGCGGGCTAGCTAACGCGCTTCCAGGTCTGGCCGCCGCAGAACATGCCGCCGAAGGCGCAGCCCTGCACGCGCATCGCATTCGGACCCTTCATCGCGATCGTCGAGCCGTAGTTGTGGCGGAGTGAACGCAAAACAGCAAAGCGCCCGGCGGGGGCGGCCGCCGGGCGCTGAACTCATGCCTGTCGAATGTCCTAGAACACGCCGAGAATAATGGCGCCGACGAAGGCTAACGCGATGTACGCGGCCACAATGCTCAGCTTGCTCAGCAGAGGACTCGCGAAATCCATTGGGGAGACTCCCTTCGGTTCACAACGCTACCCGCATTAACGTCAAAGCTAGCAAGGGGTTCCCGGCCGAAAAAGTCAGTCTTGTTGTCAGGCTCGCTGTTCGCGGCAATGCCGCGTTGCGATGCGCGGCTCAAATAGCCGCCGGATCAAGGCGTTGACGCGCCGCAAATATATTCGGCGGCGGTTCCGGACCCCGATAGCAGTACCGTACCGCTTGGATGTCCGTCGGTTGCTCTCGCCCGTGTGTCGTTGCGCCGCAAGGCAGCATCGTCTTTTGTTGTGCGCCTGTCACAAACCATACCCAGATTGCCGCCGGAATGACCGGGGCTCTACCCCGGTAATAAGTACTTGGGGGCGTTACGTGAAATCTGAGTTTCTGAGCCGCGCAAGCCGGCTTGCGCTGGCTATTTCTGCGACTTCCTTGGGGTTTTCCTGTCCGGCACTGGCCGCAAGCTTCAGCACTCCTCCGAACAGCACGACGGCGCAGACCGTCTCCAACAATGATACCGGCTCGGTCGCCGCCGGCAGCAGCCTGTCGGTGACGGGTACCGCGATCACCTGGATCACCGGCCTGTCGTCGCCCGGCGTCGTCATCACCAACAACGGCACCATCTCGGCGACGTCGCGCGGCATCGACACCTCGGGCAGCGCCATCAGCGGCAACCTCACGCTCATCAACAATGCCGGCGCGCTCTTCACCGCGTCCAATGATGCATTCCGGATCAATGGCGGCCTGAGCAGCGGGTCGGTCGCCGTCGACAATGCCGGCACCATCCAGTCGACGGGCAATGGCCGCGTCTTCGACTTCGTCAACGCGACGTCGAACACCACCGTGTTCTCGATCACCAACCAGAGCGGCGGCACCATCAAGTCATCAGGCAGCGACGTGATGCGGATCGGCGGCGGAACCACCACGATCACAAACTCCGGCCTGATCGACGCGACCAATACGGCAGGGTCTCGCGCGATCCGCGCCACCACCAATCTCAACAACGTGATCTCGCTGTCGGTCGTCAACAATGCGGGCGCGACGATCCAGTCGGCGGACGACGCCATCCAGATCAACGGCGCGTCGGGCAGCAACAGCACGACCGCCGCCAGGTTCTCGGTCGACAATGCCGGCACCATCAAATCGGCGACCGGCCAGGCAATCGACTTCGACAATCTCACCTCGACCGCCGCGAGCGTTCACATCACCAACCGCGCGACCGGCCTGATCACCGCGGCCAATGCGGACGCGATCCGTCCGGGCGAAAACTTCACGATCGACAATTACGGCCAGATCATCGCCAATGGCACGATCGATCCCGCAACCGGCCGGCCCAGCGCCGATGCGATCGATCTTCAGGGCGGCCACAACGGCACCGTCAACAACTATGCCGGCGGCCTGATCTCGGGCGCCAAGAACGGCACCGCGGGCGATGCCGGCACCATCACGGTCAACAATTTTGCCGGCGCAACCATCATCGGCCGCAACGGTGCGGGCGTCGGCGGCGGCAATTCCATCGTCACCAATTACGGCACCATCACCGGGGCGATCGACGGCGTGTCGACGCGCAGCGATGGCGACGGCATCGATATCGACAATGTCCTGACGCTGACCAATTACGGCATTGTCCAGGGCACCGGCGCGACCGGCGCCGATGACGGCGGCCGCTTCAACAACAGCGAAGGCCTTGCGATCGGTGGCGGCACCATCCGCAACTACGGCACCATCAGCGGCGCCGCGGCGGGCATCGTCGTCAACAACGATTCAAATCCGGACCATTCGCGCAGCGGATCGGCGGCGCTCGACCTGATCAACTATGCCGGCGCCACCATCGTCGGCAACAACAGCTACGCGATCCGCTCCGAGAACAAGACCGGCACGACCGCCGACAACGACAGGATCGTCAACTACGGCACCATCATCGGCAACGGCACGATTCCCGATCCCAACGGCGTCACGCTGCTGCAGAACGGCACGCCCGATACCGGCTCGGTCGGTACGCTGAACGGCGTGACCTATACCGGTACCGGCTCGACCCGCTTCATCCGCGGCGACGCCGCGGCGATCCAGACCGGCGAGGGCGCCGACGTGCTGTCGAACTACGGCACCATCATCGGCAATACCGGCCGCGCGATCAGCATGGAAGGCGGCGACGACACGCTCAATCTCTATGGCGGCTCGACCATCACCGGCCGGATCGATGGCGGCGTCGGCACCGACACGCTCAATCTGTTCGGGCCGGGCTCGGGCACGCTCTCGAATGTGATCAATTTCGAGGTGCTCAACGTGCAGGGCGGCGTCTGGACCGTAACCGACGCACAGAGCTACCAGAACGGCGCCAACATCGGCTCCGGCGCGACGCTGCTGGTCAATGGCTCGCTTGGCAATGCCGTGACCGTCGATGCCGGCGGCACGCTCGGCGGCAATGGCAGCGTCGGTAATGTCCTGGTCAATGGCGGCACGCTGTCACCGGGCAATTCGATCGGCACGCTCACGGTGCAGGGCGGCCTGACCTTTACCGCCGCATCGACCTATCTGGTCGAAGTGTCGGCCGCGGCGTCCGATCGCACCAACGTGACAGGTGCGGCAACGCTCGGCGGCGCCACGGTCAACGCGTCCTTCACCGGCACCACGTTCCAGAAGCAGTACACCATCCTCAACGCGGCCGGCGGTGTCAGCGGCAGCTTTGCCGGGCCGGTCAGCAGCAATTTGCCATCGAACTTCATCTCCAGCCTGAGCTACGACGCCAACAACGTCTATCTCAATCTGGCGCTGAATTTTGCTGCAACCGCCAAGCTCAACGGCAATCAGGCCGCTGTCGGCAATGCGATCAGCAACGCCTTCAACAGCAGCGGCAGCATTTCCGCCGCGTTCGGCGCGCTGACGCCGGCCGGGCTGACACAGGCGTCGGGCGAACTCGGCACCGGCTCGCAGCAGACCACGTTCGACGCCATGAACATGTTCCTCGGCGTCATGACGGATCCCTTCACCGAAGGGCGCGGCGGCGTGCCTGCAAATGGCGGCACGCCGCTATTCGCTGGTGACACCATGAGCTACGCATCGACCGGCATGTCGCGTGCGAATGGCGCGCGCGACGCCTATGCCGCCATCTATCGGAAGGCGCCGCCGCTGCAGCAGACGTTCGAGCAGCGCTGGAGCGTCTGGGCGGCGGGCTTCGGTGGCGGGCAGAGCACTGATGGCGGCACCGCCGTCGGATCGAATTCGACGACGAGCCGCATTTTCGGTGTGGCCGTCGGTGCCGACTACCGGTTCTCGCCGAACACCGTTGCGGGCTTCGCACTCGCCGGCGGCGGCACCAATTTCAGCGTCGCCAATGCACTCGGCGGCGGACGCTCCGACCTGTTCCAGGCCGGCGCCTTCATCCGTCATGGATTCGGGCCGGCCTATCTGCTGGGTGCGCTGGCCTATGGCTGGCAGAACATGACCACCGATCGCACCGTGACGCTCGCCGGCACCGATCGCCTGCGCGCGCAATTCAACGCCAATGCGCTGTCGGGCCGGATCGAAGGCGGCTATCGCTTCATCACGCCGTGGTCGCTGGCGCTGACGCCCTATGCCGCCGGACAGTTCACGACCTACGATCTGCCGTCCTATGCCGAGCAGGTGCTGTCGGGATCGAGCGCGTTCGCGACGGCCTATGGCGCCAAGATTGTCACCGCCACGCGCAGCGAACTCGGCGTCCGCAGCGATCGCTCGATCGCGTTGCAGGATGGCATCCTCAGCCTGCGCGGCCGACTTGCCTGGGCGCACGACTACAACACCGATCGCAGCGTTGCCGCGACATTCCAGACGCTGCCGGGCGCGTCCTTCGTGGTCAACGGCGCGGCGCCGGCGAGCGATGCGGTGCTCACCACCGCGAGCGCGGCGATGAACTGGACCAGCGGCTGGTCGGCGGCGCTCACCTTCGAAGGCGAGTTCTCCGACGTCACGTCGTCCTATGGCGGCAAGGGTGTCGTTCGCTACACGTGGTGATGGCGATCATTCTCGGCAGGGCGCGTGTCGCCCTGCCGGGTTCCGCCGCATGGTTAAGGACAGCTGAAACCAACGCATCGAAATGCGTTGAAGAGTCTTTAAGTAAATTCACCGAACGTGCGTGCCATGACGCGCGGAGTTCGTTTGTATCTCGTCGGCTCCATCGTCCTTGTTTCGCTAGCGGGTTGCGGTCGCGGCTTCTTCCAGGCCGAACGCGAACCGTGGCGGGCCGAGGCGGAAGCCGCATGCCTGAAATCGGGCGCGGTGAAGGAGGGGCCGGATCTCGTCCGCATCGACCCGATCTCCGGCCCGGGCATGTGCGGTGCCGAGTTTCCGCTCAAGGTCGCCGCCATCGGTGAAGCCAGTTCGGCTTACGGATTTGCCGACGACAGCCTGCGGCCGCCGGCATCGGTCGGCAACCAGCCGCGGTGGCCGATCAACCGCCAGCCGTCTCCGCCGCAAGCGCAGGCGCCATATTCCAATCAGGCCGTCGGCCAGCCGAGCTATGACAACGAGCCGAGCTATGGCGGCCGTCAGAATGGGCCGGTCTCGCTGTCGGCGCCCGGCGTTCCGCCACAGCAGGACGAGATCGATTTGCCATCGGAAGGCTCGCCCGACGCCAGGGGCGAGCGACCTTATTATCCGGGCCTGCCATCCAATACGCAGCGCGACAGCGCGGCCGCGCCCTATTCACCGGCGCCGTATTCCCAGCAGCCGCCCGGCGCGCCACCGCCGCCGCGGCTCGGTCCCTCGATCGGCAATCCGGTGGTGACGGTCGGCCCCGTCGCAGTGAAGCCGGCGGCAACGCTGGCGTGTCCGATCGTCTCGGTGCTCGATCGCTGGCTCGCCGACACCGTGCAGCCATCGGCGATGCGCTGGTTCGGCGTCCGCGTCGCCGAGATCAGGCAGATCTCCGCCTATTCCTGCCGCGGCATGAACGGCAATTCGCGTGCTCACATCTCCGAGCACGCCTTCGGCAACGCGCTCGACATCTCCGCCTTCGTGCTGGCCGACGGCCGCCGCGTCACGGTGAAAGATGGCTGGAAGGGCCTGCCGGAAGAGCAGGGCTTTCTGCGCGATGTCCAGGCCGCCGCCTGCCAGCAATTCACCACGGTGCTGGCGCCGGGGTCCAACGTCTATCACTACGACCACATCCATGTGGACCTGATGCGCCGGGCCAGCCGGCGCCTGATCTGTCAGCCCGCCGCCGTCTCGGGCGAAGAGGTCGCGGCGCGTGCCGGCGGCCGTAACCCCTATGCAACGCGCGAACCTTATGTCACAGGATCGCTCGGCGGCAGAAAGCCGGCCCCGCGCGGTAAAGCGGGGGTCAACGAAGAAGACGAATTCGCCGACGAATAGGGACGCGTCTGATACCCGTATTTTTACTGGGTGACACCGTGCAAACGGTAGCCACTTTTGTTGCATATGCTCGCTGAGTCGGGCGCACCCGGCTGATTGTTTGGGGGATGGCTTTGCAAGACGCGCCGATCATTCTCGTCATCGAAGACGATCGTGATCTTCAGATGATGGTGGAGGACGCCCTGAGGGACGGCGGCTATGAGCCGGCGATCGCAGGTTCGGGCGAGGAAGCCCTGACGCTGCTGAAGGCGTTCCGCACCAAATACTCAGCACTGGTCACCGACATTCGGCTGCTCGGCCGGCTCGACGGCTGGCGTGTGGCGCGCGGCGCCCGCGAGATCGATCCGTCATTCCCGGTGCTCTACATCACCGGCGGCGGCGGCGATGAGTGGCCGACCAGGGGCGTGCCGGACAGTGTGCTGCTCAACAAGCCGTTCTCGCCCGATGAACTGGTTGCGGCTGTGGCGAAGCTGCTTGAGAATGCCGCATAGGCCGCAGCGATTGATCGCCGCCGCGAAACCGGCGATCCGGAGGTTGTACGGGGCAAACGTGTCTTCCAGGCCGGCATGAATGACTTCGCACAGTCGATCACGGCGGCAGCTTCCCTGATAGCCGGTCGCGATCCGGTCCTGCTTGGGATCGTCGCATTGTCGTTGCGGGTCAGCCTGCTGGCGAGCCTGCTCGCGCTTCTGATCGGCGCGCCGATCGGCGGCTGGCTTGCGATATCGAGGTTTCGCGGACGGCAGGTGGTGATCGTGCTCGCCAATGCCTGTCTCGGCCTGCCGCCGGTCGTGGTCGGGCTCGCCCTCTATCTCCTGCTGTCGCGGTCCGGTCCGCTGGGCTTCGCCGGGCTGTTGTTCACGCCGACGGCGATGGTGGTGGCGCAGGTCATCCTGGCGACGCCGATCGTGGTTGCGCTGGTGCATCGCCCGGTCGCGCTGCTGTGGGCGGAATATGCCGATTTGATCCGCACCGACGGCCTGTCGCGCCTGCGCAGCCTCGCGCTGGTGTTCTCGCTCGGCCGCGCCTCGCTGCTCACCGCGTTCCTTGCTGCCTTCGGCCGTGCCATCGCGGAGGTCGGCGCCATCATCATCGTGGGCGGCAATATCAGCGGCTATACGCGAACGATGACGACCGCGATTGCGCTCGAGACCAGCAAGGGCGAGCTGGCGCTCGGCCTCGGGCTCGGCGTGATCCTGCTTGCGCTGAGCGTCAGCGTCAGCACGATCGCGTTTCTGCTAGTGCGACGCGTTGGGGAAAAATAGCTGCTCGCCGCCGACCTTGTACCCGGCGATCGCTTCCTGCCCCTTCGGCGAAACCAGCCAGTCGATGAAGGCCTGCCCGTCCTTCGCCTTCACGCTCGGATGCTTTTCAGGATTCACCAGCATGACGCCGTACTGGTTGAACAGCCGCTTGTCACCCTCGGTCAGGATCGCGAGCTCGCCACGGTTCTTGAACGATAGCCAGGTGCCGCGGTCCGACAGGAGATAGGCGTTCGACGACGAAGCCATGTTCAGCGCCGGACCCATGCCCTGACCGATTTCGCGATACCACTGGCCCTTCGCTGAGCCGAGATCGACGCCGGCCGCTTTCCAGAGCCGCAGCTCGGCCTCGTGCGTGCCGGAGCGGTCGCCGCGCGAGATGAAGGGCGAGCTGGTCGCGGCGATCTTGCGCAGGGCGTCCGCGACATCCTTGTCGCCGGCGATATGCGCCGGATCGGCCTTCGGGCCGACGATGACGAAATCGTTGTACATCACGTCATAGCGTTTGGTCGCAAAGCCCTCGGCCAGGAACTTCTCTTCGGCCACGCGATCATGCACGAACACGACATCGGCATCGCCGCGCCGTCCGATGTCGAGCGCCTGTCCGGTGCCGACCGCGACCACCTTCACGGTAATGCCCGAGGCTTCCGAGAACCGCGGCAGCAGATAGCCGAACAGGCCGGACTGTTCGGTCGATGTCGTCGAGGCGACGGTGATGGACCGGGTCTGCGGGAGCGCGGGGCCGGCGAACAGCAGCACGGCGGCGATGACGAGGTGTCGAAGGAGCGATGTCATGTGGTCAACACTTGATAAAGGACGGCGGTCACCATGCCCCAATTGATCCCGTGACGCAAAGCGGGCGGATAGCGCCGCGCCTGCGACACCGCGCAGCAGGCCGGATCTCGCGCCGCGCGATCGCCCATGATCTGGCGACACTTATTCCATCCTTACATCATGCTGCGGTATGGCCCCTCGAATTCATATGTCCACCGGTCCATTTTCCCGACGAACAAGCTCGCCAGCAGGGCTCCCTGGAGGCAAAGATGACGACCTATCGCGCTTATATCGTCGGACGGCACAGCCGATCCATCGGCGTGGTCAACATGGATTGCAGCGACGACGATCAGGCCATTACCTCGGCCGGCCGTCTTGTGGACGGCCATGATATCGAGCTGTGGCAGATGGACCGGCCCGTCGCCAGGTTCGACGCCTGCTCGAAGCAGGTGTTCCGGAAGTAGTGCGACACTGCGCGGCAGGCCGGGTGTCGCGCCGCGCAATCTCTGATGATAGACATGGAGCATGATCCGGAAAAGTGCGAAGCGGTTTTCCGAAAGAATCATGCTCAAACAATAGCGTCAGCTTGGTCATCAACAGGGATATCGGTCATGGCAGCAGAGAAGGTTGCGCTCGTTACCGCCGGCGGCAGCGGGATGGGGGCGGGGGCTGCGCGCCGGCTGGCAGCGGACGGGTTTCGCGTCGCGATCCTGTCGTCCTCCGGCAAGGGCGAGGCGCTGGCGGCCGAGCTCGGCGGCTGCGGCGTCACCGGCTCGAACCAGTCGAACGACGATCTGAAACGCGCCGTCGACGGCGTGATGGCGCGCTGGGGCCGCATCGATGCGCTGGTCAACAGCGCCGGCCACGGCCCGCGCGCGGGTGTGCTCGAACTGACCGACGAGCAGTGGCACACCGGTCTCGACGTCTATCTGATGAACGTGATCCGCCCGACGCGTCTCGTCGCGCCTCAGATGCAGGCGCAGAAGGGCGGCGCCATCATCAACATCTCGACGGCCTGGGCCTTCGAGCCAAGCGCGATGTTCCCGACCTCGGCGGTGTTCCGCGCCGGCCTTGCCGCCTTCACCAAGATCTTCACCGACACCCATGCGGCGGACAACATCCGCATGAACAACGTCCTGCCGGGCTGGATCGACAGCCTGCCGCAGCTGGACGCGCGCCGCGACAGCGTGCCGCTGAAGCGCTACGGCAAGGCGGAAGAAATCGCCGCCACCATCAGCTTCCTGGCCTCCGACGGGGCGGCCTACATCACCGGCCAGAACATCCGCGTGGACGGCGGCCTGACGCGCTCGGTCTGAGGCAACTGGTAAACCGTCATCTTCAAGGCAAGTGAGCTTGTGACTCACAAGCGGCACCAGATGTTCGCCGTCGTCCTGGCGAAAGCGGGGAGGTAGATTCACATTCGAAGTGCAACACTTGAGCAAAGGCCTCGGCAGGCGTGCGGTAGTCAAGGCATTTGCGCGGGGTGTTGTTGTAGGCGGCGATGAACTGGCGGAATCTGGCGGTCGAGAGGGTTACGAGATCGGTCTTGCGGGGAATAAAGCGGCGCATCCTGCCGATAGCGTTCTCGATGCCGCCCTTCTGCCAGGGGGCGTGGGGATCGCAGAAGAAGGTCTCGATCGAGAGGCGGTGCAGCGCCAGGTGACCGGCGAACTCGGTGCCGTTGTCGAAGGTCACGGTCTGGCGCAGCTCCTGTGGCAGGGTCGCGAAGAAGCCCACGAGATGGCGGGCGACACCGCGCGCGACCTTGCTGGCAAGGCGGATGCCGAGCAGCAGACGCGAGGTGCGCTCGTGCACGGTCAGCACGGCCTGACCGTATTTCGAGAACATCATCAGGTCGGCCTCCCAGTGTCCGGGCACGCTGCGGTCGGCCACTTCGATCGGCCGATTTGCCAAGGAAACACGGCCTTCGATGAAGCTTGCGGGGCTGCCGCCCCTCTTGCCGCGGCGGCCGCGCTTGCTCTTGGCGCGCGGCAGATAGCGCCGCCAGTTGAAATCCGTGGTGCGCCTGAGTTGGGCATAGATGAAGCGGTAGATGGTCTCGTGCGAGATCACCTTGCGCCCGGACTTCGCGGGCCAGCCGGCCGGCGACCTGCTCGGGCGACCAGCCCCGGCGAAGGCGTTCCAACACCGCGCGGCGCAGGCCGGGCTCCCGTTCGAGGCGTCCGCCCGTCCAGCGCCGCGCTCGCATCTGGTGCTGGGCATAGTTTGGCTTGTAGCCGACCTGGCTCCCCCGATTGCGCCTCAGTTCCCGAGAGACCGTTGATGGCGAGCGATCCAGAGCTGCCGCGATTTGCCGGACCGAGCTGCCATTGGCCGATAGGCAGGCAATCTCGCATCGGTCGTCCAGAGAGAGCTGCTTGTAAGTCCGCCCCATGGCAACACCTCCTCAAGGAAGTGTTGCACTTCGTTTGCGAACTCAGGGGACCCATAACCACCGATAGTCATCGTTGCGCGTCGATGGAACGACGAGTCCCGTCCACAACATCCGCCGCGGAGTATGGGTCCCGGCTTTCGCCGGGACGACATCAAAGTGTGCGGCGCCGTTCGTACCCGCTGCGTCGCCACAACTTACGTCACCACTTGCGTCTATGCGCTGCGCGGCGCGCTCCAGGCCGCGGGCGTCACAATTGCGGCGACCTCTGATTGCGTTTGTCGTGATGACAAACTGAAGGCTCGAGGCTAGCCTTCCGTCAAATCAAAACATACGGGAGGAATGGCATGCCAGACGCAGCAGTTGCAGCACGCGCTTCAAACTCCACGCAGAGCGGAACCACGCAACAGGTCGACGTTGCGGTGGTCGGCGCTGGCTTCGCCGGACTGTACTTGCTGCATCGCCTGCGCAAGGCCGGCTTCTCCGCGGTCGCCCTCGACGAGGCCGCCGACGTCGGCGGCACCTGGTACTGGAATCGTTATCCCGGCGCGCGCTGCGACATCCAGACCATCGACTACAGCTACACCTTCGATCCGGAGCTCGAGACCGCCTGGACATGGTCGGAGAAATACGCGACCCAGCCCGAGATCCTGCGCTATCTCGGCTTCGTCGCCGATCGCTACGATCTGCGCCGCGACATCAGGTTCGGCACCAAGGTGACGCAGGCGACCTGGAATGATGCGACCTCGCGCTGGCAGATCTCGACCAACAACGGCGCCGACGTCTCCTGCCGCCACTACATCATGGCCACCGGCTGCCTCTCCGCGCCGAAGCCGCCGGAGATCGATGGCGTCAAGGACTTCAAGGGCGAGGTCTATTTCACCGGCCGCTGGCCGCATGACGGCGTCAATCTGTCGGGAAAACGCGTCGCCGTGATCGGCACGGGCTCGTCGGCGATCCAGTCGATCCCGCTGATCGCCGAGCGGGCCGCACACTTGACCGTGTTCCAGCGCACGCCGAACTTCGCGCTGCCTGCGGGCAACGGCCCGGCGCCGGAGGATCGCAAGACCTATTTCCAGGGCGATCGCGCGGCCTATCGCGAGCAGGCGCGCCAGTCGATGGCCGGTGTGCCCTATCCGCAGCAGACGGTCGTGAGCTGGCAATTGAGCGATGCCGAACGTCGTGAGCGGTTCGAGCGTGCCTGGGCAGCCGGCGACCTCGTCCACATCCTGACGCAGCTCTGGGCCGACCAGGCGGTCGACATCGACGGCAACAGACTGGTTGCCGATCTGATCCGCGAGAAGATCGGCGCTGTGGTCAAGGATCCGGAGACGGCGGCGGCGCTGGCCCCGCATGATCATCCGTTCGGCGCCAAGCGTCCCTGTCTCGATACCAACTACTACGCGACCTACAACCGTCCGAACGTGACGCTGGTGAATCTGCGGCAGGAGCCGATCAAGGGGATCACCGCCAGCGGCATTTTCACCAACGGACGCAAGTTCGACCTCGACGTCATCGTGTTTGCGACCGGTTTCGATGCGATGACTGGCGCGATCCGCGCCGTGCACCCGATCACCGGGCGCGGCGGCAAGTCGCTCTCCGACGTGTGGGCGAAGGGACCGGAGACCTATCTCGGCCTCACGGTCGCGGGCTTCCCGAACTTCTTCATGATCACCGGCCCCGGCAGCCCGTCGGTGCTGTCGAACATGGCGGTGTCGATCGAGCAGCATGTCGACTGGGTCGTCGACCGCCTGGCTGCGCTGCGCGAGGTCGGCTTCACCACGATCGAGCCGACAGAAACTGCGCAGGCCGGCTGGGGCCGGCACATGGCGGACTGTTCGACGCTGACGCTGCACCGGCTCGCCAACACCTGGTACACGGGCGCCAACGTACCCGGCAAGGTCCAGGGACTGATGCCCTATACCGGCGGCGTCGGCCCTTATCGCAGCATCTGCGACGAGGTGGTCAGCCGCGGCATGCTCGGCTTCAGGCTCACCGGTCCCAACGTCGCAACGAAGTGCAATGACGGCGAGATCGTACGCCTGCAGCCGGACGTGCGGCTGGTCATGAACCTGCTCGCATCGCTGAATCTGCCGCCGATCGAGTCGATGGGCGCGATCGGGGCGCGCGCCTTCGTCAACGAGTTCAACAAGGGCCGTCCCTTTGGCCGCCCGGTCGGCGAGGTCGGCAGCGGCATGCTGCAGGGTGCGGACGGTCCGCTGCCGTACAAGCTCTACCGGCCGGCGACGCCGGGGCCGCATCCGGTCGTGGTCTATTTCCACGGCGGCGGCTGGGTGCTCGGCGACGAGCAGTCGGACGAGCCGTTCTGCCGCGACATGGTGCGGCGAACCGGCATGATGTTCGTCAGCGTCGGCTATCGCCACGCGCCGGAGCATCGCTTCCCGGCCGCGGCCGAAGACGGCTATGCGGCAACGCGCTGGATCGCCGAGCACGCCGCCGAACTCGGCGGCAAGCCAGGCCCGGTGCTGGTCGCCGGCTGGAGCGCCGGCGGCAACATCGCCGCCGTCACCTGCCAGCTCGCGCGCGATCGTGGCGGGCCCGAAATCGCGGGCCAGCTCCTGATATGCCCGGTCACGGACTGCACCTTCGATCGCCCTTCCTACAACGACAATGCGACCGGCTATTTCCTGACGCTTTCGCTGATGTACTGGTTCTGGGACCTCTACTGCTCCCCGGCCGACCGCACCGATCCGCGCGTCTCGCCGCTGCGCGGCAAGGTCGCCGGCCTGCCGCCGGCCTTCGTCGTCACCTGCGAGTTCGATCCGTTGCGCGACGAGGGCGTCGCCTATGCCGAGGCGCTCGCCAAAGCCGGCGTCAAGGTCGAGCAGCTCAAGGCGCAGGGGCACTTCCACTCGTCGTTCGTGATGGTCGACGTCATCATCACCGGCGTTGCCGGCCGCGTGAAGATGGCGAAGGCGCTGCGGCGCTTCGCCGGCCTGCCCGAGGAGGTCGAGCAGGACAACGTCGCCGCGCCGGAGGTCAACGCGGCGGCGAACTAGATCGGGTTTGAATTGCAGCCGCGCTCCCTCTCCCGCTTGCGGGCACTTGCGGGGGAGGCGCGTTGCGAAAATATCGAAAACAACCCCATGCAAAGGAGCCGGCGGTGGCGGGCGTTCGACCGAGCCACTTGACACGTCGGGCAACTCACGGATATATTTCTAATATTCCGAAATCGTAAAAGCGCACGACTCGCCCCACGGGCCTATGGCTCTAGCACCGGTGTTTCCGAGCCGTCATGGCCGGGCTTGTCCCGGCCATCCACGTCTTTCCTGCCGCGCCAAGAACGTGGATGCCCGACACAAGGCCGGGCATGACGAGTTTGTGGAGCTATCGAGCCCACATGCGATAGCCCTGCCCGCAAGCGGGGGAGGTGCAGCAGTCTGCCGCGAGACCTTTCAACCTGGCGACATCTCGCGCTAACCGAGCTCGAATGTCGTGACGCCGAACAGGCGATCGATCCGCAGCGCCGGGATCGCGCCGGTATACATCCGCGCGGTCTCGAACACTGGTGACAGCCCGAGGCCTTGCGCCAGCGCCACGGCGTCGCGATTGACCGCGGGGACATCGAGGAAGACCTCGCCGCTGCCCGCGCTCGCGAGCAATGCCGCGACAACGGCCTCGGCGCCGGCACGGTCGTCAGCAACGAGCGGGCCGATCTTGCGGCCGGTCCGGCACGGGCGGATCACGCCCCAGCCGGCCAGCCTGCCGTCGTGCATCAGCGCGCGACCGACATGTCCTGACGTGTTGATCCAGGCGCGCAGGAATGCCGGCCGCGGTGCGGGAAACACCGTGGCGTCATCGGCCTCGATCAGCGCCATCGGCAGATCGGTCAGCGCGACGGTGCGGTCGCTCGGCGCGGACGGTGCGGCGACAGTGCCGCCATAGCGGATATTGGCGTAAGCGAGCTGGAAGCCGGACCTCTTGTAATTGTCCTGCTGCGCCACGACGCCGTCGAGCCCGATCACGCGTCCGCCCGCATGCGCGATGGCTGCGTTCCAGATGCGCAGGCCATGGCCCGCGCCGCGAAAGCGCTGGCGCACGATGTAGAAGCCGAGGAAGGCGAAGCGGTCGTCGTAATTGACGCAGGAGACGGTCGCGACCGGCTCGCCGTCGATCTCGCCGACGAAGAAGCCCTGTGGGTCCTCGGCGGCAAAGCAGGGCGCATCGGCGAGACCGGGATTCCATCCCTCCGCCGCGGCCCAATCCACCGCGAGCGCGATCTCGTCAGGCTGCATATGCCGGATGCTGAGGTCATTCATGGATAAGCGTTCTCGCATTGTCGCCGCAAGCGCGATGATAGCGCACCAATGTCTCGTCGTCATTGCGAGGAGCTCGCGACGAAATTGCGAGGCAATTTTGCGCTGAAGCGACGAAGCAATCCATCGCTCCGCAAGCGGGAGAAATGGATTGCTTCGCGGAGCCTGTCATCCGGCGGCGCTTCGCGCCGACCGGGTGGCTCGCAATCACGCGGATAAAGTGACGTGCAATTGACCTTATCGATCGGCCTTCGGCCGGTACGCCGCGAAGAACACGCGCGTCGCGCTGTCGACGACGGTTGCGATCCGCTCCGGCGAGGGCGACGGCCTGGCCTGGAAGATGAACGCCTGGAACAGCGTCGCCTGGCACATCTGCATGAACTGCCAGGCCGCGAGCTGGTAGTCGTCGATCACGAGCTCGCCGAGCGCGGCGCGTGCCTCGAGATAAGCGGCAAAGCGGTCGACGGTGTGGGCGATGACGTGGGTGTAGAACCGGCTGCCGAGCTCGGGCATGCGTTCGGCGATCGCCATCACGGTGCGGATCGCCGATCCGCCGCCGGGCCGGCACAGCACCGCGACATAGGCGCGGCCGAATTCGTGGAGGGTGGTGTCGACGTCGCGCGCCGGATCGAAATTGAAGGCGACCTTGCCCTGCTCGAGCTTCTCTTCCTCGACGATCGCCGCGAACAGCCCGGCTTTGTCGGGGAAGTAGACGTAGAGCGTGCCCTTCGAGACCTGAGCCGCGCGCGCGATCTCGCCCATGCTGGCGCCATCGAAACCGAGGTCCATGAACACTTTGCGGGCGCCGTCGAGGATCTGGCGGCGTTTCGACAATTCCTCCTCGCCGACGGACAGGAGGGAGGTTCGGGGCGCTGCAACCATTGATTTAGCTTCTCGGGAAAGAACTCAACCCAAAGTAGGAAAGGGTAGAATCGAAGCCTTATAATCTAGAGGCGAGAATATAGATTGACCGAACCGTTCGGTCAATGGTATCTTGGGAGTGACGATGCGCCGCACGGCCCTTATTCCGCCATAGCGCGCGTCAAGATTTTTGTGGGGAGCCTCGGCTATGGCCGCAGCACGGGATCAGGCTGCACGCATTGTTCGTTCGGAGCCTGAGATGGCCGAGGACGCGATCGCGCGCGATGCATCCGCCGATCTCGGCGAGCAGGGTCGGGCTGATGAAGCCAAGCGTCCCGCGGAGGCGCCGCCCGCGTCTGTGCCCGAGCAGCCCGCGGCTTCGCCCGCTGCGGCGGCAGCGCCGAAATCCGGCAAGCGCAAATTCGTCCTGATGGGCGTCGGCCTCGTCCTCGCGCTCGCGGCCGCGGGCTACGCCGGCTATTACACGCTGGTCGGTCGCTTCTATGTTTCCACCGACGACGCCTATGTCCGCGCCAACAATACGATGCTCGGCGCGCGCGTTGCCGGCCACATTGCCGCGATCCTCGCCGGCGACAACACGCCGGTGCGTGCCGGCGACATCGTCTTCCGCATCGACGACGGCGACTACCGTATCGCGGTCGACGCCGCCCGCACCCGGATCGCGACCCAGCAGGCGACGATCGAGCGCATCGGCCGCCAGGTTGCGGCGGCGGCGAGTTCGGTCGAGCAGGCGCAGGCCCAGCTGGTGTCCGCCCAGGCCGGACTGAAGCGCGCCGATCTCGATTTCGACCGGCAGCAGGCGCTCAGCACCAAGGGTTTTGCCTCGCGTGCCACGTTTGAAGTCTCGGAGGCCGGCCGCGATCAGGGCGCGGCCAGCGTGCGGTCCGCGCAGGCGGCCTATGATGCGGCCAAGGACAATGTCGATGTCGCCAGGGCGCAGCAGGCCGAGGCCCAGGCCCAGCTCGCCGAGCTCAAGACCACGCTCGCCAAGGCCGAGCGCGACCTCGCCTTCACCGCGGTGCGCGCACCGGTCAACGGCACGTTCTCCAACCGCCTGGTCAACACCGGCGACTTCGTCGCGGTCGGCCAGCGCCTCGGCAACATCGTGCCGCTCGACGACGTCTATATCGACGCCAACTTCAAGGAAACGCAGCTCAAGCGCATCCGCCCCGGCCAGCCGGTGACGATCAAGGTCGACGCCTACGGCATGCGCAAGTTCTCCGGCGTCGTCGACAGCATCGCGGCGGGTGCGGGCTCGGTGTTCACGCTGCTGCCGCCGGACAACGCCACCGGCAATTTCACCAAGATCGTGCAGCGCGTGCCGGTCCGCATCCGCGTGCCTGCCAGCGTCGCCAAGCAGGGTCTCTTGCGCGCGGGCATGTCGGTCTACACCACCGTCGACACCCGCGAGGGCGCGGCCGATGCCGACGCCGAAACCGATCTCGACGCGCCGACGATGATCCATCCGCAGTGATGTCTTGAAGCTTCGGACAGAGTCCGAGGCTCGGAGCCGATGAGCCCATGGCTGATACGACCACTGCTTCGCCCTCGATGATGACCGGCGCCCCGGAGTCCGAGCGCATTGCGCCGAAGCGGCTGTTCGCGTTCATCATCATGGTGTTCGGGATGTTCATGTCGATCCTGGACATCCAGATCGTCTCGGCGTCCCTCAGCGAGATCCAGGCCGGCCTGTCGGCGAGCTCCAGCGAGGTCTCCTGGGTGCAGACCGCCTATCTGATCGCCGAGGTGATCGCGATCCCGCTGTCCGGTTTTCTGTCGCGCGCCTTCGGCACGCGACTGTTGTTCGCGATCTCGGCGGCCGGCTTCACCGCCTCGAGCCTGCTCTGCGGCTTCGCCACTACCATCGAGGAGATGATCGTCTGGCGCGCGCTTCAGGGCTTTCTCGGCGCCGGCATGATTCCGACGGTGTTCGCCTCGGCCTACACCGTCTTTCCGCGGACGAAATTCCACATCGTCGGGCCCATCATCGGCCTCGTCGCGACGCTGGCGCCGACCATCGGGCCGACGGTCGGCGGCTACATCACCGACCTGATGTCGTGGAACTGGCTGTTCTTCATCAACGTCGTGCCCGGCATCGGCATCACCATCGGCGTGCTGGCGCTGGTCGATTTCGACGAGCCGCAGTTCGAACTGCTCGATCGTTTCGACTGGTGGGGCCTGCTGTTCATGGCCAGCTTCCTCGGGACGCTCGAATATGTGCTGGAGGAGGGTCCGCAGTATGAGTGGCTGCAGGACACCTCGGTCGCGGTCTGCGCCGCGGTCGGCTTCGTCTCGGCGATCGCCTTCTTCTGGCGCGTGTTCACGGTGGACGAGCCGATCGTCAATCTGCGCACCTTCTCCGATCGCAATTTCGCCGTCGGCTGCACCCTGCAGTTCTGCATCGGCATCGGCCTCTACGGCCTGACCTATATCTATCCGCTCTATCTCGCCCAGGTGCGGGGCTACAGCGCGCTGATGATCGGCGAGACCATGTTCGTCTCCGGCATCACCATGTTCCTGGTCGCGCCGCTGGTCGGCCGGCTGATGGCCACGCTCGACATGCGCTACATGATCGCGTTCGGGCTCATCGTGACCTTCGCGATCGGCTCCTACCAGATGACCTGGATCACCCGCGAATACGATTTCTACGAGCTGCTGGTGCCGCAGATCCTGCGCGGCGTCGGCATGATGTTCGCGATGGTGCCGACCAACAACGTCGCGCTCGGCACGCTGCCACCTGACCGGGTGAAGAACGCGAGCGGCCTGTTCAACCTGATGCGCAATCTCGGCGGCGCGGTGGGTCTTGCCGTCATCAACACCGTGCTCAACGACCGCACCGACCTGCACATCGCCCGCCTCCAGGAACGCGTGACCTGGGGCAACGCGACCGCGACCGAAACCCTGAGCATGTTCACCCAGCGCATGCAGGGCATGGGCGATTCCGCCATCATGGCGATGAAGCAGCTCTCCCAGCTCGTGCATCGCCAGGCCGTGGTGATGAGCTTCGGCGACACCTTCCTCATGCTGACGCTGTTCTATCTCGGCCTCAGCCTGCTGGTGCTGTTCGTCAACAAGCCGCCGTCGATGACCGCGAGCGGCGGCGACGCGCATTGAGCGCATTGGATTTCGCGCGGGCTACGCCCGGTCGCGTGAATAGCTGACGTCGTCGACACATTGACGCACTCACGCCGATGTTACCTTGCCAACCGCGCGTGATGCATTTATAAGCAGCGCTTCCTTACTCGAACCGGGGAGATGCGCATGAAGTCGCTTATTTCGCAGATCGCGCGCCCGCGTTCGACGGTGCTGAACGCGTTCAGGCGTTAGCTCCCGGCGCTGATCGGGCCTGATCCCCGATCATCAAAACTTCCCAACAATTTATCGACAATTTCCAGCGGCGCACGCGGTCGGACTCCGCCCGCACGTCGCCTCAGATGGAGCCGGCACGCGCTGCAAAGGCGTGGCCGGAACGTGCCATGCCCTCTCTGACGACCAAGAGACCGGCCGCGATCCGGATCGTGCTTCCCTTTGTGTTCCGCCATTGGCTGCAACAGCCGCTGCGTGCCTCCGCGGTGACGGCGGGATTCCTCGGCGCGACCGCGGCCGACCTGTTCATGCCGGTGTTTTCCGGCCATCTGGTCGACGCGTTGACCGCGGGCGCCACCGATGCGGCCGCGCGCCATGCGGCAATGCTGGCGTTCGGCGCCATCGTCGGCCTCGGCGCGCTGTCGCTGGTGCTGCGGCTGGTCGGCATCCAGACGATCGTGCCGTTCACGCTGAAGATCATGGCCGACGTCGCGCAGGACGCGTTCACGCGCGTACAGCGTTTCTCGACCGACTGGCACGCGAACTCCTTTGCCGGATCCACGGTGCGCAAGATCACCCGCGGCATGTGGGCGCTCGACCTGCTCAACGACACCATCCTGATGGCTCTGGCGCCGTCGCTGCTGGTGCTGGTCGGCTCGATGATCCTGATCGGCGCGCATTGGCCGCAGCTAGGCGCGGTGATCGCGGTCGGCTCGGTGATCTATGTCGCGATGACCATGGTGTTCCAGGTACGTTACGTCGCGCCCGCCGCGCGCGTCTCCAACGCCTGGGACACCAAGGTCGGGGGCACGCTGGCGGACGCGCTGACCTGCAACGCGGTGGTGAAATCGTTCGGCGCGGAAGCGCGCGAGGACACGCGGCTCGCCCGTGTCATCAACCGCTGGCGCGTGCGCGTACGGCGGACCTGGTTCCGCTACAACTACACCGCGACGGCGCAGCTCGTGGTGCTGCTGTGCTTCCGCGCCTCGGTGATCGGCGGTGCGATCCTGCTGTGGGCGCAGGGCCGTGCCACGCCCGGCGACGTCACCTATGTGCTCACGAGCTACTACGTCATTCACGCCTACTTGCGCGACGTCGGCATGCACATCAACAACCTCCAGCGCTCGGTCAACGACATGGACGAACTGGTGGCGATCCATGACGAGCCGATCGGCATTGCGGATGCGGACGATGCTGGGACGATCGACATCCAGGGCGGCCGCATCGTGTTCGACGACGTCACGTTCCATTATGGCGGCCATCGCGCGCCGCTGTACGACGGCTTGTCTGTCAAGATCCGCGCCGGCGAACGCGTTGGCCTGGTCGGCCGCTCCGGCTCCGGCAAGACCACCTTCGTCAAGCTGGTGCAGCGGCTCTACGACGTCACCGGTGGCCGCGTGCTGATCGACGGGCAGGACATCGCGCACGCCACGCAGCAGTCGCTGCGCAGCCAGATCGCGATCGTGCAGCAGGAGCCGATCCTGTTCCACCGCACGCTTGCGGAGAACATCGCCTATGGCCGGCCCGGCGCCAGCCTCGAGGCGATCGAGCAGGCGGCGCGGCTTGCCAACGCGCATGATTTCATCCTGCGCCTGCCGAAGGGCTACGGCACGCTGGTCGGCGAGCGCGGCGTGAAACTGTCGGGCGGCGAACGGCAGCGCGTGGCGCTGGCGCGCGCTTTCCTGGCGGACGCGCCGGTGCTGATCCTGGACGAGGCGACGTCGAGCCTCGATTCGGAATCGGAGGCGCTGATCCAGCAGGCGATGGAGCGCCTGATGAAGGGCCGTACCTCGATCGTGATCGCGCATCGCCTGTCGACGGTGAGGAGCCTCGATCGCATCCTGGTGTTCGATCGCGGCGAGATCGTCGAGCAAGGCACGCATGCGATGCTGGCCGCGCGTCCCGGCGGCATCTATCGCGGCCTGTTCGAGCGTCAGGCGACCGAGTTCGGCCAGGCCGCGGCGGAGTGAGATGGCGCATGGCTGGAGCTTCGGATCTGATTGGATCAGAACCGGCGCTCTCGCAGCGCCCGCGCTATTTCGGCGCCAGCCCGTTCCACACCAGCGCGACGCCGGACAGGAACAGCAGCAGCAGCACGACGTCGGAGAAATTGCGGTCGCTGAGCGCATGATAGAGCCGCGCGCCGAGCCAGGCGCCGAGCAGCGTCCCCGGAAACGCGCACGCCACCAGCCAGATCAGCTCGGGCTTCACCAGGCCGCTTGCGATCTGCACGCAAAGCGCGGCCGCCAGGACCGTGAAGTTGAAGAGCTGGAAGATGCCGCGACGCTCATGCTTGTTCCAGCCGCGGATGTTGGCCCAGAGGATCGGCAGCGGCCCCGAGAGTCCGGCGAGGCCGCCGAGAATGCCGCCGGCAAAGCCGATCGCTCCGTCGGCCCATTTGCCGCCGAAGGCGATCGACATCGGCTTGCGCTGCAGGAACAACGCGGTCGGAAACACCAGCAGGAAGACGCCGATCGTCAGCTTGAAAACCTCGGGGTCGGCCCGCGCGATCAGCAAGATGCCGATCGGCACGCCGGCGAGGCCTGCGATGACGAACGGCCAGACCAGACGGAAATCGATGCTCTTCCAGATCGACGGCAAGGTCGAGAGCTGTGCGATCACCGAGCAGATCAGCACCAGCGGTACCGCGAGCGAGGGCGGCAGGACGTAGAGCCAGATGCCGAGCGCCATCAGCGCCGTGCCGAACCCGGCCAGTCCAGAGACGAAGCCGCCGGCCAGCGCGCCGAACAACAGGATCGCATAGCTTGCCGGGTTCATTGAGGCCTTTCAGTCGTCATTCCGGGGCGATGCGCAGCATCGAACCCGGAATCTCGAGATTCCGGGTCTGGTCCTTCGGACCATCCCGGAATGACGAAGGGAGGGAGCGACCGCACGTTTACACGACGTGCATCGTGGGTACACTTCAAAATCGCGGCTCATCAACGATAATCGGAACGGAAGCATCCCATGACTTCAGGCTGGCCTGCGAACTCGCAAAAAACCTTTCTGGTCTGTCACGGCGCCTGGTCGGCAGGCTGGGCATGGAAGAAGATGCATCCCCTGATGCAGGCCGCCGGACATCGGCTGGTCACGCCGAGCTACACCGGGCTTGGCGAGCGCGCGCACCTTGCGCATCAGGGACTCGACCTCGAGGCGCATATCCAGGATGTGCTCAGCGTCATCAGTTACGAGGACCTGCGCGACATCGTGCTGCTTGGCCATAGCTATGGCGGCATGGTCGCGACCGGCGTCGCCGATCGCGCGCGCGAGCGCGTGACGCAGCTGATCTATCTCGACGCCTTCGTGCCGCGCGATGGCCAATCGCTGTTCGATCTCAATGAATCGGCCATCGAGACCATGCGTGAGTTCGCGAGCGACGGCGACGGCTGGCGTATTCCGCCGATGCCGGTGCCGCCGGACACGTCGCCCGCAGACGTCGCATGGCTGAGCGCGCGGCGCGTCGACATGCCGATCAAATGCTTCGAGCAGAAATTGCGGTTGAAGCACGGCGAGACCAGCCTGCCGCGCAGCTATATCTACGCCACCCGCGCCACGCAGGCCGACACGTTCGGCCAGTTCGCCCGGCGCATCAGAAACGAAGCCGGCTGGCGCTATTTCGAGATCGACGCCAGCCATTCGCCCAACGTCACCGCGCCGGAGGCGCTGATGGCGATGCTGCAGGAGATCGTGGCCTGAGGGCAGATCTAGCGATCCGGATCGTACTCGTGCACCGCAACCCTCGCTTCACGGACGAGATCTACGAGCGCCGCGTTGCCGACGACGAACGCAATTGCGCAAATGCACCCGATCATTTCCTGGTGAGCGAATTGGCGAAGCCGTTCGCACCGGCGGCGCTGTTCTGCTGCCGTTGATGATGGGAAGCGACTTCTCGTTCGGTCATATCCGCAGCCGCGCGATGAACCGCAGGTGCGGGCTCTCCGCCAGGCGGCGCGGCCCGCGCATGCCCTGCGATCAGTCGGCGCGGGCCTTTTCCTGCATCGCCGCCTGCAGTTTCTTGATGTCCGCTTTTGACGCCCGCGGGCGTGAGTTATGGATCATGCACCGCGCGCGTCGCGAACGGCTTGCGCGACCTTTGTCGCCTGCGATATGCGTCCGATCTTTGCGCCCGCAATGATCTTTCGTCGGCGTTCGCTCGGCTTCGACGCCATGCCGTCGCCCGCGGTGGCTCCAGCCGGGGGACGCGTCGTGAAGTTCGCCGCACGGTGCAGCGCGAGGGCCTTTCGCGCTGCTTCGATATTTGCCGTCCGGGCTGCCAGATTGTGCTGACGCCTCAGCTCCGTGTTGACCCGCTTCAGCGCTGCTGCGAACACCTGCTTACGCTCCGAAGCATGCTTGGCGGTCCCCGGAAAGCTCGTGCCGAGCACCTCGGCCTTTCCGCGGCTCTCGCGCTGCTTTTGTCGGCCGACCGTTCGCTCCTTGTCGCGCATCTTGCGCAAGCGGGGTCGCATGGCCTCGAGCTCGCTTACCTCGACGCCGTAAATGGCGGGATGATGCGTCAGGCGGATTGCTTCATATTCCTCATGGCTGAGGATGCTGCGTTCGAACTTGCAGGCGACCGACATTCCGATTCCTCCTTTTGATCTTCTTGAATCTCGGGGCAGAAGGACACGTCCAGCTCCAGCGGATCATAGCTGCAATGCCGCCGGAGGCCAATCTGTCACTATCCAAACTCAGCCAGCGCTTCGATCGCGGTGATCGATTGTCTTGCCATAGCGTCAAAGCACAGTGGCTCCTACTTTTCCGCTTCGTCGTCCTTGAGACGAATCCCCTCAGTCCGCAGAGCCGCAAAGAGAGCCGCGATATCTTCGGGCTCCATATTGTTGGGGCACATCCCGTTCAGTTGCTCGGTTGTGATCGTGCCGGTACTCCTGGCGATGTCTCTTGCCTTCGCCATGATCTTCTGAAGGTCCATCTGCGATCCTCCGCGAGAGGCACACTTTACGCCCGCCACCCCATGCATGTCGCCTTTTAAGAAACGTGGGCCTGCGGCACTGAAGCGATCGGTTCGCTTCGCTTCGAGTTGAAATAATATCGTTCGAAGTTCGCCATCGGAATTGCGCAGCGACCGCAACTTTGTCTCGCATGTTCGGCTAAACTGCGACATAATGAGCGTCTCGCGTGCTGGTGAGCATGGATTCATGAACCGCAGCCCCGTGCTCGTAGACCTGGCGCTTCAAGGTGGGGGATCGCACGGTGCGTTCACGTGGGGTGTCCTGGATCGGCTTCTCGAAGAACCATGGTTTCAGATTGCGGGCATATCCGGGACATCGGCCGGAGCGATGAACGCAGCCGTGCTGGCGGATGGTTGGACCGCGGGCGGCGCCGCCGGTGCGCGCGAAGCGCTTGAAAAATATTGGCGAAGCGTCTCGCGCGCCGCCGCATTCAGTCCGCTGCAACGGTCGCCGCTCGACCGCCTGATGGGACGCTGGTCGCTTGACAGCTCCCCGGCCTATCTCTTCACCGATTTGATGTCGCGGATGCTTTCACCCTACGACCTCAATCCGCTTGGCTTCAATCCGCTACGCGACATATTGAACGACAGTATCGATTTCGAGCGTCTTGCACGGGCGCCGATCAAGCTCTTCATCACCGCCACGCGCGTCCGTACGGGCCGCGGACGGATTTTCCGCAACGCGGAGATCACGGCGGATGTGCTTCTGGCATCGGCCTGCCTGCCGACCATGTTCCGCGCGATCGAGATCGACGGCGAGCCCTATTGGGACGGCGGCTTTGCCGGCAACCCGACGATCACCCCGCTGGTTCGGGAGAGCGACGCGCATGACACCATTCTCGTCCAGATCAATCCCACCGAGCGGCTGGAGGATCCGCGGACGGCTGCTGAGATCCTCAACCGGCTTAACGAGATCTCGTTCAACTCGCCGCTGGCAAAGGAGCTGCGGATGATCGCGTTGCTTCGCCAGGTCGCCGACCCCGGTACGGGGGAAGGCGCCCGCTGGGCGCAGATGAAGACGCACCGGATCAAGAGCGACATGCTTGCGACGTTCGGTTCGTCATCCAAGCTTAATGCCGAATGGGCGTTCGTGGCGAAGCTGCACGAGGAAGGGCGGCGAGCCGCCGGCGAATTCCTCGACGCGCATGGCGCCGATCTCGGTGAGCGTTCGACCGCAGATCTCGATATTCTGCTGGCGGAGTGCTGAGACGATGGGTCTTCTCGGCATTCTCGTCGGGCTTGGACTGCTGGTCTGTCTTGCTTTCCGCGGTTGGAGCGTGCTGCTGCTCGCGCCGCTCTGTGCGCTGGTGGCCGCAGCCTTCGGTGGCGAGCCGCTGCTTGCGAACTGGACGCAGACCTTCATGGGTAGTGCGTCGGAGTTTCTCGCGCAGTTCTTTCCTATTTTTCTGCTTGGCGCCGTGTTCGGAAAGCTCATGGATGACAGCGGCGCGGTCGCTGCGGTCGCGGGCTTCATCTCCCGGTGCCTGGGCGAACGCCGGATGATCCTCGCGGTCGTGCTCGCCGGCGCGCTGGTCACCTATGGCGGTGTCAGCCTGTTCGTTGCGTTTTTCGTCATCGTTCCCATGGCACGCTCGCTGTTTCGCGCGGCGGGGATTCCACGTCGTCTGGTACCGGCGGCGGTCATTCTCGGGACGTCGACCTTCACCATGTCGGCCCTGCCTGGCACGCCGTCCATCCAGAATGCGATCCCGATGCCGTTCTTCGGCACGACGCCGTTTGCCGCGCCGGGCCTCGGCATCGTCGCCTCGCTCATCATGCTGGGCGTCGGGCTGTGGTGGCTGCTTCGCGCGGAGAAAGCAGCGCGTCGCGCAAAAGAGGGTTATGGCGACGAGCCGCCGGTTCCGGCGGATGCAGCCGACGATGAGCTGTTGCGCGAGCGGGCTACGACGGCGCGGGAATTCGACCCGGCGGAGCTCCGCCACGGATATCACAGCGATGCCGCCGTCCCGATTTTCAACGCCTTGCTTCCCCTGATCGTCGTCGTCGTGACCGTCAATCTGGTGATGTCGCTGGTGGTGCTGCCACGGCTCGATTTTTCGTTCCTGGCCGAACAGCGATGGGGAAATACATCGCTGGCTGCCGTGGCCGGTGTCTGGTCGGTTGTCGTGGCGCTGGCAGGAGCGATCGTGACGGTCATCCTCTGCAACTGGACGCGACTGCCCGCACTGCGACGAACCATGGATGCCGGTGCCAACGCGTCGGTCCTGCCGGCGCTGAGCGTCGCAAGCCTTGTCGGATTCGGTGCCGTTATCGCCTCGCTTCCCGCTTTCGGCGTGGTGCGGGACTGGGTGTTGCGAATTGAAGGCGGTCCATTGGTGTCGCTCGCAGTCGCGACGAACATCCTTGCGGCGCTGACGGGGTCGGCTTCCGGCGGCTTGACGATCGCGCTCGATGCGCTGGGACGGACCTATATGGATCTTGCCGCGGAGGCGGGTATTGATCCCGGCCTGCTGCATCGCGTCGCGGTGATCGGTTCGGGAACGCTGGACATTCTACCTCACAACGGCGCTGTCGTTAGCCTGCTTGCGATCTGTGGGCTCAAGCATCGCGAAAGCTATCTCGACATTGTCATGGTCGGCATCGTGAGTTCTGTCATTGCTCTCGCAGCGGTGATTGCGATCGGCACCGCATTCGGGTCGTTCTGACGCAAGACGACGGGTTGGCTCTGCTTTTCGCCGGCGCGCATGGCTGGAACGACGTTGATCTGAAAATGGCGAGGGGCCCGGCGTGTTGCGCCGAGCCCCTCATGGTCCAAGATATCAGCCGGCCTGTAAGCCGGGTTCTGTAGGGCACCGCCCGCTTGCGCGAACGATACGTGACGACCATTCCTCTGGGACCGTGTTTGCACATGGCCTCGAGCAACCTACCCGGACGGCGGGCCTGACATCGCCCCGCGGCGTTATCGCTTGCGCGAACAGCCCGCTTAAGCCGTCCCTATTCGGTTTTGCTCCCGGTGGGGTTTGCCATGCCGGCTCCGTTGCCGGAACCGCGGTGCGCTCTTACCGCACCTTTTCACCCTTACTTCCTCCGAGGAGGAAGCGGTTCGTTCTCTGTGGCACTTTCCCTGGGGTCACCCCCGCCGGACGTTATCCGGCACCGCATGTCAAGGGAGCCCGGACTTTCCTCCCCGGCGGCCTTTCGGCACGTGCCGGAGCGGCCGTCCGGCCGACTGACGGATTACGCATGGGGCTTTGGCCGCCCGCGTCAAGCGATTGCGATGGTTAACCCTGGCCCAGCGCCCGGGCTGGTCTTCGATTTTGACATTCGCAGAGGAGGGGCCTTTGATATCGATTTGATCGATCCAAAGGTCGAGGCGCCATGGATACCGAACTGGCCCGGACGTTCCTGACGGTGGTGAGCGCCGGCAACTTCATCACCGCGGCGGAGCGGCTGCACGTCAGCCAGTCGACCGTCAGCACCCGCATCCACACGCTCGAGCAGCAGCTCGGCTGCATGCTATTCGTGCGCAACAAGGCCGGCACCACGTTGACGCCGGCGGGCCGCCAGTTTCAGCGCCACGCCTCGGTGCTGGTCCGCACCGTCGAGCAGGCGCGCCATGATGTCGGAATCCCCAAGGGGTTTTCCGCGACGCTGGTGGTCGGCGGCCGCATCGGACTTTGGGAAGAGTATCTGCTGCGCTGGCTGCCGCTGATGACGCGGGCGCATCCCGACATCTCGATCCGTGCCGAGAGCGCGCTCGAGCCGGAGCTGATGCAGGGGCTGGTCGAGGGACGCATCGACATTGGCGTGATGTACACGCCACAGAGCCGCCCCGGCCTCAAGGTCGAGCAGCTGTTCGAGGAGCAGCTCATCCTGGTGTCGACCGATCCGAAGAGCGCGCCGGAGCCGGGACCTGGCTATGTCTATGTCGATTGGGGACCCGAATTCTACGCGCGTCACGCCACGCTGTTTCCGAATTTCGCCGGCCCCGCGCTGACGGTGAATATCGGCTGGCTCGGATTGCAGCATCTTTTGGAGAATGGCGGCTCCGGATTCTTTGCGCGCCGAATCGTGGAGCCGCTCCTGAAGGCGCGGCGGCTGCACGCCGTTGCCGGTGCACCTGGCTTTGCGATGCCGGCCTATGTCGCCTATCCGGCTGACGCCCAGGACGATCATCTGGCGCGCGCGGTCGAGACCATGCATCGGCTCGCCGCATCCCAGGTTAATGCGAGCGCGGACCTCCCGCGGGCCAAGCCCGCCACGCGGCGGCGGCGCTGACCGCGATTGCTATCGGCATCACCGATCCGTTCCATCGGCTTTCTTCGCTTGTCAGCGCAAACGTCCGCGTTCACAGCAGGATCGGCATCAGCGGGAGGTCAAACGATGGATATTGCGGCAGAAGTGGGAGACGCGTTGCTCAAGGGCGCCTCCGACGCGATCGTTGCGACCGATGTCGAAGGCCGCATCACGTTGTGGAATCCCGGCGCGGTCAGGATGTTCGGCTTCAGCGCCGAGGAGGCGATCGGACAATCGCTCGATTTGATCATTCCGGAGAATCTGCGCGCGCGTCACTGGGCCGGCTTCCGGCACACGATGGCGACCGGGACGAGCCGCTACGGTCAGGGCGATCTGCTGTCGGTGCCGGCGCTGACCAGGCACGGGACGCGCATCTCCGTCGAATTCACCATCGTGATGCTGCACGATGCGGCGCGCAAGGTTGCCGGCACCGTCGCCGTGATGCGCGACGTGACCAAGCGTTTCGAGGAGCTCAAGGAGTTGCGGCGCCGCGCCGCGCAGCAGGCCGGGACATCGTCGTAAGGGCCGGGAAGCCATGCCGTCTTTGCGAGGAGCGGTAGCGACGCAGCAATCCATCGCTCCGCACATGCGAACAGATGGGTTGCTTCACTTCGCTCGCAATGACACGGATAGCCTGCAAGCTCCCGGTCATTCCCTCCGGAAGCCGGTCACGGCAGCTGGAGCTACTTTCCCGATCGTAGGCGGGTCTCCGCCAGCGCGGTCACGAGGCCGATGACCAGCATCGAGGCCACGATGTCGGCTTCCGCACCGAAACCAAATGCGATCACCGTCGCTGCGGCAACCGCCGCAAGGATCGCGATGGTCAGCCCTTCGTCGGCGATCAGCTGACGCAGCGCTTTCAGGCGCGTGGTGCCCCGTTGCATTGCCTGCTCACACGCCGAGCGGATTGCCGCCCGCGGCGATGCTCGAGGCGACCTGACTGGCGTGGTGGCGCGGTTTCGCCACGATCCGGCTGCGCAGGATTCGGTACAGCATCGACAGCAGGAGCCGGGAAAGGCGTGTTGCTGTCTGCGGCAGTGGTGTCATGGCGAAGTCCTCCGGGCATCCCGACTCCAAGGCTACGCACTGCCATGAATTTAACAAACGAATAATACTGGCGATTACTATCGGAATATCCGATATAAGCCGGCGCCGCTGCCCGCCGGGGCCGGCGAGGCATCCACGCCGGGCGGCCAAAATAATTTATCCTGACGATGTCGTCCCGCGTGTCGCCCGTTCGACTGGGTGTCGGCGATCCAGCCGATCAAGAGGAGTTCTCAAGATGCAATACCTGTTGCTGATCTACCGGAGCGACGCGGAATATGGCGGCATGAATGCCGACGACCGCAAGGCCCTGTCGGCGGAATATGCCGTCTACACCCAGTCCATCATCCAGAGCGGACACTTCAAGGCGGGTGACGGGCTGCAGCCGGTGTCGACCGCGACGACCGTGCGCGTGCGCGAGGGCAAGACGCTGACGACCGATGGTCCGTTCGCGGAAACGCGCGAGCAGCTCGGCGGCTACTATCTCGTCGAGGCGAAGGATCTGGACACGGCGCTCAGCCTCGCGGCGCGGATTCCCGGCGCCAAGACCGGCTCGATCGAAGTCAGGCCGGTGATGATCTACGACAACCCGCGATAAGACCAACGGTCATTCCGGGGCGCGAAGCGAACCCGGAATCTCGAGATTCCGGGTTCGATGCTTTCGCATCGTCCCGGAATGACGGTGAAACTCATGACCCGCAGCGAGATCGACAAAATCTTCCGCGACGAGGCGGGACGTGCGCTGGCCACGCTGATCCGTCTCGTCGGCGATTTCGATCTCGCCGAGGACGCGCTCCAGGATGCTTTTGCGGTGGCGCTGCAGCGCTGGCCGATCGGCGAATTTCCTTCCAATCCGCGTGCCTGGCTGGTCAATGTCGGCCGCAACAAGGCGATCGACCGCGCCCGCCGCGCGGCGACGTTTCGCGGCAAGCAGCAGGAACTGACGCATCAAATCCTGCTCGATGCGGAGTCCTCGCCCGAGCCGGCCGACGCAACGCTCGACGACGACATGCTGCGGCTGATCTTCACCTGCTGCCATCCCGCGTTCGCGCCCGAGGTCCAGGTCGCGCTGACGCTGCGCACCGTCTGCGGGCTGTCGACGGCGCAGGTCGCGCGCGCGTTCCTCGTGGGCGAGGAGGCAATGGCGCAGCGGCTGGTCCGCGCCAAGCAGAAGATCAGGCTGGCCGGCATCCCCTATGAGGTGCCCGAGCGCGACGCGCTGGCGCCGCGGCTCGATGGCGTGCTCGCCGTGATCTATCTCGTCTTCACCGAAGGCTATGTTGCGACCGAGGGGGCGGACCTGATGCGGCCCGATCTTGCGGCCGAGGCCATCCGGCTCGCGCGGCTGATCGATGCGCTGATACCGGCGCGCGGCGAGATCAAGGGGCTGCTGGCGCTGATGCTGCTGCATGATGCGCGTCGCGCCGGCCGCCAGACCGCCGGCGGCGATATCGTGCTGCTCGAGGAGCAGGACCGTTCGCTGTGGGATTTCCAGCAGATCGCCGAAGGCCTCGAACTGGTCGAGGAAGCGCTGCGGGTGCCCGGCCGGCCGCAGCCCTATGCAGTGCAGGCTGCGATCGCCGCTCTGCATGCGCGTGCGGCGAGCTTTGAGGAAACCGATTGGCCGCAGATTGCGGGACTCTACGAGGTTTTGCTGCGCATCAATCCGTCGCCGGTGATCGAGCTGAACCACGCCGCGGCGGTGTCGATGGTCGATGGGCCGGCACGAGCGCTCGATCTCGTCGATGCGCTGGACGCGCGCGGCACTTTGAAGGGGTATGACCAGCTACCCGCGGTGCGCGCCGATTTGCTGCGCCGCCTCGGCCGCAAGGACGAAGCGCGGCAGGCTTATCTCGTTGCAACGGCAGCCACGCAACTCGACCCGCTGCGGCGGCTCTATGCGCGGCGCATCGCCGAGATGGGGTGACGCGCCCCATCTCGTGCGTGGCCAGTGACGGCGCGCCATTCATCCGCGATGGTCAGCGCTCCGTGCGGCGTTGAGCGTGCTCAGTAACCTGTCTTTGCCTTGGCGCCGGTGCTCGATTGCCCGGTCGTCGTTCCCTTCGACATGCCGGTCGTGGTGCCGGGTGCCATCTTCTTCTGCGCGTGATGGACCTTCTGGGTCTTGTGATGGGTCGACGACATGGTCTTGCTTTGGGTCGACATAGCGCCAGCGGCAGCCGGAGCGACAATGAGGCCGACGGCGGCGGCTCCTGCGATCAGTGCTTTGAACATGGACGAATCTCCACTCGGACCGCCCCAGCTACAAAGACCGCACGGGCCGAAAAGTTCCAACGTGCACGCACACTTGGCAGGAAAATGCACCGCTCCTTCGCAATGACGGACAGAGGCGAGCCTAGCTCGACGCGACCACCGTCGCCGCATCCGGCGGCAGGCTCTCGAGCAGCGCGTGCAGTGTGGCCATGGTGGAGCGGTCGGCGATCCCGTCGATGCGCTCCGGGCGGAAGTGACGCTGGAAGGCGGTGACGACCTCCATGGTCGGGCCGTCGAACTTGCCGTTGGTTGGGATGTTGTAGCCGTAGCGCCGGAACGCGGCCTGCATGTTGGAGACGCTGTCGCTGATCGCACCGAGCTGCAGCGCGTCGCCGCGCACGATCGGCGCCGGCTGGACCCAGTGGCCGACGCCGGAATTGGCCAGCGAATGCCACGGAAACTTCTCGCCGGGGTCCTTCTTGCGGGCGGGCGCGACGTCGGAATGGCCAAGCACCCGGTGGGCCGGCACGTTGCGGCGGAGCATGATGCCGCGGCACAGCGCGATCACGGCGGCGATCTGGCGCAGCGGAAACTCGGGATAGCCCCAGTCATGGCCGCGATTGATGATCTCGATGCCGATCGAGCAGGAATTGATGTCGTCCTCGCCGGCCCAGGAGGAGGCGCCCGCGTGCCAGGCGCGCTTGGCCTCGGGCACGCATTGCACGATGCGGCCGTCCTCCAGCACGACATAATGCGCCGAGACTTCGGTGCCGGCCGTGCACAGCCGTGCCAGCGCGCCCTCGACATCGGGCATGCCGGTGTAGTGCAGCACGATCATGTCCGGCTGCCGGCCATTGGCGCGATCGCCGAAGTTCGCCGACGGGATCACGTCGGAGGCGATCGAGGAATCCGGCGTGAACGTCTTCGCGTCCGCCACCCCCTTTGGAACAGGGAGGGCGCGCTGACGCTTCGAATCAGCGTTGCCGGACGAAGACGAACTTGAAGCCATACGAATCACTCAAACCCGAACCAGGAGGAAGCATTTTGACATATGGATAAACAAATAGGCGTTTACTATTCCTTTACCGTACGGGCCGCGCAATCGACCCCTGCCGGGTTCCGTGATCCGCACGATGCGCCGCGCCATTGTGCCCGGAGTAGGTCGCGAGGGTATCACTCGAATGCGGATCAAAGCCGTGCGATTGCGCTAACCGATCATCAACGTTTTCTTAACGTTAAGTGCCGTTACTGAGAGGTGAAGTGCCGAACCGGTTTCGGGGGACGGCCAAAGGACGCTGAGCCCCGCTGTTTGCGCGAAATCCCATGGAAACCCTCCCAATTCCGGTCGGATATCAGGATTTGCGGCCGAGGACGGGAGTTGGCGCTGGCGTCACGCAGCGGCTTTTTCACGTGTTTTCGAGCGAAGTGGGTACCGGTTCGCGTCTCGAAAATGCGTCAAAACAGGAATCCAGAGCCCCGTTCCGATCCAATCGGAACGACGAAGGCTCTGGGCGCGAGGATTCGAGGCGCAATGAGTTGGCGCGCACCCAGCTTGCATGCCAATTACGCGGCCCCGCCCGGGAGCGGCGCATGAGCGAGCGTGCGCCGCGTCACATTTCGGTGCTGGGTCGCGAGGCGGTCGCGTATCTCGCTCCGCGCGCCGGCGGCATCTATGTCGACGCGACCTTCGGTGCAGGCGGCTACAGCCGGGCGATCCTCGATGTCGCCGATACCCGCGTGATGGGCATCGACCGCGACCGCACCGCGATAACCGGCGGCTTCGATCTGGTCGACGGCGCAGGCGGCCGGCTGATGCTGGTCGAGGGCCGCTTCTCCAGTCTTGCCGAGGTCTGCGCGGCGCAAGGCGTCGAGGCGATCGACGGCGTCGTGATGGACGTCGGCGTGTCCTCGATGCAGCTCGACCAGGCCGGCCGCGGCTTCTCCTTCCGCCTCGACGGTCCGCTCGACATGCGGATGGGGCAGACGGGCCCGACCGCGGCCGACGTGGTCGCGACGGCTTCCGAGAAACATCTCGCCGACATCATCTATCTTCTCGGCGAGGAGCGGCATTCGCGCGGCGTTGCCCGCGCCGTCGTCGCCGCGCGCAAGGACGCGCCGATCACGACGACCGACGCGCTTGCCGATATCGTCGCGAAGGTCGTGCGCGCCAAGCCGAACGAGATTCATCCGGCAACGCGGACGTTCCAGGCGCTGCGCATCTTCGTCAACGAGGAACTCGACGAGCTCCAGACGGCGCTCGCGGCGGCCGAGCGCATGCTCAAGCCCGGCGGCCGCCTCGTCGTGGTCTCGTTCCATTCGCTGGAAGACCGCATCGTCAAGAATTTTCTCAGCCTGCGCGGCAAGGTCTCCGCCGGCTCGCGGCATTTGCCCGAGGTGGCGAAAGCGGCGCCAAGCTTTCAGATCCTGACCAAGCGTCCGGTGACGCCCGATGAGGCCGAGCTTGCCGCCAATCCGCGCGCGCGATCGGCCAAGCTGCGTGCCGCCGAACGCACCGCTGCGCCGGTGCACGCCGACGACGACCTGCCGTCATGGCCGCGGCTGTCCGACTTGAAGCGGGGAGGGTGACGATGCGCCTTCTCCATCTCCTCGTCATCGGCATGTTGATCTTCGCGGCGTCCTATGTCTACCGCATCAAGATGGAATCGACCGCGCGCGTCGAGCGCGTGCTGCAGCTCAATGCCGAGATCCGCGAGCAGCGCAACGCGATCGCCGCGTTGCGCGCCGAATGGGCCAAGCTCGATGCGCCGCTCCGGCTGCAGGGCCTCGCCGAGCGCCATCTGCCGCTGAAGCCGATCAACGCCAACCAGTACGATTCCCTGAAGAACCTGCCGGAGCGGCCGCCGAGCTTCACGCGGCCCGGTTCGCGCGATCCGATCGGCGCGATGATCGACACCATCGAGGCGGCCGCGGCGCCCGACAGCACCACCGGATCGATCGACAAGGCGGCGACCGACCAGTCGGCCGCCGACCAGCCTGCGCCCGAAGACTCCGGGCAGGGCGGGGGAGACCAGCAATGACGGGACCAGCCATGACCGATCCGGCACCCGCCAACACACCGGCCGTGAAACCTGCCGAGCCATGGAACCAGCGGCTGATCCGCACGCTGCTGTACGGCAGTAATGTCGACCGCGCCGCCAAGGCGCGCGCGCGCGTTGGTCTTGCCATCCTCGCTTTCGCTGCGGTCTATTGCGTGCTGGCGGGGAGGCTGGTGCTGTTCGCCGTCGGCGCCGACAGCCATGGCGCGCGCCGCACCGCCTCGCAGGACGCCATTGCGACCGCGCGGCCCGATATCGTCGACCGCAACGGCGCGATCCTTGCGACCGACGTCAAGGCCGCGAGCCTGTTCAGCGAGCCGCGCCGCATCATCGACAAGGACGAGGCGATCGAGCTTTTGACCGGAGCCTTGCCCGATCTCGACACCAGCGAGGTGCGCGAGCGCCTGAAGTCGCGCAAGGGCTTCGCCTGGCTCAAGCGCGAAGTCACGCCGGCGCAGCAGCAGGCCATCCACAAGCTCGGCCTTCCCGGCATCGGCTTCCTGCGCGAGAACAAGCGCGTCTATCCGACCGGCAACGAGGTCGCCCACATCATCGGTCTGGTCAACATCGACAATCAGGGCATCGCGGGCCTGGAGAAGTGGCTCGACAATCAGGGGCTCGCCGATCTCCACCGCGCCGGCTTTGCCACCGACCGGCTGCAGAAGCCGATCGAGCTCTCGGTCGATCTGCGCGTCGAGCACGCGCTGCGCGACGAACTCCTCAAGGCCAAGGACAAGTTCCGCGCCAAGGCCGCTTCCGGCATCGTCTCCAACGTCAAGACCGGCGAGATCGTGGCGATGGTCTCGCTGCCGGATTTCGATCCCAACAATCCGAAGGAAGCGCACGACCCTGATCGCATCAACCGCCTGACCACCGGCGTTTACGAGATGGGCTCGACCTTCAAGGCGTTCACGTTGGCGATGGGGCTCGATAGCGGCCGGTTCGACCTCAACTCGATGTGGGATGCGCGCGGCCCGCTGCATTACGGCAAGTTCGCGATCCATGACGATCACAACATGGGCCGCATGATCAACATGAAGGAGGTGTTCTACTATTCCTCCAACATCGGCGCCGGGCGCATTGCGCTGGCGATGGGCGTCGATGCGCACAAGGCCTTCCTGCGCAAGATGGGCCAGCTCGAGCGGCTGCGCACCGAACTGCCGGAGAGCGCGTCCCCGATCGTGCCGAAGAAGTGGGGCGAATTGAACACCGTCACCATCTCGTTCGGTCACGGCATCGCGGTGGCACCGCTGCAGGCGGTGATGGGCATCAATGCACTGGTGAACGGCGGCTATCTGATTCCGCCGACGTTCTTGAAGCGCAGCGAGCAGGAGGCGATGGCGCTCGCCAAGCGCGTCATCAAGCAGGATACCAGCGACAAGATGCGGTATCTGATGCGGCTCAATGCCGAGATCGGCACCGCCAAGACCGCCGACGTCAAGGGCTATTACGTCGGCGGCAAGACCGGCACGTCCGAGAAGGTCATCAACGGGCGCTACGCCAAGAAGCGCGTGCTCAACTCCTTCACCGCCATCCTGCCCTGCGACGATCCCAAATATCACGTCCTGATCATGCTGGACGAGCCGCAGGCGCTGCCCGAAACGCATGGTTTCATCACCTCGGGCTGGAACGCGGTGCCGACCGGCGGCAAGGTGATCGAGCGGATCGCGCCGCTCCTGGGTGTCGAGCCGCGGTTCGACCTGCCGCCGTCCGACCGCCTTATTCTTGCAGCATCCAGAACAACCCAGTAATGCGTATACTCACGCGGCGCCAGAACGGCGCCGGCCAGACTGGAAGATCATGAGACTTCGCGACCTCTTCAGCGATGATGCCACGATCGATCCGAGTGCCTCCTCGCTCATTGTCGGAGGGCTTGCGATCGACAGCCGCGCGGTGAAGCCGGGCGACCTGTTCTTCGCGCTGGCCGGCAGCAGGACCGATGGCGCGCGCTTCGTCGATGCGGCGATTGCCGCCGGCGCGGTCGCGGTCGCCAGCGACCATCTGCCGCAAGGTCACGCGCGCGCCCCCTTCGTCATCACGCCGAATCCGCGCCGTGCGCTGGCGCTCGCCGCGGCCAAATTCTTTCCCGCGCAGCCCGCCACGATCGCCGCCGTCACCGGAACCAGCGGCAAGACCTCGGTCGCGGCCTTCACGCGTCAGATCTGGGAGCGGCTGGGGCATGCCTCCGCCAGCATCGGCACCATCGGTCTGGTCTCGCCCAAACGCACCGTCTATGGCTCGCTGACGACGCCGGATCCGATCGCGCTGCACCGGCAGATCGACGAGATCGCGCGCGAGGGCGTCACCCATCTCGCCTTCGAGGCCTCCTCGCACGGGCTCGACCAGTATCGCCTCGACGGCGTGCGCGTCTCCGCCGGCGGCTTCACCAACCTCTCGCGCGACCACATGGATTACCATCCAAGCGTTGCGCATTATCTCGCCGCGAAGCTCCGCCTGTTCCGCGAGCTGGTGCCGCCGGGTGGCGCCGCGGTGATCTCGGCCGATCATGATTGCTCGGCCGAGGTGATCGATGCGGCGCGCTCGCGCGGCCTGCGCATCATCGCGGTCGGGCGCAACGCCGATGCAGGCGATGGCATCAAGCTCCTCGATGCCGCCATCGAAGGCTTTGCCCAGCAACTCCTGATCGAGCACCGCGGGCGCAAGCACGCGGTCCGGCTGCCGCTGGTCGGCGAATTCCAGATCGAGAACGCGCTGGTGTCGGCGGGCCTTGCGATCGGCACCGGCAGCGATGCGGCAGATGTGTTCGCAACTGCCTCGAACATATCGAAGGCGCCAAGGGTCGGCTCGAGCGCGTCGGCGAGCGCAACGGCGCGCCGATCTTCGTCGACTATGCGCACAAGCCCGATGCGCTCGCGAAGGCGCTGCAGGCGCTGCGGCCTTATGCGAAGCGCAGGCTGGTCGTCGTGTTCGGCGCCGGTGGCGACCGCGATGCCGGCAAGCGTCCGATCATGGGCGAGATCGCGGCCGAGAACGCCGACGGCATCATCGTCACCGACGACAATCCGCGCAGCGAGAAGCCGGAAGCCATCCGCGCCGCGATCCTCGCCACCGCGAAGGGCGCCCGCGAGATCGGCGACCGCGCCGCCGCGATCCGCGCCGGCATTGCCGGCCTCGCGCCGGGCGATGCGCTGGTGGTCGCCGGCAAGGGCCACGAGGTCGGGCAGATCGTCGGCAACACGACGCTGCCGTTCAGCGATCATGAGGCGGTCGCCAGTGCATTGGCTGCGGAGGGCGCATGAGCACGATGTTGTGGACCTCGGATGCGATGGCGACGGCGATGCGCGCCGCCATGCAAGGCGTGCTGCCGGACGGCGTCACCGGTCTCTCGATCGACAGCCGCACCATCGCGCCGGGCGAGGCGTATTTCGCGATCAAGGGCGACGTCCATGACGGCCATGCCTTCGTCGAGGCGGCGCTGAAGGCCGGTGCCGGGCTCGCGGTGGTCGAGACCGCGCAACGGGCGAAGTTTCCCACTGATACGCCGCTGCTGGTGGTCGACGACGTGCTCGCCGGCCTCGTCGAGCTCGCGCATGCCTCGCGCGCGCGGCTCAACGCGCAGATCGTCGCGGTGACCGGCTCGGTCGGCAAGACCTCGACCAAGGAGGCGCTGCGCCGCGTGCTGTCGGCGCAGGGCCAGACCCATGCGTCGGTGGCGTCGTTCAACAATCATTGGGGCGTGCCGCTGTCGCTGGCGCGCTGCCCGGCCAGCACGCGCTTTGCGGTGTTCGAGATCGGCATGAATCATGCCGGCGAGATCACGCCGCTGGTGAAGATGGTGCGCCCGCACGTCGCAATCATCACCACCATCGAGCCGGTGCATCTGGAATTCTTCGCCGGCATCGAGGCGATCGCCGACGCCAAGGCGGAGATCTTCGCAGGGCTCGAGCCCGATGGCGCCGCCGTGCTCAACCGCGACAACGGACAATTCGCGCGGCTGCAACAGCGGGCCAGGCAGGCCGGCATCTCGCGCATCGTCTCGTTCGGCGCCGACAAGCGCGCCGAAGCGCGGCTGCTCGACCTCTCGCTGCACGCGACCTGCTCGGCGGTGCATGCGGATATTCTGGATCATGACATCACCTACAAGATCGGCATGCCCGGCCGGCACATGGCGATGAACTCGCTCGCGGTGCTCGCCGGCGCTTCGCTGCTCGGCGCCGATATCGCGCGCGCGGCGCTGTCGCTGTCGCAGCTCGCGGCGCCGACCGGCCGCGGCCTCCGCCGCACCCTCGAGGTCGGCCATGGCGAGGCGACGCTGATCGACGAGAGCTACAACGCCAACCCGGCCTCGATGGGCGCCGCGCTCAACGTGCTCGGTCAGGCCCAGACCGGGCCGCATGGCCGCCGCATCGCGGTGCTCGGTGACATGCTCGAGCTCGGGCCGACCGGGCCCGATTTGCACCGCGGCCTCAACGAGGCCGTGACCGCCAACCGCATCGACCTCGTATATTGTTGTGGTCCGCTGATGCGGAATCTGTGGGATGCCCTTTCCACCGGCAAGCGGGGAGGCTATGCCGAGAGCTCGGCGGCGCTCGAAGCGCAGGCGATTGCCGCGGTCCGTGCCGGTGACGTGATCATGGTGAAGGGCTCGCTGGGATCGAAGATGAAGCTCATTGTCAGCGCGCTGGAAAAACGCTTCCCCGACAAGGCCGCGCACGAAGAAGCGGTATAGGACCCCTCGAATGTTCTACTGGTTGATCGAACTGTCCAACACCGTTCCGGGGTTTGGGGCGTTCCGCAGCGCTTTGAACGTCTTCCGCTACATCACCTTCCGCACCGGCGGGGCGGTCGTGACCGGCGCGCTGTTCGTGTTTCTGTTCGGGCCCTGGATCATCGACCATCTGCGCATCCGCCAGGGCAAGGGCCAGCCGATCCGCTCCGACGGCCCGCAATCGCATCTCGCCAAGAAGGGCACGCCCACCATGGGCGGGCTGATGATCCTGTCCGGCCTCACCGTCGGCACGGTGCTGTGGGCCAATCCGCTCAACCCCTATGTCTGGATCGTGCTCGCGGTGACGCTCGGCTTCGGCTTCGTCGGCTTCTATGACGATTATTTGAAGGTCACAAAGCAGTCGCACAGCGGCTTCGCCGGCAAGCTGCGGCTCTTGATCGAGGCGGTGATCGGGCTCGCCGCCACCTACGCGCTGGTCCGGCTCGGGCGCGACGTGTCGTCGACCTCGCTCGTGATTCCGTTCTTCAAGGACCTCGTGATCAATTTCGGTTGGTTCTTCGTCATCTTCGGCGCCTTCGTCATCGTCGGCTCCGGCAACGCGGTGAATCTCACCGATGGTCTCGATGGCCTTGCCATCGTGCCGGTGATGATCGCGACCGCCAGCTTTGCGATGATCGCTTACCTCGCCGGCAACGCCGTGTTCGCCGAATATCTCCAGATCAAATATGTCGCCGGCACCGGCGAGCTCGCGGTGCTCTGCGGCGCATTGCTGGGCGCCGGTCTCGGCTTCCTCTGGTTCAATGCGCCGCCGGCCTCGATCTTCATGGGCGACACCGGCTCGCTCGCGCTCGGCGGCATGCTGGGCGCGATCGCGGTCGCGGTGAAGCACGAGATCGTGCTCGCCGTGATCGGCGGTCTGTTCGTGCTGGAGGCGGTCTCCGTCATCGTGCAGGTGGTGTCGTTCAAGCTGACCGGAAAACGCATCTTCCGGATGGCGCCGATCCACCACCATTTCGAGCAGCTCGGCTGGACCGAGCCGCAGATCGTGATCCGCTTCTGGATCATCTCGGTGATGCTGGCGCTCGCCGGGCTCTCCACCCTCAAGCTGCGCTGAGCGTCGCCATGATCCCGGTCACATCCTTCGCCGGCAAGACGGTCGCGGTGTTCGGCCTCGGCGGCTCGGGGCTCGCCTCCTGCCATGCCCTGAAAGCGGGCGGCGCCGAGGTGATCGCCGCCGACGACAATGCCGAGAACGTCGCCAAGGCCGCGCAGGCCGGCTTCATCACCGCCGATCTGCGCAACGTCTCGTGGGCGAATTTCGCCGCACTGGTGCTCGCGCCCGGCGTGCCGCTCACCCATCCCGTGCCGCACTGGAGCGTGCTGAAGGCGCGCGAGGCCGGGGTCGAGGTGATCGGCGACATCGAGCTGTTCTGCCGCGAGCGGCGCCGGCACGCGCCGGATGCGCCGTTCGTCGCCATCACCGGCACCAACGGCAAGTCGACCACGACGGCGCTGATCGCGCATCTGACGAAAGTCGCCGGCTACGACACCCAGATGGGCGGCAATATCGGCACCGCGATCCTGTCGCTGGAGCCGCCGCGTATGGGCCGCGTCCACGTCATCGAGATGTCGTCCTACCAGATCGACCTCACGCCCTCGCTCGATCCCTCCGTCGGCATCCTGCTCAATGTCAGCGAGGACCATATCGATCGCCACGGCACCATCGAACATTATGCCGCCGTGAAGGAACGCCTCGTTGCCGGCGTGCAGGACGGCGGCACCGCGATCGTCGGTGTCGACGACGGCTTCTGCCGCGACATCGCCGACCGGCTCGACCGCGCCGGCAAGAACGTGGTGCGCATCTCCGTCAAGAATCCGCTGGCGAGCGGCATCTATGTCGAGCACGAGACCATCGTGCGTGCGTCGGGCGCGGCGCGCAGCGAGATAGCGCGGTTAGGCGGCATCGGCTCGTTGCGCGGTCTGCACAATGCGCAGAACGCCGCCTGCGCCTCGGCCTGCGCGCTGGCGATGGGGATCGCGACCGAGGTGCTGCAGAACGGTCTGCGCAGCTTTCCCGGCCTTGCGCACCGCATGGAGCAGGTCGGCCGCCGCGGCAACGTGCTGTTCGTCAACGATTCCAAGGGCACCAATGCGGACGCCACCGCGCATGCGCTGTCGTCGTTTGCCGACATCTTCTGGATCGCCGGCGGCAAGCCCAAGGCCGGCGGCATCACCAGCCTGACCGAATATTTTCCGCGCATCCGCAAGGCCTATCTGATCGGCGAGGCGGCGGCCGAATTCTCCGGCACGCTCGGCGAGCGCGTCCCGCACGACATGTCCGGCACGCTCGACGTCGCGATCGCCAGCGCCGCGCGCGATGCCGAGGCATCGGGGCTCGCGGATGCCGTCGTGCTGCTGTCGCCCGCCTGCGCCTCCTTCGACCAGTACCGCAATTTCGAGATCCGAGGCACTGCCTTCCGCGACATCGTCCAGGCATTGCCCGGCGTCAAGCCGGTGGTGTAGGCACAATCTCCCCTTCATTGCGGGGCGCGCGAAGAATCGTAGGATGGTAGAGCGCAGCGAAACCCATCGCGCAGGGAAAGCCGGGTTGTTTCCGGCTACACCTGCGGTCCTACCCCCGAGCTTTCTACCCATTGCCGGGGCCCATGGGTGCGATCGGCACCCGGCTTTCCCTGCGCCCTCTTCAAGAGCGGGCGAAACGAGATGCAAAGCTCGGACGATTCATGTCGCGAGAATGGGGACGCATGACGCGCAAGAGGCGTCCAACGCTCGGTGTCGTCCCTGCGAAAGCAGGGACCCATAACCACCGACGCTGATTGTTGCGCGATGTTGGAACGACGAGTCGCTTCAACAGCATCCGCCGCGGAGTATGGGTCCCTGCTTTCGCAGGGACGACGCGCGGAAGGAGCCGTGGGCTCTCATTCTCTCCGGTGTCATGCCCCGCCCATGCGGGCATCCAGACAGCTGTGCTTGAGGCGCCAATCCACCTCCCTCAAAAGTTACCCAACCCGTTAACCCCTTGGAAACCATCCTGCGCCACGAATGGACGTTATCTCTGCCATCTGGGGACGCCCATGCTCTCCCGTGAAGAACGCACCCCCTTTTCCGAGTGGTGGTGGACCGTCGACAAGCCGCTGATGGGCGCCATCCTGGCCTTGATGCTGACCGGCGTGATCCTGTCGCTGGCGGCGAGCCCGCCGGTTGCGACGCGCATCGGGCTCGATCCCTTCCATTTCTTCAGCCGCCACGTGCTGTTCCTGGTGCCGTCGCTGATGGTGCTGATCGGCGTCTCGTTCATGACGCCGCGGCAGATCCGGCGCACCGCGCTGATCGTGTTCGCGGTCTCGATCGTCCTGATCGTGATGACGCTCGCCATCGGGCCCGAGGTGAAGGGCTCGCGGCGCTGGATCACGCTGCTCGGCCTCAACATCCAGGCCTCCGAGATCGCCAAGCCGTCGTTCGTCGTGATCGCGGCATGGCTGTTCGCGGAATCGACCAGGCGGCCGGAGATGCCGGCGACCTCGATGGCGCTGGTGCTGCTCTTGATGCTGGTGACGCTGCTGGTGATGGAGCCCGATTTCGGCCAGACCATGCTGGTCCTGATGGTGTGGGGCTCGCTGTTCTTCATCGCGGGCATGCGCATGATCTGGGTGTTCGGTCTCGCGGGTCTCGGCGCCGCCGGCCTGTTCAGCGCCTATCTGTTCGTCCCGCACGTCGCCGGCCGCATCAGGCGCTTCATGAATCCGGCCTCCGGCGACACCTTCCAGGTCGATACCGCCATGGAAGCCTTCTACAACGGCGGCTGGTTCGGCCTCGGGCCGGGTGAGGGCATTGCCAAGCGCAGCCTGCCGGACAGCCACACCGATTTCGTGTTCGCGGTCGCAGCCGAAGAGTTCGGCATCATCCTGTGCCTCGCCATGCTGGCGCTGTTCGCCTTCGTCGTCATCCGCACGCTGTCGCGCGCCTATGCCAATGAGGACATGTTCTCGCGCTTTGCGGCCTCGGGCCTTGCGATCCTGTTCGGAGTGCAGGCCGCGATCAACATGTCGGTCAACCTTCAGCTGATTCCAGCCAAGGGCATGACGCTGCCGTTTATCTCCTATGGCGGCTCCTCGATCGTGTCGCTGGCCTATGGTGTCGGCATGATGCTGGCTCTGACGCGGCTGCGCCCGCGCACCGAGGTCGAAGCGATGGAGGGCGCCAGCGCTCAGCGCGCCTACGCGTAGGTGACTGTGACGGTCGTGTCGGTTATCTGGAAACCATGGACAACGCGCCTCTGATTCTTCTCGCCGCGGGCGGCACCGGCGGCCATCTGTTTCCGGCCGAGGCGCTCGGCGTCGAATTGATCCGGCGCGGCTTTCGCGTCCGCCTCGTCACCGACGAGCGCGCGCTGCGCTATACCGGCCTGTTCGGCAGGGAGAGCATCGACCTCGTGCCGAGCGCGACCGTGCGCAGCCGCAACCCGATCTCGCTGGCGCGGACCGCGCTGATGCTTGGCTACGGCACGCTGATCGCCGCCAATCTGGTGCGCCGGCTGAAGCCCGCGGCCGTGGTCGGCTTCGGCGGCTATCCAACCTTGCCGCCGCTGATGGCGGCGCGGCTGCTCGGCGTGCCCGGCATCATCCACGACGCCAACGCCGTGCTCGGTCGCGCCAACCGGTTCCTGTCGAGCCGCGTCCGCGCCATCGCGACCTCCTTGCCCGGCGTGCTCGATCGCGATCCGGCGCTGTCGGCCAAGACCACGACCGTCGGCACGCCGATGCGGCCGGCAGTTCTCGCCGCTGCTGCGGTGAAATATAGCCCCCCCGAGGTGAATGGTCCGCTGCGCCTGCTCGTCGTCGGCGGCAGCCAGGGCGCGCGCATCATGGCCGATATCGTGCCGGGCGCGATCGAGCGGCTCGAGCCCGCGTTATGGAGCCGCCTCGTCCTCACCCAGCAGGTGCGCGAAGAGGACATGAGCCGCGTGCGCGCGGTCTACGACAAGCTCAAGATCAAGGTGGAGCTCGCGCCGTTCTTCACGGATCTGCCGGCGCGGCTCGCCTCCAACCACCTGATCTCGCGCTCCGGCGCGGGCACCGTCGCCGAGCTCGCGGCGATCGGCCGGCCCTCCATCCTGGTGCCGCTGCCCGGCTCGATCGACCAGGACCAGTTCGCCAATGCTGGCGTGCTGTCGCAGGCGAACGGCGCGCTGCGCATCGCGCAGAGCGACTTCACGTCCGAGCGGCTGGCCGCTGACATTTCGGCCTACGCTGCCGAACCCGCGAAACTGACCGCGATGGCGGCGTCAGCGCGCGGCGTCGGCCGGCTCGATGCCGCCGAGCGGCTGGCCGATCTGGTGGCGAAAGTGGCAGGAATTTAGGCCGCTTTCGAAGAATTTTCGGGCGTGGGACGCTATGGCCGGGCTTGTCCTGGCCATATCAGTCTTTCATAAGTCGGAGGATTGCCGGGTGAGCCCGGACACGATGAAGGTGTTAGCAACATGAGACTGCCGCGCGAGATCGGACCCATCCACTTCGTCGGGATCGGCGGGATCGGCATGAGTGGCATCGCCGAGGTGCTGGTCAATCTCGGCTATTCCGTGCAGGGCTCGGACGCCTCCGACAACTACAATCTCGACCGTCTGCGCAAGAAGGGCGCGAAGGTTTCGGTCGGCCACGCCGCCGAGAATGTCGACGGCGCCGATGTCGTCGTGGTCTCGACTGCGATCAAGCGCGATAATCCCGAACTGATGGCGGCCCGCGCGCGACGCATTCCGGTGGTGCGGCGCGCCGAGATGCTGGCGGAACTGATGCGGCTGAAGAGCTGCGTCGCGATCGCCGGCACCCATGGCAAGACCACGACGACCACGATGGTCGCAACGCTGCTCGACGCCGGCGGGCTCGATCCCACCGTGATCAACGGCGGCATCATCAATGCCTACGGCTCCAACGCGCGGCTGGGGGCCGGCGACTGGATGGTGGTGGAGGCCGACGAGAGCGACGGCACCTTCCTGAAGCTGCCGACCGATGTCGCGATCGTCACCAATGTCGACCCCGAGCATCTCGACCACTTCAAGACCTTCGACGCCGTGCAGGATGCCTTCCGTCACTTCGTCGAGAATTTGCCGTTCTACGGCTTTGCCGTGATGTGCATCGATCATCCGGTGGTGCAGAGCCTCGTCGGCAAGATCGAGGACCGCCGCATCATCACCTACGGGGAAAATCCGCAGGCCGATGCGCAGCTCAAGGATCTGACGCCGATGGGCGGCGGCTCGAAATTCTCGGTCGCGATCCGCGATCGCAAGTCCGGCGCGGTCCATGAGATCGCCGATATCATGCTACCGATGCCGGGCCGGCACAACGCCTCCAACGCGACGGCGGCGATTGCGGTCGCTCACGCGCTCGGTGTGTCCGACGACAAGATCCGCAGTGCCATCGCAGGTTTCGGTGGCGTCAAGCGCCGCTTCACCAAGACCGGCGAATGGAACGGCGTCACCATCATCGACGATTACGGCCATCACCCCGTGGAGATCGCGGCGGTGCTGAAAGCGGCGCGCGATTCCTACACCGGCAAGGTCATCGCCGTGGTGCAGCCGCACCGCTACACCCGCCTGCAATCCCTGTTCGAGGAATTCTGCACCTGCTTCAACGATGCCGATGCGGTGATCGTCGCCGATGTCTATTCCGCAGGCGAGACGCCGATCGAGGGCGTCGACCGCGATCACTTCGTCGCCGGCCTGCGCGCCCACGGCCATCGCGAGGTGATCCCGCTGCCGAACGCGGGCGAACTCGCAAAGATCGTGCACGGCCTCGCGAAGCCCGGCGATCTCGTCGTGTGCCTCGGGGCCGGCAACATCACGCAATGGGCGTATGCATTGCCCGGCGAATTGAAGGCGCTGGGGTGATCGTGAGCTTCCCCGACATCACGCCCGCTCTCAAAGCCGCGATGCCTGATCTGCGGGGCCGGCTGCTTGCGAACCAGTCGCTGGCCGAGCTCACCTGGTTTCGTGTCGGGGGGCCGGCGCAGGTGCTGTTCACGCCCGCGGACGAGGACGATCTCGCCTATTTCCTGAACCGCCTGCCGCAGGAATTGCCGGTCTACGTCGTCGGCGTCGGCTCCAACCTGATCGTGCGCGATGGCGGCATTGCCGGCGTCGTGATCCGCCTTGCGCCGCGCGCCTTCGGCGAGGCGAGCGCGAGCGGAGATATCGTCACCGCCGGCGCGGCAGCGCTCGACAAGCGCGTGGCGGAGGTGGCGGCGTCCGGGAATATCGGCGGGCTCGAATTCTACTTCGGCATTCCCGGCACGATCGGCGGCGCGCTGCGCATGAATGCGGGCGCCAATGGCGGCGAGACCAAGGATGTGCTGATCGAGGCCACCGGCATCGGCCGCGATGGAACGAAGCATACGTTCGGCAACGCCGACATGAAGTTCGTCTACCGCAACAGCGGCGTCGATGCCTCGATCATCTTCACCTCCGCCCGCTTTCGCGGCGAGATCACCGATGCTGAGGTGATCCGCGCCCGCATGGCGGAGGTGCAAAGCCATCGCGAGACTGCGCAGCCGATCCGGGAAAAGACCGGCGGCTCGACCTTCAAGAACCCGCCGGGACACTCCGCCTGGAAGCTGATCGACGCCGCCGGGTGCCGCGGCCTGCGCGTTGGCGGCGCGCAGGTCTCCGAGATGCACTGCAATTTCCTGATCAACACCGGCGATGCCACCGCGCACGAAATCGAGACGCTCGGCGAGACCGTGCGCGAACGGGTGAAGGCAAATTCCGGAATCGAGCTAAACTGGGAAATCAAGCGGATCGGAAATTCATCGTAGTCGTCATTCCGGGGCGATGCGCAGCATCGAGCCCGGAATCCAGAGGTCGTTAATCGAGATTCCCCGGTGCGCAATTGCGCACCTGAGGTCTGGTCCTTCGGACCATCCCGGAATGACGGAAGTAGCGAAGACAGGCAAAGAAGATGCAGGTGACCATTCTGTTCGGCGGCACCAACAAGGAGCGGCTGGTCTCGGTGGCGAGCACGCAGGCGCTGCACCGCGCGCTGCCCGACGCGGATCTCTGGTTCTGGGACGTCGACGACACCGTGCACGCGGTGACGTCGGAAAAACTGCTTGGCCACACGCGGCCGTTCGAGGTCGACTTCAAGCCCGACGGTCGCGGCATCGCACTCGAGCAGGCGCTCGACAAGGCGAGCGCCGAGCAGCGGGTGCTGGTGTTCGGTTTGCACGGCGGCCGCGCCGAGAATGGCGAATTGCAGGCGATGTGCGAGATGCGCGGCGTTGCGTTCACCGGCTCCGGTTCGGCATCATCGCATCTGGCGTTCGACAAGCCGTCGGCAAAGCGCTTCGCCGCGATCGCAGGCCTCAACGCGCCGCAGGGCATCAATGTCGAACAGATCGATGACGCCTTCGCGAAACACGGCAGGCTGATTGCGAAACCGGCCAAGGACGGCTCGAGCTACGGGCTGATCTTCGTCAACGCCAAGCAGGATCTCGTCGCCGTCCGCAATGCGGCCAAGCACGAAGAGTACGTGATCGAGCCCTATATCGCCGGCGTCGAGGCGACCTGCGGCGTGCTGGAGCGGTCCGACGGCTCCGTGTTCTCGCTGCCGCCGATCGAGATCATCCCGGGCGAGGGCAATTTCGACTACGCCGCGAAATATCTCCTGAAGTCGACCCAGGAGATCTGCCCCGGCCGCTTCGCGCCTGAGGTCAGCGCCGCGATCATGGACCACGCGCTGCGGGCGCATCGTGCGTTGTCCTGCGCAGGCTACTCGCGCAGCGATTTCATCGTCTCGGCCAATGGCCCGGTCTATCTCGAGACCAACACCCTGCCGGGGCTCACCGCGGCATCACTGTACCCTAAGGCCTTGAAAGCACAGGGCATCGCCTTTGCCGACTTCCTCACCGACCAGATCGAGCTGGCCCGCCGCCGCGTCCGAAGTTAATGCCCGGCCGGGCGGAACCCGCCCTGGTCGGCCGGATGGAACCCGGGCGCTGTTGCTAAAATGCTAACGAGTTCGCGGCAAAGTACTCACAGCGTTGGTCAAAACACGCTCCAGGCCGAAGTCTTTTACCTTTTGTTTACCAGGACGTCCGAAGGTTAACGCTGGCGGCGCATATGGCGCTTTGGCTGCCGGCGCGTGAGCTGTCGCGGATTACCGCTTCGAGGATCGCAACCAGGGAACAGGGGGCCACTCTAATCCCACCGGTCTAGCCGAGACGTGATTTGTGCCGGGACCCGCGGGGTTTGCGGGCGCAACATGTGACGAGCTCGTGCAATGGATGGAGCAGGAAGCCTCACCCGATCGCTTTTCAGATCGCTGAGGCCCCAAGCTGACCTGAAGGCGGCCGCGATTGGAGCGGCGGTGCTGCTGCGCGAGTATATCGGCGCCCATCTCGCGCGCCGCAGGCGGCGTCCCGCCAAGCGGCCGCAGGTGATCGATCGCGAGCCGCCGAACCGCTACATCCTGATGGTCGAACGCTATCTGCCGCGCCGCATCGGCCTGGTCGCGACGCTCGCGATCCTGTTCGGCAGCCTGGGCTTCGGCATCGTCAAGGGCGGCCATCTCCAGGACTTCGTCACCGCGGTCAGCAACGCCCGCAACGCGCTGGCCAATTCCGCCGGCTTCCGCATCACCTCGGTCGTGATCAACGGCCGCAAGCAGCTCACCCAGGACGAGATCCTCGCCATCGGCGGCGTCAGCGGCCGCTCCTCGCTGCTGTTCCTCGACGCCGAAGCGGTGCGCGACAAGCTCAAGGCCAATCCCTGGATCGCGGATGCGACCGTGCTGAAGCTCTATCCGGGCCGGCTGCAGATCGACATCGTCGAGCGCACCGCCTTCGCGCTGTGGCAGCAGAACGGCCGCCTGTCGGTGATCGCCTCCGACGGCGCCGTGCTCGAACCCTACGTCTCGCGCCGCTTCCTGTCGCTGCCGCTCGTGGTCGGCAAGGGGGCCGACGTCAGGGCTCACGACTTTCTGGCGCTGCTCGACCGTTACCCGCAGGTGCGCTCGGTGACGAAAGCCGCGGTCTTCGTTGGCGAGCGGCGCTGGAACCTGAGGCTCAAGGACGGCCTCGACATCCGCCTGCCCGAGCAGGACGTCGGCAACGCGCTTGCGATGCTGTCGAAGCTCGACAAGGACGACAGGCTGTTCTCCCGCGATATCGTCGCCGTCGACATGCGCCTGCCCGATCGGCTGGTGGTGCAGCTGTCGGAGGACGCCGCCAAGGCGCGTGAGGATCAGTTCAAGGACAAGAAGAAAAAGAAGGCCGGGGATTCCGCATGACCGGTCTCGATCGCACCCAGACGCCGAAGACGCGCCCGATGCAGAAGCGCACCGCGATGGTGGCTTCGCTCGACATCGGCACCAGCAAGTTCGCCTGCATGATCGCGCGGCTGAAGCCGTCGCCGCCGAGCGATGCGCTGCGCGGCCGCACCCACGCCGTGGAACTGATCGGCTACAGCCAGATCCAGGCGCGCGGCATGAAGGCCGGCGCGGTGATCGATCTCGGCGAATGCGAGCAGGCGGTGCGCCAGGCCGTCGGGCTCGCGGAGAAGATGGCCAAGGTGCGGGTCGAGTCGGTGCTGCTGTCGGTCTCCGGCGGCCGGCTCTCCGGCCAGCTGGTCGAAGCCGCCGCGGACATCCGTGGCGGCGCCGTGACGCCGGCCGATGTCAGCCGCGTCACCTCCACCGGCATGCGCCACGCCACCGGCGAGGGCCGCACCGTGCTGCACGCGCTGCCGGTCGGCTACACGCTCGACGGCGTCAAGGGCATCCGCGATCCCCGCGGCATGGTCGCGCACCAGTTCGGCGTCGACATGAACGTCGTCACCTGCGACGCCACCGTGGCGCGGAACCTGATGCTGGCGGTGGAACGCTGCCACATCAATGTCGAAGCCATGGCGGCGAGCCCCTACGTGGCCGGCCTGTCGGTGCTGACCGACGACGAGGCCGATCTCGGCGCCGCCGTCGTCGAGATGGGCGCGGGCACCACCACGATCGCGGTCTATGCCGGCGGCCGTTTCGTGCATGCGGCGGGTTTTGCGGTCGGCGGGCAACACATCACGATGGATCTCGCGCGCGGACTCTCAGCGACCATTGCCGATGCCGAGCGAATCAAGACGTTATACGGGACCGTCATCACCGGCGGATCGGACTCGCGTGAGCTGATGTCTGTTCCCACTGCAGGCGATGATCGGGAGACACCGCAAATCGTGTCCCGCGCCACGATTGCGAACATTGTCCGGCATCGCGCCGAGGAGATTTTCGAAATGGTCCGTGACCGGCTCGCGGATTCCCCCTTTGCGGCAGAGCCGAGGGCGCGCGTCGTGCTGAGCGGCGGCGCCTCGCAGCTCACCGGCACCGTCGAGCTTGCCACCCGCATCCTGAACCGTCAGGTCCGCATCGGTCGTCCGCTCGGTTTCGGCCGGCTGCCCAACGAGGCGAAGAACGCCGCGTTCGCGGTGCCGGCCGGACTCCTCGTCTACCCGCAATATGTTCACCTCGAACATGTCGAACCGCGGCATACGCGGCAGCAGGTCAGGACAGGGACCGGCGGATATTTCGGAAAGGTCGGACGATGGCTACGCGAGGGCTTCTGATGACGGCACCCCGGCTCACAGCATTTTCACCAGCTCCGGCGGCCAGCGGCCGGGACGAACCAACGCGCGCATAATCGAGAGAGGCAACCATGGCACTCAATCTGACACCCCCTGACATCAGCGAACTGAAGCCCCGGATCACCGTGTTCGGCGTCGGCGGCGCCGGTGGCAACGCCGTCAACAACATGATCACGGCGGGCCTCCAGGGCGTCGATTTCGTGGTCGCCAACACCGACGCGCAGGCGCTGACGATGTCGAAGGCGCAGCGCATCGTGCAGATGGGCACGGCGGTCACGCAAGGCCTCGGCGCCGGCTCGCAGCCGAACGTCGGCGCCGCGGCGGCGGAAGAGGTGATCGACGAGCTGCGCGACCATCTCTCGGGCGCCAACATGGTGTTCGTCACCGCCGGCATGGGCGGCGGCACCGGCACCGGCGCCGCTCCCGTGATCGCCAAGACCGCGCGCGACATGGGCATCCTTACCGTCGGCGTCGTGACCAAGCCGTTCCACTTCGAGGGCGGGCGCCGGATGCGCACCGCGGAAGCTGGCATCAACGAACTGCACAAGGTCGTCGATACGCTCCTGATCATCCCGAACCAGAACCTGTTCCGGGTCGCCAACGAGAAGACCACCTTCGCCGACGCGTTCGCGATGGCCGACCAGGTGCTCTATTCGGGTGTCGCCTGCATCACCGACCTGATGGTCAAGGAAGGCCTGATCAACCTCGACTTCGCCGACGTCCGCGCCGTCATGCGCGAGATGGGCAAGGCGATGATGGGCACCGGCGAAGCCTCCGGCGACAAGCGCGCGCTGACGGCCGCCGAAGCCGCGATCGCCAACCCGCTGATCGACGACAGCTCGATGAAGGGCGCCAAGGGCCTCCTCATCTCCATCACCGGCGGCAAGGACCTCACCCTGTTCGAGGTCGACGAGGCCGCCACCCGCATCCGCGAGGAAGTCGACCAGGACGCCAACATCATCGTCGGCGCGACCTTCGACGAGGCGCTCGACGGTCTGATCCGCGTCTCGGTGGTCGCCACCGGCATCGAGCAGGCCGCGATCGCCTCCCGCGCCCAGGCTCCCGCCGCGCAGCAGTCGGGCGGTTCGCCGGAGAGCCGGCTGGCCGATCTGACCGCCCGCCTGCGTGCCGACAATCAGCGCATGGCCGAGCGTGCCCAGAAGCTGGAACCGCCGACCGGCGTGACGGTCGCCCCGATTGCAGCTCCCGCCGCTCCGCAGCAGCGTCCGGCTGTCGAGCGCGCCGCGCTCGCGGCGATCGCCGCCGCGGTTGCTCCCGACAGCGCGCCGGCTGCCCAGGCGCCGATGCAGCCGGCCTCCTACGGTGACGTCACCGTGCGGCCGATTGCCCAGAAGCCCTCGTTGTTCCCGGACCACGAGGCCGCCCGGGCCGAGCAGCATGAGCCGATGCCGCCCGAGACCTTCATCCCGCAGGCGGCGGAACGGTCGCCGGTCCGTGCTCCGCGGATGCCGCGCATCGAGGAACTGCCGATGCCGGCCCAGGCCGAGATTCGTCAGGCCCGCGGCGAGGTCGAGGAAGAGACCCCGCAGAAGACTCGCCTGTCGCTGCTGCAGCGCCTCGCCAATGTCGGCCTCGGCCGTCGCGACGAGGAGAGCGAGCCGCCGGTCGCCGCCCGCACCGCCGGTCCCGCCATGCCGCCGCTGCCCGAGCGCAAGCCGGCCCGCAGCGTCGCCCAGCAGATCTCGGCGAACGAATCGCCGGTATCCGAATATGCAAAGCGCCCTGCGCCGCAGGGTCTGGACGCTCATGGCCGCCAGGCACCTGTTGCGCCGGCGCCACAGGGCGACGATCATCTTGATATCCCGGCCTTCCTGCGGCGGCAGGCGACCTGAGGATTGTTACAACCTTGGCTACGAAGAAGGCCTCGGCGGGGAACCGCCGGGGCCTTTTCCTTGTCGCGCACAAGCGATTGCGCCGGATAAACAAGCAACTGATTTTAAATGATTAATTATTCTTTCGGTGGTCAGATGGCGCGTCGCCGAGGACCGTTTTCGCTGCCGTAATTTGGTTAACCTTGGGCGTGAATGCGGCGGAGATGGGGTAACAATCGGTAAAAAAGCGTGAGTTGGCGCTGTTTGAGGCAGTGACTATGGTTTGCCGTGACTTGGGGAGCTCAAGCGAGTCGGCCTTGGGGAAATTTGGCCACTTGAATTGAGTGAAGTCGGGTAGTGGGCATTATCGAATGAAGTTCAGCCGGCAAACAACGCTTCGTGCGCAAGCCTCTGTGGCAGGCGTAGGCGTTCATTCCGGTCTTCCCGTCACTCTCACCCTTGGGCCTGCGCCTGTCGACGCAGGTTTTATTTTTGTCCGTACGGGCCTCGAGGGTTCCGACCGCGAAGTCGTGGCCACCGCCGATGCGGTGATCGCGACCGAGTTCGCGACGGTGCTGGGTGACCGCGAAGGGCCGCTGGTATCCACCGCCGAGCACGTGCTTGCCGCACTGCGGGGCATGGGCGTCGACAACGCCACCATCGAGATCGATGGTCCCGAAGTGCCGATCATGGACGGCAGCGCCGCCGCGTTCGTCGCGGCCATCGATCAGGCGGGCATTGTGACCCAGCCCGGCGTCCGTCGCTTCATCCAGGTTTTGAAGCCGGTGCAAGTCAAGATCGGCGAATCGGTTGGCGAACTGCGTCCGTTCGCAGGCGGGTTCCGCGCTGAAGTCGAGATCGATTTCACCAACCAGGTGATTGGCCGCCAGACCTTCTCCTTCGATCTGTCGCCGGAAGGTTTCCGCCGCGAGGTTGCGCGGGCCCGGACGTTCGGTCTGATGTGCGACGTCGCGCGGCTCTGGAGCGCGGGCTATGCCCTCGGCGCTTCCTTCGACAATACCGTCGTGTTCGACGATGAGCGGCTGCTCAATCCCGAGGGCCTGCGCTACGCCGACGAATGCGCCCGCCACAAGGTGCTCGACGTGATCGGCGACCTCTCGCTGGCCGGCCTGCCGCTACTTGGCGCCTACCGCTCGGTGCGTGGCGGCCACAAGCTCAACCACGCTGTCCTGACCGCGCTGCTCGCCGACCGTACCGCCTGGCGCGTGGTCGAATCGGAGACGGCTCGGCGGCCGGCCCGTGGCCATGTCGAAGCCGGTGCAGGCACCGTGGGCGGTCTCGTCGCCCCGGCCTATGGCCCGGACGTGTCCTGATCGCCGCAGGCGGTCGGGCCCAATTTCCGTAACAACCACAGCAGGCTGTGAGCTTCGTCGGGTCGCCTTATTCCCGGCGGAATGGCTCCGTATTCGGTTGGTCCACGGTCATTTTTCGGCTAAGCAGGCCTGCGGTTGCGAGTAACGGCAGTCAAGGCACTGGAAATATTGCATCCATGACCGCGGTTCATGGGTGGAGTGGGGTCGCCGTTAACCGCATCAAAGGCGTCAGGTTTTAAAATTCATGTCGGCAATGCGTATGGCGCTCGAATCACGCAATTCTTCTGACGTCTCCGGCCTGACCAAGGCCGCGCGCGCGCTGCGTTTTGCGGCGGGTCTGATCGTGCTGGCCATGCCGCTCAGCGGCTGCGGCACCGGCGCGCTGTGGGACAAGTTCATGGCCAAGGACGACACGTTCGTCGATGAGCCCGCGGACAAGCTCTACAATGAGGGCTTGTACATGATGAACGAGAAGAAGGACCTGAAGGCCGCCTCCAAGAAGTTCGAAGAGGTCGACCGCCAGCATCCTTATTCCGACTGGGCCCGCAAATCGCTGCTGATGTCGGCCTATGCGTCCTATCAGGGCGGCGACTATGACGGCTGCATCGGCGCTGCCACCCGCTACGTCACGCTGCATCCGGGCAGCCCGGACGCGGCCTATGCGCAATATCTGATCGCCGCCTCCCATTACGACCAGATCCCGGACATCAGCCGCGACCAGGCCCGCACCGAGAAGGCGATCGCCGCTCTGGAAGAGGTGGTGCGCAAATATCCGACTTCCGAATATGCGACTTCGGCCAAGGCCAAGATCGAGGGTGCGCGCGACCAACTCGCCGGCAAGGAAATGAACGTCGGCCGCTACTACGCGCAGAAGCGCGACTACACGGCCGCGATCAACCGCTACAAGACCGTCGTCACGCAGTACCAGACCACCCGCCACGTCGAGGAGGCGCTGTTCCGGCTCACCGAGGCCTATATGGCGATCGGCATCGTCGGCGAGGCGCAGACCGCGGCGGCCGTGCTGGGGCACAATTTTCCTGACAGCCGCTGGTACAAGGACGCCTATAATCTTGTAAAATCTGGCGGTCTCGAGCCGAGCGAGAATCAGGGGTCCTGGATCAGCCGGACCTTCAAGAAGATGGGTCTCGGCTAGGAAATTTGGTTCCATGCTGGCGCGTCTGTCGATCCGTGACATCGTCCTGATCGAACGGCTCGATATCGAATTCGCCTCGGGCCTCGCGGTTTTGACCGGCGAGACCGGTGCGGGCAAATCCATCCTGCTCGATGCCTTTGCACTGGCGCTCGGTGGCCGGGGCGATGCCGGCCTCGTGCGCCACGGCGCGGAGCAGGGGCAGGTCACCGCCGTGTTCGATATCCCGAAGGGGCATCCGGCGGCCGGGATCCTGACCGAGAACGGCCTCGACGACACCGGTGAGATGATTCTCCGTCGGGTGCAGCTCGCCGACGGTCGCACCCGCGCCTTCATCAACGACCAGTCGATCAGCGTGCAGACGCTGAAGGCGGTCGGTGCCGCCCTGGTCGAGATCCACGGCCAGCACGACGAGCGCGCGCTGGTCGATGCCGCCACCCACCGCCGCCTGCTCGATGCCTTCGCCGGACACGAGAAGGACGTCGCGGCGCTGGAAGCGCTGTGGGACATCAGGCGGACCGCCAATGCTGATCTCGACGAGCATCGCGCCGCCATGGAGAGCGCCGCGCGCGAGGCCGATTATCTCCGCCATGCCTCCGACGAGCTGAAGCAGCTCGCGCCCAAGGATGGCGAGGAGACCGCGCTGGCCTCGCGCCGCACCACCATGATGCAGGGCGAGAAGATCGCCTCCGACCTGCGCGAGGCGCAGGAGGCGGTCGGCGGCAATCATTCGCCGGTCGCTACGCTATCGGCGGCGGTGCGCCGGCTGGAGCGCCGCGGCGTCAACTCGCCGGCGCTGGTCGAGCCTGCGGTGAAGGCGATTGACACCGCGATCAATGCGCTGGAGGAAGCCGATCAGCATCTCCAGGCGGCGCTGGCGGCGACCGATTTCGATCCCGCCGAGCTCGAGCGCATCGAGGAACGGCTGTTCGCCCTTCGCGCCGCCTCGCGCAAATATTCGACGCCGGTCGACGGCCTCGCCGCGCTGGCCGCCAAATATGCCGCCGACGTCGTGCTGATCGATGCCGGTGCCGACCAGCTGAAGAAGCTGGAAGCGGCCGCCGGTGAAGCCGACAAGCGCTATGCGGCGGCTGCCGCCAAGCTGTCGGCGGCGCGCACCAAGGCCGCCGAGAAGCTCAACAAGGCCGTCAATGCCGAGCTCGCGCCGCTCAAGCTCGAACGGGCCAAGTTCATGACCCAGGTCGAGACCGATGAGGCCGCACCCGGTCCGCAAGGGTTCGACCGTGTCGAGTTCTGGGTCCAGACCAATCCGGGCACCAAGCCGGGTCCGCTGATGAAGGTCGCCTCCGGCGGCGAGCTGTCGCGCTTCCTCCTTGCGCTCAAGGTCGTGTTGTCCGACCGCGGTTCGGCGCCGACCCTGGTGTTCGATGAGATCGACACCGGCGTCGGCGGTGCGGTTGCGGACGCCATCGGCGGGCGCCTCGCGCGCCTTGCCGGCAAGGTCCAGGTCATGGCCGTGACCCACGCCCCACAGGTCGCCGCCCGCGCCGACCAGCACCTCCTGATCTCCAAGGACGCCCTGGACAAGGGCAAGCGCGTCGCCACCCGCGTCAATGCGCTCGCCGCCGACCACCGCCGCGAGGAGATCGCGCGCATGCTCGCCGGCGCCGAGATCACGGCGGAGGCGAGGGCCGCTGCGGAACGGCTGCTCCGGGCGGCGAGTTAGTTCGCCGATGGCCACCAAAGCCAAGAAAGCGCTGGTCGACGTCGACAAGCTCACCAAGGCCCAGGCCAGGGTCGAGCTGACCCGGCTCGCGCTCGAGCTCGAAGGTCACGACAAGCGCTACTATCAGGACGATGCGCCGAGCGTCACAGATGCCGAATACGACGCGCTGCGCCAGCGCTTCAACGCGATCGAGAAGCGCTTTCCCGAGTTCGTCACCGCGGACTCGCCCTCGCAGAAGGTCGGCGCGGCGCCGTCGGGCCGCTTCAGGAAAGTCCGGCATGCCGTTCCCATGCTGTCGCTCGACAACGCGTTCGCGGAAGCCGACGTGGTCGACTTCGTCGGGCGCATCACGCGCTTCCTCAAGCTGCCGGACGACAAGGTCGATTTCTCCGCCGAGCCGAAGATCGATGGCCTCTCGATGTCGCTACGCTACGAGGGCGGCGAGCTCGTCACCGCCGCGACGCGCGGCGACGGCGCGGTCGGTGAGGACGTCACCGCCAACATCCGCACCCTCGAAGACGTGCCGCAGAAGCTGAAGGGCCGCGACGTCCCCGACGTCTGCGAGGTGCGTGGCGAGGTCTACATGACCAAGAAGGCCTTCCTGGCTCTCAACGAGCGGCAGAAGGCCGAAGGCGGCACCATTTTCGCCAATCCGCGCAATTCGGCCGCGGGCTCGCTCCGGCAGAAGGACCCGACCATCACCGCCTCGCGCCCGCTCGGCTTCTTCGCCTACGCGTGGGGGCAGATGAGCGCGATGCCGGAAGACACGCAGAGCGGCATGATTGCCTGGTTCGAGCGCTGCGGCTTCAAGACCAATCCACTGACCAGGCTCTGTCACTCCGTCGAGGAATTGCTCGCCTTTCATCATGCGATCGAGGAGCAGCGCGCTCGGCTCGACTACGACATCGATGGTGTCGTCTACAAGGTCGACCGCATCGACTGGCAGGAGCGGCTCGGCTTCGTCTCGCGCACGCCACGCTGGGGCATCGCGCACAAATTCCCGGCCGAGCGCGCCATGACGGTGCTGCGCGACATCGAGATTCAGGTCGGCCGTACCGGGTCGTTCACGCCGGTCGGCAAGCTCGAGCCGGTCGGCGTCGGCGGCGTCATCGTGCAGAACGTCACGCTGCACAACGAGGACTACATCAGGGGCATCGGCAACAAGGGCGAGGTGCTGCGCGAGGGCCGCGACATCAGGATCGGCGACACCGTCGTGATCCAGCGCGCCGGCGACGTCATCCCGCAGGTGGTCGACGTCGTCCTCGACAAGCGGCCGAAATCCGCCAGGGAATTCCACTTCCCGAAGAAGTGCCCGTGTCCGCTCCACACCGACGTCGTGCGCGAGGAGACGGCGACGGGCGAGGAGGGCTCGCGCGCCCGCTGCACCGGCGAGTTCGCCTGTCCCTATCAGAAGATCGAGCATCTGAAGCTGTTCGTCTCGCGGCGTGCCTTCGACATCGATGGCCTCGGCGAGAAGCAGCTTCAGTATTTCTTCGATGAAGGGTGGGTGAAGGAGCCCGCCGACATCTTCACGCTGGAGAAGCGCAACGCGAAACTCAAGCTCGAGGAGATCGAGGGCTATGGCACGACCTCGGTCCGCAATCTGTTCGGCGCCATCGAGAGCCGGCGCAGAATTGCGCTGGAGCGCTTCATTTATGCGCTCGGCATGCGCCATGTCGGCGAGACCACGGCGCTGGCCCTGGCCCGCGGCTACGGCTCGTGGGACGCCTTCCACGATGCCTGCCTCAAGGTCGCCAAGGGCGACGAGGAGGCGATCGCGGAGATGGACGCGCTCGACCAGATCGGCGACACCGTGATCAAGAGCATCGCCGACTATTTCGGCGAGAGCCACAACCGCGGCATCGTCGAGCGGCTGACCAAGGAGGTCGAGATCGTCGACGCCGAGAAGCCGAAGAGCAATTCGGCCGTCGCCGGCAAGACCGTGGTATTCACGGGCTCGCTGGAGAAGATGACGCGGGATGAAGCCAAGGCCACTGCGGAGCGTCTGGGGGCAAAGGTGTCGGGCTCGGTGTCGAAGAAGACCGATCTCGTCGTCGCCGGCCCCGGCGCGGGCTCGAAGCTCGCGGACGCCAACAAGCACGGGGTCAAGGTGCTGACCGAGGACGAGTGGCTGAAGCTGATCGGGGAGTAGGGGTGCAACGCCGCCGCACTTTCGGCTGTCGTCCTCCGCGAAAGCGGGGGACCCAGTATTCCAGAGACAGTCATTGTTGAGCCGATAGGTCGCGGCGTACTGGATCCCCCGCATACGCGTGGGATGACGAGCTAGGGTGCGGCGCGCGCCTCACATCATCCCCTGCTCATCCTCCTCGGCCTGCGCGATCAGCTCCTCGCTCACCACCACCTGCCGCCGCGGTACGACAAAGATCATGGTGCAGGCGCAGGCGATCGAGATCGCGAAGATCGCCGCGGTGAGCGGCAGAGTCGTTGCGGAATGGCCGCCGAGATAGGCGCCGAATTGCGACATCAGCGCGCCGATGCCTTGCTGGAGGAAACCCATGGCGCCCGAGGCGGTGCCGGCGGCCTCCGGGCGAATGCTGATGGCGCCGGCGGCGGAATTCGCCATCACGAACGCATTGCCGGCCATCACGATCATCTGCGTGCCGAACAGCCAGATCGGGGCCTGGTTTACTCCGGTAAAACTCCAGAGCAGATTCAACAGGCTGCCGCAGAGCTGCAGGGCGATCCCGAGCCAGATCAGTTTCTCCAGCGAGTGCCTTGGCGCAAAGCGCACGCAGAGCAGATTGCCGACGAGATAGGCAAAGCCCGTCGTCGCGAACCAGGCGCCGTATTCGGCGCTGGTGCGGCCCATCTGCGTCACCACGATGTAGGGGCCGCCGCCGGCGAAGGTGAAGATGATCTGCGAGGCCAGCACCTGGCACATGACATAGCCGACGAAGGCGCGGCTCGTCATCAGCTTGCCGAGGTCGCCGCGAAAGCTGGAGCTGTCGGCACGGTCGCGGCGGGTTTCCGGCAGCGCCAGTGCGATGAAGATCGTGACGGTCAGCGACGCCGCGGTGATGAGATAGAAGATCGCGCGCCAGCCGAACGCGGTCTCGATCAGGCCGCCGGTGAGCGGCGACACCATCTGCCCGATCATCAGCGCGGCGATGACGAGGCTGATCATCGAGGCGACACGGTCGCGCTCGTAGATGTCGCGGATGATGGCGCGGCTGACCACCATGCCGGCGGCGCCGCCCAGCGCCTGGAAGAAGCGCGCGGCGATCAGCTGCGGCAGGTTCTCGGCGAACACCGAGCCGACGCCGGCCACGACCATCAGGCCGAGGCCCGCGAGCAGCACCGGGCGCCGTCCGAACCGGTCCGACAGCGGTCCCATGATCAGCTGCGACAGCGCGATGCCGACCATGTAGAGCGAGACCGTCATCTGAGCGATCGAGATGTCGCTGCCGAAATTCGTCGCCAGCACCGGCAGCGCCGGAACCAACATGTAGAGCGAGATCGGCGCGACGCCCGTCATCACGACGAGCATCAGCAGCATGACCTTCGATGTCGCGATGTTGTCTTTAATGTTGTCTTGGGCCGCGCCGGGCGGCTTGCCCATCACGCCGTGCATTCAGGTCCGATCCAGCATTGTGGAAAGACTGTAGCGTGCCCGTCCGCGCGGAATACGGGTGTTTCGGCATACGCCCATGCGATTTCGGGAGACGCGGTGACGATGTTTCGTCTCGCGCAATAAACACACTGTCGTCAGCTGCGGATTCCGCTGTCGTCCTCCGCGAAAGCGGGAGACCCAGTATTCCAGAAGCAGGCGTGTTTGAATTGATAGGCCGCGGCGTACTGGATCCCCCGCTTTCGCATGCGCGGGGGATGACACCGAGCGTTGGGGGGACGACGTCGAGTGTGCGGATGCCTGGGCGCGCCGCTATTTCAGCGCCGCCGTCGCCTCGTCCAGCCACAGCTTGGTCGCGCTGTCGTCGAGATGCGGACGCACCACATGCGCGACGCGGGCGTGATAGTTGTTGAGCCAGGCCAGTTCGTCCGGACTCAGCATGCCGACATCGATCAGCCGGCGGTCGATCGGCGCCAGCGTCAGCGTCTCGAACGCGTTCATCGGCTTCTCGGCGCCCTTGATGTCGGCGGCGACGACCAGCTCGAGGTTCTCGATGCGGATGCCGAAACCGTCGGTCTTGTAGTAGCCGGGCTCGTTGGAGAGGATCATGCCGCGCTTCAGTGGCGTGGTGCCGAGCTTCGAGATTCGCGCCGGGCCTTCGTGCACCGAGAGATAGCTGCCGACGCCGTGGCCGGTGCCGTGCTCGAAATCGAGGCCGGCAGCCCAGAGATATTGCCGCGCCAGCGTGTCGAGCTGCGCGCCCGTGGTGCCGTCGGGGAAGACCGCGCGCGCGATCGCGATATGGCCGCGCAGCACGCGGGTGAAGCGGTCGCGCATCTCGTCCGTGGGCTCGCCGACCGCCATGGTGCGCGTGACGTCGGTGGTGCCGTCTTCATATTGCGCGCCGGAATCGATCAGCAAGAGATCGCCGGGCGCGATCCGCCGGTTGCTCTTGCGGGTGACGCGGTAATGCACGATGGCGCCGTTCGGGCCGGTGCCGGAGATGGTCGGAAACGACACGTCCTTGAGCGCGCCGGTATCGCGGCGGAATGTTTCCAGCGCCTCCACCGCATCGATCTCGGTGAGGCCGCCGGAGGGCGCCTCGCGGTCGATCCAGGCGAGGAAACGCACGAGCGCGACCGCGTCGCGCTGATGCGCCGTGCGCGTGCCCTCGATCTCGGTGATGTTCTTGACCGCTTTCAGCAGGCTCACCGGATCGTTGCCGCGCACCGGCTTGCCGCCGGCGCCCGCGATCAGCCGGCTCAGCGCATCGGCCGCGGTGGCATTGTCGAGCGCGATCGCCGCGCCGCGCCTGGCGAGCTCGGTGAGTTTTGCCGCCAGCGCCGCGGGCTGCTCGCGCACATCGGCGGACTGCTCGAGATGGTCGCGCGTCAGGTTGGAGAGCTTGCGGTGGTCGATGAAGATGGTCGGCCGTCCCTCCTTCGGCACCAGCGCGTAGGACAGCGGCAGCGGGGTGTGCGCGACGTCGGCGCCGCGGATGTTGAAGGTCCAGGCCACCGCGTGGCTGTCGGACAGCACCAGCGCGTCGACGCCGAGCTTGTTGATCTCGAGCCGGATGCGCTTCAGCTTCTCGGCTTCGATCTCCCCGGAAAACTGCGCGCCGTGGATCGTAACCGGGCCGAGCGGCGGTGCCGGCCGCTCGTGCCAGATCGCATCGACCGGATTGCTGTCGACGGCGACCAGTTCCGCGCCGGCCTTGGTGCAGGCCGCTGCCAGCCGTTCGGCTGCCGCAGAAGTGTGCAGCCAGGGGTCAAATCCTAGGCGGTCGCCGGCCGCCAGATGCCGGGTCAGCCAGTGCTCCGGCGGCGGATCGACCAGCGGCTCGACCTGCCAGGCCTTGCGGTCGACCTGCTTGCCGGCCTGCAGCGTGTAGCGGCCGTCGACGAACAGGGCGGCCTCCTTGCTCAGCACGATCGCGAGCCCGGCCGATCCGGTGAAGCCGGTCAGCCAGGCGAGCCGCTCCTCGGAGGCCGCGACGTATTCATTCTGCTGCTCATCGGCGCGCGGAACCACGAATCCGGTCAGCTTGCGCCGCGCCAGCTCCTCGCGCAGCGCGCTCAAGCGGGCAGTCAGCGCCACGCCGCCTTCGGGCTCTTCGAACGTCTGGAAATGGGCTTCGAACATCGCCGTCGCACTCTCTTCGGATGGGGCCTGACCTTCGCGCGAGCGCGGTCAAGCATGACCATATTTTTGGCATAACTTATGCTTGAATATGGCATAGTGGAATTGGCCGGACGATGTCCACTGCACGTCAACGGTCAAGCGTACGGGGAGTGTCCAGGAGTGTCTCAACTCAACGGTGAGGAGATGCACGATGCCTGCATTCACGTTTGAGAAGATCTCGCCGCCGGTCCGCCGCGGCCCGATCGCGCCGGTCGAACAGAAGCAGCGCGGCGTCATCGTCCAGATGCTGGACCGCCTTGTCGAGGCGCGCGCCAAGCGCGCGGCCGGTCAGGACAAGGTCGAGACTAACCGTAGCGATTCGCCAGCGCCCGAATAAACAACCCGCGGATCGCGGCTACCGTTCCAGATCGGACGCCTTCGCCACGGTCACATTGACGAGCTTGCCGTTCTCGAGCTCGCGCACGATCCGCTCATCGGGACCGACGATGCCGAGATCGAATTCGCGCTCGGGCGTCACCAGCGTCATGCGTTGGCCGGCGATCACGACGACGGTCATGTCGAGCGTCTCGCCGGAGATCGCCCATTCCCTGAGCTCGCTGCGAAACGGCTCTTTGCGCCAAGCGTCGGGGAAGCCCGGATCGCATCTGACCTCAAGACCATCTTCCGACGTGGTCAGGACGAGCTTCGACCTTGAAGGCTTCCAGTGCTCCTCCAGCAGTTCGTTCGTCAGCCAGACGCAGCTGAACGAGCGGCATTCCGCCGGCCGGCCCGGATAGGTCCGGCAGCCGCGCCCCGGCTTGCAATGCGGGCACCACGTATTGGCGGGCTTTGCCAGTTCCTCGATCGCCATCACCTTGCAGCAGAGCGTGCAGTCGCCGCACTGTCTGCCGGTCGCGGTCACTTCACGAAACGCAGCAGCAGGCTGCTCCAGCCCTCGATCTTCAGATGCCGCAGCGGCACCAGCCCGCGGGCACGGTAGGCTGCGATGACCGCCGGCGCCTGGTGCGTCAGCAGGCCCGAGAGAATGACCTGCGCCGACGAGGCAAGGTGGCGCGCCATCGGGCCGGCCAGCTGCCGCAGCGGATTGGCGAGGATGTTGGCGAGCACCAGGTCGAACGGACCGTCTTCGGCAAAGCGCGGCGCCGCAAAACCGGTGGCGCGGATCACGTCCACCAGATCGCCTGCGCCGTTCAGCCGGGCATTCTCCTCGGCGACCCTGACCGACGGCGGGTCGATGTCGCTGGCCAGCACCTTGTCGTGCAGCGCCTTCGCCGCTGCGATCGCCAGCACGCCGGTCCCCGTGCCGAGGTCGAGCACGCGGCGGGGCTGGTACGCCTTCAGCACGTGGTCGAGCAGCAGCAGGCAGCCGCGCGTCGTGCCGTGGTGACCGGTGCCGAAGGCGAGCGCCGCCTCGATCTCGATGGCGAGCTTGTTGGGGGGTATCCGGTGCCGGTCATGCTGGCCGTGGACGATAAAGCGGCCGGCCGCGACCGGGACAAGGTCCTCCAAGCTGGCCTTGACCCAATCCTTGGCCTCCACGGTATCAAAAACTAAAGTAGATGAGACATCCTGCCGCACCACCTGGTCAATCAGCTCGCGCAGTAAATTTTGGTCCGGCGGCTCGGCAAAATGGACGGTGACGTCCCAGCGGCCATCCGGCCGCTCGAAGGCCGCAAACGCCGCCTGATCCTCGAAAAACACCTCGGAAAGCGCGTCTACCACGCGCTTTGCGGTCGATTCGTCTGGAAGGGTGACGCTGGCGCGGTGTGTGGACGGGGTCATCGGAGGCGGGTAGCGCGGTTTTTGTTAAAATTTCAAGCCGGATTCAATCGAATATCGCGAGAATTGAGAGGTTCCCGGTTCAGACAACCTTAGATGTTGCAGTACTATTACGGTGGCGGAACTGGGAACACCCTTCGTTCCAAGGCATCACAACCAAGGGCAGGGCTGCAATGAAGGCTTTTATCGTTAAGTTTTTGCGGAATAAATCCGGCGCGACCGCCATCGAATACGGACTGATCGCGACCGGCATCGCCATCGCCATCATCGCTGCGGTGAATGGCGTCGGCACGGCACTGAGCGGGACCTTCAACTCGATCAGCGGCTCGCTGAAGTAATCTCTCGAACGGCGTTCTCAGGGAAGCACCGGGCGACATGTCGCCCGGTGTTTTCTTTTTGACCGGTTGTCCACAGAGCCACACGCAGCTTGTCGACAAGACGTCAACAGCGTTCTCCCGGGATTGTCAGCGTCTGTCGCACAGCCGGTCCACAGTGGCGTCCACCGGTTATCCCGTCTTAAGACAAGGCCGCTGTCCGCCGCAGGCCCACAGCTTCTCAACACGCCTGTCCACAGCTTGTCCCGCGGCGCGCGGTGCGTCGTCTACGAGAACAGCGCGCGATGGTCGGCCAGGATGGCCCGCGCCGCGTTGTGGCCGGGGGCGCCGGTGACGCCGCCGCCGGGATGGGCGCCGGAGCCGCAATGGTACAGGCCCTTTAGCGGTCCGCGATAATCGGCATGTCCCAGCATCGGCCGCGCCGAGAACAGCTGGTTCAGCGTCAGCGCGCCGTGGAAGATGTCGCCTCCCAACAGTCCGAACTGCCGTTCGAGATCGAGCGGGGACAGGATCTGACGGCCGAGCACGCTCGCCGCAAAGCCGGGCGCGTATTTGTCCACCGTCGCGATCATGAGATCGGCGACCTCTTCGCGATGCTCGTCCCACGACGTTCCATCGGGAAGCTCCGGGGCGACATGCTGGCAGAACAGGCTCGCGACATGCTTGCCGGCGGGCGCCAGCGTGTCGTCGAGCGTCGAGGGGATCAGCATCTCGACGACGGGCGAACGGCTCCAGCCGCCCGCGCATCGAGCCAGGCGCGGTCCATGTAGTCGAGGCTCGGGCCCAGGATGATCCCCGCCGTGAGGTGATCCCCTAGGCCGGGCAGCGCGGTGAACGAGGGCAGGGCATTTAGCGCCACATTCATCCTGAACGTGCCGGACCCGTTCTGCCATCGGGAGATGCGCGCGCGAAACTCGGGCGCCAATGCGCCTTCCGGCACCAGGCGTGTGTACAGCAGCTTCGGATTGACGTTCGAGACGACGTATTTGGCGCGCACGGTCTTGTCATTGTCGAGGATGACGCCGACGGCGCGCTGCTTCTCGACGATCACCTCACGGACGCCGGCATCGGTTTCGATGACGACGCCGTGGTCGCGGGCCGCGCGCGCCATCGCCTGCGTGATCGCGCCCATGCCGCCGATGGCGTGGCCCCAGACGCCTTTCTTGCCGTTCACCTCGCCGAAGGCGTGATGCAGCATCACATAGGCCGAGCCGGCGGCATAGGGGCTGGCATAGTTGCCGACGATGGCGTCGAAACCGAACAGCGCCTTGACCAGGTCGTTCTCGAAGCGCTCGTCGAGCATCTCGCCGGCCGATCGCGTGAACAGGTCGAGCAGATTGCGCTGCTGTTCCAGCGACAGCCGGCGCAGGATGTTGGCGGTGCCGAGCGCGTTGAAGGCCTCGCTGATCGCGCTGATGCCAAAGCCCTCGACGAGGTTCGGCGGTGCGCGCAGCACGAATTGCCGCAGCACGTCGGCGATGGCTTCGAGTTCCCCTGAGAACGCGTCGATTGTGGCGGCGTCCTTGCGGCTGAGCTTTTCGACCGACTCCCGGGTTCGGCCTTCGCCGGTCAAAAGATAGCTGCCGTCGGGCGAGGGGAGGAAGTTCTGCGCGCGCCGCTCGACGATCCTGAGGCCGTGATCGGCAAGTTTCAGGTCAGACATGATCTGCGGATTGAGCAGGCTCACGGTGTAGGCTGCGACCGAATTGCGGTATCCCGGATGAAACTCCTCCGTGACTGCGGCCCCGCCGACCACCTTGCGGCGCTCGACCACGCGCACCCGCAGGCCCGCCATCGCGAGATAGGCCGCGCAGGTGAGGCCGTTGTGGCCAGCGCCGATGATGACGACGTCGGTTTCGCTCATGTCCGCTTCAAGAAGCAGTGATTAGAGCATGTGCTGTGGCGCCGCAGCGCCGCGTCGTCAAGTCCGCGTGACCGCCGTTTCTTGTCCGTGATAGTGCCGTATGCTCAACTGAAATCCTCCGGTGGGGTGCCACCGGACTGTCCGCCTCCGGCGCCCGCCGGGTCCATGCCGGAGCTTTCATGACGTCTGAGCCGACCGCCTCGCGAAACCGGCTGCTGCTGGCGGTCTACACGGCTGCGATCTTCGTCAGCGCGCTGCTTCTGTTCTCGGTGCAGCCGCTGTTCACGAAGATGGTGCTGCCGCGGCTCGGCGGCTCGCCGGCGGTGTGGTCGGTGGCCATGGTGTTCTTCCAGTCGCTGCTGCTCGCGGGCTACGCCTATGCGCATCTGTTGATGAAGCTGAACGGCCGTATTGCGCCGGTCGCGGTGCATCTGGTGCTGCTCGTCGTCGCGTTGCTGACCTTGCCGCTGGCGATCAGGAGCGGCTGGGGCGAGCCGCCGACGTCGGGCTATGCGTTCTGGCTGCTCGGCCTGTTCGCGGTCTCGATCGGGCTGCCGTTCTTCGCGCTCGCCGCCAACAATCCGCTGCTGCAGGCCTGGTTCGTCCGCACCGGCCATCCCGCCGGGCATGATCCCTATTTCCTCTATGCCTCCTCCAACATCGGCAGCTTCCTCGCACTGTTGTCCTATCCGTTCCTGCTGGAGCCGATGTTCACGTTGCGCACCCAGAACCTGATCTGGACCGGTGGTTATGGTCTGCTGATCATTCTGATCGCGAGTTGCGGCGTGCTGCTGTTGCGGTCGCCGGCCAATGCCGCCGCAATCGACATGCAGGTCGATGACGCCAATGCGCCGGCGCCGTCCTGGCCGCTGCGGCTGCGCTGGATCTTCCTGGCCGCGGTGCCGTCCGGCCTGCTCATCGCGGTGACCGCACACATCTCCACCGACGTCGCGGCGGCGCCGCTTCTGTGGGTGCTGCCGCTATCGCTGTACCTGCTGACCTGGGTCCTCGTGTTCCAGTCGCGTCCGCTGCTGCCGCACAAATGGATGCTGCGGGCGCAGCCGCTGGCGATTGCCGGCGTCGTGATCCTGCTTGCGGTCGGCGGCGAGCAGAATCTGCTGCTGACGCTCGGCGGCCATCAATTGTGCTTCTTCGTCATTGCCATGGCTTGCCACGGCGAACTGGCGCGGACGCGGCCGGCCGCCAAATATCTCACCGGCTTCTACGTCGCACTGTCGTTCGGCGGCATGGTCGGCGGCCTGTTCGCAGGGCTCGTTGCTCCATTCACCTTCTCGTGGATCGCCGAATATCCGATCCTGATCGCGCTTGCCGCGCTGTGCCGTCCGCCCGGCGGCGCGGAGCGGCTGCCGCGCTGGAGCGCCTGGTACTGGCCGTTCCTCGCGGTGCTGGCGGTGGCGCTGATCGCGCCAAGCCATTCGGGGGGCGACATCTTCAACTGGTTCGACGTGCACCGGGTCTGGGTGATCGGTGCGGTCGGCGTGCTCTCGGCGCTGCTGGCGCTCGCGCTGAACGCCAATCGCCGGAAGATCTTTGCCACCGTCGCGCTCGCGCTGGCGTTGATCCGTGTCTATCCCGCGGACGAGGGCCGCGTCACGACGGTGCGCAGCTTCTTCGGTGTGCACAAGATCGTGGTGACGGCGAACGGGCAGTATCACGTGCTGATGCACGGCACCACGATCCATGGCGCCGAGAAGTTCAAGAACGATGACGGCACGCCGGTCATCGGCCGGCCGGAGCCGATCACCTACTACCACATGGACGGCGGCATCGGTCAGGCCGTCAGCGCCATCCGCGAGCGCAAGGGCGCGCCGCTGAAGGTGGCGGTGATCGGGCTCGGTTCGGGGACGCTGACCTGCGCGTCGGCCCCCGGCGAGGACTGGCGCTTCTTCGAGATCGACCAGTCGATGGTCGATACCGCGCGCGATCCGAAATACTTCACCTACATCCAGAACTGCGAGCCGAACCTCAAGCCCGTCATCGGCGACGCGCGGCTGACCTTCGCGAAGGAGCCCGATGGCGCTTACGATCTCATCATCGTCGATGCCTATTCGTCCGATGCGATCCCGATTCATCTCGCCACCGAAGAGGCGATGAAGATCTACAAAGACAAGCTCGCGCCCCATGGCGCGGTCGTGATGCACGTCTCCAACCGGCATCTGGATCTTGCCAGCGTCGTGGTCGGCATCGCAGACGCCAACGACATGAAGAGCTGGGTCTACAGCGAGGATTCCGGCCGCGACAACGAGTACATCTTCTCGACCTCGGTCGTGGTCTCCGCGCGCGAGGAGGAAGACGTTGGCAAGCTCGCATCATCAGATGTCTGGACCGAGACCGAAGCCGACGAGAAGCAGCGGGTCTGGACCGACGACTATTCGAACGTGCTGGGAGCGGTGTACCGCCGACTGCGCGACGGCGAGCAGTAAAGCGATCTGTCGCCCGATAACTCTCTAGCGCTCCGCTACCAGCAGTCTGGCGAGCTGGGGCTTGACGATTGCGGCAAACACTCCGGGATCGGCGAAAGCCCTCGCCGAGAGCATCGCCCCATGAACCGATGCCATCAGCATCTGGGCCTCCTCGTGCGGCCGCTGGTCCAGCCGGAACAGATGCTGTTCCGCGCCGGCCTGCAGCACCGAGCTGAGCCATCCCGCAAGATGATGGAAATGGGCGCGGACGCGAGATGCGACCTCGTCCGGCAACATCGGCATCTCGCCGGCAAGCATCGCGCAGACGCAGAACGGCAGCGAGGCATCGCCGATGCACGCCTGCCAGAAGTTCACGTAAGCCTGCAGTTGGTCGGTCGGGCTCGCGAATTGCTCCTGAAGCGACTTCAGGCCCCGCTCGGTCTGCTGCCGGTAGCGATCCACCAGCGCCGAGACCAGCTCGGCCTTGGTCGGGAAGTGATGGTGGATGCTCGCCTTCCGGATGCCGATGGCATCGGAGATGTCGGCATAGCTGAAGCCGTTATAGCCCCCCGCGACGATGAGCGGCTGCGCGACGTCGAGAATTTTTTCAGAAGTCGAAATCATCACGTTCACGTCATGCCTACCTTCCAGTAGGTAAATTAACAAGACAAATCAAGGCTTTCCTCTCCTCACAGGGCGTTCGAGCGCCAGATTGAACTCGGAATTTTCATCTACCTACTAGTAGGAAGCCAAACAAGGAGCCTGTCAATGCAAAGCCACCTTTCGACCCAATCCACCTGGCTGCGATCCTATTATCTCGGGCGCGCCATCTTCTCGATCGCCTGGGTCGCCGCCGCCGTTCTGTTCAGCCGACAAGCCGGCCCTGCCGCGCTTCTGTTCGTGATCTACCCGGCGTGGGACGGCATCGCCAATCTGGCTGATGCCCGGGTCAATGGCGGCTTGAAGGCCAACCCATCCCAGGCCCTGAATGTCGCGGTCAGCGCGACCACGACGCTCGGCGTCATCGTGGCGCTCAGCCACAGCAGCAATGCCGTCCTGGCCGTGTTCGGGGTTTGGGCGATCCTCGCGGGCGTGCTGCAATTGTACACCGGCGTCAGGCGCTGGCGTCATTATGGCGCGCAATGGGCGATGATCCTGAGCGGCGCGCAGTCGGCACTCGCCGGCGGCTACATGATCAGCCAATCCATCGGCACCGTTGCGCCGACCATTCTCGACGTCGCTCCCTATGCGGGCTTCGGCGCGTTCTATTTCCTGCTTTCCGCAATCTGGCTCGTTGCCGCCGGCTATCGCCACGCGCGCGCTTAGGGTCAAAGCAAGAAGCTAGAGCTCCGTTCCAATTCAATCGGAACGGAGAGCTGTCCGGCAGCACCGGAGAGCGCGAGCTCGCCTTCAGCGCGACGCGGCTATTTGTTCTCTGGCGGCGCTGTACCCGCGGAGGCGGGCGTCGAGGCGGCGAGCAGCGGCATCGTCGGCGTGTTCCCGCCGGCATCCTCGTCGAGGAATTGCTCCACGCCGGCCTGGATCGGCGACTTCGCGCTGTCCGGGCCGCGGTCGCTGAGATCGTTGTGCTGGAATTCGGTTCTGACCACCTTGATGCCGAGTCTCGCGCAGGTCTCGTCGTCGGGCACCACGCCCGGATCGGCCTTGAACACCGGATCCCTGGAGCGGAACGAGAGGATCTTGATCCTGCCGTCGGTGATGAAGGGGACGCGCAGATTGTCCAGCGTGACGACCTTCTTCACCAGGTCGGGATGCTGCTTGGCGAAGAACATCGAGATGTCGCCGCCGTTGGAATGGCCGATCAACGTCAGCTGGCGATAGTTTGCGTTCGGATAGACCTTCTTGAGCTCGTCGATCGCATACATGATGTTGAAGACGCCGCGATTGTACTGCATGCGGCGGCCGACATATTCCTCGCCGACCTTGGTGACCATCGGCGCGTCGGTGTCGAGATCATGCTGAATGCTGATCACGAGGTAGCCGCGCGACGCGAACAAATTGGTGAGGAACGAGTACTCGGTGTTCTTGACGGTGTTGCCGTGGCTCAGGATCGCGACCGGCAGCTCGATCATCTCGGCCATCGCCTGCATTTGCCGGTCGCGGCGCACCGCGACCTCGACCGTGACGTTGCGGTCGTCGCGCAGAACGTCGTGGAACGTCAGCGTCGTGTGACGGATGGCCCATCTGTCCGTCGTGAAATAAGCGGCCATCGCCACGATGCACAGGCAAAGGACAACGATGCCCCGTTTCATGTCGACCCCTGATCTAACCTACGTGACCCGCGCTTCTCGCCCTGATTTCATCGGGCATGCCGCGTGAATCGGCCTCCAGGGGCCAAGCGGGCGCTTGTGCCGCCGAATATCGGGCTAGTTTTACAATCAGATGACGACGCGACGACGGGCCACGGCGCACGATGACGGGCGCCCTTTGCGACGGTCACAAGCGGGTGAGGGGAGCGTGAACTGACGGCGCGCTGCCTGCGGCGCCGTCAGCGGACGAGGAGCGCGCGGCAGATTTCTTTTGACGCGTTTTCTTGACGCGAACCGGCGCCCACTTCGCTCGAAAACGCTCTAGTCCTGATAGGTGTTGCCGTAAAAGCCGCGCGGCTGATAGGCGGGGCGCGGCTGGTAGTAGCCCTGCGGCGCCGGCGCGTAGCCCTGATTGCCGTAATATTGCGGCTGCTGGCCATAGGCCTGCGCGTCATAGACGCGGCGGCTTGACGGCGGTGCCGGATAGCGGCGATCGGTCGAACTGCCGTCGGCCGGATAGATGTAGCCGTCGTCGGTGCGGGCCTGCGCCGGATAGTCTCGCGGCTGCGGCGTCAGCACGACCGGATCGCCGGCGGCGGCGGTGCCGTACTGCTCGTCATATTGCTGCGGCGCGCGGCGGGCGACGGCGGTGCCGTTGCGCCCACGCGGATTGCGCGCCAGCGCGACCTGCGACGAGCCGGTCAGCGTCACGGTGGTGTTGAGCACGCCTTCCTTCTGAACCAGCGCATAGAGCGTCGTGGCATTCTGGCGCGACAGCCGTACGCAGCCATGGGAGGCGGGCGAGCCGAGCCGGCCGACCGAGTCCGTGCCATGGATGGCGTGCCCGACCTTGGTGAAGAAGATCGCGTGCGGCATCGGCGCGTCGTCGAATTCCTTGGAGTAGTGATCCTCTTCCATGCGGAAGGCGCGAAACGCGCCGTTCGGCGTCTCGCGCGAGGGGACGCCGGTCGACACCGGCCAGTGATAGCGCGCGACGCCGTCGACGGCGACGGTCATCTGCTGGTTGTCCTTGTCGACGGTGATCTCGACCTTGGCCTGCGCGGCGCCCGCGGTGAAGAGCATCACGGACGTGAACGCAATGAGGAACGAACGCATTTTACCTTTGGCCTCCAGGCCTGCTCGCGAAGCCGCGGCTCTCCGTCCCCAGCAATCAATATGCACGGAATCCGAACTTGGTTCCAGTGGCGGGCCAAGGCCGTGATCACTTGCCATGGTTAATCCCGCGCGCGGCGCAAACAAGGCCGAAGCCGGACCTGCCTGTCACGGCCGGCTGACTTTTTCGCGAGCGGGCCGCGACGACGGCCGCGATTGGTCCTGCGACACGCAACCATTTGGCCGCATGGACGTTTAACAATCCCGCCCGGCGGCGCGCTCGCGCCGCGCATCAAGGAATCCAGATGAACAACACCAAGGTGAAGACCGCGGCCGTCGTCCCAGCCGGCCTCTCCGCGCGGCTCCTGCTTGCGGCCGCAGCCCTCGCTTTGACGCTGGTCGCAGCCCCGCATGCCGGCCATGCCCAGGGCATCGTCCGCGGCGCCCATGAGGGCGCCTATGAGGGCAACCGGGTCGCCGGTCCGGTGGGCGGCGTGGTCGGCGGTGCCGTCGGCGCCGGTGTCGGCGGCGCCATGGGCGCGGTCAAGGGCGTGTTCGGCATCCCGGATCGCGGTTACCGCCGTGGCCACCGCTGCCGGGGCTACTACCGCCACGGCCATTTCCACTGCTATTGATCGTTGAAGAACCTGTAGCGGATGGAGCCAATGGTTCGCGCGAACGTGGGCCCGATGACAGGCTCCGCGAAATCCGGGTTCTGCAGGCTCGGCGATAAGGTCCCGGATTGCGCTTCGCTCCATCCGGGCTACGGAAGCTTTTCAGTTCTTCAGCCGGTAGCCGGTTCTGAAGATCCACCCCACGATGGCCATGCAGGCGACCAGGAAGCCCACGGTCATGCCGAGACTCAGCGGCACGCTGACATCGGCAATCTCGTAGAAGCTCCAGCGGAAGCCGGAGATCAGGTAGACCACCGGGTTGAGCAGCGCGACCGTGCGCCAGGTGGGCGGCAGCATGTCGATGGAATAGAAGCTGCCGCCGAGGAAAGTCAGCGGCGTCACCACCAGCATCGGGATCATCTGCAGCTTTTCGAAGCCGTCAGCCCAGATCCCGATGATGAAGCCGAACAGGCTGAACGTCACCGCCGTCAGCACCAGGAAGGCCAGCATCCAGACCGGATGCTGGATGTGCAGCGGCACGAACAGGCCGGCCGTCGCCAGGATGATCAGGCCCAGAATGATCGACTTGGTCGCGGCGGCGCCGACATAGCCGAGCACGATCTCGAAATAGGAGATCGGCGCCGACAGGATCTCGTAGATCGTGCCGGTGAATTTCGGGAAGTAGATGCCGAAGGAGGCGTTGGCGATGCTCTGCGTCAGCACCGAGAGCATGATCAGGCCCGGGACGATGAAGGTGCCGTAGCTGACGCCCTCGACCTGGCTGATGCGCGAGCCGATCGCGGCGCCGAACACCACGAAATAGAGCGAGGTCGAGACCACGGGCGAGACGATGCTTTGCAGCAGCGTGCGCCAGGTGCGCGCCATTTCGAACAGATAGATGGCGCGAATGGCGCGATGGTTCATGACGTCCTCACGAGGTCGACGAAGATGTCCTCGAGGGAGCTTTGTTTGGTATCGAGATCGGAGAAGCGGATGCCGGCGGCGCGGAGATCGCCGAGCAGGCTGGTGATGCCGGTGCGCTCGCCCTTGGTGTCGTAGTCGTAGGTCACGGTGCGGCCGTCGTCGGACAATTCGAGATTGTAGGCAGACAGAACATCGGGAATCGCCTCGAGCTTGTTCTGCAATTGCAGCGTCAGCCGCTTCTTGCCGAGCTTCTGCATCAAGGTCGTCTTGTCCTCGATCAGCACGATCTCGCCCTTGTTGATGACGCCGATGCGGTCGGCCATCTCCTCGGCCTCCTCGATGTAGTGCGTGGTGAGGATGATGGTGACGCCGGACTGTTGCAGCCCGCGCACCACCTCCCACATGCCCTTGCGCAGTTCGACGTCGACGCCGGCGGTGGGCTCGTCCAGGAACAGGATCTGCGGCTCGTGCGACAGCGCTTTGGCGATCATCACGCGACGCTTCATGCCGCCGGAGAGCGTGATGATCTTGTTGTCCTTCTTGTCCCACAGCGAGAGGTCCTTCAGCACCTTCTCGATGTGTTCGGGGTTCTTCGGCTTGCCGAACAGGCCGCGCGAGAAGCTCACGGTCGCCCACACGCTCTCGAAGGCGTCGGTGTGCAATTCCTGCGGCACGAGGCCGATCAGCGAGCGCGCCGCGCGATAGTCGGCGATGATGTCGTGCCCGCCGATCGTGATGCGGCCTTCGCTCGGGTTGGCGATGCCGCAGATGATCGAGATCAGCGTGGTCTTGCCGGCCCCGTTGGGGCCGAGCAGCGCAAAAATCTCGCCGCGCTTGATGTCGAGATTGACGTTCTTGAGCGCCTTGAAGCCGGACCCATAGGTCTTCGACAGATTGGCGACGGAAATGATGGGGGACATGGAGAGTCGGTGAGCGTGAGGGAGGGGGCGCGCGCGGATTGGGGCCCGGGCGGGATGCGGGTCAAGCGCAGATAGGGACGTATGATCCGTTCTGCAATCACCCGCCGGGGCAGAAATTTATTCCGCGGCGTGGCGGAAATGCTGCTTCAGTGCTTCTTGGCTGACTTCGCCGGCTTCTTGGCGGCGGCCGCCGGGGCAGGGTGCGCGGGCGGCGCGCTGTCGGCGACCTTCGCGACCAGCATGATCTGCACCTGGTTGTTGACCGGCGCGTTGGGTTTGGTCGGGTCGAGCAACTGCTCTTCGCCAAGCCCGACCGATTGCAGGCGCTTCGCGGTGATCTTGAAGGTGTTGACCAGGATGTCGCGGATCGCGTCGGCGCGCCGCTGGCTCAGCAGCACATTGTTCTCGCGTCGTCCGGTGGATTCGACGTGGCCGACGATCAGGAACGTGTAGGGCAGCAGCGAGGCGTGCGTCAGTGCATCGGCGATCCGCCCGACCGTCTGATACGATTCCGGCAGCACGATCGGCGTGTCGACGTCGAACGCGATGTCGACGTTGAACGTCGGCAGCTTGGTCAGATCGGGAGCGATCGGCGGCCGCTTCGAGGGCGGCGGCTCGTTCTTCGATCGCGACTTCGATCGTTCGGCCACCTGCTGGCGCAGCGCGGGGACATCGATCTCGGCATCTGTCTCGTAACGATTGAGCTTGGCGATGACGTCGTCGCGCGTGATGGCGGTCTGTGCACGCCCCAGTGCAATCGGCATCACCAGCAAAGCCAGCGTGCCCAGCAGGGCCAAAAGGCCAGGATCGCGCAAGCCTCGCCTCGACAGCCGCATCATTGATACCCCGCGTCATTGATCGCCTGGGTGCAGTTGCGGCTGAGGCCTTTGGCGCTGACGAGGCAGGGGACCGATTTGCTGGTCTCCTTGGTCGAGCCGCCGCAGACCTTGACGATCTCGCGCTGGCAGGCGTTCGCCACCGTGACGCGCGCGGCGACGCGCTTCTGGATGGCGTCGAGGGTGGAGAAGTAGCTCTCCTTGCACTGTGGCGATATCACGTCGCGGTTGCGCGACAGGCATTCCTTGAGGCGGTTGGAGTCGAGATTGACGCCGCGGCAGTTGGCGGTGATGTCGGCGCCGCAGGCCTTGGCCAGTTGCGCTGCAGAATCGCCAAAGCTCATCGTCTCCGCGACCGCCAGCGACGGCGCAGTGAGCGCAATGATAAAAAGGAAAAACCTCCCCCGGACCATGGGGCCATCTCAACCCATGAAATCAACTGGGGTCAAGGGCTACCAACAGAGAAGGCCGCCAAAGAAGGCCGCCAAAGAAGGTCGCTATGTCACACCCGTTCCACAAAACTGTCCACGACCTTCTTCTCGCCGGCCTTGTCGAAGGCGATGGTGAGCTTGTTGCCGTCGATCTTGGTGACGCGGCCGTAGCCGAATTTCTGGTGGAAGACGCGGTCTTCCAGCGAGAACTCCGAAGTCGTGCCGGTGGACTTGGCGACCAGCTCGCCCTCGATCACGACAGGGCCGCGCTTGGTGCGATTGAAGCTTTCGGAGGAAAAGGAGGATTGCCGCTCCTCGAAGCCGCTGCCGCTACGGCCCCCGCCGCGGTTGCGGTTGGCCTGCGCCCGCTGCCAGCCCGGCGTCGAATAGCTGGAGCCGAATGCCTCCATGTCATCGAAGCGCGAGGCGCCGTAGCCGCCGGTGCCGCCCCAGGCCGAGCCGCCCTTGGATTCCGTGATCTCGACATTGGCCGCCGGCAATTCGTCCAGGAAGCGCGACGGGATCGTGGTCGACCAGGTGCCGTGGATCCGCCGGTTGGTCGCAAAATAGATCTTTGCGCGGCGGCGGGCGCGGGTGAGGCCGACATGGCCGAGCCTGCGCTCCTCCTCGAGGCCAGCGCGGCCCTGTTCGTCCAGCGTGCGCTGGCTCGGGAACAGGCCTTCCTCCCAGCCCGGCAGGAATACGTTGTCGAATTCGAGGCCCTTGGCCGAATGCAGCGTCATCAGCGACACCGCGTCGTCCTCGGCGCCGCCTTCGCGGTCCATCACCAGGGAGATGTGCTCCAGGAACCCTTGCAGGTTCTCGAATTCCTCCATCGAGCGCACGAGCTCTTTCAGGTTCTCCAGCCGGCCCGCGGCGTCCGCCGAGCGGTCCTTCTGCCACATCTCGGTGTAGCCGCTCTCGTCGAGCACGATCTGGGCGAGATCGGTATGCGCGGTGACCTCGCGCTGGGCGCGCCAGCGGTCGAACTGGGCGACGAGGTCGCGCAAGCTTCCGCGCGCCTTCGGCTTCAGCTCGTCGGTCTCGACCACCGCGCGCGCGGCCTCGAACAGGGGAATGCGGCGCTTGCGGGCATGGTCGTGCAGCATCTGCACGGTGGCATCGCCAAGGCCGCGCTTCGGCGTATTGACGATGCGCTCGAAGGCGAGGTCGTCGGCCGGCGAATTGATGACGCGCAAGTATGCCAGCGCGTCGCGGATTTCGGCGCGCTCGTAGAAGCGCGGGCCGCCGATGACGCGGTAGGGCAGGCCGAGGGTGACGAAGCGGTCTTCGAATTCGCGCATCTGGTAGGAGGCGCGCACCAGGATCGAGATCTCGTTGAGCTTCTCGCCCTGGCGCTGGAGCTGCTCGATCTCCTCGCCGATGCCGCGGGCTTCCTCTTCGGAATCCCAGGAGCCCGTCACCGTGACCTTCTCGCCGTCCTGATCCTCGGTGCGCAGCGTCTTGCCGAGCCGGCCTTCATTGTGCGCGATCAAATGCGAGGCGGCGGCGAGGATGTGGCCGGTCGAGCGATAGTTGCGCTCGAGGCGGATGACCTTGGCGCCGGGAAAATCGTGCTCGAAACGCAGGATGTTGTCGACCTCGGCGCCGCGCCAGCCATAGATCGACTGGTCGTCGTCACCGACGCAGCAGATGTTCTTGGTGGCGCCTGCTGCAGATGCCGTCATTCCGGGATGCGCCGTAGGCGCAGACCCGGAATCTCGAGCTGAGTCCTCATGACCTCTGGATTCCGGGTTCGCATCTTCGATGCGCCCCGGAATGACGTCGGCAAGGCGACGCTCCGGCCGCGACGGCGCCTGCGACAACAGCCGCAGCCACAGATATTGCGCGACGTTGGTGTCCTGGTACTCGTCGACCAGGATGTATTTGAAGCGCAGCTGGTACTGCCGCAGGATATCCGGGTGCTCGCGGAAGATCCGGATGTTCTCCAGCAAGAGATCGCCGAAATCGGCCGCGTTCAGGATCTTCAGCCGTTCCTGATAGCTCGCATAGAGCTTGCCGCCCTTGCCATTGGCGAAGACGGCGGCCTCGCCCGAGGGCACCTGCGACGGCATCAGGCCGCGGTTTTTCCAGCCGTCGATCAGGCCGGCCAGCATGCGTGCCGGCCAGCGCTTGTCGTCGATGTTCTCGGCCTGCAGCAGCTGCTTGAGCAGCCGGACCTGGTCGTCGACGTCGAGCACGGTGAAGTTCGACTTGAGCTGCGCCAGCTCGGCATGGAAACGGAGGATGCGGCCGCCGATGGAGTGGAAGGTGCCGAGCCACGGCATGCCCTCGACGGCATGGCCGAGCATCTGGCCGAGCCGATGCTTCATCTCGCGCGCGGCCTTGTTGGTGAAGGTCACCGACAGGATCTCGGCGGGGCGGGCGCGGCCCTGGCTCAGGATGTGCGCGATGCGCGTGGTCAAGACGCGCGTCTTGCCGGTGCCGGCCCCGGCCAGCACGAGAACCGGGCCGTCCAGCGTCTCCACGGCCTCACGCTGCTCGGGATTGAGCCCGTTCAGATATTGCGGACCGGCCGCCGCCCGCGCACGCGCGGCGATGCCGCCAGCCGCCGGCTGGTGCTCGGGAACGTCGTGATGGGGCAATTTGTTCGGCTCGGTCATTGGCGAATCGTCTCGGCCCCACGATGGCACCGCAGGATGGTGAAGGGGAGCCTTCTTAACAGGGATTGAAGGCCATATAGGGCCTGATCGGCCGTTTTGACAGGTTTTATCGCGGCTGACGGGAACGCTTTTGGCAGCAGCCCGCACTCGATCCCGGTTCCGGAAATCGGCGAAAATTTCGCGGTTTCATGCTCAGGAACCAGCATTTCCCCGCCGGATTGTTTCAACGGGTGCGGCGCCGGGCAGAGGTCCGCGCCAAGCAACAACAGGGAAAACGAAGCGGAGTTTTGATCATGCTGAGCTGGGTTGTGACGTTTCTGGTTATTGCACTGATCGCCGGCATCCTGGGCTTCGGCGGCATCGCCGGCGCCTCGATCGAGATCGCCAAGATCATCTTCTTCATCGCGGTGGTCCTGTTCCTGGTCTCGGCCGTGGTCGGCCTGGCGCGCGGTCGCACCAGGGTCTAGCGGAGGCCGCCAACCGGCGGCCGCTTCGCTTGCAACGCCATGCTACTTCGCCGAGGGCATCGCCACGTTGCGGCCGATGCCCTCGGGACGCGATACGCCCGCATAGCTGTCCACGATCGCTTGTGCGCGGGCGCGGATATCGGGCGGAAACGGCGCCACCTTGCGCGCCTCCATGTCGATGTGCAGCGTGAGGTTTTCCGAGGTCGCGGAGAGCCAGCCTTCGGTGGCATGGCGCAGCTCCTCAAATGTGTGCAGCCGCTTCTCGTCGGCGCCGAGCAGGTAGACCTGGACTTGCACGGGATCGCCGAGATGAATCTCCCTGAGATAGCGGACGTGGCACTCGGCGGTGAAGGTCGAGCAGTGCCGCGCCTTCATGTAGTCCGGCCCGATGCCGAGTTGCAGCCACATCTCGTCGATCGCGCGGTCGAACATCACGTTGTAATAGGCCATGTTGAGATGGCCGTTATAGTCGATCCATTGCGGCTCGATCTGCATCACCGAGGATCTGAACGGGGCAGATGGAAGCGGCATCTCGCTGGTGGCAGTCGCTGAAGTCATGATCCGTCCCCGGTTCGTTGGCGTTCGAGCATGAGCTTTTCTGTGACTCCGGCGTCCACTTTTTCAAGTCAGGCTCTCTTGACCCCTTATACAAGCTTTGCCACGGTCGGCTAAAGGTGGGAGGAAATTTGACGTGGCGACAACGATTTCGGGCAATGTGACGCGACCTGATCCGCAGGCCCTGAAGCGCGCGATCGACGCGCTGGCGGCGCGGTTCGGCAACCGCCTCATCACCTCGCAGGCGGTGCGCGAGCAGCACGGCCATACCACCACATGGATTCCCAACCAGCCGCCGGACGGCGTGGTGATGGCGCAGGAGACCGCCGACATCCAGGACGTGGTGCGGATCTGCGCGAAAAACCGCGTGCCGGTCATTGCCTTCGGCACCGGCACCTCGCTCGAGGGCCAGGTCAACGCGCCCGCGGGCGGCATCTCGATCGACCTGCGCGACATGAACAAGGTGCTGGCGGTGCATGCCGAGGACCTCGACTGCGTGATCCAGCCCGGCGTCACCCGCAAGGCGCTGAACGAGCATCTGCGCGACCAGGGACTGTTCTTCCCGATCGATCCCGGCGCGGATGCTTCGCTCGGCGGCATGGCCTCGACCCGCGCCTCCGGCACCAATGCGGTGCGCTACGGCACGATGCGCGACAGCGTGCTGGCGCTGAAGGTCGTGCGCGGCGACGGCGAGATCATCACGACCGGCACGCGCGCGAAGAAGTCGTCGGCCGGATACGACCTCACGCATCTGTTCGTCGGTGCCGAGGGCACGCTCGGCATCATCTCGGAATTGACCATTCGCCTGCGCGGCATCCCCGAGACGATCGCGGCGGGCGCGGTCTCGTTCGAGACCGTGCACGGGGCCTGTCAGGCCGTGATCCTGGCGATCCAGACCGGCATTCCCGTCGCGCGCATCGAGCTGCTCAATGCCGCGCAGGTGAAGGCCTGCAATGCCTATTCGAAGCTGACGCTGCCGGAGACGCCGCTGCTCTTGATGGAATTCCACGGCAGCGAGATCGAGGTCGGCGAGCAGTCCAAGGCGTTCGGCGAGATCGCAAGGGAGTGCGGCGGCGGCGATTTCTCCTGGACCACCAAGCCCGAGGACCGCACGAAGCTCTGGCAGGCGCGGCACGACGCCTATTGGTCGGTGAAGGCGCTGCGGCCCGGCGACAGCATCGGCGTGGTCGCGACCGACGTCTGCGTGCCGATTTCGCGGCTCGCCGATTGCGTCAGCGAGACCGAGCAGGATCTCGAGCGTCTCAACCTGCTGTCGCCGATCGTCGGCCATGTCGGCGACGGCAATTTCCACTGTTCGCTGGTCTGCGACGTCAACGATCCAGACGAGATGGCACGCGGCGAGGAGTTCATGCATCGCCTGGTCGAGCGCGCGCAGGCCATGGACGGCACCTGCACCGGCGAGCACGGCATCGGGCAGGGCAAGCAGAAATACCTCAAGGCCGAGCTCGGCCCCGAGGCGCTCGATGCGATGCGGGCGTTGAAGAAGGCGCTCGATCCGCTCAACATCTTCAACCCCGGCAAGATCGTGCCGGCCGCCTGAGGCGTCGTCACGCCGCGCAGCGTTCGCGAGCCCGCGGGCGGCGCGTTTCACGCGCGGAACTTTTCCGCCCGCCCGGCGTCTCTCTTGTGCTGCACTGTGTTGCCGCGACGTGTGTGGTGCGCGGAGGGAGGACGTCGTGATCGGACGGGCAATCGGAATTGCGGTCGTGGTGCTTGCGATGGCGCTGTCGGGCGACGCGATCGCCCGAGGCGGCGGTGGGCATGGTGGCGGCCATGGCGGAGGGCATGGCGGCGGCCATGGACATGGCGGTGGCCATGGGCACGGTGGTGGCCATGGACGTGGCGGGCATGGCTTCGGCCACATGCATTTCGGCGGCGGCCATCATGGCGGGTTCGGCCGCTCGCATGCGATCTCGCGATCAGGCTTCGCCGGCCACGGCGCCTTCGCATCGCGCGGGGGCGGCAATTTCGGCCGGATGCGCAATGCCGCAATCGCGCCAGGCCATATGCGCAATGCGTTCAGCTCGCTGTCGCGCAACGGCGCATTGCGCAACGGCCGGCTGTTGAGCAACCCGGCGGCGCGTGCGCAGATCGCCGCCGCCGCGGCGCTCGCCGGCTGGCACGGCGGGACTGTCGCCAACGGCTGGTGGCAGCATCCCGGCGGCGGCTATGGCTGGGTCGGCCCGCTGTTCTGGCCGTTCGCGTACAACGACATCTACGACTACGCGATCTGGGGCGACGACATCGGATTCTGGGGCTACGGCTATCCGGACATCTATGCCGGCATCTTCGGGCCTTATGGGTATGACGATCTCAGGGGCTATCTGCCGGAACGCCGGACGGGCCGCCGTTACCGCGGCGGCGGGCGCATCGAGCAGATGTGCGGCAATGACAGCCGTTCGGTCGCCGGCCTGCCGGTAGATCAGATCGCGGATACGGTGCAGCCGACCGAAGCGCAATCGGCGGCGCTCGGCGAGCTCGGCAACGCGTCGCTTGCGGCTGCCCAGGTCATTCGCGCGGCATGTCCCGCGCAGGTGGTGTTGACGGCGCCGAACCGGCTCGCCGCCATGCAGCAGCGGATCGAAGCGATGGTCACCGCGGTCGGAATCGTGAAGCCTCCGATGGAGAAGTTCTACGGCCTGCTCGATGACGAGCAGAAAGCGCGGCTCAACGCGCTCGCCGAGAACCAGCGCAAGGAAGCCGCGGCGCGCGATCCGAACGCGACGGTCGCCCAGAGCTGCGGCGCCGCACAGCCGGCCATGCAGGAGTGGCCGACCGGCGAGATCGAGACGCGGCTGCAGCTCAGCGACGCCCAGCGCGGTGCGCTTCAGGCACTGCAGGATGCCAGCGCCGACGCCGCGCGGAAGCTGAAGGCTGCGTGCCAGACCAACGAGGCGATGACCCCGCCCGCACGTCTTGCCTTCGTTGCCAGGCGGCTCGACGTCATGCTGCAGGCGGTCAAGGATGTCCGCGCCGCGCTTGAGAATTTCTACGCCACGCTCAGCGATGAGCAAAAAGCACAGTTCGAGGCGATCGGGCCGAAACGATCGGCTTAGAGCCTCGTCGGTTCGCGTGAAAACGCGGCAAGCAAAAGCCCCGCAGCCTCGGCTCTGACGCAATCAGAACCGAAACGGGCTTTATTCCATGAGTTCGACATCAATTCGCGCGCGGATCCGCCGCGGGTGTGGCTGCCGGGCCATAGTGTGCACCTCTTGCTCGGCACCGAGTCGAACTCTGCGGTTCACAGGTTGCGCCAAGGCCAGCTATGTTTGCCGTGCTTTCAAGGTGCGGCGATGTGGTGGTTCAGCAAGGACGAGCACAAGGATATCTGGGACGATCCCGTCGCGCACCCGCTCGGCGACATCGAAGCTGCGCAGCGGATCCGTGCGATCTGCCGCGATGCCGCCGGCTGTGCCGAGGCGGTCGGCTCGCCGGACAAGCGTTCAGCGAAGAAGCAGCAGATCGAGCGTGATCGCTACGAGCGTGCAGCCAAGGTCGCGATGGAGACCGCGATGAAGATCTCCGACGAGCTGGTGCGGGATTCCGCGGTGCGCGAGATCGTCGGTCTCTGCATGAAGGCCAATAACATCAAGACGGGGCGAGCGCTGCTGCGCGCCATCCACGCCGGCTCGATCAAGGCGGAAGTTTTGAGGGAGCATCCGACGCTCGAGGGCGAGCAGGCCTGAGGCCGTCCGGTAGCCCGGATGGAGCGTAAGCGAAATCCGGGACGGTTCATCAACGCGCGAGAGAATCCCGGATTGCGCTTCGCTCCATCCGGGCTACGCAGCCAGTGATCTCATCAACCTCTACGCCTGCCCGCCGAGCGTGCGGACCGCTTCGTCGACGCTGTGGAAGACATGGTCCCGCGGCAACACCTCGTAGAGATCGAAGCGCTCGAAGGCGTCCTGCGCGCGCTCGGATTCGAGCCGCGCTATCGCCACCGTCACGCCGTTGCCGCGGCATTCGCGGAACAGATCGCGCAGCGCCTGCGCCGCTGTGAAATCAATCTCGATCATGCCGCTGGCCTCGATCACCAGCAGCCGCGGCTTGGGTGTCGCCCCGCCGATGGTCTTGAGCACGCCGCTGTGGAAGCTCTCCGCGTTGAGGAACGACAACGGCGCCTGCAGGCCGACGACGGCAATGCCGGGCGTGCGCTCGCCGGTGACGTGCGGGCCCGTCGGCCACCAGATCGTGGTACCGGGCACATGGACGAATTCGGCAAGCTGGCCGCGCGTGGTGGTCCAGATCCCGTGCAGCAGCGACAAGGCGATGCCGACGGCGACGCCTTGCTCGATCGGCAGCACGATGATCGCGGCCGCGGTCGCCACCACCAGCAGGAATTCATAGAACGACTGGCGGAAGATCGCGACGATCTGCTTCACGCGGATGATGCGCAGCGCGACGAACAGCAGGACGCCGCCGAGCGCCGTGTCGGGCACGTGCCGCAGCAGCGTCGCGCCGAAGGCGAGCAGCGCAAGCACGATAGCCGCGGCAAACAGCCCCGAGAGCTGCGTGCGTCCGCCGGTCTCCGACACGATGCCGGTCCGCGGTGGGCTGGCGTTGACCGGAAAGGCGCCGAGCAGCCCGGACAGCAGGCTGCCGGCACCGGCGCCGAGGAAGTCGCGATCGACGTCGGCCGGCTTGTCCGGATCGGACAGGAACGAGCGCGTCGTCGCCGCGGTCTGCACCATGACGACAACCGCGATCAGGATCGCCAGCGACAACAGTTTGATCCATCGCTCCGGCGCGATGTCCGGAAACGATGGCGTCGGCAGCGTCCCGGGCACGGTGCCGACCACCCTGACGCCCTTGCTTTCGAGATGGCCGGCGATCACGGCGACGGTGGCCACGACAAGGCCGATCAGCGCGCCCGGAATGCGTGCGCTGATCTTCTCCGATCCGGCGACCAGCGCCAGCACGCCGAGGCCGATCGCCAGCGTGTAGAAATTGGTTTGACCGATCTTCTCGGTGAGCACTCCGAGCTTGTAGAGCGTCGGCCCGTCCGGCGTGGTCAGGCCGAGCACGCCGGGCAATTGCGAGACCAGGATGTGGACCGAGATGCCGGCGAGGAAGCCGACCGTCACCGGCGTCGACAGCAAATTGGCGATCCAGCCGAGCTTGAACAGGCTGCCGGCGATCATGATCGCGCCGACCATCAGCGCCAGCGCCATCGCCAGTGCCTGATAGTCCGGCGAGCCGGGGGTCGCCATCAGCGCGAGGCCGCCGGCGAAGATCGGCGTGATCGTGGAGTCGGCGCCGCAGGACAGGAAGCGGTTTGCGCCGAACATCGCAAAGCCGAGCGAGCCGGCCATGAAGGCGAAGAAGCCGATCTGCGGCGAGAAGCCGCCGAGCCGCGCGGTCGCCATCTGCTCCGGGATCGCAATCGCGGCGAGCGTCAGCCCGGCGATCAGGTCACCCGGCAGGTCGCTTGGCCGGAACGCCCTGAGCGAACGGAAGATCGGCCAGCTGGCGCGCGTCTGACGATCCTGGCCCATCGGTGCCCCGTGAGGATTGCGGCGATTCCCCGATAGTCCGACATCGCGCGGCCAAAAGCCAGCCGACGGCAGCCTGGGCTGGCGCGCAGGCCTAGCCGATATTTTGCAGCGCCGGGAAGGTTTCCAGCAGCCAGACGCTGACGCTCGAGACTGCGCCGGTCAGGAAGCCGATGCCGGTGACCACCATCAGCACGCCCATCACCCGCTCGACGGTGACGAGGTGGCCCTTCATGCGCGCGAACAGCGCGGAGAACTGTTCGATCATCAGCGCGGCGATCAGGAAGGGAATGCCGAGGCCCGCGGAATAGACCGCGAGCAGGCCGGCGCCCTTCGTTACCGTGGCTTCGGCCGCGGCGATCGAGAGGATCGCGGCGAGGATCGGGCCGATACAGGGCGTCCAGCCGAAGGCGAAAGCGAGGCCCATGATATAGGCGCCCCAGAGGCCGACCGGTCTGGGGATCGGCAGCCGCCCCTCGCGCATCAGCAGGCCGATGCGCGTCAGGCCGAGGAAGTGCAGGCCCATGATGATGATGACGATGCCGGCGAGAATCGACAGCTCCGCCGACCAGGCGCGGATCAGCCCGCCGACCAGCGAAGCGCTGGCGCCGAGCGCCACGAACACCGTCGAAAAGCCAAGCACGAACAGAAGCGCCGACATCATGATCGCGCGCTTGGAGGCCGCGGTGGCGCCGTCCTGGTTGACCTGCTCGATGGTCGCGCCGGTCAAATAGATCAGATAGGGCGGCACCAGCGGCAGCACGCAGGGCGAGAGGAAGCTGACCAGGCCGGCGATCAGGGCCGCCGGGATCGAGACGTCGTGCATCAATGAAACCTTCGCAGAATAGCGCTCCTGTCTTGGCGTCTACGCGGCCAACAATCCAGAAGTTTCGTCGTCGCAGCCTTCAACTATGGTCACAGGCCCGTGTGCGGGGCAGCTCTGACGTGGCGGGCGCGGAATGACGGTGAGGTGAGCACGCTGCGCGGCTCCCGCTCCCGCAGGTGGGAGGGAACCCTTCCGGCGGTGCCTCGCTCACGCGTCAATCGCTGATGCGGATTTTGACCTGCAAGCGGCACCGCACATTCGCTGTCGTCCCGGCTTAGTTGCGCAGTTGCGCACGGGGGGCCGGGACCCATGACCACCGCTACCCATGGTTGCGCGACGCTGGAACGACGAGTCCGACTGACAACATCGGCCGCGGCGTATGGGTCCCTGCTTTCGCCAGGACGACCATGTGGAAGCAGTGAGCGCATCACGACCGCAGTCACCAACATCATCGGCGCTTGGCTGGACGTGGCGTGTCGAATTCCCGGCCACGGATTCGCACCAGGTCGTCGGCGGAATTCGTCAGCAGCACGACCGTGGCTGCGCGTGCCGTCTCCGCATCTCCGGCGGCGATCGCGTCCAGCACCGCGCGGTGCTCGCGCAGCGCCCGCGGACGGTGCGAGCCCGGCGCTGCGATCGTAAAACTCTGGCGCAGCGTGATCTCGAACATCTGCGCGATCGGCCAGAAGAACTCGTTGCGGGTGGCGAAATAGATCGCCTGGTGGAACGCGATGTCGGCGGCGACGAATTCCTCGTTGCTCTTCGCCGCGTCCATGCCGTCGCATCCGGCGCGGATGCGGGCGACGTCGACCTCCTCGGCATGGGTCGCCGCGAGCGCTGCCGCGGCCGGCTCGACCGCGGCGCGCAGCTGGAACAGCTTGGCGAGGTAACGGTCGATCTCCGCGGTCTCGAGGTGCCAGCGCAGCACGTCGGGATCGAGCTGATTCCACTGCTCGGGCGGCCGAACCCGCGTGCCGCTCTTGGGCCGCGACTCGATCAGGCCCTTGCCGGTCAAGGTGCGGATCGCCTCGCGCACCACGGTGCGGCTGACGTCCATCATCTCGCAGATCCGGATTTCCGGCGGCAGCGTTTCGCCGACGCCGATCTCGCCGCGCACGATGCTGCTGCCGACGCGGTCGGTGACCTGGCTGTGCACGCTTCGGCGCAACGCGTTGGATGTCTGGAACATCGAGGGCCTCGCTGCGGTCGCAGCCTGCGCCGCCGCCGAGCCGCGCCCTTGCACAACCGTATCTGTTTTGTCATACATTATGACAAATCGGCTGCCAAGCTCACGCCGTCAGGCGGGCGGCCAACACAACAAAAGATCCGTTCCCGGGGAGGAGCACCATCATGACGTCGAACCGCGTGAGCCGCCGCATTGTGCTGCAGTCGTCGGTCGCCGCGACCGCGTGGCTTGCCGCCGCGCCCGCCATCATCGGCCGCGCTGAGGCTGCCGTGATGAAAATGCGATGCTCGTCGTCGCTTCCGAACGATCCCAAATACGCCAATGGCCGCGTCTACTACGACAATCTGGCCAAGAGCCTGAAGGCGAACGGGCTCAGTGAGCAGATCGAGGTCACCTTCTTCCCCGACAACCAACTCGGCCAGGAGATCGACGTTATCAACTCGGTAAAGCTCGGGGTGATCGACCTGATGGTGTCGGGCTCGTCGATTTCGGCGAATCTCGTGCCGCTGGTCGGCACCTTCGACCTCGGTTACCTCTTCACCAGCTTCCAGCAGCAGACCAAGGCGTTCGACGCCGGCGCGGCGAAGCCGATCGAGGCTGCGCTGCTCAAGGGCGCCGGCATCCGCATCATCGCCTGGGCCTACAATTTCGGCGCCCGCAGCGTGCTGGCGAAGAAGCCGGTGAAGACGCCGGAAGATCTCGCCGGCCTGAAAATCCGCACCTTGCCCAATCCGATCATCACCGAGTGCCTGCGGCTGATGGGGGCCGCCGCAACGCCGCTGGCGTTCGGCGAGATCTATACGGCGCTGCAGGCCGGCGTGCTCGACGGCCTCGAGCACGATCCGCCGACCATCCTGGCGAGCAAGTTCTACGAGACGGCGAAGCACTATGCGCTGACCCAGCACATCTTCTCGCCGCTCGCGGTCTATTTCAGCGACACCAGCTTCAACCGCATGGCTCCCAAGCTGCGCGAAGGCTTTCTCGACGCGGCGAACAAG